>NZ_CP012697.1:0-2400000 GCF_001314225.1 Microbacterium sp. No. 7
CGGGTCACCCGAACGCTCTAGACCGGGGACACAGGGGTACAAGGGGAGTCTGCCCGGTGTGGGCAGACGTCAACCGATACAGGTTACGTCGAGTAGACCCCTATTGCCAAACCGCGTGTGCCTGACCGATCATTATCCACAGCCGCTACATCGTCGACCGCGACGACACGCGGGTCATCACGAGGGTGCGGCTTGCTCTTGCCACCCGACCTGATTAGCGTGTCTGCGATGGTTATCCACAGGCTTCGCGGTACGGGTCGGATGGGGTGGGTGCCCGCACGACCGAGCCGGGGGGGCCGATGACACCACAGGATATTCCAGACGTGCCCGTCTGGCGCGCCGCGCTCGAGGTGCTCCAGACCGACGATCGCGTCACGCCGCAGCTGCACGGCTTCCTGAATCTCGCGATCGCGCAGGGGGTGATGGCGGGCACGCTCTATCTCGACGTCCCGAACGAGTTCACGGCGGGGCAGTTCACGAAGAGACTGCGGATGCCGATCATGGAGGCGCTGTCGCAGGTCACCGCCGAGCCGGCTGCCACGTCGTTCAAGGTCGTCGTCAACCCCGAGCTGGGAGACGACGCCTTCGGCGTCGCCTCCGCTCCGCCGGCCTCACCGCCGCCGCGTCCGACCGAGACGTACGTCGAGCCGATCGCGCACGCCGGCCGCGGCGACACCCGCCTGAACCCGCGCTACAGCTTCGACAACTTCGTCATCGGCCAGTCGAACCGCTTCGCGCACGCCGCGGCGGTCGCCGTCGCCGAGGCTCCCGCCAAGGCGTACAACCCGCTGTTCATCTACGGCGACTCCGGTCTCGGCAAGACGCACCTGCTGCATGCGATCGGCGACTACGCGATGACCATGTACGCCGGCATCACCGTGCGGTACGTGTCGAGCGAGGAGTTCACGAACGACTTCATCAACTCCATCGCGAACAACCGCGGCGCCGCATTCCAGGCGCGCTACCGCGACGTGGACATCCTGCTGATCGACGACATCCAGTTCCTGCAGGGACGCGCCGAGACGCAGGAGGCGTTCTTCCACACGTTCAACCAGCTGCACGATCACGACAAGCAGGTCGTGATCACGAGCGACGTGCCGCCGCGTCACCTCACGGGCTTCGAGGACCGCATGCGCAGCCGCTTCGAGTGGGGTCTCATCACCGACGTGCAGGCGCCCGACCTCGAGACGCGCATCGCGATCCTCCGCAAGAAGGCGCAGTCCGAGCGGCTGCAGGTGCCCGACGACGTGCTCGAGTACATCGCGACGAAGGTGTCGAGCAACATCCGCGAGCTCGAGGGCGCCCTCATCCGCGTCTCGGCGTTCTCGAGCCTCAACCGTTCGACGCTCGACATCTCGCTCGCCCAGACGGTGCTGCGCGACATCGTGGACCAAGACGAGACGAACATCATCTCGCCGACCGACATCATCACCGCGACGGCGCAGTACTTCCGGCTCACGGTCGACGACCTCTACGGCTCCAGCCGTTCGCAGGCGGTCGCCACGGCACGGCAGATCGCGATGTACCTGTGCCGCGAGCGCACGAACCTCTCGCTGCCCAAGATCGGCCAGCTCTTCGGCAACCGCGACCACACGACGGTCATGTACGCCTACAAGAAGATCAGCGAGCTCATGAAGGAGCGGCGCTCGATCTACAACCAGGTCACCGAGATCACGACGCAGCTGGGACGCAACGGCCGCTGACGATTGTCGCTTTCCACAGCCTCGCCACCGACGTGGCGGGGCTGCTCTCGTACGTTCTGCACAGTGTGGACAACCTGTGGATAAATCCTCAGCGGGCGCGGGTTTCTGTGAACGGATGCCGGTGGCGCTGTGGATGATCGCCGCGGCGATCCGTCCGCGAGAATCCGCGGCTCTCGAGACATCCCCAGCCGGCCCACAACTTACACGCGTGTGGTTTCGGTGTCCCGACTGGCATCCACGGAGTTATCCACAGTTTCCACAGGAGAGATGAAGATGACAGATATCTCTCTTCTCTCTGACATCCGATCACCCTGTGGGTGAACATCTGTGGATGCCGGTGCCCCTGCAGCCTTCGCTGACAAGGGCACTAGCATGGGAAGCCAACCCCGACGTCAAGGGAGCGCCAGTGAAGTTCCACGTGAATCGCGATGTGTTCAGCGAGGCCGTGTCATTCGTCGTCAAGCTCCTGCCGCAGCGCAACCCGCAGCCGATCCTGGCCGGTGTGCTGATCGAGGCATCCGATGAGGGGCTGTCGCTCGCCGCGTTCGACTACGAGGCCTCGGCCCGCACGCTCATCGAGGCGACGGTCGACGAGCCCGGCACGATCCTCGTGCACGGCCGGCTGCTCTCCGACATCGCGAGCCGGCTGCCGAACGCACCGATCCAGATCCAGCAGGACGACGACGGCATCGTGCTCACGTGCGGTTCCGCACGGTTCACCCTGGCATCCATGCCGGTGCAGGAGTACCCCGCGATCCCCGAGGTCTCGGGCGACGCGGGCCTCGTTCCCGGCGACGACTTCTCGACCGCGATCTCGCAAGTGGCCTTCGCCGCGTCGCGCGACGACGTCACCCCCGTGCTCACGGGCGTGCAGCTCGAGGTCAAGGGCACCGAGCTGAGCCTCGTCGCGACCGACCGCTACCGCGTGGCGCTGCGCGACGTGCAGTGGGACGGCGGAGGCGTGGCCGGCGATGAGACCGCGACCGCGCTCGTGCCGGCGCGCACGCTCACCGAGGTCGGCAAGACGTTCGCGCACTCGGGCGACATCCAGGTGACGTTCTCGGGATCGGGCGATCGCGAGATCATCGCGTTCACGGCGGGCAACCGCACGGTGACGTCGCTGCTCATCAAGGGCAACTTCCCGCCTGTGCGCCGGCTGTTCCCCGAGCAGACCGACCACTACGCGGTCGTGAACACGGCCGAGCTGGCCGAGGCGGTGCGTCGTGTGTCGCTCGTGCTCGACCGGTCGGCGCCGCTGCGCTTCACGTTCACGGGCGAGGGCGTGTCGATGGATGCCTCGGGCACCGAGCACGCCCGCGCGACGGAGTCGGTGGACGCGACCCTCACGGGCGAGGAGGTCACGCTCGGCCTCAACCCGCAGTACCTGCTCGAGGCGCTCACGGCCGTGAAGAGCGAGTTCACGCGCATCACGTTCACCTCGAGCGAGAACTCCAACAAGCTGAGCCCCGTGCTCATCACCCCGCAGACCTCCGGCACCCCCGAGAGCTTCCGCTACCTGCTGCAGCCCAACCTGCTCCTCCGCTGACCGCACCGCCACCGCCACCCGCACACACCCCTGCTGGTTGAGTAGCCGCCGGAGGCGGCGTATCGAAACCCAGGTAACGGACCGTGGCAAGGGTCTCGATACACCGCCGGCTCCGCCGACGGCACTCGACCAGCGGGGTGTGATGCGGTCGGTCTGCGGGGTGGGAAGCAGTCGGTCTGCGGGGTGCTCACCCACATCACCCCCACCCCCGCTGGTTGAGTAGCCGCCGCAGGCGGCGTATCGAAACCCATGTAGCGGTCCGTGGGAAGGGTCTCGATACGCTCGCGGCTTCGCCGCGAGCACTCGACCAGCGGAGGGGGAGGCGGGCCTTCGGCCGGCGGGGTGTGGACAAGCACCCACGAACCCCGCTGGTTGAGTAGCCGCCGGAGGCGGCGTATCGAAACCCGTCCCACGGACCGGCGGGCGGGGTGTCGGGGGCAGAGCATAGGCTGATGCGGTGATCGTGGAGCAGCTGAGTCTCGCCGACTTCCGCAACTATGCGGCCGTCGACGTGGCGCTGGTGGCGGGGGCGAACGTGTTCGTCGGCCGCAACGGTCAGGGCAAGACGAACCTCGCCGAGGCGATCGCGTTCCTCGCGACGCTCGGATCGCATCGCTCCGCGACCGACGCGCCCCTCGTGCGCGACACGACGGATGCCGCGTTCGTGCGTGCGCGTCTCGCGCACGGCGAGCGTCGCGTGCTGCTCGAGGTGCAGATCAATCGCGCCGGCTCGAACAAGGCCCGCGTCAACGGATCGCCGGTGCGCACGGCGGAGCTGCCGCGCTATGCGCAGGTCGTGCTCTTCGCACCGGAGGATCTGCAGATCGTGCGCGGAGACCCGTCGTCGCGTCGCCGGTTCGCCGATCAGCTGCTGGTGCAGCGCGCGCCGCGCATGGCGGGCGTGCTCGCCGACTACGACCGCGTCGTGAAGCAGCGCAATGCGCTGCTCAAGTCGGCGCGGGCGCGCGGCGTCCGCGGTGAGGGACTGTCGACGCTCGAGGTGTGGGACGACAAGCTCGTGCAGCTCGGCACGGATGTCGTCCGCGCGCGGCTCGCGCTGGCCGACGCCCTCGCGGTGCCGGTGGCGGAGGCCTACGCGTCGATCGCCGGCGCGGACCACCGACCCGAGCTCGAATGGGCGCTGAGCATCGCGGGCGTGGACGCCGAGGACGACGAGGCGGGTTTCGATACGCGGCCTGCGGCCGCTACTCAACCAGCGGGGGTTCCTGCCCAACCATCGGGGGGGTCTGTTCGATCAACGGGGGATGCTGCTCACCCCTCCGGGGGTCCTACCCAGTCCCCCGGGGGTCCTGCCCAACCAGCGGGGGTTCCTGCCCGATCAGCGGGGGATGCCGCTCACCCCTCCGGGGATGTTGCTCACCGCCCCGGGGATGCTGCTCACCCCTCCGGGGTTCTTGCCCAACCACCAGGGGTTCCTGCCCAGTCCTCCGAGGTTCCTGTCCAGCCAGCCGGGGGGCCTGCTCGATCACTGGGGGATGCTGCCGGATCGGGGTTGGGGTTCGCGGGGGAATTCGCTGATCGAGTGCCGTCGTGGAGCGACGGCGTATCGAGATCGCCGCTCCCGTCGGCCGACGACATCGCGGCGCAGTTCCGCACCGCTCTCGCGGCGCGGCGCTCGAGCGAGCTCGAGCGCGGGGTGACGCTCGTCGGCCCGCACCGCGACGACCTGCAGCTGCGGGTGCGCGGTCTGCCGGTGAAGGGCTATGCGTCGCACGGCGAGTCGTGGTCGGTCGCCCTCGCGCTGCGCCTGGCATCCGCCCGGCTGCTGCGGGAGCAGTCGGTGCTCGGCGATCCGATCGTCATCCTCGACGACGTCTTCGCCGAGCTCGACGCCGATCGCCGCGACCGGCTGGCGGGCATCGTCGCCGACTTCGAGCAGGTCATCGTCACGGCCGCCGTCGAGAATGACGTGCCGCCGGCGCTGCGCGCCCGCACGGTGTGGGTCGAGGCGGGCACGATCCGGGAGCCGTCCGATGACTGACGGGATGCCCGCATCCGGCGCCGAGCGCGTTCCGGAGACCGTCGCGACCTATCTGCGGCTGCGCGGCCTCGAGCCGTCGTCACGGTCGTCGCGCCGCCGCCGGCGCCGCAGCGATCCCGATGACGAGAACCAGCCGTTCACGGCCGGTCGCGACCCGAAGGGCGTCGGCGACGTGCTCTCCGACCTCACCCGCAGCGCGGGCTGGGAGTCGCAGCTGGCGCGCGAGGATCTCGTGCGGCAGTGGTCCGAGGTCGCCGGCGCCGAGACGGCGCAGCACTCGTCGCCGGTCGGCCTCACCGACGGCATGCTCACGGTGCGCTGCGACTCGACGGCGTGGGCGAAGAACCTGCATCTCATGCGCGCCGTGATCCTCACCGAGATCATGCGGCGCTTTCCGGAGGCGGGCGTCACCGGCATCCGTTTCATCGGGCCGGACGTCCCCTCCTGGAAATGGGGGCCGAGAGCCGTTCCAGGGCGGGGCCCTCGCGATACCTACGGATGAGGTACGTGCGGGGGTATCGGGAAAGTTTTTCGGGCCCCACAGGGCCGATTACGAGCCTTTCAGGGCGCGTTCACGATAGAATCGAATGTCCCTGAAACCGATGTGGAGCGCTCGAGATCTATGACGTCTGAATCCCCTGACAGCGTTCGCGACGAATCGGCTGCAGCCTCCGCGGAAGAAGAGACGAACGAATACGGGGCCGACGCCATCCAGGTGCTCGAAGGCCTCGAGGCCGTGCGCAAGCGGCCCGGCATGTACATCGGATCGACGGGCGAGCGCGGCCTGCACCACCTCGTCTACGAGATCGTCGACAACTCCGTCGACGAGGCGCTCGCCGGCCACTGCGACACGATCGACGTCACGATCCTCCCCGACGGCGCGATCCGCGTCATCGACAACGGCCGCGGCATCCCCGTCGACCCGCATGCCTCCGATCCGAGCAAGTCGACCGTCGAGGTCGTGCTCACCGTGCTGCACGCGGGCGGCAAGTTCGGCGGCGGCGGGTACGCGGTGTCGGGCGGTCTGCACGGCGTCGGCTCGTCGGTCGTGAACGCCCTGTCGGCGCGCTTCGAGGTGGAGATCCGGCGGCAGGGATACGTGTGGCGGCAGGCGTTCGCCGACGGCGGCAAGCCGCAGGGCCCGCTCGAGCGCGGCGAGGCGACGGACGAGACCGGCACGATCATCACGTTCTGGCCCGATGACACGATCTTCGAGACCGTGCAGTTCGAGTACGACACCCTGCGCACGCGCTTCCAGCAGCAGGCGTTCCTGAACAAGGGCCTGCGCATCCGGCTGCGCGACGAGCGCGCCGACTCGGCCTATGCGGAGGACGGCCCCGACGGCACGACCGTCGAGCGGCAGCCGCACAACGACTTCCTCTACGAGCGCGGCCTGGTCGACTACGTCGAGTACCTCAACCGGGTGCGCAAGGCGGAGGTCGTCAACGACGAGATCATCGAGCTCGAGGCCGAGGACACCGTGCGGCACATCGCCCTCGAGCTCGCGATGCAGTGGACGACGGGCTACACCGAGAACGTCTTCACTTTCGCGAACACGATCAACACGCACGAGGGCGGCACGCACGAAGAGGGCTTCCGCGCCGCGCTCACGACCCGCATCAACACGTATGCGCGCGCGAACAACCTGCTCAAGGAGAAGGACGACAACCTCACGGGCGACGACATCCGCGAAGGGCTTACCGCCGTCATCTCCGTCAAGCTCAGCGAGCCGCAGTTCGAGGGCCAGACCAAGACGAAGCTCGGCAACACCGAGGCGAAGGCGTTCGTGCAGAAGATCGTCGGCGATCAGCTCGCCGACTGGCTGGACCGCAATCCCGCGCAGGCCAAGCGCGTGATCACGAAGGCGATCGAGGCGGCGACGGCGCGGCTCGCGGCGCGCAAGGCGCGCGAGACGGCGCGGCGCAAGAGCGTGTTCGAGTCGGCGTCGATGCCCGACAAGCTCAAGGACTGCACGAGCAAGGATCCGTCGATCAGCGAGATCTTCCTCGTCGAGGGAGACTCGGCCGGCGGCTCGGCCGTGCGCGGCCGCGACCCCGAGACGCAGGCGATCCTGTCGCTGCGCGGCAAGGTGCTCAACGTCGAGAAGGCGCGACTCGACCGTGCGCTCGGCAACAACGAGATCCAGGCGATCATCCAGGCCTTCGGCACCGGCATCGGCGAGGACTTCGACGTCGAGAAGGCGCGCTACCACAAGATCGTGCTGATGGCGGATGCCGACGTCGACGGCCAGCACATCACGACGCTGCTGCTCACGCTGCTGTTCCGTTACATGCGGGGGCTCATCGAGGCTGGCTTCGTCTATCTCGCGCAGCCTCCGCTGTACCGGCTGAAGTGGTCGAACGCGGAGCACGAGTACGTGTTCAGCGACCGCGAACGCGACGCGCTGCTCGAGCACGGGCTCGCGAACGGCAGGCGGATGCCGAAGGACAGCGGCATCCAGCGCTACAAGGGTCTCGGCGAGATGAACCCGAAGGAGCTGTGGGAGACCACGATGGACCACAACACCCGCACGCTCAAGCAGGTGACGATCGACGACGCGGCCGCGGCCGACGAGATCTTCTCCGTGCTCATGGGCGAAGACGTCGAGTCGCGCCGCACCTTCATCCAGCGCAACGCCAAAGACGTCCGCTTCCTCGACATCTGATACACACCACACCACTACACAAGCGAAGGCTGCCGGTGAGGCACCGCACATCGGCCGAGGCGAAGGGCGAAGGGATGCTCCGTTCAGGACAATCGGGGTGCCGCGAAGCGGCGGGGTCCCCGCTCTTGTCCTGAACGGAGCATCCCGCAGCCCGAAAACCCCCAGCCGGCCCACAAGAAACGAAGAACATGACCGAAGAGCGCCCCGACCCGGCATCCGAGCACAATCATGGCAAGATCGACCAGGTCGATCTGCAGGCCGAGATGCAGCGCAGCTATCTCGACTATGCGATGAGCGTGATCGTCGGCCGCGCGCTGCCCGACGTGCGCGACGGCCTGAAGCCCGTGCACCGCCGCGTGATCTACGGCATGTACGACGGCGGGTTCCGTCCCGACAAGGCGTTCTCGAAGTGCGCGCGCGTCGTCGGCGAGGTCATGGGCCAGTACCACCCGCACGGCGATGCGCCGATCTACGACGCGCTCGTGCGCCTCGTGCAGCCGTGGTCGCTGCGCTATCCGCTCGCCGACGGGCAGGGCAACTTCGGCTCGCCGGGCAACCAGGGCGCCGCGGCCCCGCGGTACACCGAGACGAAGATGGCGCAGCTCGCCCTCGAGATGGTGCGCGACATCGACGAGGACACCGTCGATTTCGAGGAGAACTACGACGGCCGCACGCAGGAGCCGACGGTGCTGCCCGCGCGGTTCCCGAACCTGCTCGTCAACGGCTCCGTCGGCATCGCGGTCGGCATGGCGACGAACATCCCGCCGCACAACCTGCGCGAGGTGGCCGAGGGTGCGCTCTGGTCGCTCGAGCATCCCGACGCGTCGCGCGAGGAGCTGCTCGAGGCGCTGATGTCGCGCGTCCACGGGCCCGACTTCCCGACGGGAGCGCAGATCCTCGGCACCAAGGGCATCCAGTCGGCGTACCGCACGGGTCGTGGCTCGATCACGATGCGCGCCGTCGTGAACGTCGAGGAGATCCAGGGTCGCACGTGCCTCGTCGTGACCGAGCTGCCCTACCAGGTGAACCCCGACAACGTCGCGATCAAGATCCGTGACCTGGCGCGCGACGGCCGCATCACGGGCATCGCCGACATCCGCGACGAGACGAGCGACCGCACGGGTCAGCGCCTGGTCATCGTGCTCAAGCGCGACGCCGTCGCGAAGGTCGTGCTGAACAACCTGTACAAGCACACGCAGCTGCAGGAGAACTTCGGCGCGAACATGCTCGCGATCGTCGACGGGGTGCCGCGCACGCTCGCGCTCGACGGGTTCATCTCGTACTGGATCGAGCACCAGGTCGAGGTCATCGTCCGCCGCACGCGCTACCGTCTCGGCGTCGCCGAGAAGCGCATGCACATCCTGCGCGGCTATCTGAAGGCGCTCGACGCGCTCGACGAGGTCATCGCGCTCATCCGCCGCTCGCCGACGGTCGAGGAGGCGCGCGAGGGCCTGAAGACGCTGCTCGACATCGATGACGACCAGGCCGACGCGATCCTGTCGATGCAGCTGCGCCGCCTCGCGGCCCTCGAGCGGCAGAAGATCGTCGACGAGGCGACGGAGCTCGAGGCGAAGATCGCCGACCTGGGCGACATCCTCGCCAAGCCGGGTCGTCAGCGCACGATCATCTCGGAGGAGCTCTCCGAGATCGTCACCAAGTTCGGCGACGAGCGGCGCACGCACATCCTGCACGGCTTCGACGGCGACATGTCGATGGAAGACCTCATCCCGCAGGAGGAGATGGTCGTCACCGTCACGCGCGACGGCTACATCAAGCGCACGCGCAGCGACAACTACCGTTCGCAGCACCGCGGCGGCAAGGGAGTGAAGGGCGCGCAGCTGCGCGCCGACGACGTGGTCGAGCACTTCTTCGTGACGACGACGCACCACTGGCTGCTGTTCTTCACGAACAAGGGCCGTGTCTACCGGGCGAAGGCGTACGAGGTCCCCGAGGCCGGGCGCGACGCGAAGGGGCAGCACGTCGCGAACCTGCTCGCCCTGCAGCCGGGGGAGCAGATCGCGCAGATGCTCGACATCCGCGACTACGAGGTCGCGACGTATCTCGTGCTCGCGACGCGCGACGGCAAGATCAAGAAGACCGCGCTGAGCGAGTACGACACCAACCGTCAGGGCGGCATCATCGCGATCAAGCTGCGCGGCGGTGCGAGCGACGACGACGCGGGGGACGAGGATGCCGGCGGCGACGAGCTGGTCAGCGCCATGCTCGTGGACGAGGATGACGACATCCTGCTCATCTCGCGGCACGGCATGTCGTTGCGGTTCACCGCGAACGATGACACGCTGCGGCCGATGGGACGCTCGACCGAGGGCGTGAAGGCGATGGAGTTCCGCGAGGGCGACACGCTGCTGTCGGCGTCGGTCGCGCGCGACGACGAGTTCGTGTTCGTCGTGACCGAGGGCGGCTACGCGAAGCGCACGTCGGTCGACCAGTACCGGCGTCAGGGACGCGGCGGACTGGGCATCAAGGTGGCCAAGCTCAACGAGGATCGCGGCGATCTGGCAGGCGGTCTGATCGTCGGCGAGGACGACGAGGTCTTGGTGGTTCTTGCCAGCGGCAAGGTGGTACGCTCTGCCGTGGCCGAGGTGCCTGCGAAGGGCCGCGACACGATGGGTGTCGTGTTCGCCCGTCCGGATGACGACGACCGGATCATCGCGATCGCTCGAAACGGTGAGCGCGGGCTCGCCGAGGCCGCTGAAGATGCGGCATCCGCAGAGGATGCCCCCGCCGACCCAGAGACCGGGGCCGCGAGCCCCGAGGAGAGTAGTACAGACGCATGAGCACGGTAGCCGACAAGCTCGCGAAGAAGTCGTCGAGCCGCACGAACGCCAAGCAGGTGCGCCTGCGCCTCGTCTACGTCGACTTCTGGTCGGCGGTGAAGCTGTCGTTCCTGGCCGGCGTGGCGCTGGCGATCGTGACGGTCGTGTCGATGTTCCTCGTCTACATGATCCTGCAGGCCACGACGCTGCTCGCGCAGCTCGACGAGCTGCTCACGGCGTTCAACGAGAACTTCGTGCTCTCCAACGTCATCAGCCTGCCGCAGGTGATGGCGTTCGCGGCGATCGTCGCGATCCTCAACCTCGTCGTCGTCACGGTGCTCGGCGCCGTGGTCGCCGGCATCTACAACCTCATGGTCAAGGTGACCGGCGGCCTCCTCGTCGGCTTCACCTCCAACTGATCGCCCCGGCACGTCCCCCGCTGGTTGAGCAAGACCAACCCCGCTGGTTGAGTAGCGCGCGCAGCGCGCGTATCGAAACCCGTGTATCGGTCCGTTACACGGGTTTCGATACGCCGCCTGCGGCGGCTACTCAACCAGCAGGGGTTGTTACTCAACCAGCGGGGGTTGCGGCGGCCGCGATTTCGATTTGGCCGACGAATCCTGTACAGTCTTGGAGGTTGACAGCCGCATGGCTGGCACGGGGCTATAGCTCAGGCGGTTAGAGCGCTTCACTGATAATGAAGAGGTCCCAGGTTCAAGTCCTGGTAGCCCCACCCCGAACAAGGCCAAGCGAGACATCGCTTGGCCTTCGTCATTTCCCCCGCGTCGCTCGGAGCGACGCGGGGCGGAACGAACGACCTCCTGCAACGATGCGGACGAAACGTCGTTCTCCGGCGCGTTCTCGAGCACTTCTCGGGTTTTGTGGCACGTAACCGCACCGTCATCTTCCCGACAGCAAACTAAGTGCCAGCGCGACGAAGCCGACGCAGAACTGCGCGACCTGATCCTTCAACATGCTGCGAACGCGCACGGCACGAGAGACGCCCAGCGTATCGCGGTTCCCGCTTCCCTTCCGGAAAACCGACACATTGCAGGTGGACAATGACTCCGTTTACGAACAAGACCCGCTTCCGCACCTGGAAGCTCGCGGCCGTGGGCGCGACCGCTTCCGTGCTCCTCCTCGCCGGCTGCAGCGGCGGCTCGGAGGGCTCCGAAGGCGGTGAGGGCGAGACCTTCACGCTCAAGTACAGCACCGTGCTCAACGAGAACCACTTCTACTCGAAGGCCTTCCAGAAGTGGATGGATCGGGTGACGGAGGCGACCGACGGCCAGGTGCAGTTCGAGGCCTTCTACAACGCCTCGCTCTGCAGCCAGGCGGACGCCGTCGACTGCGCCGAGTCGGGCACCGCCGACATCGTCTTCGTGGCCGCCAACCAGCACCAGGAGCTGGCGGCCAACAACGTCGGGTTCATCCCGTTCCAGACCCTCGACTATCGGGCCATCCCCGTCGCGCTGACGCAGCTCGCCGAGGAGTACCCCGAGATGGACGAGGAGTACGCGCAGCGCAACCAGAAGCGCCTGTTCTTCACGAGCGGCGACCCCGTGATCGTCGCGATGAACAAGCAGACGACGCCCGAGAAGCTCAGCGATCTGGCCGGCATGCAGATCGGGGCGAGCTCGCTCATCGGCATCGCGATGGACCAGCTCGGCGCCTCGCCGGTCGCCGTCGCTCCCGAGGACATCTACGACAGCCTGGAGCGCAACCTCATCCAGGGCCAGGTGTACACGCTGTCCACCGTCGCCGCGCAGGGCATCCTCGAGGTCGCGCCCAACGTCTACGGCCTCAACGACGCGGGCATCCAGGCCGCGAACAACTTCAACATCAACCTCGACACGTACGAGCGCCTGCCGGAGAGCGCGCGCAAGGCGATGGACGATGCGAGTCGGGCGATGCACGACGACGACATCCTCGGCAGCGAGATCGACGCGGCGCTCGTGACGTCGTGCCAGGCCGTCGCCGACCTCGGCGGCACCGTCGGCACTCTTGGCGGCGACGCGACCGGCGAGCAGTGGAAGGAGGACTCGCTGAAGGTGATCGTCGAGCGCTTCAAGGAGAACGCGACGGGCAAGATCAGCGACGTGGACGCCTTCGTCGCCCGCTACATGGAGCTCGTCGCCGAGTACAAGGATCCTGACGCCCTGTCCCTGGAGCAGCACTGCGAGGCCGCAGGAGTCTGAGCGTCGCCGCCGCTCCGCTTTTCGTCTGGAACGGGGACGGGCCGTGAGGACGCCCCGTTCCAGACATCCCATCCTTCTCGCCTCTCTACGCAGGGTTTCACACCAATGGACACTCTCAACAAGGTCCTGGCAAAGGTCTCCGACGTCACCGCCGTGCTCTCGGCGATCGCGGTCGTCATCATCATGGTGCTCATGGTGGCCGAGGTGCTCGCCAGGAACGTCTTCACCCACCGATCGGTGCCCGGCTCGTACGAGCTGACCGAGACGCTCGTCGTGCTCGTGATGGCGTTCGGCCTCATGAGCGCCGAGCGCTTGCAGGCCAACCCGCGCGTCACGCTGCTCACCGACGCCCTCTCTCCGTTCAAGGCGCGCCGGGTGCGGTTCCTCGGCCAGATCCTCTCGACCGTGGTGGTCGTCTGGTTCGCGTACGGAACGGTGCTCGAAGCCATCAAGTCGACCCAGCGCGGCCAGGTCATCCAGGGTCTCGTCGTCTTTCCCGTCTGGCCGACCAAGATCGTGCTGGCGCTCGGGTTCGTCCTCCTCTCCGTGTACTTCGTCAGCCTGCTGATGAACTCCGTCGCCGAGCTCGTCAAGGAGAAGCGGTCGTGAGCACCGACATCATCGTCCTCCTCGTCACGGGGGCCTTCCTCGTCATGCTCGCGCTGGAGATGCCCGTCGCCCTGGCGCTCGCCGGCTCCGGCGGACTCGGCATCCTCCTCCTCGGCAACTGGACCCAGGCCAACGCCGCGATGGCCGGCACGCCCTACTCCTCGATCGCGGCGTACAGCCTCGCCATCATCCCGTTGTACGTGCTCCTCGGCATGTTCGCGGTGCACGGCCGGCTCGCGGAGCGGGTCTACGCCGTCGGCGCCGTCGCGCTCCGGTCGTTGCCGGGCGGACTCGGCATCGCCACCGTCGCGGCCTGCGCCGGGTTCTCCGCCGTGTCGGGCTCGAGCGTCGCCACGGCCGCCACGGTCGGCCGCATCTCGATCGAGGAGATGCGCCGAAACGGGTACCCCGCCGCGTTCGCGACCGGCATCGTCGCGATGGGCGGCACTCTCGGCATCCTCATCCCGCCGAGCGTGGCGATGGTGCTCTACGGCATCATGACGGGTGAGTCCATCTCGCAGCTGCTCGTCGCGGGCATCATCCCGGGCGTCATGAGCGCCGTCGCCTACGCCGTCTTCGCCTCCCTTCGGGCGCGCAAGCTCGTGCAGAAGCCCGAGCTGAGCCTCGAGGAGGCGCTGGCGGACGCGCACGGCGACGCGGCGCCTCGCAGCCGGCTGCCGAAGGGCAGCTTCCGGGCCGTTCTCTGGCTCGCGGCCATCTTCACGGCGATCATGGTCGGCATGTTCACCGGTATCTTCACGGTGATCGAGTCCTCCGCGATCGGTGCCCTGATCGCCCTGCTGATGCTGTTCTTCGAGAACTTCCGCAGCGGCATCAAGGCGATCTGGAAGCTCATCGTGATGTCGGCCCGGGAGACCGCGGCCACGTCGACGATGACCATGATCCTCATGGTGGGCGCGACGGTGTTCTCGACGTTCCTGGTGCTGTCGCGCATCCCGTTCAAGATGTCGGAGTTCGTCGCCGACCTCGATATGCCGCCGATGGTGATCATCATCCTGATCCTGCTCATCCTGATCCCGCTCGGCATGTTCCTCGACGAGCTCTCCGTGATGATCATCGTCGTCCCCCTCGTGCACCCGATCGTCACGGATCTCGGCTTCAGCGGCGTCTGGTTCGCCGTGCTCTTCGTGATCCTGCTGCAGATCGGCCTGGTCGCACCGCCGGTCGGCATGAACTGCTTCGTGATCTCGTCGGTGGCGAAGGTCCCGCTCGCCACCGTCTACCGGGGCGTGATCCCCTTCATGATCCCGGCGTTCGTCGTCGTGGTGCTGATCATGGTCTTCCCCGACATCGCACTGTGGCTGCCGTCGCTGACGGTCGAGTAGCGCCACGCCCCAGCAGACGTACGACGGCAACGCGTACGCCGCGATCCTCTGCGCTCGCGGCAACCCCGAACCCCGGAAACCCGGAAAGGAACTCGAATCATCATGTCGAACGAGCATGTCGAACTCACCCTCGCGACGGGCAGTCTGCCCGATGTCGGGCCGCGTCGCCGCGCCAGGCTGGAGGCGGAGAACCTGGGCATCAACCTGATCATGGAGCAGCGCGCCGCGTCGCAGGAATGGATCAGCATCTCGAGGCGTGTGATGGACGATCCGACCATCGCGGGCGGTGAGACGTCGTTCTCCTCGCATCTCGCGCGGATCAGCCAGGGCGACCGCAGCCTGGTCGCGCTGCCGGTCTTCTTCATGCGCGAGTTCTCGGCGCGCGACGTCTACGTGCGCACGGGCAGTGCGTTGCGCAGCCTGTCGCAGCTGGAGGGCGCCCGGGTCGGGATGCTCGCCTATCAGACGAGCGGCACCCTGTGGTACCGCCACTTCCTGGAGAGCCAGGGCGTCGACACCTCGAAGATCACGTGGGTGGTCGGCGGCGTCGACGTGAAGGGCGGTCCGCAGTTCGGCGTGCTCCCCGACGGGGTCGAGGTCGCCCCCGACGACAAGAGCCTCTCCGACCTGCTGCTCGAGGGCGAGATCGAAGCGCTGCTGTGCTATCCGCCCAGCGAGCGCTACGACGCGGAGAACGGCCCGATCGTCGACTTCTTCGACGACGTGAAGGCCGTGGAGTCCGCGTACCACCGCTCGACCGGCATCGTGCCGATCAACCATCTGCTCGTCGTGCGTCGTGAGGTGTGGGAGCGCCATCCGTGGCTCGCCCGCACGGTGACCGAGACGTTCAAGAAGTCCGACGAGGACTATCGCGCGATCCTGCCCACCTTCCTCGGCGGCGGATGCTGGGCCCGCTTCGACATCTTCGACTCGCTCGCACTGCTCGGCGGCGACTTCCACACGCACGGCATCGAGACGAACGAGAGGACGATCGAGGCGTTCATGGACATCGCCCATCGCACCGGGGTCACCTCCGAGCGGCTGACCATCCCGCAGGTCTTCGCCGAGTACCTCGAGTCCTGAGTCCGGGAACCGGCATCCGGTCCTTCGCGCCGCAGGGCCCGCCTCGTCTGACGGGGCGGGCCCTGCGGCGCGATCCTCCGCCCTCGCGGGGAGCCGGCCCTCATACCGTCGGGCCCGCCTGCGGAGGGACGTGCCCGATCGCCCTCCCATCGGCACCGATGAGATAGTCGAGGTGCTTGAACCTGCGCAGCGCCGTGGCCCGATCGGTCACCCGCGCACCGGGCAGGCCCCGCTCGAGCACGGCCTCGAAGAGGTGGCTCTCCTCGTACGTCTTCAGCCACGCGCAGATGAGGATGTTGTGCCGGTCGGTCGCCGACATCACGACGCGCGACTCGGGCCGCTTGATGATCGACTCGTTGATGTTGGCGGCCACCTGCGGGGGCGCCTCGATGAAGTACCAGGCGGTGACCGGGCGGTTGGTCGCGGGCCTCGCGACGTCGATGCGGAACTCGAGCATCCCGGCCTCGCGCATGCGCCCCAGACCCCGTGAGATGCGATGCGGCGAGATGCCGTGGCGCTCGGCGATCACGTTCACGGGCACTCTGCCGTCGACCCAGACCTCCCGCAGGATCGCGTCGACGACCTCGGGGGACACGTGGGTGGACGATCCGGGTCGTGACGATGACAGCTTCGTGACCATGCTCTCCTCGTGCGGCGTCAGCGCCTGCAGCTTCCACTCGACCCCTCTGAGGTAGATGTGGTCGACCGCGTGGATGCGGGTGGCGCCGATGCCGTCGATCGCCGAGAGCCGCGTCATGAGGAAGTCGGAGAGCTCGTTGCGGTTGGTGAGCAGCACGTGGGCCAGCAGCGAGCGGTCTCCCGTGCAGTGCTCCAACAGCTTGATGGCCGGCTCGATCGTGAGCGCGGCGGCGACGCCGGGCAGCTTGCTGGCCTCGCACAGGACCTCGATGATCGTGTAGCTCTGCGTCTGGGGGTATCCCGTGCTGTAGGCGACGCCCTCCTCGGTCAGCCGATCCCAGCGCCTCGCCAGCGTGGTCTGGTCGACGCCGACGATGGGCGCCAGGCTCCGCCAGGTCGCCCTCGGATAGATCTGCAGCGCATGCAGCAGCCGCTGATCGAGGATGTCCAGTTCGATGTCCATCACACTCCCTCCCACAATTCGAGCACGATACGGGATCGGAATGTGCGGGGCGGCTCAGAGACCGGCGGCCGGCGGCATCCGTGTGCCGCCGGCCGAGGTCGGTGCGGGATCGCCTCCCGCGAGCGGGTCAGGCCCAGATGCGCGTGACCACCGACTTGGTCTCGAGGAACTCCTCGAGCCCCTCGGGTCCGCGCTCGCGACCCCAGCCCGACTGCTTGTAGCCGCCGACGGGCACCTGCACGCCGCCTCCGCCGTGGATGTTGATGGTCACCTGTCCGGCGCGGATCCGCTTCGCGACGGTGAGCGCGTTGTTGACGTCGCGCGTCCACACGCTGGCCGCCAGGCCGTACTCGGTGTCGTTGGCGACGCGGATCGCCTCGTCGAGGTCGTCGAAGGCCATGACGCCCAGCACCGGTCCGAAGATCTCCTCGCTGACCACCTTCATCGACGGGGTCACGTCGGTGAGCACCGTGGGTGCGTAGAAGTAGCCCTCGTCGCCGACGCGACCACCGCCGCTGACGACCGTCGCGCCGTCCTGGACGCCGCTGGCGACGTAGCCGTCGACGCGGTCGAGCTGGCGCTGGGAGATGAGGGGGCCGAGCTGCGTGTCCGCGTCGCTGCCGTGCCCGAGCCGCAGCGACCGGCCGACCTCGGCGATGCCCTGCGCGACCTCGTCGGCGATCGAGCGGTGCACGAGCAGGCGCGTGCCCGCCGTGCAGATCTGGCCGGTGTTCCAGAAGTTCGCGTTCGCGAGCGCGGGGATCGCGGTGTCCAGATCGGCGTCGGGCAGCACGACCATGGGCGACTTGCCGCCGAGCTCGAGGCACACCTTCTTGAGGTTGCCGCCCGCCGCGTCGAGGATCTTCTTGCCGACGCCGATGGAGCCGGTGAAGCTCACCTTGTCGACGTCGCGGTGTGCGGCGAGTGCGGCCCCTGCGACGCCGCCGAGCCCGGGCACCACGTTCACGACGCCCGCGGGGATGCCCGCCTCGAGCGCGAGCCGGCCCAGGGCGATGGTCGTGAGCGGGGCCTCCTCCGAGGGCTTGAGCACGCACGTGCAGCCGGCGGCGAGGGCGGCGGGGAGCTTCATGGCGTTGCCCAGCATGGGCGCGTTCCATGAGGTGATCAGGGCGGCGACGCCCACCGGCTCCTTGCGCGTGAAGCCCTGGTAGCGCAGCTGCGAGGTGCCGATCTCGATGCTGTCCCCGTACAGCTTGTCGGCGAAGCCCGCGTAGTAGCGGTACATCGTCACGGCGCCCGCGATCATTCCCCGGGCCTGCGCGATCGGCATCCCGACGTCGAGGCTCTCGAGGCGCGCGAGCTCTTCGGCGTTCTTCTCGATGATGTCGGAGAGCCGCCAGATGAGCACGGAGCGCTGCTGGCCCGACAGGCCGCCCCAGCGATCGTCCTCGAACGCGCGCCGTGCGGCGGCGACCGCTCGATCGACCTCGGCCTCGCCGGCGGCGCCGACGCGGCCGATGGTGCGACCCGTGCCGGGATCCTCGACGGTCAGGGTCGCGCCGTCGGCCGGCGTCACCCATTCCTCCTCGATGAGCACGCCGGCGGTGTTCACCAGCGGCCCCAGAACGTCGGTCTCGTTCGTCGTCATTGAGAGTCTCCTTGGGCGAGAAGCGGGGTGTGATGTCATTATCTTTTTCCCGTCGGGTCACCACACGGCCGGCGGAAGAGTCGCGACACTTTGGATGCCGGGGGCGGGATCACGCAGCTTTCCGGCGATCCGTGAGCTTCTAGCGCTGCATGTCGGCGCAGACGATCGAGAGCTCCATCCCGGTGGACGACGCCTCCGTCCGGCGTCCGGTGGTCGAGCCGGCCGCGCTCAGCGGCGCCGGCGTCCGTCGTCGTCGATCACCCTCCAGGCGACCTTGCTGGATCTCAGCACGAGATCCCGTTCGCGGATCGAGAGCGCGGGAGCCGCGCGCTCGAGACGGGTCTCGAAGCCGCCGACGTCGCGCGCGGACTCCAGCCACGCGGTGAACGTGAGGTCGTACGCGCCGAGCAGCACGAGGCACGATCTGACGTCGGGAAGGCCGGCGATCGTCGCGATGGTCTGCTCCGCGTGCCGGCGTTCGACCGAGCCGAAGAACCGCACGGTCACCGGGTTGTCCGACAGGGGTCTCGAGAGCTCGCAGCGGATGATGAGGCCCCCGCTGCGCAGCAGATGCCCGAGGTGGCGCTTGACGGTGTTGACGGATGTCGCGGTGCGCTTCGCGAGCATCGTCAGACTCATCCGCGGGTCCTCCCGGAGCAGCTCGACGAGCTCGACGTCGATGTCGTGGTGACACGCCTGCGCGTCCGCGTCGGCGAGCGACCTGTCCGCCTCGCGCTGCAGCAGGCTCTCCTGTTCGGCGGTGAGCGCGCCGATGCGCCAGGTGGAGCCCTCGCGGGGCGTGTCGAGCACGAGGAACGAGCGGAGCGCTTCGATGCCCTCCACGCCGGCGAGCCGTTCGCTGACGAACCGCTCCAGCGCGGCGATGTCCTTCCCCCGCCAGTGCAGCGACAGGTTCCAGTGCCCCATGCAGCTCTGCACCATGGCCACGTCGTCCATGTCGCACAGCGCATCGGTGATCGGGGCCACGGCGGCCGGTGCGGCGCGCAGCTCGACCACGGCGTCGGTGGACGAGGCGCGATCCGCCGGGTAGGCGCTGAGCCACGCGATCCCGGCGCTCGAGAGCCGCGCCCACCGGCGGGCCACGGTTCTCGAGTCGACGTAGAGCAGGCTCGCGACGAGCGCCCACGGTGCGCGCGGCCAGACCTGCAGGGCGTGGACGATCTGAGCATCGAGCCTGGTCAGCCGCATCTCGACCCCGCGCTTCCCTCCCGCCGTGTGCGTCAAGCGTAGTCGCGAAGGCGCGCCGCCTCTCGGCCTGACAGCAAAAAACGGCGCCGGTGACGGCCTGGATCGCAAATCCCGGCACGTCCTCCCGCCGCGCGCTCCCACGGTCTCGCGGTTGCGCACAATGGCCTTGCGGCGCCCGCCACGACGGCCCGGCCGCCGCATCCATCCGGTGACGCAGCAGAGGAGTCCCGCCATGTCGCTTGCCAGCGCAGCAGAGTCGATGCAGAACGATCTCGCCGACCTCAGGAAGAGGCTGCACCAGGTTCCCGAGGTCGGGCTGGACCTGCCGCAGACGCAGGCGCTCGTGCTGGAGGCCCTCGAGGGCCTGCCCCTCGAGATCACGACCGGCAAGAGCCTCACGTCGGTCGTCGCCGTGCTCCGCGGCGGTGCCCGCGACGACGCGAGCCCCCGCACCGTGCTGCTCCGCGGCGACATGGACGGCCTGCCGATCGTCGAGGAGACGGGGCTGGACTGGGCGTCGACGAACGGCAACATGCACGGCTGCGGTCACGACATGCACACGGCCGGGCTCGTCGGCGCGGCGCGCCTGCTGTGCGGCATCCGGGACGAGCTCAAGGGCGACGTGGTGTTCATGTTCCAGCCGGGCGAGGAGGGCTGGGACGGCGCGGGCCACATGCTCGAGGAGGGCCTGCTCGAGGTCTCGGGCCGCAAGCCGGACGCCGCCTACGCGATGCACGCCCACGCCTTCGACCAGACCGGCATCTTCTCGACGCGTCCGGGTCCGTTCATGTTCGCGTCCCACGCCCTGCACGTGACCGTCAAGGGAGAGAGCACGCACGGCACCATGCCCTACCGCGGCAAGGATCCCGTCGTCGCGGCGGCCGAGATGATCACGGCGCTCCAGGTGATGGTGACCCGCAACTTCACGCTGTTCGACCCCGTGGTGCTCTCGGTCGGCATGATCAAGGGCGGCTCCACCAACAACACGATCCCGCCGGAGGTCACGTTCAGCTGCACCGTGCGCAGCCAGACCAACGACACCTCGCCCCAGCTCGAGAAGTACGTCGACCAGTACCTCACCGGCATCGCCGCCGCGCACGGCGTCGAGGTCGACTATCGGTTCATCCGCCAGTACCCGGCCACCATCAACGATGCCGACGAGGCCGCCTTCGCGGAGGAGACCATCCGCGCCGTGCTCGGCGACGAGGCCTACACGCCGCAGGTCAACCCCATCACGGGCTCCGAGGACTTCTCGCGCGTGCTGCTCGAGGTGCCGGGCGCCTACATCGGCTACGGGGCCTCGGAACCGGGGCTCGATGCGAAGACCGCGCCGATGAACCACTCGCCGTACGCGCTGTTCGACATGGCGATGCTCTCGAAGGCGTCGCTGGTCTACGCGGAGCTGGCGGCCCGCCGGCTCGAGCGCTTCGCACGGGAGGCCGCCGGCGCCTGAGCCGCCGGCGCGGCGCGCGTCATCCCAGCGGGAGCCCGCGCGGGGCGACGGCCTGCTTCATGACGATCGTGGAGTTGAGGGAACGCAGGCTCGGCAGCCGCGTGAGGGTCTCGTCGTACAGGCGCTGGTAGGCGTCGCGGTCGGTCGTGACGATGCGCAGCAGGTAGTCGGGCTCGCCGAACAGCCGCTGCGCCTCGATCACCTCCGGCACGGCGGCGAGGGCGGCGTCGAACTCCGTGACGACGTCGGGCCGGGCGAGGGTCGCGAAGGCGATCACCTCGAACCCGAAGCCCGCGGCGGCGGGATCGACAACGGCACGGTACCCGCGGATGACGCCGCTCGCCTCGAGGTCGCGCACGCGGCGCTGGCAGCGCGAGACGCTCAGGCGCACGCGCGTGGCCAGCTCGGTGAGCGTGATGCGCCCCTCTGCCTGCAGCTGAGCAAGAATCTTGCGGTCAACGGCATCCATGCGTTGGATTCTATTCATGGATGCCGCCGTCGGCGCGAATGTCAGGAACACCTTGCCGCGGCGTCGGCCTAGTGTCCTGGGTATGTTCCAGAGCACGCACGCCGCACCGGCCCGGACGCCGTTCGACGAGGTCGTCGAGCGCCGGGGCTCGAACTCGATGAAGTGGTCGTACGACCTGCTCCCGCCCGAGGCGGCGGCCGCCGAGCCGCTGCCGATGTGGGTCGCCGACATGGACGTCCGCGCCCCCGAGCCCGTGATCGAGGCGCTGCACGACGCCGTCGCGGCGGGCGTGTTCGGCTACCCCGCGGGCGCGCCCTCGAGCTACCTCCGGGCGATCTCCGAGTGGCAGGCGCGCCGGCACGGCTGGGACGTGCCGCACGAGTGGATCGTGCAGACGTCGGGCATCATCGCGGCGCTCAAGACCATCGTTCAGGCGTTCACGTCGCCCGGCGACTCGGTGCTGATCCAGCCGCCCGTGTACGCGCACTTCCGCGACGACGTGCTGCTCAACGGCCGGCACCCGGTCGCGGCGCCGCTGCGCCGCGAGGGCGACCGGTACGTGTTCGACCCCGCGGTGTTCGAGGCGGCGATCCGGCCCGACACCACGCTGTTCATCCTCAGCAACCCGCACAATCCGACCGGCAACGCGTGGTCGGAGGACGAGCTGCGCACGATGGGCGAGATCTGCGCGCACCACGGCATCCTGGTCGTCGCCGACGAGATCCACCAGGATCTCGTGCTGCATCCCGAGCGCCGTCACGTGCCGTTCGCGTCGCTCGGCACGGCGTACGCCCGTGGCAGCATCACGTGCACGGCGCCGAGCAAGACGTTCAACCTGGCCGGGCTGCAGAGCGCGAACGTGTTCATCCCCGACGCCCGCGTGCGTGCGGCCTTCGCACGCCAGTACGAGCGCAACACGTTCCCGCTGGTGAACGTGCTCGGCATGGTCGCCGCCGAGGCCGCCTACGCGCATGGGGAGCCGTGGCTCGACGGGCTGCTCGGACATCTGCGCGGCAACCACGAGAGATTCGCGGATGCCGTGAACTCCGGCATCCCCGGTCTGCACGTGCTGCCCGCCGACGCGCTGTACCTCGCCTGGATGGACTGCCGCGGTCTCGGCCTCGCACCGGCGGAGCTGGAGCGCTTCCTGCTCACGGAGGCGCGGGTCTGGTTCGACGACGGCCCGAAGTTCGGCCCCGAGGGCCACGGCTACATGCGCGTCAACCTCGGCTGCCCGCGCAGCACCGTCGACGAGGCGATCCGCCGCCTCGCGAGCGCCGTCGGCGCCGCGCGCCCTGCCTCCCGCTGACCCCGAGCGCCCGCCCCGCGCTGACTTTGCGCGCCCCATCCCCGCTGGTTGAGTAGCGCGCGCAGCGCGCGTATCGAAACCCATGTATCGGTCCGTTACACGGGTTTCGATACGCCGCCTACGGCGGCTACTCAACCAGCGGGGCGTGTGGGGCGGGGGTGCGGGGTACGGAGGTATGGGGCGAGGATGGCGGCAGGCGGCGCCGAACCCCTACCGCACCAGCGAGCGGAGGCGGCGCAGCGCGACGGAGAGGGTCGCGAGGGCCTCGCCCTGGTCGGCGCGCACGGCCGCGACGGCCTCGTCGAGCGCCCGCTGCGCCGACGCGCCGCCCTGCTCGAGCCATTCCGCGATGCGCGCGTCGGTCGTGCCCGCCGAGGTGCGCTGCATGACGGATGCGGTGAGCCCGATCATCACGGTGTACAGGTCGTCGCGCATCGCGGCGCGCGCCATGGATCCCCACCGGTCGTCCTGGGGCAGCGCCGACGCGTTCGCGAGCATCTCGTCGAAGTGCACGAGCACCGACAGCGCGTAGTAGACCTCGGCGACGTCGTCGGCATCCCCGTCGTTCTGGCGCGACAGCTCGACGATGTCGAGCAGCGGCAGCGACCGGAGCAGTCCCGCGCCGCGGCGCGCGAGCGCGTTCGGCACGTTCGCGGCCTCGAGCTCGTGCACCCGCGCGGTGAAGCGCTCGCACTCGGCGTCGCGGAGCAGTTCGTCGAGCCGGGCGGTGAAGCGTGCGACGGGCTCGGCGAACGCGTCGATCTCGGCGCCGATGTCGACGCCGTCGACGCGACGCTGCACGAACCAGCGCGTGGCCTGGTCGAGCAGGTGCCGGAACGCGAGGTACAGCTCGGTCTGCACGTCGGTCGACACGATGTTGTCGGTCGCCTCGATCTGCTCGACGAGCCCGCGCAGGTCGAAGATCTCGCGTGCGACGACGAAGGCGCGGGCGATCTGCTCGCTCGAGGCGCCCGTCTCGTCGGCCGCGCGGTAGGCGAACGTGATGCCGCCGCGGTTGACCATCGAGTTGACGACGGTGTTGACGATGATCTCGGTGCGCAGCGGATGCTGGGCGAGATCGTCGGCGTAGGCGTCGCGGATCGCCGTGGGGAAGTAGCCCGCGAGCGTGCGCGCGAACCACGGGTCGTCGGCGAGGTCGGTGATCGCGAGGTCGGCCTTGAGGGCCAGCCTCGCGTAGGCGACGAGCACCGAGAACTCGGGGCGGGTAAGCCCGCGGCCGGCGGCGATGCGCTCCTGGATCTCGATCGCGCTCGGCAGGAACTCCAGCTCGCGGTCGAGCTCGTCGCGCTGCTCGAGCCATTCGATGAGTCGCTCGTGCGACGGCAGCATCTCGGCGGCGTTCGACCGGGAGTTGCCGAGCAGCACGTTCTGCTCGTAGTTGTCGCGCAGCACCTGCACCGCGACCTCGTCGGTCATGGAGTGCAGCAGCGCGTTGCGGGCCTCCCGGTCGAGCCGGCCCGAGCGCTCGACCGCGCCGAGGAGGATCTTGATGTTCACCTCGCGGTCGGAGGTGCCGACGCCGGCGGAGTTGTCGATGGCATCCGTGTTGATGCGCACGCCCGCGAGCGCCGCCTCGATGCGGCCGCGCTGGCTGACGCCGAGGTTGCCGCCCTCGCCGACGACCTTGAGCCGCAGCTCGTCGCCGTTCACGCGGATCGCGTCGTTGCCGCGGTCGCCGATCTCGGCGTGCGTCTCGCCGGAGGCTTTGATGTACGTGCCGATCGCGCCGTTCCACAGCAGGTCGACCGGGGCGAGCAGCACGGCCCGCTTGAGCTCGAGCGGGGTGAGCCTGGTCACGGCCGGGTCGAGGCCGAGGGCGCGCGCCATCTGCGGGGTGACGTCGATCGACTTGGCGCCGAGCGGGAACACGCCGCCGCCCTCGGAGATGACGGCGCGGTCGAAGTCGTCCCACGACGACCCGGGCAGCTCGAACAGGCGGCGGCGCTCGGCGAACGTCGTGGCCGGGTCGGGATCGGGGTCGACGAACACGTGCCGGTGGTCGAACGCCGCGACCAGGCGGATGTGCTCGGAGCGCAGCATGCCGTTGCCGAACACGTCGCCCGACATGTCGCCGATGCCGACGACCGTGAAGTCCTCGGCCTGGGTGTCGTGGCCCATCTCGCGGAAGTGCCGCTTCACCGACTCCCACGCGCCGCGGGCCGTGATGCCCATGCCCTTGTGGTCGTAGCCGGCCGATCCGCCCGACGCGAAGGCGTCGGCGAGCCAGAACCCGTAGTGCTCCGAGATGCCGTTGGCGATGTCGGAGAACGACGCCGTGCCCTTGTCGGCGGCGACCACGAGGTAGGAGTCGTCGCCGTCGCGCCGCACGACGTGCTCGGGCGGGACGATCTCGGTGCCGTCGCGATTGTCGGTGATGTCGAGCAGGCCGCGGATGAAGGTGCGGTAGGCGGACTTTCCGGCATCCAGCCAGGCGGCGCGGTCGCTCGGCGCGGGGAGACGCTTGGCCACGAACCCGCCCTTGGAGCCCGTCGGCACGATCACCGCGTTCTTCACCATCTGCGCCTTCACGAGGCCCAGCACCTCGGTGCGGAAGTCCTCGCGGCGGTCGCTCCAGCGCAGGCCGCCGCGTGCGACCTTGCCGAAGCGCAGGTGCACGCCCTCGACCTCGGGGGAGTAGACCCAGATCTCGGCCATGGGATGCGGCTTGGGCAGTCCCGGCACGCGACCGCAGTCGAGCTTCATCGACACCCAGTGCTTGGGCGTGCCGTCGGCGGTGCGCTGGTAGAAGTTGGTGCGCCAGGTCGCCTCGATCACGCCGACGAACGAGCGCAGGATGCGGTCGTGGTCGAGGCTCGACACCCGCTCGAGCTTCTCGAGGATCGCCGCGGTGAGGTCGGCGATCGCGGGCTCGCGGTCTCCGCTGAACGCGGGATCGAAGTGCAGCTCGAACAGCCGCACGAGGTCGGCGGCGATGTCGGGGTTCGCGACGATCGCCTGCTCGATGTACTCGACCGAGAAGGCCGATCCGATCTGGCGCAGGTACATCGCGATCGCGCGCAGGATGACGATGCGCCGCCAGTCGAGCCCGGCCAGCAGCACGAGCGCGTTGAGCTGGTCGCTCTCGGCCTCGCCCGTCCACACCGCGCGGAACACGGCCTCGAACGCGGCGCCCCACGCGGCATCCTCCCACTCGTCGGTGCCGGCGGCGGTGAGGCCGAAGTCGGAGATGTGGTGCACCTCGCCGCCGGCCGTCTTCACGGTGTAGGGGCGCTCGTCGACGACGTCGACGCCGAGGTCGGTGAGGATCGGCAGCACCTGGGTGAGCGGGTAGAGGCGGTTCGATGCGATCGTGAGCACGCGCTTGGCAGGGTTGTCGCGCTCCGGCGCGTTCAGGCGCACGGCGAACTCGCCGCCGTCTTCGAGCGCCTCGAGCAGGGTGATGTCGCTCACGGCCTCGGCGGGCGGGACGTTCTCCTTGTAGGCCTCCGAGAACGCCTCGCCGTAGCGGGCGAGCAGCTGGGCGGCGCGGTCCTCGCCCAGCTCGTGGTGCAGCAGGTCGATGAGCGCCTCGTCCCAGCCGCGGATCGCCTCTTCGACGCGTGGCTGCAGCTCGGCCTCCGACACCTCGGGCAACGGGGTGCCCTTCGGCGCGCGGATGACGTAGTGCAGCTGCGCGAGCGGCGAGTCGCCGACGCGCGTTGTGTAGTCGATCTGGTCGGCGTCGAACGCCTCGCGCAGCAGGGCCTCGATGCGCTGGCGCACGGTGGTGTTGTAGCGGTCGCGGGGGAGGAAGACCATCGCGGAGGCGAAGCGGCCGAACTCGTCGCGACGCAGGTAGATGCGGGCGCGGCGGCGCTCGCGCAGCCGGCTGACCTCGCTCGCGACCTCGAGCAGGTGCTCGGGCGTGTCCTGGAAGAGCTCGTCGCGCGGGTACTGCTCGAGGACCTGCAGCAGGTCTTTGCCGGAGTGCGACGTCGCCGTGAAGCCCGACGCGTCGAGGATGGCTCGCACCTTCGACTCGACGATGGGGAGCGTGAGGACGGATGCTGCGTACGCGGCCGACGTGAACATGCCGAGGAAGCGGCGCTCGCCCGTGACGTTGCCCTGCTCGTCGAACGTGCGCAGGCCGATGTAGTCGAGGTAGACGTCGCGGTGCACCGTCGCGCGCGAGTTCGCCTTCGTGATCGTGAGCAGGCGCGGCTCGCGGGCCGTGCGCCGCGCCTCGGGGGTGAGGTGGGCGATCGCCTCGGGCAGGCCGCGCAGGATGCCGAGGCCGGTGTGCGGCAGCGCGCGCAGCACGTCTTCGCCGTTCTCGTCGGTGACGAGGGCCTGCTCGCGGTAGCCGAGGAACGTGAAGTGGTCGTCGGCGAGCCAGCTGAGGAACTCGACCGTGCGGGCGATCTCGGCGCGGTCGACGGTGGGGGGCGCCTCCGTGCGCAGGTCGGTCACGATGTCGAGGCAGGCGCGGCGCATCTTCTGCCAGTCGTGCACGGCGGCGTGCACGTCGCCGAGCACGTGCTGCAGGCGCTCCTCGAGCTGGGCGCGGCCCTCCTCGGTGGGCACGCGGTCGATCTCGAGGTGGATCCACGACTCGAGGTCGCCGCCGTGCGCGTCGATGTCGAGCAGGATGCCGTCGTCGTCGCGCAGCACCGAGACGACGGGGTGCACCAGCAGGTGCACGGCGGGGCCCTGGCGGGCGATCGCCGCCGTGACGGAGTCGACGAGGAAGGGCGCGTCGGCCGTGCAGATGTCGATGATCGTGCGCCGCGAGGTCCAGCCGTGCTCGCGCAGCGTGGGCGTGAATACGCTGATCAGCGTCTCGTCGCGGCCGCGCCGCGTGGCCAGCGAGCGAAGGGAGGCCAGGGCGCCCACGACGTCGCGGGGCTCGCGCGCGGCGATCTCCTCGGCGTCGACGTGTCTGACCAGCCGCTCGATGTCGTGCCGGAGCGGCGGGTCGACGGTCTCCAGCGCGTCGCGGAGTGAGGCGAGTGCGGTCGCGTCGGTCATGACGTCACCTTCCTGTGAGCCCTGCGCGTGCATCGTCGCAGCCCAGGGTGAACAACTGTGTGCGCTTCGCAGGACACGTCGTATCCCCCGATTATCGTCCCGATCGGACGGGGGCGGGTGGGGGCTGTCGGGGTGTCGGCGGGGTGTCGGCGGGGTGTTCGCGGCGTGTTGTCGGCGTCCGGGGGACGGGTGGTGCGGGGCTGTGCTGCGCACGCGTGCAGGTACGGATCCTGTTAAGCTTGACGTCTGTCTGCGCGGGCTGCCGCGCGACGGGGCCTTAGCTCAGTTGGTAGAGCGCCTGCTTTGCAAGCAGGATGTCAGGAGTTCGAATCTCCTAGGCTCCACAATTTCAGACGTAGTCACATGCCTGACATGGGTTTGGCGGCTTGACGCAACGGTGAACGGCTCCGCAAGGCGGAGCATCGCGTGCTCCTCGTCTTCGTCGATCTCGATGCCGTTCGTGATGGTCTGGTTCGCCAGGCGCTTCCCGTGGGCATCGGTGGTCTTGTTGAATCGCCCTGGGTCTGATGGAGGCTCTCAAACCTGTGAAGGATGAGGGTCATGGCAGCACGACGGAAGTACAGCGAGGAACTAAAGGAGCGGGCGACGCGGCTGGCGTTGGACGCGCGCCGCGACCCGGCGAGCAAGGTCGGGGCGATCAAGCGGATCGCGGACCAGCTCGGCATTCACCCGGAGGCGCTGCGCACGTGGGTGCGCCAGGCTGAGGTCGACGCCGGTGAGGCGCCGGGGGTGACGACCGCGGACGCTGCGCGAATCGCGGAGCTTGAGCGGGAGGTCAGGGAGCTGCGTCGCGCGAACGAGATCCTGAAGACCGCGTCGGCGTTTTTCGCCGCGGCGGAGCTCGACCGCAAACTGAAGTAGCCGAGGTGCCCACCGCGGTGCTCGTCGAGTACATCGACGGGCACCGCGGCCGGTTCGGGGTCGAGCCGATCTGCGCTGTCCTGCGTGAGGGGCCTGCATGTCGCCCCGAGCACCTATTACGCCGCCAAGAAGCGCCCGCCGTCTGAGAGAGCGGTCAGGGATGCCGCGCTGATCGTGGACATCCGCACCGCTCACAGAGCGAATCTCGGCGTCTACGGGGCCAGGAAGGTCCACGCCGAGCTGAACCGGGAGGGCATCCCGGTCGCGCGGTGCACCGTCGAGCGGCTGATGCGCCAGGCCGGCCTGCAGGGCATCCGGCGCGACAAGACCCGCAAGACGACCATCGCCGACGGCGCAGAGATCGAACGGCCCCTCGATCTGGTCAAGCGCGCGTTCACCGCGACCGCTCCGAACCAGCTCTGGGTCGCGGACCTGACCTACATCCGCACCCACTCTGGCTGGGTCTACGCCGCGTTCGTGATCGACGTGTTCTCCCGCCACGTCGTCGGCTGGCAGACCTCCACAAGCCTGCGCACTGACCTCGCCCTCGACGCACTGGACATGGGCCTCTGGCAGCGCCAGCGCGCCGGCCACGACATCACCGGGCTGATCCATCACAGCGACCGCGGAGTCCTGGGCGAATTCAACTGGTCGTCGCAACACCTTGATCGTGGAGGTGTTCAGCAGTGGCGACAAAGGATTGGCTCGCGAAGACGAGCGAGGTTCCTGAGGGTGCGCGTCGGCAGTGGCGTGCGGATCGAGCGTTGCGGCCGCCGATGCGTTCGCCTGGACGACCTGAGCCCTCGCGGGCGGTGCAGCGGCAGTTCTGGTGTCTGATCGCGACGGGCATCACCTCGGCCGAGGCGGCGCTGAAGGTGGGCGTGTCCGTGCCGGTCGGGACCCGTTGGTTTCGTCACGCTGGCGGCATGCCACCGATCTCACTGGCCGAGCCCACCGGCCGCTACCTGTCCTTCGAAGAGCGCGAGGAGATCGCGCTGTTACGCGCCAAGGATGTCGGGGTGCGTGAGATCGCACGCAGGATCGGCCGCGACCCGGGAACGATCTCCCGCGAGCTACGCCGCAATGCCGCTACGCGCAGCGGCAAGCAGGAATACCGGGCGCTGGTGGCGCAGTGGAAGGCGCAGCAGGCGGCGAAACGACCGAAGGCGGCGAGATTGGTGACCAACGCTAGGCTGCGCGAGTACGTCCAGGACCGTCTCGCCGGCAACGTTCGCCGGCCTGATGGCAGCGTCGTCGTTGGCCCGGAGCCGCTGGCATGGAAGGGGCGGAACAAGCCGCACCGGCAGGACAGGCGGTGGGCGATCGCGTGGAGCCCGGAGCAGATCTCGCATCGGTTGGAGATCGACTTCCCGGATGATGAGTCCATGCGCATCAGCCACGAGGCGATCTACCAGTCGCTGTTCATCCAAGGCCGTGGCGCGCTCAAACGCGAGCTCGTCACCTGCCTGCGAACCGGCCGTGCGCTCCGGCGGCCACGGGCTCGAACGCAGAACCGCCCGCAAGGGCACGTCACCGCCGATGTCGTGTTCTCCGAACGCCCCGCAGAGGCTGCGGACCGCGCCGTCCCTGGGCACTGGGAAGGCGACCTGATCATCGGCACCGGCCGGTCGGCGATCGGCACGATCGTCGAGCGCAAGAGCCGCTCGACCCTGCTGGTGCATCTGCCGCGGCTGGAAGGCTATGGCGAGATCCCACCGGTCAAGAACGGTCCTGCGCTGGGCGGCTACGGCGCCGTCGCGATGAACGCCGCGCTCATCGCGACGATGACCAAGCTCCCCGAACAGCTCCGGAAGACGCTCACGTGGGACCGCGGCAAGGAACTCTCAGCGCATGCCCAGTTCGCGCTCGAGACGGGCACGAAGGTGTTCTTCGCTGATCCCCACTCGCCCTGGCAACGCCCGACGAACGAGAACACCAACGGGTTGCTGCGACAGTACTTCCCGAAGGGCACCGACCTCTCACGGTGGTCCGCGGAAGACCTCGAAGCAGTCGCTCTCGCGCTGAACAACCGGCCACGCAAGGCCCTCGACTGGAAGACACCCGCCGAGGTGTTCGAAGAGCAGCTACGCTCGCTTCAACAACCCGGTGTTGCAACGACCGGTTGAACGCAGGCAGTATCGAGCGATTCGCTACACCGAGCGGCTCGTTGAGGCCGACGTCGTCGCATCCGTCGGATCCAAGGGCGACAGCTACGACAACGCGATGACCGAGGCGTTCAACTCGCTGTTCAAGGCCGAGTGCATCCGCAACCCGGTCATGCGTCCCAAGGGCGGGTGGGCGTCGATCCGCGACGTCGAGATAACCGTCACCGAATACGTCGACTGGTTCAACCACAGGCGCCTGCACGGCGAGATCGGACTCATCCCGCCCATCGAGCTCGAGGCCCTCCACCGGGCATCAGCCAACACAGCCGGATACGCTCAAGAGAACGTCCCCGCCGGGGCCGGAACCAACTAACCGGGCCTCCACAAAACCCGGGGCGATTCACAGCGCCAGCGAACTTGGCATGAACATCGCCGCACCTGCTCCTTGTAGTGCGCGGGCGGCGATGAGCACGGCAACCGTTGGAGCGACCGCGCAGACGAGCGACGCGGCGAGGAATACGACCATGCCCGCGATGTAGAGCCTGCGACTCCCCAAACTTGTCGCGAGGCTGCCACCGAGGAGGAGTAGCGAGGCGAAGGTCAGAACGTAGGCGTCAACGACCCAAGTCAGCTCGCTGAGCGAACCGCCAAGATCGCGCCCGATCGAGACTGTCGCGACGTTGACGACTGTCGAGTCGATCGATGCCATCACGAACCCTGACGCGAGTGCGGCCAGGGTTGCGACGGAACGCAGACGAGTTCCACTCATTCCCACTCCTAATCGGACGATAGACTTCCGCTTGCAGCCATACTCCAAACGGAAGATTATCGTCCACTTGCGTTACGATGGGTCCATGACCGGAAGCTCTCACGCCCTCGCCCTCCTCCTCGGCGAGCGACCTCCGAGGGCAGACGCTGAGCGCAACGTCAGTGCGCTGCTGGAAGCGACTCGAGAACTTGTCATCGATGGAGACCTCAACCCGTCGGCCGCGCAGATCGCGGGTGCCGCGGGTGTGGGCGTCGGGACGCTGTACCGCCGTGCGCTCAGTAAGGAAGCACTCCTCGCTGCTGCCGTCATCGACCTCCTCGATGACGTTTGTGAGGCCGCCGATGCTCACGACACCAGTGCTTCGTGGGAGGGCTTCGAGGCGTTCGCGATCGAGTACCTGAGAATCCGAGAGATCACCTGCTCCATCACCCACGCTCTCGAAGAGGAGTTTGACGGCGGGGTGTCTGCCGCCAAAGAACGAACCAGAGCTGCCTTCACCCGCCTGACGCAACGACTGCGTGACGGCAACTACCTCGACAAAGCAGTGGACGCCGCCGACCTCATGGTGCTCATGGCCTCCATAGACATCACCGATGAAACCCTGGGGCTCGACCCGGACAACGCCCGTCGCCAGCGCGTCGTCAGAAGACTGCTCAGCAGCCTGCGGTTCACCAAGTGAACCGTCCCGCGCAGACAATCACGGAGGCGCAAGCCGAGCGTTTCGTCGATGCTGCCACGAAGCGCTCCCCAGGGCTGCCACGCGTCTTGCAAACGAGGAATGAATGCTTCGTGAGAGCTTTGATGCATGGCCTCTCCGCAGACACTCGACGACGCCGATCGCCGTCTCGTCGCCCTGTGGGCAGCGGACTGCGCCGAGCGAGTCTTGCCGCTCTTCGAGGCGGAGGCTCCGGACGATGACCGAGCACGAGACGGCATCGAGCGGACTCGCGCGTACGCGCGTGGTGAACTCGATGCCGCTGGCGAGATCAAGCGAAGGCTCCTCGCGGGGCGCGCAGCTCAGTCCGTCACGTCTCCTGCGGCGATCGCGGCTGCCCGAGCTGCTGGCCAGGCGTCTGCTGTTGCGCCCATGGGTGCTCACGCGCTGGGTGCCGCCGCCTACGCAGCGAAGGCCGCGTCACTTGCTGCCGACGACCAGGAAACCGCGCGTTACAGCGAGGTTCGCTGGCAGCTGGATCACCTGACGCCAGCCACTCGTACCGCGTTGGCCCGCCTGCCGCTCTTGGGCAAAGACTCATCCGGGCCACTGGGTGCGGGGCTCCTTGCGTCTGGCGTGCTCGCCCAGACGATTCGCGAGATCCAAGCGGACCTGGCCACCGCCTGATAGCCGAGGCTCTACCTCGACCTGCAAGAGGCGTGCCGTCTCAACAGCGGGCCTGCTCGGAAGGCCGCAGGAGTGGCGCAGTCTTCGGCAGCGAAGCGTTGCGAACCGGCAGGGAGCAGCGGCACTGAGTGGCCGCGCGCGTCTTCTGAAAGACGTGTGACACGACTGTGCTCGACTCAGTATGAGCTTCAGAGGAGAATCATAAGACTCAGACTCAGGTCGCCGATCGGAGCGAGAACCGCAAAGGAGCAGCTGATGGCAGCCTGTCTTGGTGATGCGATGTGCAGAATTCACGGCCATTCGTCAAGAATCGGAGAGGGGCTGGCCGAAGCGATTGAGCTCCAAGTGGAGAGGACGCACTGATGCGTGTCGTATCGGCGTCGGTCCACGGTTTCCGCCTCCTGGACGGCGAAACGGTCACGTTCGAGGAGTCGACCACGATCGTCGTCGGGCGGAACAACAGCGGGAAGACCTCCTTCGTCGAGGTCTTCGTTAAGTTCCTCGGGGTGGAGAAGAACCAGTTCTCGATCGATGACTTCACGCTGTCGCGCCTGACTGACTTCGCTGAGGCGGGCTTGCTCTGGAAGCAGATGGTCGACAAGCGAGCCAAGGGAGACGACAGGACTGAGATCGAGCGCCTCGAAGCCGAAGCGCTCGACAAGCTTCCGAGCATCTCGCTCGAACTGGAGTTCAGCTACGAGGAGACAGAATCGCTGGCTCCGATCTCGAAGCTCGTCCTTGACCTCGATCCCGCACGGCACGATGCGGTGCTGGTCTGCAACTACTCGCTGGAGCGGCCACGGGAGTTCATGCGAGCCTTCGAGAAGTCCGGCATGGAGGACATTCTGGCCTTTGCCCGAAAGCGCATGAGCTTCTTCGAGCGGAAGTTTCGAGCGGTCGACAAGGCGGATCGAAAAAACGTCCACGAACTGAAACCGGGTGAGGTCAAGGATGCGATTCTCTGCGACTTCATCTATGCACAGAACCTCTTTGATGACACTTCTCTCGATACCGGGCACGGCCTCTCGAAAGGCTTCGAGAACTACTACCGCGCAATTGCCAATACCGACGGAACCGTCGCTAGCCTCGAGGAAGCGCTCGCGAAAGTTGCCGAGAACTTGGACGGTGAGTACTCCACCCTGTTCGCTTCCGTTTTCGGCGACTTGAAGATATTCGGGGCCGGAACCGGATCGAGCTTGCAAGAGGTCAAGGTGGTCTCGGAGTTCCGAGCCGCTGACTTACTCAAAGGCAGTACACGGGTCATCTACGCGCACGATTCCGGAGCCGAACTGCCCGAGGCGCATAACGGCCTCGGCTACAGCAAGCTCATCTTCATCGTCCTGCAGTTCGTCGCCTTCTTCGAGAGTTACCAAAAGCGTGAGCCCCGCTCGGGCATGGAGCTACTCTTTCTCGAAGAGCCGGAGGCGCACCTGCACCCTCAGATGCAGGCGCTCTTCATCAAGAATATTAACGACTATCTGAAGTCGAAGCCGGAGTGGAACGTCCAACTTGTCGTGACGACCCACTCTTCGCATGTGGTTGCGGAAAGCGGCTTCCGGGCGCTGCGCTACTTCGACGTTCGAGACGGAAAGCTCACCGTCAAGGACCTGCACCACTTCCGCAATGAGTTGGAGAGTACCGAGAAGGACTCGTTGCGCTTCTTAGAGCAATACATGGTGCTGCACCGCTGTGACATGTTCTTCGCTGACAAGGTCGTCATGGTCGAGGGCACCGTTGAGCGCCTGCTCTTGCCTGAGATGATTCGGCGGGTGGCTTCCAACCTTCAGTTCCAGTACGTCTCGGTAATCGAGGTCGGCGGAGCGTATGCGGTGAAGTTCCGGAAACTCCTCGAATTCCTCGAAGTTCAGACGCTCATTGTGACCGACATCGACTCTGCCGAAGCGAACGGATACCACAAGAAGGCGCCCACGGATACACCTGGAGCGGTCACGACGAACGTGACGCTCAAGAGCTGGCTGCCACAGGCGAGCACCATCTCCGAGCTCCTCGGCAAGGCCGACACGGACAAGATTGACACCAACGTGCGGGTCGCCTACCAGGTACCGGAGTCCGAAGGGGCGCGGACTGGGCGGAGCTTTGAGGAAGCGTTCATCCTCGCCAATGCCGAGCATCTTGTCGCGGATTCGGATCTCGCTTCGGCAAATGCGTTCGTTGATGAGCGCGGCGTGACTCGCGATGCAGCGGCGATCCGAGCCGACTCCTACGCGGTAGCCGGGCGGATCGACAGCAAGTCGGACTTTGCCTTCGACATCCTGACGCTCAATACATGGGAGATCCCGAACTACATCAAGGAAGGCCTGGAATGGCTAGCACCTCCGAGCGAGTAGTCGAGTGCCTGGAAGCGAACCAGAGCTTCGTCATCGAGGCCGGTGCGGGTTCAGGTAAGACGACAACCCTGGTGGACGCGCTTAGCTATCTTCTCGGCTCCAAAGCGCGACAGCTCCTTCAAAGCGGGCAGCGGATCGTCTGCATCACCTACACGAACGTGGCCGCAAACGAGATCATGTCCCGCATCAACCGTGACCCGCTTGTCCAGGTCGCCACTATCCACGACTTCCTGTGGTCGGTCATTGGGCCGTTCCAGTCGGAGCTTCGCGCTGCAATTCTCGCTGCGAACGCTGCTGCCGAGGCGAGGAAGCAGATCCCTGACCTCGACCTCACGGGCGTGCCGATTACCTATTGGCAATACCCGCGCAAGTGGGAGAAGGGCAAGATTAACCACGACGACGTGATCGCGCTGTCGGCATGGATGTTCGAGAACTTTCCGAAGCTGGCTCGACTGATCGCGGACAGGTTTCCGATCATCTTCGTGGATGAGTACCAGGACACCCACGAGAAGACCATTGGGCTACTTCTTGACGTGCTCGTCGCTGGCAATCCGCACCGCATCACGGTCGGACTCTTCGGTGACTACATGCAGAAGATTTATAACACCGGAGTCGGCAGGGTTGAGCGCGAGGGACTCGTGGTCATCCAGAAGGAAGAGAACTATCGCTGCTCGGTCGCGGTAATCGAGGTTCTGAACAGGCTGCGCCCGACGCTGCAACAGATACCAGGTGGCGACAACAGCGCGGGGACCGCGCGTTTCTTCCACGCCGATCCGAACGACAGCGGCGCAGTCTCGACGCTGCGCGCGCAGCTTCGAACTGAAGGCTGGGTTGAGGACAATGAGAAGGTGCTGATGCTCACGCGCCGTGGAATCGCGACGGACCAGAAGTGGCCGGACCTGCTTGCTGCATATCAAGCGCGAAGCCAGCTCAGCGCAGAAGACTTTGGGCGAGGCGACGATGAGTTTGGAGAACTGTTCGCTGGCATCGAGTCTTTGGTTCAGGCATTCGAGGAAGGGCGCTTTGGCGACTTCCTCGCGCAGCGCGCCACGAGCACCGGGCCGATCCAGAGCCACAGCGACAAGGAGAAGGCGGTCGCACAGATCACGAGGCTTAACGAATTGCGTGACACGGCCACGATTGGCGAGGTGCTGGACTTCGTCTGGGGCGACGGTATTCTTCGGAAGCCAAGTCGCGTGAGCAATCTCGAAGAGCGCATCAGGATCGCAGAGGATCCAGAGCGAGCAGCCAGGGATCAGACCTTCCTCGACTCGCTCTACGCCGTGCCCTACGAGCAAGTCGCAAACTTCGAGAAGTTCCTCAACGACGAAACTCCCTTCTCGACTCACCACGGAGTTAAGGGCGAGGAATACGAGAACGTTCTCGTGGTGCTAGACGACCGGCTCTGGAACAACTACAGGTTTGAAGCTGTGCTCGTGGGCGACAACAGCAGGTCCCAGTATGGACGGACTCTGAATCTGTTCTACGTGTCGTGCTCCCGAGCGATGCGGAACTTATCCTCGATCCACCGATGAGCCTCGGGCGGCCCGGGCCGGGGTGGTCGGCGGGCGGTGATGTGTCGGGGGCAGGGGTGAGTTCCGGGCGTCGCATCCCGGTCGTCCACGTGGTCCTCGGTCGTGCCGCGGTCGCGGCGGTGGTCAGGCGAGAGCGACTGGTGGCGGCGCGTGCGTGATCGCGAAGAGCCGCGCGAACGCTGTCTGCCATGGCCAGGCCTTCGGGAGGTGTAGCGTGATCCGGCGCGCGGACCGCGCCAGCCGTGCGGGGACGTGGATGAGGGTGCGGCGGATGGTCGCGGTCGTGGCTCTCGTAAGGCGTCCCGTGTGGTCGGCGATCACGCCGGCGGCGCGGGTGAGGTTGAAGGCGATCACGGCGAGGACCAGCCAGGCGCTGTTCGCGGTGAACACCCCGGAGGGCAGGTGCGCGAGCGGGCCGTTCTTGAGGTCGGCGTGGACCTGTTCGATGATCGCGTGACCGCGGTGAGTCTTGTCCGCGACGACGGTGCCCATGTCGTCGTTGCTGGTGGTGGTGAAGAACGCGTGGTGCCGGTAGACGTCGAACAGTGTCGGCTGCTCCACCTTGTTCGGGTTCAGATCGGGGATACGGCGCACCACCAGCCGCCCTTCGATGCGCTCAGCCTTGCGCCTCGATCGGAACGCGGTGAACGGAACCTCGGCGACCTCGGCTTTGGAGATCAGTTGCCCGGTGCTCTCGTCACGGATCGAGTCGGTGTACTCGATCATCGTCCACGCATCCTCGGGGATCGTCGCGATCGCGGCCCTCACCGCAGGGTCCATCCGGACAGTCACCGACACGTCGGCGCCGGCCGTGATCGCGGTGCCGATGGTGGCGTACCCGTAGAAGGCAGAGTCCGCACGAAGTAACGGCCGAGCCCCGGCGGCGACGCCGGTGCGGCGCAGAGTCGCCAGGGCGTCGCCGACGATCCGTGCGGCGCCTTTCGGGGATCCTGTCTTCCCCTGCCGCAGCCGCTGGGCGAGGACCACCGGCGCCGACGAGGTCGTCGACGCGGTCGCGAGCAGCGCGTTCAGGCCGCGGACGCCGGAGTATCCGAACGAGGCGCCCTGCTTCTGGTAGCCGTGGACCTCGATGATGGTGTCGTCCAGATCGACCATCACCCGTGCGTCATCGTTCGCTCGGAGCAGCGGCGTGTCGACAGTGAGATTGGCGAGGACCCGGGAGGCGACCGCGTCGAGCTGTCGGACGTGCCCGAACCGGAACTCCCGCAGGAACGACCCGAGTGTCGACGGGGCATACGTCCGGTCGAACAGGCGGCCCATCCCGCCATGGCGGATCAGGTTCATGTCGTCAATCGAGTCCGCCCCCGCGAGCATCCCCGCCACCAGCGCCATCACCTTCGAGCCGGCGTTGGCGCCTCTGTCCGTCGGGACGCTCAACCGGACTTGAGCCAGCTGCGCGAGCCCCGCGCGCTGCGCGAGCCGGAGCATCGGGACCAGCCCGGCCGCGGACACGAGATTCGGGTCATCGAAGACCGCTGACACCGCGGCCGGAGCGTGCTTGAATTGCATCTACGAGATGCCTCTCGTTTCTGGGACTTAGAACCTTGACAAGCTCTATTTTCCCTGATCCGAGGGGCATTTCCGTGTCACGACGCCCGTTCCTCACCCCACCACATCGGTGGATCGAGGCTTAGTCGTCCTCGCGACATCGGCGTTGAGCACCGACGCGCTCTCAGGCGCGAAACGACTTTTCGGAGATGACAACGTCTCTCAGCTGTAGGCGAGAAGGGGAGCCCTCCGGTCTCTCCGAATGGAGCATCGTCAAGGCGCATGTTGCATGCCAAGTGCATCGACTTGAACACAAGTACCTGCGCCTTACGGGGCGGAGGTCGTCGTTTCCTGCGTTAGAGGTTCCGTCAGACACAACCTGACTGCCGCTGAGTAGAGAACGAACAACCTCACCTGGCTGTCGGACTGCGTTACTGGGATATGTCGTCTTGCTAACCCGGTAATGAAGTCTTCTGCCACACCGTCATCCGGCTGAGCCCGAAGCGTCGGGCGATCGACATGACGCTCTCGCCGTTGTCGCGCGCCATGCGAATAGCGTCTATCTGGTGAGGCGTCAAAGGAGTTCGACTTCGTCTCGTTGGTTCCGTCACCGCCTCAACAAGCTCCGCAGCAGGCGTCTCCACAGGCGCGTCGTTACCCCGTCTCGCCTGTTCCCACATGGCCTCCAGCCGCTCGACCCGCTTCAGCGCATGTGATTGGAGTCCGCCAACATCTCACCCCGAGAGGCTTATTAGAAACACCATCCAACGAAGAGGTGGTGAAGAGATAAGCCCAAGCCGCTGTCGCGCCAGTTGGAACAGGAAGACCGCCCTTTCGGGCGGCCTTCTGCTTTGTGGCGGTGTTGGTGGTGTAGGCGCCCTGGAAGGCTGCCTGGATTGCCGGGTCCGGCAGCCCGGCGGATGCTGCCTCGTAGGAAGCGCCAGAAGGACTGGGACGCCGCGCAGACCGAAGACGAACCGGATGGCGGAAGCCGCGCCGCCTGAGCCTAGTCCTTGCGACGCCATCCGCTTTGTCCTGCGAGCGCGCGGCGTCACCGGCTCAATGTCGGAGATCTTCGGTAGAATCGATGTATCGAAATTCAATAGTGCTCGTTGGTTGAGCTTGGCCAGCGGTGCGACGTTCGATTCGTTGCATCTGTCAAGCGTGCTTGCGGCTTTCCTGGCTCTTGCCGTCACCCGGATGCTCACTGAGCTGACGCCCGGCAGCACGACAGCGAACTGGAGGTTCCCGATGAAGCAATTCCCTCTGAAGATGCAAGCAATCCGATTCCCACGGCGATTCTGGCAGTACGCGCTCGAAACAGTCTGGGTGCTCGGCACCGGGGCCATGGTTGGCCCGCTGGCATGCTGAGCCAACGATCAACTTGAAAAACCCGCTGGTATGCGCCACGCAGGTTTCTTCGTGCAATTGACCGGTTTCCGCATTCACTCCTATGGTGGGGTTATGTCCGACGTTCCAAAAGCAGCTCTCGAGGACTGGATCCGCGCCTGTGTATCGAGCCTTCGCAACGTCGATGGCTTCACCATCGACAAGGCGCACGCCGACGAGTTCCTGCTGCTCTATGGTCTGATTGCGCGGACGTTCCGCTACAGCAACGCTTACCTGACGCTGGTGGAGGCAGAGATGGAAGGAGAGGCGGTGCCGTTGGCGCCTGCCGCCCTGGAGCACGCCGTCACGCTGCAGTGGGTCTTCGTCGTCGACGGTGGCGTGAGCAAGTACCGGAACTCCGTCGCGCATGACCGCGTCGAGCACTATACAAAGCTCGCAGAGTGGCTCGACAACGACGAGTTCCGCGATGCCCTCGCTGAACTCGAACCGCTCCCGGGCGGCAGTCGCCTCGGTAAGTTCATGGCCATGGTTCGCGACTTTGACCAGGGCACCTTCCTCGAAACGACCTACCACGTGCTCTCCCAGCACGTGCACGTTACGCACAGCGCCTGACGTCGTTTCTGCAGCCCGGTGAAGACGAGCTCCACATCCTCTACGAGCAGGAGTATGCCTACCGCTTCCAGTGCACGTACGCCAGCGCGGTCGCCTGCATGTTGGCGCTATGGGTGCTCGCACGGTTGACTGATGACACGGCGTTGCTGGCGGACCTTGACCGCAAGTCGGACGAGCTCCAGCTCCCCACGGAACTTGCTCAGCATCTCAAGCCGCCCCGCAAGCGGCGCGTCGGCATCTGATCTCGTGGGAACCGGGTGCTACACAACAGAGCTCCTTACGGTCACGACCGGAGGCAGTAAATGCTTGGGCGATACGCCGCGATGACAGCCTGCCCTGCCATCGTGGCGGTGACGTGCGTCTCGCAGCGCCGCTCTCGTCGAGCGAGACGAGCACATCGTCCACCTCGGCCCAGCGTGCACTACCTCGTGCAACATCCAGCCCCTAGTTTGGCGCAGGGCATGGCGGGGCGGTAAGCCGCGCTGTCCACAGCGCGACCGACTTGACGCTTACTCGAACTCGAGCGGTGCCTTCGTAAGTCTCGCTCGCCGATGTAGTTCTTCGTAGGTCCGTGGGATGGCAGTCAAGCTCGAGTACCCCGCGTGCGCGAAGAAGAGCTCTCTTGACATCTCGGCATAACGTCGCTCCGCATTCTCCGCTGTCGGCGGCGCTCGAACTCTGGACGCTTTCGGCGCTCGAAAAGTGAACGGTTGCGGGCAGTCTAGCTAGGTGTTTCGTCGGTGGTGGTGCGGATGCTGGGGAGGCTGTCGATGCCGCGGCCGCGGAGTCGGTAGCTGGCGCCTTTGAGGGTGAGGACGTCGGCGTGGTGAACGATGCGGTCGATCATCGCGGCGGCAACGGCCTGGTCGCCGAAGACCCCTCCCCAGCTGGAGAACGGCAGGTTCGAGGTCAGGATCAGTGACGCGTGCTCGTAGCGGCTGGAGACGAGTTGGAAGAACAGGTTCGCTGCGTCTTGTTCGAACGGGAGGTAGCCGACTTCGTCGACGATGATCAGCCCGTAACGCCGCAGCCGGGCGAGCTCTTTCGGGAGGTTGCCTTGCCGGTGGGCGTCGGTGAGGCGGGTGACCCAGTCGGTCGCGGTCGCGAACAGCACTCGGTGCCCGTGGCGGGCGGCGACGATTCCGAGCGCGGTCGCGAGGTGGGTCTTCCCGGTTCCGGGAGGGCCGAGCAGGACCACGTTCTGCGCTTCGAGGAGGAACCCTCCCGAAGCGAGCGCCGCGATCTGCTGCCGAGTGGCTGGTTGCGCGTCCCAGTCGAAGTCCTCGAGCGTCTTCCGGCTCGGGAACCCGGCCGCTTTGATCCGCAGCTCCGCGCCGGAAGCGTTGCGAGCGCTCACTTCGCGTTCGAGGACGGCGGCGAGGTAGTCCTCGAACGACCACCCGGCGTCGCGTGCTTGGTCCGCCATCCGGGCTGCGGCCTCCGTGATCCGGGGTGCCTTGAGTGCGCCGGCGAGGTAGGTGATCTGCTTCACCGACTCGCTGGTCTTCGAGGTAGCCATCAGGCGACTCCTTCGATCCCGAACGCCCGGTCGTAGTCCGCGAGATCACGCGCCAGGTCATCAACGGGATCAGGACGTGGGGTCTGGAACTGTTGCCGCAGCCGTTTCGCGGCCTCCAGATGTGCGGGATCGGTGATCGTGGAGCCGCGCGCCCAGACCCGCGCGTGGTCAGCGACCAGCCTGTCCTCCAGGCGCACCCGAACACGGTCGAGATCGGCGATTACGTCGACAAACCGGCCTATCGCGGCGGGATCGACGGAGTAGTCGCTCGCGTCGAGGCGGACGTAGTAGTCCCGCCCGAGGCGGACTCGTTCTCGCCAGCCCAGTTGCAGCGGGATCGGCGGCAACGGGAGCATCCGTGAACGGTCGTGGCCGATCAGATCGACCGGGCGTGCCTTGATCGTCCGCACCACCCTCGCGTTCGCTCTCTCCAGCCAGCCCTCCAGCTGGGCGTTGAAGTCCGCCGGGGAAGTGAACGTGCGGCCGGGCATGAACGAGGTCTCGAGCCAGCCGTTGCGGCGCTCCACGATCCCTTTCGATTCCGGGTCGTAGGGCCTCAGCTGCACGACCTTCGTCGCGAGGGTCCCCGCGAACGCCGCAACACCTTGCGCGAGGCGGCCGCGCTGCCCGATGCCGGACTCGTTGTCCCAGATCAGCCGCCGCGGGACCGCGCCGAGCCGTTGGATGAGATCCCAGTGCCCGAGCAGCAGATCCTCCGTCTTCCTGGTCGGGATCATCCGCGCAGTCACGAACCGCGAATGCGCCGCGACGATCACCAACACCGGCAACAGCGCCGTCGTGCCGTCCTCGAGCGGGATCTTCCGCGGCGGGAACCAGAGATCACATTGAGCCGCATCGCCCGCCGCCCACGAGAGCCGATCCGCCGGGTCGACCGGGTGATGCTCAGGTCGCAGTCTCACGACATTGTCCCGGAACCAGCGGATCGAGCCCTCCCAACCAACCCGCTCCGCGAGCACCGTCGCCGGCATCCGCGGATGCTCGGCGAGCAACGCCCGCACCCGCACCTCGAACGGCGTGAACGACGTCGGCCGCGGCGACCGCTCATACTTCGGCGGCCCGTCGGAGTTCACCGCCTTGATCACGGTCGTCCGCGAGATCCCCAACCGCGCCGCGATCTGCGCTTTCGGAACCCCGTCCGAAGCCAGCCTCCTGATCAGCGCCCAGTCTTCCAAAGTGATCACTCTCCAATCGTTGAGTGTCCACTTTTCGAGCGCCGCTATCGATCAGTTCTCAAGCGCCGTCGACACTCCGCAGAGAGAAGAGTCGGATCGATGTCCTTGAACGTGTTCCGTGCCCGATCCAGGTGAGGGCGAGCATGGGCGAGCCAACGCTCCACCGGTTGGAAAAGGCCAGAGTACGGTGAATCAGATGCACTCAGCTCCTGCGCTATTGCCGCGGAGCAAGCGGAAATCGCTTGATCGAAAGCTGTCATGCATCGGTCGAAATCGGACGCGATACGTGCGTGTCCGGAGCCCGAGGCCGCTGATACCCGAAACCCATCCAGCGCGTAGTCGAGTTCGACGCCGGTGTGCTGGAAGGCGATGCTTACGCTGTACAGCTTCGCGCGAAAAGCGAGCCCTTTGAAGTACTGCCAATGTGCTTCCATCCTGGCAGGAGCATCGGCATCGAGACGGTTTTTAGTGGTCAAGCCCCGGGACGTGGTGTAGCGGACGGTGATCCTTCTGTTGTTGATTTCGGTTAGGCGCTGAGCTCGAGGACGGTGTCGGTGTTCACCTCCTCTCCGGTGTCGGCGACGAGGGTGAGGCGGGACTTGGCAAGGATCTCGAGGCCGAGGTAGCGGCGGCCCTCGACCCATTCGTCAGTCTGCTCGGCGAGGACCGCGCCGACGAGGCGGATGATCGCGTCGCGATTGGGGAAGATGCCCACGGAATCGGTGCGGCGGCGGATCTCCCGGTTGAGGCGCTCGTTCGGATTGTTCGACCAAATCTGCTGCCAGAGCCCGTCGGGGAACCCGGTGAACGCGAGGATGTCCGCCCTCGCGGCGTCGAGGTGCTCGAACGCGTCGGGGAGTTTCCCGTCGACGTAGTCCAGCAGCCGGTCGAACTGGGCGTGCACGGCGTCCTTGTCGGGCTGGTCGTAGACGGAGTGCAGCATCGCTTTCACCGCCGGCCACATGGCCTTCGGTGTCACGCTCATCAGGTTCGCCGCGTAGTGGGTTCTGCATCTCTGCCAGACAGCTCCGGGCAGGTTCGCCGAGATCGCTTCCACCAGCCCGGCGTGCGCGTCGGAGGTGACCAGGCGGACCCCGCCGAGGCCGCGGGCGACGAGGTCGGCGAAGAACGAGTTCCAGGCCGCCCCGGTCTCGCTGGTCGCCACGCGCAGGCCGAGGACTTCGCGATGCCCGTCCCCATTCACGCCGGTCGCGATGAGCACGACCGCGTTGATCACGCGGCCGCCTTCGCGGACCTTCATGGTGAGCGCGTCGGCGGCGACGAACGTGAACGGGCCTGCATCATCGAGCGGGCGGTGACGGAACTGGTCGACGTGCTCGTCGAGGTCCGCCGCCATCCGCGAGACCTGCGACTTCGACAGCGAGTGGATCCCGAGAGTCTTCACGAGCTTGTCCATCCGTCGGGTGGAGACGCCGGCGAGGTAGCAGTCCGCGACCACGGTGATCAGCGCCGTCTCGGCCCGCTTACGGCGCTCCAGCAACCACTCCGGGAAGTAGGTTCCGGTGCGCAGCTTCGGGATCTGAACGTCGATCGTGCCGACACGAGTGTCCAGGTCGCGGTGCCGGTAGCCGTTGCGTTGGGCGGTGCGGTCGGGGCTGGGCTTGCCCCATTCGGCGCCGACAACAGCGTCCGCGTCGGCGGACAGCAGCGCGTTGATCATCGTCTGCAGCAACTGCCGCATCAGATCGGGAGATCCGTCGGCAAGGGCTTCACCGAGCAGGCGGGCAGGGTCGACAATATGAGGTGCGGTCATCGTGATGATGCCTTTCGAGTGGGATGTGAGAGTTTCCTCGAAGGATCACACGGTGACCGCGCCCACGTCCAAGACAGGACCGGCAGCCACCGCGCGCTACACCACGTTAAGGGGCACTACTTTTTTAGTCGGGATCTCCAGGGTCACCGACCCCTGCGACCGCCATGCAGACCCCGCGCCATCGAGCACGTACGGTATGTAGTCAGTGAGGCAGAGGTAGTAGAGATCACGGGTCTCCCGGTCGACCAGCAGGAGAACTAGCGGTGCGCTGGCGCCCATCGTCTCCGCGAGTAGGAGATCCGTGGTCGATGCCGAAAACACGACGGTATCGCTCTTGGTTCTGACTGACTCCTGGGTCTTCACCTGACAAGAGAAGTGGCCGCCGGTAGCCCGGTATCGTTGCCGCTCTTTGCTGTCGGGTGGGAGCTCCTTGAAGACTTCAACCTGGAGGTCAATACCGAAATCATGTGGGAGCGGGCGCACTATCCAGTGAGCAGGAAAGGCGAAGGCAGCCACGAGCTCTCCCCATCGCCCCTTGAGCTGAGCCTCGGTCTGAGTCTTCATAGAGTCTCTTCTCGGTCAGGTGTCACTTGTCGTGATCCGTGCGAGGTGTGATCTCAGCCTCGAGTCGCGCGGTCGCAGTGTCCCAGAGGCTCTGCCATTCGTCCCGCCGGCCAGAGCGAATAGCGAGGAGAATCACGCCGGCGGACAGGAACTTCTCGGCAACATCGACGATCTCGGCCATCGCTATGTGGTTAGGCACCAGGTACTCGATACCGCCGGGTTCCTCTTCGACGTTGGAGTACTCCTGCTCAGGCCACTGCTTGCCATGTGCGGCGCCCGCTGCGGAGCGCCAGAGACGCTCTACGCGATCAGGGTCCATCCACGGCTGCTGCGCCTGCTCTTCTGCGTCCTGGCCCAGGAAGGTCGACGCGGCGCGCACCATGTCTATGTAGCGGGGCGCTTTGAACGTGCGGGCAGTCAGTCCCAGAGTTTCGAAGCACTCGTTGAGAGTATGTCTGAGCCGGAGCTTTTCATCAGGCTGATCAGCGGCCTTCATCTGTTCGGTGAGGTCTGCGAGTCCGAGCATGATATAGCGGCGGGCGGACTCGATAGGTTCCGCCGGGCTGAGGATCCAGATCGCTTGGGCCGCTGATTCCATCGCGGCGCGCGCGAGCGTGAGCGAGGGGCGGAGCGTGTGCACGATCGTGGCTTCGAGGTGGAACTTGAGCGGCGCCACGTGATCGGACCACAACATCATGTGGTCGGCAGCCGACTCCAGATAACCTCGACACCACGCCGCCATGTTCTGGAGTCCCGCCGAGTCGTCAGTGGGCCCCAGCAACGAGCCGGCAAGTGGCGGGCCAAGAAGTTCAAGAGCGTAAGCGTTCAGGCGAACACCCTGCGCAGCCTCAATCCAGGGCATCATCTCGTCTCGTGACAGCGGCGCCCGGTCGGGTCTCGGAGACTCGGCCAGCCTGAGTCCCGTTGAGTGGTGGACTTTCCGGTCTTGAGCGTCGTGTCATTGACGTGGGGGGCCACCGTGCGATGGTCAGTGAGAACGACCAAGTTACTCACGACAGGAGATCGCACGATGGCCCTCAATCAGTCTGCCCTGCTCGAGCTGCTCGCCGAGCTGAAACTCACCGACACCACCGACCGGATCCGTCAGATGACCGAACGGCTCTACCAAGAACTCATCGACGCTGAAGCCGCGTCGGTGATCGGTGCCGGACCCTACGAGCGCACCGTCGAGCGCACCGCTACCCGCAACGGGGCGAGGCTGCGCACCCTGTCGACCACTGCGGGAGATCTGGAGTTACGAATCCCGAAGCTACGGGCCGGCAGTTTCTTCCCGTCGCTGTTGGAGAGGCGCCGTCGGGTTGATCAGGCGCTGTTCGCCGTCGTGATGGAGGCCTACCTGCACGGCGTGTCCACCCGCAAAGTCGACGACCTGGTCAAAGCGCTCGGCGCCGACACCGGCATCTCGAAGTCCGAGGTGTCGCGCATCTGCGAAGGCCTTGACGCGACGGTTGCGGCATTCCGCGACCGCTCCCTGTCCCAGATCGCCTACCCCTACGTCTTCCTGGACGCCACCTACTGCAAGGTTCGCATCGACGGTCGGGTGGTGTCCCAAGCGGTTGTCGTCGCGATCGGGATAACCGCTGACGGGCACCGTCAGGTGCTCGGCTTCGACGTGGGCGACAGCGAAACCGAGGAGTTCTGGAAAGCATTCTTACGGTCCCTGAAAGCCCGAGGCCTTGGCGGGGTGAAGCTGGTGATCTCCGACGCACACGCTGGCTTGAAAGCAGCCGCCGCAGTGGTGTTGCAGGGAGCCAGTTGGCAGCGGTGTCGCGTGCACTTCATGCGCAACGTGCTCACCGCCTTACCCAAGGGTCGGCAGGAGATGGTCGCCTCGATCATCCGCACGATCTTCGCCCAACCCGACGCTGAGCACATTGATGCACAGTTCGATGAGGTTGCACGCATGATCGACCGCGTTCACCCCAAGGCGGCTGAGATGCTCCACGATGCCCGAGCCGACGTGCTGGCGTTCAAGCACTTCCCAGCCCGGCATTGGCGGCAGATCTGGTCGACGAACCCGCTGGAACGGCTGAACCGGGAGATCAAACGTCGCACCGACGTCGTCGGAGTGTTCCCGAACGCTGCCAGCCTGCTGCGCCTGACCGGCGCCGTTCTGATCGAGCAGCACGACGAATGGGAAGCCGGCGACCGCCGCTACTTCTCCGAAGCGTCTATGGCCGAACTCGCCGCCACCAACTCGGTCGAGGACGCGGTGATGCTGCCCGAGATCACGGCCGCCTAAACTGCAACCAGCTGATCATCGAGTGGAAACGAAAGACCACCACTCAGCGGGACGTGGCCCTCGGCCATACGTGCGTCCGTACCTTTCCCCGAACAGGAGTAGCTTACACTCACTTCACTCCGATCACCGGTCTGTGCTAGAGACTGGCTGTGTGCTCAGCGCCCCACGGCATCTCGTGCTCCTCTTTTCGATCTGAACACCACGAGTGGAGTGTGATGCGCACCCTCTGCGTGCGGACAAAATGTCCCGCCCGCCCTAGTGTGGAACGCTTCGGCAATCTCGCTCGGGAAGGTGAAGAAGGCTCCGTACTGGTCTTGCAGCACCCCGAGTGCCTGCCGACCCCATCCGTTGCGATGTTGATCGCGGTGAAACTCTAGGTAGACCAGCTGCACCATGCCTGCGGTATCAGCGTCGGGGTAGTCGGTAGTGCGAGGTGGGTACGTGCCCGCCCGACTTCAGCGCGACCCGAGCGGATCGAATAGAGCACCCAATGTGCCTTGTTCTGCGCCTTGTACGCGAGTTCTGGCCAGTTGAAACGCGAGTACGAGTCGTCCGGGGCGAGTTCTGTGCGCGCGTCTGCTGCTTCGAGAGGCACGAGGGTGACAGGCATAGGAGCAGTATTCATCCGGGCAGAGCTCTGCGGCAATCTTGGCGCCTAGCTGCTACTCCAGGATCGTGCTGCCGTCTCGTTCCCAGACCATCGCCCAGAATTGTTGGCTCCAGTTGGTTTTGTGCCCATCGAGATAGCGGGACTTGCCTAGTGCATCGCCGAAACGTGCCATGAGCTGCTGGAGGTCTGCGTCGTTGGGCCGGGTCGCCATCGTTATCCTGCCGAGGATATAGACCACGAGCGTGTTGAAGAGCGTGATGCGTGTCTCCTTCTGCGCGTCGTACGCGCGCGGGGCGATCTCGATAACGGCTCGCAGGTCGCCCGTGGCTATGTCTACTGCAGGGGCTTCGGGGAGTGAAAGACGGTGGAGTCGGTACTGCCACTGTGCGAGCGGACTGCTGTAGTGAGCGTAAGGCTGGACTGCTGCCGCGAACTCTCGCATGAAGATGGACCAGGGTTCGCTCCAGAGCCCCGTGCCGTACTGAGGCCAGACATTGGCGTGCAGCCATGCGCGGAGCTTCCCGGGTGGTAGTTCGTCTGCCTCCCACTTCAGCAGCGTTGCTTCTGCTCCGGGGTGTCCGCAGATCCCGAGCTCGATCACGCTGATGGCCTCGACGCATTGCCTGGTCAGCGCGAGAGCGTTCGCATGCATACCTTCGCGGTTCGCTTGGTTGGCAAGCGAGAGCGAGTCGAGGACGAACCAATGCGCGAGCGTGGGTAGGTGTTGCACCTGCTGTGACATTTCGTTCGCCGTCACGGCTTTAGTGACGCGATGCATGACTTCCGTCGTGGCGCTGTCGGTGTGCTGGAACCACTCGGGAGTGGGACGGGCCGGCATCGCCTCAGCATATGAGGCAACGTCAGTCTGAGACGCGCCTAGCCAGGTGATCGCATAACAAGTCGGCGCCGTTCTGGCTGTTTCGTCTAGCGTTCGCGCCATCACACCTTGAGTGAGTCTCCGGGCTGCCTAGTGATGCGCAAGACAGACTCGCCGTCTTCCTCGAGGTGACCAGCCCGTGCTCAGAGGTGCGGAGCTGACTCGGTCCGTCTCCTCACGCGGATCGCGACGCCGCGCCGTTCCAGGTGCTTCAGGACCGTGGTGCGATGGATCCCGAACCGCCGAGAGAGGGTGTGCGTGGAGTCATCGGCCTCGTATATGGCGACGAGTTCATCGATCTCGTCCGGCGTCAGGGCACGCACTTGTTGCCGCGCCGGGGTTCTATTCTCTTCAGGTCTCGTGTTTCTGTTCTCGCTAGGTGCGCGGGTCAGAATCGGGTGGCGTGGCGCGCGGCGTTGACTCTGGCATCGCGCGCTGACGGTCGCGAACGGGAACGGGCGGGCCGTTGCGGTGTGAGAGCGTGCGGGATCGCACGGCGAGGGGCTCGTGGCGACTGTCGGTGCGTGCTGTGACGCCCCGGGACCCCTGGGGAGGCCTATGCGGGCGCCAGCCCGGCGGCTGTAGCGACGCGGAGCTTGCGGAGGTTGTGGCAGATCGTGTGGAGTAGCCATTCGCCTTGGGCGCCGGCGAGTCCGCGTAGCCGGAGCTGTCCGGCGTTTTGCCGGGTCTTCATCTGCCCGAACGCGGGTTCAACGATGGCTTTGCGGCGCGCGTAGTCGGTGCGGCCCTGCTCGGTGCGCAGCGCGTGCGCCATCCGCTCCCGCCGGCTCGCGTCCTCTGGGGCCGGGTCCGGGGCGCCGGCGGTAGGGAAGCTCTCGCCGTGACGTTGCCGTCCCGTCGCGATCAACACCTGTGCGTCCAGATCGTCGGCGGCTTCGAGGTTGGCTTCCGAGCAGTAGCCCGCGTCAGCGAGGACGACCTCTGGGGAACGCTCGATTCCTGCCGCGTCGAGGTTCCGTAGGGTCTGCTCGGCCATCGGGACGAACTGCTGGATATCGGTGGCCTGCTGGGTGACCTCGGCGCTCAGCACGATCTGGTGGCCCTCATCGACAACGGCCTGCGCGTTGAACGCGTAATCGAAGCCGCGGACCGTCTTCATCATCCGCGCCTCAGGATCGGTGAAATTGCGTTGCGCTTTCGGCTTCGGCGCCGCCGTGTCCACTGCAGTCGCGACGGCCGCGTCGGCCTGTTCAGGGGGCTGACCGGCGGCGTCGGCCTTCTTCCGCGCTACGGCTGCCGCCTTCTCGGCGGCGTCGGCCTCGATCGCGTCCTTCGCGGCACGTAGTTTTGCCAGGCGCCCCTCACGGCGGGCCAGCTCCGGGGCGACCTCGTCCCCGCGCCGGTCCTGGCCGAACTGCTGATCCTCGGCCTCATCGACCGCCTCCGCCTCGGCGAGCAGCGCAGCGACCTCGGCTTGGAGCTGATCGATCTTCGGCACGATCCGGTCGTAGCTCATCGCCTTATGCCGCGACGCGTTCGCGGCCAGCTTCGTGCCATCCAGCGCGACACGCCCCAACCGCACCAGCCCCGCCTCCGCGCAGACCCGCAGCACCTGCAGGAACAACCCCGGCAGGGCATCCAGGTGACGCCGACGAAACCGGGCCAGCGACCGGTAGTCGGGCGCCTGGTTGCCCGACAGCCACCGGAAGGCGATATCGCGCTTGCAGCGCCGCTCCAACTCACGAGACGAGGTCACGCCCGTCGCGTACGCGAACAGCAGCAGCTTCAACATCATCCGCGGGTCATACGGAGGCGCACCCGAGGCGGACGCGTACGACGCGTAGACCGGCGTCAGATCCAAGAGCTCTTCGACGACCTCGGAGATGAACCGGGCCTCATCATCCTCGTCCAGCCAGTCATCCAGACTCGGCGGGAGCAGGAAACACTGCCCCTGGTCATACCCACGGAACGTCTTGCCCGCACCCGCCGGTGCAGCCGAGCCCGGCGCCCGCGCCTCACCCGGCTCGACCTCGAACAGACCCTCCAGGCTGGCAGTCACCGTCATGAATCGATTCTCCCAGCACCCCGCGCTATCCACCGGATTCACCCCGGCGCGTTAACGGAAGGATCTGACCCACGCACCTAGGTGTCTGGCGAGCGAGTGCCTCGTCGCGACACCTCACAGCCGCCTGAAGTAGCAAGACCACTGATTCCGTGCGGCTTCGCGACCCCTGTTGTTTCGAGTAAGTTCCTGCAAGCTCCGTCCAAAGTGTCTTACGGGAACACGCGACATCCGTAGAAGCCGCCACCGCTGGCCGTACCGCAGAGGAAGCGTGCAAAGAAGTCGCCCAGCTCCGAGGTATGCCGGTGCGGGAGGCCGCGAGACACAACGCGACGCGGCAGAACGGGCGCGTCTCGCGCGTGAGGCTTGCGCCCGCAAGCTCAGCGGTTCCCATGATCCACTCGACCACGACCTCGGGCACAGCGCCTTGCGCCGCGACGGCCCAACGCTCGGACTCTGACCTGATCAAGGTGCTGCCGTCACGTATATGTATGCGTTTCGCATATACTGGAGGCGTGGAATCGACCCTTGAAGCAGCGATCAATGAGTGGCACGAGAGCGTGAACACGGGTGACCTCCGCCGGGCAGCGGCAGCAGTGGGCGACCCCGTTGTCGTGCTCGGCCCGAAGGGGGCCGGCCCGATCACGCCACCATCGTTCGCGGATTGGGTGGAGCGGTCGGGGATACGACTGGTGCCGCGCTCATGGCACCCGGTGAGCGACCGTCTCATGGTCGTCGAGCAAGACGCGACCTGGCCAGATGCACCGAAGCCCGTCAGAGTTGCCACCGTGTTCCGGGTAACGGGAGGAAAGGTCACAGCCGCACTGCGCCTCCCTGATCTGCGGGCCGCTCTTGATCTCGCCTTTATCTGTCGAGAGATGGCCGCGACGGAATGAGCACGTCGGGCACCGGGCAACTGCTGTTCGCATTCGTGCGTCACTGGTCGCGCAGACCAATGACCTCGGATGCGATGACGGATGGTCACGGAAGGCTGATGCAGGCAGTTGAGGCGGTGGCGTCACTGCATGCCCGCCAGGAGCGTGCGACGGTGAACGCGGTCGCCGCTGAAATCGGGATCGACCAGAGCGGAGCATCCAGGCTCATCAAGGAGGCCGCCGAAGCGGGCTATTTCATGATGACCAGCCAGACGGTTGATCGACGCAAGCGTGAGGCGTCGTTGACGGATGCCGGACGAGAGGTGCTGGCGCAGGCACACGCCTGGCAGGAAAGCGTTTTCGACGCTCTGACGACGGACTGGAGCACCCGCCGACGAGACGAGTTCCGGCGTGCGATGCACGACCTCATCACGCAGTCGCATCTCATCACCAAGTGAAGAGCGTGGTCGCCCGTAGCGCGAGCGGGGATCACCGAGTCGGGGTCGATCTCGACGGTGCGGTGCTCGCGTCCCTCCGGGGTGTGCCGCCGGACGTTGAGGCAGCCCAGCGGCGCTTCGCCGGGGTTCCGCCGGTCGCGGTCTTCTGAGTGAGGCCCTTGTTGATCGCTCGGCGACGCGGCGAGCAGGGTCCGGCTCGGAGCGGAACACCCAGCCAGCCTTCTCGATGGATTCGCCCGGCCATCCCCCGGCTGATCTCCGGCCTCAGAGGATCGGACACCCTGCACGATGTGATGTCGTCAACGTGCCATATCGACGCGAGTCTCAGGCGCGTGTTCCGGTGGTCAGTCCATCCATCAAGACACCCAGCAGGCGTGTGGTCTGTTGCTTGTCCGGTGAGAACTGCGTGACCCAGGCGATTCCGCTGGCTTGCGCCGTCACGTCGACGATGTTGATGTCTGCTCGCAGAGAGCCGTCCTCCTGTGCCCGTTTGATCAGGCGGCCGGCGACGATTCGCAGGGCGTCGCACGACTCATAGAGCGCCGATGTCTCGTCATACAGTGCTGCGACGATCGGCTCGGGCAACTGGACGTAGGACTGCGAGAAGTCGATGAAGGCCCTTAGCCACCGTTCGACCGCATTGACTGCGGGGGTCTCTGTCATGAGTTGTTCGGCGAGCAGGATGAGCTCTTGGTATACGTCCCCCAGCACCGCTTCCAGCAGCGCTTCTCGGGTCGGGAAGTGACGGTACATGGTGGCGTTGCCGATGCCGGCAGTGCGGGCGATCTTGTCCAGAGGGGCGTTCGCACCCTCCGCGGAGAACACGGAGATCGCGGCGGCGAGCAATCGCTCTCGGTTGCGGCGCGCGTCCGCTCGATGCGGGACTGCCGTTCCCGCGTCCGTGGTCATGGTGTCTCCGTGCTCCGAGGCTCGCTGGGCAGGCCAGTCTATCCGGCCATAGTTGGGGATCATCCCCATTTATATGGGGTCCGTCCGGCTCTTCGGTCATTTCGTCGGGTGAACCGCGGCGGGTTCTTTGCTGCCGCCAAGCGGGGAGCGGTTTCCCCGTGACGAGGTGCTCAGCGCGGAGCGACTCCCGCATACGCGAGGTCGAGCAGACGCTCGGTTGCTTTCGGATCGGCCTCGCAGGCGCCGGCGATCGCATTCGCGAGCGTCAGAAGGTCCGCGGCGGTGATGTCCGGGCGAGCTTTCCCGTGCTCTCGGGCATCGGCGAGCAGGAAGGCCGCTGTCTTCTGGAGCTCCTCATGGAACGCGCACGTGGGCGTGGTGCTCTCCGTCCCGGTGGTCAGGGCGGCGATCGCAAGCCCTCGGCATTCGGCGATGCTCGACGCCAGGAAGCTCAGCCACGCGCGCAACGCGCGACCATCGCGATACTCCGCGAGCAACCGACGCCCGACTTCCGCATACTCCTCCGCGACACCGGAATAGGCCGCCACCAGGAGTGCGTGCCTGGTCGGGAAATGGCGGTACAGCGTGCCGCTGCCCACGCCCGCCCGCCGGGCGATGTCGTCCATGGCGATGTCCGTGCCGTTCTGACCGATCGCCTCGCGTGCCGCGTTCACGAGCAGGTCGTAGTTGCGACGTGCGTCGGCGCGCTGAGTCCGCTCGGGCATCGGACACCTTCTTCTTGTGAAACGGGGACTTCTCCGTTTAGTGTAGTGGCAACAAGTGGGGATACTCCCCGTTTCACGAAGAGGAGACCCGATGCCCGCACAGTTCACGCCGGTCGCATGACCGCCGCGCGCACACTCAGGTTCGCGTCGATCGTGCTCCCGCCCGGCGTCGGCCCTGCACCTTCGCGCGATCCGTCGCCGCAGCTCAGGCATGAGCAGGGGCTTGCCGCAATCGCCGCATACGCACGTCGGCTGGAGGATGCAGGGTTCTCCGCGCTGATCCTCGGGGATGACGGCTTCGCGACGAGCGACCGGTTCGGCCCGCCGGCTCGGACCACGCAGGCGGTCTCCTTCGAGCCCCTGACTCTCGCGTCCGCCCTCGCGGCACTCACCGAGAGGATCGGGCTCGTGCCGACGACGACGGACGTCAACGAGCCCTTCCACGTCGCTCGTCGCCTCGCCACCCTCGACCACATCTCCGGCGGCAGAGCCGGCTGGAACATCAACGCCAACGCCGTGTGGAAAGCCCCAGGCGGCTTCGCCCGAGGCGCGCACGCTGCACATCCCGACAGCGATGAGCTCGCGGACGAGTTCCTGGCGGTCGTGCGCGGCCTCTGGGACAGCTACGCCGATGACGCCCTCGTCGCCGACAAGTCCTCTGGACTGTACTTCCGGCCCGGCGGGCGACGCCCGCTCGATCACGCCGGCACGCACTTCCAGGTCGCCGGCCCGCTGAACCTGTCACGATCGCCCCAAGGTCACCCCGTCATCTTCCACACGATCGGGAACCCGGCGGCGCGAGCATTCGCAGACCGATCCGCCGACGTCGTCCTCACCGAAGATCGATCGATCGATGCCGCGCTCGCGACCCGGGCGCGGCTTGCCGACTCACTCCGCGCCGCTCGCACGGGCCCGATGAACGTTCAGATGTGGCCGAGGATCACTCCCGTCGTCGCCTCCACCGAGGCTGAGGCGACGACGCTGCGAGACGAGCTGCGCGCATCGCCCCTCGGCGACGCGGCAGACGCGAGCGCGGCGTTCCTCATCGGCACACCCGAACAGGTCGCCGACCGGATCAGCGCGTGGCATCAGGCCGGGGCCGCGGACGGGTTCGCTGTGAGTCTTCCGTCCAGCCCCGCCGACGCCGACCCTTTCCTGAACGAAGTCCTGCCGCTGCTTGCCCGACGGGGCCGCTTCGCCCCGACCGAAGGCGCCACCCTGCGCGACGTCCTCGGCCTGTCCCGACCTGAGAGGAATGCCAGGTGAGCACGAAGAAGCAGGCGCACCTCATCGCCGCGACCCACTCGACCGGCTCCCATCTGCGCGGATGGCGGCACCCGAGCGCCCCGGCCCGACCGGCAACCGACGCCCGTGCGTTCATCGACGCCGTCCGGGAGTTGGAGAACGCCCTTTTCGACGCGGTGTTCATCGGTGAGACCACCGGGGTCATGCCGGGGCCGGACGAGATGCACCAGCACGACTCGATGGTCAACGACTCGCCGGACCCGACACTGCTCCTCGCCGCCGTCGCGGCTGCGACCAGTCGCATCGGGCTCATCACCACCGCTTCGACCAGCCTGACCCAGCCCTCCTCGCTGGCACGGCTGCTGGCATCGCTCGACCATCTCTCCGCGGGTCGCGCCGGTTGGAACGTCGTCACCTCCCGCTTCGAGACCGAAGCGCGCAACTTCGGCATCGATCCGCGGATGCTGCGCTCACCGATCCGGTACGAGATCGCCGACGAGTTCGTCGCGATCGTCAAGGAACTGTGGGACAGTGTCGGCGATGAGGCGATCACCACCGACCAGGAGGGCCGCCAGACAGTCGACCTGGCCAAAGCCCGGCACCTCGATCATCGCGGAAAGCACTTCCAGGTATCGGGGATGCTGGATATCACCCGCCCACCGCAAGGCCACCCCGTCATCCTCCAGGCGGGGATGAGCGAGGAAGGTCGCGAGCTCACTGCACGTGAGGCCGATCTGGCGCTCGCTCCCGGCGGTGGCTGGCAGGCGAAGGAGACTCGCGAGGACCTCCGGAGGCGTGCTGCAGCGCATGGCCGCGATCCCGACAGCCTCCTCGTGCTCGCCGTGTTCCCCGCCGTCCTCGTCGCAGACACCCGCGCTGAAGCCGAGTCGCGGGTACGCGAGTTCGCGGCCCTGCTGAGCCCGGCGGAGCAGCAGCGCCCCAGCATCCTCGCGGCCACCGCCACCGACATCGCGGACATCATCGAGAACTGGCTCGACGCGGGTGCCGCGGACGGTTTCGCGATCGGGTTCCCCTATCTCCGGGGACCGATCGAGGCGTTCGGGCGACTGGTGATCCCAGAACTGCAACGGCGTGGAATCTACCGGACCGCGTACGAGGGCACCACCCTGCGAGAGAACCTCGGTCTGCCCCGGCCACCCGGCAGCCGACCGCGGTGAGCCGATGACCGTTCCCGCGCGACGGCGCCCGAGCCCATGGAGTGGCGGATGGGAACGCCGACGCGTTGAGTCGCCCATCCGGCGACGGCCGTTCATGCGTCCGAGCAGCGACCGGTAGTCGAAACACGTCTGAGTCTCGGCGAACGCGGTCGTGACTGCGAGCCTTCATTCGATCGCCCCGACCGAGGGCGTCACGGACGAAGGAGTGTCATGACGGAGACCCAGAATGCCGAATCCCCGAACCCCGAGGGCACGCTGGTCAGGCTGCGCGGCATCAGGCGGACAGCGGCGAAGCGGATGGTGGCGGCCTGGGAGGCGCCGATGTTCCACCTCACCGTCGAGCCCGATGTGACGGCGGTGCTCCGGTTCTCATCGGAACGGGAGGGAGTGACGCTGACCGACTGCTTCATCGCTGCCGCTGCCCACGCGCTCCGGCAGGTTCCAGACGTCAACGTCCATGTCGGCGATGGGCACGTGATCATGTTCGACCGTGCGCACATCGGCGTCGCCGTGGCCACGGACGCCGGGCTGATCGTCCCGGTGATCAGGGATGCCGACCTCTTGACCCTGACGGAGATCAGCGATCGCCGACGAGAGCTGGTCCTGCGGGCCCGTCGGGGCGAGCTCGCGATCGATGACGTGACCGGAGGCACGTTCACCATCTCGAACCTCGGGATGACGAGCGTCACCCGATTCGACGCGATCGTGAACCCGCCAGAGGCGGCGATCATCGCCATCGGCACCACGCGACGGGTGCCCGTGCCGTCCGACGGCGGTGCGCTGGACTGGCGGCAGACAGCGGCCGTCACGCTGACGGCGGATCACCGGGCTCTCGACGGTGCGACCGGCGCACGGTTCCTCCAGGCCTACGAGACCTGGCTGTCCGCTCCCACGGCGTCTGCTCCGCTCGGGAGTGCCTAGACGCCTTTGGTCTAAGTGCCGCCCGGCGCTGCATCCACCTGTTGGACTACGCGTGTTCGGGGCACCGAACACCAATCGAGAGGACAAAGATGTCGACACTCAATGACGAGGAAGCCCTTCGCGTGATGCTCCGTATCCGGATCTTCGACGAGCAGGCGCTGAGACTGTTCAACGAAGGCAAGATCCCGGGTGGGATACACCTCACGATCGGCCAGGAAGCGGAGGTCGCCGGTTCGGGGCTCGCTCTGAACCCGGACGACTACACGCTCGGCAATCACCGATCTCACGGACACCCGATCGGGCGAGGCGCCGACCTCAACCCCCTCATGGCCGAGCTCTTCGGCAAGGCCACCGGCGTCTGCCGGGGACATGGCGGCTCGATGCATCTGGCCGACTTCTCGGTGGGCAGCCTCGGTGAGTCCGGCATCGTCGGCGCAGGCATGCCGATCGCCGTGGGCGCCGGACTCAGCGCCCAGCTGCGTGGCAGCGACCAGGTCGCGCTCACGTACTTCGGCGATGGTGCCGCCAACAACGGACTCTTCCACGAGTCGCTCAACCTGGCATCGGTATGGAAGCTGCCGGTCATCTTTCTCTGCGAGAACAACGGCTACGGCGTGACGACGCCAGCCGCCGAAGTCACCGCCGTCGAGGATATCGGCGTCCGCGGCGTGGCCTACGACGTGCCGTACGAGATCGTCGACGGGCAGGACGTGCAGGCGGTGTTCGAGGCGACGACGCGTGCCGTCGAACGCGCTCGGGCCGGGGAGGGGCCGACGTTGCTCGACGTGAAGACCTACCGCTATCGCCACCACGCGGAGTTCGGCGGCGTGGAGTTCAGCCTCGCCCCCTACCGGACCGACGAGGAGGTGCAGGCGTGGCTCGCGCGCGACCCGATCAAGCTGTTCACGGAGAAGGTCATCAAGACGGGGGCGCTCTCTGCAGCTCGAGTCGACACGATCACCGAAGAGGTCACGGCGGAGGTCGCCGAGGCTGTCCGCTTCGCAGAGCAGAGCCCGCTGCCCGACGTGTCGAGCGCATACGAGGATCTCTACGCCAACCCCATCCCGGTTTGAACTCCGAAAGGAACCCCATTCACCATGACGAAAATGACCTACCTCGCTGCTATCAACGCCGGAATCGTCGAGGAGATGCGACGCGACGACTCCGTGTTCACGATGGGCCAGGACATACGAAGCGGTACCTACGGCGTCTACCCCGTAGAGGAGTTCGGCTCGCGCATCAGGAATCTCCCCATCTCAGAGGCCGCCAACGTCGGCACCGCCGTCGGGGCGGCGCTGGCCGGGCTGAGGCCCGTGCTCGACATCACCTTCTCCACCTTCCTGTACTCCGCTGCGGATCAGATCGTGAACCAGGCGGCAAAGAGCCGCTATATGTTCGGCGGTCAGGCCGATCTTCCACTCGTCATCCGCGCGACCATGTACTACGGCGGCTCGCAAGCGGCGCATCACACCGACCGCCCCTATCCGATGTTCATGAACGTCCCCGGCCTGAAGATCGTTGCACCAGCGAGCGCGGCGGATGCCAAGGGCTTGATCAAGGCGGCGATCAGGGAACCCGATCCCGTGCTGGTCTTCGAGGACGGGAATCTTTGGGGGCTCTTCGCAGTTGAGGGTGTAGTCGAGGTTCGCGGGTCGATTGCCGGATAGGCGTCGAGGTCTTCCAGGATGGAAGTTCCTACACTGCCCATCCGAAAGACCTCGACGTGCTCCAAACTACCTTCGCCGCGCCCTGCCTGACCACGTTCTGCCGTCTCGACGAGCTCGGCCTCGAGGCTGTAGGTCAACATCTCGAGGCGGATCGGGCGGTGATCGAGTGCCGCGTCGTCGAGAACGATCCCTGGTGCCGGAAGTGCGGCGCGGAAGGCGTCCCGAGAGACACCGTGGTGCGTCGGCTCGCGCATGAGCCGTTCGGGCACCGGCCCACGACACTGCTGGTCCGGGTGCGCCGCTACCGGTGCGCGCACTGCGGGAAGACGTGGCGGCAGGACACCACGAAGGCCGCCGCGCCGCGGGCGAAGATCTCGCGTGGCGGGCTCGGGTGGGCGCTGACGGCGATCGTGGTCGACCATCTCACGGTGACCCGCGCCGCGGCCGGTCTGGGGGTGTCCTGGCATACCGCGAACAGTGCGATTCTCGCCGAGGGTCGGCGTCGTCTGATCGACGCTCCCGGCCGGTTCGACGGGGTCACGACCCTGGGCGTCGATGAGCATGTCTGGCGTCACACCCGGTACGGCGACAAGTACGTGACCGTGATCATCGACCTCACGCCCGCCCGCGAGAAGACAGGCCCGGCCCAGCTGCTGGACATGGTCGAGGGCCGTTCGAAGGCCGTGTTCAAGCAGTGGCTCGCGGCACGGCCCAAGGAGTGGTCCAAGCGGATCGAGGTGGTCGCGATGGACGGGTTCAGCGGCTTCAAGACGGCCGCCGCCGAAGAGCTGCCCGACGCGGTCCCGGTGATGGATCCGTTCCATGTGGTCCGTCTCGCCGGCGATGCGCTCGATGTGTGTCGCCGCCGCGTTCAGCAGGATCTACACGGACACCGCGGGATGAAGGGCGACCCGCTCTATCAGGCGCGCCGCACCCTGCACACCGGCGACAAGCTACTCACCGACCGGCAACGCGCTCGGCTGGAGGCGCTGTTCGCGACCGAGGAGCACGTCGAGGTCGAAGCGACCTGGGGCATCTACCAGCGCATGATCGCCGCGTATCGCGAACCCGACAAGAAGAATGGCAAGCAGATGATGCAGACCCTGATCGACGCGGTCAGCACCGGGGTTCCTGCCGCGCTCGTCGAGATCCGCAAGCTCGGCCGCACCCTCAAGCAGCGCGCCGCCGACGTGCTCGCGTTCTTCGATCGGCCCGGCACCTCGAACGGCCCAACGGAGGCGATCAACGGACGACTTGAACACCTCCGCGGCTCCGCGCTCGGCTTCCGGAACCTCACGAACTACATCGCAAGAAGCCTGCTCGAAGCCGGAGGATTCAGACCCCAACTACACCCCTAATTCCGAAGAGCCTCTTTGGGGCGCCCGCGACGAGGTCCCCGACGACGAGGACTTCTTCGTGCCGCTCGGCAAAGCCGCCGTGAAGCGGGAGGGCACCGACGTGACGATCATCGCCATCGCCGCAGCCGTGCGGTACACCGAGCAGGCGGCGAAGGAGCTCGACAAGGACGGCATCTCTGCCGAGGTCATCGACCCCCGCACCCTGGTGCCGATGGACTGGGATGCGATCTTCGCCTCGGTGCGGAAGACCGGCCGGCTCGTCGTGGTCGATCCCGCCTTCCGAACCTGCGGCGCGGCGAGCGAGATCGTCACGCGGGTGATCGAGAACTGCTTCGAGGATCTCAAGGCAGTGCCCGTGCGCGTCACCGCACCTGACATGCAGGTTCCGTTCAGCCCGGAGTTGGAGAGGGAGATCCTGCCGAACAAGGAGAAGGTGCTCGCGGCGGTCCGCGGGGTCTTCACGAGGGCAGAGGCGCTCGGCTGATGCCGATCAAGGTGACGCTCCCGCAGTGGGGCATGGGTATGAGCGAAGGCACGATCGTCGAGTGGCTGGTGTCCGTCGGCGACGAGGTGGCAGCGGGCGATGGGCTCGTCGAGATCGAGACCGCGAAGGCCAGCGACACCGTCACGGCCCCCGCCGCCGGCACGGTGAGGGAGCTCATCGGCGAGGTCGACGATGATGTTCCGGTGGGTGAGGTCCTCGTCGTCATCGACGAGCAGGAGTAGCTCGGCAGAGGAGGTGGCCAGCCCCGGGGACGCACCGTCCCCGGGGCTGGCCACCTCCTCGCGACCGGGGGGACTTCGCCGGAGCCGTGATGGGGGCGGTCGTCACATGCCCAGCTGCGTCGGCTGGTGGTGGCGAGACTGCAGGATCTTCCACAGCAGCTCGGCATTCCGATTGATCGTGTGCTCGGCCATGATCCACCACACTCCGATGAAGATCGGGCGCGGCCCGAGCGGTCGGCTGACCAAGCCGTCGGGAAGGCGTACGGTGCTGGAGATCGGGGAGAGCACGAGGTTCTCCCCGCCGGCGGCCGCGAGGAGGGTGTTCCGCATGGTGGTGTTCGGGACGGACACGACCTCTGTGCCCGACTTCTGCATGGCACCGTAGACGTGGTCGTACAGCTGGGGGTGAAGACTGCGCGGCGGGGCACCGACCCTGCGATTGGCGAGGTCGCGGAGGGTGAGCGTGGATCGCTGCGCCAAGGGATCGGCGGCGTCCATCACGACGACCAGGGGCTCTGCGTGCACGAGGAGGCGCCGCAGCCCACCCGCCGCTATCGGTCCGAGGCACAGAGCGACGTCGCAGAGCCCCAGACGCACGCGTTCCACCGTGCCGGTGTGGTTGATCGTCGTGTCGATGCGCATCTCGACATCGGCGGCGAACTCCGTGAGCACGTCGAGCCCGGTCGCCTGGATCGGCATCTGGAGCGAGTAGATCGTGAGCTCGCAACGAGGCGTGTCCATCTCGGCCGGCATGAGCTCTCCGGACGGTCGCTCCTTGATGCCCTTCAGCGTCCCCGCGACGGACTTCGCCTCGCGGAGCAACCGGTCGGCACGCACGTACAGCGCGGCCCCGGCCTCGGTCAGGCGGAGCGGCGACGAGCGCTCGACGAGCGCACGTCCCGCGCGTTCCTCCAATCGGCGCACCTGCGCCGACAGCCAGGGCTGGGCGACGTGCAGCGACTCCGAGGCGCGGGAGAACGAGAGATGGTCGACCACGGCGCAGAAGTAGAACAGCTGGCGAAAGTCGAACGAGGAGAGGAGGTCCTGATCGAACCGGGGGGACGGCGACGTGGACCCGGATTCTGCTTCTTCCGCGAAGCCCATAGGCGGATTGTAACGACTTCGCTGCAGCGCCTCAATCAGAGGGCTCACTCGTGCCGGCGCTGATCCCGACGATCCGGAACGGGGCCTCCCCGAGGCTCATGCGAACCTCGGCATCCGCGCGGGCCTGGCCGGGTCGCTGTCGAGATACGGCAGCGGTCCCGAGGTGTTGTCGCCCGTGTTCGGTCGCGGGCGGGCCTGCCGCGTCTCTCCGTCTCCGTACGCCGCCGCGACGAGCGTGGCGTGGGTCGGAGCGTCCGGCACGCCCGGCGCCCGGCGGCCGGCCATCTCCCTGCGCAGGACCGGCACGACCTCCGTGGCGAGCAGCTCGACCTGCTCCAGTGCGACCTCGACCGGCATCGACCCGATGTCGATCGCCCACAGCTGTCGCTGGTAGTCGCCGAACCCCTCCTGGAAGGTGAGGGTCTTGTCGATCACCTCCTGCGGCGATCCGACCGACAGCGGAGTGCCCTCGGCGACCTGTTCCAGGGTCGTGCCCTGGAACATCGGGTACGACTCGAAGTACGGCCGGAACCGCGTGTAGGCGTCCTGGGACCTCGCCGCGAGAAGGCCTGCCCGCCCAGGCCCACGATGGCGTCCTGCGCGCGGCCGTGCCCGTGGTGCTCGAACCGCTGCCGGTAGAAGTCCACCAGCGGTGTGAAGTGGAAGTTCGGCGCGAGGATGTGGTTCGCGAAGTAGCCGTTGCCGTAGAACGCGGCCTGCTCGGCGATCTCCGGGGTGCGGATCGCCCCGTGCCACACGAACGGCGGTACCCCGTCCAGCGGCCGCGGGGTCGCGGTGAAGCCCTGCAAGGGCGTGCGGTACTTCCCTTCCCAGTCCACGACGTCCTCCCGCCAGAGGCGGTGCAGCAGGTTGTAGTTCTCCAACGCGAGCGGGACTCCCTCGCGGATGCTCTGTCCGAACCACGGGTAGACCGGCACCGTGTTCCCGCGACCGAGCATGAGATCCAGGCGACCGTCGGCGACGTGCTGGAGGAACGCGTAGTCCTCGGCGATCTTCACCGGATCGTTCGTCGTGATCAGGGTGATCGAGGTGGACAGCAGGATGTTCTCGGTCTCCGCCGCGATGTAGGCCAGCAGCACCGGGGGCGCGGATGCCACGAACGGCGGGTTGTGGTGCTCGCCGAACGCGAACACATCCAGCCCCGACTGGTCGGCGGCCTTCGCGACCCGGATGGTGTCCCGGATGCGCTGCGCCTCCGAGCGCGGGATGCCGGTGGCGGGATCGGGGGCGATGTTGACGTGTCAACTCCGGCGCTGACGGGCAAGGGCGGCCGCGCTGGGCATCCCGCTCGCCAGTGCGGCGGAGAACAGAGCGCGGTACAGAATAGGCAGTGGCCCCGATCGCCCGGGCCGAGTCCCCTTGCTGGAGGTCGCGATGACGATGCAGGCACGCGCTGTGGAGACCCGTCGCGCGATCGTGCGCGCCGCCGCGGACGTCTTCGTCGCGCACGGCTTCGCCGGCGCGAGCCTCTCCGAGATCGCCGCGCGGGCGGGGGTGACCAAGGGGGCCCTGTACTTCCACTTCCCGTCCAAGACCGCCCTGGCGTCCGCGATGATCCAGGCGCAGCAGGACGCGAACGCCCAGCTCGAGAACGCCGTGCGCGCACACGACGGCGACCACCTCGACCTGCTGGAGAGCATGACGAAGGGGCTCGCCCAGCGACTCGTCGACGACCCGACGCTGCGCGCGGCGATGCGTCTGGCGGTGGAGCGCGGCGAGGGCCGGGACGAGGTCATCTCCGAGACCTATGAGACGTGGGAGCGGCTGGTCGCCGACGTGGCGGCGAGGGCTCGTGCGCGCGGCGAGCTGGCCGCGCACGTCGATCCGGCGCAGCTGGCGCGATTCCTCGTCGCCGCGTTCACGGGGCTGCAGACGGTGTCGCTCGTCGCCTCCGGGCTGGACGACCTCCAGGGTCGGGTCGAGGGGATGTGGGGCCTGCTGCGCGCGGGCCTGTCGCCTGCCCGGCCTTCCTGAGACCGATCGCGCCTCTCATCGCCCGGAGATTCCGGGCTTCTCACATCTGTCTCGACAAAAAGCCGGTCGACCGGTATGTTTCTCTCATCCGCAGTGTCGAGCGGGGATGACGGTCTCGCCGGCTCGCCACGGTCCCCCCAGAGTTCGGAGCCCGTCATGAGCAGCAGCGAGTCCCTGATGCTGCGGCACGCCCGCAACGATCTCGTGAAGAACAAGGGCGTGAACCTCGCCCTCGCCGTGGTCCTCGTGCTCAGCGCCTTCCTGATGGCCACCGGGGCGATGGTGATCGAGCGCCTCGCCGGCTCGGTCGACGCGCTCTTCGCCCAGGCCCAGCCGCCGCATCTCCTGCAGATGCACCGGGGCGACCACGACGCCGCTGCGCTCGACGCCTTCGCGGCCGAGCACCCCGGGATCGACGCCTGGACCGTCGTGCAGCTCTACGGCTTCGACGGTGCCGCCATCGCGTGGGACCGACCGTCGACCGGCGAGGGCGGCGATCTGTCCGACAGCCTGATCGACAATCTGTTCGTCGCGCAGAACCCCGACTTCGACTTCCTGATCGACGAGTCGGGCGCGATCGCCGACCCCGCCCCGGGCGAGGTGTACGCGCCGGTCGCCTATCGGCAGCGGTTCGGCCTGCAGGCCGGCGACGCGCTGCGCGTGCGCAGCGACGACGGCATCCACGAGCTCGCCGTCCGGGGCTTCGTGCGCGACGCGCAGATGGCGTCGTCGCTCTCGTCGGCGACGCGCTTCGTCGTGTCGCCGACCGATCGGGATGCCCTGGGCGCGGGCGGCGGCGACCCCGAGATCATCGTCGAGTACCTGCTGGACGACCCCGCCGGGGCGTCGGACCTGCAGGCCGCGTACGAGGCCGATGACGCGCTGCCCAAGAACGGGCAGGCCGTCACCTACGAGATGATCCGCCTCATCAACGTGTTCAGCGACGGCCTGGTCGCGGTGACGCTGGTGTTCGGGAGCCTGCTGCTCATCGCCATCGCGCTGCTGAACCTGCGCTTCGTGATCCGCGGGACGATCCACGACGAGGTCCGTCAGATCGGGGCGATGAAGGCGATCGGCCTGCCCGCCGCGCAGATCTCGCGACTGTACCTGTCCAAGTACCGCGCCATGACGTTCGTCGCGTGCATCGTGGGCGGTCTGCTCGCGATCGTCGCGACCGGCCTGCTGACCCACGACGTCGCCGCGAACTACGCCGCCGCCCGGCCGACCCCGTGGACGTTCCTCGTCCCGGCGGCGGCGCTGCTGCTGGTGTACGTGCTCGTCGTCGCGATCTGTCGCGGGGTGCTCCGCGGCGTGCGCCGGCTCGAGGTCGTGAACGCGCTCGTGCACGGCAGCACGCTCACGGAGCGGCAGGCCGCTCGCGCGGCGAGACGCGCGGCGCGGCGCGTGCGGCGATCGAGCCTCGCGACCGGTCGCGACGGCGACGTCAACCGGCGCCTGGCCCTGCTGGATCTCCGCGCGGAGGGGCGTCAGTGGGCGCTGCTCCCGGCGGTGTTCTTCCTCGTGGCGACGCTCGTCGCGTTGCCGACGAACCTGCTCAGCACCTTCGAGAGCCCGCGCTTCGTGACGTACATGGGGGCGCCCGAGAGCGACGTGCGCGCCGACGTGCAGTTCTCCGACGACGTCGACGCGGTGCGCGCGGACGTCGTCGCTAGGTTCGAGGGCGACGACCGCGTCACCGACGTGCGCGTCTTCGCGAACGTGCTCGCCGAGGTCGACGGGGAGGAGGGGCCGGAGACGCTGCGCGTCGAGGTCGGCGACTACTCCGGCGGCACGGTCGACTTCGTGCGGGGCGTGCGCCCGGCCGACGGCGAGATCGCCGTGTCGGTCCTGAACGCCGACAAGCACCGGGTGGGGCCCGGCGACACGCTGATCGTCCGCATCGACGGCGAGGCGACCGAGCACGTCGTCAGCGGCGTCTACCAGGACGTCACCGGCGGCGGGCACACCGCGAAGATGCAGGGCGAGGTCACTCGGGATGCCGCGGGCTACGTGCTCTACGCCGACGTCGCCGACGGCGTCGACCCCGCGGCCGTCGCCGCCGAGTACGGCGAGCGGTTCCCGTCGATCGCCGTCGTCCCGATGCAGGAGTACGTGCGGCAGACGCTCGGGCACGTCACCGGCGTCCTCCGCGGCGCGGCCGCGCTCGCCTTCGCGTTCGGCACCGGCATCGCGATCCTGATCACCGGCCTGTTCCTGAGCCTGCGCCTCGCGCGCGACCGCCGCAAGACGGGGGTGCTGTCCGCGATCGGCTTCTCGGCCCGCGAGATCATCGCGCAGGTGCGCGGCAAGACCATGCTCATGGTCGTGACCGGCACGCTGCTGGGACTGCTCTTCACGGCGTCCCTCGGCGAATCGCTGGTCGGCGGACTGCTCTCGTTCGCCGGACTCGGTCTCGCCGACCTCACGCTGATCCCGGCCCCGTGGCTGGTGTACGTGACGTATCCGCTCGTCCTCGTCGGCGCCGGATACCTCGGCGCCGTCCTGCTCACGATGCGGCTGCGCCGCGCCGACAGGAGCGCCTGGCTGTCGTGACGACCCCACCCACAACCGCAGCGACCGGAAGGACACCGATCATGGGAGCACCGATGACAGAAGCCGGCACGGCACGAACCGACTCGGCACAGGCACAGGCACAGGCACACGAGATCGTGCTGGAGAGCCGCGGCCTGACGAAGACGCACACCTCCACCGATCCGCCGACCCGGGTGCTGGACGGCATCGACCTGGCGGTCCGCGACGGCGAGTTCCTCGTCGTGATGGGCGCCTCCGGCTCGGGCAAGTCGACGCTGCTGTACTGCATCAGCGGGATGGACCGTCCCACGAGCGGCGTCGTGCTGCTCGACGGACGCGAGCTGACCTCGCTGAGCGAGGCGGAGATGAGCAGGGTGCGGCTCACGCAGATGGGCTTCGTCTTCCAGCAGGCCCATCTGCTCGACAATCTGAGCCTGCGCGACAACATCCTGCTGCCGGCCCTCGCATCCGTCCGGAGGAACAGGGCCGCCTCGAAGAACAGGGATGCTCCGAAGAACAGGGATGCCGCGATCGCGCGCACCGACGCCCTCATGCAGCGGTTCGGCATCGACCACGTCAAGACCCACGGGATCACGCAGGTCTCGGGCGGCCAGCTGCAGCGCGCGTCGATCTGCCGCGCGCTCGTGTGCGCGCCGTCCATCCTGTTCGCCGACGAGCCCACCGGCGCGCTCAACAGCCGGATGACGGCCGAGGTCATGGACGCGCTGACCGATGCGCACCGCGACGGCACCACCGTCGTCATGGTGACCCACGACCCGGCGTGCGCCGTGCGCGGCGACCGCGTGGTCTACCTGCGCGACGGCCGGCTGGTCGACGCGCGGGAGCTGGGCCGATGGAGCCCCGAGAGCGTCGCCGAGCGCGGCGATGACCTGCTCGCGTGGCTGCGGGGACTCGGGTTCTGATCGACGGGGCGCTACTCCAGCCCCTCCGTGATCTGCGTCAGCACCTCCGCCGCGATCTCGGCCTGTTCGTCGCTGATGCGGTCGATCGCCGCCACCAAGCGGCTGTGGTGCACCCCGATTGTTCCGTCGACGAGCCTGACGGCGACGTCCGTCGCCTTCAGGTAGCGTGCTCGGCGGTCGGTGGGGTGGTTCACCCGCTCGACGCACTCCCTCTCGACGAGGCGGTCGACGACGTTCGTCACGGTCGCGCTGGACGTGCCGAGCATGCCGATGAGGTCCTTCGGACTGAGGTTCCTTCCCTCCCTGCCCGCCTGGATCAGATACCTCAACGCCCGCTGATCGAGTGGCGAGAGCCCCGACGTCCGCAAGGCGACGGCCTCTTGAGCCTGCTCGGCACGTCGCAGCCTCAGGAGGGCTGCGCTGAGACGGCGGCCCGCATCACCCAGAGGCTGCGTGGCATACAGGTGCTCCTCCTCGCGTCGAATGATGTTCTGCGGCACCGCGGCCTCGTTCCGGAGCGTGCTCGATCACGGCGAGTCGGCGCCACGGCGTCCCACGATCAGGCCGTAGACGAGCAGAACGACGATCGATCCGCCGATGGCCAGGAGCCACGTCTGGAGGGAGAAGAAGTCTTGGAGGTTCGCATCGAACAGCAGGCTGCCGAGCCAGCCTCCCACCAGCGCCCCGACGACGCCGAGCAGCAGGGTCGCGATCCAGCCGCCTCTCTGCCGTCCGGGGAGGATCAGCTTTGCGATCGCTCCGGCGATCAGGCCGAGGAGAAGAAATCCCAAGAAGCTCACTGTCGGTACTCGTTTCTGCGTGGATCGGTCGATGGGGACGGGTCGCTCATGCCGGTGTCACGGCATGAGCGAGGAATCAGTCGCGAAGATCCTTCGCGGCATCCTTGACCTTCTCGGCTGCCTGCGTGACGTCGCCTTTCACCTGCTTCGCTTTGCCCTCTGCGACTTTCTCGTCATCGTCCGTGGCCTTGCCGATGAGCTCCTCGGCCTTGCCGGCGATCTTGTCCTTAGCGGCCGACAACTTGTCTTCGATACCCATTGCTGACTCCTTCTGCATCACTCGCTGGATGACTCACTCGATGACTCACTCACCGAGTTTCGTACTTTTCTAACAGGCGTGACGGCGCGGATCTTCACCCCAAAGGGTGAGATCGTTCAGCATTCCGACGGGCGCCGAGGCGACATTCCGTGCTCGAGTCCCCAGCGAACCGCCTGCGATCGGCGTTCGACCCCGATCTTGCGGTAGGCGGAACGGATATAGGTCTTCAGGGAGTTCATGCTGATGTAGGCGCGCGCCGCGATGTCCGCGTTCGTGAAGCCCTGCGTGATCAGAGCGATCACCTCCGCCTCCCTCACACTCAGTCCGGCGGGCCGTCCCGGCCAGTCCGTGGCGGGCGGCACCGGGCCGCCGGCCTCGGCCGCGCCCAGGTGCTGCACGACGGTCTCGCCGGCGCCCACCCGCTCCAGCGCGTCGACGACCTCCGCCGCGGCCAGGCGCTTGTCCAGATAGCCGCGGCATCCGTGGCCGAGGGCCCCCGCCACCAGTGCGGGCTGCGTGTTCCACGAGTACACGACCACGGCGCCGGCCAAGGGGTCCGCGAGCACGGCGGTGATCTCACTCTGATCCGCCTGCGGCGCACCGAACGTGTCGTACAGAGTGAGGTCGACCGCGCGGTCGGCCGTGCTCCTCACGTCCTCCTCCACGACGCGAAGCCGGTCCGCATACGGCTCGATCATCGCCCTCAGGCCTGCGACGATCACCTCGTAGTCGTTCAGCAGACGCAGACGCAAGGGTCCTGAGCTCACAGCACGAGTATAGGAAGGCACCCGGCGGCAACGGCGTTCGGCGGCAGCCCGTTCTGATGCCGGGAGAGCGGCCGACTACGACACCGACCAGTCTGCATTGTCCATGGAGATCTCCCGCGCCATGTCGTGCAGGAATCCGATCACGATCTCCCGTTCTGCGCTCGTGAGACGGACAGCGGCGTGCATGCGTTTGGCGTGTTGTCTGCCGACGGTCTGCTTCGCCGAGGCCTCCGTCTGCGGAGTGATGCGAATGGCGAATGCGCGGCGATCGGTCGGGTGCAGGTGTCGTGTGATGTGGCCGCCCCGCTCGAGACGGTTCAGGAGCTTCGTCGTGGATGCCGGCGAGATCTTCAGGAATGCGGCGATCATGCTGGGCGTGACGACCTCGCCGCGATTCCTCGCGACGATGAGGTAGTGGAGGGCGCGCATGTCCTGGGAACTGAGCTTCATGTACTTCTCGGAGGCGTCGAGGATGGCCTGCTCGGTCTCTCGGAGATCGACGAGCGCTTTCATGAGACGACTGATCTGCGCGACCTCGTCGGGAGAGAGGGTGGATCGATCGAACAGCTCACCGGTCGGGTCGCCGGAGCCCAGGTCGTAGAGATGGTCGGCGACCTCGTCTCGCTGTGACCGAGGGTCGTTCTCCCGCATGGACGTCATCGTACGCCCGTACGAGGATCATGGGTAGATAATCAACTCTCAGTTATTGTATCTTTCAGGGTGTATTACACTGATGGAAATAATTTCGAGCGGGAGGACACGCCATGCCGTCACCCGATCAGGCGGTGCTCCGGCGGTATCCCGGCTCGGATCGGCGGGTCGAGCACGAGGTGAGGGAGGAGATCCGCAGGCTGTTCGACTCGCGTTCGCTCCGTGCCGAGAAGTACGGCCCGCTCTTCGCATCCCTGTGGAAGACGGCGGCGCAGTGCGTCATGGGCGGCAAGCTGTTGAGGCCGCGTCTGCTCCTGGAGGCCTTCGATGCGCTCTGCCCGGCCGGCGGGCAGAGCGAGCCCCTTCGTGCCGCCGCGGTTCGGATCGCCGCCGCGACGGAGCTGCTGCACTACTCCTTCCTCCTTCACGACGACGTCATCGACGGCGACGTGCTCAGGCGAGGACGCCCGAACCTGGTCGGTGCCGTGCTCGCGGAGCGCGGGAGCCGGCGACCGGCGACATGGCGCGCGATGTCAGCGGATGACCACGACGTCCATTGGGCGCGGACCAGCGGCATCCTGATGGGAGACATGCTCCTGTCGGACGCGCACCACGCGTTCGCGCGCGAACCGCTGCCCGAGCCGGTGCGGATCCGCCTGCTCGACCTCCTCGACCACGCGATCACCGAGTCCATCGTCGGCGAGCATCTCGATGTCGCGCTCGGCGACGGCGTGATCACGCCCGACCTGGAGACGGTGCTCTCCATGACGCGACTGAAGACCGCGACGTACACGTTCGAGCTGCCGTTGAAGGCCGCAGCGATCGTCGCGGGGGCGTCGCGTCGCACCGAGGACGCCCTCGGCAGGGTGGCCGGTCACCTCGGCGTGGTCTTCCAGCTGCAGGACGATCTTCTCTCCGCGTTCGGCGACGCGGCCGAGCACGGCAAGGACGCGTTATCGGATCTGAGGGAGGGCAAGGAGACGGCCATCATCGCCTTTGCCCGGACGACCGAGAGCTGGCGGACGATCGAGCGGTTCCTCGGCGACCCCGGGCTCAGCCCGAGCGATGCGATGACGGTGCGACGACACCTCACCGACTGCGGAGCGGAGGCGTTCGTCGGCTCCCTCGTCGCAGAGCATCTGCGCGCCGCGCGCTGGCTCCTCGTCTCGCCGGACTCCGCCGTTCCCCCCGGCCTCGCCGGCTTCCTCCATCGCACGATGCAGAAGCTCGAGACGCGTCGGTCATGAGCGGCGCACTCGACCGGCTGAGTCCGCTGGTTCGGTACACGCGCGCGTCCGAGAACGCGGCCGCGAGGATCATCGACGCGTATTCGACGTCGTTCGGCACCGCGACACGACTCCTCGGGCGCAGACATCGCGCGCACGTCCGGAACATCTACTCGCTGGTCCGCGTCGCCGACGAGCTCGTCGACGGCGCCACGGCCGACGCGGGAATGGCGCTCGACGAGCAGAGGTCGGCCCTCGATCGGCTCGAGGAGGAGACCGAGCGCGCGATCCGGACCGGCTACAGCAGCAACCCGATCGTGCAGGCCTTCGCGCACACGGCGCGCGCGGCGGGGATCGGCCACGAGCTGACCCGCCCGTTCTTCTCGTCCATGCGCACCGACCTCGCCGCCGACGAGCACGAGACGCCGGACGCGTCACGCGCATCCTTGCCGGGCTTCGGAGACGCCGAGCACGCGCGCTACGTCTTCGGCTCCGCGGAGGTCGTCGGACTGATGTGCCTGCGCGTGTTCATCAGGGACGAGCCGCTCGACTCGGGGGAGCGCGCCATCCTGGAGCACGGAGCCCGCCGTCTCGGCGCGGCGTTCCAGAACGTGAACTTCCTTCGCGACCTCGCGGACGACACCGCACGCCTGGGGCGCAGCTATCTCAGCGAGCACGGACGGATCGATGATCGGGTCAGGGATCGCTGGGTCTCGGAGATCCGCGCGCAGCTCTCCGTCGCGCGCGCGGCGCTGCCTCTGCTGCCGGGCGACGCCCGTGTCGCCGTCGATTCCGCGTTGCGATTGTTCGGCAGGCTCACCGACCGCATCGCGCGCACCCCGGCGGACGACCTGTACGAACAGCGCGTGCGGGTTCCGGCCGCGGAGAAGTCCTGGCTGATCGCCCGATCGATGCTCGACGCGATGAGGGAGCGAGCGAGATGACACGAACGATCGTGATCGGCGGCGGAATCGCCGGTCTCGCCACCGCCGCGCTGCTCGCCCGCGAAGGGCACGCCGTCCGACTGCTCGAACGCGGTCGGCGGGTGGGCGGTCGTGCCGGCATCGTCGAACGCGGAGGATTCCGGTTCGACACCGGGCCGTCCTGGTACTTGATGCCCGAGGTGTTCGAGCACTTCTTCGCCCTGCTCGGCACGACGGCGGGGGAACAGCTCGATCTGCGCACCCTCGATCCCGGGTACCGGGTGTACTCGGAACCGGCGGGCGCGGCGCCCGCACGCGTGACCGACATCCCGAACGGCAGAGAACGCGTCATGAGCCGCTTCGAGACGATCGAGCCGGGCAGCGCCGCGACCCTGGAGAAGTATCTCTCCTCCGCCGAGCAGGCCTCGCGCCTGGCCGGGCGGTACTTCCTCTACAACCCGTTCACGAGGCTCCGCAGCCTCGCCACCGCGGACGTCGTGCGGGCCGCGCCGAAGCTGGCATCGCTGCTCGGCACCGACCTGGAACGCTTCGTGGCGAGGCGGTTCGCAGACCCGGTGCTCCGTCAGGTGCTCGGATACCCGGCGGTCTTCCTGGGCACCGATCCGCGCCGCGCGCCCGCGTTGTATCACCTGATGAGCGCGCTCGACCTCGGCGACGGCGTCCTGTACCCGATGGGAGGGTTCTGGAGCATCGTGCAGTGCCTGGAGCAGCTCGCCACCCGTGCCGGCGTCGAGATCGTCCTGGACTCCGACGTCACCCGGATCCTGACCAGACGAGAACGCGGGGATCTCGTCGTCAACGGCGTCCGCGTCCGCGACGATCGCGGCGCCGAGCGGGTCGAGCACGCCGATGTCGTCGTGTCGGCCGCCGACCTGCATCACACCGAGACGCAGCTGCTCCCGCCCGAGGCGCAGAGCCATCCGGCATCGTGGTGGCAGAAGGCCGAGAGCGGGCCCGGCGCGATCATCGCGCTCCTGGGGGTGAGAGGAGCCCTTCCCCGGCTCGAGCACCACTCGCTCTTCTTCACCCGGGACTGGGCGGCGAACTTCGACGCGATCTTCGGCGAGGCCCCCCACGTGCCCGAGCCCGCATCGCTGTACGTGTGCCGGCCGAGCGCGACCGACCCCGCCGTCGCGCCGCCGGATCACGAGAACCTGTTCATCCTCATCCCCGTCCCCGCCGATACGGGCCTCGGCGCGGGCGGCATCGAGGGGAACGGCGCTCCGGCGATCGAGCGCGCCGTCGATGCCGCCATCGACCAGATCTCCCGATGGGCCGGCATTCCCGACCTGCGCGACCGGATCGTCGTCCGCGAGACTCTCGGGCCGGCCGACTTCGCACGCGACTACCACTCCTGGCACGGAGGCATGCTCGGCCCGGCGCACACGCTCCGGCAAAGCGCCCTCTTCCGACCGCAGAACCAGTCTCGGCGGGTGCGGAACCTCTACTACGCGGGAGCGACCACCGCGCCCGGCGTGGGGGTTCCGATGTGCCTCATCAGCGCGGAGCTCGTGCTGAAGCGGCTGCGGCGCGACCACTCGCCGGGGCCCACCGCGCCCCGGATCGGATCCGAGGCGGCTGCGCGGTGAGCGGGCTCGTGTATCTCGGCTGCCTGCTCGTCGGCATCGGATGCATGCTGCTCATCGACCGCCGGTTCGGGCTCTTCTTCTGGCGTTCGCCCGCCGCTGCCGCCCTCGTCACCGCCGCCGGCGTGACGTTCCTGCTGCTCTGGGATGCCGCCGGGATCGCCGCCGGCATCTTCCTCCGCGGGCAGGCGCAGATCGCGTCCGGCATCGTCCTCGCCCCCGAGCTCCCCCTGGAGGAGCCGGTGTTCCTCGTCTTCCTCGTGCTCTGCACGATGGTCCTCTACACGGGGAGCGCCCGCCTCCTGGAGGCCCGCCGCGAGCGGGGCGGACGATGACCTACGGGCTGCTGTCGGCGGGATTCCTGATCGTCGCGCTCCTCGTCGGGATGGTGCTCGCGGGCCGGGCGGGCAGGCCGGGCGTGCGCTGGGCCGCGGTCGCGATCACGATCGGAGCGCTCATCGTCCTGACGGCGGTGTTCGACAGCCTCATGATCGCGCTCGACCTGTTCCACTACGCCCCCGAGCACACCTCCGGGGTCGTGATCGGGCGGGCGCCCGTGGAGGACTTCGCGTACCCGCTCGCGATCGCCGTGCTGCTGCCCGCGCTCTGGGCGCTGCTGACGCGGCGCGACGTCGTCCCTGCGGGAGAGCTGCTGCGCCAGGCGTTCGTCGCCTCCCGCCCCGTGAGCTGGATCAACACGGCCTTCCCGTTCGCCGCGGCGATGGTCCTCACGACGCGTGAGGTCGACGCGCTCCTCGTGATCGGGGCGATCTACTACCTCATCCCCTACAACCTCGCGATGTACGGGATCAACGACGTCTTCGACTACGAGTCCGACGTCGGCAACCCGCGCAAGGGCGGCATCCAGGGAGCCCTCCTCCCGCCGCCGTTCCACGGAGCCCTGCTCCGGCTGGTCGCGGTCACGAACCTCCCGTTCCTGATCGTGCTCGTGGCGGCGGGAGGACCGGCGTCGTGGGCGGCGATCGCCGTGAGCACGTTCGCGGTCATCGCCTACTCGGCACCCCGTCTCCGGTTCAAGGAGCGCCCCGTGCTGGACTCGATCACCTCGAGCACCCACTTCGTCAGTCCCGCCGTCGTCGGGCTCGCGCTCGCCGGAGCGGCGGTCGACGCGGCGACGATCCTCGTGCTCGCCTCGTTCTTCCTCTGGGGCACGGCGGCCCACGCGTTCGGGGCCGTCCAGGACATCGTTCCCGACCGTCGGGCGGGCATCGGGTCGGTCGCGACCGTGCTCGGAGCCCGCCGCACCGTGCGGCTGTCGCTCGTCCTCTGGACCCTGGCCGGGCTGCTCGTCCTGGCCGCACCGTGGCCGGCGCCGCTCGCGGCGATCATCGCCGTGCCCTACCTCGTCAACTGCGCGCCCTGCGTGGCCGTCACGGACGCCACGGCGGCGACGACCACTCGGGCGTGGCGGCGCTTCATCGTCCTCAACTACCTCTCCGGATTCCTTGTCACACTCATCATGATCTACGCCTGGAGACTCACGTCATGAAGATGTCACGCACCGTACCCGCCTCGGCCTCGCCGGAGCGCCGTCGTGAGCGACGGCGCATCGTCGCGATGCTCCGCGTCGCCCTGCCCGCCCTGATCATCCTCGTCTGGTTCGCCGGAGCGGCGATCGGCGGACCCTTCTTCGGCAGGGTCGACGAGGTCTCCTCGAACGACCAGACCTCGTACCTCCCCGAGTCCGCCGACGCCACGCGCGTGCAGGAGCGGCTCGGCCGGTTCCGGGACTCCGACGCGATACCCGCCGTGGTCGTCATCGTGGGCGAGCAGGAGCTCACCGAAGGGGACATCGAGGATCTGCGGGATGCGGTGACGGCACTCTCCGGCATCGACGGTGTCGGCGAGGGGATCTCGCCGCCGATCCCCTCCGACGACGGGCGGGCGCTCGAGGTCTTCGTGCCCGTCGACGGAGACGCCGAGATCGGAGAGGTCGTGTCCGAGATCGGCGATCGGCTCCGGGCGGAGGCTCCGCCCTCGATCGCCGTCTATGTGACCGGCCCCGCAGGGTTCAGCGCCGACCTCGTCCAGGCGTTCTCGGGGATCGACGGACTGCTCCTCGCCGTCGCCCTCATCGCGGTCTTCGTCATCCTGGTGATCGTCTACCGCTCTCTCCTGCTTCCGGTCGCCGTGCTCGCGACGAGCGTCTTCGCGCTCACCGTCGCCCTGCTGACGGTCTGGTGGCTCGCCAAGGCAGGCGTCGTGCTGCTCAGCGGACAGACCCAGGGCATCCTCTTCATCCTCGTCATCGGCGCTGCGACCGACTACTCGCTGCTCTACGTCGCCCGCTACCGCGAAGCACTCCGTGTGGAGCAGGACGGATGGGTCGCCAGCAAGGCCGCACTGCGCGGTTCGATCGAGCCGATCCTCGCCTCCGGCGGAACGGTCATCGCGGGTCTGCTCTGCCTGCTGCTGAGCGACCTGAAGTCGAACAGCGCACTCGGCCCCGTGGCATCCCTCGGCATCGTGTTCGCGATGCTCGCCGCCCTCACGCTCCTGCCGGCGATCCTCTTCGCGCTCGGCCGGGCCGCGTTCTGGCCCCGGCGGCCCCGCTACGAGCCGGAGGCCGTCGCTGCCGAGAACGGGCTCCCCGCCCGGGGGATGTGGCGAAAGGTCGGCGAGCTGATCCGACGCCGCCCCCGCCCGGTGTGGATCGTCACGACGATCGTGCTGCTCGCGGGCGCGCTCGGCGTGACGCAGCTTCAGGCGGACGGCGTGCCGCAGTCCGACCTCGTGCTCGCCTCGTCCGAGGCTCGCGACGGGCAGGAGGCCCTCGGCACGCACTTCCCCGGCGGATCCGGAAGCCCCGTCTTCGTGCTCGCGCCCGAGAACGCGTTCCGCCAGACCGCGGATGCGCTGCTCGACAGCCCCGGGATCGAGGACGTTGCCGTCCTCAGCCGCGACAGCGTCTCCGGGTCGGCTCCGGTGACCGCGGACGGCATCGGGTCGGTCGGGCCGCCGGGAACGCCGACGCCGGCTCCGACCGTCGTCGACGGCGAGATCATGCTCCAAGCGACCCTGGCCGACGCCGCGGACTCGGAGGCGGCGGAGAGCGCCGTGCGAGACCTGCGAGCGACGTTCGAGCGGAACGATGCCGAGGCGCTCGTGGGCGGTGTGACCGCGACGGCGATCGACACCAAGGACACCTCGATCCACGATCGTGCCCTGATCATCCCCGTCGTGCTCGCGGTGATCCTCCTCGTCCTGATGCTCCTGCTCCGATCGGTCGTCGCCCCGGTCCTCCTCATCCTCACGACGGTGCTGTCGTTCGCGACGGCTCTGGGCGTCTCGGCCATCGTGTTCAACAGCGTCCTCGACCTCCCCGGAGCAGACCCGGCGGTGCCCCTCTACGGGTTCGTCTTCCTCGTCGCCCTGGGCATCGACTACAACATCTTCCTCGCCACCCGCGTGCGGGAGGAAGCGCGCCGCCACGGAACACGGGAGGGCATCATCCGCGGACTCGCCGTCACCGGGGGCGTCATCACGTCGGCGGGGCTCGTGCTCGCCGCCACCTTCGCGGCGCTCTCGATCCTCCCCATCCTGTTCCTGCTGCAGCTCGCGTTCATCGTCGCGTTCGGCGTGCTCCTCGACACCTTCCTCGTCCGGGCCCTGCTCGTTCCGGCGCTCTTCTACGACATCGGGCCGAGGATCTGGTGGCCGTCGAGACTCGGCGTCGAACGCGGCCCATGACTCGTCGAGACCTGTCCGGGCAGGTGCGACGCGGGAGGCGCGGTCGACCACCGCCGGGAACGCCACGTCTGCCGGCGCCCGCCGGCCCGGCATCCGCCAGACTGGACGCATGGAGTACACGGTCTTCACCGAGCCCCAAGAAGGCTTCAGCTACGACGACCAGCTCGCCTTCGCGCTGGCCGCGGAGCGGCACGGGTTCGACGCGTTCTTCCGCTCCGACCACTACATGCGGATGGCCGAGGGCGATCCGCTGCCCGGTCCGACCGACGCCTGGACCACGCTCGCCGGTCTCGCGCGCGAGACCTCGCGCATCCGGCTGGGCACGCTCGTGTCGTCGGCGACGCACCGGGTGCCCGCGATCCTCGCGATCCAGGTCGCACAGGTCGACGCGATGTCGGGCGGACGCGTCGAGTTCGGTCTCGGCACCGGCTGGTTCGAGGCGGAGCACCGCGCGTACGGCATCCCCTTTCCGGCGAAGCGGTTCGGGATGCTGGAGGAGCAGCTCGAGGTCATCACCGGCCTCTGGCGCACGCCGGTCGGCGAGACCTTCTCCTTCGCTGGCGAGCACTACACGCTCGTCGATGCGCCGGCCCTGCCCAAGCCGGTGCAGGAGCGCGTGCCCGTGGTCGTCGGCGGCAGCGGCCCGCGCCGCACCCCCGAGATCGCGGCACGGTTCGCGACCGAGTTCAACATCGGCTTCTGCTCCGAGCGGGTCGTCGCCGAGCGCATCCCCGTCATCCGGGCGGCGTGCGAGAGGATCGGCCGCGACCCGGCCACGATGAAGATCTCGGTCGCGCTGCCGACGTTCGCGGGCGCGACAGAGGCCGACGTCGCACGTCGCGCGGAGGCCGTCGGCCGAGCCGACGTCCGCGACGGCGTCAACATCGTGGGCGGCGTCGACGAGATCGCCGCGAAGGTCGACCGACTGCGCGCGCTCGGCGCCGACCGGGTGCATTTCCAGCTGCTCGACCTGCGTGACGTCGACCAGGTCGACTTCCTCGGCGCCGAGGTGCTTCCGGCCCTCGGGCGGTGACGCGGTCCCGGCCGCCCCGCATCGCTCGGTGACGCCGCCGAATGGCGCGCGCATTCTCGTGCGATTCGCGCTCTCCTGTGACATCTCGCTCCGAGCCGTCGGTTGAATTCTCGGCGCATTCTCTGTTCCTCTCGCACCTTCGATGCGGCAATCGGATAGGAGGGGCGAAGATTATGCATTGGCGTAATTCATCGTGCCGCTCCTAGGGTGACTGGCGAGGTCGCGTGCGCGCCCCGTTCAACGATGAAGGAGTCTCTGCACATGGGCATGTCCGTAAAGAAATCCACGCGGCTGAAAGCATTGTTCGCCCGGCCGGAGACGGTGATCATGCCGTTCGGCGTGATGCCGATCCATGCCCAGATGGCGGAGGCCGCCGGATTCGAGGCGTTCGAGGTGTCGGGTGGCCTCTCCGCATACTGGTACGGCGTGCCGGACGTGGGCCTGCTCACGATGACCGAGTTCGTCGCCCACTGCGAGCGCGTGGCCCGGTCGGTCGACATCCCGGTGTTCTGCGATGCCGACACGGGATTCGGCCCCGGTCCGGCGAGCATCCGCCGGACGGTCCACGAGTACATCCACGCGGGCGTCGCCGGGATCCACATCGAGGACCAGGCCGAGCCGAAGAAGGCCGGGGGACAGACCGGGATCGCGCTGGTCTCCGACGAGGAGGCCATCGGCCGGCTGAACGCCGCGTGCGACGCCCGCGACGAGCTGGACGAGGACTTCGTCATCGTCGCCCGGACCGACGGGTACGGCGCCGGCGGCGGCAGCCTCGAGGAGGCGATCCGTCGCGGCAGGCTCTACCGCGAGGAGACGGGGGCCGACGTGATCTTCTACGAAGGCCTGCACACGTGGGAACAGATCCGCACGGCGCTCGCCGAGACGCCCGGACCCGCCTACGTCATCCCCTCCTACACCCTCACCGACCGGCCGTCGATGGCGGAGCTGTCCGAGATGGGCCAGTCCATCGAGGTCACGCCGTTCATCTACCCGGCCCTCGGCGAGGCCTGGCGAATGCTCCTCGACGTTCGGGCGGCGAACAGCAGTGAGCCGGTGTCCGCGTATATGACCGCCGAGCTGAAGCTCCGCGGCGAGGAGCGCTATGGCGGCGTCGGCGATCAGTGGGTGAGACCCGGTTATGCGGACATTCGCCGCATGGAGGAGAAATACCTTCCCGCGTCCATGCAGCGCGACTACGTCAACAATCCCAACGTGAACGACTGATCGCTCTTCTCCCGAGACTTTCAATGACGAAAGGAACCCGATCCATGTCCACCACACTCAACGCCGCCGAGAGTCCGGCGACGCCCGCGGCCGGCGAGCCGAGCGAGTTCCGCCGGGGCATCGGCGCCCTCATCGGCGGGGTCGTCTTCTACGCCGGCAGCCCGATCATCCTGGCTCAGACGCAGAGCATCATGATCGGGCCGACGATGGAGGAGACCGGCCTGCCGGCCATCGCCGTGACCATCAGCCCCTGGATCATCCTCTTCCTCGGGGTCCTGCAGCCGATCGTCGGCTGGCTGCTGCGCCGCTACTCGCCCCGGCCGTTCATCATCGTCACCGTCATCGCCAACCTCGTGGCGCTGCTGCTGTTCGCGACGATGCCGGCCAGCTGGTTCAGCTTCTGGGCGATCGCGTTCGGCGTCGGCATCGTCGGATCGCTCGGCTACCAGGTCGCGATCAGCCGGATGCTCTCGTTCTGGTTCCGGAGCAACCTGGGGGTCGCCGTGGGCATCGTCGGAGGGGCGGCATCGCTGTTCCCCCTCATCGCCCTGCCGGTCATGACCCACTTCATCTACAGCGGCGGCGGATGGCGCTCGGGCTACTGGGTGCTGTTCGTCTACGTGCTGGTGGTGACCCTTCCGCTGGTGCTCCTGCTGTTCAAGAAGCCGAAGAGCCCGATCTTCGCCGACGACCTCGCGGTCGAGGAGGGCGGGAACGCGGCGAAGGCCGACATCGCGGGGCTGTCCCTGCGGGAGATCTTCGGCGGTGTCCGGTTCTGGGCGCTCCTCGTGTCGTTCTTCATCGCGAACCTGGCCGTGGGCGGCTTCCTCGCGAACATCGCCGTCATCGCGATGGACCGCGGGTTCGACGCGGTGTTCGCGACGGGCCTGTCGATGGCGATGCTCATCGGCGTCCTCCTCGGTCGCGTGCTCGGCGGCTTCCTGATCGACCGCACGGGATGGCCGTACATCAGCCCCGTCATCATCCTCACGGTCTCGGGCATCGGGGCGGTGCTGTTCGGCACGCTCCCGAACACCACCTCGATCGTCGTCATGTGGGTCATCGCCGGCCTCATCGGGCTCTCCCAGGGCGCCGAGGGCGACTACATGGCGTTCTTCTCCATGCGCGAGTTCGGTGCCAAGAACTACACGTTCATCGCCGGCTTCATGTTCATGGCCACCGGGATCGCGGGGTTCCTCGGGGGCATCAGCTTCGCCATCGTGAAGGACCTCACGGGCTCCTACACCGTGGTCGCGTTCGTCGTCGCGTTCGCCTATCTGGTCGGTGCGGCGCTCCTGCTCGTCGCCGGCTTCGTCAGCATCGGCGCCAAGCGGCGGGGTGCGCGCTACTTCGCCGGACAGGGCGCCGAGGAGCTGCGCGTCGCGGCGGACTGACGCGGGCGACGGTGCCGCCGGCGGGTCCTCGCCCCGCCGGCGGCACCGGACGTGCGTGCGGCGGCCGCGGGCGCTGCGGCTCCGCCGGCGGCATCCGATCAGGAGGCCGGCGTCTCGGCGGGGACGCTGCCGTACGCCGCGATCGCCCGGCGATGGGCGATCTCGATGACGTGCAGCGCGGCGGGCGACAGCGTCCGCTGCGCGGGTCTGTTCAGGGTCACCACGTCGCCCGGCAGCGCATCGCCCCGGTCCGCGATGTCGAGGGCCACGAGATCTCCGGTCAGCATCCCCGCCGTGGAGATGAGGATGGTGTCCGTCTCGCGAGAGATGTGCGTGAGGATGCCGGTGTCGTCGCTCTCGATCGTCGCGTAGAGCAGCTGCGCGAGCTCGGGCTCGTTGGACATGCGCAGCACCTCGTTCCACGCGGTGGCGCACATGCGCGGGTACTCGCCGAGGTCCGCGAACGTCACGGCGTTGGCCGAGGCGAGCGGATGCTCGGGCCGCACGAAGAACTGAGGACGACCGAGTCCGACGACCGTCGTCTCGAGCTTGTCGCCCCACGCCGGGTTCGGCTGGCGCGAGAGGAAGAAGTCGAGCTCGCCCTCGAGGAGCATGGCGTACATCGTGGAGGTCTTGGACAGCACCGTGGACACCGAGATGTCGAGCCCGGAGTTCAGGATGTCGCTGACCACGTGCGGGATGACGCTCGCGCCGACCATCGGGCCGGCGCCGATGCGCACGTGTCCGCGGACGCCGCGCGAGCGTGAGGCGATGTCGGCCTCGATGTTGCTCGCATGCCGCAGGAGGTTCTCGGCGTGGTGCAGCACGTCGACGCCGATCGTCGTCAGCTCGATCCCGTTGCGCCCGCGGTCCAGCAGACGCGTCTGCAGCGTGTTCTCCAGGCTCTGGATGCTGCGCGTCAGCGTCGGCTGGGACACGTGCAGCACCGCGGCGGCCGCGGTGTAGCTGCCGTGCCGCGCGAGCACGGCGAACTGGTGGAGCTTCTCGATCTCAAGCATCTTCGCCCGCTGCGCGGAACGGGTCGAGCAGCTCCCCCGGGGAGTACACGTCTCCGAGCAGGCGGGCGCCGTCGACGGTGAGGCGCAGCTGGGGCGCCCCCGCCGCGTCGGGCTCGCCGACACGCGCGAGCACGACGGGAGGATCGGACGGATCCTCCGAGGCGCGCACGGCGATGGTGCCCCCGGCGCCCTCGAACCGCACCTGCGGATCGGCGACGATCACGTCGAGCAGGCCGCCGTGGGCGCGGAACCGCACGGTTCCGCGATATCGCGCGGAATGCGCGTTCGACTCCACGGTCTCGAAGACGAAGCCGTCGGCGGAACGGTGCGCTCCGTCGGATGCTTCGACGGAGCCGCCGGATCGTTCGACGTAGTCGACGAAGCTTCGGCGGATGGTCCAGGTCAGATTCACGGAAGACTCCTTTGTCATGCGATAGATGCATTGAAAGACATTGATCATTGCTTGTTATGAATTCATCGCCTGCCTAGAGTACCTCGTGACCACGGGTTCGGAAAGCAGTCTTCGAGGATGAAGACGCCCCTCGTGGGAGAGGCGAGGTGTCGTGGGTACCGATATGGACTTCAGTGCCGCCGCGGCGGTGGTGACCGGCGCGGGCAGCGGAATCGGGCGGTCGATCGCACACGAGTTCGCGAGTCTGGGAACGCGTGTGCTCGTTGCCGATATCGATGACGATTCGGCGCAGTCGGTCGCCGAGGAGATCAGGGCTGCAGGGGGAGACGCGCGAGCGCGGGCGGTCGACGTGACCGATGCCGACAGCGTCGAGGCCCTCGCCGACGAGGCGTTCGAGGCCTTCGGCCGGGTGGACATCCTCTGCAACAACGCCGGGGTGACCTGGCGTCCCTTCCGGTCGGTGTGGGATGCCAGCCTCGCGGACTTTCGCTGGATGACCGAGGTCAACTACTTCGGCGTGGTCCACGGCGTCTTCGCGTTCCTGCCGCGCATGAGAGCGCAGGCCGGCAGGAAGCAGATCGTCAACACGTCGTCGCTGGCGACGCTGTCGACGAGCCCGGGACACGCGCCCTACACGGCATCGAAGCATGCCGTCGACGGGCTGAGCGACGTGCTCCGGGAAGAGCTCGTCGACCACGGCGACGACTTCGGCGTGACGGTGCTCTATCCGGGACTGATCACCACGAACATCGGCGAGACCAGCAAGAGCGTCCGTGCGCAGGAGACCGGCGACGATCTGTCCGATGCGATCGCCTACACGCAGGTGCGGACGTTCGACTTTCCGCACAACCGGCCCAAGGGCCCCGAGAACGTCGGCAAGCAGGTGGTCGAGGCCATTCGCCGCAACGACCCATACTGCCTCACCCATCCGGCCCCCGAGAGCGAGATCGCGCAGCGCGCGAAGCTCTGGACCCGCGCCTATCGCGGCTATTGAACGCAAGGAATCCCGAAGGAGAACGTCATGACACTTCCCGCCGACATCGACCACAAGCTGGTGGACCCCGCCTTCTTCGCGGGCACCGGGTTCCACGCCGTCCTGGCGCAGCTGCGTCGTGAGGACCCCGTGCACTGGACGCACGATCCCTCGTACGATCGCGGATTCTGGTCCCTCACCCGCTACGACGACTGCCTGCGCCTGCTGGAGGAGCCCGAGAACTTCTCGAACTCCGCCGGAACGCACATTCCGCCGAACGGCCGCCCGCTGACGGAGGAGGAGCGGTTCAAGATGGGGTACGACGTGCAGCTCGTCGTGTCCGACCCGCCCCGTCACCAGGAGCTGCGGGCTCCGTTCAACCCGCATTTCTCCGTTCCGGCCGTCGCCAAGTTCCACGGCGACTGCGACCGCATCGTCGATGAGATCCTCGACGAGATCGCGGACAAGGGCACCGCCGAGGGCGTCACCCAGATCGCCGCCCTCCTGCCCGTGCGGCTCTTCCTGAGCCTCATGGACGTGCCGGAGCAGGACTGGGCGAAGGTGCGCCAGATCACGCTCCGCATGCTGCACCCCGAGGACCCGAACTGGGGCGACCCGGACGCCGCCGACTACAACGCGCTGATCGCGGACGCCATGGGCGACCTGTACGGGTACATGGCGGATCACGTCCTCGCCCGACGCGGCAAGGAGGGCGCGGACTTCGCCACCCTCATCGCGAACAAGGACTACCGCGGCAAGATGCTCACCGAACGCGAGGCCGGGATGATGGGCTTCTCGGTCGTCGCGGGCGGGCTGGAGACCACTCGCAACGCCGCCGCCATCGCGATCATGGAGCTCGCCCGGCGCCCCGAGCAGGCGGCGCTCCTCGCCGACGACAAGACGGCCAAGCTCGCCGTCGAAGAGATCATCCGCTGGGTCACGCCGTCCAAGAACAGGCTGCGTGTCGCGACCAGGGACCTGGAGATCGGCGGCAAGCAGATCAAGAAGGGCGACTGGGTCGTCGGGTGGATCGTGTCGGCCAACCGGGACGAGACCGTCTTCGGACCCACCGCCGATCAGTTCGACATCACCCGCAGCCCGAACCCCCACCTCGGGTTCGGCGAGGGCGAGCACATCTGCCTGGGCCGGAACGTCGCGCGGCTCGAGCTGCGGATCCTGCTCCAGAAGCTGTTCGCGCGGTTCCCCGACCTGCGCCTCTCCGGGGAGCCCGAGTGGGTGCACTCCACCAACACGACCGGCCTGGCGTCGCTTCCGCTCGCGTTCGAGCCGCGGGTTCCCGCCGGCGTGTAGTCACGGCGACCAACGGATTCGAGGAGGAAGAGATGGCGAAGATCACCTATGTCGTGCCCGAGAACGGGACCGAGCGCACCGTCGAGTTCGCCGAGGGCGACGACGTCATGACGGTCGCGGTCAACAACGACGTGCCCGGCATCGAGGGCGAGTGCGGCGGCGAGATGAACTGCGGCACGTGTCACGTGTGGGTCGGAGAGAAGTGGTACGGCAGCTTCGGCGAGCCCGACTGGGACGAGGGGGTCATGCTCGACATCGTCGACCGCGCGCCCACCAGCCGGCTCGGATGTCAGCTCAAGCTCTGCGGCGCGCATGACGGCATCGTTGTGACGGTCGCCACCGGAGAGGCGTCGTCGTGACGATCCCGGATGCCTACGACCTCCTCGTCGTCGGCGGCGGGCATGCGGGGGTCGCCGTCGTCGGCCAGCTCCGCAAGTCGGGATACGCGGGCACGATCGGAGTCATCGAGGGCCAGGACGAGCTACCGTACGAGCGCCCTCCGCTGTCCAAGGGACTCCTCCTCGGCGATGTCACCGAGGAGGAGCTCCGGCTGCGCCGCGCGGACTACTGGCAGAGCGGCGTCGCCGACCTGCATCTCGGCGTGACGGTGACCTCCGTCGACCCTCGGGCGCACCGCGTGACGATCGGCGACGGGAGCACCGTCGGCTACGGGAGGCTCGTCTGGGCCACGGGCGCGAGCGCTCGCGCCCTGCCGCTGCCCGGCGCCGACTCCGAGAACGTCGTCGCCGTCCGCACGCTGGCCGATGCGCGTCGTCTCGAGCGGCTGGCGGCGACCGCGGCGACCGCGGTGCTCATCGGCGGGGGATACATCGGGCTGGAGACGGCGGCCACGCTGGCCAAGCTCGGCACCCGGGTCACCGTCGTCGAGGCGCAGTCGCGCCTGCTGGCGCGGGTGAGCGGACCGGCCGTCGCCCGCCGGCTCGCCGAGCTGCATGCCGGCCACGGCGTGCGCGTCGTCGTCGACGCTCAGGTGAGCGGTCTGCGGACGGCGGGGTCCCGCGTCACCTCCGTCGTCCTGGGGGACGGCGACGTGCTCGACGCCGACCTCGTCGTCGTGGGCATCGGCGTCGAGCCGCGCATCGCGCAGCTCGTCGAGGCGGGTGCGGCGACCGCCGGGGGCGTTCTGGTCGACAGCCGGTGCCGCACCGGTCTCGACGGCGTCTACGCGATCGGGGACGTCGCCGCCCAGGAGTGCGGGTACGCCGGCGGAGCTCGCCTGCGCATCGAGTCGGTGCCCAACGCCACCGAGCAGGCCAAGTGCGTCGCCGCCGACGTCGTGGGCGGCGCCGAGATCGCCAGAGGCGTGCCGTGGTTCTGGTCGCAGCAGTACGACGTGCGCCTTCAGACCGCGGGAATCCTCGCGGGCTTCGATCAGGAGGTCGTCCGGGAGCCCGGTGCCGATGACGCGTACGTCGTCGGGTACTTCCGAGAAGGGCTCCTCGTGGCGGCCGACTGCCTCAACGCTCCCCGCGACTTCAACGTCGTCAAGACCTTGCTCGGCCGCCGCCTCGCCGTCACGCCCGAGCGGTTCTCCGCGGCGCCGGCGCTCGCCGACCTCCTGTCCCACGAGCACGCCGCAGCGACGATGTGAGTAGGCTCGCGCCATGACGCGTGCCACCGTGCCCCGGACGCCGGAGCACGTGCATGGGTGAGCTCGGGTTCTCGTGGGTGGGGCTGGCGTTTTTGCTCGCCCTGTTCGTGCCGAACCTGATCTGGGCCCTGGCGGCCAGGCCGCGGGACTACGACCCGAGCTCCGAGCACCGCGGCCTGCTCCTGCTGGAACGGGTCGGACAGGTGGCGACGACGACCGCCGCGCTGGTGTTCGCCGACACGAACCTGAAGCCGTGGAGCCCGTGGTCGTGGTGGCTGGTCGCCGCGATCGTGCTCATGGTCGCCTACGAGGCCGCCTGGATCCGCTACTTCGCCGGCCGGCGGACGATGCGGGACTTCACGCGGAGCCTGCTCGGCATCCCGGTCCCGCTCGCCTCTCTGCCCGTCGTCGCGTTCCTTCTGCTCGGGGTCTACGGGCGCCTGTTCTGGCTCGTCGCCGGAGCCGTCGTCCTCGGCATCGGGCACGTCGGCATCCACCTCCGGCACGCCGGCGAGCAGGCGGCTCCCCGGGGCGATCAGCCGCCGGCGCCGTGACGGGTCGGACCGCCCTCGTCCCCGTCGCCGCGCCCGAGCCGCTGCCAGACCGCCGAGGGCACCGCGTCGGCCACCGCCGTCGCGAAGGCGAGCATGGCGTCGATGTGATCGATGCGCAGCGCGTCGCCCGCGACCGTCACGAGGGACCGCCCGTCGAACCGCCACGCGATGGGCGGCCACTGCAGCAGCACGGGGAGGATGCCGGGCAGCACGTCACCGGCGAACTCCGGCCACGGCGTGCGGACGGCGTTCGCGTGATCGAAGCCGGCATGACCGGTGGGGATCACCGCGCGCTGACCGAACAGCCGGCTGATCGCGCCCTGCGGCGTCACCTCCAGCGACGGGAGCTCGACGCCGAGATCGAGGGCGACCACCTGCCGCACGGTCGTCGAATGCACCGTCATCATCGTGTTGCCGTCCACATAGGAGTTGTCCTGCTCCGTCTCGAACGCGACGAACCACTTCCCCTCGTGCCGGCCGCGGACGACCCGTCGCGGATCGGCGCCGCGGGCCTCGCGAAAGTGCGCCCGCAGCGACGGGTCGTGGGGCAGATACGACCACCCGCGCCGCTGGGCCGCATACGCCAGCGCATCGAGGTCCATGCCGGGAAGACTACGCCTCGCACGGCTTTCCTCAACCCCGCCCACCCGCCCGCGCGCCCCTCCTCTTCCCACCCCGCCCCCGCCCCGCCTCCCTCGCCGAGTCAATCCTCCCTCGCCGAATCAACCCCCGGTGTGCGCGTACGGGGTATTGGCTGGGCGGGCGAGGATTGACTCGGCCGCGCCTGGTCACGCTAGGGAGAGGGGCGGGGCGGCTGCTGCGACCGCCACACCCCGCCCGATACAGCCCGCGGCGTCAAGCTCGCGGGCATTCCTCCCTGAGGCGCCTCGCCCTGTCGATCGATCGGTCTCCGAATCGTCATAGTGGTGACAGCTCACGCGACGAGAAAGGATGACTGTCATGCGATACGCACTGCTCCTGCACTACCCGGAGCCCGCCGAGGGCGAGCTCGACGCCGAGCGGATGGAGGAGGGGATGCGGGCTTTCGACGCCTATGCGAAGGCGCTCGCCGCCGCGGGCGTGCTCGGCGGGGCCGACGTGCTCCACCCCTCCACGGCCACGACGACGGTCACCGCGGTCTCCGGAGCGCCGACGGTGCAGTCGGGGCCGTTCGCCGACGGGCCCGAGCGGCTCGGCGGGGTGATCACGATCGAGGTCGACGACCTGGACGCCGCGATCGAATGGGCCGCCCGGGCGCCGTCCGCCGCGTGGGGACACGTCGAGGTGCGGCCCGTCGCGACGCGGTTCGTCGACGGCGAGTGGCGGTGACCCGCGACGGCCGTGACCGCTGATCCGCTCCACGACACGATCACCGGCCTGGCGCGCGACGCGCGGGGTCGCATCCTGTCGCTGTTGGCGTCCTCGACCCGGGACATCGCCCTGGTCGAGGACGCCCTCGCCGACGCGTTCGAGCGGGCGTTGCGCACGTGGCCGGCGAGCGGCGTGCCCGACCGCCCGGAGGCGTGGGTCTTCACCGTGGCGCGCAACCGTCTCCGCGACCTCGCCGGTGCGGCGGCGCGACGCACCGCGGCATCCCTCGACGAGGAGATCCCGGCCGTTTCCGTCGCCGAGGCCGACGTCGACGCCATCCCCGACAAGCGCCTGGAGCTGCTGTTCGTCTGCGCGCACCCCGCGATCGACCCGGGCGTGCGCGCTCCGCTCATGCTGCAGGTGGTCCTCGGATTCGAGGCCGCGCAGATCGCGGAGGCGTTCCGGGTGGGCCCGGCGGCGATGGCGCAGCGCCTGGTGCGGGCGAAGCGGCGCATCCGTGACACCGGCATCCCCTTCCGCGTGCCGGGCCGCGGCGACATGCCGTCGCGCCTGCCCGCCGTGCTCGAGGCGATCTACGGCGCGTACACCCTGGACTGGCTCGACCAGCAGGAGCGCGTGCGCGAGTCGCTCGCCGACGAGGCGCGCTGGCTGGCCGTGCTGACCGCCGAGCTGCTCGGCACCGAGCCCGAGGCCTGGGGGCTCGCCGCCCTCCTCACCCTCGCGCAGTCGCGCGCGCCGGCGCGCATCGGCGACCCGTGGCCGCCGATCGACCGGCAGGACACGAGGCTCTGGGACCGCACTCTCATCCTGCACGGGGAGGCCCTGCTGAAGCGCGCGCACGGCCTCGGCCGCCCGTTCGGCCGGTATCAGCTCGAGGCCGCGATCCAGTCGGTCCACTGCGACCGTGCTCGCACGGGCCGGCTCGACCGCGAGACGCTCCTGACGCTCTACGAGGGTCTCCTCGTCGTCGCGCCGACGGCGGGCGCGCGCGAGGCGTACGACGCGCTCCGGTCGACATAGCGGGGCGGTCGCGCGGCGGGCGAGGGTCAGGCCGGCACGCTCGCGAGGATGCAGATGCCGAGCATCCCGAACCACGCGATCGCGCCGACGAGCGCGTGCAGCGCGGCCGCCGGGCGCCGGAAGCCCAGCACGTCGCCGCTCACGGCGCGGTAGCCGGGCCGTGTCGTGCCGGGGTGGCGGGCGCGGTACGAGGCGAACATCAGCAGGTCGCCGAACACCTGGCCGACCGTGATGATCGCGAACGCGGCCCACGCGACCGGCGCCGACCCCGTGACGACGAACGCCGTCCAGACGCCGATGCTCACGACCTGCAGGGCGACGTGCGTCGCGATCTTCGCGACGGGCGGGATGCCGGATCCGCGGTGCCGCATCCAGGCGAGGAGCGACGTCAGCCCGAACGCGGCCGCGACCAGCAGCAGGACGAGGTCTGCGATCGCGAGGGCAAGGACGGGCATGAGGCGAGAATACTACAGATGTAGTGCACGCGGTACTACGAATGTAGTTAGACTGGACGCATGGCGTCGAACCGGGAGCGCGCGATCGGCGCGGCCATCGAGATCCTCGCGACCGACGGCATCCGCGCCCTCACGCATCGTCGTGTCGACGAGCGCGCGGGCCTGCCCGCCGGCTCGACCTCCAACGCCTTCCGCACGCGCAGCGCGCTGCTCGTCGGCATCACCGAGCACATGGTCGCCACCGAGCTGCCCGCGATCGCGCTGCCCTCCGCCCCGCCGGAGCAGGATGCCGCGTCGCCCGCGCTGCTCGCCGATGCGCTGATCGCCCTGTTCGACCTCCTGACCGGACCGCTGCGCACCCAGACCGCGGCACGGCTCGCGCTGTTCGTCGAGGCCGGCCACGACGAGGTGATCCGCGCCGCGCTGGGTCGTGGCCGGTCCCGGGTCGTGGAGCCGATCCGCTCCGCGTTCGCCACCGCGGGCGCTCCCGACCCCGACCTCGCGGTGCAGCTCGTCGCGACCTGCTTCGAGGGGCTCTTCCTGCAGGTGCTCGGCCGCCACGTCGACGTCGACCCGCGGCCGATCATCGCCGCCACCGTGCGTGCGGCCCTGATCGCGGAGTGACGTCCGATCGGCCTCAGCCCTCGACGCGCGACGTGTGGCGCCGCGCCACGAGCGGCACGACGACCCAGACGACGACCACGATCGCGAGGATGCCGAGCGCGACGCCCACGCCCCACGCGCGGCCCAGGACGATGTCGAAGATCAGCAGGCCGATGCCGGCCATCGTGATCCCCACGCCGACGAGGGCCAGCTGCGCGAACCGGCTCGTGTACGCGACGATCTTGCCCTTCACGCGCCGGCGGAACAGGCGCCGGTGCAGGCTCACGGGGGCGAGCGCGAGCGCCGTCGTCAGGATCGACGTGACGACCAGCACGAGATACACGGCCAGCTGAAAGTCGTCGAGCTCCGAGAAGCGCGACTGGAACACCGCGGCGAGCAGGAAGCCGGTGATGATCTGCGTGCCCGTCTGGATGACCCGCAGCTCCTGCAGCAGCTCGTTCCAGTTCCGGTCCCACCGCTCGTTGACGGTCTCGTGGCGCCCGTCGTTCGCATCGGCATCCCCGGTGTCATCCCGCTCGTCCACCGTCACATCCTCCCGCCCGTGCTCACAGGCCGAACGTACCGCGTCCGCTCACCGCGCGGCAGGGCACGCGCGCTGGTCCGTGGCGATCGCGGTTGATAGATTCGGGTCGGCGGCGGACCACATGGCACGACGCGGCTGTCGCTTCGGTCGGCCATGGCGCATCGCCCGCTCCGACGTCTGAAGCCGCAACAACGGTGAGGGGAACAATGGCGTCATCAGACTCGAGCGTGTCGTTCAAAGACGTGCTGGGAATCATCGGCGGAATCATCGGAGGGGCGATCGCGACCGCGCTCGGCGGTCTCGTGATCGGCGTGGCGCTGGACATCTTCCAGGTCCACATCAACTCTTCGTCCAGTTTCTTCCTCTTCACGAACGGCCTCTGGGTCGGTGCCGTCGCAGGCGGGCTCATCGCCTTCGCCTCTCAGGCGTCGCGTCGCGCAAACGCGGCAGAAGCCGAGCGCGATCGGCAACGACGCGAACGCGAGGCCGCTGCGCAGGAGCGCAGCGATCTCCTCGCCCGTCTCATGGCGCAGATCCGATCGGCGTGCATCGATTCGGTGGCCGTGTTCGAGTGCCTGCCCAGCGACCTCCGCAATGCGCGGGACTGGGGTGCGGAGGCGCAGCATCACTTTCAGAACAACGCGTACTCGCCGTTCTGGCACGCGATCGAGAACGCGTACGACAACCTCGGCTACTACAACGAGCGTCTCGCCGCGATCGGGAAGCTCTCTCGTGACTACGACGACGCGGCCACGTCATACGTGGCCGAGCGCGGTCCTGAGGCGGTGCCGGCGTTCCCCGTGCAGATCGATGCGGCCAGCGCGACGCAGGCCGCAGAGCCGATCGTCCGGAGACTGAACGAGATCGTCTATCAGGCTCAGCGCGACGCCGTGTTCGCGCAGATCTGGGAACAGCGGCGCACGACCGCGGCCGTCGTCCGCGGTTTCGCCAGTCTTGAGGTCGCCGTGAGCCGGATGTCCTCCACGCTGTCGGCATCGATCAGTCAGCTGAACACGTCGGTGGGCTCGCTGTCGGCGTCCGTGTCCGGGATGAGCAGCGGTCTCGCCTCGGCATCCGCTGCTTCGGCGGCGCTGGGCGCCGAGCAGCTTCGCGCCCAGCAGGAGATCAACGACCGGATGGGAAAGGCCGTGCACTACCTGAAGGAAGAGCACAAGCGGGCGATCGGGCTCGCATAGCGCGTCACGGAGGACGTTCACCCGGTGCGGTGATCCGCGGCGCACCACGCGCTCACCCAGGCGAGCAGGTCGCCGCGCAGGACGTCGCCGCCGTACAGCTCGATGCTCGTCGGCGTGCCGCCGAGCTCGACGTCGAGCGTGAACACGGTGCCGCGCTTGTCCTCGAGCACCGCGTGCGGGTCGCAGCGCAGCGGCACCAGCGGCAGGGCGATCATCCGCTCCGCCGTGTCGCCCGGCGCGAGGTCGACGTCGATCGGATGGATCATCGACGCGCCGTCGTAGGTGAGCAGGTTCGTCGAGTGGATGCCGAGGACGCCGGCGCCGCCCGCGCCGGTCGGAGCGATGCGCAGCACGAGCTCGGCGGGGGCGTCCGCAGCCGACGGCGTGAATGAGACGAGCCTGACGTCGGCGACCTCCGCGAGCGCGAGGGCGTCGCACTCCCGCCGGTGCAGCGCGCCGAGGAAGGGGAACGCCTCGCCGATCGCGACGACCGCCGTGCCGGTGCGATCCCCCTGCCGGTGGTCGAGCGTGAGCTCCGTGGCATCGCCGTCCGGCCGGATGCCGGAGTCGCACGCGACGGCGGGCAGCTGCATGCGGATGTTGACGCGTCCGCCCGCGCGCACCGTCGTCGTGCGGTCCGGGTCGACGCGCACGATCTCCGCCGCGAACCGCGGGTCGGCGACCGTGATCCTCTCGACGGTGAACGGCTCATCCGATCCGTTGGCGATCTGGACCTGCACCTCGCGCGGGATCACGTCGGAGCGCTGCTGACGCAGCACCGCCGTCACCCCCGCGGGCAGCTCCGTCGCCGGGCCGCCCGCCGCGGGCACGCCGGTCGTGGGCACGCCGTTCGCGGGCACCGTGGGCGCCGGGCCCGTGCACCCCGTGAGCACGAGCGCCGTGAGCATCGCGATCGCGTGCCCCGCCGCTCCCCGCATCCGCGCACCGCTCCGTCGCACCGGCGCCTCCTCTCCGCCCGCTCCGTCCGGTCCTCCGGTGACGCCCCACGCGTGTCGCGCGCGGCTTTCGTGGGCGCTTGTCGTCGCCTCGCGGCCCCGCATCCGACAACGAGCGCCCCCGATATCGAGTGTCGCATCCGCTACCCTTCCCGGCCCGCCGCCGATGCGGCCGCGAGCTGCGCGTCGACGAGCGCGAGAAAGGCGGATGCCGCGGGACTCGGGTTGAAGTCGTCCCAGACCAGGTGCTCGACCCGGCCCGGCCCGCCGACGACGGGCAGCGTCACGAGTCCCGGCCGGTCGGCCACGAACGCCGCCGGCAGGAACGCGACCGCGAGGTTCTGCGCGACGAGGCCGCAGATCATCTCGGGCGACGAGACCTCGAACACGACCGAGCGCGCGAGGCCCGCTCGCTCGAACGCGAGATCGCTCTGCGCGCGTCCGCGGCTCGCGGCCGTGAAGTCGACGAAGGTCTCGTCCGCGAGATCGCGCAGCGTGAGCCGGCGCCGTGTCGCGAGCCGGTGCTGAGCGCTCACGACGGCGACGTGCGCCGCCCGCGACAGCTCGCGCATGCGGATGCCGCGGGCCGGGCCGGAGTCCTCGGGCAGCCCCACGAAGGCGGCGTCGACGCGCCCCGCCTGCACGGCGGCGATCAGCTGCTCGCTCGAGGCGCCGCGCAGGGCCACGTGCACGTGCGGGTGCGCGCGGTGGAAGGCGCCGAGCAGCGCGGGCACGTCGAGCGCCGTGACGGTGGGGATCATGCCGAGCGTGAGGCTTCCGCCGACGTGCCCCGCGATCGCCACGGCACCGGCGCGCCCGACGGCCGCGAGGGCGTCGCGCGCGTGCGCGACGAACCGCTCGCCCGCCTCGGTGATCTCGACCCGCCGGCTGTTCCGTACGAACAGGGCCGTGCCGAGCTCCCTCTCGACGGCCTTGATCTGGTGGCTGAGCGCCGACTGCACGACGTGGCACTGCTCGGCGGCCCGCGTGAAGCTGCGGGTCTCGGCGAGGGCGACGACGTAGCGCAGCTGCTGCAGTTCCATGCATCCATGTTTCATGTAGATCGCTGAAATGAAAAGCATGTGTTGGACTCATGGATCGCGGGCGCGGATAGTGGAGTCATGACCGCGTCGACCCTGGCATCCCCCGCTGCGTCCGCGACGACCCGCGGACGGGTCTGGCGCACGCTCGTCACCGCCCTCGCGCCCGTCGTGTGGGGCACGACGTACATCGCGACGACGGAGTTCCTGCCGCCCGACCACCCGCTCTTCGCCGCGCTCATGCGGGCGCTGCCCGGTGGTCTCCTCGCGATCGCCCTCACCCGCGCCCTGCCGCGCGGCGACTGGTGGTGGAAGGCGCTCGTGCTCGGCACGCTGAACATCGGCCTGTTCTTCCCGCTGCTGTTCGTCGCCGCCGAGCGCCTGCCCGGCGGCGTCGCGGCGACCCTCGCGGCCGCGCAGCCGATCCTCGTCGCCGTGCTCGCGATCGTCGTGCTGCACGAGCCGCGCTCGTGGTGGAAGCTCGGCTGGGGCGTCGTCGGGGTCGTCGGCGTGGGCTGCGTCGTGCTGGGTCCCGCAGCGTCGCTGGATGCCGTGGGCATCGCCGCCGGACTGCTCAGCGCGGTCGGCATGGCCGTCGGGGTCGTGCTCACCAAGCGCTGGGGACGCCCTCCCGGGGTCGGGCCGATCGGCTTCGCGGGCTGGCAGCTCGCGGCCGGCGGGCTCGTGCTGCTCGTGCCGACGCTGCTGTTCGAGGGCGTCCCGAGCGACATCGACGCCCGGGCCGTCGGCGGGTACGTGTGGCTCGGCCTCATCGGCGGAGTGCTCGCCTACGCCGTGTGGTTCCGCGGTTTGCACACCTTGCCCGTCACCTCGACCGCCCTGCTCGGCCTGCTGTCGCCGCTCGTCGCCGCCGTCATCGGGGCGGTCGTGCTGGGCCAGATGCTCTCGCCGGTGCAGTTGCTCGGGTTCGTGCTCGCGCTGGGCGCCCTGGCCGCGGGGCAGTTCCCGCCGCCGGCATCCCTTCTTCCCTCGGTCCGCAAAGACAGGAGTCTCCCATGACCAGAATCACCGTCGTCTACTACTCGTCGACCGGGAACGTGCACCAGCTCGCCGAGGCGATCGCCGAGGGCGCGGGCGCCCAGGGCGCCGAGGTGCGCCTGCGGCGGGCCGCCGAGCTCGCCCCGGATGCCGCGATCGACGCGAACCCGGCCTGGCGGCAGCACCTCGACGCGACGCGCGACATCCCGGTCGCGACGCCCGACGACCTCGCGTGGTCCGACGGCTACGCGTTCGGGTCGCCGTCGCGCTTCGGCGCCCCCGCCGCGCAGCTCAAGCAGTTCATCGACACCCTGGGCGGCACGTGGGCGCGCGGCGACCTCGCCGACCGTGCCGCGACCGTGTTCACGAGCGCGCAGAACGCGCACGGCGGTCAGGAGGCCGTCTCGCTGTCGCTGTTCGCGACGCTCAGCCACTTCGGCGCGATCATCGTGCCGCCCGGGTACACCGACGCGAGCATCGCCGCGGCGGGCGGCAACCCCTACGGCATCTCGGTGACGTCGGGCGCGAAGCCGCGCACGGCCACCGACGCCGACCTCGCGGCCGCGCGCTATCAGGGCGGCCGCCTCGCGCGCGTGGCCGGCCGCCTCGCCGCGCTCCGCGACACCGACGCCTGAGCCGGGGCGGGGTGCATCCCGTCCCGCTGGTCGAGTGCTCGCGGCGGAGCCGCGAGTGTATCGAGACCCTTTCCACGGTCCGTTACCTGGGTTTCGATACGCCGCCTGCGGCGGCTACTCAACCAGCGGGGGTGTGTGGCGCGGGTGTGGGTTGCGGGTGCGTCCATTCCCGCTGGTCGAGTGCTCGCGGCGAAGCCGCGAGTGTATCGAGACCCTTGCCACGGTCCGTTACCTGGGTTTCGATACGCCGCCTGCGGCGGCTACTCAACCAGCGGGGGTGTGAGGCGCGTGATGAGAGTTGTCCCGTGGATCTGAGCGGGGCCGGAGCGGGGCGGGTGCATCCCATCCCGCTGGTCGAGTGCTCGCGGCGGAGCCGCGAGTGTATCGAGACCCTTCCCGCGGTGCGTTAGACGGGTTTCGATACGCCGCCTGCGGCGGCTACTCAACCAGCGGGGGTGCAGGACGGGCGTGTGGGTGCATCCCATCCCGCTGGTCGAGTGCCGTCGGAGGAGCCGACGGTGTATCGAGACCCTTCCCGCGGTGCGTTAGACGGGTTTCGATACGCCGCCTCCGGTGGTTGCTCAACCAGCGGTGGTGTGAGGCACGTGATTAGAGTTGTGCCATGGATCTGCGCGTCTCCGCCTATGCGATCATCACCGACGAGGCCGGACGCGTGCTGCTCGCGCGATGGAACGAGGGTCCGGTGCCCGCGTGGACGCTCCCGGGCGGCGGGATCGAGCCCGGCGAGGACCCCGCCGACGCGGCCGTGCGCGAGGTGCGCGAGGAGACCGGCTTCGACGCCGCGCTCGACGAACTGCTCGGCATCCACTCGTACGTCATCCCCGCCGAGCGGCGCCTCGCCGACGCGAAGGGGCCGCTGCAGGCGCTGCGCATCGTCTACCGCGCGCACATCGTCGGCGGCGAGCTGACCCACGAGCAGAACGGCTCGACCGACCGCGCCGAGTGGTTCGCCGTGGATGCCGTGGGCGCACTCGAACACGTGCACCTCGTCGACCTGGGTCTCGAGATGGCGGGCCTCACGGCCCGCTGAGGATCAGACGCGGATCAGGCGTCAGGGGCCGACAGCGGGTCGTCGGCGACCCACAGCTCGTCGTCGGCGCGCAGCGTCTGCCACGCCGCATAGGCGACGCCGACCGCGGCGGCGACACCGAGGATGATCGCGATCACGCCGCCGGCGCCGATGCCCTTCTTGGGCTCGGGCGTCACGATCGTGAGCCTCTTCGCGGCCGCCGAGCCGTACGTCGAGGCGCGCTTGGTGAAGTCGCCCAGGTTGACGGGGGCGAGGCCGCGACCGGCGGCGATGCGCTCGCGCGTGTCGTTGGCGGCATCCATCACCGACAGTGCCGAGCCGACGACGGCGCCCGCGGCGGGCACGAGGCCCTTGTTGTAGAAGTCGCGCGTGGCACGCACGCCCCGTGTGATCGCCGGCACCGCGTACTTCTGGTAGCCCTCCTGCACGGCGGGCTGCAGCTGCTCGCGGTTGTAGTTGCCCAGCTGACGACCGGCCTCGCGCGCGATGTCTCCGGCCTCCTCGACCAGTGTCTGCTGCGACTCCCACAGCTTCTGCGCGTTCGACTGCAGCTTGCGAAGTTCCTTCTTGCGCTTGCGGCTGATGCTCATGGCGGCCTCCCAGATCGGGGGTTGTGAACGGATACCACGCCGGTAGGCACGGCAGAACGACGTCGTCTTTCCCATCTTGCCAGACGTCGCCGACGTCGCCACGAATCCAAGATGAGAGAATACTGATCATGCCGATCCACACCGCAGTCGCCACGATCCACACCAACCACGGCGACATCGTCGTCAACCTCTTCGGAGACCACGCGCCGCGCACCGTGCAGAACTTCGTCGGGCTCGCCGACGGCTCGCAGGCGTGGACCCACCCGGCGACGGGCAAGCCCGGTGAGGGCCCCCTCTACAAGGACGTCGTCTTCCACCGCATCATCCCCGGCTTCATGATCCAGGGTGGCGACCCGCTCGGCCAGGGCGTGGGCGGCCCCGGCTACACGTTCAACGACGAGATCCACCCCGAGCTGGCCTTCGGCTCGCCCTACCTGCTGGCGATGGCCAACGCCGGCCTGCGCCGCAACGCGATCACGGGCAAGCCCGAGGGCACCAACGGCTCGCAGTTCTTCATCACGACCGACCCCACGCCGTGGCTCAACGGCAAGCACACGATCTTCGGCGAGGTGGCCGACGCCGACTCGCGCGCGGTCGTCGACGCGATCAGCGCCGTGCCCACCGCGGCGGGCGACCGTCCCGTCGAGCCCGTCGTCATCTCGTCGATCGACGTCGTCACGGTCTGACCCCTCGTGACGGGCCCCGACCTCGGCAGCAACCCCGACAACTACTGCTACCGGCATCCCGAGCGGCAGAGCTTCGTGCTCTGCCAGCGATGCCTGCGCACCGTGTGCGCCGAGTGTCAGACGCCCATGCCCGTCGGGGTGATCTGCCCCGAGTGCCTCGCCGCCGCGACCGCGGCGCACCCGAACGTCACGTCGATGGCCGGCCGGCGACCGCGCGCCGCGGTGGTGCGGCGTCGCGCCGACGGCCGGCCGACCGTGACGTACGCGATCATCCTCGTCACGTCGCTGTTCTTCCTGATCGGCCTCGTGCCCGGCATCGGCCCGCGGGTCGAGTCGGCGCTCGCGTTCAACAGCCTGCTGATGATCCCCGGCTTCGCGTTCGAGCCGTGGCGCATCCTCACGGTCACGCTCGTGCACGCCGGCATCTGGCACGTCGCCCTCAACATGCTCGCGGTGTGGGCGCTCGGCCGCAGCCTCGAGCCGCTGCTGGGGCCCTGGCGCTACCTCACGCTGTACGTGCTGTCGGCGATGGGCGGCTCGGCGCTCGTCGCGCTGCTCAACCCGGGCGGCTGGGTCGTCGGCGCCTCGGGCGCGGTGTGGGGCATGCTCGGCGCGATGTTCGTGATCGGACGGCACCTGGGCGCGAACGTCACGTCGATCGCGATCCTGCTGGGCCTCAACCTCGTCATCACGTTCCTGCCCGGCTCGAACATCTCGTGGCAGGCGCACATCGGCGGCGGCCTCGTGGGCGCGCTCGTCGGCCTCATCTTCGCGCGCACGCGCCGCGCCGATCAGAAGCGCACGCAGGTGGTGCTGCTCGGGGCCGTGGGCGTCGGGCTGCTCGCGATCACGATCGCGGCGCCGACGCTGCTGCTGCGCTGAGCAGGATCACCGCACGATCGCCGGGAGAGTTATCCACAGGTTCATCCACAGCTGGGGATGAATTACACGCGTGTAACTCTTCGCGAGACGGATGCCGCGGCTATCGCCAGCGGGTCGTCATGAGGAACCCGACGAACGCGACGCCGAAGCCGATCACGAGGTTCCACGCGCCGATGCCGGGGATCGGCAGGTTCGACCCGCTGAGGTAGAAGACGATCACCCACACGAGGCCGATGATCATGAGACCGAGCATGATCGGCTTGAACCAGACGGGGTTGGGGGCCTGCTCGACCTCGCGGGCCGACTCGTCTTCACCGCTCGTTGAACGTGCCATGGCGACAATTGTAGTCATCAGGCGTCTCCGACCCCGCTATGGGACAATGCCTCGGTGACGGCAAGGGGTCGGCGATCGCGCGCGCGGGTGCGATCGCGCGCGAGTTTCGGCGGTGTCCTGGGCGAGCTGCTCATCACCGCCGGGGTCGTCGCCATGCTCTTCGTCGTGTGGCAGCTGTGGATCGGCGACGCGATCGTCGGCGGGCAGAAGCAGGCCGAGGCCGACGCCCTGGCGCAGCAGTGGATCGCGGCCGCGCAGGCCGGCGGGGCGGACGCCCCGGCATCCGTCGGCGGTGCACCGGAGCCGTCCGGCGCGCCGCAGGAGCCGGCCGACCCCGCGCCCCCCGTGCCCGCCGCGGTGGGCCACGGGGAGGTGTTCGGCGTCATGTACGTGCCGCGGTTCGGCGCCGACTGGCAGTACCAGATCGCGAGCGGCACGACCCGGCCCGACATCCTCGACGAGGCGTTCATCGGCCACTACGAGAACACCGACATGCCCGGCGCCGTCGGCAACGCCGCGTTCGCGGCGCACCGCTGGGGCCACGGCGCGCTCTTCGGCCCCATGGACCAGCTCGTCGTCGGCGACGCCATCGTCGTGCAGACGCCCGAGGGCTGGTACACCTACCGGTTCCGCAACCTGGAGTACGTGCAGCCCGAGCAGATCGAGGTGCTCGCGCCCGTGCCGGGCCACCCCGACCGCGTCGCGAGCGACCGCATCCTCACCCTCACGACGTGCGCGCCCCTCTACAACACGAAGGAGCGGCTCATCGCCTACGCGCTGTTCGACTCGTTCACACCCGCCGCCGACGGTCCGCCGCCGGCGCTCGCCGAGGGGGCCTGATGTACGCGGCACTGTGGCGCATCCTTCCCGGACCCTGGTGGGTGCGGGTGCTCATCCTGCTCGCGCTCGCCGCCGCGGCGATCTACGGGCTGTTCTTCCACGTGTTCCCCTGGCTCTCGCCGCTGCTCGTGCCGCAGGAGTCGACGATCGGTGGATAGGGACGGCGGGAGCGACGGCGGCATCCTGGTCGTCGACAATCACGACAGCTTCGTGCACACGCTCGTCGGGTACGTGGTCGAGCTCGGCGCGGCCGCCGACTTCGTCGAGGCGGATGCCGTGGACGACGCCGCCGCGCTCGTGCGCGGCTGGGCGGGCGTGCTGATCTCGCCCGGGCCCGGCACGCCGCGCGAGGCGGGCGCGTCGATCGCGGTCGCGCGTGCGGCGCTCGACGCGCGCGTGCCGCTGCTGGGCGTCTGCCTCGGGCATCAGGCCCTCGCCGAGGCGTGCGGCGCGACCGTGGCCGAGGCGCCGGAGCTCATGCACGGCATGACGAGCGACGTGCGGCACGACGGCAGCGCCCTGTTCGAGGGGATGCCGTCGCCGTTCGCGGCGACGCGGTACCACTCGCTCGCCGTCGTCCCCGCATCCCTGCCCGCGGAGCTGATCGTCACCGGCCGCACCGCGAGCGGCACCATCATGGCGCTCGCGCATCGCGACGCCCCCGCCTGGGGTGTGCAGTTCCATCCGGAGTCGGTGCTCACCGAGGGCGGCTACCGCCTGCTCGGCAACTGGCTCGAGCGAGCCGGCGTGCCCGGCGCCGCCGCCCGCGGCGCCCGCCTCCACCCCCACCGCACGGCGTAGCCCCGCCCCTCGCGCCCCCGCGATCCCCGAAGCGGCGTCCACAACTCAGGAAGACCGCCCCGCACCCCCGCTGGTTGCTCCTCCGCTGGCTGCTCCCCCCGCTGGTTGAGTAGCGCGCGCAGCGCGCGTATCGAAACCCATCTAGCGGACCGTGACAGGGGTCTCGATACGCTCGCGGCTCCGCCGCGAGCACTCGACCAGCGGGAGTGGGAGGCGGGGTTCTGCGGTGTGAGGTGCACCCACCCCCGCTGGTTGAGTAGCGCGCGCAGCGCGCGTATCGAAACCCCTCCCACGGCCCGCGGCACTGACACGCCGCGCAGAGGCTCCCGGGTCAGCCCGTGCAGACGGTGAGGGTGACGGTCGAGCCGATGGGCACGTCGCCGACGGGCGACTGCAGCTCGACCATGGGCGGATCGGTGCGGGGGCAGTCGGCCTTTTCGGCGCGGGCGGTGACGAGGCCCAGGTCGCTGATGATCGACTCGGCGGCCTCCACCGAGTAGCGCCGCCCCGACATGTCGCCCACGGTGACCTTGCCGCTCGCGACCACGAGGTTCACGCGCGTGCCACGCTCGACCTCCGCACCGGCCTCGTGGTCGGCCGAGAGCACGACGTCGGCGGCGATCAGCGGGTCGTTCTGCGACCGCACGGTGCCGAGCGTCAGCCCCGCCTTCTCGAGCGCGGCCACGGCCTCGGCGCGATTGAGGGAGACGAGCGTCGGCACCTTCACGAGCTCCTGCCCCGACGAGATCGAGACGATGATCTCGGTCTTCGCCTCGACCGACGTCCCCGCCTCGGGGTCGGTGCGGATCACGGCGCCCTTCTCGACCTCGCCGCTGCTCTCGTCGACGCGCTTGGCGAGCAGGTCGACGTCGAACAGCGCCTTCTGCGCCTCGTCCCACGTCATGCCCGCGGTCGACGGCACCACCCGCGCGTTCGACGGGATCGCCTCGACGGGGCGGAACGACGTCACCCAGATCGCGATCGAGATGAGCATGACGGCGAGCACCGCGACGCCTGCCCAGATCCACGCGACCGGCGGCCCCGACTGCGTGCGGCGCACCGTCGTGTCGGTGCTCAGCTGCCGCAGCGAGCGCGCGGTCTCGGCGGCCTGCTGCGGGCTCGGCCCGTACAGCTCGCTCGACAGCGCCTCGACCTGCCGCTTGGTCGGCTCGCGGCCGTCGCGTGCGGCGTCGAGCGCCTCGCGAAAGGAGGCGGCGTCCTGAAACCGCTGAAAGGGGTCTTTCGCGAGCGCGCGCAGCACGACGGCATCCATCGCCCTCGGCACCGTCTCGAGGACCTCCGACGGCGGCTCGGGCTGCTCGCTCACGTGCTGGTAGGCGACCGCGACGGGGGAGTCGCCGCGAAACGGCGGGCGGCCCGTGAGCAGCTCGTACAGCACGATGCCCGCGGAGTAGAGGTCGGCGCGCGCGTCGACGGGCTCGCCCTTCGCCTGCTCGGGCGAGAAGTACGACGCGGTGCCGATGATCGCGGTCGTCTCGGCGACCGTCGACGACGAGTCGGACACGGCCCGCGCGATGCCGAAGTCCATCACCTTGATCTGGCCGCGCGGCGTGACCATGACGTTGCCGGGCTTGATGTCGCGGTGCACGACGCCGGCGCGGTGCGAGTACTCGAGCGCCTCGAGGATGCCGTCGACGTAGCGCAGCGCGTCGGCCTGCGACACGGGTCCGGCGGCGATGATGTCGCGCAGCGTCGTGCCCTCGACGAGCTCCATCACGATGTAGGGGAGCGGCCGGTCGTTCTCGACCTCTTCGCCCGCGTCGAACACGCGCACGATCGCCGTGTGCGACATGCGCGACGCGGCCTGCGCCTCGAGCCGGAACCGCGTGCGGAACGCGTTGTGGTCGGCGAGCTCGCGCTGCAGGATCTTGATCGCGACGGGACGCCCGAGCGTCAGATCGTACCCTCGGTAGACGGTCGCCATGCCGCCGCGGCCGATCAGCTCGTCGACGCGGTAGCGGCCCGAGAGCACGCGGGAACCTGCGGTCACTTCACTCCCTGAACTGGTCGTGGCCAGCCTAGGTGCGTGGGTCAGATCCTTCCGTTAACGCGCCGGGGTGAATCCGGTGGATAGCGCGGGGTGCTGGGAGAATCGATTCATGACGGTGACTGCCAGCCTGGAGGGTCTGTTCGAGGTCGAGCCGGGTGAGGCGCGGGCGCCGGGCTCGGCTGCACCGGCGGGTGCGGGCAAGACGTTCCGTGGGTATGACCAGGGGCAGTGTTTCCTGCTCCCGCCGAGTCTGGATGACTGGCTGGACGAGGATGATGAGGCCCGGTTCATCTCCGAGGTCGTCGAAGAGCTCTTGGATCTGACGCCGGTCTACGCGTCGTACGCGTCCGCCTCGGGTGCGCCTCCGTATGACCCGCGGATGATGTTGAAGCTGCTGCTGTTCGCGTACGCGACGGGCGTGACCTCGTCTCGTGAGTTGGAGCGGCGCTGCAAGCGCGATATCGCCTTCCGGTGGCTGTCGGGCAACCAGGCGCCCGACTACCGGTCGCTGGCCCGGTTTCGTCGGCGTCACCTGGATGCCCTGCCGGGGTTGTTCCTGCAGGTGCTGCGGGTCTGCGCGGAGGCGGGGCTGGTGCGGTTGGGGCGTGTCGCGCTGGATGGCACGAAGCTGGCCGCGAACGCGTCGCGGCATAAGGCGATGAGCTACGACCGGATCGTGCCGAAGATCGATCAGCTCCAAGCCGAGGTCGCTGCGCTGCTCGCCGAGGCGGAGGCGGTCGATGAGGCCGAGGATCAGCAGTTCGGCCAGGACCGGCGCGGGGACGAGGTCGCCCCGGAGCTGGCCCGCCGTGAGGGGCGCCTGGCAAAACTACGTGCCGCGAAGGACGCGATCGAGGCCGACGCCGCCGAGAAGGCGGCAGCCGTAGCGCGGAAGAAGGCCGACGCCGCCGGTCAGCCCCCTGAACAGGCCGACGCGGCCGTCGCGACTGCAGTGGACACGGCGGCGCCGAAGCCGAAAGCGCAACGCAATTTCACCGATCCTGAGGCGCGGATGATGAAGACGGTCCGCGGCTTCGATTACGCGTTCAACGCGCAGGCCGTTGTCGATGAGGGCCACCAGATCGTGCTGAGCGCCGAGGTCACCCAGCAGGCCACCGATATCCAGCAGTTCGTCCCGATGGCCGAGCAGACCCTACGGAACCTCGACGCGGCAGGAATCGAGCGTTCCCCAGAGGTCGTCCTCGCTGACGCGGGCTACTGCTCGGAAGCCAACCTCGAAGCCGCCGACGATCTGGACGCACAGGTGTTGATCGCGACGGGACGGCAACGTCACGGCGAGAGCTTCCCTACCGCCGGCGCCCCGGACCCGGCCCCAGAGGACGCGAGCCGGCGGGAGCGGATGGCGCACGCGCTGCGCACCGAGCAGGGCCGCACCGACTACGCGCGCCGCAAAGCCATCGTTGAACCCGCGTTCGGGCAGATGAAGACCCGGCAAAACGCCGGACAGCTCCGGCTACGCGGACTCGCCGGCGCCCAAGGCGAATGGCTACTCCACACGATCTGCCACAACCTCCGCAAGCTCCGCGTCGCTACAGCCGCCGGGCTGGCGCCCGCATAGGCCTCCCCAGGGGTCCCGGGGCGTCACAGCACGCACCGACAGTCGCCACGAGCCCCTCGCCGTGCGATCCCGCACGCTCTCACACCGCAACGGCCCGCCCGTTCCCGTTCGCGACCGTCAGCGCGCGATGCCAGAGTCAACGCCGCGCGCCACGCCACCCGATTCTGACCCGCGCACCTAGTGGACGAGCCTGAGTCAGCCCTCAGAGACGGCGGACCCGTCGTCCGCGTGACCGGTGTCGCCCGACGTCAGCAGCCACCACAGACGCTGCGCGTCGGGCAGCGCCTCGGGAGTGGGCTCGGGCGAGGAGGGCTCGCTCGGCATCGGATCGGGCGTCGGCGTGGGTGTGGCGGGCGTGATGCTCGCGGTCGCCGTGGGGGAGGCGCTGGTCTCGCGCGTGGCCCCGTCGTCGCGGCGGCACGTGACCGTGTACGAGACCTGCAGCTGGCCCTCGCCGGTGACCTCGATCTGCGCCGAGGTGGCGCCCATCATCGTGACGTCGCCGCCGTCGACGAACACGTTGTAGTGAGCCTCGCCGGCGCCCGTGGGGCAGGCGTAGGCCGGCCACGAGACGTCGACGCGCGTGCCGGCCGTGACGGTGCCGGGCAGCGACGGCGCCTCGGTCGGCGCGGGCATGTCGACAGCCGTGCTGTACACGGTGAGCGTCACGCGGTCGTCCTTGACGAGGTTTCCGCTGAACGGGTTGGTGCGGTACACCTTGCCCTCGTCCTCGGGGAGGAACGCGGCATCCCCCGTCTCGCAGTTCGCGGTGGCGCCCACGGCCTCGACGGCCGCCCGCGCCTCGTCGCACGTCTTGCCGACCAGCTCGAGCGACTCGATCGCGATGGGCGTCGGCGTGGGCGTCGCGGTCGGCGTGGGCGTCGGCGTGACGGTGGGGCTCGGCGACGTGGGCGGCGGCTCGGGGGTGTCGCTGTTCGAGTTGATCAGGGCGAACACCGTGCCGCCGAGGACGATGAGCAGCAGCGCGATGAGCGCGACGAGCGGCCACGTCCACGGGCTGCGCTTGCGCGGCGGGGCGACGACCGCGGGCGCCGTCGCCGTCGAGAGCGGCATGAGGCGCGTCGTGTCCTCGCCCGACGGCGTGAGCAGCTGGGTGACCTCGTCGACGGGTGCGCCCGTGCCGGCGATCGCGGGCACGATCGCGGCGGCCGCGGCGACGTCTCCGCGTCGCAGCGCCGACGCCGCGCGCGCGACCGCGGCGGCCGTCGGGGGACGGTCGGCGGGCTTCTTGGCGATCATCGAGAGCACCAGCTGCTGCACGGGGCCGGGAACGGTCGCCGGCAGCGGCGGCGGGGTGTCGTTGATCTGCGCCATCGCGATCGCGACCTGCGACTCGCCCGTGAAGGGACGCTTGCCGGCCAGCGACTCGTAGGCGACGATGCCGAGCGAGTAGATGTCGGTCGCGGGGGATGCCGGGTGGCCCGACGCCTGCTCGGGCGACAGGTACTGCACGGTCCCCATGACCTGGCCGGTCGCGGTGAGCGGCACCTGGTCGGCGATGCGCGCGATGCCGAAGTCGGTGATCTTGACGCGCCCGTCGGGCGTGATGAGCAGGTTGCCGGGCTTGATGTCGCGGTGCACGAGGCCCGCGGCGTGCGCGGCCTGCAGCGCCGCGCTGGTCTGCGCGACGACGTCGAGCGTCTTGTCGGTCGAGAGCGTGCCCTCGCGCTCGAGGATGGTCGACAGCGCCTCGCCGGGGACGAGCTCCATCACGAGGAACGCGGAGCCGTTCTCCTCGCCGTAGTCGAACACGCTCGCGATGCCCTCGTGGTTGACGAGCGCGGCGTGCCGGGCCTCGGCGCGGAAGCGCTCGAGGAAGCCGGGATCGCCCATGTACTCGTCTTTGAGGATCTTGATCGCCACCGTGCGGCCGATGACGTGATCGGTCGCCTCCCAGACCTCGCCCATGCCGCCGATGGCGATGCGCGAATCCAACTCGTAGCGTCCGCCGAAGCTCACACCCTGCGCCGGTCTCATCTGCTCAGCACCGCCTCAATGACTCTCTTCGCGATGGGCGCCGCGATCTCGTTGCCCGTGGCCTGCTGTCCCATCCCGCCCCCGTTCTCGATCATCACGGTGACGACGACCTCGGGTGTATCCGCGGGCGCGAACCCCGTGAACCACACCGTATAGGGATCATCGGGACCGTGCTCTGCCGTGCCGGTCTTCCCGGCCACATCGACGCCCTCTATTCTTGCACCGCTCGCCGCGCCGTTGGAGACGTTGTCGACCATCATCGCCGCGAGCTGCGCCGCGACCTTCGCGTCGATCGCCTCCGCGAACTGGGTGCTCTCGTACTGCTCCTGCCAGGAGAGGTCGGGAGCGGCCACGAGATCGACCATGCGCGGGTTCATCAGCACGCCGCGGTTCGCGATCGCCGCCGACACCATCCCGATCTGCAGCGGCGTCGCGAGCACGTCGCCCTGGCCGAAGCCCGACAGCGCCGTGAAGGCGTCGTCCGCGGTCGGCGGGTACACCGACGCCGTCGACGACACGGGCAGGTCGAACGACGTGTTGAAGCCGAACAGCTCGGCCTGCGCGCGGATCTCGTCGTCGCCGAGGGCGACCGCGAGCTCCGCGAACGGGATGTTGCAGCTGAGCCGCAGCGCGTCGGCGAGCGTCACGGTCTCGCCGGGACCGCACGGGCCGTTGTCGTGGTTGTAGACGAGGCTCGTCGACCCCGGCAGCTGCCACGACGTGGGGTTCGGGAACGTCGACTGCGGTGTGTACCGGCCCGACGCGAGGGCCGTGGCGGCCACGACGAGCTTGAACGTCGAGCCGGGCGGGTTGAGGTCGCCGCCGATCGCGCGGTTGAAAAGCGGGTCGAGCGGGTCGTCGACGAGCTGCTGGTACGCCTCGTCGACCGCCACGGTGTCGTGCGACGCGAGCAGGTTCGTGTCGAAGCTGGGGCTCGTGACCATCGCGAGCACCTCGCCGGTGGGGGTCGTCGCGATGATCGCGCCCTCGTAGTCGCCCAGCGCCTCGAACGCGGCGGCCTGGACGGCGGGGTCGAGCGTGAGCACGACGTTCGCGCCGCGCGGCGGCTGGCCGCTGATCACGCGCTCCAGCCGGGCGAGCAGCTGCGTCGCGGCGGTGCCCGACAGCACGCTGTTCATCGCCTGCTCCAGGCCCGTCGCGCTCGTGAGCACGGGGTTGATGTATCCCGTGACGGGCGCCCACATGAGGGCGTCGGTGTACTGCCGCTGCCAGCTGTACAGGTCGCCGCTCGGCACCGAGGTCGCGATGACGCTCTCGCCCGCGAGGATCGCGCCGCGCTGCACCTCGAAGGAGTCGTACAGCGCGCGGCGGTTGTGCGGGTTCTCGTGCAGCTCGTTGGCGCCGATCGCCTGGATGTAGCTCGTCGACCCGAACAGCGCCAGGAACATCACGAGCATCACGATGCTGAGACGGCGAAGCTCCTTCGTCATCCCCGGCACCCCCTCGAGCCGGCCTCACCCTTCGCTGGTTGAGTAGCGGCCGGAGGCCGCGTATCGAAACCCGTGTGACGGTCCGTGGGAGGGGTCTCGATACACCGCGTCTGCGGCGCGGCACTCGACCAGCGGGGTGATGCGCCGGCGCGGCCGGCGGGGCCCGGCCGGCGGGGTGGGAGGAGGAGGGCGTGCGTCTCCACCGCTGGTTGAGTAGCGGCCGGAGGCCGCGTATCGAAACCCGTGTAGCGGTCTGTGGGAGGGGTCTCGATACGCCGCGTCTGCGGCGCGGCACTCGACCAGCGGGGTGATGCGCCGATGCTGCCGGAGGCACTCGACCGGCGGGATGGTGCGCCGGGGCGGCCGGGGGCACTCGACCGGCGGGGGTGGGTCAGCGTCATCAGCCGATCACCACCCGGGGGCGGGAGCGCACGGCATCCGAGATGCGCAGCAGCAGGGCGACGATGATCCAGTTGGCCACGAGCGATGAGCCTCCCGCCGCGAGGAACGGCGTGGTCAGCCCCGTCAGGGGGATGAGGCGGGTGACGCCGCCGACCATGATGAACACCTGCAGCGCGATCGTGAACGAGAGCCCCGTCGCGAGCAGCTTGCCGAAGTCGTCCTGCCCCGCGATGCCGATGCGGATGCCGCGGCTCGTGAACACCATGTAGAGGCACAGGATCGCGAACACGCCCACGAGGCCCAGCTCCTCGCCCAGGCTCGGGAAGATGTAGTCGCTCTCGGCGAGCGGCGTGAGGTCGGGGCGCCCGCGTCCGAGGCCCGTGCCGAAGAACCCGCCCTCCGCGAGGCCGAAGATGCCGGTCACGAGCTGCATGGACGAGTTGTCCATGAGGTCGGGGTTGAAGGCGTCGAGCCAGTTCTCGAACCGCGCCCCCACGTAGGGCAGGAAGCGCGAGGCGAGGAACGCGCCCGCCGACACCAGCACGAGGCCGATCACGACCCAGCTGGTCTTGCCCGTGGCGACGTAGATCATCGCGACGAACATGCCGAACAGCAGCAGGCCTGTGCCCAGGTCGCGCTGCAGCACGATGATGCCGAGCGACGCGAGCCACACGACGAGCACGGGGCCGAGCTCGCGCGCCCGCGGCCAGGTGATGCCGAGGAACCGCGTGCCCACCGAGGCGAGCGACTCGCGCGTGCGCACGAGGTAGCCCGCGAAGAAGATCGCGAGGGCGATCTTGGCCAGCTCGCCGGGCTGGAACGAGACGATGCCGCCGATCGAGACCCACACGTCGGCGTTCGCGTCGGTGCCGAGCCCCGGGACGTACGGCAGCAGCAGGAGGAGGATGCCGGAGAGCCCGAACAGGTACGTGTAGCGGAACAGCACGCGGTAGTTGCGCAGCAGCACGACGACGGCGATCGCCGCGATGATCGCGATCGCGAGCCACGCGAGCTGCCGCGTCGAGTACGCCGTCCAGCCCGTGTAGTCCTCGGCGATGTCGAGGCGGTAGATCATCGCGAGGCCGAGGCCCGACAGCACCGTCGCGATCGGCACGACGAACGGGTCGGCGTCGCGGGCGCGCAGGCGCAGCACGATGTGCAGGGCGAGCACGAGCACCGACAGGCCCCCGCAGTAGTACAGGAAGGTGGGGTCGATCTGGCCGTGGGCGCCGAGCTGCACGAGCGCGACCGTGCTCGCGTTGATCGCGAACGCGAACACGAGCAGCCACAGCTCGCGGTTGCGCTGCGTCTGCGGCATCCGCAGCTTGCGCAGCGCGTTCAGCACGCTCGTGTCGGCCTGGACGGGGGCGCTCATCGGCTCTCCTCCCTCGTCGCCGGGGTGAGCGACTGCACGATGCTCTCGGCGTGCTCGAGCGACCGCGCGGAGATGGTGTTCTCGACCTCGAGGCGCTGGTAGAACGGCAGATCCTCGAGCCGGATGTTCGTGTCCTCGTAGACCGACGACAGCGAGAGCGGGCCGATGTCCTGCTGGATGCCGCGGAAGATCACGACCGTGTCGTCGTCGGTGCCGACGAAGTAGCGCGTCTGCGTCCACTGGTAGCCACCGATCGCCGCCGCCGCGAGCACCGCGAGCACGAGGACGAAGCCCACGACCCACCACCGGCGGCGCCCGCGGGCGCGGCGCCGGTCCTCCTCGATGAGCTCTTCGAGGTACTCGGCCGCCGGCTCGAAGTGCGTCGGCTCGTTGGCCGCCTGGCGGCCCGGGTGCAGCCAGCCGGTGCGGCTGGGGCGGGCGATCGCGGTGATCGCGACGCCCTCGGGCGTCGACGCCGAGCCGACGATGGTCGGGGTGCCGCTGAAGAGGGGGTGCTTGCCGCCCACGTCGACGAGCACGATCGTGACGTTGTCGGGGGCACCGGCATCCAGCGCCTGCTTGAGCAGCAGATCGGCCGTGCGGCCCGGAGCCAGGCCCTGCGCGAGCGTCTTCGCGGTGTGCGCGTCGTCGACCACGCCGCACAGGCCGTCGGAGCACAGCAGCCAGCGGTCGCCGGGACGGGTCGGCATGATGAACGTGTCGACCTCGGGGTCGGGCGACATGTCGCCGAGCACGCGCATGAGCACGGAGCGCCGCGGGTGGTAGCGGGCCTCCTCGGGGGTGATGCGGCCCGTGTCGACGAGACGCTGCACGAAGGTGTGGTCGGTCGTGATCTGGGTGAGCGCGCCGTCGCGCAGCAGGTACACGCGCGAGTCGCCGATGTGGGCGATCACGGCGTAGTCGTCGACCATCACGATCGCGCAGACCGTGGTGCCCATGCCCGCGAGCTCGGGGCGCTCGGCGACCGTGTCGATGAGCTCGGCCGCGGTGTCGGTGATCGCCTCGCGCAGGGCCGTTTCGGCCTCGGTCGTCGAGGTGAACGGCAGGTCGAGCTCCTTCAGCCGGTGCACTGCGAGGCTCGACGCGACGTCGCCGCCCGCGTGCCCGCCCATGCCGTCGGCGACGACGAACAGGTTGGAGCCGCAGTAGCCGGAGTCCTGATTGTTCGCACGGACCTTGCCGGTGTGCGAGATCGCGGCGCTCGACCCTTCGAAGACCATCGGATCGGGTTACTTCCGCAGCTCGAACGTCGTCGCGCCCACCTTGATGGGGGCGTCCACGCGCACGGGGACGGGTGCCGCGACGCGCTCGCCGTCGTGCCACGTGCCGTTGCGGGAGTCGAGGTCCTGCAGCATCCACTGCTCGCCCCACAGCAGCAGGCGCGCGTGGTGGCTGGAGGTGTAGTCGTCGCGGATCACGAGGCCCGACTCGCTGGAGCGGCCGATCGTGAGCGGCTCGTCGCCGAGCGGCAGCTCGAGGCCGGCCTTGGGGCCGCTCGTGATGACGATGCGCGACACGGCGTCGCGGGTCGCGAGCCGGCTGCCCTTCGCGGGCTTCGGCGCCTTGGGCTCCTTCGCGGGCCTCGGGTCCTTCGCGACGGGGGCGGGCGCCGGCGTCTGCGACGGCGGCATCTTGCGCACGCGCACGCCGAACACGTCGGCGCGCAGCGAGTAGACGACGGCGAAGACGAAGAACCACAGCAGGATGAGGAAGCCGATCTGCAGCAGCAGCAGCGACAGGTCGGTCACGAGGCGCCTCCCAGGGGGTACGAGCGCGTCGCGTCGTCGGGCGGCGCGGGGCGCGACGGCGCGGCCTGCGCGACGACGCGGAACCGGATCTCGGTGCGCCCGACCGTGAAGACGGCGTCGGGCGGCAGCGGCGCGTTGCCGATGCGGCGGCCGTCGAGCAGCGTGCCGTTGGTCGAGCCGAGGTCGCGCACCATGGCGCGCTCGCCGTCCCAGAGCACCTCGACGTGCCGGCGGCTCGCGCCCGAGTCGTCCAGCGTGATGTCGGCGTCGGAGCCGCGGCCGATGACGGTGCGCGCCTTCGCGAGGGGATGCCGGATGCCGGCGATCTCGAGCACGCCGTGCCACGACACGTCGCCGACGGCGGTCGCCGACGCCACGCCGACGGTGCCGGTCGCGCGCTGCGGGTCGGCGACGAGCGAGATCGTCACGGGCCCCGCGAAGCTGAACCCCTGCGTGCTCGCGTGCGCCGCGACGAGGCGGCTGAGCTCGTCGTCGAGCGCGCTGCCCAGCGAGCGCATGCGCTCGGCGTCGTCGTTCGACAGGCTCACGGTGAACGCGTTGGGCGCGAGGATGCGGTCGCGGCTGACCACGGCGGCCTTCGCGTCGATCTCCGCGCGCAGGGCCGACGCGATCTCGACCGGCTGGATGCCGCTGCGGAAGGTCTTCGCGAACGCGCTGTTCACGGCGCGCTCAAGACCCTTCTCGAAGCTGTCAAGTAGTCCCACGGGGCTCCTTCGGGCATGCCTGTCGGTCCGTACATGGTAGTTGCATACCCTGAACGCGCACCTGTGCGCTGCCGATGACGGACATCGATCGTCGCACAAGCGTGATATCCTCGGAAAGTTGAGTCCGTGAGAGCGGATTCGCGCGAGTGGCGGAATAGGCAGACGCGCTGGCTTCAGGTGCCAGTGCCCGAAAGGGCGTGGGGGTTCAACTCCCCCCTCGCGCACAGCAGTTCGATCCCCGTCCCGGGCCCCCGGGACGGGGATCGTCTCGTTTCCGGCCGCCCTTCCGGTCGCCCGCGCCTGCCTCGCGGGCATCCGCCGTCGCACATCTTGTGGGCGCTTGTCGCCGCTTGAGCCGCGCGGTCGTGACGACGAGCGCCCACGATCTCCGCCGGTCCATGAATGATGGGCGCTTGTGGCTGCTTCCCGGCGCGTGAAGCGCCCAGAAGCGCCCACCATCTGGAGACCCCGCAGGCCGCTGAACGCCTGCTCCGCGGTCTGGATGCCGCGTGTGCCGCGTGTGCGCGCGACGTATCTCGTGGGCGCTTGTGGTCGCGTCGGCGCGGTGATGGCGGCATCCACTGTCCACGATCCGCGGGCGGTGGCGAACAGTGGGTGCTCGTGGTCGCCTTGCGGGGCGGGAAGCGGCGACGGGCGCCCACAAGGACGGGCGCCCACAAGTTCGACCCGGCGGTCGGTGCCGCGGCGCCGCGGCGGGTTCGGCACGGGCAGGGTGTTGCGATCTATACATCAGGTGTATACGCTCTGTGTATGGGTTCCATGGACAATTCGACGGTGCTGCTCGGGCTGCTGGGCACGGGGCCGAGCTACGGGTACGACCTGAAGCACGGATACGACCGGCTGTTCGGCGCGGAGAAGCCGCTCGCGTTCGGGCAGGTGTACGCGACGCTCGCCCGCCTCCTGCGCAGCGGGCTGATCGAGCTGCTCGGCGACGAGGCCGGCGCGGGCCCCGACCGCAAGCGCTACGAGATCACGCCGGAGGGCCGCACCAAGGTCGCCGAGTGGCTGTTCGCGCCCGATGCGCCCTCGGGATCCCTGCAGAGCAACCTCTTCGCGAAGACCGTCATCGCGCTGCTGCTCGGCGACGACGCCGAGGCTCTCCTCGACGTGCAGCGGGCCGAGCACCTGGCGCGCATGCGCGAGCTGACCCGCCGCAAGCACGGCGCCGACCTGTCCACCGTGCTGCTGTGCGACCACGCGCTGTTCCACCTCGAGGCCGACCTGCGGTGGATCGACCTCACAGCGGCGCGGCTCGCCGAGCTGCGGGCGGAGGTGCTGTCGTGAGCGACGTGCTGCTGAGCGCCCGCGGCGTGCGGCGCTCGTTCGGGCTCACCGAGGCGCTGCGGGGCGTCGACGTCGACATCCGGGCGGGCGAGATCCTCGCGATCATGGGCCCCTCGGGGTCGGGCAAGTCGACGCTGCTGCACGTGCTGGCCGGCGTGCTCGCACCCGACGAGGGCGCGGTCGAGTACGCGGGCCGCCGCATCGACGCGCTGAACGAGACGGATCGCGCCCGGCTGCGGCTGACCGAGTTCGGCTTCGTCTTCCAGTTCGGGCAGCTCCTGCCCGATCTGTCGGCGGCCGACAACGTCGCGCTGCCGTTGCTGCTCGCGGGCGGATCGCGCCGGGACGCCGCGCGCCAGGCCCGCAGCTGGCTCGAGCGCCTGGGCCTCGCCGACCAGGCCCCGAAGCTGCCCGGCGAGCTCTCGGGCGGACAGGCGCAGCGCGTCGCCGTCGCCCGTGCCCTCGTGACCGCGCCGCGGGTCGTCTTCGCCGACGAGCCGACGGGCTCGCTCGACTCGCTCGCGGCCGAGAAGGTCATGACGACCCTGACCGAGCTCGCCCGGGCATCCGGGACGACCGTCGTGGTCGTCACGCACGACGCGCGCACGGCGTCGTACGCCGACCGCGAGATCGTCGTGCGCGATGGCCGTGTCAGCACCGTCGGGGTGCTCGCGTGAACACGCTCTCGCTCGCCTGGCTGGTCGCGGGCCGGGCGCGGGGCGGCCGGGCGCGCCTCATCGGCACGGCCGCGGGCGTCGCGGTCGGCGTCGCCCTGCTGCTGCTCGTCCTCGCCGCCTACAACGGGCTCACCGATCGCGCGGAGCGCTCGACCTGGACGTATCCGTACGCCGGCGCCGGCGCGACCGCCGTCCAGACGCCCGGCGACGCCACCGTGACCGACGGCGAGGTCCTCGTCTCCAGCATGGGGCAGATGGCCCCGGAGCGCTTCGGCCCGCACGCGATCACGCGCGTCGCGATCGCCTCGACGCCCGGCACGACCGTCGAGGTCCCCGGTGTCGGCGCGCCTCCCGCGCCCGGCACCGCGTACGTCTCGCCCGCGCTCGCCGCGCTCATCGCCTCCGTTCCCGCCGACCAGCTGGGCGACCGCTTCGGCACGATCGCCGGCCTCATCGCCGACGATGCGCTCGCGAGCCCCGACTCCCTCGTCGCCGTCGTCGGCGTCGAGGCGGATGCCGTCGCCGGCCTGCCCGGCACGCTGAGGGTGCGCGCCTTCCAGGGCACGCCCTATCCCAACGAGAGCTATCGCGTGATCGCGATCGTCGGCGGCATCGCCGTGCTGTTCCCCGTGGTCGTGCTCATCGGCATCGTCACCCGCCTCGGCAGCGCCGCCCGCGCCGAGCGCTTCGCCGCGCTGCGGCTCATGGGCGCCACGCCGCACCGGGTGGCATCCGTCGCCGCGATCGAGACCGGTGCCTCGGCGCTCGCCGGCGCCGTCGGCGGCCTCGTGCTGTTCTGGGCGCTCGTGCCGGTGGCATCCCTCTTCTCCATCGAGGACGGACGGTTCTTCGCCGGGGATCTGCACGTCGACCCCGCGACGATCGCGGCCATCGTCGCCGGCACGGTGCTCGTCGCCTCGCTCGTCGCGTACGTCACGGCGCGTCGCGCCGACCTCGGCCCGCTCGGCGCGAGCCGCGAGCGCGCGGAGCGGCGCCCGCGCCTCGTCGCCGTCGTGCCGCTGCTCGCCGGTGTCGCGGGCATGGTCGTCCTGACCCTGCTGTCCATCAGCGGCCGCCCGTTGCCGCGCGCCGACCTGATCCTCGTCGGAGGGTTCGTCGTCGTCGCGGTGGGACTCGTGCTCGCGGGACCCGTGCTCACGGCGGGCGTCAGCCGGCTCCTCGCTGCGGGCGCACGGGGTCCGGCGGGGGTGCTGGCGGCGAACCGCATCCTGCGGCATCCGCGCGCGACGTTCCGCACCGTGAGCGGCCTCGTGCTCGCCGTGTTCGTCGTGTCGGTGTTCGCCGCCGGGATCACGACGGCACGCGTCGACGGCTTCGTCGCGGCGCCGCCCGACGAGCGCCTCGCCGCGAGCGCGCTCGTCGGCCACGTGAGCCTGCACGACGACGACGTCGCAGCGGCGGCGCTCGAGGTCCTCGCGGCGACACCGGGCGTGACGGCGGTCGCGCTGGACCGTTCGCACCCCGACACGGGATCCATCCTGCGTGCGACGGATGCCGCGGCCCTCGGCCTCGCGGTTCCCGACGCCGAATGGGTGCGCGTCGACAACGCGTACTTCACCAACCAGCCCTCGGAGGGCCCGGTCGCCGTCGATCCGGTGCCGGCCGACGTGGCGGCCGAGGCGTGGATCAGCTCCGTGATCGTGCTCACCGACGGCTCGCCGGCGGCGCTGGAGCGGGCGCGCACGGCGCTGCTCACGAGCGACCTCGCGCCGTGGCTGCCGCCGTCGACGCGCGAGGAGGACGCCGGCCACGGCCAGCTGACCTGGGCCGCGCGCTACGCGGGGCTCGCGAACGTCGGCATCCTCATCGCGACCGTCGTCTCCGCGATCTCGCTCGCCGTCTCCACGATCGCGGGCGTGCTCGACCGGCGGCGCACGCTGGGGCTGCTGCGGCTGACGGGGATGCCGGCGTCCGCCCTCCGCCGCATGCTCGCGGCGGAGGCGGCGATCCCGCTCGCGACCGTGTTCGTGCTGTGCGTCGGGCTCGGCTTCGTGGTCGCCTGGACGCTGCTCGCGGGGCTCACGGGCGGACGCCGCACCGTCTCGTGGCCCGACCCCGACTACTACGTGACGATCGCGGTGAGCCTGGCCCTCGCCGCGATCGCGATCGCCGCGACCTTCCGCACCGCCCGCCGCCGCACCGCCCTCCCCGCCACCCGCTTCGAATGACCCGCCCCGTGCCCCCTCCCCGCCGAGATGGCGGGGGGCGCGGGCGATAAGAACTCGTCACATAACCGTTGCCGTAGAGAAACGAAACAGGGGCCCCGGGGCGCCCGTCACCCAGTACCTTAGGAGGTGCCGGGGCACCTGCTCCGGGCAGTTACAGTAAGGCAGTCATGAGCACCAGCGGTACCGTCAAGTGGTTCAACTCGGAGAAGGGCTTCGGCTTCATCGCGCCCGATGAAGGCGGCGCCGACGTCTTCGCCCACTATTCCGCCATCCAGTCGAGCGGCTACCGCTCGCTCGAAGAGAACCAGCGCGTCGAGTTCGACGTGGCCCAGGGCCCCAAGGGCCTGCAGGCAGAGAACATCCGCCCTCTCTGATCTGAGATCAGAGTCAAGGACGGACTGAGGGATGCCGCGAGGCATCCCTCAGTTGTCTTGTCCGCCGTGTGATCCGCGACCCCGCCTCAGGGGCGTTCGCGTCGGCGTCGTCAGGGGAGTGTACGGTACACGTACGCAGGAGAGGACGCCCTGATGAGCCGCACCAAGCCGACGCGCGAAGAGAAGAAGCAGCACACGCGCGAGGGCATTCAGGCCACGGCGATCGAGCTGTTCGAGCAGCGCGGCTACCACGAGACGACGATCGCCGACATCGCCGAGGAGACCGGCGTGGGCCGGCGGACCTTCTTCCGCTACTTCCCCACGAAGGAGTCGCTGCTGTTCTCGAACACCTACTTCGAGGTCGGCCACGAGCTCATCCGCGAGCACCTGATCGCGGGCGCGACGTTCTTCGAGGCCGTGCGGCGGACGTTCTTCGAGCTGGAGCAGCGTCCCCCCGCCGTCGACCTGATGACGGAACGCCGCCGTCGGCTGCGCCGTCGGCTTCTCGACGAGGCGCCGATCCGCGCGCACTACGAGGCCCTGCTGCTCGGCACCGAGCGCCAGATGCGCACGATCCTGCTCGAGCATTTCGGCCCTGACCAGGAGAAGACCGCCTATGTCGCCGCGGCTCTGCTCAGGGCGATCCTGCACTACCACTTCGAGGCCGGCGAGCTCGACCAGGTGTCGCCGAAGCTCGACGAATGGCGCGTCGCGATCGAGTCGGCGCTGTCGACGTTCCCCGTCGTGCCCGACGCCCGCGGTGTCTGAGCCCGACGTCCGCAGCGTCTGACGCCATCGTGCACGACGCCTGATCCCGGCCCGGGCACGGACGTCCGTGCCCGCACGCGAGACCTGAGACGCCCGGGCGGATGCCGCGGGCTTGACACCCGTCGATGACGTCGCCTATCTTTGCGCCAACGAAAAAGTGGCACAGGTGCCACTTTTGACTCCGACGCACCGCCGCTCTTCGCGAGCGCCGACAGAAAGTTCGACGATGAACTCGAGGACCCCCCGTTCGTCCCTCCGCATGCACGACCACGGTTCGCACCGGGCCGGAGGCGCGCAGTGAGCATCAACATCTCGATCCGCGACGTCGTCAAGAAGTACGGCGACGTCACCGTCATCGAGGGCATGTCGCTGGAGATCCGCGAGAGCGAGTTCTTCACCCTGCTCGGCCCCTCGGGCTGCGGCAAGACGACGCTGCTCCGCATGATCGCGGGCTTCAACTCGATCCAGGGCGGCGACATCTACTTCAACGAGAAGCGGATCAACGACGTCGACCCCGCGAAGCGGCGGATCGGCATGGTCTTTCAGAACTACGCGATCTTCCCGCACCTCTCGGTGCGCAAGAACGTCGAGTTCGGCCTGAAGAACGCGAACGTCTCGCGCGGCGAGATCCGCGATCGCGCCCAGGAGTACATCGAGCTCGTGCAGATCGAGCGCTGGGCCGACACGATGCCCGACCGGCTCTCGGGCGGCCAGCAGCAGCGCGTCGCGCTCGCCCGCGCGCTCGTGACCTCGCCCGACGTGCTGCTGATGGACGAGCCGCTGTCGAACCTCGACGCGAAGCTCCGCGTCGAGATGCGCGAGGTGATCCGCGAGATCCAGCAGCGCGTCGGCATCACCACGGTCTACGTCACGCACGACCAGGAGGAGGCCATGGCCGTGTCGGACCGCATCGCCGTCATGCGCGACGGCACGGTGCAGCACCTCGGCACCCCTCCCGAGCTCTACCACCGGCCCCGCAACGAGTACGTCTCGACGTTCATCGGCCGCTCCAACACCTTCACGGCCGAGCTGGACGGCGAGAGCCTGCGCATCGCCGGCCGCGCGTTCCCCCTGCCCGGTCGTCTCTACGACCCGCCCGCGTCGGGTCGCGTGCGCCTCTCGGTGCGCCCCGAGCAGCTCGTCATCGACGAGCGCGGCGACCGCGGCATCCCCGGAACGATCGTGCACAGCGTCTTCCTCGGTCGCACGATCCAGTACGCCGTCGACCTCGAAGACGGCACACAGGTCGAGATCGTCGAGACCTCGCACTTCGCGCAGCCGCTGTCGCCGGGCACGGCCGTGCGCGTCGACGTCGAGACGTCACGCATCAACGTGTTCGACGAGGCCGGCGAGCGCAACCTGCTGATCGGCGCCGACGAGCCGGCCGTCGCGGGCGAGGCGGTGCGCACGTGAGCGCCACCACCGAGCTCGTCGCGCTCGCGGGGCAGGCGCCCCGGCAGCGCCGCAAGCGCTTCGGCTTCGACGTCTGGACCGTCGTGTCGCTCGTGCTGCTGCTCATCTTCGGCGTCTTCCTCGTCTACCCACTGTGGGGCGTCTTCCAGCAGTCGGTGATCGACGCCGAGGGCAACTTCTCCTTCGACAACTTCGCACGCTTCTTCACGAACAACTACTACTTCGTGACGATCCGCAACAGCTTCGCCGTGAGCTTCTGGGTGACGGTCGCGTCGCTCGCCGTCGCGATCCCGTTCTCGTACTTCTACACGTACTTCCGCATCAAGGGCGCGCGACTGCTGTTCATCCTGGCGGTGCTCTCGATCATGTCGGCCCCCTTCATCGGGGCGTACGCGTGGATCCTGCTGCTGGGCCGCAACGGACTCGTGCGCAACATCCTGCAGCCCGTCTGGCCCTTCGAGATCCCCACCGTCTACGGGTTCGGCGGCATCGTCTTCGTGCTGACGCTCAAGCTGTTCCCCCTCGTGTCGGTCTTCATGAACGCCGCCTTCCGCAACGTCGACTCGTCGCTGCTCGAGGCGTCCGCCCTCATGGGGACGACGGGGCTGAAGCGCCTCGGCAGCGTCATCCTGCGGCTCACGATCCCGACCCTGCTCGCCGCATCGCTCCTGGTCTTCATGCGCGCCTTCGCCGACTTCGGCACCCCGCTGCTCATCGGCGAGGGATTCCGCGTGTTCACGGTCGAGATCTACAACCAGTACCTCGCCGAGACGGGACAGGACCACGCCTTCGCGTCGGCGTTGGGCATCGTCGGCATCCTCGTCACGACCGTGATCTTCCTCGGACAGAAGTTCGTCGCCGGACGCTTCAGCTTCACGATCAAGGCCAGCCGTCCGCCGGAGAAGAAGCGACTGCGGGGTCTCGGCGGCGCGGCGGTGTACGTGTACATGTACGGGCTGATCGGGCTCGCCTTCCTGCCGAAGATCTACGTCATCTACCTGTCGTTCCGCAACAGCACGCAGTCGGTGTTCCTGCCGGGGTTCACCCTCGACAACTACACCCGGGCGGCCGACCGCGTGCTGGCCCAGTCGACGTGGAACACGCTCTGGTTCAGCGGCATCTCGCTCGTCATCATCGTGCTGATCTCGGTGCTCATCGCCTACCTCGTCGTTCGGCGGCCGAACCCGATCAACAACGCGATCGACACGCTCGCGATGCTGCCGTACATCATGCCCGGCGCCGTGCTCGCGATCGGCCTCGTCGTCGCCTTCAACGGGCCGCCGCTCGCGCTCACCGGCACGGTCGCGATCATGGTCATCGCGATGGTCATCCGACGGATGCCGTACACGATCCGCTCCGCGACCGCGACGCTCATGCACATGCCGATCTCGATGGAGGAGGCCGCGCGCAGCCTCGGCGCCTCGAAGATGAAGACCTTCTTCCGGGTGACCATGCCGATGATGTCGGCGGGCATCGCCTCGGGCGCGTTCCTCAGCTTCGTGACGCTGCTCACCGAGCTGTCGGCGGCGATCATCCTCTACAACAACCAGACGATCACGCTCACGATGGCCGCGTTCCTCGAGATCTCGCGCGGCAACTACGGCCTCGGCGCGGCGTACTCGTCGATCCTCACCGTGATCACGGCGGTGCTCATGTACGTCTACCTGCGCTTCACGCGCGAGGAGGACGTGCGCCTGTGAGCCGGCGGTCCGACATCCATCCCACCTCATCACCTGCAACACATCCCACGAAGGAGAGACACATGCGTACGCGACGACTCATGAGAACGGGGGCCCTCGGCGCAGCAGCCGTCCTGACCCTCGCGCTCGCCGCCTGCGGCGGCGGCACCGGCTCGGGCTCGGGCTCGGGAACCTCGAACGGCTCGACGGAGAGCGCCGGCAACGAGACCGGGGGCTACGAGAGCAACAAGCTGGTCGTCTACACGCAGCTCGTCGATCACGACGCCGAGGTCTTCACGGAGCTCATCGAGGCGCAGTTCCCCGACATCGAGCTCGAGATGGTCTACGGCAGCACCGGCGAGTCGATCGCCCGCATCAGCGCCGAGTCGGGCAACCCGCAGGGCGACATGATGCTCGGCGGCGCGAACATCCAGGACGGCGACATGCACGCGGCGCTCTTCGAGCCCTGGGTGAGCGACTACGACGACACGCTCGAGCCCGAGTTCCGCTCCTCGAACGGCTACTTCAACTACTACAACGTCGGGGCATCTGTCCTTCTCGTCAACACCGACATCGAGAAGGAGCTCGGCCTCGACATCCAGGGCTACGCCGATCTGCTCGCGCCCGAGCTCAAGGGCAAGGTGCTCTCGGGCGACCCGCTCAAGTCGGCGGGCGCGCTCAGCGGCATCCACGGCATCCACACGGCGCTCGGCCTCGACTCCGACGAGGCGTGGGACTTCATCGACGCGCTCCTGGCGAACGGGCTCGTGATCGGCGCCTCGTCGTCGGCGCAGACGGCCGGCATCGCGGGCGGCGAGTACGCCGTGAGCATCGCGAACGAGAACACCGCCATCGAGCTCATCGCCAGCGGGCTCACGAACGTGCGCGTCGTCTACCCCGAGGAGGGCACGAGCGGTGTCATCACGGGCCTCGGCATCATCAAGGGCGGGCCGAACCCGGAGCTCGCCAAGGATGTCGGCAACTACATCATGAGTCCCGAGGGGCAGGCGGCCATCGCCGTCGAGATGCCGCGGCGCATGACCACGAGCGCCGACATCCCCACGCACGAGCTGCTGCCGCCGCTGAGCGAGATCAACTGGCTCGAGCGCGACTGGGAGTGGGTGCACGAGAACCCCGACGCGCTGCGCAAGGGCTGGGAAGAGCTCTTCACGAAGCACCACAGCTGACCCCCGGTGAGGGCGCCGTCGTCGACGGCGCCCTCACGTCTGCCCCGGCATCCCTCCGGATCTGCGCGATCCGGGCCGAACATCGAAGGAACCCCCATGAGCACCGCTTCGCGAAGCTTCGCCGTCAATCCGCCGCTCGACGTCGAGGGCACCGTCAACTTCCGCACCCCTGCCGGGTATCCCGCGCGATACGGAACCGTGCGCGAGGGGGCGCTCTACCGGTCGGACGGGCTCGACAGGGTGAGCGAGCGCGGCCGCGCGGCGATCGCCCGGCTCGGCCTCTCGCGCATCGTCGATCTGCGCGCGTCGACCGAGGTCGATCGGTCGCCCAGCCTCGTCCCGTCGCACATCGAGACCGTGCAGGTGGAGCTCTACGGCCAGGCGTCCGCCCTGGACGGGGCGGCCCCCCGCCCGCTGGGCGAGATGTACCAGATCATCATGCGGACCCGGCTGCCGCAGATCGCGCGCGCCGTGCAGCTGGTGGCCGACGCCCCGGCGGGCGCCGTGCTCGTGCACTGCACGGCCGGCAAGGACCGCACGGGACTCGTGGTCGCGACGGTGCTGGAGGCCGTCGGCGTCGCGCGCGAGCACGTGCTCGACGACTACGCCGCGAGCGCGGGGAATCTCGCCGGTCCCTGGCTGGACCGCATCGTCGCGCTGTACGAGGAGCGCAACGGGCACGCGGCGAGCGACGAGTTCATGCACCTCGCCGCGACGAGTCCCGCCGAGGTGCTCGGCGCCGTTCTCGACACCGTGGACGAGACCTGGGGCGGCGTGACGCCCATGCTGCGCGCGCACGGCGTGGACGACCGCGTGCTCGACCTCCTGCACGAGCGGCTCGTCGGCCAGGGCTGACGGGCGGGACGAGGCGGGCTTCCGGCGCCGCCCGGGACGGCGCGGGCGGGATGCCGCCGGGTCCGGCGACGCCCGGACTCGGCAGGGGCGGGATGCCGTCCGCGCCGGCGACGGCCCGGCTCAGCGGGCAGCCGGTGGCGCGGATCAGCGCCGGCCGAGGCGGTCGTAGTCGGCGAGGGCGATCGCGTCCTCGGCGTGCCGCATCGCGCGGCGCGCGGCGTCGAGCGCGGCGACCGGGTCCGCCTCGTCGCGGGCCGTGCTCAGCTCCCGCTGCGCCGACGCGAGCCGCACCCGGGCGTCCGCTCCCGCGTGCGACGCCGCCGACTCGGCGCGCAGCACGACGGCATCCGCCGTGCGCAGGGCGCCCGGCAGGGCGGAGCGGGCGCCGTGCAGCCGCTGCTGCGCCGTGCGGGCGTCGCCCACCGCCTGGTCGAGCCGGTCGCGCAGCCGCATCACGGCCTGGGCCGTCGCGGAGGGAAGCCGCGCGGCATCCGTCTCGTGCTGCGCGAGCGCCGCCTCGATCTCGCGCACCTCGTCGCCCAGACGCGCCGCGGCGTCGGGCTCGAGGCCGCCGCGCAGCGCCGTCGCCTGGCGCAGCGCCTCGCGCGCGCGGGCGATCTCGTCGGGCACGGTGCGCGCCGCGTCGGTGACCGCGCGGGCGCTGTTCTCGAAGGCGCGCGCGGCCTCGCGGGCGCGCCGCAGCTGCCGTTCGGCGTCGCTCAGCGGGCGCAGCGCGCTGCGGGTGGGATCGCCGGCGCGCTCCGCCGCGTCGCGGAGCTGCCGATCGGCCTCGTCCAGCGCGCGCGTCGCCTCGTGGGCGGCGCGCTGCGCCTCGGCCCACTCGCGCGGGTCGAACCGCTGCTCCAGCTCGGCGAGCAGCGCCGCGGGGTCGCCGAGCTCGACGCGCAGCGCGGCCGCCCGCTCGCGGGTCGCGGCGACCTGGCGCGTGGCGCTGACGTTGGCATCCATCCACGCCGCGTGATCGGCGCGGGCCCGTGCGATGACCGCCCGGGCCGCGTCGGCGCGGGTCTGGATGCGGGTGGCCGCGCGGCGGATCTCGTCGGGATGGGTGGCGTCGTCGAGCGCGCGGTACTGCTCGAACGCCTCGTCGCGGGCGTGCTGCGCGGTCATGCGCGCGCGGCGCAGGGAATCGGGCGCCGTGCCGTCGTAGAGGGCGCCCGAGAGCTCCACCTCGATGTCGAGCTCGGCGACAGCGTCGTCGAGGATCACGAGCGCGACGCCCGCCGCGGTGCGCTCGGCCTCCGCCGCCTGCCGCGCCTTCGGCGAGCGCCGGCTGCGCCGCAGCGCCCAGACCCCGCCGGCCAGCAGCAGCGCCGCGAGACCGAGGCCGACGACGGTCGGAACGAGCCAGGACCAGACGGCATCCACGGTCTACGCCTCGTCACCGCTCTCGACGAGCAGCAGCGCGCGCAGCTGGGCGACGTCGTCGACGACGGCGTGCGCGCCCTCCGACTCGTGCGGCCAGCTGAACCCCCAGCGCGCGAAGACGACGGGGATGCCGTACTCCGCGGCGCCCTCGATGTCGTGGTGCCGGTCGCCGACGAGGATGGGACGCGACGTGTCGGCCCCCTCGGCACGCAGACGCTGCAGGGCCTCGCCGATGACCGCGGCTTTGCTCGCGAGCGTGCGGCCGTCGGCCGACTCGCCAACCGTGGCACGCAGGTGCGGCGCGATGCCGAAGTGCTCCATGAGCGCGACGACCTGGTCCTCGGGCTTCGAGCTCGCGGTCGCCTGGGCGACGCCCGCCGCGTCGAGGTCGGCGATGAGCTCGACGATGCCGGGATACGTGCGGGCGCCCTCGGTGAACCCGTGCGCGCGGGCGATGGCCCGGTAGTGCACGACCGCCTCGGCGGCCTGCTCGGGGGTCATGTCCGCGTTCTCCTGGAACGACACGTGCAGCGGCGGGCCGATCCAGTGCGCGAGCTCCTCGGGGCGCGGCGAGGGCAGCCCGAAGTCGGTGAGCGTGCGGTCGAGGCGCGTGAGGATGCCTTCCGACGCGTCGACGATCGTGCCGTCGACGTCCCACAGCACGCAGGTCCAGGGCGATCGGGGGGTCATCCCCCCAGCGTAACCGCGCCCCTCGCCCCCGCCGAGCCCGCGCGCTCCGCGCCCGAGGGTCAGAAGAGGCGGGGGATGCCGGACTCGGTGCCTTTCATGTCCTCGTAGTCGAGGGTGACGCAGCGGATGCCGCGGTCGGCGGCGAGCACCTTCGCCTGGGGCTTGATCTCCTGGGCGGCGAAGACGCCGGTCACGGGGGAGAGGTGCGGGTCGCGACCCAGCAGCTCCAGGTAGCGGGTGAGCTGCTCGACGCCGTCGATGTCGCCGCGGCGCTTGACCTCGACGGCGATCGTCCCGCCGGCGGGGTCGCGCAGCAGCAGGTCGACGGGGCCGATCGCGGTCGGATACTCGCGTCGCACGAGCGTGAGCCCGTCGCCGATGATCCCCACCTGCTCGGCGAGCAGTCGCTGCAGGTCGGCCTCGACGCCGTCCTTCTGCAGGCCGGGGTCGATGCCCAGATCGTGCTGCGAGTCGTGCAGCACCTCGTAGATGCGCACGAGCAGCGCGTCGCCGGTCTTGGCGTGCGTCACCCGCCAGTGCTCGACGACCCCCGCGGCGCCCGACTCGGCATCCGGCTCTTCGACATCGAGCCGGCAGGGCGGGCTCATCCAGTTGAGCGGCTTGTACGACCCGCCGTCGGAGTGCACGAGCAGCGACCCGTCGCCCTTGTGCACGAGCAGCCGCGTCGCGAGCGGCAGGTGCGCGTTGAGGCGGCCGGTGTAGTCGACGGAGCAGCGGGCGATCACGAGTCTCACCGCTCCACGGTACCCGGCCGACGCCCATGCGGGATCTGCGACGATCGTGGGGCCGCACCGCACGCCGCCGAGAGGGGCACCCGTATGATCTCGCGTCCACGTACGACGGCGCGCCCGCGTCTGGGCCTCGTCCTGACGCTGCTCGTCGGCGCGCCGCTGGTCGTGCTGCTCGTCTGGCCGCAGGCGTTCGGGGCCGAGCAGGCGATGCTCGTCGCGCACGCGCTGTCGTTCCGCACGGCGCTGGCGATCGGCCTCGGCGTGCTCGCGCTGGCGTTCGCCGCGATCGCCCTGGCCCGCCGCCGCTGGGGCGTCGCGGCGGCGCTCGCGGTGCTGCTCGGCGTGGCATCCGTCGCGAACGGCGGCATCATGCTCGCGCGCGGCTCGCACGGCGCCCTCGCCGAGGGCGAGCTGGTGGTCGTCGCGTGGAACACGCACGAGCGGTCGACGCGCCCCGCCGAGATCGCCCGGCTGGCGCTCGAGACGGATGCCGACATCGTCAGCCTGCCCGAGACCGGCTCGCGCACCGTGACCGAGGTCGTGCGGCTGCTCGCCCTCGAGGGGAAGCGGATGGTCGCCGACACCGCCTACGGCCCCGACGGCAGCACGTGGCTGCCGACGTCCCTGCTCGTCTCGGCCGACCTCGGGGAGTACCGGATCGACGCCGCGGCGGGCTCGACCCCCGGCATCCCGAGCGCGGTGTGGCGGCCGGTCGGCGGCGACGGCCCCACGATCGTGGCCGCGCACCCGATGCCGCCGCTGCCCAGCATGTTCGGCCGGTGGCAGGACGGCCTGGCGTGGATCGCCGACCGCTGCGACGACCCGACGGTGATCGTCGCGGGCGACCTGAACGCGACGGTCGATCACTTCGCGACCGCTCTGGCGGGCGGATGCCGGGATGCCGCCGCCGAGGCCGGTGCCGCCGCGGTGGGCACGTGGCCGGCATCCGTGCCGGTGTGGATCGCCGCGCCGATCGACCACGTGCTCGTCGGGTCGGCGTGGGAGGTGCGCGGCGCGACCGTGCTCACCTCCTACGACGAGGCCGGCAGCGACCACCGCCCGATCGTCGCGGTGCTCGCCCCGCGGTGAGGCGTCGCCGTGGCGCCACCGAGCGTGGCACCACCGGGCGCGGCGACGCTCAGCGCGCCCCCGCTCAGTGGTGCCCGGCGCCCACGGTGGAGCCGGCGACGGGCTTCGCGGCGCCCGAGGCGAGGCCCGAGACGACGATGAGCCCGACGATGATCCACAGGGTGGGCAGGATGCCGATCTGGTGGCTGATCCAGCCGAGCGCCGGCGGGCCGGCGAGGAACGCCAGGTAGCCGATCGTCGCGGCGGCCGACACGGATGCCGCGGCCTTCTCGGGGTCGTCGGCGGCGGCGGACATGCCGAGGGGGAAGCCCATCGACGCCCCGGCGCCCCACAGCGCGATGCCGACGAAGGCGAGCGGCACGTTCGGCGCGAGGATGAACAGCACGAGCCCGCCGCCGGCGAGCACCGCGAGGATGCGCAGCGTCCACACGCGGCCGAACCGGTCGACGAGCGGACCGCCGATGACGCGGAACACGGTCATCGCGATCGAGAACACGGTCAGCGCGATGGCGCCCGTCGCCTCCGACTGCGCGTGTCCGTCGACCATCGCGATCGCGAGCCAGTCGTTGGCGCTGCCCTCGGCGAACGCCATGCCGAGCATGATCGCGCCGATCGCGTAGATGCGCGGCTCGCGCCACACCGCGAGCGCCGCGACGAACCGCTCCCGACGGCTCGGCGCGGCGGCGTCGTCATCGCCGGCGGCGGCGCGCACGGGCACGGCGCCCAGCCCGACGATGCCCGCCGCGATCATGAGCGCGGCGACGCTCCACAGGTGCCAGCCGACGCCGACGCCCCACGCCGCCATCGCGATGCCGGCTCCCGCGCCGGCGACGGTGCCGAAGCTGAAGAAGGCGTGGAACAGCGGCATGAGCGTGCGCCCCGTCGCCTGCTCGGCGGCTGCGGCCTCGACGTTCATGAGGATGTCGGTCGAGCTCATGCCGACGCCCATGATCGCGAGGCCGACGGCCGTCAGCGCGAACGACTCGGCGACCTGCACGCCCACGCCCACGACGGCCATGCCGCCCGCGAGCGCGGCGAGCGTGCCGTACATCCCGCGACGGGCGCCCCAGCGGGCGACGACGACATTGGCGAGCGAGAGGCCGATGAGCGAGGTCGCCCCCGACACGAACAGCAGGGCGCCGATGCCCTGGTCGTCGGTGCCGAGCGCGGTCTTGACGGCGGGCAGGCGAGAGGCCCACGAGGCGAAGCCGAAGCCGCAGACGAAGAAGATGGCGAAGATCGCCAGGCGCCACCGGGTCAGCTGCGCGCGCGTGAGGGTCGTGTCCACCGCATCAGTGTATCGAATCGATTCGACGTCGGTATCGCTACGATGAGGGCATGACGACGCGTCGGGTGACCATCGCCGACGTCGCGCGCGCCGCGGGAGTGTCGGCGTCCACGGCATCCGTCGCGTTCAGCGGGAAGGCGCCGATCTCTCCCGAGACCAGCCGCCGCGTGCGCGATGCCGCCGCCGCGCTCGGCTACGCGGGCCCCGATCCCCGCGCCGCGTCGCTGCGGCGCGGGCGCAGCGGCATCGTCGGCGTGGTCTTTCCGCAGCACCTCGCGCACGCCTTCCGCGACCCCGTCAACATCCTCATGATGGACGGCCTCGCCGACGCGGTCGCCCCCCTCGGCGCGGGCCTGCTGCTCCTGCGCGCGGATGCCGGCGCCGACGGCCCCACGCTCCTGACGGCGCCCATCGACGCGGCCGTGCTGCTCGCGTGCGACGACGCGATGCGCGAGCAGGTCGCCGTGCTCCGCTCCCGCGGCGTCCCGGTCGTCGCGATCGAGTCGAACGCGGGCGACGACACCGCGGTCATCACGCTGAACAATCGCGAGGCGCAGGGCGAGGCTGCCCGGCACGTGCGCGACCTCGGTCACGAGCGGGTCGCCGTCGTGGGCCTGCCGCGCGGCGGCGGGGCCGGGCCCGGATGGCTCGCCGACGCCGACGAGATCAGCGTCGAGGTCACGCGGGCGCGCCTGCAGGGCGTGCGCGACGTCTACCCCGACGCGCCGGCCTATCTCACGCGCGCGACGTCGATCGACGAGGGCCTCGCAGCGGGGCGCGTGCTGCTGGGCGATCCCGCGACGCGCCCGACCGCGGTGATCGCCCAGAGCGACCTGCTGGCGGCCGGCGTCATCCGCGCCGCGGAGGAGGCGGGGCTGCGGGTGCCCGACGACCTCAGCGTCACGGGCTTCGACGGCGTGCGCGTCGACGGGCTGACCCCCTACGAGCTGACCACGCTCGTGCAGGATGCCGGAGCCAAGGGCCGTGCGGCCGGCGACGCGGTCGCGAGCATGCTCGCGGGCGGCGAGCCCGACGCGGTCGCGCTCGAGTGCGCCTTCCGCCTCGGGAACACGACCGCCCCGCCGTGGCGTTGATCGACCCCGGTGACGCGTCTCGCCGCGAAACCCGCGCCGTCAGTGTCATATGCGCCCGTTAGAATAGAAGCCACGACCCCCGCGCACATGATCCCGAGGAGGCCAGGTTGCTGATCCTCCTCGGTGCGTTCGCAGCCGTTCCGCTGTTGCTGCCGTGGTTGATCCATCGCTTCGGGCCCCGCGCATTCCTCCTCGGGGCGCTCGTGCCGACCATCGCCTTCGCGCACGCGATCGCGCAGGCGCCGCTCGTGCTCGGCGGCGAGGTGCCGTTCGAGACCTACCGGTGGATCCCGCAGCTCGGCCTCGAGCTGTCGATGCGCATGGACGTCCTCGGCTGGGTGCTCGCGCTCATCGTGACCGGCGTCGGGGCGCTCGTCCTGTTCTACTGCCGCTGGTACTTCGCCGGCAAGAGCAAGGGCGTACCGCTGTTCGCCGCGGTGCTGCTCGCCTTCTCGGGCGCGATGTACGGGCTCGTGCTCACCGACGACATCGTCGTGCTCGTGATGTTCTGGGAGATCACGAGCATCCTCTCCTATCTGCTCATCGGCTTCTACCACCAGCGCGGCGCGAGCCGTCGTGCGGCGCTGCAGGCGCTGCTCGTGACGACGCTCGGCGGCCTCGTGATGTTCGTGGGCGTCGTGATCCTCGTCGTGCACTTCGGCACCACGAGCATGAGCACGATCGTCGAGGCCTGGTCGACATCGCCGACGGCGTCGGGCGACGGCCTGCTGAACACGGCCGCCGTGCTGCTGCTCGTCGGCGCGCTCAGCAAGTCGGCGATCTTCCCCTTCCACTTCTGGCTGCCCGGCGCGATGGCCGCGCCCACGCCGGTGAGCGCGTACCTGCACGCCGCGGCGATGGTCAAGGCGGGCATCTACCTCATCGCGCGGTTCGCGCCCATCGCCACCGTCGCCGAGCCCTGGCGTCCCATCGTCATCACGCTCGGCGTGTTCACGATGCTGCTGGGCGGCGTGCAGGCGCTGCGCGAGTCGGACCTCAAGCGCATCCTCGCGTTCGGCACCGTCAGCCAGCTGGGCATGCTGACCGTCGTGCTCGGCTTCGGCACGCGCGACGCCGCCCTCGCGGGGCTCGCGCTGCTGCTCGGGCACGCGCTGTTCAAGTCGTCGCTGTTCCTGATCGTCGGCGTCATCGACCGTCAGCTCGCCACGCGCGACATCGAGGAGCTCAGCGGCGTCGGACGGCAGGCGCCGACGCTCGCGACGTTCGCGATCGTCGCCGTCTGCTCGATGGCGGGCATCATCCCCACGATCGGCTTCGTGGCGAAGGAGGCCGCGCTCACCTCGTTGCTGGAGGGCGGCACCGACGGCATCGCGCCGCTGATCGGCATCGTGCTGGGCTCGGCGCTCACCGCCGCCTACGGCATGCGCTTCGTCTGGGGCGCGTTCTGGACCAAGAAGGATGCCGAGGGCGCCGCGAAGCCGCGCACCGAGTGGCCCGACCCGCCCATCGGCTTCCTGATCTCGCCCATCGTGCTGAGCGGGCTCACGCTCGTCGCGGGCATCGCGGCGCCCTTCGTCGACCGCGCGCTCACGGGCTACGCCGACGCGGTGCCCGGCGACGGCCACTACCATCTGGCGCTCTGGCACGGCCTCGAGCCCGCCCTGTTCCTCTCGCTCGGCAGCATCGCCGTGGGCGCCCTCGTGTTCTGGCTCGTGCAGGTGACGCACTGGCACTCGCGCGCCCTGCCGTTCACGGCCAACGACGCCTACAACGCGGTGCTGCGCGGCATCCTGCGCCTCTCGGTCGCCGTCACGTCGGCGACGCAGCGCGGCTCGCTGCCCGTCTACGTCGGCACGATCCTCGTGGTGTTCATCGCCGCCGAGGGCACCGTGCTGCTCGCGAGCCCCGAGTGGCGCCTCGACTTCGCCCCCTGGCAGCACGAGATGCAGCTCATGGTGGCGCCGCTCATGATCGTCGCGGGCCTCATCGCGGTGCGCGCCCGAAAGCGCTACACGGGCGTCGTGCTCGTGTCGGTCACGGGGCTCGGCATGGTGCTGCTGTTCGCCACGAGCGGCGCGCCCGACCTCGCGCTCACGCAGATCCTCGTCGAGACGGTCACCCTCGTGACCTTCGCGCTCGTGCTGCGCCGCATCCCCTCGCGCATGGGCGAGCACAACGCGTCGGTGCTGCCGATCGTGCGCGCCGTGATCGGCGTGGGCGTGGGCGTCACGATGGCCGTCGTCGCCCTCGTCGCGACCGGCGCGCGCATCGCCGAGCCCATCTCGCAGGCGTTCCCCGACCTCGCCTACGAGATCGGCCACGGCAAGAACGTCGTCAACGTCGCGCTCGTCGACCTGCGCGGCTGGGACACGATGGGCGAGCTGTCGGTGCTCGTGCTCGCCGCCACGGGCGTGTCGTCGCTCGTCTTCGTCACGCACCGCTTCGACCTGCTCTCGCGCACGATCTCGTCGCTGCCGACGGCCGCGATCCGCACGCGCCGGCCGCTCGTCGAGACCGCCGACGGCCCCCGGCCGCGCCAGGCGGGCAGCGGGCGGTCGCGTCAGGCGTGGCTCGTGGGCGGCCAGAAGGTCAACCCCGAGAACCGCTCGATCATGCTCGAAGTGGTCGTGCGCATCCTCTTCCACACGATCATCGTCGTGTCCATCTACCTGCTCTTCGCGGGCCACAACCTTCCCGGCGGCGGGTTCGCGGGCGGTCTCGTCGCGGGCATGGCGCTCGTCATGCGCTACGTCGCGGGCGGCCGCTACGAGCTCGGGGCCGCCGCGCCCACCGACGCCGGGCGCCTGCTCGGCGCGGGCATGGTGCTCGCCGTCGGCACGGCGGTCGCGCCGCTGCTGTTCGGCCAGGCGCCGCTCACCAGCAGCTTCTGGGAGACGGAGATCCCCGGCATCGGCCACGTCGAGTTCGTCACCTCGACCCTCTTCGACATCGGCGTATACCTCGTCGTCATCGGGCTCGTGCTCGACGTGCTGCGCTCGCTGGGCGCCGAGGTCGACCGCCAGGCGCAGGAGGAGCGCGAGCGCGGGGTGGTGCGCCGATGACCGTCTCGCTCACCCTCGTCGTCATCATGGCGGTGCTGTTCGCCGCGGGCGTCTACGCGATGCTGGAGCGCAGCCTCACGCGCGTGCTCATCGGCTTCCTGCTGCTCGGCAACGCGGCCAACCTGTTCCTGCTGATCGTCATGGGAGCCCCGGGCGTCGCCCCCTTCTTCGGCGCGGCCGAGCCCGAGGGCATGAGCGACCCGCTGCCGCAGGCGCTCACCCTCACGGCCATCGTCATCACGTTCGCCGTCTCGGCGTTCCTGCTCGCGCTCATCTACCGGTCGTGGCAGCTCGGACAGGCCGACACCGTCGAGGACGACGAGGCCGACATCGAGGTGCGCGAGCGCGCCATCGAGGACGAGGAGCAGATGGACGACGAGATCACCGAGGCCGACGACGACGCCACGACCGACTTCGTCGACGACGCGACGGGTCCCATCGTCGCGCTGCACCACCGTGATCTCGATGCCATCATCGACGACGCCCCGGTCGACCGTCCGGGGGGTGAGCGCCGGTGAGCGCGCTGGTCCCCCTGCTCGTCGCGGTGCCGCTGCTCGGCGCGGCGATCGCCCTCGTGTTCGGCCGTCGCCGCCGCGTGCAGGTCGGCGTGTCGGTGGCATCCCTCACCGTCACGATGATCATCGCGTCGGTGCTGCTCTACACGGTCGACTCGACGGGCCTGCCGATCGCGGTGTCGGTGGGCGGATGGCCGGTGCCGTTCGGCATCGTGCTGTACGTCGACCACCTGTCGGCCCTGCTCGTGGTCGTCTCGTCGATCGTGCTGCTCGCGGTGCTGCTCTTCTCGGTGGGCCAGGGCGCCGCCGACGGCGACGACGAGACGCCGGTCACGATCTTCCACCCCTCGTACCTGATCCTCGCGGCGGGCATCTTCAACGCGTTCATCGCGGGCGACCTGTTCAACCTCTACGTCGGCTTCGAGATCCTGCTCGTCGCGTCGTACGTGCTCATCACGCTCGGCTCGACGCAGTCGCGCATCCGCGCGGGCGTCGTGTACATCGTCGTGTCGCTGGTGTCGTCGATCCTCTTCCTCTCGGCGATCGCCGCGATCTACGGCGCCGTCGGCACCGTCAACATGGCGCAGCTGGCCGAGCGTCTCAGCGAGCTGCCCGACGAGGTGCAGCTCGTGCTGCACCTGCTGCTGCTGCTCGCGTTCAGCATCAAGGCCGCGGTCTTCCCGCTCTCGTTCTGGCTGCCCGACTCGTATCCGACGGCTCCCGCGCCCGTCACGGCCGTGTTCGCGGGCCTGCTGACCAAGGTCGGCGTCTACGCCATGATCCGCACGGAGACGCAGCTCTTCCTCGACAGCGACGTGAACACGCTCCTGCTCATCGTCGCGCTCGCGACGCTCATCGTCGGGGTGCTCGGCGCCGTCGCGCAGGCCGAGCTCAAACGCATCCTGTCGTTCACGCTCGTCAGTCACATCGGCTATCTCGTGTTCGGGCTCGCGATCGCCACGCCCGTCGCGCTGGGCGCCACGATCTACTACATGATCCACCACATCGTGGTGCAGACGACGCTGTTCCTCGCCGTGGGCCTCGTCGAGCGGCGCGCCGGCTCGACGTCGATCCTGCGGGTCAAGGGGCTCATGCGCGCGGCCCCGCTGCTCGCCGTGCTGTACTTCATCCCCGCGGTGAACCTCGGCGGCATCCCGCCGTTCTCGGGATTCATCGGCAAGTTCTCGCTGTTCAACGCGGCGGCCGAGGTGGGCACGCCGATCATGTACGTGCTCATCGTGGGCGGCATCGTCACGTCTCTGCTCACGCTGTACGCGCTCATGCGCGCGTGGAACCTGTCGTTCTGGCGCGAGGACGACGAGCACCTCGACGAGCTCGTCGGCGCGGGCACCGACCGCATCTCGTACCTCGGTAACGCGCCCGCCGCGTCGGTGCAGACCGAGACCCGGGTGATCCCGCGTATCATGACGGCCACGACGACGGGGATGGTCGCGCTCACGGTGTGCCTGACGATCTTCGCCGGTCCGCTCTACGACATCTGCGCGCGCGCGGGTGCGGCTCTCGTCACCCCCGTGACCATCCACCAGCTCGACGAGGAGGTGCAGCAGTGAGCCCCGACATCAAGCGCAACGCCTTCGAGATCCTGTGGCGGCAGCTGCCGTTCTTCGTGTGGCTCGTCGCGGTCTGGATGCTGCTGTGGGGCCAGTTCACGGTGCTCGCCGCGCTCACGGGCATCGTCGTCGCCCTCTTCGTCACGACCGTGTTCCGGCTCCCGCCCGTGGAGCTGTCGGGCCGCGTCAACCTCTGGTACGGCTTCGTGTTCATCGTCACGTTCCTGTGGGCGCTCGTGCGCGGCTCGCTGACGGTGGCGTGGCAGGTGCTCAATCCCTGGAGCTACCCGGGCACCGCGATCATCGGCGTGCAGATGCGCTCCGCCGACGACCTCATCATGACCCACGTCGCGGTGACCGCGTCGCTCATCCCCGGTTCGCTCATCGTCGACACCGACCGCGACCGGCACATCCTCTACCTGCACGTGATCGGCGTGCGCGACGACGCCGACGTCGAGCAGCAGCGCCGCGCGGTCGAGCGCTGGGAGAAGCGCATCGTGCGGGCCGTGGGCAGCCGCGCCCAGGTGGCGCTGTTCGACGGACCGGGTGCCGGTGCCGTGGGCACCGGCGCCGGCGGCCGTGCGGGCGAGGGGAGCGGCATCCGATGAGCGTTCTGCTGCTGGTCATCTACGTCGTCTTCGCGCTCGCCGCGCTGCTCACGGTGTGGCGCATCATCACGGGCCCGTCGATCCTCGACCGCGCGGTCGCCTCGGACGTGCTGATGACGCTCGTGCTGTGCGTGCTGGGCGCCGACATGGCGATCAACCATCACACGCGCAGTCTGCCGGTGCTGCTCATCATCGCCGCCGTGGGCGTGTTCGGGTCGATCTCGATCGCGCGCTTCGTGGCGAGAAGGGACAACAAGCCATGAACGAGCTGCTCGATCTCATCGCCGTCGTGCTCATCCTCATCGGCGCGCTGCTGTGCCTCACGGCCGCGATCGGCCTGCTGCGGTTCCGCGACGTCCCCACCCGCCTGCACGCGGCGACCAAGCCGCAGGTGCTCGGCCTCATCCTCATCTGTCTCGCGGTCGCGCTGTCGCTGCGCTCGTGGCCCGTCGTGACGTTCCTCGTCGTCGTCGTGATCGTGCAGCTGGCGACCGCGCCGCTCTCGGCGCACATGGTCGGCCGCCAGGCCTACCGCAACGGCACGATCGACGAGTCCTCGCTGTACGCCGACGAGCTGGCCGAGAAGAAGCGGCGCTGAGTCACCGCGCCGGCCGGGGGAGGAACGCCGCGAGCACGGCGGCGCCGACCGCGACGCCGCTGCCGATGAGCAGGCCGAGACGGATGCCGTCGAACGTCGGCACCGCGTGGCCCGCGACGACGACGCTGAACTGCGCGAGCACGACGCCGATCACGGCTCCCGACGTCGCGGTGCCGAACGAGCGCATGAGGGAGTTGAAGCTGTTCGCGGCGGCCCGGTCGCTCGCGGGGGTGGCGGCCATGATCACCGCGGGCATCGCGCCGTAGGCGAAGCCGACGCCCGCGCTCACGATGCTGCTCGTGACCGCGAGCGCGACGAGCGATCCGGCCAGCAGCGTCGACAGCGCATAGCCGGCGGCGATGATGGCCGAGCCGACGATGAGCGTCGTGCGGGGTCCGCGGGCGCGGGTGAGGCGCGCTCCCAGCGGAGACAGCGCCATCATGGCGATGCCCGTGGGCGCCATCCACAGCCCCATCTGCAGCATGCTCTGCCCGTGTCCGTAGCCCGTCTCGGCGGGCAGCTGCATGAGCTGCGGCACGATGAGCGACTGCGCGAACATCGCGAACCCGACGAGCACCGACGCGATGTTGGTGAGCAGCACGGGGCGGCGCGCCGTGGCGCGCAGGTCGATCATCGCGTGCGGCGTGCGCAGCTCCCACCATCCCCACAGCGCCAGCACGACGACCGCGCCCACGAGCAGCGCGACGACGACGGCGCTCGCCCAGCCCCACTCGTTTCCCTTCGACACGCCCAGCAGCAGCGCCACGAGTCCCGCGGCCAGCAGCAATGCGCCGAGGTAGTCGAATCGTCGCCGAGCCGGCGGCGCAGGGGCCTGGGCGTCGCGCCGTGCGGGGATGACGAGCCACATCGCGACGATCACCAGCAGCGCGAGCGTCGCGACCGACGCGAACATGACGCGCCACGTGGCGAACTGCGCGACCGCGGCGGCGATCGGCAGGCCGACGGCGCCGCCGACGCCGAGCGAGGCGCTCGTGAGGGCGACGGCGCCGGGCACCTTCCGGGGAGGCAGCAGCTCGTGCAGCACGCTGACGCCCAGCGGGATCGTGCCGGTCGCGAGGCCCTGCAGCGCCCGGCCCACGATCATCGGCGCGAGCGAGGTCGACAGCGCGCACAGCGCGGAGCCGATCACGAGCGGCAGCAGGGCGATCAGCAGCATCCGCTTCTTGCCGTACATGTCGGCCAGGCGTCCGACGATCGGCGTCGACACCGCCGCCGTCAGCAGGGTCACGGTGATGATCCACGAGGCGTTGGAGGGGGTGGTGTCGAAGATGGCGGGCAGCTGTGCGATCAGCGGCACCACGATCGTCTGGGTCAGCGAGCCCAGGATGCCGCCGATCACGAGCACCGTGATCAGGGGTCCGCTGCGCACGTTCTCGTGGGGATCCATCCACATCTCCTCAGGCCTCGTCACCCGTGATGTGCGTCATGCACAGTATGTGCATCATACACATCGCTAGACTGGGGCCTTCCGCGCCGGAGGCGCGAGCCGCGACGGGATGGTGTGAGCATGGATGCCTCGATCGCTCGCATCGAGCGGGAGTTCATGCTGATCGGACGGCACCAGACCGCGATCTCGCGGCATCCCGACGGCATCCATCGCAGTGCCATCACGCTGCTCGCCTGCCTCGACGCCGGCGGGCCGATGAGCATCGCGGAGCTCGCCGCGGCCCTGGGGCTCGACGCGTCGACGTTGAACCGGCAGACGTCGTCGCTCTGCCGCACCGGCCTCGCCGAGCGCATCCCCGACCCCGACGGCGGCATCGCACGCAAGTTCCGCATCACCGCCGAGGGCACGCGCCGCCTCCGGCAGGAGCGCGAGGCCAACCGCCGCATCCTGGGGCGCCTGCTGAACGAGTGGGATGCCGACGACCTCGCGGCGCTCGCCGAGCTGCTCGAGCGGCTCAACACCGAGATCGAGGCGCACAGCGGCCGCCCCTGGCCCCGCACCTGACGCCCTCGCCGGGTCTCCGTGCCGGCGCGCGAACGCTTCGAGCCGGCAACGGCGCCGGCATCCTGCATCGGCGGCAGAGTCATTCGCCGCCGGTGCAGGAAGCAGCAGCCTTCACCGGAGGTGTCTGCGGGTTACGCCCCAGGGTCGGGTTCGCCGTCGGCCGTACGAACAGCGGATGCAGAACTTGTCGCGATGTGTGGATGTACATCATCCGTTGACCACTCGATCAAAGCGGGCTAACATCAACAGATCATACAAAGGGGGTCCTAAATGGAAAGATCGCGGAAACAGAAGCTGCTTACAAGAGCAGTTGTTGCTCTGTTCAGTGCTGCTTGCTTGGCGGTCGGGGTGGTGCACGTAGCGGAAGGGGCGGAACTCCCGGTCACCGTATCGATAGCTGATAAAGAATTTTTTGTTTCTGCTACCGGGAAAGTCGTTCATCGTGTGGGAGACGCGGGAGAGAGCCTCGAGTTGTGGACTCGGGATGATGGTTCGGCGATGACGGTTCACCGGTATCAGGGTGTTCCGCGAAGCGATGGATTCGTATCTCCCGATGAGTACTCAAAGCAGCAACAGGAAGTCACCGACGAGTGGGGTGTCGATCTCAGTCGAACCGAGGAAGTGCAGTATTTCTCGGCCGACGAAGTGCAGGTTGATCCGGATGCTCTTGTTCCTCGGATTATCATCGCCGCGACCGCGTCATCTATTTCCGTTGCATGGAACGAGGTGACGTCCCGCTGAGTGGTGGAGTTTCTCGACACCGTGCGGTCAGTTGGGTTTGATTATGCCGCAGCGATTTCGGGGATGACCACCTCCTCGATGTGGGCGGTGTTCATGGCGTCGAGTTGCCGCATGGAGTGCTCGGAGAAGTAGCGGCGGTCGCCGGCTTCCCATTCGTCGTGCTGCTCGACCAGGACCGCGCCGGCCAGGCGCAGCAGCGCGGCGGGGTTGGGGAACACCCCGACCACGTCGGTGCGACGCTTGATCTCCTTGTTCACCCGTTCCAGCGGGTTCGTGGACCAGATCTGCCGCCAGTGCTTCTGCGGGAACCCAGTGAACGCGAGCAGGTCGTCTCGTGCGTCGGAGAGCATCTCGGCAACCTTCGGGTGCGACCGGTCGAGCATGCGGACGACTTCGTCGAACTGGGCCTGAACATGCTCCTTGTCGGGTTGGGCGAAGATCGTGCGGATGATCGAGGCGACCATCTCGCCGCTGGCCTTGGGCACCACCGCGAGGACGTTGCGCATGAAGTGCACCCGGCAGCGTTGCCAGGCGGCGCCCTGCAGAACGGTGCTGATCGCTTTCTTCAGCCCGGTGTGGGCGTCGGAGATCACCAGTTGCGTGCCGGCCAGCCCACGGGCCTTCAGAGAGCGCAGGAAGCTGGTCCAGAACGGCTCACTCTCGGTGTCGCCGACGTCGAAGCCGAGCACTTCGCGGCGTCCGTCTGCGGCGACGCCGACGGCGACGACGATCGCCTGCGACACCACCCGATGATTCACTCGTGCTTTGCAGTAGGTGGCGTCGAGGAACACATACGGGTAGCCCATCGTCGCAAGATCGCGGTCGCGGAACGCGGCGACCTCGGCGTCCAGGTCGGCGCAGATCCTGGACACCTCGGACTTCGAGATCCCGGTGTCGGCGCCGAGCGCCTTCACCAGGTCGTCGACCTTCCTCGTGGAGACGCCGTGCAGGTAGGCCTCCATCACCACCGCGAACAGTGCCTGATCGACGCGGCGACGTCGCTCCAGCAGCGACGGGAAGAACGTCCCCTGCCGCAGCTTCGGGATCCGCAGCTCCAGATCCCCGGCGGTCGTGGACAGGGTCCTCGGTCGGGAGCCGTTGCGCTGTGTCGTCCGGGTGGACGACCGTTCGAACGGGGCGGCACCGATCAACGCGGTCGCTTCCGCGTTGATCAGCTCCTGGTAGAGCGTCTCGGTCGCGACCCGGATCCGGTCGGTGACATCGGTGAGTTTCAGTTCCCCGAGCAGCTCGAGCAGGGCAGACTGGTCAAGAGCCATCGTGCGTTTGTGTCCTTCCGTGAGTTTCCTAGACAGTTCTCACTGACCATCGCACGATGGCTCACCACGTTCACGACGTGACACTCGAGCCCGAGAACTACACCACTCCCAGGGACGTCACCTGGAACGAAGAGGATCGAAGGGGGAACAGATCGGTATACGTCGACGGAAGAAAGGTGGGGACGTCTGCGACCGGATCGTACGTCATCAGCGGTCTTCGCCCTTCACACAGCTACGATGTATCAGTTCTCTCCGAGCCCGCGGAGAAGGAAGCCTATGAGTCGCACCTAGTAAGGTCTACTTCGATCCAAGCGACAATCTCGACAGTAGTGCCCCTTAACGTGGTGTAGCGCGCGGTGGCTGCCGGTCCTGTCTTGGACGTGGGCGCGGTCACCGTGTGATCCTTCGAGGAAACTCTCACATCCCACTCGAAAGGCATCATCACGATGACCGCACCTCATATTGTCGACCCTGCCCGCCTGCTCGGTGAAGCCCTTGCCGACGGATCTCCCGATCTGATGCGGCAGTTGCTGCAGACGATGATCAACGCGCTGCTGTCCGCCGACGCGGACGCTGTTGTCGGCGCCGAATGGGGCAAGCCCAGCCCCGACCGCACCGCCCAACGCAACGGCTACCGGCACCGCGACCTGGACACTCGTGTCGGCACGATCGACGTTCAGATCCCGAAGCTGCGCACCGGAACCTACTTCCCGGAGTGGTTGCTGGAGCGCCGTAAGCGGGCCGAGACGGCGCTGATCACCGTGGTCGCGGACTGCTACCTCGCCGGCGTCTCCACCCGACGGATGGACAAGCTCGTGAAGACTCTCGGGATCCACTCGCTGTCGAAGTCGCAGGTCTCGCGGATGGCGGCGGACCTCGACGAGCACGTCGACCAGTTCCGTCACCGCCCGCTCGATGATGCAGGCCCGTTCACGTTCGTCGCCGCCGACGCGCTCACCATGAAGGTCCGCGAAGGCGGCCGCGTGATCAACGCGGTCGTGCTCATCGCGACCGGCGTGAATGGGGACGGGCATCGCGAAGTCCTCGGCCTGCGCGTGGCGACCAGCGAGACCGGGGCGGCCTGGAACTCGTTCTTCGCCGACCTCGTCGCCCGCGGCCTCGGCGGGGTCCGCCTGGTCACCTCCGACGCGCACGCCGGGCTGGTGGAAGCGATCTCGGCGAACCTGCCCGGAGCTGTCTGGCAGAGATGCAGAACCCACTACGCGGCGAACCTGATGAGCGTGACACCGAAGGCCATGTGGCCGGCGGTGAAAGCGATGCTGCACTCCGTCTACGACCAGCCCGACAAGGACGCCGTGCACGCCCAGTTCGACCGGCTGCTGGACTACGTCGACGGGAAACTCCCCGACGCGTTCGAGCACCTCGACGCCGCGAGGGCGGACATCCTCGCGTTCACCGGGTTCCCCGACGGGCTCTGGCAGCAGATTTGGTCGAACAATCCGAACGAGCGCCTCAACCGGGAGATCCGCCGCCGCACCGATTCCGTGGGCATCTTCCCCAATCGCGACGCGATCATCCGCCTCGTCGGCGCGGTCCTCGCCGAGCAGACTGACGAATGGGTCGAGGGCCGCCGCTACCTCGGCCTCGAGATCCTTGCCAAGTCCCGCCTCACCCTCGTCGCCGACACCGGAGAGGAGGTGAACACCGACACCGTCCTCGAGCTCAGCGCCTAACCGAAATCAACAACAGAAGGATCACCGTCCGCTACACCACGTCCCGGGGCTTGACCATCTCGACTACCCCCGAAGCGTGGTCTTCCGAGACCGAAGCGCGAGTGCTCGCCGCAATGAGCCAACCTGCTGTCTCTGCATACAACCACAAGGCGTTCATCCAGAACTCGCGTGTCGCCTTGAACTGGTATCAGCAAATCGGTTGCGGCGGGGCGCCTTGGGAGGGGGCGCAGCACGGAGGTGACAATCGCGGTTTTGTCGTACCTACGACGGCAAACCCTAAGCTCAGTCACCCTGACTATCGAACTAGCGTTCACTTCTGGGTGAACTGGCAGGGAACTCCTGCGCTTGGATTCGCCAAGAGCGTCAATCCGTCCCGGAAGTATGTCAACAATGTTCTCGTTGAAACGCGTGTCGCGGGAATGGGGAACGTCTACGCCTCCAACGGAATTCGTTCCGGTAGTTACGCGAGCACCGACATCAATCATGACGTCGGCAATCCGTTCTGCACGGTCGGATCGATCTGGTACGCGGAGCACGTCGGCTTGTGGAGATCGGGTATGGTCGAGGTCTTCGGAGAGTCCTACAGAGTTCCTCACCATGAGGCATACTTCTATCCCGGGTACGGAACTCCTATCTGGCGTACATTGTTGCGGACGACGAACGTCGGCTTTGATTGGTCAAGCCCCGGGACGTGGTGTAGCGGACGGTGATCCTTCTGTTGTTGATTTCGGTTAGGCGCTGAGCTCGAGGACGGTGTCGGTGTTCACCTCCTCTCCGGTGTCGGCGACGAGGGTGAGGCGGGACTTGGCAAGGATCTCGAGGCCGAGGTAGCGGCGGCCCTCGACCCATTCGTCAGTCTGCTCGGCGAGGACCGCGCCGACGAGGCGGATGATCGCGTCGCGATTGGGGAAGATGCCCACGGAATCGGTGCGGCGGCGGATCTCCCGGTTGAGGCGCTCGTTCGGATTGTTCGACCAAATCTGCTGCCAGAGCCCGTCGGGGAACCCGGTGAACGCGAGGATGTCCGCCCTCGCGGCGTCGAGGTGCTCGAACGCGTCGGGGAGTTTCCCGTCGACGTAGTCCAGCAGCCGGTCGAACTGGGCGTGCACGGCGTCCTTGTCGGGCTGGTCGTAGACGGAGTGCAGCATCGCTTTCACCGCCGGCCACATGGCCTTCGGTGTCACGCTCATCAGGTTCGCCGCGTAGTGGGTTCTGCATCTCTGCCAGACAGCTCCGGGCAGGTTCGCCGAGATCGCTTCCACCAGCCCGGCGTGCGCGTCGGAGGTGACCAGGCGGACCCCGCCGAGGCCGCGGGCGACGAGGTCGGCGAAGAACGAGTTCCAGGCCGCCCCGGTCTCGCTGGTCGCCACGCGCAGGCCGAGGACTTCGCGATGCCCGTCCCCATTCACGCCGGTCGCGATGAGCACGACCGCGTTGATCACGCGGCCGCCTTCGCGGACCTTCATGGTGAGCGCGTCGGCGGCGACGAACGTGAACGGGCCTGCATCATCGAGCGGGCGGTGACGGAACTGGTCGACGTGCTCGTCGAGGTCCGCCGCCATCCGCGAGACCTGCGACTTCGACAGCGAGTGGATCCCGAGAGTCTTCACGAGCTTGTCCATCCGTCGGGTGGAGACGCCGGCGAGGTAGCAGTCCGCGACCACGGTGATCAGCGCCGTCTCGGCCCGCTTACGGCGCTCCAGCAACCACTCCGGGAAGTAGGTTCCGGTGCGCAGCTTCGGGATCTGAACGTCGATCGTGCCGACACGAGTGTCCAGGTCGCGGTGCCGGTAGCCGTTGCGTTGGGCGGTGCGGTCGGGGCTGGGCTTGCCCCATTCGGCGCCGACAACAGCGTCCGCGTCGGCGGACAGCAGCGCGTTGATCATCGTCTGCAGCAACTGCCGCATCAGATCGGGAGATCCGTCGGCAAGGGCTTCACCGAGCAGGCGGGCAGGGTCGACAATATGAGGTGCGGTCATCGTGATGATGCCTTTCGAGTGGGATGTGAGAGTTTCCTCGAAGGATCACACGGTGACCGCGCCCACGTCCAAGACAGGACCGGCAGCCACCGCGCGCTACACCACGTTAAGGGGCACTACTCTTTGATTGCCTGACAGGAATATGCGGAACGTTTCCCTACTGGGAGTTTATGGATCTTCCGTGACGGGGGAGTGCATCATCCGCATGAAGCAAGGTCGCACCGACGCAGGAGACGCCACGCGCACTCGGCGTTGGACACGCCTGGTCACGCAGGTTGTGGGGATCGAGGCCGCGCTGATCCTGGGACTCGCCGTCGTGGTGCTGGTCAATCTCGAGAACGGTCTCGGAGCGTCGCCTTTCGAGTTCGTCTCGGATGTCGCGATCCTCGGACTTCCCTTCGTCGTGCTCGTCGCGATGTCGTGGATGCGGGTCGTCGCGCGTACGGCTGAGGAGAGCAACCGGGTTGTCTCCCTTACGCTGACCGCGGCGGCGCTGTTCGCCGTGGCCGGCGGTGTTCTCGTCGGACTCTTCGAGGCATTCAGGCAGGCGAATCCCTTCGCGGCGCTGTTGCCGGGGACCCTCGCTGCTCTCGCCGGAGTCTGGTGCGGGGCGATATCCCAGCCGTGGGTGGCCGTCATGGAGCGCCGACGCTGGGTCGCGATCGCAACGGGCGTGGCGGTGACTCTCGTGGTCGGTGCGGGCCTTGTTCGGCTGGTTCTGCGTGCGTCGGGGCTCCTTCACGGCTGACGCGCGTCCGAGGACGTGACATCCTTCGAGGCTTGGCGCCGGCATCCTGCATCGGCGGCAGAGTCATTCGCCGCCGGTGCAGGAAGCAGCAGCCTTCAGCGGACGTGTCTGCGGGTTACGTCCCCAGCTCCGGGGCGGTGCGGATGCCGAAGACGTCGCGCAGGGCGCAGCGGGCGGCCAGCCATCCCGACTGGCCGTGCACGCCGGGGCCCGGCGCGGTCGAGGCGCCGCACAGGTAGACGCCGGGCAGCGGCGTGCGCCACGGCGCCGGGCTCGCCACGGGCCGCGCGAACAGCTGACCCAGGGTCGCGGCCCCGGCCGCGATGTCGCCGCCGACGTAGTTCGGGTTCTCGGTGGCGACCTGCGCGGCCGAGCGCGCGTGATGCGCGATGACGACGTCGCGGATGCCGGGCGCGTGCTCCTCGAGCGCGGTGAGGATCGTCTCGGTCGGGTCGCGGTCGGACCCCGAGGGCATGTGCGCGTAGGCCCACAGCGTGTGCGCGTCGCCGGGGGCGCGCGAGGCGTCGAACAGCGAGGGCTGCGCGACGATCGTGAAGGGCCGCTCCGCGTGCCGGCCCCGCAGCACGGCGTCCTCGGCGCGGGCGATCTGCGCGCGGGTGCCGCCGAGGTGCACGGTGCCCGCGCGCGCCAGCTCGGGATCGCGCCACGGCACGGGCGCCGACAGTGCGAGGTCGAGCTTGGCGATGCCGGGCCCGTAGCGGAAGCGCTCGTAGCGACGCCGGGCGCGCGCCGGCATCCGCGCCCCCGCGAGGCGCACGAACGCGCGGGGCGTGACGTCGAGCACGATCGCGGTCGCATCGAGCTCGTCGAGGCTCGTCACCTCGTGTCCCGTCACGACCTCGCCGCCGTGCGCCACGAGATCGGCCACCAGGGCGTCGACGATCGCCTGCGAGCCGCCGACGGGAACGGGCCAGCCGCCCGCGTGGGCGTGCGCCGTGAGCATGAGGCCCGCGCCGGCCCCCGCGAGGCTCGGCTGCCGCACGATCGCGTGCGCCGCGGCACCCGTGAGCAGCGCGGGCGCGACCTCGTCGCGGAAGCGTGCGCCGCGGCCCTCGACGAACGAGCGGATGCCGAACCGTGCGAGCAGCACGGGATGCCGGGGCACCGCCAGCAGCGGCGCGAGGGTCACCTCGGCGACCTCCGCGGCGTGCGACGCGAGCGGCCGCACGAGCGCCCGGTACAGGCGCGCGTCCCGGCCCAGCCCGTCGGCCGTGCGCTCCAGATCGCGGTAGGCGATGCCGGATCGGCCGTCCGGCAGCGGGTGCGCGAACGAGACCTCGGGCGTCACGAACGGCACGCGCCCGGTCAGGCCGAACGCGCGGAAGAACGGCGAGGCCACCGCCATCGGATGCACCGCCGAGCAGACGTCGTGCCGGAATCCCGGCAGCGTGAGCTCCGCGGTGCGCGACCCGCCCCCGGCGGTCGCCGCCCGCTCGTACACCCGCACGCGCAGGCCCGCACGGGCGAGCGTGACGGCCGCCGCGAGCCCGTTCGGGCCGGCGCCGACGACCGCGACGTCCGTCATGCGGGAGCCCTACCCCGCCGGTGTCAGCACGAGGGTGTGCGTCGCGGCATCCTCCAGCGCCTCGAGCGAGTAGCGCCACGGGGTCTGCCGGTACTGCTGCCACGCCTCGACCTGGTCGACGTAGTTCGGGTGGAACACGTGGCCGCTCGTGCCCGTCAGGTGGTTCCAGCGCGACGCGTCGAAGTCGGAGAGGTCGACCGTCATGCGCATCGACGGCACCGTGGTCGTCGCGAACGAGCCCGAGCCGAGCGCCCACCCCGTCGCGTTGACGACCGATGCGCCGCCGCCCACCGGGTAGGGGCCGCGGTTGAACAGCATCTCGATCGGCGCGATCCCGCTCGAGCCGAACGTGCCGTGCGTGAGGCCGATCGCGTGCAGCCGTCCCCAGTTCCACCGGTGCGGCGTGTCGCCCTGCAGCGCCGACAGCCGCGCGTAGGCGCGCTCCGCGGCGTCGCGCAGCATGGCATCCTTGCCCGACACGTCGATCTCGTCGTTCGTCCACCACGGCGACGTCGGGTCGTCGAACAGCCGGTCGACGACGAGGAACAGGCGGGCCTGGTTCGACAGCGGCACGGGGTCGTCGCGGCGCGCGAAAAGGTTCTGCGCCAGCTCGTCCCACAGCACGTTCGCGAACGCCGCCTCGGCCGACGACGCGCTGTTCTGCGCGTCCCACATGTCGAGCAGGTCGAGCGCCTCCTGCACCTTCGGGTCGTCGACCGCGATGCCGCTGTACTCGGCGGCCAGCCGCTTGCCGATCCAGAACTCCTCGTCGGCCTGGAACGCCGACATGTCGTCGGCGGTGAGCTTGCGCACCGCCGACGTGCGCTCGATGAGGTCGGCGATGCGCGCGGCGCGCCAGCCGTAGTCCCAGTCGTTCGTGAGGTGGTGGGGGTAGTCGGGGCCGATGATCGCGTTGTTGGCCGTCACGATGTACCCCGACGGCGGGTTGTAGACGACCGGCAGCTCCTCGAAGGGCACGAACCCCTGCCAGTCGAACTGCGACGTCCAGCCGGGCACGGGCATCGACCCGTCGCCGCTGTGCCGCACGGGCAGCTTGCCGGGCGTCTGGTAGCCGATGTTGCCCTCCAGGTCGGCGTAGACGAGGTTCTGCGCCGGCACGTCGAACTGCGCCGCGGCGGCGCGGAAGTCGTCGAAGTCCTGGGCCGTGCCCATCGCGAAGATCGCGGATGCCGTGGTGCCCGGCTCCAGCGCCGTCCAGGCGAGCGACACGGCGAACTCGCCGTCGGCGGGCGGGCCGCCCGCGACCTCGTCGGGCGTCACGGCGACGCGGGCGTCGCCGACGTACGGGTCGTCGGCGATCGCGGTGAACGTGTCGGTCAGGCCCGAGACGATCGGGCCGTGCACGGTCGAGCGCACCTCGATCTCGACGGGGTCGCCGCCCGCGACCCGCAGCGTCTCGGTGCGCACCTCGAGCGGCACGAGGGCGCCGTCGCGCCAGTACTGGTCGCCCTGCACGCGCTCGATGTAGAGGTCGGAGACGTCGGTGCTGAGGTTGGTGAACCCCCACGCGATGTCGTCGTTGTGCCCGATGATGACCCCGGGGACGCCCGAGAACCCGAAGCCCGCGGCCGAGTAGGTGCACGCCGACGTCTTCTCGCGGCAGCGCAGCTGCGACTGGTGCCACACGCTCGGCAGGCTCGCGCCGAGGTGCGGATCGTTCGCGAGCAGCGGCAGGCCGCTCTCGGTGAGCCGGCCCGACACGACCCACGAGTTCGAGCCGATGCCCTCGCCCGCGCCGCCGATGAGGTCGCTCGCGGCCGCCACGACGTCGGAGACCTCGCGCCAGTCGATGGCGGACGAGGGGATGCCGGCCGGCGTCGCCGTCGTGCCGGCATCCGTCTCCGCGCCCACGGCGGGGAGGCCCGTCGTGATCTCGGAGACGATCACCGGGTTCCTGTCGAAGGGATAGCCCGGGTACAGCGTCAGCAGCTCCTCGGCCGTGTACGTCTGGGCGAGCAGGGCGCGCTCGGCCTCGGTCTCGACGTTGGCGCGCAGGTCCCAGGCCATCGCCTTGAGCCAGGCGACGGAGTCGGCGGGCGTCCATGGCTCGACCTCGTAGCCGGAGTTCTGCAGGCCCAGCACCGCGTACTCGAACGACAGCGCGGCGCCGTCGTGGTCGGCGAGGTAGGCGTTGACGCCGTCGGCGTACGCCTCGTAGTTGGCGCGCACGTCGTCGTCGAACGCCGCGACCTCCTGCTCGGCGATGTCGCGCCAGCCGAGGGTGCGCAGGAACGCGTCGGTCTTCAGCTGCGACTCGCCGAACAGCTCCGCGAGCCGGCCGCTCGTGAGGTGCCGGCGGAAGTCCATCTCCCAGAAGCGGTCCTGCGCGTGCACGTAGCCCTGCGCGAAGAACAGGTCGTGGTCGGTGTCGGCGACGATCGTCGGGATGCCGAGGTCGTCGCGCTGCACGGTGACCTCGCCGGCCAGGCCGTCGAGCGCGACCGTGCCCTCCAGCTGCGGGAACGAGCGCTGGATCGTGAACACCACGAGGCCCGCCGCGATGAGCGCGATGACGGTGAGAGCGGCCACGGCGGTGAAGACGCCGATGCCGATCTTGCGGCCCAGCGAGCGCTTCGCCGGCTGCGGCTCGACGAGGTCGTCGCGCATGAGCGCGCGCGAGCGCCGCGTCGGCGGCGCGGCCTCGTCGAAGAACGCCTCGGCTCGGCCGTCGGGCGCGTCAGGTCGCTCGGGTACGCGGTCGGACATCGGTGCGGCTCCCCAGGGAGACAAACGTCGGGCACGCCTCAGGGTCTGTGCGGCGCAACGGCGCGGACCTCCCCCGTCCGAACCGGTCTTCGCATCGTAGCCCGCACACCCCACCCCGTCGACTTCGCCCCGCCGCCCCGGCCACGCCTCGGCCTACGTCTGTGCCCCGGGCCCGTCGTCTGTGCCCCGCGCCCGTGCGGTGCCGCTGCTCCGCGCCTGCGTGGTGCCGGTGCTCCGCGCCTGCGTGGTGCCGGTGCTCCGGGCCTGTGTGGTGCCGGTGCTCCGGGCCTGTGTGGTGCCGTTGCTCCGCCCCGTGCCCCGCACCCCGCGCGTGCCCCGTGCAGGAGATTCCGCACGCGACAGGCCGAGCGCCGCTCAACACGCCCGGCATCCGCGATCCGTCCTGCACGGCTCACACCCCGCCGGCCGATCCCGGCCGCCCTACTCCGGTGGTCGAGCCCCGCGCCTGCACGTGCCCCGTGCAGGAGATTCCGGGCACAACGAACTGAGCGCCGCTCAACACCCCCGGCATCCGCGATCCGTCCTGCACGGCTCACATCCTGCGGCCGTACCCGGCCACAACCCACTCCGCCGGCCGCGCCCCGCAGCCTCACACCCCGCCGACCGATCCCGGCCCCCACTCACCCCGCTGGTCGAGTAGCCGCCGCGGAGCGGCGGCGTATCGAGACCCGCCGAACCGCCCGCTGCGCCGAACCCGGTCAGTCCGCGCCGAAGTCGAACGAGGCCGACTCGCTCGCCTCGTCGACGGCCTCGGCGAGCTCCTCGCGCTCGGCGTCGTAGGGCACGGCGTGCGCGGTGATCTTCGCGGCCTCGCCCGACGACAGCTCGCCCACGAGCTCGGCGGTCGCGCCGCCGATGAGCCCGAGCCCGGCATACTGCTCCAGGCGTGCGCGCGAGTCGGCGATGTCGAGGTTGCGCATCGTGAGCTGGCCGATGCGGTCGGTGGGGCCGAAGGCGGCATCCCCCACGCGCTCCATCGACAGCTTCTCAGCGGCGTACGACAGGTGCGGGCCGGTGGTGTCGAGGATCGTGTAGTCCTCGCCGCGGCGCAGGCGCAGCGTCACGGTGCCCGTGATCGCAGAGCCGACCCAGCGCTGGATCGACTCGCGCAGCATGAACGACTGCGGCTCCAGCCAGCGGCCCTCGTACATGAGGCGGCCGAGGCGGCGGCCCTGCTCGTGATAGGTCGCGAGCGTGTCCTCGTTGAGGATGCCGTTGACGAGCCGCTCGTAGGCGATGAACAGCAGCGCCATGCCGGGCGCCTCGTAGATGCCGCGCGACTTCGCCTCGATGATGCGGTTCTCGATCTGGTCGCTCATGCCGAGCCCGTGACGACCGCCGATCGCGTTCGCCTCGCGCACGAGGGCCACGGCATCCGCGAACTCCACGCCGTTGATCGCGACGGGGCGGCCCGCGTCGAACGCGATCGTGACGTCCTCGGTCGGGATCTCGACGGCCGGGTCCCAGAACCGCACGCCCATGATGGGCTCGACGGTCTCGAGCGACACGTCGAGGTGCTCGAGGGTCTTGGCCTCGTGCGTGGCGCCCCAGATGTTGGCATCCGTCGAGTAGGCTTTCTCGGCGCTGTCGCGGTAGGGGAAGCCGTGCGCGACGAGCCACTCGCTCATCTCCTGGCGGCCGCCGAGCTCGGTGACGAAGTCGGCGTCGAGCCACGGCTTGTAGATGCGCAGCGCGGGGTTGGCGAGCAGCCCGTAGCGGTAGAAGCGCTCGATGTCGTTGCCCTTGTAGGTCGAGCCGTCGCCCCAGATGTCGACGCCGTCCTCGCGCATCGCGCGCACGAGCAGCGTGCCGGTGACGGCGCGGCCGATCGGCGTCGTGTTGAAGTAGGTGCGGCCCGCGCTGCGGATGTGGAACGCGCCGCACGCGAGCGCCACGAGGCCCTCCTCGACGAGCATGGGCTTGCAGTCGATGAGGCGCGACAGCTCGGCGCCGTACTGCAGTGCGCGACCGGGGATCGACGCGATGTCGTCTTCGTCGTACTGGCCGAGGTCGCCCGTGTAGGTGCAGGGCACCGCTCCCTTGTCGCGCATCCACGCGACCGCGACGGAGGTGTCGAGACCTCCGGAGAAGGCGATGCCGACGCGCTCGCCGACGGGGAGGGACTGGAGGACGTTGGCCATGGGTTCCAGTTTAGTGAGCCCGTGCCTCGCGCTCCGCCGCGGGGCGGATGCCGGACGATCAGCCCGTGCTCGCCGGAGCGCCTGTTCTCGGAGCAGGATGCGCCGACGACTCCTGCTCGGGACGGGCGGGCTCCGACGCGGGCGCGGCGTGCGCTCGAGCCTCGTCCGGGATGCCGAGGGCGGCGGCGATCGCGGCCGCGACCCGATCGGTCTGGCGGAAGGCGAGCGCGTCGATGCCGGGGTGCGAGAACGCGCCGCCCTCGATGCCTGACGTGAACGGACCGGTCGCGAACAGGCCGTCGTGGGCGCGGCCGTCGGCGCGCAGCACCCGGCCCGCGTCGTCCACGTGCACGCGGCCGAGCGAGCCCGCGAACCCCTCGTCGCGCACGTGCAGCTCGGTGCCGTGCACCGTGGCGAGCTCCCGCAGCGCGGCGTTGTCGCTCGCGGCCGCGTCGGCGTGCGGCAGCCAGGCGTCGACGAGGCTCGGCGCCGCGAGCTCCCCCACCCGCCGCTGTGCGACGAAGGTGCCGGCATCCACGCGTACGTCGACGTCGGGGCCGAGGAAGCGCAGGATGCCGGCGTCGGCGAGCGCGAGCACCTCTTCGAGCCGGTGTGCGGGCGGGCCGCTCGCGACGTAGCTGAAGAAGGTGTGCCAGCGCACCGGCAGCGACACCGCGCGCGAGCGCGCGTTCCAGCGCTCGGCCGGGATCTCCGCGAGCGCGAGGAACGACAGCAGCGCCGCGATGAACACCCCCTGTGCGGGACTGCGCTCCTGCGTCGTGCGCAGCACGAGGTCGTCGGCGATGTGCCCGCGCACGCGGCGCTGCACGGCGTCGTCGTCGGCGAGGTCGACGTCCGCGAACGGCCGGTCGAGCAGCCCCACGTCGAACCGGTCGAGCGGATCGGGCACGAGGGCGTCGAGCCGCGCCCGCAACGCGGGATCGTCCCACGCGTGCGCCTGCAGCAGCGCGCGCACCTCGGGCCACGTGCCCCGCACGCGCTCGGGGTGGCCCGTGCACAGCTCGCGATAGTGCCCGTGCAGCAGCTCCGAGGCGATGAGCGGCCAGGCATCCCGCTCGAAGTCGAGGGTTGCCGTGCGCGTCGTGAGCCCGGCGACGACCTCGGGCGTGAGCACGTCGCGCTGCGGCGCCTCGCCCTGCACCTGCGACGACACCTTGGAGCGATACGGCACGCCCCGCCGCGACCCGATGTGCAGGCGCGGCTCGCGCCCCGACGGCTCGTAGCGCAGCACTCCGTCGTCGGTCTGCGTGAATCGCCCGCCGCGGCCCTGCGTGAGCAGCACGATGAGGTCGATGGATGCCAGGCCGAAGCCGCGCACGATCACGTCGCCGCCCTCGGGCAGCACCGACAGGTCGACGTCGGCCGTGAAGTCGGGCGCGATGTAGACGAGGCCCTCGCGGTCGGCGGCGTCGCCGAGGGCGCTCGCCGCGGCCTCGGGAGCCCGGCCGTTGTGGCCGACGCAGTACACGACGACGTCGGCATCCCGCGTCGCGCCGCTCGCCAGCCAGACGCGGTGGCCGCCGGCGGTCTCGCGCACGCCGGTCACGCTGTCGCGGTGCCAGCGCACGGTGACGCCCGCGGGCGCCTGGGCGACGGTGCGGCGGGAGAACCACTCCAGGTAGAAGCTGTGCAGCCGGCGCGTCGGAAAGCTGTCGCCGCGCAGCCCGCGCGCCTCGGCGGCCGCGAGCTCGTCGTCGATCCGCACGTCGGGCAGATCGCCCGCGCGCCACGCCTCGGCCCACTCGATGAGCGAGGGCCCCGGCCGGACGGGCCCGTCGATCGTGCAGCTGTCGTCGGTGAACACGCTGACGTCGCGGGCCATCGAGTTGAGCTTCAGCAGGGGCGACTGCGCGCGCCGCCAGATGCGTCCGGCCCCGGGCGGGTGCGGATCGACGAGGTCGACGTGCAGCACGGCATCCGCTCCCACGCGCGCCAGCAAGCGCTCGAGCAGCATCGCGGCGCGCGGCCCCGCACCGACGAACAGCAGACGCCGCGGGTCGCTCATGGCCGCCGCTCCTCTCTCGTGCGGGCCCGACTGCCCCGCGGTGCCCTCCACTGTGCGCCGCCGCGCCCCCGGCATCCCCCTCGCGCCGTCACGCACCGCAACACCGCGCCACGCACCGTCACGCCGTCGCCGCGGTGCTCCGGTACCTTCCTTGCCGAGATGGTGGGTTTCTCGGCGAGAAGGTGGGCACCGTTTCGGCGAGAAACCCACCGTCTCGGCACAGAACGCACCGTCTCGGCGCCGAACCCACCATCTCGGCGCCGAACCCACCGTCTCCGCGAGCGGCCGGGGAGAACACGCAGCGGCGGGCGGCCCGAGGACCGCCCGCCGCTGCGGGGAGGGATGCGCGGATCAGCGCGCGACGGGGACCACCAGGCCGCCCCACGTGTCGTTCATGTACTCGGCGGTCTCGTCGGAGACGAGCAGCTCGTACAGCGCCGTGACGCGCGGGTCGTCCTTCAGCTCGGGACGCGTCGCGAGCACGTTGTAGTAGGCGCTGTCGGTGCCCTCGATGAGGATCGCCTGCTCCGAGGTGAGCCCGGCCGGCAGCGCGAACGTGATCGTCACGAACGCCACGTCGACGTCGTCGATCGCACGGCCGAGCGACGCGTTCTCGACCTCCTTGAAGTCGAACTTCTTGGGGTTCGCCGTGATGCCGCTGAGGTTCGTGACGTCGTCGGCCACCTCGATGAGCCCCTCGGCGGCGAGCATCTTGAGCGCGCGGCCCTCGTTGGTGGGGTCGTTGGGGATCGCGATGCTCGCGCCCTCCTCGAGCTCGTCGAAGCTCTTCACCTTGTTCGAGTAGAACGCGGCGCTCGGCAGGTAGGCCTCGCCGAGGCTGATGAGGTCGCCGCCCGTGTTCGTGTTGAAGTTCTCCAGGAACGTGGTGTTCTGGAACAGGTTCGCGTCGATCGACCCGTCGGCGAGGGCCGTGTTGGGCGTGTTGTAGTCGGTGAACGGCACGAACTCGATCGTGAGGCCGAGCTCCTTGGCGGGGCCCTCGTTCACGAAGTTCAGGATGTCGCCGGCGGGCGTCTGCAGCGCGCCGACCTTGATGGTGCCGAGCGCTTCGCCCTCGGCGGGGGCGTCGGAGGATGCGGGGGCCGAGCCGCCGCCGCACGCGGTGAGGGTCAGGGCGAGGGCCGCGGCGGTCGCGGCGAGCAGGGAGGCGCGGAGGGCGCGGGGCATGGGAGTTTCCTCTCGGTCGGGTGCGGGGGAGATGACGCGGCGGGCCGCGTCAGGCGAGCGCGCGGGTGGTGGCGGTGCTGCGCCGGGCGAGCCGGCGGGCGCCCCACGTCGCGATCGCCTGCAGGATCATGACGATCGCGAAGATGATGATGATGACGGTCACCATGTGGATCGTGCTGTACTGCTGATATCCGTAGCGGATCGCGACGTCGCCGAGGCCGCCGCCGCCGACCGTGCCGACCATCGCCGAGAAGTTGATGATCGACGTGACGGTCGTCGACAGCCCGAGCAGCATCGAGGGCGCCGACTCCGGCACGAGCACCTTCGTCACGAGCTCCCAGCGGCTCGCGCCGAGCGAGGAGGCGACCTCCAGCAGGCCGGGGTCGACCTCCTTGATCGCGATCTCGACCATGCGCGCGAAGAACGGGATCGCGACGACCGAGAGCGGAACGATGGATGCCGTGGGCCCGATGAACGTGCCGACGATGAAGCGCGTCACGGGGATGAGCGCGACCATGAGGATGATGAACGGCACGCTGCGTCCGAAGTTGACGATCAGGTCGAGCACGCGGTTGATGACGATGCCCGCGCGGCGCGAGCCGAACGGCCGCTCCAGGAAGCCGCCCTTCTCGGTGCCGACGAGCACGATGCCGAGCGGCAGGCCGAACAGCACCGTGAACACCAGGGCGGCGCCGACCATATAGAGGGTCTGGCCCGTGGCGACGAGGAGCGTCTGGAGCAGCGCGTCGTTCATGCGGACGCTCCCGTCCGCCCGGAGGCATCGCCGGAAGGGATGCCGTGCGAGCGGCGCACCTCGACCAGCAGGCCGCGGCCGCGCAGGTCGGCGATCACGGCATCCGCGGCGCTCGCCGGCACCTCCAGGCGCGTGCGGCCGGCCTGCGTGCCGCCGATCTGCTCGACGAGCGCGCCGAGGATCGACACGTCCACCTGGTGGTCGCGCGCGAGACGGGCGATGACGGGTCGGTCGGCGGTGCCGCCCGCGAAGGTGATGTCGATGACCGCGGCATCCGCCGGCACGCTCGCGGGGATCGCGCCGATCGGGAACAGCTGCGCCGTGAGCCGCGACCCGGGGGTCTGGATGATGTCGACGAGCTGGCCGCTCTCGACGACGCGGCCGTTCTCGAGGAGCGCGGCGGAGTCGCAGATCGACTTCACGACGTCCATCTCGTGCGTGATGAGCAGCACGGTGAGGCCGAGCTCCGCGTTGATGCGGCGGTAGAGGTCGAGGATGGATGCCGTGGTGTCGGGGTCGAGGGCGCTCGTCGCCTCGTCGGAGAGCAGCACCGTCGGGCGCGCGGCCAGCGCCCGGGCGATGCCGACGCGCTGCTGCTGCCCGCCCGACAGCTCGTGCACCGACGCGTCGCCGCGGCCGCCGAGCCCCACGAGGTCGAGCATCTCCTGTGCGCGGGCGCGGCGCTCGGTGCGCGAGCCGACGCCGTCGAGCTCGAGGGCGAGCTCGACGTTGCCGCGCACGCTGCGGCTGCCGAGCAGGTTGAAGCGCTGGAACACCATGCCGATGCGGCGGCGCGCGGCGCGCAGCTCGGCATCCTTCAGGCTCGTCAGCTCGGTGCCGTCGACCGTGACCGTGCCGGAGTCGGGACGCTCGAGCAGGTTGACGATGCGCGCGAGCGTGCTCTTGCCGGCGCCGCTCTGGCCGACGATGCCGTAGACGGTGCCCGTGGGGATCTCGAGGGTCACGTCGTCGACGGCCGTGAAGCCGCCGTAGCGCTTCGTGACATGGTCGATCGAGATCACCCGCCCATCCAACCCGTTCTCGCCCGCCTGACGAAATCCATGACGAATCGTTTCGCCGCGGCTTGCGGATCCCCCTCCCCCTTGTTCAACTGCGGCGAAGTGCGGGTGCGGCCGGGGTGCACCCGCACTTCGCCGCGGTTGGAGGGGGGTGGAGGGTGGGTGGGGGGATGGAGGGTGGGGGAGAGGGACGGGGAGGCGGGCGGATGCCAGGATGGAGGCAGCGTCATCACCGAGTCACGGAGGCACCATGCTCAACGTCGATCCCTATGCCGCCCTTGCCGAGCTGCGCGACTTCGCGCCGCTGGAGCTCACCAGTCCCGACTTCGCCGACGGGCAGCCGCTGCCCGTCTCGGCCTGGTCGGCCTCGCGCGGCGGCGAGGACCTCGCGCCCACGCTGACCTGGGGCGAGCCGCCCGCCGGCACGAAGAGCTTCGCGATCTCGTGCTACGACCCCGACGCCCCGACCGGCTCCGGGTACTGGCACTGGGCCGTCGCCGACATCCCCGCTGACGTGCGCTCGCTCCCCGCTGGCGACGGCACCGCGGAGTCGCTGCCCGCCGGCGTGCTCGTGCTGCCGAACGAGGCCGGCTCGCGCCGCTACGTCGGCTCCGCGCCGCCCGCCGGCACGGGCGTGCACCGCTACTTCTTCGTCATCGACGCGCTGCCCGTCGCCTCGCTGGAGCTCGACCCGGCATCCACGCCGGCCGTGCTGGGCTTCAACCGCCACTTCCGGTCGCTCGGCCGCGGCATCCTCGTCGGCACGGCCGACCCGGCCGACCGCTGACGCGGGCTCATCCCCCGCGACGGCTGCGCTCTCCTGCTCGGGCCGCATCGATCGTGCGCGCCCGAGCAGGAGACCGCAGCCGACGGGGTGAACCGGCGATGCCGAGGCGCTGAGCGGCAGCCGGGCGAGCGGCACCCGCCCGGTAGACTGGGTGCTTGATCCCCTCGGCGAAGAAAAGGGAGCACACCCATGCCAGGAATCGTGATCGTCGGCGTCCAGTGGGGCGACGAGGGCAAGGGCAAGGCGACCGATCTGCTCGGTGAGCGCACCGACTGGGTCGTCAAGTTCAACGGCGGCAACAACGCGGGTCACACGGTCGTGATCGGCGACAAGAAGTACGCGCTGCACCTGCTGCCGAGCGGCATCCTCACCCCCGGTGTCAACCCCGTGATCGGCAACGGCGTCGTCGTAGACCTGGAGGTGCTGTTCGCCGAGCTCGAGGCGCTGAGCGCGCGCGGCGTCGACACGTCGCGGCTGCGCGTCTCGGCCAACGCGCACATCATCACGCACTACCACCGCACGCTCGACAAGGTCACGGAGCGCTTCCTCGGCAGGCGCATGATCGGCACGACCGGCCGCGGCATCGGCCCCACCTACGCCGACAAGATCAACCGCGTCGGCATCCGCGTGCAGGACCTGCTCGACGAGAACATCCTGCGGCAGAAGGTCGAGGGCGCGCTCGACCAGAAGAACCACCTGCTCGTCAAGGTGTTCAACCGCCGCGCGATCACGGTCGACGAGATCGTCGACGACCTGCTGTCGTACGTCGAGCGCCTGCGTCCCATGATCGCCGACACGAGCCAGCTGCTGAACGACGCGCTGGATGCCGGTGACGTCGTCGTCTTCGAGGGCGGCCAGGCCACGATGCTCGACATCGACCACGGCACCTACCCGTTCGTCACGTCGTCGTCGGCCACGGCCGGCGGCGCGTCGACGGGCTCGGGCGTCGGGCCGAACCGGCTCGACCGCATCGTCGGCATCGTCAAGGCTTACACGACCCGCGTGGGCTCGGGGCCGTTCCCGACCGAGCTGTTCGACGAGCAGGGCGAGTGGCTGCGCTCGCGCGGCTTCGAGTTCGGCACCACGACGGGGCGGCCGCGCCGCGTCGGCTGGTACGACGCGCCCATCACGCGCTACGCGACGCGCATCAACGGCATCACCGACCTCGTGCTGACCAAGCTCGACATCCTCACGGGGCTGGAGCAGATCCCCGTGTGCGTCGCATACGACGTCGACGGGCAGCGCTTCGACGAGGTGCCCGTCAACCAGAGCGACTTCCACCACGCGAAGCCGATCCTGGAGTACTTCCCGGGCTGGAGCGAGGACATCTCGACGGCGCGCACGTTCGACGACCTGCCGCAGGCCGCGCAGGACTATGTGCTCGCGCTGGAGGGCATGAGCGGCACGCGCATCTCGGTGATCGGCGTCGGGGCCGCCCGCGACGCGGTGATCGTGCGCCACGACCTGGTCTGACCCGGCCGTGAGGCTGCTCGTCGGCGGATACACCGCTGAGATGCGGGGCCGCGCGAACGGCATCGGCGTGCTGCACGCGGGCGCCGCAGACGACGCGCTCGCCGGCGGCGCGCTGTCGCGCCGGACGGATGCCGTGGCGACGGGCGGCTCGCCGTCATGGCTCACGCGGCATCCCTCGCTCGACGTCGTCTACGCGGCGATGGAGGGCACCGGCGAGGTCCAGGCGTTCCGCCGCACCGGCGAGGAGAGATATTCCCGCCTCGGCATGCCCGTGGAGGCCGGTGCCGCCGTCTGCCACGTCGCCGTCGCCCCCGACGGCTCGGCGCTGCTCGCCTCCTGCTGGGGCGACGGCCGCGTCGTGCGCATGCCGCTGAACGCCACCGGCATCCCGTCGTCCCCGCACATCGCCCCCGCCGCGTCCGACCCCCACCCCGCTCCGCCCGCCCCGCCCGCCCCGCTTGATCGGCGAGACAGCACGGGCGCGACGAGACTGCTCGCTGAACCGGCTGTCTCGTTGCACCGGGGCAGTCTCGCTGGGGATGCGGGGGATGCCGGCGGTGTGGGCTGGGTCGACGCGGCGGGGGACGAGGGGTATGCGGCGGCGGTGCGGGCGCTGCGGGATGCCGCGGGCGCGGAGTTCGCGCACCTGCTGCCGGACGTGCCGGAGCCGCCCGATGCGGGCGGGGCCGCCGGGACGGATGCCGGGGAGCCGGCGCGCGTCTCGCGGGCGCATCAGGCGGTCTTCCTGCCCGGCGGGCTCATCGCGACGACCGATCTGGGCTTCGACCTGGTGCGGTTCTGGCGCGTCGCCGACGGCCGGCTCGTCGAGCGCGGCCGCGTCGTGCTGCCGCTCGGCAGCGGGCCGCGGCACATGGTGTGGCATCCGTCCGGCCACCTCTACGTCGTGACGGAGCTGTCGCTCGAGGTGTTCGTGCTCGCTCCCGATGCCGCCGGCGCGTGGCGGATCGTCGCGGGCACGCCGCTGGCGCCCGCGACGCTGCCGGGCGATGCCGCCGCCGAGCTCGCGATGTCGCGCGACGGCGAGGTGCTCTACGCGGGCGTGCGCGGCAGCGACACGATCGCGGTGCTGCGCGTGCGCGGCACGGGGGCCGAGCTCGCGCCGGTCGCCCTCGTCGAGGCGGGCGTCGCGTGGCCGCGGCACCACGTCGTGCTGCGCGACACCCTGCTCGTCGCCGGCCAGCACTCCGACGAGGTCGCGTCGCGCTCGCTGGATCTGCGCACCGGCATCCCGGGCCGGGTGCGCTTCCGCGCGGAGACGCCCTCGCCCAGCTGCCTGCTGCCCGTGGGATAGCACCGCGGCATCCACCGACCTCGGTCCATCGCGCGAGCCTCGGACGTTCTCGCCGGAATCGTCCGAGGCTCCTCACATTCTCCGAGCTCCGCGAAGCCCGGAGCGCGGCTAGACCTTCGCGTCCTGACGGGGGATGAAGACCTTCTTGATGATGAGGAGGATGGATGCCGTGACCGGGATCGCGACGAGGGCGCCGAGCAGCCCCATGAGCGTGCCGCCGACGAGGGCGCCGATGACGACGAGCGAGCCGGGCACCGAGATCGTGCGGTTCATGACCCGCGGGGTGAGCACGTATGCCTCGAGCTGCATGTAGACGAGGTACGCGACGCCGAAGATGAGCGCCATGAGCGGGCTGGTGAACAGCGCGAGCGCCGTCGCGATCACCCAGAACAGCACGGTACCGATGAGCGGGATGAGCGTGATGCAGAACGCCACGACGGCCATCAGCATGGGGAACGGCAGCCCGAGCACGAGATGCATGATGAACACGAACACCGAGTTGATGAACGCCAGGATCACCATGCCGCCGAGGTAGCCGCCGACCGACGCCGTGATCTCCTCGGTCAGCTCGGCCGCGCCCGGGCGGTTGCGCGCCGGCACGAGGCGGTAGAACGCCTGCTTCATGGTGTCGAGCGTCGCGACGAAGTACAGGCTCAGCACGATCACGATCAGCAGGCCCGACAGCGTCGTGGCGATCGACGCGCCCACCTGCAGCACGCCGCCGCCGATCGCGGCGATGTTGCCGGGGTCGGTGAGGAAGGCCTGCACGTCGGCCAGCAGCGACTGCGCCTGCTCGCCGAACCGCTCGCTCACCCACGCGTAGGCGTCGCTGTTCTGGAACTCGCGGATCGCGTCGGGCAGGTCGCGGACGAACTGCGAGATCTGCTCGACGACCGTCGGGATGATGAGCCACAGCACGCCCGCGAGCACGAGGGCGAAGCCGAAGAACACGATCACGATCGACCACGCCCGCGAGACGCCGGCCCTCTCCAGGCGCCGCACGAGCGGGTCGAGGCCGAGGGCGATGAACAGCGCGAACGCGATGTAGATCCACACGGTCGCGAGATCGCGGATGGCGAAGCCCAGCGCGAGGGCCGCGAGACCACCGAGCGTCAGCAGGAAGCCGACGCCGAACGGGTGGTTCAGCGACGCCCAGAAGGTGCGTCCCTCGGGCGCCTCGAGGTCGTCGGTGCGGAGGGCGGTGCGCGGCTCGCTCGCGGCGTCGGGGGCGGCCGGGCGGCCGGGGCTCTTGCGCGGTCTCATAGTGAGAACTCTAGGGCGCGGCGGGTAGTCTCGTGGGCATGACGGATGCCACGGCCCAGCTGCACGCGCTGCGTGCGAGTATCGACAACATCGACGCCGCGCTCGTCTTCATGCTCGCCGAGCGCTTCCGCTGCACGAAGCAGGTGGGAGTGCTGAAGGCGGAGCATGGGATGCCGGCATCCGATCCCGGTCGCGAGGAGCAGCAGACCGCGCGCCTGCGGCAGCTGGCCGAGGCCGCCGACCTCGACCCGGAGTTCGCCGAGAAGTGGTTCAACTTCGTGGTGGCCGAGGTCATCCGCCACCACACCGCCGCCGCCCAGGACCGCTGAGCCCCCACGGTTCAACCGCGGCATGTTGCGGGTGCCCGGGATGAGGACCCGCGTTCTGCCGCGGTTGAACGGGAGGGGATGGGGAGGGGGCTAAGGCACGGCCCTCCTCAGGGTGAGGTACGAGGTGCCGGCGAGGACCGCGAGCAGCACGAGGCCCCAGAGGGAGAGGCCGACGACGCCCACCTCGACGATCCAGGTGAACACCGAGACCCACGCCTCGAGCCGGGTCACGAGCCAGACGAGGCCGACGATCACGACGGCCAGCCCGATGAGCGTCATCGTCAGCCCGAGCGGGCCGAAGCGCTTCCAGATCGTCGCGCCCCAGAACCCGAAGCCGAAGAACAGCATCGCGAGGGCGAAGAAGAACAGCGCGGCGCCCGCGGGACCGGCATCCAACACCCAGGGGATCTGGAAGAAGTAGCCGTTGAACCCCCATCCTCCGGTCGCCTCCTCGACGTACCCGCCGATCACGAACGTGATCGCGAGGATCGCGCCGGTCATGCCGGCGGTGAGCAGCGTGCCGAGGTAGAACTCGCGCCGCGTGACGCTCATCGCCTGCGAGAACGGGAAGGTGAGCGTCAGCGCCTGCGCGCCGACGACCGCGAAGTACCACAGCGGTGCCTGCGCGCCGCCGCCGTACATGGGTCCCTCGCCGCCCGCGCTGGCGATGATCCAGTAGATCGCGAGGCTGATCACGAGTGCGCCGCCGAGGACCATGAGCGGGATCCAGATGAAGGTCTCCCGGTTCACCAGCTGCATGCGGACGACGTTCACGGTGCGGTTCATGACAGGGCCCCTTCCGACGAGGCGGATGCCGCGGCGTCCGCCGAATGCTGGGTGAGGCGCACGATCAGCTGCTGCAGCGAGACCGGCGCGACGTCGAGGCCCGCGGCCTCGAGGGCGGCGTGGTCGGCTGCCGACAGCTCGCCGAGCACCGTGACGCTAGAGACGCGGCCGAGGCTCTCGCGGTGGATGACCTCGCGGCCCGCGACGAAGGCGTCGACCGCCGCCGTGTCGCCGATGACGTTCGCGGCGCGGGCGCGCACGGCATCCGTCTCCTCGTCCATGATGATGCGGCCGGCGTCGATCACGATCACGCGCTCGAGCAGGTTCGACACCTCGTCGATCAGGTGCGACGAGAGGATGATCGTGCGCGGGTGCTCCGCGTAGTCCTCGATCAGCCGGTCGTAGAAGATCTGCCGCGCGACGGCGTCGAGGCCGAGGTAGGGCTCGTCGAAGAAGGTGATCTCCGCGCGCGCGGCGAGGCCGATGATGACCCCCACGGCCGACAGCTGCCCGCGCGAGAGCTTCTTGATGCGCGTCTTGGTCGGCAGCCGGAACTCGGCGACGAGCCGGTCGGCGAACGCCTGGTCCCAGTGCGGATAGAACAGGCGCGCGATGCGGAACGCGTGCAGCGGCGTCGCGTCCTCGGGGTACTTCTGGCTCTCCCGCACGAAGCACATGCGGCTGAGCACGCGGGCGTTCTCGTACGGCTGCTCGCCGAAGACGCGCACGTCGCCGCTCGTGGCGAAGTTCTGCGCCGTGAGGATCGACATGATCGTCGTCTTGCCGGCGCCGTTGCGGCCGAGCAGGCCATAGATGGTGTTCTGCTCGAGCGCGAAGCTCACGTCGTCGACGGCGAGCGTGTCCTTGTATCGCTTGGTGAGGCCGGTCACCTCGATCACGGTGGTCATGGGGCTGTCCCTTCGGAGGTGGATGCCGCCCGCTGCTGCAGCAGGGCGAGCACGTCGTCGGGTGCGAGGCCGATCGTGCGGGCCTCGGCGAGGAGGGGGTCGAGGTAGCGCTCCGCGAAGGCCGCGCGACGCTCGGTGAGCAACAGCTCGCGCGCGCCCGGCGCGACGAACATGCCGATGCCGCGGCGCTTGACGAGCACGCCCTTGTCGGTGAGCATTCCGATTCCCTTCGCTGCGGTGGCGGGATTGATGCGATGGAACGCGGCCAGCTCGTTCGTCGACGGGGCCTGCGCCTCTTCGGCGAGACTGCCGTCCACGATGGCGTTCTCGATGCTCTCCGCGATCTGCACGAAGATCGGCCGGCCGTCGTCGATCATTCACGCCTCCGCTTGGTTGGTTACTTACTTGACTAACTAACCATGCAACGAGATCACGATTCTGTCAAGACCCCGCCCCGGTTTTGCCCCGTGCACAAGTCGTTCATAGGGTGGAGGAGGCCGCACGGCGGCCATACGACCAGTCCGCGGCCGCGTGAGTCGGTCGCCGGGGAGAGTCCCGGGCGTCAGAACATGCGGGCGTATGGTCGGCGGTCTGGGCGACGGACCCGATGTGTGTCGCCAGAGCGCGGGAGGGACTCCGTCAACGGACGACGGGCGCGCCCCGCGTCGATGATCGTCACCCGGGCGTAACCGATAGCGGCACGCGCGTGCCGCCTAGGTGAAGCAAGTGATGTCAACACCCGTACTCGGCGTGCCCGCGCTCGAGGTCACCGGCCTGTTCAAGGTCTTCGGCCGCAATCCGAAAGAGGTCATCCGCCGCCTGCGCGCGGGCCAGACCCGTGCCGACGTCGCCGACGCCGGCACCGCCGCCGTGATCGACGCGAGCTTCACCGTGCAGCCCGGCGAGATCTTCGTGATCATGGGCCTCTCGGGCTCGGGCAAGTCGACCGTCATCCGCATGCTCAACGGCCTGTTCGAGGCCACCGACGGCAGTGTGAGCGTCTACGGCGACCCGATCACCGGCATCCCGCCCGCGCGCCTGCGCCAGGTGCGCCGCGACCGCATCTCCATGGTGTTCCAGCACTTCGCGCTGCTGCCGCACCGCACGGTCGTCGACAACGTCGCCTACCCGCTCGAGCTCAAGGGCGTGCCCCGGGCGCAGCGGCAGGCCAAGGCCGAGGAGGTGCTCGTGCTCGTCGACCTCGCCGGCTGGGGCGACAGGTATCCGTCCGAGCTCTCGGGCGGCATGAAGCAGCGCGTCGGCATCGCCCGCGCGCTCGCCGCCGACACCGACATCCTGCTCATGGACGAGGCCTTCAGCGCCCTCGACCCGCTCATCCGCCGCGAGATGCAGGAGCAGCTCGTCGAGCTGCAGCGGCAGCTGAACAAGACCATCGTGTTCATCACGCACGACCTCAACGAGGCGATGTTCCTGGGCGACCGCATCGCCGTCATGCGCGACGGGCGCATCGTGCAGATCGGCACGCCCGAGGACATCCTCACCGACCCCGCCAACGACTACGTCGCGCAGTTCGTGCAGGACGTCGACCGGGCGCGCGTGCTGACGGCATCCAACGTGATGGAGCGTCCGCAGCCCGTCGTGACGGATGCCGCGGGGCCGCGCACCGCGCTGCGCCGGATGCGCGACAGCTACATGTCGGCGGCGTACGTCGTCGACCGCGACCGGCGCCTGCTGGGCATCGTCACCGACCGCGACGCGATCCGGCTCGTGCGCCGGGGCGAGAGCTCCCTCGCCTCGGTCATGCGGCCCGTGCCGCAGCGCGTGGGCACCGACGACGTGCTCATCGACCTGTTCGTCCCCGCCGCGGAGTCGCCGCTGCCGCTCGCCGTGGTCGACGACCGCGAGCGGCTCGTCGGCGTCATCCCGCGCGTGACGCTGCTGAGCGCCCTCGGGCCCGGGCCGGGGGCGACGGGAGAGATCGCGCTGCCGCAGCCGCCCGTGCCGGCGACGGAGATCGATCAGGTGCTGGCGGAGTCGGCCGGCGAGGAGGTGCGCTGATGGACGGGTTCCGCATTCCCGTGGGGCAGGGCGCCAAGGCCGTCGTCGACTGGGTCAAGGCCAACCTCGACGGGCTGCTCGACGTGGTCGCCGACATCGGCCGCGGGCTGGTCGGCGGCCTCACCGACCTGCTGCTGGTCGTGCCGTTCCCCGCGATGATCGTGCTGTTCGTGCTGTTGGCGTGGCTCGTGCGGTCGTGGCAGTTCGCCGTCGGCACCGCCGTGTCGTTCGTGCTGATCGTCGGCATGGACCTGTGGAAGCCGTCGATGCAGACGCTCGCGCTCGTGGTCATCGCCGCGTTCGTCGCGCTGCTGATCGCGGTGCCCCTCGGCATCTGGTCGGCGCGCAACGACACCGTGCGGGCGATGCTCAAGCCCGTGCTCGACCTCATGCAGACGATGCCCGCGATGGTGTACCTGGTGCCCGCGATCGTCTTCTTCAGCATCGGCGTCGTGCCCGGGCTCGTCGCGACCGTGATCTTCTCGCTGCCGCCCGGCGTGCGCCTCACCGAGCTCGGGATCCGCGGCGTGGACGCCGAGACCGTCGAGGCCGGCCACGCGTTCGGCGCGACACCGGGGCAGATCCTGCGCGGAACGCAGCTGCCGCTCGCGCTGCCGACGATCATGGCGGGCGTCAACCAGGTGATCATGCTCGCGCTCTCGATGGTCGTCATCGCCGGCATGGCGGGCGCCGACGGACTGGGGAAGATGGTCGTCGAGGCCATCTCGACGGTGAACGTCGGCAAGGGCGTCGAGGCGGGGCTGGGCGTCGTGCTGCTGGCCGTGTTCCTCGACCGGCTCACGGCCGCGCTCGGCAACCGCGCCGACTATCCCTCGTCGCTGCTCGCCCTGCTGGCGCGCGGCCGGCGGGCCCGGCGCGCCGACGCGGTCGCCGCCGACGCCGCCGCGGCGTCGCAGGCCGAGCGCGAGACCGTCGCGCCGCGCCGGCCGGGGCCCGGCCTCTGACCGGGGCGGCATCCGCGCCGCCCTGCACAGCTCATACGGAACGAATGACATCGATACGGAAGGAAGAACGATGAACAAGCGACACCTGACAGGAATCCTCGCCTTCGGCGCCGCCGCGAGCCTCGCCCTCGCGGGCTGCGCGGGCGGGAGCGACGCTCCCGCCGACGACACGACCGCGGGAGGCGAGGCCGGCGACACGGGCGGCACCGCGACGTGCGACGTGGTGACCCTGGGCTTCCTGCCCGGCTGGACCGACGGCCTGAGCACCGCCTACCTGCTGGAGAACCAGCTCACCCGGCTCGGCGTCGACGTGCGCCTGCAGACCCTCACCGAGGCCGGGCCGCTGTACACGGGCCTCGCCGAGGGCGACATCGACATCTATCCGTCGGCGTGGCCCGAGCTCACGCACGCGTCGTACATGGACGAGTACGGCGACCGCATCGAAGACCTCGGCGCCTACTACGACAACGCGAAGCTCACGATCGCGGTGCCCGACTACGTCGACATCGACTCGCTCGAGGACCTCGCTGCGAACGTCGACCGCTTCGACGGCAAGATCTACGGCATCGAGCCCGGCGCCGGCCTGACCAGGCAGACGCAGGAGTCGATGATCCCCGCCTACGGGCTCGAGGACTCGTACGAGCTCGTCACGTCGTCGACCTCGGCGATGCTCGTGCAGTTCGAGAGCGCCGTGAACGCGAAGGAGGACATCGTCGTGACGCTCTGGCGTCCGTTCTGGGCGAACGACGCCTACCCCGTCAAGGATCTCGCCGACCCGCTGGGCGCGATGGGCGACCCCGAGGCGCTGCACTTCCTCGGCACGAAGGGCTTCTCGGAGCGCTGCCCCGAGGCGGCCGACCTGATCGCCGGCATCCAGCTCGACGACGCGACGTACGCGTCGCTCGAGGACCTCGTCGTGAACGAGTACGGCGAGGGCCGTGAGGCCGAGGCGATCGTCGCCTTCATCGAGCAGAACCCGGGCGCCTTCCCGACGCTCATCGAGGGCTGATCCCGACTTCTCGTCCCCAGCGGCGCATGCTCGGCAGTTGTCCACGGATGCTGCCGAGCATGCGCCGCGACCGGCGTGCCGAGCCTATGGTCGATGTCACACACAGTTGGCACAATGGGGGGATGTACATGTCACCGGATCAGATCACCGCGATCGCCACGAGCGCCGCGACGATCGTCACTCTGCTGGTGGCGATGGGCACGCTGGGCGGCTGGGCGATGCGCCGCATCGATCGCCGCTTCTCCGAGGCCGACGGCCGCATCGATCGGCTGGAGACCAAGCTCGACACGGAGGTCGGTGGGCTTCGTGCGGAGATCGGCGGAGTTCGTGCGGATCTGGCGAGCGGGCTCGGTGGGGTTCGTGCGGAGATCGGCGGAGTTCGTGCGGATCTGGCGAGCGGGCTCGCTGAGGTTCGTTCGGAGTTGACCAGCGGGCTCGACGCGGGCCGTGAGGAGGTCGGTGGGCTTCGTGCGGAGTTGACGAGCGGGCTCGTTGGGGTTCGTGCGGAGTTCCGTGAGGAGGTCGGTGGGCTTCGTGCGGATCTGGCGAGCGGGCTCGTTGGTCTTCGTACAGAGTTTCGTGAGGAGATCGGCGGGCTTCGTGCCGAGCTTGCGAGCGGGCTCGGTGGGGTTCGTGCAGAGTTTCGTGAGGAGATCGGTGGGCTTCGTGCCGAGGTCCGGGAGGAGATCCGTGCCGTGAGAACGGACGTCGCGCAGGAGGTCGGCGGTCTTCGCGCCGATCTCGTTGCGAGCATCGGAGGCGTGCGCATCGAGCTCCGGGAGGTGCGCACCGAGCTCTCGCACCTCAGCACCAGGGTGGCGCGTCTGGAAGGGCCGCCGCCGCATTTCCTGCGCGTCGCGCGCTGATCGGCCGTGCGAGGCACGAGTGCGAGAACCGAGTAGGTTCGGCACATGAGAAGACCTCGCACGGCGTTTGTGCTCGGCGGCGGCGGCGTGCGCGGGGCGGTGCAGATCGGCATGCTGCGGGCGCTGCTCGAACGCGGCATCCGTCCCGATCTCATCGTCGGGACGTCCGTCGGCTCGATCAACGGGGCACTCGTGGCCCGCAACCCCGATCTCTCGGTCATCGGGTCGCTGATGACCGCGTGGGCGTCGCCCGCGGCGGCCGCCGTCTACGGCGACGGGTTCCTCTCGCAGGCGGGGCGGGTCGTGCGCACCCGCACGCACCTCAACTCGCCCGAGCCGCTGCGCGGCCTGCTCGCCGGCATGCTGGGGGCCGACACCCGGTTCGAAGACCTCGCGGTGCCGCTGCGGGTCGTCGCGGCATCCATCGAGCGCGCCGCGGAGCACGTGTTCGACTCGGGACCGCTCGTGCCCGCGATCCTCGCCTCGGCCGCCGTGCCCGGGCTGTTCCCGGCCGCGAAGGTCGGCGACGAGCACTTCATCGACGGCGGCGTCGTCGACTCGATCCCGATCTCGCCCGCCGTGGATGCCGGGGCGCGCACGATCTACGTGATGCAGGTCGGCCGGGTCGAGCAGCCGCTGACGCCGCCGCGCACGCTCGTCGACACCGCCCGCGTGGCGTTCGAGATCGCCCGGCGGCACCGCTACGCCCGCGATCTCGCGACCCTGCCGCCGCGCGTGACCGTGCACGTGCTGCCGAGCGGCGGCGCGCTCGAGGGCGACGACAGGATGATGTCGTACCGCAACCTGGCGACCGTGCGCGATCGCATCGACCGCGCCTACGAGGCCAGCTCGGCCTACCTGGAGAAGGAGCGGTGAGGGTTCCCCCGGTGTGGGTGCGGCGCCTCGTGATCGCGCCGGGGGTCGTGCTCGTCGCGGTCGCGATGCTCGTCGCGGCGCCGGTGTGGCTGCTCGTGGCGCTCGCGATCACGTCGCTCGTGCCGGGGATCTTCCGGTTGCCGCGCGTGCTCTGGCTCGTCACGGTGTATCTCGTGCTCGACTCGGCGCTGCTGCTCGCGATGTTCGGGCTGTGGATCGCATCGGGGTTCGGCTGGAGGCTGCGCTCCGCGGGGTTCCTGAGCGCCCACTACGCGGTCGCGAGCCTCTTCCTGCGGGCGCTGTTCTGGATGATCGGCGTCGTGCTGCGGCTGCGGATCATCGTCACGGGCGACGACGCTGGCGAGTCGCGGGTGGCGTTCGGCGCGCTGTTCGCGTCGGGCGCCCCGCTCGTCGTGGCGAGCCGGCACGGCGGCCCGGGCGACTCGTTCACGCTCGTGCACACGCTGCTCAACGGTGTGCACCGCCGGCCGCGCATCGTGCTGAAGGACACCCTGCAGTGGGACCCGGGCATCGACGTGCTGCTGCATCGCGTGCCGGCGCAGTTCATCACCCCCTCCGGGTTCGGCGCGGCGCGCACGGGCGGCGGATCGCGCGTCGAGGAGCAGATCGGCGCGCTCGCGCGGGGCCTCGGCGCGGACGACGCCCTCGTGATCTTCCCCGAGGGCGGACAGGTGTCGGAGGCGCGGCGGCGCAGCCGCATCGAGAGGCTGCGTCGATCGGGCCGCCGCGCGCTCGCCGATCGGGCGGGCCGGCTGCGTCACGTGATGCCGCCGCAGCCGGGCGGCGTGCAGGCGGCGCTGCAGGCCGCTCCCGACGCCGACATGGTCTTCATCGGGCACACGGGTCTGGACCGGTTCCAGAGCCTCGGCGACCTCTGGCACGAGCTGCCGATGGGCAAGCGCATCACGATCCGCGCATGGCGCGTGCCGCGCGCGGAGATCCCCGACGAGCGCGACGCCCAGGCGGAGTGGCTGTTCGCGTGGTTCGAGCGCATCGACGCCTGGATCTCCACGCAGGAGTAGCGGCCGGCCCGCAGCTCCAACCGCGGCAAACTGCGGGTACCTGCTGCCCTGACCCGCACTTTGCCGCGGCTGAAAATCTCGCCCTCCAGCTCAACCGCGGCGATCTGCGGGTGCCGGCTCGCGCACATCGCACTTTGCCGCGGTTCAGTGCGAGGGGAGGGATGCGGGCTACTGCCCCGGCGGGAGCTCGAGCGCGACCTTCTTCTCCAGGATCACGATCGCCTCGTCGGAGACCGCGAGCAGGCCGTCGATCTCCTCGCGCACGCGCCGGTAGGCGAGCTGCCTCTCGGCGGGCGTCGCGGCCTCGTCGACCGCGACCGTGAGCAGCTGCTTCGCCTTCGCGAGGCGCTTGCGCTCGGGATCGGAGAACGCGGCATCCTTCTGCCGCCGCGCCTCGCGCTCGGCGAGGTCGAACGCGACCTCGTAGTCGGTGACGGCGGTGCGGTACTCGGCCACCTGGTCGGCCGTGACCTTCGCCTCGGCGGACGGCGGACGCAGCCCGTCGGCGACCTTCTTGGCGCGCAGGAAGGCGGCCGTGAGCGGCTGGCGTCCGTCGCTGATCGACGGATAGTCGATGATCTTCGCGACGTCGAGCTCGTACTCGAGCCAGCGGGAGGTCACGGCGTCGTGCTGCGCGAACGCCTTCTCGAGCTGCGTCGGCAGCGGCGACGGACGCGTGATGGGACGGGGCTCGGATGCCGTCGCCACCTGCGCCGGCAGCGTGCCCTGCTTCGCGGCGATGATCTCCAGGCGGCGTCGGTGCCGCGCCTTCGCGGCGCGCTCCCAGCCGCGCGCCGCCCCGCCCGCGACGCCCATCAACGGGAAGACCAGCCACCAATAGCTGCCCAGGAACATCCAGAACTGATCCACCTCGCCCATGCTACGGGCGACCGGCGGTGATGTGCGGCCGGTCCGGCGATTCCGCGGTGGCGCGGGCGCGTCAGTTCGGGCGCGACGTGCGCGAGGGCACCGGCCACACCGGCTGCGGGCCGGTCGGCGGCGACGGGGGCGCGGCGCGGTGAGGCTGTGCGTCGGACGGCTGCGGGGCGGGCGGGTGCGCGTCGGAACGATGCGGGTCGGATGGCTGTGCGTCGGACGGCTGCGGGGGAGCGGATGCCGTGTGCTGTGCTGCGTCGCCGGAGGGAGCGGACGCCGTGCGAGGCGCGTGCGGCGTGTGGTCGTGCGGTGCGGGCTGGGCCCGGGGCGCCGGCTGCGGGCCCGTGGGGTGGGCGGCGGTGCGGCGCGCGGCGCCCGCGGCATCCGTCTCGGCGGTCGCCGCGGACTCGCGGGTCTCGGCGGCCTCCTGCATCGCGGCGAGGGCGGAGTCGGCGGCGCGGCCGAGGGCCTCGGCAGACCGGCGGATGACCGACTCGGCCATGGTCGTCCAGTTCGCGGCGGGCGCACTGCCCGGCATGGGCCCAGGGGCGCGGCCCTCGGCGCGCTGCCAGGCGGCGTGCTCCGCGACCTCGAAGGCGTGCGCGGCGTGCGAGACGGCATCCCGATAGGCGGCGAACTCGGCGGGCGAGACCTTCTTCTGGTCGAGCGAGGGGCGCAGGCTCAGCGCGTGCTGCTGCGCGGCGACGAAGGCCGCCGTCTCGGGCATGCGCACGTCGGTGAGGGCCGGGAAGGCGATGAGTCGCGCGGGATCGGTCTCGTACTCGAGCCAGCGGGCGGTGATCGTGTCGTGCTCGGAGATGAGCCGCGTGAGCGGAGGCTGCTGCGACGCCTGCGGCAGCATCGCGCGCGCCGCGCTCACCTGCGCGCGCTGCACGCGCACGTCGGCGGATGCGGCGCGCGTCTCGCCCTGGGCGACGGTGAGGTTGTGGCGTGCCGCCGCGATCTCGGCGGGCGTCGCACGGCCGGCGTTGTGCTCCGCCTGGATGCGGGCGAGCTCGGCGCGTCGCACCTTGACCGCCGCGCGGGCCTCGACGACGCGGCGTCGCGCCTCGGTGAGGCGCAGCTTCGCCGCATCCAGGGCGAGGCGCCGACGGCGCGAGATGCGCGCCTGGCGCAGACCGAGCCACGTGACCATTCCGCCTCCGAGCACAGTGGGGCCGATCCACCACATCTCGGCGATCGACGCCCACACGGGATCCACGTCGCCATGCTACCCGCGCCGTCTGAACCCCGGCCGGGTGCCCCCAACTCGCGAGGGTGCCAGTTATCCCCGCGAGGGTGCTACTTGCTCCCGCGAGGGTGCCTTCGGAAGCACCCTCGCGAAGACAATCGGCACCCTCGCGGAGATAACTCGCACCCTCGCGGAGACAACTGGCACCCTCGCGAAGACAACTGGCACCCTCGCGGAGATAACTGGCACCCTCGCGGACGAAGGCGCTACCCGAAGATCAGGGCGAGCACGGTCGCGCCGCCGCCGACGAGCACGAGCGAGATGATCGCGACCCAGGCGGTGATGCGCGTGCGGCGCGCGCGCCGATCGGCGAAACCGGCGTACTCGTCGGCGTCGCTCATGCGTGAGCCTCCTGCACGACCGGTCCGAACGCGGCGGGCAGTGTGTCGCCCGATAGAGCGCGCAGCTCGGTCAGCTCGATGCGGAACACGTCCTGCACCTCGAGCGCCGGCTCGTCGCCGTCGGCCGCTGAGTCGGTGACGCCGATGCGCAGCACCGGGTAGCCGCGCCCCTCGCACAGGCCGCGGAACTTCACGTCCTCCTCGCGGGGCACGGTCACGATGACGCGGCCGGTGGACTCCGAGAAGAGCGCGGTCGCGGCATCCACGCCGTCCCGCTCCATGATCTCGGTGAGCCACACGCGGGCGCCGACGCCGAAGCGCAGCACGCCGTCGGCGAGCGACTGCGCCAGCCCGCCGCCGGAGAGGTCGTGCGCGCTGGAGACGAGGCCCTGGTCGGAGCCGGCGCGCAGCAGGTCGGCGAGCTTGCGCTCGGCCTCGAAGTTGACCTTCGGGGGGCGTCCGCCGAGATGGTCGTGCACGACCTCGGCCCACTCCGAGCCGCTCAGCTCGATCGCCGTGACGCCGAGCAGGTAGATGTTCTCGCCCGGGTCCTGCCAGCCCGACGGGATGCGGCGGGCGACGTCGTCGATGACGCCCAGCACGCCCACGACGGGCGTCGGGAAGATGGGGGTGTCGCCGGTCTGGTTGTAGAAGCTGACGTTGCCGCCCGTGACGGGGATGCCGAGCTCGCGGCATCCGTCGGCCAGACCCTGCACGGCGCGCTGGAACTGCCACATGACCTCGGGATTCTCGGGGCTTCCGAAGTTGAGGCAGTCGGTGACGGCGGCGGGGGTCGCGCCCGTGACGGCGACGTTGCGGTACGCCTCGGCGAGGGCGTGCTGGGCGCCCGCGTAGGGGTCGAGCTGGCAGAAGCGGCCGTCGCAGTCGGTGGAGATCGCGAAGCCGAGGCCCGAGTGCTCGTCGACGCGGATCATGCCCGCGTCGTCGGGGAAGCTCAGGGCGGTGTTTCCCATCACGTAGTAGTCGTACTGGTTGGTGACCCACGACTTGTCGGAGAGGTTGGCGCTGGAGATGAGGCCACGGAACTGCTCCGTGAGCACGGCAGGGTCGTTCGAGCGCTCGAGCTTGGTGGCGGTGTCCTCCTGCAGCGCGTCGATCCACTCGGGGTACGCGATGGGACGCTCGTAGACCGGGCCGTCGACCGCGACGGTGGCGGGGTCGACGTCAACGATCTGCTCGCCGTGCCAGAAGATCTGCAAGCGGCCGTCGCCGGTGACCTCGCCGAGCACGGACGTCTCGACGTCCCACCGGGTGGTGACGGCGAGGAAGTCGTCGAGCTTCTCGGGCGCGACGATCGCCATCATGCGCTCCTGGCTCTCGCTCATGAGGATCTCCTCGGGCGTGAGCGTGGGGTCGCGCAGCAGCACGTTCTCCAGGTCGACGCGCATGCCCGAGCCGCCGTTCGCGGCGAGCTCGCTCGTGGCGCACGAGATGCCCGCGGCACCGAGGTCCTGGATCGCCTCGACGAGGTCGCTCTTGTAGAGCTCGAGGCAGCACTCGATGAGCACCTTCTCGGCGAAGGGGTCGCCGACCTGCACCGCGGGCCGCTTCGTGGGACCCTTCTCGTCGAACGAGTCGGATGCCAGGATGCTCGCGCCGCCGATGCCGTCGCCGCCCGTGCGGGCGCCGAACAGCACGACCTTGTTGCCAGCGCCCGAGGCGTTGGCGAGCTTGAGGTCTTCGTGACGCAGCACGCCGACCGCGAGCGCGTTGACGAGCGGATTGCGCTGGTAGACGGAGTTGAAGTAGGTCTCGCCGCCGATGTTGGGCAGGCCCAGGCAGTTGGCGTAGAACGAGATGCCGCTCACGACGCCGTGCACCACGCGCGCCGTGTCGGGGTCGTCGACCGCGCCGAAGCGCAGCTGGTCCATCACCGCGACGGGGCGGGCCCCCATCGAGATGATGTCGCGCACGATGCCGCCGACACCGGTCGCCGCGCCCTGGAACGGCTCGATGTACGACGGGTGGTTGTGGCTCTCGACCTTGAAGGTGACCGCCCAGCCCTCGCCGATGTCGATCACGCCCGCGTTCTGCCCCATGCCGACCATGAGGTTCTTCTTCATCTCGTCGGTCATGTCGCGACCGAACTCGCGCAGGTGCACCTTGGAGGACTTGTAGGAGCAGTGCTCGCTCCACATCACCGAGTACATCGCCAGCTCGCCGCTCGTGGGCCGGCGGCCGAGGATCTCGCGGATCTTCGCGTACTCGTCGTCCTTGAGGCCCAGGGCGCCGTACGGCTGCTCCTTCTCAGGGGTGGCGATCGCGTTTTCGACGGTGTCTGCGACGGGGGTGCTCACGCGGCTGAACTCCTGAATGTTGGGATGCCGGACGTGACAATGCTACTAAATCCCCCTGATCAGGATTTTATCTGGATTCGGAAACCCCATATAAGAGGGAGTTCATTGCCCCGCAATGGCGAGGAGCACTTTACTGACGATGATGCCCCGTATAAGAGGGAAGGATCATCCTCGCGTGGGCGAGGAGTCGAGCGCGCATCCAAAGCTCTCAGCTCATCGTCTCACGCCTCGACAATCTAGCGTGCCCGACGTCGCGCTGCCTTGCTCCATCCGGTACGAGAGGGCTGCCCTGCTTTGCTGGCCGATTCCCTAGGAGGCCCGTCCGTGCTGGGTCGCAGCATCAGCGTGATGCCATCGATGTCGACGGGCTCCCAGTGATGGCCGTGCACGAGGAAGGACAGGCCTTGCTCATTGCGGGCAGAGAAGACCATGATCGCGCGTCCAGTCCGCACCATCTCAATTGTGCGCTGCCACATCAGCTCTCGGACGCGCCGCGAGACGCGACCGACGAACACGCCGGCGGAGATCTCCAGCAGCCAGCGGGTGAGGTAGCCGCGGAGGCCAGGTGGGCAGGCCGAGAGCACCAGCACGACCATCAGAGATCGGTCCCGTATCCGGTGCCCGCGGCGACGCTGCGCTGCGAGCCGTCCCAGAGCCGCACGACGTTCTCGGCGAGCTCGTCGTCTGCAGCATCCTCGTTGTCCGGCAGGAGCAGATGACGGATGTCGTGCACGCACCGGTCGAGAAACGCTCCGCCGTGCATCTGATCGCGCAGGGCCCGCCGGGCCTCGGCTCCGATGTCGAACGGCTCCTCCTTGGCGAGGTCGAAGGCGAGCGGGATCGTGAGATCAGCCTTGTAGAGATCGGCGATGTCGTACACGAAGGAGCGCACGTGCCCGGTGTGCACGAAGCCGAGCCCGGGCGAGCAGCCGAGGGCCACGATCACCGAGTGCACGACGCCGTACAGGCTGATGTTGGCTGCGGAGAGGGCCTGGTTCACCGGATCGCTGCTCTCGAACGACTCCACGTCGTAGTCGCGACCGCTCCACTTCACGCCGGTGCGGCGCGAGTGCTCGCGGTATGCACGGCGGATGCGGGCGCCTTCCCTGCCGCGAAGCTGCTGCATCGTGAGCCCTGTGGTGTCCTCCCCGGGAAACCGCATGGCGTACATCTCGCGCGCGACCCGCAGGCGCGCGGACTGGTTGGTGACGAGCTTCGCCTGTGCCTCGAGGAACCGCGAGCTGTGCGCGAGCGAGCGCCCGTGTGCGTAATAGCGCACGCCCTCCTCGCCCACCCACACCACGGTCGACCCGCTCTCGGCCATCAGCACCATCGCCTGCTGCGACACGGTCGTGCCGGGACCGAGCATGAGGGCGCCGAGGGTGGCCGCCGGGATGTGGATCACACCGCGCTCATCGGTCGCCGTGATCGCGTTCGCGTCGCGGTGGATCTTGCAGCGCTCCAGATAGATGAAGGTCAGACGATCCTGCGCACGCACCAGCTCAGGGAGCGAGGGTGGCTTCGGTCCCTTCGCCATGGCGTCACCGCACCGGCGCGATCGTCATCAGACCGCATCCGTAGCCCTTCGCGCGGCCGATGCCGTGACCGAGCGCGTGAACGAACCGGTCGCGGTCGGTCACGATCAGGCGCCCCTCATAGGTGGCGACCCGCAGGGTGACCGCGGTCTCCCTGCGGGTGAAGCTGAGGGTGCGTCGGTCTTTGACGAGCAGAGCGTGCGCCGGATCGGCATCCGGGCCTGTTTCGACCTCATCGGGGCCGAGCAGGTCGATGTGGATGCCGAGGCGTTCTTGCCGATCCAGAAGCCACTGCTCCTGCTGGCGCACCGTGACGTGGCCGTACACCTTGCCGCGGGTGCCCCCGGGGAGTCGTTCGCTGCGCACCGGGTTCGCGGTGAGACGGAACAGATAGCGATGGTCGTTCTCGACGCGCTCCAGGAGCGGCGCGTAGGGCCGCACCTGCCAGCTGTCCTCCCGGGTCGGCCACCCCGCCTGCTCCGCGATGTGCGTGAGGTCGGGAGGCTCCGGGCTCACGATGTACAGGTGAGTACGGTGCGGCTCGGCGTCGAGGCGCCAGAGCACGCGACCAGTGTCGCGGGGACTCGGATCGGGGAATGCGGCGAGCACCGCCGCGTGCAGCGCGTGAGGGGACGTGAGCAGAGGCCGACCGGTGCGGCGCGCAGGATTGAGCTGGATGCGGGACAGGAACATCAGACCTCCTTGTCGCTCACGAGGAGCATGGGGTCGTGCGCAGGCGGGGCGAAGCCGCGGCGCGGGGCGGAGGCGCCCACGCCGCTCCACCTGGCGGCGCCGGGCTCGGCGGCATCCGCTTCGGGCTCGACACCGGGGGTGGGGATGCTGAGAAACCGCACGTCGCGCCAGGCATAGCGACGTCGGCGCGGATCGAAGCTCACCGGAACGTCTTCGAGGCTCAGATCGGCCTGCTCGTCGGACGCGGCGTCGACGAGCGCGTCGAGGGCTGCGGGCACCACCTGCCGATCAGCGCGCCGTCCGCCCTTCGCGGCACCCTGCCAGGGGTGGCTGTGGAGCGCATCGAGCAGCGACGCATCGATGACGTCGGCAGGAACGGGGCCGGCCGGCGGAAAGGCGCGGCGGCCGAGATACAGCGGGTAGCGCGGGGCGCTGAGCGCCTCGCGCAACTCGGCGATCAGAGCGGCATCCGTGCTCTCCAGGCCCGCCACGAACACGGCATCCGCTAGGTACGCGCGATACGACAGTGGCATCGAGGTCTTCCCGTCGAGGGTGCGCGCGGTCTGGAAGTCGGTCTCGACACGCCCTGGCCGGTCGATGCGGACCCCGAAGCGGATGTCATCGAAGCGGTCGAGGGGCTCGGTGCGATCCATGCCGAGGGCGGCGGCGACCAGCCCGAGCACGCCGCTGCGCGTCGGCGCCCGCTCAGTGCCGCGGGTCGCGAACCGGCTGCGCGAGCCCCAGGCCTGCTGCGGGCCGCGCAGGGTGAGCAGCAGCGTCTGTGCGCTCACGACTGTCCTTCGAGGCGCTCCGCGACAGCCGATCCGAGCCTGGTGACGGCGTCGTCGAGCGACACCCGCTCTCCGAGGGCGTCGAGTGCCTCGGTCGCAGCGCCCGTGCGCACGACCCACGTCGACACGGGAGTCGTGCCGTAGGCGGCGTCTATCTGCTGGGCTTCGTCGGCGAGCCGCTCGCTGGCCAGGCGGAGGCGCGGCTGCTCGGTGATGGCCTCCTCGAACGCACCGGCGAGGTTCACCGGCTGCGTGTTGCGGATGCTGATCACCACGGCGTTGGGCAGGGTGCGGTTCGCGAAGGTGTTCTGCTTGCCGGTGGGCATGCTGGTGGTGAAGGCGCGGACGAAGGCCTCCACAGCGCGGACCGCGGCCTTCGCGTCACCGAGGTTGCGCTGCAGTGCATCCACGTCGACGGTCGCGTACCGGTACAGCGTCGATGCGTTGAACTCGACCGTGCCGATCATGCCGGCGCCGGCGTCCTCCTCGCTGTCGGCGTTCTTGTGGTCGTCGACGGCCGTGAAGTAGTCGAACTCGTTGTCGACGGGATGCACGCTGATCGCGTGCGCGACCTGGCAGGCGGCGTCGACATTGAGATCGCTCGAGTCGGCGACCATGCGCCCGAACAGCGCGAGGTCGATGGAGTTGCCCTCGGTGAGCGCCTTCTTCACGCCATCGCCCTTGAGCTGAGCCTTCGGATCGTCGGCCCTGTCGGCCTCGATGCACATGTCGGCGACCTGATCGAGCTGGCGAGAGCTGAGGAAGAGGAGGTAGCCCGACTCGTCGGGGAGCGGGCTCTCCGGGGTGGAGCGGCGCGGCGCGCTCAGCTTGATACCGGCGGCGGTGAAGGCGAGGCCGGCGAGCTCCTGTGCGCGCTCCGCGCTGATCTCCGGGCTGCGGGTCAGGATGCGCTCGCCGAGAAGCTCGACCACGCGCTTGGTGCGCACGCCGAGCTGCGAGCCGTCGAGCACGCTGTTGAACAGCAGCCTGGTGGGGCGTTTCCACGCCTGGCTCGATACGCGGGCGCGGCGGGTGCCGCCGTACACTGCGGACTTCGGGCTGCCGGTGTCGTCGCGGTTGAGGTTGCTCGGCGGGACCGTCTGCAGGATGTTGATGTCGACGATGGTGCGGGTCATGGTGGGCTCCTGGATCTTCGAGGTCAGTCGTTGTCGTCGGCGTCGTCGCCGTCTGAGTCTTCGGTCTCGGGGTCGTCTGCGTTGCGGACGCGGTAGAAGTCGCGTCCCCAGGCGAGGCGCACGCTGTCGGCCCCGGAGGGGAACTGCAGGTAGTAGAGATCGCGGGCGAAGCGTCCGTAGTCGAGGGGGATGCCGTTCGCGCGCAGCTGCTGTATGAGGCCTCGTGCGTGGTGGAGGCGCTCCTCCCAGGAGGTCGCCGTCGCGACGGCGGTGAAGCGCGCGCGGACGGCATCCGGGTTGCCCGTGTGCCGGCCGAGCAGTCGTGCGGACCGCCCGAACGAGTAGCCGACCCGATGCATCGATGCCGTGCGCTGCGACTGCTGATGGAGCGCGAAGAGGGTCATGGCCGCGTGGGCGGCGATCTCGGCGTGAGTCGGGTGATCGCCGCGGAGCTTTTCCGGAGCAGGCTCGACGTCGGCGACCGTGTGACCGAGGATGCGCGCGTCGGCCCCGGGACCCTGGTTGATGCCGCGGCGGAGGAGGGCGAGCGCAGCGACGGCGGTGCTGACGTTGCCCTGATACTCCTTCTGCAGTCGGGATGTGCGTGCGGCGACGATGCGCTCCAGCCGTTCCACGGGGGTCTCGGTGCGCTTCTCCGCGGTCGGCGCGGTGCTGGTCTCGGTGCTCATGCTGCGGCATCCTCTCTGGTGGGCTTGCCGAAGGTCTTGTCGAGGGCGCGGAGGAACCAGCCCTCGGCGCGGGGGGCGGTGACGAGCTCGGTGCTCCCGCCGCGGCTGACCTCGCGGCCCTTCCACGCGGCAGGGCCCGCCTGGGCGAGGATGTCGGCCCCGATCCGGCGCAGGATGCCGCGGGCGGTGTGCTTCCACGTCTCGATCGCGTCGAGAGGGTCGACATCGTCGTCCAGTGAGGCGAGCCAGGAGCGGTAGGGGCGGTCGAGCGCTGCGTAGGCGGCCTCCACGGCGCGGTCACGTGACGCCTCGCCTGTTCCCCCGGCGGCGCGCTCGAGGTTCTCCGCGAGCCGGCGGACGGCAGAGACGCCCTCATCCGCGAGGCTGACGGCGTGCTCGGCCTGGACAGCGAGCGAGCGGTTGCGCTCGCGAAGGAGTGCGAGGGGAAGGAGCACCGTGTCGTCGATCAGCTCATCGACTTTGGAATTCTGCGTTCCGTATGCAACGCCGATTGCCCGAAGCTGGATCCGAGGAGAGCCGTCCAGGAGGTCCTTGTTATCCAGGTGCGACAGCCACTCCATGATTCCCGGAATACAGTTGCTTGGGACGGAGGTTTTCGGGAACGGTTGAGTGATGCCGGGGAGCAATGCACCTATGCCGCGCCATAGGGCTCGATCCCTCCTGTGAGTTCGTGGCATGTAGGTTGGTTGCTTGCCTGGAGCCTTCTTCGTTTGGTCGGGGCTATATGTCCAAGCCGTCATTGGTTCATGTACTTGGAGGTTCTGAGCACCGAGGCGATCACCGTTAGCGACTAGACACCCGACTACTTGATTGCCTTCAGCGAAGAGCCGTACTCTCCTCGACTGCCACGTGTATAGCCGTACTGGTCCGTTGGGTGCGAGATTGACTCGCTCTGCGGCTGAATCCGGTTCGTGGTCTTCCCAGGGCGGAATGTCGCGCTCGAGATCCCTCGTGATTCCAGACTTATTCCCGACAAGGTTGAGGAGTAGCGTGTCGGATAGGTTCCGACCTCGAGCGTATACTCCTCCAAGGAGGCCGCTCCAGGCTGGTATGCCCATTGTAGAACCTCGGCCGTTCGAGAACGAGAAATGACCTGGAACCCCTGACTTAATTCCTGATATATCGAACGCCTGGATGTTGACCAGCCAACGTGCAGCCTCTGGGAGCGGCAAGGAGGAAAGCCCAGCCCCTGCGCGGCTGGTGAAGTGACGGTTGTTGCTGGGCACGTCGAAAATAAGTGGAGAGACATCTTTCTTCTTCTCGCTGAGAAGCTTGGCATTCTGAATCGTCAAATCAGCTACCTGGAAGAACGGGCGCTCGCCGTCGAGCAGCCAGAAGCGGTCGTGGAACGCGTCGAGGTAGTCGTCGATGTCGTAGAGGGGGAGCCCGTTCTTCCAGAGTCTGCTCCAGGAGTCGGGCGTGACGTCGTCGCTGATCGCGCGGTAAAGGATCGCCAGCAGCAGTCGGAGGATCGAGAAGGTCTGGGTGGGGAGCTCGCCGACGATGTCGCGGATCTCATGTGCGCGATGGAACGCCTCACGGATCGACACCTCGGTCGTACGCCCGTCGAGCCGGCGCACCGAGATCCAGGGATCGTCGATGAGGTTGAGGTTCGAGGGCTCGACGCTGCTTGAGGCCGTGCTGCTCGTGGAAAGCATCTGTGCTCCTTTGGCTTCGATACCTCTGGTTGTCGCGTCGGGGTCGTGTCCGAGGTTGGTGGCAAGGTGTGGCTAGGAGGCCAATGTAGCGGAGATGATGCGAGAATGCAAATAAAACAAACCTCTCCCTTTGCCCGCTCCACAGGTCACATGTTAGCGATTTGCATCGCAGAACTGCACAAATGGATCCTCGCGGAGGCGAGGAGCACGCCCGTTCGGCAGGTCACATGGGATCATCCCCGCAGTGCAGGGAGCGTGACGACCTTACCTCGTGAAGGCCAAAAGGGGAATTATGTACATAACGGATATAGTGTCGGCTATGGACACGCTCGACCGCTCGCTCAGCACTCGTGAACTCCGCGAGACGCTCGCCGATGTCGTTGGGCGAGTCTCGTACGGCAACGAGCGCATCGGCATCACTCGCCACGGCAAGCTGGCGGCGGTCGTGATCGGTGTCGAGGACTTCGAGCTCCTCGAGGCGCTGGAGGATGCGCGGGATCTTGCGGAGTTCCGGGCGGCTGAGGAAGCCGACGACGGCGTGCGCATCTCGCTGGCCGAACTGCGTGACGAACTGGGCTGAGAATGTCATACACGGTCGAGTTCAGCTCGGCTGCGTCCCGCGAACTGCGCAAGCTCGACCCGCCGATCCGTCGACGCATCCTGGGCGCGATCTCAGAGCTGGAGGTCGCGCCACGACCCTCTGGCGCCAAGCGGCTTGTCGGGAACGAGGAGATCTGGCGCATCCGTGTCGGCGACTATCGCGTTCTCTACCGGGTGCTGGATCAGGTCGTCACCGTCCGGATCGTCCGCGTGGCCCACCGTCGGGCCGTGTACGAGAACATGCCCTGACGTAGCGGCTCTTGGGGGTCGAACCACCGAGGCCTGGCAGAGGGCTGGTCACGTGCGGCGCTGGTAGTCGAGTCCGTCCTCGAAGGAGTAGAAGAGGTCGAACTCGTTGAGGCGCGCGTACCCGTCTTCGTCGAACACGAGAGTCAGCTCGCCCTTCAACGCGTGACTCGCATGCCATGACGGCAGCTCGAATGTGCGCTCAAGCTCGGAGATGTGGCGGTCCAGCGCATTGCCGTGGCACATGCCGGCGGGCAGGCGGAGGAAGCATCCGAGGAGGGTCCGCGTGAGCGCGGCATCCGGTGGTTCGTTGTCGGGTATCTGTTCTCCGCCGTGCTCCTCCAGCCAGGCAGGCGTGCGCAGGATGCCATCGGAACCTCGTTGCACGACGACCACCTCGAGAGTCTCCTCGGTGTCGCGCACCGTCGCGCGGCCCGGGGGTGCGAAATCCGGATCCTCGTCCGGGTTGCGGATCCATCCGATGAGGCTGGGATCATCGCCCGTGACGGCGCCGAGGGCAAAGGTTTGCGCGCGGCGCTGCTTGTCGGCGATCTCCTCGCGGCGTGCATGGACGGCTTCGTCGTGAGCCGGCATCCAATCGTCGGGAATGAAGTCAGCATCGTCGCCGTAGACCTGCTCGACCAAGGGGGCGATGTCGTCGGGCAGCGTCAGCGCATCGCGTTCGCGCACCGCGGCGAGGGTGCGCAACAGCAGCGCCTCGCCGTAGACGACGGAGCTGCCGCGGTCGATCCCGGGCGGGTTCGTCGACCAGTCGACGCCGGTGATCACCAGCCGCGGCGTTCGCAGCGCTTCAGGGCGGTCGGCGCGGTGATGGCGATGCATCCGTCCGGTCCGCTGCAGGAGGAGGTCGATGGGCGCGACATCCGATACGAGCAGGTCGAAGTCGACGTCGAGCGACTGCTCGATCACCTGGGTGGCGACAACAATGCTCCGCGGGGGACGCGCACCGTGTCGCCCGTAGAGGCCGAGCAGCTCTCTGTCTTTGCGGGCGCGGTCCACACCGAGGTATCGTGAGTGCGCGACGGTCACGGGGATGTCGGGGAACATCTCTCGCAGCACGGCTGCGGTCTCCTGCGCACGTCGCACAGTGTTGCGGATGACGGCGACATTGCCGCCGTCTGCGAGCGCATCGCGCAAGAGGCCGGCCAGGCCCGATTCATCGTCATCGATGCGGCCGAGGAGAACTCGGCGCGGTGCAGAAGACGCGGCTGGTGTGGCGACGGTCGGGGCCTCCGTGCCGTTGGACACGGTGATGGCCGGATAGCCGATCAGTCCGCCGATGCCAGGGTACGGCACAGGTGTGGGCTCTCCGGCATCCTGTGCCCTGCGTTTCTCCGACCAGGAGCGCTTGACGCGCGGTGGGGATGGCTGGAGGGACCGGCGCCCGCGGTCATACGCCGCGATGTAGTCGCGTCGCTTCTGTGAGGGGAGTGTCGCCGAGAGCAGGATGACGGGAGTCTCGTATGCGCCGAGCCATTCGAGGACGCGGGTGAGGAACCTGTCCATGTAGTCGTCGTATGCGTGGACCTCGTCGATGATCACCACCTTGCCGGCGAGCGCCAGGTGGCGGAGCATCAGGTAGCGGCTGCGCAGGCCTGCGAAGAGCGCCTGATCGACGGTTCCGACGACGAAGCTCGACAGTGGCCCGCGGCGGGAATCGCTGAACCAGCGGTGGGCGATGAGCGATGAAGTGTCGCTCTCGGTGTCGTCTCGAGCGGGATTGTCAGGCGCGATCGAGCGGAAGGACGTTTCCTCGACGAGCTGCGCATACTCCTCGTTGAGCTGTGCTCTCGAACGGGCGAGGAACACGCTCGAGGGCGTGTCGAGGCGCAGGCGGTCGGCCCAGGCGAGGACACGGGAGAACATGCCGTCGGAGGTCGCCTGTGTGGGCAGGCCCACGAAGATCCCGCTGGTGCCGAATCTTCCGGCGAGGATCTCAGCGGCGAGGAGCGCCGCCTCGGTCTTGCCCGAGCCCATCTCGGCCTCGAGGATCAGCAGCTCGGGACGTTCCAGACGGAGCGCCTGCTCGACCAGAGCGATCTGCGTGGCATGCGGTGTGGCGTCATCGGGAAGGTCGAATCGGGCGGCGAGGAGCGCGGCGGCATCCGTGCTCTCTGGCTGCGCGTGCCAGGGCCCGGGGAAGCCGAGACGAGACCATGCGCGTGTGACGCGCGCATCCGTCGTCTCCGTCGGCTGTGCGCCGAGCGGGGCGGAGGGAAACAGATCGCTGCTTGCGATCCAGTCGGCGACGATGACCAGCGCGCTCAGCACCACCAGCGCGGGCTGCGTGAGGGAACTGTCGCGCCAGGCGCGGATGCTGTCGCCATCCGTGAACTGCCCGTCTGCCCAGTGGAGCAGCTCGTCACGCGTCTCAATCCATGGTCCTTCGCCGATGAAGTGCGGCAGATCTTGGGCGGCACGGATGTTCGCGGCATCCGCCGGACGCCCATGGTGTGCTGCGGCGACGCTGGCGATCCGGTCGGCCACGTCTGCGTCGAATCCGTGCCGGTCGCGCAGATGTGCGCGGATCGCGAGGAAGCTCACCAGCTCATGACGGGTGCTGCGGCGCTGATCGTCATCGCGAATGCGCGGGTCTGCGACGAGACCAGCGCGACGCATGCCATCGGCGAGCCCGCCGACCTGCACTGCGAACGCAGGGGACGTCTTGCCGATGTCGTGTGTTCCCGCCAGCCAGACGAGCTGCGAGCGCGCCGCCTCGTCGGAGCCAACGGATCGGGAGAGGAGATCTTTGATGGAACGGGGCGCCCACTCATCCCAGAGCCGCGCAGCGACGCCGGCGGCGTCAGCGAGGTGCTGGTGGAGCGGCAGCCAGCCGACCAGTGCGTGGCCGTCTGCATGGTCGAGGAACGACTTCGCCCATACAGTGAGCGCACGGTCGCTCAGTGACGGCGGGGTGGTATGCGGCATGGACCTCCGATCCTTGGCGGCAGAGTATCGGACGGGTCAGACATCACATGCCGAACAGGTGAGGGGTGTTGCGCCAGTCAGCCGCTCGGATGTCATTGGTTGAGCGGGGCAGCCGACACATTCTGGAAGGGATGCCGTCGATGTCGTTCTACAGTTCTCAGGCCAGCAAGATGCTCCTCGCATCACGGGGATGAGGTCAAGCCCCGGGACGTGGTGTAGCGGACGGTGATCCTTCTGTTGTTGATTTCGGTTAGGCGCTGAGCTCGAGGACGGTGTCGGTGTTCACCTCCTCTCCGGTGTCGGCGACGAGGGTGAGGCGGGACTTGGCAAGGATCTCGAGGCCGAGGTAGCGGCGGCCCTCGACCCATTCGTCAGTCTGCTCGGCGAGGACCGCGCCGACGAGGCGGATGATCGCGTCGCGATTGGGGAAGATGCCCACGGAATCGGTGCGGCGGCGGATCTCCCGGTTGAGGCGCTCGTTCGGATTGTTCGACCAAATCTGCTGCCAGAGCCCGTCGGGGAACCCGGTGAACGCGAGGATGTCCGCCCTCGCGGCGTCGAGGTGCTCGAACGCGTCGGGGAGTTTCCCGTCGACGTAGTCCAGCAGCCGGTCGAACTGGGCGTGCACGGCGTCCTTGTCGGGCTGGTCGTAGACGGAGTGCAGCATCGCTTTCACCGCCGGCCACATGGCCTTCGGTGTCACGCTCATCAGGTTCGCCGCGTAGTGGGTTCTGCATCTCTGCCAGACAGCTCCGGGCAGGTTCGCCGAGATCGCTTCCACCAGCCCGGCGTGCGCGTCGGAGGTGACCAGGCGGACCCCGCCGAGGCCGCGGGCGACGAGGTCGGCGAAGAACGAGTTCCAGGCCGCCCCGGTCTCGCTGGTCGCCACGCGCAGGCCGAGGACTTCGCGATGCCCGTCCCCATTCACGCCGGTCGCGATGAGCACGACCGCGTTGATCACGCGGCCGCCTTCGCGGACCTTCATGGTGAGCGCGTCGGCGGCGACGAACGTGAACGGGCCTGCATCATCGAGCGGGCGGTGACGGAACTGGTCGACGTGCTCGTCGAGGTCCGCCGCCATCCGCGAGACCTGCGACTTCGACAGCGAGTGGATCCCGAGAGTCTTCACGAGCTTGTCCATCCGTCGGGTGGAGACGCCGGCGAGGTAGCAGTCCGCGACCACGGTGATCAGCGCCGTCTCGGCCCGCTTACGGCGCTCCAGCAACCACTCCGGGAAGTAGGTTCCGGTGCGCAGCTTCGGGATCTGAACGTCGATCGTGCCGACACGAGTGTCCAGGTCGCGGTGCCGGTAGCCGTTGCGTTGGGCGGTGCGGTCGGGGCTGGGCTTGCCCCATTCGGCGCCGACAACAGCGTCCGCGTCGGCGGACAGCAGCGCGTTGATCATCGTCTGCAGCAACTGCCGCATCAGATCGGGAGATCCGTCGGCAAGGGCTTCACCGAGCAGGCGGGCAGGGTCGACAATATGAGGTGCGGTCATCGTGATGATGCCTTTCGAGTGGGATGTGAGAGTTTCCTCGAAGGATCACACGGTGACCGCGCCCACGTCCAAGACAGGACCGGCAGCCACCGCGCGCTACACCACGTTAAGGGGCACTACTGGGGATGATTCCTGTCTCAAGCCCACACTTGCTTGAGTACGACCTGCTCTCGCACTGATTGCAAGGCGTACGTCTTCTCAATTCTGGCCGGATCATCCCCGCGTGAGCGGGGAGCACTAGTACTTGACCAGCAGTTCGCCCTTTGGATCGGGATCATCCCTGCGCCAGCAGGGAGCACTTCGGGTCTGCCTGGCTGATGATCGCCACGGCGGGATCATCCCTGCGCGAGCAGGGAGCACACATTGGGGCTCCCGTCGATGGGTCGGATGATGGGATCATCCCCGCATAGCGGGGAGCACGACCCGTTCGGGAACGGCCCGGCGCCGACCATGGGATCATCCCCGCATAGCGGGGAGCACTCGTCCACCCACCCGCCGACCTCCGTCGTGCGGGGATCATCCCCGCATAGCGGGGAGCACCCGTCGTGGTAGGTCGGGTGAGAGCCGCGCGCGGGATCATCCCCGCATAGCGGGGAGCACATGGGGGCGATGAGGCGGGCGCGCTTCTTGCTGGGATCATCCCCGCATAGCGGGGAGCACGAGCGCACGATCCGGAAGTTCGCGTACGGGGACGGATCATCCCCGCATAGCGGGGAGCACGTTCGAGTTCCTCCCCCGGATGATCGCCGGGACGGGATCATCCCCGCATAGCGGGGAGCACTTCACCGCCGGGTCCGGGAACATCGCGCAGGACGGATCATCCCCGCATAGCGGGGAGCACGTCGTGTGACCTGCATCAGCTTTCCCGGCGACGGGATCATCCCCGCATAGCGGGGAGCACTCGACGATCGGCGTCCGCACGCTGGGCGAGTCGGGATCATCCCCGCATAGCGGGGAGCACGACGCGTCGGCGGAGGTCGACCTGGGCACCGTGGGATCATCCCCGCATAGCGGGGAGCACTCATCTGCGTGAGCGGGCGCTGTGACGGTCGAGGGATCATCCCCGCATAGCGGGGAGCACATCCCCTTCACGAACAAACCCACCAGCCACAAGGGATCATCCCCGCATAGCGGGGAGCACGCGGTTGCGCCTGCGTGGCGGAGTGCGTGGGGGGGATCATCCCCGCATAGCGGGGAGCACCGCCACCGCGACAACAGCACCCCAGACGGGTAGGGATCATCCCCGCATAGCGGGGAGCACCCTGACGGTGACAGTCTGATCGTCACGGCCGAGGGATCATCCCCGCATAGCGGGGAGCACGCCGGAGAACACGGCGAACCGCTTCTCGTTGAGGGATCATCCCCGCATAGCGGGGAGCACGGGTCAGACGGGGTGACGTCGTCGACGGGGGTGGGATCATCCCCGCATAGCGGGGAGCACATCGACGTGCCCGGGCAGACGACCGTCGACCTGGGATCATCCCCGCATAGCGGGGAGCACGGCGAGACCGTCATCGAGCGAGCCAAGGTCCTGGGATCATCCCCGCATAGCGGGGAGCACTCGACGAGCTGGTGCAGCGTCACCGAGGAGATGGGATCATCCCCGCATAGCGGGGAGCACTCTTGCTGATCAGCATTTTATTGAGGGTTGCGGGCCAAATTGCTTCACTTCGTCCAGCGGATGCGTGATCGATGAGACTGCAGACCAGCCCTTGGCGGTTTTGCAGGAGCAAGCCCTTATAGCGGACTCAGGTCGGCAGTCGGATCGTTGGGGTCCACGGGGCAGGCTCGTGTTTGTCGAGCTCGGGAGCAGCTCCGCCGTCCTCCTTGTGCTCGTGGTGGTGATCCCGCCCGCAGCCGCAGCCGTGCCCAGGCGTTGTGCCGCATATCCCATCACCCGCCAAAGCCCCTATTATCTCCACTGCGATCGCCGCCCGGTGCGCCACTACCGAGCGAGCGAATCCCCTTGGGGATCGAAGTGCACATACTCGTCAAGGGCCATGCGCAGCGGCATGAGGATGCCCTCGGAGCCGTTGCTCTCCTCCTCGATATCGATGAGGGGTTCGAGGCCATCTGCGGCTGAGGGGTGATGCCTGCATCGCGTGCGAGCGGGAGGATCACCTCGAGCACGTGCAGGACGTCGTCGACCGACGGCTCAGGGATCTCTTCCCTAGCGCGAGAGCCAGCGCTGGAACGTTCGCAACACGTGCGCATCGCGTTTTGCTGCTTCGCGTCGCGTAGCTCGCTTGCTCCCCGACGCAGGCTTTCGTGTGAACGCCGAAGAAACCGTCGCGGCCGGACGGACCGCAGCATCCGTCCCCTCGATGTCGGCGCTGCTCGCGGGCAGGTCGTGGGCGACGTCGGAAACGGGAATACCCAGCTTCGAGACCTGCCGGATCGCCGCCGGCCCGGCGAGCGCCGAGCCCTCGCATACGTACAGGCGACCATACCGCCCGATCAGCGAGTGGCGCGCATCGAATAGGCGCCTTGTGCGTCAGTGCGAGGATGTCGTCGGCGACACCACCGTGCCCGCTTCTCCACGCGGGAACGCGGATGCCGGCGGCCCAACCTGGCTCGACAAGCCAGGTGTCGAGCAGATCGAGCGTGACGCCCATCACGTGCCCCGATGATGACACCTGCGCGGTCGCATCGTGGCCGATCGGCGACAGCACGATGCGCGCCGCGGCGCGTCCGAGTCAATGGCGACTCAGGATTCACTCTGCCGGCTGCGGGCAGAGGCGCAAGCCACGCATCAGGTTGGCCGCCACCCCCGTCTGGCGGACGATGCCATGCTGCGCCACGACGCCCTGCAACGCGAGAATCCGCCCATCCCCCTCAAGCTGGCCAGGAGCGCCCGCGCAGCCTCGTCCACAATCATCCGATTCGCGGATCTGTCCACCGATCAGCCGGATGCCGCATCGCGCGGCATCCGTTCAGGCCATGCTCGTCGGCATGGACACCCCGATCACAGCCTCGCCGCTCACCGACGACACCAGCCTTCTCGACTACGTCACGCCTCTGCTCCGCAGAGCCCGATGGCGGCAGCTCTGGCTCCTCTTCCTCGACGAGAACGACCGTCCCCTCGGCCCGGTGATGCCGTTCGGCGACTATCCGCGCGATCCCGACCGCGTCGTGAGGAGCGATGAGTTCGGATCCGTGACGATGGCGCAGTTCTTCGCGATCCGCTTCGCGGGCATGATGGCGCGAAGCGACCTCGCGCAGATCCTGATGGTGTGGGAACGCCGTGGCGACGCCGAGCTCGCCGGTGAGACGTTGCGCTGGGCCCGTACCCTCCGCGACGAGCTCGTCGCCGAGGGCGCGTGCGTGCGTGCGCAGCTGCTGCTGCACTCCAAGGGGCTGCGGGTGATCGCGCCGGACGACCTCATGTAGGGGGCGCTGCGCACCCGACGGGGTCACGCGATGGCGCCAGAATCCGTTCGCGGCGCTGATTCCTGACGGCGCCACTGCAGGAATGTGGCGCTCGCCCTCGCACGGTCGCACGAGCTCCGCACAGCCGGACGAGCCCCGCACGGCCGCACCGACCACACACCCCCGCGCCCCTCACCCCTTCACACCCCCGCGCCCACCACCCTCCCCGCCGCGTACCGGTTCGCGGGCACCGGCAGCCCGAGGTTGCCGCGCAGCGTGTCCGACTCGTACTCCGAGCGGAAGACGCCGCGCTCCACGAGGATCGGCACGACCTCGTCGATGAAGCGGTCGAGCTGCGCGGGGTGGCCCGCGTGGATGTTGTAGCCGTCGACGCCGTAGGCCTCGAACCACTCCTGCAGCGTGTTCGCGACGGTCTCCGCGGTGCCCACGAACGGGCCGGGCGCTCGCCGCAGGCTGTTCTGCACCACCTGTCGCAGCGTCCAGCCGCGGTCGGCGGCGAGAGCCGCGATCTTCTGCGCGCCCGTGCGGAAGCTGTTCTCCGCGTACACGAGCGTGTGCTGCGGGAACGGCTCGTCGAGGTCGTACTGGCGGAAGTCGTGCCAGCCGAACGACCGGCCGAGCTCCGCGAGTGCCTGCTCGAACGAGTGGTCCGACGCGCGGTAGTGCTGCTCCAGCTCCCGCGCCTCGTCGTCGGTGTCGCCCAGGATGACGGAGACGCCGGGCAGCACGACGAGGTCTTCGGGCCGCCGCCCGTACGTGCCGACGGCACGGCCCTTGATGTCGTCGTAGAAGGCCTTCGCCTGCGCGAGCGTCGCCGCGTGGGTGAAGATTCCCTCGCCCACCTCGGCACCGAGGTCGCGGCCCTGCGCCGAGTCGCCGGCCTGGAAGATCACCGGCTGCCCCTGCGGCGGCCGCTCCAGGTTGAGCGGCCCCGCCACCGAGAAGTGCTCGCCGTGATGGTGCAGCGCGTGCAGCTTCTCGCGGTCGAGGAACCGCCCGGTCTCGCGATCGCGCGGCAGCGCGTCGGGCTCGTACGAGTCCCACAGCGCCCGCACGACCGCGACGTGCTCGCTCGCGCGGCCGTACCGGGTGTCGTAGTCGTAGTGCTCGTCGAGTCCGTAGTTGCCGGCGGTGCCGGCATCCCCGCTCGTCACCACGTTCCATCCCGCGCGGCCCCCGCTGATGTGGTCGAGCGATGCGAACCGGCGGGCGACGTTGAACGGTGCGTTGTACGAGGTGGTGAGCGTGCCCACGAGGCCGATGCGGCTCGTGCGCGTCGCGACGCCCGACAGCAGCGTCAGCGGCTCCAGCCGGCTCAGGTAGTGCGGCGGCGAGTCGGGGGTGATGAACTGGCTGTCGACGATGAACACGAGGTCGAACTTCGCCGCCTCGGCCCGCTGCGCGTTCGCGATGTACCACTCGATGTCGACGCTCGCGTTCGCGGGGATCGCGGGGTCGAGCCACAGGTTGTGATTGCCGGGCCCGCCGGCGCCGGTGAGCACGAGGCCGAGTTTGAGCTGCCGTCCGGTCATGGCGCGACCCCCTCAGACGCCCGCACCGACGAGCGAGCGCCCCGCCGCATACCGGTTCTGCGGCACCCGTAGGCCCAGGTTGCCGCGCAGCGTGTCGGCCTCGTACTCCGTGCGGAAGAGGCCGCGCTGCTGCAGGATCGGCACGACCTCGCCCGTGAGCGCGTCGATGTCGTCGGGCGTGCGCAGCCGCAGGTTCAGCCCGTCGGCGGCGCGCCCGCGGAACCAGCGCTCGATCGTGTCGGCGACGGTGGCGGGCGTGCCGATGAACGGCGACGGCGTGAACTGCGTGAACTCCTGCACCGTCTGGCGCAGCGACAGCCCGCCCTCGCGCGCCCGCTCGAGGATCTTCGCGGCCCGCGTGCGCCCGCCGCGCTCCGCCTGCGCGGTGAGGTCGGGGAACGGCGCGTCGAGGTCGTGGACCGAGAAGTCGTAGGCGCCGAACGCACGCCCGAACGCCGCGAGCTTGCGGTCGAAGTCGTTGTCGGCCTCGAAGATGTCGCGCGCGAGGCGATGCGCCTCGGCATCCGTCGACGCGATCACGGGCGTCGCTCCGACGAGGATGACGAGGTCGTCCCATTCGCGGCCCACGGCGGCGAGCCGGCCCTTGACGTCGGCGTAGTACGCCGCGGCGGCCTCGAAGCTCTCGCCGGGCGCGTAGATGCCCTCGGCGACGTGCGCCGCGAGGGTGCGGCCCTCCTCCGAGACGCCCGCCTGGAAGATCACCGGCTGCCCCTGCCGCGACCGCGACAGGTTGAGCGGGCCGTCGACGCGGAAGTGCTCGCCGTGGTGGTTCAGCGCGTGCAGCTTCGCGGGATCGAGGAACACCCCGCGCTCGACGTCGGCGACGAACGCGTCGTCCTCGTACGAGTCCCACAGCCCGCGCACGACCTCGACGGCCTCGCGCGCCCGGCCGTAGCGCGTCGCGTAGTCGAGGTGCTCGTCGAGCCCGTAGTTGCGCGACGTGCCCGTGTCGAAGCTCGTCACGACGTTCCACCCCGCCCGGCCGTCGCTGATCTGGTCGAGCGAGCCGAACCGGCGGGCCAGGTTGAACGGCGAGTTGTACGTCGAGCTCGCGGTGCCGATCAGCCCGAGGTGCGTCGTGTGCGTCGCGACGGCCGACAGCAGCGTGAGCGGCTCGAGACGGTTGAGGTAGTGCGCGGGATAGCTCGCGTCGATGAACTGGCTGTCGACGATGAAGAGCGCGTCGAACAGCGCCGCCTCGGCCTGCTGCGCGCGGGCGATGTACCAGCGGATGTCGATGCTCGCGTTCCGGGGGATGCGCGGGTCCTTCCACAGGCTGTGCTGGCCGGGACCGCCGACGCCGTAGACGCTGAGGGCGAGCTTGAGCTTTCGTTCCGACATGATGATGCTCCAAGAATGTGTGTTGATCAGGATGTTTCGAGCAGTTGCCGCAGCTCTTCGCGGCGCTCGCGGTCGATCGCGCCGGCCGACAGCGTGGGGGCCGAGCCCACGAGCAGGCGCGTGTAGGGATGCTGCGGGCGGCTGACCAGGTCGCCGGTCGCCGCCGTCTCGACGAGCTCGCCGCGGTACATCACGACGACGCGGTCGGTGACGCCGGCCACCGATCCGAGGTCGTGCGAGATGAAGACGAGCGAGGTGCCGCCGGCCCGCAGCGCGTTCAGGATCTCCAGCACCGCGACGCGGTTGGCGGCGTCCAGGGCGCTCACCGGCTCGTCGAGGATGAGCACGCGCGGCTCGGTCGCCAGGGCGCGCGCCACGAGCACGCGCTGGCGCTGCCCGCCCGACAGCTCGCCGGGAAACCGCTCGAGCAGCGCGGTGTCGAGCCGCACCTGCTCCAGGCGGAACGCGATGCGGTCGCGGATCTGCTGCCGCGACAGCCGCCGCTGCACCTGCAACGGCTCCGAGAGCGACTCCTCGATCGTGAGGTCGGGGTCGAGCGAGCGCAGCGGGTCCTGGAACACGTACTGCACGACGCCGCGACGCCGGAAGCCCTGCCACTGGCGTTGCGTGAGCCTCGTGACGTCCTCCCCGGCGATGCGCACGCGGCCCGCGCTCGGCCGCACGAGGCCCACGATGGCGCGGGCCAGCGTCGACTTGCCCGACCCCGTCTCGCCGATGAGCCCCACCGACTCCCCGGCGCCGACGTGCAGCGTCGCGTCGCGCAGCACGTGCACGCGGTCGCGTCCCGAGCCGTAGTGCACGTCGAGCGCATCGACCGAGACGAGCGCCTCCGGCCCGGGTGCCCTCTGATCGCCGGGCGTCGTGGCCTCGGCATCACGCGACACGGCGCACCTCTCCTCCGTCGCCCGCGTCCGCGGCATTCGCAGCATTCGCGGTTCGCAGGAACCGGTCGAGGCCGTAGCGCTCGTGCTCGTCGATCAGCAGCCGCGTGTAGTCGTGTGTCGGGTGAAAGAGGATGTCGGCGGTCGCGCCGTGCTCGACGACCTCGCCCTCGCGCAGCACGAGCACCTCGCCGCACGTCTGCGCGACCACGGCGAGGTCGTGCGAGACGACGATGAGCGAGAGCCCGCGGCTCGCCGTGAGGTCGAGCAGCAGGTCGAGGATCTCGGCCTGGATCGTCACGTCGAGCGCCGTGGTCACCTCGTCGGCGATGAGGATGTCGGGGTCGAGCGAGAGCGCCGCCGCGATGAGCACGCGCTGCAGCATGCCGCCCGACAGCTCGTGCGGATACTGCCGGTACACGAGCTCGGGATCGCGCAGCCGCACGTCGCCGAGCAGCGCGAGGGCGCGCGCCTTGGCCTCGCGGCGCCGCACGCCCCGCTTCACCCGGATCACCTCCGCGATCTGCGTCCCGACGCGGATCGACGGGTTGAGGTACGACCCGGGATCCTGGAACACGGCGGTGATGCTCGTGCCGCGCAGCTGCGTCCACTCCCGCGGCGTGAGGGCCGCGGCATCCCTCCCCAGCACCTCGATACGCCCGCCCGTCACGCGGAACCCGCGGGGGAGGATGCCGAGGACCGCGCGGCACGTGAGCGTCTTGCCGCTGCCCGACTCGCCGACGATGCCGACGACGTGGCCGCGGCGCAGCGCGAACGAGACGCCGTGCACGACCTCCTTCCCGGTGTGCCGGTTGCCGATGCGCACGTCGACGAGCCGCAGCACCGCCTCGTCGTCGGGGGCCGTGCGCACGGTGTCGAGCGCCTGGGTCGTGAGCGTGTCGGTCATGTCGCCCTCCTCATACGCGCGCGACGGCGGGCTCGCTCGTCGCGTCTCTCTTGTCGCGCCTCGCCGACTCGCGTTCGGCGAGCAGTGCGCGGCCCGATTCGCCGGCGACGTCGCGGATGACGTCGGCCAGCAGGTTGAACGCCCACACGGTGAGCATGATCAGCACGGTCGTGAAGAACGGCGCATACGGCCGGTAGTTCAGGTATCCGAGGTCGGATGCCAGCACACCGCCCCACGTGGGCGCGGGCGGCTGCACGCCGATGCCCAGGAACGTGAGGCTGGAGACCACCACGAACCCGATGCCCATCGTGTTGGCCAGCGCGATCGCGATGGGCGGCAGCACCTTCGACCACACGTGCGTGCGCACGATCCAGCCTGTCGACGCCCCCGCGAGGATCGCGGCCTCCACGTACTGCGAGCGCGCGACCGACAGCGTGGCCGCGCGGGCCACGCGATAGAAGAGGGGCGACACGAGCACGCCGACCGTGAGCATCGCCTGCGGGATGCCGTTGCCGAGCAGCGCCGTCATCGCGACCGCGAACACGAGGAACGGCAGGGCGATGAGGGTGTCGACGAAGCGCAGCGTGAACCACTCGAACACGCGGCCGAGATAGACCGACAGGATGCCGGGGATCGCGCCGACAACGAGCGCGATGAGCGCGACCTGCACGGCGCCGAGCACGCTGATCGTCGAGCCGGCGAGGATGCGGCTGAGCACGTCGCGGCCCAGGTAGTCGGTGCCCAGCCAGTGCTCCGCCGACGGGTGCGCGAGCGCGTCATCGGTGCCCTGCAGCGGATCGTAGGGCGCCAGCAGCGGGCCGAACGCGGCCAGCAGCGCGATGAACAGCACGAAGGCGACGGCGTAGCGCCCCGACGGGAGGCTCAGGATGCGGCGGATCACGTCACACTCCTCTCGCGGATGCGGGGTTGAGCCGCACGAGCAGCACGTTGACGAGCAGGTTGAACAGCACGACCAGCACGATCGCGACGACGAGCACGCCCTGCACCGCGGGCACGTCGCCGCGGCTCGCGGAGTCGGCCGCGAACTTGCCGTAGCCCGCGAGGCCGAAGATCGCCTCGGTCACGACGGCGCCGCCGAGCAGGTTCGGGAACTTCATGCCCAGCACGGTGAGCGCCGGCCCGCTGCCGTTGCGCAGCACGTGCACGAAGAAGATGCGGCGCGGGCTGAGGCCGCGCACGACGGCACCTGTGACGTAGTTGTCGCGGTAGGCCTGCACGAGCCCCACCCGCATCTGCCGGGCGACGTCGGCGACGGTGTCGAAGCTGAGGGCGATCGCGGGCAGCCAGAGATGCCAGAGCCACACCCGAAGCCGCCGCGCTCGATCGGCACGTATCCGGCCGAGGGGAACCAGCCGAGCCCCACCGCGAAGACGGCGACGAGCGCGATGCCGACGACGAACGACGGCATCACCGAGATGAACGTCGTGAACGCCGTGATCGACCGGTCGATCCACGTCGTCTGGAAGACCGCGGCCAGCACGCCGAACGCGAACCCGAAGACGACGCCGATGACGAGGGCGAGGCCCGCGACCGACAGGCTGATGACGGCGCGCGAGGCGAGCAGCTCCGACACGCTCGCGTCGTTGTACCAGCTGTTGCCGAGGTCGCCCTGCAGGATGCCGGTGAACCAGTCCCAGTACTGCACGACGAACGGGCGGTCGAGCCCCCACTGGTGCTCCAGCGCCGCGATCTGCTCGGCGGTCGCCGACTCCGACAGCAGCAGGTGCGCGGGGCTCAGCCCGCTGAGGCCCTGCAGCGCGAACGTGATGAGCGTCGCGAAGAAGAACACCGTCGTGAACACGACGAGCGAGTGCGTGAGGAACCGGAGCGTTCCGTGGCCGCGCGCGGCCCGCCGCGGACGCGTCGCCGCAGCGGCGGACGCCGCGCCCGCGGCGCTCGCGCCCGGCCGGTGGTCGAGGGTCGTGACCGTCATGGTGGTGCCCGTGCTCCCGGCTCAGTGCTCGATCGTGACGCCGGTCAGGTGGATCTGACCGGGGATCTGCGGCAGCGCGGAGACCTTCGGCGACGACACGATGAGCTGCGGCACGCCGATCGTGAAGATCAGGGCCTCGCTCTGCAGGCCAGCGCGCGTGGCCGCCTGCAGGTTCTTCGCGTAGTCGGGCGAGTCGAGCGGCGTCTCCCGCGCGATCGCGATCGCCTCCTCGAACCCCTCGGGCTCGTAGGGGCTCGACAGGTTGAGCGGGCCGTCGGGGCCGAAGTGCGCCGTGAGCGTCTGCACGGGCGACTCCCGGCCCGTCGTGCCGTAGGTCGAGAGGGTGAGGTCCTTCGCGAAGAACGGCCCGGACCAGTCGGGCGCGACGCGCAGGTTCGCCGTGATGCCGATGGCCGCCAGCTGCGACTGCACGATCTCGTTCGACACCGACTCGCGGCTCACGACGAAGTCCACCGTGAGGTCGCCCGGCGCGTATCCGGCATCCGCCAGGATCTTCCTCGCCTTCTCGGGGTCGTACGGCCAGAGGTCGGCCGACCCCTCGTCGTAGGCGATGTAGCCCTCGGGGAAGGGCTGCGTCGTGAGGTAGCCGTGCCCGAACGCGGCCTTGTCGAGGAACTCCTGCCGGTTGACGCCGTGGCGCACGGCCTCGACCACCGCGGGATCGTCGAACGGCGGCTTGTTGACGTTGAGGCTGATGTTCTGCGCCGAGTACACGGGATGCTGCGACACGTCGAGCCCCGCGGCGATCGCGGCGTCGTACTGCGACGGGTCGAGCCCGAACGCGAAGTCGTACACGCCCGTGCTGATCGAGGCGACGAGCGTCGACGGCTCGGGAGCGGCGGAGAGCTCGACGCGGTCGATGTGGATGTTCTCGGCGTCCCAGTACCCGTCGAACTTCTCCAGCGTGATGTGCGACTCGGGCACGTACTCGACGACCTGGAACGGGCCGGCGCCCACGGGCCACTGGTTGAGCGCGGCGGGGTCCTCGGCGGCCTTCGGGCTCGTGATCTGCGCGACGCGGCGGCCGAGCAGCAGGGGGATCTGATGGTCGACCTGCGTGAGATGCACGGTCACGTCGTGCTCGCCGTCGGCGGTGACGTGGTCGATGGAGGTCAGGTCGCCGTGCAGCGCCGAGTTCTCCTGCGTCTTGGCGCGCTCGATGTAGAGCTTGACGGCCTCGGCGTTCACGGGGGCGCCGTCCTGGAACTCCAGGCCCTCGCGCAGGTGGAAGGTGACGGCGTCGCCCGCGTCGTTGTACTCCCAGCTCTCCGCGAGGCCGGGAACCGCGTTGCCCTGCTCGTCGATCTCGGTGAGGGAGGCGTGCACGAGCGCCGTGAGGTTGAAGTTGAAGCCGCTGCCCTGCACCACCGGGTCCCAGTTCGCGGGCAGCGTCGCCGCCCAGCGCAGGACCGTGGGTTCGCGGGTCTCGGCCGCCTCCTCCGCGGCGGACGCGGCGCACCCCGTCAGCGCGAGGACGCCGACGACGGCCGCGGCGAGGGCGGCGCGGAGTTTTGTGCTTTTGCGAGCCATGACATATCCGTTTCAATCGGTGGTGTTGTAACAGGATGAGAGTCGCGAGCAATGTTCGCGATCCCATGGGAAATACGGGGTAATCGGATCCTGGCGGGGCGGGGCGGGGCGGGGCGGCCCGGCGCGGGCGGGGTGGGGCGGCGTCGCGGGCGCCCCACCCCGCGGCGGTCACTGCCCGACCGTGACGCCCTTCCAGCTGAGCTGCCCCTGGATCGTCGGCAGATCGGAGATCTCCGGCGACTTCGCGTAGAACGCGGGCACCGTGTAGAGGTGCACCGTGGGCGACGTCCTCACCCCGGCGCGCGTCGCCTCGCGGAGCAGGCGCTCGTAGTCGGGCGAGTCGAGCGGGGTCTCGCGGATCGTGCGCAGCGCCGCGGTGAACTCGTCGGAGACGTAGGGCGAGCTGAGGTTCAGCACGCCGTCGCGGTCGTAGTTCGCCGTGAGCGCCTGCACGTGCGAGTCGCGGCCGAAGTAGCCGTAGAGCGACAGCGCCGTCTCCTTGCCGAAGTAGCCGACGCGCCAGTTCTTGTCGATGACGATCGGGGTCTCGATGCCGATCGCTCCGAGCTGCTCCTGGATGATCTCGGCGGAGGGGTTCTCGGCCGAGATGGTGAGCGGCACGGAGATGTCGCCGGGCGCGTAGCCGGCGTCGGCGAGGATCTGCCGCGCCTTCTCGGGGTCGTAGGGCCAGACGTCCTCCGACTCCTCGTCGTAGGCGATGTAGCCGGGCGGGAAGGGCTGGTCGACGGCCTTGCCGTAGCCGAGCGTGACCTTCTCGACCAGCTCGTCGCGGTTGATCGCGTGCTTGACCGCCTCGACGACGGCGGGATCCGTGAAGGGCTCCTTGTGGACGTTGATGCTCAGGAAGTTGACGAACCAGGCGTACTCGTCGCCGAACCACACGTCGAGCGCGGACTCCTGCGCCTCCTTCACGCTCTTCGCGTCGATGATGGCGAAGTTGTAGACGCCCGTCTGCAGCGCCTTCACGATCGTCGAGCCGTCGATGCCGAACTCGATCTCGATGCGATCGATGTGGATGTTGTCGGCATCCCAGTAGTCGTCGAACTTCTCCAGCACGATGCGGCTCTCGGGAACCAGCTCCACGACCTTGAACGGGCCGGCGCCGACGGGCGCCGAGACGTTGAGCCGCTCGGGATCCTTGGCCGCCTCGGCGCTCGTGATGAGGGCGCCGCGCACGCTGAGCAGGTAGGGGATCTGGTAGTCGACCTGCGTGAGGTGCACAGTGAAGACGAGGTCGTCCTCCACGGTGACGCGGTCGATCGTCGCGTAGTCGCCGATGAGCGCCGACGTCTGCTGCGTCTTCGCGCGCTCGATGAACGCCTTGATCGCCTCGGCGTCGACGGGCGTGCCGTCGTGGAAGGTCTGGCCCTCGCGCAGGCGGAAGGTCACCGCGTCGCCCGTCTCGTTGTACTCCCAGCTCTCGGCGAGGCCGGGGGCGAGCCTGCCCGACTCGTCGATGGAGGTGAGCGACTCGTAGATCGGCGTGAGGTAGCGGGTGCTCGCCGTGCTGCCGGTGACGATGGGATCCCAGTTGGCGAACGAGGCCGACACGGCCCAGCGCACGACCTGCTCGGCCTGCTCGTCGTCGCCCGCGGCGCCGTTCGCCGGCGAGGCGCAGGCCGACAGCGCGATCGCGGCGGCCGCGAGCAGGGCGGTGATCCGTGAGCGCCGCGCCGCGCGCGTGCGCGCTCGGCGGCGCGTCGGCCGGGTGGGGAAGGGGATGGTCATCGGGATGCCTCTCGGTGCGTTCCGTGCGTCTGCCGGGGTTCGAGCGTCTGCCGGGTCGGTGGCAGCGCCGGGGCCAGTCTCGGGAACGGATGCCGGGGGCGCGGGGCGATGCGACACCATGACACACAAACGGTCACAATGTGACATACATATCCGTCACCGAGTGCGCACATTTGTGCCGTTTGTATCTGTGTCATTACGGTCGAACTGCGCCGCGGGCACGGATCCGCGACGCGGCGACGCGGGCGCGGGCCCGCGAGGGTGGGCGAGGGCCCGCGACGAGAGGCGAGCGCGGGCTCGCGAGAGGGAGGCGCCATGAGCGATGGGGCACACGCGGATTCGGCGGCGTACGCGGATTCGATCGCGGACGAGCGGGCGGACCTCCCGCCCCGCCTCGGGCACTTCGCGGTGCCGCAGGTGACCGACGACGCGGAGCGCGACTACGAGGCGATCATCGGCCTCGCCGTCGAGGCCGAGCGCCACGGCTACGACTCGTTCTGGGTGGCCGAGGGGCACGTCGCGACGAACGGCCTGCCGGCCGCGCTGACGTTCCTCGCCGCGCTCTCGCAGCGCACGGCATCCCTGCGCCTGGGCACGGCCGTCGTGACGCTCGCGTTCGAGAACCCGATCGCGCTCGCCGAGACCGCGGGCGTCGTCGACGTGCTCAGCCGCGGCCGGCTCGAGCTGGGGCTCGGCAAGAGCAACGGCGGCGGGTGGTCGTCGCGGGCCTTCGAGGCGTTCGCGCTCGACGAGACCGAGCGCGACGCCCTCTTCGCGAGCGCGCTGGCGCGCTTCCACGACGCGCTCGCCGGGATCGCGGAGGGACGCGAGCTGTCGCTCCATCCCCGGCGCGAGCACCTGCGGCGGCGCATCTGGCAGGCGACGAGCCGCGCCGCGACCGCCCGGGCCGCGGGCGCGGCCGGCGACGGACTGCAGCTGCACCGCAAGGCGGCGCAGGGCGACACGGGCACCGTGCAGGCCGAGCTCATCGACGTGTACCGTGCCGCGCTGCCGCCGGGCGTCGCGGGTCGCATCGCGGTGTCACGCGTCGTGCTCCCGGCGCGCGACCGCGACGCCGCCGTCGCGCTGTACCGCCGCTACGTGCTCGAGCGCCCGGAGTACTACCGCCGGGTGGACCTCGGGAGGGACACCGAGACGCACCTCGTCGAGGCCAACATCGCCTTCGGCTCGCCCGACGACATCGTGCGCACGCTCCGAGCGGATGCCGCGGCCCTCCGCTCCACCGACATCCTCTTCAGCATCCCGCTCCCCTTCGACGCCCCCGAGTACCGCGACGCCCTCGCCACCGTCGCCCACGCCATCCACCCCCGCCTGCCCGCCCCCGCCCCCGCGCACTGACCCCCTGGCATCCCCTCTCTCCCTCTCGTCTCTTCTAGGTGCGTGGGTCAGATCCTTCCGTTAACGCGCCGGGGTGAATCCGGTGGATAGCGCGGGGTGCTGGGAGAATCGATTCATGACGGTGACTGCCAGCCTGGAGGGTCTGTTCGAGGTCGAGCCGGGTGAGGCGCGGGCGCCGGGCTCGGCTGCACCGGCGGGTGCGGGCAAGACGTTCCGTGGGTATGACCAGGGGCAGTGTTTCCTGCTCCCGCCGAGTCTGGATGACTGGCTGGACGAGGATGATGAGGCCCGGTTCATCTCCGAGGTCGTCGAAGAGCTCTTGGATCTGACGCCGGTCTACGCGTCGTACGCGTCCGCCTCGGGTGCGCCTCCGTATGACCCGCGGATGATGTTGAAGCTGCTGCTGTTCGCGTACGCGACGGGCGTGACCTCGTCTCGTGAGTTGGAGCGGCGCTGCAAGCGCGATATCGCCTTCCGGTGGCTGTCGGGCAACCAGGCGCCCGACTACCGGTCGCTGGCCCGGTTTCGTCGGCGTCACCTGGATGCCCTGCCGGGGTTGTTCCTGCAGGTGCTGCGGGTCTGCGCGGAGGCGGGGCTGGTGCGGTTGGGGCGTGTCGCGCTGGATGGCACGAAGCTGGCCGCGAACGCGTCGCGGCATAAGGCGATGAGCTACGACCGGATCGTGCCGAAGATCGATCAGCTCCAAGCCGAGGTCGCTGCGCTGCTCGCCGAGGCGGAGGCGGTCGATGAGGCCGAGGATCAGCAGTTCGGCCAGGACCGGCGCGGGGACGAGGTCGCCCCGGAGCTGGCCCGCCGTGAGGGGCGCCTGGCAAAACTACGTGCCGCGAAGGACGCGATCGAGGCCGACGCCGCCGAGAAGGCGGCAGCCGTAGCGCGGAAGAAGGCCGACGCCGCCGGTCAGCCCCCTGAACAGGCCGACGCGGCCGTCGCGACTGCAGTGGACACGGCGGCGCCGAAGCCGAAAGCGCAACGCAATTTCACCGATCCTGAGGCGCGGATGATGAAGACGGTCCGCGGCTTCGATTACGCGTTCAACGCGCAGGCCGTTGTCGATGAGGGCCACCAGATCGTGCTGAGCGCCGAGGTCACCCAGCAGGCCACCGATATCCAGCAGTTCGTCCCGATGGCCGAGCAGACCCTACGGAACCTCGACGCGGCAGGAATCGAGCGTTCCCCAGAGGTCGTCCTCGCTGACGCGGGCTACTGCTCGGAAGCCAACCTCGAAGCCGCCGACGATCTGGACGCACAGGTGTTGATCGCGACGGGACGGCAACGTCACGGCGAGAGCTTCCCTACCGCCGGCGCCCCGGACCCGGCCCCAGAGGACGCGAGCCGGCGGGAGCGGATGGCGCACGCGCTGCGCACCGAGCAGGGCCGCACCGACTACGCGCGCCGCAAAGCCATCGTTGAACCCGCGTTCGGGCAGATGAAGACCCGGCAAAACGCCGGACAGCTCCGGCTACGCGGACTCGCCGGCGCCCAAGGCGAATGGCTACTCCACACGATCTGCCACAACCTCCGCAAGCTCCGCGTCGCTACAGCCGCCGGGCTGGCGCCCGCATAGGCCTCCCCAGGGGTCCCGGGGCGTCACAGCACGCACCGACAGTCGCCACGAGCCCCTCGCCGTGCGATCCCGCACGCTCTCACACCGCAACGGCCCGCCCGTTCCCGTTCGCGACCGTCAGCGCGCGATGCCAGAGTCAACGCCGCGCGCCACGCCACCCGATTCTGACCCGCGCACCTAGCGAGACTGCACGGGCGCAACGAGACAGCACGCCAGATCGGCAGTCTCGTTGCGCCCGTGCAGTCTCGCGGGAAAGCTAGGGGGAGGGGCGTCAGGCGTGGGCGGCGGCGTGCTCGTGCGGGGCGGATGCCGCGGGCGCGGGGCGGGCGTAGACGAGGTCGAGCACGGCGCCGGCGTCGAGGTCGGCGGCGGTGCCGCGCCAGGCGACGTGGTGGTCGGGACGCACGAGCGCGTACGGGGCGCCGTAGAGCGCCCGGGCGCTCTCGTCGGGCAGGTGGATCACCTCGATGTCGATCGCGCGCTCGGCGGCGGCGCGTTCGAACGCCGCGACCGCGTCGTGCTCGTCCGACAGCACGAGCAGCGCCACGTCGCTGCGGATGCGGTCGTACAGCGTGCCGCCGTACGGGTCGACGAGTCCGTCGGGGGCGCGGTGGCCGGGCAGCCCGCCCGGCTCGTAGACGCCCGGGTCCCAGGGCTTCTCGCGCGAGGCCTGCTCGGGCTCGTACCAGACCGCGGGCGAGTCGTCGTAGCGCTCGTCGAAGTGGATGCCCCAGCTCGGCGCCGCATCCCGGGAGAGGAGCGCCGCGATCTCGGCGCGGCGCGCGCCGGCCTCGGGGCTCAGATCGTCGTCGGCGGGGAACCCGAGCGCCCGTGCGGCGGCGACGTTGCGCTCGGAGGCGTCGGAGCGCGCCTTCGCCGCCGCGGCCACGCGGTGGTTGTGCGGACGGCGCTCGCGGTCGTACGAGTCCAGCAGCGCGTCGCCGGCGGTGCCGCGCAGCACGGCGGCGAGCTTCCAGCCGAGGTTGAGCACGTCGCCGAAGCCCTCGCCGAGGTTGCCGCCGGGCGTGCGCACGTGCGCCGCGTCGCCCACGAGCAGCGTGCGGCCGCGCCGGAACTCCCGTGCGATGCGCGTGCTCTTGAAGTACGGCGTCGCGTCGAGCAGCTCGAGCTCGAGGTCGGAGCCGAACGCGGCGCGCGCCAGGCCCAGCAGCTCGTCGTCGGAGGGCGTGCGGTCGATCGGGAACGGCCCCGCGTACACCCGCCAGTCGGTCTCGTTGAGCGCCGCGAGGAAGCCCGAGTGCACGCCGTTGACGACGACGTTCGTGCCGCTGGGGAACGGATGCCGGCCCGGGTAGTCCCCGAGCGTGCGCACCACGAACCGGTAGTGCCGCGCCGTCGCGTACGCGCCCTCGCGCTCGATGCCGGCGAGCTGCCGCACCGTGCTGCGCGCGCCGTCGGCGCCGACGACGTACTTCGAGCGCACGATGCGCGTCGTGCGCGTCTCGGTGTGCTCGAGCGTCGACGTCACGCCGTCGGCGTCCTCGTCGGCGGAGATCAGCCGCCATCCGCCCGCCACGACCACGTCGAGCTCGGCGAGCTGGTCGAGGAACGCCTGCTGCAGGGCCGTCTGCGGGCGGCGGATCTGCAGCGCGAACGAGTGCGGGTTCGTCGGGCGGGAGTCGAACACGGGGCGCGCGACGGCGCGCAGGTCGTGCCCGGCGAGCGACGTGCGCAGGCGGATGCCGAGGTTCCATTCCGGCGGGAACGTCCATCCGCGGCGCACGCGGTCGGCGACGCCCCATTGCCGGAAGAGCTCGACCGTGCGTGCGGAGTGCCCCATCGCGCCGGCGCGCGGCAGCCGGAACGACGTCGTGGCGTCGACGACGGTCGCGTCGACGCGGTGCCGGTGCAGGTCGAGCGCCGTGGCGAGGCCCGTGGGCCCGGCGCCCACGACGAGCACCTCCACCTCGCGGGGCGGCACGCCGTGCGGGAGCAGCACGGAGTCGACGTGCCGCTCTCCGCGGCTGATCTCGTTCTGGGCAGTCATGGGGGAACCTCCGGTCGGTGAACAGAGGCAATGTTCACTCGCGGAGTATTGTCCAGATTTTGTGCCTGTTACATAACGAAACCTGATGGCACGCCCGAGGCGTCCGTCAGTCGAAGAACTCGCGCGTCGTCCCGCGTGCCGCTCCCGACACGAGGGTCGCGAGCTCGTCGATCGCGGCGGGGTCGTCGGGCAGCTGCAGGGGGGAGATGCGGATCATGGGGCGTTCGGGCGGAGCGATGAACACCTTGCTCGCAGGCGCGACCGAGACGCCCTTGGTCGCGAGCGCGACGAGCGCATCGGTCTCGTCGACGACGTCGACCCACAGCACGAGGCCCTCCGGCGCCGCGGCGGCGGTGAGCCCGTGGCGCTCCAGGGCGTCGCGCAGCGCCTCGCGGCGCGACGCGTAGACGCGGCGTGCGCGCTCGACCGACTCGGCGGCCGCGGGGCTGTCGATGAGGTGGGCGAGCGCGTTCTGCAGGATGCGGCTGTTCGAGCCGACGCCGTGGCTGCGCAGCGCGATGCTGCGCTCGACGAGCTCGCGGCTGCCGCCGAGCACCGACGTGCGCACGTCGATGCCGTAGGCCTTGCAGTAGCTGCGCACGCGGATCGTGCGGCCGGGCAGCGCGGTGCCCATGCTGGGGCTCTCGGTCGCGGCGAGGGGGCCGACGGCGTCGTCCTCGACGACCCAGACGTGCTGCGGCGCGGCGGCGATCGCGGCCGCGAGGTCGTCCATGCGCTGCGCCGTGACGCGGCCGCTCAGCGCGAACTCGCCGCCCGGCTGCACGACGAACGCGACGGCGCCCGCGTCGATCGCCGCGCGCAGGGAGCCGACCAGCGGGCCGTCGTCGTCGCACGCGACGCCGACCGGGGTGAGCGAGAGCACGCGCAGGGTGTCGAGCAGGCCGGGGCTCGCGGGCTCGTGCACGGCGACGAGCGAGCCGGGCTCGGCCGCCGCGGCGACGGCGAGCAGCAGGGCCTCGGTGCCTCCGCCCGCGGTGGCCCAGGCCTCGGCGGCGAACGGCCACGTCGGGGCGACCGCGTCGTGCAGCCGCTCGGTCATGTGCTCGCGGCCGAAGACGTTGAGGCTCTCGTCGGAGAGGCTCTCCATGAGCGCGTCGCGCAGGCCGGGCTGCAGCGAGATGTCGGGGGCGCACTGCAGCAGGTCGATCGTCGCCCACGTGCGCGGCCCGCCCGTGCGCGGACCGTTCGTGCGTGCGCGCTGCCGCGACGCGTCGGCGGATGCCGCCGTGCCGCCGTCGTCGACGACGATCGTGCCGCCGCGGCGGTGCGTCTCGATGAGGCCCGCCGCGCGCAGCTGGTTCCACGCGGCGAGCACCGTGCCCGCGCTCACGTCGGCGGCGCGCGCCAGGTCGCGGATGGTGGGGAGCTGCGCCCCGATCGCGAGGTCGCCCGAGGCGATGAGCCCCGCGATCCCGTCGGCGATGTCGCGCGCGCCCCGTCCGGGCAGCCGTTCGAGCAGCCATCCGGCCGTCGTCGTCCGAGCGGTCGTGTCGGCCACTGTCATGTCGGTCTCCCCGCGTTTCCCTCGCCGACATCACAATACTGCCGAATCAAAAGCGACGGATTGTGTCAAACATTCTTCGACACGTCGAGAACAATGGATACCGTCGGTCGCACACCGCATCCCGAAGGAGAACCATGAGCGACGACCGTCCCTTCCGTCTCGGCTTCCTCACGCACGTGGAGGGCGGCGGCGACCTCGCCGAGACGTATCGCAACGCGCTCGAGCTCTTCGTCGCGGCCGACGAGCTCGGCTTCGACTCGGGCTGGGTCGCCCAGCACCACTTCGGGCCGGGCGAGGCCGACGGGCTCGCGTCGCCGTGGATCTTCCTCGCGAACGCCGCGGCGCGCACCCGCCGCATCCACATCGGCACCGCGGTCACGCTCATCCCGCTGCACCATCCGGTGCAGCTGGCGCAGGACGTCGGCGTGCTCGACGCCATCACGAACGGTCGCGTCGAGCTGGGCGTCGGCACCGGCTTCGACCGCACGGCCTACTCGATCTTCGGCGAGGACTTCGACCGCCGGCGCGAGCTGACGACCGAGACGTTCGCGGCCGTGCGGTCGGCCCTGCGCGGCGAGGCGCTCGACGCCGACGGCACCGTGGTCAAGGCCGCGTCGCCCGACCTGGCCGACACCCGGTCGTGGCACGGCGTGTTCAGCGCGGAGGGCGCCGCACACGTCGCCGGCGAGGGCGCGAACCTGCTGCTCAACCGTGCGACCTACGGATACGAGGAGCCCACCGACGTCGTGCAGCGCGCCTGGGCCGAGCGCTACCTCGCCGCGTGGACGGGGCAGCGGCGGCCGCGCATCGGCCTCTCGCGGCTCATCTTCGCCGCCGACGACCGCAAGACCGCGCTCGACCAGATCGGCGACGCGCTGATCGACGGCATCCGCCGTTCGAACGCGGGCGCGCGGCCCCTCGGACCCGAGACGCTGGAGAACGCGCTGTTCCGCTACCACGCGCACTACGGCCACCCCGACGAGGTGATCGCGCAGCTGCGGTCCGAGCGGGTGCTGCCGCTGGCGACCGACCTGCTCGCGCAGTTCAATCCGGGCCGGCCCGGCCTCGACGCCTCGATCCGCGCGCTGGAGCTGCTGGCCACCGAGGTCGCCCCCGCCCTCGGCTGGCGTCCCGCGCCCGAGCGCGCCGCCGCGCCGGCCGTGCCCGCCGCGCCGGCGGCCGCTTGAACGCCCGCTCCCCGAACACACCCCGAACGACAGGAACGAGCACATGACCCTTGCAGACACCGTCACCGACGTCGACGCGTTCGCGCGGGACTGGGAGAACTGGCACGAGACCCTCGAGGAGGGCCGCCGCGCGCCGCACGGCTTCCTCGCCTACGCGGGCTTCCACGTGCTGGGCGCCGAGCCGCGGCGGTTCGACGGCGTTCCCGGCGCATGGTCGACCGGCGAGGGCGGCCCCGTCGTCGAGCTCGCCGACGGGGAGACGCTCGTGATCGGCGGCACGCCGGTGACGGGCCGGCACGAGTACGGCGTCATCGGTGAGCGCACCTTCCACTCCGCCGACCACGTGACGCCCGAGCACGGTCACGTCGTCGTGGAGCTGTCGCGCCGGGGCGGCCAGGACATCGTGCGCCCCCTGCGCCCCGACCACGTGCTGCGCGTCGGCTACCGCGGCACTCCCGCGTACGCGCCCGACCCCCGCTGGGTGATCGAGGCCGTGTTCGAGCGTGAGCAGCCCCGCGACATCCCCATCTCCGCGGCGATCCCCGAGATCACGCACACGCACTCGACGCCCGGCCGGGTGCGCTTCACCGTGGACGGCGCCTCGTACGCGCTCACGCTCATCTCGCGCGGGCCCCGCGTCGCGACGCTGCTCTTCCGCGACGCGACGAGCGGCGTGACGACCTATGCCGCGAGCCGCACGCTCGCCGTCCCGCTCCCCGACGACAGCAGCGACCGCGTCGTGCTCGACTTCAACCGCGCCACCAACCTGCAGTGCGCGTACACCGACTACTCGCCCTGCCCGCTCGCGCCGCCCGAGAACCACCTGCCGTTCGCCGTGGAGGCGGGGGAGAAGATCCCTCTCGACCGCACCTCGTGAGAACGCGGGAGTCGACGCTCACGCACTCGCTGCGGCGTCTGTATCCGCTCGCCCGGCCCGTCGTGCCACGCCTCGCCCTCGGCCTCACCACCGCCGTGCTGGCGAGCGGCATCGCGCTCGCCATCCCGCAGGCGCTGCAGTGGATCGTGAACGGCCCGCTGTTCGCGGCGCACGATGCGGGCGGGCTGTGGCTCGGCGTCGCGATCGTGCTGGTGCTCGGCGTCGCCGAGGCGGGCCTGCTCGTCGCGCGGCGTCAGCTCGTGCTCGCGCCCGGCGCGAAGCTCGAGGCCGACCTGCGCGTGCGGCTCTACGAGCACCTCGTCGACGCGCCCGTCTCGTTCCACGACGACTGGAGCAGCGGCCAGCTGCTCTCGCGCTCGATGAGCGACATCCGGCGGTTCCGCCGCTGGATCAGCTTCGGCATGATCATGATCTGCGTCAACACGCTCACGATCGTCGCGGGCGTCGTGCTCATGGTTGTCGCCGCACCCGTGCTCGGTGCGATCTTCGCCGTCGCCGCCGTGCCCGTCGTCGTCGCGAGCTTCCACTTCCGCCGCACGTACCAGTCGGCCTCGCGCCTCGCGCAGGACCAGGCCGGCGACCTGGCGACGACCGTCGAGGAGGCGGTGCGCGGCATCCGCGTGCTCAAGGCGTTCGGCCGCGGCCGCTCGGCGCTCGCGTCGTTCTCGGCGCAGGCCGATCTGCTGCGCGCCACCGAGATCGAGAAGGCGCGATCGCTGTCGACCGTGTCGATGATCCTCACCGCCCTCCCCGAGGCGGCGCTCGCCGCCGCGCTCGTCGTCGGCGCCTTCCTCATCGCGGCGGGCGACCTCACGCCGGGCGCGATCGTGGCGTTCTTCGCGACCGCGGCCGTCGTGAGCGGTCCCCTCGGCCGCCTGGGGGAGCAGTTCGCGATGTCGATGGATGCCAAGGCCGCGATCGACCGCTTCTTCGAGGTGCTCGACGTGCCGAACACGATCCTCGATCCGGCCGCTCCCGTCGACGTGCCCCGGTCGGCGCGTCGTCTCGAGCTCCGCGGCGTGCGCTTCCGGCATCCCGACGCCGACGCCGACGCCCCCGAGGTGCTGCGGGGCGTCGATCTCGTCGTCGAGCCCGGCGAGACGCTCGCGCTCGTCGGCGTCACCGGGTCGGGCAAGAGCACGATCGCGCAGCTCGTCCCGCGGCTGCACGAGGCGACGGAGGGCAGCGTGCTGATCGGCGGTGTCGACGTGCGCGACCTCGCCCGCACGACCCTGCGGCGGCACGTGTCGATCGCCTTCGAGGACCCCGTGCTGTTCTCGGCGACCGTGCGCGAGAACGTGCTGCTGGGCGTTCCGGATGCCGGCGACGACGTGCTGCACGCCGCGATCGCGACCGCGGGCGCCGAGTTCGTGCACGAGCTGCCCGAGGGCGTCGACACCGTGATCGGCGAGGAGGGCCTCAACCTCTCGGGCGGGCAGCGGCAGCGCATCTCGCTGGCGCGCGCGATCGCGGCATCCCCGCGCATCCTCGTGCTCGACGACCCCCTCTCGGCGCTCGACGTGCACACCGAGGAGGCGGTCACGCGGCGGCTGCGCGCGCACCTGCACGACACGACCACGGTCGTCGTCGCGCACCGCCCGTCGACCGTCGCGCTCGCCGACCGGGTCGCGCTGCTCGACGGGGGCCGCATCGTCGCGCTGGGCACGCACGCCGAGCTGTTGGCCACCGATGCGCGCTATCGCGCGGTCATCACGGTGGATGCCGAGGCCGGCGGCGTCGTCGGGGCGGGGGCGATCGCATGAGCGGCGTGCAGTTCGAGGACCAGATCGAGCTCGAGCGCTCGCTCGCGCGGCGCGTGCGCCGACGGTCGACGGCCCTGCTCGGATCGCTGCTGCGCCCCGTGCGGTGGCAGTTCGCCCTCATGCTCACGCTCGTCGCGGCGGCGCAGGCGGCCAAGGCCGCGGGTCCGCTGTTCGTCGCGCTCGTGATCGACGCGGGCCTGCCGCGCCTCACCGACGGAGAGCCGGCGGTCGTGCTCGCCGCGGGCGCCGGCTACCTCGCCGTCGCCCTCGCCGGCGGGGCGCTCGCGCTGCTGTCGATCCGGCTGAGCGCGAAGCTGGCGCAGGCGGTGCTGTTCGAGCTGCGCCGCCGCGTCTTCCGGCACACGCAGCGGCTCAGCCTGGAGTTCCACGAGACCTACACCTCGGGGCGCATCATCGCGCGGCAGACCTCCGACCTCGACGCCGTGCGCGAGCTGCTCGACTCCGGCGTCACGCAGCTGCTGTCGGGCCTGCTGTTCATGCTGTTCGTGGCTGTCATGCTGCTGGGGCTCGACCCGTGGAGCGGTCTCGTGCTGGTCGCGGCGGCGATCCCGGTCGCCCTGCTCACGCGCTGGTTCCACCGGCGCTCGCAGCTGCACTACCGGTCGTCGCGGGTCACGTCGGCCCGGCTCATCGTGCAGTTCGTGGAGTCGATGGCCGGCATCCGCGCCGTGCAGGCGTTCCACCGGGAGCGGCACGAGATCGCGCGGCACCGCGAGCTCTCCGACGACTACCGCATCGCCGACCAGCGCGCCGTGGGCCTCATCGGCGTCTACAACCCGGGGCTCGTGCTGATCGGCAACATGACGGTCGCGGCCGTGCTCGCCGTCGACGGCTTCCGCGTGTTCGCGGGCGAGCTGCAGGTCGGCGTGCTCATCGCGGCGCTGCTCTACGCCAAGCGGTTCTTCGCCCCCGCGCAGGAGATGGCGCAGTTCTACAACTCGCTGCAGTCGTCGATCGCGGCGCTGGAGAAGATCTCGGGGCTGCTCGAGGAGGAGCCGACGATCGCGGCGCCGACGCGTCCCGTGCCGCTGCCGCGCGCGGAGGGCGGCGTGGAGTTCGACGCCGCCCGGTTCGCCTACACCCCCGGCGCCGACGTCATCCCGTGCCTCGACCTGCGCCTCCCGCCGGGGCAGACGGTCGCGCTGCTCGGCTCGACGGGCGCCGGCAAGTCGACGATCGCGAAGCTCGTCGCCCGCTTCTACGACGTCAGCGACGGGGCCGTGCGCATCGACGGCATCGACGTGCGGCGGCTGCCGTTCGCCGACCTGCGACGCGCCGTCGTGATGGTCACGCAGGAGAGCTTCCTGTTCAGCGGCACGATCGCCGACAACATCGCGATCGGCCGTCCGTCGGCCACGCGCGCCGAGATCGAGGCGGCCGCACGCGCCGTGGGCGCCGATCGCTTCGTGTCGCTGCTGCCCGACGGGCTCGACACCGACGTGCACAAGCGCGGCGGGCGGCTCTCGGCGGGCCAGCGGCAGCTCATCTCCTTCGCGCGCGCGTTCCTGGCCGACCCGGCCGTGCTCATCCTCGACGAGGCGACCGCGTCGCTCGACCTGCCGAGCGAGGCGCTCGTGCAGCGCGGGCTCGCGACCCTGCTGAAGGGCCGCACCGCCCTCGTGATCGCGCACCGGCTCTCCACGGTCGAGTCGGCCGACCGCATCGTCGTGCTGCGGCACGGGCGCATCGTCGAGGACGGGCCGCCCGCCGCGCTCCTCGCCGCCGGCGGCGAGTACGCCGCGCTGCACGCCCTGTGGCGGCTGTCGACCGACGGACGGCCGGATGCCGGTGGACATCCGGGCACCGGCGGACGTTCGGACGCCCCTGGCGGACCGGATGCCGGCGCGCACGCCCCCTCGTGACACCTCCCCTCGAAAGGCCTGACCACATGTCGAATCCTCCCCTCCGCACGGCGCCCGCGGCATCCGGTACCGGGCTCCGCCTCGGATACTGGACGCCCGTGTACGGCGGCTTCCTCCGCAACGTCGGCGACGAGGGCATGCCCGCGACCTGGGAGTACGTGCGGGCGCTGTCGCAGGAGGCCGACCGGCTCGGATACGACACGACGCTCGTGCCCGAGCTGTACCTCAACGACCGCAAGGGCCTGCACGCCCCGAGCTTGGAGGCGTGGTCGCTGTCGAGCGCGATCCTCGCGACGACCGAGCGGCTGCGCGTGCTCACGGCCGTGCGCCCGGGGTTCCACCTGCCCGCCGTCGCGGCCAAGCAGTCGGTGACGCTCGCCGACATCGGCGGCGACCGGTTCGCGCTCAACGTCGTCGCGGCCTGGTGGGAGCAGGAGGCCGCCCAGTACGGCGGCCGGTTCACGCGCCACGACGAGCGCTACGAGCAGGCGCGGGAGTTCGTCGAGATCCTGCGGGGCACGTGGCGGACGACGCCGTTCTCGTACGCGGGCGAGCACTTCCAGGTGACCGAGACGATCCTGGAGCCCAAGCCGCGCGTCGCGCCCGCGATCTTCGCGGGCGGCGAGAGCGAGCACGGGCGCGAGACGATCGCGGGCTTCGCCGACTCGTACGCGCTGCACGGCGGCACGCTCGACGAGGTGCGCGAGAAGGTCGCCGACATGAACGCGCGCCGCGTGCGGCGGCACGGCCGGCCGTTCGACGAGTTCGCGATGTCGGCCTACGTCATCGTGCGCGACACCGAGGCCGAGGCGCGGCGGGAGCTCGAGCGCATCACGACCGTCGACCCCGCCTCGCCCGGATACGCCTCGTTCGAGGAGTTCGTGCGCAACTCGCAGCTCGACGTCGAGGTGTCGCGCCGCGAGTACTCGGTCGGCACGCGCGGCCTGCGTCCCGACCTGGTGGGCACGCCCGCGCAGGTCGCCGAGCGCATCCGCGCCTACGCCGACGCGGGGGTCACCCTGCTGCTCATCCAGTCGTCGCCCGCCCGCGAGGAGCTCGCCCGCATCGCCGAGCAGGTCGGCCCCCTGCTGCGGTGACGCCGGGATGCCGGACGACGGAACGCCGAGGGGCGCACCCGCACGGATCGCGGATGCGCCCCTCGGCGTCTGTTCGGCGACGGCGCCTTACTCGGCCGTCGTCCTGCGGCGCGCCACGACGAGGGCGACGATTCCGCCCCCGATCAGCAGCAGCGAGGCCACCGGCAGGATGAAGCCGTACGTCGAGCCGGTCTGCGCGAGCTGCCGCTGAGCGTCGGCCTGCGGCTGCGCGGTCGGCGCGGGCGCAGCGGTCGGCGCGGTCGTCGGTGCCGGTGCGGCGGTCGGCGCGACCGTCGGGGTGGGTGCGGCGGTCGGCGCGGTCGTCGGGGTGGGCACCGTGGTCGGAGCCGGCGTGACGGTCGGGGTGGGAGCGACGGTCGGCGTCGGCGTGACGGTGGGCGTCCCCGTCGGGGTGGGCGTCGGGGTGACGGTGGGCGTCCCTGTCGGCGTCGGCGTCGGGGTCACCGAGGGCGCCACGACCGACGGAGCGGGCTGTCCGGGCTCCACCGAGACGACGGTGCCCTGGGCGTCCAGCGTCACCTTGGCGCTGAGCGCGGCGGCCAGGTTGATCCGCTGCCAGCCCTCGGAGCTGGAGTCGAGCGGGTACCCCGAGTCGATCTCGGTCGCCGCCAGCACCGCGCGACGCTGCTCGTTCGTGAGCGCGGGGAACGCGGTGACCAGCAGCGTCTCGGCGCCCTCGGGGACGACGGCCGCCTGGCCGGTGTCGCCGACCGGCGCGAAGCCGTACGTCATCCGGGCCTCGTAGGCGGCCAGAGCCGACGCACGGTCGGTCACCGGCGCCGTCGACACGACGTCCGTGAAGGCGTTCTGGTAGCCGCGGTCGGCGTTCGCGCCCACCGCGGTGATGCACGTGGCGAGCGTGATGCCGTGGCCGTCGGCCGCGCACTGGGCCGTGAGGTAGGCCGTCAGCTCCGCGCGCGCGGGGAGGATGGTGTCGGTGAGGTAGGCGGCATCCGCGTACAGCTCGGCGACGTTGACGTGACCCGACACCCGGCCGCCGATGACGTCGAGCGGGTAGTGCACGCCGAGCACGTTGCGCGCCAGGCCCGCCTCGGAGGCGCGCGTGATGATCTCCGGTCCCAGCTCGGGCAGCAGCGTGGCCAGCACGATGCCCGTGCCGTAGGCGTAGGCGGTGTGGCCCGACGGGAACGCCTGGTTGCGGAGCTCGCGGATCAGGTCGTAGGTGCCGTCGTGGGTGATGCCGGTCGCCGGGTCGGTCCACGGCGCGACCTCGGTGATGCCGAGGTTCGTCGCCAGGCCGTTGAGCCGGGCGGGATCGCCGAAGCTGCGGTCCTCCAGGAACGGGCGCGGGTAGTTGTAGTAGTACTTCGCGTTGCCCGTGCCCGCCACCGAGTGCCCGAGGTGGTCGTACAGCTCGGCCGTCAGGGCCAGCGACCCGTCGGCCAGGCCCTTCGCGAGATAGCCGCCGAGCACCGGTCCGAGCGCATCGGCGTAGGTCTGCTTCCAGTCCGCGTCGGCGTCGACGAGCGCGCGCTTCGACTGCACCGGATCGATCGCGCCCTTGGCGTTGATCTGCTGGACGATCGCGTCGTTCTGCGCGAGAACGTCACGACCCGCGTCGGTGACCTGGCCGCGGTAGGCGGTCGCGTCCTTCGTGGCGTCGTTCGTCATGTCGAAGGTCTCGGGAGTCCAGTAGATCTCGAACTCGTCGAGGAGCGTCGTGATGCGGTCCTTCGGCTGAGCGGGCACCTCCTGCTGCACGACGGATGCCGCAGGCTGACCCGGCTCCACGGCGACGACCGCGCCCGCCGAGTCGAGCGTGACCTTCGCGCTCAGAGCGGCGGGCAGGTTGATGCGCTGCCAGCCCTCCGAGGTCGAGTCGAGCGGGTAGCCCGAGTCGATCTGGGTGGCTGCGAGCACCGCGCGGCGCTGCTCGTCGGTGAGGTCGGGGAACGCGGTGACCAGAAGGGTCTCGGCGCCCTCGGGAACGACGGCCGGCTGGCCGGCGTCGCCGACCTGGGGGAAGCCGTAGGTCATGCGCGCCTCGTAGGCGGCGAGGGCCGAGGCGCGGTCGGTCACCGGTGCCGTCGACACGACGTCCGTGAAGGCGTTCTGGTAGCCGCGGTCGGCGTTCGCGCCCACCGCGGCGATGCACTCCTCGAGCGTCGCGCCGAACCCGTCGTCGTCGCACCGGTCGGCGAGGTAGGCGGTGAGCTCCGCGCGCGCCGGCACGATCGTGTCGGGGATGTAGGCGGCATCCGCGTAGAGGGTGGCGACGTTGACGTGGCCCGACACCCGGCCGCCGATGACGTCGAGCGGGTAGTGCACGCCGAGCACGTTGCGCGCGAGGCCGGCCTCGGAGGCGCGGGTGAGGATCTCGGGCCCCAGCTCGGGCAGCAGCGACGCCAGCACGATGCCCTCGCCGTAGGCGTAGGCGGTGTGGCCGGAGGGGAACGCCTGGCTGAAGTGGTCGAGCACCAGGTCGTAGGTGCCGTCGTGGGTGAGGCCGGTCGCGGGATCGGTCCAGGGGTCGACCTTGACGATGCCGAGGTTGGTCGCGAGCCCGTTGAGCTTCTCGGGCGCGCCGAAGCTGCGGTCGTCGAGGAAGGGACGCGGGTAGTTGTAGACGTTCTTGGCGTCGCCGGTGCTCGCGAGGCTCACCCCGATGGCGTCGTACATCGCCGTGGTCTTCGGGAGCGAGCCGTCGGCGATGCCCTCGACGAAGTAGGCGCCGAGCACGGGACCGAAGGCGTCGGCGAAGGTCTGCTTCCAGTCGAGGTCGGCGTCGACGAGCGCGCGCTTCGACTGCACCGGATCGGTCGCGCCGAGGGCGTTGATCTGCTGCAGGATGGCGTCGTTCGCGCCGAGGATGTCGCGGCCCTCGTCGAGCACGCGGCCGCGGAAGGCGGTGGCGGCCTTCGTGTCGTGGTCGGTCGGGTCGAACGCCTCGGCCTGCCAGTACGTGCCGAACTCTCCGAACAGCGCGACGTGGTCGGGGTGCGCCGCGTCGGCGTACGCCGGGACCACGCCGACGCCGAGCGCACAGACGCCCAGGGCGAGGCCGGATGCCAGCAGGGCGCGGCCTGAGCGCAAGGCCGGCCTCCGTGTCGTTGTCGGCATGTGTGTCTTTCCTTACTTTCGTCATGCGGGGATGCGCGCGCGACGCTAGCGGACCCGGATGCCCGATCATGCGGTCCCAGGAGAACAACGGGTGAACGGATGCCGGGGGAGAGCGGCGGCGTCGCCTCGTCCACAGCCGTGCCATCCACGCAGCTGTCCACCGATCGCACGGATGCCGGCGAGCGCCCCGTCTGTGCGGGCCATGCTGGGCGTCGTGACGGCGGCGTCATCGAAAGGGAGATGTACGAATGGGAGCGGTTGAAATGTACGATGTGAGCATGGACGTCTCCGTGAGCGCGCTGCGTTCCGAGCTCGCGCGCTGGATCGAGCGCGTGCGCGCGGGCGAGGAGGTGGTCGTCACCGATCGGGGCGTACCGGTTGCGCGGCTCTCGCCCGTCGATACCGCGACCCGGATCGAGCAGCTGGTGCAGGACGGCATCCTGAGCAGGCCCGAGGTCGCGTCGCGACCGCTCGCGAGCGGCATCGAGCGCGTGCCGGCGAGCGAGCCGGTGTCTCCGCTCGTGGCCGAGCAACGGCGGTCGCGCGGCCTGTGATCGGCTATTTCGACAGCAGCGCGCTCGTGAAGCTCCTCGTCGACGAGCCGGACGGCGAGCTCGTCTCCGCGCTCTGGGACGGATGCGACGTCGTGACGTCCAGCCGGCTCGCGTGCGCCGAGGTCCCCGCGGCGATCGCGGGCGCCGGACGGGCGCATCGCCTGTCGCCCGCCGACGTCGAGAGGGCGCTCGCCGTGTGGGACGGGCTCGCCGGCTCGGTGCGCTGGGTCGAGCTGACCCCGGGCATCGCGCGCGCGGCGGGCGCGCGCGCCGTCGCCCATGTGCTGAGCGGCGCAGACGCCGTGCACCTCGCCAGCGCGCACGCCCTCGGCCCCGCGTCCACGGTCTGCATCACGTGGGACCGCCGGCTGTGGACGGCGGCCCGTGCCGAGGGACTCGCGGTCGCCCCGGCCGCGCTGACCTGATCGGGTCGCGCTGACCTGATCCGGCCGCCGCCATGCGCTGGACCGCCGGGCGCCGCCCGGCGTCATCCGTTCGACCGCGGCATCCTGCGGGTGTGGATGCCGGGGACTGACACTTTGCCGCGGTTGAAAGTGGGTGGGGTTGGGAGCAAGGGGTGAGGGCGGGGTGGAAGCGTGCTCCCCGGGGGCCTACTTAGGGCCTACTCGTGCCTCACCTGGGGTCGCCCCGGGGCCTACCGTGTCCCTCGGGGCCTAATCGGCGCTGCGGCCTGCGGACCAGGCGGTCCAGAGGCGGGCGTAGGTGCCGCCGCGGTCGAGCAGCTCGGCGTGCGGGCCCTGTTCGACGACGCGGCCGTGCTCCATCACGACCACGAGGTCGGCGCGCACGGCCTGGTCGAGGCGGTGCGCGATCGTGATCGCGGTGCGGCCCCGTGCGAGCCGTGCGACGGCGCGGTCGAGCACGTCGTCCGACGCCGCGGTCGCCTCGTCGAGCACGAGCACGTCGGGGTCGTGCAGCAGCACGCGGGCGAGCGCGAGCTGCTGGCTCTCGACGGGCCCGAGGGCATGGCCGCCCGCGCCGATCTCGGTCTCCAGCCCCTCGGGCAGGTGCTCGAACGCGGCGAGGGCGCCCACGGCATCCAGCGCCTCGCGCAGCGCCGCCTCGTCGGCGTCGGGCCGGGCGAGACGCAGGTTGTCGGCGACCGTGCCCGTGAACACGTGCGGCTCCTGACCCGCCATGCCGATGCGGGGAACGGCGTCGCCGCCGAAGCGCACGCGCCCCGCCGACGGCGCGAGCGACCCGTGCACGAGCGCCGCGACGGTGCTCTTGCCCGCGCCGCTCGCGCCCACGAGGGCCGCCGTCGCGCCCGCGGGGACCGTGAAGCTCACGTCGTGCAGGGCGAACCCGCCGTCGTAGGCGAAGGTCACGTCGTCGAGCACGACGTCCACCGGGCCGCGCGACGTCGGCGCGGCGGGCGCGTCCGGCGCCGGCAGCTGCAGCACGCCCGCCATGCGCGCGAGCGAGGCGCCGGCCTTCTGCAGCTCGTCGACGCCGCCGAGCACCATGCCGATCGGCCCGAACAGCGCGTGGAAGTACAGCGCCGCCGCCGTCGCGCCGCCGACGGTCGTCGACCCGTCGCGCACGAGCACGAACCCCGCCGCGAGCACCGCCGCGAGGCCGATCAGCTCGGCGAGGTTCAGGCTGTTCCAGAACCGCACGACGACGCGCGTCGCGGCCAGCTCGCGTGCGACCACCACGCCCGCGGCCTCGTCGATGCGCGCCTCCCGCGCCGCCGACACGCCCATCGCCCGCACCGTGTCGGACGCGTCGATCGACTCGAGCATGAGCTGCGACCGCTCGCCCTCCGCCTCGCGCGCCGCCTGGTACGCGGGCCGCGCGCGGCGCAGCAGCCGCCGCACCGCGAGCACCTGCACGGGCACGGCGAGCGCCGCCGCGAGCATGAACCGCAGATCGATCGCGCCGAGCCCGACCGCGGTGACCACGACCGCGAACGCGGCGGACATGAACGCGGGCACCACGCCCGTCACGACGTCGCCGACCACGCGCGAGTCGCCTGCGGCGCGCGAGACGAGCTCGCCGCGGCCGGCCCTCTCGACGAGGCGCGCCGGCAGCGCGAGCAGCCGCGTGACGACGCGCTCGCGCAGCTCGGCGAGCACGTCCTCGCCGAGCCGGGCGATCAGCAGCCGCCCCACGCCGGTGAGCACGCCGTGCACGACGCCCGCGACGGCGACCGCGCCGATCAGCAGCGGCAGCCGCGCCGGATCGCCCGCGATGACGGCGTCCACGATCGCGCCGAGCGCGAGGGGGAGCACGAGGCTCGCCGACGACGCGACCGTGAGCGTCAGCGCCGACAGCACCAGGGCGCCGCGGCGCTCGCCCAGCATGCGGCCGAGCAGGCGGCGGGTCTGCCGCGGCTCGGCGACGGGGATCGCGGTCATCGGCCCGCCTCCACGTCGATCACGACGTCGGCGCCCTGCACGAGCGCGGGCGCCGCGTCGATCAGCACGGTCGTGCGGCCCGCGCGCAGCCGCCGCGTGCGCTGGGCGATGAGCGCCTCGGTCACCGAGTCGGCCGCGCTCGTCGGCGCGTGCAGCACCAGCACGGCGGCGTCGCGCGCCAGCGCTCGCGCGAGCGACACGCGCTGGCGCTGGCCGCCCGACAGGGTGAGCCCGCGCTCGCCGATCGACATGTCCCAGTCGTGCCGCGCGAGCTCGAGCACGTCGTCGAGCGCTGCGGCGTGCGCCGCCGCCTGCGCCGCGCCGTTCCCGGCGCCGTCGCCGTGGAAGACGACGTTGTCGTGCAGCGTGCCCGCGAACACGGCGGGCTGCGCGGGCGGCGCGAGGATGACGGATGCCGCGGCCCCGGCATCCACGACCGTCTCCCCGTCGACGGTCACGCGGCCCGCGTCGGGCAGCCGCACGCCCGCGAGCACCTCCCGCAGCTCGCGTGCGCCGCGCGGGTCGGCGACCCGCAGCGCCGCCCACGCGCCGGCGGGGATCGTCGCCGATACGGGCCCCGCGTGCGGGGTCGTGACCCCCTCGAGGGCGACGGTGCCGTCGCGCGCGGCATCCGGCACCGGCCGCACCTCGAGCGCGGGCGGCGCGTCGAGCACGGCATCCGTGCGCTTGGCCGACGCGCGCACGCCCGCGAGCTCGGCGCCCACGAACGCGAGGCCGCTCACCGGGCCGTGCAGGAACTGGGCGAGGCCGAGCACGGCCACCAGCTCGCCGACGCTCAGTGCGCCCGCCTGCGCCTGCGCGGCTCCCGCCCATGCGATCGCCGCGAGCAGCAGCGCCGACGCCGACATGCTCACCATCGCGAACGCGCCCTTCGCGGCGACCGCGCGGCGCGATGCCACGCGGGCGCGCCCGCTCGCCTCCGCGAAGCGCGCGCTCGCCTCCGCCTCGGCGCCGATGTCGCGCAGCGCGCGCAGGCCCGTCAGCAGGTCGGCCGCGACGGCGCTCGCGCTCGCGGCGGCGGCCTGCTCGGCATCCATCCGCCGCTCCAGGGGCGCGGTCACGACGTGCAGCACGAGCACGAGCACGGGCGTCGCGACGAGCACGAGCAGCCCCACCGGTACCGAGATGATCAGCAGCGACACGGCGGCCGTGAGCACCGCGGCGAGCTGCGCGAGCGACGAGCCGACGACCCACACGAGTCCCGTCGCGCGCTCCACGTCGGTGCCCGCGACGCTCAGCAGATCGCCCGAGCGGCGCGGCGACGCGAAGCCCGACGGCGCCAGGATGCGCGCCACGAGCGCGTGCCGCAGCGCCCGGGCGCCCTTCTCGCTCGCACGCACCGAGGCGAGCTCGCCGTACCGCCACGAGAGCAGCAGGCCCGCGAACAGCAGCGCGAGCACGCCCAGCCACAGCGCCAGCTGCACGCCGTCGCCCGGCTCGATCGCGCGGTCGATCACGACGCCGATCACGACGGGCACGAGGGCCTCGGCGATCTGATGGCCGATGAGACCCGCGGTCGCCACGGCGAACAGCGCGCGGCGGCGCGACAGCAGGATGCGTAACGAAGCGGAGCGGCTCACCCCGGTAGCTTAGGATCGCCTCACCAGGCGGCTTCGACGATAGGACGACCGATCATGTCGCAGATCGGACAGAACCCCGACGACCCGGTCGCATGGTTCGGTGTCGTCACGAACGCGTTCGACGTCGTGCGCGACGAGGAGTGGGACTGGCACTGGCACGAGCAGCACGAGCTGCTCTGGGGCACGCGCGGCTCGCTCGTGGTCGAGTGCCGCGACGGCGTGCGCGCCGTGCCGTGGAGCGTGGGGCTGTGGATCCCCGCCGGCGAGCCGCACCGCGTCATGGCCGGATCGGGCACGCAGTTCTCGTGCACCTACCTGGCCCCCGAGCTGTGCGAGCCGCCTCGCGCCGACGTCGGCGCGGTCGGCGTGACGCCCGCCGTGCGCGCCCTGCTCTCGGAGCTGCGGCTGCGCGACCTCGATCCCGAGACGCGCGCGCTCGCCGAGCGCGTCGCGGTGCGGATGCTCGACGTCGCCGACCTGCCCCGGCTCGACCTGCCGCTGCCCGTCGACGACCGCACGCGCCGCATCGCCGACGCGGTGCTCGCCGATCCCGCCGACGTGCGCACGCTCGAGCAGTGGGGCGCCGTCGTGGGGGCGAGCGAGCGCAACCTGTCGCGCCTGTTCCGCCGCGACACGGGCATGTCGTTCGCCGACTGGCGCACCCGGGCGCGGCTGCGCGCCGCCGTCGAGCTGCTCGCGATGGACCAGCCCGTCGCCGTCGTCGCGCGCCGCATCGGGTACGGCACCACGAGCGCGTTCGTGCAGGCGTTCCGCCGCGAGCTGGGCATCACACCGGGCACCTTCGCGAACGCGGGCGGCCGGTTCACGCCGGTCGCGCACCCGATCGGACACCGCCCGCAAGACATTTCGTAGAACTCAGCGGCTTGGCGACGCACTCTGGCGGGTACGCGACATTCCGCGGGTGCAGAATCGGAAGGCCGCATGAGGTGAGGCTTCGCTAACTCGCCGCATGGTCGACGCGCCCCCGCACCCGTTCCCGCACACCGTTTCCCGCACGGAAGGCACCATGACCTCCACCACCGCACGCCTGCTGCGCACGGCGACCGCGATCGCCGCATCCACCCTCCTGCTCGCCTCGTGCGCCTCGTCCCCCGGTGGCGACGAGCCGGGCGGCGACACGGCATCCGCCGAGACGATCACGATCGACACCGACTTCGGCGAGGTCACCATCCCGGCCGAGCCGAAGGCCGCGCTGGGCTTCTACACGACCGACGTCGACATGCTCATCACGCTCGGCTACCCGCTCGCCGCCGAGCAGCCCATCCGCGACGACTGGGACACCTTCCCCAGCTTCTTCCCGCTCGACGACCTCGAGGGCATCACGGGCTTCCACAACTACCCCGAGTTCAACCTCGAGCACATCCTGCAGGTGGGCCCCGACTTCATCCTCAACGGCCTCGGCTACGAGACCGACCTGCACGACAAGCTCACCCCCATCGCGCCGACCTACACCTACAACGGCTTCGACGGCGGCGACTGGCGCGAGAAGTTCCTCGCCGTCGCGACGGACCTCGGCCGCGAGGAGCAGGCCCGGGCGTGGTTCGACGCGTACGAGGCGCGCGCCGCCGAGATCAAGGCCGAGCTGGAGGAGAACGGCATCGCGCCGACCGTCGCCGACGTCTCGTTCTGGGACGGCCAGGTCAACATCGGCTGCTACAGCATCTCGTGCCTCGTCTTCGCCGACCTGGGCCTGGAGATCAGCCCGCTCGCCGACGGCGACGGCGACGGGAAGGTCGACAGCACGGGTCGTGCCCTCAGCATGGAGCAGCTCGGCCAGCTCTCCGACATCGACGTCATCTTCACCGGCGTCAACGAGGACGGCTCGGGCCTGATCACCGACGAGGACGCCCTCACGGCCAACCCGCTGTGGACCGCGCTGCCGTTCGTCGCGAACGGCCAGGTGTTCGGCTACAACTACGAGATGAGCTACGGCTCGCCCAGCGGCCAGAGCGCCCTGCTGGAGATCGTCGCGAAGGCCCTGCTGCCGTGAGCGCCGCGAACCGTCGCGACGTCAACCTCGTGCACCGCGTCGAGGTCGCAGACGTCGTCCGCCTGACGCCGGGCATGGTGCGCATCGTGTTCACCGGCGCCGGGCTGGAGGGCTTCGTCTCCTCGGGCGTCGGCGACGAGTACCTGCGGGTGTTCCTGCCGCCGGCCGGCCACGACGAGCCCGTGCTGCCCACGCCGACCGACGACGGGTACTGGGAGTTCCCCGAGGGCGCCGAGACGCAGGTGCGCACCTACACGGTGCGCGAGTGGGATGCCGACGGGCGGCGCCTCGTCATCGACTTCGTCGTGCACGAGGGCGGCATCGCCGCGGCGTGGGCGCTGGGAGCCCGGCCCGGGCACGTCGTGGGCGTCAACACGCCCCGCGGGCTCTACGCACCGCCCGAGGGCATCGCGTGGCAGCTGCTGGTCGCCGACGCGACGGGCCTGCCGGCCGCTCTGCGGCTGGCCGAGCAGGCGACCGTGCGCACGCGCGTCGTGATCGAGGTCGAGAGCCCCGAGCACGAGCAGCCCGCCGACCTTCCCGCCGGGGTCGAGCTGACGTGGGTGCACGGCGGCAACGGGCACGGTCCGAGCCGCGTCGAGGAGATCGTGCGCTCCAGCGAGTTCCCGAGGGAGCCCGGCTACGTGTGGGTCGCGGGCGAGACGCGCGTCACGCGCGGCGTGCGCCGCTACCTGCGCCACGAGCTCAAGCTGCCCGCCACGGCCTACAAGATCGTCGGCTACTGGACCGAGAACGCCGAGCAGTGGACCGAGAAGTACGAGGCGCTGCCCGACGAGGTGCGCGAGCGGCTCAGCAGCATGTGGGCCGACGAGACCCGTGACGTCGAAGAGGTCGAGGACGAGTACGAGGCCACCCTCGAGTCGCTCGGGCTCTGAGGCGCGCACGGCGGATGAGGCGTGCACCAGGGATGACGACCACGACGGCCGACGACGCCCCGGCGACCGCCGTCTCGGCCGCCGCCGAGACGATCGGCGCGCTGCGGCGGCGCCGCGCCCTCGGGTTCGCGGTCACGCTCGTCGTGCTCGTCGTGTGCTGCCTGCTCAGCCTCGCGATCGGCTCGCAGCGGCTCAGCCTGGCCGAGGTCGTCGACGCGCTCTCCGGTGCGCCCGGTGACGCCGGCACGATCGTGCGCGACATGCGCGTGCCCCGCACCGTGCTCGGCGTGCTCGTCGGCGCCGCGCTGGGCGTCGCGGGCGCCCTCATGCAGGCCTTCACGCGCAACCCGCTCGCCGACCCCGGCATCCTCGGCGTCAACGCGGGCGCCGCGTTCGCCGTCGCCGTCGGCGCCGCCGCGTTCGGGCTCACGTCGCTGAGCGGCACGATCTGGTTCGCGTTCGCCGGTGCCGTCGTCGCCACGGTCGCCGTCTACTTCATCGGCACCGCGGGGCGCGGCGCCCCCGACCCGTTGCGCATCACGCTCGCGGGCATCGCGATCGGCGCGTTCCTCGGCGGTGTGACGTCGGGGGTCAGCCTGCTGCTGCCGCAGGTGTTCAACCGCATGCGCGGCTGGAACGCGGGCAGCATCGCGAGCGTGCCGGCCGACCTGATGAACGGCATCGTGCCCTTCATCGTCGTGGGGCTCGTGCTCGCGTTCCTCGTCGCGAAGCCGCTCAACGCCGTCGCGCTGGGCGACGAGCTCGCGGCCGCCCTGGGCTCCCGCGTCGTCACGACGCGTGTCGTGTCGATCGTCGCGTCGACGCTGCTGTGCGCGGGAGCGACCGCCGCGGCGGGGCCGATCGGGTTCGTCGGGCTCATGGTGCCGCACGTCGTGCGCTGGTTCACCGGACCCGACCAGCGGTGGATCTTCGCCGGCAGCGCCGTCGCGGCTCCCGTGCTGGTGCTCGCGAGCGACATCGTCGGCCGGCTCGTGCTCAGCAGCGGCGAGCTGCCCGTCGGCATCGTGACGGCGTTCGTCGGGGCGCCCGTGCTCATCGTGCTCGTGCGCCGGCGAAAGGCGAGCGGACTGTGACCGTCACGCCCATCGCCGCCGCGTCCGCGCCGGTCGTCGACCCCGGCTACCGCGCCGTCACCCTGCGCAGCCGCGACGGCCGCTACGGCATGCGCATCGGCATCCGTCACACGATCGTCGTCGCGGCGCTCGTGCTCGCGACGCTCGCCGTCGCGGTCGTCAGCCTCGCGACGGGCGACTTCTTCATCCCCGTCGGCGACGTCGTCGCGACACTGCTCGGCCAGGGTGACGACCGCACCCGGCTCGTCGTGTTCGAATGGCGGATGCCGCGGGTGCTGCTGGCCGTCGCCCTCGGCGCGGGGCTCGGCGTCGGCGGCGCGATCTTCCAGTCGCTCACGCGCAACCCGCTCGGCAGCCCCGACATCATCGGCTTCGACGCGGGCGCCTACACGGGCGCCCTGCTGGTGATCACGACGATCGGCACGGGCTACGCCGCCGTCGCGGGCGGCGCGATGGCGGGCGGCCTCGCGACCGCCTTCGCCGTGTACCTCATCGCCTACCGGCGGGGGTTCCAGGGATTCCGCCTCATCATCGTGGGCATCGCCGTCGCCGCCATGCTGATGTCCCTCAACACGTGGATCATCCTCAACGCCGACCTGTACGTCGCGATCGCCGCCGGGGCGTGGGGGAGCGGGTCGCTCAACACGGTCGGCTGGGCGCAGGCCACGCCCGCCGTCGCGGTGCTGCTCGTGCTGTGGGCCGTCGCGGCCACGCTCGCGGGACGCATGCGCCTGCTGGAGATGGGCGACGACGCCGCGATCGCGCTCGGCGTTCGGGGAGGCCGCGTGCGGCTCGCGCTCGTCGGCACCGGCGTCGCCTTCACCGCGACCGCGACCGCCGCGGCCGGGCCGATCGCGTTCGTCTCGCTCGCCGCGCCCCAGCTCGCGCGGCGCCTCACGCGCTCCGCGAGCGTCACGCTCGCGGCATCCGCCGCGATGGGCGCCCTGCTGCTGGCGGCGAGCGACTTCGCGGCGCAGCGCCTGTTCGCGCCGACCCAGCTGCCGGTCGGCATCGTCACGGTCGCCGTCGGCGGCCTGTATCTGATCTGGCTGCTGATCAGAGAGGGGAGAAGACGGTGACGGATGCCGGGGGTTCGGCGACGGGCGTGGGCTCGCGTGTGGATGGGGATTCGCGTGTGGATGGGGTTTCGGCGGCGGATGCCGGTCCGCGGGCGGACGGGGGTCCGCGGCGTGCCGAGAGCCCGCTGCGCGCCGAGGGGGTGACGCTCTCGTACGATCGCCGCGTCATCGCCGAGGACCTCTCCGTCGACGTGCCGGAGGGCTCGTTCACCGTCATCATCGGCCCGAACGCGTGCGGCAAGTCGACGCTGCTGCGCGCGCTCGCGCGCGTGCTGGCCCCCGCCGCGGGCACCGTGCTGCTCGACGGCAAGACGATCGCGTCGTACCCGCCGAAGGAGGTGGCGCGCCGGCTCGGCCTGCTGCCGCAGACCTCGATCGCCCCCGACGGCATCACGGTCGCCGACCTGGTCGCGCGCGGCCGGCATCCGCACCAGGGGATGTTCCGGCAGTGGACGCGCGCCGACGAGCAGGCGGTCGCCGACGCGCTCGCCGCGACGAGCACGACCGACCTGTCGGGACGGCTCGTCGAGGAGCTCTCGGGCGGGCAGCGGCAGCGCGTGTGGGTCGCGATGGTGCTCGCCCAGCAGACGCCCCTGCTGCTGCTCGACGAGCCCACGACGTTCCTCGACATCGCGCACCAGTACGAGCTGCTCGACCTGCTGCGGCGCCTGCACCGCGCGGGCGAGCGCACGCTCGTCGCCGTGCTGCACGACCTCAACCAGGCGGCGCGCTACGCCGACCACCTCATCGTCATGCGCGACGGCGCCGTCGTCACGAGCGGGCGTCCCGCCGACGTGCTCACCGCCGCGCTCGTCGAAGACGTCTTCGGCCTCCCCTGCACGATCATCCCCGACCCGCACACCGCCACGCCGCTGGTGGTCCCGGTCCCGCAGGCCTAGGGTCGCGCCGGCCCTAGGGGTGCGCCGGCCGCTTCAACCGCGGCATCCTGCGGGTGCGCGCCGTTGAGACCCGCACTTTGCCGCGGTCGAACGGGCTGGGGAGGGGCGCGGTCGCCGGACTCGATGTCATCTTGCACTGACAGACGGTGTCGATATTGCAGTGAGATGACACTGGATGTCACGTCGCGAGGCAACTTTCAGACCCGCTGCTTCGACGTTGTCGTGACACTTTTCGGGGCACGAAGCCTGTCTCAACGACGAGCGCATCGCGGTCGCCGAGGGAGGCGACTTGCCGCACTGCGCCCTGTGTCGAGGGCAGCGATGGCCGCCGAGTTCCCCCGGAGCTCATGGTCGAGCAATTGGTGTTTGCTCTACGTGAGCCCAGAGCAGTCTCGTGCGGGATCTAGGCGTTCTGTCGAGTCCGTCCGGCCGGCCGAATCAGGGGTGCAACGCGACTACGCCGCACGTTCCTGACCGTACGCGGTGTAGAAGACCGCGTGCGCGACGGATACCAGTGCGATGCACAGGCGGTTCCAATCGATCTCCGCGGAATCGACGGGGGCGAGTGCCGGGCCTGAGTCCCGTTGAGTGGTGGACTTTCCGGTCTTGAGCGTCGTGTCATTGACGTGGGGGGCCACCGTGCGATGGTCAGTGAGAACGACCAAGTTACTCACGACAGGAGATCGCACGATGGCCCTCAATCAGTCTGCCCTGCTCGAGCTGCTCGCCGAGCTGAAACTCACCGACACCACCGACCGGATCCGTCAGATGACCGAACGGCTCTACCAAGAACTCATCGACGCTGAAGCCGCGTCGGTGATCGGTGCCGGACCCTACGAGCGCACCGTCGAGCGCACCGCTACCCGCAACGGGGCGAGGCTGCGCACCCTGTCGACCACTGCGGGAGATCTGGAGTTACGAATCCCGAAGCTACGGGCCGGCAGTTTCTTCCCGTCGCTGTTGGAGAGGCGCCGTCGGGTTGATCAGGCGCTGTTCGCCGTCGTGATGGAGGCCTACCTGCACGGCGTGTCCACCCGCAAAGTCGACGACCTGGTCAAAGCGCTCGGCGCCGACACCGGCATCTCGAAGTCCGAGGTGTCGCGCATCTGCGAAGGCCTTGACGCGACGGTTGCGGCATTCCGCGACCGCTCCCTGTCCCAGATCGCCTACCCCTACGTCTTCCTGGACGCCACCTACTGCAAGGTTCGCATCGACGGTCGGGTGGTGTCCCAAGCGGTTGTCGTCGCGATCGGGATAACCGCTGACGGGCACCGTCAGGTGCTCGGCTTCGACGTGGGCGACAGCGAAACCGAGGAGTTCTGGAAAGCATTCTTACGGTCCCTGAAAGCCCGAGGCCTTGGCGGGGTGAAGCTGGTGATCTCCGACGCACACGCTGGCTTGAAAGCAGCCGCCGCAGTGGTGTTGCAGGGAGCCAGTTGGCAGCGGTGTCGCGTGCACTTCATGCGCAACGTGCTCACCGCCTTACCCAAGGGTCGGCAGGAGATGGTCGCCTCGATCATCCGCACGATCTTCGCCCAACCCGACGCTGAGCACATTGATGCACAGTTCGATGAGGTTGCACGCATGATCGACCGCGTTCACCCCAAGGCGGCTGAGATGCTCCACGATGCCCGAGCCGACGTGCTGGCGTTCAAGCACTTCCCAGCCCGGCATTGGCGGCAGATCTGGTCGACGAACCCGCTGGAACGGCTGAACCGGGAGATCAAACGTCGCACCGACGTCGTCGGAGTGTTCCCGAACGCTGCCAGCCTGCTGCGCCTGACCGGCGCCGTTCTGATCGAGCAGCACGACGAATGGGAAGCCGGCGACCGCCGCTACTTCTCCGAAGCGTCTATGGCCGAACTCGCCGCCACCAACTCGGTCGAGGACGCGGTGATGCTGCCCGAGATCACGGCCGCCTAAACTGCAACCAGCTGATCATCGAGTGGAAACGAAAGACCACCACTCAGCGGGACGTGGCCAGTGCCGGCCGGTAATGGACGATCCTATTGCGGAGTTGGTAGATGGCTTTTCCTGCTGCCGCGGGCAGATTCGTGTCATCTTGCAACGTGACGTTCAGGCACTCGCAAACCTCACGCAGGTCGTCCTCCTTTGCGAATGCGAGAACGACGTTCAGGCTGGAAGCCTCAAGTGGACGCCAGGACATTGCGTTCTCCAGGACCTCAGCGATCTTGTGCCACTCGTGCTCGATTGAAAGGTCTTTCTTGAGCTTCGTAGCCTTGTCGTGCGCGTAGGTTGCTTCGACGCACCGGTACAGACTCATGAAGAGGCTTCGTGGATCGAGGTCCAAAGTGGAACGACAGAGTTCCTTGTACGGCAACAGGTCTACATTCGCTTCCGCAAGGGCAGACAGGCAATCGGCAAGCTCGCTCTCGATCCACGAACCTCCAGTACGAGACTCTTCCGAACTGATGCTGAGGAAGATCGGCCAAATGAGTTCCTCAGTGATTGGTTCAGCACTGACGAACACCCGAATCAGTGGGAATAAGCTCATGATCTGCGCGTTGTCGTGCCCGTGATACTCGGGGTCAGAGTCACGGCTGTTGGCGGCTACCACGTTGTACACCTCAGCGGCCGAGACGCTCGGAGACACGGGAAGTTCAGTCAGTAGGCAGACGTCGTAGCCCTGGATGTCCTCGAGTAGCTCAAAGCCCGGGTCATCAACCTCGTAGTCAAAACCGATGGTTGCAACAAAGTGTTGTTCGTTGACCTCGAGCCACGCGAGGTGGCGAAATCGTCCGAAGCTCATGGAACTACGCAGTACCGCAACCTTGAGCACCTCGTCCGCGGCAGGGTTTGCGTGAACCCACCGCGCAGCGGACGGATCAGGGACCGGGTAGTCCCGTTGTGCGGCGAAGTCGGTGAGGCGCCCGAGCAGAGTTTTGTTCGCGGCGATCATGTTCCGAACCACGTCAGCTCGCTCGCCAGCACTGCTCCAAGTTTGCGACCGAGAAGTCTTCCTCGATCAGAACCTTGAATGCCTCGGTGAAGACGCCGCGCTCGTACCTGCCCACCTGACCAACCCGCCTATCGAGAAGTTCCTGCAACACGTCGGTCTTCAGGAACGCGCCGAGGTCTTCGGGATGCATATCGTCTAGGTGAGAAATCAAGCTGGTGGCCGACCGGTCCAACTCTTCCAAGCGAGCGACTCGCTCTGCCTGCGGACGATCCGCTCCAGGGCGCCCGAGAATGGCGATGCCAAGCGCCACGATGAAGCCGACACGTGCCGGCTGACGGTCGAAGATGAAGCGGCCGCTTGGGATCCCCTCGTCGCCCTCGAAGCGTGAGAATGTCTTGTCGAGCCGACTAAGCATCGACAGGACTCCGTAGAACTGATCCTGGAATCCCTCGTTAGCGAGATTGTCAACAAAGTCCAAGCGGGAAAACTCGTCGGACAATGCCTCCTTCGTGTCTACGGCTGGTTTCCGCAACGAGAACGCGATGTACAGCTCCACGAGGGCATCGCTTGAATACTGGGCGGGTCCGACGCGGCGCCCTGGCTGGTCGGGAGTGGGAATCTTGTCGATCTCCGGCACTTTCTCCTTGATCTCCGAAAGCAGCGGAGCGTAAACGACGGAAAGCTGTCGACTGATCGTCCAGGGCACCTGACCCGTGTTTAGGATCAGCATGCGGTAGATCATGGCTCGCACGTTATTAGTGAGCCAAAACTCAACTCTCACGTCTCCATCGCCTAGCTCGGGTCGATCGGCGAAGGCCTCCTGAAGTGCGGCCGTGCGCTGCATGCCGTCAATGATCGACAGGTTCGAGCGATCCTTCGGCAAGAATCGAAGGGGATCGCCACCTTTGTCGCGCGGCGGCAGATCCTCGAAGTCCGACAGAGGCAGAACGGCTCCGATTACCACTGGCGGGAGGGTGGCTCCCTTCTTCAGATCCTCGACCATTCGGTCTCGAATCCGCTTTGCGGTTGTCGTCGCCATGACACCGCGCTGACCAGACAACCCGCCTTGAGCGGCATGGGCCTCGCTCGCGAGCTCCAGATAGTCGCGAACAGGCATGGTCGTCATGTAGGACCAGCAGGAGGTCCGTTTGTCGAACATCCAGTCGTTTGTCATGCCACTCCGATCGCCCGCGGACAGCACAGGTGCGCGCCAGCACGATCCTACTGCCCGTCGCGCCGGCGGCGAGCCGCGGCGCTGGCGGCATACTCAACCACCCTCCCAGCGTCCGCTCATGGCTGCGGCCTGCGGTGGGAAGTATGCGATGTCAACATTCGCTCCGCTCGGGTGAGGGTCCAGACCGCAAGCGACAGTGATGCTGCATGCGGGTCCGATTCTCACACGGGACGGTAACTTCTCGGTAGACGAAAGTATGCGATGGGTGACCGGGAACCGCGTTCTCCATCGGTTCCTCGGCGCCGGGAGCCTGGCAGTGCAGAAAGTTCGTGTCGGAGTGGCGAGAGTTGGGGCAACGTCGGAGGTTTCGACCACACTGATATGGATACAGCGGAGCGCGACATGTGGGAGGGGGCATCCATGTCTGAGGTGGCGTCGAGCACGGTCGACGAGTTGTTGGAGCATCTTCACGCGCGCCTTGACACCCATTTCAGCAGGATGCGGGACGAGCGCGCGCTCCTAGAAGTCGCTGCGCCCGTTTTCGCCCTTGAACATGAGCTTTCTGCCGAAGACCTTGATCTGCTGATCGCGACGGTGCGGACAGTGGTGGCCGAAGGTCTCGGCTCTCGCCATCGCCGGTGGTGGTTGCCGTTCGTCGTATACGCCGCTGAGGCCGGCTACGACTATGTCGGGGATGAGTACTGGCGAAGCTTCGAGCAGCGCACGCCCGGCTGGCGCTCTGAGCACCGCGCCTTGATCAAGTCGTGGTTTACGAAGTTCGCGGCGGCATATGGCGGGGCCGTGCCGACGGGCGCCTTCGCTGCGGCGTTCACGATCATCGCCTGGCCGATCACGCACGGCGTGCTGCCGACCTACCTGCAGCGACAACTGGCCCAATTGTTGTACGAGTTCAGCGCCGCCCTCACCTCGGACCTGCTCGATAACCCACCCGCCCTCGGCCTGAGGCTGGCGCAACGAGCAGCGTCGTACACCGAGCGATTCCGCATCTTCTGCGAGAACACCACCCTTGTCGGGCAGGTCGCCGCCGCGCTGTTGTCCGGGCACGATTCACCCAGCCCGTACCTTCTCAACTCCACGCTCGAGCGGATCGTGACTGATCTGTCCAAGGAGCAGCAGGCGCATCACTGGCTGCGAACGGCCCAGCGGTCCGCGCACCGGGCGCGTGGTTTTCGCCCGACCGCGACTCAGGGGCAGACAGCATCGGCGCCGCACACGCAGCCACGCGCGACCGATCCGCGGTTGTATCTGCGTCTGGGGGACCAGTGGAACGCCCATGCGGAGCTCCCCGACTTGACGCCGCTGGGGGCGGGGCTGCCCGACGTGTTCCGGCAGTTACGGGTGTCGCGGGCTTTCGTTAATGGCGCCGACCGGCACGTGCCGCCGAGCGGACTGCTTTACCCCGGCCAATCGGTCCAGTTCGCGACGTGGCCGCGTACCGATCAAGCCTTCCTGCGGCTGGACCGGGCGCAGGCGGAGACCAACCGGATCCTGGCAGACCAGTGCGTCATCACCCCGGGGCCGTGGTGGCTGTTTCGCCGCCAAGGCGCGGGCCTGGCGACCGAAGTGAAGGGCAAGTTGGTTCGCCCCGGGCACCGCTACCTGCTGATCGGGGCGAATTCGCTGACCCCGCCGACGGTGCCGTGGATCGCCGAGGTGGGAATCAACGTTGAGGGGGTGCGCGGCTACGAGCTCACGGTCCCCGAGCAGGTCAGCGAGAAGGACGCCGCCGCGCTGACCGCCGGCGGCATCGCTGTGCTCACTCACGTCGCCATCCGCCCGGTCGGCATCGTCGCCAGCGCATGGGACGGTGAGGGCGAAGCCGAATGGGTTGCGGGGGAACCGGCAATCCTCGGGATCCGATCCGAACTGGCCCCGCAACGGTGCCGGCTGACGATCGGCGGGGACGTGTACTTCCTTGATTGGCCAGCCGGGCAGGCCGAACTGCTGTTCTCCCTGCAGGGCCTGAGCGTCGGCACCCACGTCGCGAGTGTCAGTCTGCTGGGAGACGATGACCGCCCGATGACCGTCGGCTCCCTCGTGATCACGATTCGAGACCCACAGATCCGCCCCGAGGGTGCCTCCGTCGGCGAGGGGATCCGTCTGCTCGCCACCCCCGCCCGCCCGACCCTCAGCGAACTGTGGGACGAGCGCGCCCAACTCGTGATCGATGGGCCCGCCGGTGCCGAGGCGGACATCGAGGTGAGCCTGCGTGGCGAGCATGGACAGTCGATCGCGGACCTGAGACGGTCCATCGACCTGCCCCTCGACGAGGAAGCGTGGACTACGCTCGCCAAAGCGATCCGTAGGGATCACCGTTTCAGCGACGCTTACGATGACGCAGAGTCTTGCGTGATCACCGTCGCTCGCGCCGGTGTCGGTTTCGCGACCCTGACCTGTGAGCGCGGCTTCCAGCCGCTGCGGTGGCGTTTCGCGCGCAGTCACGAGGGACACGTCCACGCTCGCCTTGTGGACCGCACCGACGGCGACGCCACGACCGTCGAGTTCTACGATGTGCAGTCGCCGACCGCCGCCGTGCCGCGGCCGGTCGGCGCCGACATCATCGCCCCGACGCGCGGGGGACTTGTCGTCGCCCGCGCCGGTGACGCGTCGGCGTCTCTCATCCTCCCCACCGAACCGAACGCGCTCCTCCAGGAACCCGCCCTGTGCCCCGCGGTGCCGACCGCCGGCCGCACCTCGACCGACGTCCGCCAGCTGGTCGACGCACACGCGCGGTGGCTGAACGCGGAACTGCCTGCGGACGCGTTCGTCGTTTATCAGCAGCAGGTGATCGGCGACGCCATCGCCCGCGCGATCGGGACCATCATCGGAGGGAGCCACTGGGTCGCCATCGAACGCAAGGTCGCTCGCGCGCAGGACGTCGCGGACCTGCTCGCCGAGATGCAGCAGGCTGTCGGGATCTCTACGTCCCACAAGGATCTCGCGACCGCGATCGCGTACAGCCTGTACAAGTGGCTGTCGGCCGGGAGTCTGCTGCGCGGGTTCGACACCGTCATCGCACCGCACCTCGCCAGCAGCGGGCTGGGCGATCACCCGGCCGTGTCCCGCTTCCTGCTGATGCTCGCCGGCCGCCCCGGGCATCTTCTCCAGTGGCCCAAGGACGAGATCACGTTCCTGCTCGAGCAGGTCATGCAGACTCCGGTGCTCTACCGCGCCGCACGGTTCGCGGTTCTCGGCACCCGGGCCCTCAACGACGCCGACGGCGTGGAACGGAGCTTCTGATGCAGATCAGCCAGCTCACGGCCGAGACGGCCGCCGTCGCGGCGATACGAACTCTCGGCCTGGACCCCGACATCATCGACCTCACCTCGTTCGAGGCGCTGGCCGCCGCGCTGCGTCGGGCCGCGTCGTTCCTGTGCCCGACGAGTCCGGGACGACTCGCCGATGCCGTGTACGGCGCCGTGCAGCCCCTCGCCGGTGCCGGTGCGGTCACCCGGTCGGGCATCGGGGAGATCCTGGATGAACTGGTCGCTTCCGGGGACCTGCTGGAACTTCGCCGTGACAACGGCCAGTCGGCGCGGCTGCTGTACTTGGCGCCGCCGTCGTTCATCGAACGACACCCGGGCCGCTACCTGCTCACCGGCATACGACCGTTCGGTGTGCCGTTGATCCTGGACGATCTCGCCCAGACGATCAACTATGAAGGCCCGACACGGTCGATCAGCCTCGATGCGGAGGACGGGCCGACGCAACTCCGCGACCGGGGACTGCGTTGCGTTGCTAGAGAACGTTGGCTAGCCCGACCGGCCATCGAAACTCCGACCGCATTTCTCGATCACTTTCGGGTGCGCCTCGACACCGCCGCCCTCGCCGGCCACCTCAAGGACATCCAGATCCTCGACCCGGCATCCTCAGTCCGGTACTACGCGGGCCGTTGGCGGCCGCCGGCGGCCTCCGACACCGGAGACTTCATCGCCCGCCGGCCGCAGGCTTACGGCGCCGACTTATGGTGTCTGGCTCGGTGTGAGCGCGGCGTGCCGTCGCGTCTGCTGGAGTGGCCGGTCGATAACCCGGTCCTGCCCGGTCGCGACGAGGCATGGCGCTATCAGGCGGCCGTCGACGCTGCCCGTGGCGTGCCGCAACGATTCCGGCGCCGCGCGGGCGACGTAGCCGGCGGTGACGTCGTCTTCGACTTCTTCTCGCCGCTGCCGGGTTTCGCGGAACGTTACCTGCAGTTTGTCGGGCTGCCGCTCGGGAAGACGAGGGGTGCGCTGTTCTCGTTCCGTGTGCCCGCCGCTGCGGCCGACGGCGTCGGAACCTTTCTGATTGACATGTTGTGGATGACACAAGAGGAGGCACCACATGGCGTCTGACGCTCCCACGATTGCCGAGACGATCGACGATATCCAGTCGGCTCTACGTGAGTACATCGAGGCCACCTACCACGTCGGTCACCCCACGATCATCGAGCAGCGCCGCCAATTGCTGCTGACTGAGGGGGTTCTGTTCAAAGCTCCCTTCATCGAGAGCACCCCGCGGTATCAGACGAACCGCACGTTCGCGGAGCTCGACGTCGACGGCGCCGTCCACGACCTGTTCACTCCGCTCACTCAGAAGGTCGGCGCACTCGACCGATTGCTGCACGATCCGCCCTACACCCATCAGGCAGAAGCCATCGAGTGGGCGGCCCGCGACGGCAACAGCCTCGCCATCACGACCGGCACCGGCTCTGGGAAGACTGAGTCGTTCCTGCTGCCGATGCTCGCCAAGCTGGCCACCGAAGCCAAGCACCGACCGGGCTCGTTCGCTGCCCCCGCCGTGCGCGCGCTGATCCTCTACCCGATGAACGCGCTGGTCAACGACCAGTTGGGGCGTCTGCGGCTGCTGCTGGGCGACCCGCGGCTGACGACGCAGTTCCATGCCTGGGCGGGGCGCCCCGCCCGTTTTGCCCGCTACACCAGCCGCACCCTGTACCCGGGTGTGCGGACGGTGAAGAAGGACCAGAAGCGGCTCGGATCGATCGAGGACTTCTACCTGCTGCTGATCGACAAAGCTGCCGATCCGAAAGCGCCCGGGCACGCACAGGCGAAGAAGCTCAAGGAGAAGCTGGAGGCGCGGGGCAAGTGGCCCGCGAAACCCGACCTGAAGGCATGGTTCGGGCCCAAGGGCTCGAAGTGGAAGGACGCGAAGAGCGGGCGGTTCGTGCGGGCCGTGATGGGGCCGGATGACCCGGAACTCCTCACCCGCCACGAGGTCCTCGCCGCACCCCCGGACGTGCTCATCACCAACTACTCGATGCTCGAGTACATGCTGATGAGGCCGCTCGAGCGGCCGGTGTTCGACCACACCCGGCAGTGGCTGGCGGACAACCCGGAGGAGAAGTTCCTACTGATCGTCGACGAGGCGCACCTGTACCGGGGAGCCGCGGGCGCCGAGGTCGCACTGCTGCTGCGCCGGTTGCGATCCCGGCTGGGGATCACACCGGATCGTGTCCAGGTGATCACAACGAGCGCGAGCTTCAGCACCCCCGAGTATGCTCGCGCGTTCGCCGCGCAACTGACCGGTAAGGACGAAGCCGACTTTCGGACGGTCACCAGCAAACCGGCGTTGCGATCCAATGCCGCACAGGGCACCGCGGCTGCGGCGACGCTGCTCGCCGGCCTTCCGCTCACGGACTTCTACAACGCCGAGACGGAACCGGCACGCATGGTCGCGGTCGCCGACCTGCTTACCGACCGCGGTGTGGACGACCGGGACCGTCCCGTCGCGGCGTTGCTGCACGACGCCCTGACCGGCTACGAGCCGATGAACCTGCTCATCAACGAGACGATGCAGAAGGCGCAACCGTTGCATGAGCTTGGCACCGCGGTGTTCCCCGGAGTTGCCACCGAGGTGGCGGACAAGGCGGTTACCGCCCTCGTCGCGCTGGGCAGCGCCGCACGCCCTGCCCCCGAGGAAGCGGGCCTGCTGCCTTGCCGGGTGCATGCGTTCTTCCGAGGGCTTCCCGGACTGTGGGCATGTATCGATCCTGAGTGCGGAGCCGTAGACCGTGACGATCTGCCGCCGGGCGTCGGACCGATCGGCAAGCTGTACCCGCAACCGCAGGCCACCTGCGACTGCGGGGCGCGGGTGTTCGAGTTCTACACTTGCCGTCACTGCGGTTCGGCCTACGCGCGCGGCTACACCGATGATCTGCAGCATCCGACGTTCTTGTGGCATGAGAGCGGCGGCGCATTCCAGACCACCGCCGGCGCGGTCCCCGAACTGTTTCCCCTCGATCTGTTGCTGGAAGAACCGCAGGCCGGGGAGGTTCAGGTCGCCGAGATCGACCTGGTGACCGGCCGGCTCGATCCGGACAAGCCGCCGGTCCGCGGCCGCGTCGTTTTTCTCCCGAAGCTGCGCAGCGGTGAGAAGGTGACCAGCGACGACGATGGCGATGACGGCGACGACCACGCCGAAGCGGACGGCGAATTCAAACCGTGCGGTGTCTGCGGACAGTTGGCGGGTTTCTTCGGCCGCTCCTCTGTGCAGGACCACCAGACCAAGGGCGACCAGCCGTTCCAGGCACTGGTAACCCGACAGATCGAGGTGCAGCCGCCCAGCGCCCCGTACTCCACGTTCGCGCCGCTGCGCGGCCGCAAGGTGTTGGCGTTCTCCGACTCGCGACAGGTCGCCGCACGTCTGGCGCCCAACCTGCAGGCGTATTCGATGCGAGACGTGATCCGGCCGCTGATCCTGAAGGGGTGGGAAGAACTGTCCGCCCAGCCGGGCATTGGCAAGCATCTGAGCCTGGAGCGTCTGTACTTGGCGGTGATGGTGGGAGCCAAGCAACTCGAGGTGCGGCTGCGTCCGGAACTGCGGGAAGCAGAGTCCCTGCACGTTCTAAAAGCGGTCGGCAAGGCGCTCGACAACGGGGCGTTGACGGGCAACGAGGAGGCGCGCGGGGAACTGCTGATGCTCACCTCCCCGCCCCCGCAGGCCCTGTTGCGCGCGATCTACCTGGCCCTGACGGACAAGCACTACGGACTGGTGTCTCTGGGACTCGCGTCGATCCGGGAGAAGGCCAGCCTGCGGGACGATCTCCTCGCGGACCTGCCAGCCATCGATGGTGTCGCCACGACCGACGAGCAGCGCCTCGCCCTGGTCCGGCTGTGGCTCGCGCAGTGGGCGACGCCCACACGCGGCATCTGGTTCCCGACGATGACCTCGGAGTGGTGGCGGCAGAAGGGCGGCGTGAAGCCCCACACCGGCAGATTCCAGGCCGTCGACCGCTGGCTGGGAACGCTGGCGGCGAAGAAGAAGTTCAAGGAGGAGTGGCTTCCGGTGCTGCTTCCCGCGTTCTGCGAGTTGGAGGGCGCGAAGTATCGGCTGCTCGCCGGCACGGTCGCACTGGAGTCGGGCGGGTTGTGGGGATACTGCGAGCGGTGCCGGTTCACCCAGCGGCCCTTCCCGGGAGCAACCCGTTGCGTCAACTGCAACCAGAACCAGGTGCGCACCCTCGACCCCACGACCGACGAGGTCTTCCAGGCGCGCAAGGGCTACTACCGGCAGAGCGCCGAACGTGCCCTGCAGTCTCCCCACAGACCCATCCTCAGCATCATCGCCGCGGAGCACACCGCCCAATTGAATGCGGCCCAATCCGACGCGGTCTTCTCACGTGCCGAGGAGTACGAACTGCTGTTCCAGGACATCGATGTCGGACTGCCCCGACCGGGGGAACAGGAACGCGCCGCGATCGACGTGCTCTCATGCACCACCACGATGGAGGTCGGCATCGACATCGGCAGCCTGTCGGGTGTCGCCCTGCGCAACATGCCGCCATCGCGTGCCAACTACCAACAACGGGCGGGACGGGCGGGTCGTCGCGGCAACGCGGTTGCCACGGTCGTCGCATTCGGCAGCGCCGACACGCACGACGACCACTACTTCCGCAACCCGCACCTGATGATCCGCGGCGACGTGGACGACCCGGTGCTGACGTTGGACAACGACGAGATCGCCCGGCGTCATGTCATCGCCTACCTGCTGCAGCGGTACAACCAGGACAGGTTGCCCGAGATCGACCCGGAGGATCAGCCGCAACTGTTCGAAGTGCTCGGCACCGTCCGCGGGTTCGTGGGCACCACGTCACCGTTGAACCGCACCGACTTCGAAGGGTGGCTGACCGAGCATGAGACCGTGCTGAGAGACGACATCGCGTCGTGGCTGCCGGCGGAGCTGACCGCGACGGACCGATCGCGTCTCCTCGACGGCCTGATCACAGCGACCCTCGACGCGATCGATGACGCGCTCGACCTGCAAGCCGATGGGAAGCTGCCCGAACCGGAAGATGGCGACGCCGCCCCACAAGAGGTCGTGGTCGAGGACGGCGATGCCGGCGAGGACGGCGCCGAGGTGCCCACCGAGCAGCGCAGCCAGTCGAATCTGCTCGATCGCCTCCTCTACAAGGGGGTGCTGCCGAGGTACGCGTTCCCGACCGATGTGGTGGCGTTCCACGTCTTCGACCGTGCCAAGTCGGAACGGTTCCACACCGAGTTCCGGTATGCGCCGAGCCAGGGCCTGCCGGTCGCGTTGACCCAGTACGCACCCGGCAAGGTCGTGTGGATCGACAACAAGGAATGGACCTCCGGCGCCATTTACGCGCCGATGCACAAAGAACGAGCTCAAGCGTGGCGCGACAAGATGCTCTACTTCGAATGCCAGGTGTGCCACTACGCCAAGCACGTCCCGGCAGACCAAGCCCAGCGCGGCGAGGAGCGTGACTGCGACGCGTGCGGCGCGCCCGGCAAGTTCGGCAAGGCGATGAACTGGATGCGACCGCCCGGGTTCGCTCACCGCGCTAATGACGATCCCGGCACCAGCCCGGACGACGCACCGGCGAACAGTTACGCCACGCGCGCCAAACTTGTCGCTGAGGGCCCGGAGCGCGAAGAAGCCTGGGATCACGTCACACCCCGCCTCGAGCAGACCTACCGGCGGGACACACTGCTGGTCACCAACACCGGTCCGCGTGGCGAGGGATACACATACTGCACGAAATGCGGCCTGATCGAACCGACGCATGGTGCCACGGGCATCGTCGCCGGGCCCCACACCAAGCCGTTCCCCGACGAGCGCGAGCAAGAGTGTCAAGGATCAGGCTCGACGAAGGGTCTCGTGCTGGGTACCGACTTCATCTCCGATGTGCTGCTCGTGCGGTTGCGCGTCGAGAAGCCACTCACCCTGCGCCCGGAGCTACTGTCCACACAGGTGGCGCTTCGGACCGTCGCGGAAGCGCTCACGATTGCCGCGACAGGTGAACTCGACGTGGACGCGAGCGAGTTGCAGGCCGAGTACCGCCCCGCGCTGACACCGGGCGGTAACCACGGGCAGGAGGCGGAGATCTACCTGTACGACACGCTCGCCGGCGGTGCCGGGTTCACACGGCGGGTGCACGGGTACGGGGAATCGATCTTCCGGAAGGCGCTGGACCGCCTGGAACACTGCCCGGCCGACTGTGACGCGTCCTGCTACCGGTGCCTGCGCAGCTTCCGCAACCGGTTCGAGCACAGCCTGCTCGACCGTCAGATCGGTGCCGCCCTGTTGCGGTATGTCCTGGACGGCACCAGCCCGGTGCTGAACGAGGTCCGGATGAGCCAGTCGATCGACAAGCTCCTCGCCGACCTGCAGAGCCGTGACATCGCGGGCATCGAGTTCCTGAAGAACGAACCGGCGCTCATCCCGGGGATCGGGTCGGTCACGGCCCCGATTCTCGCTCGCGGCAACGGCGGTGACCGCATCTTCTACATCCAGAGTCCGCTGACCCGGGACACCCCGCCCACGCAGGAACTCTGGGACGCAAAAGAACTCGGTGGTGTACCGATCCACCCGATCGACGACATCGTCGTCACCCGAAACCTGCCCGTCGCGAGCCAGCAGGTGCTGCGGTGGCTGAGCTGAACGAGACGAGACTCTACGACACCGGTATCAGCCACGGTTCGGCGGTCCTGCCGGCCGTGCCGGCGATGTGGAGCTACTCCTCACTGAAGGAAGCCGAGACCTGCCCGCGCCGATTCGCCCTGGCGCGAGCGGACTACCCGGATCTGTGGAAGCAGCGCGGGTACCCGCGGCTGCCGAACTTGCCCGCGATCAAGGGTGACGTGGTGCACGGGGCGCTGCAGATCATCGTCACCGCACTGGTCACGGCGGGCTGCGTCTCGCCGCGGACCGCCGACGCCGTCACGGTGCTGCGGGATCTCGGACGCTACACGGCCGTCGCGCAGCGCACCCTCGACGAACAACTACGACGACTCGATGGCAACCCTCGGATCAGAGCGGACCGGCGAGAGCAGGTCGACCGTGCCCTCTCGGACTGGCTGCCGGAGGCGCGCGAACAGATCCAGAGTTACCTCAACCGCATGACGCTGCACCCGCATCCCACGCCGGCGCCGGCCGGTGCGCCGACCCGGCTACCCGTGAAGCTCTACCCGATTCGGGGAGGTACCCATCCCGAACGCGAACTGGTGGCCGCGCACCTGCGTGTGAAAGGTCGCGTCGACCTGCTAAGCGTCGACGCCGACGGCGCGGAGATCACGGACACGAAGACAGGCGCCGAGGCCCCGACCCACCGCGACCAACTCCGGCTGTACGCTCTGTTGTGGACGGATGACCGCGAGAGTAACCCCGACGCTCTCCCGGTGACCGCGCTGGTTGTCGCCTACCCGCACCGGGATGTGATGGTGGCCGTCCCGACGAAGGCGGAACTCGCGGAGCTCCGCGCGGAGGTGACCGCCAGGGTCGGTCGCGCCGACACTATGGTTGCCGCGGACCGTCCGGCAGCCGTCGTGGGGGAGCAGTGCGGCGCGTGTGACGTGCGCGGCCTATGCGACGCGTACTGGAAAGGGGGCGCGTCGAAGACCATGGATGTTGTCGACGGCGGCTGGTACGACGTGGAGGGGACGGTGCTGCGGGAGCACGGCGTGAAGAGTTGGGTGCTGCGGGAGAGGCGTACTGGCAGCGACCTACTCGTGCGTACGCCCCGCCCGTCGTTCACCTTGCCGGTCGGTGAGCAGGTGCGGATCCTGGGTGTGAAACGCACTATCGACCCTGACGAGGCGGGTGCTCTGATCGCCTCAGTAACCAGCAGCTCCGAGATCCTGTCAGTGGTGTCCCGATAGTCAAGCCTGCTGGGCGGTCGCCGGCGGAGTCTGCTCGGACGGCGCATCCTCGACGTCGGGAAGTGACACGCGTGCCCCGTGCCGGAGGGGGCGCACCAACCGGTGGGTGCGCATCGACTCGGCGACAGCGGCTTGCCGGGCACGGCGATGCCCCCAGCGTTCGAACCACCACTGAGCGACCGCGGCTTCCCCTTCAACCTGCTCGGGATCCACGAGATAACTAGGGTCCGGGTCGATGCCGAGCGAGTAGTCGCGGAGATTCTCTACTAACCGCACCCCGTACACGATTCTTTCGCGGCCGTGCTTGAGTAGTTCGTTGCTTGACCATCCGAGCGCAGCAAGACCGAGCCGAACCTTCCGCAACCGCGGGCTGACGCCCTCACCAAACAGGCTGTTCACCCGGACGGTCGCGCCTTGCAGTCGGGACAGTCTGACGAGCGCGTCGACGGTGTCGTCCGTGAACTGCGACGTGCCGAAGGACCGGGAGCGTCCGAGTTGATGGAAGCTGATCTGCTGGTCGCTCGGTCCACCCATAACCTCAGCCGGCCACCGCAGCCGGTTGTACTGACTGGATCCGCTTCCGTAGAGCGAGGTGGTGCTGATAAAGGCGAGGCGCGACTCGCGTTCGATGCCTCGTCCGGCCATCGCGGACGCGATCTCACTGGGCCGCGCGTACTTGGTGCGGTAGGCGGATATCACTTTCGGGGAGACGGCTAGCGCACCGACGAGTTTGCCGGCAGCCAGAGCGTTGTACGGCGCCACCGCCCCGCACACCGTCAGGTCCGCGATGACCGTCCCGACCCTTTCGCCGCGCGCGCGACGCACAAGCCGACGTACCTGCGTCCTCGCCTTACTGTCCTTCAACGCCGCAGCGAGACCCTCGGCGGTCGGCGTGGGCTGCAGATAGGGATTCAGGACGAGAGCAGTCTCAAGCGTGTCCGCGAGTGCCGTTGCCCGTTTGCTGCGGAACAGCGGAGTTCGGGCCCGTTCAGCCCAGTCGTCTCGTTCGATTTGCCGAACCTCCCGCAATGGTGTGCGGTGGTGCTTCTGCCGGTGTCGCTCGGCGTCGGCGCGTAGGAGCGCGACCGCGTCGAGGGTGGGCTGCTGCAGTGCCGTGGGCTGGAGGACGTCGTCATTGAGCAGGTCCTCGACATAAATCTCGTGGAGTTGTGTGTCGATGCGCGCGGACAGCCATTGCGCCACCTTCTGTGTCGGCGTCTCGCGGATCGATTCGAGGAAGGTGTCGGTGTCCCATCCCATCCACTGGTCGCGTTCGGCGATCTGAACGACGGGGCTGGAGATGGCGGCGAGTCCGATGACCGCATGGTGCGCGGTGGCGGCGTCGCGGACCAGGATCGGCATGGACCGTCCCGGCACGGTGAAATACGCGTTCGACCAGGTGTGGCGGAAGTACCGCCAGATGTCGTGGAGGGCGAGTCCGGTGTGCTCGCATTTCCCGCTGTCGACGACCTGCACGTACGGCTGGATCACGGCGCTCGGGTTATCCGCGGTCTCTAGCGCGTCGGCAAGCTCTCGACCATCACGCATCAAGTTGAAGATCGACACCAGCCCGCCGGCATGCTCGCGAGGCTTCTCCATGCGTTCGATGAATCGGCGCACGCTCGGTTGGCGGAGCTGGGGGTCACGTCGAAGGTGCTCCTGCCGCCGGATGCGGGCCTTCTCCGTCTCGGGATCGGGGTGCGATGGAGGGGGCATGAGCAGTGGGCCGTGCCGGTACAGCTTGAGTGTCCACCCTTGTTCGGCGAGGTCGATGAGGGTGTGCGCGGCCGCGCCGAGCGTGGGGCGATTGTAGAGATCAGTGATCTCTGCCTCCGCGAACACGCGCTCTCGGACCACGCGCCGCCGGGGATCGAGGGGCGCGGTGGAGAGCACCTTGCAGAGGCGGAGGAATCCCTCGCGTTCGGTCCGTGATGTTCCGGCCGGGAGGGAGATGTTGACGTATTTCGTCTCGTCTTCGTCAGTCACGACTTCTCCAGCATCCGCCCGTATGTGGTGCCCCATTCCAGCAGCAGGGTTCGGTAGTCCTCCTCGTGGGCGCCGGCGGCGGCGATGGATCGTGCGAAGGACAGCAGAAGCAGGTCGAGGGCGGTCCGTACTGGCGCGGCGGCGTCGCCCATCTCCTGCAGGGGCCGGTACAGCGCGGTGTAGCCCGGGTGATCGGTGTTCATTGTGACGTCGAGGAGGCGTTGCCGCAGCGTCAGGTCGAACATGGAATCTCCGGCCAATTGGTTGGCGCCCAGGCGGTAGCTCAGCGCGCCGTGAGCACGCCCGCGGGAGCGGATCACGGGCAGATCCGCATCCGCGGCACCGGCGATTCGGCAGGAGCCTTGGACCGCGGCCTCAAACTTTACCTCTTCGAACGCCTGCCTCACCCGGGCGTTCAGGATCCGAGCGACAGACTCGAGCTCCGGCTCGAGGGCTTCTCGGAGCGTGGCGCTGGGGCGGATCCCCTGCTTGTTGACGGTGATGCCGAAGTGCTCATCAAGCGCCGGATGGAACTCGATCTCGCATCGCCACCAGTCGTCGTAGTTCTCCTTGCGTTTACCGCCCATCAGGTGCCAACCGTTCGCGATCTCTCGTCCCGCGCGGAGGATCGATACGCCGCCGCCTCCGACGATGCCGCGGCGACGTTTTGTGGTGTTGTCGAGGTTGTGCCATTGCGCGACCGGCAGCATGGTGAAGGTGACCGTGACATGGCTGGTCGATCCGGTGGCGGTCGCGATCTCGTAGTGGAGCGGTTCGAACGCGGGCCGCGCGGTGTGTCCGTGGAGCGTCGTCGACCGCATCGTCGGGTCGCACGCCTCGACGATGCTGCCGTTGATGCGCAGCGTGAACGCGCCGGTGAGGAAGCGACGGAACATCCGTCCAAGGTCTTTGTGGAGAGCGCGTTCCAGCCACGCCAGGCGCTGGTACTCGATGCGGTCGCAGTCGTGCCAGACCACCCGGCAGCCCGACGGCGACTCGCCGGCTGCGCCTGGCGACGGGGCGAGATCGGCGGGGTGGCCAGTCACGACGGCGTCGACGTCGAGCGTCACGGACTGCGCGGTGGATCCCGGCCGCCATGCGGTGACCTCGATTCGTCGCGCCTGGCTGAGGGACGCGGCGGGAAGTCCCATCCCGAACCTGCCGAAAGAATCGCGTGCATCGAACCGCGATGAGCCCCCGAAGCGCAGACACGCTGCCAGTTCTGCAGTATCCATGCCGCCGCCGTTGTCTTCGATGCTGATCCGGGGCAGGTTGCGGTCGGCGTCTCGATCGACCCGGATGTCGACGAGCGTCGCGCCAGCCTGGAGGGAGTTGTCGACGAGTTCGGCAAGAGCGCTCGACACGCTCAGGTAGCCAGATTCTCGGACGGCGCGGATGAAGTTCGCGGGCATGACAAGGCTGTCATCGCGCCGATGAATCCGGTTCATGCGGGGTCCCTTCAGTGCGGAACGGGGTCACTTCAGAGTAGCTCGCCGAGCACGTCAGCGCAGGCAATGGATCCGCACGATTTCGTGCGACACCCGCGCGGTGTCTCGACGCACGTCGCGATTACTGAAGGACTCGGGCGACAGCTTCGTTGCATGCCATAGGCGCGAGGGCGAAGAGCTTCTCCGTAGCCACCTGCGCGGCTGGAACTGATGCCTTGGCGCGGAGCAGATCTGGCATGCGAACCTGACTTCGGGTGATGAGGAATCGTGTGGCCGCAGATACCTTCACCACCGCAGCCCGGCGCCGGCAACGCTTTCGACGTCTCGGGCTTTGTACTCGGGCTCCCGTCTTACGCGAGTCCGGTCGTGGACGGCATCTGAGCATGCTGCAGAGCTCCGACGTCGGCGTCGATCGGGCATACGTCCTCCCAAACGCGCGGTTGACGGGGATGCCATGGCGAGCGAGGCGGAATCGCCAAGTCCTCCGCAGGCTCCTTGGTGTCCGCGCGGTCGGTGGTGCCGGTCGCTCTGTCGTGGTGCTCAGGACACAGCACCGAGACCCACAAGTTGATGACGTACTGGGCGCCGGGCACCCCGCACACCTCACAGGTCTCGATGCTCTCCCACTCGGCAGCGCGGATGGCCTCGTTGAACTCGTCGTTGTAGTCGCTGGCGTCGTCCGAGGGGGAGGCGTAGAACGACAGCGAACCGAATTTCGACTTGCACTGCTGTAGGACGTATCCCGGTGCGATCGTGCTCAGGTGAGCGTCGAGTCGTACCAGCAGCGGGTACCAGCCGGGGCTGACGTCGAGGATCGGCGGCCATCCCGGCGCGACGCGGTCGATCAGGCGCTGCATGTCGGGTGGATACTCGCTCTGTTCCATCGTTCCGATCACTCACCTTCCGATCGCGTGTCTTCGATTGGCGCTCCGCGTTTGCGTTCATTAGTAGTCGTGGGAGCCGACATTCCGTTCTCAAGCCTCGACACCCCGGCAAGGCGTGCCAGTTGTCGATGCTGCGATCGTTCGCGGAATGCTCGCCCGACCCGCAAGCTGCGGGTGACGCCATTGTTGAAGCTGATGAGTCCCCGCCGGCGCCAATCGATGGTGACGTGACCTCGGAAAGCGGCGACAGCGCGTCGCCGCTCGATGAACTCCATCTCGCGAGGAAAGGGGGCAGGTAGGCCATTGCTGTCCGGCATGAGATGCGTGAACAGTTCCGCGAACGTCGGGCCGAGGCCGGTGCGGCGCCGCGTCTGCGCGATGAAGATCGCTGCCGCCAGCGCCCATTCATCACCTGTGTCGTCGCCCGTGAAGGACTCGAACATGTAGGTCCACTCCGCAGGCGGTGGTACTTCGATGCCCCGCCACCAGATGGGGTACGAGTCGGATGCCATGGCCGCAGTCACATTCGCGGTCGCTGCACGGGCCTCGCCCGCGACGCGACCGGCAGTCATCGGGCTGGGCAGCACACGTGCAAGGAAGCGGAGGAGTCCGATGGGGCGTTGATTGTTTCGTATGGCCTCCGAAATTATGCCATACGGAATAGGCCATACAGATACGGCGGGATCGGGATGCTGAGGAGGTGGGTCACGGAGACGACATCGCTGACAGGGAGTGGGCTGCCTACGCTCAGCGGTTGGCCACAGCGCTTCGCCGCGCCCGTGAGGATGCCGGTCTCAGCCAAGAACAGGTGGCCTATCGCGCAGGGCTCACGCGCTACACGTACCAGAAGTATGAGAAGGGCGAGTCGCGGCCTGGACGACCAGCGAACCCGACGTTGCGCACGGTCTTAGCTATCTCGCAGGTGCTGGGCGTCGTCGTCGAAGACCTCATCCCCGACGACGTCCCCGATCTGCGGAGTCGCTGAAGTGGGCCGTTTCGTTCTGCGCCTTGATGCTGACGCCCGCCTGGCAGAAAGGGCATCCGTCACCACTGGATCGGTTCGCCACAGTTGCTTCCCAGACATGCCCACCAGAGCAACGCCATCTGGCCGTGCGATTCGACGTGAGCTTCAATCGGTCAGGTGACCCGAGGTTGCTGTCATCCCACTCGGCGGCGAGATCTGGTCTCAAGGTCGACAAATCGTTCACGCCGGGCACGGCCTGCAGCCCAAAGCAACTCGGACATCCGGTTGGGCGCCGACTCGTTCGGCTCGACCCCACAGCCACCCAGATGTGTCCCTGCTTGCATCTCCACGTGGCGCGATAGTTGGAGTGTGTGGTCACCTCTTGAGGCGTGCGCAGGTTGGATGCGTCCCATTCGCTGACGAGGTCGGGGCGCATCGTCGCGAGGTCAGTCTCTCCGCGAGCGACGAACTTCCCGGAACAGTGCGGACAGCCGAGTCCAGTGGAACGCCTGTAAATGGCGGCTTCCCATACGTGCCCTTTGGCGCGCTGCCATATCGCCTTCCGCCTTGCGCCGGGCACAACTTGCTCGGGGCGGAGTTCGTTGTCGCTGTGCCATTGAGCAGCAAGATCGGGCCTGAGAGTTGCGAGATCGGTGACGCCGGGGAGAGCGCGTTTGCCAGCGCAGTACGGGCAGCCTGTGCCGCCTTTCGTGCGATTTGCGATCGCCGTTTGCCAGCGGTGACCGCATCGACCGGCCCACCAGACTCGCGTGGTTGTGCGCGCGCCGATAGTCTCCGGCGTCAGCTTGCCGTTTCGTTCGTAGTCCCACTCGGCCGCCAGATCGGGGTGGAGGGTCGCGAGGTCCGACTCGCCTGGCGTCGCACGACTGCCGCCACAGTACGGGCAGCCAGAACCATTCCGCGCCCGGTTGTTGATGGTGGCCATCCAGCGGTGCCCTTTACTGCAGATCCACCGGATGCGGCGGTTGGACCCCGGACCTACGTGGTCAGGGTCGCCCGCGTTTGCACCAGGAGCATCGTCCCACTCGACCGCGAGAGCGGGGAATAGCGTCCCCAAGTCGGTTTGTCCTCGCCAGGTAGAGAGGCCAGAACAATAGGGGCAGCCGGCAACCGCACGCACGTACGGGGTCGACTCCCAGGAATGTCCTGCATCACAGAGCCACCACGCCTTCACCGACGTGCCTGAGGGCTCCCATGGGTCGCGAACAGGATCGTTTCGGCTCCAGTCCCATTCCGAGATCGCGTGCGGGCGACGCTGAATCCATAGTGGGTATGCGGCAGTCGTGTCGACGATCGCGGAGGTGTCCACGATGTCCAGGGGCACGTTGAGTGCATCGATGCGAGTTGGTCGAACCTCCCGGCGATGGGGGCGAAGCCACAGCACAATCCGTTCGACGAGAACTTGAGTCGGCCCGTGCATCGGCGGTAGCGCGTCGACAATAGCGGGGCGGAGCTCGTCTGGAGGAAGCGAGATCCACCGTGCGACATCGTCCTCGTTGGACAGCACCGTCAAGGTGGCGATTGTCTCGACGAACAACGCTGCGCGCCCACGGATCTCGCGGTCGTCGAGGCACTCGAGCAGCGACGTCTTCCAGCCGGCGGGTTCGGTCAGCCAGGCGTTGTCGCGCACCATCTCCCAGACTCGGGCGTGCAATCCAGCGTCAACGCGGCCAGTCGCGACTAAGCGCCTGAAAGTGCGCTCGGCCTTCGCCAGTTGACGGTCGAACGGCATGATGATCTGCGATTCGGGCGTGGTACCAGGACCCACCCAGACGAGCTGACCGGGGTGTCGTAGACACCAGTTCTCGCGATCGTGGGGAATCTGCTTCACTCGCTCGCCCGCGGCGCACAGGCGGCAGAGGAATCGTTCGGAGTAGCTCTGAGCCGGATCGGGCTGAGCGATGCGCTTGAGGCGGAGGTAGTGGCCTTCGGGACGCTCGGCTGCGGCCTCGATTGTCCTCGCAGCAGCATCCATGTTGACCCAAACGCGGTAGATGTACGGCCGGGCCTCGGTCGTAAGTCCGCGTTCGACGTAGTCGAACGGAACGCCTGCGGCCGCGCATTGGCGCTGCGCGTACGATTTCGGCGTCTCGAACCTGTGCCATTTCGGCCGAATGGGCCACGCCCGGGCGTCGGTCACGCAGCCTCCACGAGATCGCCGATCTGAACCTTGTGCCGGATCCTCGTGGTCTGCCGAAGACCGTCCAAGACAGCGAACAACCGCTCGCGGGTCACCTTCTCGCTGGTGCGGTTGGGATCATCGAGGATCGAGGCCATGAGTCGCTCGATGATCATCGCGAGCACCGAGAGGCGGCCGTCTGCGGCGGCGTGGAGAGCCGGCGCGTTTCTTGTGAGCGTGCCGGGGACGTGCTCACACAGCGGCAGGTTTCGGTCGAAAATCGCGACCCACCGACGCCAGAGCGCTATGCCCTCCTCGGTCTTGATGTCGACCCTCCGGAGCTCTACCAGATCGCATCGCATCGTGACCTGAAGGCCCTCGCCCGACCCGAACGCCTTGCCACTGGCGAGATTGATACCAACAAGCACCACGGTGGCCGAAGACTCGTTCTGCAGCGCCTTGATCACGCTCGACGGCTCACTGCCTCCGAGGTTGTGTGCCTCATCGATGACGAGCAGCTTCGTGTGATGGGCATGTAGCAACTCGACGGCTCGCCGCCGGAGGTTGTCTGTCGTGATCTGCGTCGGCAGTGTGATGGTCGGAGCGAGGAACCGGATGATCTGGCTGAGCAGCGCCTTGCCAGTCGCGTGGTCGGTCACCTCCACCCAGACGACGGGCACTTCCCCGTCGTCGGCGTAGCCGGGAAACCTCCTGGCATGATCCTGTTCCACCGAACGCGCGAGCAGTAGCGCGAGCTCTGTCTTCCCGTAGAACATCGGAGCCGAGACCATGAGGCCTCGGCGCGAGTTCTTGCGGCGCGGGTTTGAGATGATGTGCTTGGCGAGAATCCGGGTGCTGAGATCTTGTTCGGGTGTCGGTACCCGAAGCGTTAGCCGCAGAAAATCGTCGGGCGCTTGGTCATAGAGGTTGCGCTCAGGCTCAGGCATCGCCGTGTAGTCCGCGAACGTGATGGTGGGCGGAACCGCGGGGAGCGCGGTCAGCGCTTCGCGAAGTCCAGGGAGGGTTGTCTTCGTGTCGTGATGGAGGACGAGCGGCTCGACGATCATGGTCGGATCTCTTTCACCGTGACGATGTCGTACGCTGACGAGTTCCAGTCAATGTCGTCGACATCCGCGGGATTGCTCCATTCCCGAAGCTTGATCGGCACAGGCTCGGTCAGAGGGGGCTCCAGATTTTGCTCACTCGGGGGCTTGGCGGCAGCTTCCCGCAGATAGCGCTTGCGTGCCTTCTTGTCACTGCGCGCCCGCCGCTCGATCTCATCGAGAAACTCTGCAGTCTTCGGGATCTCCCCGGGCTGACCAGTGCCGAAGCGCTCGACGAGCTTCACCTGTGCTTCGGCAACCATCCATGCGCCCCGGTCGTCGATCAGCTTGTCCCCGCATTCGATCCATTCCCCGGTCTCGGGGTGTTGAACCCGGACGGCGTTCAAGTTGTAGGGGTCGTATCTGATGTCGAACTGCCGGGCTTGGCGAGAGTCGGCTGCCGAGCCAGTTAATGAGCGATTGCGTAGATCATCCAAGAACGGTGAGTCGTACATGCGGTTCTTGAACGCGATTCCTTCCTTGCCGATGACACGGGGCTTACTGGGGAGCAGAGCGAAGAAGTCTTCTGCGCGGAAGGGAAGCTGAACGCCCGGGCCAACCTCGAACAGCGCCGCGTACATCTGGTTTGGCGTCCACTTTCGCCCGGGGAACAGTGGCGACCTCAGTCCGCCGTGCTGCGTGTTCAGGAAAACGGTCGTCATCCAGACATCGAAGGCGAGCCGCACGGAGTCGAGTGTGAGAATCGGAGCATCGCGCTTCCCGAGGTTAGGAACAGCATTGCCAGTAGAGCCAGCCAACCACGTGGCGAAGTCCGAGGAGGTCGTACCGAAGTTGCGTTCCACGTGGGGTTTGACCGTCGGCGCGTTGGGCGGCGCAAGGACGAGATTGATTCCGAATGCACGGTAGGCTGCCTCAAACGTGGCGGAACGGAAATCCGCGCCTCCGTCGATGGTGATCGAGTGCGGGAAGATCCATGGCACAGCGAGGGAGTCGTCGTCGAGGTACGGATTGATCTTCTTCATGAGTTCGACGGGCAGCGTCGCTGAGCCGGAGAGAGTCGCTGCAGCGGAGCCGGGAATGGCCCTTCGTCCGACGATCGCCCGCGCAAGCAGCAGGGCGTGATCGTAGCCGTTAGGAGAATCAGCGTGGATCGCCCAGGCCAACGGAACCCTGCTACCCACGCAGAAGAGCGCCGTTGCCGTGGGGCGGAAGATGTTGCCTCTCTCATCCCACACCTGCACGTCCAGCTCGGCTGAATCGATCTCGCAGACTTGGCCGAGCCTGTGCGCATTGCCAGAAAAGTACTCACGATCGGGGCTGTTGGATGCTGTGCGGCGGGTCGTAGCCTTACCGAAGCTGTAGCGGCCCGCATCGCGTTCGTTGATGTACCCCTGGAGCGTGGTTCCCTTGATCTCGCAGATCGGGTCGCCCCGGGTACATGGCTCGCAAGGCCCGCCGAACGAGGTCGGCGCAATGGCGCCGGCTGCTCGTTGGCATGTTCACCCGACTGTCCAGCTCCCGGTCGATGACGGCGACCAGGCGTGGATCAGCCTTCGCAATCATTAACCTCTTCTTGCCTTTCGGATGCAGTCGCGCATCTACGGCAGCGATTCCCCCCGACCGGTAATCGCTCCAGAAGTTGAACAGAGCCTTCCGTGATCGGCCCAGAGAGGTGCCGGCCAACTCCGCGATCTTCGATGCAATCCGCTGTTCCTGCGTCGTCAGGGCGAGGTCGTACTGCGGGCGTGGAGCGGTGGCAGTCGGATCCATCGGAATGCCACGGAACACTTCCTGCAGGTGCTTCTCCATGTCGAGCACGTCGGTCGGCCAGTCACCGGAGCTCTTTCGAAGAGGCGTGCTCGAGTCGCGCCGAGCGGTGCCTGCATGAGCGAGAAATTCCGGCATCGAGACGCTGAGCCAATCATCGGCGGTGCCGTCGCGGCGCAGCCTGGTCTCGTTTCCGCGCCGGACGCTCTCCCAAACCCAGAGTTCCTCCGCGATCTCGACGGTATCGCCGAGCCGAAGCTTGTACTCGTCAGACATCACGCCGCCCTTCCTCGCAGGGTGAATCAGCCGTTGTGTAGACGGTCTCGCTGCTGAAAACCGCCGCCAGGCCGACGTCGAGCAAGCGGCGCCAGGCCAGGTTATCGACCCATGCGCACGCGGGAGGAGGACAGTCGGGGGAGACTATGCGGCAAAGTTCTCCGCGCGTGCGACCGTCGACGGCCATCTCCAAGATCCGCAGTTCAGTCTCCCGTGGGGCAGGCAGCGGTCGTGGCGCGATGCCGACAGACAGTCCAGATTGGCCGTCGCGCGATTGTCGTGGCCCGCGAACACCTTGTAGCGCCAGCCCAGTGCGCCGCAGATCGTTGCCGTTTCCTCAAACTGGACGCGCGCATGGTCATCAACGCGCTTTGCGGGTCGTAATCGAGAAGCCCAAGGCTTCCGTCTGTGAACTGGGCGAGGAAGTCGGGGACGTGTGAATCTCCCGACAATCGGGAACCGTGCCCGAAGGCGATTGTCAGCGGCTGCGCACACAGCAGTTCCACCTGCCCGCCGCAGTCCAGCCACAGGACTTCCCAACGCTCTTGCTGCGACTCGCACCACACATGAGATCGAGTGCGCTGCCAGTAGTACATCGCTGGTGTGAACTGATGTCAGACGCCTTTCGACTTGCGAACCCTCATCGGATCAATCGACGCCCAGTCCCGGTCACCGAGCTCGCGATCGACGACTGCCCACTCGTGGAGACCGGCCGTCGTGCGGCCGTTGTCTGTACGAGGGATCCAGTGCAGTTCGGTTGACGACGTGCGCCGTCGGGGGTTGATCGGCTTTGCCTCATCTACTGGCCGCATCGCAGCCCCTCTCGCACGTGTATCCGCGTTCGGATGATGCGAAGACGAAGGGGCGACCGGAGCCCCATCGCTCCTGTATCTGCCGCTGATGTTCCTCCCGCGAGAGGCGCAACTTCTGCAAGACTTCGGCGTTTCGTGACACACGGTGTCACTCCATCGGAACCTTGTGTCATCCAAAGGGCGGTTGTGTCACCGGAACGCGTTCCCGACAGACGGGCTCTTGACGGCGTCCTTCCCGCGCGCTAACGTACAACCAAATGGTTGCACAACGAGAACTCACCGACGACGAGATCGACCGCGTGTTCCACGCGCTCGCGACGGCGACGCGCCGAGACATCCTGCGTCGCACGATGCAGCAGGAGCACTCGGTGTCGGAGCTCGCCGCCGACTACGACATGTCGTTCGCGGCCGTGCAGAAGCACGTCGCGGTGCTCGAGGCGGCCGGGCTCATCGTCAAGCGTGCCGAGGGGCGCGAGCGCCTCGTGCGCGCCGACCCCGTGATGATCGCCCGTGCCCGCGCCCTGCTCGCCCGATACGAAGACCTCTGGCGTGCGCGCATCGACCGGCTCGATGCGCTGCTCGCCGAAGAGCCCTGATCCAGAAACCCACCCAGATCAAAGGACCGATCATGCCTGTCACCGAATTCGTCACCGACCCCGAGAACCTCACGATGAGCCTCATCGCCGACTTCGACGCCCCCGTCGAGCGGCTCTGGCGCGCGTACACCGACCCGCGTCAGCTCGAGCGCTTCTGGGGCCCTCCCGGGTGGCCGGCGACGTTCACCCAGTTCGAGTTCACGGCCGGCGGCCGTGCGATCTACCACATGACCAGCCCGCAGGGGGAGCCGTCGCGCGGCGCCTGGGAGTTCCTCTCGATCGACGAGGGCCGCCGCCTGGAGGTGCTCGACTACTTCGTCGACGAGGCCGGCGAGTCGATGGAGGGCTTCCCCGCGATGCGCATGGTGTTCGACTTCGACGAGACCGAGACGGGCTCGCGCCTGCGCAGCACGACCTACTTCACCTCGCTCGAGGGCCTCGAGCAGGCCGTCGCGATGGGTGCCGTCGAGGGCACGAAGATGGCGATGGCGCAGCTGGACGCCGTGCTGCTCGACCTGCGCGCCTACGCGCAGGGCAAGGGGACGCGCCTGGAGGTGCTGGACGACACGCACGTGCGCATCACGCGCCTCATCGACGGCCCTCGCGATCTCGTGTGGCGTGCCCACCACGACGCGGAGCTGCTGAAGAAGTGGATGCTCGGGCCCGACGGCTGGATCATGTCGATCGCCGAGCCCAGCGAGACCGTCGGCGGCAGCTATCGCTGGCAGTGGCAGCAGGAGGGCGCGCCCGAGACCGCGTTCGGCTTCGAGGGCGAGGTGCTGCTCATCGACGCCCCGCGCCGCGCCGTGACGACGGAGCGGATGACGGGCACCGAGGGTCCCACGAACATCAACGACCTGCAGTTCTACGAGGAGGACGGCGCCACGCTGCTCACCCTGATCGTCGAGTACCCCGACCTCGCCACGCGCGACATGATCCTCGCCACCGGCATGGTCGACGGCATGGAGGCCTCGTACGCCCGCCTGGAGTCCGTGCTCGCCCCCTGACCGGCATCCCTGCCTGGCGCGCCTGCCCGGCGCCCGCCCGGCGCGCCTGTCTGGCGGCCCGATCTCCAACCGCGGCGATGTGCGGGTGTGGCATCCCCGCACCCGCACATCGCCGCGGTTGGGCGGAGGGCCTCTCACTTCGACCGCGGCATGTTGCGGGTGCGCTGTGTGGGCACCCGCGCTTTGCCGCGGTTGGGGAGATGGGACGAGGGATGCGGGGGAGGGGTGGATGCGGGGGAGCGGGGGATGCCGGGGATCGGGTAGACTGTTGTGGTTGTCTGCTCTGCAGGCACGTGCATCAACCCTCCTGCTGCCGGGAAACGCCCGGCAGCCGTTCTAGTCCGAAGGAGGTGGGTCAATGACGCACACGCACCAGTACGAACTCATGGTGATCCTCAACCCTGAGATCGACGAGCGTCAGGTCGCCCCCAACCTCGACAAGTTCCTGAAGGTCATCACCGACAGTGATGGCACGATCGATAACGTCGATGTCTGGGGCAAGCGTCGCCTGGCATACGAGATCCAGAAGAAGACCGAGGGCATCTACGCCGTCGTCAACTTCACCGCGACGAGCGCTGCGACGCAGGAGCTCGACCGTCAGCTGAAGCTCGACGAGCGCATCATGCGCACGAAGGTCCTGCGCGCCGAAGAGGCCATCGCCCTGGTCGCCGCTGAGAAGCAGCGCGCCGAGGCGAAGGCCGCCCGCAAGGCCGCGAAGGCGTAGCGCTCATGGCCGGTGAGACCATCATCACCGTCGTGGGGAACCTCACGGCAGACCCCGAGCTGCGGTACACGCAGAACGGCCTGCCCGTGGCGAACTTCACCATCGCGTCGACGCCGCGCAACTTCGACCGTCAGACGAACGAGTGGAAGGACGGCGAAGCGCTGTTCCTCCGCGCGAGCGTGTGGCGCGACTTCGCCGAGCACGTGGCAGGCTCGCTGACCAAGGGGATGCGGGTCGTCGCGACCGGTCGCCTCAAGCAGCGCTCCTACCAGGACCGTGAGGGCAACAACCGTACGGCGATCGAGCTGGAGGTCGACGAGATCGGCCCCTCGCTGCGTTACGCGACCGCACAGGTCACGCGCGCGGCCTCGGGCGGCGGCGGCGGTGGCAACTACGGCGGCGGTTTCGGCGGCGGCGGTCAGGTCGGCGGCGGCAACTACGGTGGCGGCCAGCAGGCGCGTCCGCAGGCTCAGGACGAGCCCTGGTCGACGCCTGGCTCCGCCGCGCCCGACGCCTGGGCCGCGCCCGGCGCCTACGGCGACGACACACCGTTTTGAGCCGAGGCGGATCAATGCCGCGTAGCGGCGTTGATGCGACTGCGGCTCAAGGTTGAGTAGCCGGGCGAAGCCCGGCGTATCGAAACCTCGTCACCTCGGTTGAGCAGCCGGCAAGCCCGGCGTATCGAAACCCTCAATCTTGCAGATGCCAGCAACACCGGCATCCACTTCTTCTATCTAAGGAACACACATGGCTGGAAAGGCAACCGGCGATCGCCGCAAGCCGCGGAAGGGCGCGAAGAACGCGGCCCCCGCGAAGGCGATCCGCGTCGGCGTCATCGACTACAAGGACGTCGCAACCCTTCGCAAGTTCATCTCGGAGCGCGGCAAGATCCGCGCCCGTCGTATCACCGGTGTCTCGGTGCAGGAGCAGCGTCTGATCGCGAAGGCGATCAAGAACGCCCGCGAGATGGCGCTCCTGCCCTACTCCGGCGCTGGCCGCTAAGGAGCACCGACATGGCAAAGCTGATTCTCACGAACGAGGTCGCCGGGCTCGGTAGCGCCGGCGACGTCATCGAGGTCAAGAACGGGTACGCCCGCAACTACCTCATCCCGCAGGGCTTCGCCGTGGCCTGGAGCCGCGGCGGCGAGAAGCAGGTGGCGTCGATCCGCGCCGCCCGCGAGGCCCGTGCGATCCACGACCACGAAGAGGCCGTGGCCCTCAAGAACACCCTCGAGGGCACCAAGGTCAAGGTCGCCGTCAAGGCCGGCAAGGAAGGCCGCCTGTTCGGGTCGGTCAAGACCGCCGACGTCGCGGATGCCGTCAAGGCCGCCGGTCTCGGCGAGATCGACAAGCGCAAGGTGCACTTCCCGGCCGTCATCAAGGCCGTCGGCGAGCACGAGGCGACCGTTCGCCTGCGTGACGACCTCACCGCCGTGATCACCCTTCAGGTGGTCGCCGCCAAGTAGACGCGCGTTGGGGCTGAGCAGCCGCCGCAGGCGGCGTATCGAAGCCTCCGCCGCACCCTCACATGAATGCCGTGGACCCTCTCCGGGGGTTCACGGCATTCGTCGTTGCAGGACTTGACAAACGTCACATTTTCCCCAGCTTGATCCACACCCACGCAACCCTCAAGTGGTACTTCAAGCAGGTTTCCCATCCACAGGGTGTGGAAACAGGAACCCCAGGTCGTAAGGGATTTAATTTCTCTCATCTCCCTGCGAGAGGGTAGTTTTCCACAGGAGCTTTGCACAGGGAGGGCGGCGTTTCTCGCACGTTTTCCCCAGGGTTATCCACAGGGGTGTTTGCGGGTGTCGGAACCCCCACCTAACGTGTCGGGAGGCCTCCACGCAGGGCCGGGGAAGGGGGAGCCATGTCGATCTCCGACATCTCGGAGGAGCGACTCGGAGGGCCGCTCGAAGGACGTCGGGAGCACGAGCGCACACCGCCCCACGACCTGCTCGCGGAGCAGAGCGCGCTGGGCGGCATGCTGCTGTCGAAGGACGCTGTCGCCGATGTCATCGAGACGCTGCGCGGCACGGACTTCTACATCCCCAAGCACGAGCTGATCTTCGAGGCGATCCTGTCGCTGTACTCGCACGGCGAGCCCACCGACGTCGTCGCCGTGACCGACGAGCTCATCAAGTCGGGCGACCTCATGCGCGCCGGTGGCGTGGACTACCTGCACTCGCTCACGTCGATCGTGCCGACGGCCGCGAACGCGGGCTACTACGCGTCGATCGTCAGCGAGCGCGCGCTGCTGCGCCGCCTCGTCGAGGCCGGCACGCGCATCGTGCAGATGGGCTACAACGGACAGGGCGACGCCGTCGACCTCGTCAACAACGCGCAGGCCGAGATCTACTCGGTCACGGGCGAGGAACAGGCAGAGGACTACGTGCCGCTGCAGATCGCGGTCGATTCGGCCGTCGAGGAGATGGAGGCCGCGCGCGGACGTGACGGCCAGATGACCGGCATCCCCACCGGCTTCGAGGGTCTCGACCAGCTCACCAACGGCCTGCACCCGGGGCAGATGATCGTCGTCGCGGCGCGGCCTGCGATGGGTAAGGCCCTCGCCCTGGACACACCGCTGCCGACGCCGACCGGCTGGACGACGATGGGAGCGGTCGAGGTCGGCGATGAGCTGTATGGCGCGGACGGTCGCCCTACGCGGGTGGTCGCAACGACGGAGGTCATGTACGACAGGCCCTGCTATGAGGTCGAGTTCTCCGACGGCTCGGTGATCATCGCCGATGCCGAGCACCAGTGGCTGACCGAGACGCGAGCCGCCCGGCGGGGCGGTCGGGTCGGGGCGTCCATCGTCACGACGGAGCAGATGCACGCGACGCTCACGGTGGGCTCTGAGGCGCGCGCCAACCATGCGGTGTGCAACGCTCAGGCGCTGCAGGCGCCCGAGGCAGATCTGCCCATAGCCCCCTACGCTCTCGGGGCCTGGTTGGGCGACGGACACAGCGACAGTGCCAGGATGACGAGCGAGACCGACGAGATCCCGTCGCTGATCGCGCGTGGAGGCCTGCGGACCCAGGCCCGCGGAGGGATGCTGTATTCGATTCAGCTCCTTGAGCGGGAGGAGTCGGTGCGCGCGTGCGAAGTGTGCGGCTCCGCGTTCACGGCTCGCCACCCGCACGTGCGGACCTGTGGTCGCACCTGCGGTCCGAAGAACAAGGGTGCGCATCCCGAACGTCTGTCCTGCCCCGACTGCGGCGAACCGTACTCCGGCGAAGCGCAGCGGTGCGCCGCCTGCCATAGGGACCACGGATCGTTCACGGCGCTTCTGCGCAAGGTCGGTGTGCTGGGCGACAAGCATGTGCCCGCGCAGTATCTGCGGGCGTCTGAGGCGCAGCGCCGTGAGTTGCTGGCCGGCCTTCTCGACACCGACGGCACCGTCGTCAAGGGTGTCGGCTCATGCCAGTTTGCTGTGACGAACAAGCGCCTGGCCGACTCGGTGTACGAGCTGATCGTCAGCCTCGGCTATCGCTGCGGGCGTACGACCAAGCGCGTGAACGGGCGATCCGAGGCGTCATCCACGTGCTACATCCTCAACTTCTCGGCAACGGACGACGTCTTCTGGCTTGAGCGCAAACGTGCGCTGCACGAGCAGGAGCGGCCGACCGGCACGGTGCGTATCGGAAAGCGCTACGTCACCGCAGTTCGCCCCATCGCGAGCGTGCCGGTGCGATGTGTGCAGGTCGACAACGACGACCACATGTACCTCGCGGGACGGTCGATGATCCCGACTCACAACTCCACCCTCGCGCTCGATTTTGCACGCGCGTCGGCGATCAAGCACAACATGCCGACGATCTTCTTCTCGCTCGAGATGGGCAAGAGCGAGATCGCGATGCGCCTGCTCAGTGCCGAAGGGTCGGTGCCGCTGCAGTCGATGCGCAAGGGCTCGCTCGACAGCCGCGACTGGACGACGATGGCGATGACGCGCGGCCGCATCAACGACGCGCCGCTGTTCATCGATGACAGCCCCAACATGACGCTCGTCGAGATCCGCGCGAAGTGTCGCCGGCTCAAACAGCGGGTGGGGCTCAAGATGGTCGTGATCGACTACCTGCAGCTCATGACGTCGGGCAAGCGCGTCGAGAGCCGACAGCAGGAGGTCTCGGAGTTCTCGCGCGCGCTCAAGCTGCTCGCGAAGGAGCTGCAGGTGCCGGTCATCGCGCTGTCGCAGCTGAACCGTGGACCCGAGCAGCGCGCCGACAAGAAGCCGGCGATCAGCGACCTGCGCGAGTCGGGCTCGATCGAGCAGGATGCCGACATGGTCATCCTGCTGCACCGCGAGGCCGCCTACGAGAAGGACTCCCCCCGCGCCGGCGAGGCCGACCTCATCGTTGCCAAGCACCGCAACGGCCCCACAGACACGATCACGGTCGCGTTCCAGGGACACTTCTCCCGGTTCACGGACATGGCGCCAGGGGACTTCGGGTAGGTGTAGGTTCCACGCCGAAATGACATATTCCACGGGTAGTTGGCAGGCACTTGGCATCCCTGCCATTTGCTGTGGACGGAAGGATTGATAGGTGGGCGACACCCCCATCGGTTGGCTCTCTGACCTCAACGCGAAGTACACGCCGAGCTCGACCCAGTTCGACGCGGCCCGAGGGCATCGCGCGTCCATCGAGTCGCGGCTCGACAGCGACCTTGGCGTGCGCGAGATGTTTGAGATTGGATCGCTACGACATGGGACCGGCGTTTGGATCTACAGCGATGCGGACTACCTGGTGTCGCTCAAGGGGATCCGTCCGGAGTCGATCTGGACCATGCTCGAGAAGGTGAAGAGCAGTCTGGAGAGGCGATTTCCGAGCACCACAATCAGTACGCGTCGACCCGCCGTCGTATGCAAGTTCTCGGATGGAACCGTCGAAGTCGTGCCGGGCTACCCGGCAACGACCGGCCACTGGATCGCGCATCCTTCCGGGGGGTGGATGCTCACACATCCCAAGGACCACAACGCGTACGTCAACGGGGTGAACAGTCGGCACAGTGGTGCCGTCAAGAAGCTGGCGCGCGAGCTGAAGGTCTGGAAGTACAAGCGCAACGTTCCAATCTCTTCGTGCTACCTGGAGATGCGGGCCGCGAAGTACATGGATGGGCAGGACACGTATTCGGCGGTCTGGGATCTCCATGGCGCGCTGAAGCATCTCCAGGATGTCGGGCTGGCCGCGATGAACGATCCGACAGGACTGGGTTCGCGTTTCACCGCGTGCTCATCCGACACGAACACGGCGGACGCTCTCTCGAAACTGAACACAGCAGTAGCGCGCGCGGGTCGTGCCAAGGCGCACTGGGTCGCCGGCAAGAGCGCCGAGTCCATCGACGATCTCAAACTTCTATTCAACCAATGACGGCTTCGCACGCGGGCCGCGACTATACGCCGCCAACGAGCGCCACGATGCGCGAGCGGCAGAATCACATGGACGCGCTCCGCTTGCTGATCGCGCAACGTCGCATATACAGCGTCGCGAAGCGATGGCAGTCCGCTCGATGGGTCGGCGTGATGATCATTGGCATCGCAGCGCCCGTGCTGGCCATCATCGTCCCACAGGCAGCGGTCGTCGTCGGCGCCGTCGCGGGAGCTTGGCTCTTCTTTGGACGGACAGCATTCGCGTGGGGTGAGACCCTGAAGATGGGGAGGGCAGCTGCGGTCCAGGAGGACTTCGATCGCTACGTCTTCGCCATGCCCGTGACGATTGCCCGAACGACAGCGCCAACCCGCGAGGACATCGCCGCCATAGCCGGAGATCGTGCACAGACCCTCGCCATCGCGCGACGAGAGAAGCTTCTCGACTGGTATCCGATCAGTCCCGGCGCGTCAGGGGCCACGTCGGTCGCCGTGTCCCAGCGAGCAAACGCTGCGTACTCCGATCGTCTACTTCGTGCCACCGTGGCCGTCTGGGCCAGCGCAAGCCTCGGGTGGGCGTTGTTGATGACGATCGTGAGCATGGCGGCGGGACTCAGCTTGGGTACGTTCCTCGTGGGAGTGCTTCTCCCCGTGTTGCCAGCGTGCCTCGATGCATTTGAGTACATCCGCAGCACATTCCTGGCTGCCCGAGATCGCCGGGATCTCGCCGCGACCATCGAGTCGCGCCTGCTTACCGGAGCAGCTCCTGTGGATGGTCAGGAGCTGCTGGTCTGGCAGGAACGGATCTACGAGCTCCGCCAGACCACGCCGCAGATCCCCAACTGGCTCTACCGACTGTTGAGGCCGAGGAACGAAGCGGCGATGTATGCCGCCGCTGATGATCTGACCATGGGGCGGCCAAACGAGGAGGATGTGTGACGCTGACGACAGCCCAGGCGTTCGCGAGCTTTCAGGAGAGCCTGACGGCCACGGCCTACCAGACTGGAACGTTGATTCCGGCGAGGAGGCGAGGCGTTGAGGAGCGCTTGAGTGGAGCCTTCCCATCCTCGTCCGATCTTCCGTTTTCCGAGTGCAAGATGATGGGTTCTGCCGCGAAGGGCACGATCATCCGACCATTTGACGATGTCGACGTCCTGGCAGTGTTCTCGAACGTGAAGAACGCGTGGAACACGTATCAGTGGGACTCGCAGAGCTTCATCTATCGCATCCGTGCGGCCTACAGTGGGCTTTCAGTTCAACAGGTCGGGACTCGGGGGCAGGCCGTGCGCGTGTTCTATGAGGGAGGTGGTCACGTTGACATCGCTCCCGTATTCGAGGTCGGCGGCGGGGTCTACAAGCTGCCTGCGGGTGACGGCACATGGATTAGCACCGCTCCGTTCGTCGCTTCCAACTGGTACGCGGATCGCCACCGTGATCTTGGCTACCAGTTGTCGCCCGTGATTCGGCTCCTGAAGGCGTGGAATCGCGCACACTCACGACGACTGCGGTCGTTCCATCTCGAGACGGTAGCCGCGACGGTCTTCGGGCAGCTCGGGACTGATCATCGCGTCGCGGTGCTGCGCTTCTTCGAGTGGTCACAGACGAGGTTGGCAGTGGCGGATCCGGGAGGGCAGAGCGGCAACCTGAGCGGCTACTTGTCATGGACTGCGCACCAGGACGTCGTGCAAGCCCTAGAGTCGGCGCGGGTACGCGCGGCGAATGCGATTGCGGCGGAGCAGCGTGCGGACCACGCGGAGGCTAAGCGCCAATGGGCCGTCGTCTTCGGACCCGACTTTCCGACGAGCTAACTGTACTTCCCCGGGAGGTTGTGAACGGGTGAGGTAGGCGAAGACCTCCGGGCAGGATGTGGGTTACCACACTCGCATCCTGACCACGGAGGTCTTCGTGTCTCACGCTAACGCGCCTTTGACGCCGGAAGGGCGTCGTCGTCTTGCTGTCCTCGTCGTGGATCGGGGCTGGTCGTTGCGGCGGGTAGCGGAACGGTTCCAGTGCTCGCCCGCGACGGCGAAACGGTGGGTCGACCGGTATCGGGCTGGGCTGCCGTTGACGGTGTCGGCGGCGCTCGAACTCTGGACGCTTTCGGCGCTCGAAAAGTGAACGGTTGCGGGCAGTCTAGCTAGGTGTTTCGTCGGTGGTGGTGCGGATGCTGGGGAGGCTGTCGATGCCGCGGCCGCGGAGTCGGTAGCTGGCGCCTTTGAGGGTGAGGACGTCGGCGTGGTGAACGATGCGGTCGATCATCGCGGCGGCAACGGCCTGGTCGCCGAAGACCCCTCCCCAGCTGGAGAACGGCAGGTTCGAGGTCAGGATCAGTGACGCGTGCTCGTAGCGGCTGGAGACGAGTTGGAAGAACAGGTTCGCTGCGTCTTGTTCGAACGGGAGGTAGCCGACTTCGTCGACGATGATCAGCCCGTAACGCCGCAGCCGGGCGAGCTCTTTCGGGAGGTTGCCTTGCCGGTGGGCGTCGGTGAGGCGGGTGACCCAGTCGGTCGCGGTCGCGAACAGCACTCGGTGCCCGTGGCGGGCGGCGACGATTCCGAGCGCGGTCGCGAGGTGGGTCTTCCCGGTTCCGGGAGGGCCGAGCAGGACCACGTTCTGCGCTTCGAGGAGGAACCCTCCCGAAGCGAGCGCCGCGATCTGCTGCCGAGTGGCTGGTTGCGCGTCCCAGTCGAAGTCCTCGAGCGTCTTCCGGCTCGGGAACCCGGCCGCTTTGATCCGCAGCTCCGCGCCGGAAGCGTTGCGAGCGCTCACTTCGCGTTCGAGGACGGCGGCGAGGTAGTCCTCGAACGACCACCCGGCGTCGCGTGCTTGGTCCGCCATCCGGGCTGCGGCCTCCGTGATCCGGGGTGCCTTGAGTGCGCCGGCGAGGTAGGTGATCTGCTTCACCGACTCGCTGGTCTTCGAGGTAGCCATCAGGCGACTCCTTCGATCCCGAACGCCCGGTCGTAGTCCGCGAGATCACGCGCCAGGTCATCAACGGGATCAGGACGTGGGGTCTGGAACTGTTGCCGCAGCCGTTTCGCGGCCTCCAGATGTGCGGGATCGGTGATCGTGGAGCCGCGCGCCCAGACCCGCGCGTGGTCAGCGACCAGCCTGTCCTCCAGGCGCACCCGAACACGGTCGAGATCGGCGATTACGTCGACAAACCGGCCTATCGCGGCGGGATCGACGGAGTAGTCGCTCGCGTCGAGGCGGACGTAGTAGTCCCGCCCGAGGCGGACTCGTTCTCGCCAGCCCAGTTGCAGCGGGATCGGCGGCAACGGGAGCATCCGTGAACGGTCGTGGCCGATCAGATCGACCGGGCGTGCCTTGATCGTCCGCACCACCCTCGCGTTCGCTCTCTCCAGCCAGCCCTCCAGCTGGGCGTTGAAGTCCGCCGGGGAAGTGAACGTGCGGCCGGGCATGAACGAGGTCTCGAGCCAGCCGTTGCGGCGCTCCACGATCCCTTTCGATTCCGGGTCGTAGGGCCTCAGCTGCACGACCTTCGTCGCGAGGGTCCCCGCGAACGCCGCAACACCTTGCGCGAGGCGGCCGCGCTGCCCGATGCCGGACTCGTTGTCCCAGATCAGCCGCCGCGGGACCGCGCCGAGCCGTTGGATGAGATCCCAGTGCCCGAGCAGCAGATCCTCCGTCTTCCTGGTCGGGATCATCCGCGCAGTCACGAACCGCGAATGCGCCGCGACGATCACCAACACCGGCAACAGCGCCGTCGTGCCGTCCTCGAGCGGGATCTTCCGCGGCGGGAACCAGAGATCACATTGAGCCGCATCGCCCGCCGCCCACGAGAGCCGATCCGCCGGGTCGACCGGGTGATGCTCAGGTCGCAGTCTCACGACATTGTCCCGGAACCAGCGGATCGAGCCCTCCCAACCAACCCGCTCCGCGAGCACCGTCGCCGGCATCCGCGGATGCTCGGCGAGCAACGCCCGCACCCGCACCTCGAACGGCGTGAACGACGTCGGCCGCGGCGACCGCTCATACTTCGGCGGCCCGTCGGAGTTCACCGCCTTGATCACGGTCGTCCGCGAGATCCCCAACCGCGCCGCGATCTGCGCTTTCGGAACCCCGTCCGAAGCCAGCCTCCTGATCAGCGCCCAGTCTTCCAAAGTGATCACTCTCCAATCGTTGAGTGTCCACTTTTCGAGCGCCGCTATCGATCAGTTCTCAAGCGCCGTCGACAGACGGACCGCAGCTTCAGGCCGCAGACCTCGCCGAACCGGCTCCCGCGGAAGACGGAGCGGAGGATCGTGTCGTTGCGGTTCACCCGCCGGTGGGGTCCGCACCGGATCGCGTATCACCTGGGCCTCGCCCGCTCGACGGTCGGCCGGGTGCTGGCCAGGTATGGGATGCCGAAGCTCGTGAACATCGATCAGGCCACCGGGCTGCCAGTCCGCAAGCCGACGCCGAAGCGGTACGAGGTCGCAAGACCGGGCCAGCTGATCCACGTCGACATCAAGAAGCAGGGCCGGATCCCTGATGGCGGCGGCTGGCGCGCCTTCGGCCGCGGATCGGCGCAGGACCGTGCCGCGGGATCCGTCCGTGACAAGGCCGCACGGGCAGGAGCGGCCGGCTCCCGCGGCTACCGGTATCTGCACCACGCCGTCGACGACAACTCGAGAGTCGCGTACTCGGAGATCCTCGACGACGAACGTAAGGAGACCGCGGCAGGGTTCTGGACCCGCGCGAACGCGTTCTTCGCGAGCCTCGGAGTCACGGTCACCGCCGTGATGACAGACAACGGCGCGTGCTACCGGTCACACGCGTTCGCGGACGCGCTCGGCGACGGTGTGAAGCACAAGTGGACAAAGCCGTATCGGCCGCAGACCAACGGGAAGGTCGAACGCTTCAACCGCACCCTCGCCGCCGAATGGGCCTACGCCAAGCCCTACGCCAGCGAAGCAGAGCGAGCCGCGGCATACGAGACCTGGCTGCATCACTACAATCACCACAGACCCGGCGAATTCAACTGGTCGTCGCAACACCTTGATCGTGGAGGTGTTCAGCAGTGGCGACAAAGGATTGGCTCGCGAAGACGAGCGAGGTTCCTGAGGGTGCGCGTCGGCAGTGGCGTGCGGATCGAGCGTTGCGGCCGCCGATGCGTTCGCCTGGACGACCTGAGCCCTCGCGGGCGGTGCAGCGGCAGTTCTGGTGTCTGATCGCGACGGGCATCACCTCGGCCGAGGCGGCGCTGAAGGTGGGCGTGTCCGTGCCGGTCGGGACCCGTTGGTTTCGTCACGCTGGCGGCATGCCACCGATCTCACTGGCCGAGCCCACCGGCCGCTACCTGTCCTTCGAAGAGCGCGAGGAGATCGCGCTGTTACGCGCCAAGGATGTCGGGGTGCGTGAGATCGCACGCAGGATCGGCCGCGACCCGGGAACGATCTCCCGCGAGCTACGCCGCAATGCCGCTACGCGCAGCGGCAAGCAGGAATACCGGGCGCTGGTGGCGCAGTGGAAGGCGCAGCAGGCGGCGAAACGACCGAAGGCGGCGAGATTGGTGACCAACGCTAGGCTGCGCGAGTACGTCCAGGACCGTCTCGCCGGCAACGTTCGCCGGCCTGATGGCAGCGTCGTCGTTGGCCCGGAGCCGCTGGCATGGAAGGGGCGGAACAAGCCGCACCGGCAGGACAGGCGGTGGGCGATCGCGTGGAGCCCGGAGCAGATCTCGCATCGGTTGGAGATCGACTTCCCGGATGATGAGTCCATGCGCATCAGCCACGAGGCGATCTACCAGTCGCTGTTCATCCAAGGCCGTGGCGCGCTCAAACGCGAGCTCGTCACCTGCCTGCGAACCGGCCGTGCGCTCCGGCGGCCACGGGCTCGAACGCAGAACCGCCCGCAAGGGCACGTCACCGCCGATGTCGTGTTCTCCGAACGCCCCGCAGAGGCTGCGGACCGCGCCGTCCCTGGGCACTGGGAAGGCGACCTGATCATCGGCACCGGCCGGTCGGCGATCGGCACGATCGTCGAGCGCAAGAGCCGCTCGACCCTGCTGGTGCATCTGCCGCGGCTGGAAGGCTATGGCGAGATCCCACCGGTCAAGAACGGTCCTGCGCTGGGCGGCTACGGCGCCGTCGCGATGAACGCCGCGCTCATCGCGACGATGACCAAGCTCCCCGAACAGCTCCGGAAGACGCTCACGTGGGACCGCGGCAAGGAACTCTCAGCGCATGCCCAGTTCGCGCTCGAGACGGGCACGAAGGTGTTCTTCGCTGATCCCCACTCGCCCTGGCAACGCCCGACGAACGAGAACACCAACGGGTTGCTGCGACAGTACTTCCCGAAGGGCACCGACCTCTCACGGTGGTCCGCGGAAGACCTCGAAGCAGTCGCTCTCGCGCTGAACAACCGGCCACGCAAGGCCCTCGACTGGAAGACACCCGCCGAGGTGTTCGAAGAGCAGCTACGCTCGCTTCAACAACCCGGTGTTGCAACGACCGGTTGAACGCAGGGTCTACACCTCGATTGCCTTCACGGACCGGCTCGTCGACGAAGGCATCGACCCCTCGGTCGGGTCCGTCGGCGACGCCTACGACAACTCCCTCGCGGAATCGCAGATCGGGCTCTACAAGTCCGAGCTCATCCACCACGACGGGCCCTGGCGCGACATCGACCAGGTCGAGGCGGCAACCGCGTCCTGGGTGCTGTGGTTCAACACGGAGCGCACCCACGGCTCCATCGACGACCTCACACCCCTTGAGGTCGAGCAGCTCGACTACGCTCGCAACGAACCGGTCGGAAAAGCCGGCTGACACCAGTAAAACGCTCTCCGGACACGCCGGGGCGAGTCATTCACCTGCCGGGAGCATTGCATTCAGGTTGAACACGCGATCGATCATGCGATTCTGCGGGGTCTCAGGGTCGGCGCTGACCTGGTTGCCATCGATGTCGACGGTCAACGGGGGCACTGAGCGATACGTACGCGCGATAACGGCGACCCCGGCGGGGACTGCGTGGGGGCCCACGCTTAGCCTCGATCCACCGATGAGCCTCGGGCGGCCCGGGCCGGGGTGGTCGGCGGGCGGTGATGTGTCGGGGGCAGGGGTGAGTTCCGGGCGTCGCATCCCGGTCGTCCACGTGGTCCTCGGTCGTGCCGCGGTCGCGGCGGTGGTCAGGCGAGAGCGACTGGTGGCGGCGCGTGCGTGATCGCGAAGAGCCGCGCGAACGCTGTCTGCCATGGCCAGGCCTTCGGGAGGTGTAGCGTGATCCGGCGCGCGGACCGCGCCAGCCGTGCGGGGACGTGGATGAGGGTGCGGCGGATGGTCGCGGTCGTGGCTCTCGTAAGGCGTCCCGTGTGGTCGGCGATCACGCCGGCGGCGCGGGTGAGGTTGAAGGCGATCACGGCGAGGACCAGCCAGGCGCTGTTCGCGGTGAACACCCCGGAGGGCAGGTGCGCGAGCGGGCCGTTCTTGAGGTCGGCGTGGACCTGTTCGATGATCGCGTGACCGCGGTGAGTCTTGTCCGCGACGACGGTGCCCATGTCGTCGTTGCTGGTGGTGGTGAAGAACGCGTGGTGCCGGTAGACGTCGAACAGTGTCGGCTGCTCCACCTTGTTCGGGTTCAGATCGGGGATACGGCGCACCACCAGCCGCCCTTCGATGCGCTCAGCCTTGCGCCTCGATCGGAACGCGGTGAACGGAACCTCGGCGACCTCGGCTTTGGAGATCAGTTGCCCGGTGCTCTCGTCACGGATCGAGTCGGTGTACTCGATCATCGTCCACGCATCCTCGGGGATCGTCGCGATCGCGGCCCTCACCGCAGGGTCCATCCGGACAGTCACCGACACGTCGGCGCCGGCCGTGATCGCGGTGCCGATGGTGGCGTACCCGTAGAAGGCAGAGTCCGCACGAAGTAACGGCCGAGCCCCGGCGGCGACGCCGGTGCGGCGCAGAGTCGCCAGGGCGTCGCCGACGATCCGTGCGGCGCCTTTCGGGGATCCTGTCTTCCCCTGCCGCAGCCGCTGGGCGAGGACCACCGGCGCCGACGAGGTCGTCGACGCGGTCGCGAGCAGCGCGTTCAGGCCGCGGACGCCGGAGTATCCGAACGAGGCGCCCTGCTTCTGGTAGCCGTGGACCTCGATGATGGTGTCGTCCAGATCGACCATCACCCGTGCGTCATCGTTCGCTCGGAGCAGCGGCGTGTCGACAGTGAGATTGGCGAGGACCCGGGAGGCGACCGCGTCGAGCTGTCGGACGTGCCCGAACCGGAACTCCCGCAGGAACGACCCGAGTGTCGACGGGGCATACGTCCGGTCGAACAGGCGGCCCATCCCGCCATGGCGGATCAGGTTCATGTCGTCAATCGAGTCCGCCCCCGCGAGCATCCCCGCCACCAGCGCCATCACCTTCGAGCCGGCGTTGGCGCCTCTGTCCGTCGGGACGCTCAACCGGACTTGAGCCAGCTGCGCGAGCCCCGCGCGCTGCGCGAGCCGGAGCATCGGGACCAGCCCGGCCGCGGACACGAGATTCGGGTCATCGAAGACCGCTGACACCGCGGCCGGAGCGTGCTTGAATTGCATCTACGAGATGCCTCTCGTTTCTGGGACTTAGAACCTTGACAAGCTCTATTTTCCCTGATCCGAGGGGCATTTCCGTGTCACGACGCCCGTTCCTCACCCCACCACATCGGTGGATCGAGGCTTAGCAGCTCGACTGCAGCGGGATAGCTATACCCCTCGGACTTCGCCCAGACCGTTCGCAGTTCGAGTCCCCACGGTGCAGCCGCGGCTTCCTGGTACGTCGAGTGAGTATCGTCGCTGTTGCTCGTGGCGTCCGCGCCGCCCGTCGCCCCGCTGCGCTACGGCAACTCGCCACGGTGCCCGCTCGCCAGCCCGAACCCGCCCACGCCTGACCACCGACCCCTCGCCCCGCGGTGGCAGAACACCGCCCGACTTGGAACCGGCCCTTGTGAAGACCCCCATCAAAGCCACCTTCGCCACCGTTGCCGTCGTCATCGTCCTGGTTGACCGGCTAGCCGCGCCGGACCCGGCCGGCGCTGCCGGCGCTCCCGTGCTCGGGTGAACCGGGCTCCGAATGGGTTTAGGTGCGCACGGTAGGCTGTGGGCGATGGTCTCTTCGGCCCGGACTCCGCGCTCCACGACGCTGAATGAGCAATTGTTGATAATGAGGCTCATTACCAGCGTCGGTTTGGCGCTGCTGCTGATGTTGGGTCTGGCAGCGACGGGTCACACAGAGGCGGACGGTTCGACTCCTGTTCCGCTGGTGATTTCTGGGTTCATGGACCCCCACGTCGAGCCCGTGGCAGACGCCCCAGTCGAGCATGAGGCGGTCGCCGGTGGCGTCGTTTCTGGGCCGAACGCGTTGGTGGGCGCTGCGCTGTGCATGTTGGGCGTGTTGTGCGGGCTGACGTTCATGGTGGTGCTGCGGGGGTTGTGGCGTCGGCGGATGCCTCCGGTTCTCGGTGACGGGCCACGGATGCCTTCGCTGCTTCCGGCGCCGGCTGCCCGTGCTCACCCGATTGTCTTTTCGTTGACGCAGTTGGGTCTTTCCCGAACCTGACATTGTGGCACGCCACCCTTTCCGGGTGGCGCTTCGTCCCGGGCTGCGTGCCCGGGTTCTGTCCTGTGCCGTGTCTTGGTTTGGAGTACCCGATGAAAACCCCTGTGAAGGCGACGCTCGTCACCATTGCCGTTGTGGTGGTGATGGTGATCGCCGCGTTGATCTATGTCCTTGTCAATCAGAGCCAGTCCGCTCCACCTTCATCTGGGGGCGGTGACGCATCCCCGCAGGTGGTGCGGGAGAGCTCGCATGTCCTCGACGACGGCGGGGAGGGCGCTGTCACCCTGGTGGAGTTCCTCGACTTCGAGTGCGAGGCGTGTGGCGCGTTCTTCCCGATCGTGGAGGATATGCGGGAGCAGTTCGCTGGGGAGATCACGTATGTGGTCCGCTACTTCCCGCTGCCCGGTCACTTCAATTCGAAGAACGCGGCGGTCGCGGCGGAAGCGGCCGCGCAGCAGGACCGGTTCGAGGACATGTATGTCCGGTTGTTCGAGACGCAGGCGGAGTGGGGTGAGGCGCAGGAGTCTCGCGCCGACCTGTTCCGTGGCTTCGCGGAGGAGATCGGTCTGGACATGGCCGCCTATGACGCCGCCGTGGCGGACCCGGCTACGGCGGAGCGGGTGGAGCTGGATTTCGAGGAGGGCCAGGCGCTCGGGGTGAGCAGCACGCCGACGTTCTTCCTCGACGGTGAGCTGCTCGAGCTGCAGGAGTGGGACGACCTCGAGAACGCCATCCAGGCTGCGGTGAACGGTGGCCGGTGATGCGGGCGGGTTTGACGCATCGGCGGGCGATCATCGTCGGCGCCGGGCAGTCTGGGCTCGCGGTTGCCGCGGCCCTGAGCGCGGAAGGGCTGCGGCCGCAGCACGAGTTTGTGGTGATCGACGCCGCCAGCACGGGGCAGCGTTCCTGGTCCTCACGGTGGCATTCGATGGAGCTTCTCAGCGACGCCCGGCATAGCGCGCTGTCTCCGCGGCGGCTGCTGGGTGACCAGCGCCGGCATCCGCGAGTGGACGAGATGGCCGACTACCTCACCTTCGTGGAAGCCGGGCTGGGCGTGGAGACGGTCTGGGGCATCCAGGCGACCGGGGTGGAGCATCGCGGGAACGGCTCGACTCTGCTGCTGTCGACGACGGCAGGGGAGGTGCAGACCCGCAACGTGATCTGCGCGACGGGCGCGGCCGCGCACCCGCGGATTCCGGAGTGGGCGTCTCTGCTGACGATGCCCGGGGTGGTGCTGCACAGCAGCGAGTACCTGTACCCGAAGCAGATCCCCGTCGGCGACGTGCTCATCGTGGGCGGCGGGAACAGCGGTGTGCAGCTGGCCCGCGAACTGTCCGCGTCGCACACCGTGACGCTGTCCGTGCGAACCCGGCGGCAGCATCGCCCCGCGATGAGCTATCCCGCCGCGGCGGGGGAGAGGGTGCCGCTGTTCTCGCGGGAGCGTCGCCCCGAGCCGATCTTCGGCGACAGCTATGAGCAGCTGCGCCGCGTCGGGGTCACGATCGCAGCTGCGGTGCAGGACGCGGCCGGCGCCGGGGTGACCTTCGCCGATGGCACGCAGGCATCCCCCCGCTCGGTGATCCTCGCCACCGGCTACACCCCTGGCGACGACTGGCTCCCGGAACCGGCCCGCGTCGACCGGCCGCGGCGCACCCTGACCGGCCTGCCCGGGCTGTTCGTGGCGGGGATGCCGCAGTACGGCGGCCGCGGCTCCGACACCCTCGCCGGGGTCTGGAAAGACGCGACGACGATCGCCCAGCACATCATCAACCGGCCCTGAAAGGACCACCGCCTTGACCACCGTCACCGACCACGAACACCCGCACCGATCCGGCTCACGGAGACGCATCCTCCTCCTGTCCACTCTGACGACGCTGCTGCTGGCCGCCGGGCTCCTGTTCGCCACCGCGGCGCCCGCAGCCGCGCACGATGAGATCGTCTCCTCCTCCCCGGAAGCCGGATCCACGGTCAGCGTGGTCCCGGAGGAGATTTCGCTGACGTTCAGCGGCGAGATCCTCACCGATTTCAGCGCCGTGATCATTGAGGTGGTCGCCCCGGACGGGCAGAACATCGCATCGGGGGATCCGGTCATCGACGGGACCACGGTCACCCAGGCGGTGACGCCTGGTCAGGCGGGCGTGCACACGGTGCGGTGGCGGGTCGTGTCCAGCGACGGGCACCCGATCAGCAACGAGTACCAGTACACCGTCGAAGCGGTCACCGTCCCCACCAGCGCCCCTACCCCCGAAGCGACCGAGGAGCAGACACCCGACCCGTCTCCCACATCTGCCGCCAATACGTCCGGAGAGGTTCACAACGGGCCATCCGGAGGTTGGGAACTCCTCCCCGTCCTTGCGGTCCTGAGTGGCGTAATCGTGCTGGGCGGCGCGCTGGTGGTCGTGCTCATGGTGGCCAGAGAGCGTCGTCGCCGCGACCGAGCAGCCGCGGCCGCGGCCGCCGCGGATGGTGGAACCGCCGACGACCAGCAACAGAAGGAGAACCCCTCATGAAATGTCCGGTCGACGGGACCGCCCTGCTGATCACGGAACGCTCCGGGGTCGAGATCGACTACTGCCCGCAGTGCCGGGGCGTCTGGCTGGACCGTGGCGAGCTCGACAAGATCATCGACCGCGCCGCCGACCTTGCCGGCGGCGGCCGGCAAACCAGCACCGCCCCCTATCCGCGCGAGGGCGACCACCGTTCTGACCGCGACAGGGATCATCACGGTCGCTCCGGGCGTCGGCGGAAGGAAGGGTTCCTCGGTGACCTCTTCGACTTCTGACACCAAAAACCTCTTCCTGATAGCCGGTCTGATGACCGGGTTATCAGCGGCCCTCGCGAACGCAGGAGGAGCCGCTGATGGTTCGTGAGCAGACCCGGCGGTTCGCGGTCGCGTGCCTGGCCGCCGCTGTGGTGGTCCTGGTCGACCAGGCGACGAAGGCGGCCGCACTGGGAGGGTTGAGTCAGGAGGAGCGGATCCCGCTGCTGGGGGATCTGCTCGGGCTGCAGCTCGCGTTCAACCCCGGCGCGATCCTCTCCCTCGGAGCCGGGGTCACCGGGCTGCTCACTCTCCTCGGGGTCGGTGCCGTGGTGCTGCTGGTCGTCGCCGCCGCGCGGGCGCGGACCGGATGGTGGGCGATGGGGATCGGCCTGATCCTCGGGGGCGCGATCGGGAACCTGATCGACCGGCTGTTCTCCCCCCCTGGGTTCGGGGTCGGGCACGTCACCGACTTCCTCGCCTACGGGAACCTGTTCATCGGCAACCTCGCCGACGTCGCCCTCGGTGCCGGCGTCATCGTCCTCGGCCTGAGCCTGTGGACCCGACACCGCCGCTCCCGCGTCAGCGCGGACAGCGCGGCGCCTGCGACGGGCTCCGTGGTGAGCGGGTCATGATGGCGAAGCAGCGGACCCCGTCCGTATACCAGCGCAACGCGTTCGCGCCGGGGCTGCTCGCGGCGGCGGTGTTGTTCCTCGCGCCGGTACTGATGGGCGGGGACTGGTTCACCGTTGTGCTGTTCGTCGCCGCGATCTTCGCGGTCATCGTGGGGTGGTTCGCGATCCAGGCGCGGCAGTGGTGGTGGTTGCCTGTGTTCGTCGTGATCGCCGTGATTTGGAACCCGGTGTTCCCGTTCCCGTTCACCGGCCCGGTGTGGACTGCGGCGCAGCCGGTCGCCGCGGTCGTGTTCCTGGTCGCCGGCGCCCTGATCAAGGTCAAGCGCGCATGATCCGCCGCCCCGTCCTTGCCGCCATGACGCTGGTCGCGGCGCTGCTGCTGGCCGGGTGCACGTCCAGCGACTCGCTCGCGCAGCAGTACCGGGACGGAAGCGAGAAGGGCTACATCGCCGGTGACTTCCAGATCGTCGAGATCCCGGATGCCGACCGCGGGGAGCCGGTGGTGTTCGAGGGCGTCACCGAGACCGGGGAGACGGTGTCCAGTGACGACTACCGCGGCGGGGTGCTGGTGGTGAACTTCTGGTACGCCGCGTGCGGGCCGTGCATCGTCGAAGCCCCGATGCTTGAGGAGGTCTGGCAGGAGTATCAGGACCAGAGCGTCGCGTTCCTCGGGGTGAACACCTACGACCAGCCAGCCACCGCACTGTCGTTCGCCCGTGACAACAACGTCACCTACCCGAGCGTGATCGACGTGAACGACGGACGGGTCAAGCTCGCGTTCGCGCAGGTCACTCCGATCCAGGCCACCCCCACCACCTTGGTCATCGACCAGGAGGGGCGGGTCGCGGCGCGGATCATCGGGCAGTTGGCCAGCGCGTCGATCCTGTCCACCCTGGTCGCCGACACCCTCGCCGAGGACAGCTCATGAATCCGGGAGCGGTGATCGTCGACGGCGCCCTGTGGGTCGCGATCCCGGTCGCGATCCTCGCCGGGCTGGTGTCGTTCGTGTCCCCGTGCGTGCTGCCGCTGGTGCCTGGCTACCTCGGCTACCTCGGCAGCACCACCACGACGACCGCGGCCCCCACGCTGGACGGGGGGCGCACGGTGACGGCGGAGCGCGCGCGGCTGCTGCTGGGCGTGACATTGTTCATCGCCGGGTTCACCGTGGTGTTCGTCGCCGTCACGATCCTCGGCGGCACCTTCGGGTACCTGCTGCTGCAATACGCCAATGTGCTCACTCGCGTCTTCGGGGTCGTCATCATCGCCCTCGGCCTGGTGTTCCTCGGCTTCTTCGGCATCGCCCAGCGCACCCTCCGCCCTCGCGCCCAGGGTAGGACCGGGCTGATCGGGGCGCCGCTTCTCGGGTTCGCGCTCGGCGTCGGCTGGACCCCCTGTATCGGCCCGACGCTCGCAGCGATCATCTCCATGTCGTGGAACCTCGGTGACCCCGCCCGCGCGGGCCTGCTCGGGCTCGCGTACTCGCTGGGCCTGGGCATCCCGTTCCTGATCCTCGCGGCCGGATGGGGGTGGGCGTCCCGATCGGTGACGTTCCTGCGCCGCCACATCCGCGCCCTGAACATCATCGGCGGGGCCATGCTCATCGCCCTCGGCCTGCTGATGGTGACCGGGCTGTGGACGGCACTGATGTCGCAGCTGCAACAGGTGGTGATCAATGTCCCCCTCCCGCTCTGACACCGGCATCGACGTCACCGCCGACCCGCTACGCCCCGGCGACCACGCCGACAGCGAATCCGCGACGGAGATCACCCAGCCGGCGCTGGGCATCACCGGGTGGTTGCGGTGGGCATGGCGGCAGCTGACCAGCATGCGCACCGCATTGGTCCTGCTGCTGTTCCTCGCGATCGCCGCCGTCCCCGGGTCCCTGTTCCCGCAGCGCAGCGCCGACCCCAACGGTGTCATCCAGTGGGAGCGGGACAACCCTGACGTGTTCCCCCTCGCCGATGCGGTCGGCCTGTTCGACGTGTACCTGTCGCCGTGGTTCTCCGCGATCTATCTGCTGCTGTTCACCTCCCTGATCGGCTGCGTGATCCCGCGCGCCAAGCACCACTACAAGGCGCTCCGCTCCCGCCCCCCTCGCACCCCGGCCCGGCTGTCGCGGCTCTCGGAGTACCGGGAACTGACCTTGCCGAGAGAGGAAGGGAGGACCGACCCGGCCGCGCACGCGATCGACGTCGCGGCAGAGCAGCTGCGCAAGGCCGGATACCGGGTGGAGCGATACGACGCCCGCGGAGCCGCGTCGGTGTCGGCCGAGCGCGGCTACCTGCGCGAGACCGGCAACCTGATCTTCCACGTCGCCCTCGTCGGCGTGCTGGTCTCGGTCGCGATCGGCGGGTCGTTCGCGTATACCGGGCAGCGGGTGGTGGTGGAGGGCACCACGTTCGTGAACGCGCTCAGCGACTACTCCTCGTTCAACCCCGGCCGTTTCGTCGACGGCACGGGCCTTGCCCCCTACTCGCTCACCCTCGACGACTTCCAGGTCTCCTACCGGCTGCCCGGCACCCCCGGCGCAGGCCAGGCCGGAGACTTCTCCGCCGACATCACCATCCGCCAACCCGGGCAGGACGATCGGGCGCAGAGCGTGATCGTGAACTACCCGATCACCGTCGACGGCGATCGCATCTACCTGCTCGGCAACGGCTACGCCCCCACCCTCACGATCCGCGACGCCGCCGGCGAGGTGGTGTACAGCGAGTCGCAGCCGTTCCTGCCGCAGGACTCCAACATGACCTCGCTGGGCATCATCAAGATCCCGGACGGGCTGCCCGAACAGGTCGGGCTGGTCGGGTTCTTCTACCCCACCCAGGGGGTGCTGCCCTCCGGCGCGTTCACCTCCGTCTACCCGGACGTGGTCAATCCGGTGCTGACTCTCAACGTGTTCAGCGGGGATCTCGGCATCGACGACGGCACTCCGAGGTCGGTGTACACGCTCGAGGTCGACGGGCTCACCCAGCACACCGGCGGCGACACCGCCGCCGACTCCCTTGAGCTCACCCCCGGCGCCACCGTCGACCTGCCGAACGGGTGGGGCACGATCACCTGGGAGGAGGTCACGGCGGAGGAGCCGGTGAAGCGGTTCGCGTCGCTGCAGATCCAACGCGACCCCAGCAGCGGCTGGGTGCTCGCGTTCTCCGTGCTCGCCACCCTCGGCCTGTTCGCCGGCCTGTTCGTGCCCCGCCGCCGGCTCTGGGTGAAAGCCCGCACCACCCCGGATGGTGTGCACGTCGAGTACGCGGGACTGGCCCGCGGCGAAGACCCCGCTCTGGCGCGCGCCGTCGACGAGTTCGCGACCCGCCACGCGCACGCCCTCGGCGTAGACCAGCCTGCGAAGGACACACCGTGACGACCGTGTGGATCCCGGACGCCCCGCCGACCCTCGGCGGGTTCCTCACCCCGGCCCCGCTTCCGGCTCCGGTGCTACCGCTCCTCGCGGGACTCCTCGCGGTCGCCTACCTGGCCGGTGCGATCCGGATGTGGGTCCGCGGCCGCGGCTGGCCGGTGTGGCGGACGGTCAGCTTCCTGCTCGGCTGCGTCGCCCTCGCCGCGGTCACCGGCCTGGCGGTGGAGAACTTCGGGTACGCCCTGTTCTCGGTGTTCATGTTCCAGCAGCTCACCCTGATGATGGCGATCCCGCCGCTGCTGGTCCTCGGCTCTCCCGGCACCCTGCTGCTGCGCGCCACCCCGCACCACGGCCCAGGTCTCCTGGTGCTCCGCGCCGCGCACGCCGGGCTACGCAGTCGCACCGCACGGTGGCTGCTCAGCCCGTGGCTGGCGGTGCCGCTATACCTGGCCGCGTTCTACGGTCTGTACCTGGCGAACTTCGCCGATCCGATCCTGTCCACCGTCACCGGCCATACCCTCCTCGAGGTCGGGTTCCTGGTCGCCGGGATGCTGTTCACCATCCCGATCCTGTCGTCGGACCCGCTGCCGGTGCGGATGAGCCACGGCGGCCGCGCCCTGGACGTGTTCGCCGAGGCCGCCCTGCACGCCTTCTTCGGCGTCTTCCTGATGATGGCCACCACTACCCTCATCGACGGGTTCGCCGGCCCGACGAGCGCGCTGGGCATCGACCCGATCGAAGACCAGCGCCTCGCCGGCGGGCTGGCCTGGTCCTACGGCGAGGCCCCCACCTTGCTGATGCTCATCTACGTCATGCACCGCTGGTTCCGCGACGACACCGCCCAAGCGGTCGCCGCCGACCGTCGCGCCGACGCACACGGCGACCCTGAGCTCGACGCGTACAACGACTACCTCACCCGACTCCACCAGAAAGACACCTGACCGATGCGCACGCCTTTGCCGACACCCGCCCCGGCCGCCGCGCCGGAGCAGGAGACGCCGCGCCGCACCGTGGCGGCATGGTCGCAGCCGGTGTGGGCGGCGGTGCTGGCATCCGCGGCCGCCGGCCTGCTGCTGGATCTCGCCTCCGCACCGGTGGGGTGGTGGCCGTTGACGTTCGTGAGTGTCACGGTCGCCCTGGTGGCCCTGATCGGCCGCAGCATCGGCGGGGCGCTGCTGGTCGGCACTGTGTTCGGCGCCGTGTTCTACACGACCCATCTGGTGTGGGTGGGGGAGTTCCTCGGCCCGGTGCCGTGGCTTGCCCTCGCCGGGCTGGAAGCGGTCCTGTTCGGCGCGGGCGCGGTGCCGATCGCGCTCGCCTACCGGTGGACCGCCCGCTATCCGGCCCGCGGCCTCGTGCAGCTGCTCGCGGTACCGCCGCTGATCGGGGTTCTGTGGACGGCCCGTGAGGTGGTGATGGGTGCGTGGCCGTACTCCGGGTTCCCGTGGGCGCGCCTCGGGATGACCCAGGTGGGCGGCCCGCTCGCGGAGGCCGTGTCGTGGACGAGCGTGACCGGCCTGTCCCTGCTGATCGTCATTCTGTGCGCCTCTGTGGTGCAGTGGATCCGCGCCGGCGGCATCCGCTTCATGCTCGGGTTGCACCCTGCTGTGAGCGTCGCCGCTCTCCTGGTGATAGCGCCGCAGTTCCCCACCGCGCCGGCCGGGGAGTTCCGCGTGGGATGGGTGCAGGGCAACGGCCCCACCGGGTACTTCGACGACAAGGTGCCCGGCGACGTCCTGGCCGCGCAGACCGCCGCCACGGTGCCGCTGTACGGGCAGCCGATGGATCTGCTGGCCTGGCCGGAGGGCGGCGTCGACGCCGACCCGCTCAGTGATCCCGCCGCCGCCGAGGCGTTGGACCGGGTCGTGCGCTCGGCCGGGGCGCCGTTGCTGATGAACGCCGCCACCACCCGCGGCGACGATGTCTTCAACACGTCCCTGCTGTGGACCGCGGATCCCACGGGCCGGCAGTGGCACGACAAGGTCAACCCGGTCCCGTTCGGCGAGTACGTGCCGGACCGGTGGTTCTACGAGCTGATCGTCCCCGACCTGGTGGGCTTGATCCAACGCGAATACACCCCCGGCAGCAACCCGCCGCTCGTGCAGGTCGGCGACGTCGGGGTGGGGTTGGCGATCTGCTTCGACGTGATCTACGACGCCGTGATCTGGGACGGTGCCCGCGCCGGCGCAGAGGTGTTCGTGTTCCAGACCAACAACGCCGACTTCCGCGGCACCGACGAGAACCTGCAGCAGCTCGCGTTCGCCCGGATGCGCGCCATCGAAACCGGCCGCGCGGTCGTCAACGTCTCCACGGTGGGCACCAGCCAGGTCATCACCCCGGACGGCACCACCGTCGACAGCATCGGCGTCGACACCGTTGACGCGTCGATCACCACCGTCCCGCTGCGCACCGGACTCACCCCGGCGGTGATCCTCGGTCCCTGGCTCACCGCTCTCATCGTCCTCGCTGCCGCCGGCGCTCTCACCGCGGCGGGGTTCTCCCACCGTGCCCGCACGCGTGCGGCCGCCGCAGATCGTTCGACTGATCCGGGGAGGCACCCATGAACACGCCACGGATGAGGCCTGCCGGAGGTCGACTGGCCTGGTCGCTGCGAACGCTGGCGACGGGCAGCGATCTCACCCTTCCTGGTGACCTGACGGCGGAGGAGTGTGGGTGCGCGCCCACGCCCGCGGAGAGCCGCGCATTCCGGGCCGGGGTGAGCCGGCGCACTCTGCTGACGGCGGGAACATTGAGCGCGGCCGTGGACTCGCTGGCCTGGCTGGAAGCGAACGCGGGCTGACCGATGTGCACGGATCTACCGCGCCACCCCGCTCGCGGGCACCCCCTGACCGCAACGACGAAGAGGACGACCCTGCCATGACCGGAACCGACGCGCTCTCCCTCGACGGCATCTCACTGCTGCTGGTGTGGACGGCGATCGCCACCTACCTGCTCGCGTTCATCGCGTACACCATCGACCTGGCCGGGCGCTCCGTCCCCGCCAGCGTCCCGCAGCGGGAGCCGGTCCTGGCCGGCGCTACCGCACGGGCGGGCCAGCAGACGGACAACGCCCAGAGTGGGTCGGTGGACAGTGTTCGCACGCCGCCCGCGCAGCGTCAACGGCTGCTGTGGGCGCGGATCGGGACGTCGCTGACGGTCCTCGCGTTCCTGTTCCACCTGGCCGGCACCATCCTGCGCGGCATCGCCGCGGAGCGGGTGCCGTGGGCGAACATGTACGAGTTCGCGCTGACCGGCACGGTCTTGATCGTGGCCGTCTACCTGCTGGTGCTGCGCCGCTACGACCTCCGCTTCCTCGGTGCGTTCCTGATCGGCATGGTGGTGCTGCTGCTGGGTGGCGCGACGGTCTCGTTCTACGTCGAGGTCGTTCCGCTGATGGATCCGCTCAAGAGCGTGTGGCTGGTCATCCACGTCTTCGTCGCGTCCCTGGCCACCGCCCTGTTCGCGATCGCCTGCGGCATCTCCATCACCCAGCTCCTGCAGGCCCGCCGGGAGCGCCGCACCCGAGCATCCTCGGACACTGCCCGCGCCGACGGTCTTGGGTTTCTGCGCACTCTGCCCGCCGCCGACGTGCTCGAGTCCCTCGCGTACCGGTTCGCGATCGTGGGGTTCGTGTTCTGGACGTTCACCCTGATCGCCGGCGCGATCTGGGCCAACGACTCCTGGGGTCGCTACTGGGGCTTCGATGTCAAGGAGGTGTGGACGTTCGTGATCTGGGTGCTCTACGCCGGCTACATCCACGCCCGCGCGACCCGCGGCTGGCGCGGCACCCGCTCCGCCTGGCTGTCCATCATCGGGTTCGTCGCGGTGCTGTTCAACTTCACGATCGTGAACATGTTCTTCCAGGGCCTCCACTCCTACTCCGGGCTCACATGACCCCGCACCCCTGCCCCGCCCTCTTGCCCGAGCCGAAAGCACGCACATGACCCCGATACTCTCGATTCCCGCCACCACGGGTGCGGATGCCACTGAACGCGGACAGCGGTCACTCCGACCGCGACAGGAATGACTCCTCGCGTCTTGCGGGTCGCAGGGCCTGCGATCCTCGGCGGGGTCGCACTCATCGCCTTGGTCGGGGCGTTGTGGTTCGGTGGGGGTGCTGCGCAGATCCCACTCGGCGACGCCGGCCCTGTTGTGCGCTGGGGGCTTCCGGTCACGAAACTGGTCGTGAATCTCGCCGCCGCGGGCATGGTCGGTGTGCTCGTGACCGCCTTGTTCACGCTGCGGGCCGGTGAGCGCGAGTTCGACGTCGCCCTCGATACCGCGTCGATCTCTGCAGCCCTGTTCACCGTGGCCGCGGGCGCGACCGGGTTCCTCACGCTTCTCAGCGTGTTCAACCCGGCCATCGACGCAGGCCCCCAGTTCGGTGCCCAGCTCGGCCGGTTCCTCGTCGAGCTCGAGGTCGGCAGGACATGGCTGATCACGACGGTCGCCGGCGCCGCCCTCACCGTCCTGACATTCGCCGTGCGGTCCTGGGTCGGGACGCTTCTGGTCGCCCTGGTGGCGGTGGCCTCGCTCGTGCCGATGGGCACGCAGGGGCACTCCGGCGATGACGCCTTCCACCACGAGGCGATGATGGCGCTCATCCTGCACATCATCGGCGCCGCGGTGTGGCTCGGCGGGCTCCTGCTGCTCATCGCCGTCCGTCCAGCCCTCGACCGTCGCCGCATCCCCGATCTCGTCGCCCGCTACTCGAGCATCGCTCTGGCCGCGTTCGTGCTCGTCGCCGTGTCCGGCACGGTGCGCGCCGCCATCGGCCTGCAGGAGTGGTCCGATCTGCTCTCGCCCTATGGCGCGATCTTGGGCATCAAGGTCGTCGCGCTCGTCGGCCTCGGCCTCTTCGGGGCGTGGTACCGCACCCGCCTGATCGGCAGGATGCGCAGCTCCGACGCGGCATCCCGCCCTTTCTGGATGCTCATCGCGTTCGAGCTGGCACTGATGGGTGTGGCCAGCGGCGCCGCCGCAGCGCTGGCCCGCACTCCGCCACCGAACCCGGCCCCGCTTCCCGAGATCCCCTCGCCGGCAGAACGCCTCACCGGTGCCCCGCTGCCCCCGGAGCTCACGATCGAACGGTGGGTCACCGCGTGGAACGTGGACATGTTGTGGGCGGTGCTCGCCGGGTTCGCGATCTTCTTCTATCTCGCCGGGGTGTGGCGGCTGCGCCGGCGCGGCGACGCGTGGCCTGTGTATCGCACGATCATGTGGGTCGCCGGCATGGTGCTGCTGGTCTGGGTCACCGGCGGCGTCGTCAACGTCTACCAGGACTACCTGTTCAGCATGCACATGGTGGGGCACATGCTGCTCACGATGGCGATCCCGGTGCTGCTGGTCGCCGGCGCCCCGGTGACCCTCGCCGCCCGGGCGATCCGCAAACGCGACGACGGCACCCGCGGCGGGCGGGAGTGGATCCTGTGGGCGGTGCATTCGCCCGTCGCCCGCATCCTGACGAACCCGTTCGTCGCGGCCGCCCTGTTCATCGGCTCACTGTGGGTGTTCTATTACACCGACCTGTTCCGCTGGTCGCTGTACGACCACCTCGGCCACCAGTGGATGATCGCGCACTTCCTCATCACCGGCTACCTGTTCGCGCTCTCCCTGATCGGCATCGACCCGGTGCCGTGGCGGCTTCCCTACGCCGGCAGGCTGCTGCTGCTCATCGGTGTGATGGCGATGCACGCGTTCTTCGGCATCGCCATCATGATGCAGTCGGGGCTGATGGTCGCCGACTGGTTCGGGTCGATGGGTCGCACCTGGGGTGTCACACCGCTCGAGGATCAGTACACCGGCGGCGGTATCGCGTGGTCGATCGGTGAGATCCCCACCCTGATCCTCGCGATCACGGTCGCGATTCAGTGGAGTCGCAGCGACGACCGCGAGACCAAGCGGCGAGACCGGCACGCCGACCGCACCGGCGAAGCCGAGCTCGAGGCCTACAACGCACGCCTCACCGAGCTCGCCGACCGCGATGCTCGCAGCCGCAGATAGGGCGCACTACGTGACGACGAAAGAGGAGCTCGCCGACCGCTACGGTCGGGGACCGCGGCCCATCCGCCGCCGCGTGTTCTGGGTCACCGTCGCGACGGCGGCAATCCTGTCTGTCGCCGGGCTTTCGTGGCTGACTGTCTCGAACTCGCTCGACGACGTCGGATTCGACGAGACCGGATACGAGCTGGTCGATGCGCGCACCGTGACCGTATCCTTCCAAGCCACGCCACCCGCTGGGACGTCGTTCGCATGCGCGGTGCAGGCATTGGATGAGGACTTCGGCATCGTCGGTTGGCGGGTCATCGAGTACCCCGCGTCCGAGGAGATCACACGAGCACTCGTGGAGACCATCCCGACCGTCGCGCAGGCAACGACCGGCACCGTGCAATCCTGCTGGGCCACATAGCCGCGCAAGGGAGGCCGTCGCCTGCGCCGGCTGAGTCTCTCAAGCGGTGGGCCTGTCTTCGTGGTCGATGCCGTGGTGCTCTTTGCCGCGCTCGAAGTTGAGCAGGCGGAGTGCGTTGCCGACGACGATCAGGGTGGAGCCTTCGTGGATGAGTACGACCGCGCCGATGTTCAGGCCGAGGAAGGTGGCGAGGATGAGGAACGCGACGATCGCGAGGCTGGCGATGAGGTTCTGCCGGATGATGCGGCTGGTGGCGCGGCTGAGCCGCACGGCGAACGGGACGCGGCCGAGGTCGTCGCTCATCAGCGCGATGTCGCAGGTTTCCAACGCGACGGTGGAGCCGGCGGCGCCCATCGCGATGCCGACGTCGGCGCGGGCCATCGCGGGGGCGTCGTTGACGCCGTCGCCGACCATCGCGATCGGTCGGTGGGTTTCGGCGAGGCGGGTGATCTGAGCGACTTTGTCCTCGGGGAGCAGTTCGCCGATCGCGGTGTCGACGCCGACTTCCCGGCCGACCGCGTCGGCGACGCGCTGGTTGTCGCCGGAGATCATCACGAGCTGCCCCACGTTCGCGCCCCGGAGCGCGCTGAGCACCTGGGCGGACTCCGCGCGGGACGCATCCATCACGCCGACGATGCCGAGGAACCGGTCGCCACGGCGGATGATCATCAGCGTCTGCCCGGAGTCCCGCGCCTGCGTGTACGCGTCGGCGAGCGTGCCGGTCAGCGCGAGTTGCTGCTCGTCGAACATGCGCAGGTTGCCGACGTCGACCCGCTCGCCGTCGATCGTCGCCGTGACGCCACGCCCGACGACCGCGTTCAGGTCTGTCGCGGTGAGGCGCTCGGCCTGGGGGACGCGGGGCTCGAGGTCGCGGACGATCGCCTCGGCCAGCGGGTGATCGCTGAGCGCTTCGACAGCGACCAGAGTGCGGATCAGCTCGGACTCGGGCACGTCGGCGGCGGGGGTGACGGACGTCACCCGGGGGGCACCCCAGGTCAGGGTGCCGGTCTTGTCGAACGCCATCGCCTTGACCCGCCCGAGCGTCTCGAGCGGGGCGCCGCCCTTGACGAGCACCCCGGCACGCGCAGCACGGGCGACCCCTGCCAGCACCGCGGCCGGGGTTGCGATCGCGAGCGCGCAGGGGCTGGCGGCGACGAGCACGGTCATGGCGAGGTAGAACGCGTCGGGGAACGGTTGCGCGAACGCGAGCCAGGAGATCAGGAGGGTGACGGCGACCCCGAGGATCACGGCGGGCACGTACCAACGCTGGAACCGGTCGATGAACTGCTGTGTGGGGGAGGCGGCCTGGTCGGCGGAGCGGACGAGCTCGACGACCTTGCTGAGCGTCGAGTCCGCGGAGGTCGCGGTGACCTCGACCTCGAGCACGCCGGACCCGTTCACGGTGCCGGCGAACACACGGTTGGCGGCGGGCAGGGTGTCGACGGTGCGCATCGCCCGCTCCGGGTCGGCCACCGGCTCCTTCTCCACCGGAATCGACTCCCCGGTGACCGCGGACTGATCCACTGCGGACACCCCGGAGATCACGAACCCGTCTGAGGGAATGCGGGAGTTCGGGCGGATGACGACGATGTCGCCGACGACGATCTCCTCCACCGGCACCTCCACCGGCTCGTCCCCGCCGCGGCGCACCAGGGCGCTGCGGGGAGCGAGCTCGGCCAGGGACTCGATGGACTTGCTGGCACGGCTGAGGGCGTATTCCTCGAGCGCGTGGCCGAGGCTGAACAGGAACAGCAGCACCGCCCCTTCCGCCCACCGGCCGATGAGGGCGGCGCCGATCGCGGCCACCAGCATGAGGAAGTCGACCTCGAACTTCCCTCGCATCGTCGAGGCGATCGCGGTGCGGAACGTGAAGAACCCACCGAAGAAGTAGGTGGCGAGGAAGAACACCAACGGCCACCCGACCATCGGCAGCCCCAACGCGAACTCGGCGATCATCCCGCCGGCGTAGGTCACGCCCGCGGCGATCGCGAACCACAGCTCCCACCGGGCCGAACCGTGGGAATGGTCGTGCGTCTCCGCAGCGGGCGCGGTAGTCGTCGGGGAAGAAGCAGTCATGCGACCAGGATACATCACAAGATCATGATATATTGTAGTTGTGAATGATTATCGTGGTCGGAGGGCACAATGGTGAGCATGGCCGGTACTGAGACGCGTCGGGAAGCAGGCACCCTGTCCGTAGCGGATGCTGAGCGTCTCGCCGAGATCATGCAGGCACTGGCGTCACCTGTGCGGCTGCGCATTCTGAGCGCGCTGAGTGTTCAGCCGAGCACCGTGACCGACCTCAGCGAACAGCTGCACATCGGACAGACGACCACATCGAACCATTTGCGGCTGCTGCGGCATCTGAGCCTGGTCCTTGGCACGCGCGACGGCCGGCACATCCACTACTCGCTCTTCGACGACCACGTCTCCGAACTGCTCGAGGAGGCCATCGGGCACCTCGAGCATCTGCCCGGCGGAGGATGACGCCTGCCGGAGCTCCCCGATTGACGAGAGTATTCCCGTTCACGTCGGGGGGCGCTGCTGCGGCCGGGGAGAGCGCGTCGCTGCCGGTTCGGACACGCTGCATGGTGTGTAGCCGATCGCCGCGACGGCCATGAGCTCTTGTAAGAATCCGCCACTACTCGCGGAATCCTGAACCCGAAACCCCAGCCAACTACCGTGGAATCGCGGCATTCCTCGCCATCTCGAGCGGGAACCTACAGTAGGTAGGTCGGAGGGCTTCTTCCACCGCGTGGCGGTGCATGGTGCGCCGATCGGCGTCCTGAGACTCGTCGGCGCAGAGCTCGTGGGGGCTCAGGACCCGATAGCCGTGTCGGGCGTCTGCGATGATCTCGGGAAGGACCGTTCGTCCCGTTGCCTCATGCAGCGATGCGATTCCTTTGGCCGTCCGCGCGGATGGTGTCGCCCTCAAGTCGCGGTCGTGACTGCCGGGCACGACGAACGCGGACCGCGTAACTGCACGGTCAGCGCGATCGATTTCTGAACGTGTCCGAGAGCGACATCGCCCGGGTGCAGCGCCACATCTTCCAGCCTGTCGTGCCCCCCGCAGCAGCCATCGCTGTATGTGGAGCCGGCAGCGATGAAGCCCTCGGCAGACTTCTTACGCGCGGAGGCCAAGGCGGCCGACGGTTTCGTCGACGCTCGCGATCTGTAGATCCAAGGCGTCGGCGAGGGCGATCGTGCGACGCACGAGGGGCCCGTTTCCCACGGCGAGTTCGCCTCGCCGCAGGTAGAGCGTGTCCTCCAGGCCGGCGCGGGCGTTGGCGCCCATCGCGAGTCCCATCGCGGTGAGCCGGAGGTTGGCGCGACCGACGGCGATGATCTGCCAGATCGCGTCGGCGGGGAGGCGGCGTGCGAGCGTCAGCAGGTTCTCTGGTGTCGCGGCCGCGCCGCCCGACACGCCGAGCACGATGCTGAACTGGGGCTGTCCGGTGATGAGGCCCTCGTCGATGAGTCGAAGGCACATGTCGAGGTGGCCGGTGTCGTAGATCTCCATCTCGGGTTTCACGCCGAGTTCCTGCATCCGGGCGGCGAGGCGCCGTACGTCTGTGGGCGGATTGCGGAACTCGCCGCCCCCGAAGCTCATGCTGCACGGATTGAGCGTCGCCATCTGCGGCTGCAGCTCCACGAGGCGCGCCCTGTCGGCGAACTCGACGCCGAGCCCGACCCCGGTGGAGACCTGGATGAGGATCGGGCACGCGTCACGGATGAGCGATATCGTCCGCTCCGCGATGGCCAGGTCTGCGGTCGGCGCCCCGTCTTCGTCGCGGAAGTGGAGATGCGCGACGGCGGCGCCGAGCTCGTATGCCTCGACGACGGCATCCGCGATCTCCTGTGGCTGCGTCGGCAGGCTTGGGTTGTCAGAGGTCGTGGCGATCGGACCGGTGGTGGCGACGGTGAGGATGACGGACATCGCGAGCTCCTTCGCTGCGGGATCTTTGCCGCAGGCTTGCATGAAATTTGCACTTGAGTGCAAGATAGCAAGTGGTGACGGCGGGCGCCACTTACCCCGCTCGTCACGCTCCGGAGGGAAGGGTCGACAATGCGAGCGATGGCGTGCGACGGTTTCGGCGATCCCGATGTCGTGTACGAGACCGATGTGGAGCTCCCGCCCGTCGGGCCGCAGGGGGTGCTGGTCAGGATGGCGTATGCAAGCGTCAACCCTGGCGACACCCGGCTCAGGCGAGGATCGTTCTCGGGGAGGGCGCGGCATCACTTCCCGCTCGTCCTCGGGCTGGACGGATCCGGGGTCGTGGAACAGGTGGGCGCTTCAGGCTCGCCGTTCTCTGTGGGGCAAGCCGTGTACGGGTTCTTTCTGCACGACTACGTCGGTGACGGCACGTATGCGGAGTACGCCTCGACTCGATCTTCCCGCCTCGCTCCGGTGCCGGCGGGTGTGAGCATGCGCGATGCTGCAGCCGTTGCCTGCGCAGGCGGCACGGCGATGGTGCTCGTCGAAGAGCTGGCGCAGGTCGCTTCGGGCAGCCGCGTCCTCGTGGCAGGCGCTTCGGGTGGCGTTGGGCATTTCGCGGTCCAGCTCGCCGCCGCGGCGGGGGCCGAGGTGATCGCGGTCGCGCGTTCCGAACATCATCGGCTGATGCGCTCGCTGGGTGCCGCGCACGCGATCGACTACCGTGACCCCTCTCTTCCCGCGATCGTCACGGGTGTCGCGCCCGGTGGTGTCGACGCGGCGATCGACACGGTCGGCGGTGAGTCGCAGCTCCTGCTCTCCCGGCTGGTGCGAGAGGGTGGCCGCATCGCGTCATGCGTGCACCCCGCGCAGTCCGACGCATTCGCGCGGCGCGGCCAGGTTCTCGAGTATCGCTTCTTCGAAGCGACACCCTCACGGATGGCTCGTCTCACCCGCCTTCTCTCCGATGGCGGTCTGCATCCTCACATCTCGCTCGAGTACGAGCTCGATGAGGTCGCCACCGCCCATCGCATGATCGAAGCGGGCGGTGTGGCGGGGAAGATCCTCTTGTCCATCGGCGGGGAAACCGTCACTGCGCTGGTCTGAGTGCACGCAGGATCAGATCCGCGGCGGCATCGACGGCGTCGACGTAGGACGTTCTCGCCTCGCGCACCCATCGGAAGGTGGCGCCCATCAGTGCGTCGCTGATCGTCCGCGCAGCGAGAACGATGTCGGTATCGGAGTCGATCGAACCCGCATCCACACCGGCTTGAAGGATGAGCTCGAGGTCGGGGAGGAGGGTGGACTCGTAGATGATCGGTCCCTTGGCGGCAGCCCATCCGGACATCATCTGCCGTGAGATCTCGGGCTCCGCTTCGACTACCCGCGTGATCCCGCGCAGGTAGTCGCGCACGCGCTGCTCGGTGGGAAGCGACTGCGCGTCCCCTGCGTCGATGAGTGAGCGATCGGCCAGGCGCCGAGTCCAGAACATCGGGATGTCGCTCTTGTTGGGGAAGTAGTTGAAGGCCGTCCTGCGTGACGTGCCGGCGCGCTCGGCGATGTCGGCCATGGTCGTGTTCTCGTAGCCCCGTTCCGCGAAGAGCGCGGCCGCCGCCTGGTACAGCCGCTCACGTGTGGCAGTGACCGAGGCTCGTTCCATGTGTGGATACCTTTCTGAACGGGATCTCGTCGGGATGCTTGACGAAACTTGCACTCGAGTGCAAGATGAACTGGATTGCACTCCAGTGTAGGGATGCGCGATCGCAATCGTCGAGGAGGACGACCGTCATGATCAGCTATACCCATGGGCCGCACGACCTGGGCGGTGGATGCCATGCCTGGCTGCAGCCCCGAGGCAGATGGGGCCAGAGCAATTCGGGGCTGATCCGGGATGCGGGCGAGTCGCTCCTCGTCGACACCTTTCTCGATCTCGCCCACACCGGGGCCATGCTCGCCGGCATCGACATGCTCGTGCGCGAGCATCCCATCCGGACGATCGTCAACACCCACTCCGATGGCGATCACTGGTTCGGCAACGAACTCGTTGCGGGGGCGGATGTCGAGATCATCGCGTCCGTCGCGGCCGCGGCGCTCATGACCGAAGACGCAGCGCGCTCCCTGGCATCGCTGTGGGAGCGGGAAGACCAGATCGGTGACTATGTGCGCACGGTCGCCGGCGGCTTCGATCCTTCCGGCATCCGACCGACGCCACCGACTCGAACGTTCTCCGGGACGATCGAGCTCCGCGTAGGCGGCCGGACCGTCGAGCTGATCGAGGTGGGACCGGCGCACACGGCGGGAGACGTCATCGTGCATGTGCCAGACGCGAAGGTGGTCTACGCGGGCGACATCCTCTTCGTCGGCACCGCGCCGCTCGTCTGGGCCGGGCCGATCTCTCGCAGCATCGCCGCCTGCGACCTCTTGCTGGGCCTGGACGTCGGCACCTTCGTCCCCGGCCACGGGCCGATCACGGACCGGTCGGGAGTCGTTCGCGTGAGGGACTACCTCGTGTACGTGGAGGACGAGGCATCCCTCTGCTTCACGGCCGGGATGACCGTGGACGAAGCCGCGGCCTCGATCGATCTGTCGCGCTTCTCCGACATGGTCGAGCACGAACGCCTCGTCGCCAACGTGGAGAACGTGTACGAGACCCTCGATCCCTCCCGTCCGCGGGCGACACGCGTGGATCTCTTCGGCAGCATGGCGCGCGCCCACAGCGCCCACGCCCAGCTGACGACGGCAGCCGAGGAGATCGGCGGATGAAGATCGCCCGGATCGCCGACCCCGCCGGCCCGCGCGCGGCGGTCGTCACCGAAGACCGCATCCAGCCCCTCGCGCACGCACTGACGGTGGAACAGCTCCTGTGCGCATCGCCGGAGGAGCGAGAGCGACTTGTCGAGGCATCGGCGGCCGGACCCCAGAGACACCTGTCCGAGGTCCGGCTTCTTGCCCCGATCCTTCCGCCGACCCTTCGCGACTACATCACCTACGAGGAACACCTGGAGGGCAGCCTGAAGGGACTCGGAATCTCGCCTCCCGCCGTCTGGTACGAGCAGCCGGTCTTCTTCTTCTGCAACACCAACGCCGTCGTCGGCCCCAGCGAGCCTGTTGCGATCCCCCCGGGGTGCATCCGCTTCGACTTCGAGCTCGAACTCGCCGCCGTGATCGGACGGCCCGGCCGCGACCTTCGCCCCGACGAGGCGATGGAGCACATCGCCGGCTACACGATCTTCAACGACTGGTCGGCTCGCGACCTGATGGCATCCGTCATTCCGATCGGCGTCGGCCCGGTCAAGGGCAAGGACTTCGCCAACACGATCGGCCCGTGGATCGTGACCGCGGACGAGCTCGAGCCGTATCGCCGCGACGGTCGTATCGCCCTGGAGATGCACGCCGAGGTCAACGGAGTGCCTCTGCCTGCGGGAGGCGACAACTCGGTCAACATGTCGTGGTCGTTCGAGGAGATGGCGGCCTATGCGTCACGCGGCGCCGACCTCGTCGTCGGCGACGTGCTCGCCGCCGGGACGTGCGGGGGCGGATCGCTCCTGGAGTACTGGGGACACACGGGCTCGGAGGTGCCGCCGCCTCTGCGTGCCGGCGACGTCGTGACGCTCGTCGTCGAAGGCATAGGAGAACTGTCCACGACGGTCGTGTCCGGCGTCGAGCCCGTCTCCATTCCGCGCGCACGCCCGCCGCTCCACCGGCGCCCCCGCACCTGGACGGCTCCCGCTCGGGAGGCCGTCCGACCCGAAAGGAAGGCAGAGAGTTGACGAAGACCCTGATCAAGAACGCACTGCTCGTGACGATGGACCCGGCGACGGAGGATCTGCGAAGCGGCGACATCCTCCTCGTCGACGATCGGATCGCGCAGCTCGCGCCCGAGATCCACGTCGACGACGCCGAGGTGGTCGACGCGAGCGGAATGGTCGCGAGCCCCGGATTCGTCGACACCCACAGGCACGTCTGGCAGTCGCTGCTGCGCGGCGTCGCCGTCGACTGGAGCCTGTTCCAGTACATGGTCGAGATGCGTACGATGTACCCCGTCTGCTACGGCGTGGAGGAGGCCTACCTCGGAAATCACTACGGCGCCTGGGAGGCGCTCAACGCCGGTGTCACGACGGTCGTCGACCACTCCCACCTGCAGATCTCGGAGCAGCACTCCGACGCACTGGTCGAGGGACTGAAGGATGCCGGCATCCGCGGCATCTTCGGCTACGGCGTGTACCGCAACCCGCGGTACGTCCCGGGGGAGCAGATCGACCCGTCTGCTCTCATCGTGGAGATCGCAGGTCCGATCGAGACGTTCCACCGGCGCAACGCCGAGCGCGTTCGCGAGAAGTACTTCCCCGCGAACGACGGCCTCCTGCGTTTCGGGATCGCCAGCAGCGAGTTCTTCACCTTTCCGAGCATGGAGCCGATCCTCGAGGAGCTCGCCTGGAGCCGCACTCTCGAGCCTGCGCGGATCACGTTCCACGCCGCGATCGGCATCAACGGCGATGTGGACATCATCAACGACCTCTCTGCGGCGGGTGCGCTCGGCGATGATCTGCTGATGTCGCACGCCAACTGCCTGACGGACGAGGATCTGGCCACGATCGCGCGCGAGGGAGGATGGATCTCCACGACGCCCGACACCGAGCTTCAGATGTCGGGAACCTTCCCCGTCCTCGAACGCGTGGTGCGCTCGGGCCGGATGCCGTCGCTCGGGGTCGACATCGTCTCCGGTTTCGCGGGCGACATGTTCACGCAGATGCGCCTGATGCTGCAGGCGATGCGTTTCCGCCACAATGAGGCGACCGTGCCGGGCGGACTGCCCAGCTCTGTGAAGTACGCGGCCGCCGACATGCTGAAGTACGCCACTCTCGGCGGCGCGACCTGTGTCGGCTTGCAGGACGAGATCGGCAGCATCACGGTGGGGAAGAAGGCCGACGTCGTCCTGACCCGGCTCGATTCGGTGAATACCGCAGCGCTGCGCGACCCCGTCGCCGCGCTCGTGTTCTTCGCCAACGCCTCCGACGTCGAGGACGTCTGGGTCGGCGGGGTCGCCCGCAAGCGCGGTGGCGAGCTTCAGGGAGTGTCCTGGGGCAGCCTGCGGGACCGCGTGCAGTCGGCGCGGACGAAGATCGACGACCGGTTCGCGCGGATCGACGCCACGGCGATGCGCCGGGCCTGGGAACCGGTCTGGGGCATCGCCGAGGACGCCAGTCTGAGATGACGGGGCGACACGGTGCCGCCGACATGGCCAGCCACGTCTCTGGCGGCACGCTCGACCTCGGTGCGGGGTACGCCGCCGATCACGCCTGAATCGGCGAGCGGCCGAGGCCGCTGCCATCAGGCGAACAGGGTGGCGTGCCGCGGTCGCGTTGCGGCAATAATGCCCTATGCCGCTCTTCATGGTCATCGAGCACTACGTCCACGGCGCGCGCGTCGTCTACGAGCGGTTCGCGGCCCAGGGGCGCATGCTGCCCGACGGCGTGAGCTTCATCGACAGCTGGATCGTCGACGAACCCGAGCCGCGCACGTGTTACCAGCTGATGCGCGCCCCCGACCGCGAAGCCCTGGACCTGTGGATCTCGCGATGGTCGGATGTCATGGACGTCGAGTGCTTCCCCGTGATCGACTCCGCGACCGCGCAGTCCCGTCGATCTCCCGCATCCGCCGGGGACGCGTAGCGCACTCGTCGTCGCCGGGGCCGGCGGTAGGGTCAACGCATGATCGTCCAGCGCTTCCGCACCGTCATCATCCTCGCCGGCAAGACCGCCACCGGGTTCGCCGTTCCCGTCGAGGTCGTCGAAGCTCTCGGAAAGGGCAAGAAGCCGCCCGTTCGGGTCACGGTCGGCGCCCACACCTACCGCAGCACGGTCGCCGTCTACGGCGGCGAGTTCATGATTCCGCTCAGCGCCGAGAACCGCGTGGCGGCGGGGGTCGAGGCCGGCGAAGAGGTCGAGGTCGCCCTCGAGCTCGACACCGAGCCCCGCACGGTGGAGGTTCCGTCGGCGCTCGCCGCGGCGCTCGCGGAGTCACCGGCCGCCCGATCCGCGTTCGACGCCCTCTCGTACAGCAGGCAGCGGGCCCACGTGCTCCAGGTGGAGTCGGCCAAGACGGAGGAGACGAGAGCCCGCCGCATCGCGAAGATCATCGCCGAGCTCGCGCCGTCGGGCGGGGAAGCGTAGGGCGTGGCGCCGGCGTTCTCTGAGCGTGACATCGCCTGCCGACGGTGAGATCGCGGTTCCGACGGTCATGCCATGCGCACGATCCCGGCACTCCCCAGCCGTCCGGTGCGATACTGGCCCGATGGACGTGTGGGCTGGCGTGGGCATCGTCGTGCTGCTGGGCGGCAGCATGGCCGGCCTCGCGCTGATGGCGCGGCGCGTGCGCCGGCGCGGATCCGCGGGCCCGGCGGTCGCCGCGGCGATGGCCGCCTTCGACGAGGGATTCCACTCGACGGCGCACGACACGTTCGTCGAGCTGCGCACGCAGGACGAGCGCGGCCAGCACACCCACGCCGACCGGCGCCGAGCCGACGCGGACGGACTCGAACAGCAGGAGTGAACACCACCCTCCTCACGCCTCCACCCCCGCTGGTTGAGTAGCCGCCGGAGGCGGCGTATCGAAACCCTTCCCACGGTCCGCTACACGGGTCTCGATACACTCGCGGCTGCGCCGCGAGCACTCGACCAGCGGAGCGAACACCACCCTTCTCACGCTTCACGCCCGCTGGTTGAGTAGCCGCCGGAGGCGGCGTATCGAAACCCTTCCCACGGTCCGTTACGGGGGTCTCGATACGCTCGCGGCTCTGCCGCGAGCACTCGACCAGCGGGAGGAGCCAGCGGGAGGAGGATGCCCAGCGGCGCGCTTGCCGGCTTCACTACTCAGTGTTACTGTATACCGGTAGTCAACAACGCTAAGTAGGAGACATCGTGGGCAGGCAGATGACGGAGATGCTCAAGGGCACGCTGGAGGGCATCGTCCTGGCGATCCTGGCCGTCCGCCCGGCCTACGGGTACGAGATCACCGCGCGGCTGCGCGACGAGGGCTTCTCCGACATCGCGGAGGGCACGATCTATGCGCTGCTCGTGCGTGTGGAGCAGCGCGGCCTCGTCGACGTGGAGAAGGTGCCCTCAGAGAAGGGCCCGCCGCGCAAGGTGTACACGCTCAACACGCGAGGCCGGGAAGACCTCGACGAGTTCTGGAGGACGTGGAGCTTCCTCGCAGAACGACTGGAGCAGCTCCGCGAGGGAGGGAAGCGGTCATGAACCTGATCGAGAAGGTCGTCGGCGACTTCGGCGACAAGCGCCGGTGGCGCGAGTACAAGGCCCGTGTCAAGGCACTGCCGCACGGCTACCGCACGACCGTCGAGGCGCTCGAGCGGTATCTGCTGCACTTCGGCGCGACCGACGGCGACATCTGGCTCTCGGCTTTCGACGACCTGGCCGACCTGTTCGAGCGCGCCGCCGCCGACGGCACGCCGATCCGCGAGATCGTCGGCAGCGATCCCGCGGACTTCGCCGAGACCTTCGCGGCGAACTACGGCGGGGCGGGCTGGATCAACAAGGAGCGGCAGCGGCTCGCCGACGCCGTCTCACGCGCCGAGCAGCGGGAGCAGAGCGAGCAGCACGACCGGTCCGACGGCGGCGATCGCTCATGACGACGGCATCCGTCGCCGAGACCGCGATCCGCGTGCGCGACCTGCGGAAGTCCTACGGCGATCTGCACGTGCTGCGCGGCGTCGACCTCGAGGTGCGCCGGGGCGGCATCCTCGCCCTGCTCGGCTCGAACGGGGCCGGCAAGACCACGCTCGTCAGGATCCTGTCCACCCTGCTGAGAGCGGATGCCGGAACCGCGGCCGTCGCCGGCTTCGACGTCGTCGCGCAGGCCGAGCGCGTGCGCGAGTCGATCAGCCTCACCGGACAGTTCGCCGCGGTCGACGAGATCCTGACCGGTCGCGAGAACCTCGTGCTCATGGCGAGGCTCCGCCACCTGGCCGACCCCGGCGGCATCGCCGACGCGCTGCTCGCCCGCTTCTCGCTGACGGATGCCGCAGACCGCCGGGTCGCGACCTACTCGGGCGGCATGCGCCGGCGCCTGGACATCGCGATGAGCCTCATCGGCGATCCGCCCGTCGTCTTCCTCGACGAGCCGACCACGGGCCTCGACCCCGAGGCGCGCATCGAGGTGTGGCAGGCGGTCACCCGGCTCGCCGAGAGCGGCACGACCGTGCTGCTGACGACGCAGTACCTCGAGGAGGCCGAGCAGCTCGCCGATCGCATCGCGATCCTGCACCGCGGGCGCATCATCGTCGACGGCACCCTCGACGAGCTGCGGCGGCTGCTGCCGCCCGCGAAGGTCGAATACGTGGAGAAGCAGCCGACGCTCGAAGAGGTCTTCCTCGCCGTCGTCGGCGACAGGGAAGGGAACGCGCAATGACCGCTCACGTCATCGGCGACACGGCCGTGCTCACCGGACGCTCGCTGCGCCACATCCTGCGCAGCCCCGACACGATCATCACGACGGCGCTCATGCCGATCGCGATGATGCTGCTGTTCGTGTACGTGTTCGGGGGAGCGATCGACACCGGCGCGGGGGCCGGCGGCGGGTCCTACGTGAGCTACCTGCTGCCCGGCATCCTGCTCATCACGGTCGCCTCGGGCATCGCGTACACGGCGTTCCGGCTGTTCACCGACATGTCCGGCGGCATCATCGAGCGCTTCCGCTCGATGCCGATCGCCCGCTCGAGCGTGCTGTGGGCGCACGTGCTCACCTCGCTCGTGGCGATCCTCGCCTCGCTCCTGGTCGTCGTGGGCGTCGCCCTGCTCATGGGCTTCCGTTCCGGCGCGGGTCCGCTCGCGTGGCTCGCCGTGACCGGCATCCTCGTGCTGTTCACGCTCGCGCTGACGTGGGTCGCCGTCATCCCCGGCCTGACCGCGAGATCCGTCGACGGAGCGAGCGCCTTCTCGTACCCGCTGATCTTCCTGCCGTTCCTGAGCTCCGCGTTCGTGCCGACCGCGTCGATGCCCGGCCCCGTGCGCTGGTTCGCCGAGCACCAGCCCGTGACGTCGATCGTGAACACGATCCGCGCGCTGCTCGCGGGGCAGCCGGTGGGCGCTGACATCTGGATCGCCCTCGCCTGGTGCGCCGGCATCCTCGTCGTCGCGTTCGTCGTCGCGACGACGATCTATCGCCGCAAGGTGCGCTGAGCCCCGCCTCGCGCGAGCCCCGCGCCACCGGCCTCGGAGGATCACGCGAGGCTCGGATGATCCCCGCGGAATCATCCGAGGTCGGTCAGATCCTCCGAAGCCGGTGAGCGGACGCCGGCCCCGGCGCCTCAGACGAACGTCGGCACGTCGGTCCACGCGCCGGGGGCGGGCGCGGCGCCGTCGCGCACGATCGTGCCCTCGATGAGCCCGTACGGGCGGTCGGCGGCGTAGAAGACCTCGCCCGGGTTCTCGAGCCCGAACGGCGCGAGGTCGTAGACGAAGTGGTGCTTGTTCGGCATGGCGAAGCGCACCTCGGCGATCTCGGGCCGCGCCTCGATGACGGCCTTGCCCATGGCGAACTGCGTCTGCTGCAGCGCGAGCGAGTGCACCGAGGCGAAGGTCGACAGCAGGATCTGGCTCACCTCCGCGTACAGGCCGTTGTAGTCGATGCCGGCCTCGACCGCCTCGGGCAGGAAGCGCCAGCGGCCCGTGACCGAGGTCGCCATGATGCGGTCGTTCGTCTCGACGAGGGTCGTGTACCGGTCGCGCGGGAAGCCGGCGAACTCGCTGCCGGTGGACTTGAGCACGACGAGGTCCTTGACGCCGCCGGTGACGTGCGTCTCCCCGTCGATGATCTGCACGGTCGCGAGGCGCGTGCCCTGACCCTTGCGCACGAACGAGTGGTCGTGCTCCGCGCCGTCGACGACGATGCGCTCCCACTCGTACTGCTCGGCCTGCCACAGGCCGCCCTCGATCCAGTCGAACTCGCGGGTGAAGTGCGCGCCGAGGGTCAGCAGGTACTCCTCGGGCGACGGGATGCCGTGCTCCTTCGCGAACGCGAAGGCGGTGTTCTTCTGGGTGTCGGTGGCGACGACGAGACTGTTGTCGCCGGTGAGGTACGAGTCGATGAGCGCCGCGCCGCGCAGTTGCGACGTGACGTTGAGGTCGATGATCTCGTGGCGGGCGGTGTCGCGGACGATCCGCACGACGCGGTTCTCGGCCTTTCCGTACTTGTTGGCTCCGAGGCTTACGGTGACTTCGGTCATGGTGGACTCCAGGTGAGGGGGAACTCTTCGCTTGTGAAGCTATTGCTTAACTGTGCGCGCGGCGTTGCCATCACGTGACAGTGCTGTTCCAATGTCGTCACGGCGCGCACGACGCTCCTGCTGGAAGCGCGGACCGGAAAGGGGGATGCTGGGACGCATGACCTCGCCATCGTCGCGCCCGTCGCCGCTCACCCGCCCCGACGGCTCGCCCATCCGCGCGCTCGTCGTCGACGACGAGGCCAACCTCAGCGAGCTGCTGCGCATGGCGCTCGGCCACGAGGGGTGGGACGCGCGCTCTGCGACGAACGGGCAGGAGGCGCTGAACCTCATCCGGGAGTTCGCCCCCGACATCCTCGTGCTCGACATCATGATGCCCGGGCTCGACGGCATGCAGGTGCTCGAGCGCGTCCGCGCCGCGGGCAACGACGTGCCCGTGCTGTTCCTCACCGCGAAGGATGCCGTGGAGGACCGCATCGCCGGCATCTCCGCCGGCGGCGACGACTACGTCACGAAGCCGTTCAACCTGGAGGAGGTCATCGCCCGGCTGCGGGGCATGGCGCGCCGCCACGTCGCGGCGGTGGCGGAGAGCGACCCGCGCCTGCGCGTGGGCGACCTCACGCTCGACGAGGAGACCTACGAGGTGGAGCGCGGCGGCACGCCCGTCACCCTCACGGCCAAGGAGTTCGAGCTGCTGCGGTACCTGATGCAGAACCCGCGCCGCGTGCTCAGCAAGGCACAGATCCTCGACCACGTGTGGAGCTACGACTTCGGCGGCAGCGCGAGCGTCGTCGAGATCTACATCTCCTACCTGCGCAAGAAGATCGACACCCTGGGCGACCCGCTCATCCACACGGTGCGCGGCGTCGGATACACGATCAAGGCGTCATGACGCGCCGCCGGTGGACGCTGCGCCGCACCCTCGTCGTCGGCACGAGCGCCCTGGTGGCCGTCGCGTTCCTGGTCACGAGCCTCACGACGGTGCTCGCGCTGCGCTCGTTCCTGTTCGAGCGGCTCGACCAGCAGGTGCTCGAGTCGCTCGGCTTCGCCCTCGGCCCCGGCGACGGCCCCGGCTCTGACTCCGGCGACGGCGCCGGCCCGGAGCGCGGGAACGGGCCGCCGCAGGAGGGCGCGCCCGGCGGCTCCTCCGAGGGGGAGGATGCCGGTGGGCGGGGCGGCACCGACGGCGAGGGGCCCGCGCCCCGGCTGGGCTCGCTGCAGGTCGTGCTCGACCAGGACGGCGCGGCGGTCAGCTCCGGCTACACGCGGGCGGACGGCGTCGAGATCGAGCTCACCGATCACGAGGTCGCCATCCTGGCCGCGGTGCTGGAGGGCGACCGCGTGCCCGCGACCGTCGACCTCGGCGCGCGGCTCGGCGCGTTCCGCGTCGCCGGTCAGGCGACCGACGACGGCACGGTCGTCGCCGGCCACTCCCTCGACGACGTGACGGCGACGACGACCGCGCTCACGGTCATCGTCGTGAGCGTCGCCGGCGTGACCCTGCTGCTCGCCGTCGTCGGGCTGTCGCTGCTCGTGCGCCGCGACCTGCGGCCGCTCGACCGGGTCGCGGGCGTCGCGCAGCGGGTGTCGCAGCGGCCGCTCGCAGACGGCGCCGTCGAGATCCCCGAGCGCGTCGACGCGAAGGACACCGATCCCGACACCGAGGTCGGCCGCGTCGGCACGTCGCTCAACGAGCTGCTCGGGCACATCCAGGCGGCCCTCGCCGCCCGTCAGCACAGCGAGGACCAGCTGCGGCGCTTCATCGCGGATGCCAGTCACGAGCTGCGCACGCCGCTCGCCAGCATCCGCGGCTATGCGCAGCTCTCGCTCCGCGAGGAGGCACCGATGACCGCGACGCAGCAGCGAGCGCTCGACCGCATCGCGTCGGAGGCCGAGCGGATGGGCGCCCTCGTCGACGACCTGCTGCTGCTGGCCCGGCTGGACGCCGGCCAGACGCTCCGCGACGACGAGGTCGAGCTCACACTGCTCGCGGTCGACGCCGTCAGCGACGCGCACGTCGCCGACCCCGCGCACGACTGGAGGCTCGACGTCTCGGAGGACCTCGTCTCGGTTCCCGGCGACGAGAACCGCCTGCGGCAGGTGCTCGCCAACCTGCTGCGCAACGCGCAGACCCACACGCCGCCCGGGACGATCGTCACCACGTCGCTCACGCGCGACGCGACGCACGCGATCCTGCGCGTGACCGACACGGGGCCGGGCATCGACCCCGCCGTCGCGGATCGCCTGTTCGACCGCTTCGCTCGCGGAGACCACGCGAGGAACCGGGATGCCGGCAGCACGGGCCTCGGCCTCGCGATCGCGCACGCGATCACCCTCGCGCACGGCGGTGCGCTCGACGTCGAGAGCGTGCCCGGCCGCACCGTGTTCACGGTGCGGCTGCCGCTGCGGCGCGCGCATCCCGTCTCATAGGTGCGTCAAAGGTTCGGGGAAGGCCCCGTTTGGCCGGGCCGATCACCATCAAGACATGCACACCACGAACCCCTTCACCCGCTTCCGCCGCTCCGCCGAGAACCCCCGCCGTGCCCGCGCCCTCGTCACCCTCGGTGCGGGCGTCACCCTCATGGCCGTCGCCCTCACCGGCTGCGCCGTCGGCGCGGCATCCACGGAGCCGGCCGCGTCGACGGCATCCACGAGCTCGGCCAGCACCACCACGGCCACGACGAACAGCGCGACGTCGCAGGAACAGGCCGCCACCGGCACCACGGCCGACACGATCACCGACACCGCCGCGGCCGCCGAGGCGTTCCTCGCGACGCTCTCCGACGAGCAGCGCGCCCAGGTGCTCTACGCGTACGACGACGAGACCAAGTCCACGTCGTGGTCGAACTTCCCGGTCACGTTCGTGCAGCGCGCGGGCCTCAACCTCGCCGACCTCACCGACGAGCAGCGCACCGCCGCGCTCGCCGTGCTCGAGGCCCTGCTGAACGACGAGGCCTACGCGACCGTCACGGGCATCATCGGCGGCGACGAGTACATCGGCGAGTACAGCTCGAGCACCGAGTCGTCGCTCGGCCAGTACTACATCGCCTTCTTCGGCGACCCGTCCGACACCGGCGCGTGGGAGGTGCAGTTCGGCGGCCACCACCTCGGCATCAACGCGAGCCTCGACGGCACGGCCGGCGAGATCACCTTCGCGCCCACGCACCTGGGGGTGCAGCCGGCGGTCTACACGAATGAGGACGGCGAGGAGGTGCAGCCGTTCGACGGCATCTACACCGACGCGTTCGCGTTCTTCGACAGCCTCACCGCCGAGCAGCAGGCCCCCCTCACGTCGGGCGACGTCAGCATGTGCGCGCCGGGCGACACGTGCGACTTCGCCGTCGGCGCGGGGCTCTCGGGCGCCGACCTCACCGACGAGCAGCGGCAGCTGCTGCTCGCGCTCATCGCCAACTGGGCCGGCATGGCCGACGAGCAGACCACCGCGGCCGCGCTCGCCGAGATCGAGGCGACCCTCGACGACACCGTCGTCGCGTGGTCGGGCGAGACGACGTACGACATGAGCACGGGCGACGGCATCTCGTTCTCGATCTCGGGCCCGAACGTCTACGTCGCCTTCCAGGCCCAGCAGGGCTCGGCCGGCGCCGACGTCGACGGCGTCACGACCTCCGGCTGGGGCCACGTGCACACCATCTACCGCGACCCCACGAACGACTACGCCGGCAGCGTCACCCAGCAGGCCGCCTCCGGCGGCATGGGCGGCCCCTCGGCCCGCTGACCGAGTGCGCGCGCAGCGCGTGCGAAGCGCGTGCATATCTTCCCGCTGATCGAGTGCGCGCGCAGCGCGCGTATCGAGATCCATGTAACGGACCGCTACACGGATTTCGATACGCGCGCTGCGCGCGCTACTCAATCAGCGAGGGCGGGGTGGCGCTTGGTCGGCGGGGGTGGCGCGGCGTCGACCTCCGCGCTGGCCTGCTGGTCATCCCAGGATGTCGCGTCGTGCGAGTCCGATCGTTCCCAGTGCGACGAGCATCGCGGAGCCGCCCCAGAGCAGAGCGAGCCCCGGCAGGTCGAACCCGTGCGAGAGCGGGGCCTCGCCGAAGGCCCAGTGCACGGGCGACAGCACGCGCAGCCCGTCGAGGTCGGCGCTGTTGTTCGCGACGGCCTGCAGCACGTAGCCGGCGACGGCGACGCCCGCCCCGGCGCCCACCGCCCATGCCGACCGGCCGGTGAGCGCGCCGGCGGCGAACGCGGCGGAGCCCGAGAAGAGCGCGACGCCCACCCACGCGGCGACGGCGGCCACGAGCCGGCCGGCATCGAGATCGAGCTCGCCCGGCCCGTTCATCGCCCAGACCAGCAGCCAGGTGACGACGCCGAGCGCCGCGAGCCGCACGAGCAGGGCGAGCGCGCTCTCCAGCGCGTACTGCACGCGCCCGACGCCGTGCGCGAGCGTGAGCTCGAGCCGTCCCGACTGCTCGGCGCCGCCCGTGAACGCCTCGCCCCACGAGATCGCCGCGATCGTGATGAGGATGAAGCCCGTCATCCCGAAGAACGCGGACTGCACGTAGCCGGCCCCGGTCGTGATGGCGTCGAAGCCGATCGTGCGCACCAGCTCGGGCGGCAGGGAGTCGAGCAGCCCGAGCAGCTCCGGCGTCTTCATCGCGGGGAACAGCGGCAGGTAGAGAACGACGATCGCGGCGATGCCGGCCGACCATCCGATCGTCCCGCGCCACCCGTCGCCGAGCCAGCGCCGCAGCACGGGCAGCGTCGCGGTCATGACGTCGCTCCGTCGCGGGCGTAGAGATCGAGCACCGACTCCTCCAGGTCGGGCTCCTCGACCGTGAGGTCGCGGATCGTCCCCGCCGTGAGGGCGCGGACGACCGGGTCGATGTCGCCGCGCGCCGTCGCCGAGACGCGCACGAGGTCGCCGGATGCCACGACCTCGACATCCTCGACGCCGGGCGCCGCCGTGAGGGCCGCCTGCACGGCATCCGCGGCCACGCCCGTCAGGGCGGCGCGCACGCGGCGCACGCTCGCGATGCGCAGCGACTCGACGGCTCCCTCGGCGACGATGCGTCCGCGCGCGAGCACGGCCACGTCGTCGGCGGCCTGCTGGATCTCGCTGAGCACGTGCGAGCTGAGCAGCACGGTCTGTCCGGCATCCCGCGCCTCGCGCACCATCGCGAGGAACTCGCGCTGCACGAGCGGGTCGAGACCGCTCGTCGGCTCGTCGAGCACCAGCAGGGCCGGCCGGTGCATGAAGGCCTGCACGAGGCCCAGCTTCTGCCTGTTCCCCTTCGAGAGGGTGCGCACGGGGCGGGTCAGGTCGAGGCCGAGGCGCTCGGCGAGCTGCTCGATCGTCCCCGGCGCCACGGGCCCGCTGATCTCGGCCAGGCTGCGCAGCAGGGCGCGCCCCGTCGTGCGGCCCTCGAGCCGCAGCTCGCCGGGCACGTAGCCGATGCGTCTCCGCAGGGCGGCTCCCCCCGCCCGCGGCGTCTCGCCGAGCACGCTGATCTCGCCCGACGTCGGCCGGATGATGTCGAGCAGCATCCGCAGGGTCGTGGTCTTTCCGGCGCCGTTCGGGCCGATCAGCCCGAACACCGAGCCCGGCCGAACGGTCAGGTCGAGTCCGTGCACGGCGGTATGCGAGCCGTAGCGCTTGACCAGCGCACGGGCCTGGATCGCGACAGACATGGGAGTCTCCCTCCTGCTCACAGCGAGTGGTCGGCCGCGGCACGCCGGATGGACTGACCGCGGATGTCGTCCCACTCCAGCGCGACGTCGCCGATCGTTCCCGCGCGCAGCGCGCCGGACTCCGCGATGCGGTCGCACAGCAGCGCGGCGTCGTCGCAGTCGGAGGCATCGACGACGATGACGTCGAAGTCCCTGCCTCGCCGCCGCACCGCCTGCGCACAGAGCCGCGACGCGATCGCCTCGCCCACCCGCCAGATCGCGGACGCGCGCGCGTCGCGGACGAAGACGACGATCAGCCGTGAGATGCCGGGCCGATCCAGCACGGCGTCGAGCGCCTCGGCCGCCGCCTGCTTCAGGCGCATGCGCGCGCGGCGGGGGCTGAGCGCGGCGAGGTCGGCGCCCCACACCACGGTGCGCACGTGGGACGACGCGTCGTCGTCGCCGCACGCGGCGGAATCGGCTCGCGGCAGGGCCTGCAAGACGGGCAGGGCGTCGCCGAGGGCGACAACGGTGGTGGTCATGGGCGCTCCGAATGGTCATGCGTGTTCGCAGTGCCGACCAGACTTCCCGGCGCGCCTGCCGATGACGCATCATCATCGACCAGCACAGCCTACGCCGCTTCCCGCCCGCGTCAAGCCCGCCCGGTCATCCGACGATCGGGCGCTCTTCGGGCAGGCTGTACAGCAGGCTCCGCTGTCGCAGGGCGAGCGCGGCGGCCAGGCCGATGGGGCCGATGCGCCCGGCGAGCATGAGAACGCTGAGCACGTACTTGCCGAAGGGCTCCAGCTCGGCCGACAGCCCGACCGACAGGCCGCACGTCGCGAACGCGGAGATCACCTCGAAGAGGATGCGGTCGAGCGGCGCGCTGCTGACCGACATCACGAGGCCCGTCGCGACCAGGACGAGGGTGGCTCCGAGGAACGTGACGCTGATCGCGAGCCGGAGCGTGCCGTCGGGGATGTGCCGGCCGGCCGCGATGACGTGCCGGTCTCCGCGCGCCTCCGCGATGATGCCGAGGAACAGCACGGCGAGCGTCGCGACCTTGATGCCGCCGGCGGTCGACACCGAGCCGCCGCCGATGAACATCAGCGCGTCGGAGACGAGGAGCGTGACCGTGGACGAGGCATCCGTCTCCGTGATCGCGAACCCTCCGGAGCGCATCATCACCGACGCGAACAGGGCGTGGAAGACCTTCTCGGCCGGGTTCAGATGGCCGATCGTGCGGTCGTTGCCCCACTCCAGCGCTCCCCAGGCGATCGCTCCGACGACGAACAGGATGGTCGTCATGGTCAGCGTGAGCTTCGTGTGCAGGCTCCAGCGCTGCCGGTTCCACCGGAACGCGATCAGCGTGAGGAAGACCGGGAAGCCGAGACTGCCCACGAACACCCCGACCATGAGCGGGACGAGGATCCACAGATCGCCCTCGAAGGGCGCCAGCCCGCCCTCGTGCAGGGAGAAACCCGCGTTGTTGAACGCCGAGATGCCGTAGAACAGCGCGTTCCACAGTGCCTCCCACCAGTGCTCCTCGATCATGAGGAATCGCGGGACGAGCACGATCACGAGGACCGCCTCGATCGTCAGGGTGGTCACCACGACGGTCTGCAGCAGGCTGCCCACCTCTCCGAGCTTGGAGACCCCGCCGATGCTCTGCTGCGCGAACAGCTTGCCGCGCACGCCGAGATGGCGCGTGACGGCTCGCATCAGCAGCAGCGCGATCGTCACGATGCCCAGCCCGCCGGCCTGGATCGCGGCCAGGATCACGAGCTGGCCGAAGAACGACCACTGCGTCGCGGTGTCGACGCTCGTGAGCCCGGTGACGGTGACGGCAGACGTGGCCGTGAACACGGCGTCCTGGAGCGGTGCGGCGCGGCCATCGGATGACGCGATGGGAAGCATCAGCAGGCCGGAGAACACGGCGGCGGACAGCACGAAGATGAGCACCGCCACCCTCGAGGGCGAGCGCTTCGCCAACCCGCGCAGGTAGCGGCCGAACCGCAGCAGCACGTCGGGCCGCCGCCTCTCCCTGCGATGCTGTCGGGCCACGGGGTCTCCTCGCCTCGTCGAACGACCAGACGGTCGCTGCCGACCAGGCTTCCCGGCACTCCGGCGACCAGCATAGTCCTCGCCCCCCTGCCCGCACAGGCGGGGCGGCGGCTGCCGCCCGGACCGGCCGTAAGGGAACCGTGAGCATCCCGGATGGCGCCGTATGGGTTCCGTGAGGGCTGCTGACGGGCGGCGCCGGCGGGTGTTCGATCAGGAGTCGCGCCGGCAGGTCGGCGCACGGGCCCGCATCGCGGCCCGTTCCCTTCGTTCATCGGAGTCGGTCGTGCTCGACATCGTCTACGTCCTGGGCGTGCTCGCCCTGTTCGCACTCGTCGGCCTCATCGGGAGGGCGGTGGAGAAGCTGTGACGGTCTTCGAGCTCATCGCCGCCGTCGCCGGCCTGGCCGCCGTGGTGTATCTCGTGTGCGCCCTCGTGAGACCGGAGCGGTTCTGATGGAGTGGCTGCTTCTCGTCCTCAGCGTGGCGACCCTCGTGGTCGTCCTCGGCGTGCTCTATCAGCCGGTCGGCGACTACATGGCGTGGGTGTTCCGCGCCCGCAGGGACGCGCTGCTGGAGCGCGGCGTCTACCGCGTCATCGGCGTCGACCCCCGGGCCGAGCAGACCTGGCAGGCGTATCTGCGGAGCGTGCTGCTGTTCGCCCTCGTCGGCGTGCTGCTGCTGTACCTGCTGCAGCGCGTGCAGCAGTGGCTGCCGCTCTCGCTCGGCCTGCCCGCCGTCCCGGAGGGCATCGCGTTCAACACGGCCGTGTCGTTCGTGACCAACACGAACTGGCAGGCGTACTCGCCCGAGCTCACCCTCGGCCACGCCGTGCAGCTCGCCGGCCTCACGGTGCAGAACTTCGTCTCCGCCGCCACGGGCATCGCCGTCGCGATCGCCCTCGTGCGCGGCTTCGCCTATCGCCGCACCGGCACGATCGGCAACTTCTGGGTCGACCTGGTGCGTGCGTCGTTCCGCATCCTGCTGCCGATGGCGGTGATCTCCGCGATCGTGCTGCTCGCGGGCGGCGTGATCCAGAACCTCGGCGGCTTCGCCGAGGTCACGACCGTCTCGGGCGGCGTGCAGACCCTGCCCGGCGGCCCGGTCGCGTCGCAGGAGGCGATCAAGGAGCTCGGCACCAACGGCGGCGGGTTCTTCAACGCGAACGCGTCGCACCCGTTCGAGAACCCCAGCGGCTGGACGAGCCTGTTCCAGGTGCTGCTCATCCTCGTGATCCCGTTCTCGCTGCCGCGCACCTTCGGCCGGATGGTCGGCGACGACCGCCAGGGCCTGGCGATCCTCGCCGCCATGGGCACCCTGTACGTGCTGTCGATGACGGCGCTCGCCGCCTTCGAGTTCGCCGGCAACGGCACGGCCCCGCAGCTGGCCGGCGCCGCGATGGAGGGCAAGGAGGCGCGGTTCGGCCTGTCGCAGTCGGTGCTGTACGCCGGCACGACGACGCTGACCTCCACCGGCTCGGTCAACTCGATGCACGACTCCTACACGGCCCTCGGCGGAATGATGCCGATGATCAACATGCTGCTCGGCGAGATCGCGCCGGGCGGCGTCGGCGCCGGCCTGTACGGCATGCTCATCATCGCCGTGATCGCGGTGTTCATCGCCGGCCTCCTCGTGGGCCGCACGCCCGAGTACCTGGGCAAGAAGATCGGCCCGCGGGAGATGAAGCTGGCGAGCCTGTACATCCTCGTCATGCCGCTCCTCGTGCTCACCGGCGTCGCGCTCGGCTTCGCGATCCCCGGCGTGCGCGACAGCGTGATCGGCGAGTCGATCGCGGGCACCGGCCCGCACGGGCTGTCGGAGGTCGTCTACGCGTTCGCGTCCGCCGCGAACAACAACGGCTCCGCGTTCGCCGGCCTCACGGCGAGCACGCCGTGGCTGACCGCCGCGCTCGGCGTCGCGATGCTGCTGGGCCGCTTCGTGCCCATCGTGCTCGTGCTCGCGCTCGCCGGCTCGCTGGCCGCGCAGGACAGGGTGCCCACGACCGCGGGCACCCTCCCCACCCACCGGCCGCTGTTCGTCGGCCTCGTCGTCGGCACGGCCGTTCTCGTGACCGCTCTGGTGTTCTTTCCCGTTCTCACGCTGGGTCCCCTGGCGGAAGGGCTGATGTGACCATGTCCACGACCACCGACACTCCCGCGCGCCGCGCCGCCGCGGGCCGGTCGCCGAGCGGAGCGTTCGGCATCGCGCAGCTGCGCGACGCGCTCCCGGGCGCCGTCCGCAAGCTCGACCCGCGCGCCCAGTGGCGCAACCCCGTCATGTTCCTCGTCTGGGTCGGCGCGGTGCTCACGACCGCGCTGGCGATCGCCGAGCCGTTCCTCGGCGGCCCCGCCGCCTCGGGCGGCGCGGAGGTGCCGGCCTCGTTCACGGGGATCATCGCGGCATGGCTGTGGCTGACCGTGCTGTTCGCCGGCCTCGCCGAGGCGGTCGCCGAGGGCCGCGGCAAGGCGCAGGCCGACAGCCTCCGCAAGACCCGCACGAGCACCCTCGCCCACCGCGTCGCCGAGTACGACGCGACGACGGATGCCGGTGCCGAGCGCGCCGACGTCGCCGACGTCTCCTCCGCCGATCTGCGTCTCGGCGACGTCGTCGTGGTCTCGGCGGGCGAGCCGATCCCCGGCGACGGCGACATCGTCTGGGGCATCGCCTCGGTCGACGAGTCGGCGATCACCGGCGAGTCGGCCCCCGTCGTCCGCGAGTCCGGCGGCGACCGGTCGGCGGTCACGGGCGGCACCCGCGTGCTCTCCGACCGGATCGTCGTGCGCATCACGTCGAAGCCGGGGGAGACCTTCGTCGACCGGATGATCGCCCTCGTCGAGGGCGCGGCGCGGCAGAAGACCCCGAACGAGATCGCGCTGAACATCCTGCTCGCGTCGCTGTCGATCGTGTTCGTCGCCGTCGCGCTCACCCTCAACCCGATCGCCTCCTATGCGGCGAGCCCCGTGAGCCTGACCGTGCTCGTCGCGCTGCTCGTGTGTCTCATCCCCACGACCATCGGCGCGCTCCTGTCGGCGATCGGGATCGCGGGGATGGACCGGCTGGTGCAGCGCAACGTGCTCGCGATGTCGGGCCGCGCGGTCGAGGCCGCGGGCGACGTCACGACCCTGCTGCTCGACAAGACCGGCACGATCACCTACGGCAACCGGCGCGCCGACGCCTTCGTGCGGCTCGCGGGCGTCGCCGAACACGACCTCGTCCGCGCCGCCGCGCTGTCGTCGCTCGCCGACCCCACGCCCGAGGGCACCTCGGTCGTGGAGCTCGCCCGCCGCGAGGGCGTCGACGTCGGATCCGGTGCGGCGGGAGACGCGCCGGGGGAGGTCGTGCCGTTCACCGCGCAGACCCGGATGTCGGGCATCGACCTGCCCGACGGCTCGCAGATCCGCAAGGGCGCCGGGTCGGCCGTCGTCGCCTGGCTGGAGCAGGAGGGCGCCCGGCCGCCGAGCGGCGTGCTCGCCGAGCTCGCGGAGCACACCGAGCACATCGCCCGCGCGGGCGGCACGCCGCTCGTCGTCGCGCGCCGGGCCGCCGACGGCGCGAGCGAGGTCCTCGGCGTGATCCAGCTCAAGGACATCGTCAAGGAGGGCCTGACCGACCGGTTCGCGGAGCTGCGCGCGATGGGCATCCGCACCGTCATGGTCACGGGCGACAACCCGCTCACCGCCGCGGCGATCGCCGCCGAGGCGGGCGTCGACGACGTGCTCGCCGAGGCGACCCCCGAGGACAAGCTCGCCTACATCCGCCGGGAGCAGGAGGGCGGCAACCTCGTCGCGATGACCGGCGACGGCACCAACGACGCGCCCGCGCTCGCACAGGCCGACGTCGGCGTCGCGATGAACACGGGCACGTCGGCGGCGAAGGAGGCCGGCAACATGGTCGACCTCGACTCCGATCCGACGAAGCTCATCGACATCGTCGCGATCGGCAAGCAGCTGCTCATCACGCGCGGTGCGCTCACGACGTTCTCCATCGCGAACGACATCGCGAAGTACTTCGCGATCATCCCCGCCATCTTCATGGGCGTGTTCCCGGGGCTGGGGGCCCTCAACGTCATGGGACTGCACTCGCCGGCATCCGCGGTGCTGTCGGCGGTGATCTTCAACGCCGTCGTGATCGTCGCGCTCGTGCCGCTCGCCCTGCGGGGCGTCGCGTACCGCCCGGCGAACGCGTCGAAGATCCTCGGCCGCAACCTGCTCGTGTACGGGCTGGGCGGCATCGTCGTGCCCTTCATCGGGATCTGGCTCATCGACCTCGTCGTGCGCCTCATCCCCGGGTTCTGAACGCACCCGGATTCCGAACGCAGAGGAGAGACCGGATCATGAACACCACGACCCGCAGCACCGGGCGCACCCTTTGGGTCGCCACCCGCGCCATGCTGCTGTTCACGCTGCTGCTGGGCGTCGGCTACACGCTCGCGCTCACGGGCATCGGGCAGCTGCTGTTCCCCGCGCAGGCGAACGGATCGCTCGTGCGGAACGCCTCCGGCGAGGTCGTCGGCTCCGCGCTCATCGGGCAGTCCTTCGCGGATGCCGACGGCGATCCGCTGCCGCAGTACTTCCAGCCGCGCCCCTCCGCCGCCGGCGACGGCTACGACGGCGGCAGCTCCTCGGGCTCGAACCGGGGGCCGGAGGACGCGGAGCTGATCGCCGAGATCGCGCAGCGCAAGGAGCAGGTCGCCGCGTTCGACGGCGTGCCCGTCGCCGACGTGCCCGCCGACGCCGTCACGGCGTCGGCCTCGGGCCTCGACCCGCACATCAGCCCCGCCTACGCCGCGATCCAGGTCGAACGGGTGAGCGCCGCCCGCGGGCTGGACGCCGACCGGGTGCGCGAGCTCGTCGCCGCGCACACGAGCGGCCGCGACCTGGGGTACCTGGGCGACCCCGTGGTGAACGTGCTACAACTCAACCTGTCACTGGACGAGCTGGAGGAGTGAGCGATGACGCGGGGGCGACTGCGGGTGCTGCTGGGTGCCGCCCCCGGCGTCGGCAAGACCTGCGCGATGCTCGAGGAGGGCCGGCGCCTCCTCGGCGAGGGCGCCGACGTGACGGTCGCGATCGTGGAGACGCACGGTCGTGCCGAGACCGCCGCGATGACCGAGGGGCTGCAGATCCTGCCGCGCCGCGCCGTGCGGCACCGCGGCGTGGAGCTGACCGAGATGGACCTGGATGCCGTGCTCGCCCGCCGCCCGCAGGTCGCGCTCGTCGACGAGCTCGCCCACACCAACGCCCCCGGGATGCGTCACGAGAAGCGCTGGGAGGACGTGCAGGAGCTCCTCGACGCGGGGATCGACGTCATCTCGACCGTGAACATCCAGCACATCGAGTCGCTGGGCGACGTCGTGGAGCAGATCACGGGCGTCGCGCAGCGCGAGACGATCCCCGACGCGGTGCTGCGCGCCGCCGACCAGATCGAGGTCGTCGACCTCGCCCCGCAGGCGCTGCGCGACCGCCTCGCGAGCGGCCGCGTCTACCCGGCCGAGCGGATCGACGCCGCGCTGTCGAACTACTTCCGGCTCGGCAACCTCACGGCGCTGCGCGAGCTGGCGCTGCTGTGGCTCGCCGACGAGGTCGACCAGGCGCTCACCGCCTATCGCACCGAGCACGGCATCGACAGCACCTGGCAGGCGCGGGAGCGCGTCGTCGTCGCCCTCACGGGCGGCCCCGAGGGCGAGACGCTGCTGCGCCGCGGCGCCCGTATCGCCGCGCGCACGACGGGCGGCCAGCTGCTCGCGGTGCACGTCACGAGCCAGGACGGGCTGCGCGCCGCGAGCCCGGAGTCGCTCGCCCGGCAGCGCGCCCTCGTCGACGCCCTCGGCGGCACCTACCACCAGGTCGTCGGCGACGACGTGCCCCGCACGCTCGTGCAGTTCGCGCGCTCGGTCAACGCGACCCAGCTCGTGCTCGGGGTGAGCCGCCGCGGACGCATCGCGGCGGCTCTCACGGGCCCGGGCATCGGCGCGACCGTCATCCGCGAGTCGGGCGACATCGACGTGCACATCGTCACGCACTCCGCGGCCGGCGGCCGCTCGGCGCTGCCGCGGATCGGAGGGTCGCTCACCTGGCGGCGCCGCATCGCCGGGTTCGCCTTCGCCGTCGTCTGCGGACCGCTGCTGTCGTGGCTGCTCGTCACCCTGCGCGGACCGGAGTCGATCACGAGCGACGTGCTCAGCTACCAGCTGCTGGTCGTGGTCGCGGCGATCATCGGCGGCATCTGGCCCGCCCTGTTCGCCGCCGTCATGTCGGGGCTCACCCTCGACTTCCTGTTCATCGAACCGCTGTACGAGATCAAGGTCGACGAGCCGCACCACCTGCTCGCCCTCGTGCTGTACGTCGTCGTGGCCGTGCTCGTGAGCCTCGTCGTCGACCGCGCGGCGCGGCAGACGCGCTCCGCCCGCCGCGCCGCCGCCGAGTCGGAGCTGCTCGCGACCGTGGCCGGCAGCGTCCTGCGCGGGCAGGGCGCGATCCAGGCGCTCGTCGACCGCACGCGCGAGTCGTTCCGGCTCTCCGGGGTGCGGCTGCTGAGCGACGGGAGCGTGCTCGCCACGAGCGGCGAGCCGCTCGCCGACGAACGGCACACGACCATGCCGATCGGCGCGGATGCCGTGCTCGAGCTGCACGGGGGCGCCTTCGGGCCCGCCGAGCAGCGCCTCCTCGAGGCGATCGCCGCACAGCTCGCCGCGGCGCTCGAGCACAGCGCCCTGGCGCGCACCGCCAGCGAGATCGCCCCGCTCGCGGCATCCGACCGGCTCCGCACCGCCCTGCTGTCGGCCCTCAGCCACGATCTGCGCCGCCCGCTCGCCGCCGCGACCGCCGCGGTCACGGGGCTCCGCACCGCGCGCGGGCACCTCACGCCCGGCGACCGCGACGAGCTGCTCGCCACCGCCGCCGAGAGCCTCGACGCCCTCGCCGCGCTGATCACCGACCTGCTCGACGTCACCCGGCTGCAGGCCGGTGCGCTCGCCGTCGCGACGACGCCGCTCGACGCCGCCGAGGCGATCCTGCCCGCGCTGGAGGAGCTCGGCATCGGCCCCGATCAGATAGAGCTCGCCCTCGACCCCGGCGTGCCGGCCGTCGACGCCGATCCCGTGCTGCTGCAGCGCGCGCTCGTGAACCTGCTCGCCAACGCGCTCCGCCACGCGCCCGGCGGATCCCGCGTGCGCGTCGCGACGAGCGCGTTCGGCGATCGCGTGGAGATCCGCATCGTCGACCACGGTCCCGGCATCCCCGCCGATCGTCGCGACGACGTCTTCCTGCCCTTCCAGCGGCTCGGCGACACCGACAACACGACGGGCCTCGGCCTCGGGCTCGCGCTGTCGAAGGGCTTCGTCGAGGCGATGAACGGCACGCTCACGGCCGAGGACACGCCGGGCGGCGGCGTCACGATGGTCATCGGGCTGCCCGCGCTCGCCGTGCGGGAGAGGAGCACGCCGTGAGGATCCTGATCGCCGACGACGACCCGCAGCTGCTCCGCGCCCTGCGCATCACCCTCACCGCCGAGGGCTACGAGATCGTCACGGCCGCCGACGGCGCCGAGGCGATCCAGGCCGCCGTCGACCGCCATCCCGACCTCGTCGTGCTCGACCTCGGGATGCCGCGGCTCGACGGCATGGAGGTCATCCACGCCGTCCGCGGCTGGTCGGCCGCCCCCATCCTGGTCGTCTCGGGACGCACCGGATCGGCCGACAAGGTCGAGGCCCTCGACGCGGGCGCCGACGACTACGTGACCAAGCCGTTCTCCATCGACGAGCTGCTCGCCCGCATCCGGGCGCTCACCCGCCGCACCCCGCAGGCCGACGCCGAGCCGGTCGTGACCTTCGGCGACGTGCGCGTCGACCTCTCGGATCACACCGTCACCCGCGGCGACGGCGGCTCCGCGAGGACGGTCCGGCTGACGCCGACGGAGTGGCGCTTCCTGGAGATGCTCGTGCGCAACCCCGGCCGGCTCGTCACCCGCCAGACCCTGCTCCGCGAGATCTGGGGCTCGGAGCACGTCGCCGACAGCGGCTACCTGCGCCTCTACATGGCGCAGCTGCGCAAGAAGCTCGAGCCCGACCCCTCGCGCCCCCGCCACCTCCTCACCGAGGCCGGCATGGGCTACCGCCTCCACCCCGATCCCCCCACCACCCCGCCGGGACCCGGGTAACGGTGCGTGGGAGGGGTTTCGATACGCGCGCTGCGCGCGCTACTCAACCAGCGGGGGTGGGGGGTGTGGACGCTTGCATCTCATTCCCGCTGGTCGAGTGCTCGCGGCGGAGCCGCGAGTGTATCGAGACCCGTGTAACGGTCCGTTAGGTGGGTTTCGATACGCGCGCTGCGCGCGCTACTCAACCAGCGGCGGCGGGGGTGTGGACGCTTGCATCTCATTCCCGCTGGTCGAGTGCTCGCGGCGGAGCCGCGAGTGTATCGAGACCCTTGTAGCGGTCCGTTGGGTGGGTTTCGATACGCGCGCTGCGCGCGCTACTCAACCAGCGGCGGCGGGGGTGGGAGTGAGTGGAGGTGGAGGATGCGTGGGTGCCTGCCTCGCCGGCCCGGGATGAGAGCATGAGACGGTGCCGCAGGTCTCCGCGCTCTTCCGTCATCCGGTCAAGGGGTTCACGCCCGAGGCGTGCGACGAGCTCGTCGTGCAGGCCGACGGACGCGTCGCGGGCGACCGCGTGCTCGCGTTCCGGTTCGCGAGCGCCGTGACGCCCGAGAGCCGCGACGGGCTCGCCTACTGGCCGAAGAGCCGCGGTCTCGCGCTCATGGACTTCCCGTCGCTCGCGCGGCTGCGCGTGCGCTACGACCACACCGCACTGCGCGTGACGATCACCGACGACGGCGGGCGCACGCTGGTCGACGCGGCGCTCGACGACCAGGGCCGGCGCCGCCTCGAGGATGCCGTGACCGCGTTCGTCGCGGACTCGCCCGAGGCCTCCCGGCTCGACGCCGAGGGCGTGCTGCCGCTGCGGCTCGTCGGCGACGGCCGCACCTCGCGGTTCCAGGACCGGCCGCGCGGATTCGTGTCGCTGCACGGCGCGGCGTCGGTGCAGGCACTGGATGCCGCGGTGCCGGCATCCGTCGACGATCGCCGTTTCCGCTCGAACGTCGTCGTCACGGGCACGGCGCCGTGGGACGAGCTCGGCTGGTCGGGGCGGGTGCGCGTCGGCGACGTGCTGTTCGACGTGCAGGCGCCCATCGCGCGGTGCACCGCGATCATGGCGAACCCCGACACGGGCGACCGCGACGCGCGCCTGCTGCGCGTGCTCACGAAGGAGTTCGACCAGCAGGCGCCGACCCTCGGCATCCTGCTGCTCCCCGCGTCCGGCGAGTCGGGCACGGTGCGCCTCGGCGACGAGGTGACGCTCGCCCCTGCCTCTGAGCGGGTGTCGCACTGACTTTAGAGCCGCGTTCGGGCCGTCAGGCGGGTCGCCCCATCGTCGAGGCTCCCGTCCGACCGCCGTGCACGACGTATTTGCGATGCCGGCTCTGCGGTGGCGCCGTCGCCTGCACCCACCCGTCTTCGACGAGCCGCCGCAGCCGCGAGCGCACGGCACTGAGTGAAAGCCCGCTCCATGCAACGATGTCGTGGACGCTCTGCGGGCCCCTTCCCACCAGGCCGCGGATGAGTGCGGCGTCCGTATCGCTCGGCAGGGGAGCACCGGCAGCGAGGACGAAGCCTTCGGTGCCGGTGCCACGGAGCACGCCCTCTTCGCGCAGCCCGGTGAGGATTCTTCGCGCCTCGTCGGAATCGATGCGAAGTGCATCACGGAGCCCGTTGACCGAGACTCTGCCTTCACGCCGAGCGATGAGCAGGGCGGCGTCCTCGTGTGAGTCGAGGTCCCGATCTGTCAGCTGCCGCAGCCACGCACGATGCTCGGGGATCTCGGCGCCGTGCCGATGGAGTGTGACCTTCACCTGATCCGGCCCGACGGTGAAGCGGGGGCGTTCCAGGGCGTGCGCTTCCATTTCGGCGATCATCAGACGGACACCGCCACCCTGACCCTCGACCGTGAATCCTGCTTGCCCTCTCGGTGCGACGTGCTGCATGAGGGGGAGAAGCACCTGATTCCGGCAACGCGAGGTTCCGTCGCCGAGATTGTCCTGCGTCACGCCGCCCCAGAATCCGCCCGGGTTCGTGATCTCGACGCGGTCGGCGAAGACATCGATCGTCACGGGCTGGCCGACGAACATCGCAGAGTACTCGCGATGCAGGACGGCATTCGAGATCGCCTCACGAAGGACTCTCACGGGTATCTCCGGCAGTTCGCGGCGCGTCGCGCCGTCGACGACCGAGTAGGTGCGCAGATTGCGAACCACGGCGCTGACGGCGTCGTCGACCACGTCGGCGAGTCTGCCCACGCACTCCACGCGGTCGAGGAATCGTAGATCAGTCGTAGGGAGCGATTTTTCATTGCCGGGATGGACCGTGACGTCGACGAGCAGCCGAGGATAGAACTGTTGCGGGAATGTTCCCGTGGCGAGGAGTCCCGCCAGGCGAACGTGCCCGCGCTTGTCGAGCACGTTCAGGCGGACCAGTTGCTCCTTGCGTGTGTGCGCGCCGTGGAGCGCTTTGGTCCCTGTGCGGCGAGCGATGAGATCGTCGAGCACCTGAGGGTCGAGGTCAGTCTCATCCGCGTCATCGACGATCTGCCGATCAGCGTCTGAGGGAACGAGTTCGTGCTGCAGCTCGAAGACTTCGGGCGCCGAGAGCTTGATGTCCTTGTCGTCGACACGTTTGTATGCGCCCCCGGGGAGGCCCTTCGCCGTGACGAAGCACGGCTTGTTGCCGGGTTGGTTGGGGGCGATCGTGATGATCAGCACGGGATGCCCGTCAACCGTTGCGCGAACCATTCCGTAGGCGGGCGGATTCGTGAGCTTGGCGCCCTGCGCGCCGCCGTCACCGATTCCCTCGACGAACTGATCGCGTACGACGTCGATGTCGAATCCTTGTGCTGGCGTGAATCCGTCTTCCTCGGAGAGGCCGAGAAGGATGCGTCCGCCGGCGGAGTTGGCGAACGCGCTCACGCTGTCCCACACGTCGGCGCTGAGCTTGCGCGTACTGGCCTTGACCTCGACGAGGGCGTCATCGGTGCCTTGCTGCCGCAGGCGTGCGAGAGTCTCGACGAGGGGTTCGTTCTCCAGGCCGCTCACTTGTCCTCACTCTTCCTCAGTTTGCTTCAGTGTACGTCACTTTGCCTGAGTGAGGGTGAGTGAGCGAAGTGAGAGTGAGTGAGGCAAAGTGACGGTCGGTGCCGCCCGGTCAGCGCAGCTCGATGATCCGCGGCTCCGAGACGCGGCCGCCGACCTCGATCTGCTGGCCGAGGTAGCGCACGTGCGTGCGGAGCACCGAGCCCCGCCCCTGCACGATCAGCAGGTCGCGGCCCAGCGCGGCCGTGAGGCGCACCGCCGCCGAGCCCGTCGCCTCGTCCTCGCTCAGCCGCAGATCGGGCGCGAACATCCGCGAGCGCACGCGGCCCTCGGGCTCGTCGATCCACGCCCACACGTAGTGCAGGCCGAACGCATAGGCGGCGGGATCGACGGCCTCGACCTCGGCGGGCGAGTCGAGCCGGTCGATCTCGAACACCGGCGCCCAGTCCGGCATCGCGGTGACGTAGACGAGGTCGCCGTCGGCGCGCACCCGCACACTGCCCGCGGGAACCCTGATGGCCTTCACCTCGTCGCCGCCCTGCAGCAGCCACGCCGCGAGTCCGACCGTCGGATGCCCGGCGAACGGCAGCTCGCCCGCGGGCGTGAAGATCCGTGCCGTCGCGACGTGGTCGGCCATGGCGTCGATGAAGATCGTCTCGCTGAAGCCGAGGTCGGCGGCGATCTCCGTCTCCTGCCCGCGGGTCGACGGCGACGCCCACACGATGCCGAGCGGGTTGCCATGGTTGTCGTCGTCATCGACGAAGACGTTGACGACGTTCACGAGGGTGTTCACGCGCAGATTCTCGCAGGATTCGCGTGCGCTCGGTGACGGGGTCGCGGGCGGCGGCCCGTGAGACGGATCTCGATACGCCCGCGGCTCCGCCGCGGGCACTCGATCAGCGGGGTGAGACGTGTCCCGCACACCCCGCTGGTCGCACACCCCGCTGGTTGAGTAGCGCGCGCAGCGCGCGTATCGAAACCCTTGCCGCGGGCCGTTACACGGGTCTCGATACACTCGCGGCTCCGCCGCGAGCACTCGACCAGCGGAGTGAGGGGCATCGTCGTGTGATCGGCGGGGTGAGGGGCAGGCACCCGCACACACCTCCCGCTGGTTGAGTAGCGCGCGCAGCGCGCGTATCGAAACCCATCCCACAGTCCGGCGCCCCTGAACCCCTCCCGCGGTCCGGTACCCGCCCACCCCCGCTCACGCGCGGAGCGCGGCGAGGGCCATCTGCTCCAGGACCCGGCGGGCGGTGGCGTCGTCGGGGATGGCGGGGGCGGGGCGCGTGCTGTGCGGGGTCGAGTTGAGCAGGCCGAAGCACGCGTGGGCGCGCACGCGCAGCTCGTCGACGGAGCGGTCGGGGCGCAGGGCGTGCAGCACGCCGGTCCACAGCTCGACGTACTCGCGCTGCAGGCGCCGCACCGTGTGCCGGTCGTCGTCGCCGAGGCTCGACAGCTCCCGGTCCTGCACGCGGATCACCTCGACGTCGGCGAGGGCGAAGTCGACGTGGAAGCGCACGAGCTCCTCGAGCCGGCGCGGGGGCGACGACTCGCGCTCCAGCACGTCGAGGCCGCCTGCGAGCAGGCCCTCGCTCACGCTCACCAGGATGGCGCCGAGCAGCGCCTGCTTGTTCGCGAAGTGCCGGTAGATCGCGGGTCCGCTCACGCCGACGGCGCCGCCGATGTCCTCGAGGCTCACGGCGTTGTACCCGCGCTCGGCGAACAGCCGTGCGGCGGCCTGCAGGATGCCCGCACGGCGGTCGGCCTTGGCGCGGCCGCGGTCGGTGGAGAGCTCGCTTGTCATTTCAGTTAGTCACCGCTAACGTATGGGTTAATGGGCGCTAACTGAAGTGTAGGCGCCCGGGTCGGCATCCCGATCATGACAGCGATGGAGATTGACATGAGCGTGCTCGGCACGGCGACGCCGCACGACGCGGCGTTCGAGCGCACGCGCGCGGCGCAGGCCGCGCTCGCCGCCGATCTGCGCGACCGGCTGCGCGTCGCCGCCCAGGGCGGGCCGCCCGCGTCGCGCGACCGGCACGTCGCCCGCGGCAAGCTGCTGCCCCGCGACCGCGTGACGCGGGTGCTCGACGAGGGCAGCCCGTTCATCGAGGTCTCGCCGCTCGCCGCCGACGGCCTCTACGACGGCGAGGCGCCCGGAGCGGGCGTGATCGCCGGCATCGGCCTCATCCACGACCGCCACGTGATGGTCGTGTGCAACGACGCGACCGTCAAGGGCGGCACCTACTACCCGCTGACGGTCAAGAAGCACCTGCGCGCGCAGGAGATCGCGCGCGAGAACCGCCTGCCCTGCGTGTATCTCGTCGACTCGGGCGGCGCGTTCCTGCCGATGCAGGACGAGGTGTTCCCCGACCGCGACCACTTCGGCCGCATCTTCTTCAACCAGGCGCGGATGTCGGCCGAGGGCATCCCCCAGATCGCCGCCGTGCTGGGCTCGTGCACCGCGGGCGGCGCCTACGTGCCCGCGATGAGCGACGAGACCGTGATCGTGCGCGGGCAGGGCACGATCTTCCTCGGCGGCCCGCCGCTCGTGAAGGCCGCGATCGGCGAGGTCGTCACGGCCGAGGAGCTCGGCGGCGGCGAGCTGCACGCGCGCCGCTCGGGCGTCGTCGACCACCTCGCCGAGGACGACGAGCACGCCCTCGAGATCGTGCGCGACATCGTCGCGACCCTCCCGCCGCCCGCCGAGCCGGCATGGGCCGTGCATCCGACCGCTCCGCCCGTCGTCGATCCGTCGGAGCTGTACGGCGTCGTCCCGGTCGACGTCACCCGGCCCTACGACGTGCGCGAGGTCATCGCGCGCCTCGTCGACGGCAGCGAGCTGCACGAGTTCAAGCGCGAGTACGGCCAGACGCTCGTGACCGGCTTCGCGCGCATCCACGGGCACCCCGTCGGCGTCGTCGCCAACAACGGCGTGCTGTTCGGCGAGTCGGCGCTCAAGGGCGCGCATTTCATCGAGCTGTGCGACCAGCGCGGCATCCCGCTGCTGTTCCTGCAGAACATCTCGGGCTTCATGGTGGGGAGGGATGCCGAGGCCGGCGGCATCGCGAAGGACGGCGCCAAGATGGTCACGGCCGTCGCGACGACCCGCGTGCCCAAGCTGTCGGTCGTCATCGGCGGCTCGTTCGGCGCCGGCAACTACTCGATGTGCGGGCGCGCCTACGCGCCGCGCTTCCTGTGGACGTGGCCGAGCAGCCGCATCTCGGTCATGGGCGGCCCGCAGGCGGCATCCGTGCTCTCGACGGTCAAGCGCGACCAGCTGGAGGCCCGCGGCGAGCAGTGGTCCGCCGAGGACCAGGCGGCGTTCGAGGCGCCGATCCGCGCGCGGTTCGACGAGCAGGGCAGCCCCTACTACGCGACGGCGCGGCTGTGGGACGACGGTGTCGTCGACCCCGCCGACACCCGCGACCTGCTGGGCCTCGCCCTCGACGTCGTCTCCCGCACGCCCCTCCCCGAGCCCCGCTTCGGCGTCTTCCGGATGTGACTCCATGACCCGCGCCGACACCGCCGGCTCCGGCACCGCCGGCTCCGGCAGCGCCCGCTTCGACAACGCCCGCTTCGACACCGTGCTCGTGGCCAATCGCGGCGAGATCGCCCGCCGCGTCATCCGCACGCTCCGCGCCCTCGGCATCCGCTCGGTCGCGGTGCACAGCGACGCCGACGCGGGAGCCCCGCACGTGCGCGAGGCCGACGTCGCGGTGCGCATCGGCCCCGCGGCCGCGACCGCGTCGTACCTCGACATCGGCGCGGTCGTCGCCGCCGCGCGTGGGACGGGGGCGCAGGCGGTGCACCCCGGCTACGGCTTCCTCTCCGAGAACGTCGCGTTCGCGCGGGCATGCGCGGATGCCGGCATCGTGCTCATCGGGCCCGGCGCGCGCGCCCTCGAGGTCATGGGCGACAAGATCCGCGCCAAGGAGCACGTCGCGGCGCACGGCGTGCCGACGGTGCCCGGCTTCAGCGCCGCGGGCATGGCGGACGCCGACATCGCGGCGACCGCGGAGCGCACGGGGTTTCCGCTGCTCGTGAAGCCCTCCGCGGGCGGCGGCGGCAAGGGCATGCAGGTCGTGCGCACCGCGGACGAGCTCGCCGGCGCCCTGCAGACCGCGCGCCGCGTCGCGTCGGCCGCCTTCGGCGACGACACGCTGCTGCTCGAGCGGCTCATCGAGCGGCCCCGGCACATCGAGGTGCAGGTGCTCGCCGACGCGCACGGCACGGTCGTGCACCTGGGCGAGCGCGAGTGCACGCTGCAACGGCGGCATCAGAAGGTCGTCGAGGAGGCGCCCTCGCCCGTCGTCGACGCCCCGACCCGGGCGCGCCTCGGCGCCGCCGCGTGCGCGGCCGCGGCATCCGTCGACTACCGGGGTGCCGGCACCGTCGAGTTCCTGGTCGCGGGCGACCGGCCCGACGATTTCTTCTTCATCGAGATGAACACGCGCCTGCAGGTCGAGCACCCGGTGACCGAGCTCGTCACGGGCGTCGACCTCGTCGAGCAGCAGGTGCGCATCGCGGCGGGCGAGCGGCTCGGGATCGCGCAGGACGACGTGCACCTCACCGGGCACGCGATCGAGGCGCGCGTGTACGCGGAGAGCCCCGAACGCGGCTTCCTGCCCGCGACCGGCGAGGTGCTGCGGTGGCGGGCCGCCGACGGCGTGCGCACCGACGGCGCGGTCGAGACCGGCTCGGTCGTCACCGCCGACTACGACCCTATGATCGCGAAGGTCATCGCGGCGGGCGCCGACCGCGCCGCCGCCCTGCGGGCGCTCGATGCGGCGCTCGCCGACACCGTCGTGCTCGGCGTCGACACGAACATCGCCTTCCTGCGCGCGCTGCTCGCCGAGCCGGCCGTGCGCGCGGGCGAGCTGGACACCGGTCTCATCGACCGGCTGCCGCCGTTCGTCGCGCCGGTGCCGGGGCCCGCCGCGCTCGCGGCCGCCGCGGCGCTCGTGCACGACCGGTCGCAGGCGCCTGCCGCGGCGAGCCCGCTGTATCCACGCGCGGCGAGCCCGCTGTGGCGCTCGCGCTCGGGATGGCGCATCGGCGCGACGGCCGCCGCGCCCGCGCAGAGCTTCGCGACGGCCGACGGCACCGTCGTCGAGGCGCGGGGCGACGCCGCGGCTCGGATCACGACGATGACGGATGCCGCCGTGCCGTCCGCCGGCGCATCGGACGCCACCGCACCGACCGACGAGACGCGGGATCCCACGGGGCCGGCCACCCCGGCATCCATCGACGCCGCGATCGACGCCGACGGCGCGGTCTGGGTGCACGCCGACGGCGCGACGCACCGGCTGCAGCCGCTCACGCGCCGCGCCGCGGCCGAACGACGGCTCGCGGCGCGGGGCCGGTCCGGCGGTGCCGCCGAGCCCGAGCTGCGGGCGCCCATGCCGGGCGCCGTCGTCGCGGTGCACGTCGCCGACGGCGCGCACGTCGCCGCGGGCGACCGCATCGTCTCGATCGAGGCGATGAAGATGGAGCACGCCGTGACCGCGCCGCACGACGGCACCGTGCACGTGACCGCGGCCGTGGGCGACCAGGTGCGTCGCGACCAGGTGCTCGCGACCGTGGTCGCCGACCCGCCCCCGGGCGACGGCTGACTCCCGACCTCTCACGACGAACCGAGGAATCCGATGGACCACCACGATCTCACCGACGACGAGCGCGAGCTCGCCCGCACCGTGCGCGCCTTCGCCGACGAGGTCGTCGCACCCGTCTCCTACGAGGCCGACCGCACGAAGACCCTGCCGATGGACGTCGTCGCGCAGATGGGAGAGCTGGGGCTGTTCGGCCTCCCCTTTCCCGAGGAGTACGGCGGGCAGGGCGGCGACTACGTCGCGCTGTGCCTCGCGATCGAGGCGCTCGGCCGCGTCGACCAGTCGATTGCGATCACGCTCGAGGCGGGCGTGAGCCTCGGCGCCATGCCCGTCTTCCGGTTCGGCACCGAGGCGCAGAAGCACGAGCTGCTGCCCGACCTGCTCGCGGGGCGCGCCCTCGCCGGCTTCGGCCTCACCGAGCCCGAGGCGGGATCGGATGCCGGGGCCACCCGCACGACGGCACGGCTCGAGGGCGGCGAGTGGGTGATCGACGGCGCCAAGCAGTTCATCACCAACTCCGGCACGCCCATCACGCGGTTCGTCACGGTCACGGCCGTCACGGGCGAGCAGGACGGCCGCAGGGAGATCTCGACGATCATCGTGCCGCACGGCACCCCGGGGTTCGTCGTCGGGCCCGCGTACGACAAGGTCGGCTGGCACGCCTCCGACACGCACCCGCTGACGTTCACCGGCGCGCGCGTTCCCGAGCAGAACCTGCTCGGCGAGCGGGGCCGCGGCTACGCGGGCTTCCTGCACATCCTCGACGAGGGACGCATCGCGATCGCGGCCCTCGCGACCGGCGCCGCCGAGGGATGCCTCGAGGCGGCGCTCGACTACGCCCGCACCCGCACCGTGTTCGGCGCGGCGCTCTCGACGCGCCAGAGCGCGCAGTTCACGCTCGCGCGCATGCAGCTGCGCGTGCACAACGCGCGGCTGGCCTGGCATCATGCGGCGCGCCTGCGCGACGCGGGCAGGCCCTTCAAGACGGAGGCGGCGATCGCGAAGCTCACCGCGAGCGACGCCGCCATGGACAATGCGCGCGATGCGACGCAGCTCTTTGGAGGAAACGGATTCATGAACGAGTACCCCGTGGCCCGGCACTACCGCGACTCCAAGATCCTGGAGATCGGCGAGGGCACCAACGAGGTGCAGCTGCTCGTCATCGCGCGCGCACTCGGGGCGGTGTGAGCGATGGGCGCACCGGCATCCGGCCCGCGCGAGCACATCCAGCGCGGTCTGTACTTCGAGGAGTTCGAGCTCGGCGCGATCTACAGGCACCGCCCCGGGCGCACGGCCACCGAGGCCGACAACGTCACGTTCACGACGTCGACGATGAACACGCAGGCGTTGCATCTGGATGCCGCGTTCGCCGAGACCCAGCCGTTCGGGCAGCGGCTCATGAACTCGATGTGGACGCTCTCCACGCTCGTCGGCCTCTCGGTCGCGCAGCTCACGCAGGGCACTCTCGTCGCGCAGGTGGGCCTCGGCGAGATCGCCTTCCCCGCGCCGCTGTTCCACGGCGACACCCTGTACGCCGAGACCGAGATCGTCGACAAGCGGCTGTCCGCGTCGCGTCCCGGCCAGGGCCTGGTGACCATGCGGCACACGGGGCGCAACCAGCGCGGCGAGATCGTCGCGACGGCGCAGCGCACGGCGCTGATGTGGTGCCTGCCGAAGGAGGAGGACGCGCCGCCGGCGTCATGAGGCCGGCGGCGTCTCGGGCCGCGCACGGTTCTAGGCTGGTGCCGTGACCCACCACGCCGACGTCTCGCAGCTGTCTCCCGCAACCCGCATCGTGGCCGCCGGCCGCGAGCCCCGCACGCCCGGCGGGTCGGTCGGGGCGCCGCTCGTGCTCAGCTCGACGTACCATGCCGGCGGCGACGTCATCTACGCGCGCGTCGGGAACCCCACGTGGACGGCGTTCGAGGAGGTGCTCGGATCGCTCGAGGGCGGGCTCGCGACGACGTTCGCGAGCGGGATGGCGGCCGTCGACGCCGTGCTGTCGCTCGTTCCCGTCGGCGGGGTCGTCGTGGCCCCGGCATCCGCGTACAACGGGGTCGTCGCGACGCTCGACCAGCGCGCCCGCGCGGGAGAGCTCGAGGTGCGGTTCGTCGACGTCACCGACACCGCGCAGGTGATCGCGGCGTGCGACGGCGCGCACCTGGTGTGGCTGGAGAGCCCCACGAACCCGCTGCTCGACGTCGCCGACATCCCCGCGCTCACGGCCGCCGCGCACGCCGCGGGCGCGCTCGTCGCGTGCGACAACACGTTCGCGACCCCGCTGCTGCAGCGCCCGCTCGAAGACGGCGTCGACGTCGTCGTGCACTCCGTCACGAAGTACCTCGCGGGGCACAGCGACGTGATCATGGGCGCGTGCGTGACGGCCGACACCGAGCACGGGCGCGCGCTCGCCGCCCGCGTGCTCGAGCACCGCAGCCTGCGCGGCGCGATCCCGGGGCCCACCGAGACGTGGCTCGCGCTCCGCGGCATCCGCACCCTCGCCCTGCGCGTGGAGCGTGCGTGCCGCAACGCCGCCGAGCTCGCGGAGCGCCTGCGGCGGCACCCGGCCGTCGAGCGCGTGCGCTACCCGGGGTTCGGGGCGATGGTCTCGATCGACGTCGCCGCGGGCGCCGACGCGGCCGACCGGCTGTGCGCGGCGACCCGCGTCTGGGTGCACTCGACGAGCCTCGGCGGCGTCGAGAGCCAGCTGGAGCGCCGCCGCCGCATCGCCCTGGAGCCCGAGACCACCCCGGTCAGCCTCGTGCGCCTCTCGGTCGGCATCGAGGACGTCGAGGACCTCTGGGCCGACCTCGCGCAGGCGCTCGCGGGGGCGTAAGCGGGCCCTGCGCGGCGCCCATCGACCTCGGAGGACCTCATGTGCCTCGGGTCATTCCATGGCGATCGTCCGAGGCAGGTGAGATTCCCCGAGGCCCGTGATCCGCGGGGCGCGGGATGCCGGGGGCCACGCCCCGCACGGTGAGCCACACGCCGAGGGCGAGCTCCCACAGCGCCACGGGCACCGCGGCGATCGCGCCGACGGCCGACGTCTGGGTCCATGCGCCGAACAGCACGCCGATCGACGAGGCGAGCAGGAGGGGCGCGCCGATCAGCCCGATCAGCGGGATGACGCGCGGCACGAGACGGCCGCGGAACATCACGGAGCCGAGCAGCAGGGCGTTCGTCGCACTCATGAACGCGGGCCCGACGAGGAACGAGGCGTCGTGCAGCGCGACCAGCGCGTCGTCGCCGCCGCCCGCCGCGCGCACGGCGGCGGTCGCCAGCAGCGCCAGCACGCCGGTCATGATCATGGCGGCCTCCAGCGTGCGCGAGACGACGAAGCCGAGCGCGAGCGGCAGGCTCACGCGGCGCGCGATCGGGAACAGCGCGAGCGCGGTGCCGACGCACGCGGCGGCGAGCAGCAGCTCGACGAGCGCCGCGCTCCCTGCGGTGGCGGGTGCGGCATCCCCGTCGAAGAAGGCGGTCCTCAACGCGAGCCCGGGGAACGATGTCGCGAAGGTGGCGAGATAGAGCAGCCCTGCCGTGAGGGCGAGGCGGCGGTCGGTGGTCATGGTGCTCCCTGGGTTCATGGCGACGTAGGTGTACGGTGTACACCTCTGGAGGGAAGCGTAAGGTATACGGCGTACACGTGTCAACGAGTCCCGGGAGGCGACGGTCATGGCGGCGACCCGCGCGACGCTCACGCCCGCCCGCGTCATCGGCGAGGCGATCGCGATCGCCGACGCGAGCGGGCTCGACGCCGTCAGCATGCGCGCCGTCGCGACCCGCCTCGGCGTCGTGCCGATGGCGCTGTACAAGCACGTCAGCGACAAGAGCGCACTCGTCGGCGGCATGATCGACGCGGTCGTGGCCGCCTATCCCCAGCCGCCGGCGGGGCTGCCGTGGACGGATGCCGTGCGCTGGCGCATCCTCGCCGCGCGGGAGGCGCTGGGGGCGCATCCCTGGCTGCGCCCCGCGATCGAGGGCGCGACGCAGCGCACGCCCGCCGTGCTCGCGTACATGAACGCGCTCGCGGGGGAGTTCGCTGCGGGCGGCGTGAGCTACGACCTCGCGCACCACGCGATGCACGCCCTCGGCCACCGGATCTGGGGCTTCTCGCCCGAGGCGTTCGCGCCTCCCGCGGCATCCGCTGCTCCCGAGACCCCGGGTACCCCGGACGGGCCGGATGCCGAGACGCTCGCCGCCATGGCCGCGGCGTTCCCGCACGTCGTGGCGATCGCGCAGGAGGCCGCGGCGTCGCATCCCTCCGGCGCCTGCGACGCCGATGCCGAGTTCGTCTTCACCCTCGACCTGCTGCTCGACGCCTTCACCCGCCTGCACGCGGCGGGCTGGTCGTCGCGGGGCTGATCGCGCGCGCGGGGTCGGGATCCGCGCCGGTCGGCGCTCCTTCGGAGGCGCAGGGATGACACCGCGGTGAACGTGCGTCGACGCCTGGCGCGGGAGCCCGCGCGGCGACCCGCCCCCGCGCGCGGGCTGTCACACTGGGGGCATGGCTGCGTTGCACGCGATCGTCGGTGCCGGACCCGTCGGGAGCGCGCTCGCCGCCCGGCTGCACGCGGACGGGCACCGCGTGCGCGTCATCACGCGCTCGGGACGCGACGCGGGCGTGGGCGAGGCCGTCGCCGTGGACGCCTCGAACCCCGACGACCTCACCCGCTGCACGGCGGGAGCCGAGGTGCTCTACAACTGCGCGAACCCCGGGTCGTATCCCGACTGGGAGCGCGAATGGCCGCCGCTCGCCGCCTCGATCCTCACGGCCGCCGAGCGCACGGGCGCCGTGCTCGTCACGATGAGCAACCTGTACGGCTACGGTCCGGTGCCGGGCCCCATGCGGCGCGACACCCCGCTGCGTCCGAGCGATCACAAGGGCGCCCTGCGGGTGCGGATGTGGCACGACGCGCTCGCCGCGCACGAGGCCGGGAGGGTGCGGGCGACCGAGGCGCGCGCGTCCGACTACTTCGGCCCCACCCTGCCGGTCAGCCACAGCATGCTCGCGATGAGCGCCGCCGCGACGCTGCGCGGGAAGCCCGCCTGGGTCTTCGCCGACCCCGACCAGCCGCACACGTGGTCGGCCGTCGACGATGTCGCGGCGACCCTGCAGACCCTCGGCGGCGACGAGCGCGCGTGGGGATCGGCGTGGATCGTGCCGTCCAATCCCGCGCAGTCCGTGCGGCAGGTGCTCACCGACCTGGGCGCCCGCGTCGGCCTCGGCGCACCGCGCCTGCGGCGCGTGCCGCGCTGGGTGCTGCGCGCCGGCGGCGCGATGATCCCGATGCTGCGCGAGGTGAACGGCGTGCTCTACCAGTTCGACGCGCCCTTCATCGCCGACGGCGCCGAGACGACGGAGGCCTTCGGCATCCGGCCCACGTCGTGGGACGCCCTGCTCGACGCGACCGCGCCCGCCTGGCGACAGCGCGCCTGACCGCCACGAACCTCGGACGATCCCGCGTACCTCGGAGGGTTTCGCCGGCATCATCCGAGGTCGGCGTGATTCCCCGAGATCGGTGGGGGATGCCGGGGCGCCCTCGGCGAGGAAGCGGGAGGCTGCGGCTCAGGCCGGCCCGACGGCCAGGGTCTCGGGGCCGACGATGCGGCTCAGGTGCTTCTCGATGCGCAGGACGACGGCGCGGTCGGCGATGCGAGCGCCGGTCATCGCGTTCTCGAGCGCGATCTCGAAGCGGTTGACGTCGGAGAGCCGGCGCAGCCACACGGCCAGCACGAGGTTGTAGCGGCTCGCCGTCGTGAAGGCGAGCCGCACCTCGGGCACGGTCGTGATGGTGCCCTTCGCCGCCTCCAGCACCCGCGAAGGCGCCTCCACGAAGTACCACGCGTAGACCGGCCAGCCCGATGCGGCGCGGGCGATGTCGGTGCGGAGGCGGAGCGTGCCGTCCTGTCTCATGATCGCGATGCCGTCGGAGATCCGCTGCGGCGAGATGCCGCTGCGTTCCGCGATCTCGGCGACGGGGGTCCTGCCGTCGGCCCACAGCGCCGCGAGGATCGCCTCCTCCACGTCGTCGGCGACCTGCCGGGCGCTCCGTGCGCGCGGGGCGCCCGGCTGCGGCATCAGGGCCAGCTGCGCGGGCGTCAGCTCTCGCAGACGCCAGCTCGACGCGTCGAGGAGCATCTCGTTCATGACGTGCGTGCGGATGGCGCGGACGCCGGGCAGCCGGGCGAGCCGGTCGATCGAGTACGTCGCGAGGGCGCTGAGATCAGCTGCGCGGACGAGGGCGAGGAGGTCACGGGAACCGGCGCTCGAGTCGAGCACGAACACCGCGGGGTCGTGGCTCAGCTCGTCGATCACCCCGCGGATCCCCGGCAGGTCGCACTCGATCTCGATGAGCGCCGTCTGCCCCCGCATCGTGTGCCCGGTGATCCACGCGACGCCCTCGGCATCCAGCCGCGCCCAGCGGCGGGCGAGCGTGCGCGCATCGACTCCGACGACGCGAGCCAGCGCGTTCCAGCTCGCGCGGGGCTCGATCTGCAGCGCGTGCAGCAGTCGTCGGTCGACGGGGTCGAGGGCGATGGTCTGCACGGAGGCTCCTCGGACGGCGCGCACGTGCGCGGATATGGAGCATAACACCGTCGGCTTGCGCAGAATACCGGCCTTGTAACACGGGCGACGCATGCGGCGCACACACTCACCCGCAGACATTTCGACGCGAGAGGCAGACATGAGCACCACCATCGATCCGGCGGCGGCAGCAGCGATCAAGCAGCGTGCGATCGACGAGGTCGAGGCGCGCCGCGGGCAGCTGATCGCGCTCAGCCACGCGATCCACGCCAACCCGGAGCTGTCGTGGCAGGAGCACGAGGCCGCCGCGCTCGTCGGGCGCACGCTCGACGAGGCGGGCTTCCGCGTCGAGGTCGGCGCGTTCGGCGTGCCGACCGCCGTCGAGGCCGTCTACGGAGATGGCGACCTCACCGTCGCCATCTGCGCCGAGTACGACGCGCTGCCGGGCATCGGGCACGGCTGCGGGCACAACGTCATCGCGTCGGCCGGCGTGGGCGCCGCCCTCGCCCTCGCGCCCGTGGCCGCCGACGCCGGACTGCGCATCAAGCTCCTCGGCACGCCCGCCGAGGAGCACGGCGGCGGCAAGGTCCCCATGCTGCTGGCGGGAGCGTGGGAGGATGCCGACTTCTCCCTCATGGTGCACGGGATGACCGGTGAGGACGTCAGCGCCACGGCCTTCGCCGCGACCGCCGTCGAGCGCTTCGAGGTCGTCTTCCACGGGCGCACCGCCCACGCCGCGGGCATGCCCGAGCAGGGCATCAATGCGGCATCCGCCGCCGTCGTCGCCCAGACGGCCATCGCGCTGCTGCGCCAGCAGCTGCCCAAGCAGGTCAACCTCAACGCCTTCGTCTCGCACGGCGGCGAGGCCACCAACATCATCCCCGACCGCGCGGTGCTGCAGGTCGAGATCCGCGCCCTCGAGATCGACGTGTGGCGCGCGGTCAAGGCGAAGGTCCTCGCCTGCTTCGAGGGCGCCGCCATCTCCACCGGCTGCACCTGGGAGCCGTGCGCGACCGAGCATCCCTACGCCCCCGTCAAGCACGACGAGACGCTCGCCGCACTGTGGAACCGCAACCTCCTCGCGCGCGGCCGCACGATCTCGGACGCCGTCCTTGGCGGCGGGTCGACCGACATGGGCAACGTCTCGCAGGTCGTGCCGGCGATCCATCCGACCATCGCCTTCCTCGGCGAGACGGGGCCGGCGCACAACCCCGCCTTCACGCTCTCGGCGGCCACGCCGGCCGCCGACGACGCCGTGATCGACGGCGCCGCCATCCTCGCCTCGACCGTGCTCGACGTGGCGCTCGACGCCGAGCTGCGCGCCGACTTCCGCCGACGCAAGGCCGAGCGTCCCGCCGGCGCGACGCAGCAGACCCTCCTCGCCTGAACCGCCCCTCTGCCCCCGACCCTCGAACCCGACGGAGCCCTCATGGACGACACGTCCCGCACCACGGCACCACTCGAACCCACGGCCCAGCGCACGTTCGCCATCACCATCCGTGACAAGGGCTTCTGGCTGCTCGTCGGCCTGATGACCCTCATCGCGGTCATCGCGCAGTCCATCGGACCGATCAGGATCCCGCTGGGGTCTGCCTCGATCGATCTGCTGCCGATGATCTGGGCGGTGCTGATCGCGCTGATCGTCTCCGGGCAGCGGTGGAAGCCTCTGCCGGTCGACCTGCAGCACAGCGCGAACGTCATGGTGAGCGTGGCCGTGCTGCTGCTCGTAGCCCGCATGTCGCTCACGATGGGCCCGAACATCCCCACGATCATCGCGGCCGGGCCCGCCCTGCTGCTGCAGGAGCTCGGCAATCTCTTCGGCCCGATCCTCCTCGCTCTGCCGCTCGCCGTGCTGCTGCGCATGGGCCCGGCGACGGTGGGTGCGACGTTCTCGATCGACCGCGAGGCCTCGTTCGCGATGGTCGTCGACCGCTTCGGCTCCAACTCGCCGCAGTACCGCGGCGTGCTGTCGATGTACGTCTTCGGCTCGGTGTTCGGCGCGATCATCGTCAGCATCATCGCCTCGCTCACCTCGTCGCTCGGCATCTTCGACTGGCGTGCGCTGGCGATGGGCGCCGGCGTCGGCTCCGGCTCGATGATGGCGGCGGGCGTCGGCGCGGTGACCGCGGCGCACCCCGAGGCCACCGACGAGATCGCCGCGCTCGCCACGACGGCCAACCTCATCGCCGGCCTCGCCGGCGTCTACATCGGCGTGCTCGTGTCACTGCCCCTCGCCGACCGCTTCTACCGGCTGCTCACGCGCCGGCGGCGCACGGAGGATGCCGCGAAGCCCAGCGGCACGCTCGGCACGTCGCAGGCCGCCGCGGTCGCGGCCGCCGTCCTCGACGTGCCGAAGGTCACGCTCCCGCTGTGGAACTCGCTGCTCGTGCTGTGCGGTGCGTCGCTCGTCGTCGTCATCGTGGCCACCCGCTCGTTCTCGTGGAACATGGTGATCACCCTCGGCATCCTCGCCGCGTTCGTCGCGGCCGGCATCGGGCTGTCGAAGCTCGCGCGCGGCAAGCTGCCGGCCATCATCGTCGTGATCACGCTGGGCATGCTGCTCACATCGCCGATCTCGCCCGTCGCGGGCTGGCTCGTCGAGGTGTCGTCGAGCGTGGACTTCCTCGCGATGATCACCGTCATGCTCGCCATCGCCGGGCTCAGCATGGGCAAGGACCTGCCGATGCTCCGTCAGATCGGCTGGAAGATCATCCCCGTCGGCATCGTCGTGATCGGCGCGACCTTCCTCACCTCCACGGTGATCGCCGAGTTCGTTCTGAGGGCCATCGCGTGACAGGCCCCACCACCCAGGTCGAGCGCGGGATATACGTCTCCGCGCTCGACCTGTTCTCCATCGGCATCGGTCCCTCGAGCTCGCACACCGTCGGCCCCATGCGCGCAGGGGCGGACTTCCGTGATCTGCTCGCCGAGCGCGGCCGGCTCGGCGAGGTGACACGCTTCGGATGCCGGTTGCAGGGGTCGCTCGCCGCCACCGGCATCGGTCATGGCACGCCCGACGCGGTCATCGCCGGTCTGCGCGGGCTGCGGCCCGAGACGGTCGACCCCGACGAGGTGCACGGTCGCTGGGCGCGGCTCGACGCCGGGGAGGTGCTCCTCGTCGACGGCGTGCCGCTGCGGGCGGCCGACATCGTCTTCGCCCCGCTGTCGCGGCACGCCGGGCATCCCAACTCGATGGTGCTGACGGCGTACGCGGACACCGCCGCGATCGCGGAGGAGACCTACCTGTCGATCGGCGGCGGCTTCATCGAGCGCATCGGCGAGCCGGCGACGGATGCCGGGGGCGCCGGCCCGACGCCGGTGCACGCCTACCGCAACGCGGCCGGGCTGCTGGCCCTCGCCGAGGGCCGCTCGATCGCCGACGTCGCGTGGGACGACGAGGTCGCCCTGCACGGGGCCGACCGCGCGCGCGACGGCATCGCCGCGATCTGGGCGAGCATGCGCGCGTGCATCGAGCGCGGCCTGCGCACCGAGGGCACGCTGCCCGGCGGTCTGAAGGTGCCGCGTCGTGCGGCGGCGGGCTGGCGCGCGATCGCGCAGCGCGGCGAGCCGACCGCGGCCGACGAGGCCTTGGCGATCTACGCGCTCGCCGTCAACGAGGAGAACGCCGCGGGCGGCCGGGTGGTCACGGCGCCCACCAACGGCGCCGCCGGGGTGCTCCCCGCCGTGCTGTACTACGCGACCGTGCAGGGCGGATTCGCGCCGGATGCCATCCGCACCTTCCTGCTCACGGCCACCGCCGTCGGCTCGATCTTCAAGGCGAACGCGTCGATCTCGGGGGCCGAGGCGGGCTGCCAGGCCGAGGTCGGCAGTGCGTGCGCGATGGCCGCCGCCGGGTTGACCGCGCTGCGGGGCGGCACCCCGGCGCAGGTGGAGAACGCCGCCGAGATCGCGATCGAGCACCATCTGGGGCTCACGTGCGACCCCGTGGGCGGGCTCGTGCAGATCCCGTGCATCGAGCGCAACGCGGTGGCCGCCTCGACGGCGCTCACCGTCAGCCGGCTCGCGCTGCTCGGCGACGGCACCCACATCGTGCACCTCGACACGACGATCGAGACGATGCGGCAGACCGGTGCCGACATGTCGGAGCGCTACAAGGAGACGAGCGAGGGCGGCCTCGCGGTCAACGTCGTGGAGTGCTGACGGGCGACGGCTGATCGGCTGCGGCCGCGCGCCGCGGGATGCCACGGCCGCGCTAGTCTCGGCAGCGAGGGGAGCACCATGACGCGAGAGCCGCACACGTTGGACGAGCTGATCGACGCCCTGCCGCCGGGAGCCGTGATCACCGATCCCGCGTCGATGGACGCCTACCGGTGGGATCGCGCGAACGACCCCGCGGCCGGGGTGCCGCTCGCGGTCGTGCGGGCGACGTGCACCGACGACGTGCAGGCGGCGGTGCGGTTCGCGGCCGCGACCGGCACGCCCGTCGTGCCGCGCGGCGCGGGATCGGGGCTCTCGGGCGGCAGCTCCGCCGTCGACGGCTGCGTCGTGGTGTCGCTCGACCGCATGCGGGGCATCGAGATCGACACGGGCACGCGCATGGCGACCGTGCAGCCGGGGGCCTTCAACGCCGAGGTCAAGGCGGCCGCCGCGGCGCACGGGCTCTGGTATCCGCCCGATCCGTCGTCGTTCGAGTTCTGCTCGATCGGGGGCAACGTCGCGACGAACGCGGGCGGGCTGTGCTGCGTCAAGTACGGCGTGACCACCGACTACGTGCTCGGGATGACGGTCGTGCTCGCCGACGGGCGGGCCGTGCGGCTCGGCGGTCCGCGCGTGAAGGACGTCGCGGGCCTGTCGCTCACGAAGCTGTTCGTCGGCAGCGAGGGCACGCTCGGCATCATCACCGAGGTCGTGCTGCGCCTCGTGCCCGCGCAGCGTCCACCGACGACGCTCGTCGCGACGTTCCCGACGCTGCAGGGGGCGACGCAGGCGGTCATCGACATCACGCGCTCGGCCCGTCCGTCGATGCTCGAGCTCATGGACCGCGTGACGATCGGCGCCGTCGAGGACGAGCTGCGCATGGGCCTCGACCGCACGGCGGAGGCCATGCTCGTCGTGCAGTCCGACGAGCAGACGGATGCCGCGGAGCGCGAGATCGCGGCGATCCAGGCCCTCTGCGAGCAGCACGGCGCGGTCGAGTGCGTCGCGACGAGCGATCCCGACGAGGGCGCCGCGTTCGTGCACGCGCGTCGCGTCGCGATCCCCGCGGTCGAGCGGCTGGGGACGCTGCTGCTCGAGGACGTGGGCGTGCCGATCCCGCGTCTCGCCGACCTCGTGCTCGGCATCGCCGCGATCGCGGAGCGACGCGACGTGACGATCGCGGTCATCGCGCATGCGGGCGACGGCAACACGCATCCGCTGCTCGTCGTCGACCCGGCGGACGCCGCGCAGCAGGCGCGCGCCGAGACCGCGTACGGCGAGGTGATGGACCTCGCGATCGCCCTGGGCGGCACGATCACGGGCGAGCACGGCGTCGGCCGCCTCAAGCGCCCCTGGCTGCGCGACTACCTCGGCGACGACGTGCTCGAGCTCACCCGGCGCATCAAGACGGCGCTCGATCCGGCCGGCATCCTGAACCCGGGCGCGATCCTGGAGTGACCCGCGAGGGTGCCCGTTGTTCTCGCGAGGGTGCTCGTAGTTCTCGCGAGGGTGCCAGTTGTCTCGCCGAGGGTGCTCGTAGTTCTCGCGAGGGTGCCACTTGTCTCGCCGGGGATGCCAGCTGTCTCGCCGGGGGTGTCACCACCGCACAGGCGAAAGCACCTTCGCGGGAACAACCAGCACCCTCGCGGGGACAACCAGCACCCTCGCGGGGACAACCAGCACCCTCGCGGGGATAACTGGCACCCTCGCGGGGAAGGGGAAGGGGGTCAGGAGGACTGGCCGGCCTTGCGGCCGAAGAGGCGCGAGAAGAAGCCGCCGCGGTTCGCCTCGGCCTCGGCGATCTCTGCGGGGGTGTGCTTTCCGTTGCACCACTGCGCGGCGGGAACGCTCTGCCGCACCGACTGCACGTGCTGGCCGCAGCCCGCCCAGGTGGTCTTTCCGCACACGCGGCAGGTCACGGGTCGGCACATGGTGATGTCCTTTGCTCTGAGGGGGGATACCCCGGGGGTATATGAGTAAATACTCCCCGGGGTATTTCGCCGTGTCAAGTCGAGCGGCATCCCCTCCCGCGTCTGCCGCCCTACGCCCGCGCGAGCAGCAGCGCGGCGTTGTGGCCGCCGAAGCCGAAGGACGTCGAGAGCACGTGCTCCGAGCGATGGGGGCGGGCGGCGCCGCGGACGATGTCCCAGCCGTCGAACGCGGGGTCGTCGAGGTTGAGGGTCGGGGGGATCAGGCCCTCGCGCATCGTCTGCACGGCGAGGATCGCCTCGGCCACGCCCGCGGCGCCCAGCAGGTGCCCCGTGCTCGACTTCGTGGCGGTGAGCGGCACGGCCTCGCGGCGCGCACCGAGCACGGCTCCGAGCGCCGCGATCTCCGCGGCGTCGCCGAGCACCGTCCCCGTGCCGTGCGTGTTGACGTGGTCGACCTCGCGCGCCGCGACACCGGCATCCGCGAGGCACGCGCGCATCGCCTCGGCCGCACCGGCGCCCTCGGGGTCGGGGGCCGTGGCGTGGTGCGCGTCGCTCGACTCGCCGTATCCGGCGACGCGCCCGAGCACGCGAGCGCCCCGCGCGGACGCGCTCGCGGCGCTCTCCAGCAGCACCGCGGCGGCGCCCTGCGACATCACGTATCCCGTGCGGCCGCGGTCGAAGGGGCGGCTCGCGGCGGCGGGGTTCGCGGGATCGCCCGGCGCGAGCGCGCGCAGGTTGGCGCCCGCCGCGAGGTGCAGCGGCCCGAGGCAGTCCTCCATGCCGACGACGAGCACCGCGTCGGCGTAGCCGTGACGGATGCGGCGCAGTCCCTCGCCGATGCCCACCGCGCCGCTCGCGCACGCCGCCGACACGGCGTGCGTCGCCCCGCGCGTGCCGTAGCGCCGGCTGAGCGCGGCGGCGACGGCATCCGAGGTTCCGAACGCGCTGAGTGCCGGCGGCACGCGTCGCGGCCCGTGCGCGTCGAGCGCGCGCGTCGCGTGCTGCAGCATGTCGACGGGTCCCGAGCCGGTCGCGACGACGATCGCGACGCGTCGCGGGTCCCACGGCGGTGCCGGCGACTCCGGCGGCATCGCCTCGTCGGCCGCCGCGATCGCCCACAGCTGCACGGGACTCAGGTGCCGCATCCCGCCCGACGGGGCCTCGGTCGAGCCGCCGCGTGCCGTGCGGACGGTCCCGAACGACGCCTCCGGCGGCACGAATCCTCGCACGACCCCGCCCACGCTCACCCCCGCGACCGGCTCCGGCAGCGCCGTGATCGCGCTCTCGCCGCGCACCACGGCATCCCACAACGCTGCGGCGCTGAGCCCGCTCGGCGTGATCGCGCCGACGCCCGTGACGACGACCTCGTTCACGAGGCCTCCTCGCGAACGAGCGCGGCCGTCTCGGCGCGGCGGATCTTGCCGCCCGTCGTGCGCGGCAGGCGCTCGACGCGCAGCCATCGCCGGGGACGGGATGCCGGGGCGAGCCGTTCCGCGGCCCACGAGCGCAGCGCGGGCGTCGGTGGCGCGTCGCCCTCGACGACGAGTGCGATCGCGATGCCGAGGTGGCGGTGGGGGAGCGGCACGGCGCACACGGCGCCGAGCCCCGGCATCCCCTCGAAGGCCTGCTCGACGTGCAGCAGCGACACGGTGTGGCCGCCCGTCGTGACGACGTCGCCGTCGCGGCCGGCGAGCTCGAGCGTGCGCCCGCGCAGGCGTGCCCGGTCGTGCACGGTCGCCCAGCCGCCGGCATCCATGATCGGCTGCGGCGGCACGAGGTAGCGGTCGGAGCACGACGCCGAGCGGATCCACAGCGTGCCGAGCCCGCCCTCTGGCAGTCGTTCGTCGCCGTCGCGCACCTGCGCCTCGACCCCGTCGAACAGCCGCAGCTCGGCGCCGTGCCGTGTCTTGCCGATGAAGCCGAGCTCGCCGGCCCCGTAGTAGTTGACGAGCCGCGCGGCGGGCAGCGCCTCGCCGACCGCGGCGTGCAGGGGCGGCGGCAGCGACGCCCCGCCCGTGACGATGAGCTCGAGGCCCGCGAACCGGTGCGGATCGCGGCGGGCCGCGTGCACGAGGGCGTGCAGCGCGGCCGGGATCGTCACGAGTCGTGTGACGCCTGCCGCCTGCGGCGTGAGCCAGAGGTCGTCGAGGGCGTCGGCGAGGTGCACGGTGCCGCCCGTCGCGAGGGCCTCGAGGAGCGTGTACAGCGTGAGGCTCGACGAGAGCGGCCCCGGCGCGAACGTGACCGTGCCGTCGTGCGCGCCGAGGCGGCGGCGCGAGACGGCGACGTTGGCCCGGTACTGCCCACACGTCTTGAGGAACGCCTTCGGCGCGCCCGTCGTGCCCGACGAGAAGAGCAGCAGGAACGGCTCGTCGTCGGGGCGCTCGCACGGCGGCCGGGCGATGGGTGCCGTGGTGCTGGGTGCCGTGGTGCCCGGTGCGGTGGTGCGGGATGCCGTGGTGCTCGCCCGCTCCGTCCGCTCCAGCGCTTCGAGGTCGAGCGTGCGGCCGGCCCACGCGGCATCCCGCAGAGCGCGCTCGAGCTCCGCGTCGTCGGTGACGAGCACGGCGACGCCGCACGTCGTGATCGTCTGCACGCGCTGCGCGAGCGGCCAGCGGGGATCGAGCGCGGCGACGATGCCGCCGTGCGCCGCGAGCGCGGCGACGATGCGGGCCGTGTGGAACGCCGACGCGAGGCTGATCGCGGCGACGCCGTCGCCGATCGCCGCCCAGGTGCGCCACGACCGCTCGCGCAGCTCCCCGTAGGTCAGCGCCGCCTCGGCCGTCACGATGGCCGCACGGCCGGGCTGCGCCGCAGCGACGCGTTCCACGGCCTCCGCGATCATCCGCGCACCTCCCACCTGAACACCGTTCAGTGTAGTGCGGCGCGCCCCGCGGCGTCCCCTCGCACACCGAGAGTGCATCTGCACGCCGAGAATGCATCTGTGCGCCGAGAGTGCAGTTCCCACGTGCAGTCTCGGCGCACAGATGCACTCTCGCTGTCGGGCGGAGGAAGGATGGCGGGAGGAGGGATGCCGGGAGGAGGGATGCCGGCGGGTGCGAGGCCTACGCCGGGACCGGGGCGACGATGTCGCGGAGGCCGGGGAGCACGTCGGCGCGCAGGATCTCCAGCTGCTCCAGCCACTGGGTGCGCGGCGTGAGGTCGTGGTGGCCGGGGATCGAGATCGCGTCGAAGCCGTAGGCCTCGTGGTAGCGGGCCAGCTTGTCGAGCGCCTGCTGCGGGCTGCCCACGAGCGCCGAGCCCCGCTCCAGCCAGTCCTCGAACGAGTGGAAGGTCACGGCCGGGTCGAAGTCGTTGAACGTGTCGACGCGGCCGAAGAACCGGTCGTACGCGGCACGCGCGATCTCGAGCGCGTCCTGCGAGCGCTTCGCCAGATACACGCTGAACCCCGCGCCCACGCGGGCGTCGGCGGGATCGCGTCCGGCATCCGCCCAGGCCTGGCGGTAGTGCTGCACGAGCGGCAGGTATCCCTCGACCGACTTCTGCGCGTTGGCGACCCAGATGGGGTCGCCGTACTCGGCGGCGAGCTCGACCGTCGCCTTCGAGGTCGACGAGCCGTGCCATGCGGGGATGCGCGGCTGCAGCGGCGCGGGGTGCACGGTCGCGCCCCGCAGCGGCGAGTGCCGGATGAGCGGGCGGCCGGTCGGCGGGTCCCAGTCGACGGGCTCGCCCGACCAGAGCTGCCGCAGCAGCCGGTAGTTGTCGCGCTGTGTGTCCCACGCCTCCTCGCGGCCGATGCCGAACAGCTCCGACTGCTCGGGGCCGTTGCCCTTGCCGACGATGAGCTCGACGCGGCCGCCCGACAGCACGTCGAGGGTCGCGTAGTCCTCGGCGACGCGCACGGGGTCGAGCACCGACAGCAGCGTCACGCCCGTGAACAGGCGCAGCGTCGAGGTGCGCTGCGCGATCGCCGAGAGGATCACGGGCGGCGAGCTGGAGATGAACGGGGCGTGGTGCCGCTCGCCGACCGCGTAGCCGTCGAAGCCCAGCTGCTCGAACAGCACGGCGTTCTCGACGACGCCGTCGAGCCGCTCCTTCTGCGTGGGGACGCGCCCGTCGGGCCCCGGCCCGTTGGCGATGATGTCCAGTCCGATGACGGTGACCATGTGCTTTCTCTCCCTCAGTTCGTGAACCAGCGGTCGGCGATGTCGCCGAAGTCGTGCGTGCGCAGCCACTGCTCGTCGTACTCCGCGGCCGTGTAGTCGCGTGCGTGGTCGGCGGAGAACGCGACGATCACGTCGCCGGGGTTCGCGCTCTCGGCGCGCTCGAGCGCGACCTTGATGCTCAGCACCGAGCTGAGGCCCAGCAGCAGGCCCTCGGTGCGGGCGAGCCGGAACGCGAAGTCGATGACCTCGCCCTTCGTGCGCGCCTCGAGCGCGTCGAGCTGCTCGAGGTCGACGTTGTCGGCCCAGTCCTGCTCCAGCTCCTCGTGCCCGGGGGCGCGGTGGAACACCTTGTTCAGCGCGGCGTCCGCCCACGGCCGTTCGGGCAGGTCGAACGTCGTGCCGATGACCTGGATGCCGGGGGTGCGCTCGCGCAGGAAGCGTCCCGTGCCGCTCACCGTGCCGCCCGTCGCGATCGCCGCGATGAAGTGCGTGATGCGCCCCTCGGTCTGGTGCCACAGCTCGGGCCCGGTCGACGCGTAGTGCGCCGCGGGATTGCTCCGCACCGACTGCTGGCGCGACCACCACAGGTCGTCGTGCGCGGCGACCTCGCGCTCGGCGACCGACCACGCGTGCTCGGGGTCGTCCTTGTCGACGTCGAACCGCCCCGGGATGACGTCGACGCCCAGCAGGCGCAGCAGGTTGAGCTTGCCGGGCGACAGGTCGGGCTTGGCGATGACGGTCGACGGATGCCCCGTGAGCACGCCCGCGAGCGCGAGGGCGATCGACGTGTTGCCCTGACCGGTCTCGATGATCCGCGCGCCGCCCTGCAGCTCGCCGTTCGCGACCGCCTCGCGCAGGATGTTCACCGCGATCCGGTCCTTCGACGAGCCGCCGATGTTGAAGTGGTCGAGCTTGACGTAGACGGATGCCGGCAGGCCGCGCGTGAGCACGTTCAGCCGCACGAGGGGCGTGTTGCCGATCAGCTCGAGCACGCTGTCGTACGTGCGGCTGAGCGCGGCGTCGGGGTAGCTGGTCATGCGCCGACGGTAGGCGCGCCGCCCCGAGCCGCGCCGCCGGCCGCGCAACATGCCGACATCGTGGGGCCCGGCACGGCGCTCACGTGACGCCGCGTGTCACGCCGTGACCGTGGGTGACATGCCGGGGAAGGCACGGGCGTCGCCCTCTGCGAGTCTGTGGCCTCGGCGCGGCAGAGCGCCGAACGTTCACGACGACCCGAATTCACCACAGCACCGAATTCACCACAGCACGGAGGACACGGATGGCGGGCTACATCGGCAGGCGACTGCTGCAGGCACTCGGCGTGCTCTGGGCGGCGTACACCGTCTCGTTCCTCGTGCTGTTCGCGCTGCCCGCCGACCCCGTGCGCCTGCTCGCGGGCGGCGATGCGACCGACATCACGGATGAGCAGTTCGACGAGCTGCGCGCCCGGTACGGACTCGACCAGCCGCTCATCCTGCAATATCTCGGACAGCTCGGCCGTGTGCTGCGCGGCGACCTCGGCACGTCGATCGTCAGCGGCCGCCCCGTGGCGCAGATCCTCGCCGAGGCGATCGGGCCCACCGTGCAGATCGCCGCGGTCGGCTTCGTGATCGCCGTGCTCGTCGGCGGCACCCTCGCCTTCTTCGCGACGTTCACGCGCAGCCGCGCGCTCGCGAACGTGCTCATCGGCCTGCCGCCGCTGGGCGTCGCGGTGCCGTCGTTCTGGCTGGGCCTGCTGCTCATCCAGTGGTTCTCGTTCTCGATCCCGCTGTTCCCGGCCGTCGGCGACGGCGGTCCCATCGCGATCGTGCTCCCCGCGATCACCCTCGCGGTGCCGACCGGCGCGACGATCGCGCAGCTGCTCGCGAAGAGCCTCGACGGCGCGCTGCGCGAGCCGTACATCGACACGGCGTGGGCGAAGGGCGCGAGCCGATGGCGCGTGCACGTGCGGCACGCCCTGCGCAACGCGGCGTTGCCCGCCCTCACGATGACGGGCCTCGTCGTCGGCCAGCTGCTCTCGGGCACGGTCGTGACCGAGACGGTGTTCTCGCGGCCCGGCGTGGGCCGGGTGACCGCGGCCGCCGTGCAGCAGCAGGACATCGCGGTCGTGCAGGGCGTCGTGCTGTTCGCCGCGGTCGTCTTCGTGCTCGCCAACCTCGTCGTGGATCTCGTCTACCCGCTCGTCGACCCGCGCATCGTGCTCGCGGGCCGTCGCGGGCGGGGTCCGGCGGCGGGGGCGCCCGGGGCGTCGGCGGGATCTGGGTCCGCGTCGTCCCCGGGGTCCGGTCCCGGCTCGCCTCCGGCGTCCGGGGCGCCGCAGGCTGCGGCATCCGCCCAGGCTCCGGCGTCCGCGCAGAGTTCGGCATCCGCACAGGTCCCGGCGTCCGCGCCCGAGAAGCACCTCACCGCAGGAGGCACCCGATGAGCGACAGCACAGCGCTCCTTCCCGCCGCGCGCGAGCAGGCGGAGGACACCTTCGCGCAGACCGCGGGCGCCCGCTTCGACGACGCCGTCGCCGACCGCGCGGGCGACACCGGCACGCGCCGTCCCTCGCGTGCGCTCGCCGTGCTGCGCCGGCCCACGGTGGTGGTCGCCGCCGTGTGGCTCGTGATCGTCGCCGTCGCCGCGATCGCCCCGTCGCTGCTCGCCCCCGGCGACCCGCTGCTCGGCGTGCCCGCCGACAAGCTGCTGCCGCCGTCGGCCGAGCACCTCTTCGGCACCGACCAGATCGGCCGCGACCTCTACACCCGCACCGTGCACGGCGCGTCGCTCACCCTGTCGGCCGCGGCGATCGCCGTCGGCATCGGCATGCTCGTCGGCGCCGTCCTCGGTCTCGTCGCCGGCTTCACGGGCGGCCGCGTCGACGACCTCATCATGCGCTTCGCCGACGTGCTGCTCGCGATCCCCGGCCTGCTGCTCTCGCTCGCGATCATCACGGTGCTCGGCTTCGGCACCGTCAATGTCGCGATCGCCGTGGGCGCCGCGAGCGTCGCCTCGGTGTCGCGCATCATGCGCTCCGAGGTGCTGCGCGTGCGCTCGTCGCCGTTCGTCGAGGCCGCCTACACCTCCGGCAACCGCTGGCTGCGGGTGCTGCTGCGGCACGTGCTGCCGAACGCGATCGGCCCCGTGCTCGTGCTCGCGGTGCTCGAGCTGGGCGGCGCGATCCTCGCGGTGTCGTCGCTCAGCTTCCTGGGCTACGGCGCGCAGCCGCCGCTCGCCGAGTGGGGCTCGCTCGTCTCGGGCGGCCGCGACCACCTGCGCTCGGCGTGGTGGCTCACCACCTTCCCGGGCATCGCCATCGCGCTCACCGTGCTCTCCGCCCACCGCCTCTCCCGCGCCCTCGACACCGATCGGAGCGACCGATGACCGCCGTGCTCACCGTCGAAGGGCTGAGCGTCAGCTACCGCACGCCGCGCGGATCCGTGGACGCCGTGCAGGACGTCTCGTTCGAGGTGGCGCGCGGCGAGACCGTCGCCCTCGTGGGCGAGTCGGGCTCGGGCAAGTCGACGACGGCGCACGCCGTGGCGCGCCTGCTGCCGGCATCCGCGTCGCTCTCGTCGGGGCGCGCGCTGCTCGGCGACGTCGACCTCGTCACGGCGTCGGGCGCCGAGCTCGCGTCCATCCGCGGCCGTCGCATCGGCCTCGTGCCGCAGGACCCCACGGTGAGTCTCAACCCCGTCGCGCGCATCGGCGCGCAGGTGGCCGAGGCGCTGCTCGTGCACCGGCTCGCCGACCGTGCGACCGCGGCGCAGCGGGCCGTCGAGGCGCTCGCGCTCGCGGGCCTGCCCGACCCCGACGTGCGGGCGCGGCAGTACCCGCACGAGCTGTCGGGCGGCATGCGCCAGCGCGTGCTCATCGCGATCGCGATGATCGCCGGGCCCGAGCTGATCGTCGCCGACGAGCCCACGAGCGCGCTCGACGTCACGGTGCAGCGGCAGATCCTCGACCAGCTCGACGAGCTGCGCGCGCAGCGCGGCACCGGCATCCTCCTCATCACGCACGACCTGGGCGTCGCGGCCGACCGCGCCGATCGCGTGCTCGTGATGCACCGCGGGCGGCTCGTCGAGTCGGGCACGCCCGCGCAGGTGATCGGCGACCCGCGCGACGCGTACACGCGCCGGCTCATCGCCGCGGCGCCGAGCCTCAGCGCGCACCGCGGTGCCGCGACGCTGCTCTCCGCGCCGCGGAGCGCCGACGGGCCCGCGCTCGCCTGGGGTGCGGGAGGCGCGGGACGTGCGGAAAGCGCGGGGGCTGCGGAGGGATCGGGGGCTGCGCCCGCGTCGGAGCCGGCATCCGGCACCGCCGCGCCCGTGCTGGAGGTGCGCGACCTCGTGAAGGAGTTCGCGCTGCCGCGCGCGGCGGGCGGCGGCGTGCAGCGCGCCGTCGACGGCGTGTCGTTCCGCATCGACCGCGGCACGACGCTCGCGATCGTCGGCGAGTCGGGCTCGGGCAAGACGACCACCGCCCGCCTCGCGCTGCGCCTCGCCGACGCGACGTCGGGGACCGTGCTCGTCGACGGCGAGGACGTCACGGCCGTGCGCGGCGCGCCGCTGCGGCACCTGCGCCGCCGCGTGCAGCTCGTGCAGCAGAACCCCTACGCGACCCTCAACCCGCGCTGGACGGTCGCGCAGCTCATCGCCGACCCGCTGCGCGCGTTCGGCGAGGGCGACCGTCGCAGCCGTGCGCGGCGCGCGGCCGAGCTGCTCGACGTCGTCGCGCTTCCCGCCTCGGCGCTCGCGCGGCGTCCCGCGGAGCTGTCGGGCGGACAGCGGCAGCGCGTCGCGATCGCCCGGGCGCTCGCGATCTCGCCCGAGCTGCTCGTGCTCGACGAGCCGGTGTCGGCGCTCGACGTGTCGATCCAGCACCAGATCCTGAGCCTGCTCGTCGACCTGCAGCACCACTACGGCCTCACCTACCTGTTCATCTCGCACGACCTCGCCGTCGTGCGCCAGATCGCCCATCGCGTGGCCGTCATGCGGTCGGGTCGCATCGTCGAGACGGGCACGGCGGATGCCGTGTTCGGCGACCCGGTCGACCCCTACACGCGCGACCTGATCGACGCGATCCCCGGCGCCGCGCTGCGCGGCGCCGCCGTATGAACGGCCGCGCTGCGCGGCGCCGCCCTCCGAACCCTCACACCACAGCACACCAGTAAGGACACACACCATGAGATCCCGCATCCCCCTCCTCGCCGCGGCCGCGCTCGCGACCGCCCTCACCCTCACGTCGTGCGCGAGCGGCGGCTCGACGCCCGCCGCGTCGAGCGAGAGCCCGTCCGAGACGACGGCCGGCGGCCCCGTCGCGGGCGGCGAGCTCGTCTTCGCGATCGGCAACGACCCCATCTCGCTCAACCCGGCGGGCATCGGCTCGGGCAACGACACGTGGTACGTGACCCGCCAGCTCGTCGACTCCCTGCTCTACCAGAACCCCGAGACCAACCAGCTGGAGCCGTGGCTCGCCGAGTCGTTCGAGGCGAACGACGACGCGACGGTCTTCACGTTCGAGCTGCGCGACGACGTCACGTTCTCCGACGGCACGGCGTTCACCGCGGCATCCGTCAAGGCGACCTTCGACGACATCATCGCGGCGGGCGCGCTGAGCCAGGCCGTCGCCAACTTCGTCGGCTACGAGGAGACCGTCGTCGTGGACGACGACACCGTCGAGGTGCACTTCTCGACCCCGAACGCGGCGTTCCCGAACGCGACGGCGTCGGTCGGCCTCGGCATCGTGGGGGCGGCGACGCTCGAGGTGCCGTTCGAGGAGCGCGCCGACGGCGAGGCCGTCGTCGGCACCGGTCCGTTCACCCTCGAGAGCTACACGAAGGACGTCGCGACCGTGCTCACGAAGCGCGACGACTACGCGTGGGCGCCCGCGGCGCTCGGCAACGACGGCGCCGCCCACCTCGACGGCGTGACCTTCCAGGTCGTGCCCGAGGCCGGCGTGCGCACGGGCGGGCTCGAGTCCGACCAGTTCGACGTCATCGGCGGCGTGCAGCCGGGCGACGTGCCCGTCATCCAGGCCGCGGGCCTGCCGTTCATCCACCGCGCGAACCCCGGCATCAGCTTCGGCCTGTCGTTCAACCAGGGCAGCCCGCTCGGCGGCGACCCGGTCGTGCGCGAGGCGATCGCGCGCGGCATCGACGCCGAAGAGGTGCGCGACACCTCGCTCAACGAGCTGTTCAACGTCGGCACGAGCGCGCTCGCGAAGAACACGCCGTCGTGGGCCGACCAGAGCGCGTACTTCGCGTTCGACCCCGAGCAGGCGCAGAAGCTGCTCGACGACGCGGGCTGGAAGGCCGGCGCCGACGGCATCCGCGAGAAGGGCGGCCAGCGTCTGTCGCTCGAGCTCATCTGGATCACGAACTTCGGTCCCAACCAGACGACGCTCGAGCTCGTGCAGCAGCAGCTCAAGCAGATCGGTGTGGAGATCGTCCTCTCCGGCAGCGTCGTGCCCGACTACCTCGCCAAGCAGGATGCCGGTGACTTCGACATCGCGTTCGGCAACCTGTCGCGCGCCGACGGCGACGTGCTGCGCACGACGTTCTCGAAGGGCACGACGCGCTACGGCATCGACGACCCCGAGCTGGAGGCGCTGCTGCAGGCGCAGCTCGCCGCGGGCGACCAGGCCGAGCGCGACGCGATCCTCGCCGACGCGCAGGAGCGCATCGCGAGCCAGTACTACCAGGTGCCCGTGCACGAGCTGACGTCGATCCTCGGCGTGCAGGAGGACGTGCACGGCGTGAGCCTGGGCGCCGACTCGCGTCTCGACTCGCTCGTGGCGGCGTGGAAGGACGCGCAGTGACCGTGCCGTCGATCCCCCGCGCGGGGCTCGTCTTCGCGGGCAACCACCCCGAGGGCGAGCCGGGCGTCGGGCTGGAGCGGGCGCTGCGCCTGTTCGAGCTCTCGGAGCAGCTGGGGTACGACGTCGCCGGCATCCGGCAGCGCCACCTGGAGCGCGGCGTCTCATCGGCGCTGCCGTTCCTGGCGGCCGCGTCGCAGCGCACGCGCGTGATCCGGCTGGAGAGCGACGTCGTGCCGCTCGGCTACGAGACGCCGTTCCGGCTCGCCGAGGACTTCGGCACCGTCGACGCCCTGTCGGGCGGGCGGCTGAACGTGGGCATCAGCACGTCGTCGCCGCACGGCGATCTGCTCGCCGCGCTCGGCCGGTCGGATGCCGCCGTGGACCCCTACGCGCTCATCGAGCGCTTCCTGGAGGCGCTGGAGGGCCGTGCGCTCGCCGACGATCCGCTGTCGACGCCGTACGGTCCGCAGGTGCCGCGCATCGAGCCGCACGTGCCGGGGCTGCGCGACCGCGTGTGGCTCGGCGGCGGATCGACGCGGTCGGTGTCGTGGGCGGCGCGGCACGGGCTCAAGCTGCTGCTCGGCAACCTGACGGATGCGGGCGCGCACGACGCGTTCGAGCCCGCGCAGCGCGATCACATCGACCAGTACTACGCGGAGTTCGCCGGCGACGGCGAGCCCGTGGTCGGCGTGGAGCGGGTGATCGTGCCGACCGACTCGGCGACCGCCGAGCAGCGCGCGCACTATGCGGAGTATGCGGCGTCGCGCCACGAGCGCACGGTCGCGCCGGCCGTGTTCGGCTCGCGCCGGGTGGCCTTCCAGCGCGACCTGATCGGCTCGTCGGAGGAGATCATCGAGCGGTTGCGGGACGACCCGTCGATCGACGGCCGCACGGAGCTGCGGGTCGCGCTGCCCTACGGGTTCGCCGACGAGGAGTACCGCCAGATCCTCGCCGACATCCGACACGCCGTGCTCCCCGCCCTCGGCTGGCGACCCGCCCGCGCCGTGCCCGCCGCCGCACCACTGCTGAACCCCGCCGCGCCACCGCTGAACCCGGACGCGCCACCGCTGAACCCGGACGCGGCACTGCTGAACCCGGACGCGGGACTGCTGAACCCCGCCGGCTGAGCCGCCCCACCCCCAACCCGCTGGTCGAGTGCTCGCGGCGGAGCCGCGAGTGTATCGAGACCCTTGCCACGGTCCGTTACATGGGTTTCGATACGCCCGCTGACGCGGGCTACTCAACCAGCGGGAGTATGCGGGGGTGAAGGTGTGCGGGTGCATCCACCCCCGCTGGTCGAGTGCTCGCGGCGGAGCCGCGAGTGTATCGAGACCCTTCCCGCGGCCCGTTACACGGGTTTCGATACGCCCGCTGACGCGGGCTACTCAACCAGCGGGAGTATGCGGGGGTGGGTGGTGCGGGGGCGCGGGCCGCGGGCGCGTATGTGACGGCGGGTGACCGTGCGTGACGGTGGGGGTCGGGGTGGCGGGCGCGCGGGGCGCGGGCGGGGGAGGCTGGCGACACCGCCGAAACGGCCACCCACCACGACATCGCCGAACGGCCGTCCACCACGAACAGGAGTCCACGATGACCACGATCGAACCGCTGCGCCTCGGGGTCGCGCTGGAGGGTGCCGGGTGGCATCCGTCGGCGTGGCGCGAGCCGTCGTCGCGTCCGCACGAGCTGTTCACCGCCGCCTATTGGGCCGACCTCATCGGCATCGCCGACCGCGCGGGCATCGACTTCGCAACGATCGAGGACGAGCTCGCCCTGCAGTCGAGCGACGCCCTCGCGCCCGACGACCGCACCGACGAGGTGCGCGGCCGCCTCGACGCCCTGCTCATCGCGGCGCGCGTCGCGCCGGTCACCGAGCGCATCGGCCTCGTGCCGACGGTCACCACGACGCACACCGAGCCGTTCCACGTGTCGAAGGCGGTCGCGACGCTGGACCACGTCAGCGAGGGCCGGGCGGGCTGGCGCGCGAAGGTCTCGGCGCGTCCCGACGCGGCGCGTCACTTCGGCCGCCGCGAGACCGTCGACCTCGCGATCCCCCTCGACCTCGCCGACGAGCGGACCCGGCGGTTCGTCGAGGAGCTGTTCGCCGAGGCCGCCGACGTCGTCGAGATCGTGCGGCGGCTCTGGGACAGCTGGGAGGACGACGCCGAGATCCGCGACGTGCAGACCGACCGCTTCCTCGACGCCGACAGGCTGCACACGATCGACTTCGAGAGCGAGCGGTTCCGTGTGCGCGGCCCGTCGATCACGCCTCGCCCGCCGCAGGGGCAGCCGGTCGTCACGGTGCTCGCGCACTCCGCCGAGCCCTACCGTCTCGCGGCGACCTCGGCCGACGTCGTGTTCGTGACCCCGCGCGATGCGGCCGACGCGGCCGGCATCCTCGCCGAGGTCCGCGCGATCGAGGCCGAGGCCGAGCGCTCCGAGCGCCTGCGCGTCTTCGCCGATCTCGTCGTGTTCCTGGATGCCGCACGGCCGGCAGCCGCGGGACCGGATGCCACGGAGACGGCCACCCCCGAGACGGCCACTCCCGAGACGGATGCCGGCGAGCCGGCATCCGCGCGCCTGGCCCGCCTCGACGCGCTCGGCGGCCCGCTCTCCTCCGACGCGCGCGTGTTCGCGGGCTCGGCCGCGCAGCTCGCCGACGAGATCGCCGCACTGCACGCCGCCGGCTACGACGGCGTGCGGCTGCGCCCGGGCGTCGCGACCGACGACCTGCCCCGCATCGCCGATGACCTCGTGCCCGAGCTGCGCCGCCGCGGCCTGCTCGCGAGCGACGACGACGGGGCGCCCGTGTCGCTGCGCGCCCGCCTGGGTCTCACCGCCCAGGCCCCCAACCGCTACGCCCCGGCGCTCGCCGGCTGATCCGCAGGAGACCGAGATGACCACGAGAAAGCGCAAGCAGATCATCCTCGCCGCGTACGTCGGCGGGGTCAACGAGCACACCCTGTGGGAGCACCCGCAGGCCGGCAGCCAGATCGCGTTCGACACGTTCCGCCACGTCGCGCAGACCGCGGAGCGCGGAAGGTTCGACTACTTCTTCCTCGCCGAGGGCCTCGCGCTGCGCGAGCGCGCGGGCCGCGTGTTCGAGCACGACATCGCGGGACGCCCCGACACGCTCCCCGTGCTCGCGGCGCTCGCCGCCGTGACCGAGCACATCGGCCTCGTCGGCACCCTCAACTCGACGTTCAACGAGCCCTACGAGCTCGCCCGCCAGCTCGCGAGCCTCGACCACCTCTCCGGCGGCCGCGCGGGCTGGAACGTCGTGACCAGCTGGGACGCGTTCACCGGTCAGAACTTCCGCCGCGGCGGTTTCCTCCCCCGCGAGCAGCGCTACGCGCGCGCCGAGGAGTTCGTGCGCACCGTGCGCGAGCTGTGGGACTCGTGGGCGGGCGACGCGCTCGCCGCCGACAAGCAGTCGGGACGCTTCCTGCGCGACGCGTCGGCGGGCGTGTTCGCGCACCACGGCGACCAGTTCGACATCGAGGGCCGGTTCACGGTGCCGCGTTCGCCGCAGGGCCACCCGGTGATCGTGCAGGCGGGCGTCTCGCCGCAGGGCCGCGACTTCGCCGCCGCGAACTCCGACCTCATCTTCTCGCCCTACTCGCGGCTGCCCGAGGCGCGCGACTTCTACGACGACATCAAGAAGCGCGCGGTGGCGCACGGCCGGCATCCCGACGACATCAAGATCGTCCCCGGCGCCGGCTTCGTGCTCGGCGACTCGCGAGAGGATGCCGAGGAGAGGGCCGCGCACATCCGTGAGCAGCAGCTCAGCGACCGCGCCGTGCTCGTGCAGTTCGAGCAGCTCTGGAACCGCGACCTGTCGGCCTACGACCTCGACGGCCCGCTGCCCGACGTCGACCCCGACCCCGAGGCGCCGCCGATCATCCAGGGCCGTGCGTTCATCCACCAGGACCGCTTCGAGACGGTGCGTCAGTGGCGCGCGCTCGCCGAGGCGAAGGGGCTGAGCATCCGCGGGCTCGCCGCCGAGGTCTCGACGCGCGAGCAGTTCGTCGGCACGCCCGAGCAGGTCGCCGACGCGCTCGACGCGTTCGTGCAGGCCGACGGCGCCGACGGGGTCGTGATCGGCGGCCACCACACCCCGCACGGCCTCGACGAGTTCGTCGAGAAGGTCGTGCCGCTGCTGCAGGAGCGCGGCTCGCTGCGCTCGGAGTACGAGGGCACCACGCTGCGCGAGAACCTGGGCCTCCCGGTGCCCGCGCGACGACCCGCCCACGCCGACCTGGCCGCCACGGCCTGACCCGCACCCCGACCCGCAGTCTGACCGAGAGGACATCGAGCAATGAGCATCGCGACCGAGAGCCGCACCGAGGACGGCGCCGAGAGCAGCGCCGACGCGCAGGCGGCCTTCGCCGACGAGTGGCGGCAGTGGCACGGCGCGCACGAGGAGCGTCGCACCGACCCGCACGGGTTCTTCGCCGTCACGGGCCTGCACTGGCTGACTCCCGAGCCCACGCGGTTCGACGGCATCCCCGGCACGTGGTCGACGGGTGCGGAAGGACCGATCGTCGACCTCGCCGAGGGCGAGACGCTGATGGTCGACGGCGAGGCCGCCACGGGCAGGCGCGCGTTCGGAGTGCTGGCCGAGCGCGGCGGCCTGACGGTCTCGTTCGAGGAGGGGGTGATCGAGATCGCCAAGCGCAGCGGCCACGACATCCTGCGCCCGCGGCGCCCCGACCACCCCTTCCTCTCCGCCTATCGGGGAACGGACGCCTTCGAGCCGCAGCCGCGGTGGCGCGTGCCCGCGCGGTTCGTCGCGTTCGATGCACCGCGGCCGACCGAGGTCGGCGCCGCGGTCGACGGGCTCACGCACGTGTACGACGCGCCGGGCGTGCTCGAGTTCGCGGTGGACGGCGAGGAGTACCGGCTCACCGCCTTCCCGGGCCACACGGAGGGCTTCACGGTGCTGTTCACCGACGCGACGAGCGGCGTCACGACGTATGCCGCGAACCGCACGGTGAGCGTCGCCGAGCCGGACGCCGAGGGCCGCACGGTCATCGACTTCAACCGCGCCGTGAACCTGCCGTGCGCGTACACCGACTTCGCGACGTGTCCGCTGCCCCCGGTCGAGAACCGCCTGCCGATCCCCGTCGAGGCCGGCGAGAAGACCCCGACGCAGCGCGTGCGCGCCGACGCGCCGCTCGTCGCGCCCGCCGGCGCATCGGCGGCGTAGCGATGCCCCGCGGCATCCCGCGCGCCTCCGCCACCCCCACCGGCTTCGGAGAATCGCGCGAAGCTCGGATGATTCCCGGGGGATCATCCGAGGCTCGTCACTTTCTCCGAGCTTCGTGAAGCGGGAGCCGGGGCGGGGGCGCGGCGTTCCCGAGGAGATCGCGCGTTCCCGAGGGCGGATGCCGGGCGTGCCGGCCCTCGGGAACGACGTCTCCCTCGGGAACGACGTGGCCCTCGGGAACGACGTCTCCCTCGGGAACGACGTCTCCCTCGGGAGCGACGTGGCCCGTGGGAGGGACGCCCCGGGCGGGAGCGACGCCCCGGGGGAGGACGACGCCGCGGCGTCCGACCGCCGTGCGGCGCTGTGGGCGTGCCTCGCCGCCGGGTTCGCGACGCTGTTCGACGCGACGACGGTCGCCTACACGGCGCCGTCGCTCGCGTCGACGCTCGCCGCGCCGACGTCGGCGGTGCAGTGGTTCCTCGCGTCGTTCTCGCTCACCTTCGGCCTCGGACTCGTGCCCGGGGGCCGGCTGGGCGACGCCTACGGCCGGCGCCGGCTGTTCCTCGCCGGGCTCGCGGTGTTCCTCGCCGGCGGGATGCTCTCGGCGCTCGGCCCCGAGGTCACCGCCGTCGTCGCGGGGCGCTTCGTGCAGGGCCTCGGCGCGGGGCTCATCAGCGCGCAGGTGCTGGGCGTCATCCAGGACCTGTACCGCGGCGCCGACCGCATCCGCGCGTTCGCGGCGTACTCGGCGGTGGGCGCGGCGGCGGGGCTCGTGGGGCCGCTCGTCGCCGGCATCCTGCTCACGAGCGTTCCCGAGGCGGTCGCGTGGCGGTGCGTGCTCGCCGCACCGCTGCCGTTCGTCGTCGTCGCGGGCGTGCTCGCGTGGCGCGGCGTGCCCCGCACCGACGTGCGCGCCGCGCGGGTGACGCTCGACCTCCCCGCGATCGTGCTGCTCGGCACGCTCGTCGTGCTGCTCATGCTGCCCGTCATCGAGCCGGGGCTCGACGCGCGCGTGCAGACGGCGGTGCTCGCGGTGTGCGGTGTCTCAGCCGTCGCCCTCGTGCTGTGGGAGCGCGCGTACACGCGCCGCGGCGGGCTGGCGCTGTTCACGCCCCTGCTGCTGCGCTCGCGGGGCTTCCTCGCGGGCAACGTCGTCGCCCTGCTGTGGTTCGGCGCGCTGCTCGCGCAGAGCGCCGTGCTCACCCTGTATCTGCTGCAGGCGACGGATGCCCCCGCGATCCTCGTCGCGGCGATCTTCCTGCCCGGGGCGCTGGGCCGCATGGCGGCGTCGGCCGTGAGCCAGCGGATGTTCGCGCGGTTCGGCGCGTTCGCGGTGATCGGCGGCCTCGCGCTGGAGACCCTGCTGAGCGGCACCCTCGCGCTCGCCGCCCCGGCGCTCGACCTCGCGGCGCTGCTGGTCGTCGTGGCCGTCGCGAACGCGGGCCTCGGCGCGGCGGGCGGGCTCGTCGAGCCGACCCTGCGCGCCCTCACCCTCGCCCATGCGACGCACGGGCTGCATGGCGTCGCGGCATCCTTCCTGCAGCTCACGCAGCGTCTCTCGGCGACCTATGCCGTCGCGCTCGCGACCGGCATCCTGCTCGGCGCGACGGGCGTCGCGACCCCCGCGTCGCTGCAGCGCGCGCTGTTCGTGTGCGCGGCCGCCGTCGCCGTCTCGGCGATCGTCGCGTGCGACGTGTCGCTCCGCCGCGCCGCCGCTGCGCTCGCCCCCGCGGGCTGAGCCCCGCGCCCGCGCTCGCGGGCTGAGGCCCGCGCCCGCGGCATCCGCCCCGCCCTCACCGGCCTCGGAGGATCGCGCGAGGTCCGGAGGATGCCGCCGAGATCGTCCGAACTCCGCGTGATTCTCCGAACCCCGTGGGCACCGCAGGCCACCGCAGCGACGGATGCCGTCGACGCGCCCTTGCGCTCCGTGACCGCTCTTTGCGCAATGTGACCACGCCGCGTCCGCCCGGCACGGGCCCCGTGGTGCTCTAGTGCGCAACCCGGCCGGCGTCCGCCGCGGGTCCCGAACAGTGAGGAGGTGGTCGCATGCGCTACGTCGCACGTCGCGTCGTCTACGCGATCTTCGTGGTGTGGGCCGCGTTCACCGTGACGTGGCTGCTGCTGTTCCTGCTGCCCGGCAGCAACGTCGAGACGCTGCTCGGCACGTCGGGCCTCGGCACCAACGACACGCTGCGCGCCGCGCTCGAGGAGCGCTACGGGCTCGACCGCTCACCGGTCGAGCAGTACGTCACGCTGCTCTTCCGCGCCGTCACGGGCGACTTCGGCGTCTCGACGCAGCTCGGCGTGCCCGTCACGCAGATCATCGGCGGCGCGCTGCCGCACACGCTCGCGCTCGGCGCGCTCGCCCTCGCGATCAGCATCGTGCTCGGCATCGGCGTCGCGATCTTCGCGAACACCGTGCGCGGCGCGTGGCTGCGCAACCTGCTGTTCTCGCTGCCGTCGCTGTTCCTGTCGGTGCCGGTGTTCCTGACCGGACTCATCCTCATCCAGATCTTCGCGTTCCAGCTGCACCTGCTGCCCGCGGTCGGCAACGACGGGTTCCGTGCGCTGATCCTGCCGGCGCTCACGTCCGGCATCCCCGCGAGCGCCGCGATCGCGCAGGTGACGACCAAGACGCTCTACGAGTACCGGCACGGACCCCAGGCCGCCTACCTGCGGGCGCGCGGGGTCGGCACGTCGCGCATCCTCTTCGCGCACGGCCTGCGCAACGCGATCATCCCCGCCGCGACCATCGTCGGCATGTCGATCGGCGGCATCCTCGCGGGCGCCGTCATCACCGAGACGGTGTTCTCGCGCCAGGGCCTCGGACGCGTGCTGCAGGCCGGCGTCGTGAACCAGGACATCCCCGTCGTGCAGGGCGTCGTCGCGATCTCGGCGCTGCTGTTCGCGCTCGCGAACCTCGCCGTCGACCTCGTGTACCCCCGCATCGACCCCCGCATCAGATTGGTCACCGCATGAGCACGCACCTCGACGAGCGCCGGCCGCTCGGGACCCCTCCGACACAGGATGCCGGGACGACACAGGATGCCGGGACGACACAGGATGCCGGGACGCGGGATGCCGCCGCCTCCGGGACCGCGGTGCCGGACGCCGCCGCCTCCGGCACCGCGGCGCCGGGTGCCGCGCCCCCGGGCGCCGCGGCGCTCACCGCCGCACCCCGCTGGCGCATCCGGCGCGAGTGGGTCGCGCAGGCGATCCAGCCCACCTTCGTCGTCTCGGCGCTGCTGCTGCTCGCCGTCATCGCCGCGGGGTTCTGGCCGGCGCTGTTCACCGCGGTCGACCCGTACGCGACCGACCTCGTCGGCAAGCTGCAGCCGCCGTCGGCGGAGCACGTGCTCGGCACCGACAACCTCGGCCGCGACCAGTTCTCGCGTCTCGTGCACGGCACGAGCAACACGCTCATCGCATCGCTGCTCGCCGTCGTCCTCGGCCTCTCGGTGAGCGCCGTGCTGGGCGTGCTCGCCGGCTACCTCGGCGGCTGGGTCGACGAGGTCATCGGCCGCTTCGTCGACGTCTTCCTCGCCCTGCCCGGCCTGCTCGTGTCGCTCATGATCGTCACGGCGCTCGGCTACGGCACCCTCAACATCGCGATCGCGGTGGGGCTCGGCTCGGTCGCCGCGTTCACCCGCATCCTGCGCGCCGAGGTGCTGCGGGTGCGCGAGTCCGACTTCGTGACGGCGGCCCGCCTCTCGGGCCTGCGCTGGTGGAGCATCCTGCCGCGGCACGTCTTCCCGCACTCGATCGTGCCGGTCGTCGCGCTCATCGCGCTGCAGTTCGGCGAGGCGCTGCTGTCGATCTCGGCGCTCAGCTTCCTCGGCTTCGGCGTGCAGCCGCCCGAGCCCGAGTGGGGCCTGCTCGTCTCGGAGGGGCGCACCTACCTCTCGACGGCGTGGTGGCTCGCGATCCTGCCCGGCGTCTTCATCGTGCTCGTCGTGCTCGCCGCCAACCGCGTGAGCACCTTCATCTCGCGGGCGTGGTGACCATGACGGCATCCGACCCCCTCCTGCGCATCGACGACCTCAGCGTGCGCTACGTCTCGCGCGGCGGCGATCTGCTCGCCCTCGACCGCGTCTCGTTCGAGCTGGGCCGCGGCGAGCGGCTCGCGATCATCGGCGAGTCGGGCTCGGGCAAGTCGACGCTCACGCACGCCCTGCTCGGCATCCTTCCGCGCACCGCGCACGTCACGGCACGCACGGCCACGCTCGACGGCATCGGCCTGCTCGACGGGCTCACCGAGAAGCAGTGGAACCGGCTGCGCCGCACCCGCGTCGCCTACGTGCCGCAGGACCCGAACATCGCGCTCAACCCCGTGCGGCCGATCGGCGCGCAGATCACCGAGGCGATCGTGCTGGCGCGCGGCAAGGTCGAGAGGCTGCGCCTGCGCGAGGACGCCCTCGCCCTGCTGCGCCGCGTGGGCATCGCCGACGCCGAACGCGCGTTCTCGTCGTATCCGCACCAGCTCAGCGGCGGGCAGCGCCAGCGCGTGCTCATCGCGATCGCCCTCACGGGCGAGCCGCGGGTCATCGTCGCCGACGAGCCCACGTCGGGTCTCGACGTGACGGTGCAGAAGACCGTGCTCGACGCGCTCGACGACCTCGTGCGCACGACCGGCGTCGCGCTCGTCCTCGTGACGCACGACCTCGCGGTGGCGCGGCAGCGGTCCGATCGCCTGCTCGTGCTGAACCGCGGGTGCATCGTCGAGCGGGGAGACACCCGCGCCGTGACCGACGCGCCGAGCGACCCCTACACCCGCCGCCTGCTCGAGGCCGTGCCGTCGCTGCACGCCGGCAAGCTCGCGCCGGGCCCCGGCATCGCGCAGGTGCAGGCGCCGCCCGACGGCGACGGTCTGGTCGCCGCGGACATCGTCAAGAGCTACGTCGTGCGCGACGCGCGCCGCGGCAAGACCACGGTCGACGCCGTGCGCGGCGTCGGCTTCGCCATCCCGCCGGGCACGACCTACGGCCTCGTCGGCGAGTCGGGCTCGGGCAAGTCGACCCTCGCGCGCATCGTCGCGGGCATCGACGCCCCGGATGCCGGAACCGTGCTGCTGCACGGCGAGGACGTCGCGCACGCCCGCGGATCGCGGTGGCGCGCGCAGCGCACGCGCATCCAGTACGTGTTCCAGAACCCGTACTCGTCGCTCGATCCGAAGCTCACGGTCGCCGACATCATCGGCGAGCCGCTGCGCGGCTTCGGCCTCGCGAAGGGCGCCGAGGCCGCCCGCCGTGTCGCCGAGGCCGCGGACGCCGTGGGCCTGACCGCCGCGCAGACGAGCCGCCGTCCCACCGAGCTGTCGGGCGGACAGCGCCAGCGCGTCGCCCTCGCGCGGGCGATCGTGCTGCGCCCCGAGCTGATCGTGCTCGACGAGCCGGTGTCGTCGCTCGACGTGTCGGTGCAGGCGCAGATCATGCAGCTGCTCGTCGACCTGCAGCACGAGTTCGGCGTCGCCTATCTGTTCATCTCGCACGACCTCGCCGTCATCCGCGAGCTCTCCGACCGCGTCGGCGTGCTGCGGCGCGGCGAGCTCGTCGAGGAGGGCGCCGTGGCCGACGTGTTCGCACGGCCCGCGCACGACTACACGCGCCGGCTCCTGGTATCCATCCCCGTCTTCTCCTGACCCACCACCACGAACGGAATCACATGTCTCTCACCTCTTCTCTCCGCACCGTTCCCGTCATCGCGGTCGCCCTGTCGGCGACGCTGCTGCTCAGCTCGTGCAGCAGCGGCAGCGGCGGCGATCCCGGCGGCGACGCCGGCACCGCGTCGAGCGCGGCGGCCGGCGAGCGCGTCGACGGCGGCAGCATCACCGTCTACTCCGCGACCGTGCGCACGATCGACCCGCGTCAGAACCACGGGTTCGTGGGCCGCGCGCTCGCCGACTCGCTGCTCGACATCGACCCCGAGACCTTCGAGTACAAGCCGTGGCTGGCCACCGACTGGTCCGTCAACGACGACCAGACGGAGTTCACCTTCGTGCTGCGCGACGACGTCACCTTCACCGACGGCACGCCCTTCGACGCCGAGGCGGTCAAGGCCAACTTCGACGGCGCGAAGGCGCAGATCGAGCAGGGCAGCGGCTGGTACATCCAGGGGCTGTTCGACTTCTACGCGGGCACCGACGTGGTCAGCGACACCGAGGTGGTCGTGAGGTTCAGCGAGCCGAACCCGGCGTTCCTGCCGACCATCCCGACGAGCTTCCTCTCCATCCTCTCGCCCGCATCGTTCGACAACACGCTCGAGCAGCGGCAGGCGGGGGAGTTCGTCGGCACCGGTCCGTTCGTGCTCGACTCGTACACCCCGAACGAGCAGATCACCCTCACGCGCAACGAGGACTACGCGTGGGCGTCCGGCGCGGCGGAGCACGACGGCCCCGCGAGCCTGGAGAGCATCACGGTCAACTTCGTCGACGAGCAGAGCGTGCGCGAGAACGCGCTGCTGGCCGGCGAGATCCAGCTCGCCCAGAACCCCACGGTCGAGGGCTCCAAGCAGCTCGTCGCACAGGGCTTCGACCTGTACTACCGGGCGCAGTCGGGCAACCCCTACAGCTTCGTCGCCAACTTCGCACGGCCGCTCACGAAGGACATCGACGTGCGTCGCGCGCTCGCGAAGGTGATCGACCGCGACACGATCCAGCAGGCCATCACGACCGACATCGAGCCCGCCTCGACGAGCGTGCTGACGCCGCAGACCTACGGCTACGCCGACCAGTCCGACCTCATCGGCTTCGATCTGGAAGGCGCCGCGAAGATCCTCGACGACGCGGGATGGGTGCCGGGCGCCGACGGCATCCGCGAGAAGGACGGCCAGCGCCTGTCGCTCATCGTGGTCAACTGGTGGGAGCCGAAGGCCGTCATCGACGCGCTGCAGCTCATCAAGGAGGATGCCGCGAAGGCCGGCATCGAGATCGAGCTCGTCGTCGAGACCCCGGGCGGCTCCACGTGGGCCAGCGGCGAGTACGACTTCCTCTACAACAACGCGACGCGCGCCGACGGCGGACACGCCCTCTACGGCCAGTACACCGACGCGTTCCTCGCGACGCAGGGCGTGACGGCCGCCGACGTCACCGAGCCGGGGTCGGACCTCAGCGGGATCATCGCGCAGTCGTTCACCGAGACCGACGTCGACGTGCGCGCCGACCTGCTCGCCCAGGCGCAGCAGATCATCGTGCGCGACGCCGTGCGCATCCCGATCTTCGACAACGTCAACAGCGAGTCGGGCTACTTCGCGGCCGACCCGCGCCTGCACGGCCTGCGCGAGAGCTCGATCTCGGAGCTCGTGCTCGCCGACGCGTGGCTCGAGCAGTGAGCGGACGCGTGGATCGAGCAGGGAGCCGCGGCACGATGACCGACCTGGTGATCCGGCGGGTGCAGGACGACGAGTTCGCCGCCGTCGGCGAGGTGACGTACGCGGCGTACGCGCACGACTACGACGACCTCACCGACGACTACATCGACGGTCTCCGGCATCCCGAGCGCCTGCGGCCCGAGTACGAGACGTGGCTCGCCGAGCGCGACGGCCGCATCGTGGGCGCGATCTCGATCCGGCACGCGCACCTGTTCGAGGAGGGCTGGATCGAGCGCGACGAGCTGTACTTCCGGCTCCTCGCGGTCGCGCCGTCGGCACGCGGCACAGGCGTGGGGCAGGCGCTCATCGCGCACGCCTTCGACCTCGCGCGCGAGCGCGGGGCCGTGCGCGTCACGATGAACAGCGGACCGCAGATGCGCGGCGCGCACGCGCTGTACCGCAAGCTGGGCTTCACCGAGCCGTCCGACCGCCAGCGGCTCGTGACCCACGGCGACCGCACGGTGCAGCTGCACACGTTCGTCCGCGACGTGGAGCCCGTCGGCGTGTAGCGGCCGCGCCTCTCTCGCCGACCTCGGAGAATCGCGCGAGGTTCGGACGATCCCCGCGGATCGCTCCGAGCCTCGTGCGGTTCTCCGAGCTTCGCGGGCCGGATGCCGGGGTGCGGGGTCAGAACACCTGGAAGGCGAAGCAGCCCGAGACGCCCACGATGAACGCGACGAACAGGCCGATCGTCACCCAGACGCTGCCCGCCGAGCCCTCTTCCTCGTCGAGGGCCGCGTCGTCGGCATCCACGGCATCCGTGCTCTCGAGCGCATCGTCGGCGCTCTCGGCGGTGAGGTCCTGCGACGTCTGCTCGAGGGTCATGTGCCGGTCACCAATCTGTTGATGTCGAAGACGAGGGCGACGATCAGCACGGCGAACACGACCACCATGAACCACGTGTACATCCAGCGATGCCGATGGTTCGAGATCCAGAAGCGGCGCACGCTGATGACGCCGTTGACCATCGCGAACAGCGACAGCGCGATGCTCAGGGGTGCGACGACCGCGCCGCTGATCGCCGTGATCGGGATGAGGATGGGGATCGCCACGTAGCTGATGAGGCAGCGCACCGCCGACACGATGATCGACGTGCGGAACGCGCGGTGCGCGCCACGGGCGGCCTTCTTGTCGGTCGACGAGATGCCGAGCAGGCGCCGCATGAAGCGATCTGCGGGCGCGACCGTGGGCAGCTCCGGAGACGGTGCGGGGCGCACCTGCGTTGACGACATCGACCACCAGCCCGATCAGCTCTTCGCGCGTACCGATCCAGGGTACCGCGGATGCCGGGGCCCGCGCCCCTCGGCGGTCGCGGAGCCGGCGGGTCCCGGGGGCGGGTGCGGCGGGTCGGCCCGGGAGGACCCGCGGGGCCGGGTCCCGGGTGCGGCGGGTCAGGCCTCGGCGGCGCGGCGGTACTCCTCGTCGGTCACGTGCTCGAGCCAGGTCGTGCCGCCCGACGGGTCGCCGCCGTTGTCGATGATCGCGAGGTGCTGCATGAACCGGTCGGGTGCGGCGCCGTGCCAGTGCTCCTCGCCGGGCGGGGTGTAGACCGTCTGTCCCGGCGTCGCGCGCAGCACCGTGCCGTCGCGGGTGCCCAGCAGGGCGACGCCCTCGGTGATGTGCAGCGTCTGGCCGTTCGCGTGCGAGTGCCAGGCGGTGCGCGCGCACGGCGCGAAGCGCACGGATGCCACGGTCACCCGCTGGCTCTCGCCGTGGGGCGCGGCGATGAGGTCGAGCCAGACGTCCCCCGCGAAACGCTCGGGCGGGTTCTTCACGGTCGGCTGCGCAGGTTCGAGATGCATCCTCCGACGCTACGCCCCCGCCCCGCGTCCCCCGCCGAGATGGTGGATTCTTCCGCGAGACGGTGGGTTCTGCGTCGAGATGGTGGGTTCTGCGTCGAGATGGTGGGCACCGTCTCGGCGAGAAACCCACCATCTCGCGGAAGTGAGGGACCGTCTCGGCGAAAAGGGCACCGTCTCGGCGCGGAGGGCGCCGGCGCGCCGAGGGGTGTGGGGCGAGCGCGGGGCGGGCGGGCGCGGGTCAGCGAGGGCGGCCGGGGGCGTGCTCGAAGATGAGGCTCGTGCTCGTCGCGGCGACCTCGGGGTGGAGGCTGAGGGTGTCGGAGACGAGCTCGCGCAGCGCGCGGGTGTCGCGCACCGCGACGTGCAGCAGGAAGTCGCGGTCGCCCGCGACGAAGTACACGCGCCGCGTCGCCGGCAGCCGCTCGAGGTAGGCCTGGAACCGTCGCAGATCGCCGCGCGCGTGCGCGTGCAGGCGGATCGTGATGAGCGCCTCCAGGTGCAGCCCCCGCGCGGCGGGATCGACCTCGGCGTGGAACCCGACGATCGCCCCGCTCGCGACGAGCGCGCGCACGCGCTTGAGGCACGTCGACTCCGCGACGCCCACGCGGCGGGCGAGCTCGGTGTTCGAGATGCGGCCGTCGTGCTCCAGCTCGTCGAGGATCGCGAGGTCGACGGCATCCAGATCGGCGAACGGATCGGATGCCGCGGACGCGGCGTCCGGCAGAGCGGGGCGCGACGGGGCGGGTGCGGCGCCCGCCGGGATCGCCGTCGAAGAAACCGGCTCCGCGGCGTCACCTTCCCCCCGCGACGAGGGGATTCTTCGTGCAGATGGCATTCCGGCATCCATTTCTTCGGGATCCTCCCACGATGCCCGTGGGATCCCCACAATAGTGACATCCGAGGGGAAGGGGATCGTCGTGCGCACGATCGTGATCGGTGCCGGCATGGTCGGGCTCGCGACCGCCTGGCACCTGCAGCAGCGCGGCACGGAGGTCGTCGTCGTCGACCGCGCCGGCGTGGCCGCCGGGTCGTCGTGGGGCAACGCCGGGTGGCTGACGCCCGCGAAGACGATCCCGCTCGCCGACCCGAGCCTGTGGACCTACGGTCCGCGCGCCCTGCTCGACCCGGATGCCGCGCTGCACGTGCCGCCGCGGATCGATGCGCGGCTGTGGGGCTTCCTCGCGCGTTTCGCCGCGCACGGCACGCATCGCGCGTGGGACCGCACGATGGCCGCGCTCACCCCCGTCGACACGATGGCGCTCGCCGCGTTCGACGAGCTGACCGACGGCGGCGTCGACGCATGGACCCGCGAGGGCCCGTTCGTCATCGGCTTCCGCGAGCAGGCGCACGCGAAGGGGTTCCTGCGCGAGATCGCGGGCGTCGAGCGGCACGGCCAGCGGGTCGCGCTCGAGCGGCTCGACGATCCGCGCGCGCTCGCACCCGTGCTGTCGGATGCCGTGGGCGTCGCGTACCGCCTCGACGGCCAGCGCTTCCTCGAGCCGGATGCCTTCGTGAACGCGCTCGCCGACGCGGTCGTCGCGCGCGGCGGCGAGCTGCGCACGGGCGATGCCGTGCGCACCGTCGGCTCGCACCGCACGCCGTGGGTCGTGCTCGCGGGCGGCGAGCGGCTCGACGCCGACGCGGTCGTGATCGCCACGGGCGCCTGGCTGCCGCGCCTCGCCCGTCCGCTGGGCGTGCGGGTGCCGGTGCAGGCGGGCCGCGGCTACTCGTTCACGGTCGACACCGCGCATCCCGCGGCGCATCCCGTGTACCTGCCGTATCAGCGCATCGCGTGCACGCCCTACCGGGGCCGCTTCCGCATCGCCGGCACGATGGAGTTCCGCGGACCCGACGAGCCCGCGCAGCCGCGGCGCGTGCAGGCGATCGTCGCGCAGGCGCGGGAGCTGTTCCAGGGCGTCGACCTCGACCGGCGTCACGACGAATGGGTCGGCTCGCGCCCCGTGACGCCCGACGGCCTGCCGCTCGTCGGCGCGACGCGCGCGCCCGGCGTGTTCGTCGCCGGCGGGCACGGCATGTGGGGCATCGTGCTCGGCCCCGTGACGGGCCGGCTGCTCGCCGAGCGCATCGTCACCGGCCGCACCGACCCCGCGATGGCCCCGTTCGACCCGCTGCGCTGAGGCGGGTCGCCCGGAGCCGGTTGCCCGAACTCCTCCAATCCGACGCGTCTCTGCCGCCCGTGCCGCAGGATGACGCGGGACCGGCGGCCGACATGCGCCGGATCGGAGGAGTTCGGACCGACGGGATCTGGTGCCGGCGCCCGCTACGCCCAGGGGAAGGGGCGGTCGCGGGCGATCTCGCCGTCGCGGCCGATGGCCTCGAGCGTGTCGCCGCCGGCGCGCAGGCACAGCCAGGTGAGCGGCTCGGCGCTCGAGGGCGCCGCGCGCCACGCGCGCCACACGCCCGCGCCGACGCGCACGACGGTGCCCGCGTGCACCGAGACCACCTCGTCGTCGAGCGCGAACTGACCCGTGCCGCCGAGGAACACATAGAGCTCCTCGAGCCGCGTGTGCGTGTGCCAGAACGGCGCCTCGCCGCCCGGCGCGAGCGAGTTGGCCGACATGCCCAGGAACTGCGCCGCGAGGTCCTTCTCGACGAACCGCTTGCCCGGGGCCGCGCCCGTGTAGTCGCCCCATGCGCCGATGGCGCCGATGTCGAGAATCTCGTAGTTGCTCATGCTGTCACCGTATCCGAGCCGCGTGTCGCGTCGGCGCCCAGCATCATCTGCCACACCCAGGCCGCCGCGGTGCGGGGCGACGGGCGCGGATCGCGGTCGAGCCACGCGCGGATGACGCCGAGCGCGGAGCCGGCGATGCCGGCGGCGACGATGTCGACGGGCAGGCCCTCGAAGGGCGTGCCCGGGCCCGTGGCATCCACCCTCTCGCGCACGAGGATGCCGATGCGCTCGCGCAGGCGCTTCATGACGGTCGCCGAGCCGTGCTCGCCGAGCGCCATCCGGTAGAGGGCGGCGTTGGCGTCCACGTGCTCGAGGTAGCCGAAGAGCGCCGCCGGCGGCGCGTCGAGCGTGTCGGGGGCGACGGGCACGTGCGACCCGGCCTCCTCGATGATCGCGTCGAGCGCGTCGGCGAGCAGCACCTCCTTGTCGGAGAAGTGCTGGTAGAAGCTGCTGCGGTTGACGCCCGCGCGCTCGGCGATGTCGCCCACGGTGATCGACTCGAACGGACGCTCCCGTGCGAGCTCGAGCAGCGCGAGCTGCAGGCTGCGCCGCGTGCGGGCCACTCGGGGATCCATAGCAGCATCCTTCCAGCCGCGCGCGTCCTGCGCACTTATGCGACAGGTGCCGGTTTTCCGACATTTGTCGTTTACACTGGGTTCCGGCTCGACGATGCGCCGCAGAAACCGACGAAAGGCGCACCATGGCGAACCTTCTCTACCGACTCGCGCGCTTCAGCGCCCGCCGCCCCTGGACCGTCGTCACCGGATGGCTGGTCGCCCTCGCGCTGGCCGCCGGCGCGTTCCTGTCGTTCGGCGGCGCGCTGGCGATGAACCTCAGCATCCCCGGCACCGAGACCGAGCGCGTCAACGACCGCCTCGTGTCGGAGCTGCCCGATCTCGGCGGGGCCACCGGCACGGTCGTGTTCCGCACCGACGACGGCGCCGCGCTCGACGCCGGGCAGCGCGCCGCGATCTCCGCGCTCCTCGACGACGTGCGCGACGTCGATCGCGTCGCCGACGTCGTCGATCCGTTCGCCGCCGACGACGACCGGGCGACGCAGGAGCAGGAGCTGACCGACGGCGCGGCGCAGCTCGACGACGCCCGCGAGCAGATCGCCGACGGCCGTGCCCAGCTCGACGACGCCCAGTCGCAGCTGGATGCCGGACGCGCGCAGGCCGAGGCCGCGGGCATCGCCGAGGCGCTCGCCCCGCTCGACGCGCAGCAGGCGCAGCTCGACGAGGCGAGGACCGCGCTCGACGACGGCGCGGCCGAGCTGGAGGAGCAGGCCGCGACCATCGACGCCGCCCAGCGCCTGCTCGCCGCGTCGGCGACCCTGCGCACGGTCTCGGAGGACCAGAGCACCGCGCTCGCCGCCGTGCTCTTCCAGGACGACCTGTTCAACCTCTCCGACGACGTGAAGAACACGGTCGCCGAGCTGCTCGAGGGCGCCGGGATCGACGGCGTGACCGTCGACTACTCCTCGGAGATCGCCGCCGCCCTCGACGGGCTGATCGGCCCCGGCGAGATCATCGGCGTGCTCCTGGCCGGCCTCGTGCTCGTCATCACCTTCCGCGCCCTGCTGCCGGCCGTGCTGCCGCTCATCTCGTCGGTGATCGGCGTGGGCGTCGGCGTCGCGGGTTCGCTCGCGTTCTCCGACCTCGTGACGATGACCTCGATCACCCCGATCCTCGGCGTCATGCTCGGCCTCGCCGTCGGCATCGACTACGCGCTGTTCATCGTGCACCGTCACCGCCGCCAGCTGCTGCTCGGCATGGAGACGCACGAGTCGATCGGCCTCGCGGGCGGCACGGCGGGCAACGCCGTGGTCTTCGCCGGCACGATCGTGATCATCGCGCTGCTCGCGCTGGGCGTCACCGGCATCCCGTTCCTCGGCGTCATGGGCGCCGTCGGCGCGGCCTGCGTGCTCGTCGCCGTGCTCATGGCGGTGACCTTCGTGCCGGCGCTCCTCGGCCTGGTGAAGCAGCGCGTGCTGAGCCGTCGCGCGCGCACCCGGATCGGCGCCGAGGAGCACGCGCCGGTCCCGCTGAAGCCGATGCGCACCTCGCGCGCGGTGCTCGGGCTCGCCGCCGGCATCATCGGCCTGCTCATCGTCGCGGCGCCCGCGCTGTCGATGCGGCTCGGGCTGCCCGACGGCTCGACCGAGGCGCAGGACTCGACGCAGCACCGGGCGTACACGGCCGTCGCGGAGGAGTTCGGCGCCGGCCTCAACGGCCCCCTGCTCGTCGTCGCCGAGCTGCCCGCCGCCGCGGGCGGCGACGAGCTCGCGATCCAGGCCGAGCTCGCCGAGCTGCTGGCGGGCCAGGCCGACGTCGCCGCCGCGGCCCCGGTGGGGATCTCGGACGACGGCGCGATGATGGCCTTCCAGGTGGTGCCGCGCGAGGGGCCGACGAGCGAGAGCACCGAGGAGCTCGTGCACGCCCTGCGCGCCCTCTCGCCGCTCGACGACGGCACGACGCTCGGCGTCGCCGGCCAGGCCAGCGGCAACATCGACATCTCCGCGAAGCTCGCCGAGGCGCTGCCCCTCTACCTCGTGGTGATCGTCGGGCTGTCGCTGGTGATCCTCGTGCTGGTGTTCCGCTCGATCGTGGTGCCGCTGATCGCGACGGCGGGCTTCGTGCTGTCGCTCTTCGCCGCGCTCGGCGCCGTGACGGCCGTGTACCAGTGGGGCTGGCTGGGTGCGGTGTTCGACGTGCACACCCCGGGGCCGATCCTCAACTTCGCCCCCGTCATCATCCTGGGCGTGCTGTTCGGTCTGGCGATGGACTACCAGCTGTTCCTCGTGTCGGGAATGCGCGAGGCGCACGTGCACGGGGTGCCGGCGCGCGCCGCGGTCATGTCGGGCCTGCGTGCGGGCCGGGCGGTGGTGACGGCGGCCGCGATCATCATGGCGGCCGTGTTCGGCGGCTTCATCTTCTCCCACCTCGGCACGGTGCGCGCGCTCGGCTTCGGGCTCGCGATCGGCGTGCTCTTCGACGCCTTCGTCGTGCGCATGCTCATCGTGCCCGCCGCGATGCACCTCGTGGGGGAGAAGGCGTGGTGGCTGCCGAGGTGGCTCGACCGGATGCTGCCGAACGTCGACATCGAGGGCGCCGCGCTCGAGCGCAGCCATCCCGTGCACGCTCCCGTCGCCGAGCCCGCGGAGCCGGCGCTGCAGCGGTAGCCCGGAGGCCCGCGTCAGGCCGTCGCGCGCGGCACGACGCGGGCCTGCGTCGGCGCGGCGTCGCCGACCGGCAGGCCCAGCAGCTGCCGCGCCGTGCGGATGCCGTGGGCGAAGGTGTCGACGGCGACGCTCGTGAGGGCCGGGCGCCACAGCGCCGCCTCGGGGGCGTCGCCCGAGCCGATCACGGCGAGGTCGGCGGGCACGGGGATGCCGAGGTCGGCCGCCGCGGAGAGCACGGTGAGCGCGAGGGTGTCGCTGAGCGCGGCGACGGCCGTGACCGTGCCGCGCAGCTCGCGCAGGCGGGCGCACGCGTCGGTCGTCGGGCCGAGCGGGAGGATGCGCGTGACGCGCACGCCCGCGCGTTCCGCGGTCTCGTGCAGGTGCGTCGTCATCCGCTCGACGAAGGGCGTGCCGGCATCCGGGACGGCGAGCGCGATACGGTCGTGCCCGCGCTCGGCGAGATAGCCGATCTGCGCCGAGAGCGGCGCCAGCAGGCCGATGCTCCACTCGTCGTCGGGGGCGAGCGGGGCGTCGCCGCGGTACAGGGTCGACAGGTCGAGCACGGCGTGCGGGCGCAGCGCGTCGATCGCGAGCTGTGCGGACGCGCGGTCCTGCGCGCGGCTGACCGACACCAGCAGGCCGTGGCCGGCCGCGCTGAGCTCGCGATCGAGCCCGTCGATGAAGCGCTCGAGGTGCGGCCCCTGCGGCACCGCGCCGACCTCGAGCACGACGAGGCGCGACCGGCCCTCGCGCAGCGCGCGGGCGATCGCGTGCGGCCGGTAGCCGAGGGCGCTCGCCGTCTCGCGCACGCGCTCGCGGGTGGAGTCGGGGATCGTCTGGCCCGCGGTGTCGTTGAGCACGAAGCTGACGGTCGCGCGGGAGACGCCCGCGGCCTTGGCGACGTCCGACATCGTCACGGCTCGCGTCGGCTCGTTCTCGAGGTTGCGCATCGTCCGCCATAGTATGTCACTAACTCGATTTAGCTAGAAAGGAAGCAACGATGCGCGCATGGCAATTCGAGGGCGAGGGGCGACCCATCGCACTGAACGAGGTGCCCGATCCGACGCCCGGTCCCGGCGAGGTCGTCATCGACGTGAAGGCGGCGGGCCTGTGCCATTCCGACATCATGTACATGGAGATCGGCCAGCAGCGGATGCCGTTCCTGCCCATGACCCAGGGGCATGAGAACGCGGGGCTCATCAGTGCGATCGGCGAGGGCGTCACGGGGTGGGAGGTCGGCGACGCCGTGGGCGTGTGCTCGTCGGGTCAGCGCCCTCCGCTGGGCATGTTCACGCACGGCGGGTTCGCCGACCGGCTGGTCGCCGACGCGGTCGACCTCGCGCGCGTGCCCGAGGGGCTCGACCTCTCGCTCGCGGCGCTCGCGACGGATGCCGGCATGACGTCGTACCACGCGATGGCCAAGGCCGGGAAGGCCGGGCCCGGCATGAAGGTGGGCGTCATCGGCTACGGCGGTCTCGGCCAGATCGGCACGCGCATCGGGGTGCTCGCGGGCGCCGAGGTGCACGTCGCCGAGCTCAAGGAGGACGTCTGGGGCCTCGCGCGCGAGGCCGGCGCCGTCGACGTCGTCCACGACGCCGCGGAGTGGGCGGGCAAGGGCTTCGACCTCATCGTCGACTACGCGGGGTTCGACACGGTGCAGAAGGGGCTCGACGCGTTGCGCCTCGGCGGCGTGCACGTGCAGGTCGGGCTGGGCCTGCCCACCTTCACGGTGCAGGCGGCGTCGGTGCTCGGCAAGAGCATCATCGGGTCGCGGGGCGGCACGGTCGGCGACATCGAGGAGGTGTTCGACCTGCTGCTGCGCGGCGAGGTGCAGCCCGTGTACACGGAGATCGCCTTCGAGGAGATCGGCGACGGGCTCGCGCGCCTCGAGGCGGGCAAGGTCACGGGCCGGCTGGTGGCGCGGTTCGGAGGCTGACCGCGCGCGGGAGCCGAGCGCGGTCGGAGCGCTGAGCGCGACGCGAGCGCATCTTTCAGTACCCCCTGGGAATACCCCCAGGGGGTACTGGCGTTATGCTGTCGTGAGTACCCACCGGGGGTATCCAGACGAGAGGACGAGACCATGGCGACGACCCAGTACACCGTGACCGGCATGACGTGCGGGCACTGCGAGATGTCGGTGCGCGAAGAGGTCGGCGCCATCCAGGGCGTCGACGACGTGCGGGTGAGCGCGAAGACGGGCGAGCTCGTCGTCACGGCATCCGCAGAGATCGACGACGCCGCCGTGCTCGCCGCGGTCGAGGAGGCCGGCTACTCCGCCGTGCGGGCATGATGAGCGCGACGCAGGCCCCCGCGACGCCGTCGCCCTCGACGCAGCGGCCCGCGATCCTGCGGCCGGGCGACTGGAACGCCGCGACCCGGCTCGGCGCGTTCGCCGTCGCCGCGATCGTGGTGTTCGGGGCGGCGTTCGGCATCGCCTCGGCCGTCGCGCCCGGCGGCCCCGCGGCCCCGCCGCAGCCCGGCACGCACGACGCGCCGAGCCACTGAGCGCGCCCCGCTGAGCACATGCCACGGGCACGCCACCGAGCGGGAACGACCCCGCGTGCGCGGGCATGGACCACGAATGAGAGGGAGTGAGCGGGAGTGACTGCTCCGGCATCCACCTATGAGCTCGAGATCGGCGGCATGACGTGCGCGTCGTGCGCGAACCGCATCGAGCGCAAGCTGAACAAGCTCGACGGCGTCGAGGCGACCGTCAACTACGCGACCGAGAAGGCGAAGGTCAGCGTGCCCGCGGGCTACGACCCCGCGCTGCTCATCGCCGAGGTCGAGAAGACCGGCTACACGGCGGCGCTGCCGCAGGCCGAGAAGGAGGATGCCGCCGGCGACCCCGAGCTCGACGCGCTGCGCACCCGGCTCGTCGTGTCGGTGCTGCTCACGGTGCCGGTCATCGCGATGGCGATGATCCCCGCGCTGCAGTTCACGTACTGGCAGTGGGCGTCGCTGACGCTCGCGGCGCCCGTGATCGTGTGGGGCGCGTGGCCGTTCCACCGGGCCGCGTGGGCGAACCTGCGGCACGGCACCGCGACGATGGACACGCTCATCTCGATGGGCACCCTCGCGGCGTTCCTGTGGTCGCTGTACGCGCTGTTCCTCGGCACGGCGGGCATGCCCGGCATGACGCACGGGTTCGACCTGACGCTGCAGGCGTCGGACGGCGCCGCCAACATCTACCTCGAGGTCGGCGCGGGCGTGACGATGTTCATCCTCGCCGGCCGCTACTTCGAGAAGCGCTCCAAGCGCCAGGCGGGCGCCGCGCTGCGCGCCCTGCTGGAGCTCGGCGCGAAGGACGTGTCGGTGCTGCGCGACGGCGTCGAGGTCTCGGTGCCCGTGGGCGAGTTGAAGGTCGGTGACGAGTTCGTCGTGCGGCCCGGCGAGAAGATCGCGACCGACGGGGTCGTGACCTCGGGCACGTCGGCGATCGACGCGTCGATGATCACGGGCGAGTCGGTGCCCGTCGAAGTCGCCCCGGGAGATGCCGTGACCGGCGCGACCGTCAACGCGGGCGGCCGGCTCGTCGTGCGCGCGACGCGCGTCGGCGCCGACACGCAGCTCGCGCAGATGGCGCGGCTGGTCGAGGAGGCGCAGGCCGGCAAGGCCGAGGTGCAGCGGCTCGCCGATCGCATCTCGGGCGTGTTCGTGCCGATCGTGATCCTCGTCGCGGTGGCGACGCTGGGCGGGTGGCTGGGCGCGGGATTCCCGGCATCCGCCGCGTTCACGGCCGCCGTCGCGGTGCTCGTGATCGCGTGCCCGTGCGCGCTGGGCCTCGCGACGCCCACGGCCCTGCTGGTCGGCACGGGCCGGGGCGCGCAGCTCGGCGTCCTCATCAAGGGGCCCGAGGTACTGGAGTCGACGCGCCGCATCGACACGGTCGTGCTCGACAAGACGGGCACGGTCACGACGGGCCGCATGACGCTCGTCGACGTCGTCGCCGAGCCCGGCACGGATGCCGCCGACCTGCTGCGCCTCGCCGGCGCCCTGGAGAACGCCTCGGAGCACCCCATCGCCCAGGCCATCGCCCGCGCCGCGGCGGCCCCCTCGCCCGAGGGCGCTGGTCATTCTCGCGAGGGTGGCACTTCCGCTCGCGAGGGTGCTGGTTATTCTCGCGAGGGTGCTAGTTCTGCCCGCGAGGGTGCCACTTCCGCCCGCGAGGGTGCCACTTCCGCTCGCGACGGTGCCACGTCCGCCCGCGAGGGTGCCCTTCCCGCCCCCGAGGGCTTCCAGAACGTCGAGGGCAAGGGCGTCACGGGCGTCGTGGACGGCCACGCGGTCGTCGTCGGCCGCGAGTCGCTGCTCGCCGATTGGGCGCTGCGTCTGAGCCCCGAGGTCGCGGCCGCGAAGGCACGCGCCGAGGGCGAGGGCAAGACCGTCGTCGCCGTGGGATGGGACGGCGCGGCCCGCGGCATCCTCGTCGTCGCCGACACCGTCAAGCCGACGAGCGCGCAGGCGATCGCCGAGCTCAGGGGCCTCGGGCTGACGCCCGTGCTGCTGACGGGCGACAACGCCGCCGTCGCGCAGCAGATCGCGGCCGAGGTAGGGATCGAGCGCGTGATCGCCGAGGTGCTGCCGCACGACAAGGTCGACGTCGTCGCCGGGCTGCAGGCCGAGGGACGCGTCGTCGCGATGATCGGCGACGGCGTGAACGACGCGCCGGCGCTCGCCCGCGCCGACCTCGGCATCGCGATGGGCACGGGCACCGACGTGGCGATCGAGGCGAGCGACATCACGCTCGTGCGCGGCGACCTGCGCGGCGCCGTGGACGCCATCCGCCTGTCGCGCCGCACCCTCGGCACGATCAAGGGCAATCTCTTCTGGGCGTTCGCATACAACGTCGCGGCGATCCCGATCGCGGCGCTGGGACTGCTGAACCCCATGCTCGCGGGCGCGGCGATGGCGTTCTCGAGCGTGTTCGTGGTGGGCAACAGCCTGCGGCTGCGCGGGTTCCGGAGCGTGACGGGAGGTCGGGCATGAGCGAGCACGAGCACGTGGCGGATCGCGTGGCTGAGCGGGCGGAGGAGCACGCGCACCACGGGTACATCAGCGACAAGGAGCGGTACCTCGCGCGGCTGAGGCGCATCGAGGGTCAGGCGCGCGGCATCTCGCGCATGGTCGACGAGGAGAAGTACTGCATCGACATCCTCACCCAGATCAGCGCCCTCACGAGCGCGCTCGAGGCCGTCGCCCTGGGCCTGCTCGACGACCACCTCAAGCACTGCGTGCTGGATGCCGCGCGCTCGGGCGGCCCCGACGCCGAGGCGAAGCTCGCCGAGGCGTCGGCCGCGATCGCGCGGCTGGTGCGGTCGTAGGACGGCGTCGACGACCTGCCGACGACAGGTTTTGACTGCGTGATGGAAGAGGCCTAGTCTAAGAGGCGTTAGTGTTGACATGCCGCTGAACGCGGCGATGGGGGGATGAACATGAAGCGTCGATACGGTGTGGCTGCGGCCGGTCTGCTGTCGTTCGGGCTGGTGCTCGGCGGTGCGGCAGCCGCGAACGCGGCGGTCTCCGTCGGTGGCGGCGAGTGGGACTACGGCACGGACTGGAACACGGTGTATTCGAAGTACAACCACTTCTCCAAGTCGCACAGCGCCACCGCCTGCAACGGGATGGGCATCTGCGCGTATTCCGAGAAGCGGCCGTCCGTCTGGGCCAACGCGGTCATCGGCAAGGTTCCCTTCTCGGGAAACACCAGTGCCTACTGGAACGCCTGGTGGTGAGCACGCCCCGTCTCGTCGAACGGACAGGATGCCGCGCTGCGGCTCGCGCGCGTGACCGGCTGCGTGACCCGATGAGGGGGCAGGCAGATGGCTAGGGCCGTCCCCTCTCGGGGGCGAAAAGCCCTCGCCGTCATTGCCGTCGTCGTTCTGGGCGGGATGCTCGTCGCCTGCGCATCCGGCGATCCGGCGCCGGCCGCACAGGTGCCGGATGCCGAGGCGTCTCCCGTCAGCGGATATGACGGACCGGTTCCCGAGTTCTCAGGCCCGTGGGCCGACGAGTTCGCGTCGTCCTACCGGAAGTCGACGTCCGATTTCGAGCGGGCGGCCCTTGAGGACGGCGAGATCTCGGATGCCGAGTACGTCGAGCTGCAGGAGCGCTTTCGCACCTGCCTCGCGGAGGGGAACATCGCCTTCACCGAGTTCAATCCCGACGGATCGTTCCAGTACCAGTTGCTCGGCGGCACGAGTCCCGACGAGGGCAACGAGGTCGTGACCGCGTGCGCGGTCTCCTCGGGACAGCGGACGCTGGGATTCCTCTACGTGGAGGCGCACCGCAATCCGCAGAAGCTCGTCGAGGCGGAGTTGATCGCCGCCTGCCTGGTGGAGCAGGGAGCCGTGGAGAAGGGATACACGGCCGACGACTACATGCGCGGTTCGTTCCCCTTCGTCGACGAGGAGAAGGGCGAGGAGCTGCTGGACTACTGCTCCGCGGACCCGCTCGGTCTCCTCGGCATGAAGGCGTCTGACTTCGCGGAGTGACGGGGGGCGCATTGAACGCCTTTCAGATCGCGTTTCGGGTGCACGTCGTCGCAATGCCGAGCACACGACCGGCCCCGCTCGACCGGCTGACGAACAACGAACGAGAGAAGCTCAGGTGACGGCGTTCTCGCGATGGACGGCCGGGGCGCTCGTCGTGCTGGCCGTGTGCGTGGGATGACGAGGGTGTTCTGGTCACCATTCACCCGTCCGCTTCAGCGGGTCGAAGGTGCAGTTCGCCGCAACGCCGCTTGCCAGAAGTCGTGGGTCGTCTCTGTCGTACCACGACTGCAAGTCGGCCACGGTGAAGGATGGCTCCACGACCTGCTCGGTGATCAGGCACTGCACGGCCAGTTCATCCATATCCGCGTTGTCAGGGTTGATGAGTAGGGCGGTGTAGAGAGTCTCGATCTGCGTGAGTCCGCTATCGTCGGAACATTGCCTCACTAGATCGTGGATATCTGCGTCGCTCCTCCCCTTGGGCGGTGTGACGCTCAGGCCGCCTCGCATAAAGTGCTCTACGTCTGAAAAACCGGCAGATTCCAGACACGCCTTATTGAGCTGCTGAGTCTCAGCCAGGTTGGCATCCGTGATCTCCCCTTGGGCAAGGATGCTCCGGATAAAATCGGACGGAGCGTCCGTGTATGCCTGAGAGAATTCTGCTGCCCAGGGGCCGGAGAACTCCGGCCCCTGGGCAGCAGAATTCGATGTGTCGTGCGGCGAGACGGGAACTTGTGCGGTACACGCGGAAAGGGCCGCAGTCAGTATCATCGGGAAGAATCCCGTCGTGATCCACCGTGACCGTGTCGAGGTGGGGTGTCTCGGGGAACCAGCGCGTCTCATGCCCAGTAGTCGTATGCGCTGTACTTCCAGTTCGTGTAGCACGTCGTCAACTGTGACCGCATGCCCGTCGCTGCCTTGTTGCCCCAGATGATCTTGTCGCCGACCTTCTCATAGTACTGGCTGCGTGAACATGTCACAGCCTTGGAGTAGCCTCCGGTACCCCTGGTACTGGCCTCCACTTTGCATGCAGCCGCATGAGCTTCAGAAGCGCCGGCTCCTGTCGTGGCAGCGCTTGCGGTGATAAACCCCGCGAGCAAGGTTGCGGCCAGCAGCGTGTACGCAGATTTCTTGACGAGCCTCGTCATTATCCCCCCATTTATTTATCCTTAGCGCGATTTCCCGCTAAGCTGATGCGAGCGTACATCGATATGTTGCGGAAGGGCAAGTCAACGCTTGTCGCGAGCGGCGGGCAGGATGTGGTGTTAAAGAACCCGGGGGGATTCAGAAATGCGCGCGTTCTCGCGATGGACGGCCGGGGCGCTCGTCGTGCTGGCCGTGTGCGCCGCGGGCGTGGCCGTCGGCGCCTGGCTCTTCGCGCCGGTCGTCCCGGGCCAGCTCGCATCGTCGGATGCCGTCGGCGGCACGGCGCCCGTGACCAGCCGGACCGTCGACGACCGGCGCACCGTCGAGCTCGTCCTGGAGGTCGAGACGCCGCTGCCGCTGCTGTCTCCGGCATCCGGGACGGTCACGGCCACGACATGCGGGCCGGGCGCCGCGCTCACGTCGGGGGAGTCGAGCCTGAGCGTCGACGGTGCCCGGATCGTGAGCCTGGCGACCTCCGTGCCGCTGTGGCGAGACCTCACCATCACCGACCGGGGCGATGACGTCGCCGCCCTGCAGACGGAGCTGAGCCGGCTGGGGTACCCCGTCACGGCCGATGGCGTGATGGGCCCCGTGACGCTCGCCTCGGCCGCCGACCTGCTCGGGCTGACCGGTGCGAGCGCGCGGGAGTACGCGACCATCCGGGCCGCGTCGTTCCTGTGGCTCCCGGCTCCGAGCGTCGCCGTGCGCACGTGCGAGGCGGGCCTCACCTCACGGGTCGACGCCGGCTCGGCGCTCTACACCCTCGACGACGCCCTGACCAGCGCGCGGATCGCGACCGTGCCGACCGATGCGGTGCCGGGCCCGCGCGTGCTCGTCCTCGACGACCGGACGATCGCCGTGGACGAGGAAGGCGAGGTCGCCGGCGACGAGGCGCGGGCCGCGCTCCAGGCGACGCGCACGTTCGCGACGTGGCGCGACGCCTCCGATCGCACGCAGCCGCTGACCGCCGCCTACGTCCTCGCCGCGCAGGTGGAGGCGTCGTCGCTCCCGCCCTCCGCCGTCTACGGCCTCGACGGTGCGGCGGGCTGCGTGCGCACGGATGCCGGGGTGCGCGCCGTCTCGGTCGTCTCGTCGCAGCTCGGCCAGACGCTCGTCACCTTCGACGACGGTGAGCCGGCGCCGGCATCCGTCGTCGTCTCTCCCGCGGAAGAGCTGCCGTGCAGGTAGAGCTGGCGAACGTGGGGCACCGGTTCGCGGGCGGGCCGTGGCTCTTCCGCGGACTCGACGTCACGTTGTCGAGCGGCCGGGTCTACGCGCTCATCGGCCCCTCGGGCTCGGGCAAGAGCACGCTGCTGAGCATCCTGGCGGGCTGGGTCTCGCCCGTCGAGGGCGACGTGCGCACGGGCGCGGTGAAGCGGGTCGGCTGGGTGTTCCAGAACCCCCACGGCGTGGCCCGCCGCAGCGTCGTCGACCATGTCGCGCTGCCGTTCCTGGGGCGTGGCCTCGCCCCGCGGGATGCCGAGCTCGAGGCGGTCGCGCTGCTGGAGACCTTCGGCCTCGCCGCCGTCAGGGACCAGTCGTTCATGTCGCTGTCGGGCGGTGAGGGTCAGCGGCTCATGCTCGCGCGCGGCATCGCCGCGAAGCCCGACCTGTTCCTCATCGACGAGCCGACGGCGCAGCTCGACATCCGCACGAGTCGCGAGGTGAACAGGTCGATCACGGCACTCGCCGGGCCGGCCACGATCGTCGTCGTCGCGACGCACGACGAGGGGACGCGGGACGCGTGCACGGACGTCATCGACCTCGCCCGCGCGCAGCACGTCGATGCGGGGCGATGAGGGCGGCAGGGGCCATGAGCGCGGACGCGAGGGGCGCGGACGCGAGGGGCGCGGTGCGATGAGGCCCGCCGGCATCTGGCGCGAGGCGTGCCGCAACATCGTCTCGGGCACGACGCGCCTCGTGCTGTTCGCGACGCTCCTGGGCCTCGCGGTCGGCTCCCTCGTGGTCGTGGACCTGCTGCAGATCCGCACGTTCACCGACGCGGCGCAGGCCTATCAGCGCTCCGGCGCGTCGATCGCCGTGCTCGAGGCGCCGCAGCACATCGACGGCGCCGCGTGTCAGGCGCTCGCCGACATCGAGGGCGTGCGCGCAGCCGGCGCCGTGCGGGCGGAGGAGAGGCGGCTGACGCTCTCGGCTCTGCCGGGCGCGCCCGTGCCGGTCTCGTCGGTGACCGCCGGCTTCGCGGAGCTGCTCGGCGCCGACGTCGACCCCGGCGCGGGCGTCTACCTGTCCGACCAGGTCGCCGAGGCCATCCAGGCCGCGCCCGGCGGAGAGATCGCCACGCACGACGGACCGGTGCGCGTCGTGGGCGTGTACGCGTACCCGAGCGACGGCCGCATGCCCGGCTACGGCTACATGGCCCTCGTCCCGGTGAACGACGGCGGCCCGTTCGACGCGTGCTGGGCCGACGTCTGGCCGCAGTCCGACGGCATCCCCTCGCTGCTCTACACCGCCCTGTCGCCCATCGCCGCGGGCGCCGACGTGCAGGTGTCGCTGGGGCAGCTGAACGCCACGCTGGGCACGCGGTTCAGCGGCGCGGCCGACTTCGAGGGGCGTCTCACGAGGTTCGCGCCGCTCGCCGCCGGGCTCGTCGCCCTCGCGCTCGGATTCCTCGCGCTCCGGCTGCGCCGCCTGGAGATCGCCTCGAACCTGCACGCCGGCATCGCCCGCGCCGACCAGCGCGGCATCCTCGCCGTCGAGACGGCGGCCTGGATCGCCGTCGCCGTGCTGCTCGCGGAATCCGCGATCGTCGTGACGATCGCCGCCGACCCGGCCGCCGACCGTGCCGCCCTGCTGCTCATCGCGCAGCGTGCGGTCTTCGCCGCCGTCGTCGGCGCCACGGCGGGCGCCCTCACCGCGTGGCTGCTCACCCGCGAACGACACCTCTTCCGGTACTTCAAGGGGCGTTGAGGGCTAGGCTCCACCCGCGTCCGTCACCCCGAGAGTGCATCTGGCGGCCGAGACGGCATCCGGGACCCGCACTCTCGTCTGGCGGATGCCGTCTCGTCCGGCGGATGCATTCTCGGCGCGCGGGTGCGGTCTCGTCCGGCGGGTGCGGTCTCGTCCGGCGGGTGCGGTCTCGTCCGGGAGGTGCGGTCTCGGCGGGCGGATGCCGCCGGGGGGCGTTACGCGGCTGCGGGCAGGCGCGCGGCTTCGGCGTCGGGCTCCGCGCCGCCGGCGGTGCGGAAGTGGCCGATCACGGCGAGCAGCAGGCCGCCGACGGCCCAGGCGGCGAGGACGAGCCAGGGGCCGGAGGCATCGGCATCCGGGAAGTACGACAGGTTCCGCACGAGCGTCGCGGAGGCTCCGGGCGGGAACCACTGGCCGATCGCGCCCCACGAGCCCGGCAGGTAGGAGGCGGGCAGCGCGGCCCCCGAGATCGGGTTCGCGAACAGCATCATGACGACGGGTCCCACGGCGATGCCCGCGCGCCCGATGAGCGCAACGAAGCCCACGATGGGGGCGGCGATCGCTGCGAGAGCGAGCGTGAACGCGGCGGTGTTGAGCCAGTAGTCGCCCTGCAGCGCGCCGAACCAGCCCTGCAGGATGCCGGTGAGCGCGACCCCGCCGACCACGGCGTACACGACCACGCCGAGCACCCGGCGGAACGACCCGACGACGAGCAGCGAGATCGCGATGCCGCCGATCATGCCGCCCAGCAGCAGCGGGAAGAACGCGGCGTTCATGCCGAGCCCGTTGGCGTCGTTCTCGGCGAACGGCACGACGTCGGTCACGACGAGCGTCGGGGGCGCGACGGGCTGACCGGATGCCGCGGACGCCGCCTGCGCCTGCGCTGCGAGCGCCCCCTGCAGGGGCTCGGCGAGCTGCCGCACGACCGCCGCCGACGCGCCCGCCGCCGAGGCGGTGAGCAGCTCGGGGCTCTCGCCCAGCACGATCGCCCCGACGGCGTCGCGCGTGCGGATGGCGTCGACGGCGGCATCCCGGTCGGCGACGGGCTGCAGGCCGAACAGGTCGTCCGACCTCTCGCCCAGCTGCGCCGACAGGGCGGTCACCGCCTGCTCGGGGCCGGCGATCGCGACGGGGATGTCGCGGGGCTCGGCCGTGATCGCGGGCCACGAGAAGGCGAGCACGACGACGGAGACGAGGGCCGCGAGGAGCACGGCGATGCCGGCGACGCGGCCGAGCGGGGTGTGCGGCGTGTGCCGGGATGCGGGCGCGGGAGCCATGGCGGGCGACCTTTCGCGGAGAATAAAAAGAGAATGTTCGTTCTTTTTATCACGGTATCCGCGTGACGCCAACCGCCTACGCTGGGTGCATGCCGAAGGTCTCCGACGCGCACCGCGCCGCTCGCCGCGACGAGATCATCGACGCCGCGCTGCGCTGCGTGGCGCGCGACGGCTACCGCGGCACGTCGATCGCCGCCGTGATCCAGGAGTCGGGGCTGTCGGCCGGCGCGATCTACGGCCACTTCTCCGGCAAGCAGGAACTGCTCGTCGCGGTCGCCGAGCGCGTGCTCGACGCGCGCGCGGCCGATCTCGCCGCCGCGCATCGCGACGGTGAGCCCCTGTCACCGGGGGAGATCATGGCCACCGTCGTACGCGGACTGCGCGACGAGAAGGTCTCGGTGGCGATGCCGCAGGTGTGGGCCGAGGCCGCCGTCGACGACGAGATCCGCGCCGTCGCGCAGCGCATCCTCGGCCGGGTCCGCGGCATCGTGTGCGCCGAGCTCGTGGCGTGGGCGTCGGCCGTGCCGGGACGGGTCGACGGCGACCCCGCCGCGTGGGCCGAGCGCGTCGTGCCCGCGCTGCTCGCCGCCGTGCCGGGATTCGTCGTGCAGCGCGCCGTGCTGCCCGACTTCGACGAGGACGCCTACATCGCCGCGCTCGCGGAGGCCTACCGGCGCTGACCGCCCGGCATGGCGCGCCGGGTCGGGGCGCCGGATCGCGGTTCGGGTTCGCCGGCCGTGTCCCTGATGCCGGCTTCGGTGTCGTGTGCGCAGGCGGCGGGTCGGCAGGAAAGGGGCCGGCAGAACCGCCCGGCCGAGCAGCTCGGTCGTCGAGGAGCCGGCGGCGGACGCCGGCCTCAGACGAGTGCGGTGAGCGTGGCGTAGGCGACGACCGCGCCCATGACGGTGAGGAGGACGAGGATCATCCAGACGTGCATCCCGCCGATCTCGTGGAGGTACCAGGGAGTCCGGTAGGCGTCCCGTACGGGACGCTGTCTCCGGGTGTGCTTGCTCGTGCGATGTCGGTTGCTCATGCCTGTCTTCTGTGTCTGCGTGTCTGCGTGTCTCGGTCTGGGGCGGCACATCGTGCTCGGGATGGTCCGCGTGTGGCTTCCTGCGTGCAGGCGCCGGTTCGCACCCGCGGGGGCGCATCCGCCATCGAGAAGGATGTGAGCCGGTGGTCCGACAGGCGGTGCCTCTTCGTATGCCATGCTCACGGTGCCCGGGGCGAGCAAGCGCCTTCGGGCCGCATCTTGACGGCCCTGTGTGCGATCGCGACGGCTCCACGCCCTCGGCCGGTGCCGGAGGCGCAGCCGGTGGGGGAGGCGCAGCCCGTGGGCCACGGCCCGGTCTCATGATCCTCGCGAGGGTGCCAGTAGTTCTTGCGGGGGTGCTACTTATCTTCGCGAGGGTGCTACTTGTTCTCGCGGGGGTGCTTTCGTGCTCACGGCGAAAGCACCCCCGCGAGAGTTCGGCTGGCTCGGCGCCTTCGGCATCATGCTCACGGTCGTGTGGCTCTACGTCGAGATCCTGCGCATCCTCGTCATCCTCCGCGGCAACGACTGACGCGACACACGAGAGGGGCCGCCCAGCCGAAATGCGGTCACCCGATGTGGTTTTCTCTGTCAGCCCTGCCCTGGGCTCAGATCCCCGCGGGCCGGTACGTGGACACCGGCCACGGATGGCGGGCTCACCGGGCGGTGCAGATCGTGACCGCGCCCGACCAACGAAAAACCGACCTTCGTTTGATCCTTGCTGCATCTGCCCGGTTGCTCTTGTCGAAAATGCGGATCGACGCCTATGAGGCCCTCAGAGAGGGCGGCCTCAGTCGTTTCCGAGTGTGTAGGAAAACCCAGACTGGGCAGGAGTTTTCTGGCGACATCATCATCGCCGGATTCCGCAGAGGAGATATGGGCGCGGTTGACGGACGAAGTGAGGGCGTGCTTGGCTGAGCACGCTGATGTGTTCGTCGTGCCGATCGGATTTCCGTTGGCAGAGTCGCGAGAGCATCGGCATTCACATCTCTTGCCGGGGGGCGTTGTGCGTAGATTGCGTGTGTTCGTAGCCGGGGTGTTGTCGTTCGGACTGACGGGCGTACGGGCGTGGAACGCGTCGATCTCTTTCTGATGTCGCGGCGTTTCCGCGGCGTCGGGTCAGTGCTCTTGGCGGTCTCCTTGCTCGCGGGATGCCACGCGGTCGACACCATCGAGAAGCCCGTCGAAACCACCGACGTGCCGGTCGACGCGACCGAGAGGCCTGCCGAAACCGTGCGGCCGGATACCGTCGAATGCCCGCGTGTCGCTGATGTGTCGCAACAGGCCACGCGGGCCGATCTCCAGGCCTATCGCGACAGCGCCGTACCCCTGTGCGCAGGGGAGTCGCCGACGGCGGCGGAGGCATGGCTGTCTGATGGGGTCATCGAGGCGATGGCGGTCGATGGCCCTCCCCTTCCGTTCAAGGCGGTGGTCGAGGAGGGCGGCGAGCCCGTCTACTGCGACGTCGCGCCGGATGTCCAGGCGGTGCGCGTGGGCGGCGAATGGCGGCGGATCCGCAGCCTCATGTGCGGCATGGTCGCGCCGACGGGGTAGGCGACCGGCCTACCGGCGCTGACCCGCCGGCTGCTCGCGCACCCGTTCGCGTGTCAGGCGCCGGGGCACGAGGCCGTGGCGCGGGGCGAAGAACCACGCGAGCAGGAACACGGCGGTCGCGACGAGCACGATCATCCCGCCCACCGGCAGGTCGGCGCTCCACGACAGGTACAGGCCCACGAGCGCGGACGCCGAGCCGATCACGGGCGCGAGCAGCATCATGACGCCGAGCCGGTCGGTGAGCAGCCGGGCCGCGGCGGCCGGCGTGATGAGCAGCGCGAGCACCAGGATGTTGCCGATCGTCTGCACCGAGATGACGATCGCGACCGCGACGCACACGTAGAGCACGACGTCGAGCGCGAACACGGGCAGCCCCGCGGCGCGCGCCATCTCGCGGTCGAGCGTGACGAGCACGAACTCCTTGTGCAGCAGGAACACGACCGTCAGCAGCACGAGACCCGACCCGGCGACCACGAGCACGTCCTCGTCGGGGATGCCGGTGATCGAGCCGAACAGGAACTGCTGCAGCGACCCGGCGTATCCGGGCGCACGGCTGATGATCACGATGCCGAGCGCGAACGCCGCGACGAAGAAGACGCCGATGATGCTGTCCTCCTTCAGCCGCCGGTTCTGCGCGAACACGGCGACGAGCACGGCCGTCAGCACGCCTGCGACGGCACCGCCGAGCACGAGGCTGCCCTGCAGCACGAACGCGACGGCGAGACCCGGGAAGACGGCGTGCGCCACGGCATCCCCGATGAACGCCATGCCGCGCAGCACGACATAGCCCCCGATCACGCCGCACACGAGGCTCGACATCATCGCGACCGCGAGGGCCTTCGGCAGGAACGCGAGGTCGGGGTTGAGCAGGTCGGCCAGGAAGTCAGCGGGCGAGAGCATCGGCGTCCTCTTCTCGTGCGCTTCGTTGTGCGGCGGGGTGTTCAGCGGGTCGGGCGGAGGCCTGTGCGGCGGATCGCCGGGCGGATGCCGCGACGACGCGCAGCACCGGATTGTCGGCGCGCACGTCGAACGCCCGCATCCACAGCGCGGGGTCGTCGAGCGCGGCGGGCTCGCCGTCGGCGACGACCCCGCCCGCGCCCAGCAGGCACACGCGCGTGCATGCGTGCAGCGCCCCGGCGATGTCGTGCGTCGTCATGAGCACGGCGTGCCCCTCGCGCGCGAGACGCGCGAACAGGTCGGTGAGCAGCTCCTGGCTGGGCATGTCGAGGCCGGTGAAGGGCTCGTCGAGCAGCAGCGCCGACGGCGCGAGCGCGAGCGCGCGGGCGACGAGCACCCGCTGGCGCTGCCCGCCCGAGAGCTCGCCGACGGGACGGCGCCGCAGGTCGCCCATGCCCACGCGGCCGAGCGCCTCGTCGGCGGCCCGGTAGTCGGCGGCGCCCGCCCGCCGCATCCATCCGATGCGGGCCGTACGGCCCGTGAGCACGGCCTCCTCGACGGTGATCGGGAAGTCCCACGCGAACTCGTGCCGCTGCGGCACGTAGCCGACGAGGGCGCGCGCCTCGGCCGGCCGCCGTCCGTCGATGCGCACGGTGCCGGCGTGCGGCCGCACGAGCCCGAGCACGGCGCGCAGCAGCGTCGTCTTGCCCGCCCCGTTGGGGCCGAGCAGCCCCACGAGCTCGCCGGACGCCACCCGCAGATCGACGCCCGTCAGCACGCGCCGCCCGCCGAGGTCCACCGAGAGCCCCGCGACGCGGATGCCGGGCTCCGTGCCCGGCACCCCGGCATCCGTCCCCCGCCGGCTCATCGCCGCCACCCGGCGGGCCGCGCGGCGCTTCGGCCGGGTTCGTGGGCGCCTGTGGCCGGATGCGGGGGTGCGAGGCGACCACGAGCGCCCCGCATTCGCGCGGAGGCTGGGGGGTGGGCGGTGGCCGTTGGTCGGGCGGGCGCTGTGTGCCGGGCGGGCGCTGTGGGCCGGGCGGAGCGGGCGGCATCCGTTCGGCCGGGTTCATGGGCGCTCGTTGTCGGATAGCGGGACGCGAGGCCGCCAGAAGCGTCCAGCATTCGTGCAGAGGATGCGGGGCGGGTGGCATTGGGCGCCGTGGGGCGCGCAGGACAGGCGGCATCCGTTCGGCCGGGATTGTGGGCGCTTGTCGTCGGATACCGGGGCGCGATGCGACGACGAGCGCCCACGATCGTGAGCGGATGCCGGACTCGTGGGCGGTTGTTGCCGGATGCCGAGGGTGCAGGCGACCAGAAGTGCCCACAAGCCTGGTCGACGGCTCCGACGGCCCCGACGGCCTGCGCGGCGGTCATGCGGCGCCGCCCGTCGTGCGGGCGCGGCGGCGCGCGCGGGCCGACGCGGTCGACACCGCGACGACGGCGACCGCGAGCACGACCGCGCCGCCCGCCACGAACGGCCACGCGCCGATCGCGGCACCGCCGGCGTCCCCGTCGCCGGTGGTGCCGTCCTCCGTGCCGGTGCCGCCGCCGGCATCCGTCCCCCCGCCGGAGTCGCCGGCATCCGTCCCGGCCCCCGCGCCGCCCGGGCTCCCCGTCCCGTCGCCCCTGCTCAGCGTCGCCGCGAAGGCGGCGGCCGGGTCGGTCGCGTCGCCGACGGCGAAGCGCAGCGTGCCGCGTGCGCTCAGCTCCTCGCCCGTGACGAGGTCGCCCGCGAACTCCGCGTCGACGAGGTACACGCCCGGCTCGCTGAACACCCAGTTGGCGTGCGTGTGCGTGTTCAGCTCGACCCACGCCTCCTGCGGGAACGGCTCGTGCGTCGACCACAGCACCTGCGGCGCCCCGAAGTTGCCGCCCTGCAGATAGGTCACGACGTCGCCGGGCCCTTCGATCGCGTGGATGCGCAGCGTCGCGCCGAGCGAGAGGCTGTCGAGCAGCGTCGGCTCCTGCGTGTTCCAGCCGACCCACACGACGCCGGCCTGCTCCGTCTGCGGGATCACGTGCACGGGCGTGCCCGCCGCCAGCCGGAGGAACGCGAAGGCCTCGTCGTCCGGAACGGTGAGCACCGCGGCATCCGTCACCCGCAGCACGACGTCGTCGGGGTCGCGCCAGTAGCGCGGCGTCGTCGTGTCGTCGTGCACCTGCAGCGCCCACGCGCCCGTGCCGAACGTCGCGCCGACGTCGGCGTGCCCGGCCTCGAGCACGACCCGGCCCGTGCCCTGCTGCTGGCCGGGGTCGATCACCTGCCCGTCGTCGGTCGCCGCGACGGCGGCGCCGCCGGAGAGGACCAGCCCGCCGGAGAGGATCAGCGCGAGGGGGAGGGCGGAGGCGAGGCGAGGCATGGGCGTCCTTTCGGGGACGGATCGGGGCAGGGATCGGTCAGGGGGCGGGGATCGGTCAGGGGACGAGGCACGTGACGAGCGATCGGGCGTTCGCGCGCATCATGTCGACGTAGGTCGGCGCGTCGGCGTCCAGCGCGTCGCCGTACAGCGGGCAGACCCGCACGCCCTGCTCCCGCGCGACCTCGACGAGGGTCGACGACCGCGCCGCGAGATTCGGCTCCAGGAACACGGCGGGCACGCGCAGGTCGCGGATCGTCTGGGTGAGCCGCTTGCGGTCGGCGAGGCTCGGCTCGGTCGCGGGGTTCGGGCTCACGAAGCCCGCGACGGTCAGGTCGTAGGCCGCCGCGAGATAGCCGAAGGCGTCGTGCGTCGTCACGAGCACGCGCCGCGAGGGAGGGATGCCGGCGATCGCCGCCCGCACGTCGGCGTCGAGCCGCTCGAGCTCGCGCAGGTACGCGTGCGCGTTGTCGCGGTACTCGCGCGCCCCCGCCGGATCGGCCTGCATGAGCGTGTCGCGCATGATCTCGACGTAGGCCATCGCGTTGCGCACGTTCTGCCACAGGTGCGGGTCGATCTCGCCGTGCACGTGCTTGCCGAGCACGGCCTGCGGCAGCTGGTAGACCGGGTCGCCGGGCCGCCCGAGAAAGCGGAACGCGGGGTCTCCGGGCACCTCGTGCAGCGCCTTCGTGGGCACCTCGACGACGACGTCGTCGAGCGCGAAGAGGTCCTGGTGCCGCTCGCCCCGGCCGTGCTCGTGATCGAGCAGCACGCGCAGCGCGCCGGCGTCGAGGTCGACCGTCAGGTCGGAGTGCCCGGCGTTCAGCACGACGTCCCGGCCCGTCGCGTGCGGGTCGACGCCGACGGCGAAGAGGAGCGTGCCGGATGCCACGGGCAGCGGCTTCGCGCGCGGGTCGACCTGCAGGCTCGCGCGCACGTCGAGCTCGTACAGGCCCGGCGCCGTGAAGGCCCAGCTGAGGTGCGTGTGCGCGTCCGGCGGCAGCCGCAGCGTGTCGGCGGCGTATCCCGTGCCGGCGTCGAAGCCGTCCCTCGAGTCGACGTAGTGCGTCACGTCGCCGAACGTGCCGGTGAGGTAGGCGTGCACGTCGCCGGCGCACGGCTCGTCGGCGCAGCGGATGCCGGTGGCGCTCAGCAGCACGTCCGACGCGCGGTCGGCGCCGTGATGCGCGCCGTCGCCCGCGACGCGCACGCCGAGCCACACGGTGTCGAGCGACACGTCCTCGACGAGCGGGATGATCTCGGCCGCGTACTTGACGGCGCTCTCGGCGAGCGAGACGTTCGGCACGCCGTCCGGCAGGTTGGCGTCGATCGCCTTGACGATGCTCTGCTCCTCGAGCAGCAGGTAGTTCGTGAACGCGACGTCGGCGTAGACGATGTCGCGCACGTCGCGCAGCGTGGGCTCGTAGCCGTGCGGGTCGGCGCCGTCGGGCACGATCGACGTCACGGTCGCGCGGTCGCCCGCGACCTGCCGGGCGAGGTCGGCGAGGATGCCGGTCGTCGTGACGATGCGCACCTCGTCGTGCGACGGGGTCTGCGGCATCCCTCCCGCGCAGCTCGCGAGCAGGGCGCAGCCGCTCAGCAGGGCGCCGCTCGCATGCCGCAGGCGGCGCGTGCGGTCGGCACCGCCCGCCCCCGGGATGTCCGTCGTGCGTGCGTGTGTGACGACGCATTCGCGGGGATGAGTTGCGGCTGGCATACCGCTAATGATAGTCATTATCAATAACACGTCCTCCACGACGGACTCCCTGCCCACCGCCGAGCGCCGTACCGGGCGCCTCGCCGATGTGAAACGCGACGGCACCCACCCATGACTGCCCCCTCTGTCCTTCCCTCCCGCTCGGCTGTCCTGCCCTCCCGCTCGACCCCGACCCCGCTGCGCCGCCGCGTGCTCGCGCTCATCGGCGCGTGCTGCGTGCTGCTGTCGCCCCTCGTCGGGCTCCAGGCCGCCGCGGCGGCCGACCGGCTCGTGCTCGACCACCAGCACACCGACGCGGTGAGCGTGCGCTACGAGAACGACGCGCTCGTGCTGAAGACCCGCGCCGACCTCGACACCGGCGCGGGCCAGGTGCTCGACCCGAACGACGTCGTGTTCCACGTCACCGACGCGCAGAAGGACGTGGTGCCCGACCTGCCCGGCTACGGGTTCCTCGGCGAGGCGGGCGCCGAGCTGTGGATGATCCCGCAGCGCTACCAGCAGGGCGCCCTGTGGGCGGGCTGGGAGACCGAGACGCTGCCGCGCGGCACGTTCGCGGGCGATGCCGTGCGCCTGTCGGTGACCGACATCACGGGGCCCGGACGGGTCGAGATCTTCTTCACCGAGGCGGCGGGGCCCGACCGCGTGATCAGCTCGAGCGACGCCTCGCTGCGCACCATCCACGAGTACGTCGGCACGCACACGCACGCGAACTGGGCGTTCACGGCACCCGGCACGTACGTGCTCACGGTCGTCGCCGAGGCCGACCTGGCCGGCGGCGGCACGATCCGCTCGGCCGCCCAGCAGTACACGTTCTGGGTCGGGCCGGCCGGCGGAGACCCGCAGCCGACGCCCACGCCGAGCGGCACGCCCACGCCCACGCCGACGGCGACGCCCACACCGACGGCGACGCCGACGCCGACCGTGAGCCCGACGCCGACGGCCGAGCCCACGGCATCCCCCGCACCGGGCGGAGCAGCGCCGGGTGGGGCGACACCGGGCGGGGCGACACCGGGCGGCGCCGGGACCCAGACCCCCACGGCCTCGCCGACCCAGGCAGAGGAGCAGTGCATCGCGACCCCCGTCACGACGACCGTGCGCCCCGACAACGTCGACGTCGTCACCAGCGGGCACTTCGACTTCGGGCCCGTGCTGGAGGGCGGCACGCTGCGCGCCCTCGTGAAGGACGACCGCGCCGCGCCGCCGGTGTGGACCGACCCCGGCACGCTCGTCTTCCACCTGACGGATGCCGCGGCCGCGCAGGCCCCGGGCGGCGACTTCTCCTTCCTCGGCTCGGGCCGGGTGTGGCAGATCCCGCTGACGCAGCAGTCGGGCGTGCCGTGGATCGGCTGGAACACCCAGCATCCGAGCATCGCCGGCCACGCGCAGGGACAGGTCGCGCTCACGCTCGAGGGCTTCGACGGGCCCGGCGACCTCGCGGTGTACTCCGTCGGCTCGTGGGGCCAGCTCGGCGAGCAGTACTTCGGCACCGTGGCCGGCTTCCCCCGCTCGACGAACATCGACGTGGGCGCCTCCGGCGTGCACGTGCACGGCATCTGGGCCTTCACGCAGCCCGGCGCCTACCACGTCGACCTCGCCTTCTCGGGCACGATCGACGGCGAGCGCCGCAGCGCGACCTCCACCCTGACGTTCTTCGTCGGCGACGGCGACCCGCGCTCGGCCGTGCGCGAGCGCGAGGTCACGACGTCGGTCGGCCGCACCGCCGACGGCGCGGACTGCCGGCTCTCCCTCGCCCAGACCGGCGCCGAGGGCGACCGCTTCGCGATCGACCTCGCGGGCCTGGCCGGCGCCCTCCTGCTCGTCGGCCTCGCCTTCGTCGGCGCCGCGGCCCTCGCACCCCGCACCCGCCGGGCCTCGTGACCGGCCCGGCGGCCGCTGACCACCACCACGGCCGAACGGCCACCCAAGAAAAATAGAAAGGATGTCACTCCCATGACATCTCTCCTGACCAGACCGCGCGCGGCGGTCGCCATCGGGGCGGGAACGGCGCTGGTCGCCTCCCTGTTCGCCGGGGGCGCCGCCGTCGCCGCGGGTCCCTTCGACGGGCGCACCGTCTTTCCGCAGGGGCACGCCGACCTGTTCTGGGTCACCAAGAACACGGCCGGCGAGGCCGCGCTCGCGGTGCACACCGACGGGCACGGCGTGCTTCCCTCGGAGGACCTGCTGTTCCAGCTCAAGCCCTCGGTCGCGGCGCGCACCGCGAGCGCCGACGCGATCGCCGCCCTCGGCGTCGCATCGGGCGACACGATCTACCAGGCGTCGGAGCGCTTCGCGCCGGGCCAGCTGTTCATCGGGTTCGGCTACGACTCCGAGGCCTTCGCGATCGACTCGATCGAGATCGAGCGCACGATCTCGAACTTCTCCGGACCGGGCGAGTTCGCGCTCTGGTACAACGGCGAGGGCGGCGCGCCGCTGCTCAGCACCGCGACCTCCGTCGACTCCTACGTGAGCTACGGATTCCACGAGCACGCGAACTGGGGCTTCACCGCCGAGGGCACGTACACCTTCGACATCGCGGCGACGGTCACCGACATCGCGAGCGGCCAGGCGCAGACCACGGCGCCGCAGACGTACACGTTCTACGTGGGCGAGGAGCTGCCGCAGGACCCCGGCCCGGGCCCCGGCCCGGAGACGACGCTCACCGTCACGGGTGCCGCGGTGCACTACCACACGGGTGAGGTCGCGGCGCTGACCGCCGTGCAGTCGCCCGAGCCGGTCTCCGACCACTTCCACTGGTTCACGCGCCCGAGCGCGGCCGACGAGTGGACGGTCGTGCCGGGAGCCCTCGGCGAGACCTACGGCTTCGTCGTCACCGGCGAGCAGCAGGTCAAGGCCGTGCTCTACGACCACGACCACAACGCGATCGCCGAGACCGACCCCGTCGACATCCACGTCGACGACCACGGCAACACGCCCGGCGTCGGCCCCGAGCTGGCCGTGAGCCTCGACGAGGCCGAGGGCGCGCTGACGATCAGCGTCGCGCCCGACGCCCGCCGCAGCGAGCTGAGCGACCTGCAGCTCAACACGGTCGCCGACCGGTACGTGTCGGAGGGCGCGATCACCGGCATCACCGTGACCGACACCCGCAGCGGCGCGCCCGGCTGGGCGGCGTCGGGTCGCGTGCGCGGCCTCGTGACCGTCGACGGCGCGCGCCTCGACGGCAAGTACCTCGGCTGGACGCCGAAGGTCGTCTCGGCGGCCGCCGGCCAGAGCGTGAGCGCCGGGGCGCCCGTCGCCCCGGGCTTCGCCGAGGGCAACGGCATCAAGGGCTGGAGCGCACTCGGCTCGGCCGCCGCGGGCGCGTCGACGGGCACGGCCGTGCTCGGCGCCGACATCCGCATCGAGGCGCCGACCGAGACCCCGGCCGGCGACTACACGGGCGTCGTGCTCATCACCGTGATCTGACGCCGGATCGCACCCGGGTGCCGGTCGCCGATCGACGGCGGCCGGCACCCGATGCGTGCGGGCGAGTCCCGTTCGAGGAGAACCCATGAGAACCCACCCCCGCACGAGCGCGCTCGCCGTGGTCGCCGCGCTCGCCGGCATCCTCGCGGCCCTGATCGTGCCGTCCGCGGCGCTCGCCGACGAGATCGACGCACCGCAGACGTGGTCGGTCGCGCCCGCGCGCGCCGACGGGCCCGACGGCCGTGCGAGCTTCGACTACATCGTGGAGCCCGGCAACGTGTACGAGGACCACGTCGTCGTGCGCAACCTCGGCGAGCGGCCCCTGACGGTGACGCTGTACGCGCAGGATGCCGTGCAGACCACCGAGAACGCCTTCGAGGTGCTCACGCCCGACGACGAGGCCGCCCACATCGGCGCCTGGGTGCGGCTGGGCGCCGCCGACGTCACGGTGCCGGCGCGCGACCGGGTCGTCGTGCCGTTCGAGGTCGTCGTGCCCGAGGACGCGGCGCCGGGCGATCACGTCGGCGGGATCGTCGCCGTGAACGCGGCCGGCCCGGGCGTCCAGGGCGGCGCGGGCGCGGCGGTGCAGTACCGCGTCGGCACGCGCGTGCACCTGCGGGTCGCGGGCAACGTCGAGGCCGGCCTGCGCGTCGACACCCTCGACGGGCGGTACGAGACGCGGTGGACGCCGTTCGCCGCGGCGCCGCTCGACGTCACGGCGACGCTCGTGAACACGGGCAACGTGCGCCTCGCGCCCGACGCGCGCGTGCAGGTGACGGGCCTGTTCGGATGGTGGAGCGGCTCGGCGCCGCTCGGCGGCTTCGCGGAGATCCTGCCCGGCGGCGCGCAGAGCGGCGCCGGGGTCCTCGACGAGGTGCCCGCGATCGGGCCGCTGTGGGTGACCGTCGAGGTCACCGCCGTCGCATCGGCGGGCCAGGACATCACCGGGATGACCCGGATCGAGACGCGCACGGTCGTCGTGTGGGCCATGCCGTGGGTGCTGCTGGGCGCCGTCGCCCTGCTGCTCGTCGCCCTCGGCATCGCGCTGCGCAACCTGTGGCTGCGCCGTCGCGCCCGCCGCGCCGCCCGGGCGCGGGATGCCGCGGAGGCGGGCGTCGCGGTGCCGGGCGTCGCGGTGCCGGGCGTCGCGGGTGCGGCGGGCGCGGGGCGGGCGGTGGCTGGCACGGCGGCGGCTGGCACGGCGGAGGTGGCCGCGGAACCGGCCCCCGAGAAGACCCCCGCCGGCCCTCGGTAGCCGTCGCGTGTCGCATTCGTGGGCAGTCGTCGCCGCCTGGGGTCTGGGGACGCGGCCACGACTGCCCATGATGTGCGGTGCCCGGCAGATGGTGGGCTGCCATGGTCGCCTGGGTGGGCGGGATGCGGCAGCGAGCGCCCACGATCTGCGGTGGGTCGTCGGGTGCGGAATTGTGGGCGGTTGTGGTCGCGTGCGCCTGTGGCATCCGGCGAGGAGCGCCCACCGTTCGTGGCCGTTGATGGATGGTGGGCGGTTGTTGTCGCGTGGGTGGGCGGGATGCGGCAGCGAGCGCCCACGATCTGCGGTGGGTCGTCGGGTGCGGAGCTTGTGGGCGGTTGTGGCCGCGTGCGCCTGCGGCATCCGGCGAGGAGCGCCCACCGTTCGTGGCCGTTGGCGGATGGTGGGCGGCTGTGGTCGCGTGTGCGGCTGGGATGCGGCGACGAGCGCCCCGATGTGGTGGGGCGTGCAGGTGGTCAGCGGGCGTGGGTGATGGCGACGATGCCGGGGGCGATCTCGGCGGCGTGGAGGGCGCTGAGGCGCAGCTCGTCGCGGAGCTTGCCGAGGCCGAGCGGATGCCAGGAGCTCGAGAACTCCGCGGCGCGCACGAGCGCGTCGGCGTCGCGCACCTCGTAGCGGCTGACGGACGTGTCGCCGTCGCCGCGGTGGATCGCGCGGTACTCGTGCGTGCCGATGCGGAGGCTCTCGACGACCTCGGCTTCGCCGGCCGCCGCCCCGTTCGCCGCGGCGTCGTCGCGGTCGCGTGCGATCGTGACGAGACCCGCGCCCTCGGGGGCGAGGTGCCGGCCGAGCCACGCGAACAGGTCGACGCGGTCGAGCACGGAGAGGTGGCCGAGCATGTGCGCGCAGACGAAGCCGTCGATGCGATCGGGCAGCAGGTCGAGATCGTGCGGCACGGTCGCGGCGTGCACCGTCGTGCGCGCCGCGAGGGCGGGCGTGTCGACGAGCCGGGCGAGCAGGATCGCCCGCATCACGAGATCGGGCTCGAACGCCTCGATGCGCGCGGCCGTCGCGGCCGCCAGGTGCCGCAGGCCCACGCCCGAGCCGGCGCCGATGTCGGCGACGACGGCCGTCGCGCCGAGTCCGCCGAACAGCTCCCGCAGGCTCGGCGCGATGCGCGCCCACGGCTCCGCCATGAACAGGTCGTGGAACTCCGCGAGCGGACCGTATTCGCCGGCGGCATCCGCCTTATTGAACATCATTCTCAATAAGGTAGCACGTCGCTCGCCGAGCGTGCCCGTTCGCGCCGAGCCCACCTGTCAGCGCCGCGGCGGTGCGGTCGGCTCATCCGGCCCGCGGGGTCGGACGTCCGCGGCGTCGCGGGAATCGGGGGCGCTTGTTGCGGGGTGAGTGCCGTCGACGCCGCAGCTGGCGCCCTGGATTCGCCGCCGCGCGTGGGTGGTGGGCGCTTGTTGCGGGATGGATGCCGCAGATGCGGCAACAAGCGCCCAGGATCCGCCCCGCAGCCGCAGCCGCAGCCGTAGCCGTAGCCGCGGCCGCAGCCGCAGCCGCCCGCCCCTCAGTGCCCGCCCGTCACGTTGGTGCCGCGGGGCGTGAGCACGAACACGAGCACCGCCACGGCGAGCATGAGCGCGCCGCCCGCGTAGCCCGCGATCTGCAGCGAGGCGGTGAAGGCCTCGCCGGCGCGCGCGGCGAGCTCGGTCGAGCCGACGCCGTCGGCGATCGCGACGGCCGCGCCGAGCGACTCGGTCGCCTGCTCGGCGAGGGCCGGGTCGAGTGCGTCGAGCACGGCATCCGCCTGCAACTCCGCGCGGTAGACGAGCGCGGCGATCGAGCCGAGCACCGCGACGCCGAGCGTTCCGCCGAGCTCGTACGAGGTCTCCTCCAGGGCGCCCGCGTTGCCCGCCTTCTCCTCGGGCGTGCTCGACATGATCATCGCCGAGCCGATCGCGAGCGATCCCGTGCCGGCGCCCACCAGGGTGAGGGCGACGAGCACCGAGCCGAACGTGAGGCCGGCGCCCGCGACGCCGATCCAGATCATGCCGGCCGCGGCGAGCGCGAGCCCGCCCGCGAGCACCGTGCGCGCACCGATGAGCCGCGCGAGCGGGGGCGCGAGCAGCGACGCGATCGCACCCGCGATGGCGACGGGGATGAGGCTCACGCCGGCCTCGACAGGGCTCGACCCGTTCACGAGCTGCAGCCACTGCGCGATGAGCAGCATCGCGGCGATCATCGAGAACGTCGCGCCGAGCGCGGCGATGATGCCCGCCGAGAACGGGCGGCTGCGGAACAGGCGCAGCTCGAGCAGCGGGTCGTCGCGGCGCAGGCAGCGCACGACGAACCAGCTCATCGCGGCGGCGGCCACGGCGACGGCGGCCCAGGCGGCGGGGACGGCGAAGCTCGCCTCCTTGCCGAACTCCTTGATGCCCCACACGAGCGCGACCATGCCGACGAGCGAGAGCACGGCGGCGACGGCATCCCAGCGGCCCGGGTTGGCGACGCGCGACTCGGGCAGGAAGAAGAGGCCCGCGACGATGCCGATCACCATGAGCGGCACGTTCACGAGGAACGCCGCATGCCACGAGAAGTGCTCGAGCAGCACGCCGCCGACGAGCGGCCCTACGGCCGCGCCGAGGCCCGACACGGCGGCCCAGATGCTCAGCGCCGTCGCGCGCTCGCGCGGCGAGGTGAAGATGACGCGGATGAGCGAGAGGGTCGTGGGCATGATCATGGCGCCGCCGACGCCGAGCAGGGCGCGGATGCCGATGACCATCGCCGCCGAGTCGGCGAACAGCACGAGGATCGAGGCGACGGCGAAGATCGAGTAGCCGAGCAGCAGCATGCGCCGCCGGCCCCAGCGGTCGGCGATCGCGGCCGACGAGACGAGCAGGCCCGCGAGCACGAGCGAGTAGACGTCGATGATCCACAGCTGCTGCTGCGCCGTGGGGTGCAGCTCGCCCGCCATCTGCGGCAGGGCGATGTTGAGGATCGTCATGTCCATCGTGATCACGAGCAGGCTCGCGGTGAGCACGGCGAGCGCGGCCCAGCGACGCGGGCGCGACAGGGTGGTGTCGGAGGGTACGGGCACAGTGGAGGTCGACATGGGGGGCTTTCTGAGCGTGCGGCGGACGGCATCCGCCGAAGGAACGGTACAAATGTACCGATACATCTGTACCGCTGGCTGAGAAAGTGCCCAGGAGCGACATAATGATGACCGTGGACACCCCGCACCAGATCGCGCCGCGCGCCGCGTCCGACGACACGCGGCTGCAGTCGGTCGCGACGCGCTGGGCCGGCGTCGCCTTCGCGCTCGCCTTCGTCGTGACGGCGCTGCTCACGTGGGGCGACCGCCGTCCGCTCGCGGGTGAGGGGTCGATCGGCGACATCGCGGCGTGGAGCGCCGCGGTCGCGGCGGGCGTCGCCTTCGGCACGACGTTCGTGGTCGAGACGAGCCGGGGCCACGCGGCCTGGCGGCAGCGGCTCCCGCTCGCGAAGCGCGTCGTCGACGTGATCGCGATGACGGGCGCGATGGTGATGCTCTCGTACTTCATCGTGCTCGCGGCGGCGAACCTGTTCCAGCTCGGGTTCATCGGCCTCACGATCGACCCGCTCGGCGGCGGCGTGCTCGCCGGGGCCGCGGCGGCGGCCTTCGCCTACGCGGCCTCGCTCTCGGGCGCGCGCGTCACGTCCGACGGGCTCGCGACGCTCGCGACCCTCGTGCTGTTCGTCGGCACGATGGCGAGCATGCTCAGCGCCCCCGACGAGTCGTGGTGGCAGCTGCACTTCTCGCAGCTGGGCAACAGCGCCGCCCTCTCCGGGTACCGCTTCAACCTCGCCCTCATCGTCACGGGCATCGTGCTCACCGCCCTCGCGGGCTACATCGGCCACGACATCGAGCGCGGCCTCGTCGCGCGCGGCGTGCCCCCGCGACGCACGGTGTCGCTGCTGTCGTGGCTGTTCGCCGGCATCGGCATCTGCCTGTCGATCGCCGGGTTCGTGCCGGATGCCGTGAGCTTCGTCGTCCATGTCGGCGCGGCCTCGGGCATGGTCGTGGTCTTCGGCGTCTTCGTGTTCTGCGCGCTGCGCTTCCTCCCGGGGCTGCCGCGGGAGGTCGCGAGCTTCTCGGTGCTCGTGATCGTCGGCATCCTGATCGCCGCGGTGCTGTGGGTGCCGATCGGCTACTACAACCTCACCGGCATGGAGTTCATCGCGGCGGGGCTGCTGTTCGCCTGGCTGCTCGTCTTCGTGCGCGCGACGGCCGCGTACGCGCAGGATCCCGAGGCCGCGCGGGATCCCGGGGCCGCGCGGGATCCCGAGGCTGCGCGGGATCCCGCGTACGCGCAGGACGCCGGGGCCGCGCAGGATGCCGGGGACGCGCCATGAGCACGCCCGTCGACCGTGTCCCGCCCGGGCGGCACGACCCCGAGGGGCGCCGCCGGCAGATCGTGCGCGCGGCGGCCGACCTCATCACCGAGGCCGGCATCGCCCGCGTCACGCACCGCCTGGTCGCGGAGCGCGCGGGCGTGTCGCTCGGCTCGACGACGCGCTACTTCGCCACGCTCGACGAGCTCATCGAATGCGCGCTCGCGCAGCTCTCCGACGACATGGTCGAGCAGATCGACGCCCTGCGCGCGCTGCTGCAGCGCGAGGGATGCACCCCCGAGGTGCTCGCGCGCTATCTGCACGACTTCGTGGCGGACGCCGAGAGCGTGCGCATCGCGTGCGAGCTCGTGAGCGCATCGCTCTCCGACCCGGCTCTGCGCCCCATCGCCCAGCGCTGGGGCGAGGACGTCACGGCGCTGCTCGCGGAGTTCGTCGGCGCGACCGCGGCGCGCGGCATCGTCATGCTCATGGACGGCGCGACCGTGCAGGCCGCGACCGAGGGCGTGCCCGACGAGGCGCTGTTGTGTGCGCTCATCGCCGCCGTCATGACGGCGCGGTAGTGCCCGGGTGCCTCCCCAGCCTTCGGGGGAAAGGCACCGCAGAATCCTCGAAGAACCCCCAATGCTGGAGGTGTTCCCCGTTCCCGCCTCCGTGAATGCTTGTGAGTCGTGCGTTCGCCGCGTTCGCTTTTCGCGAGTACGGCAGAGCGCCCGACAGCGACCGCAGAGTTGAGAGGGACGGATGACGATGCACGACGAGACCGAGAAGACCCCGCCGACGCCGGGAATGAGACGGCGGACGGTGATCCGCGGTGCCGCCTGGTCGATGCCGGTCATCGCCGCAGCCGTGTCGCTGCCGGCCGCGGCGGCGACGACCAGTGCTCCCCTCACAGTCGTTTTCTCCTCACCGGACTACTCGGCGTCTGGGTGCGCGTCCGTCGGTCCTGTCATCGTGCTGGTGCACCGGGGGGATGCCGCCGCAAGCGCGGTGCCGGTCACCGTATCGCTGCCCGACGGCCTCATCTGGTCAGACGGCACCACAGCACCGCGGGAGTTCACCTCCGACTCGGCAGGACAGATCGTGCTCACGGATCTCGCGACGCCCGCGAACTCGGGCATCTACGCACTCCATGCCGTCGCCGAGAATGCGACCGCGACCGCCGCAGTGACGGTGACGGGGTCCTCGAGCGCCCCGACGGTGTGGCAGAACTTCCGCAGGACCAGTCTCGATCGCGATACCACGTACGCGAACATCCCGGCGGCGGCCACCCCTTTGGGCAACAACTACTTCCTCCTCGACGGCACGCTGTACTGGGGGAACGACCAGCACGTCGGCGGCGTCGTGGTGGCCACCGGTGTCACAGACACGATCGCCTTCCACGGAAACGACATGGATTTCGCCTCGGTGCTGGTCGGAGGCGTCTGGACCAGCTACCGAGGCAAGGACGTCGACGCGACCTACGGGGCGGTCCCCGCGTCGGCGCAGAAGCTGGAGAACAACTACTTTCTCGACGACACCACGCTGTACTTCAAGAACACCGTCGTCTCGACGAACGTGGTTGCGGCGCGGGGTTGGCATGGCGGCAATGCCGACTACGCCGATGTCCTCATCGACTCGACGTGGGCGTCGTACGCGGGAACGGGGGTCTATGAGGTCTATCCGGCGGTGCCGGCAAGCGCGGCGCCGATCGGCAACAAGTACTTCCTCGATGGCACCACGCTCTGGTTCAAGAACAGCATCGTCACCACGAATGCGAACGCAGCGGTCGGCTTCCGATCGCCCGACCAGGACTACGCGGACGTGCTCCTCGGCTCCACCTGGGTCACGTACCGCGAGGGCGATGTCTTCGAGACCTTTGGATCCGTGCCGGCGACTGCTCGCGCGCTCGGCAACCACTACTTCCTCGACGGGCGCACTCTCTTCTACAAGAACACCGTGATCTCTGCGAACGCCGGCTCGGCCATTGGCTTCTACGGTGGCAGGGACGGCACTCACGACGACTTTGTGAACTTCGTCGACCCCGGAACCTGCTGACCGTGTCAAGGCGCCGACTCGACGGAGCCACCGCTCTGGTATCGAGAACGGATTCCGATCACGCGTGCCCGACGAGGCGCTGTTGTGTTCGCTCATTGCCGCCGTCATGACGGCGCGGGAGGGTGCGAGCGGGCGCAGAATCGATGTATGAGCACGTCGCACCTGACCGATGTCCCCGAGCCGCAGTACGTCATGTCGGCCGAGGGCCATCGCATCGCGACGTACGCGTGGGGTGACCTCGCGGGCGACACCGTCCTCGCCGTGCACGGCTTCGCGTCGAGCACGCGCGACAACTGGGTCGAGACGGGCTGGGTGCGCGACCTCACGAGCGCCGGATACCGCGTGATCGGCATGGACCAGCGCGGCCACGGCCGCAGCGACAAGCCGCACGATGCGCGCGCCTACGGCATCCGTCCGCTCGTCGCCGACGTCGAGGCGGTGCTCGACACGTATCTCGTCGACCGGGCGTTCTACCTCGGCTACTCGCTCGGCGCGCGCGTCGGGTGGGAGGTCGCCCAGCAGTTCGGCGACCGCCTCGAGCGCGTCGTGCTCGGCGGGGTGCCCGACGGCATCCCGCTCGGCCGGCTCGATCTGGCGCAGGTGCGCGCGTACGTCGAGAGCGGAACGCCCGTGCAGCACACCGTGACGCAGAACTACATCCGGCTGGTCGAGCGCGTGCCGGGCAACGACCTGCGTGCGCTGCTCGCCCTCGCCGAGGCGATGCGCCAGACCGCCGACCCCGCCGTCGGCACCGTGCCGCAGCAGCCGGTGCTGTTCGCGACAGGATCGCTCGACGCGATCATCGAGGGATCGCGCGCGCTCGCCGCCGCATGCCCCCGCGGCCGGTTCGTCGAGATCCCCGACCGCCACCACTTCAACGCCCCCGGCTCCCGCATCTTCCGCGCCGAGGCCCTCGCCTTCCTCGCCGAGCCCTAGCCGCCCCGCCCCTGCCCGCCCCCGTTCGCCGAGAGTGCATCCGGCGGCCGAGAATGCGGATGGCGCATGCACTCTCGGCCGCCGGATGCACTCTCGGCGGGAGGCGACGGGCGACGGGTGGGAGGCGACGGGTGGGGCGGTCTACGGGGGGAAGGGGTGGTCGCCGAGGGTGGCGTGCAGGGTGAGCATGCCGCCCGAGAGCGAGGCGGAGTCGAAGCCGGCCTGGGTGAGAACGCGGTGCGCGATCGCCGAGCGCACGCCCGACTGGCACAGCACGCGCACGGGACGTCCGGCCGCGGCGGCGCGCACCTCGTCGAGGCGTTCGCGCAGCTCGGTGTGCGGGATGTGCAGCGCATCGGGCAGCGCCCGCTTCGCGACCTCGTCGGCCCGGCGCACGTCGAGCACGAGCGCCTCGGCCCGCACGGCCTCGAGATCGTCGGCGTACCAGAGCCGCAGCGTGCCCGTGCGCACGTTCTGACCGACCAGGCCGGTGAGGTTCACGGCATCCTTCGCCTGGCCGTAGGGCGGCGAGTATGCGAGGTCGAGGTCGATCAGGTCGTCGACGACGGCCCCGAAGCGCATCGCCGTCGCGATCACGTCGATGCGCTTGTCGACACCCTCGGTGCCCACGATCTGCGCGCCCAGCAGGCGGCCGTCGTCGGCGCCGAAGTGCACCACCATGCTGAGCCGTGCGACGCCCGGAAAGTAGCCGGCGTGCTGGTTGGGGTGCAGGTGGATGGTCTCGAACGCGATGCCCGCGGCCCGCAGGCTCGCACGGTTCGCGCCGGTCAGCGCCGCCGTCAGCTCGCCGACGCGCACGATCGCCGTGCCGACGGGCGGCGGCACGCGGCGTCCCGTGCCCAGGATGTCGTCGGCGATGAGCCGTCCGGCCCGGTTGGCGGGCCCCGCCAGCGCGACGGGACGACGGATGCCGGTGACCGCGTCGACGCTGAGCGTGGCGTCGCCCGCGGCCCACACCCGGTCGGCCGAGGTGCGGCCGTGCTCGTCGACGACGATCGCTCCGCGCTCGCACGCGATGCCGGCGTCCTCGAACACGGCGGTGTCGGGGCGCACGCCGACCGACAGCACGACGACGTCGGCGGGCAGGCGGGTGCCGTCCTCGAGCACGACGGCGTCGCCGTCGACGGCGGATGCCGCGATGCCCGTGCGCACGTCGATTCCCAGGCGTCGCAGCTCGTCGGCGACGAGCGAGGCCAGCTCGGGCTCGACGGGCGGCAGCGGATGCGCGGCGAGCTCGACGAGCGCGACCTCGACGCCGCGCTGCGCGAGCGCTTCGGCGGCCTCGACGCCGATGAAGCCGGCGCCGAGCACGACCGCCCGGGTGCCCGCCGTCACGCGGTCGCGCAGGGCCACGGCATCCTCGACCGTGCGCAGCGTCTGCACGTGCGGCGCGTCGATGCCGGGGATGGGCGGGCGCACGGCCGATGCGCCGGGCGAGAGCACGAGCGCGTCGTAGTCGAGCGTGTACGTGCCGTCGGCCGCCGCGACCGTGACGGTGCGCGCCACGGTGTCGACCGCGACGACCTCGCTGTGCGGGCGCACGTCGAGGTTCAGCGCTGCGCGCAGCGACGCGGGCGTCTGCACGAGCAGCGCCCGCTCGTCGGTGATCTCGCCGCCGACGAAGTACGGCAGGCCGCAGTTCGCGAACGAGGGGTGCGCGCCGCGCTCGATGACGATGATCTCGGCGCTCTCGTCGAGGCGCCGGGCGCGGGCCGCGCAGCTCATTCCGCCGGCGACCCCGCCGACGATCACGATGCGCATGTCAGCGGACGCAGTGGCAGCGGTCGGCCTCGGCGACGCCGGCGAGGGCCTGCTCGACGTGTTCGCCGCAGCCCTCCCAGGTGGCCTTGTTGCAGGTGGGGCAGGTGACGCGGTAGCACATGGTGACTCCTTGGGGGACGAAGTGGTGGACAGGGTGATGCCAGTATACCCCCCGGGGTATCCGAGGGTGACCTGTGCACGCCCTCGGCATCCGGGGCGGCGCCGTCAGTGCGGAGAGTCGGCGCCCTCCTGGAAGCTGGGCTTCTTGCCGAGGAGGGCGCCGATCAGCTCGACGACGCCGATGACGACGAGCCCGACGATGAGGCCGCCGACGAACGAGACGGCCGTGTCGGCGAGCCACACGACCACGCCGCCGAGGTGCTCCAGCGCGTGCTCCAGGCCGTGCAGCAGGTCGGAGAACAGCGTGAGCCCCACCTCGCCGAGGTTGGCGATCACGAGGTGGCCGCCGACCCACAGCATCGCGACGGTGCCGACGACGCTGATCACGCGGAACACCGCGGGCATCGACCGCACGATGCGCGTGCCCGTGTGCCGCACGTGCTTCGACGGGTTCTTCGCCATCTTCAGGCCCACGTCGTCGATCTTCACGAGCAGCGCCACGGCGCCGTAGACGACCCCCGTCATGACGAGTCCGATCACGGCGAGCACGGCGACGCGCATCCAGAAGTCCATGTCGGGGTCGAGCGAGGCGAGCGAGATGAGCATGATCTCGGTCGACAGGATGAGGTCGGTGCGCACGGCGCCGAGCACGAGCCGCTTCTCGTCGCGGGCGCTCTCGCCCTCGTGCCCGTGGTGGAAGCCGAACCATTCGAGCACCTTGATGGCGCCCTCGAAGCACAGGTAGACGCCGCCCAGGATCAGCAGGAACGGCAGCACCCACGGCGCGAACGCCGTGAGCGCGAGCGCCGCCGGGATGATGATGAGGAACTTGTTGCCGAGCGAGCCGAGCGCGATCTTGCCCACCACGGGAAGCTCGCGCGCCGGCGTGATGCCCTGCACGTACTGCGGGGTGACGGCGGCGTCGTCGATGACGACCCCCGCCGTCTTGGCCGACGCCTTGAGCGCGGCGGAGAGGATGTCGTCGACGACGGCGAGGAGACCTACGGACACGGGAACAGACTAGTGGCAGGATCCGCGGCATCCCCGAGCCGATGTTCAGGATTCCGGCGCCGCCGCTCCCGGATGCCGGCACCGCCGTTCCCGGATGCCGACACCGCCGCCGGCGGCCTGGCGGAGGCCCCGGCCCTGTCCGCTTCGAAACGTTTCGTTAGACTCGGCGCATGACCGACATCCGCGCCGGGGCGCTCCTGCTCGACATGGACGGCACGCTCGTCGACTCGCACGCGGTCGTGGAGCGCCTGTGGACCGAGTGGTCGCACGCGCACGGCGTCGATCCCGCGCGCACGCTCGCGATCGTGCACGGGCGGCAGGGGCAGGACAGCATGGCGCTGCTGCTCCCCGATCGGCCGCACGCGCTCAACCTCGCCGAGAACCGCGCGATGCTGCAGCAGGAGACGGAGCAGCTCGAGGGCGTCGTCGCGCTGCCGGGCGCCGCGGCGCTCCTCGCCGCGCTCGAGGGGCTGCCGCACGCGCTCGTCACGTCGGCGACGCGTCCGCTCGCGATGGCGCGCATGGGCGTGGCGGGCGTGCCGATGCCGCCGCTCGCCGTCACGGCCGAGGACGTCTCCGCGAGCAAGCCGCATCCCGAGGGGTTCCTGCGCGCCGCCGCGCTGCTCGGCGTCGAGCCGGCCGCGTGCGTCGTGATGGAGGACTCCGAGAACGGCATCGCCGCGGGGCTCGCCGCGGGCATGCGCGTGATCGGCGTGGGGCCCCAGGCCGGGGCGGCGACGTGGGTCGTCGGCGCGCCGGCGGCGGTGCGCGTGGCGGCGGGCGACGGCTCCGGCATCCGCATCACGCTCGACGCCGTGTCGAGGGCGTGACCGGCGCGCTCGCGAGACGGCCCCTCACGCCTCCGCGCCGCGCCCGCTCCGGCGCGAGAACAGCACGAAGCCGATCGCCACGACGAAGAAGGCGGTGGCCGCGAGGAACGGGATCAGGTAGGCGTCGAAACCGCTCATGACCGAGACGCCCATGAGCACGGGCGTCAGGGCACTGCCGACCGAGAAGCCGATGTAGCGCAGCAGCATGTTGAACGACAGCGCGCTCGAGGCCGACTCCTGCGGCACCTGCTGCACGATGAGCTGGGGAGCGACGGCGAACGTGCACCCGCTGCCGATGCCGGACAGCAGCACGCTGAGCAGCACGACCCCGAGCACATCGTGCAGGAAGGCCAGGACGAGGGTCGCCAGCGCGTAGCCCGACAGGCCGATCACCAGCAGCGCCGACAGCGACACCCGGCGGCGCAGGCGGTTCCCCAGCCGCGCCCCGACGAGCGCGCCGAGCGCGTACGGAATGTGCAGGAAGCCCGCGAACACGAGCGGGACGCCGAGGGAGCTCTCGTCCTGGCCGGCGAGCATGACGAGCGGCAGGAGCAGGTAGGTGCCCATGCTCGCCAGCACCATGACCACGTGCGCGAGAGCGACCTTCGGCGACGCGGCGAGGCGCAGATCGATCAGCGGGTTGGACACGCGCAGCGTGCGCATCACCCAGTAGGCGATCAGCAGGGTCGACGCCGCGGCCACCGCGAGGCTCGTCACGGCGCTCCAGACGCGCACCTGGCTGATCAGCACGAGCAGCGCCCCGCTGCCGAGCACGAGGACGCCGGCGCCCCGCCAGTCGATCGGGATCCGCGTGCCGGCGGCGTCGGCCGGGATCGCGTACCAGACGAGCAGGAGCGTGATCGCGGAGAGGACGAAACCCACCCAGTAGGCGCCCGAGATCCCCGAGAGGCCGGCGACGGCGGAGGTCACGGGAAAGGCCAGTCCCGCCGCCACGGTCGCGGCGATGGACAGGTTCGCGATGAGCGGGAGCGATGCGACGGGCCCCAGGGCGCCGCGGGCGAGGGCGAGGACGACGGGCGCGAGCGCGATGCCGAGCCCCTGCAGGGCGCGTCCCGCGAGCATCGCGGCGAACCCGAGCGGCAATGCGCTCAGGGCCAGCCCGGCGGTGACGAGCGCGAGGCAGACGAGCAGGACGGCGCGCTGTCGTCCCGGGCCGCCGAGCCGCCCGATGAGCGGGCTCGCGACCGCGCCGACGAGCATCGGGATGGTGACCACCCACTGCGCCTGGTCCATGGACACGAGGAAGTGCCGGGACATCTGCGGCACCAGCGGCGTGCCGAATCCGGCCACGAGCGCCGTGATGACCATGACCATCACCAGGGCGGGGACGAACAGTCGTTCTCGCACGGTGATCCCCTTCGGCCTGGCGCAGCAAGAATATATCTTGCATATACACCGCCTGTCGCGCGGTCACGGGGATGTCGTGCTCAGCGTCGTCGGCGGCCCCAGCCCGACCCGGCCGCGCCCAGCGCCACACCGATCGCGATGCCGATGCCCATGCCGAGGGCCACGTTGTCCATCGCCAGCCCGAGCGCGGCGCCCACGCCGGCGCCGATCGCGATGCCCGCGCCGATCGTCAGGCCCGGGCCGCCCGGCGAGTCCTCGTCGGGATCCCTGTCGCTCATGTCACACCTCCGGTGCCTCTCCTTCGAGGCTAGGAAGGCCCGAGCCGCCCGGCATCCCCCGCGCGGCGGAGATCGCTCCCACGTATCGTGGAGCGCGTGATCACCCTCGCGACGATCGGCACCAGCACCATCACCGAGCGGTTCGCGGATGCCGTGGCGCAGACCCCCGGCATCCGCGTCGACGCCGCGTACTCGCGCGACGTCGCCCGCGCCCGCGCGTTCGCCGACCGCATCGGCGCGCCCGGGGCCTCCGACGACCTCGACGGCCTGCTGGCGACCGTGGACGCCGTCTACGTCGGCAGCCCGAACGGCCTGCACGCCGAGCAGGCCCGTGCCGCGATCCGCGCCGGCGTGCACGTGTTCGTCGAGAAGCCCGCGGCGCCCACGGCCTCGGAGTGGGACGGCCTCGTCGCCGAGGCGCGCGAGCACGACGTCGTGCTGTTCGAGGGCATGCGCAACGTCTACGATCCCGGGCTCGCGGCCCTGCGCGACCTGCTGCCCGAGGTCGGCGTCGTGCGACGCGTCTCGTTCGCCTACTGCCAGCGCTCCGCGCGCTACGACCTCGTGCTCGCGGGGGAGACGCCGAACATCTTCGACCCCGCGCTCGCGGGCGGGGCGCTGCTCGACCTCGGCGTGTACCCGCTGAGCGCGGCCGTCGCGCTGTTCGGCGAGCCGCACACCGTGACGGGGCTGCAGGTGCCGATCGCGACGGGCGTCGACGGCGCGGGCTCGGCGCTGCTCGGCTAGGACGGCTTCGTCGCCGAGATCGCCTACTCGAAGATCACGGCGTCGGCGCGGCCGAGCGAGATCCAGGGCGAGCTCGGCACGATCTCGATCGACCACATCGCGCAGCCGCGCCGCTTCGTGCTCACCCGCCTCGACGGCACGGTCGCCGAGACCGTCGTCGACGGCATCCCGAACAACATGGCCTACGAGGCGGCGCGCTTCGTCGAGCTCGTGCACGGCGCCGACGAGACCCCCGACCAGCAGCGCACCGCCGCCGTCCTCCGCATCGCCGACCGCCTCCGCCCCTGACTTCTTTGGGGTTGCCTCCTTGGAGGCCCTGGGAGTTTGCCTCCTTGGGGGTTTGCCCCTCGAGGTTTGCCCCTCTGGGGTTCGCTCCCTCGGGGTTCGCTCCCTTCGGGGTTCACTCCCTTTGGATCTCAACCGCGCCAAAGTGCGGGTGCAGCCCCGCCCAACGCGCACTTTGCCGCGGTCGAAGCAACGGCCTCCTCGCTCGACCGTGGACCTCGTTGCTTCGACCGCGGCAGAATGCGGGTGCGAGGCGGGGCGACCCGCGCTTTGCCGCGGTTGACAGCGGGCCATGAGGGGGCAGGGGGGAGGGCGCGGGGTGTGCGAGGATCGGGGCGTGGCAGGTGGCACGGCGGCGACGCACGAGACGCTGGTGCTGCTGCGGCGGGCGCGCGACCGGATCGACCGCGAGTACGCGCGGCCGCTCGACGTGGCATCCCTCGCCCGCGGCGTGCACATGTCGGCGGGCCACTTCAGCCGGCAGTTCCGCCGCGCCTACGGCGAGACGCCCTACCAGTACCTCATGACGCGCCGCATCGAGCGCGCCATGACCCTGCTGCGCCGCGGCGACCTCAGCGTCACCGAGGTGTGCTTCGCGGTCGGATGCCAGTCGCTCGGCACGTTCAGCACGCGCTTCGCCGAGCTCGTCGGCGTGCCGCCCAGCGTCTACCGCGAGCAGGGCGCGCCGTTCCGGCCCGGGATGCTGCCGTGCATCGCCAAGCAGATCACGCGACCGATCAGGAATCGAGAAGCGCGTCCCCCGGCCGATCCGTAGCGTGGATGCCATGAACCCCACCATCCACTCCAGCTTCCTGCCCCAGACCGATCCCGACGCATCGCTCGCGTTCTACCGCGACGTGCTCGGCTTCGAGGTGCGCCTCGACGTCGGCTACGAGAACATGCGCTGGATCACCGTCGGCCCGCCGAGCCAGCCCGACACCGCGATCGTGCTGCACCCCGCGGGCCTCGGCGACGGCCTCTCCGACGAGGAGTCGGCGATGCTCGCCGAGCTCGTCGCGAAGGGCGGCTACTTCGGCGTGAACCTCGCGACCGACGACCTCGACGCGCTGTTCGCCCAGCTCGAGGCGCGCGGCGCCGACATCGTGCAGGAGCCGATCGAGCAGGACTACGGCATCCGCGACGCCGCCGTGCGCGATCCCGCCGGCAACCTCATCCGCATCCAGGAGAACAAGCGATGACCGACACGAAGAGCGGCTTCAGCGACGAGGAGCGCGCCGCGATGAAGCAGCGCGCCGAAGAACTGCGCGCGATGAAGGGCGTCAAGGGCGCCGCGAAGAAGGTCAAGGAGCTCGAGGCGTGCCTCGAGGCGATCGAGGGGCTGCAGGGCACCGATCGCGCCGTCGCCGAGCGCCTGCACGTGATCGTCGCCGAGGAGGCCCCCGACCTCGACGCGAAGACCTGGTACGGCTTCCCCACCTACCACCGCGACGGCAAGAACCTCGTGTTCTACCAGCCGGCGTCGAAGTTCGACACGCGCTACGGCACCGTCAACTTCGACGAGCACGCGCCGCTCGATGACGGCCCCATGTGGCCCGTCTCGTTCGCCGTGGTCGAGCTGACGGATGCCGTGGAGCAGCGCCTCCGCGACCTTGTCCGCCGCGCCGCGTCCTAGGTTCTTCTCCCGAGGGTGCCAGTACTTCTCGCGAGGGTGCCAGTGCTTCTCGCGGGGGTGCCAGTTGTTGCCGCGAGGGTGCTAGTTGTTCTCGCGAGGGTGCTTTCGAAAGCACCCTCGCAGAGATAGCTGGCACCCTCGGGAACACAGCTGGCACTCTCGCGGACATAGTTGGCACCCTCGGGAACATAGCTGGCACCCTCGCGGACACAACTGGCACCCTCAGGGGACGACCAGCACCCTCGGGGGGACGACCAGCACCCTCGGGGCCGGCGGTCACTCCGTCAGGAAGCTCCGCGGCACGGCGATGATGCGGTCGTCGTCCTCGGCCGGCTCGCCGCGGCCGTCGGTGTTGTTCGTGACGACCCACACCGTGCCGTCGGGGGCCTCGGCGACGTCGCGGATGCGGCCGAGCTCGCCCGCGAAGAGCTCCCGCTCGGCGTCCGGGTCGTCCACGGGGACGATGCGCAGCACCTCGCCGCGCAGGTTCGCGATCACGACCTGGTCGTCGACGATCGCGATGCCGCTGGGGCTCGCGGCGTCCGTCGGCCACTGCAGCACGGGGTCGACGAACCCGATCGCGGCGCCGCCGCGTCCCTCGGCCTCGGGCCACCCGTAGTTGCCGCCCGGGACGATCTCGTTCAGCTCGTCCCACGTGTCCTGGCCGAACTCGCTCGCGAACAGGCGCCCGTCGTCGGTCCACGCGAGGCCCTGCACGTTGCGATGCCCCAGGCTGTAGACGGGTGAGCCGTCGACCGGATTGTCGTCGGGCACCGTGCCGTCGGGGTTGAGTCGCAGGATCTTGCCGTGCGGGGCGATCGGGTCCTGCGCGGCCTCGGGCACACCGGCATCCCCGACCGGCACGTACAGCTTGCCGTCGGGCCCGAAGGCGATGCGCCCGCCGTTGTGGAAGCCCGCCGCGGGCAGGGCGTCGATGATCGGCTCGGGCTCGCCGAGCGTGCGGGCGCCGGGCGGGCCGGTGAGCTCGTAGCGCTCGACGCGGTTGCCCGCGGGGCCCGTCGAGTATACGTACAGCCCCGACGCCCCGTCGAAGGCGAGGCCCAGCAGGCCGCCCTCGCCGCCGTGCGAGACGTCGTCGATCACGGCGACCTCGGTGATCACGCCGTCGGGCGACACCTCGACGATGCGGCCCGAGTCGCGCTCCGACACGAGCACCGCGTCGCCCACCGGCGTGAGCGACCACGGCGCCGCCAGATGCGTCGCCACGACGACGGGCGCCGTCGGCTCGGGACTCACCACGGGCGCGCTCGTCGGCGTCGGGGTGGGAGTGGGGGTGGGGGTCGCGGATGCCGGGGGCTCCGGCGCGGGCGTGGGCGCCGTGCATCCCGTCAGCAGCACCGCGGCAAGAGCGGGCGCGAGAAACACGCCGACTCGGGGGCGTCGTCGTCCGTCCATCCCCTTCACGGTACCCGGCCCACGGCCCACCTCGCAGGCTCCGACCATCAGTCCGGCTTAGACTGGAGAGGTTCGCCGTCCGCTTCGTCGATGAGTTCCGCCGTGCCCGCAGCCCCTTCCGCCGCCTTCGAGGTGCGCCACGTTCAGCTTGCGCGCGCGGCGTTCGCGGCCATCGCGGCGATCATGATCACCTTCTCCGCCGATCATTCCGCCCAGGTCGGGCTCGCGGTCTTCAGCGGATGGGCGATCGCGACGGCGCTCGTGCACTTCGTCTCGGCGTGGCTCGTGCACCCGCGGGGGCGCCGTGCGCTGCCGATCCTGCTGGGCGTGCTCACGGTCGCGGCAGGAATGATCGCCGGCATCCCGCCCCTGCGCACGACCGTGATGTTCTTCGTGCTCGTGATCGTGTGGGCCTTCGCGACGGGGGCGATCGAGCTCGGCGCGGGCATCGCCGCCCGGCGCCGCGCCGTGGCCGCCGGCGAGCGCGGATCGACGGCCGACGCGCAGGCGCGCGACGGCGTGCTCATCGGCGCGTTCGGGCTCGCGCTGGGGGCCGGGCTGCTGCTGGTCAACCCCGCCTACAGCCTCGACTACTTCATCGACGACGCGAACCAGTGGTTCACGCTGTCGGGCATCACCATCGGCGTCGGCGTCTTCGGCGCGTATGCGGCGTTCGTCGCCGTCTTCCTCGGGATCGCGGCGTTCTCGCCGCGCCCGCCTGCGGTCACCCCCACCCCCACCGTCACTGAGGCGCCCGCCGATTCGCACACCGCGCAGCCGGGAGGCACCGCATGAGCAATGACAAGCCGTCGCGCCGCGACCTGATGAAGCCCGTGCAGCTGCTCGGTCTCGCGTTCGCCGCTGCGCTGTTCTCCGGCGTCATCGCGCTGTTCTCGATGGGCTTCTTCCAGTCCATCAGCGCCGACCAGCGCGCGCACGTGCTGGTCGTCTCGGGTGTGATCGCCGGCATCGCGTTCATCGCCACGCTCGTCACGATCGCCCTGCTGATCCTCGCCGTCGACCCGAACCAGATCGCCAAGCAGATCGACCGCCCCGTGCTCTACGACAAGGAGCCCGAGAGCGACGACAAGCCGGAGGCCTGAGCCCCCGGCATCCCCTCGTCGTGGCCGCCCACCGGCGCCCGCCATCCGCTCGGCGCGCGCGATCGTGGGCAGACGATGTCGCCTCCATGAGCGGATGCCGCCCACGGGCGCCCACGATCCGGCCGTGCCGGCGGCACGAACCGCACCCCTATGCGCCCGGGGCGGTGAGCACCCGCTCGAGCCAGGCGTCGCGCGTCGCCTTCGAGGTCGCGGAGATCCGCGCGTTCGGGGCGAGGCGCTCGAAGGCGTGGAACCCGCCGGGCCAGATGTGCAGCTCGGCCTCGCCGCCCGACGCCCAGATGCGCGAGGCGAAGGCGACGCTCTCGTCGCGCAGCGAGTCGGCGCTGCCGCAGTCGATGTAGGCCGGCGGCAGGCCGCTGAGGTCGTCGGCCCGGGCCGGCGCGGCGTAGACCGACACGTCGTCGGTCTCGACCCGGTCGCCGAGCAGCGCCGCCCAGCCGGTGACGTTGCTGACGCGGTCCCACACGCCGACGCCGTCGATCTGCCGCTTCGACACCGTGTCGTCGCGGTCGTCGAGCATGGGATACCGCAGGATCTGCGCGACGGCGCGCGGGCCGCCGCGGTCGCGCGCCAGCAGTGCGAGACCCGCCGCGAGGCCTCCGCCCGCGCTCGCGCCGATCAGCACGAGACGGTCGATGCCGAGCTCCTCGGCGTTGCCGGCGGTCCAGACGAGCCCCGCGTAGCCGTCCTCGACGGGCGTCGGGTCGGGGTGCTCAGGCGCGAGCCGGTACTCGACCGTCACGACCACGCCGTTGTACCGGTGCAGCCAGTCGAACACGTCGGTCACGCCGTTGAAGCGGTCGTAGATGATCATGCCGCCGCCGTGCGTGTGGTAGAAGCCCGGCCCCGTGCCCGTGCGTCCCACGGGCTGCATCACCGACAGCACGATCTCGGCGCCGTCGTAGCTCGCGATCGTCACGTCGCGCGACTCGATGCCGGCTGCGGCGAGCACCTCGGCCGTGAGCGGCGCGATGGGCGTCGCGCGCAGCGCCGGGATCATGTCGGCGGTGACGGATGCCGGGATCATCGCGTGGATGGCGGGGAGCACCGGCTCCATCTCGCGGTCGAACGGGGGCCGGGGGGTCTCGGTCATGGTCTCTCGCGCCTTTCGAGGTGCGCACGACCGCATCGTCGCGGCCGCGCGGGGTGCATTGATGCTAATCAATGCACCCGAATCGCGGCAAGCGCGACCCGTCCACTACGCGAGCTCGTCGACGAGGCGGTCGGCGAGCCCCGCGTAGGTTGCGGGGGTCAGGTCGAGCAGGCGCTGCTTCGCGTCGTCGCCGATGTCGAGCCCGCGCACGAACTCGGCGAGCTCGGCCACGCCGACGCGCCGGCCGCGCGTGAGGTCCTTGAGCACGGCGTACGGGTCCTCGATCGACGAGCGCCCCGCGACGATCTCGGCGCGGATGACGGTCTGGATCGCCTCGGCGAGCACCTCCCAGTTCGCGTCGAGGTCGGCCAGCAGCACGTCGCGCGACAGGGAGATCTCGGTCAGGCCGCGCTGCAGGTTGTCGAGCGCGAGCAGCGAGTGCCCGAACGCGACGCCGATGTTGCGCTGCGTCGTGGAGTCGGTGAGGTCGCGCTGCATGCGCGTCGTCACGAGCGTCTGCGACAGGGTCTGGAACAGGCCGCCGGAGATCTCCAGGTTGGCCTCGGCGTTCTCGAACCGGATCGGGTTGATCTTGTGCGGCATCGTCGACGAGCCGGTCGCCCCCGCGACGGGGATCTGCGCGAAGAAGCCCATCGAGATGTACGTCCAGACGTCGGTCGCGAGGTTGTGCAGGATGCCGCCGGCGTGGCGCGCGCGATCGTACAGCTCCACCTGCCAGTCGTGCGACTCGATCTGCGTCGTGTACACGTTGAAGTCGAGCCCGAGGCCCTCGACGAACCCGCGCGACAGCTCGAGCCAGTCGACGTCGGGAGCGGCCGCCAGGTGCGCCGACCACGTGCCGGTGGCGCCCGAGAACTTGGCGAGGTACTCGCCGGTCTCCAGCTGCGCGATGACGCGGTCGAGGCGCCAGGCGAAGACGCCCAGCTCCTTGCCCATCGTCGAGGGCGTCGCGGGCTGGCCGTGCGTGCGGGAGAGCATCGCGGCGTCGCGGTGCTCCACGGCGAGCTGCTTCAGGGCGCCGGTCACGGCGCGCAGCTTCGGCAGCCACACCTCTTCGACGGCGCGCTTGACGGTGAGCGCGTACGACGTCGAGTTGATGTCCTCGCTCGTGCACGCGAAGTGGGTCAGCTCGGCCACGGCGTCCAGGCCGAGGGATGCCAGCCGGTCGCGCACGAGGTATTCGACGGCCTTCACGTCGTGACGCGTCACGGCCTCGCGCTCGGCGAGCCAGTCGATCTCGGCCTGGCCGAAGTCGCGGTAGAGCGCGCGCAGCCGCTCCTTCTGCTCATCGGTCAGCGGCGCCGAGCCGAACAGCGACCGGTCGGTGAGCGCGATGAGCCATTCGACCTCGACCTCCACGCGGGCGCGGTTGAGGCCCGCCTCCGAGAGGTAGTCGGCGAGGCCGGCGACGGCGGCGCGATAGCGGCCGTCGAGAGGGCTCAGGGGCTGGGGCGGGAGAGAGGTCACGAGGCTCCGATCGACGTGCGGCGGGCGCCCGGGACCCCGCGGAACACGGCGGGGGAACGGCCGGAGGGAGCGCCCGGCCCGCTCCCTCGATCATACCGAGCGCCCGGACGTGCACGACGGCCCCCCGGGCCCGCACCGTGCGCGAGGGGGTGCGGTGTGGTCTCGGTCGAGCTGGCCGGCCCGGGAGAGGTCTCTGCTCCGCTGTCCCGCCCCGCTGCCCCACCCCGCTGGTTGAGTAGCGCGCGCAGCGCGCGTATCGAAACCCGTGTAACGGTCCGTGGGATGGGTTTCGATACGCCGCCTGCGGCGGCTACTCAACCAGCGGGGGTGGCGCGCCCCGGCCGGCGGGGCGTGGCGCGACCCCGGCCGGCGGGAGGTGGCGCGACCCCGGCCGGCGGGGGTGGCGCGACCCCGGCCAGCGGGGGTGGCGCGCCCCCGGCCGGCGGGGGTGGCGTGACCGCGGCCGGCGGGAGGTGACGCGTCCCCGGTCGGCGGGGGTGGCGTGATCGCGGCCGGCGGGAGGTGGCGTGATCGCGGCCAGCGGGGGGGGCGATGCGGTCCCGGCCGGCGGGGAGTGGCGTGGCCGCGGCCGGTGGAGGTGGGTGGTCTTGGTTGAGTTGATTGGCCCGGGAGAGGTTTCCGCTCTGCTGCCCCACCCCGCTGGTTGAGTAGCGCGCGCAGCGCGCGTATCGAAACCCGTGTGACGGTCCGTGGGAGGGGTTTCGATACGCCGCCTGCGGCGGCTACTCAACCAGCGGGGCGGAGAGAGTGCGCCCGCAGCCTCGTCCCCAGGCGGCGATCCGCCGGATCTGTCCACGGATGCCGGTCATCGGGCCCCGCGCGACGGCGCGGCGCCCCACGCTGGAGGCATGATCGACGTGCTCTCGCTGATGAACCCCGTGCTCCTGACCGTCGCGCGCCTGCAGCTGCAGGCCGCGCACGACGAGCTGACCGTCGTGCAGACGCGGATCCGCGCGATCGGCGACGAGACGGCGTGGCGCGCGCAGGCCGCCGAGGCCTACCGCGGCGCGCTCGCGACGCTGACCGCCCGCATCGACGACCTCGTGCGCACCGTCGCGATCTGCGACGCCGTGATCGACGACGAGCTGCGCCGCTCGGCGCTGCCGGCGGTCGCGCCGTGAGCGATCTGGAGATCCGCAGCGGCGGCGTGATCGCCGTCGACGTCGGCAGCCTGCGCGCCGCGGCCGCGGCGCTCGCCGGGATCGCCGCGGCGGTCGATCGTGCCGCGGAGCCGCTGCGAGGCGCCGCGCCCCTGCTGCGCGCCGCCGGCGCGGGCCACCACCGGCCCGACGAGGACGCCGAGCAGGCGAGCGCCGCCGCGGCGCGCATCGTGCACGACCTCACGGAGATGGCCGACCTGTACGAGCTCGTGGAGCGCGTCGCGGCCGACGACTTCGCGAGCAGGGCCGACAGGCTCGAGGCCGCGTCGCTCGTCGCCCGGTGGCGGAACGAGCGCGAGACCGAGTTCCTGCGGCAGACCGGCGGCGTCGCGTTGCTGTTCACGCCGATCGGCGCGATGCTCTCATCGGTCATGGCGGCCGTGCACGGCGCCGACCGCGGCCGGCTGCCTGCCGGCACGCTGCTCGCCGACGTCGACGGCGAGGTGCGCACGACGCTGCGCTCCAGCGCGCGCACGACGGCGCCCGCGACGCTGGAGCAGATCGTCGATCGCATCCCGCACGGCGACGGTGCGCCGCTGCGCATCGAGCGCTACGAGCTGCCCGGCGGCGGCGTGGAGTTCGCCGTCTACGTGCAGGGCACGCGGGCGCTCGGCGGCGGCGAGCCTTTCGACCTGGGCTCCAACCTCGACCTGTACGTCGATCGCGAGGCCGGCGCCTCGTACGTCGCGCTGCGCCAGGCGCTGCATCAGGCGGGCGCCGAGCCGGGCGCGGTGCTGCACGTGGCCGGGCACTCGCAGGGGGCGATGGACGTCGCGTTCCTCGCGCTCTCGGGCGACTACGACGTGCGCACGATCGTCACGGCCGGCAGTCCCGTCGAGGCCGACGTCGGCGGCGACACCCTCAGCGTGACCATGCGGCACACCGACGACCCCGTCGCCTACCTCGCGAACGGCGGGTTCGCGACGGGCGTCGGCGCGGCGGGCAGCTTCGTCGCCGAGCGGCGCATCGGCGGTGCGAACCCCGTGACCTCGCACCTCCTGCCGAACTACCGCGAGACCGCGTCGATGCTCGACCGGTCGGACGACCCGCGCATGGATGCCGTGCGCGACCGGCTCGCGGGGCTCGGCACCGCGGCATCCGTCACGGTCTTCACGTACGACGCCGAGCGCGTCGCGCGCGGCCGGAGCGGGGGAGGGGGGTTCTGACGGACGTCCGGCGCGGGGGTGGCGTTCCGTCGCGGGGCGCGTGCTCCGTCGCGGCGTCGCTGTTCAGTCACGGCGTCGCTGGGGCCGCAGGATCGCGCCGAAGACGCCGTTGATGATGCCGATGACGAGCGCCGCGACGACGCCGAGCCAGAAGTTCTCGACCGAGAGGCCCCAGCCCCACCACTGCGTCGACCACGCCGTCAGCCAGAGCAGGAAGCCGTTGACCAGCAGCGAGATGAGGCCGAGCGTGATGATGTAGAGCGGGAAGGCGACGATGCGGATGACCGTGCCGATCACGGTGTTGACGATCGCGAACACCGCCGCGACGGCCAGGAGCGTCAGCACGAGCTGCGTGGTCTCGCCCGGTGCGAACGGCGTGACCGTCACCTGCAGGGGGTCGATGAGGGTCACGACCCACACGGCGAAGGCGTTGATGACGATGCGGATGAGAAAGCGCATGGCTCAATCCTGCGCCCGGTCGCTGTGGGTTCGGAGGGAATCGGCGATCTCGCCGAGGTCGAGACGGCTCTGGGCGACGGCGAGCACGAGGTCGAAGGCGTCGTCGGTCGTGTAGGCGACGCGCACGCCGTTGATCCGGAGGAAGGCGAAGGTGAGGATCATCGACAGCCGCTTGTTGCCGTCGAACAGCGGGTGGTTCTGTGCGAGTGACGAGAACAGCGCCGCCGCCTTGTGCTCGACGTCGGGGTAGGCGTCTTCGCCGAACATCGATGCCGCTGGGCGCGCGAGGGCGGAGAACAGGAGGCCCTCGTCGCGCACGTGCAGACCGAGCCGGGCGACGACGGCGAGAGCCTGCTCGGGCTCGAGGTGCTCGGTCACGCGTCTTCGAGGCGACGGATCGTCTCGGCGTACTGCTCGGTGATCTCGTCGACGGCGGCGAGCACGCGCTCGGTCTTCGATTCCGTGCGCGCGAAGCGGTCGGCCGCCTCGATCAGGAGGGCGTGCTTCGACGTGCCGCGTGCGCGGGCGATCGCCTCGATACGGCGGTCGAGCTCCTCGGGGAGTCGCAGCGTCATGGCCATACCGAAACGATACCGCTACCGATCTGATACCACCGCGGTCGAGGTGCGGCATCCGTAGACTCGTGGCGTGACCGACATCCCCGTGCGCCTCCGCCCCGAGATCGCGGCCCTCCCGGCCTACAAGCAGGGCAAGCAGGCCGGCGCCGACGCGTTCAAGCTCTCCAGCAACGAGAACCCGTTCGACCCGCTGCCGAGCGTCATCGACGCGCTGCGCCGCACGACGGCGGTCAACCGCTACCCTGACGCCTCGGCCGCCCGGCTGCGCGAGCGGCTCGCCGCGCGCTTCGCCGTCTCCGCCGACGCCGTGCAGATCGGCGCGGGCTCGGTCTCGCTGCTCGTGCAGCTCGCGCAGGCGACCTCGGGCCCCGGCGACGAGATCGTCTTCTCGTGGCGCTCGTTCGAGGCCTACCCGTGGCTCGTCACCCTCGCAGGCGCGACGGCCGTGCAGGTGCCGAACCTCCCCGACGGCGGTCACGACCTCGCGGCGATGGCGGATGCCGTCACCGACCGCACGCGCATGATCATCGTGTGCTCGCCCAACAACCCCACCGGCACGATCGTGACCCAGGAGGCGTTCGACGCGTTCGTCGCGGCCGTGCCCTCCGACGTGCTCGTCGTGCTCGACGAGGCCTACGTCGAGTTCGTGACCGACCCCGAGGCCGTGCACGGCGAGCGGGTCATCACGGCGGGCCACGACAACGTGGTGGTGCTGCGCACTTTCTCGAAGGCCTACGGGCTCGCCGGGCTGCGCGTGGGCTACGGCATCGGGCATCCGCGCGTGCTCGACGCGTCGCGCTCGACCGCCATCCCGCTGTCGGTGACCGCCGCGGCCGAGGAGGCCGCGCTCACGAGCCTCGACGTCGAGGACGAGCTGCTCGCCCGCGTCGCCGTCATCGCCGAGCGCCGCGACCGGCTCGCCGCCCGGCTGCGCGAGGCCGGCTGGGACGTCCCCGTCACGCAGGCGAACTTCGTGTGGCTCCCCGCGGGCGAGCGCACCGACGACGTCGCGGCCGCGTTCGACGCCGCCGGCCTCATCGTTCGGCCGTTCTCGGGCGACGGCGTGCGCATCACGGTCGGCGAGGAGGAATCGCTCGACCGCATCGTCGCCGCCGCATCCTCCGTCGCCCCGTAGCGCGCCCGCCGCATCCCCGCGCCCACCGCCCTCGGCATCCGCATCCTCTCGAGGCGAGAGTGCATCCGGCGGCCGAACATGCAGCCGCGGCCCGCACTCTCGTCCGCCGGATGCACTCTCGTCCGCCGGATGCATTCTCGTCCGCCGGGTGCATTCTCGGCCGGCGGATGCGGTCTCGGCCGGCGGATGCGGTGTCGTGAGTTGGGCGGAACACGTCGGGCATGCGGCGAGGGGAATGGGCTGCGCGGTACCGTGGACGCCATGACATCGCCCGACGATTCCGCACTCGTGCGCGTGCTGGCGGCCGACGGAACCTATGCGCCCACGCCCGCCGCGGAACGCTACCTTCCGCTCATCGAGGCGCTGAGCGATGCGGAGCTGGAGACCTTCTATCGCGACATGGTCGTGGTGCGCGCGTTCGACCGCCAGGCCACGAACCTGCAGCGGCAGGGTCAGCTCGCGCTGTGGCCGCCGTCGCTCGGACAGGAGGCGGCGCAGGTCGGCTCGGTGCGGGCGGCCCGCGCGCAGGACCACATCTTCCCGTCCTACCGCGAGCACGTCGTGTGCACGGTGCGGGGCGTCGACCCGATCGACATCATCCGCATCATGCGCGGCGTCACGCACGGCGGCTGGAACCCGCTCGACCCCCGCAACGGCAACGTGCACCTCTACGCGATCGTGCTCGCGTCGCAGACGTTGCACGCGACCGGGCTCGGCATGGGGCTCGTGCTCGACGACCGCTGCGGCAGCGGCGACCCCGACCGCGACGAGGCGGTCATCGTCTACTACGGCGACGGCTCGTCGAGCCAGGGCGACGTGCACGAGGCGATGGTCTTCGCGGCCAGCTACCACACGCCGCAGGTCTTCTTCCTGCAGAACAACCAGTGGGCGATCTCGGTGCCGGTGAGCCGGCAGTCGCGCTCGCCGCTGCACGAGCGCGCGGCGGGCTACGGCATCCCCTCTCTGCTCGTCGACGGCAACGACGTGCTCGCCAGCTACGCGGTCTCCAAGCTCGCGCTCGACGAGGCGCGCGCCGGCGGCGGGCCGCGCGCGATCGAGGCGCGCACCTATCGCATGGGCGCCCACACCACGAGCGACGACCCCACGAAGTACCGCACCTCCGACGAGGAGCAGTCGTGGGCCCGGCGCGACCCCATCGCGCGCATGCGCGCCCACCTGGAGGGCCGCGGCGCCTCCGCCGCCTTCTTCGACGACGTGGATGCCGAGGCCGCCGCCTACGCGGACGACGTGCGCGTGCGCACGAACGAGCTCGGCGGCATCCCGGCCGCGGAGATGTTCGACCACGTCTACAGCGACCCGCATCCGGTGATCGCCGAGCAGAAGCGCTGGCTCGAGGACTACGAGGCCTCGCTCGAGGGGGGCCAGGCATGACCGACATGCAGACCATGCCGTTCGCGAAGGCGATCAACGCCGGCATGCGCGCCGCGATGCAGGCCGACGACCGCGTGCTGCTCATGGGCGAGGACATCGGCCCCCTCGGGGGCGTGTTCCGCGTGACCGAGGGGCTCCTCGCCGAGTTCGGCGATCGCCGCGTGCTCGACACCCCGCTCGCCGAGTCGGGCATCGTCGGCACCGCGATCGGGCTCACGATGGCCGGGTTCCGGCCCGTGTGCGAGATCCAGTTCGACGGCTTCGTCTTCCCCGCGTTCGACCAGATCACCGCGCAGCTCGCCAAGCTCACCAACCGGTATGCGGGCGCGGCATCCTTCCCCGTCGTCATCCGCATCCCCTACGGCGGGCACATCGGCGCGATCGAGCACCACCAGGAGAGCCCCGAGGGCTACTTCACGCACACGCCGGGGCTGCGCGTCGTGTCGCCCTCCACGCCCAACGACGGCTACTGGATGATCCAGGATGCCATCGCCTCGAACGACCCCGTCATCTTCTTCGAGCCCAAGTCGAAGTACTGGATGAAGGGCGAGGTCGACACGAACGAGCGCGCGCTGCCGCTGCACGCCTCGCGCATCGTGCGCCGGGGCACCGACGTGACCCTCGTGGGGCATGGCGCGATGGTCACGACGCTGCTGCAGGCCGCCGCGATCGCCGAGGGCGAGGGCGTCTCGTGCGAGGTCATCGACCTGCGCTCCCTCTCGCCCGTCGACTACGGGCCCCTGCTCGACTCCGTGCGCCGCACGGGCCGCATGGTGCACGCGCAGGAGGCGCCGGGCTTCAGCTCGCTGGGCTCCGAGATCGCGGCGACCGTCATGGAGAAGGCGTTCTTCGCCCTGGAGGCGCCCGTGCTGCGGGTCGCCGGCTTCGACGCGCCGTTCCCGCCCGCCGCGCTGGAGGGCATGTACCTCCCCGATCCCGACCGCGTGCTCGAGGCCGTCGACCGAGCGCTCGCCTACTGACATGCCCGCCGCACCCCCCACCGGTCCGCGAGACTGCATCGGCGCAACGAGACTGCCGGTGTGGCGTGCCGTCTCGTCGCACTCGTGCAGTCTCGCGGACAGGCGAGTGGGGTGGCGGGGCGGGGATGAGAGCATGAGCCGAGACAAGGAGCACCGATGAGCCAGACCTTCACCCTCCCCGACGTCGGCGAGGGCCTCACCGAGGCGGAGATCGTGCAGTGGCGCGTCGCGCCGGGCGACCAGGTCGCCGTCAACGACGTGCTCGTCGAGATCGAGACCGCCAAGTCGCTCGTCGAGCTGCCGTCGCCGTTCGCGGGCACCGTCGGCGAGATCCTCGTCACCGAGGGCACGACCGTCACCGTCGGCACGGCGATCATCACGATCGTCGGCGACCGGGAGGAGCCCGCTCCGCCGGCCGCCGCCGGGCCTGCGCCCGCGTCCGAGGGCGACGGCGCCGTGCTCGTGGGATACGGCACCGGGGGTGCCGCGCCGTCGCGCCGCAAGCGTGCCGCCGACGAGCATCCCGATCGCGTGAAGGCGTCGGTGGGCGTCGTCGCCAAGCCCCCGATCCGCAAGCTCGCCCGCGACCTCGGCGTCGACCTCGCGGACGTCACCCCCACGGGGCCGTCCGGCGAGGTCACGCGCGAGGACGTCGTGGGCCACGCGACCCAGGCCAGCGTGTTCCGCAACATCGCGACGCCCGCCCCGCCGGCCGAGCGCGAGCAGCGCATCCCGGTCGCGGCATCCGTCCCGCCGGTCGAGCGCGAGGAGCGCAGGGCCGAGGGCGGCTCGCGCGAGGAGACCATCCCCGTCAAGGGCGTGCGCAAGGCGACCTCGACCGCGATGGTGCGCTCGGCCTACACGGCGCCGCACGTGTCGGTGTGGGCCGACGTCGACGCGAGCCGCACGATGGAGCTCGTCAAGCGCATGAAGGCGTCGCCCGACTTCGCCGACATCAAGGTGTCGCCGCTGCTCATCATGGCGCGCGCCGTCGTGTGGGCCGTGCGCCGCACGCCGATGGTGAACGCCGCGTGGATCGACAACGAGGACGGCAGCGCCGAGATCCGCGTGCGCAACTACGTCAACCTCGGCATCGCGGCCGCGACGCCGCGCGGCCTGCTCGTGCCGAACATCAAGGATGCGCAGGACCTGTCGATGCGCGAGCTCGCGCGGGCGCTGGAGAAGCTCACGGTGACGGCGCGCGAGGGTCGCACGCAGCCCGTCGACCAGCAGAACGGCACGATCACGATCACGAACATCGGCGTGTTCGGGATGGACGCCGGGACGCCCATCATCAATCCCGGCGAGTCGGGCATCATCGCGCTCGGCGCGATCCGGCAGAAGCCGTGGGTCGTCGACGGCGAGGTGCGCCCCCGCTGGGTCACGACGGTGTCGGGGTCGTTCGACCACCGCGTGATCGACGGCGACGGCATGTCCCGCTTCGTCGCCGACGTCGCCTCCGTGCTCGAGGAACCCGCGCTGCTCCTGGACTGACGCACCTCACGCCCGCCGTCCTCGCGCACCGCGCCGGCGCTTCCCCGCGCCGAGATGGTGCCTTCTGCGCTGAGATGGTGGGTTTCTCGCCGGCACGGTGGACACCATCTCGGGGAGAAACGCACCGTCTCGGCGGGAAACGCACCGTCTCGACGGGAAACGCACCCTCTCGCCGAGAAACCCACCATGTCGGGGAGAGAAACCCATCGTCTCGCCGAGAAACCCACCGTCTCGGCGGGAGGGGCGGGGCGTAGGGTGGGTGGATGACGGGTTCGCGTGTGGTGGCGCCGGAGATCGGCGCGGGGGAGAAGCCGAAGGGGCCGGCATCCTATTTTCCGAGCATCGAGAAGACGTACGGACAGTCGGTGCAGCACTGGCTCGACCTCGTCGTCGAACGCCTCGACGCGGGTGAGGCGCACATGCAGGTGGTCGGCTGGCTGAAGCAGGAGCACGGTCTGGGCCACGGGCACGCGAACGCGATCGTCGCGTACGTGCGCGCCGAGCTCGCCTGAGTCGCAGCCCGGGTTCCGTCCTCGCGCCGAACCTGCCCCGCCGAGCGCGGAACGGCGCCCGCGGCACGGGATCCCGTGGGATCCGTTCGCCGCGGGCGCCGTCGTGCGTCGTCCGCCGTCGGGTCAGCGGCCGCCGCCGGGCATGCCCCCGCCGCCGGGCATGCCGCCTCCGCCGCCCATCGAACCGCCGGTGGGCGCGGTGGTCGTGTCGACGCGCACGGTGAGGGATGCCGTGATGCCGGCATCCGCCCCTCCCGTGACGGTCGCGATCTGCAGCGCGCCGCCGTCGTCGCCGAAGACGTTGTCGCTCTGGATCGAGCCGACGCCCGCGAGGTTCTGCGCCGATCCGTCGTAGGCGGGCAGGGTGTAGACCTCGTCGCAGATGTTCTGCGGAAAGCCGAGCTGTGACGTCGAGATCGCGTTCGTCGAGTCGGTGATGGACGCCTGGTCGGGGTAGACCTCGAAGTGGATGTGGGGCCAGCGGCCCGTGTAGCACCCGGGGAAGATCGAGGTGAAGGTGACCTGGCCGTTGTCGTCGGCGATCTGCACGCCGCGCAGGAAGGTCTCGTTCTCGACCCCCGACGAGTACATCGAGTAGCGGCCCTGCGCGTCGCAGTGCCACGCGTACACGGCCACGCCCGCGAAGGGCACGTCGCCGTTCGCCATGTCGGTGATGCGCAGCGTGAAGGTGAGCGGAACGCCCTCGGCCGTCGCGCCGCCGTCGATGCTGGAGCGGATGTCGCTGCGCACGACGCCCGACTGCTCCAGCACGTCGGGGCCGTTGGAGCCGTCGCCGGGGTAGGGGCCGGCCGTCTCGTCGGGGATCTCGCCCGCCGGCAGTGCCTCCTCGGTCGCCTCGGCGGTGGCGGATGCCGTGGGGCTCGGCGTCGCGCTCGGCGTCGTCGTGGGGGTGGCGGTCGCGGTCGCGGTGGGCGTCGCGCTCGTGGCCGCGGGCGTGCACGCCGCGAGGGCGAGGCTGCCCGCGCCGATGCCGACGAGGCTGAGGATGCCGCGCCGCGACACGAGTGTGCCGAGGTCGAACGGCAGTCCCTGGTCGACGACCTCGTCGTCGGGACGGTCGAGCAGTCGTCCCTCGTAGGCCGGTCCGGCGGGCGTGTTCTCGGGTTCGGGAATGCGGGTCATGCTCGTCTCCTGTCGTGCGATGCCTCTACGGTGCCGCGCCCGGCCAAGCTGCGCCCTCACGCAACCTATGCACCGCCTATGAACGCCCCGCCCGCGTCCGTCCCGGCCGGCGTCCGCCTCGCCCGCGTCCGTCCCGCTCGGCATCTGCCTCGCCCGCGTCCGTCCTGCCCGGCATCCGCACCCCGGCATCCCATCCGCGAGTCAATCCTCGCGCGCCGAGTCAATTCTCGAGTTGCGCTGAACGGGAATTGACTCGGCGCGCGGGGATTGACTCGGCGGGGGCAGTGGTGGGTGTGGCGTAAAGGAGAGAGGGCTGAGTTTGAGAATGGTTATCGGTATACGTACAGTGGATGCCGTGATGAAGAAGACGTTCGCTGCTGCTGCCCTGCTGACCGTGTCGGCTCTCGCGCTCGCGGGGTGCGCGGGCGCGCCCGGAGGAGAGGCGACCGAGAGCCCCGGCGGCGAGGCCGCGGGGCTGCAGGTCGTGGCATCCACCAACGTCTACGGGCAGATCGCCGAGGAGCTCGGTGCCGGCCGCGTCGAGGTGACCTCGATCATCACGTCGCTCGCCCAGGACCCGCACTCGTACGAGGCCTCCGCGCAGGACCAGCTCACGGTCTCGCGCGCCGACCTGCTCGTCGTCAATGGCGGCGGGTACGACGGATTCATGGATGCCCTCATCGAGGGCAGCGGCACCGAGGCGCCCGTCGTGACGGCGGTCGAGTTCTCGCACGACTGGCCGGGCGCCGAGGGCCACGGCCACGGCGACGACGAGCACGGCGACGACGAGCACGCCGAAGAGGAGCACGCCGACGACGCGGACGCGGATGAGCACGCCGATGACGCGGACGCGCACGCCGAAGACGACGCGCATGCCGAGGACGACGCGCACGCCGAAGACGACGCGCATGCCGACGACGCGGACGCGCACGCCGAAGACGACGCGCACGCCGAAGACGAGGCGCACGGCCACGAGGGCCACGATCACATCGAGGGCTTCAACGAGCACGTCTGGTACGACCCGCACACGATCCACCACGTCGCCGAGGGCATCACCGAGGAGCTCATCGCGCTCGATCCCGACGGCGAGGCCGACTACCGCGCGGCGTTCGAGGCGTTCGGGGCCGGCATCGACGACCTCGAGGCGCAGCTCGCCGACATCGAGGCGGCGCACGCGGGCGCCGGGTTCTTCGTGACCGAGCCCGTTCCCGTCTACCTGCTCGAGGCGGCGGGCCTGGTCAACCTCGCGCCGGAGGAGTTCACCGAGGCGGTCGAGGAGGGCCAGGACGTCGCGCCGGCCGTGCTGCTGGAGGCCGAGCGCATCCTCACCTCGGGTGAGGTCACGGCCGTCATCGCGAACGCGCAGACCGGCGCCGCCGAGACGACGCGCGTCATCGACACCGCCACGGCGCAGCAGATCCCCGTGCTCGAGTTCACCGAGCTCGTGCCCGACGGCACGACGTACCTCGACTGGATGGCGCAGAACATCGCCGACATCGCGAGTACGCTGACCCGGTGACCCCCCGTCCGCCCCGCACCGCCGAGAGGCCCCCGAGCGACGCCGCTCCGCGCACGCCGCCGCTGCGCATCACGGGCGCCGCGCTGCGCCGCGACGGACGCGAGCTGTGGAGCAGCCTCGACCTGGACGTGCAGCCGGGCGAGCTCGTCACCGTGCTCGGGCCGAGCGGGTCGGGCAAGACGACGCTGCTGCGGGCGATCCTGGGGCTCGAGCCGCTGAGCGAGGGCGCGATCGAGGTGCTCGGGCAGCCGGCCCGCCCGGGCGGTCGCGGCGGCGGCCTGCGACAGGGCGGCAACCGCCACGTCGGCTACCTGCCGCAGGCCCACCCGCTCGCGCGCGACACGGCGATGCGCGGCCGCGACCTCGTCGCCCTCGGCGTCGACGGGCACCGCTTCGGCCTGCCGATCCCGCGCCGCGGCACGCGCGCGCGCGTCGACGGGCTGCTCGAGGCGGTCGGCGCCACGGCGTACGCGGACCGTCCCGTGGGCGAGCTGTCGGGCGGCGAGCAGCAGCGGCTGCGCGTGGGCCAGGCGCTCGCCGACGACCCCCGCCTGCTGTTGTGCGACGAGCCGCTCACGAGCCTCGACCTGGCCAATCAGCAGGCCGTCGTGCGGCTCATCGACCGGCATCGCGCGACGGGGGCGGCCGTGCTGCTCGTCACGCACGACATCAATCCCGTGCTGAGCCTCACCGACCGCATCCTGTACCTCGCGAACGGGCGGTTCACGCTCGGCGCACCGCACGAGGTGCTCACGAGCGAGGTGCTCACCGGCCTCTACGGCGCCCCCGTCTTCGTGCTGCGGGCGGGTGACCGCCTCGTGGTCGTGGGCGCCCCCGACGCCCTCGACCCGCACCACCATCACCACGACGGAGCCCCCGCATGACCTGGGACGTCGTCTCACGCACCGTGAGAGCAGGAGATATCACGAAGACAGGACGATTGGCTCAGGATCATCCTGTCCCGGCGATTTCTCCTGTTCTCGTGAGGCGGGGGATGCCGGTCGCATCGGCCGCGGTGACGTGCAGGCGGCCCGGAGCGGGCTCGCCGCGTGTGCCGGTGCCCACACGCGATGAAGGACAGGACGCCGCATGACCTGGGACGACATCGCGCAGGCCATGTTCGGCGGGCTCGCCGACTACGGCGACATCCTCGCGCTCGTCTCCAACTCGATCTGGGCGGGCGCCGTGCTCGGCCTGGTCGGCGGCCTCATCGGCGTGTTCGTGATGCAGCGCGACATGGCGTTCGCGGTGCACGGCATCAGCGAGCTGTCGTTCGCCGGTGCCGCCGCGGCACTGCTCATCGGCGTCGACGTCGTCGCCGGGTCGATCGCCGGCTCGCTCGTCGCGGCCGCCCTCATCGGACTGCTCGGCGCGCGCGCCCGCGACCGCAACTCGATCATCGGCGTGCTCATGCCGTTCGGCCTCGGCCTCGGCATCCTGTTCCTCTCGCTCTACAGCGGACGCAGCGCGAACAGGTTCAGCCTCCTCACCGGGCAGATCGTGTCGGTGCCGTCGTCGCAGCTGAGCATGCTCGTCGTCATCTCGGCGATCGTGCTCGTCGCGCTGCTGCTCATCTGGCGTCCCCTGCGGTTCGACTCGCTCGACCCGCAGTCGGCCGCCGCGCGCGGCGTGCCCACGGTCGCCGTCTCGCTCGGCTTCATGCTGCTGCTCGGCCTGACGGTCGCCGTCGCCGTGCACATCATCGGCGCGCTGCTCGTGATGGCGCTCGTCGTCACCCCCGCCGCGGCCGCCATGCGCATCGCGTCGGGACCGGTCGCGGTGCCCCTGCTCGCGGCGCTGTTCGGGGTGGGATCGGCGGTCATCGGCATCCTGCTCGCCGTCATGGGCACGCTGCCGGTCAGCCCCTACATCACGACCATCTCGTTCGCGATCTATCTCGTGTGCCGCGCGGTCGGCTCCCGCCGCGGGCGCGTGACCCACGGCCCCGGCGCCGAGCTCTCCGCGTAAGCGCGCGTTCCCTCGTTCAACCGCGGCAATATGCGGGTGCCGGAGGACGCGAGTCGCACTTCGCCGCGGTTGAACGAGGGGGCCATCGACGGGGGCCGTTCTTCAACCGCGGCAGATTGTGGGTGCCGGGCTCGGGGACCCGCGTATTGCCGCGGTTGAACGTGTAGGGGGGTGAGCAAGGGGGGTGGGCGGGATGCGGCGACGCAGCGCCGTTCAGCGCCTGCAAAGACGCCACCGGCCTAGACTGGCGGCATGGTCCAGCAGCGCAACACCTGGCAGCGCGATCGCGTGCGCGAGGCGCTCGTCGATGCGCAGCGGTTCGTGAGCGCCCAGGATCTGCACGCGACGCTGCGCGAGGAGAACACGGGCATCGGCCTGGCGACGGTCTACCGGGCGCTCGCGACGCTCGCCGCGAGCGGCGAGGCCGATCAGCTCAAGAGCACCGACGGCGAGGCGATCTACCGCGCGTGCTCGAGCACGGGACACCACCACCACCTCATCTGCCGCGAGTGCGGCACGACCGTGGAGATCCAGGCGACCGCCGTGGAGCAGTGGGCGCGCGCGACCGCCGCGGAGCACGGCTTCACCGAGGCGGAGCACGTCGTCGACATCTTCGGCCTGTGCGCGACGTGCTCGAAGAAGGATGCCGGGTGATCGGCGCCCCCTCGGCGGCGGGGCGCTGACGTGAGCGCGCCTCCCAGCAGGCGGGCGGCGAGCAGGCAGACGGCACCGTCCGCGACACGTCCCGCGACGGGCGGGTCGCGGCTCGTCGCGACAGCGATCGGCGTCGGCGTCATCGTCGTGCTGCTCGCGCTGTCGTGGCTCTCGCCGCTGCCGGCGCTCGGCACCCGCGCGCAGGACGGCCTGACCCTCGCGCTGAGCGTGCTCATCGAGGCCCTGCCGTTCGTCGTGCTCGGCGTGGTGCTGTCGATCGTCGTGCAGGTGTGGGTGCCGCCCGGTGCGATCGAGCGATGGATGCCGCGGGCGCCGTGGGCGCGCCGTGCCGTGCTGTCGCTGCTCGGCGTCGTGATCCCCGTGTGCGAGTGCGGCAACGTGCCGTTCGCGCGCGGGCTGCTGATGCGCGGGTTCACGGTGCCCGAGGCGCTGACCTTCCTGGTCGCGGCGCCCATCGTGAACCCCATCGTCGTGATCACGACGCATCAGGCGTTCGGCTTCGACGACGGCATCCTCATCGCGCGCCTGCTCGGCGGCTACGCCGTCGCGAACCTCATCGGATGGCTGTACAGCCGGCATCCCGACCCCGACGGACTGCTCACCGACCGGTTCGCCGCGGTCTGCGCGCACGCGCACGACGCGGAGGGCAGCCGCACGCGTCGCACGCTCGCGCAGTTCGTCGAGGAGCTGCGCGCCGTGATGCCGGCCCTCGTGATCGGTTCGGCGCTCGCCGGCGCCGTGCAGGTGCTCGTGCCGCGCGACACACTGCTGGCGATCGGCTCGAACCCCGCGCTGTCGATCGTCGCGATGATCCTGCTCGCGATCGTCGTGGCGATCTGCTCGAACGTCGACGCGTTCTTCGCGCTGTCGTTCGCGTCGACGTTCACGCCGGGATCGCTCGTCGCGTTCCTGCTGGTGGGCCCCGTGGTCGACCTCAAGATGCTGGCGCTGCTGCGCACGACGTTCCGCTCGCGCGCGCTCGCCGGCATCGTCGTCGTGGTGATCCTGTTCGCGATCGCGGTCGGAGGGGTGGTGAACCTCCTTGCCTGACGGCCTGTGGACCCGCGTGTTCGGGGTGGGGCTCGCCGCCGCCGTCGCGGCGCTGACCCTCGTGCTCGCCGTGACGGGACAGCTCGCGCTGTACATCAACCCCGACGGCGCATGGTTCGCCGTGGGCATGGCCGTCGTCGCGCTCGCGGGCGCCGTGTGGAGCTGCACTCTGCCGTTGCGGGAGGCGCACGCCGCCGAGGACGTTCAGTATTCAGGACGGCCGGCACCGGCAGGGCGCCCATCCCGCGGAATCCCGCGGGAACCGGTGGCGTCGCGCGCGGAATCTCCTGAATTGCGGACAGGGATGCCATCGCATCGGCACGCGCACGGGGATGCCGGGGCACACGATCACGACCACGCGGATGCCGGGGGCACGCGCCTCGCGGCGCGGCTGAGCCTCGCGGGCGGAGGGCTCGCGACCCTCGTCGTGGCGGCGGGGCTGCTCACGCCGCCGGCGACGCTGTCGGCGGAGCTCGCGATGAGCCGCGACACGGGAGCGCCGCCGCTGTTCGCGGGCGCCGACGTCGTCGCGCTCGCGACGACCGGCGACACGTCGGCCTTCGGCATCGGCGAGTGGGCGAGCGTGTTCGCGACGACGACCAATCCCGATGCGTTCGACGGCACCGAGGTCACCCTCACGGGCTTCGCGACGCCCGGCGACGCGGGCTTCCAGCTCACACGGCTCGTGATCACGCACTGCGTGATCGACGCGCAGCCTGCGAGCGTGCCGATCGCGACCGAGGACGCCGTCGACACCGGCGCGTGGGTCACCGTGACCGGCACGGTGCGCGACGAGGGCGGACGCCTGCGCATCGAGGCCTCCGAGATCGCGCACATCGATGAGCCGCGAGACCCGTATGAGTTCTGACGCCGGTGCGCCCGTGTCACGGCGCGCGCTGCGCGAGGCCGCCGAGCGCGCGCGGGCCGAGGCTGGCGCGGAGGAGGAGGCCCGCGCGGAGGGGGAGGCTCGGGCTGCCGCGGCGGCGCGGGGCGAGCAGGGGGCGGCTGGGCAGGGCGAGGGTCCCGCACGAGGTGAGGCGGCGCGGGGCGAGGGCCCGGCACGAGGTGAGCCTGCGCGGGGCGAGGGTCCGGGCGAGGCAGTGCGGGATCTGACCGCGCGAGGCGAGGGAGAGGCGGCGCGCGCTGTGGGGCCGCAGGCCGCTGAGCCACGGCCCGCGGAGCAACGTCTCACAGGGCCAGGGGCTGCGGAGCCGCGGCCCGCGGAGCAACGTCTCACAGAGCCACGGCCCGCTGAGCAACGTCTCGCAGAGCCAGGGGCTGCAGAGCCGCATCCTTCCGAGCCGCGCACCACGATCGCGCCGGCGCCCGAGACGAGCGCTCGCCGGTCGCGCGGACCGGCGAGCGGGTTCGGGGTCCGGCTGGCCGCGATCGTCGGCATCCTGGCTCTCGTCGCCGTGATCACGGCGTTCGTCTCCACCGCGCAGGGACCGCGCGTCACCGACGTGCAGGTCGACCCCGAGACCGCGGTGACGGCCGCGGGCGCGCGGCTCATCGTCACGACGACGCAGTCGCTCGACGAGGTGGCGCCCGAGCAGGTCACGATCACGCCCGCCGCCGACTTCACGGTCGACACGTCGGGGCGCACGGTCGGCGTGCGCTTCACGATGCCGCTGCGGGACGACACCGAGTACACGGTGCGCATCGACGACGTCACGGGCGTCGGCGGCAGCCCGCCCGCGACGATCGAGCAGACCTTCACGACGCCGCCGCTGTCGTTCTTCGTGCTGCAGCGCGGCGACGACGTCGACCGCATCGTGCGCACCGACCTGTCGGGCGGCGGCGGCCAGACCGTCTTCGAGCACGAGCACATCGAGGACTTCCGCGCCACCGCGACCGACCTCGTGGTCGCGACGGCCGACGACGACGAGCACTCGCACCTCATCGTCACCGACCTCGACGGCGGCGGCGCCCGCGAGCTGCCGCTGCCGGGCGACGGCTACGTCACCAACCTGCAGAGCGCCGATCGCGGCAACCTCATCGGCTACACGTTCACCGACGAGAACGTGGGGTCCCCGGGCGCGCGCGAGATGATGCTGCAGATCTCGTCGCTGCGCGGCAGCGGGGAGCCCGCCGAGGTGCAGATCACGGGCGCCGATCCCCGGGCGGCCGACTGGCGCTTCGTGCCCGGCACCGACAGCATCCTGCTCCTCTCGTACGACGGCACGCTGCTGCTCGCCTCGCCGACGGGCGCCGACCCGGTCGCGATGGGCACCGCGCTGCAGATCGACGGCATCGCCCGCTGGTCGACGACCGCGATCGTCGACCGCTCCAACGTGCACATCGCGGTCGACCTCGCCTCGGCCGTCGAGGCGCCGCTCGTCGCGACCGATCCGGCCCTCGGCCAGCTCGACACCGTCGTGCCCCTGCCCAGCGGGGTGTCGGCGGACGGCGACGCGACGCTGCGCGTGCTGTCGGTGCTCGCGGGGTTCTCGGTCGTGTCGACGACCGTGTCGGTCGTGGATGCCGCGGGTGCCGCCCGCCCGATCGCCGACATCGCCCCCGGCGACGGGCTGCTGCACGTGTGCGTGTCGCCCAACGCCCGCTACGCCGCGCTCACCGTCGCCCCCGACCTCGTGACCAACGACTTCGACGGCTACCGCCTGCCGCTGCCGACGCGCACGCAGACCTGGATCGTTCCCCTGGACGGCGAGGGCGAGCCCGTCGTCGTCGCGGGCTCGTCGATCTCGTGGTGCCAGACTCCGCCGCGGCCATGATCGCCCGCTTCTCGGGCCGCCCCTCGCCCGTTCCCTCGGTGCTGCCCTCGTCCCTGCCCTCGTCCGTTCAACCGCGGCAGAGTGCGGGTCGCCCGCGGCTCGATGCGCCGTTTGCCGCGGTTGGAATCCCTGGTCTCGCGCCCTTGTTCGTTCGGCCGCGGCAGAGTGCGGGTGTGCCTCGCGAAGACCCGCACTCTGCCGCGGCCGACGGCGTGGGGATGAGGGGCAGGTGGCGGCCGTGAGCGCGCTGGAGCCGGCGACGCGGGAGGCGCTCGCCGGGCTGCCGGTCGAGGTCGCGCCGCGGCTGCTCGGCGGCGTGCTGCGCGTCGCGGTCGGGGGTGCGACGGTGGCGGTGCGGCTCACCGAGGTCGAGGCGTACCACGGGCTCGGCACCGGCGACGTGCCCGACCCCGGATCGCACGCCCGCAGCGGGCCCACGGCCCGCAACGCCACGATGTGGGGCGAGGCGGGGCATCTGTACGTGTACCTGAGCCACGGCATCCATTCGTGCGTCAACGTCGTGTGCGGCCCCGCGGGAACCGCCGGCGGAGTGCTGCTGCGCGCCGCCGAGGTCGTCGAGGGCGTCGAGACCGCCCTCGGCCGTCGGCCGGCCGCGCGGACGCCGCGCGATCTCGCCCGAGGGCCGGGCCGGCTCGGCGACGCGGTGGGCCTGCGGCATCCCCTGCACGACGGCGTGGATGCCGTGACCGGCGCCGAGCAGGCCGGCGCGACCGCGCGGCTGTGGCTGCCCCGGACGCCGATCGCCGAGGTCGTGCACGGCCCACGCGTCGGCGTCGCCGGTGTCGCCGGCACCGCGGCGTTCCCGTGGCGGTTCTGGATCGACGGCGACCCGACCGTGTCGCCGTTCCGCTGGGGCCGCGGGGCGCGCGAGGCGGGGTGAGAGGCGCGCGGCCGGTGTGGGAGGTTCGCGTGCCGTCTGCGGCCTGTGCGAGGCCGGCGTGCGCCGTGCAGTCTCGGCGCCGCGCGGCCCTGCGGGGTCGGCGTGTGTCGTGCCCTGTGCGCCCGTGCCCTGTGCGCCTGTGCCCCGTGCGCCGTGCGCCGTGCAGGAGATTCTGGGCGGAGCGGGCTGAGCGCCGGGCGACACGCCCGGGATCGCGAATCTGTCCTGCACGGTGCACCGCGCCGCCCGGGCGGCCTCACCGCAGCGCGGCGACGGCGGTGAACGCGGTGCGGAGGGCGCGCATCTGCCGCTCGTAGCGGGCGGCGAGCAGGATGAGCAGCACGCCGCCGATGCCGAGCCACAGCCACCACGGCACGGCGACATACGTCGCGGCGATCCACGGCCACAGCTGCGCGACGCCGTGCACGAGCAGCACGACCGAGCCGAGCACGAGCGGCGCCTGCAGCCGGCGCATCGCGCCCAGCACGACGAGCGCGAGCGCCGCAACGCCGAGCGCCACGACCCGCCAGAGCGCGTTGCCGCCCAGATCGTACGCGAGCGACGGCAGCGTCAGCACGGCGAGACCGGGGCCGAGCGCGGGCCACGTGCGCACCTCGGGATCGCTCATCGCGCGGATGCCGAGCACGAGCAGCCCCGCCGCCACCGGAACGGTGAGCGTCTCGATCGCCGGGATCGCGCCGAGCAGCAGCGCCGCCCCGCCGAACAGCACGAGCGCGACGAGCGCCGCGATCGACACGGCGCGCCCGACGCGGACCGCGAAGGCCTGCCCGAGCACGCCCATCGCCACGAGCGCCGACGTCACCAGCAGGGCGCGCCACTCGTGCCCCGCCGCCCGCAGCAGCGTCAGCTCCGCGACCGCGAAGAGCACGATCGTCGCCGCGAACGCGCCGCCGACCACGGCATCCACGAGGGGCACGCGCGTGCGCCGCAGCGCGAGCGCGCCGACCGCGGCGACGATCACGAGCACCGCGAGGGCGCACAGATCGGCCTCGAGCCCGCCGCGGCCGAGGGCGAAGCGGATGCCGAGGGCCGTGCCCGCCGTGACCGTGCCGCCGATCGCGACCACGCCGCCCAGCCCCGCCCAGCGTCCCGCGCCGAGCAGCGTCGCGCCGCCGAGGGCGCCCGCGGCCGCGAGCACGGCGGTCGCGACCGTGCGCAGCACCGTCACCTCGCCGGAGGAGGAGAGCGCCGGAACGAGGGTCGTCACGAAGACGAGTCCGCCGCCGACCGCCGCGAGTGCGGGCGGCACGGGCGTGGGCCGTGGTTCGCGCCACACCCGCACGGCGGCGACCGCCACGGCGCCGGTGCCCGCGACGAACGCGGCGAGGCCGCCGCCGTCGGCGTCGCTCAGCAGCGCACGGGCGCCCATCGCGATTCCCGCCCCCGCGAGCACGAGCGTCGTCGGCACGACGAGCCCGGCGACGCTCGCGACCGAGCGGGAGACGGATGCCGCGACGCCCGCCGCCAGCAGCGACAGGACGATCACGGTCCACCAGCGCGCGGGACTCGCGGGCGCGAGCACGCTCGGCGCGACGGCGAGCACGACGCCGGAGATCCAGACGACGCGTTCGATCGCGAGGGCGCGGGCACCGGATGCCGGTCGGGCGGCGCTGTCCGGCGGCACGCCGGCATCCACGGCTCGCGTCGAGGCCGTTGCGCGCCACAGGGCGAGAGCGGCGCCGGCCAGCACGACGACCGCCACGGGCAGCGTCGCGGCCTCCAGGACGGGCAGCGCGTCCGAGCCGAGCCCGAGCCCCGCGATCACGGCGAGCGCCACGACGGCACTCGCCCGCGTCGGCACGGCGAACGGCGCCACGTTCTGCCATGCGGAGGCCAGGTGCAGCGCCGCGGCGATCGTGAGCGCGACGACGATCGTCGTCAGCGACCCGGCGTGCGGCGACAGGCCGGCGAGGGACCACAGCAGCGCCGCGGGCGGCGCGACGAACGCGAAGACGTGCAGGCTCACGGCATCCGTCCTCGTCGCGCCGAGCCCCGCGGCGAACGCGACCGCGACGAGCAGCAGGAGCCACAGCGGGGTCTCGCCGTCCGCCGCGCGCGGCACGACGACGGCGCCCAGGGCGACGAGCGCGACCGCGGCGCCGGCCCACGCGGGTCCGACGACGCGGTGCGCGGGCGTGCACGTGAGGGCGAGGCAGAGCACGGCCGCGACGGCCGCGACGACGGTTCCGCGCGCGGGCGACCCGTCCCAGCTCTCCAGCGCGGGCACGATCAGCCCGATCGCGAACGCGAGGCTCGTCGCGACGGTCGCCTCGGGGTGCCGGCGCAGCCATACGGCCGTCGCCGCGAGCACGAGCAGGGCGAGCGCGGGCGGCACCGTGAACGCCTCCAGCGGCGCATCGGTCGTCGCGAGCCGCACCCACAGCGCCTGGGTCGCGGCGCCGATCGCGGGCCACACGAGCAGGCGGCGCGGCGCGCGGCGCCACGGCACGCCGCCGATCGGCGCCGTCGGCACGCCGGCGAGACGGACGGATGCCGGGGCCGCCCACCCGCGCGTCGTCGCCGCGGCGGCGAACCCGGCGGTGAGCGCGAGCAGCGCCATCCAGGCGTCCGCCGTCGGAACCGCCCACACGACGGATGCCACGACGAGCGCCGCCCCCGCGTCCGCGAGCCCGCGGCGCGCGGCTTCGCCGGAGCGCAGCGTGAGCACCGCGGCGCCGATGCTCACGGCGACGGCCGCGATCATCGCCGTCAGCGGTGCGACCGCCGGGTCGAGCGCGCCGGTGCCGACGAGCACGGTGCGCGCCGCCCACGCCGCGGCCGGTGCGGTCGTGAGCGCCGCGAGCAGGGCCGCCGCTGCGGTGAACCGCGTGTGCGAGAGTGTGACCCGCGTGCGCGAGAGCGCGAGGAGGGCGACCAGGCCGAGCAGCGCGACGGCGCGGACGACCGCGGCGGGCGCGGGATCGACGAGCGCGGCGCGGGCGGCATCCGGCTCCGCGCCGAGCAGAGCTGGCAGGCCCGCGCCGATCGTGACGAGCGCGAGCCCGCCGCCCGCGAGGGCCAGCGCCGACCGCGATGGAGTGTCGAGCCGCAGCACGACCGCGGCGAGCAGCGTCAGGGCGGCGACCCACTGCACGAGCGCGATCGCGGCGGAGGGGCCGGGCGGCATCGCGTCGGCGAGCACGGCGATCGGCTGCGGCGCGATCGCCGCCGCGATCGCCGCGACCGCGACGGGGGCCAGCGTGAGCAGCACGGCGACCGGTCCGGTCGGGGAGGAGATGACCCGCGCGGCGACGGGAGCGGCGACCGTCACGGCGACCGCCGTGAACCACAGCCACGGCGTCGCGGCGCCCGCGGTGCATGCGACGACCGCGCCGAGGGCGATCGTGACGCCCGCGCCGGTGGCCGTCGGACGCGCCGGCGAGCCGGCCGCCCGGGTGCGCAGCGCGAGCAGCACGAGACCCGCGACGACCACGGCGATCGCGGTGCCGGTGATCGCGGCCATCACCCCCGTGCGCGTCGCCGCGGCGAGCAGCAGCAGCGCGGCGGCGACGGGGCGTGCGTCGCGCAGCAGCCGGCGGCCCAGCGACGGGGCGGCGAAGAGCAGCGCGGCGCACAGCACCGCCGCGATCAGCGCGAGCTCCTGGTGCCGCACGGGCGTGCCGGCGAACGCGTCCATCCGCCACGGCACCCAGCGGTGCGCGATCAGCGGCAGCGCCGCGCCGACGTCGCGGAGCACCACGGCGGCGACGCTCACGACCCCCACCAGGGCGCCCGCGATGCGCGCCGGGGCGAACGCGTCGCGGCGACGGGCGAAGCGGTCGACGGCCACGGGCACCGCCACCGCGAGCACGGGCGCGACGAGGAAGGCCACGACGGGGCTCGGCGAGACGCCGCTCAGCTGCCAGCCGAGCGTCGCGGCGGTCACGACGCCGACGACGGATGCCGTGTGCGCCAGCGCGCCCGCCCACGGCAGGTCGGCGCGGTCGCGCCGCGCGGCCACGGCGTGCGCGACCGCGAGCACGACGACGGCGAGCGCGAGCCACAGCAGCGACCCGGGCGAGCTGAACGGGGTGAGCACGGCGGACAGCGCGACCGCGACGACGCCCGCGACCGCGAGGGCGGTGCGCTCGGGCACGGCATCCGTGCGTGACCGGGCGCTCGACCACGGACGCGGCAGCGCGTGCGCGAGCCCGCCCGCCGACGCGCCCAGCAGTCCCGCGACGAGGCCACCGGGCGCGGGAAGGTCGGCGATGCCCGCGACGAGGAAGCCGAGTCCCGCGGGCACGGCGACGACGGCCGCGAGATCGGGCACGCGCAGCGACGATGCCAGCGCCCAGGCCCGGCACAGGGCACCGACGGCGAGCACCGCGACGCCCGTGTAGACGGCGGCATCCGTTGCGCCCGCGCCGAGCAGGTCGTTCGCGCGCACGCCCCACGCGTCGAGACCGAGCAGCAGCACGCCGAGAGCGGCGACGCCCTCGGCTGTCGCGGTGAGGCGACGGCGACGGAGGAGCGACGCGGCCGCGATGACGGCGGCCGTGACGCCCGCGATGATGAGCGCGCGCACGAGGACGTCGGCGACGAACCACGCGAGCGTGAGGAAGAAGATCGCCGCGATGCCGACGAGGCTGACGCCCACGATGAGCAGCAGTACGGGCACCGTGAGGCGGCGGCGCGGCGGTGCGGACGGTGCGGACGCGGGTGCTGCGGATGCCGGGGCGGGGGATGTCGGGGACGGGGCGGTGGGCGTCGGTGACGGCGCGGCGGGTGAAGGCGTCAGTGCGGTGGAGGAGTGCACCGGCAGGGCGGGAGGAGGCACATCGGATGCCGGAGTGCGCCCCTGCGCGGGCTCGGCGGCGCCCGGCGTCGGGACCGGTTGAGGTGACGGTGCCGCCATGTCGGGCGCGGGCGTGGCGGTCTCGGACATGACCGCCTCGGGGGCGGACGCGGTGGGATCGACCAAGGGAGCCGCGGCCTCGGGGCGAGCGACGGGCGCGGCCACGCCTTCGAATGTCGCCGGCGCCGGCAGCGGATCGAGCCGGATCTCATTGAGAAGGATGCGGCGCTGCCGATCGGCTTCCGCGATCGCGGTGCCCAGCTCGAGCAGGCGCGCGGCGCGTGGATCGGTGAGCACGAACCCGCAGCGGGGGCAGACGGGGGCCGAGATCAGGGTGAAGCAGTCGGGGCAACGGGTGCGGTCGGCGAGCACGCTCGGCGACAGCGGCCAGCGTTCGTCACGGTGGGAGCCCACGGCGAGACCTCGTTCCTTTGTCGCGAGCTCTCATGGTCGCATTGCGGATATGCCGCGCGGGGAAAGAATCCGGCGCCTGTGGACAACCGGACCGGCCGGCGGCGCGATGCTCTACCGCTCGGGGAACGAGTCGCCCCAGGCGCGCTTCGTCAGAGCGGTGACGTCTCGGTCGAGATGCTCGATGCGCACGTCGACCGCGTCGAAGCGACTGTGCACGGCGTCGAAACGCGCATCCACGGCCTCGAAGCGTGCGTTCATCTCGCCCCGCAGTCCGGTGATCTGTGCGTTCATCTCGCCCCGGAGACCGCCGATCTGTGCGCTCATCGCCCGGTTGATGAGGGTCGTCGACAGGGTGAGCCCGCCGATCATGACCGTGCTGAACACCGCGATCAGGGTCCAGATCTGAGGATCGCTCATGAGGTCCACTCCTTCATTGTCGCTCGGTGCGACCGAGAATGCCAGGTGCGGCGGACCGTGGGCGCCCGTGCGAGCGCATCGGTGGACAACTCGCGAGATTCCCCGGTTGGGGACGAGAACGGCACTCTGGGGCAGCGACGCCCCTCCGCCGGTCTCACCCCGCTGGTCGAGTGCATCGAGACCCTTGTAGCGGGCCGTTAGATGGGTTTCGATACGCGCGCTGGCGCGCGCTACTCAACCAGCGGGTGTGTGTGGGTGTGGTGGGGGTGCTTGCTCTGCTGGCCGAGGGCTCGCCTCTCACTCCGCTGGTCGAGTGCTCGCGGCGGAGCCGCGAGTGTATCGAGACCCGTGTAGCGGGCCGTGGGGTGGGTTTCGATACGCGCGCTTGCGCGCGCTACTCAACCGGCGGGGGTGTGTGGGGGTGTGGGGGTGCTTGCTCTGCTGGCCGAGGGCTCGCCTCTCACTCCGCTGGTCGAGTGCTCGCGGCGGAGCCGCGAGTGTATCGAGACCCTTGTAACGGTCCGTGGGGTGGGTTTCGATACGCGCGCTGCGCGCGCTACTCAACCAGCGGGTGTGTGTGGGTGTGTGGGTGTGAGGGGTGCCTGTCCTTGCCGGCCGAGGGCCCGCCTCTCACTCCGCTGGTCGAGTGCTCGCGGCGGAGCCGCGAGTGTATCGAGACCCTTGTAACGGTCCGTTAGATGGGTTTCGATACGCGCGCTGGCGCGCGCTACTCAACCAGCGGGGGTGTGAGTGGGTGCTGCTCGGCCGGCGGGGGACGGCCGGTGGGCGGCGTCATGCGCGTCGGGCGTATTCCTGCACGGTGACGCCGGAGGCGAACGTGCGGGTCTGCTCCAGCGTGAACGACGCGGGGCGGTAGGCCTCGGCGCGCAGCATCGGGATGCCGCCGCCGAACAGCACGGGATAGCGCTTGACGATGATGCGGTCGATCTCGTCGGCGAGCACGGATGCCAGCTCGCCGCCCCCGCACAGGTAGATGCCGAGACCGGAATGCGCCTTCAGCTCCCGCACGGTCGCGACGGGGTCTGCGGTCAGGGTCACGGCATCCGGTGCCGTCGTGCGCGTGCGCGATGCGACGTACTGGTCGAGGTGCGCGTAGGGACTGTCGATGCCCGCGTCGTGCGCGACGGCGTAGGTGTTCCAGCCCATGATGACGGCGTCGAACCGGGTGCGGGGCGGTGTCGCGCCGATCGCGGCCAGCACGTGCGCGGGGAGGGCGTCGGCGAACTCGCCCGTGAGCAGGGGCACGTGGTCGCCCTCGAACGGAAAGGCGTCGGCCGTGCCGTCGGGCGCGGCGATGAAGCCGTCGATGCTGACGCCGATGTAGTAGACGAGCTCGCGCATGGTGGCGCTCCCTTCGGGATCGGTCGATAATCACGACAGATGTTGTGGATGGAGGCTACCACGACAGATGTCGTGAAAGCGATAGGATGCCGTGATGGCCCGCAACGACACGAGGCGCACTCAGCTCGCCGACGCGGCCGTGCGCGTGCTCGCCGCGGAGGGCGCGCGCGGTCTCACCCACCGCGCCGTCGACGCGGAGGCGGGCGTGCCACGGGGCACGGCATCCAACTACTTCGCGACGCGCGACGCGATCGTCGACGCGATCATCGGCCGCATCGGCGAACGGCTCGCACCCGACCCGGCGGTGCACGCCGCGCTCGCCGAGCGCGAGCCCGATCGCGAGGCGTACGCGGCGTACGTGCGCGACATCCTGCACCGCCTGCTCGGGGACCGCGACGCGACCCTCGCGCTGTTCGAGCTGCGCCTCGAGGCGGCGCGCCGCCCGGCCGTGGCCGAAGCGGTGAGCGCCTGGCAGCGCGGCGGGCTCGCGGGAGACGTCGACTTCACCCTGGATGCCGGACTCCCCGGCGGTCGTGAGGAGATCGTGCTGCTGCACTACGCGATGGACGGCCTCGTGCTCGACCAGCTCACCGTGCCCATCGCGCCCGACACCGATCCGGCCGCCGCTGTCGACGCCCTCGTCGCCCGCATCCTGCGGAGCTGACCGGTCGCGTCGGTCCGGGGGAAGCGGTGCATCGCCCCCCCGGAACGACCTCGTTGACGACAGTGGCGACAGCAAAAGCGACAAAGAAGGAGGCATGCGCGCCCGATGCCCTGTGGGAAGTTGACAACGGCGCGGCGGAAGACCCAAGCTGAGTGTTGGTTCACCGCCGCCTTGGGATTCGCTGGCAGGTGAACGTCGGCGACGAAGTCGAACCACCTCACACTCAGGGGGATACATCCATGCTTGCACAGCTGCTCCGACGATCCGCCGACCTGCGCGCGCGGCGCGCCGCGTCGGGCGACCGAGGCTTCTCGCTCATCGAGCTCATCGTGGTCGTCGCGATCCTGGGGATCCTGGTGGCGATCGCGATCCCGGTGTTCACGAACATCCAGCAGTCCGCGCAGGACAATGCGGCGAAGGCGACGGCTTCGTCGGGCGCAACGCAGGCTTCTGCTGATCTTGCTGCCGGTCAGCCGGCAACGTTGCCTGTGAAAGACCCCGCGAACAAGAACATCACGAGCATCGCCTTTGACGGTGCTACCCCGACGACTATCGATGCCGTGTGCGTTGTTGTGACCTACACCGGCGGCTCTGCGACACAGCAGAAGGCCGGCCCCGGCTGCTGACCCGGCCCGCCATCGTTTGACTCACGCCAGCGCACCGGACGACCGCGACGGCGGCTTCACCCTCATCGAAGTCGTGGTCGCCGTCGTGCTGCTCGGATTCCTCGCGATCGCGATCCTGCCGGCACTCATGATGGGGCTCGAGATCGCCGGGCAGCAGTCGTCCCGCGCCACCGCGATCCGCGCGGTGAACGGCGCGATCGAGGAGGCGCGGGCGACGCCGACGTGTGCGGGACTCGCGAGCGCCGTCGCGGCGCGCGACCTCGTCGACGGCCGGGGGGCGAGGCTGAGCCTCTCGGGCATGGCCGACCCCGCGTGCGCCGACGGGCGGGGCGCCACCTTCTGGCTCGACGTCGCGGTGACGGATGCCGACGGCACGAACATCCACTCCGACCGCGCCCTCGTCTTCGTGCCATGATCCGCAGACTCCGTGAGACCGCGAACGATGAGCGAGGGATGTCGCTCATCGAGCTCGTCATCGCCGTGGCGCTCATCGCCGTGGTGGGGGCGGGCATGGCCGCGATGCTGATGGGCATCTGGAACGGCCAGTCGACCGCGACGGCGGTGACCGAGGCCACGACGCGCGGCAGCACGGCGGCGAACATGCTCGAACGGGCCGTGCGCGGCGCCGTCGCGATCCACAGCGACGGGACGACGCTGAGGGTGAGGACGGCCTACGCCGACGAACGCAGGTGCCAGGGGTTCAGCGACGCCGACGGCGTGCTGCGCTTCGCCCAGGGCAGCGGCGCGCTGCCCGCGGTGTCGAGCTGGCCGGTGTTCTACGGCGGGCCGACCGAGACGGTGTTCGCGCTGAGCGGCACGTCGGTGGACTACACGCTCGACTTCCGCGGGAGCGCGAAGGAGACGGGCGCGGCGGTCGTGCTGGAGGGCACGGTGTCGGCACGCGTGACCGCACTGGAGCCGGGAGGAGCGCCATGCTGGTGAGACGGGTTTCGATACGCCCGCTGCGCGGGCTACTCAACCAGCGGGGGTGCAGGGGGCGCACGTTGGGGCGCGAGGACGGCGCGGCGCTGGTCGCGGTCGTGGTCGTGATGGTCGTGGGCTTCGTGGTGGTGTCGCTCGTGGGCGTCGCGGCGATGTTCTCGATGCAGTCGACGCAGGCGGAGGCCGGTCGCGTGCGGGCCCTCGTCGCGGCCGAGTCGGGGCGCGACGCGATGCTCGGCGCGCTGACCTCGGGCGGGTGCGCGGTCACGACGCTGACGGGCACGGAGCCCACGTTCACCGCGCGCGTGTTTCCCGTCAGCGTGCCCGCGGGCGGCGGCCTGCCCTCCAGCACCGTCGGTCTCGTGGAGCGCTGCCCGGACGCCTCGACGACGCACGTCGTGATCAGCTCCGAGGGCACCGCCGACCGGCAGTCCGTCACGGTCGATGCCGTGTACGAGTGGAAGGTCGAGCGCGAGGTGACCCGGCTCGGCGGGTCGGTGGGCGGGGGATCCGGCTTCACGGTGCTGGCCAGCGCGTTCTACGAGGGCGATCTCGTCATCCGCTCGGGCGACTTCAACTGCGATCTGGCGCTGCCCCTGCTGAACCACTTCGACGGCGACGTGTACGTGCTCAACGGCAACGCGAGGATCCTCGGCTTCTGCAGTCTCAGCGGCGACCTCTACGTCTCGGGCGACGTCACCGGTGTCGGGACGGTCAGCGGCCGGATCGTCGCGGGCGGAAGCATCTCGTTCCTGGTCTTCTCGGCATCGAAGTCGAACGGCCCCTTCGACCCGCCGGCCGAGGAGCTGCTCGAGCGCACCCAGTGGTTCGACCTCAACGAGGCGACGGCGTGGCCCGGCTTCACGACGGAGCTGACGCTGCCCGCGGCCACCTGCAACTCGCCGGCGGTCAGGGGCCAGATCGTCGATCTTCTGAACGGATCCGGCGGGAAGATCGTGATCGACACGTCGGCGTGCATCGACCAGATCGACCTGAGCCCGGCGTTCCTGTCGAGCACCAGCGTCACGGTGAAGCGCGACGTCGTGCTGCTCGTGAACAACGGGTTCCGTTTCGCCTCGGGATGGCTCTCGGGCGGCGGCGGAAAGCTCTACGTCGTGCAGACGAACACGAGCGCCGATCCCGAGAACCCGGCGCCGCGCTGCGAAGGCCGCACCGGCATCACGCTCACGGCCTCGGGAGGCTGGGGCGGGTGGCCGGAGACGCTCGTCTACAGCCCCTGCGGCGTCACGGTGTCAGGGGCGGGCGGCGTCAACATCCTGAGCGGATTCAAGGGACAGATCATCGCGCCGACCTCCGGCTCGTGGAACATCCTCGCGACGCGCACGTGCGCCCGCTTCACGATCCCCGGGCTCTTCGACCTCGTCTGCGATCTCTCCGACGCGGGCTCGTCCGGCGGCACGGGCGGCACCGGCGGAGCGAGCGCCCCCGGCGCCCTCGTGCGGCAGACGGAGCGCTAGCCGGATGCTCCACGGTCTCTTCGTGGCGATCGCCACGCTCCTCGGTGCTGCGTTCGGCTCGTTCGCCCAGGCGACGGCCGTGCGCACGGCGACGGGCGTGTCGCTGCTGCGCGAGAGCCGCTGCGACGCGTGCGACGCACCGCTGCGCCCGCACGAGAACGTGCCGGTCGTCTCGTGGCTCGTGCTGCGCGGCCGGTGCGCGCACTGCGGCACCGGCATCCCGGTCCGCACCGTCGTCGTGGAGGTGCTCGGCGCCCTCGCGTTCGCGTTGCTGGCGCTGTGGCTGCTCCCGCAGGAGCCGGATGCCGGGGCCGCGTGGCTGCCGACCGCGATCGCCCTCGGTTTCCTCGCCGCCGTCTCGATCGTGCTCACGCTCGTCGACCTCGACACGGGCCGGCTCCCCGACGTCATCGTGCTGCCGTCGATCGCGATCGGCGCCATGCTGCTCACCGTCGCCGCGCTCGTGGCCGGGACCCCGGGCCGGCTGCTGCAGGCGGCGGCCGGCGCCGCGATCCTCGGCGGCGGCTACCTCGTCATCCGGCTCGTCCGTCCCGACGGCATGGGCGGGGGAGACGTGAAGCTCGCGGTGCTGCTCGGCCTCTACCTCGGGTACGCGGGATGGGGCGCGCTCGCGGTCGGCTCCTTCGCCGCGTTCGTGTGGGCGGCGCTCTACGCGCTGCTCGCGCGGCGGCGCGGCGCCATCGCCTTCGGACCGTGGATGATCCTCGGAGCATGGACCGGCGTGGTCGCCGGCGAGCAGCTCTGGGACGCCTACCGACGCCTGTGGGAGGGCTGAGAATGCGACGTCTAGACTTCGGAAGGGAGGTGGCGCTGTGGCGAAGAGCGCAATAGGCCTGGAGATCACCCAGACCGCGGTGCGCGCAGCCGAGGTGACCCTCGGCGACCGTCCGGCCCTCGTCAAGCATGGTCAGGTCGAGCTGCCCGTGGGCGCGGCGCACGACTCCGAGGTGATCGACGCGGGCGTCGTGGCCGACGCGCTGCGCGAGCTGTGGGGCAAGGCCGGCTTCTCCAGCCGCCGGGTCGTGCTCGGCATCAACAGCTGGCGCGTGCTCGTGCGCGAGTTCTCGACCGAGCTCACCCACCCCGAGCTCATCGCCGAGTCGCTGCCCTACGAGGTCGGCGAGCTGCTGCCCGTGTCGCCCGATCAGGCGGCGCTCGACTTCGTGGCCACCGAGGTCACCGACGAGGGCACGACGGGCCTGCTCGTGGCCGCCAACGCCCCCTCGGTCGACGCCCTGCTCGGCGCGCTGAGCGCGGCGCGGCTGCACGCCCAGAGCGTCGACCTGCTGCCCTTCGGCCTCGTGCGTCTCGCGGGCAGGCTCACGCCCGACGACACCGTGCTCATGGTGCACGTCGGCGGCAACACGACCGCGATCACGCTCGTCTCGCACGGCGTGCCGATCTTCGTGCGCATGCTGCCGGCGACCATCGCGCTCACGGCGCCGCAGTCGGCGGAGGCGCCCGAGCAGACCGGCGGGCGGCTCGACCGCCGCCGCGAGAGCCAGCGCGCCGACGTCGAGCGCGAGCAGCGCGACGCCGCCGAAGACCTCGGCGCCCGCCTGCGCAGCACGCTGCAGTACTACGGGGCGCGGGGCCTGCCCCCGATCACGGGCGCCCTGCTGAGCGGCGCCGGCGCGACCAACGCGATCACCGAGGCGGCGCTGCGCGACGCGCTCGACATCCCCGTGCAGCCGCTCGACCCGATGTGGGCCGTGCGTCTGCGCGGCAAGGCGCGCACGGTCGACCCCGTGCTGCTGCAGCAGCTGATCGGGCCGATCTCGCTCACGATCGGAGCCGACGCATGAGCGCCCGCAAGACCGTCTTCCGCGTCAACCTCATCCCGCGCTCCGAGCGCGACCGGCGCAAGCGCGCCCGCGCGGTGCGGCTGTGGTCGACGCTCGCGATCGCCGCGACCGTGCTGTCGATCGGCCTCGTCGGCGGCGCCTGGTACCTGTCGCACGTCGCCGACCAGCGCCTCGACGAGGAGCAGGCGCTCACCGGCAAGCTCTCCGAGGGGCTGCAGCAGTACCACGACGTGAGCGGCGCCCTCGGCATCCGCGACGCGCTCAGCGCGATGCGCGTCGCCGCGATGGGCTCCGACACGGCCTGGGGCACGGTCGTCCAGCGCATCGGCGCGGTGCTGCCCGAGGACACGAGCATCAGCGGCTTCTCGCTCACGGCGGGCGCGACGCCCGCCGACGGCGTCGCGCCGCAGGATGCCGCGGGCCAGTCGGGCACCATCGAGCTGCGCGCCCCGCGGTCGATCGACCTCGTGTCGGTCGCGCGGGCCGTGCGCGGCGCCGAGGGCGTGCGCAGCGTCGACGCGCGCAGCATGGAGGACCGTGGCGACGGCACGTTCCGGGCCGCGCTCACGATCGAGTACGACCAGACGGTGTACACGGGCGCCTTCGCAGGGGAGGCACGATGAACCGGCTGACCCACCGCGGCATCACGCTCATCGGCGCCGTCGGCGTCATCGCCATCCTGATCATCGGCGTGCTCGTCGCGCTGCCGCTGTATCTGAGATCGGTGTCGACGCAGGCGCAGGCCGACCAGATCGTCGCGACCAACGGCCTGCAGCAGACGCAGCTCGACCTGCTCGACCGCGAGAGCCAGCGCATGGCCGAGCTCGCGGAGGAGGTCGCGGCCCTGCGCGCGCAGATCCCCGACGCGCCCGAACGCGACCAGGTGATCGAGCGCATCGTCACCGCCGCCGAGGTCGCCGGCGTCGCCGTGAAGAGCGTGCAGTTCAGCGACGCCCTGCCGTTCGTCGAGCGCACGCAAGAGGTCGTGGATGCCGCGGGCGCGCAGGCCGCGGCATCCGGCGGCGACCTGCCCGCCCAGCGACAGATCCAGGTGACGACGCGCGTCGAGGGACCGGGCGCGGGCGGGTTCGGCGTCTTCCTCGACACCCTGCGCTCCGGTCCGCGCCTGGCGGCCGTCACCTCGGTGCTCGCCGAGGAGATCTCGGGCGACAACGGCCTCGGCATGATCGTCACCTTCCTGGTGTTCGTCGACGTCACCGGGGTGGCGGGATGAGCAGGCCGCCCGAGCTCGACGAGCTGCTGCAGGCGGCCGTCGAACGGCGCGCCTCCGACATCCACCTCACGGCGGGCCTTCCGCCCGTCGTGCGCATCGACGGGGCGCTCACCGCCCTGGACGGATACGAGGACGAGCTCGACGCGGACTGGGTGGGCGAGGCCGTGCTCGGCACGATGAGCCGCCGGCACCGCGGTCACTTCGAGGAGACGAGCGAGGTCGACTTCTCGTACGCCATCGCGGGCGGCGTGCGGTTCCGCGTGAACGCCTACCTGCAGCGCACGGGCGTCGCGGCGGCGTTCCGCCTCATCCCCGCGACCGCGCCGACGCTCGAGCAGTACCGCATCCCCGAGATCGCGCGCGACCTGGCGCTGCGGCCGAGCGGGCTCGTGCTGATCACGGGCCCCACCGGCTCGGGCAAGTCGGCCACGCTGACGGCGATGGTCGACATCATCAACAACGAGCGCGCGGCCCACGTCATCACGATCGAAGACCCCGTCGAGTACCTGCACACGAGCCGCAACTCCCTCATCCACCAGCGCGAGATCGGCGCCGACACCGCGTCGTTCGCCGACGCGCTGCGCTACGTGCTGCGGCAGGACCCCGACGTCATCCTGCTCGGCGAGCTGCGCGACATCGAGTCGATCACGGTCGCGCTGTCAGCCGCCGAGACCGGGCAGCTCGTGCTCGCGACCCTGCACACGCAGAGCGCCGCGAGCACCATAAACCGCATCGTCGACGTGTTCTCGGCCGACCGTCAGCAGCAGGTGCGCGCGCAGCTCGCCGACACGCTGCGCGGCGTCATCAGCCAGCGGCTCATCCCGCGCGCCACGGGACGCGGGCGCGTGCTCGCGACCGAGGTGCTCATCCAGACGCACGCGATCTCGAACCTCATCCGCGAGGGCCAGGTGCAGCAGCTCTACTCCGTGCTGTACGCGGGGTCCGACGCGGGCATGCACACGATGGACCAGAGCCTGCGCACCCTCATCGCCGCCGGCGAGGTCGAGTACGGCGTCGCCCGCAGCTTCGTCACCGACCCGAAGGCGCTCGACGACGTGCGCGTCGTCGACAGCGACCTCAACGCCGAGACCTGGACCCGCCGCCCGCAGACCCGCTGGGGAGCATGAGCATGGCCACCACCGAGAGCTACTCCTACCGTGCCGCGACGCCCGGCTCGGGGCAGATCGTCAAAGGCACGATGGATGCCGCGAGCGAGGCGGCCGTCGTCGGCCGCATCCGTCAGCAGGGGCTCGTCCCCATCGAGGTGCGCGCCGTGCCCAAGACGGGGCTGCGCCGCGAGATCAAGCTCGGCCGGCAGCGCCGCGTGCCGTCGTCGGCGCTGGCGCTGTTCGCGCGGCAGGCGTCGAGCCTCGTCGGCGCGGGGCTTCCGCTCATGCGCGTGCTCGGCATCCTCATCGAGCAGACGAGCGACAAGACGCTGCGCCAGGCGCTCGAGGCCGTGCGCGCCGACGTCGAGGCCGGCGCCGCGTTCTCGGCCGCGATGGCGAAGCACGACCACGCCTTTCCGCCGCTGCTCGTGAGCCTCGTGCGCGTGGGCGAGACCGGCGGCTTCTTCGACCAGTCGCTCGCGTCGGCGGCGACCCTGTACCAGGCCGACGCCGAGCTGCGCGACAAGGTGCGCGCCGCGACGACGTACCCGATGGTCGTGCTCGCCGTCGCGCTGCTCGCCGTGATCGCGATGGTCACGTTCGTCGTGCCCGTGTTCGAGGGCATGTTCGCCTCGCTCGGCGGCGAGCTGCCGCTGCCCACCCGCATCCTCGTCGTGCTGTCGAACAACATGGTGTGGATCCTGCCGCTGCTCATCGCGCTCGTCGTGGTCGGCGGCGCGTGGTGGGTCGCCAACCGGCACGCGCCGCGCGTGCGCCGCATCGTCGACCCGCTCACGCTCAGACTGCCGCTCGTCGGCCCGCTGCTGACGAAGATCGCCGTCGCACGGTTCGCCCGCAACCTGTCGATGATGATCTCGGCCGGCGTGCCGCTGCTCGGCGCGCTGGAGACGGTGAGCAAGGCCGCCGACAACGTCGCGATCGACGACGCGCTGCGCGCCGTGCGCGACTCCGTGCGGGCGGGGAAGTCGTTCGCGGCGCCCCTCGCGGCATCCGGGATCTTTCCGCCCATGGTGTCGCAGATGGTGGCGGTCGGCGAGGAGTCGGGCACGCTCGCCGAGATGCTGGAGTCGGTCGCGGAGTTCTACGAGGCCGAGGCGAAGAGCCAGACCGAGCAGCTCACCTCGGTCATCGAGCCGGCGCTCATCGTGATCCTCGGCGTGCTCATCGGCGGCATGGTCATCGCCCTGTACATGCCGATCTTCGGCATCTACGGCCAGCTGAACCAGGCGGGGTAGGTAGGGCGGGCGCCGGTCGGTGCGGCGCCGGTCGGTGCGCGATGCAGGACGTATCGCGCACCCCGGGCGTGTCGAGCGGCGGGAGGGGATGCCGCGGTGAAAAGTCCTGCACGGTGCACGGTGCACGGTGCACGGTGCACGGTGCACGGTGCACGGTGGGTGGGCGTGAGGAGCCGGCACCGGACCTCACACCGTGACGCGGAGGACCTCTTCGACGGAGGTGAGGCCCGCGGCGACCTTGTGCCAGCCGTCGGTGCGCAGCGGGATCATGCCCTCGTCGAGCGCGCGCTGGCGCAGCACCGAGCTGGGCACGCCGCGCAGCGCCTCGTGCTCGATCTGCTCGGTCACCGGCATGACCTCGTGCAGCGCGAGGCGGCCGCGGTAACCGGTGCCCGCGCACGACGGGCATCCCACGGGGCGGAACACCGTCGGCTCGGTCCACAGGCCGGTCGGGAAGCCGACGCCCGCGAGCACCTCGTCGCGGTCGGGCAGCGGCTCGCGGCACGCCGTGCACAGCCGGCGGGTGAGCCGCTGGCCCACGACCGCCGTGAGCGCGGAGCCGACGAGGTAGGGCTCCGCGCCGATCTCGATCAGTCGCGTGAGGGCGCTCGGCGCGTCGTTGGTGTGCAGCGTCGAGAACACGAGGTGGCCTGTGAGCGCCGCCTCGATCGAGGTGATCGCGGTCTCGTGGTCGCGGATCTCGCCGACGAGGATGATGTCGGGGTCGATGCGCAGGATCGACCGCAGCGCCGACGCGAACGTCAGGCCCGCCCGCGGATTGACCTGCACCTGGTTGATGCCCGCGACGCGGTACTCCACGGGGTCCTCGACGGTCACGACGCTCACCTCGGGGCGGGCGATCGCGTCGAGCGCGGCGTACAGGGTCGTCGACTTGCCCGAACCGGTCGGTCCGGTCGCCAGCACCATGCCGTACGGCCGTGCGATCGCCTCCTCGAGCCGCGCGCGGCTCTGCACCGACAGCTCCAGCTCGTCGAGCCCGATGCGCTGACCCGACGTGTCGAGGATGCGCATGGTGATCTTCTCGCCCCACACGGTCGGCAGGGTCGCCACGCGCAGGTCGACCGTGCGGCCCTCGTGCGGCACCGACATGCGGCCGTCCTGCGGCCGGCGCCGGTCGGCGATGTCGATGGACGCCATGATCTTGAGGCGCGAGATCACGCCGTCCTGGATCGAGCGATCCGCCCGCTGCATCTCGTGCAGCACGCCGTCGATGCGGTACCGCACCGTGAGGTCGCGCTCGCCGGGCTCGACGTGGATGTCGCTCGCGCGGTCGGTGATCGCCTGCGAGATCAGCAGGTTCACGAAGCGCACGACGGGGGCGCCGGCGTCGTCGCCCTCGAGGCCGTCGGCCGCCGCGAGCCCCGCGATGTCGGCGGCCTCGCCCATCGTCGACGAGAGCTCGCTGATCTCCTCGTCGGAGCGCACGTGCCGCGCGAACGCGAAGCGCAGCGCCGTCGGCGTGGTGATCTCGGGGGCGACGACGAGGCCCGTGAGGCTCGCCACGTCGTCGATCGCGCGCAGGTCGGTGGGGTCGATCATCGCGACGACCAGCCGGTTCCGCTCGCGGCGCACGGGCACGAGGCGGTGCCGGCGGCACAGCGCGCCCGGCACGAGGGCCACCGCGTCGGGATCGATGACGGCCTTCATCAGGTCGATGTGCGGATGCCCCGTGTGCACGGCGGTCGCGTGCGCCGCCTGCTCCTCGGTGATGCGCTGGCTCGCGAGCAGCGCGTCGAGGGCGTCGCGGTCGCTGAGGTGCGGTGCCGTCGCACCGGCCTCATCGTCCGTCAGAACGCCGAGGGAGACCAGGGTGTCGACGATGTTCCTCACGACGGTCCTTTCGCGCGCAGCTTTCTCAGTCTATGGGCGGGTGGTCTCCGCGCCGTCCGTCAGCCCGTGCGGCCGGCGAGGGCCGCCGCGGCCGCGAGAAGCCGGTGCAGCGCGGCGAAGAAGCCGGGGGCGAAGCGGTGTTCGGCGAGGGGATCCGTGCCGGCCTCGCCGGTGCCGGCATCCGCCTCGGCGTGCGCGATCGACGGCACGGATGTCGTCGCCAGCGCGACCGTGATCGCCATGATCCGTGCGCTCATGTCATTCCCCCGGAGTCAGCCTCTCACCGGGGACGTCCTCGGGTCAATCACGCGGCCCGTGCCGCGGCTGCGGCATCCGTCGGCCGCCCAGATGCTCGGAGCGACGCGCTCGACGGCGAGGCGTCAGCGTCGCTCGAGATGTGACCAGTCCTGGGCGCCGTGGAGGACGGCGACCACCTCGATCAGGCCGACGTCCTCGAACACCCGATACCAAAGGTGGTAGGGGAACACCTCGGTCTTCATGTTCCGAAGCTCCCGGTAGACGAACCGCGGCAGGAGGGGGCGTTCTCGGATCGCCTCGACGGTCGTGTCGAACGTTGCGATGAATCGCTCGACCTCGTGCGGCGCCTCGGCGAGATACCAGTCGATGGCGCGGTCGTACTCCTCGTGTGCGCTCCGGGTGAAGACCAGCCGGAAGGTCACGCGGTCTTCTTCGCCGTGGCGACCTTCGTTCGCGCGCGATCCCGTACGACCTCCCACGGGACGGCATCCCCCGGGTGAGCGTCAGCCTCGGCGATCCGGGCATCCAGCAGTGCGGCGAGCCGCGGAGCCACCTCGGCGGGCAGCGACTGGTCGATCGCGTCACGGAGCTCGCGGCGTGCTTCCGCATCGAGCCGCAGCACCCGCTCCAGCAGATCGTGGTCAACCATGCGCCCAGGATACCCGCCCATCCCGACATCGGGCAGGAGACGGTGCGCGATCGGCCGCGCACGGCGGCATCCTCCGGTCGGTCACGCGCTCAGCACGACGCGCTCGACGGCGTGGAGGACCCATCGGCGGTAGGCGTCGTGGTCGAGGCCGCTCTCCAGCACGAGCTGCGCGTACCCCTCGGGGGAGATGAGGAAGGAGATGGCGGCGGCCAGCTCGGCGTCGTCCCGCGGGCTGCGGCACAGGCCGCGCGTGCGCAGCTGGGCGATGAGCGCCGACATGTCCGCGCGCCGGTTGGCCTGCAGCGCCTCCAGCCGGGCACCCACGTCGGCGTCGCCGAGCGCGGCGTCGAGCAGGCGCGGCCAGAGTCGGGCGACGCGCGCGTTGCCGTCGGCGACGAACGCGATCCACGCGGTCATGAACGCGTCGTCGGGCAGCGCCAGCACCTCGTCGAGCACTGGGCGCTCGTGCAGGGGCCGGTCGTCGTCGGCGCCGGAGAAGGCGTGGCCGAAGGCCGAGAGCAGCAGGGCGGCCTTCGGCCCGTTCTGCTTGACGGTCTCGAGCGAGACGCCGGCCTCCTTCGCGATCTGCGCGAGCGACGTGCCGGAGTAGCCGCGCGCGCCGAAGACGGCGACGGCCGCGTCGAGGATGCGCAGCCGCGTCTGGGCCGCCTGGGCTTCGCGGAGGGGCGAGACGTAACGGGACATTGACTTTCCTCATAGGGTAGTGAATACTTCAAAGGTGTTTTCAACATCCTACATGTGGAAAGGCTGACCGCCATGCTCTCGTTGCTCCTGTGCAGCACCCCCGTGCACGGCCACGTCACACCGCTGCTCTCCGTCGCGCGGGCGCTCGTGGCGGCGGGACACGACGTGCGCTTCCTCACCGGCATCCGCTACCGCGAGGCGGTCGAGGCCACGGGCGCCCGCTGGACGCCCCTGCCCGCGGACGCCGACTACGACGACCGTGACGTGGATGCCGCGTTCCCCGGCCGCGTCGGACGCACGGGTGCCGACGGCGCGAGCTGGGACCTGCAGCACATCTTCCTCGCCCCCGCCCCGAGCCAGCTCCGCGCGGTCGACGCGCTGCTCGCGCAGCAGCCCGCCGACGTCGTGCTCGCCGAGGCGCTGTTCCTCGGCGCCATGCTGCTGCTGTGCCGCCCCGCCGCCGAGCGCCCGCCCGTCGTGAGCCTCGGCATCGTGCCGCTCGGGCTGCGCAGCCGCGACACGGCGCCGTTCGGCTTCGGCATCCCTCCGCTGCGCGGGCCGTTCGGCCGGCTGCGCAACGCCGTGCTCGGCTGGAGCGCCGAGCGGTTCGTCTTCGGCGAACTGCACCGGGCCGCCGCCGCGATGGCGCTGGAGGCCACGGGCCGCCCGCTCGCGACGTTCGTCATGAACTACCCCGCCATCGCCGACGCGGTCGTGCAGTTCACGGTGCCCGAGTTCGAGTACCCGCGCAGCGACCTCGCCGTGCCGGTGCACTTCGTGGGGCCGGTGTCGTCGTCGCCGGCATCCGATGTCGTCCTGCCCGACTGGTGGGGCGACCTCGACAGCGGGCGCCCCGTCGTGCACGTGACGCAGGGCACCGTCGCCAACGGCGACCTCGAGGGGCTCGTGCTGCCCACGATGCGGGCCCTCGACGGCCACGACGTGCTCGTCGTGGCATCCACGGGAGGGCGGGAGATCCCCCCTCTCGCCCTCCCCTCCAACGCGCGGATCGCGCCCTACCTGCCGTACGACCGGCTGTTCCCGCGCCTCGCGGCCTTCGTCACGAACGGCGGATACGGCGGCGTGCACTTCTCGCTCACGCACGGCGTGCCGATCGTCGCCGCAGGCGACACCGAGGACAAGGCCGAGGTGTCGGCGCGCGTCGCCTGGAGCGGCGCCGGGCTGCGGCTCGCATCGCGCTCGGGACGCATCGAGCAGCGGGCGATCGCCGCCGCCGTGCATCGCGTGCTCGACGAGCCCTCGTTCCGCACCCGCGCTCGCCGCATCGGCGCGGCGATCGCCGCGGCGCCCGGCGCGCGCGGCCTCGACGACGTCGTGCGCGACCTCGCCGGCCGCCGCGTGCACTGACCCCGGCCCCGCGAGGGTGCTGGTTGTTTGCGCGGGGGTGCCAGTTGTTCTCGCGAGGGTGCTGGTTGGTTTCACGAGGGTGCTTTCGAAAGCACCCTCGCGAGGATCGAAAGCACCCTCGCGGGGATTGAGGGCACCCTCGGCGAGACAACTGGCACCCTCGCGGGGGTGTGGGGTGGGCACTGACCGAATACCTACCTAGATAGATAGACATATAGAGAACGAGGACCCATGGACACTTCGCACGAGCATCTGCTCGCCCTGCGCTCGCGCCTGCGCGGCGAGCTGGTGCTGCCCGCCGACGACGGCTGGGACGACGCGCGCCGCGCGTGGATGCTGCTCGCCGACCAGCATCCGGCCGCCGTCGTCGTCGCCGCGGACGAGCGCGACGTCGTCGAGACCGTGCGCGCCGCGCGCTCGCTCGGGCTGCACGTCGCGCCGCAGGGCACGGGTCACGCGGCCGGCGCCCTCGGTGCGCTGCGAGACACGATCCTGCTGCGCACGACGAGGCTGAACGCCGTGTCGATCGACCCCGTGGCGCGCGTCGCCCGCGTTGGCGCCGGCGCGATCTCGGCCGACGTCGCCGCCGCGGCGGCCGGGCACGGGCTCGCGGCCGTGTCGGGCATGGCCCCGACGGTCGGCGTCGTCGGCCTCGTGCTCGGCGGCGGGCTCGGCTGGCTCGCGCGATCGCACGGGCTCGCCTCGGCGAGCGTGCGCGCGATCGAGGCCGTCGACGCGCACGCGCGATCGATCGTGATCGACGAGACGCGGCATCCCGAGCTGTTCTGGGCCGCACGCGGCGGCGTCGCGCCCGTCGTCGTGACCGCGATCGAGCTGCAGCTGCATCCGATCGCCGAGATCGTCGCGGGCGGTCTGCTGTGGCCGATCGAGCGCGCCGCCGAGGTCGCGCACGCGTGGCGCGCATGGGCGTGCGAGCTGCCCGAGTCGGTGACCTCGCTCGTGCGCGTGCTGCGCTACCCGCCCCTGCCGGAGCTGCCCGAGCCGCTGCGCGGCCGCGCCTTCGTCGCCGTCGAGGCGGCGTTCCAAGAGGATGCCGGGGCCGCCGACGCGCTGCTGCGGCCCCTGCGCGCGCTCGCGCCCGAGCTCGACACGATGCGGCCGATGTCGCCCGCCGAGCTGCCCGCGGTGCACGGCGACCCGCCGCAGCCCGTGCCCGCCTACGGCGACACCGCGCTGCTGCGCGAGCTGTCGACGGCCGCGATCGACGCGCTGCTCGAGGCCGCGCTCGCGCCGTCGGCCGCACCGCTCCTGTCGATCGAGGTGCGTCACCTCGGCGGCGCGCTCGCGCCCGGCCGGACGGATGCCGGTGCCGTCTCGGGCATCGCGGGCGAGGGGCTGCTCTTCGCGCTCGGCATCGTGCCCGTGCCCGAGGCCCTCGACGCCGTGCGCGCCGCGGCGAACGGCGTGCTCGAGGCCGTCGCGCCGTTCGCGGGCGAGCGGACCGTCAAGACGTTCGCGGAGCGTCCGGCATCCGCCGCATCGCTCTACGGGCCGTCGCTCGAGCGCGTGCGGCAGGTGGTCGCCGCATGGGATCCCGAGGGTGTCATCCGTACCGCGCATCCGCTCGACTGAGGCTGCTCGATCGAGGCTGTGCTAGGCTTGTTCTTTGTCTGCGCGCACTCCAGCGCGTAGTTCGTGCCCCGGGGAGACCCGGGGTGCAGACAAGGGATCTTGGGTGGCGCCGTCCGGCGTCACGGTACAGAAGGAGACATCACCATGGCAGCAGTGTGCCAGGTGACCGGAGCGGTTCCCGGCTTCGGTCACAACATCTCGCACTCGCACCGCCGGACGAAGCGCCGCTTCGACCCGAACGTGCAGAAGAAGACCTATTTCGTTCCGTCGCTCGGCCGTAAGGTCACGCTGAACGTGTCGGCCAAGGGCATCAAGGTCATCGACGCCCGCGGCATCGAGTCGGTCGTGAAGGACCTGATCGCGAAGGGTGTGAAGCTCTGATGGCGAAGAAGGCTCAGGACGTTCGTCCGATCATCAAGCTGCGTTCGACCGCCGGCACGGGGTACACCTACGTGACGCGCAAGAACCGCCGCAACAACCCCGACCGCATCGTGCTCAAGAAGTACGACCCGGTGATCCGCAAGCACGTCGAATTCCGAGAGGAGCGCTGATCTCATGGCCAAGAAGAGCAAGATCGCGCGCAACAAGCAGCGCGAAGAGGTCGTCGCCCGCTACGCCGAGAAGCGTCTCGAGCTGAAGAAGGCCCTCGTCGACCCGAACTCGACCGACGAGGAGCGCGAGGCCGCCCGCGTCGGCCTGCAGAAGCTGCCGCGCGACGCGTCGCCGGTGCGCCTGCGCAACCGCGACGCCATCGACGGCCGTCCCCGCGGCCACCTGTCGAAGTTCGGCATCTCGCGCGTGCGCTTCCGCGACATGGCGCACCGCGGCGAGCTGCCCGGCGTGACCAAGTCGAGCTGGTAAGCACCGCTTCGAAGAGGGGGCGAGGTTCTTCGGAACCTCGCCCCCTCTTCGTCGTCTCGCGGGCGTCGTGTGCGTCGGGGGAAGTGTGTGACGGATGTGGCCAGTGTGACGACGCGGTGCGCGACACGCACAGGAAAACGCTGAAAATCCGCGAAATGACGCGGGTTCTGCGGGGTGTGCTTGATACTCTCGGTTCCGGTCGATCGACCGGCGGGCCGCATCCGTGCCCCGCGCTCTGAAACACGACGCGGCGAGAATCTCGTCGCTGGAGGAAAACACATGGCCATCACCAAGACCGAACTCGTCGCCAGCATCGCGAGCGCCACGGGCGAGAGCCAGGCTGCCGTCACGCGTGTCGTCGACGGCCTGTTCGCCGCCGTTTCCGAGGCCGTCGCCAAGGGCGAGAAGGTTTCGATCCCCGGCTGGATCTCGTTCGAGCAGGTCGACACCGCCGCCCGCACCGGCCGCAACCCCCAGACCGGCGAGGAGATCAAGATCGCCGCGGGCAAGCGCGTCAAGGTGACCGCCGGCTCGAAGCTCAAGGCCGCCGTCAAGTAAGGCGACCGCAACGCGGGTACACACCCCGCTGGTCGAGTGGCCGCCGCGGAGCGGTGGCGTATCGAGGACGTTGTAGCGGTCCGTTACACGGGTCTCGATACACCCGCGCTGCGCGCGGGCACTCGACCAGCGGGGTGTGTCGCGTCCGGGCGCGGGCACTCGGTCGGCGGGGTGTGTCGCGTTCGTGGTGGGTGGAACGCCGGCTCGCAGTTCGGGGCTGCCGTCGAGCAATGGCGACGGCGACGTGGGTAGGCGCGCACCCCGCTGGTTGAGTAGCCGCCGCGGAGCGGCGGCGTATCGAAACCCTTGTATTGGTCCGTTACACGGGTCTCGATACACCCGCGCTGCGCGCGGGCACTCGACCGGCGGGGTGTGTCGCGTCCGCGTGGGTACTCGCCCGGCGGGCGCTGTCGCGCGCCGGGCGTAGGCTGGAGGGGTGACCGACCGCGCGCTCCGTCTCGCCGGGCCGGCGACACTCGTGGCGGCGGCACTCGCCGCGCTCATCGCCGCGCTCGTCGTGGGCGGCGGCGCGGCACCGCTGATCCAGGGCGACCCCGGCGCGGTCGTGCGGTGGGGGCTCCCCGCCGCGAAGCTCGTGGTCAACCTGTCGGCGGGGCTGATGGCGGGCGGGCTCGTGCTCACGCTGTTCGCCCTGAAGCCCGACGACAAGATCTTCGCCCGGGCACTGGATGCCGCCTCGATCGCCGCGGCCGTGTTCACCATCGCGGCCGGCACGACCACGTACCTCACCTTCCTGTCGGTGATCCCCGCGACGCCGAGCGCCGACATGCTTTTCGGCGAGCAGCTGGGGCAGTTCCTCACCACGACCGAGGTGGGCTTCGCCTGGCTGCTGACGACCGTGCTCGGCGCGATCGTCACCGTGCTCGCGTTCGCCGTGCGCGGCTGGACGACGACGCTCCTCGTCGCCGCGCTCGCGCTCGTCACCCTCATCCCCATGGCGACGCAGGGCCACTCCGGCGAGGAGACCGGGCACACGATCGCGGTCTCCGCACTGAGCCTGCACCTGCTGGGCGCGGCCGTCTGGCTCGGCGGCCTGCTGCTGCTCGTGCTGCTGCGACCGGGCGTTCCCCGCGCGCGCCTCGCCGAGCTCGTCGCCCGCTACTCGAGCCTCGCCCTCGCCGCCTACGTCGTCGTCGCCGTCTCGGGCGTCGCGCGCTCGGCCGTCGGCCTCGCCTCGTGGGGCGACCTGCTGAGCCCCTACGGCGCCATCCTGCTCACGAAGGTCGCCGCGCTCATCGCGCTCGGCGCCTTCGGCGCCTGGTACCGCACGCGGCTCATCGCGCGGATGCGCGAGGATGCGGCATCCCGGCGCTTCTGGTCGCTCGTCGCGATCGAGCTCGCGATCATGGGCGTCGCGAGCGGCGCCGCCGCCGCCCTCGCGCGCACGCGCCCCCCGAGCGACACGCGCCTGCCCGCGCTGCTGAGCCCCGCCGAGATCCTCACGGGCTCGCCCCTGCCGCCCGAGTTCACGCCCGACCGCTGGCTCACGGCGTGGAACCTCGACCTGCTGTGGGCCGTCGCCTGCGGGTTCGCCGCGTTCTTCTACGTCGTCGGCGTGGTCCGCCTGCGCCGCCGCGGCGACCACTGGCCGCTGCACCGCACGATCCTGTGGCTGTTCGGCATCGCGCTGCTCGCGTGGACCACGAGCGGCCCGATCAACGCCTACCAGGAGTACCTGTTCAGCGTGCACATGATCGGCCACATGCTGCTGACCATGGCGATCTCGCTGCCGCTCGTGTTCGGCGCCCCCGTGACGCTCGCGGCGCGGGCGATCCGCAAGCGCTCCGACGGCACGCGCGGGGGCCGCGAGTGGATCCTGTGGGCCGTGCACACGCCGTGGGCGCGCGTCATCACGCATCCGCTCGTCGCGGCGGGCGTGTTCATCGGCTCGCTGTGGCTCTTCTACTACTCCGACCTGCTGCGCTGGTCGATGTACGACCACCTGGGGCACCAGTGGATGGTCGCGCACTTCCTCATCTCGGGATACCTGTTCGTGCAGTCGCTCGTCGGCATCGACCCCGTGCCCTACCGACTGCCGTATCCGGGCCGGCTCATCACGCTGCTCGCCGTGATGGCGATGCACGCCTTCTTCGGCATGTCGATCATGATGGCGAACGGCCTGTTCGTCGCCGAGTGGTTCGGCGCGATGGGGCGCACGTGGGGCCCCGATCCGCTGCACGACCAGTACATCGGCGGCGGCGTCGCGTGGTCGATCGGCGAGATCCCCACGCTCATCCTCGCCATCACCGTCGCGATCCAGTGGAGCAGGTCGGACGAGCGGGCCAGCCGCCGCGCCGACCGGCACGCCGACCGCACGGGCGACGAGGAGCTCGTCGCCTACAACGCGAAGCTCGCGGCCCTCGCCGAGCGCGACGCGCGCCAGCAGGGGCGCTGAGGGCGCACGGCCGCGTCGAGTCAGCCCGCCTCTGCGATGCCCGCTGCGCCGTCCAGCCGCTGCCGGATCCCGTTCATCGCGGTCAGCCAGCGATCGGTGTCGTCGGCGCGAGCCCGGTAGTACCCGCGCACCTCGGGATGCGGCAGGATCAGCAGCTCGTCGCCGTCGAGCGCCGCGAGCGTCTGCCGGGCGACGTCCTCCGGCGTGAGCACGGCGTCGTGCGTCAGCAGCGGCTTCAGCGGGCCCGACTCGTCGAGGATGCGCGTCTGCACGCCCTGCGGGCAGATCGCCTGCACCACCACGCCGCGGTGCCGGTAGGTGGCCGAGAGCCATTCCGCGAACGCCACCGCGCCGTGCTTGGTCACCGAGTACGCCGGCGCGCCGAGCATCGTCAGCAGCCCGGCCGCCGACGCCGTCACGACGAACCGCCCGCGGCCCGCCCGCACCCACTCGGGCACGAGCAGCCGCGCCGCCCGCACGTGCGCCAGGACGTTGACCTGCCACGACAGCTCCCAGTCGGCCTCCCGTGCGTCGAGGCCCTCGCCGCGGAGCACGCCGGCGTTGGCGAACCACGCGTCGATCGCGCCCAGCCGCTCGCGTGCCGTCGCGACGAGCGCCGCCACGCCCGTCTCCGATGCCGCATCGCCCGGCGCGGCGTGCGCATCGCCGCCCGCGGCGGCGATGGCGTCCACGGTCCGTGCGACGCCGGCGGCGTCGATGTCGGCGACGACCACGCGGGCGCCGGCGGCAGCGAGAGCCTCGGCCAGGGCGGCGCCGATGCCGCCGCCGGCACCCGTGACGACGATGCCCGCGCCGTTGGGATCGAAGGCCCTCACCGCTCAGACCCCGCCGGTGAGCAGCAGGCCGCCGTCGACGGTGAGGGTCTGTCCCGTCATCCACGCGGCATCCTCGGAGAGCAGGAACGCGACGGTCGCGCCGACGTCGTCCGGCGTGCCGAGCCGCTTGAGCGGATAGGGCGCCGCGACGTCCTCCTCCCGTCCCTCGTACAGGGCGGAGGAGAACCGCGTCTTGACGACGCCGGGGGCGACGGCGTTGACGCGGATGCCGGGGCCGAGCTCGACCGCCAGCTCCTCGGTGAGATGGATGACGGCGGCCTTCGAGACGCCGTAGAAGGCGATGCCGGGGGAGGGCCTCAACCCGACGACCGAGGCGACGTTGACGATCGCGCCGCCGTGCTCTCCCTGCCAGGCGGCGGCGACCTTCTTCACCCACGACAGGGTGGCCAGCACGTTGACCTCGAGGATCTTCCGCGCCGCCGCGAGGTCGAGGTCGCGCAGCGGGCCGTAGACGGGGTTGATGCCGGTGTTGTTGACGAGGAGGTCGACGGCGCCGAAGGTCTCGATCGCCCTCGCGATCGTCTCGTCCTGGTGCGCCTCGTCGTCGGTCGAGCCCGCGACCGCGAGCGCCACCGCCGGGCCGCCGAGCTCGGCGACCGCCGCGTCGAGCGCCTCCTGACGGCGTGCGGTGATCACCACCCGCGCGCCGTCGGCGACGAGCCGTTGCGCGATCGCCAGTCCGATGCCACGGCTGGCGCCGGTGACGACGGCCGTCTTCCCCTCGAATCTCCGGGTCATCGTCGAGCCCTCTCGGTGGTGGTCGTCGCATCCGGCGGCCGCGGACGCTCGCGGTCCTCGTCGACCTTCGACGACATTGCCGACTGAGCGCTCGCTCAGTCATTGATACGGCATCCATTGTGTCCCACGGCGAGGTCTCCGTCAAACCCCCGCAGGACGAGTCCGGAGGCTCAGCCCGCCGCCGACACCTCGATGGATGCCCGTCCGTCGGGCAGGATCTCGATGGTCCCCTCCAGGGAGAACGGCACGTCTTCGCGCAGCTCGATGATGGTGCCGTCGGCGATGAGCATGACGTCGACCGCGAGGTGCGCGATCGCCTCGGTGGGCATGATGGCCCAGTGCCCGCCGTCGGGCACGATCGTCACCGTCGGCTGCTGCGCGATCGACCACTCCGGCTCGGTCACGATGCGGTTGCGGATCTCGTAGCCGAAGGGGCAGCCGGTGGGCTGCAGCACGCGCTGGGTCGCGCACCGGGTGAGGAACGACTCGACCTCCTCCTGCACGACGTCGATGAAGCTCTGCGTCGGCTCGGTCTGCACCTCGACGGGGATGCGCTTGAGGGGGCTGTCCGACAGCACCGCGACGCCGGCGCTGTGCGAGACGGCCGTGTCGACGGTGATGGAGTAGAGGCCGGGCGAGAAGACGAGCATCGGCACGGCGGTGAGCGGGTCGGCGTTCGACCCCTCGACGGAGATCTGCCGCTTGTCGATCGTGAAGCCGTTGACGGAGAACTGCATCGATCCGCGCACCGCGAGGTCGATGACCGCGAGGGGGCTCTTCATGAACCGCCACGCCGGCGCGACGCCGATCCACCCGTTCGGCTCCACGCTGAACGTGCTCGTGCCGCTGTGCACGCCCGCCGTGTAGGCGACGGTGACCTCGTGCACGCCGTCGTGCTCGGCGGTGCCGGTGACCCGCACGTCGGTGAGCGGGGCGAGCGCGTCGCGGCGCAGGAGCGCGTCGGACGACGTCTGCGGGAGCCCCGCGGCCCCCAGCTCCGCGGAGCCGACGCGCACGCCCGGGACCTCGAGCGCCTCGGCGGCGCGACCCTGCCCGAGCAGGTCGAGGTAGTGCTCGACGAACGCGGCGGGGGAGTAGAACCGCTCGTACACCGTGGCGGCCGTCGCGGCGAACGCCGCTCCCAGCAGGATGCCGACGAGGGCGAGCATCGTGAGATCGAACTGCAGCGTGCGGCGGTACCGGGCCGCGACGAGGGGCCGGCCATCGCCGGAACGCGGGCGCGCGACCGCGACGACGGCCGCGCCATCGCCGGAATGTCGGTTTTCGGCCGCGACGACGGCTCGGCCGTCGTCGCGGGGCGCATCCATGGACCAAGTCTAGAAAGGGCCGGTGACGCGAAGCTGATAACTAACATGGATGGGATGACCGCGCGCGCCCTCTCCCCCGAGCAGGAGGAGCTGTTCCGGCGCATCGAGACGACGCGCGACCACGTCTTCGTCACGGGCCGCGCCGGCACGGGCAAGTCGACCCTTCTGCAGCACCTCGCCTGGAACACCGACAAGCAGATCGCCGTGTGCGCGCCGACGGGCGTCGCGGCGCTCAACGTCGAGGGGCAGACGATCCACTCGCTGTTCCGGCTGCCGATCGGGCTCATCGCCGACAGCGAGCTCGACCAGACCGACGCGACCCGCCGCATCCTCAACGCGATCGACACGCTCGTGATCGACGAGATCTCCATGGTCAACGCCGACGTGATGGATGCCATCGACCGCGCCCTGCGGCAGGCGCGCCGCCGCCGCTCCGAGCCGTTCGGCGGCGTGCAGGTCGTGATGTTCGGAGATCCCTATCAGCTGTCGCCCGTGCCGCCGCGCGGCGACGAGCTGCGCTACATCCGCGACCACTACCGCTCGTTCTGGTTCTTCGACGCGCAGGTGTGGGCGGGGCCGCGCGGCGACGGCGGCACGATCCGCTCCGACGGCCTGCTCGACCTCGGCCGCGTCGGGGCGCCCCTGCACATCGCGGAGCTGCGCGACATCCACCGGCAGTCCGATCCCGCGTTCAAGGCGATGCTCAACGCCGTGCGGCACGGCGTCGTCACGGCCGACATCGCCGGGTTGCTGAACGCGGCGGGCGCGCGGCCGGTGCCCGAGCCCGTCGAGGGCGAGGCGCCCATCATCACGCTCGCGACCCGCAACGACATCGTGAGCCGCATCAACCAGCGTCATCTCGACGCGCTGCCGGGACCGGTGCAGACGGCGCGCGCCGACATCAGCGGCGACTTCGGCCGGGGTGACGCGGCGTACCCCGCCGAGCCCGAGCTGCAGCTCAAGGTGGGCGCGCAGGTGATGTTCCTGCGCAACGACGTGGGGGGCGGCTACGGCGGCGACGGACCGCGCTGGGTCAACGGCTCGATCGGCACCGTCACCCGCATCGCGGGCGGCACCGTGCGCGTCGAGCTCGACGGCGAGGAGCACGACGTCGAGCCGGCCGTGTGGGAGCGGTTCCGCTACGCCTACGACGCGGGGTCGCGCAAGCTCACGCGGGAGATCGTCGCGGAGTTCACGCAGTTCCCGCTGCGGCTCGCGTGGGCCGTCACGATCCACAAGTCGCAGGGCAAGACGTACGAGCGCGCCGTCGTCGACCTCGGCTCCGGCGCCTTCGCGCCCGGCCAGACCTACGTCGCCCTCTCGCGGCTCACGTCGATCGACGGCCTCTACCTCTCACGCCCCCTGCGCCCCGCCGACATCCTCGTCGACGCCGACGTACGCCGCTTCATGGCATCCGTCCCCCGCTGACCCGCACCGGCGCCGGTCGCCCGCGCTTCCTCCGCTGGTTGAGTAGCGCGCGCAGCGCGCGTATCGAAACCTGGGTAACGGGCCGTGGGATGGGTCTCGATACACTCGCGGCTCCGCCGCGAGCACTCGACCAGCGGGGCGGGGTGCGGTGGGGCGCGATGGGGTGGGGCGGGCATCTGCCCCCCGCTGGTTGAGTAGCCGCCGGAGGCGGCGTATCGAAACCCTTCCCACGGACCGTTACACGGGTCTCGATACACTCGCGGCTCCGCCGCGAGCACTCGACCAGCGGTGTGTGGGGCGCGATGGGGTGGGGCGGGCATCTGCCCCCCGCTGGTTGAGTAGCCGCCGGAGGCGGCGTATCGAAACCCTTCCCACGGTCCGTGACACGGGTCTCGATACGCTCGCGGCTGTGCCGCGAGCACTCGACCAGCGGTGTGAGGGGTGTGGGGCGGTCAGGCGGCGCGGGCGGCCTTGTCGGCGGCGAGGTCGACGAAGAGCTCGGTGTTGAAGCGGTAGGCGAGCAGCACCTCGTCGATCACGCGCTCCTGCTCCGCGGCATCCCATGGGGCCGTGTCGAGCTGCTCGCGGTAGACGTCCTTGAAGGCGCGGGGGTCGGCGATCTCGCTGAAGATGTAGAAGCCGATGCCGTTCGTCTCGAAGCCGAACTGCCGCGCCATGATCTTGCCGATGAACTGGCCGCCCGACAGGTCGCCGAGGTAGCGCGTGTAGTGGTGCGCCACGAAGCCGCCGGGCCACGTCGACGCCACCTCGCGGATGCGGGCGACATAGCGCTCGGTCGTCGGCAGCGGCGAGATGCGCGTGCGCCAGTCGTCGCCGAGCAGGAAGGCGAGGTCGGCCTCGAGCGCGGGCAGTCGCGTGAGCTTGTCGCTGATGAAGAGGGATGCCACGGGGTCGTTCGCCATGGCCGACGCGGCGTCTTCGAGCGCGTCGTAGATGAACCAGTGCTGCGCGACCAGGGCGATGTAGTCGTCACGGGTGCCCTTGCCGCGCATGAGGTCGGCCATGAAGCCGGCGTGCTCGCTGTCGGAGTGGGCGCCGTGGGAGCGCTCGCGCAGTGTAGTGGAGAACGGGGTGAACTCGGCCATGGACCGAGCATAGCGTGTTTTAGGGTCAGCTAACCTGAAGGTTCATCCAGAGTTTACAAACGATGTCAGCTGTGCGGGCGCGGGGTGACGCCCAGGCGCGCGCACGCCGCGTCGTAGAGGGCGACGATCTCGCGGCGCACCTCCGGGCGCTCGGTGATGGGGCCGCCGGGCCACGGCACGCGGATGACGTCCTCGCTGCCGTCGGCCGTGATCACGTGCCACTGGCCGGCCTCGCCGTCGAACGTCACCATCTCGGCACGGATGACGTCGGCGAGCGGCGAGAACGCGCGGGCGATGAGCACGTTGTCGTCGCTGTGGTCGTTGTTCATGTGTCCGGTCACGCCGCGCAGCGTGCCGTCGTCGAAGGTGTGCGCCATGTCCTCACCTTAGAGGCCGCCGTGCCACACGTCGGAGCGTCGGCCGTGACGTACGCTGGAGGTCGACTATCTGCAGGAGGATCGATGCCGCGCACGCGTCGTGCCAGGTGGGCTGCCGCTGTCGGGGGAGCCATCGCCCTGGCCCTCTCTGCGACGGCGTGCGCGCCCACGGCATCCGTCACGGTCATTCCCGACACCGCGGTGACGGGCGCCCTCGACGCGTCGACCGCCGACCGGCTGCGCGCCGTCGTGGAGCACGCGATGGAGGCGACGGGCTCGACCGGCGCCGTCGTGGGCGTGTGGGTGCCGTGGGCGGGCAACTGGGTCGAGGCGTTCGGCACGAGCGGGCCCGGCGGCTCCGCCGTGAGCGTCGACATGGCGTTCCCCGTCGCGAACATGACGAGGCCCATGACGTGCGACGTGCTGTACGGCATGGTCGCCGACGGCCGCGTGGCGCTCGACGACCCCGTGACGCGCTGGGTGCCGAGCGTGCCGAGCCTCGGCGAGGAGGTCACGCTCGGGCAGCTGTGCGACAGCACGAGCGGCATCGGATCGTTCGCCCCGCAGCTCGGCCCGCGCTGGATCGCCAACCCGTCGCGCTCGTGGCCGGCCGCCGAGCTCGTCGCATTCGGCATGGGCAACAAGACGGGCCTGGAGCCCGGCGCGACCTACCGCGACTCCGACACCGGCTACGTGCTGCTCGCGCTCGCGCTGCAGAAGGCCTCGGGCGACTCGATCGACGACCTCCTGCGCCACTACGTGTTCGAGCCCCTGGAGATGACGACGGCCACGCTGCTCGACGCGCTGGAGGAGCCCGTCGCGCACATCGGCGGACTCTACTCGCCGACCGTCGACGGCCAGGTCGACTGTGCGAGCCCGCTCGACATGTCCGACCTGTCGCCGTCCGCGACGCACGCGGCGGGCGGGGTGACCGCGAGCGTCGAGGACCTCGGCCGCTACCTGCGCGCGCTCGCGCAGGGCACCCGCCCCTACGACTCCGACGCGCGGTTCGACGAGCCGCTGCCCACCTACAACGGCGCGCCCGCGTGGTACACCGCGGCGGGCGGGGCCATGCAGTTCGGCTCGCTCGTCGGCCAGTTCGGCGCGGTCCCCGGCGCGATCGTCGGCGCCGCGGCCGACCGGGCCACCGGCATGACGGTCGTCGTGATGCTGAACAACTCGCGCGCCGGGGGCGACGTCGGCGCGTATGCCCTGTGGCAGCTCGCGGCGATCGCGGCGAAGGCACCGGCATCCTCGGGCTCGGCGGCCGACGTCGCGCTGCCGTGGACAGCGGAGCAGTTCGCGGGATCCATCGACCAGGCCGCCGTCTGCCCGACATCGTGACCGCGCGGCCCGTGCCACCGCCGCACCGGCGCCGCGGCCGGTGACATGAGCCCGCGGTCGGCCTCGGCGGTGCTCTTCGTCGTCGCGGGCCTCGCGTGCCAGGAGGTCGGCGCCGCGCTCGCGTACCTGCTGTTCCCGCAGGCGGGACCGCTCGGCATGGTGTGCCTGCGACTCGCGTTCTCGGCCCTCATCCTGCTCGCGATCGCGCGCCCGCGTCTGCGCGGGCTCACCCGTGCCGACGTGACCGCCGTGCTCTGGTTCGGCCTCGTGCTCGCCGTGATGAACGGGCTGTTCTACCTGGCGCTCGAGCGGCTCGCGCTCGGCGTCACGGTCACGATCGAGGTGCTCGGCCCGCTGGTGCTGTCGATCGTCGCGAGCCGCCGCGCGTCGGCGTGGCTGTGGGCGGGCCTCGCGTTCGCGGGCGTCGTCGCGCTCGGCGGAGGCGGCTGGGACCGGCTCGACCCGCTCGGCGTGCTGTTCGCGACCGGCGCCGCGGCGTCGTGGGCGTTCTACATCCTCGCCTCGGCCCGCGTGGGCGCGCGGTTCCGCGGCCTCGACGGGCTCGCGCTCGCGATGGCGGCCGGCGCGCTCGTGTCGCTCCCGTTCGGCATCTGGGATGCCGGTGCCGCGCTGCTGCGCGTCGACATCCTCGCGCTCGGGGCGGCCGTCGCGCTGCTGTCGTCGACGATCCCCTACGCGCTCGAGCTCATCGCCCTGCGCCGGCTGCCGGCATCCGCCTTCGCCGTGCTCATGAGCCTCGCGCCGGCCACCGCCGCGATCGCGGGCTTCGTGCTGCTGGGACAGGGCATGACGTGGCTGGAGGCAGCGGGCATCGCGCTCGTGATCGTCGCGTCGATGGGCGCGGTGCGGGGCGCCCGGCAGGGGGACGCGGTCGGCGGGCCGTGATCACGGGGCCGACGCCCCGTCATCGCGGCGGATGTTCACGGCACCGTGACGAGGATCTCGGCATGCGGCAGCAGGATCCAGCCGTCGGGGTCGTCGGCCCAGCGGCGCCAGCCTGCCGAGATGCGCTCCAGGCCCGCGTGGTCGGTGAGGCCGAGGCGCAGGGCGTTGTCGGCGAAGGCCGACGCGACGGCGCGCTCCTCCCACATCCCGCCCCACCAGGCGCGGTCCTCGGCGTTCTCGAACAGCCACAGCGAGGCGGAGCACGCGATGTCGGTGAACCCCGCCCGGCGCGCCCAGGTCTTGAGATAGCGGCCGGCGGCGGGCTCGCCGCTGGTGCCGCGGTGCACCCGCAGGTAGAGGTCGAGCCACTCGGTCAGCTCGGGGGAGCGGGGCGCGAAGATGACGCCCTCGTAGTCGACGTCGCGCACCGCGATCGTGCCGCCCGGCGCGGTCACGCGGCCCATCTCCCGCAGCATCGCGACGGGGTCGGTCACGTGCTGCAGCACCTGATGGGCGTGCACGACGTCGAAGGCGTCGTCGGGCAGGTCGAGGGCGTACGCGTCGCCCGTCGCGAAGCGCAGGTTCGCGAGCCCGCGCTCCGCCGTGTCGGCGATCGCCTTCTCGACGACGGATGCCGCGGCATCCACGCCCAGCACCTCGCCGGGCGCGACGAGCTCGGCGAAGTCGGCCGTGATCGTGCCGGGGCCCGACCCGATGTCGAGCACGCGCAGGCCGGGCCGCAGGCGCGGCAGCAGGTACGCGGCCGAGTTCTCGGCGGTGCGCCAGGTGTGCGAGCGCAGCACGCTCGCGTGATGTCCGTGGGTGTATGCGTCGGCCATGGGAGCGAGTCTAGGGGCGGGCGGTGCCGGCGCGATTCCGCCTCCGCGGGAGGCCTCGCCGGGTGAGGCCGGTCCGAACTCCTCCGATCCTGCATCGCGACGGTCGCGCGACCACGGAAACACCGGCGATCACGTGACGCGGGCGACCGGATCGGAGGAGTTTCGGCACGCGCTTCCTCGTGACCCACGCGTCCGCGGCATCCGGACGATCGGTCGGATGCCGCGGACGCGCGGTCGGGTGCGGCGCCGCGCGGCGCAGGACGCTGGGAGGATGACCACGACCGCGCCGATCCCGACCGTCCCCGCCGACCGCTCCGCCCCGCCCCGGCTGCGCTATGGCGCGCTGATCGCGATGATGGCGATGAGCTTCCTGCTCGTCACGGCCGAGTTCCTGCCGAACGGCCTGCTCACCGAGATCGCGGACGAGCTGGGCGTGACCCCGGGCGCCGCCGGCCAGCTCGTGACCGTCACCGCCCTCGTGGGGCTCGTCGTCGCGCCGACGGTCGGGCTCGCGCTGCCGCGCCTCGACCGGCGCACGCTGCTCGTGTGGATGGCGCTCGCCGCGGCGCTGTCGAACGCGATCGTCGCGATCGCGCCGAACCTGCCGCTCATGCTGCTCGCCCGCGTGCTGCTGGGCGCCGCGCTCTCGGCCTTCTGGACCATGTCGATCAGCGTCGCGGCGCGCATCGCGGGCCCCGAGCGGCTGGGGCGCGCGGTCATGTTCACGACGGCAGGCACGTCGCTCGCGACGGTGGCGGGCGTGCCGGTGGGGGTCATGCTCGGCGAGCTGATGAGCTGGCGGGCGGTGTTCGTGCTCGCCGCGCTCGCGACGGCGGCGCTCGCCGTGGCCCTGCGGATGCTGCTGCCGCGCGTGCCGGCCGAGAACGCCGCGCGGCTGTCGGTGCTGGCCGAGACGCTGCGCCGGCCCGGCGTCGCGCTCGCGCTGGGCGGCCACGTGCTCGTCGTGCTGGGACATTTCATCGCCTACACGTACGTGCGGCTCGCCCTCGAGCGGGTGCAGGCGGACGGCATCCCCGTCGACGCGTCGACGATCGTCGTGCTGCTCGCGGTGTTCGGCGTGGGCGGGCTGCTCGGCAACCTCGTGATCGGCGTCGTCATCGACCGCACGTTCCGGCCGCTCGCGGTCGCGAGCCCGCTCGTGATCGCCGTGACGGTCGTGCTGATGATCGTGGGGTCCGGGATGCCGTGGGTCGTCGGCGTCGCGGCCTTCGTGTGGGGCTTCTTCTTCTCGTCGTGGCTGATCATCGTCAACACGTGGGTCGGCCATCGCCTGCCCGACCGGCTGGAGGCCGGCGGCAGCCTCGTCGTGGTCGGCTTCCAGGCCGCGATCATGCTCGCGGCGGGCGCGGGCGGCGCCCTCGTGGATGCCGTGGGCGTCACGGTCGTGTATCCGATCGGCGCCGCGGTGCTGGTGGGCGGGGCGGTGCTGTTCGGCCTCTCGGACCGGGCGGAGCGGGCGTGACGGCGGGCCGGGCGGGGGGGCGGCAGGGGTGCGGCAGGCAGGCGAGTCGCCGGGCGCGGCATCCTCTCGCGGGTGCCGGGCGGCCTACGTGCGGTCGAGCGCCCGCGAGGTGCGCCAGGCCGACGGCGTGAGCCCGGCGTGCCGGCGGAACGCGCGGCTGAAGCCCTCGTCGGAGCCGTAGCCCAGCTCGCGCGCCACGTCGCCGATGCTGCCGCCCTCCGCGAGCAGGCGTCGCGCCGCCCGCATCCTTACGTCGGTGACGAACTGCGCGGGCGAGAGGCCGAACGCGGCGCGGAACCGCTCGGCGAACACCGTGCGCGACATGGCGCCGACGCTCGCGAGCGCGTCGACGGTCCAGTCGCGTCCCGGGTCGGCGCGCACGGCGTCGGCGACCCGGTCGAGGAAGGCGTCGCCGCTGCCCGCGGGCCAGCCGTCGGGCGCGCAGCCCAGCGTGCTCCACGCGCGGATCACCGACTGCAGCAGCGTCGTCGCCATCGTGCGGCAGATCACGAGGTCGCCGTCACGGCTCGGGCATCCGTCGCCGTCGACGCCCATGTGCAGCGCGAGGGCGGCCGCGCCGGGCTCGTGCTCGGCGAAGCCGCGCACCCACGCGGCGCTCGGCAGCAGATCGGCGACGTGCGCGGCGTGCTCGTCGAGGCGCAGCCGCGAGAGCAGGATGCCGGAGCCCGCGTCGATCGCGAGGGATGCCGGGTGGCGGCCGTTCGTGATCAGCGCGTCGCCGGCCGACAGGGTCTCGCGGATGCCGTGCTCCCCGGCGCGGATGCCCGTGCTCGCGCTAAGGTCACAGCCGGTGCGGCCCGCGCTGCGCAGCCGCACCGATCCCGCCACGACGTAGCCGACGGTCAGGTCGTGCGGCTCGATCGCGATCGCCTCGTCGCGCAGGGCCGTGATGCGGCGCTGATGACGCACGCGGATCGCGATGCCGCCGAGCACGTGCTCGAGCGCGGCATCCTGCTGCACGTCGGGCACGGGCGCGAGGGAGGTCACGCTGGGGGGAACCGGCGGGGCGGGGCCGGTATTCCGGCGATGGCGGCTCGTGTCGGGCGGACCGTGCGGACCGTGCGGCGCGGAGCGTGTGCGGGGGCGCGCGGCGTGGTTCGGTGTGCGGCGTGCAGGAGAAAACGGCCGCGACGGCCCGCGAGCCGCACGACACGCCCGGGATCGCGAAAACGTCCTGCATGGCGCACCGGGCGCGGGGCACGCCGCGCCGCTACACCGCGCCGAGAGCCGGCGACGCGCGTCGGCAGGAGTGCGCTGGGTGGCACATGGAGGGGCTGACGGGAATCGAACCCGCGCTGTCTGCTTGGGAAGCAGAAGTTCTGCCATTGAACTACAGCCCCGCACCGGCCGGAGCCGACCGCACCAGCCTACCATTCACGGCCGCGGACGCCCCGGCATCACCGCTACGCTGAACACGTGCTGCTCTCCGACCGCGACATCCGGGCCGAGCTCGCCGCCGGCCGCATCGGCCTCGACCCCTTCGACCCCGCGATGGTGCAGCCCTCGAGCATCGACGTGCGGCTCGACCGGTACTTCCGGCTGTTCGACAACCACAAGTATCCGTTCATCGACCCGGCCGAGGACCAGCCCGACCTCACGCGCCTCATCGAGGTCGCGCCCGACGAGCCGTTCATCCTGCATCCCGGCGAGTTCGCGCTCGGCGCGACGTTCGAGCAGGTGTCGCTCCCCGACGACGTCGCGGCCCGTCTGGAGGGCAAGAGCTCGCTCGGCCGCCTCGGCCTCATCACGCACTCGACCGCGGGGTTCATCGACCCGGGGTTCACGGGGCACGTCACGCTCGAGCTCGCGAACGTCGCGACCCTGCCGATCAAGCTCTGGCCGGGCATGAAGATCGGCCAGTTCTGCTTCTTCCGCCTCACCTCGCCCGCCGAGAGCCCCTACGGCTCGGGCGCGTACGGCAACCGCTACCAGGGGCAGCGCGGCCCCACGGCATCCCGCTCGTTCCAGAACTTCCACCGCACCGACGTCGGCGTGAGCGACGCGGGCGCCACCGGCGCCTGAGCACCCTCGTTCCCGAGGGCCACGTTCCTTCCCGAGGGCGGATGCCGCGGCATCCCTCCTCGGGAACGAGAGATCTCCTCGGGAACGTGCGCGGCGGCGACGCCCGTGCCGGGCGTGCCGGCATCAGGACCACGCCCCCACGAACGGCACGGGGCGCGGATGCCGCAGCATCCGCGCCCCGTGAGGACCGAGCGATCCGTCAGCTCTGCGCGAGGGTCCCCGAGAGCGAGCGCTCGACCTGCTCGTCGCGGGGCACGACCTTCACGCGCTCGCGCGCGTACTGGTGCGTCTGGCCCAGGTGACGCTCGTGCGCGTCGAGGGCGAGCCAGCCCTCCCACGTGGTGTAGGCGACCTCGCGCTCGGCGAGGAGTGACAGCACGTCGGCGTCGACCGTCGGCGCCTCGAGCGCGCCGGCCTGCGCGTCGGCGACGAGGTGCGTGATGGTCTCCATCGCGTCCGACTTGGTGTGGCCGATGAGGCCCACGGGGCCGCGCTTGATCCAGCCGGTGGCGTACAGGCCCGCGAAGGGCGCGTCGGTGACGCGGCCCTCGACGTTGGGCACGACGCCCGCCTTCTCGTCGAACGGGGCGCCGACGACGGGCGTGCCGTAGTAGCCCACGGCGCGGTACACGGCCTGCACGGGGATCTCGCGGACCTCGCCCGTGCTCCGGACGACGCCCTCGGCGTCGGGCGCCGTGCGCTCGAAGCGCAGGCTCTCGACGCGGTCGGTGCCGAGCACGGCGACCGGCGCGTGGTAGAAGTGCAGGTGCAGGCGGCGGCTCGCCTCGCCCGCGGGCTTCTTGCGCCACTGGTCGAGCGTGCGCAGCATGACCTTGAGCTGGTTGTTGGCGGGCACGAAGCCCTCCAGGTAGGCGAAGTCCTCGTCGTACAGCACGATGTCGACGTCGGGCACCTCGCCCAGCTCGCGCAGCTCGATCGGGGTGAACTTGATGTCCTGCGGGCCGCGGCGGCCGAAGACGTGCACGTCGGTGACGGCCGAGCCCTCCAGGCCCTCCAGCACGTTGTCGGGCACCTCGGTCGTGCGCTGGTCGCGGCCGTGCTTGGCGAGCACGCGCGCCACGTCGAGGGCGACGTTGCCGTTGCCGATCACGGCGACCTCGGCGGCGTCGAGCGGCCAGGTGCGGGGCACGTCGGGGTGGCCGTCGTACCAGGCGACGAAGTCGGCGGCGCCGTAGGAGCCCGGCAGGTCGATGCCGGGGATGTCGAGCGCCGCGTCGCGGATCGCGCCCGTCGCGAGGATGACGGCGTCGTAGCGTGCGTGCAGCTCGTCGAGAGCGATGTCCTTGCCCACCTCGACGTTGCCGATGAGGCGGATCTTGCCCGAGTTGAGCATCTCGTGCAGCGAGTCGACGATGCCCTTGATGCGCGGGTGGTCGGGCGCGACGCCGTAGCGGATGAGGCCGTACGGCGCGGGCAGCGACTCGAACAGGTCGATCGCGACGGTGCCGCCGGCCTCGGCGACCGAGTTCGAGAGGATGTTGCCCGCGTAGATGCCGGCGGGTCCGGACCCGACGATCGCGACGCGCAGGTTCAGGGGTGAGCTCATGAGTGGTCTTTCCTACGGAGTGAGGGGACGGACGAAACGATAGTCGTGTCAGCTGGATGCCGGCACGGAAGCACGCAGCTCTTCGGGCGCATAGACGCTCAGCGCGACGACGTCGCCCACGACGACGACGGCGGGAGAGCGCACCTTGCGGCGTGCGGCCTGGTGGGCGATCGACGCGAGCGTGCCGATCGTGACGCGCTGCCCGTCGCCGAAGCCGTCCTCGACGACCGCGACGGGGCAGTCGGCGCCGCGCTCGCCGCGGGCGAGCACCATCGCGGAGTGCGCGAGGGTGCCGACGCCCATGAGCAGCACGACGGTGTGGTCGCGGCCGCCGCCGATCTCGCCGATCTGGTCGTGACCGGTCACGACCGTGAACGACGTGGCGATGCCGCGATGCGTGAGCGGGATGCCGGCGATCGCGGGCACCGCGATGGCGCTCGTCACGCCCGGCACGATCTCCGCGTCGACGCCGTGCGCCCGGCAGTGCTCAAGCTCCTCGGCGCCGCGCCCGAAGACGTAGGGGTCGCCGCCCTTGAGCCGCACGACGCGCTTGCCGTCCTGCGCCAGCGTCACGAGCAGCTCGTTGATGGCGTCCTGCGGCACGGCGTGGTGGCCGGGCGTCTTGCCGACGTCGACGATCTCGGCGTCGAGCGTGACGCCCTCGGCCGCGAGGCCGTCGAGCACGGCGCGTGCGCCGAGCCGGTCGGCGACGATGACGTCGGCCTCCTGCAGGGCGCGCAGGCCGCGCAGCGTGAGCAGCCCGGGATCCCCGGGGCCGGCGCCCACGAGCGAGACGAATCCGGTCATCGGCTTCCTCCTTGCAGCAGTCCACGGCGGCGCAGCAGGCGGCGTTCCACCGGGTTGAACACCAGCAGCTCGACCAGAATTCCGATGAACAGGATGAGCAGGATGGTCGCGAGCACGCCCGCGAGGTCGGCGAGCTCGCGGCTCTGCTGCAGCATCGCTCCCAGTCCGAAGCCGATCGTGCCGCCCATCGCGATGATCTCGGCGGCCATGAGCGAGCGCCACGAGAACGCCCAGCCCTGCTTGAGGCCCGCGACGTAGCCGGGCAGCGACGCGGGCAGCACGATGAACAGGGCCTGGTGCACGCGGCCCGCGCCGAGCACGTGCCCGACACGGCGCAGCTGCGGCGGCACCTGGTCGACGCCCGCGGCGAGGCCGTTGACGATCGAGGGGATCGCGCCCATCAGGATGACGAAGTAGACCGTGGCGTCCGAGAGCCCGAACCAGATGATCGCGGCCGGCACCCAGGCGACCGACGGCAGCACCTGCAGGCCCGAGACGATGGGGCCGACGGCGCGGCGCAGCCAGCGCACCTCGGCGAGCAGCAGGCCGAGCGGCGTCGCGACCGCGATCGCGATGAGGAAGCCGATGATCCCGCGCTCGAGGCTCGTCGCGACGGCCGTCTGCAGGCGGTCGGTCTCCCACGCCGAGCCGAGGGCGCCCAGCACGTCGAGCGGCCCGGGCGCGATGTCGGGCCGGGGCTGCACGATGACGGTGTAGAGCTGCCACAGCACGAGCAGCACGACCACGAAGACGATGGGCGGGATGGCGGATGCCGCCACCTTGCGCCACGCGATGCCCGAGCGCTGCTCGTCGGTCTGCAGGCGGTCGAGGCCGGCCTCCAGGCTGCGCAGGTCGTCGGCGGGAGGCGCGGTGAGGGCGGAGTCACGCGGCATTGCGGCGGATCTCCGTTCGCAGGTGGCCCGTGATCTCGGTGGCGAGGGCGCCGACCTCGGGCGATTCGATGCGGCGGCCGACGGTCTTCTGCACGCGCCATTCGCGGGCGATGCGGCCGGGCCGGCTCGACAGCAGCACGACGCGCTGGCCGAGGCGCACGGCCTCGCGCACGTTGTGCGTGACGAAGACGATCGCGCGGCCCGTCGCGCGCCACACGTGCTCGAGCTCCTCGTGCAGGAGGTCGCGGGTGATGGCGTCGAGCGCCGCGAACGGCTCGTCCATGAGCAGCACGGGACGGTCCTGGGCGAGGGCGCGGGCGAGGGCGACGCGCTGGCGCATGCCGCCCGACAGCTCGTGCGGGCGCTTGTCGGCGGCATCCGCGAGGTTCACGGTGTCGAGCAGCGCGAGCGCCTGCTCGCCGCGCTCGCGGCGGGGCACGCCGCGCAGCCGCAGCGCGAGCTCGACGTTGCGCCGTGCCGTGAGCCACGGCATGAGCGCGGAGTCCTGGAACATGAACGCCGCACCCTCGGGGGGCGTCGTGATGCCGCCGCCGGTGGGGGCGTCGAGCCCCGCGATGAGGTTGAGCAGCGTCGACTTGCCGCAGCCCGACGCGCCGAGCAGGCACACGAACTCGCCGGGCAGGATGTCGAGGCTCACGTCGTCGAGCACGAGCGCGCCGCGGCCGAACCGCTTGCTCACGTGCTCGAGCCGCACGGCCGGCTCGGGGGGAGGAGCGGGCGCGGGCGGCGGCGCCGTCATGTCGAAGCTCGGGCCGAGCAGGTTCGGCACCGTGGATGCCGGGGTCGCGGCGGTCTGTGCGCCGGGAGCCTGCCCGCCGGCGGTCTGCGCCGCGGGCGCCGGCGCGGAGCGGCGCGCGGGGGAGCTGTTCTGCACGCTCACGGCACGTCCTCGCCCAGGCCGGCCGCCGACACGGCGGCGAGGCCGCGCTCGGCGCGCAGCCCGTTCAGCTGGCGCAGGTCGAAGAGCCCGTCGATGGAGCCCTCCTTCTGGGTGCCCGCGCGCAGGCCGCCCTCGAGCAGGGTCGCGAAGGCCGCGGCGTGCGGGTCGGACGAGAAGGCGACGTTCTCGAGCGCCCGCCGCAGCACGGCGTCGTCGAGCGGCTTGCCCGTGTCGGCGGCGAGCTTGGCGTTGATCGCGTCGGGCGCCTCGGCGGGGTGGTCGTTCAGCCAGTCGACGGCGTCGAGGTGGCCGCGCAGCAGCGCCTCGACCGTCTCGGGGTGCGCGGCGAGGAACTGCGCGCGCACGAGCAGCACCGTGGTGGGGAAGGCGCCGTCCGGCCACAGGTCGGCCTCGTCGACGAGCACGTGCCCGCCCGCGTCGAGCACGAGCCGCGACGCCCACGGCTCGGGCACCCACGCGCCGTCGAACTGCCCGCTCTGGAACAGGCGCAGGGTCTGCGCGTTCTCGGTGGGGCTCACGGTGACGTCGCCGCCGCCCGCGAGAGAGGTCTCGAAGCCCTGGTCGGCGAGCCACACGCGCAGCGCGACGTCCTGCGTGTTGCCCAGCTGCGGCGAGGCGATCGTCGTGCCGGCCAGGTCGGCGGCCGTGTCGATGCCGTCGCGCACGACGAGCGCGGCGCCGCCCGTGGTCGCGCCCGCGACGACGCGCGCCGACTGCCCGCCCGACTGGATGAAGGTGTTCACCGCCGGGTTGGGGCCGATGTAGGTCGCGTCGATCGCGCCCGCCGAGAGCGCCTCGATCGCGGCGGGGCCGGCGCTGAAGATCTGCGTGCTCAGCTCGGTGTCGCCGAGACGGTCGTCGAACAGCCCCTCCTGCACGCCGATCAGGGCCGGCGCGTGGGTCACGTTCGCGAAGTAGCCCAGGCGCAGCTCGGCGGCGGGCGTGCCGTTCGTGAGGTCGGCGGGCCCGATCACGCCCGCCTCGGCGGAGGCGACGCAGCCGGCGAGCGCGAGGGCGCCCGCGGTCAGGCCCGCCAGGGCCGTCGCGGTGCGTGCACGGCTGTTCATCGTTCGCCTCCTCTGCGGGGGTCGGGTGAGCGGTGGTGGGGAGTTCGGGGTCAGGCCTGCACGGCCCCGGTCACGGCTGCACCGTGCCGGCGGCGAGGGTCGCCCCGTCGGACGGATGGATGACGAGGAACGAGCCGCCCGCGCGCGAGACGGCATAGGGCTCGACGGGCAGCTCGACCGCCGCGCGCACGCGTGCACGGCCGATGTCGTTGACCTCGAGCGCGGCCGTGGGGGCGAACTCGAGCGTGTCGAGGTCGCGTCGGCTCGTGATCTCGACGATCGCCTGCACGGTCGCCGTGCCGTGCTTGACGAGCACGCGCTGGCCGGATGCCAGGGGCCGCGCGTCGAGCTGGAACAGCTCCGCCTCGAAAGCCCGGGTCGGCGTCGGCGCGCTGCCGGCCGCGACGATGAGGGCGCCGCGTGCGGCATCCACGTCGTCGGCCAGCTGCAGCGACACCGACTGCGGCGCCGTGGCCTGCTCGGCCGCGACGCCGGCGATCTCGATGCCCGTGACGGTCGTCTCGAACCCGCCGGGCAGCACCGCGACGCGGTCGCCGACGCGCACGTCGCCCGCCGACACGCGGCCCGCGACGGCGCGGTAGTCGCGGTAGCGCTCGGCGGCGGCCGGATCGGCCGCGAGCTGCGGCGCCAGCCCGCCCTGCGGGCGCAGCACGAGCTGCACGGGCAGGCGGAAGGGCGCACCGGCATCCGCGTGCCCGTTGGCGCCGTCGGCGGGCAGGGTCTCCAGCAGCTCGCGCAGCGACGGGCCCTCGAACCACGGGGTGCGCTCCGAGCGCTCGGCGATGTTGTCGCCCTCCAGCGCCGAGACCGGCAGCACGTGCGCATCGGCGATGCCGAGCTCGCCCGTGAGCGTGCGCACCTGCGCCTCGACGGCGCGGAACGGCTCCTCGGCGTAGCCGAGCAGGTCGATCTTGTTGACCGCGACGATCACGTGCGGCACGCGCAGCAGCGCGACGACCGCGAGGTGCCGGCGCGTCTGCTCCACGACGCCCTTGCGCGCGTCGATGAGCACGACCACGGCGTCGGCGGTCGTCGCGCCCGTGACCATGTTGCGCGTGTACTGCACGTGCCCGGGGCAGTCGGCGAGCACGAACGAGCGGCGGCCCGTGGAGAAGTAGCGGTACGCGACGTCGATCGTGATGCCCTGCTCGCGCTCGGCGCGCAGGCCGTCGGTGAGCAGCGCGAAGTCGAACTCGCCGTGCGCGAAGCCGCGCTCGGCCGAGGTGCGGGCGACCTGCTCGAGCTGGTCGGCGAGGATCGCCTTCGCGTCGTGCAGCAGGCGTCCGACGAGCGTCGACTTGCCGTCGTCGACCGAGCCGGCGGTCGCGAAGCGGAAGAGCGTGTCCGTCTCGATGGCGGCGGTGGTCATCAGAAGTACCCGTCCTTCTTGCGGTCCTCCATCGCCGCCTCCGAGAGGCGGTCGTCGGCGCGCGTCGCACCGCGCTCGGTGATCGTGGTGCGGGCGACCTCGGTGACGATCTGGGCGATGTCGGCGGCATCCGACTCGACGGCGCCCGTGCAGCTCATGTCGCCGACGGTGCGGTAGCGCACGGTGCGGCGCTCGACGGTCTCGTCCTCGCGCGGCGGCGAGAACTCGCCGACCGCGCGCCACATGCCGTCGCGCGCGAACACCTCGCGCTCGTGCGCGAAGTACAGCGGCGGCAGCGTGATGTCCTCGCGCTCGATGTAGCGCCACACGTCGAGCTCGGTCCAGTTCGAGATGGGGAACACGCGCACGTGCTGGCCCGGCGTGTGCCGCCCGTTGTACAGGCTCCACAGCTCGGGGCGCTGGTTGCGCGGGTCCCACTGCCCGAACTCGTCGCGCAGCGAGATGATGCGCTCCTTCGCGCGGGCGCGGTCCTCGTCGCGGCGCGCGCCGCCGAACACGGCGTCGTGCCGGCCCGCGGCGATCGCGTCGAGCAGCGGCAGGGTCTGCAGCGGGTTGCGCGTGCCGTCGGCGCGCTCGTGCAGCCGCCCGTCGTCGATGTAGTCCTGCACGCGCGCGACCTCGAGCCGCACGCCCAGGCGCGCGACCGTCTCGTCGCGGAAGGCGAGCACCTCGGGAAAGTTGTGGCCCGTGTCGACGTGCAGCAGCGAGAAGGGCACGCGGCCGGGGAAGAACGCCTTCGTCGCCAGGTGCAGCACGACGACCGAGTCCTTGCCGCCCGAGAACAGCAGCACGGGGCGCTCGAACTCGGCGACGACCTCGCGGATCACGTGGATCGCCTCGGCCTCGAGCAGGTCGAGCGCGTCGAGGCCTTTCGCGCCGTCCGCGGCGCCGTCCGCGGTCAGGGGGCTGGTGTCGACGATGCTCATAGGTGCAGTCCGCATTCGGTCTTGGAGAGGCCCGCCCAGCGGCCCGAGCGGGGGTCCTCGCCCGGGGCGACGGGCTTGGTGCAGGGCTCGCAGCCGATCGAGGGGAAGCCGTGCTCCATCAGCAGGTTCACCGGCACGCGGTGCCGGTTGGCGTAGCCGATCAGGTCGTCGAAGGTCCACGCCGCGACGGGGTTCACCTTGACGAGCCCGTTGCGCTCGTCCCACTGCACGAGCGGGGTGTTCGTGCGCGTCGGGGCCTCCTCGCGGCGCACGCCCGTGAACCACAGCTCGTAGCCGCCGAGCGCGTCGTGCAGCGGCTCCACCTTGCGGCGCGCGCAGCACAGCCCCGGGTCGCGCGCGAACAGCTTCTCGCCGAACTCGGCATCCTGCTCGGCGACGGTCTGCTCGGGCAGCACGTCGATGATCCGCACGTCGAGCACGCGGTCGACCTCGTCGCGCGTGACACGCGTCTCGGTGAAGTGGTAGCCGGTGTCGAGGAAGAGCACGTCGACGCCGGGGAGCTGCTCGGCCACGAGGTGCGGCAGGGCGGCATCCGCCATCGAGCACGCCACGGCGCACGCGTCGACGCCGAAGCTGCGGGCGACCCACGCGACGACCTCGGCGGGCGAGGCCTCGTGGTCGGTCAGGCTGCCGAGCTCTTCGGCGCCGCGCTCGGCGATCGCGCGCAGCTCGTCGGCCGAGCGGCGCACGGCGGCGCGGGGAGCCAGGGACACGGTCATTGCAGCGCCTCCTCTTCTGCGCGGTGCGCCCACTGGGCGAAGGTCTCGTCGGCCTCGCGATCGGCGAGGAAGCGCTTCACGACGCGCTCGACGTAGTCGGCGATGCCGTCGGCGGCGACCTTGAGGCCGCGCACCGTGCGGCCGAGGCCCGGCTCCTCGCGGTCGCTCGAGGCGAGCCCGCCGCCGAGGTGCACCTGATAGCCGGGCACCTGCTCGCCGTCGATCATCACGAGCTGGCCCTTGAGGCCGATGTCGGCGGTCTGGATGCGCGCGCACGAGTTCGGGCAGCCGTTCACGTGCAGCGAGATCGGATGCGGCAGGTCGAAGCCCTGCAGCCGCTCCTCGAGCGCGAGGATCGCGGCCTTCGCGTTGACCTTGGTCTCGACGATCGCGAGCTTGCAGAACTCGATGCCCGTGCACGCGATCGTGCCGCGGCGCAGCAGGCTCGGACGCGCCTGCAGGTCGAGCTCGTTCAGCGCCGCGACGAGCGGCTCGACCCGCTCCTCGGGCACGTCGAGGATGACGAGCTTCTGGTGCGGCGTCGTGCGCAGCCGCGTCGAGCCGTGCGCCTCCATGACGTCGGCGAGCTTCGCGAGCGTGGGGCCCGAGACGCGGCCCACGATGGGGGTGACGCCCACGTAGAACAGGCCGTCCTTCTGCCGGTGGATGCCGACGTGGTCGCCCGACGACGTCGGCTTGCCCGGGGCGGGACCGTCGGGCAGCGCGTAGCCGAGGTACTCGTCCTGCAGCACGGTGCGGAACTTCTCGGTGCCCCACTCGGCGAGCAGGAACTTGAGGCGCGCCTTGTTGCGCAGGCGGCGGTAGCCGTAGTCGCGGAAGATCTGGGTGACGCCGTGCCACACGTCGGCGACCTGATCGGGGCGCACGAAGGTGCCGAGCCGCTCGCCGAGCCGCGGCGTCGTGGAGAGGGCGCCGCCGACCCACAGGTCGTAGCCCACGCCCAGCTCGGGGTGGGTCACGGCGACGAAGGCGACGTCGTTGATCTCGTGCACGACGTCCTGGCTCGGGTGGCCCGTGATGGCCGACTTGAACTTGCGGGGCAGGTTCGCCAGTGACGGGTCGCCGATGAAGCGCTCCGTGATCTCGTCGATCTGCGGCGTCGGGTCGATGAGCTCGTCGGCGGCGATGCCGGCGACGGGCGAGCCGAGGATCACGCGCGGCACGTCGCCGCACGCCTCGGTCGTGCTGAGGCCCACGCCCTCGAGGCGGCGCCAGATCTCGGGCACGTCCTCGACGCGGATCCAGTGCAGCTGGATGTTCTGCCGGTCGGTGACGTCGGCCGTGTCGCGGCCGAAGTCGATCGAGATGTTCGCGATGACGCGCAGCTGCTCCGTCGTGAGCTGCCCGCCGTCGATGCGCACGCGCAGCATGAAGTACTCGTCTTCGAGCTCGTGCGGCTCGAGCTGCGCGGTGCGGCCGCCGTCGATGCCGGGCTTGCGCTGCGTGTAGAGGCCCCACCAGCGGAAGCGTCCGTGCAGGTCGGTCGGGTCGATCGAGGCGAAGCCGCCGTCGGCGTAGACGCTCTCGATGCGCTCGCGCACGGCGAGGCCGCCGTCCTGCTGCTTCCACTCCTCGTTGCCGTTGAGCGGAGCGGTGCCGTCGATCTTCCACTGTCCGTTGGGCTTCGACGACGGGCGAGGCGGACGCGCACGGTCGACGGAAGGCCTCGACGGAGGGTTGGCGGTTTCGCTGACGGTCACTCGGTGAGACTATGCGCCCTCGCGGCGATCGACGACATCCGAGGCGTCATCCTTCGGAACGCTCTGTAACAGTGCGTCACGCAGTTGACGGAACGGCCTCGATGCCCGATCCTCTGCGATACCGGTCGAGCACGATCGCCACGAGCGCGTCGGCGGGCGCGTCGTCGTCGAGCAGCGGGCGGGCGACGGGGGCGCCGCCCGCGAGCCGCACCGTGAGGTCGTGGAAGTAGCCGGGCGCCATGAGATAGGTCGCCACGACGGGCCGTGCGCCGTCCGCAGCCGCGGCGGCGACCGCGGCGTCGAGGCGGGGCTCGGCGGCGGCGAGGAAGCCGACCGAGACGGGGCGGCCGATGCGCTCCGCCAGCAGGGTCGCCACCGTGCGGCAGTCGTCGTTGGCGCGCTCGTCGCTGGAGCCCGCGACGGCGAGCACGACGGCGTGGTCGGCGTCGAGCCCGCCGGGCACGAGCGCGTCGAGGCGGGCCGCGAGCACCTCGGCGAGGCGCGGATCGGGGCCGAGTGCGGGGCCGACGACCGCGTCGGCGCGCTCGGCGACCGACTCCGCGAGATCGACGTGCACGTGGTAGCCCGCCGAGAGCAGCAGCGGCACGATCGTGACGGGGCCGTCGAGCGCGGCGAGCGACGCCTCGACGTCGGGCTGCTGCACGTCGACGTGCCCGAGGCGCACGACGACGTCGGGCGCCGCCGCGGCGACGGCGTCGACGAGCGCCGAGACGGCGCTCTGGCCCGCGGGCGACGCGGTGCCGTGAGAGATGGCGAGGAGTGCGCGAGAGGGCATGCGCCCATTCTCACGCACTCCTCGCGTCGTGCGCCGGGCGCGGTCGCCCCGCACGGCGGGGCTCAGGCCTCGTGCGACGGGGTGGGACCGGCGGTGGATGCGCGCTCCGCGTCGGCGGCGGACGCGTCCACCGGGTCGGCGGCGGCACGCGCCAGGCCGGCGGCGAAGCCGCGCTCGAACCCGCGCTCGAAGGCGCGCTGCACGCGGATGCGACCGCGACGGCGGTGCTCGTGCGGGCCGCGGTGGCCGTGCTCGTGCGGGCCGGGGCGGCCGTGCTCGTGCGGGCCGGGGCGGCCGTGGCGCTGCTCGCGCGGGCCGTACTCGTTCAGGCCGGGGCGGCCGTAGCCGTAGCCGTCCTCGTTCGGGCGGCCGTAGCCGTGCTCGCGCGGGCCGGGGCGGCCGTGGCGGTGCGGGCGACCGCAGCGGTCGTCGGAGCGGTCGTCGGCGGGGAAGTGATTCTGAGGGGTGGAGTTCATGGCGAAGGTCCTTTCGGGATGGATGCATGTGAGTTGACATGTATATGTATAGTGACATGGAATGCGATGCATGTCAAGTCGCATGTACATTGGCGGGATGACGGATGCCGACCGCCCCGCCGCCCCCGACGACCTCGACGTGATCCTCGGCGCCCTCGGCGCGCTGCGCGGGCGCGGTCCGGGGGGCGCCCGCGGGGGTCCGCACCGGCACGGCCACCACGGTCCGCACCGGCGCGGGGGAGTGCCCGGCCACGAGCGCGGTCACGACCACGACCACGGCCGCGGCGAAGGGCCGGAGCCCGACGGCATGCGCGGCGCGCGTATCGGCGGGCCGGCACGGCTGCGTCTGCTGGAGGCGCTCGCCGCGGCATCCGTCCCGCTCTCGGTGAGCGAGGCGGCCGACGTGATCGGCGTCGATCAGCCGCGGGCGTCGCGGCTCGTGCAGCAGGCCGTCGAGATGGGTCTCGTGCGCCGCGAGGCCGACCCCGCCGACGCGCGGCGCACGCGCATCGCGCTCACCGACCAGGGGGCCGGGCTCGTGCGCGGCTTCCGCGGCCGGCGCCGCGACCAGCTCGCGACGGCGCTCGAGGGGTTCACCGCGCCCGAGCGGGCCGAGCTCGCCCGGCTGCTGGCCCGGCTTGCCGATGCGTGGCCGCGCGAGTAGCGCGCGATCCCCGCGGGCTCCCGCTGCTTTCCGGAGGCGCGGCGGTGCGGGGATAAAATATTAGGCATCACACATTTTGCTTGCATCGTTCGTGTGCCCGATGACACGATGGAAGCGCCCGGGCGTCGTCGCGCGCGGGCACGGAAGAGCCGCAGAGAGCAAGGAGGCCCGCATGCGAGGAATCGTCTTCCCCGGAGACGGCACGGCCGTCGTCAAGGAGTTCCCCGACCCGACGCCGGGATACGGCGAGGTCGTCGTCGAGAACCGCGCATCCGGCATGTGCGGCAGCGACCTGCACTTCTACCACGGCAGCTTCCCCGTCGCCCCGGGCATTGTGCAGGGCCACGAGCCGTGCGGCGTCGTGCATGCCGTCGGCGAGGGCGTCGACCCGCGGGTCGCGAAGGTGGGCGACCGCGTCATGATCCATCACTACTGGGGCTGCGGCTCCTGCCGGCGCTGTCGCGAGGGCTGGCCGCAGATGTGCGAGGTGGCCCCGGGCCAGGCCCTCGCCACGCACGCCAACGGCGGCCACGCCCCCTACCTCAAGGTGCCGTCGAGCAGCCTCATGCCCCTGCCCGACGAGCTGTCGTTCAGGGCCGGCGCCGCGATCGGCTGCGGCACGGGCACCGCGTGGGGCGGCATCAAGCGCATCGAGCAGCTCGGCGGCATCGGCGACACCTGGACGGCCGTGTTCGGCCAGGGCCCCGTGGGGCTGTCGGGCGTGATGTTCGCGGCGTCGATGGGCGCCCGCGTCATCGCCGTCGACGTCGACGACAAGCGCCTGGAGCAGGCGAAGAGGTTCGGCGCCGAGGTCGTCGTCAACTCGCGCACGCAGCCGCTCGTCGACGTCGTGAACGAGCACACGAAGGGTCGCGGCGTCGACGTCGTGCTGGAGACGTCGGGTCACGCCGGCGCCGACGCGCTGAGCGTGCTGGGGACGTACGGCCGCGCCGCGTTCATCGGCCTTCCCGGCAAGGTCGAGTTCACGACGCAGCTCGTCTACAAGAAGCAGTGGACGCTGTTCACGTCGTGGACGATGTCGTGGATGGAGCAGCAGCGCTGCGCCGACTACGTCGTGTCGCACGGCCTGCCGGTCGACGACCTGTTCTCGCACTCGTGGACGATCGAGCAGGCCGCCGAGGCCTACGCCTGGTTCGACCGGCAGGACGCCGGCAAGGGCGTCTTCGAGTTCGCGCACTGAGCCCGCGGCGGGCGGGGGTGCGTGCAGGTGAGGCTCGCACCCCCGCCCGCCGCGTCTTCTGCGACCGTCGTAACCGGACGCGTCCAGGCCTATGAGATCTCGGCCTGCTCCGCCTTCACCGGCAGCATGAGCACGAGGCCCGCGAGCAGCACGATCACGAGGCCGAGCACGCCGAGGCGCGTGTCGCCCGTGGCCGCGACGAACAGCGCGAACAGGCCGGGGGCCATGAACGACACCGCCCGGCCGGATGTCGCGTAGAGCCCGAAGATCTCGCCCTCGCGGCCCGACGGCGTGATGCGCGCCAGGAACGAGCGCGACGCCGACTGCACGGGGCCGACGAACATGCACAGGATGAGGCCGAGGATCCAGAACCCCGTCTTCGCCGTGCCGATGAACAGCACCGCCAGCCCCGCCGCGACGAGTCCCACGAGCGAGACGATGATGACCCGCTTGGGCCCGAACGCGTCGTCGAGGCGCCCCGCGGCGATCGTGGAGACGCCGGCGACGACGTTGGCCGCGACGGCGAAGTAGAGCACCTCCGAGGCGCTGAACCCGAAGACCTGCGCCGCGATGATCGCGCCGAACGTGAACACGCCCGCGAGGCCGTCGCGGAAGACCGCGCTCGCGAGCAGGAAGAGCAGCACCTGGCGGCTCGTGCGCCACAGGCCGGCGAGCGTGCGCGCGAGCAGCACGTACGAGCGGAAGAAGCCCACGCGCTCGACGTCGTCGCGGGCCGGGATCTCGGGAACGCGCAGCAGCACGGGGATCGCGAAGACCGCGAACCACACGGCCGACGCCAGCACCGCGAGACGGATGTGCAGGCCGCCCTCCGTCGTGATGCCGAGCGGGCCCGGGCTCGAGACGAGGCCGATGAACCCGACGAGCAGCACGAGGAGCAGCACGATGCCGCCGACGTATCCCATGCCCCATCCGAAGCCCGAGACGCGGCCGATGGTCTCGCGCGTCGAGACCTGCACGAGCATCGCGTTGTAGTTGACGCTCGCGAACTCGAAGAACACGTTGCCGACGGCGAGCAGCGTCGCGCCGAGCACGAGGTACTCGGGGGCGCCCTCGACGAACACCATCGCCGCCATGGCGAACACGACGAGCGCGGTGTTGATGCCGAGCCACAGCTTGCGCCGGCCCGATCCGTCGGAGCGCTGTCCCATCACGGGCGCGAGCACGGCGATGAGGATGCCGGCGACCATGAGCGCGAGGCCGATGAAGCTCGCGTTCTCGGCCAGTGCGCGCGTCAGCGCCGGGTCGTTCGGGTCGTCGCCGGCCGCCGCGACGATCGCGGGGTCGACGAACGCGCGGGATGCCAGGAACGTGCTGAACACGAACGTCGTGACGACGGCCTGGAAGGCGGCCGACCCCCAGTCCCACAGCGCCCAGGCGAGCACGCCGCGCGGTCGGTGCGATGCGTCCATGCTCGTCACGCTAGGTCCCTTCGGTGAACGACCGGTGCTGCGACGTCGCAGCACGTGCTCAGGCTACTGGCGCACCCGGGTCCTCAGGGGTAGAGCGGTCCCTGTGTCGCGGCGAGGACCGCGTTCGGCCCCGCGCTCCACCCCGCCGGCAGCGTCGCCGTCACGCGCAGGCCCCAGAGCCGGCTGTCCCGCCACTGCACGGAGTAGAGGCCGATGCTGTGCGTCGACGCGAAGGGGAGCCTCGTCAGGTATGTCGACGCGGTGTGGTTCGCGTTGACGGAGTCGCCGGGCGGGTCGACGACGGTGCTCACGTAGTCGAACTGCGACGACACGACCGTCCACAGGCGGCTGTGCACTCCCGTCACCTCGATCGTGACGAGCGTGCCCTGCGGGATCGGCACGGCCGCCGAGGAGGGCGTGAGCGAGAAGAGCGTGTCGTACCCGGGGCGGGTCTGGCTCTTCACGTGCGTGATCGTCACGAGCAGGTCGCCCGCGTCCTGCGGCGTCGTGGTGGCCGCGACGACGGGCGCCGCGACCGCCGCGGCGACGACGGGGACCGACCAGGCCGCTGCGGCGAGCAGCGAGCGCCGACCGGTGGTGCGGCGAGCGTCGGGGGCGCTCTCGGTCATGCGTGCTCCTTGTGCGGGGTGGGGGGACGTGCGGGGTGGGGATGCGGGTCGGGGTGTGCGGGCCTGGGGCGAGGCAGAGAACTGCACACACTGTATTAGTAGCATGATGGCAGAAATGTGCCGCCGCCTATAGTTGCCACATGGTCGGCTCCGCTTCGCCATCGGGCGCAGAGAGGTCGGGCGCGGGCGGATCGGGCGCGGGCGGGTCGACGCGCACCGACAGACGCCGGGCGGCGACGCGCGCCCGCATCCTCGTGGCCGCCGACCGGCTGTTCGCGGAGCGGGGCTACGAGGCGACGTCGGTCGAGGGCATCGCGGATGCCGCCGACGTCGCCGTGCGCACGATCTACCTGCACTTCCCGTCGAAGGCGGCCATGCTGCTCGCCTATTTCGACGACTGGCTCGACGCGTTCGTCGCGGCGATCGTCGCCCGGCCGGTCGACGAGCCGATCGATCGCACCGTCGAGGCGGCGCTGGGCGTCATGGCGCGGGAGGGCTGGACCGACCGGCGCTACGACGAGATGCCCGCGCCGTATCCGACGGTGGAGTTCCTGGGCGGCGGGCCGCCCGAGATCGCGGGGCACATCCTGCACAGCTGGGTGCGGGCGCAGGACGTCATCGCCGCCGACGCGCGCGAGCGCGGCGGCCACGGCGTCGACTCGCTCGTGCCGCGCGCCCGCGCCGCCGCCGTGTTCGCCGCCTGGGTCGCGACGCTGCTCGTCGCGGGCGAGAGCGCCCGCGAGGGGCGGCAGCCGCCCGAGGCCTCCGGCCACGAGCTCGGCGCCGCGCTGCTCGCCGTCATCGCCCGCGGCGCCACGCCCCCGCCCGCCCCCTGACCCGCCCCGGTGCCTGCTCGTCTGCCGAGAGGGGAGTGGCTGAAAACTTGACATGAGTTGTATCAAGTTCGTTTGACAGGGTGTTGCGGAGGGCGTACTGTCTAAGGCATGACATCTTGAGCCCATCCGGCTCAACCACGCAGACTTCACGATCTCGACAGGCCGGCGCCGCGCGCCGGCACTCGAACACCGAAAGGAACACACATGGCACGTGCAGTGGGCATCGACCTCGGTACGACGAACTCCGTCGTCTCCGTCCTCGAGGGCGGCGAGCCGAAGGTCATCGCCAACGCCGAAGGATTCCGCACGACCCCCTCGGTCGTCGCGTTCACCAAGGACGGCGAGGTGCTCGTCGGCGAGACCGCCAAGCGCCAGGCCGTCACCAACGTCGACCGCACGCTGACCTCGGTCAAGCGTCACATGGGCACCGACTGGAAGACCCAGGCCATCGACGGCAAGAACTACACCCCGCAGGAGATCTCGGCCCGCATCCTGCAGAAGCTCAAGCGCGACGCCGAGACCTACCTCGGCGACACCGTGACCGACGCGGTCATCACGGTGCCCGCGTACTTCAACGACGCCGAGCGCCAGGCGACGAAGGATGCCGGTGAGATCGCCGGCCTCAACGTGCTGCGCATCATCAACGAGCCCACCGCCGCGGCCCTCGCGTACGGCCTCGACAAGGGCAAGGAGGACGAGCTCATCCTCGTCTTCGACCTCGGTGGCGGCACGTTCGACGTCTCGCTGCTCGAGGTGGGCAAGGACGACGACTTCTCGACGATCCAGGTGCGCGCCACGGCGGGCGACAACCGCCTCGGCGGCGACGACTGGGACCAGCGCGTCGTCGACTACCTGATCAAGCAGTTCAAGGACACGACGGGCGTCGACGTCTCGGGCGACAAGATCGCCCTGCAGCGTCTCAAGGAGGCTGCGGAGCAGGCCAAGAAGGAGCTCTCGTCGTCGACGAGCACGTCGGTCAACCTGCCCTACCTGTCGCTGACCGACTCGGGCCCCGTGTCGCTGAGCGAGACGCTCACCCGCGCGAAGTTCGAGGAGCTCACGAAGGACCTGCTCGACCGCACCAAGAAGCCGTTCGAGGACGTCATCCGCGAGGCGGGCGTCAAGGTCGGCGACATCGACCACGTCGTGCTCGTCGGCGGCTCGACCCGCATGCCGCAGGTCACCGAGCTCGTCAAGCAGCTCACGGGCGGCAAGGAGCCCAACAAGGGCGTCAACCCCGATGAGGTCGTCGCCGTCGGCGCCGCGCTGCAGGCCGGTGTGCTGAAGGGCGAGCGCAAGGACGTGCTGCTCATCGACGTGACCCCCCTGAGCCTCGGCATCGAGACCAAGGGCGGCATCATGACCAAGCTCATCGAGCGCAACACGGCCATCCCGACCAAGCGCAGCGAGACGTTCACGACCGCCGACGACAACCAGCCGTCGGTCGCGATCCAGGTCTTCCAGGGCGAGCGCGAGTTCACGCGCGACAACAAGCCGCTCGGCACGTTCGAGCTCACCGGCATCGCGCCGGCGCCCCGCGGCATCCCGCAGATCGAGGTCACCTTCGACATCGACGCGAACGGCATCGTGCACGTGTCAGCGAAGGACAAGGGCACCGGCAAGGAGCAGTCGATGACGATCACGGGCGGCTCGTCGCTGCCCAAGGAGGACATCGACCGCATGGTGCGCGAGGCCGAGGAGCACGCCGCCGAGGACAAGAAGCGCCGCGAGGCGCAGGACACGCGCAACCAGGCCGAGACCCTCGCCTACTCCGTCGAGAAGCTGCTCAAGGAGAACGAGGACAAGCTGCCCGAGAACATCAAGACCGAGGTGCAGGCCGACGTCGACGCGCTCAAGACGGCGCTCGCCGGCGACAACGACGACACGGTCAAGGACGCCTTCGACAAGCTGAGCCAGTCGCAGGGCAAGATCGGCGAGGCGCTCTACGCGGCGGGTCAGGCGTCGGCGGATGCCGCTGACGAGCAGCCCGCGGGCGAGCAGCCGGCATCGGATGAGGACGTCGTCGACGCCGAGGTCGTCGAGGACGAGGACGAGAAGAAGTAGTTATGACCGACAAGGACTTCGACGAGAACGAGGTCCCCGGTGGTGAGGGGTCGGAGGCGGCCGCCGATGAGGCGGCCCGCCCCGACCCCGACCTGCAGGAGGACGCCGCAGGCGACGACGAGCTCACGATCGAGGACATCCTCGGCACGGAGCAGACCGACGAGGCCGCCGTCGTGGACGCCGAGAACCCCGACCTGCTGCTCGACCTGAAGCGCGTGCAGGCGGAGTACGCCAACTACCGCCGGCGCACCGAGGAGCAGCGCGAGATCGAGATCGAGCGCGCCAAGGGCTCGGTGGCCTCGGGCCTGCTGCCCGTGCTCGACGACCTCGACCGCGCCGAGAAGCACGGCGACCTCGCGGAGGGCTCGGCCCTGCTGGCGATCGCCGAGAAGCTGCGCGCCGTCGTGGCGCGCCTCGGCGTGGAGCGCTACGGCGCGGCGGGCGAGGTGTTCGACCCGCTGCAGCACGAGGCGATCGTGCAGGTGCCCACCCCCGGTGCCGAGACCCCGACGATCCTCGAGGTCGTCGAGGTGGGGTACCGGCTCGGTGCGATCGAGCTGCGCCCCGCGAAGGTCGTCGTGGCCGTCGCCGCCGAGTAGTCAGAAGGAGACACATGGCCAGCCAGGACTGGTTCGATAGGGACTTCTACAAGGTGCTCGGGGTCGACAAGAACGTCACCGACGCCGAGCTGAAGAAGACCTATCGCAAGCTCGCGCGCAAGTACCACCCCGACTCGACGCAGGGCGACCCCGTCGCCGAGGCGAAGTTCAAGGAGATCAGCGAGGCGTACTCGGTGCTCTCCGACAAGGAGCAGCGCGAGGAGTACGACCAGATCCGTGCGATGGGCGCCGGCGCGCCCCGGTTCACCGCGGGCGGCCAGGGCACGGGCGGCTTCGAGGACGTCTTCAGCCGCTTCACGACGCGCAGCAGCGGCGGGCAGCCCGACTTCGAGGACATCTTCGCGATGTTCGGGCAGCAGCAGGGCGGCGGCTTCGGGTCGGGGCGCTTCGGCCAGCCGACCGGCGGCTTCCGCGGCTACGGCGGCCCGCAGCGCGGCGCCGACGTCACCGCGCGCACGACGATCGACTTCGCGACGGCCGTGAAGGGCGACACGATCACCCTGCAGGGCGCCGAGGGCAAGCCGTTCAAGGTGAAGATCCCCGCGGGGGTCGCCGACGGGCAGAAGATCCGGCTGCGCGGCCGCGGGCGTCCGTCGCCCGACGGCGGCGAGGCCGGCGACGTCGTGGTGACCGTCGCGGTGCGTCCGCACGCGGTGTTCACGCGCGACGGGCTGAACCTGCGCGTGACGGTTCCCGTGACGTTCACCGAGGCGGCGCTCGGCGCGACGATCGAGGTGCCGACGCTGGGCGGCGACCCCGTGAAGCTGCGCGTCGCGCCCGGCACCCCGTCGGGACGCGTGCTGCGGGTCAAGGGCCGGGGCGTGCAGTCGGCCAAGGGCACGGGCGACCTGCTCGCCGAGGTGCAGGTGGTCGTGCCGTCGCACCTGGAGGGCCGTGCGCGCGAGGCGCTGGAGCAGTACCACGCGGTCGAGCCCAAGGAGAACCCGCGCGCCGACCTCATGGCGAAGGCGCGCGAGTAGCGGCGGCGGGAGAGACGGAGGTGAGCCGGATGCCGGACGACATCGACGAGGAGACGCCGATCTTCGCGATCGCGGCGGCGGCGGAGCTCGCCGGGATGCATCCGCAGACCCTCCGTCAGTACGACCGCCTCGGCCTCGTCGTGCCCGCGCGCACGCAGGGCGGGTCGCGACGGTACTCGCTGCGGCACGTCAAGCAGTTGCGCGAGGTCGCCGCGATGTCGGCCGAGGGCGTGAGCCTGCCCGCGATCTCGCGGATCATCGAGCTGGAGAACCACGTGCGCGCGCTGCGTGCGCGCGTCGGCGAGCTCGAGCAGCAGCTGCGCGACGAGATCGACCAGCGGCGCGGTGCGCGCGTGTTCGCCGCGGGCGCCTCGGGCGCCGTCGTCACGCTGCGCCAGGGGACCCGCGTGCGTCGCGCGACCGAGGTCGTGCTGTGGCGCCCCCACCCGCAGGACGACTGACGACACCGCGGCATCCCTCCCTCCCTCTGATCGATACGCCGCCCGCGGCGGAACCGCCTTCCCCTCCTGCTGGTCGAGTGCTCGCGGCGGAGCCGCGAGCGTATCGAGACCCCTCTAACGGTGCGTTACATGGGTTTCGATACGCCGCCTGCGGCGGCTACTCAACCAGCGGGAGTGTGGGTCGGGCGTGTGGGTGCGTCTCATTCCCGCTGGTCGAGTGCTCGCGGCGGAGCCGCGAGCGTATCGAGACCCTTCTCACGGTGCGTTACACGGGTTTCGATACGCCGCCTGCGGCGGCTACTCAACCAGCGGGGTGGGGCACGGCGGCTCCTCAACCAGCGGGGCGATACGCCGCGACGAAGGCGTCGTAGTCGGCGCGGGAGAGGTCGGCGTAGGCGTACGACCAGTCGACGACCGCGGCCGCGGCGCGGCGGCCGCCGCCCAGGTAGCCGACGACCTCGCCGGCGCGCGGCGACTGCGCGTGCGCCCGCGCGAGCACGGCCGCGCACGCGAGCGCGTAGCGGTGGAAGGGGCCGTCGCCGAGCTGTTCGACGTCGATGCCGTACTTCATGTCGCGGAACTGCCGCACGTAGTAGTCGAAGCCGTCGCGCCGCAGGTAGCCGAGGAACGGGTCCGACACGCCCTGCAGGATCCGCTGCAGCGCCACGACCCGGCCGCCCTCGCCGTTCGCGTCGATGTGCTCGAGCAGCGACGGCGGCTGCGGGCATCCGCCGTGCTCGATGAGCACGCTGCATCCCGCCTCCTTGGTCTGCAGCAGCAGCGCCCGGCCGTCGCCGTCCTCGAGCACCGAGATGTAGCAGCGCGTGCCGACGCTGCCGACGCCCACCACGCGCCGTGCCGTGTCGGAGACCGAGTAGTGGCTCAGCACGAGCCGCACGTCCACCCGCGTCGAGGCCATGTAGGCCGCGACGACGTCGTCCACGGCATCCCGCACCCGCTCGTCGGCGTGCACCATCGTGGGCGGCTGCTCGATGAACCGCAGGCGTCCGTCGTCGCCGCGCTCGGTGAGCTTGCGCGCCGCGCGCTCGCCCGTGCGCTTGGCGGCGCCCTTCATCGCCGCCTGCACGACCTCGCGCGAGCCGTCGTCGTGCGGACCGATGCCGCTGTCGGCGTCGAAGTGCGCGAAGTAGCGCTGCAGCGGCGTCGCGGCGTTCGCGGCCTGCATCGCGCGCGCGTAGGTGTGCACCGTCGCGTGCGCGGCCCGGCGGGTCACGGTCTCGTCGCGGCCCGTCGCCTGGCCCGCGATGACGATGCTCGTCACGAGACGCTTCAGGTCCCACTCGAAGGGCGCCCACGCCGACTCGTCGAAGTCGTTCAGGTCGAACACGAGCGTGCGCTGCGGCGAGGCGTAGAAGCCGAAGTTGGCGACGTGCGCGTCACCGCAGGAGGCGACCTGGATGCCGGTGCTCGGCCCGCGCGCGAGATCGGCGGCCATGAGCGCCGCGGTGCCCCGGTAGAAGGCGAACGGGCTCGCCGACATGCGCTCGACGCGCAGCGGCACGAGCTCGGGCAGGCGCGTCGCGTTCTGCGCGTCGAGGATGCCGAGGGGGTCGCGCCCCGACGTCTCGAGCTCGGCCAGGAGCCGGCGCGGCGTCGTCTTGCGCGCCGCCTCTCCCGCCTCTCGCAGCACGGGGGTCGGCGGGGGGACTGTCCAGTCGGCAACGGGCATGCGCCCATATTGGCAGCTTGCCCTCCCGGGCGTCGCCGACGCGCTCGGGTAGACTCGCCCGCGGCGCTGACCGTGCGCCGCCCCCCGCACGCACAGATAGGCCCCGTACCCCGTGACCGACTCCGCGCCGTCTCCCGCTTCGCTGAAGATCGTGATGGCCGCCGACACGTTCAGCCCCGATGTCAACGGCGCTGCGCGCTTCGCGGAGCGCCTGTCCGCCGGGCTCGCGGCCCGCGGCCACGAGGTGCACGTGGTCACGCCGAGCGTCACGCACGGCAACCACGGCGTGTTCACCGAGCTCATCGAGGGGCAGCCGCTCACGGTGCACCGCCTGCCCGGCTGGCGCTGGTACCCGCACGACTGGCTGCGCTTCGTGCTGCCGTGGATGAGCAAGCACTACGCGCGCCGCGTGCTCGACGCCGTGCAGCCCGACGTCGTGCACAGCCAGTCGCACATCGTGATCGGCCGCGGGCTCACGCGCATCGCGCATCGCCGCGGCATCCCCGTCGTCGCGACCAACCACGTGATGGCCGAGAACGTCATCGACTTCACGACCCTGCCGCCGCTGCTCGACAAGGTCGCGATCAAGCTCGCCTGGGACGACGCGAAGCGCACCTTCGACATGTCGCGCGCCGTCACGACGCCCACGCGCCGCGCCGCCGACTTCCTCGAGCAGACGATCGACATCCACGGCGTCATCCCCATCAGCTGCGGCATCGACAAGCGCAACTACGCGCCCGACCTCACCGAGCGGCCGCGCCGCCGCGTGCTGTTCGTCGGGCGTCTCACGACCGAGAAGCACGTCGAGGTGACGCTGCAGGCGGTCGCGAAGCTCGCGTCCGAGCTCGACATCGTGTTCGACATCGTCGGCGGCGGCGACCAGCAGCGCAACCTCGAGCAGTGGGTGGCCCGGCTCGGCCTGCAGGAGCGGGTGTTCTTCCACGGGCGCATCTCGGAGGAGCAGCTGCGCGCGACGTACGCCAAGGCCGACGTGTTCGCGATCGCCTCGATCGCGGAGCTGCAGTCGATCGCGACGATGGAGGCCATGGCATCCGGCCTCCCCGTCGTCGCGGCGGACGCCGTCGCGCTGCCGCACCTCGTGCAGGACGGCGAGAACGGCTACCTCTTCGAGCCCGGCAACGTCGACGAGCTCGCCGACAAGCTGCGGCGCGTGCTCACGGCATCCCCCGAGGAGTACCGGCGGATGCAGCGGGCCTCGCTCGACGGCATCGAGATCCACGACATCGAGCGCACGCTCGACACCTTCGAGAAGCTGTACCGCGGCGAGCCGGTGTGATGCGGCTGCTGTTCGACGCCCGCTACATCCGCACGGACTTCCACGACGGGATCAGCCGCTACTCGGCGGAGCTCGCCGCCGCGGTGCACGCCGAGGCGCCCGCCCGCGGCGTGCAGGTCGTCTTCCTGATCTGCGACGACGCGCAGCGGGCGCTGCTGCCCGCGGGGGCGCGCGTGCTGCGCATCCACCGGCCGACGGCGCTGCGCGAGCCGCTCACGGCGCTGATGCTGAACCGGCACCGGCCCGACGCGGTGTTCTCGCCGATGCAGACGATCGGATCGCTCGGGCGCCGGTTCCGGCTGATCCTCACGCTGCACGACACGATCTACTACCGGCACCGCACGCCGCCGCGCGACCTGCCCTGGCACGTGCGGCTCGGATGGCGGCTGTTCCACCTCTCGTACGCGCCGCAGCGGCTGGTGCTGAACGCCGCCGACACGGTGGCGACCGTGAGCGAGACGAGCGCCCGCGAGTTCGCGCGCGTGCGGCTCACGATGCGGCCGGTCGTCGTGGTGCCGAACGCGCCGCAGCGGCTCGCCGACACCGGGGCCTCCGTGGTCGGCGGCGCCGAGAACCTCGTGTACATGGGCTCGTTCATGCCCTACAAGAACGTCGAGACGCTCGTGCGCGCGATGCGGCTGCTGCCCGGGCGCACGCTGCACCTGCTCTCGCGCATCTCGCGGGAGCGGCGGGCGGAGCTCGAGGCCCTCGCGGACCCGGGGCGTGTCGTGTTCCACGACGGCGTGACGGATGCCGAGTACGCGGCGCTGCTCGCCGACCGCGCCGTGCTCGTGACGACCTCGCTCGACGAGGGATACGGGCTGCCGGTCGCCGAGGCGCTCGCGCTCGGCGTGCCCGCGGTCGTGACCGACATGGAGATCTTCCGCGAGGTCGCGGGCGACGGCGCGCTGTACGTCGACCCGCACGACCCCGCCGCCGTCGCGGACGCCGTGCGTGCGCTGGACGACGACGAGCGCCGCGCCGCCGTGATCGCGGCCGGCACCGCGCACATCGCGCGGTTCACGTGGCCCCGCTCCGCCGGCATCCTGCTCGACGCCGTCGCGTCGCTCGCGCGCTGAGCGCCCGCCCTTCATTTCTCCAACCGCGGCAAAGTGCGGGTCTCAGGTGTCTGAACTCGCACTCTGCCGCGGTCGAAGGGAAGGCCGTGGGCATCCCCTGGGGGTTCAACCGCGGCGAAGTGTCGGTCGGGAGGCGCTGGACCCGCGTTTTGCCGCGGTTGAGGCCTTAGGGGGGTGGGGTGGGGGCAGGGGTCAGGGGCTGGCGGTCAGGGGAGGCGGCTCCAGTCGGTGGGCTGCTGGCGGTAGCCGTCGCGGGCGACGACGCGGAGCGTGAGGACGACGACGGTGGGGACGAACACCGCGAGGGCGATGAGGGCGATGACGGTAAGCATGGCAGAAACGCTACGGATGCCGGGAAACTGCCACTAGTGGCAGAACGGACTGTATGAGTAGGATTTCTGCCATGGAGTCCGTCGCCTGCATCGTGATCCCCGGGTTCGCACCCTTCGAGTTCGGCGTCGCGTGCGAGGCCTTCGGCATCGACCGCTCCGACCAGGGCGTGCCGAACTTCGACTTCCGCGTCGTGACGCCCGATCCCGGGATCGTGCCGTCGAAGCTGGGCTTCTCGCTCAACGTCGACGCCGACCTGTCGTTCGCCTACGAGGCCGACGTCGTCGTGGTCTCTCCCGTGCCGCACGAGTACTGGGCCGATCTCGACGAGCGCGTGCTCGACGTCGTGCGGCACGCCGCCGCGCGCGGGGCCTGGCTGCTGAGCGTGTGCAGCGGCTCGTTCGTGCTCGCCGCGGCGGGGGTGCTCGACGGACGCCGCGCGACGACGCACTGGATGTACGCCGACCGGATGGCGGCGATGTATCCGCAGATCGACGTCGATCCCGACGTGCTGTACGTGCAGGACGGCCGCATCATCACGAGCGCCGGCACGGCCGCGGGCCTCGACGCGTGCCTGCACCTGCTGCGGCTCGAGCTCGGCGCCGAGATCACCAACACGATCGCGCGGCGCATGGTCGTGCCGCCGCAGCGCGACGGGGGCCAGGCGCAGTTCATCGGATCGCCGCTGCCGGTCACGGCATCCCTCTCGCTCGCCCCGGTGGCCGACTGGGCGCTGCAGAACCTGTGCGGCGAGCTCACCGTCGAGCAGCTCGCCGCCCGCGCGCACATGTCGCCGCGCACCTTCGCCCGCCGGTTCAAGGCCGACTACGGCACGACGCCCGCCGCGTGGCTCGCGCGGCAGCGGATCATCCACGCGCAGCGCCTGCTGGAGCAGACCGACCTCGGGCTCGACGCGATCGCCGCCGACTGCGGCTTCGGCTCCGCCGCGGTGCTGCGCCAGAACTTCGCCCGCACCCTCGGCACGACCCCCACCGCCTACCGCGCCCGCTTCGCCTGCGTCGACGCCGCCGCATCCTGACCCCCGGCCCCGCTGTTCAGCGCCCCGCGCCCCTCCCGCGCGAGACGGTGGGCTTCCCGCCGAGGTGGTGCCTTCTCCGCCGAGATGGTGGGTTTCTCGCCGAGACAGTGGGCACCATGTCGCCGAGAATCCCACCATCTCGCGGGGCGTTGGGTGCGCGGGGGCTTGCGCCACCGCGGGGGCTCGCACCTGGCGGGGCTCGCACCGGCGGGGCTCACACCGCCGAGGGCTCGTAAGTGAGCGGAACGTTTGCTGGGGGAAACGTGTGCTCGCGCGGAGTGAAACACGGGATGCCTACCGTCGGAGGTCAGCGACGTCCCCACCGTGGGGCGCCGTGACACCGACCCAGGGGAGCGCCATGAGCACCGAGACCTCACCGACCCGCATCGTCGTCGCGGGCGCCGGGATGGTGGCCCACCGCTTCGTCGAGAGCCTGCTGAGCCGCGGCGACGCCGCCGTGCAGGTCACCGTCGTCGGCGAGGAGCGACGGCATCCCTACGACCGCGTCGGCCTCACCGGCTTCTTCTCCGGCGCGACGGCCGACGACCTCACCCTCGACCCCCGCGTGTTCGACGACCCGCGCGTCGTGCTCGAGACGGGCGACCCCGTCGCCGTCGTCGACCGGCACCGCCGCCGCGTACGGCTCCGCAGCGGGCGCCGCCTCGAGTACGACACGCTCGTGCTCGCGACGGGATCGTACGCCGCGCGCCTCGCGCTCGACGGCTTCGACCTGCCGGGGTGCTTCGTCTACCGCACCCTCGACGACGTCGAGGGCCTGCGCGCCTTCGCCCTGCGCCGCCGCGCCGAGCTCGGCCGCCCCCTGCGCGGCTACGTCATCGGCGGCGGCCTGCTGGGCCTCGAGGCCGCGGGCGCGATGCAGGGGCTCGACGTGGAGCCCACGATCGTGCAGTCGAGCGACCGGCTCATGTCAGCGCAGCTCGACGCGCAGGGCGGCGCCGTGCTGCGGCGGCTCATCGAGGCGCGCGGCATCGACGTGCGGCTGGAGACCATCACGACCCGCGTCGACCCCGACCGCAGCGGCAAGGTCGCGGGCCTGCAGTTCAAGAACGGCGACTACGCGGATGCCGATGTCGTGGTCTTCACGGTCGGCGTGCGCCCGCGCGACGAGCTGGCCCGCGACGCGCAGCTCGACTGCGACCCGCGCGGCGGCGTCGTGATCGACGCCTCGTGCCGGACGAGCGACCCCGCGATCCTCGCGATCGGCGAGGTCGCGAGCTTCGAGGGCATGGCCGTGGGCCTGGTCGCCCCCGGCTACGCGATGGCCGAGGTCGCGGCGACGCGGCTGCTCGGCGGCGAGGCGACGTTCCCCGGCTACGACCTGTCGACCAAGCTCAAGCTCTCGGGCGTCGACGTCGCGAGCTTCGGCGACGCGTTCGGCGAGACGCCGGGCGCGCTCGACGTCGTCTACTCCGACGCCGTCGCGGGCGTGTACAAGAAGCTCGTGCTGTCGGATGACGCCAAGACGCTGCTGGGCGGCATCCTCGTCGGCGACGCGTCGGCGTACGGCTCGCTGCGCCCCCTCGTGGGCGGCGCGCTCGGCGCCGACCCCGCCGTGTACCTCGCGCCCGAGTCGTCGGGCGAGGCGCCGCAGACCGAACTGCCCGATGCGGCGATCGTGTGCTCGTGCTCGAGCGTCACGGCGGGGCGCATCCGCGAGGCCGTGCACGAAGAGGGATGCATGGATGCCGGGGCCGTGAAGGCCTGCACCAAGGCTGGCGCCACGTGCGGCTCGTGCATCGTCATGGTCAAGAAGATCGTGGGCCAGGAGCTCACGAAGATGGGCCAGACCGTCTCGAACGCGCTGTGCGAGCACTTCGACATGTCGCGCCGCCAGCTGTTCGACGCCGTGCGCGTCGCGGAGCTCACGACCTTCAGCGCCGTCATCGAGCGCTTCGGCCGCGGCCGCGGCTGCGACATCTGCAAGCCCGCGCTCGCCAGCATCCTCGCCGTGCTCACGGGCACGCACGTGCTCGACGGCGAGAACGCGACGCTGCAGGACACGAACGACCACGTCATGGCCAACCTGCAGAAGGACGGCACCTACTCGGTCGTGCCGCGCATGGCGGGCGGCGAGGTCACCCCCGAAGGCCTCATCGCGGTGGGCGAGGTCGCGCGCGACTTCGGCCTGTACACGAAGATCACGGGCGGCCAGCGCATCGACATGTTCGGCGCGCGGCTGGAGCAGCTGCCCGACATCTGGCAGCGGCTCGTGGATGCCGGTTTCGAGTCGGGCCACGCCTACGGCAAGTCGCTGCGCACCGTGAAGTCGTGCGTCGGCTCCACCTGGTGCCGCTACGGCGTGCTCGACTCCGTGGGCATGGCCGTGCGGCTCGAGCTGCGCTACCGCGGCCTCCGCGCCCCGCACAAGCTCAAGCTGGGCGTCTCGGGCTGCGCGCGCGAGTGCGCCGAGGCCCGCTCGAAGGACGTCGGCGTGATCGCGACCGAGAACGGCTGGAACGTCTACGTCGGCGGCAACGGCGGGTTCACGCCGCGGCACGCGCAGCTGCTCGCCGAGGGGCTCGATGACGACGCCCTCATCCGCACGATCGACCGGTTCTTCATGTACTACATCCGCACGGCCGACCGGCTGCAGCGCACGGCGCCGTGGATGGAGGACCTGGAGGGCGGCATCGACGGGCTGCGCGCGGTGATCTTCGACGACCGCCTGGGCGTGTGCGCCGACCTGGATGCCGCGATGGCGCGCCACGTCGAGGGCTACGAGGACGAGTGGGCGGCGACGCTCGCCGACCCCGAGAAGCTGCGCCGGTTCCAGTCGTTCGTGAACGCGCCGCAGACGGCCGACCCGTCGCTCGCGTACGTCACGGAGCGCGGCCAGATACGCCCCGCGAGCCCCGAGGAGCGCGAGTCGGTGCGCATCGCGGGCGCGACGCTGGCGGTGCGGCGATGAGCGCCGCGTGGGTGAGGGTCTGCCCCGTCGACGCCCTCGAGGTCGAGCGGGGCCGTGCCGCCCTCATCGACGAGACGCAGATCGCGCTGTTCCTGCTGCGCGACGGCTCCGTGCACGCGGTGTCGAACCATGACCCCTACAGCGGTGCGCACGTGATCTCGCGCGGTATCGTCGGAACACGGGGCGATGCGCCCACGGTCGCGTCGCCCATGTACAAGCAGGTGTTCGACCTGCGGACGGGCACGTGCCTCGATCCGCAGGGCAAGGAGCCGAAGGCCCTGCGCGTGTGGCCCGTGGCGCGACGGGGCGACGACATCTACATCCGGTGGGAGGCGGCGCGATGACCACGATGATCGGCGTGTCGCTCGCGGGCCGCGAGGTGCTCATGGTCGGCGGCGGGCCCGTCACGGCGCGGCGCCTCGCCCGGTTCCTCGACGACGGGGCGCACGTGCGCGTCGTCGCTCCGGAGCTGTGCGACGCCGTGCGCGCGCTCGTGCGACGCAGCGATGTCGCGTGGACGCCGCGGCGGTTCCGGCGCGGCGACGTCGCCGGCGCCTGGCTCGTGCACGCCGCGACGGGCGACCCGCGTGTCGACCGCGACGTCGCCGCGGCGGCCGAGCGGCGCCGCGTGCTGTGCATCACGGCATCCGACGGCGCGCGCGGCACGGCGCGGCTGAGCGCGCAGACGGCATCCGGCGACGTGATCGTAGGCGTCGTGTCGGATGCCGGTGTCGACCCCCGTCGCTCGGCGCGCGTGCGCGACGCGATCGACGGCCTGTTCACCGAGGGGCGCCTGCCGCTGCGGCGCCGGCGCAAGACCGCGGTCGGCCGCGTCGACCTGATCGGCGGCGGTCCCGGCCCGGGCGACCTGCTCACGGTGCGCGCGCGGCGGCTGCTCGCCGAGGCCGACGTCGTGGTCGCCGACCGGCTCGGACCCGGGTCGCAGCTCGTGGGCGAGCTCGATCCCGACACCCTCGTCATCGACGTCGGCAAGAGGCCGGGGCACCACCCCGTGCCGCAGGACGACATCAACGCGCTGCTCGTGCAGCACGCCCGCGCGGGCAAGCGAGTGGTGCGCCTGAAGGGCGGCGATCCGTTCGTGTTCGGACGCGGCGGCGAGGAGGTGCGGGCCTGTGTGGGGGCCGGCATCCCCGTCGAGGTCGTGCCCGGCATCTCGAGCGCGATCGCCGTCCCGCAGGCGGCCGGCATCCCCGTGACGCATCGCGGCGTCGCGGGCGCCGTGCACATCGTCAACGGGCAGGCGGCGCTCACCGCCGCGACGCTCGCGGCGCTCGCCGACCCGGCGACGACGACGGTCGTGCTCATGGGCGTCGCGGCCCTGCCCCGTCTCGCGCAGCAGGCGCTCGCGCACGGCGCGGCGGCCGACCGGCCCGTCGCGATCGTGGAGAGCGGGCACACGCCGCAGCAGCGCACGACGCACACGACCCTGGGCTCCGCCGTCGCCGACGCGCGCGCCGTCGGGGTGCGCAACCCCGCGGTGATCGTCGTGGGCGACGTCGCCCGCGCCGGGCTGCTGCTGCCCGAGTGGTCCCGCGAGGACGCGGGATCGTATGCGGGCGGCGGCCCGTATGAGGGCACCGGGTGAGCCGGGCCGCACCGCTGTCCGACGCGCTGCACGGCTGCACGATCGTCATCGCGGTGGACCGGCGCGCCGGCGAGCTCACCGCGGCGCTCGAACGGCACGGCGCCGTCGTGCGCCGCGCGCCCGCGCTCACGATCGTGCCGCACATCGACGACGAGGCGCTGCTGGAGCGCACCCGCGAGCTCATCGCCGACCCGCCCGACGTCGTCGTCGCCACGACGGGGGTGGGGTTCCGCGGCTGGGTGGATGCCGCCGTCGAGGCCGACCTGTTCGACGGGCTGAGCGAGGTGCTGTCGGGCGCGCGTCTCATCGCGCGCGGGCCCAAGGCGCGCGGCGCGATCCAGCAGGCGGGGTTCACGGCCGACTGGGTCGCCGAGTCGGAGACGGCGGCCGAGCTCGGCGAGTACCTCGTGGCGCAGGGCATCGCCGGGGCGCGCATCGCCGTGCAGCACCACGGCTCGGGCGCCGACGGCCTCGACGAGCTGTTCACGGCGCACGGCGCCGACGTCGTGAGCCTCACGGTGTACCGCTGGGGGCCGCCGCCCGATCCCGAGCTCGTGCGCCGCTCGGTGCTGCAGACGGGCGACGGCGAGGTGGATGCTGTGCTCTTCACCTCGGCGCCCGGCGCCGCGCAATGGCTCGCCGAGGCCGACGAGGCCGGCGTGCTCGAGCGCATCCGGCGCCGCGCCGCGACCGGGCGGCTGCTGCTCGCCGCGGTCGGCCCGATCACGGCGTCGCCCCTGCTCGAGGCCGACCTGACCGTGCTGCAGGCCGAGCGCGGGCGGCTGGGCTCGCTCGTGCGCGGGGTCGTCACCTACTTCGGCGGCGGCGCGGCGCCCGTGCGGGTCACGGCCGCCGGGCCCCTGCAGGTGCGCAGCGGCGGGGTCCTGCTGGGCGGCCGGTTCATCGCGCTGTCGCGCACCGGCGTGAACGTGCTCGGCGCGCTGTTCGACGCCGCCGGGGGCGTGGTCTCACGCGCCGACCTGCTCGACGTGCTGCCCGGCTCGGGCCGCAACGACCACGCCGTCGAGATGGCCGTCGCGCGCGTGCGCGAGGCCCTCGGCGCCGGCGTCGTGCAGACCGTCATCAAACGCGGCTACCGCCTCCACACCGACGACTGAGCCCTGGTCCCCACCCCGAAGCTTGGGGTTCTCTCTCCCCCCGCCCCCGCTGGTTGAGTAGCCGCCGCAGGCGGCGTATCGAAACCCGTCTAACGGTCCGTGGGACGGGTCTCGATACACTCGCGGCTCCGCCGCGAGCACTCGACCAGCGGGACGGGACGCACCCGCAACCCACCCCCGCACCCGCCTCCGCCCCACACACCCCCGCTGGTTGAGTAGCCGCCGGAGGCGGCGTATCGAAACCCGTGTAACGGGCCGTTACACGGGTTTCGATACGCGCGCTGCGCGCGCTACTCAACCAGCGGGGCGGGGGCGGCGACCGCCGCGCCGCTCAGCCGTGCGCGCCGACGCGCTCGGCCGCCCGCTCCGGGGCGGGCTTCGCCGCCGGGGCGGCGAAGCCGCGCGGGGTGCGGGCCGGGGCGGTGCGGCCGTGGGTCACGTAGAGGGTGAGGCCGACGAACGTCAGGCCGCCGACGAGGTTGCCGATCACGGTGGGGATCTCGTTCCAGATCAGGTAGTCCCACAGGGTGAAGTCGGCGCCGAGCAGCAGACCCGAGGGGAACAGGAACATGTTCACGATCGAGTGCTCGAAGCCCATGTAGAAGAAGAGCATGATCGGCAGCCACATGCCGAGCACCTTGCCGACGAGGCTGTCGGACGCCATGGCCATGACGACGCCCGTCGACACCATCCAGTTGCACAGCACTCCGCGGATGAAGAGGGTGAGCATGCCCGCCCAGCCGTGGTCGGCGTAGCCGACGGTGCGGCCGTGGCCGATCTCGCCGATCGCGAGGCCGACCTCGCTCGGCGGGCTGGAGAAGCCGTAGGTGAAGTAGATCGCCATGAGCACGGCGACGAGGAACGCGCCGACGAAGTTGCCGACGAACACGAGGCCCCAGTTGCGCAGCACGCCGCCCGTCGTCGCGCCCGGGCGCTTGTCGAGCCAGGCGAGGGGCGCGAGCGTGAACACGCCGGTGAGCAGGTCGAAGCCCATGAGGTAGAGCAGCACGAACCCCACGGGGAAGAGCAGGGCGCCCAGCAGCGGCTGTCCCGTCTGCACCGACACCGTCACGGCGAACGCGGCGGCGAGGGCGAGGATCGCGCCGCCCATGATCGCGCGGATCACGGTGTCGCGGGTGGACATGAGGATCTTGCTCGCGCCGGCATCCACCATCCGGGTGACGAGCTCGGCGGGTTTCACGTACGACATGGGACCTCCGGGGGAGCGATGACAGTAGACCCAGGATGCTGCGCCCGCGTTTCCCCCGCGTGCGACGCGTGTTGCCGCACGCGAACACTTCGCGCACATCCGACGGATGCCACAGTGAGGTGCGACGTGGTAAAGTTGAGCCATAGCGACTCAAGTTTGAACCGCGAGAGATTTCAGGAGAACGAATGAACGCACAGCCCATGCCCGGGCAGGAGGAGCAGAAGAGCGCCCTCGAGCAGTTCGGGATCAACCTCACCGACCGCGCCCGGCAGGGCAAGCTCGACCCCGTCATCGGGCGCGACAGCGAGATCCGCCGCGTCAGCCAGGTGCTCACGCGGCGCACCAAGAACAACCCCGTGCTCATCGGTGAGCCCGGCGTCGGCAAGACGGCCGTCGTCGAGGGTCTTGCCCAGCGCATCGTCGCGGGCGACGTCGCCGAGAGCCTCAAAGACAAAGAACTCGTGAGCCTCGACATCTCCGCGCTCGTCGCGGGGGCCATGTACCGCGGGCAGTTCGAGGAGCGCCTGAAGAGCGTGCTCAAGGAGATCACCGACTCCGACGGCCGCATCATCACGTTCATCGACGAGCTGCACGTGCTCATGGGCGCGGGCGGCGGCGAGGGCTCGGTCGCGGCATCCAACATGCTCAAGCCCATGCTCGCGCGCGGCGAGCTGCGCCTCATCGGCGCGACGACGCTCGACGAGTACCGCGAGTTCATCGAGAAGGACGCCGCCCTCGAGCGCCGCTTCCAGCAGGTCTACGTCGGCGAGCCCTCGGTCGAGGACACCGTCGCGATCCTGCGCGGGCTCAAGGGCCGCTACGAGGCGCACCACGGCGTGACGATCAGCGACAGCGCGCTCGTGGCCGCGGCATCCCTGTCGAACCGCTACATCCCGAGCCGTCAGCTGCCCGACAAGGCGATCGACCTGATCGACGAGGCGATGAGCCGGCTCAAGATGGAGATCGACTCCAGCCCCGTCGAGATCGACCAGCTGCGGCGCCGGATCGACCGCATGCGCCTGGAGGAGCTCGCCCTCAAGAAGGAGAAGGATGCTGCGTCGAAGGAGCGCCTGGGCAAGCTGCGCGAGCAGATGTCCGAGGCGCAGTCGGAGCTCGACGCCCTCGAGGCGCGCTGGGCGCGCGAGCGCGCGGGGCTCAACCGCGTCGGCGACCTGAAGAAGAAGCTGGATGCCGCGATCACCGAGCGTGACCTCGCGCTGCGCGAGGCGAACTACGCCAAGGCCTCCAAGCTCGAGTACGAGACGATCAAGGGCCTGCAGGAGCAGCTCGCCGAGGCCGAGCGCGCCGAGGCGGACCCGTCCGAGGAGCGCATGGTCAACGAGCAGGTGACCGACGAGGACATCGCCGCCGTGATCGCCGCGTGGACCGGCATCCCCGTCGGCAGGCTGCTGCAGGGCGAGAGCGAGAAGCTCGTGCACCTGGAGGCCGAGCTGGGCAGGCGCCTCATCGGCCAGAAGGATGCCGTGAAGGCCGTCTCGGATGCCGTGCGCCGCTCGCGCGCGGGCATCAGCGACCCCGGCCGTCCGACCGGATCGTTCCTGTTCCTCGGCCCCACCGGCGTCGGCAAGACCGAGCTGGCCAAGGCGCTCGCCGAGTTCCTGTTCGACGACGAGCGCGCCATGGTGCGCATCGACATGAGCGAGTACGGCGAGAAGCACTCCGTCGCCCGCCTCGTCGGCGCCCCTCCCGGATACATCGGCTACGAGCAGGGCGGCCAGCTGACCGAGGCCGTGCGGCGCCGTCCGTACTCGGTCGTGCTGCTCGACGAGGTCGAGAAGGCGCACCCCGAGGTGTTCGACATCCTGCTGCAGGTGCTCGACGACGGACGGCTCACCGACGGCCAGGGCCGCACGGTCGACTTCACCAACACGATCCTGATCCTCACGTCGAACATCGGCTCGCCGATCCTGATCGACCCGACCCTGTCGCTGCAGGTCAAGCGCGAGCAGGTCATGGCGCTCGTGCGCCAGGCCTTCCGCCCCGAGTTCCTGAACCGTCTCGACGACGTCGTGATGTTCCAGGCGCTCTCGGAGGACGACCTCGCCCAGATCGTGGAGCTGTCGGTCGACGCGCTGCAGCGCCGGCTGCGCGATCGTCGCCTGACGCTGGCGGTCACGCCCGACGCGCGGGCCTGGCTCGCCGAGCGCGGCTACGACCCGCTGTTCGGCGCCCGGCCGCTGCGCCGGCTCATCCAGTCGGAGATCCAGGACCGCCTCGCGATGGCCCTGCTCTCGGGCGGCGTGCGCGACGGCGACCTCGTGCGGGTCGACGTGGCCGCCGACGGCTCGCAGCTCGTGCTCACGGCTGCGACGCCCCCGGCCGCGGAGCCCGCGGCATCCGCCGGCCCCGACGAGGACGACGTGATCGAGGCCGAGCTGCTGGATTGACGCGTGTCGGCATCAGCGCCACAGGAGAAATCACGTGGACAGGACGTTTCCACCCGGATCGTCCTGTCCACGTGATTTCTCCTGCGCTCGTGACGGCGGATGCCACTCCGCTGTCGCTGTCCACGCCCGTCTCCCGCGCGGCGCACCGCGGCGTGTCATCCTGCCCTATCTGCAGGGTCTGCTGCTGGACGGCTCGGCGCGCCACTCTCGCCGGGCGTCGTGCACGCGCTGCGCCTGGCGGGCGAGGCCGTTCGCGGTCAGCCGGTCCTGGATGAGCGCGAACGGCCATGCCCTCGCGGTGATCCGCCGCCGCAGGAAGACGGCGGACCACGCGGCGGTGAAGACGAGGAGGGGGATGCCGACGAGCCACAGCCCGGCATGCAGGAGCACCAGCGTGAAGACGGCCCCCGCGGCCGCGCCCAGCCAGATGACTATGGCAGCGTAAGTCGGACCCACCAGGGCAATCTAAGCGGAGACCACTTGCTGCTTGACGGGGTGTCCACGGCAGCCTGAGCCGAGTCCACCTCCACCGTTGACGGAACTGTTGTTCCGGATGCTGATGGTGGAGGTTTGGGATGGGATCTCGGGTGGATGTGTTCGCGGCGATTCGGCGTGATGCGCGGGTGGAGGAGCTCTCGATCAGAGAGCTTGCGCGCCGTCATCACGTTGGGCGAGCGACGGTGCGGCAGGCGTTGGCTTCGCCGGAACCGCCGCCGAAGAAGACGCGGGTGAGGTCGGCGCCGAGGCTTGACCGGTTCAAGCCCGCGATCGACGCGATGCTGCGGGAGGATCTGACGGCACCAAGGAAGCAGCGCCACACCGCGACCCGGGTACTGGATCGTCTTATTGAGGAGCACGGAGCGACTGAATTGTCGTATTCGACTGTTCGTAACTACGTCCGCTTTCGCCGGCCCGAGATCGACGCGGTCGCGGGCCGGCGGGTGGAGGTCTTCATCCCTCAAGACCACCAGCCAGGTGCGGAGGCTGAGGTCGATTTCGGCGAGGTGTGGGTGGTGCTAGCTGGGGTGAAGACGAAGTGCCACATGTTCGTGTTCCGGCTCTCTCACTCGGGGAAGGCGATCCACCGGGTTTATTCGACTCAGTCGCAGGAAGCATTCCTCGAGGGCCACATTGATGCGTTCGAAGAGATTGGCGGCATCCCGACCCGGCATATCCGTTACGACAATCTGACATCGGCAGTCCAGGCGGTGCTCTATGGCAACGGGCGCGGCCGGATCGAGAACGAGCGGTGGGTGCTGTTCCGCTCCCACTACGGGTTCGATTCGTTCTACTGCCAACCCGGTATCACGGGCGCACATGAGAAGGGCGGCGTTGAGGGTGAGGTCGGGCGGTTCCGGCGAACACATTTGACACCCATGCCGGTTGTCGATTCCCTCGCAGAACTCAACGCGAGAATCCGCGCCTGGGACGCGGCGGATGACAGGCGGCGGATCGCGTCGCGGATTCGCACAGTCGGCCAGGACTTCGCCGTCGAACAGGCACTGCTGTCGCCGCTGCCGTATGAGCGATTCGATCCAGGCCTGACGCTGCATCCGCGGGTCGACAGGTCGAGTCTGATCACGGTTCGGATGGCGAAGTACTCCGTCCCCGCCCATCTGATCGGCCGGAACGTCCGCGTCTCATTACGCGCGTCCGTGGTCGTCGTTTTCGACGGGCACCAGGAAGTTGCCCGCCATGAGCGAGTTGTCGCGCGCGGCGGACAATCAGTCGTCCTCGACCATTACCTCGAGGTGTTGCGTCAGAAGCCCGGAGCGCTCCCGGGAGCCACCGCCTTAGCGAGGGCGCGGGAGGCCGGAGTGTTTACGGCTGCCCACGATGCGTTCTGGGCGGCCGCCCGCAAGACCGATGGTGATGCCGTCGGCACGCGAGCCCTCATTGATGTTCTGCTTCTGCACCGGAGCATGCCCGCAGAGGAAGTGATCGCCGGCATCCACGCAGCACTCCAAGTCGGGGCAGTCACCGCCGATGTCGTCGCTGTCGAAGCCCGCAGACAAACTTCGACGGGTGGGCCTGGCCTGCATGGTCATCTCCGTGAACTCGCGTCTGGCCGCGAGCAACGAGTTGTCAGTCTCACCCAACGCCGTCTCGCTGATCCGGCCGCGGTGATCGCAGGTCTCCCGGCCGACACGAGACCACTGCCGAGTGTCGCCGGCTACGACGAACTCTTGGAACGTCGGGCACGCCCGACGCTCACGGACGAAGCGATTGATCGGGAAGGAACCACGGGAACATGACCACGAAACCCACCACCGTCACGACGACGCTGCGCCGGAGACGCGGGCTCACCGAAGAAGCAGCGATCGCGGCTGTCGATCAGGCCTGCCGGCGTCTCCGGCTCCCGACTGTCCGCGCCGTCGTTGACGAGGCCCTGGTGACCGCGAACCGAGAGCAGCTGTCCTACCAAGGGTTCCTGGCAGAGCTACTGCTCGCGGAGTGCGATGATCGCGATCGGCGCTCCTCGATTCGGCGCGTGTCTGCGGCTGGCTTCCCGCGGAGCAAGTGGCTCGGTGACTTCGATTTCGACGCGAACCCGAACATCAACCCGGCCACGATCCACCAACTCGCTACCGGTGACTGGATCCGCAAAGGCGAACCGCTCTGCCTCATCGGCGACTCCGGTACCGGGAAATCGCATCTACTGATCGGTCTGGGAACCGCGGCTGCAGAGAAGGGCTATCGGGTCAAATACACGCTCGCGACGAAACTCGTCAACGAACTCGTCGAAGCCGCCGACGAGAAGCAGCTCGCCCGCACCATCGCTCGCTACGGCCGCGTCGACTTGCTCTGCATCGATGAACTCGGCTACATGGAACTCGACCGCCGCGGAGCCGAGCTCCTGTTCCAGGTCCTCACCGAACGCGAAGAGAAGAACTCCGTCGCGATAGCCTCCAACGAATCGTTCTCCGGATGGACGAGGACCTTCACCGACCCGAGGCTCTGCGCTGCGATCGTCGACCGACTCACGTTCGGTGGCAGCATCATCGAAACCGGCACCGACTCCTATCGCCTCGCCCACACCCGCCGACTCACTGACCAGGTCTGACCGAGGTCCTAGTAGATCGTCCCCATTGCTTCGCGCACCTGGGCCAGTGTTGACTCCGCCGAAGTGTTCGCAGCCTCATTGCCGTGGCGAAGAATCGCCCGCACGAGATCCTCGTCTTTGGCGAAGGCTTGCCGCCTCACGCGCAACGGTTCCAAGAAGTCGTTCACGGCTGTCGCCGTCATGGCTTTCAGGGCGCTGCTGCCGCCATCACCGATCTCGTCGGCTAACTCGGCTGGCTCGACACCGCGGCACAGCGCGGCCGTCGACAACAGCGCCGAAACACCAGGCCTGTCCTCGGGATCGAAACTGATCCGCCGGTCCTGATCGGTCCGAGTCTGACGAATCACCGCAACTGTCTCGTCCGGTGTCATAGATAACGCGATCGCGTTCCCGTAGCTCTTCGACATCTTCCGACCGTCCAAGCCCGGAACCTCCGGCGTCGACGTGATCAACGCATCCGGAACCGGGAAGACATCCCCATAGCGCTCGTTGAACCGTCGAGCGATCACGCGAGTCATCTCCACATGCGGGAGGTTGTCCTTGCCGACGGGCACGAGATTGCCTTTGCAGAACAGAATGTCGGCCGCCTGGTGCACCGGATAGGTCAAGAGCAACCCGCTCAACGCGCGCCCGGACGCCGCGAGTTCCGCTTTGACGGTCGGATTACGATGCAGTTCCGCCTCGGTGACCAAGCTCAGGAACGGCAGCATCAACTGATTCAGCGCCGGCACCGACGAGTGGGTGAAAATGGTCGTCCGTTCCGGGTCGATGCCCGCGGCGAGATAGTCGAGCACAGCGCTATAGACGTTCTCGCGAACGTGAGCCATCGTGTCTCGGTCGGTGATGACCTGATAGTCCGCGAGCACGAGGAACATCTCGACGCCAGCCTGCTGGAGACGCACCCGTTCCCTGATGGTGCCAAAGTAGTGGCCCAGATGCAGCGGCCCAGTCGGCCGCTCACCCGTGAGGACTCGAAAGTGCTCGGGGTGCTCGGCCACGAGGACCGCGACCTCTGCCGAGCGTTGCGCGGTTGCGATGAAGGACTCCATTTGTGTCTCCCGATGATTGGGAGCTACACGGAGTACTCGGGCCGTTCCACGAGCTGCCGTGCAGCCCGTGAACATACTTCAACCGGCTGCTATCGCAGCCACCACCAAGCGGAACGGTTGAAGTTCATGAACGAGATACTACCGGGGCCCGGAACCAAGACCAGAAACCACAGGGTGGGTCCCGTTTAGATTGCCGCCCTGGGCCCAGCTGAGGTTGACATTCTCACCAGACGAGGGTCGTCGCGGCGATGCGGTCGAACGGCCTGCTCGTCCGGTCGGCGAGCACGAACCACCCGATCAGCGCGAGGTAGGAGCCGAACGCGAGCACGAGCAGGAACGGGACGTGCGGCCAGAACCGGCCGTCGACCACGGCGACGGCGACGCAGCAGGCCGACCAGGTGAGCAGCGGGAGCGAGACGGCCGTCGCGACCGCGAGGACGAGCGCCCGCCGGGTCGGCGGCGCGGCGGAGGTCGTCGGAACGCCGTGCAGCAGCCGCGCGTGCCGCGCGCGTTCGCGGAGGTAGGCCTCGCGCGGCGACATGCTGCCGCCCACGCCGAGCGCGATGATCATGACGCCCCAGGCGCAGACCCAGAGCAGCAGGGTCTCCGACGCCGTGCCGGGGGACGAGGCGAGCACCGGGACCACGAGCGCGCCGATCAGCAGGAGCGTGACGTACGAGACCGTCGCGAGGGTGTCGATCAGCACGTCGGAGCGGTCCGACAGGGGCAGCCGTGCGCCGGGGAAGCCGCGCATCGCGGCGACGGCGACGAGCAGCGTGGCCAGCACGCCCAGCGCGTCGAAGCCCTTCGCGAAGGCGGGCGCCGCCCACGCGCCGATGCCCGCGACGGTGCCGCCGTAGTCGGCGACGAGCGGGGTCGCCCCGGTGCTGAGCACGAACGGCACGAAGAGCGGCATGCTGCCGAAGATCACGGTGGCGAACGGCCAGAGCAGCCAGGTGGACCAGGTGAGCTGCCGGCGCCGACGGCGCGACCGTGCGTTCGCGCGCGGGCGGCTCACGGAATGCGGCGCGGGCGGGATCTGGGACATGCGACCTCCCGGTCTCGGAGAAGGGCGGGGGGCGGCTCGAGCCTAGGCGGTCGGGCCGCGCGGACGGCACGCATGACGGAGCTCGTAACATCGCATTCGCGGGAATACATCTCGGCGCCGCGCGATTGATCCCCTCGGAAGCGTCCACGGTGGTCCTCATCGCGGGCGCACGCATTCGTCAGGAGGAACCATGACCGCACGCACCATCGGATACATCGTCGGCAGCATCTCGTCGACCTCGATCAACCGCCGCCTCGCGACGGCGCTCGCGCGTCTCGCCCCCGAGGGCACGACGCTCGTCGAGATCCCCATCAAGGACCTGCCGTTCTACTCACCCGACCTCGACGGCGACTTCCCCCAGGTCGCCCGCGACTTCAAGCAGGCGATCGCCGACGTCGACGGCGTCATCATCGTGACGCCCGAGTACAGCCGCTCGATCCCCGGCGTGCTCAAGAACGCCCTCGACTGGTCGGCCCGCCCCTACGGCCAGGCCTCGTTCGACGGCAAGCCGACCGCTGTCATCGGCACCTCGGGCGGCGGCATCGCGACGGCCGCGGCGCAGCAGCACCTCAAGGCCATCCTGAGCCACTACAACGCGCCGACACTCGGCCAGCCCGAGGGCTACATCCAGTCGCTGCCCGGCCTGTTCACCGACGAGGGCGAGGTCACGAACCCCGAGACCGCCGCCTTCCTCCGCGCGTACCTCGACGCGTTCGTCGCCCTCATCGACCGCTACGCGACGGTGTCCGCCGCGGCCTGACGCACCGGCATCCGCCGACTCGCGAGCGCCGACCCCGCCCCTCGCTCCCGCGAGCGGGCGGGGTCGTCGCGTTCCGGCGGATCGCCCCACCACCCGGTTCGACCGCGGCATTGTGCGGGTGACCGCGCCCGCGACCCGCACTATGCCGCGGTGCGGGCCGCCCGAGGCGTCCGCGTCGCACGGGGTCGCACGGGGCGTCCGCGTCGCCCCCGGCCGCATCAGCGGGGCGCCGCGCTACCGTCGGACCATGCCTCTCGTGTCGTCCGGACGTGTCGTCGTCGTGCTGCAGTGGGTCCTCGCCGTCGTGCTGCCGTTCTTCGTGTTCTTCGGCCGCGGTCTGCTCGGCGCCGAGCTCGGCCGGATCGCGTTCCTCGGCATCCTCGCCGGCTGGGCGCTCGTCGTCCTGATGCTCGTGCCGCCGCTCGTCACGCTCTTCGACCGCGAGGCCCGCGCGGCCCGCACCGTGCGCCGCGCCTACGCCGTCTCGAGCATCGTGCTGTGGGCCGCCCTCGTCGTCTGCGCCATCGCGCTGCCCGACGCCGGCGACTCCGGCGCCGAGCGCTCAGCGCTCATGGCCTGGACGAACCTCCCCGCATCCGCGTCGCACCTCATCTTCACCCTCGTGGCACTCGTCGCGGCCGTCGCCTGGGTCGCCACCCTGACCACAGCCATCCGCGGCGCCACCCACCGCCACCCTGGATGAACCCGCCCCACCACCCGGTTCGACCGCGGCATTGTGCGGGTGATCGCGCCCGCGACCCGCACAATGCCGCGGTCGAACCGCAGGTCGGGGGCTCAGCCGCAGATCGGGGGCTCAGCCGAGGCGCTCGCCGATCACGGCGGTCTCGACGCCGGCATCCGTCTCCACGCGCGCGATGCGCCAGCGCTTGGCGGCGATGTCCTGCCCCGCCGCCGTGCGATGCGCGGGCACCGCGAGATGCAGCTCGCCGTCGCGCTCGCCCGGCCGCAGCTCCGCGTCGACCTCCGCGTCGTCGCGGAAGACGATGCGCACGGGGCCGGGCTCCGCGGGAAAGCCGTCCGGCGCCTGCAGGCGGGCGCCGCGGTACAGGTGCGTGTTCGTCGCGTGCAACAGGCCCATGCCGTGACCCTACCGGGGCCTAAGCTGTCTCGGGGAGCGGGATCTCGCGCCCGATCGACCCCCACGACCTCGTCAGGATCCCAGCAGAGGAGCTGTCATGACCCTTCCCGCGGTGGCCATTCTCGGTGTCGGCGCGATGGGCGGCGCCATCCTGCACGGGCTCGTCGCCTCGGGGATCGAGGTGCAGGGCGGCATCCGCATCTCCGACCAGTGGTCGGAGCGCGTCGCCGAGCTGAGCCGGGCCGACGGTGTCACGGGCTTCGACGGCGCCGCCGACCCGCGGGCCAACCATCGCGCCGCGGAGGGCGCGGGCGTCGTGATCGTCGCGGTCAAGCCGCACCAGATCCGCGACCTGCTCACCGACATCGGCGACGCGCTCGCCGAGGATGCCACGGTCATCTCCATCGCCGCGGGCGTGCCGACCGAGGTGCTCGAGGCGCACCTGCCGGCATCCGTCGCCGTCGTGCGGGTCATGCCCAACTCGCCGGCGCGCGTGCGCGCGGGAGTCACGGGCATCGCGGCGGGCGCCCGCGCGGGCGAGCGCGACCTCGAGCGCGCGCGGGAGCTGTTCGCGACGATCGGCGAGGTGCTCGTCGTCGACGAGGACCGCATCGACGCGCTCACCAGCATCTCCGGGTCGGGTCCGGCCTACGTCTTCCACTTCATCGAGAAGTTCGTCGAGGCGGCCCGCGCCCGCGGCTTCTCCGACGCTGACGCGAAGCTGCTCGTCGAGGGCACCGTGCGCGGCGCCGTCGACCTGCTCACCGCGACGGGCGAGGACCCCGCCGTGCTGCGCCGGCAGGTGACGAGCCCCGGCGGCACGACGCAGGCCGCGCTCGAAGTGCTCGACGCCGCCGACCTGGGCACGATCCTGGATGCCGCGACGCGCGCCGCCGTCGTGCGCGCGGCCGAGCTCGCCGCCGGCTGACGGGCGGCGCGGGCTGCCGTGCGGCTAGGGCTGCCGGGCGGCGCGGGCTGCTGCGCGGCTACGCGTCGAGCAGCACCGACTCCGCGACGGGGCGTCGGGTGCGCGGGGTGAGCTCCCGCTCGCGCAGCGCGTCGGATGCCGCGGCCACGTCGCCCAGGGCGCCGACGGCCATCACGGTCACGGCCGCGATCCCCTCGCCGAAGCCGAAGGCGGCGCCGATCGCCTCGCGGTCGAACCCGCCCATCTGGTGGGTGTGCAGCCCCGCGGCGTGCGCCTGCACGGTGAAGAACGCGGCCGCCTGGCCCGCGTCGTAGGCGGCCCAGGTGAGGGGCTTGCCGTCGACCGCGGTCGTCGTCGCGAACACGACCAGCGCGGCCGCGTCGGCGGCCCACGACTGGTTGAAGCCGATGAGGGTCTCGACGATCGTGCGGTGCGCGTCGCTGCCGCGTCGCGCCACGACGAACCGCCACGGCTGCGAGTTGTTGGCCGAGGGCGCCCAGCGCGCGGCCTCCAGCGCGCTCGCGAGCGCGGCCTCGTCGACGGGCGTGACGGGGTCGAAGATCCGAGTGCTCCAGCGCTCGGCGAGGACATCGAGGATCGGCGCGTCGGTGACGGCCGTGCGGTCGAGGATGGGGCTCATGACGCTCCTGGTGGAGAGGAACAGATGCTCGGGACGCCTTCGGCCCATCCCATCCAACCGTCCGCACCGCCTCGTTGTTCCCCACAAGTCCTTCAACCGCGGCATGTTGCGGGTTGTGACGCGCGCGACCCGCAGTTTGCCGCGGCTGAACGGGTGGGGTGGGGGAGAGGGGCGGGGAGGGGGCATGGGCGTGCGAAGGGTTTTCCTCAGCAGAAGACCCGGGGAACTTCCCACGGCCGGTGTGATCTGCGCGACATGCTCGCGGCATAGCGTGGATGCCATGACGATCGCGACAGCAGACCTCTACGACGACCGCGGCGACGAGCTCGACTCCGTGTCGCTGCAGTTCCAGGACATCGGCGGCAACACCGCCTTCGACGGCACGATCCGCACCGTGCGGTGCTTCCGCGACAACGCGCTGGTCAAGGCGACGCTCGCGACGCCCGGCGAGGGCGCGGTGCTCGTCGTCGACGGGGGCGGCTCGCTCGAGTCGGCGCTCGTCGGTGACCTCATCGCGGCGTCGGCGGTCGAGAACGGCTGGGCGGGCATCATCGTCAACGGCGCGATCCGCGACCGCGAGGCGATCGGCGGCCTGCCGCTCGGCGTCAAGGCCCTCGGCTCCAACCCGCGCAAGAGCGCGAAGGACGGCGTGGGCGACGTCGACGTCGTGGTCGAGATCGCGGGCGTGCTCTTCGTCCCCGGCAAGCGGGTGTGGGCCGACAGCGACGGCATCCTCGTCGAGAGGTGAGGCATCGTCCCCGGTCGGCCGGTCGGCCGACGAGGGGGCAGCCCCCTGACGCGCCGATCCGCCCCTGACGCGCCGATCCTGACGCCGATCGATCCCCGCGCCCGCGGTCAGGCGCGGCCGAGCACGATGAGGGGGCGCCCGTCGGCGTGCGGGAGCACCTCGACGGGAACGTCCCACACGTGCGCGACGACGTCGGCTGTGAGGACGTCGGCGGGGGCGCCCGCGTGGCGCACGGCGCCGTGCGCGACGACGATGACGCGGTCGGCGACCGAGGCCGCGTGGTTGAGGTCGTGCAGGGTCGCGACGACCGTCGTGCCGGCGTGTGCGACGGCGCGCAGCAGCCGGAGGGTGTCGAGCTGGGCGCGCAGGTCGAGGTGGTTCGTCGGCTCGTCGCACAGCAGCACGTCGGGCTGCTGTGCGAGGGCGCGCGCGAGGTTCACGCGCTGGCGCTCGCCGCCCGAGAGGCCCGCCAGGTCGCGGTCGGCCAGCGCCGTCGCGCCCGCGCGGTGCAGGCTGTCGGCGACGATCGCGTCGTCGGCCGACGACTCGCCGCCCAGCAGCGGCTGGTGCGGCAGGCGGCCGAGGCGCACGACCTCGCGCACGCGCAGGCCGTCGGCGGCGACCCATTCCTGCTCGAGCAGGGCGATGCGGCGCGCGCGGGCGCGTCGGCCGAGCGCCGCGAGGTCGGTGTCGCCGATCGCGATCGCGCCGTCGTCGGCCGCGAGGATGCCCGCGATGAGCCGCAGCAGCGTGCTCTTGCCCGCCCCGTTCGGGCCGACGATCGCGGTCACCGTGCCGCCGGTCGCGGTGACGTCGACGCCGTCGACGAGCATCCGCCCGCCGCGTGCGATGCGCAGCCGCTCGGCGCGCAGGTCGTTCGCGCCGCCGGCATCCGCCGCGTTCACACCGCCACCGGCATCCGCCGTGCTCATGACATCGTCGCCCGGCGGCGCAGCAGGATCACGGCGAACAGGGGGCCGCCGATGAGGGCGGTGAGGATGCCGACGGGCAGCTCGCGCGGGTCGAACAGCGTGCGCGCGGCCGTGTCGGCCCACACGAGGAACGTCGCGCCCGCGAGGAACGACACGGGCAGCACGGCGCGGTGGCGCAGGCCCACGATCGCCCGCACCGCGTGCGGCAGGATGAGGCCGACGAAGCCGATCGACCCGCTCACCGCGACGAGCACGCCCGTCAGCAGCGCGGTCACGGCGAACAGCGCCAGGCGCAGGCGGCCGACGGGCACGCCGAGCGCGAGGGCGGCCGAGTCGCCGAGCGCGAGCCCGTCGAGCAGGCGCGACGACGCGAGCAGCGGGATGCCGCAGAGCAGCACCGCCGCGAACGCGAGGCCCGCGTCGGCCCACGTCGCGCCCGCGACCATGCCGAGCAGCCAGCCGAGGATCTCGCGGTAGCTGTCGCCCGTCGCGCTCCAGAAGATGACGAGGCTCGTGAGCGCCGACAGCACCGCCGACACGGCGAGGCCCGCCAGGATGACGGCCGTCGACGACACGCTGCCCGCGGCACGGGCGAGGCCGAGCGTGAGCAGCAGCGCCACGAAGGCGCCCGCGAAGGCGGCGACGGGCAGGGCGAGGGCCACGCCCAGCACGATGACGATCACGGCGCCCGTGGAGGCGCCCGACGACAGCCCGAGCAGGTAGGGGTCGGCGAGCGGGTTGCGCGTGAGCGACTGCATGACGGCGCCGCACACCGCGAGCCCGCCGCCCACGGCCGCGGCGGTGAGCACCCGCGGCATCCGCAGCTCCCACACGATCGCGTCGCGCGTGGCCGACAGCGGGCCGGGCGATCCCGTGAGGTGCGCCCACACCGTCGCGACGACGTCGCCGGGCGCGATGTCGGCCGAGCCGATCGCGACGGCGACGGCGACCGACGCCGCGAGCGCGAGCACGAGCACCGCCGCGACGGGCACCGTGAGCGCGCGTCGCGGCGGTGGCGGAGGAGCGGGCGCGGCCGTCGACGCGGGGCGCGGGCGGGTGAGCGTCATAGCCCTCCGAGCTGGCCGATGATCGTGGCGACGGCGTCGACGTTGCGGATGCCGGCCTCGCTGGCGGGGAAGTCGACGATCACGAAGCGTTCCTCGATGACGGCGGGCAGCGTCGCGGTGACGGGGTTCTCCCGGAGCAGCTCGATCTTCGACGCGGCGGAGTTCCACGCCGAGTCGACGAGCACGAGCACCGAGGGGTCGCGGTCGGCGACCTCCTCCCACGACGTCGACGTCCAGGTGTCCTCGACGTCGCCGAAGAGGTTCGTCAGGCCGGCGGCCTCCATGATCATCGCGGGGGCGCCGATGCCGGCGCCGACATAGGGCTGGTCGCGGCCCGACGAGTACCACACGGCCGTCAGCCCGCGCGGGTCGGCGGCGAGCCCGTCGAGCAGCGCGCGCTGCTCCTCGGCGAGCGCGGCCGCGGCGTCCTCCGCGCCGACGAGGAGGCCCGCCTCGGCGAACGAGGCGAAGACGTCGTCGAAGGTGAGCGGGTTCGGCATGTATCCCGGTGCCTTGCACGCCGCCGGCGACACGTAGGTCGTGACGTCGAGGCCGTGCAGCGTCGCGCGCTCGCCGGCGCCGTCGGCGGAGAAGTTCGACTCCCAGCCGGCGAACACCAGGTCGGGCTCGAGGTCGAGCACGGCCTCCTGCGACGGGAGCTTGTCGGAGATGACCGGGATGCCCGCCGCGGCGTGCTCCAGGTCGGCGGGCACGGGCCCGTCGAGGAAGGCGCTGCCGACGATGCGGTCGCCCGCGCCGAGGGCGAGCAGCAGCTCGAGCGACGACGACTTGATCGCGACGATGCGCTCGGGCGGCGAGGCGGGCACCGTGACGGTCGTGCCGCAGTTGTCGAGCTCGACGGGCGCGGCCGGCGCCGCGCTCCCGGTCGTGCCGGCGGACGACGCCGTGCCGGCGGGCGATGCCGCACCGGCGTCGGGGCCGGCCGAGCCGCATCCGGTGAGGACGGCGGCGAGCGCGAGGGCGGTCAGGGCGGGGGCCGCAAGGACGGTGCGGGTTCGCGACATGTCTCCTCCAGGGGGCAGCGTGAACGCGCGTGAGAAGCGCGAGGGTCTGCAGTCCGCGAGGAGGAACCGCGTGAGGCAGTCATTTCGACTACATCGGCAGTGTAGCGGCGCGGTTGCGAAGATCACAAATCTCGCAAAATGATTGAACTAATCACACCATAAGAATACGATGGCGGAATGCCCGGCACAGCGACACGGGCGCGACTCAACGACGAGACGAAAGAGGCATCATGCGTACTCACGGCAAGAGGTCCAGAACGGCCCTGTGCGGCGTCGGCATCGGCGTCACCGCCCTGCTGCTCGCCGGCTGCGGTGGGCAGTCGGACGGCGGCGGCAGCAGCTCCTCGGCTCCGCCCGAGGGCGGTGACACGCCCGCCGAGGGGCTTCCCTTCGGCGCCACCAAGGAGGACTACCAGAAGGCGTTCGAGGACATCGAGCCCATCAAGCTGCGCACGCAGGTCAGCCAGGCGCAGGGTGGCTTCGCGAACGTCAGCACGGAGGCGTTCGTCGCCGCGCTCGACGAGTGGTCGGGCGGCAAGATTCAGGTCGAGATCGGGTACGCGAACGCGTTCGTCCCGGACGCGACGCAGTGGGACGACGCGCTCGCCGACGGCCGGCTCGACATCGGGTACTTCATCACGTCGTACGAGCCCGACATCTTCCCGCTCGCCAACTCCGTGAGCGACGCGACCCAGCTCGACCCGACCTCGCCGACCTCGACGCTCATCGGTGCGTCGTGGGCCAGCGAGATCCTGCTCGGCGACGAGCAGTTCATCGACGAGGTCAAGGACGAGGGCATCCAATACCTCCTCCCGGGCGTTCCCGCCGTGAACTTCACCGCGCTGCTCTGCGCGAACCCGGCCGACGGCGACCCCGGGTTCGACGGGCGCGTCGCGTCGGTCAGCGGCACCGGCAAGACCGCGGCCGCCGAGGCGCTCGGCATGGCGCCCGTCGCGATGCCGTTCACGGAGCAGTACGAGGCGCTCGAGCGCGGGGCGATCAACTGCGCGGTCACGAGCATCGTCGCCGCCGACGCGGGCGGGCTCGTGCCGCTCGTGCCGAACATCTACGTGTCCGACCAGACGTCGATCTCGTTCCCGCTCTACTCGCTGGGCGTGAACGTCGACCGGTGGGAGTCGCTGCCGCTCGTCGCGCAGCAGCTCATCTTCGACAAGCTCGACGAGATCATGAAGAACGAGACGATCGCCAACTACGCGCGCATCCAGCCTTCGTTCGACCTCGCCTCGACGAGCGGCGGCGGCGTCTTCCAGCTCGGCCCGGCCGCCGTCACGGCCGTCGACGAGGCGAACGAGAAGCTCTACGCGGGCATCGAGAGCGCCGGCTTCGACTTCCAGTCGTACCGCGACGCCTCCGCCAAGTGGACCGGCATCGTCGACGACGACCTCGGCCTGGGCACCGACCAGGACTTCGGCGAATGGGTGCGCGCGGGCGAGTTCGAGGCGTGGGACCTGCAGGGCTGGTCCGACCGGATGTTCGACGAGGTCCTGCTCGCCCACCGTCCGGGATCGTGATGCCCGCAGCATCCGCGCGCACGCGGTCGGGATAGCGCGCCGCGCCGCCTCCGGGTCACGACGACGGCCCGGAGGCGGCGCGGTCCGCCGAGGAGAGGAGGACCACCGATGACGCCACCGAGCCTGGGCATCGCCCTGCGGCGGGGCCCCGTCGGCCAGCTCGTGCAGCAGGCGCGGTCGCTGCACGACGCGGGCCTCGACACGCTGTGGATCGCCGACCACATCACCGGCTTCCCCGTGGACGCGCCGGTGTTCGAGCCGTTCACGGCGCTCGCGGCGCTGAGCGGCGCGGTGCCGGGCCGGCAGCTCGGCGTCGCCGTCACCGACGCCTTCCGGCGCAACCCCGCCGTGCTCGCCCAGCAGGCGATGACGGTGCAGGCGATGACCGGCGCCCCGCTGCTGCTGGGCATCGGCAGCGGCGAGGCGATGAACCTCGCTCCGTACGGCATCGCGCGCGAGCGCCCGCTCGCGCGGCTGCGCGACACCGTGCGGGCGCTGCGGGCGCTCGGCACGTCGTCGATCGACCGGCCCGTCACGCTCGACGGCGAGGGCGTGCGGCTGCGCGACGCCTACCTCCAGCAGCCCGCCGGCGCGCGTCCGCCGCAGATCCTCCTGGGCACGAACGGGCCGCGCGGAAAGCGCCTCGTCGGCGAGATCGCCGACGGCTGGCTGCCGATCATGCTCACGCCCGAGCTCCTGCGGGAGGACGTCGCCGGCATCCGCCGGGCGGCCGAGACGGCCGGACGCGACCCGGCTGGCATCCGGGTCGTCTATCACGCGTATCTGGCGGTCGCCGACGATCGCGCGGCGGGGCTGCGGATGGTCGCCGGCGGGCTCACGTCGGTGCTGCTCGGCTTTCCGCATCTCGCGGAGCGCCTGGGCGCCGCCGTCTCGCGCGACTTCGACTGGGGCTTGCTCGAGGTCACGTCCGACGTCGCGCGCCGCATCGACGACGCGGCGGCGCGGATCCCCGACGAGGTCGTGCGCCGCGTGGCCGTGTACGGCTCCCCCTCCGAGTGCGCGGAGACGATCGCGGAGTATGCCGATGCCGGGGCCACCGACATCATCTTCCGCACGGTGAACCCGCTCGACGAGCTCACCGACGCGCTGCGGGCCGTGGCCCGCGCCGTGCGCGGCGCCTCCGGCGGCACGCGTGCGGAGGGACCGAGTCGAGAGGGAAGAGGATGACGATGCGCGCGACCGACGAGACGCCCTGGCTGCAGGATTCCTTCGACGGCCGGTATTCCGGCGGCCGCTGGCAGAGCGCGAGCGGCACCGCCCACGTCGTCGTCGATCCCCGCACGGCGCGGGCCGTCGCCACGGTGCGCGCCGTGAGCCCGGAGGAGGTCGACGACGCCGTCGCCGCCGCCGTGGCCGCGCTGCCCGGCTGGTCGGCCACGGCGTGGGAGGAGCGCGCCGGCGCGCTGGCGTCGTTCCAGCGTGCGCTGGAGGCGCGCGCCGAGCGGATCGTCGCCGCGATCACGCTCGAGCTCGGCGCGCCCGAGAAGATCGCGCGCGCGATCCACGCCGGGCTCCCTGTCGCGGTGACCGCCGCGACGATCGAGGCCGCGGCGGCGCTGGCGCACCCCGAGGAGGTGGGCAACAGCCTGATCATCCGGGAGCCGGTGGGCGTCGTCGCCGCGATCACGCCGTGGAACTATCCCGTGCACCAGGCGGTCGCCAAGATCGCGCCCGCCATCGTGGCGGGCTGCACCGTCGTGCACAAGCCGTCGGAGCTCACACCACTGTCGGCACGGCTCATCGCCGAGGCCGTCGACGCGTCGGACATCCCCGCGGGCGTCTACAACCTCGTCGTGGGGGCGGGCGAGGTCGGCTCGCACCTCGTGCGCCATCCCGACGTCGACATGGTCTCGTTCACCGGGTCGACGCGCGTCGGACGCGACGTGGGCGCGGCGGCCGGGCGGGCCGTCAAGCGCGTGGCCCTCGAGCTCGGCGGCAAGTCGGCGAGCATCGTGCTCGACGACGTCGACGACGAGCTGCTGCGCACCGCGGTCAAGGTCACGATGGCCAACTGCTTCCTCAACTCGGGGCAGACGTGCACGGCGTGGACGAGGCTGCTCGTGCCGGCGCATCGCCTCGGCACGGTCGAGGCGGCCGTCGCGGAGTTCGCCGTGCGGCACCGCGCGGGCGAGACGCTCGGTCCGCTCGTGTCGGAGCGGCAGCGCGAGCGCGTGCTCGGCCTGCTGCGCGAGGCGGTCCGCGACGGCGCGCGCGTGCTCGTCGGCGGGCCCGATGCCGAGGTGCCCGCCGAGGGCTTCCACGTCGCGCCCACCGTGCTCGCCGATGTCGCCCCCGACGCGACGATCGCTCGCGAGGAGGTCTTCGGACCCGTGCTGTGCGTCATCGCCTGCGCCGACGAGGAGGATGCCGTGCGCATCGCCAACGGCACCGACTACGGCCTGGCGGGCGGGGTGTGGAGCGCGAGCCGGGAGCACGCCCTCGCCGTCGCCCGCCGGATCCGGGCGGGCCAGATCGACATCAACGGCGCCGCCTTCAACCCCCGCGCCCCGTTCGGCGGCGTCAAGGCGTCGGGCGTCGGGCGCGAGCTGGGCGCGCACGGCATCGCGGAGTTCCTCGAGCCCAAGGCCGTGCAGCTCTGAGCACGTTCCGGAGACGGCGATGCGGCCGGCCCCGTGATCGGGGACCGGCCGCATCGTTCCGGCGATCGTCTCGATCGCGGCCTACTTCGGCGCCAGTCGCACGGCGCCGTCGAGGCGGATCGTCTCGCCGTTGAGCATCGGGTTCTCGACGATGTGCTCGAAGAGCGCGGCGTACTCGTCCGACCGGCCGAGACGGGCCGGATGCGGCGTCGCGGCGCCGAGCGAGTCCTGCACGTCCTGGGGGAGTCCCGCCATCATGGGCGTCTCGAACAGGCCCGGCGCGATCGTGACGACGCGGATGAGGCTGCGCGCGAGCTCGCGGGCCGCGGGCAGCGTGAACCCCACGACGCCCGCCTTCGACGAGCCGTACGCGATCTGACCGATCTGGCCCTCGTAGGCGGCGACCGACGCGGTGTTCACGATGACGCCGCGCTCGCCGTCGATCGGCTCGGTCTCGGCGATCCTGGCCGCCGCCTGCGCGGCGACGTTGACCGTGCCGCCCAGGTTGATGCTGATGACCCGCATGTAGGCCTCCAGCGACAGCGGGCCGTCGCGACCCACGAGCTTGCCGGGCGTCGCGACGCCGGCGCAGTTCGCCACGATGCGCAGCGGACCGTCCTCCGACGCCGCGGCCACGGCTGCGGCGACGTCGTCGACGCTCGTGACGTCGCCGGGCACGAAGCGGGCGTTCTCGCCGAGGTCGCGGGCGACCTGCTCGCCGGGCGACGACGCCAGGTCGAGCAGGAAGACCCGCGCGCCGCGCGCGAGCAGACGGCGCGCGGTCGCGAGGCCGAGCCCGGAGGCCCCGCCGGTGATGAGGGCGTGGGCGCCTTCGATTCGCATGTTTCTCCTTCGGATCGAGCCGTCGTGCGGCGGGTCAGAGTCGTTCGATGATCGTGGCGTTGGCCATGCCGCCGCCCTCGCACATGGTCTGCAGGCCGTAGCGGCCTCCGGTCGCCTCGAGGTGCGCCAGCAGCGTGCCCAGCAGTCGCGTGCCCGACGAGCCGAGCGCGTGGCCCAGCGCGATCGCGCCGCCCCACGGGTTGAGCCTCTCGGGGTCGGCGCCGAGCTCCTCGGCCCACGCGAGCGGCACGGAGGCGAACGCCTCGTTGACCTCGTACGCGTCGAGGTCGTCCATGCGGAGCCCCGACCGTTCCAGGATCCGCCGTGTGGCGGGGATCGGGCCCGTCAGCATGTAGAGCGGGTCGTCGCCGACGACCGCGAAGGAGTGGAAGCGCGCCCGCGGCGTGAGCCCGAGCGCGTTCGCGCGCTCCTCGCTCATGATGAGCACGGCCGAGGCGCCGTCGGTGAGGGGAGAGGAGTTGCCGGGCGTGATGTTCCAGCCGACCTGCGGGAAGCGCCGGGCGATCGCCTCGTCGCGGAACGACGCGGGCAGGCCCGCGAGCTTCTCGACGGTCGTGCCGGCGCGCACGGTCTCGTCGACGGTGTGCACGACCGTCTGCCCGTCGGCGGTCTCCACCGAGATCGGCACGGTGGTCGAGTCGAAGAGGCCGGCCTCCAGCGCGGCGGCCGCGCGGGCGTGCGACAGCGCGGCGAACTCGTCGAGCCGGGCGCGGTCGTAGCCCCACTTCGCGGCGATGAGCTCGGCGGCGACGCCCTGGTTCACCAGGCCCTCGGGATAGCGGGCGTGGATGCGCGGCGAGTTCGGCGTGCCGCCCGCGGTGGACGAGCCCATCGGCACGCGGCTCATCGACTCCACGCCGCCCGCGATGACGATGTCGTAGGCGCCCGCGATCACGCCCTGCGCGGCGAAGTGCGCGGCCTGCTGGCTCGAGCCGCACTGGCGGTCGATCGTGACGCCGGGCACCGACTCGTCGAGGCCCGCGGCGAGCACGACGTTGCGGGCGAGGTTCGTGCTCTGGTCGCCGACCTGGCCGACCGCGCCCATGATCACATCGTCGATCTGATCGGGCTCGAGCCCGTTGCGCTCCCGGAGCGCCGCGACGACGTGCGCGCCGAGGTCGACCGGATGGATGCCCGACAGGGCGCCCCCGGGCTTGCCCCGTCCTGACGCGATGCGGACGGCATCGACGATGACTGCGTTGACCATTTCTCTCCTTCTTCGGATGCACGCGGTGCGCGTGCGTCAGCTCGTGCGGGCGCGGGACCGCTCCAGGAACGCTCGCATGCGTGCGCGGGTGTCGTCCAGGGCGATCTGGTCGGCGAGCCCGCGGACCTCCGCGGCGAGGTGCTCCTCGTATCCGGGGTGGTCGGCGCGCAGGAGCGCGACCGTGCGCGCCTGCGCCTGGGCCGGCCCCGCCGCGAGACGCCCCGCGAGGGCGTCGACCGCGGCGTCGAGCTCGTCGGGCGCGGCCACCGTGGTGACGAGACCCCAGTCGCGCGCCTCCTCGGCGCTCAGCACGCGGCCCGTGAGGGCGAGCTCGATCGCGCGGCGCTCCCCGACGACGCGCGGCAGCAGCCGGCTGACGCCGCAGTCGGGAGTGAGCCCGACTCCGGCGTACGCGCTGAGGAAGACGGCCGCGCTCGACGCGACCACGACGTCGGCGTTGAGCACGAGGGCGAGGCCGGCGCCCGCCGCCGCACCCTGCACGCGGGCGACCACCAGGTGCGGCGCGTCGCGCAGCGCCGGGAGCACGTCGTGCATCGTGGACGCCAGCCGCGTGAGGTACGCGCCGGGGTCGGGCGCCGTCGACACCGCGGCGACGTCGCCGCCCGCGCAGAACAGCGCGCCGTCGGACTGCAGCACGACCACGAGCGGCTCCTCGATCAGGAGCAGCTCGCGGACGGCGGCGGCGAACGCCTCGGCCAGGGGCTGGTCGAGCGCGTTGCCGACGTCACCGCGGCGCAGGGTCAGGTGCGCGATGCGGCCGTCGCGCTCGAGGGTTGCGAGCTCGGGCATGGTGTGCTCCTCTGGTCAGGACGCGCGGGCGAGCGATCGCGGCGACCTCGCGCATGAGCGCGATGAACTCCTCGGCCTCGGGCGTCGGCAGCAGTCGGTCGGCGGGCATCTCGGCTCAAGAGGTCACGCGTTCGCCGACGGCGCGGTAGAGGAAGCCCTCGGGGCGCCGCTCCCGACTCGTGTCGAGGGCGTCGCTGAGCGCGATCGAGCCGTCGGCCATCGCGGCGTTCAGCGCGTCGAGCGCCGCGGCCGGGTCGCCGTCGAGCTCGTAGACGACCATGTAGCCGAACGGGGCGCGCGCGTTGCGCGGATGGTCGTCGAGGCGGTAGCGCTGCGCCGACGCGAAGCCGGGCACCGCGAGCACGTCGGGGATGTGGGTCTCGTCGTACCACTCGTTGTACTCGTCTTCGCGCCCTTCCACGGCGTTGGACCGGAGGACGAAGAGGGAACGGGTCATGGTGATCTCTTCCTGTCGAGGGGAATCGTGGGGACTATCGCGTCGCCCAACGCTGTGCCGCGACGGCGCCGCCGTCGACGAGCAGGTCGGTGCCGGTGACGTAGGAGGCCTGCTCGCTCAGCAGGAAGGCCGCGGCGTCGGCGATCTCGGTCGCGGTGCCGGCGCGGCCGGCGGCGCTGAGGTCGAGCAGGGCGCGGATGCGCTCGCCCTGCGCACCGGACTCCTCGTGCCGGCCCATGCGGGTGATCGTGTGACCGGGGCTCAGCGAGTTCAGCCGCGCGCCGCGCCGGGCCCAGGCCAGGCTCGCCGCGGCGGTGCGGGCGCGGATGCCCCGCTTCGAGACGCGGTAGGCGTCGCCGGGGGTCAGCTCGTGCAGGCCCGCGCGCTCGATGACTCGGGGGAGCTCGTCGACGGGGGCGAGCGCGAGCGCGCGGCCGACCTCCTCGTCGATCGGCGGGGCGAAGTCGGCCGCCATGCTGCAGATCACGACGCCCGCGCCGCCGGGGGCGATCACGTCGCCGAACGTCTCGATCACCCGTCCCACGCCGATGAGGTTGGTCGCGAGGATGACGCGTGCGTCTGACCCCGACGGGCTCACGCCGGAGGTCACGACGACGCTGCGCACGGGGCCGAGCTCCTGGGCACGGGCGGCGAGGGCGTCGATCGAGGGGGCTTCGCACACATCGACGGCCTCGGCGACGGCGCCGAAGCCGTCGCCCTCGAGGCGCTCGGCGACGGCAGCCGCGTGCGCGCGGTCGAGGTCGGCGAGCAGGATCCGGCGGCCGGCGCCGCCGCGGCGGGCGATCGCCTCGCCCATGCCGCCCGCGCCGACGATCACGGTCACGTCGTGTCGCAACATTCGTCCGCTCTCTTCGATCGGGCCCCGTCCGTGCGGACCGGGCCGCCCGGGCACGTCCCGGTGAGCTTCCATAATAGATGAATCAATAAGCTATTTGGTTCAGCGAGGTCACACGCCCAGCAGGGCGTAGCTGTCGAGGTCGTCGACGGCCGTCACGAGGCGCTGCGAGAACTCCTCGGTGATGGGCCGGGCCACGCGGCGTGTGACGGCCCAGAGGTAGTAGCCGTAGATCATCCCCGCGCGGTACGAGTCCCATGCGGTCGTCGCGGGCGGCGCGTCGACGCCGCGCGCCCGCAGGGCGTCGAGGTACGACTCCAGCAGTGCGCGCTCGTGGGAGCGGCGCTGCTCGACGCTCAGTGCCGCACCCACGTGGTAGGCGACGTCGATCGCCCAGGTGCTGCGCTGCAGCACCTGCCAGTCGATCAGGGCCATGCGGCCGTCGATTGTGTACAGGTTGCCCGCGTGCGCGTCGCCGTGCACGAGCGTGCGCACGTCGCCCCGGCCCCGCTCCGCGAGCGCGCGGATGCCGTGGTGCAGTCGTTCGGCGTCGGCGAGACCGGGGTGCGTGGCGAACCGGCCGTCGTCCATGAGGAGCTGCAGGTCGGTCGCGGGCATCAGCGGCGTGTCTGCGAGCGACTGGAGCCAGTCGCCGACCCAGGGCACGTCGTCGAGCCCCGACTCGTGCCAGTGCGCGGCGTGCAGCGTCGCGAGCGCGGCGAGGCTGTCGCGGGCCTGCTCGGGGGAGTAGGGCTCCAGGGCCGACAGGAAGCGGCCGCCCCGTGCGACGACGTCGTCCATGATCAGCAGGCCGTGGCCGCTCGCCTCGTCGATCCGCGCGTAGCGGGCGTGCGGCACCACGATGTCGAGCCGCGGCGCGATCTCGCGGTAGAACCGCACCTCGTTCTGGGTGCTCCGGGCCCGGTTGGCCGGGAGCGGGTCGTGGTCGAAGAACCCCTTCACGCAGAGCGACTGCGAGGGGAGGGCGTCGTCGAGGTCGATACGCAGGCGCACCTTCGTGGCGACGGTCTTGATGGTCTCGACGACCTCGACGGCGCGCACGGGCAGGTCGAGGCTCGCGGACAGCCACGCGGGATCGAGGATCTCGTCTACGGCGGTGGGGGCGGGATTGATCGTGGCGGGCATGCGTCCGTCTCCTCATGATCTCCGAGAAATTGCTGACGCTGACGTCAGTGTCCTCTATAGTAGTCACGACGGACCCCGGATGCGAGGAGGCACAATGTCCGGCTCGAAGCGCGAATCGGAGATGATCGTCGCTCCCGCGCAGCGCGATCTCGGAGAGCTCGCCCGGCAGTTGACGGCCTGGCTCCAGGCACGGCTGGGCGTGCGCGAGGTGCGCGTGCGCGACCTCTCCTACCCCCGCGGCGCGGGTCAGTCGCACGAGACGATCCTGTTCTCGGCGGCATGGGACGACGCCGACGGCGCCCACGACCGGGGTCTCGTCGTGCGCATCAAGCCGACGGCCTTCACGGTGTTCTACGACGACCTGTTCGAGGAGCAGTTCCGGCTGATGCGGGTGCTTCACGAGTCCGGCCGCGTGCGCGTCGCCCCGACGCTCTGGCTGGAGGACGACCCCGAGATCCTCGGCGCGCCCTTCTTCGTGATGGAGCGGCTCTCCGGCCGCGTCGCCGTGTCGCATCCGCCCTACACCGACGTGGGCTGGGTCGCCGAGGCGAGCCCCGCCGAACGCGAGCGGCTCTTCCGCAACAGCATCCGCGAGCTTGCCGCGATCTCGTCGATCCCGCTGGACAGCGTCGGCTTCCTCGCCGGGCCCGGCGGCGTCACGGGCATGGAGCAGGAATGGGATCGGTGGACGCGCTTCCTCGACCGCATCGACCGGCACGGGCGCCCCGCGCCCGTGCATCGCCGCGTGTGGGAGAGGCTCAGGGACACGATGCCCGGCAACCGGCCCGCGGGCCTCGTCTGGGGGGACGCGCGCCTCGGCAACGTTATGGTCGACGACGACTTCGAGGTCGTCGCGCTGATGGACTGGGAGCAGCCGTCGCTCGGCGGCGCGCTGCACGACCTGGGCTGGTGGCTCGTCAACCAGCGCACCAAGATCTTCCAGCGCGGCGGCCGGCCGTTCGAGGGCATGCCCGACGCGGAGACCACCGCGGCCCTGTGGCGGGAGCACACCGGCATCCCGACCGACGGGCTGGAATGGTACGAGGCGTTCGCGGGGTTCAAGACCGCGTGTCTCGCCGTGAACATGATCGACCTGCGCGCCGGCGCGGTCGACGAGCGGGGCGTCGCGCAGACCGACCAGCTGCGCGTCGTCCGCGAGCTGACGGGGGTGTGACGGATGCCCGTGTCACAGACCATCAAGCTGCGCGTCCGCTCCGCCGAGCTCGTCGCCGAGGGCGTCCGGCAGCTCGAGCTCGAGTCGATGGCGGGTCTCGACCTGCCGCCGTGGCAGCCGGGCGCGCACATCGAGGTGAGGCTTCCGTCGGGTCTCGTGCGGCACTACTCGCTGTGCGGAGACCCGGCCGACCGCAAGGTCTACCGCATCGCGGTGCTGAGGGAGGCCGCGGGGCGGGGCGGGTCGATCGAGCTGCACGACGCGGTCGCCGCGGGCGACGCGATCGAGGTGCGCACGCCGCGCAACAACTTCGAGCTGCACCCGGCCGGCGGCTACCTCTTCCTCGGCGGCGGCATCGGCGTGACGCCGCTCATCCCGATGATGCGCGAGGCCGACGAGAAGGGCATTCCGTGGCGGCTCGTGTACGGCGGCCGTTCCCGTTCGTCGATGGCGTACGTCACGGCGCTGCAGGCCGAGCACGGCGAGCAGGTCGCGGTCTCGGCCGACGACGCCGAGGGCCGGCCCGACTTCGCCGCCCTGCTCGACGCGCTCGTTCCCGGCACCGCCGTCTACGCGTGCGGTCCGACCCCCATGCTCGACCTGCTCGCCGCGATGGCGGTCGAGCGCGAGCCCGCGGTCGACCTGCACCTGGAGCGCTTCGCGGTCGACGCGGTCGACATCACGGGCGAGCCCTTCGAGGCCGAGCTCACGCGCAGCGGGGTCACGATCGAGGTCGGGTCCGACGAGACCCTGCTCGGCGCCATGCTCCAGCGCGGCCTCAACGCCCCGTACTCGTGCGAGAACGGATACTGCGGAACCTGCGAGGCCGTCGTGCTCGAGGGCGAGCCCGACCATCGGGACACCTATCTGACCGATGACGAGAAGGCGGACGGCTTCACCATGATGATCTGCGTCAGCCGGTGCGCCGGCCGCCGCATCGTCCTGGACCTCTGACCCGAACTGGAAGGACAAGCAATGGCCACATTCGAACACGCGATCGTCCTCGGCGGCAGCGTCGCCGGGCTGCTCGCGGCCACCGCGCTGAGCCCGCACTTCGAGCGGGTGACGATCGTCGACCGCGACGAGCTCCTCGTCGAGGGGCCGGAGGCGCGGCTCGGGCGTCGCGGCGTGCCGCAGTCGAACCAGATCCACCACATGCTGCTGCTGGGCAAGCAGAAGGTCGAGGCGCTGCTGCCCGGCTTCGAGCAGGAGCTCATCGACCTGGGCTGCGAGCGCTACGACGACACCGCCGACTTCGCCCAGTGGGCGGGCGGCGCCTGGCGCATCCGCGTGCCCTCCGAGCTGCAGATCATCGCGTTCCAGCGTCCGCTCTTCGAGTGGGCGCTGCGCCGTCGCGTGCTCGCGCTGCCCAACGTGGTCACGGTCAAGGGCATGGCGGCGGGCCTCCTCGCCGAGGAGGGCGACGCGCGCGTCATCGGCGCGAAGGTGCGCGGCGTCGAGGGCGGCACGCTCACGGGCGACCTCGTCGTCGACGCGACGGGCCGCGGGTCGCGATCGGCCAACTGGATCGAGGACCTCGGCTACGAGAAGCCCGAGGAGCGGCACCTGCGCATCTACATGGGGTACTCGACGTTCACGGCGCGCTTCCCCGAGGGCGTGCTGCCGCACGGGCTGGCGGGCATCATGGTCACCGGCTCGCCCGAGAACCCGCGCGGCGGCTCGATCCGGCCCGCGGGCGGCGGCCTGCACGACGTCGTGGCCTACGGCATGCTCAAGAACTACCCGCCCGACGACTTCGACTCGGTCATGGAGTTCTTCCGCAAGCTCGACAGCCCCCTGATCTCCCAGTACGTCAGCCGGGCCGAGATCCTCAGCGAGGTCGCTCCGTACCAGATGCCCGGCAATCAGCGCCGCATGTGGGAGGACCTGACGCGACGCCCCGAGGGGTTCGTCGTCGTCGGCGACGCCGTGACCTCGTTCAACCCGCGGTACGGGCAGGGCATGACGATGGCCTCGCTCGGCGCGACCGTGCTCGGCGAGCAGCTCGCGGGACGCACCGTGATCGACGGCCTCGCCGACGCGGTGCAGACGGCGCTCGGCCCGTGGGCCGACATGGCGTTCAACCTCGCCTACTCGCTCGACTCGCAGTACCCCGACGCGGAGTACGAGAACCTCGAGCCCCCGTCGGCCCGGGACAAGGCGCGGGCGCGTGCCCTCACGGCGGCGCAGACCGAGGAGGCGCACGTGCTGATCGCCGCGAAGTCGGCGTCGCTGACGATGGACCCGTCGTACATGCAGGCGCCCGACGTCGTCGCGACCATCGACGAGTGGATCGCATCGGGGCGTCGACCCCGGCCGGAGGCCACCGACCCGCTCGAGCCGCCTCGACTGACGCTCGCACCCGCTTCGGCCGCCTGACGGCCGACGGGTTAGCCTGTCCGCATGGCCAAGAAAGACGACGCTTCCCCGACGTTGCGCCGCACGCCGACGCAACGTCGGGGAAGCGGCGCAGAGACGCGCAACAAGCTCCTGATCTCCGCACGTCATCTCGCGGGAACGCGCTCGGTCGCCGACATCACGGTCGAGGCCATCACACACGGTGCCGACGTGTCGCGCGCCGCGTTCTACATGTACTTCGAGAACAAGAGCGACATCTGCCACGAGGTCGCCCAGAACGCGCAGCTGGCGTTCCGCGGGCGCGCGGCCGACTTCACCGTGCACGACGACCTCAGGGAGACGATCGTCGACGGCACGCGCGCGTTCGTGCTCGGCTTCCGGCACGACCGGCCCGGCATGCGGATGCTCTACGACCTCTCGTACGGCGAGCAGAGCATCCGCCGGCTCGTGCACGAGCTGCGCGCCGAGACCTATGCCCGGTGGACCGGCATCCTCGGCGACGCCGTCGCGGCCGGCACGGCGCGGCAGCTCGACGACGTGCCCGGCGTGACGCGCCTGCTCTGCGGCATGATGGAGACCTTCTGCGTGCGCTCGATGCGCACGACGGAGTACCGGGGCACCCGGATGGACGCGCCGCGCGGCGCCGCGCAGGTCGCCGACCTGTGGTGGCGCGCCGTCGCCCCCTGAGACAGCGGCCGGCTCAGGGATCGGCTGTGCGCTCGGAGCCGTGCGCTCCTCAGAGCGTCGCGGCGAACCGCCGCAGCGTCTGCACGAGCAGGTCGGGCGTCTCCAGCGCGGCGAAGTGGGCCCCCGCGGGCATGTCGGCCCAGTACGTGACGTTGTACTCCTCCTCGGTCCAGTGCCGCAGCGCGGGGACGATGTCGTGCGGCCACACCGAGACGCCCGTCGGCGTCGTCACGAAGGGGCGCCGCCCCATGCGCGCCTCGCCGTACCCCGACTGGTAGAAGCGCGCGGCGGAGCCGCCCGTGCGGGTGAACCAGTACAGCGAGGCGGCCGTGAGGACGTCGTCGTCGGCGACTGGGTGACCGGGATCGGTCCACTCGTGGAACTTCTCGCCGACCCAGGCCAGCTGCGCGATCGGCGAGTCGATCAGCATGTACGAGAGCGTCTGCGGGCGCGTCGCCTGCAGCAGCGCGTAGGCGGACATGTCCGCCAGATAGTGCGCCTGCCTGCGCTTGGCGTCGGCCTCCGCCTCGGAGGCCGAGGGCTCGTGCTGGCGCTTCCCCGCCTGGCGCACGCCGCCGAGGTTCAGGTGGATCGCCCGCACGTGCGCGGGGTCGAGCACGGCCAGGTCGGACGAGATGTGGAATCCGAGATCCGCGCCGTGCGCGACGTAGCCGGTGTGGCCGAGCCGTGCCATCAGCTCGGCGAAGGCGCGCGCGATGCGGGCAGAGGTCCAGCCGCGCTCGGTCGTCGGCCCCGAGAAGGCGTAGCCGGGCACCGACGGCACGACGACGTGGAAGGCGACGTCGTCGGACGAGGGGGGCGACGTGAGCGCGTCGATCACGGGCTCGAACTCCGCGAAGGTGCTCGGCCACCCGTGCAGCAGGAGCAGCGGGATCGCGTCCGCGCGCGCCGACGGAGCGACGACGGCGTGGATGCGCTGGCCGTCGATGACGGTCGTGATCTGCCGCCTGCGGTTCAGGCGCTCCTCGACGGCGCGCCAGTCGTAGCCGTCGAGCCAGCGCTCGACGAGACGGTGCATCGCCTGCGGCGTGATCCCGTCGGACCACGCCGCGTCCGCGAGCTCCTCGGTCCAGCGCGCCGACCGCAGCCGGCGGTGCAGGTCGTCGAGCTCCTCGTCGGAGACGGCGATGCGGAACTCCTGCAGCGACGTGTCCGCCGCGGTCGCGTCGGTCATCGTGCCGGCCTCACGCGGGCATGTGGCGGCCGCCGGAGATCACGAGGATCTGACCGGTGATGAACCGCGCGTCGTCGCTCGCGAAGAACACCACGGCGCCCGCGAGGTCCTCGGGCTGGATGGCGCCCTTGATCGGCTGGGCCTCGACGAGGCGTTGCGCGTGCGCGGGGTCGACGGACTTCGAGAACGCCTCGGTGTGCGTGGGCCCGGGGGCGATGGCGTTCACCGTCACGCCCCAGTTGCCGAGCTGTGCCGCGGAGTACTTGGTGAGGCCGTTGACGCCCCACTTCGTCCACGAGTAGCTGAACGAGCGCAGGCCGGTGAACTCGTCGGTCGGGCCGTTGTAGGTGTAGTTGTACGCCGTGCCCGACGACTGGTTGATGACGCGGCCGTAGGGGCTCTTGACCAGGTGCGGCGCCGCGGCCCGCGTGACGAGCCAGACGCTCAGCAGGTTCACGTCCATCATCCGCTTGAGATAGGGGAAGGTGTCGTCCTCGGGCTTCCAGTCACCGAACAGGGCGGCGTTGTTGACGACGATGTCGATGCCGCCGAGACGTTCGGCGACCTCCTCGACCGCGGCGCCGACCGAGTCCTCGTCGGCGACGTCGGTCTTGATCGCGATGACCGTGCCGCGGTCCGACAGCTCCGTCGCCGTCTTCTCGGCGTTGTCGATGTCGAGGTCGAGGATGGCGACGCTGGCGCCCTCGGCCAGCAGCCGCTCCACGTAGGCGCGGCCGATGCCGCGACCGCCTCCGGTCACGATCGCGCGACGACCTTCGAGCTTCATGATGGGTCTCCCTTCGTCAGTGCGGGCGCCTTCGCCCCGTGTGCATCGTCTCCGCGGCGTGCGGCACGGGCGCTGTCCGGCAGCGGCCGGAGCGTGGAGGAGTCCACGCGCGTCGTGCGTGCGAGCCGCTTGTACTCGTCGTGGGACCACGGCCACTGCACGACGTTCGTGCCGCTCGCGGTCTCGTAGAAGTTGTTGCATCCCGACTTCCAGGCCGGCACGTCGCCGATCGCGGCCTGCAGCGTGCGCTGGAAGCCGGCCTCGAACTCGCGCTTGACCTCGATCACGCCGCCGCCGGCGCGCGCGAGGCGCTGCACGTCCTTCGCGATGAACTCCGCCTGGTGTTCGAGCACGACCGAGACGACCGTGCCGTGCGTGTTGGGACCGTACATGATGTAGAAGTTGGGGAAGTCGGGCACCGTGATGCCCAGGTAGGCGTGTGGGTCGCCGTCCCAGGCCTCGTGCAGCGTCGTGCCCCCGCGCCCGGCGACCTCGTAGGTGGAGAGGAAGTCCTGCGCCGTGAAGCCGGTCGTGAGCACGATCGCGTCGACCGGGTGCTCGACGCCCCGGTCGTCGACGACGCCGTTCTCGGTGACCCGCACCACCGAGCGGGTGATCAGCTCCACGTTGGGCTGGAGGAGGGCCGGGTAGAAGGTGCTCGACTGCACGTTGCGCTTGCAGCGCGGCGTGAAGCTCGGCGTGAGCGCCGCGCGCAGGTCGGGGCGGTCGGCGAAGACCTCGTCGATGTAGGCGGTGCCGCGGGCGATGCTCTCCTCCGCGGCGGCCGGGTCGGTCGCGACCTTGAGGCCCTTGTCCATCATCCTGAGCGTCTCGCGGCGCGCGCGGCGGCGACGGCCGAAGCGGTTCAGCCTCTTGCGCTCCGCGGGCGTGTAGTCGCGATCGCCCTTCGGGAAGACCCAGCCCGGCTCGCGCTGGAAGGTGAGCAGCTTCCCGACGATCGGCTGCAGCCCCGGTACGACCTGCGCGGCCGAGGCGCCGGCGCCGACGACCGCGACCGTCTTGCCGGCGAGGTCGACGTCGTCGCGCCACCGTGCGGAGTGGAAGATCGGCCCCGTGAACAGCTCCATGCCGGGCCAGCTCGGGATGTTCGGCACGTTGAGCATGCCGACGGCGCTCACGACGACGTCGAACCAGTGCCGTTCGCCGTCGTCGGTCACGACGAGATGCTGCAGGCGCTGCTCGTCCCATTCGACGCGATCGACGCCGATGCCGAAGCGGATGCGGTCGCGGAAGCCGTAGTCGTCGATCACCTCGTCGACGTAGGCCTGGATCTCGGCCTGTGTCGCGTGGGTGCGCGACCAGTCGTGCAGCTTGAACGAGTACGAGTAGAGCGCCGACGGCACGTCGCACTCGGCGCCGGGGTAGCGGTTGTCCCACCACGTGCCGCCCGCGCCGGCCGACTTCTCGAAGATCGTGAACGTGCCGATGCGGCGCTTCGTGAGATTCACGGCGGCGGCGACGCCGCCCAGGCCGGCGCCGATGATCGCGACGGACGGCGTCGCGCTGTTCTTCCGAGACATGGGCTACCTCATTGGATCCGTATCGGGTGGGTGCTGACACCATTATTACCTGAATCTGACGCCAGTGTCACATATTTACGCCGCGTCCCGTTCGAGGTAGCCTGAAAAGAGTCAGATCAATTGGATGATTTAGACGGAACCACAGCAAGGAGATTCGCATGGACAATGGTGTTCTCAAGCGACTGAGGGTCGTCGGCGGCATCGCGGCCGTCGTCGGCGCGCTGGCCCTGGGCGGGTGCGGCTCGCCCGCGGAGGAGCCGGCCGAGCCCGCGGCCGGGCCGCAGAGCCTGGAGGAGCTGATCGCCGCGGCCGAGGCCGAGGGCGAGCTCACGTGGTACACGGGCACGCCGCCGAGCACGATCGAGAAGGTCGTCGAGGCCTTCGAGGCGACGTATGACATCCGCGTGAACGCGACGCGCCTGCCCAGCGGTGACATCGCACAGCGCTTCCAGGCCGAGATCGCCGCCGACAACGTGCAGGTCGACGTGATGTCGACCGTCGACCAGGGCTTCTTCGGCGACATGAACGACGCGGGCAACCTCGCGTCGCTCCCCGACCTGGCCCGGGGCGAGGTGGACGATGCGCAGTTCCTGCTCGGCGACTACGGCGTCGTCGTCACGGTCGGGGTGCCCGCGTTCGGGTACAACACGTCGGTGATGGGCGACTTCACCCTCGACACGTGGCAGGACCTGCTCGACGAGCGCGTCGACGGGCAGCTCATCCTCGTCGACCCGCGCGGATCGCAGGCGTGGGCGCAGATGTGGCACGTCGCGCTGAACCACCCCGACCTCGGCCCCGATTTCCTCGAGAAGGTCGGCCAGCAGGGCCACCAGGTCGTCAACAGCGGCGCGCCCGGCGCGGAGCTGCTGGGCGCCGGCGAGGGCGGCGTGCTCGTCGCCAACATCCCCGGCGTGTTCGACGCGGCCAAGCAGGCGGGCGCGCCGATCGAGTACATGGTGCCGGAGGACCCCTTCTACGGCATCTTCACGTGGGCCGTCGTCACCGCCGACGCGCCGCACCCGAACGCCGCGGCGCTCTTCCTGAACTTCCTCGCGAGCGAGGAGGGGTCGCAGGTCTACAACACGGCCGACCGGGGCATCTCGCCGCTGGGCGACCTCGACGGCACCTGGCCGACGCCGGCCGGCGGCATCGAGCAGCCCCCGACCCCCGACGAGCTGAGCGCGTCCCTGGAGGAGATCCTCACCCTCCTGCAGATCCGCTGACCGCCTGATCCCCGCCCCTCGCCCCCACCCCCCGCCCCGCGAGAGTGCATCGGGCGGCCGAGAGTGCAGAAGCCAGCTGCGCTCTCGGCCGCCCGATGCGTTCTCGGCCACGGGATGCACTCTCGCGGGGCGGGGGAAGGGTGGGGGATGCTGTCAGAGGGGGGCGAGGCGGCCGCGGGTCGGGGACCACTCGTGGGCGGTGATGCTCGAGACGTAGCCGGCGCGGTTGTAGGGGTCTTCCGCGAGGATGCGCAGCGCCTCGGCGGCATCCGCCGCGTTGAGGAGGAACAGGATGTCGACGGATGCCTCGCCGAGCCGGCCCACGGCGAGCAGGGTGCCCGCCTCTTCGAGCCCTCCGATGAACGCGAGGTGCTGATCGAGGATCTCCTTGCGGGCCTCGACGGTGGCGGGGTCATAGCTGTAGGTGGCGACGACGGCCATGGGGTTCTCCTTCTGTCTGGTGTGTGGGTCGTGCGGATCTGTCGGTCGTGCGGGGAGGGCGGCGCGGTCACCCGCGCAGGGCGCGTTCGAGCGCCTCGAGCGCGTCGCGCTCGAACTGGCGCGTGCGCGGCGTGCGCGGCGACCCGCCGAAGGCGCCGTGCGCGACGCCCGGGTACACGTGCAGCTCGGTGGGCACGCCGGCGCGCAGGAGTGCATGCGCGAACGCGATGTCCTCGTCGACGAAGCCGTCGACCTGTCCCACGGCGACGAAGGCGGGCGCGACGCCCGTGAGGTCGCGCGCCCGCGCGGGCGCCGCCGTCTCCGGCACGGGCGAGATACCGCTCAGGTAGGCGCTCCATGCGAGCGCGTTGGCGTCGGCGTTCCACAGCCGGGCATCGGTGATCGCCCTCATCGACGGCGTGGGGCGGTTGTCGATCATGGGGGAGACGAGCAGCTGCAGCGCAGGCTGCGGCCGACCCAGATCGCGCAGCCGCAGGCACAGCGCGGCGGCGAGGCCCGCACCCGCGCTGCTGCCGCCGACGACGATCCGTTCGGTGTCGATGCCGAGTCCGGCGTCGTCGTCGTTGATCGCGTCCCAGGCGGCGTGCGCGTCGGTGAGCCCGGCGGGATAGGGATGCTCGGGGGCGAGGCGCCAGTCGATCGAGACGGCGACGATGCCGAGCCGCGCGACGATCGCGTCGAGGCGGGCGTCGGCTCCGTCGAGCGTGCCCATGACGTAGCCGCCGCCGTGCATCCAGAGGAGGCACGGGGCGGGGCCGGTCGCGCCGGCGGTGCGATAGACGCGCACCCGCACCGGGTGTGCCGTGCCGAGCGTGATGTCGGTGCGCTCGACGCGCGGGTGCGACGGACGGGCGGCGGGGGCGGGGAGGGATCCGCGCAGCGCGGCGATGCTCGTGGTGTCCCAGCGCGGCGCGGCCGCGAGGGCGGCGGCCGTCTCGGGCTCGAGGAGCTCGAGGAGTGGACTCGGCGCAGGCATCGAACCTCCCTGTTCGGGCGCGCGGACGGCGCGCTCCTTCATTATAGTTATATGATTGTGCTGTAAAAGTTCCCTGCGGTGTCGTGGCGATGCGGCATCGTGCAGATCCCGGCAGCGCCGCCGACGGCGCCGACGACGACGAGGAGTGCAGACATGGTCGTGAGCGCGGAGTTCGAGGCCGCCGTCGAGAGCGTGAGCAACTGGGGGCGCTGGGGCGCCGACGACCAGCGCGGGACGCTCAACCTCATCACGGAGGAGACCCGGCGGGCGGGGCTGGCCGCCGTCAAGGACGGCACGGCGTTCAACCTCGCGATGGAGCTCGGCCTCAACGGCCCCCAGGACGGCAGCGGCGTCCGCGGACGGGTGAACCCCATTCGCACGATGCTCGCGATCAATGACGGCTGGTCGGACGACCCCGACTACGTGCGGTGGAGCGACGACATCGTCGTGACGCCCATCCAGGCCGCGACCCACTGGGACGCCCTGTCGCACGTGAGCTGGCGCGGCACGATGTACAACGGCATCCCCGCCTCGGCGGTCACGACCGCGGGCGCGACCAAGCTCGGCATTGACACGTGGGGGACGCTCGTCTCGCACGGCGTGCTGCTCGACGTCGCGCGGCACACGGGCGTCGACCGCGTCGCGGGCGGTGTGGAGATCACCGGCGACATGCTCGAGGATGCGCTGCAGGCCAGCGGCGCCCGGCTGCTGCCCGGCTCGGTCGCGCTGATCCGCACGGGCCAGGTCAGCGTCTTCTTCGCGGGCAAGGTGCACGAGTACCACAAGGACGGCGCCGGCCTGGGCATCTCCGCGGCCCGCTGGTTCCACGAGCACGACCTGGGCGCCGTGGCGATCGACAACACGACGTTCGACCTGCTCCCGAGCAAGGAGCCCGGCGTGATGCTGCCCGCGCACATCCTGGACCTCGTCATGATGGGCATGCCGCAGGGGCAGAACTTCGTGCTGGAGGAGCTCGCCGACGCGTGCGCCGCCGACGGGCGCTACGAGTTCCTCATCGACGCGACGCCCGCGCGCTTCGAGCAGTCGACCGGAGGCTTCGTCACGCCCGTCGTGCTCCGGTGAGCCGTGCGGGCGGTGCGGACGGTGGTCTCAGTCGACGAACCGGCGACGCAGCCGCGCGTGCAGCGCATCGGTGAGCCCCGCCGCCCGCAGGCGGCCGACGACGCCCTCGGCCTCGTCGAGCCGGCGCAGCGCCATGCTCATGATCTCGGCCTCGGCGCCGAGGGCGGGCGCGCCCGCCGGTGGCTGGGGGCGGTCGACGCCCAGGATGCCGTCGACGACCGGCCGCAGGCGTGCGCGCGTCGCGTCGAGCGCCACGGACGTGCGCGCGTAGTCGTCGGCGATCACCTCGTGCGTGGCCCCGAGCACGCGCAGCAGCGCGGCCGCGAAGACGCCCGTGCGATCCTTGCCCGCCGAGCAGTGGAACAGCGTCGTGCCGGGTGCGTCGACCGCGATGCGGAAGCCCTGGACGAGCTGCGGGGCGCGCTCGCGGAACAGCTCCGCGTACCACGCGGCCATGTCGTCGGGGCGCGCGCCGCGCAGGCGCGCGATCGCGAGCGCCTCGGGCACCGCCATCCGATCGGTCAGGGGCAGGTGATGGTACGCGACCGCGGTGCGCGCGAGGGCGCCGCGCCCCGTGAAGGCCGCCTCCTCGGGCGAGCGCAGGTCGATGACGGTCGTCAGGCCGCGGCGCACGAGCCCGTCGATCTCGTCGTCGGGTGAGAGCGAGGGGTCGTCGGCGCGCCACAGCAGCCCGGCTCGGAGCCGGCCGCCCGAGACCGGCAGCCCGCCGAGGTCGCGGAGGTTGGTCAGCGGCGACGGCGCCGGGCGTGCGGGCGGAACGGGGGAGGATTCGTTCGGCATGACTCCACGGTAGGGCGAAACCGAACAAACAGCTATTTGAGTTATCTGAATAAACGAATGGTCTATAGTGGACCCGTATCGAAGCATCGACGTTGAGGCAGGCGAGCACATGCTCAAGACAGAATTCACCGAAGCCTTCGGAGTGCGTCACCCCGTGCTGTGCGGGGGGATGACCGGGCTCGGCACGGCTCCGCTGATCTCCGCCGTGGCGAACGCGGGGGCCCTCGGATTCCTCACGGCGCTCACGCAGCCGAGCCCCGAGGCGCTCGCCGAGGAGATCCGCCGCACCCAGGAGCTCACCGACCAGCCGTTCGGCGTGAACCTCACGATCCTGCCGACGATTCAGCCGGTGCCGTACGACGAGTACCGCGCGGCGATCATCGAGTCGGGCGTCAAGATCGTCGAGACCGCCGGCTCCAGCCCCGCGCCGCACATGAGCGACTTCACGGCCGCCGGCGTCAAGGTCATCCACAAGGCCACGAGCGTGCGGCACGCGATCTCCGCCGCCGAGAAGGGCGTCGACGCCATCAGCATCGACGGCTTCGAGTGCGCCGGCCACCCCGGCGAGGACGACGTCCCCGGACTCGTGCTCATCCCCGCCGCGGTGCGTGCGCTGGACATCCCCGTGATCGCGAGCGGCGGCATCGCCACCGGCGCCGGCCTCGTCGCGGCGCTCGCGCTCGGGGCGTGCGCCGCGAACATGGGCACGCGCTTCATCGCGACCGCCGAGGCCCCGATCCACGAGAACGTCAAGCAGCAGATCGTCGCCAACAGCGAGCTGGACACCGTCATCGTCTTCCGCCAGTTCCACAACAGCGCGCGGGTCGCGCGCAACTCGATCTCGGAGCAGATCGCCGAGATCAGCAGGCGTCCCGGCGCGACCTTCGCCGATGTCGCGACGCTCGCGAGCGGCGCGCGCGGCCGCGACCGGGTGCTGCAGAACGGAGACATGGAGGACGGCATGTGGTGGGCGAGCCAGGCGCAGGGGCTCATCCATGACGTCGACACGGTGCAGAACGTCGTCGACCGCATCATCGCCGACGCCGAGGAGATCATCACGCAGCGCCTGCGGAATATGGCACGCTGAAGAAGAGCCGGAAGGACGACGCATGGCTGCGAGCGCAGAGTACGAGACGATACTCTTCGAGCTGACCGGCGACAGGGTCGCCACGATCACCCTGAACCGCCCCGAGGCGATGAACAGCTTCAACGAGCGGATGTGCGAGGAGTTCGCCGACGTCTGGGAGCGCGTGCGCCTGGACGACGACGTGCACGCCGTCGTGCTGCGCGCCGCCGGCGAGCGCGCCTTCTGCACCGGCATCGACGTCAAGCAGGGCATCCCCAAGCCCGCCAACCGCTTCTCACAGGTCGACCCGGGCATCTACCTGGGTCCCAAGGCGCGTCAGGTGTGGAAGCCCGTGATCTGCGCCGTGCACGGCATGGCCGCGGGCGGGGCGTTCTACTGGCTGAACGAGGCCGACGTCGTGATCTGCTCCGACGACGCGACCTTCTTCGACCCCCATGTCACGTACGGCATGGTCGCCGCGCTCGAGCCGATCGGGCTGAGCCGGCGGATCTCGCTCGGCGAGACCCTCAGGATCGCGCTCATGGGCCTGGAGGAGCGGGTGACGGCCGAGACGGCCCTGCGCATCGGCCTCGTGACCGAGGTGACCGAGCGCGCCGCGCTCTGGGATCGCGCCCACGAGATCGCGGCCGCGATCGCGCGCAACCCTCCCGGGGCGACGCAGGGGACGGTGCGCGCCGTCTGGGAGTCGCTGGACGTCGGCCGCTCCGCCGCTCTGGCGCGCGGGCTCGCCTACACCCAGATCGGCAGCCCGGACGGCATCCGCGCCGTCGACCGCTCGTCGGCGCAGCGGCCCGTGTCACGAATGAGGTGAGACCCCATGGACTATCGGAACCTCCTCGTCGACTCCCCTGTCCCGCACGTGCTGCGCGTGACCCTCAACCGTCCGCGCGTCGCGAACGCGCTCAGCCACGCCCTGATGAGCGAGCTGCGCGATGTCGTGGAGCGGATCCGGCACGACACCGGCATCCACGCGTGGATCCTCACGGGCGCGCCGCGGGAGGACGGCCGGCCGTGCTTCAGCGCCGGCGCCGACATGAAGGAGGCGATGTCGCCCGACGCCCCGCCCCGTTTCCCGGGCGCCGAGCTCGCCAACGCGATCGACGACCTGCTCACCCCGTCGATCGCGGTGATCGACGGGGTCTGCACGACCGGCGCGCTCGAGCTGGCCCTCGCGTTCGACCTGCGCCTCGCCTCGGATCGCGCGAGGCTGACCGATCAGCACATGGAGCGCTCGGGGCTCGCGATGGGTGCGTGGGGCCTCGCCGCCCGGATGAGCCGCCTCGTCGGCGTCGACAAGACGAAGGAGCTGCTGCTGCTCAGCGAGGAGGTGTCGGGCACCGAGGCCGAGCGCATCGGCCTCGTCAACCGCGTGTATCCCGCCGACGAGCTCATGGACGCCGCGCTCGCGATCGCGGGGCGCATCGCGGGCATGCCCCGCCGCGGCGTGCGTGCGACCCTCGGCTACCTGGGCACGCAGGCCGACATGTCCAAGCACGACGCGATCCGCTGGGCGGAGCTCACGCCCGAGTACATGGGTCTCACCCTGAGGCCCTTCAAGGACGCCGCCAGCCGCTTCTTCAACCGGAGGCAGGGCGACGGCGGCGCCGAGGACGCCGCGGAGGGCTCCTCGCCGACCGCCGGCTGACCATGGCGAGATCGCGTCCCGCGCGTCCGGGACTCATCCTCGGCGTCCTCGCCAGCGGCGGCACGGTCGTCGCGCTGCAGTTCACCCTCGTCGTCCCGCCGCTCGCGCAGATCGGCCACGACCTCGGCGTCGGCGCCGACGACGCGTCGTGGATCGTGACCGCGACGCTGCTGTCGAGCGCGGTCGGCACCCCCATCGTCACGCGGCTGGCGGACCTCCACGGCAAGCGCCGGCTCCTGCTCGTCACGCTCCTCTGCCTCTTCCTCGGCTCCCTCATCGCTGCCGTCGGCGCGACGTTCCCCCTCGTCGTGCTCGGCCGGGCGATCTCGGGGGTCGCGATCGCGCTCATGCCGATCGGCATCAGCATCCTGCGCGACCAGTCGGCGTCGGGGCGGATCGGCGGCGCCGTCGCGCTCATGAGCGCGACGATGGCGATCGGCAACTCGCTCGCGCTGCCGCTGTCGGGACTCATCGTCGAGTACCTCGACTGGCGCATGCTGTTCTGGATCATGTGCGGGCTCGGCGTCGCGATGTCCGCCGCCGTCTGGTGGGTCGTGCCCGCCGACCGCGGCTACGCGACCGACGCGCGGTTCGACGTGCTCGGGGCCGTCGTGCTGTCGGTCGTGCTCGTCGCCGCCCTGCTCGTGATCTCGAAGGGCTCGACGTGGGGATGGACGAGCCCGCTCACGATCGCGTGCGGCATCCTCGCGCTCGTGCTGTTCGCCCTGTGGGTGCCGTGGGAGCTGCGTGTCAGCCAGCCCATGGTCGACCTGCGCACCGCCGTGATCCGGCCCGTGCTGCTCACGAACACGGCGACCTTCTTCGTCGCGATCGCGATGTTCACCAACATGCTCATGACCACGCAGGTCGTTCAGGTGCCCGTCGAGCTCGGGGGCCTCGGCGGTACGCCCCTGCAGGGCGGTCTCGCGATGGTGCCGTCGACGGTCGCGATGATCGCCGTCGCGCCCCTCTCGGGCCGCCTGCTCGACCGGTTCGGCGGGCGCCCGATGCTGTTCGGCGGGGCGGCGCTGCTCGTCGCCGCCTACCTGCTGCGGCTGTTCTGGCACGACTCCGCCGTCGCGGTCGTCGTGGGCGCGACCATCGTCGGGCTCGGCAGCGCGCTCGCCTTCTCGGCCACGCCCGTGCTCATCATGAGCGCCGTGCCTCTCACGCAGACGGCGTCGGCGAACGGCATCAACGCCCTCGTGCGCTCGTTCGGCACCGCGACGTGCAGCGGCCTCGCCGCCCTGTTCTCGGTGACGTTCGCGGTGTCCGACGGGCGGGACTCGTATCCCGGGCCGATCGCGTTCGACGCCGTCTTCCTCGTCGCCGCCGGCACCGCCGCCGTCGCGGCGGCGATCGCCTTCGCTCTGCCCCGCGGCGTGCCGCGCCAGGACGACGCGGGCGGCGCCGGGCTCGTCCCCGTGCACGGGTGCATCCGCTCGCTCGACCACGCCCGCCTCGACCGCCCCGCCGTCGTGCACGTGCTCACGCCGGACGGGCAGTCGGCCGACTGGGCGCGCGCCGACAACGACGGACGCTACTCGGTGGTGGTGCCGGGCCCGGGGCGCTACGTGCTCGTCGCGAACGCGTCCGGCTGGTCGCCCCGCACGGTCGTCGTGGACATCGCCGCCGATCAGCAGCCCGTCGACATCGACATGCTCGTGCCGCTGTCGATCACCGGCGCGGTCAGCGACGCGGGCGAGCCGGTGAGCGGGGCCCGCGTCGTGCTGTACGGCGCCGGCGGCGTGTTCACGGACGCCACCGACACGGGCGACGACGGCACCTACGAACTGCCGCTGCCGCCGATGGGCAACTACGTCGTCACGACGATCTCGCCGGGCGGCGACTGGGCCGAGTCGAGGAAGCTGGCCGTCGGCCTGCGGCGGGAGCGCGTGGACCTCGCGCGCGCCGGCGACCGAGAGGAACGGGGAGAGGGCACATGCGTGTCGGACTGAACATCGTGCCGGTGCGCGCAGCCGCCGTCGTGGCTGCCGGCCGCGCTGCGGAGGCCGCGGGGTATGCATCGGCCTGGCTGGGGGAGCACCTGCTCATGCCGGCCCGGCTGGAGTCGGACTATCTCGCCGGCGCGGGCACGCAGCCGTTCGACCTGAGCACGCCCATGCTCGATCCGCTGCTCGTGCTGAGCCAGGTCAGCGGCGTGACGGAACGCATCCGGCTCGGGGTGGGCGTCTATCTGGTGCCCCTGCGGCATCCCCTGCTCACCGCCAAGCTCGTCGCGACGCTCGACGCGCTGTCGGGTGGACGCCTCGACCTCGGCTTCGGCACCGGCTGGATGCGCGAGGAGTTCGACGCCGTCGGCGCGCCCTTCGAGACGCGCGGGGCCATGCTCGACGAGATGCTCGGGGTCATCGCGACGCTGCTGACGCAGTCGCGGCCGCACGTGTCGACGGAGCACTTCCGCGTGCCGGAGATCGCCTTCGAGCCCAAGCCCGCGGGATCCCGGATCATCGGCGGCGGCTACGCGCCCGTCGCGCGGCGCCGCGCAGCGGGCTGGGACGGCTGGTACGGCCGGCTCGACCGGCTGCACCCGAGCACGAACGGCGTGGGCGGCTGGGACATCGGCGCCGTGACCGCCTTCTGCCGGGCGATGCGCGAGCGCGTGCACGCGGCCGGGCGCGACGCGGGGGCGTTCGCGATCATCGGTGCGCTGTCGTCGACGGCGACCCGCGAGGAGCTCGAGGAGCTCGCCGCCGCCGGCGTCGACGAGGTCGTCGTGAACCCGTTCCCCAAGCGCGAGGGCCGGCACGTGGGCGTCACCGAGAGCGTCGACGTCGTGCACGAGTACGCCGCGGGCATCGCCCTCGGCGCCGCCTGACGCCCTCGGCCTCCGCGGGTGGCCTCGGCCGACGGCCGGGTACCGGCACCCCGGGTGCGCGGCGTCCCGGCTTCCCCCGTTCACAATTCAGGAGATCCGGGCCGGATGGGGCCGTGCGCCCGCCCGGGCGGCCAGTTCTCCTGAATTGTGAACGCCGTCGGGCGGACGGTGTCGGGCGGACGGTGTCGGGCGGGCGGGGCGGGTCAGTCCGCGAGGAACTCGCCGGGCTGGTACGGCTCGCCGACGAGGCGCCGGCGCAGCGTGTCGCCGCCGTCGATGCCGATGTGCGCGCCCGTGAGATAGGCGGCGTAGGGCGAGACGAGATAGGCCACGAGCCAGCCGAGCTCGCGCGGTTCGCCGAGCCGCATCGCGGGCACGTGCCCGGCGGCTGCGTCGGGCCGCACGCCCTCGAAGGGGCCGACCGACACGGTGTTGACGCGGATGTCGCGCGGCGCCCACTCCGCGGCGAGCGAGCGGGCCGCCGAGCACAGCGACGACTGGGCGGCCGCCGGTCCCGCGAAGCCCGGCGCGCCGGTGACGGCGGCCGAGGAGACGATCGAGACGATCGCCGCACCGCGGTCGCCCGCGGCGCGCGCGACCGCGAGGATCGCGTTGTAGGGCACCGTGAGGTCGCGTTCGACGACCCGCGCGACGCTCTCCGCGTCGAGGTCGTCGGCGCGCGCCGGGGCCGTGGTGCTCGGGACCGTGACGAGGATGTGCGGCGCGAGCTCCGCGATCCGCGCCGCCGCGGCCGCGCCGTCGCCGGGCAGCTCGGTCCGCACGGATGCGCCGACGGCCGCGAGGGCCTCGTGCACGGCCGACGCGAGGGGGCCCTCGCCGAGCACGACGGCGCCGAGGCCGTCGAGGGCGTCGGCGCGGAGCATGCTCTCGTACGACTGGGGCGGGCGGGGAAGGCCCGTCGGTGTGGTCACCACAGGGAGCTCCTTTCACGGGGCGCGACGTAGACGTCGCCGTCCTGGGTGCGCCGCAGGCTCTCGCCGCCGTCGATGAAGACGTTCTGGCCGGTCACGAACGACGCGTAGGGCGAGGCGAGGAAGGCGACGAGCCAGCCGTACTCGTGGATGCGTCCCGTGCGGCCGGCCGGGATCGTCCGTCCCACGACCTCGTCGCCCTCCTCGGGTGATTTCGCGGTCACCGATCCGCCGTGCGGGAAGAACCCGGCGACGGCGGAGTTGACCCGGATGCCGTCGGCGGCCCATTCGGCGGCCAGGGTCTGCGTGAGGCTCGCGACGGCGGCCTTCGCGGAGCACGACGCGGCGGCGCCCGGCAGTCCCTGGAACTGGTACTGCGCGCCGTTGTTGACGATCGCGCCGCGCGTGAGGCCGGCCGCGACGTAGCGCCGGTAGAACTCCCGGCAGGCGTGGAAGGTGCCGAAGTAGGCGATGCGCGCGACGGCGCTGAAGCCGTTCGGGCTCACCTCGCCCGACAGCGCCGGGAAGTTGGCGCCCGCGTTGTTGGCCAGCAGCGACACGGGCCCCAGCGCGTCTTCGACGCGGTCGAACGCGGCGGCCAGCTCGTCGCCCTGGCGCACGTCGGCGCTCGCGGCGGCGGTCTCGGCGCCGGTCTCGTCGCGCAGCCGCGCGGCCGCGGCCTCGACGCGCTCGAGGGTGCGCCCGAGCAGGGCGACCGAGGCGCCGCAGGCGGCGAGGGCGCGCGCCGACTCGTAGCCGAGGCCGGATCCGCCGCCGGTCACGAGCGCGACGGCGCCCGAGAGCGTGTCGGCGGGCAGCATCGCGTCCGATGCGCCGGGGGGCAGTCGCAGGGCCATGCGGACTCCTTCCTGTGCGGGGCGCGGCTCAGCCGGCGTCGGCGCCGAGCGCGCCGATCACGTCGGCCGTCGTCGTGACGGTGGCCAGCAGCCGGTAGATGTTCTCGAGGAGGAAGTCGCCGACCTCGGCGGTCGCCGCGGCGGCCGCGTCGGCGGGCAGCACGACCTGGAAGCCGCGGTTGATCGCCTCGATCGTGCTGCCGAGCAGGGCGACGTTGAGGGAGACGCCCGTGAGCACGACGGTCTCGACGCCGAGGCCCCGCAGCAGTCCCTCGAGCTCGGTGCCGTGGAAGGCGGTCATGCCGATGTGGCGCGGCACGACGAGATCGCCCTCCTCGGGCGCGACGGCCGGGTTGATCTCGACCGCGGGCTGCCCGACGGTCAGCGGGCGCTTGGCGATGGATGTCGTCAGCAGGCTGTTGCGCGACCATCCCGCGAACCCGGGGAACGGTGTGACGATCGCGTGCAGCACGGGCAGCCCGGCGGCGCGGAAGGCCGTGGCGAGCTCGGCGATGTGGCCGAGCACGCCACGCGCGTCGACCTGCTCGACCAGCGGCGCGTTCGTGGAGAACTCGGGGTCGGTCATGCCGTTCTGGCACTCGACGACGACGAGCGCGGCCCGCTTGCCGGGCTCCAGCCCGCGCACGGGGACGGTGCTCATGCCGTCGCCTGGATCGGGTCGAGGATCTCCAGGCCCTTGAGGTCGTCGTTGTCGCGCCACTCCTGCAGCAGCGCGAAGAAGGCCGTCGGCGCGCCCGCGTAGTTCGCGTTCGACAGCGAGCGCTCATCGAGGCGGCCCTCGTTGTTCCAGCGGCTCGGCGTGCACTCCTCGAGGAAGGCCGAGCTGAGGCGTGCGCCCTCCTGGATCGTGCGCACCCACTCGGCCTCCGCCTCGGACGAGACGTCGAAGGCGCGGATGCCGCGTTCGACGGCGGTGCTGAGGAGGTAGGCCGTGTGGTCGGCGTTCTCCTCGATGTGGTGCACGAAGTTGACCGACGCCGACGACTGCGCGTTGTTGACGGGGGCGATGACGAGGTTGGGGAAGCCGCGGCTCAGCATGCCGTGCAGCGTCGAGATGCCGCCGCGCCACTTCTCCGAGAGGCGCACGCCGTCGCGGCCGACGACGTCGAATCCGACGCGGTCGGTGTAGAGCGTCTCCTGGTCGAACCCGGTCGCGAACACGAGGCAGTCCACCTCGTACTCGGTGCCGCCGACGACCACGCCCGTCTCGGTGATGCGGTCGATGCCGAGGCCCTGGGAGTCGACGAGCGTGACGTTGTCGCGGTTGAAGGTCTCCAGGTACTCGTCGTGGAAGCACGGGCGCTTGCACATGTACCGGTAGTAGGGCTTGAGCGCCTCGGCGGTCCGGGGGTCCTTGACGACCTCGTCGATCCGGTGGCGGATCTCCTCCATCCGCTCGAGGTCGGCGAGCTCGCGCGCCTCGGCGAGCTTCTCCGGCGGCACGTCGTCGAAGGCCGGGTTGGACATCGTCTTGCGGTAGAGCTGCGTCCAGCCGTCGTCGACGTGGTCGACGGTCTCGCGCTGGCTGCTGATGATGCGGGTGAAGTTGTCGCGCCACTCCTTCTGCCAGCCCGGCGGCAGCGCGTTCATCTTCTCGTGGTCGGTGAGAGCGTTGCCACGGACGCCGATGGTCGAGGGCGTGCGCTGGAACACGTAGAGGTGCTTCGCGGCCTCGCCGAGCGGCGGGACGATCTGCACGGACGTCGCCCCGGTGCCGATGACACCGACGCGGGTGTCGCCGAGCTTGTCGAGGAACTCGTGCGCCGCTCCGCCCGTGTAGTCGTAGTCCCATCGGCTGGTGTGGAACATCTTGCCCGCGAACGTCTCGATGCCGGGGATCGCGGGGAGCTTCGGGTTGGCGAACGAGCCGTTGCAGATGACGACGTACGGGGCCGTCACGACGTCGGAGCGGTCGGTCTCCACGATCCAGCGGGCGCTGTCCTCGTCCCACGTCAGGCCGGTGACGCCGGTCTGGAAGAGCGCGAGGTCGTAGAGGTCGAAGTGGCGCGCGAACTTCTGCGCGTACGCGAAGATCTCCTCGGCGTACGAGTACTTGCGCTCGGGCATGTACCCCACCTCTTCGAGGAGGGGGAGGTAGATGTACGACTGCACGTCGCACATCGCGCCCGGATAGCGGTTCCAGTACCAGACGCCCGCGACGTCGCCGGCCTTCTCGATGATGCGGATGCGGCGGAAGCCGGCGTTGCGCAGCTTCGCGGCGGTCAGGAGTCCCGCCCAGCCGGCCCCGATGACGACGACGTCGACGTCGTCGCTGACGGCCTCGCGCGGCTGCCACTCGGTGTACGGATCGTCCAGATAGCGGCCGAACTCGCCCGACAGGTCGAGGTTCGCGTCGCGGTCCTCCTTCAGCAGGCGGCGGTCGCGCTCCTCGCGGTACTTGGCGCGGACCGCTTCGAGATCGGGCGTCTCGTCCGTACGGTTGTGCTCAGTCATCATCGACGGCGATCCTTTCATCGGAAAATCTGGTCAAATAATATCACTATACGAGGCCCGTGCGATCCGCCGCGAGCGGGTCGAGCACCGCGAGCGGGTCGGCGGATGCGGGCTGCACCTGCACGCACACATGATCGGCGCCGGCGCCCAGATGGTCGCGCACCGCCCGGGCGATCGCCGCGGCGTCGCCGTGCGCGACGATCGCGTCGACCAGCGCGTCGCTGCCCTCGCCGGCGACGTCGTGCTCCGAGAACCCCGCGCGCCTCATCGAGGTCGTGTAGTTGCTCATGCCGAGGTAGCGCGCGAGGAACCGGCGGGCGGCGTCGCGGCCGCTTCCGGCATCCGGATCGAGCAGCACGGTCTGCTCGGGCGCGACGAGCGCGCCGGGGCCGAGCGTCGCTCGCGCCGCGCTCGTCTGGGCGGCGGTGGTCAGATAGGGGATGGTGCCCGCGCTGCGCGATCGCGCGATCGCGCTCATGCGCGGCCCGAGCGCCGACAGCACGCGGGCGCCGGCCGGCACGTCGCGCTCGTCGAGCACGTCGAGGTAGCGCGACATCGCCTCGAGCGGGCGGATGCGCCCCGGCACGGCCTCGCGATGCCCCGAGCCGATGCCCAGGATCAGCCGCTCGGGGAACCGCTGCGTGACGCGATGGTACGCGTCGGCGAGCTCGGCGGCGTCGGCCAGCCAGATGTTGACGACGCTCGTGCCGACGATCAGCCGCTCGCTCGTCTCGAGGAGCCGTTCGACGGCCGCCAGGTCGGCCGGCGGCGAGCCGCCGAGCCAGAGCGTGCGGTAGCCGAGCTCCTCCACGGCGGGCGCGAGCCCAGGGTCCGTGTCGCGCAGCGACCGCCACACGCCGACGGCGCCGAGTCGTTCCGTCCACGACATGGCCGCTCCTCCTGGTCCGCTCGTCTCGCCCGGCCCTCGGCTCACTCGGGCCGCAGCGGCTGGAGGGCCGTCTCGAGCAGCGCGTCGGCCCAGCGGGCCGCGTCGACCTGCGCGACGAACGCGCGCACGTCGGGTCCGTCGTAGACGCCCAGCTCGTCGAAGACGATCCCGTTCCAGCGGTCGCGGGCGGCCTCGAAGGCGCCGACGTCGGCGCCCGTGTCGCCGATCTCGGCGAGCAGGCGCTCGTTCGTCTCCGTGATGACGGCGCGGGCGTCGGCGCCGAACTCCTCGAATCCGCCGCCGGCGGCCTCGAGGGCGTCGGCGAGCTGCGCGACGCGCGTGGCCGCGGCCGGGACGTCGACGGCGAGCAGCACGTCGAGGCGGTCGAACAGCAGCTGCCGTGCGACGAGGGGCAGGTCGTCCCACACGCTGCCCGCGACGAACGACGACGACGTCGTCGTGAGCGAGACCTGGGTGTCGGCGATGCCGTACGGCACGAGCGGCTCGAGGCCGCCCGCCTGGGTGGCCTGCGGGCTCGTGGCCGCGCAGTCGATGACGCCGCGCTCGAGCGCCTCGTACTGATCGGTGAAGGGCATCGAGACCGCGTTCATGCCGAGCGCCTGCACCTGCGCGGTCTTGCCGTAGCCGCTCACCGACGCGGAGCGCCCGCTGAAGTCGGCCAGCGTCGTGCCCGGCTCGCTGCAGACGAGGATCGTCGTCGAGCTCGCGGGCATCGCCGGGACGAGGGGGTGGATGCCCTCGTCGGTGAACTCCTGCACGAGGGCGTCGTCGTCGGCGACGACCTGTGACATCCATCCCGACGAGACGAGCGTCTCGGCGGGGCGGCTGCCGACGATGATCGACGCGTCGGAGACCGCGGAGTTCAGGGGGAAGACCTCGGGCGTGTAGCTGGGGAGGAGGAGGCCGATGTCGAGGCGGCCGTCGCGGTACGCTGCCGCCCACTGCGACGCGTCGGGGACGAAGGCGTTCGCCTCGCCGATCTCGACCGTGATCTTTCCGTCCGACCATTCCTCGAGGGCCTCCGCGTACGCGATGCGGCCCTTGTTGCCCTCGCCGCCGGGGCCCTGATCGACCTGCATGCGCAGCGTGATGGGCTCGACGTCCTCGAACGCGGCCCGGTACTCCTCGATCGTCGCTCCGAAGGACACGCCGGACGCGTCGTCGGGCGTGTCGCCGCCGTCGCCCGCGTTCGAGCACGATGCGAGGGCGAGGGCTCCCGCGAGGGCGAGAGCGGTCAGTGCGGCCGCTCGGGTCGCTGTGCGATGCATGATGCCTCCGGTCCGGGTGCCGACCGGATCTCGATCGGCGGGATCATTAAACAGGTATATCAGATAGATGTTTGTGAGAGGGTGGGGTAGCGTCGGGGATGACGCCTGTCAGCTGCACGAGGGAGGGCCGCGCCGGTGGACGAGAGCACGGGGTTCGGGCCCGAGGACGACCGCTATCACGAGCTGCCCGACGACCACTGGCAGACCGAGACCAACTGGTGGTCGCTCAACGTGCCCGAGCGCCGCATCGGGCTGTGGCTGCACGCCGCCCGGCATCCCGCCCGGGGGACGGTCGACTGGCGCGTCTTCGCGTGGGACCCCGCGGGCGCCGATCCCGGACGGCTGCTGTACTACCGCAAGGCCGCCGCCGTGCCGCTGCCGGACGACGCCGACCTCCGCGACATCCGCTTCCCCGCCGGCGGCTACGGCGTGCGGATGCTCGAGCCGCTCACGAGCTACGAGCTCACCTACTCCGACCCCGAGGCGCGCTTCGGGCTCGACGTGCGGTTCGACGGCGTGCATCCGCCGCGCCGGTTCCCCCCGGGCGTCGCGCCGATGTTCGACAACGTGCACCTCGACCAGCTCGGCCGGATCACGGGCGAGCTCACCGTGCGCGGCGAGCGGATCGCCGTCGACTGCCATTCGGTGCGCGATCGCACGTGGGGGCCGCGCAAGGGCCACCACTCGCACGGCGACGCCTCCGCCGCCCCGCGCGAGCACGCCGTGAGGAATCCCGGCGGGCCGCTCTGGCGCGAGATCGAGAGGCAGGGCGGGCGCGGGCGGATCCAGTACGTCTTCGGGCACGTCGACGGGAGCACGGGCTTCCTGGGCTTCCTGCGCGTGCCGCACGGGGACGTCTCGGGATGGACGCCCATGACCGTCGGGTGGCTGCTGCGCGACGGAGGGCTCCGCCCGCTCGACGGGGCGGCCAGTCGCGCGCTCGTGCTCCGCGACCCCGTCACGGGGTGGACCTCCCACATCCTCCTCGACCTCCGCGACGCCGACGGCCGGCGGATGGAGGCCGAGGGCCACGCCGTGAGCTGGATGTGCGAGAACCAGACCGGCGCGAACGCGCTCCTGCGGTGGGACGTCGACGGCCGGGTCGCGTGGGGCGAGGACCAGGACGGCTGGCGTCCCGCGCACTGGCGGGCGATGCTCGACGCGCTGCGCGCGCACACGCGGTGAGGTCGCGCCCGCGGGGCGGGCGCGACCTCACCGCGCACGTGCGTCAGGACTCGTCGCCGAGGGGGTCGAAGTGCCGGCGCGCGAGCGCGCCCATCGCGGGGGCGCGCACCTGCGTCTCGCGATCGACGAGCTCGCCGAGGGCCGCGATGAGGCGCCGCGTCTCGCCGGGGTCGCCGAGGCCGCCCGCGCGGATCCTCGCGGCGAGCTCCGCGCGTCCCGCTGCGGCGGAGTCGACCGGACGCCCCATGAGCGACGCGAGGGTCTCGGCGTCCCGGCGGTCGACGGTCGGCGCGAGGCGGTGCGACTCGCGCAGGAACTTCACGATGCGCGCGAGGCTCTTCGACCGCTGGACGACGAACCGGTCGGTGCTGTGCGGCACGATGATCTCGCCGATCTGCGCGATCGCCGCGTCGTACCACCAGTCGAGGTCGGTCTCGGCGGCGGGCAGCGGCTCGCCCGGCGCGAGCGGCACGCCCTCGCACGTCGCGAGCGCCTCGACGAACAGCCGGCGGTGCAGCGTCGAGTAGATGATCGCGTTGCCGACCTCGCTGAGCGGCGAGACGGTGCCGATCTTGTGGTGGTTGATGATCACGATCCGCAGCTCGGAGAACACGCGGTAGTAGCGGATGCGGTCGCGGTCGACGGGCCGGCCGGCCGCGCGCTCGTAGTCGCGCAGCCGCGCGGCGAAGTCGGTGAACGGCTCCTGCACGGCGCGGGTCGAGACCCATGCCAGGTCGTCGTGCGGGTCGCCGAAATGCGCGAGCTCCCAGTCGAGCACGGCCGTGACGCCCTCCGGCGTGTAGAGGAAGTTGCCCGGCCCCGTGTCGCCCTGCACGAGCACGACGGGGCCGTCGGCGTCGGGGACCCGCGCGCGGAGCCACGCGAGCCCGAGCTCGACGAGCGGGTCGGCGGGCGCGGGGCCGCTGCGGTAGAAGGCCTCCCAGCGGTCGAGCTCCTGGCCGACGAGCGCGCGCAGGCCGGCCGACGGATCGCCCTGGGGGAGCGGGATCGTCGTCGCGTCGATCGCGTGGAGGCCCGCGAGGATACGCATGAAGTCGGCGGCGACGCGCTCGCGGGCGTCGGGGTCGCGCAGCTGCGAGAACCAGGTCGCGCCGCCGACGCGCGTCGAGATCACGGCCTGCTGCTCGGGGTGCACCGCGACGATCCTCGGCACGGGGACGGCGGAGCCGGCGAGCGCGCGGTAGACCTGCGCCTCGTCGTGCAGCGTGAACGGGTCGTCGGTCTCGGACGGGTCGATGGGCGTGCGGCGCAGGAAGAGCTCGTCGACCTCGCCGTCGGGCCGCCGCACGTCGATGAACCACGCCTCGTGCCGCGCGCCCCCGGGCACGCGGTCGAGCCGCGTGAGCGTGCCGCGGGCCTCCCGCTCGATCCAGGCCACGAGGCCGGGATCGAGCGGGAGCCCCGCGTCGTCGTTGCCGGTCGTCGTCATCGTCGTCACACCATGATCGATCCGCCGTTGACCCGCACGACCTGGCCGGAGACGAACGATCCGGCCGCCGAGGCGAGGTGCAGCGCGGTCAGGGCGATGTCGCGCGTGCTGCCGACCGTCTTCAGGGGCGACGCGGCGGCCTTCTCGGCGATGTAGGCGGCGCGCCTGTCCTCGTCGATCGTGCCGTCGGGGTTCGTCCAGTGCTGCGCGTTGATGCCCGTCTCGACCCAGCCGGGGGCGATCGCGTTGACGCGGATGCCCTGCGGCGCGAGCTCGAGCGCGAAGGCGCGGGTCAGCTGCACGACGGCGCCCTTCGACATCGCGTAGGTGATGCGGCGGGTGCTCGGGCGGTCGATGATCGCCGACGCGAGGTTGATGATGCGGCCGCCGTCGCCCATGCGCCGCGCGGCCGACTGGCACGCATAGAAGGTGCCGTTGAGGTTGACGGCCATGACGCGGTCGAGCTCGTCGGGCGTCACGTCGAGGGTGTCGCGCATCACGAGGATGCCGGCGGCGTTGACGATGATGTCGAGCCGGCCGTGCGTCGCGACGACGTCGGCGACGGCGGCGTCGACCGCCGCGGCGTCGGTCACGTCGAGCGTGCGGGTCTCGACGGCGTGGCCCGCCGCGGCGGCGCGGTCGGCGGTGGCCCGGAGACCGGCCTCGCTGACGTCGGTGGCCACGACGTGCGCGCCCGCGGCGGCGAGGACGAGGGCGGTCTCCTGGCCGATGCCGCTGCCACCGCCGGTGACGATGGCGACGCGTCCGGGGACGAGCAGGGAGTCGATGAGTTCGGACATCAGGGTTTCCTTTCGGGGGAGAGCCGTGCGCGACGGTCGAGGTAGCTCTGGCGCACGGCGTTGCGGCGGATCTTCTGCAGACCGCCCTTGGGCAGTTCCGCGACGACGTCGATGTCGGCGGGGATCTTCTGTCGCGCGACGCCGTGCTCGGCGAGGAAGCGCCGGATGCCGTCGGGCGAGGCGTCCGCGCCGTCGCGGAGCACGACCGACGCGCACACGACCTCGCCGAGCGTGTCGTGCGGGATGCCGAACGCGGCGACCTCGGCGACACCGGGATGCCGGGAGACCTCGCGCTCGACCTCGGCGACCGAGATGTTCTCGCCACCGCGGATGATGATGTTCTTCTTGCGGTCGACGACGGTGAGGCGGTCGTCGACGTCGAGGACGCCGAGGTCGCCCGTGCGCAGCCAGCCGTCGGCGGTGAACGCCTCCTCGCGCGGGCGGTTCGTGTACCGCACGCACTGCTCGCCGCCGCGCAGCAGGATCTCGCCGACCTCTCCCGGCGCCGCGTCGCGGCCCGCGTCGTCGACGACGCGGACCCGCGACCACGCGTTCGCGCGACCCTCCGAGCTCTCGCGGACCTCCAGCGGGTCGTCGAAGCGGCCGATCGTCGCGGTCGGATGCTCGCTCAGCCCGTAGGCGCGCACGGCGACCACACCGGCGCGGTCGGCGCGCCGGATGAGCGCGGGGGGCACGGGGCCGCCGCCGAGCACGACGCGGGCGAGCCTGCTCAGGTCGGCGCCGCGCTGCTCGGCGAGGTCGAGCACGGTCGCGAGGTGGTGGGTCGTGCAGGGCAGCACCGAGATGTCCTCCGAGACGAGACACTGCAGCGCGAGCTCCGCGTCCCACCAGTCGAGCACGCACGTGCCGACGCCGTGCCGCAGCGCCCGCACGAGGTACATGAAGCCGCCGATGTGGCCCGCTCCGGTCGCCTGCAGGATCTGGACGGACGCGGGGTCGGTCTCGGCGGGCAGGTACTGCCACTCCCGCGCCTCGTGCAGCACCGAGGAGTGCGTGTGCACGACGCCCTTGGGGGCGTCGGAGCTGCCCGAGGTGTAGATGATGAGGCAGTCGTCGCTGGGATCGCACCGCGCGGCCTCGGCCAGCGCGGGTGCCTCGCAAAGGTCGGAGAACGACGTGCCCGCGCCGGGGGCGGCGCCGACGCGCACGACGTGCGGCGGCAGCAGGCCGGGCTCGATCCCCGCGAGCACGTCGTCGAAGTCGACGCCGCGCCAGCGCGTGCCGGTCACGAGCACGCGTGGCCGCGCGTCGGACAGCATGGCCGCGAGCTCCGCGGCGCCGAACAGCGGCACGACGGGCACGTACACGGCTCCGAGCAGGGCGCAGGCGATCTGCACGCTCGCCTGCTCGGGGGTGCTCGGCAGCTGCACGGCGACGCGGTCCCCGCGGGCGACCCCGCGTGCCGCGAGGCCGCCCGCGACGCGTCGCGATCGCTCGATCAGCTCGCCGAGCGTGAGGCGGCGGCGCCCGTCGCGGCTGACGAAGACGAGGGGCACGCCGGCCGCCGCCGCGGCGGCGCGGGTCACGACCTCGGCGAGGGTCGGCTGGTCGGCGGCGCTCATCGGTACTGGTACATCCGCCCGGCGCCGCCGTCGACCACGAGGGTCTGCCCGGTCACCCACGAGGAGAGGTCGCTGACGAAGTACAGGAGCGCCGACGCGATGTCGTCGGTCTCGCCGATGCGTCCCGCGGGCACCTCGCGCGACCGCTGCCAGTAGCCGTCGTCGTCCTGGTGTCGCGCGACCATGCGTTCGGTGCGGGTCTGCCCGGGGGCGACCGAGTTGACGCGGATGCGCGGGCCGAGCTCGACGGCCGCGGAGCCGACGAGGTTGATGAGCCCGGCCTTCATCGCCCCGTATGCGGCGTGCAGCGGCGCCGATCGGAGGCCCGAGATCGACGACACGAAGGCGACGGAGGCGCCGGCCTCGTCGACGTAGGCGGGCAGCTCGGCCAGCAGCAGGTAGGCGTGCTGCAGGTTGAACCGGGCCATGTCCTGGAAGACCGCCGCGCCGGTCTCGGTGAGGGGCGCGTGGTGCGCGATCCCGATGATGTCGGCGACGCCGCGCAGGGGGCCGAGCCGGTCGGTCGCGGTGCGCAGGATCTGCACGATCCCCTCGTGCGTCGTGGCGTCGGCGCTGATCGGCACGCCACCGATCTCGGCGGCGATGGCCTCGGCGCGAGCGATGTCGCGATCGACGCACGACACGTGCGCGCCCAGGTCGGCCATCGCGAACGCCGTCTGCCGGCCGATGCCGGCGCCGGCGCCGAGCACGAGCACGTGGCGCCCGTCGAGCCGGATGCGGCCCGCGTAGTCGAGGGCGTTCTGCTCGACGTAGGTCTTCTCAGGATAGTCGGTCATCGGGATTCCTCCGCGGGGGGATCGGGGAACCGCGGCATGATCTCCTCCGAGATCCACGCCAGGCGGTCGAGATAGTGGGAGAAGTCGCGTACGGCGGGGATCGTGGGGGCGACCTCGGTCACGCCGAGCCCCGCGAGCCAGCCGATGATGTCGCCGAACTCGTCGGCGTCCCACGTGTCGAAGTCAAGGCCCGTCGGCTTGGGCCGGTGCCCGTCGGCGATCTTCAGCGTCGACATCGACAGGAAGACGTCGACCGGCCGGCCGTGGTACTGCGGATGCGAGCGGATCTCGTCGAGGCGTCGCGGGATCTGCTCGGGCGGGGTCTGGAACGGCGACCACGTCGTCCCCCATCGTGCCATGCGGCGCACGGTGGCGTCGGTGTCCCCCGCGAAGCCGAGGGGCACGTGCGGCCGCTGCACGGGCTTCGGCTCGCTCGTGACGCCGTCGAACCGCACCGAGGCGCCCGCGAAGCCGGCGACCGGTCGCGTCCAGATCTCGATCATCGCCTCGACATGCTCGTCGGTGAGGCGGCCCCGGCGGTGGAAGTCGACGCCGAGGGCGTCGAACTCGTCCTCGAGCCAGCCGACGCCGATCAGGCAGTCGGCGCGTCCGCCGCTGAGCCAGTCGAGCACGGCCCACTGCTTGGCCTGCACGATGGGGTGCTGCAGGGCGAGGAGCGTCACGTTCGACCCGATCCGGATGCGCGAGGTCGCGCCCGCGAGGAAGCCGAGCGCGGTCGTCGCGTGCATGTAGTGGCTGCCGGACGCCTCGACGTGCGATGCCGGGATCGTCAGGTGCTCGCCCACGGTGATCCTGTGGAACCCGAGCGCCTCCGCCTGACGCGCGGCCACCACGATCTGGTCGGGGCCGACGCCGAGCTCCCACGGCTGCGCGAGGGCGCGGACGCGGGTGTTGTTGGGCATGGTCAGCGAGAATCTCACGGGCGTCCCGTCACTCCTCTCGCGGCGGGCGGGTCGCGAAGAGCGCCGTCTGCCCGAACAGCTCCGCGGCGAATCCCGCGCGCACGCTCCCCGACTCGCTCGTCTCGGCCGTCTGCTTGATCATCGCGAGGGCCTCGGGACGGCCGTGGGCGATGCGCTCGCACAGGGCGAGGGTGCGGTCGTCGAGCTCCGCGGGCTCGACGAGGATGTCGACGAGCCCCCAGTCGAGGGCCTGAGCGGCGGTGATGCGGTCGCCCGTCATCGCGAGGTACTTCGCGCGCGATGAGCCGGCGAGCTTGGTCGTGAGCGTGACGCCGCCGGTGTCGGGCATGATGCCGTGGCGGATCTCGGGGAGGGCCATCACGGCGGTGCTGTCGGCGACGCGGATGTCGGCGGTGAGGGCGGTCTCGAACGCGCCGCCGAGGACGTAGCCCTTGAGCGCCGCGACGATCGGCTTGGGGCTCTCCAGGCGCGTGAGCGCGCGCTGCTGCGCGCGGCGCACGAACGCGAAGTCGGAGTCGCCCGGGTCCCGCCGGCCGAGCTCGCTCGTGTCGCGACCCGACGAGAACGACCGGCCCTCGCCGCGCAGCAGGACGACCCGGACCTCGTCGTCGCCGAGGGCGGTGAGGAACAGCTCCCACCAGCGGCGCACGAGCGCGTTGTTCGTGGCGTTGTGCTTCTCGGGGCGGTTGAACGAGAGGATCGCGACGCCGTTGCGGCGGTCGAGGAGGGCGAGGTCGTCGTCGGTCATCCCTCGCCCGCCTTCATCTGCGCGATCTGCTCGTCGACGCTGACGAACTCGGGCATCCGCAGGCCGCGGCGCAGCCAGTTGCCGCCGTCGACGACGAGCGTGTGCCCCGTGACGTAGCGCAGGTAGGGGCTGCACAGCAGCGCGGCGGCCCAGCCGAGCTCGCGCACCTCGCCGGTGCGGCCCGCGGGGATGCGCCCGCCCTCCGCGGCGTACCCGTCGGGTCGGGCGCTGCGCATGGCGGAGACGTGGTCGGAGTGCGGGAACAGGCCGGGTGCGATCGCGTTGACCTGGATGCCCCACGGCGCCCATTCGACGGCGAGGGACTGCGTGAGGTTGACGACGCCGGCCTTCGCGGCGGCCGAGGCCGCCGTGCCGGGGCCGCCGGTCCAGGCGTAGGTGGCCGCGATGCTCACGATCGAGCCGTCCTGCTCCCTGTCGATGAGGCGCCGCGCGAACTCGCGCGAGCAGAAGTACGTGCCGTCGAGCACGATCGACGTCACGGCGCGCCAGCCGCCGGGCGAGAGCTCGCGGGCCAGCGCCGGGAAGTTGCCGGCGGCGTTGTTCACGAGCACCGAGACGGTGCCGAGCTCGGCCTCGACGGCGTCGAAGGCCGCGGCGATCGCATCGGGCTCGCGCACGTCGACCTCGATCCCGAGGGCGCGCCCGCCCGCCTCCTCGACGGCGCGCACGCCGGCCGCGCGGTGGCCGGGGTCGCGGCCGGCGACCGCGACGGCGGCGCCCAGGCGGCCGAACTCGGTGGCGATCGCCTTGCCGATCCCCGTTCCGCCGCCCGTGACGAGCACCGTCCTCCCGTCGAAGGAGCCCGGTGGCAGAGGGGTGGCGCCCAGGGGCGGGGGAGCGGCGAGCCCGGTCATGATCGTCCTCGTTCCATCCGTGGCACAATATGTAACTAATATAGCCATATCGCCACATCGAATCGCGTGGCGGAACGAGGACGGTGAGGAGGCAGCGGTGTCTGAGAACGGTGACGACGAGAGCGCGGTGGCGCGGATCGAGCAGGATCTCGGGAAGCTCTACGCGCTTGACCCCGGGCTGCTCGCCGACCCCTATCCGCTGTACCGGCGGATGCGCGAGCACGCTCCCGTGCTGCGCGTGGGGCCCATGGTGTCGGTCTCGCGCTACGACGACATCAAGAACGTGCTCCGCGACACCGAGACCTTCACCTCGCAGCGTGCGCAGGGCTCGCAGGTCGAGGCTCGGCTCGCCACGCTGCAGGGCGAGCAGATCCCGAAGTACCGGCGCATCCTCGAGCACGACTCGCGCCAGCTGCCGCTCATGGACGACCCCGCGCACGCACGGCTGCGCCGGTTCGTGGCGGAGACGTTCTCGGCCAAGCGCATCGCCGAGCTGCGCGAGACGATCTTCGACTTCGCGTACGAGCTGCTCGACGAGATCGACGCACGCGGCGACGACGAGTTCGACCTCATCGGCGACTACTCGTTCTATGTGCCGTTCCGCGCGATCTGCCACATCCTCAACGTGCCCCGCGAGGATGCCCCGCGGCTGCGCGCGTGGGGGGCGACGATCACGCAGGGCATCAGCTCGGCGTACGCCAACACCGACGAGGCCTACGACGCGCTCGTCTCGTTCTCGGAGTACGTGCAGCAGCTGATCGACCACGCCCGCGCGCACCCGGGCGGCACCGACCTCATCTCGGAGCTTGTGAACGCGCAGGACGACGACGGCGTCTACCTGACCGACACCGAGCTCGTGGCGATCTTCGTCCAGATGCTCGTGAGCGGCAACACGAACACGCTCATCGCCAACGCCCTCGTCGCCCTGGAGGAGTATCCCGAGCAGCGCCAGGCGCTGCTCGAGGACCCGACGCTCATCCGTCCCGCCATCGAGGAGTTCATCCGCTACCGCTCCTCGATCCAGGCGATCCACCGCGTCGCGACGACCGACACCGAGATCGCCGGCTTCCCCGTGCGCGAGAACGAGACGGTGCGCCTGCTGCTCGCCTCGGGCAACCACGACTCGGACAAGTTCGAGAACGGCGAGGTCATGGACATCCGCCGCAAGAACGCGCGCCAGCACATCGGCATCGGGTTCGGCGTGCACACGTGCCTCGGTCAGTGGCTCTTCCGGCTCGACGCCGAGGCGGCGCTCGCCGCGCTCTTCGAGCGGCACCCTGACGTCCGCATCTCGGGCGAGGTCGTCAACCGCGCCACGTTCGTGCAATGGGGCCCCGAGCGGCTCCTCGTCTCGACGAGGTGAGCGGCCGGGAGATGAGTGGTCGTCGAGCGAACGAGGGAGCCGAACAGTGCCACGCGTGACATACATCCAGCCCGACGGCGCGTCGTCGGAGGTCGAGGCCTCCCGCGGGGACAGCGTGATGTCCGCGGCGATCGCCGCCGGCGTCCCGGGCATCGTCGCCGACTGCCGCGGCGGCCTCACGTGCGCGACGTGCCACGTCTTCGTCGACGAGGAGTGGCTCGAGCGCGTAGGCGAGAAGGAGCCCGAGGAGGAGGAGATGCTCGAGCTCACGGCCGTGCCGGCCACGGAGTGCAGCCGCCTCTCGTGCCAGATCGTGCTCGTCGACGAGCTCGACGGGCTCGTGGTCACGGTGCCGGAGGAGCAGGAATGAGCGAGCGACACGCCGACGTGCTGATCGTCGGGGCCGGCCAGGCGGGCCTGGAGTGCGCCGCGGCGCTGCGGATGGCGAAGTTCGCCGGCACCATCGAGATCGTGGGCCGCGAGCGGCACCTGCCCTACTCGCGCCCGCCCCTGTCGAAGGACTACCTGCTGGGCAAGAGCACCGAGGAGAACCTGCTGCTGCGCCCGCCTGCGTTCTTCGAGAGCAACGGCATCGCGCTCGAGCTCGGCCGCGAGATCGTCTCGATCGACCCCGGGGCGCACGAGGCCGTGCTCGACGACGGCTCGGTGCGGCGATACGGCTCGCTCGTGCTCGCGACCGGCGGCCGCCCGCGGCGGCTCGGCCGAGACGACGTCGACGCCGCCCCGAACGTCCACTACATCCGCACGATCGCCGACATCGACCGGCTGCGTCCCGACATCCGCGGCGACGCGCGCATGGTCGTCATCGGCGGGGGCTACATCGGCCTCGAGACGGCGTCGGTCGCGCGTCGCAGCGGCATGCACGTGACCATCGTGGAGATGGCGCCACGTCTGCTCGCGCGCGTCGCCGGCCCCGAGCTGTCGGACTTCTTCCTGCGGCTGCACCGCGCGGAGGGCGTGGAGGTGCGGCTCGACACGCGCATCGACGACGTCGAGCTCGACGGCGACGGCCGCGTCGTAGCCGTGCACGTCGAGGGCGGCGGGCGCATCGACGCCGACGTGCTCGTCGTCGGCATCGGCCTCGTGCCCGAGACCGAGATCGCCGAGACGGCCGGCCTGCGCGTCGACAACGGCGTCGTCGTCGACGCGCTCTGCCGCACGTCGGCCGCCGACGTCTTCGCGATCGGCGACATCTCCCGCCAGCCCGACCCGCAGTCCGACGGCACGCGACGGCTCGAGTCGGTGCCCAACGCCGCCGAGCAGGCACGCACCGTCGCCGGCGTCATCGTCGGCAGCCCCAGGCCGAACGACGCGATCCCGTGGTTCTGGTCGGACCAGTACGAACACAAGCTGCAGTCGGTCGGCCTGTGGACGCACCATGACCGCGTCGTCGTGCGCGGCGGCGGACCCGGCGACGAGCACATCACGGTGCTCTACCTGCAGGGCGATCGCCTGTGCGCCGCCGACGTCGTCGGCAGCCCCCGCGACTTCGTCGCGGCCAAGCGTCTCGTCGCCGCACGGCAGGCGGTCGACGAGGACCTGCTGCGGGATCCCGCCGTGGCCATCAAAGACGCGATCGTGGAGAGCCCCGAGAGCGCGCAACCGAGGAGAGCATGACGATGACGTCCGCATTCGAACGAGGAAAGCAGCTGCACGCCGAGATGGTCCGCACCCCTCAGACGCCCGACCCGGAGGCGTTCGGCAGCGAGATCCAGGCGCTGAGCTGGGAGAACGTGTTCGGCAACCTGTGGACGCGACCCGGGCTCAGCCGGCGCGACCGCAGCCTCGTCACGCTTGCCGTCCTCGCGACCCTGCGCGCGACCGACGAGTTCGGCCTGCACGTCCAGATCGCCCGGCGCAACGGGCTCTCGGTGCAGGAGCTCGAGGAGGTCGTCTACCACCTCTCCGGCTACGCGGGCTTCCCGGCGGCGGCCACGGCCCGCCGCGTCGCGCGCGAGGCGCTCGCCGAGTTCGACGAGAGCGAGCTCTCGTGACGGCGGCCCGCGGCGCGACCGCGATCGTCACGGGCGGCGCGAGCGGCATCGGCCTGGGCACGGCGCGCGCCCTCGCGCGGCGCGGCGCGAACGTCGTCGTGGCCGACATCGACGGCGCCGCCGTCGACGCCGCCGTCGCCGAGCTCGTGCAGGCCGGCCACCGTGCGATCGGCGTGACGGCCGACGTCTCGGACGAGGGCGCGTTCGAGGCGCTGCGCGACCGCGCGATCGACGCGTACGGCGCCGTCGACGTCGTCATGAACAACGTCGGCGTGCTCACCCGTGGCCTCCCCGAGCACCTGCCCGAGGAGGAGTGGCGGCGCATCCTCGACATCAACCTGTTCTCGGTCGTGCGCAGCAATCTCGTGTTCATCCCCTACTTCCAGGAGCGCGGCCGCGGACACATCGTGAACACGGCCTCGTTCGCGGGCCTGTACACGTATTCGTACGACCGGCTGCCCTACGCGGCGTCGAAGGCCGCGATCGTGCAGATCTCGGAGGGGCTGGCGCTCTACCTGCGACCGCAGGGCATCTCGGTCACCCTCGTGTGCCCCGGACCCGTGCGCACCAACATCGGCGCGTCGCGTCGCGAGTTCGGCCCGCCGACCGTGACGCGCGGGCCCGGACCGGAGTTCGTCGCGCGCGACGCCGACGACGTCGGCGGACAGGTCGCCGACGCGATCGAGGCTGACACGTTCATGGTCTACACCGACGAGCTCGTGGTGCCGCGCCTCGTGGGCCGCGCCTCCGACTGGAACGCCCACCTCGCACGCATGGAGCAGACGATCGCGGAGCAGGCGTCGTGAGCCGTGTCCCCGCCTTCGGGCTGCACATCCAGCGCGGCAGCGCTCCCGGCTTCGAGTACCCGATCGCGCAGGTGCGCGGCGCCCGCGAGTCGGGGCTCGACTCGGTGTGGGTCGCCGACCATCTCAACGGGTACCCGACGTCGGCGCCCGTGTTCGAGCCCTTCACGCTGATGGGATATCTCGCGCGCGAGGCGCCGGGGCTGCGCATCGGCCTGGCGGCGACCGACCCGTACCGCCGTCATCCGGCGCTGCTCGCGCAGGCGTTCTCGACCGTCGCGGCGATGACGGGGGCGCCGCCGATCCTCGTGTTCGGGTCGGGGGAGGCGCAGAACCTCACGACGTTCGGCTGGCGGATCGAGCGACCGCTGCGGCGCGTCACCGAGTCGACCGAGGCCATCCGCGCGCTCTGGGCGTCGAGCCCCGACACCCCCGTCACCTACCGGTCGGAGCGGTTCGACATCGAGGACGCCTTTCTGCAGCTCGCGCCCGACGTGCCGCTGCCCGCGATCCACTACGCCGCGAACGGCCCCCTCATGCGCAAGCGCATCGGCCGCGAGGCCGACGGGTGGGTGCCCATGATGCTCACTCCCGAGCTGCTGGCCGAAGACCTCGCCGACATCCACGCCAATGCCGTCGAGGCGGGGCGCCGCCCGGAGGACATCGAGGTCGTCTACCACACGAGCTTCGCGCTGACCGACGACATCGCCTCGGGCCTGGAGACCGTGAAGGTCGGCTCGCAGCGTACGCTGCTCGCCTATCCGTCGATGGCGCGCCGACTCGGCGCGGAGATCGACGAGACGTACCGCTACCGCGATCTGGTGATCACGAAGGAGACCGAGGCCGACGTCAATCGCGCGGCCGCCGGCATCCCCGACAGCGCGTTCGAGCGCACGGGCGTCTACGGCTCGGCCGACGACTGCATCCGGCAGATCGACGAGTACGTCGCAGCGGGCGTCGACCACTTCGTGTTCCGGCTCGCGACGCCCCTCGACGAGGCCGTCGCGTTCTTCCGCGACCGGCTCGTGCCGCATGTGCGGTCGACGTACGGGGCCTGATCCGCGTCGGCGCTCGCCGTGCGATCACTCCACGGCGCGCGCCGCCAGCCGCGGTGCGAGCAGGCGGACGGCCAGGGCCGCCGCGAGCAGGATCGCGCCGATGACGGCGCCGGCCGCCGAGGCGCTCCAGGCGCTCGCGACGCCCGCCTCGAGAGCGGCGAAGAGCACGCGGCCCCCGAGGAAGCCCATGAGCCAGAACGACGTGACCCGGCCCAGCACCTCGGGTGCGACGCTCGTCTGCACGATCGACAGTGCCCGGTTGGACCCCGCGAGGAAGGCGCCGCCGCACACCAGCGCGCCCAGCAGTGAGAGCCAGAGGCTCGGTGCCGTGGCGAAGAGGATCGTGCCGGCGGCCTGCGCCGCCATGAGCCACACCAGGCGGCGACGGTAGCGCTGCAGCAACGGGATGAGGAAGAACGCGGTGCCGACCGCGCCGATGCCGAACGCCGTCGCGAACCAGCCCACGGCCTCGGTCGTGCCGACGAGGCGCATCGAGATCGCGGGGCTGAGCGTCATGATGACGTCGGTCGATCCGCTGATGACGGTGCCCGAGAGGATGAGCAGCACGACGACGGGGGCCTTGCGCATCGCCGTGAAGGCGTCGCGCACGCGCGGCCGGCCCGGAGGGCGCGGCTGCGGGCCGGGCCGCACGAACTGCAGGGCGGTGGCGTAGAACAGGTACGACACGGCGTTGAACGCGAACGCCAGCGGAACGCCGCCGAGGAGGATCAGCCCGCTCGCGACGACGGGGCCGATCGCGCGCGCCAGGTTGAACTGGGTGGAGTTGAGCGACAGCGCGATCTCGCGCTCCTTCGGCTCCGTGATGAGCGGCACGATCGTCAGCTGCGCGGGGGAGTGGAACGCCTGGCACACGCCGAGCAGCCCGATCGCGAGCAGCACGAGCGGCACCGTGGCGCTGCCTGTGAAGGTGATCACGGCGAGGAAGCCGCTTGCGAGCGTCGCGGCGATCTGGGCGACCGTGAGCACCGCGCGCCGGTCGAACCGGTCGACGACGGCGCCCGCGACGGGCGCGAGCACGAAGGGCGCGAAGAACTGCGAAACGGTGACCATGCCGACCAGGAAGGTCGATGCGGTGAGCTCGTACATGAGCAGGACGGCCGCGATGTTCTGACACCACGTGCCGATGTTCGACAGGCCCGATCCCAGGAAGAAGACGCCGAAGCGGTGGGGGTTGGTGAGGACCTGCCACACGAGCGGCCGGCGCCGCCCGCGCCGCTCACCCATCTTCGAGAAGCTTCAGCAGCTCCGCCTTCCGCAGCTTGCCGGTGCCGGTGCGCGGGAGCGCGTCGACGAAGCGCAGCACCTCGGGGATCTTCTGCTTCGCGGCACCCTGGCCCACGAAGTGGTCGCGCAGATCGTCGAGCGTGAGGCCGTGTCCGTCGTTGAGCACTACGAAGGCGCAGGCGCGTTCGCCGTACCGCTCGTCGGGCACGCCGACGACGCCGACCTCGGCGACCGCCGCGTGCGTCGCGACGATGTCCTCGATCTCGGTGGCCGAGAGGTTCTCCCCGCCGCGGATGATGATGTTCTTCTTGCGGTCGAGGATCGTCAGCCGTCCGTCGACGTAGCGGCCGATGTCGCCGGTGCGATACCAGCCGTCGGCCGTGAACGCCTCCTCACGCGGCACGTTCGTGTAGCCCGCGAACTGCTCGGGGCCGCGGACGACGACCTCGCCGAGGTCGCCGTCGAGCACGTCGCGATCGTCGTCGTCGAGCAGGCGGATGCGATTGTCCCCTGTGAGGTAGCCGTCGGTCGACGCGCGGATCTCGAGGGGGTCGCGCCAGTCGCCGATCGCGACCGTCGGGTGCTCGCTCATGCCGTACGCGCGCACGATGTTGACGCCGTATCGGTCGGCGCGCTCGACGAGCGCGGGGCCGACGGGCGCGCCGCCGGTCATCATCATCGCGAGCGACGACAGGTCGACGCTCGCGTCCCGATCGGCCGTGTCGAACATCGACACGGAGTGGAAGGGCGTCGTGACCATCGCGGTCACGCGCTCCTCGGTGACCAGCCGGCACGCGAGCGCGGCGTTCCAGCCGTCCATCACGATCGTCTTCATGCGGTAGCGGATCGCACGCCACGGGAACATGTACCCGCCGATGTGACCCGCTGCGGACCCCTGCAGGTAGACGTCGCGATCGCTGTCGCCGTGCGCGCGGTAGTCGAAGTCGAGCACCTCGGCGAAGATGCTGCCGACGGTGTGCACGACGCCCTTGGGCATGCCCGTCGACCCCGAGGTGTAGATGATGAGGCACGGCCGGGCGGGGTCGAGCGCGGGCAGGTCGGAGACGCGCTCCGCGGTGCCCTCGAGGTCGTCCCAGTCGACGCGGCCCGGGGCGCCCCCGACGACGACGGTCTCGGGGAGCAGGCCCGCGGGCAGGCTGTCCAGCCCGGCGAGGTAGTCGAACTTTCCCCAGCCCCGCTCGGTGACGAACAGCGCGGGCCGCGCGTCCTGCAGCACGGCGGCGACGTCGCGCGGCCCGAAGACGGGGACGATCGGCGCGAGCGTCGCGCCGAGGATGACGGCCGCGAGCTGCAGCACGGTGGCCTCGGGGCGGTTGGAGAGCTGCGCGGAGATCACGTCGCCCTCGCGGATGCCGCGGGCGCGCAGTCCGGCGGCGACGTGCTCGGCGCGGGACAGCAGCTGCCCGACCGTGAGATCCGTGCGCGCGTCGGGCGTGCGGTACTCGATCACGGTCTGCCCGGCATCGCCGGCGGCGGTGCGGAGAAGGTCGTACAGGCTGGTCGCCGCGAGTGCCTCGGGCACGGTCGAGGTCTCGTCGATGGTCGTGTTCGTCTCGGCCACTTCGCCGGGGTTCCCTTCTGATGTCGTCAGAACGGGCCGTGCGCGCCGGGCGGCACGTGCACCTTCAGTAGTAATATTATTATACTGACAAGTATGTGTGATGCATCACCGTCGATGGATGACCGGCTCCCGCGCCGCCGTGGGCCCGCGCTGGCGTTGCGCTTCGACCTGCGGGCGCCCGCCTTCGGCACGCCGCCGGCCGAGCTCTACGAGGCCGCGCTGGTGCTCTCCGAGTTGGCCGACGGGGCCGGCTTCGAGCGGATCACCGTCTCGGAGCACCACCACGCCGACGACGGCTACCTGCCCGCCGTCACGGTGATGGCCGGAGCCATCGCGGCGCGCACGCGGCGCGCACGCATCCGGTTCTCCGCGCTCATCCTGCCCCTGCACGATCCCCTGCGCGTCGCCGAGGACCTCGCGGTGCTCGACGTCATCAGTGCGGGGCGTGCGGAGGCGACCGTCGCCGCGGGCTACCGCGCGGTCGAGTTCGAGATGCTCGGCGTGCCGTTCGCGGGCCGCGGAACGCGACTCGCGTCGTCGATCGGCGTCCTGCGCACGGCATGGCGGGGGGAGCCCTTCGAGGTCGAGGGGCGTCCCGCGCTCGTGCGCCCGGTCCCTGTGCAGCCGGGCGGGCCTCCGCTCATCATGGGCGGCAGCACGCCGCTCGCCGCCCGCCGCGCCGCGCGCATCGCCGACGGCTTCGACCCGTCGACGCCCGCCGTGCTGGACGAGTACGTCGCCGAGTGCGAGCGGCTCGGGAAGGCGCCCGGCGACCATCGGCGCCGCGTCGGCCCGTTCTCGCTGCACGTGTCGCTCGACCCGGAGCGGACCAGGGCCCTGCTCGAGCCGCACGTGCGGCACGAGCAGAACGCCTACCGGCAATGGGATGCGGACGTCACCATCATCGCCGGTGAGCAGGAGGAGACCGACGTGTGGTCGGCCGGGACACACGTCGTCGTGACGCCGGAGCAGGCCGTCGACGCCCTCGATGCGCTCGACGGGTCAGGCGTCTTCACTCTGCATCCGCTCGTCGCCGGCGTCGACCCCGAGGTGGCCTTCGAGAGCATGACGCTGCTGCGGGATCGCGTGCTGCCGAGCCTCTCCGCGCGGCGCGCCTGATCCCGGATGCCGGATCGCGACGCCGCCGCGCGAGGGGGTCTCGTCGTCAGCTCGGGTACTGGTAGTTGCGCCCGGCGCCGCCGTCGACGACGAGCGTCTGGCCCGTGACCCAGCTCGACAGGTCGGACAGGAAGAACAGCAGGGCCGAGGCGATGTCGCAGGGGCGCCCGACGCGTCCCAGGGGGTGCAGGCGGGCACGCTCCTCGTAGTAGCCGGGCTCGGCGTGGCGCACGGCCTGGCGCGGGGTCACGGTCTGCCCCGGCGCGACGACGTTCACGCGGATGTCGGGCCCGAGCTCGACCGCCGCGGTGCCGATCAGGTTCATCAGGCCCGCCTTCGCGGCCCCGTACGCGGCGTGATGGGGGGCGGAGCGGAAGCCCGAGACCGAGCCGACGAACGCCATCGAGCCGCCCTCGGTCATCGCCCGCGAGCAGAGCTGGAGCGCGAGGAAGGCGTGACGCAGGTTGAGGTCGAGCGTGCGGTACCAGTTGTCGTCGTCGATCGCGTCGATCGATCCCCACTGGGCGAGGCCGATGATGTCGGCGACCCCGTGGACGGGGCCGTGCGCCGCGACGGCGTCGTCGACGATGCGCTGCATGTCGTCGCGCACGGTCGCATCGCCCGACAGGGCGATGCCGCCGACCTGCGCGGCGACGGCGGCCGCGCGCTCCCGGTCCAGGTCGACGCACGTGACGCGGGCGCCCAGGCTCGCGGCGCCCACGGCCGTCTGCCTGCCGATGCCCTGGCCCGCGCCGAGCACGACGACGTGCCGGCCGTCCATGCGCATCAGGGTGGGGTAGTCGGGCGTCTCCTCGATGTATTCGGCCACAGGCTGAGTCCTTTCTCTCCTCGGGGTTGGACCCCCGGCGCTCTCCAGGGTAGCCTGTTATAGTTCACCTATTTAGATGTATTGATCGTCGGGGAGGCATTGCGATGGCACAGGGACTCCTGCGCGGACTGCTCGCGGGCCTGCCGCTCGCCGCGGGCTCCCGCCTTCCGCAGGCCCAGGCCGCGAAGCTCCCCGTCGACACCGTCGGCGCCGCGCGCGTGCCCGCCGGCCTGCACCTCGCCTTCCGCGGCGACGCCGCGGCCGTCCGCCTGCGGATCGCGCAGGGCGCCCCGGCCGACGTGCCCTCGCCGGGGCAGTCCGGCGGCGCGGCGGTCTGGGCGGGCGAGGCGTTCGTCTCGGACGTCGCGCTCGACCGCGACGGCGCAGCCGTGATCGAGCTCCCTCCGCGCCCGGCCGACACGGTCGTGCGCGCGTATCTCCCCGAGGGGCGCGAGATCGTCGGCGCGACGGTCGAGGCCCTCGACGGCGAGATCGCCCCGCCGCCGCCCGTGCCCTCGATCGTCGCCTACGGCGACTCCATCACGCAGGGCTGGACGGTTCCGCGCCCCGGCCTGGGCTGGCCGTCGGTCATGGGGCGCCGGCACGGCTGGGACGTCGTGAACCTCGGCTTCGCGGGCAGTGCCCGCGGCGAGACGCAGGCCGCGATCGCGGTCGCGGACGCCCCCGGCGACGCGGTCGTCGTCGCGTGGGGCACCAACGCCTGGGGATCGGCGCCGACCGACGCCCGCCTCATCGCGGAGACCGCCCGGCTCTTCCTGCGCACGATCCGGGACGCCGCGCCGCAGCTGCCCATCGTGTGCCTGAGCCCTGTGGTGCGGCCCGACGCCGAGGCCGCACCGAACCGGTATGGGGCCACCCTGGCCGACCTTCGCGCGGCGATCGAGCGCGGCGTGCGCGATCTCGCCGACGCGACGGGCGACACGCGCATCGTCCTCGTGCCCGGGGCGGCCGTGATCGACCCGGACGACCTCGTCGACGGCGTCCATCCGGGTCCTGCGGGACACGAGCGGATCGCGGCGGCGGTGGGCGACGTGCTCGCCGGACTGCTCCCGTCGTCGCGGTGAGCGACCGCGAGCGGCACGAGACATGAGGAGTCGATGACGATGAGGATCTTTCTCGGAGCGGGGTTCCAGCCCGCCGAGCACCTGCTCGAGGTGGCGCGCGCCGCGGACGGGCACGGCTTCGACGGGCTCGCGCTGCCCGATCACCTCGCCAGCCCCGCCGTCGTCGACACCGACTACCCCGGCACCGCCGACGGCAGCGTGCCGTGGAAGATCGACGTCACACCGTGGCCCGAGCCGCTCGTCGCGCTGAGCGCGGTCGCGGCGTGCACGCGGCTCGAGCTCATGACGCACGTCTACATCCTGCCGCTGCACCATCCGCTCTTCGTCGCGAAGAGCGTCGGCACGCTCGGCTCGCTCTTCCCCGGCCGGTTCCACTTCGGCGTCGGGGTCGGCTGGATGGCCGAGGAGTTCGCCCTCGTCGGAGAGGAGTTCCGCACGCGCGGGCGCCGCACGGACGAGGCGATCGAGATCCTCCGCACCGTGTGGACCCGGAAGCCCGCGTCATACAATGGTCGTCGCTACGCGTTCGACCCCATCGACATGGCGCCGACGCCGCCCGTGCCGCCCTCGATCCTCGTCGGCGGGCACTCGGACGCCGCCTATGCGCGAGCCGCGCGTCTCGGCGACGGGTACATCGCGATGCCCGCGACCCTTGCGCAGTATCGCGACGAGATCCTTCCGCGGGTGCGCGCGGCGCTCGCCGAGCACGGGCGCTCGCTCGAGGGCTTCCACGTGAACGCGATCCTCTCCGAGCCCGCCGACGTCGCGGCGCTCGCCGAGCTGGCGGCGCTCGGTGTCGCGAGCGTGCAGGTGCACCCCTTCGACCGTCAGGCCGCAATGGAGGCGCCGCTCGACGAGAAGGTCGCCGCGATCGGCGCGTTCGCCCGCGACGTGCTGGAGCCGTTCCGCGCGCAGGTGTGACACGGTGCGAGCATCTTTAGAGTAATATAATTAAACTCAAACTGCTCACTGTTACTTCGATGGAGAAGGGCCCGAGGTGGAAGACATGAATGACGAGCCTGAGAGCAGTCAGTACCGGGCCGGTCGCCGGCTCGGTCCCGCGCGATGGGAGCGCGTGCTCGAGATCGTCCTCCTCGCGCCGGGTGCGCTGGTGCTGCTGGTCATGCTCGTGTACGTCGTGGCCAACGCGGTCACGCGCACGACGCTGCGGTTCTCGCTGCCGGCGTCGATCGAGCTGACGCAGTACTGGTTCATGCCGCTCGTCGCCGGCATCGGCTTCGTGGGCGCGCAGATGGTCGGCCAGCACGTGGACGCCGACCTGTTCTACGGCTGGTTCTCCGACCGTGCGAAGAGGTGGCTGACGATCTGCGTTCGCCTCTTCGCGGCCGCGTTCATGCTCTTCTGGGCGTGGTTCGCGCTGCAGGAGGCCCTCTACGCCCAGAACAAGGGCATCCACGCCGGCTACACCGACATCCCCGCGTGGCCCGCGTACTTCATCATCCCGCTCGCCTTCGCCGGCATGGCCGTGATCCTGATCATCCAGGCCTGGCGCGCGTGGCGCAGCCCCGCAGACACGTTCGATGAGTCCCTTGAGGAGCTCATGGAGGAAGAGCTCAAGGAGAGCCTCGTATGAGCCAGGTCCTGGACACCTCGACGGTGCGACTCAGTCCGCTCGGCGCGCGCCCGAAGCCCCTGCGCCTGCGGCCCAAGGGCTGGACGCTCTACCTGTTCATCGTGCTCGCCGTCGCGAGCGCGATCGGGATGTTCGTCGTCGACTCGCGCGAGCTGGTGGGCGCCCTCGGCCTCAGCCTGATGCTGTGGATGATCTTCCTGCGCATCCCCATCGCGCTCGCGACCGCGGTGCCCGGCATCCTCGGCATGTGGGCGCTGCGCGGCTTCCGCCTCGTGGAGAGCATCCTGGGCTCGTCGGGCTTCTCCGACGTGGCCTCGTGGTCGTACAGCGTCATCCCGATGTTCGTGCTCATGGGCATGCTGCTGAGTGCGACGGGACTGACCGACAACCTCTTCCTCGCGGTGCGCCGCTGCCTGTGGTGGCTGCCCGGCGGGCTCGCGGTCGGCACCAACCTCGCGGGCGCCGGTCTCGCCGCCGTGAGCGGCTCGACCTCGGCGACCACCTACGCCCTCGGCCGCGTCTCGATCCCCGAGATGATGAAGGTCGGCTACGACCGCCGCGTCGCCCTGCTCGCGGTCATGGCCGCCGGCCTGCCCGGCCAGCTGATCCCGCCGAGCATCCTGATGATCATCTACGCCGGCATCGTCGAGGTGCCCGTCGGCCCCCAGCTGCTGGCCGGCGTCGTGCCCGGCATCCTCATGGCGCTCGTCTTCGCGGTCATCTTCGTCGGCATCGCGGTCGTGATGGGCCGCAAGGGCGGCGGCAGCCTGAATCGGGCCGATCGTGCCTCGGTCGGCCAGACGCTGCTGTCGGTCGTGCGCGCCTGGCCCGTCCCGGTGCTGATGATCGTGGTCATCGGCGGCATGCTCAGCGGCGTGTTCACCGCCACCGAGGCCGGCGCGGCCGCCGCGGGCGTCGCGCTCGTGCTCGCGCTCGTGCACGCCTTCCGTGCGAAGAGCTGGACGGCCATCCGCAGCTCGCTGTGGGGCACGCTCAACACGACCGGGATGATCTTCTTCCTCCTCCTCGGCGCCATGCTGCTCTCGGACATGCTGACCCTCACCGGCATCTCGCAGCTGTTCGCCGACTGGATCTCCGACGCGGGCCTGAACCGCTGGACCTTCCTGCTCGTGATGATGCTCATCTACCTGCTGCTCGGCACCGGCATGGACACGCTCCCCATGCTCGTCCTGACGGTGCCCGTGCTGATCCCCACGCTCGAGTCGCTCGACATCTCGCTGCTGTGGTTCGGCGTGTTCGCGGTGATCATGGGCGAGCTGGCGGTGCTCACGCCGCCCGTCGGCGTGCTGCTGTACCTGATCCACGGGCTCACGCAGGACCCCCAGGTCAACCAGGGCGTGAAGTTCTCTCTGGTCGACGTCTTCAAGGCCGTGCTCTACGTGATCCCCGGAGCGCTCCTGGTGCTCCTGATCCTGATCGCCTTCCCCGACCTCGTGGAGTTCCTGCCGGCGATGTCGGCGAACTAGCGAGAGACCTCCGACGAAAGGAATCCCATCGATGCGCATGCGCGATCGACTGTCCTCCCTGCTGGAGCACGCGCCGCGCGACGCCGAGGCGGTCTGCGTCGGCGCCGAGGCGTGGTGGACGTGGCGCGACCTGCACCGGGTGGCGAGCGACGCCGTGGCGCGCGCGGATGCCGCGGGGCTCGGGCCCGGGGCCCGGGTCGGCGTCGCCCTGCACAACCGCCCCGCGTACGTCGCGATCGTGCTCGGCCTGCTCGCGACCGGGCGTGTCATCACGACGCTCAACCCCATGCAGCCGGCCGAGCGGCTCGCCGCCGACGTGCGCCGGTCGGCACTGCCGATCGTGTTCGGGGGCGAGGGCGTCTTCGGTGCCGACGAGGTGTCGGAGGCGGTCACGGAGAGCGGCCTGCTCGTGACCGTCGGCGATGACGGCACGCTCTCGGGCGGCGGCGAGGCGCGACCGTGGCCGGAGCACGCGTTCACGTGGCCGGAGCACGCGTTCAACCCGGGCGTCGCGGTGGAGATCCTCACGTCGGGCACGACCGGCCCGCCCAAGCGCGTGAGCCTGCGCGACGTGCAGTTCGACACGTCGATGGCAGCGCAGGCGCGCGGTGTCGACGGCGACCCGACGCAGCCGCGGCTCAGCTCGGGCGTCTCGATCGTGACCGCTCCGCTCGTGCACATCGGCGGCCTGTGGGCTGCGCTCAACACGCTGTACGCGGGCCGGCGGCTTGTGCTGCTGGAGAAGTTCCGCGTGCCCGACTGGGTGGCGGCCGTGCGCACGCACCGGCCGCGCATCGCGAGCGTCGTTCCCGCGGCGCTGCGCTCCATCCTCGAGGCCGACGTCGACCCCGCCGACCTGTCGAGCCTGGACGCCGTCACGAGCGGCACCGCGCCGTGCCCGCCGGAGCTGTCCGACGCGTTCCGCGATCGCTTCGGCGTGCCCGTGCTCACGACCTACGGCGCGACGGAGTTCGCGGGCGCGATCGCGGCGTGGACGCTGAGCGACTACCGGCAGTGGGGAGAGGGCAAGCGCGGCAGCGTGGGCCGCGCCTTCCCGGGCGTGTCGGTTCGTGCCTTCGACCCCGAGAGCGGCGAGGCGCTGCCGCCCGGCGAGCTCGGCACCCTGCAGGTGCGCACGGCGCAGCTCGGGCATGACGAATGGACGACCACGAGCGATCTCGGGCGCGTCGACGAGGACGGCTTCGTCTTCGTCACCGGCCGCGCCGACGACGCGATCATCCGCGGCGGCTTCAAGGTGCACCGCGGCTCGATCCAGAAGGCGCTCGAGGCCCATCCCGAGGTGGCGGTCGCCGCCGTCATCCCGCGTGACGACGAGCGGCTCGGCGCCGTGCCGGTCGCGGCCGTCGAGCTCGTTCCCGGCTCGCGCCTGACGGTCGCCGACCTCGAGGCGCATGCCCGCGCGACGCTCATCCCGTACGAGGTCCCGGCCGAGTTCCTCATCGTCGACGAGATGCCGCGCACGCCCGCGCTCAAGGTGAGTCTCGTGGACGTGAGGGCCCTGTTCGACGGGACCGCGTCGACCTGATCGATCGCGGTCCCGCCGACCCGGTCTCAGCGGGCCTCGGCGATGTCGCCGAGGCCCGCCGCCGTCTCGGCGATGATGCGCGCGCAGCGTTCGGGGTGGTCGAGCACGAGGTGGTGGTGGCCGCCCTCGATGCGCTCGAGGCGATGCAGCGACGGCACGGCCGACCGCACGTAGTCGGCCAGCTCGTCGTCGACGATGACGCTCTCCGAGCCGTACGCGTATACGAGCGGGGCACGCAGCGATCTCGCCTCTGCGTCGACCTTCGCGTCCTCGAAGCGCAGGAGCGACCGGGGGTCGTGCTTCCACGACCATCCGCCGGGCACGGCGCGGATCGAGTAGTCGGCAATGGGGTCGGTGATCTCGGCGGGCAGCTCGGGCTGCGCCGGCAGCAGGCGGAAGCGGGCCTTCGCCTCGGCGTAGGACGGATAGACGTTCAGCGGCTTCTGCGCGAAGCCGGCCGGGCGTCGCCGGTAGCGTCCTGGCGGACGCACGCTCGAGTCGAAGACGACGGCGCCCCGCGTGAGCTCGGGGAACTGCGACCCGAACGTGAAGGCGAGTCGTCCCCCCATGCTGTGCCCCACGTAGAGGGCGCCCTCGGATCCGACGGCGTTCAGCACGGCGGCCACTTCGCGGCTCCACAGCGTCGGCGTGTACTCGGGGCGGTGATCGCTGTCGCCGTGACCCGACAGGTCGAGCGTGATGAGGCGGTGACGCGGCTCGAGCAGCTGCGCGACGCGATGCCACCAGAGGTGATGGGCGCCGTTGCCGTGCACCAGGAGGACGTCCGGCGATCCAGAGCCGCTCACCCCGTAGCGGATCTCGGCGCCGTCGACGCTGACGCGGCCGGGGAGATCGATTTCCAATGTCTACCTCGTTTCAGACTCGAGACGGCTGCCGCGGCTCGGCGTGCGCCGGGTCGTTTTGACCGGGCAACCGTCAGGCGATACAGTTTAATCTACTAACCAATTGCCTCGCATGACATGCGGCATCGCGAGGTCCGAGCAATCGCCTGTGACCCGAGGTCGCGGGCCGGGGAACTGGCGGACGATGGATCTCACATTCTCAGCCGACGTGGAAGAGTTTCGTCAGGCCGCCCGAGCCTGGCTCCGCGCCAACGTGCCCTCGGAGCCGCGCCCCGAGTTCGGCCCGGCGGTGCGCGAGTACGACCTGGCGTGGCAGCGCAAGCAGTACGAGGACGGCTGGGCGGGCATCGCGTGGCCGCGCGAGTACGGCGGGCGCGACCTGTCGCTGATGGAGCAGCTGGTCTGGTACGAGGAGTACGCGCGCGCCGAGGCGCCGCACGTCGGCACGGCGTTCGTGGGGCTCGCGCACGCCGGGCCGACCCTCATCGCCCGCGGGTCCGACGCGCAGAAGGCCGAGTACCTCCCGCCGATCCTGCGCGGCGACGTCGTGTGGTGCCAGGGGTTCAGCGAGCCCGGATCGGGCAGTGACCTGGCGAGCCTGCGCACCCGGGCAGAGATCGACGGCGACCACCTCGTCGTGAACGGGCAGAAGATCTGGACGAGCTACGCGCAGCTGGCCGACCGGCAGGAGCTGCTCGTGCGCACCGACCCGACGGCGCCGAAGCACCGGGGCATCACGTGGGTCGTGTGCGACATGTCGTCCCCCGGCATCGAGGTGCGCCCCATCCGCAACATCCGCGGCGAGGAGGAGTACTGCGAGGTGTTCTACACCGACGTGCGCATCCCGCTCGCGAACGTCGTCGGCGAGATCGACGACGGATGGAGCGTGGCGATGTCGACGCTCTCGTTCGAGCGTGGCACGGCCTTCATGTCCGACATCGTCGAGCTCGGACGCACGGTCGAGGAGCTGATCCAGGTCGCCAAGGAGAAGCGCTCGTGGAACGCCGCGGCGAGCGCGTGGGACGACGACCGCATCCGCTGCGAGCTGGCGGCGCTGCGCGCCGACGTCGCGGCCCTGCGCGCCCTCAACTACGCGACCGTCTCGCGCGTGGCCCGCACGGGAAGCCCCGGACCCGAGTCGTCGATCGTGCGGCTCTCGTTCGGCCTGCTGACGCAGCGCGTCTTCGGCCTGGCGCAGGAGATCGTCGGCGACGCGGCGCTCGACGGCGGCGCACAGCCCGACCGGCGGTGGTCGCTCGGCTACCTCAACAGCTTCCGCGCCGTCATCGCGGCCGGCACGAAGGACATTCAGCGAACGATCATCGGCGAGCGCGTTCTCGGCCTGCCCAAGGATCGCTAGGAGAGACGACATGGATCTGCTGCCATCGGACGATCAGAGGGAGATCGTCGACGCCGTGCGCGACGTCCTCGCCGCGAGCGGCGTGCCGCCCACGGCGTCGGGAGGCCTTCCCCCGGACGACGCGGTGTGGTCGGGGCTCTCCGAGCTCGGCCTGTTCGGCATCGCGGTGCCCGAGGAACAGGGCGGACTGGGGCTGGGCCTGGCCGAGCAGGTGCTCGTCTTCGCCGAGTTCGGGCGCTTCCTCACGGCGGGCCCGCTCGTGGCCACGACGGTCTCGGCGCAGATCGCGGCCGCGGCCGGCGACGACGAGCTCGCCGGCGCGCTGATCTCCGGCGAGGCGCGCGTCGCCTGGGCCGAGGCGCGCGATCCCGGCGCCGTCGTCGGGCCGTCGGTGTCGGGCCGCTTCCGCGTGTTCGACCCGGAGTCGGAATGGGTGCTGTTCGCCTCGCCCGGTGCCGTCGCGCTCGTGCCGTCGGAGGGCCTGGGCCTGCGCGCGCCGGAACCCGCCGACCCCGGCGCGCCCGTCGCCTTCGTCGAGCTCGACGGCGTGGAGGCCCGGTCGGTGGGCGAGGACGCCCGGTGGTGGTGGCTGGCGAGCACGCTCGTCGCCGCGATGCACTCGGGTATCGCGGCGGCCACGCGCGACATGTCGGCCGCGTACGCGAAGACGCGCGAGCAGTACGGGAAGCCGATCGGTCAGTTCCAGGCCGTGAAGCACCGCTGCGCCGACATGGCGGCCCGCGCCGAGCAGGCGCACTTCCAGACCGTCTACGCGGCGCTCAGCTCGGCCGAGGCGCCCGACGTGCTGCAGATCACGAGCGCGCGCACCGTCGCGGCCACGGCCGCGACGCAGAACGCGGCCGACAACATCGTCAACCACGGCGGGATGGGTTTCTCGCACGAGACCGGCGCCTATCACTTCGTGCGTCGCGCGCAGTCGCTGTCGTATCTCGCGGGCTCCACACGGTGGAACCTCGAGGCGCTCGCGGCCGTCGACGACGCGAAGTGGTGAGAGACCGGAGAAGGAGATCGCATGGACCTGAACTGGTCTGAGGAGCAGCGTGAGCTGCAGGCATCCGTGAGGGAGTTCCTGGAGCGGACGTCCTCGATCGTCCACGTGCGGGAGGTCGTCGAGAGCGACGAGGGCTTCGACCGGGCGGTGTGGCAGCGCATGGCCGGCGAGCTCGGCCTGCAGGGACTGGGCGTGCCGGAGGAGCACGGCGGCGGCGGGTTCGGCTTCGCCGAGAGCGTGCTCGTGCTGGAGGAGCTCGGCCGCGTGCTGTATCCGGGGCCGTTCCTCGCCTCGGCCGTGATCGCCGCGGCCGCGATCGCGGCGTCGGGCGACGAGGAGGCGCAGGGCCGCCTCCTGCCGCAGATCGCGGACGGCTCGCTCATCGCCACGCTCGCGCTGTTCGAGGGACCCTACGGCGACGACATCGCGACCACCGCGACGGCCGACGGCGACCGGGTCAGGGTCACCGGCACGAAGAGGTACGTGCTCTCGGGCGGGATCGCCGACCTCCTCCTCGTCGTCGCACGCAGCGGCGACGGCCTGTCGCTCGTCGCCGTTCCCGCGGACGCGCCGGGCGTGACGCGCTCGTCGCTCACGACGACCGATCGCACGCGCCGGCTCGCGACGATCGAGCTCGACGGCGCGGCCGGACAGGCCGTCGGCACGCTGGGCGCGGCGGACGAGGCGATCGCGCACACGCGCACGGTCGCCCTCGCCGGCCTCGCGGCCGAGCAGGTCGGCGCGGCGCGCGTCTGCCTCGAGCGCACCGTCGACTACGTCGGACTGCGTGAGCAGTTCGGCCGCAAGATCGGCTCGTTCCAGGCCGTCAAGCACCGCCTCGCCGACGTGCTGGTCGCCGTCGAGAACGCGTCGTCGGCGCTCACGCTGGCTCGCGCGGCCATCTCGGACTCGTCGTCGGAGGCGTACGTCGCGGGCCTGACGGCGGGCGCGATGTGCTCGGAGGCGTCGCTGTTCGCGGCGCAGCAGATGCTGCAGCTGCACGGCGGGATCGGCTTCACGGAGGAGCACGACGCGCACCTCTACGTGCGCCGCGCGAAGTCGTCGCACGCGGTCTTCGGCGAGCCGCATGAACACCGCGAGGCGCTGGCCGTCGCGCTGGCACTGTGAGGAAGGCCTGATGGAACTCAACTGGACGGAAGAAGAGCAGCGGTTCCGCGCGGAGCTGCGGGGCTTTCTGGAGAGCGTCGACCTCGGCAAGCCGCCGAAGGACCGGTCCGGCCGCTCGCAGTGGGGCCGCCGCTGGATGGCGGCGCTCTACGACAACGGCTACGCCGGCCCGAGCTACCCCAAGGAGTACGGCGGCATGGAGCTCTCGTTCCGGGAGCAGCTGATCTACCAGGAGGAGCTCGCGCGTGCCCGCGTTCCCGCCCCTCCCGGCAACGGCGTGCCGATGGCCGGCCCGACGATCATCAAGTACGGCACCCCCGAGCAGCGTGAGCGGTTCATCCGCCCCATGCTCCGTGCCGACGAGATCTGGGCGCAGGGCTTCTCGGAGCCCGGCGCGGGCAGCGACCTGCCGTCGTTGCGGACGACCGCGCGTCGCGACGGCGACCACTACGTCGTCAACGGCCAGAAGGTGTGGAACACGCAGGCCGATCTGTGCGACTGGGCCTTCGTGCTCGTGCGCACGGGGGAGCCAGGAACGCGCCAGGACGGCATCAGCTACCTGCTGATCGACCTGTCGAGCCCCGGCGTCGACATCCGCCGGCTGCGGGACATCACCGGGGGCACGGCCTTCTGCGAGATGTTCTTCGACGACGTGCGCGTGCCCGTCGCGAACCGCGTGGGCGAGGAGAACGAGGGGTGGCGCATCGCGCGCACGACCCTCGGCCACGAACGCTCCAGCGGCGCCCTCAAGCAGGCCGCGTTCTACCGGCGCAAGGTCGACGAGATCCTGGACCTCGCGCGGAGCATCGGCGCGAGCAAGGACCCCGTCGTGCGGCAGCGGCTCGCCGACGCCGACATGCGCGTGCGCGTCATGCAGATCAGCGCGATGCGGATGATCCAGTCGATCATCGAGAACGGCGAGCCGGGACCGATCTCGTCGGTGTCGCGCCTGTCGAACTCGCTCTTCGAGCAGCAGCTGCACGAGCTCGCGCTCGACCTGCTCGGCCGCGAGGGGCTGTACGACTCCCGCGAGGCGCTCGAGGGCGGGCGCTGGGTGTACGGCTACCTGCGGACGCGCGGATCGACCATCGGCGCCGGAACCGCGGAGATCCAGCGGAACACGATCGCCGAGCAGGTGCTGCAGCTTCCCTACGACCCGGCGATGCCTGCGCGCTGAGCGGGATCCCCCCGCGAAAAGGGTCGTGTTGTCGACGAGGACAGTACGGAGAACGCCATGAGCCCCAACCCCACGGTGCAGATCACCGACGACATCCGCGCCCGTCACCGAGAGGCGGCCGCACAGCTGCCCGAGGGGCGGCTCATCATCGGCGGCGAGCCGCTGACGAGCGCCTCGGGCGGCACCTACGAGCATGTCGACCCGACCACGGGCGAGGTGATCGCGTCGGTGCCCCTCGCGGGCGCCGCCGAGGCGGGGAAAGCGGCCGCCGCGGCGGCCGCGGCCTTCCCCGCGTGGGCGGCGACGCCCGCGCTCGAGCGGGCGCGCCTGCTGCACCGGCTCGCCGACCTCGTGGATGCCGAAGGCGATCGCCTCGGCGTCATCGGCGCCCTGGAGATCGGCACGCCCGTGCCGCTCATGAAACACTCGATGGTGCCGACGGCCGCGCGGTGGTACCGGCACTACGCCGGGTACGCCGACAAGATCACCGGCACGGTGTACCAGGCGGCGGGAGACACGAGCCTCACCTACTCCGTGCCCGAGCCGCTCGGCGTCGTCGCGGCGATCGCGGGGTGGAACTTCACCTTCCTCTCGATCTCGTGGAAGCTCGCGCCCATCCTCGCGGCCGGCAACACGGTCGTGATCAAGACGACCGAGTTCACGTCGTGGTCGGCGATCCGCTTCATGGAGCTCGTCGAGGAGGCCGGCTTCCCGCCCGGCGTCGTCAACTTCGTCAACGGCCGCAAGGAGTCGGCCCAGGCGCTCATCTCGCACCCCGCGATCGCCAAGGTCAGCTTCACGGGGGGTCCGGAGACGGCCAGGAGCATCGCGGGCACGCTCGCGGACGGACTGGTCCCGGCGGTGCTCGAGCTGGGCGGCAAGTCGGCCGACCTGATCTTCGCAGACGCCGACCTCGACCGTGCGGTCGCCGCGACCATCGGGTTCGCATGCGGCAACACGGGCCAGGTGTGCGCCGCGCCCACCCGCGTGCTCGTGGAGGACTCCGTCTACGACGCGTTCATGGAGCGGGCCAAGGCCGTCGCCGGAGCGCTGAGGATCGGAGACCCGCTCGAGGAGGGCACGTACATGGGCCCGCTCGGGCACGCCGCGCACTTCCGCAAGGTGCTCGACGACATCGACCGCGCGCGCGAGGACGGGGCGGGAACGCTCGAATGGGGCGGCGACCGCATCGAGGGCACCGACGGCTTCTTCGTGCAGCCCGCGATCTTCGGCGACGTCGACCCCTCGAGCGCGCTCGCGACGCGCGAGGTCTTCGGCCCGGTCGTCTCGGTCTTCCGGTTCACGACCGAGGAGGAGGCGGTCGCGCTCGCCAACGCGCTGCCGTACGGCCTCTCGGCTTACGCGTGGACCAACGACGTCACGCGCGCGATCCGCCTCGGCAACGCGTTGCGCGCCGGCGCGGTGAACATCAACAAGATCCAGGAGACCGAGCCGGCCGTCGCCTTCGGCGGCGTCGGCATCTCCGGATACGGCAAGGAGGGCGGCCGGATCGGCCTCGACGAGTTCGTGCACTACAAGGCCGTCTCGATCGCGCGCTGACCGCCGCCCCGGAACACACAGCAGAGACCCTGACACGGAAGGCATCACGCCCATGAACACACCGAGAAGCACCTGGCACCGGCGCATCTGGGCGGTGACGCTCGCCGGCGGCCTCGCCGTCGCGGGCCTCGCCGCCTGCTCGTCGTCGGATCCCGAGCCGTCCGAGCCGGGCGGCGACGCCGCCCCCACGGCGGAGGGCCTGGCGTTCGGCGCGACGAAGGAGGAGTACATCGCCGCCTTCGCGGACATCGAGCCCATCACGCTGCAGACGCAGACCGGCGGCGCCGAGGGCGCTCCGCAGAACCTCGGGCGCGAGGCGTACATCAAGGCCGTCGAGGAGTGGTCGGGCGGCAAGCTGAAGATCGAGATGGCCTACGCGAACGGCATCGTCGCGGCCGCGACCGAGGCCGACAACGCGCTCGCCGACGGGCGCCTCGACATCTCCTTCTCGGTGCTGCCCTCCTACGAGCCCGACATCTACCCGGTGAACACCGTGCTCAACGACCTGTCGACGGTGAGCCCCGCGGGTGCGTTCTCGCAGCTCGTGCGCGCCGGCTGGATGAGCGAGGCCTTCGCGACCGACGAGGTCTTCCAGGCCGAGATGGAGGAGGCGGGCATCGTGATCCTCCTCGCCGACCAGGGCAGCCCGTTCCTCGGCAACTCGCTCTTCGCGTGCGCCGAGCCGACCGACGGCTCGCTCTCCGACCTCTCCGGGCGCTCCGTCTCGGCGAGCGGCTCCGCCTTCACGGCGCAGCTGACGGCGCTCGGGATGTCGCCGATCACGATGCCGTGGAACGAGCTCTACGAGGGCCTCGAGCGCGGCGTCGTCGACTGCGGGAGCGGAAGCTTCGGCGGCCTGCAGGCCGCCAGCATCCAGCCCGTCGCCCAGCACGGCGTCATCGACCAGGTGCCGCTCGCGGTGAGCCTGTCGTACGTCGGCGTCGGCCAGCAGGTGTGGGAGGAGCTGCCGCTCGTCGCGAAGCAGCTGCTCTTCGACCGCCTCGACGTCTTCATGATCGAGAGCTCGATCGCGGGCATGGACGGTGTCGCGTCGTACCTCGGCGACTTCGCGACCGTCTCCCCGCTCGCCTCCGACGCGCGTAGCGCCCTGGAGGCGGCCAACACCGCGCTGATCGAGAAGGTCGAGGCGGGCGCGCCCGACGGCGTCGACGTCGCGGGACTGCAGGACCTCGCCGAGAAGTGGCGCGGCATCGTCGTCGACGAGCTCGGCTACGGCGACACGGGCCTCGTCGAGTACGCGGTCGACTCGAGCGACTACGAGGGATACGACCCGGAGGCGTTCGTGACGTACCTTTTCGAGCACGTGCTGGCCGATCAGCGGCCCGCCTCCTGAGACACGGTGCGGGGCGGCGTCCCCCGGCCGCCCCGCACCGGCCCCTTCGCGATCGACGGGGGTGGAGGACAGGATGATCCGCAGGTTCTATGTGCTCCCGATCGATCCGGGCGTCCCGGACGAGCGGATCGACGACCTCGTCCGGGCGCTCGGCGAGTCAGGGCGCTTCATCGCCGGGCTGCACGACTCGTTCGCCGCCGTCGACCTGCACAGCAGGACCGTCGTGTGGGAGATGACCTTCCGCGACGAGGAGACCTACACGGGGCCCTACATGGTGCATCCGTACCACGTCGCGACGATCGACGACTTCCTGCTCGGCGACAGCCCCGAGCGCATCTCGCACGACTACGCGGCCATGCGGTACCGCATGCCCGAGGGGGTCCCGCGCCTGGAGCGCGGGGTGCGCCGCGTGCTGCTGATGAACCTCGGCGAGGGCGCCGACGCCGGACCCCTGGAGGAGTACGCGGCGGCCGGCCCGCACATGCCGCTGTCGGTGCTCTCGACCGACGAGGTGGTCTGGAAGTCGAGCAAGGGCTCCCGCGGCCTGACGTGGTCGCACATCTGGGAGCAGGGCTTCGAGGACGAGGCCGCCCTGCGCGCATACCTCGCGACGCCCGCGGGCATCGCGACCTCGAACCGCGACGGACTGCGCCGCCTGGGAGTCGACGTGCGCTCCGTGCTCGTGCTGACCTACCCGTTCGCGCTGCCGCCCGCGCCGCCCGAGCCCGCCGTGCCCGAGGACGCGGAGCCGTCGCTCTACACGGTGACGGCGCGGCTGGCGCCCGGCGACGTCGATGCCTACGTCTCGCTGCTCGAGAGCGAGTACGACGTCTCGCTCGCGCGCGCCGGCGCCGTGCTGCGGCATCGCTGGCGGACGATCGACGACGGCTACCGCGAGGCCGAGGTGCAGTCGACATGGGAGTTCCCGTCGCTGGAACACGTCAAGGGCTTCCGCACGGCGATGGCCGCCGACCCCTCCTGGAACCGGTTCGTGCTCCGCGCGATGCCGCTCGTGCGCGGCGGGACACGTCGCTTCCTCCGGCCCGTGTGATGCCCGCGCGATGCCGAAGGGGCCGGCGTTTGCGCTGCGGTTGAGGCATGTGTGCGCCTTGGTTGAACGGGCCTCCGGTTCGTTGACTTCGTTTTCGCCGTTTGTTTTGCTCGGCGGAGCAGTACCAGCGTCTCGTCAAGGGAGTCGAGCAGGTGGTCCGTCGCAAGAGGCGACGATCCTCGTGCGTCGTCGGCTCCGACCGTTTCAGTGAGGGATCTTCGATGGCGATCGATTCAGCGACACAGTCCTTTCTTGCCGCAGCAGCCGCAGCCGGGCGGAAGCCCCTGCACGAGAGCACGCCCGCGGAGGCGCGCGAGGCGAGCGCCGGCAGCGAGGCGATGTACGGCAGCGGGCCCGAGATGGCCTCGAGCGAGGACATCACGCTCACCGCGGCCGACGGCGGCTCCTTCGTGGTGCGGGTGCTCCGCCCCCGCACGCGGCCGAAGGCCGTGCTGACCTACTACCACGGCGGCGGATGGGTGCTCGCCGACATCGTCGGCTTCGACGCGCTCGGGCGCACGATCGCCGCGGCCGCCGACGTCGCCGTCGTGCTGGTCAACTACCGCAAGGCGCCGGAGAACCCGTTCCCCGCGGCCGTCGAGGACGCCTGGACCGCGCTGCGGTGGGTCGACCAGAACGTCGAGGCGATCGCGGGCGAGCGGGTGCCCCTGCTCGTCGGCGGCGATTCCGCAGGCGGCAACCTCGCGATCGTCACGGCGCTCCGGGCGCGCGAGGCCGGCGGTCCCGCGATCGAGCTCGCACTGCTCGTCTACCCCGTGACCGACAGCGACACGGGTCGCCCGTCGTACGTCGACCCGGCCAATCAGCTCATGCTGTCGAAGCCCGCGATGGAGTGGTTCTTCGAGCACTACGTCGGCGACGGCGACCGTGCGCACCCCGAGATCAGCCCGCTGCGCGTGCCCGACCTGTCGGGGTTCCCGGCGAGCGTCGTCGCCCTCGCGGAGCACGACCCGCTGCTCGACGAGGGCGCCGCGTTCGCCGAGCGCCTGCGCGAGGTCGGGGCGCTGCGCGACGTGCGCGTCTTCGACGGGCAGATGCACGGGTTCTTCACGATGGTCAACGTGCTGCCGGGCAGCGCCGCGGCGATCGACTACCTCGTCGCGCACGTGCGCGACCACCTGGACTGAGCACGGCCGTCCCGCCGCGACCCCGCACGATCACCGCTCGAAGGAGAGAGACATGTCCACAGCCGCACACGACGCGATCGACGGCACGACCCGGGCGCGCGCCGCGCTCCTGGTCGACCGCGAGGGCCATTCGTTCACGATCACCGAGGTCGACGTCAGCGCGCCCGGCGACGGCGAGGTGCTGGTCGACATCCGCGCGTCGAGCCTCTGCCACAGCGACTGGAACTTCGTCGTCAACGACTACGGCCATCCGCTGCCCGCGCTGCTGGGGCACGAGATCGCCGGAGTGGTGCGGGAGGTCGGCCCCGGGGTGGTCGACGTCGCCGTCGGCGACCACGTCGTCGCGTGCGTCGTGCCGTCGTGCGGCCGATGCGAGAAGTGCCTGGAGGGCGAGCGCGTGCAGTGCCTCGACCCCCAGTCCTCCCAGCGCTCGCCCGGCGCCGCACCGCGCGTGACGCGGGACGGCGGCTACGTGTGGCAGATGCAGGGCCTGGGCGGCTTCAGCGACCGCGCGCTCATCCACGAGAGCCAGCTCGTCCGGGTCGACCCCGCGGTGCCGCTCGACCGGGCCGCCGTGCTCGGCTGCGGCGTCGTCACCGGCGCCGGCGCCGTGCTGCGCAGCGCCGACGTGCGGCCCCGCGAGACGGTCGTCGTCTTCGGCGCCGGCGGCGTCGGGCTGAGCGCGGCGCAGGCCGCCGCGATCGTCGGCGCGAGGAAGGTGATCGTCGTCGACATCGAGGACGGTCGCCTCGAGCTCGCCCGGCGCTTCGGCGCGACCCACGTGATCAACGGCGCGACGCAGGACGTCGTCGCCGAGATCCGCGCCCTCACGGGCGGACGCGGCGTCGACCACGCCTTCGAGATGACCGGCCTCCCCGGCCCGCTGCAGCAGGCCTACGCGGTGCTCGGCGCCCGTGGAACGGTCTACCTCATCGGCATGCAGCCGGTGGGCAGCACGTTCCCGCTGCCGGCCGACAGCCTGTCGACCGAGGCGTCCGTGCGGGCGGTGAAGATGGGCTCGACCAACTTCAAGGTCGACATCCCCTACTACGCCGAGCTGTACCTCCAGGGACGGTTCAACCTCGACGACCTCGTCTCGGCGCACATCCCGCTCGACCGGATCAACGAGGCGTACGCCGACATGCTCGCGGGCAGCACCGTCGGCCGCACCGTGATCGTCTTCGACTGACACATCCGACCCGACGAGAGGAGACGGGACAATGAGCATCACGACCGCAGCGGAGACCGGCACGGAGGTCTCGTTCAGCCGGGACCGGCTGTTCATCGGCGGCGAATGGGTGGAGCCTTCGGGAGACGAGCGCATCGACATCGTGGACCCGGCCACGGAGGAGGTGATCGGCTCCATCCCGCAGGCCGACGAGCGCGACGCCGAGCGTGCCGTGGCGGCGGCCGTCGACGCGTTCCACTCGAGCGAGTGGCGCGACCTCGACTACGTCGAGCGCGCCGCCGTGCTCAGCCGCGTGGCGGACGAGCTGGAGGCGCGCACGGAGCAGATCGCGCAGTACTACACGCGCGACTTCGGGGGTCTTCTCGTCGCCGGCCGGATGCTGCCCGCACGCGGCGGCGGGATCCTCCGCGCGCACGAGGACTTCGCGCGACAGCTGCCGCAGGGGCCCGAGCGCCGGTCGATCGGCGGCATCGACGCGCTCGTGATCCGCGAGCCGGTCGGACCCGTGCTCGGGATCGTGCCGTGGAACTCCACGTTCCCGATCAGCATCGTCAAGATCGCCCCGGCGTTGCTGGCGGGCTGCCCGATCGTCGTCAAGATCGCGACCGAGAGCCCCCTGGCCAGCTTCCCCATCGCCGAGGCGCTGCAGGCGGCCGGCGTTCCCGCGGGCCTCGTGAGCCTGCTGCCCGGCGGACGCGAGGCGCTCGGCCCCCTCACACGGCGCGACGAGTTCCGCCACATCTCGTTCACGGGGAGCACGGAGTCGGGGGTGGCGATCATGAAGGACGCCGCCGAGCACATGGCCGACGTCACGCTCGAGCTGGGCGGCAAATCGCCCGGGATCATCCTCGACGACATGGATCCCGCGACCGACGCTCCGCTGCTGTTCCCCGGCACCATGGGGCAGTCCGGTCAGGTGTGCGTCACCTACTCGCGGCTGCTCGTGCCGAGGTCGCGGGAGGCCGAGTGGCGCACGGCCCTCGCTGACTTCTACGGGAGCCTCGTCATCGGCGATCCCGCCGATCCGGCCACGCAGATCGGCCCGCTCGTGACCGAGACCCACCGGCGCAAGGTCGAGTCGTACATCGACGTCGCCCGTGCCGAGGGCGCGACGATCGTCACCGGGGGCGGACGGCCCCCGGGGCTCGAACGCGGATACTTCGTGCAGCCGACCCTGGTCGCCGACGTGACCTCCGACATGCGCATCGTCCGCGAGGAGGTCTTCGGGCCCGTCATCGTCCTGCAGGCGTACGACGACGAGGACGACGCCGTGCGCATCGCCAACGACACGCACTACGGGCTCGCCGCCGGCGTGTTCACCCGCGACCAGGAGCGGGCGCTGCGCATCGCGCGACGACTGGAGGCCGGCAGCATCAGCATCAACATGTCGGGGGCGTGCTTGAGCATTCCCTTCGGCGGGTACAAGATGTCAGGCATCGGGCGCGAAGGCGGCTACGAAGGCGTCGAGGCGCTGCTGGAGTACAAGCAGATCCAGCTCGGCAGGAGCGCCTGAGCCCGCGTCGCGCGCCCGGCCGGCGGGGCGTCCTCGAAGAGGAGGGATCGTGGAACTCCACCAGCTGCGGTATCTCGTGCTGGCCGTCGACGAGCGGAGCTTCTCCCGCGCGGCCGAGATCGCGCACGTGAGCGTGTCGGCGGTCAGCCGGGGCGTGCAGCAGCTGGAGAAGACGCTCGGCGTCGCGCTCCTCGTGCGCGGCAAGGCCGAGCTCACGCTCACGCAGGAGGGCGAGCGTCTGCTCCCGCACGCGCGCGCCGTCGTCGACCGCATCGACCGCATGCGCAGCAGCGTGCGCGACATGAGCGGGGCGCGGCCGTTCGTCATCGGCATCCCGAGCGTGCTGAACCCGTCGCTGCCCGACCGCGTCGTCGAGATCCTGCCGTCGGTGCTGCCCGGCCGGCCCGCGGTCGTGCGGATGATCCGCTTCTCGGAGCAGCGGTCGCTCCTGGTCAGCGGCGCGATCGACCTCGCCGTCTCGTTCGCCGCCCCGCTCGGCACCGACGAGATCGCCGTGCCGATCCAGGAGGTGCCCTCGTACCTGGCGGTCGCGCGCGACCACCCGCTCGCCGGGCGGTCGTCCCTCGACCTGGGTGATCTGCGCGGCCAGAGGCTGTGCCTGCTCACCGAGGGCGGGCGTCCCTATCGCGAGCCCTCGATGGGCTCTCCCGGCCACCTGCACTATGACGACGACATCTCGCGGATCGCGGCGCGCGTGCTGCTGGAGAGCGCGGCCGCGCTCGTGACGACGCCCGACATCGTGCCGACGGCCCGCGTGTTCTCGGGTCCCGAGTTCGTGCGGGTGCCGATCACCGCGCCCGTCGCGTCGATCGTCGCGACCTGGCGGCCCGCGATGATCGGCGCGGGGCCGTCGACGCGGCTCGCCGCCATGCTCGACCCGGCGGCGCCCGAGCGCGTGCCCGCCTGAGCGGGCGTCGCCGCGCCCGGTTCCGGGCTTGCGTCCTCGTCAACGGGCGTGTGCGTCTTTTGCGATGGACGCCCCGGAGGCACCGGGTTAGCGTTCGAGGAATCGCCCGACGACGACGTCGCGGCGACGCTGCGGTCCCGCAGCCACGAGCCTCAGGAGCTGTCGATGATGATGCCCCCGCCCCACCGCCGCACCGTGCCGGTGCTGGCGCTGCTGACCGCCGCCGCCCTCCTCGCGGGGTGCGCGTCCGCCGACCCCGCGCAGGACGCCGACGACGTCGCCGCTGCGGCGGGCGTCGCGCACGGCGCGAGCAAGGAGGAGTACCTCGCGGCGTTCGAGGACGTCGAGGAGATCACGCTCATCACGCAGCTCGGCGGTGCCGAGGGCTCGATCAGCAACGTCTCCAAGGAGGCGTACATGGACGCCGTCACGGAGTGGTCGGGCGGCCGGATCACCTTCGAGGTCGCCTACGGCAACGGCATCGTCATGGACCCGACCGAGGGCGACAACGCGCTCGCCGATGGTCGCCTCGACCTCAACTTCGCGGTCGGCGCGGGCTTCGAGCCCGACGTGTACCCCTACAACCGGCTCCTCAGCGACGCCGGGTTCCTCACCGCCTACGGGCCGAGCGGCGCGACCGCCTTGACGGGTTTCATGATGCAGGTGATGGCCGACAACGACGTCTTCTATCAGGAATGGGAGGACGCGGGCGTGCACATCCTGGCGCCCACGCACAACGGCATCCTGTCGGCCATCTTCATCCTCGCGTGCTCCGACGACTACGCGAACTCGGCCGCCGGCATCTCCGGGCGCATCGCCGCCGTGGGCAGCGCCGCCAACCAGGCGCAGGCGGGCGGGCTCGGGCTGACCCCCGTGACACTCCCCTGGACCGAGGTCTACGAGGGGCTCCAGCGCGGCGTCGTCGACTGCTACGTGACGCCCCTCTCGGCGATCCAGTCGGCGAGCCTCGACCCGCTGATCCCCTTCGCCTCCGCCGACACCGACGTCGCGTTCGCGAACATCCCGACCGCACTGGCCTTCGGGAAGGACCGGTGGGACGAGCTGCCCCTCGTCGCGCGGCAGCTGCTGTTCGACCGGATGGACGTGCTGTTCACGACCGCGTGGACGGAGGACTTCGGCGGGGCGGGGGAGATGCTCGCGAAGCTCGAGTCGCACGGCGGCGGACTCGTGCCGTTCGAGGCCGACGCGCGCGCCGCGCTGCGGGCCGCGAACGAGAAGCTGCTCGCCGACATGGCCGCGCGCGGCCTCGACGGCGTCGACGTCGACCGGTTCGTCGAGATCGCCGACGAGTGGCAGGACCGCATCGCCGAGTACGGGCTGCCGCAGGGAGACCTCGCCGAGTACCTGCGCGGCACGGCGCCCACGCCGGCGGACTTCGACGCGATCCTCGACGCCCTGTTCACCGAGTTCCTGGCCGACCGCCGGCCGGCCGCATGAGCGGGTGGCCCGAGGAGACGACCGGCGGATCCACGAGGAGAGGAACGGACATGACCGCCACCCACACACCGCACGCCGTCGACGCGGTCGTCGTCGGAGCCGGGTTCAGCGGCCTGTACATGACCCATCGCCTGCGCGGGCTGGGGATGTCGATCCAGGGCTTCGAAGGCGCCGACGACGTCGGCGGCACCTGGTACTGGAACCGCTACCCGGGGGCGCGGTGCGACGTCGAGAGCCTCGACTACTCGTACTCCTTCAGCCCCGAGCTGGAGCAGGAATGGGTCTGGAGCGAGCGGTACGCCGCGCAGGCCGAGATCCTCCGCTACCTGGAGCACGTCGCCGACCGGTTCGACCTGCGCCGGTCGTACCGGTTCTCGACGCGCGTTGTCGCGGCGCACTGGGACGATCGCGCACGACGCTGGCGGGTGCGCGACGACCGCGGCGAGGACTGGACGGCGCGCTATCTCGTGATGGCCACGGGAACCCTCTCGGTGCCCCTGGAGCCGGCGATCGAGGGCATCGACGACTTCGAGGGCACGGTGCTGCAGACCGGGCGCTGGCCGCACGAGCCGGTCGACGTGCGTGGACGCCGCGTCGTCGTCGTCGGCACGGGCTCGTCGGCGGTGCAGGTCATCCCGGAGCTCGCGGCAGAGGCCGCGTCGCTCACGGTGCTGCAGCGGACGCCGAACTACGTGCTGCCGGCCCGCAACCGCCTGCTGACGGCGGAGGAGCTGGCCGCGGAGAAGGCCGCGTACGCGGAGCGTCGCGACCTCGCGCACCGCTCGCCGACCGGTCAGCCCGGCCCGACGCCGACGCGCAACGCCGTCGACGTCGACGAGCGGGAGCGGCGGGAGGCGTTCGAGCGGGGCTGGCAGGTCGGCGGCGTGGGCATGTCGCGGATCTTCGCCGACACGCAGCGCGACGACGTCGCGAACGGCTACCTCGCCGACTTCATCCGCGAGAAGATCCGCGCGGCCGTCGACGACCCCGAGGTCGCCCGCCTGCTGTCGCCCGTGACGTATCCGTTCGGCGGCAAGCGTCCGTGCGTGGGGACCGGCTACTACGAGACCTTCAACCGCGACAACGTGCGCCTGGTCGACCTGCGCAGCGACCCGATCGTGCGGCTGCGCCCCGGCGGCGTCGAGCTCGCCTCCGGCGAGGTGCCCGCCGACGTGCTCGTGCTCGCGACCGGGTTCGACGCGTTCAGCGGGCCGCTCGCGGCGATCGACCTGCGCGGACGGGACGGCGTGCCGCTGACCGCGCACTGGTCGGCGGGCCCCACGGCCTATCTCGGCATCGCCGTGTCGGGCTTCCCGAACATGTTCGTGCTCACGGGGCCCGGAAGCCCGTCGGTGCTGAGCAACATGGTGCACTCCATCGAGCAGCACGTCGACTGGCTCGCCGAGCTGCTGCGCCGGGCCGAGCGCGACGGCATCGCCGAGATCGAGGCGCGCGCCGAGGCCGAGGACGCGTGGGCGCGGCAGATCGACGAGATCGGCGCGCACACGATGTTCGCGCGCACCGACAACTGGTACCTGGGCTCGAACGTGCCGGGAAAGCCGCGTCGCTTCGTCATGTTCGCCGCGGGCACCGACAGGTATCGCGGGATCTGCGACGACGAGGCCGCGGCGGGCTATCCCGGCTTCGTGCTGCGTGACCCCGCGGGGTCGGCCGCGTCGCCGCGCGAGAGCGTCGCGACCGGCTGACGCCGCGCCTCGCGCGGAGTTCGGATCCGCGCCCTTCCTCGCTACGCTGGCAGCCGAGGCCACGCCTGCGTGGCGGGGAAGGAGCCTCTGGTCGATGACGGCAGCAGAAGATCCGGGCGCCGACGCGTCGGGCAGCCAGTGGACCCGCGAGGTGCACGAGCGCAGCGCGCTGCAGGTGCTCGTCAACGAGAGCTATCGGCTCTACCGGCGCGCGGCGCGGCGTGCGGAGGGAGAGCGCTCGAGCGCGCAGTATCGCATCCTCGGCGCGCTCGCGTACCTCGGCGAGACGCGGCTGTCGGATCTCGCCGCGTACGAGCAGATCAGCCAGGCGGGCGTCGCGAAGGTGTTCGTCGTCCTGGAGGCCGAGGGGCTCGTGGAGCGGCGACCGGATCCGAGCGACGGCCGCGCGCAGCTCGCGCGCATCACCGACGCGGGCATCGCCGACTTCCGGGCGTTCCTCGGCCGGCTCGACGACGTGCTCCCGGCGCTGAGCGCCCGCGAGAACGCGATCCTGCGCAGGGCGACCGAGATCGTGCGCCGCGCGGACTGATGCGGCGGCGCACCGCCGTCACGCCTCGCGGAGGGCGCGGATGAGAGGCGCGTAGACCTCGTTGCCGGCGGGGACGGCGCCGGGCCAGTTGTCGGTGCGCACGATGAGGTTGCAGCCGTCGTCGATCCACTCCGCGCGCCAGCGCGCGACGATGCGCGGGAGCGATCCGATGAGCCAGCAGCGGTCGATGTACTCGTCGGGCACGGCCGCCTCCGCCTCGTCGACGCGGCCCGCCCGGTAGAGCTCGACGATGCGGTCCGCGGCCTCGCCGAACCCGCGCCACGTCATCAGCTCGCGCTGCCCGCCGGGGCCCGGATGGCCGCCGCACCAGCGTGCGACGTAGCGCTTGAAGCCCCGGATGCCGGCGGCGACGTCGTCGGTGACCAGCACGTCGACGTGCGCCCAGATCGGGAAGTCCTCCGGAGCCGGCGGGTTCTCGCGCCGCGCGAGCCCGCGTTCGATCAGCGGCCGGTAGACGCTCGTCATCCCGGGCGACCATCCCCCGTTGGGCAGGAGCCCGTCGGCGATCTCGGCGGCGTTGCGGAGCATGAGCTCCGTGCCCCCGCCGAACATGATCGGGATGTCCGGATCGGTCTGCAGGATCGGCTCGAGCGGCTCCGCGTCGTCGAGCGCGCCGGGACCCCGGTAGGGCACGGAGAGCACGCGTCCCTCGTGCGTCACGGGCTCGCCGCGGAAGGCCTTGCGCATGATCGCGACGTAGTCGCGCATCCGCCAGTAGGGCGAGGTCCAGCCGACGCCGTGCCAGGCCTCGGTCTTGACGCGGTTGGAGCTGCCGAGGCCGGCGATGATCGGCCGCTCGTCGCCGGCCATGTGCCGCAGCGTCTGGAACGCCATGGCGAGCGCGGACGGGGTGCGTGCCGTGTTCTGCGCGATCCGCGTGCCGACGCCGATGCGCTCGGTCGCCGCGAGCGCGTAGCCGAGGGGCGTGAGCGCGTCCGACCCGTTCGACTCCGCGGCGAACACGATGTCGTAGCCGAGCTCGTCGGCGAGCACGAGCCGCTCTCTGTTGACGTCGAACCGGGCGCGCTGCCAGTCGATCTCGATGCCGAGCTTCATCCTCGTCCGTCCTCCCTGCTCACTCGGGACGGTGCGCCAGGAGGACCTCCTGGAAGAGCCGGTCGATGTAGGCGGCCGAGTCGACCTCCCGGGCCTCGGCGAGCACCGCGCGGAGGTCGTCGCCGAACCCGTATCCGAGCTCGCCCACGATCCGCTCCCACTTCTCGGCCGCCGCGACGACCGCGTCGACGTCGACGCCGTCGGCGCGGAACGCGTCGAGGAGCCTCAGGTCGGTGGCCTGGAACGCCGCGCGGGCGTCGTCGGCGTAGGGCACGAGCTCGCCGCCCAGCGCGGCGGCCGCGTCGACGACCTCCTGGACGTTCCGGATGCCGGCGAGGAGCTCCTCGTGGATGAGGACGTCCAGCCGGTCGAAGACGAGCTGCTGCGCGACGAGGGGCAGCGACTCCCACGTGTCGAGGCTGATCGCCATGACGGGACCGCCGGCCGCGAACGTGACCTCGGTGTCGAGGGTCATGTGCGGGGCGACCTCGTAGAGCCCGCTGGCCGCGGCCGAGATGCTCGACGCGCTGCAGTTCGCGACGCCGCGCTCGAGCGCCTCGTACTGCTCGAGCCACGGGATCGAGACCGGGGTCGCGCCGAGGCCCGCCACCTGCGCCGACTTCGCCGCGCCGCTCGCGGCGACCTGTGCCCCCGCGATCTCGTCGAGGCTCTGCCGCGGGGCGCCGGCGCACATGAGCGGCTGCGAGAACGTCGCCCACTGCGGCACGTTCGGCAGCAGCATCTTGACGCCGAGGTCCTCGTACTCCTGCGCATACGCGGGGTCGGCGTAGACGACCTCCGTCATCCATGCCGACCAGACCAGTGCACCGGTGAGGCCGCCGGGCCCGGCGAAGCCCAGCTCGGAGACGGCGGCGTTCTCGGCGAGCACGTCGGGCTGGTACGTCGGCAGGATGTTGACCATGTCGAGCCGGCCGTCCGCGAGCGCATCGTCGACCTCGGTCGGCCCCGCGATCGCCGTCGCGTAGAAGATCTCGACGTCGAGCCTGCCGTCGGACCACTCCTCCAGAGCCTCGAAGTAGGCGGCGCGCCCGACGCCCGCGATCCCGCCGGGAGGCCCGTCGATCTGGACGGTGAGGGCGATCGGCTCGAGGCCGGCGAACGCGGCGCGATACTCGTCGATCGACGCGCCGAACGGCACGCCGCCGGCCGACGGGCTCTCGGCGGGCGGGTCCGCCGCCCGGTCGGGGCCGCTCGCGCAGCCGCTGATCACGAGCGCCGTCGCGGCGGCGAGCGCCGCCGCTCCCGCGGCCGCCCGGCCGCTCTTCGTCTTCATCGACATGGGACTGTCCTCTCGGAGGTGGGGTGCATCGGGTGGTGTGGCGCGATCAGATGGCGGACCAGCCGCCGTCGGAGGGCAGCAGCACGCCCGTGACGTTCTCGGCCTCGTCGCTGAGCAGCCAGGCGATCGAGGCGGCCAGCGCCGAGGAGCGCGCGAACGGGGGCATGATCGTCCGCTGGATGTGGTCGATGTACGCCGCGCCGTACTCGGAGCCGCGCGTCGGGTCGATGTTCGACCCGCTCGTCGGGCCCGGCGCCACGGTGTTGACGCGGATGCCCTTGTCCGCGTACATGAAGGAGCAGTTGCGGGTGATGCCGTGCACGGCGTGCTTGGACGTCGTATAGGCGAGGCCTCCGGCCGAGCCGCGGATGCCGGCCTCGGAGCTGATGTTCACGATCGCGCCGCGGCCCGCAGGCAGCATGCGCACGATCGCCGCGCGGCACATCCGCATGACGGCGGTGACGTTGACGTCCATGACGCGGCTCCACGTCGCGTCGTCGAGCTCGTGCAGGGGGAGGAACCGGTCCATGACGCCCGCGACGTTCGCCAGGGCGTCGACCGTCTCGCCCGCGGCGGCGAAGACCGCCTGCACGTCGTCCTCGTCCGTCAGGTCGGCCGTGACCGTCACGAGGTCGAGAAGGGGATGCTCGGCGGCGAGCGCCTCGAGGCGGGATCCGTCGACGTCCACAGCGACCACGCGGCCGCCCTCGCCGGCGAGCCGGATCGCGGTGGTCCTGCCGATGCCGGAGCCCGCGCCGGTCACGACGACGGTTCTGCCGGCGAAGCGGCGCGAGCGGGTGTCGAGGGTCATCTTCTCTCCTTCGGGGCGGGCCGGTCCGTCGCCGGTCACCAGCGCACCGGCAGCTCTGCGAGGCCGTAGACGGAGGCGTGCGGGCGCCAGCCGAGGGCGTCCTTGGGCACTGCGAGCACCATCCCGGGGAAGCGGCGCAGCGCCGCGGGGATCGCGATCGACATCTCCAGTCGGGCGAGGTGCTGTCCGGGGCACTGGTGCTCGCCGTAGCCGAAGGCGACGTGGCGCACGTGCGACCGGCGGATGTCGAGGCCGGACGACGCGCCGACGAGCTGCGGGTCGTGGTTGGCGGCGACGAGCGACACCACGACGCGCTCGCCGGCCTGCACGACGCGGTCGCCGACGTGCGTCTCGGTGGCCGCGAGGCGGTTCGGCAGCGAGGTGCTCGACGACACGTAGCGCAGCAGCTCCTCGACGGCGCCCTTCGTGAGCCCGTCGTCGTCGCGCCACGCGGCGAGCTGATCGGGGTGGTCGAGCAGCGCGACGATGCTCAGCGAGATCATGTTGGACGTCGTGTCGTGGCCCGCGATGAAGACGAACATCGCGAGGCCGATGAGCTCCTCGTCGGAGAGGCTCTCGCCGTGGTCGCGCACGAGGGCGCCGATGAGGTCGTCGCCGGGCGCGCGGCGTGCGGCCTCGACGAGCACCGCGACGTAGTCGTGCACGGCGCGGATCGTGGCGGTCACCGTCTCGCGCGACTGGCCGAGGTCCATGATGACTGGCGCCCACGCGTGGAACTCCGCGCGGTCCTCGTAGGGGACGCCGAGCAGCTCGCAGATGACCTGGGTGGGGATCTGCAGGGCGTACTCGGCGAACAGGTCGGCCTGCCGACGCGGGGTGTCGATCGTGTCGAGGAGACGCGCGACGATCTCCTCGATCCGCGGCCGCAGCGCCTCCACGCGCCGCACGGTGAACGAGCGGGCGAGCATGCGGCGCAGGCGCGCGTGCTCCGCGCCGTTCGTGTAGAGGAGCACGCCCGGCTGTCCGGCCAGCGATCCGGGGGAGCGGTCGCCGGTCAGCCCCATCACGAAGTCCGGGCTCCCGAGCACCTGGCGGACCTCGTCGACGCGCGTGACGCCGCGTGCGCGGAAGTCCTCGGTGTACTGCGGCAGGCGGAACCTCATCTCGGGCCATTCGCCGCGATCGCGGGCGTCCGCGAGCTCGCACGCGGGCGTGAAGCGGTCGTTCAGGTCGCGGCGCGACGTGAACATCGTCGTCGCAGGGTTCTCCGACATGGGTGCCTCCGTGTCTTCACCTCGTTGTGGGACGTTCTGGGACAGTAGCACAAATAATTAAACTAGGTATACTACTTCTATGACACGGAAGCAGTCACCCGACGCGTCGCGTCGCACAGCGAGCCGCCGGGTCGTCGCGATCGGCGACCTCGAGGTGCGGGCGGTCTACGACGGCCGCACGCGCATCAAGGAGCCGCCGGGCGTCTCGGCCCTCCCCGAGGAGGAGCTCGCGGACCATCGCCGGTATCTGCCCGGCGACGGCGGTCTCGACGTCTGGTTCGGCGCGCACCTCGTGCGGACCGGCGATCGCGTGATCCTGCTCGACGCCGGCTTGGGTCCCCACGAGGCCCCCTCCCGCGTGCACGTGCCCGACCCGGGCGATCGCGCCCTCGCTGAGGCCTACCGGGAGCGCTTCCGCGCCCTCGGGCGCGCCGACGCGGAGATCGAGCGGCGCCTGCGCGGGCTCGCCGCCGAGACGGTCGAGTACGGGCACCTCGCCGACTCGCTCGCGTTCCTGGGAGTCGCGCCCGCCGACGTGACCGACGTCGTCGTCACGCATCTGCACTGCGACCACATGGGGTGGGTCTCGCACCGAGATCGCCCGTTCTTCCCCAACGCGCGCGTGTGGGCGCACGAAGAGGACGTCGCGCACTTCCTGGGGGAGCACGCCGACGACGAGCGGCACTTCATGCTCATGTACGGCGTCGCCCCGACGAGGGAGCGGATGGAGCCCGTCCTCTCCCGGCTGGAGCCCTGGTCGTCGGACCGCACGATCGCCCCGGGCGTCGACCTCGTGCACGCGCCGGGGCACACGCCGGGCAACGCCCTCGTCGTGCTGTCGTCGCGCGGCGAGCGGGGCATCGTCACGGGCGACACGATCCACTGTCCCCTGGAGCTCACCGTTCCCGGCTTCGGGATCAACGCCGACGTCGACCGGGTGCGCGCCGACGCGACCAAGCGCGACCTCCTGCGGCTGATCGAGACGACCGAGGCGTGGGTGGGGTCGACCCACTTCCCCGGGCTGGAGTTCGGGCGCCTGGGGCCCGCGGCGGGTTCTCCGCGGCGGTGGGAGTGGCACGACGACGCGGTCGTGGCGGGCTGAGGACGGCGCGCGTGTTCGTTAGGATCGGATCATGAGCGGCGACGCGGCCCCTCTGCGCTGGGGCGTCAAGCGCAGTCTCGTCCGGTACGTCGCCGGCGTGCCTGACGGCCTGTTGCGGGCGTTCGACGGCGCCGTGGCAGACGACGAGCAGGTCTTCGTCTTCGCCGCCGACGGGAGCGGCGCCGACGGCGTGCGGCGGTTCCGGGGAAGCCTGGAGTTCACCGCGCACGAGGGCATGCTCCGCATCGAGCTGTCGGACCCGTGGGTCGAGAGCGACGTCGAGGGGGCGCTGCTGACCGTCTTCAGCCCGATGGACGACCGTCGCGTCGCGATGGCCCGGCTCACGCCGGCCGGCGACGCGGCATGGACCGCGGAGCTGCTGCCGCGCGGCGCCGACGTGCTCGGCCCGCAGTACTTCGCGGGAACGGCGATCGATCCCGTGCGGATCGGCGCCGGCTAGCGCTGACGCTCGGGTCCGAGCACGAACCGGATGTTCTTCGCGCCGTGCAGCGTGAGCACGGGGTTCCAGGCGACCTCGCTCGCATCGAGCCGCAGGTCGGGAAAACGGTCGAGCAGCGTGGTCAGGGCGATGTCGACCTCGAGCTTGGCGAGCCAGATGCCCAGGCAGCTGTGGATGCCGTAGCCCATGCCCAGGTGGCGCGTGGAGGTCTTGCGGGCGATGTCGAACCGCTCGGCGTCGTCGAACACCGACTCGTCGCGGTTCGCCGCGCCGAACAGCACGCGGACGGTCTCGCCCTTCTTCACGGGGAACCCGAGGATGTCGGTGTCGGCGATCGCGGTGCGGTGCGCGACCTGCACGGCGTTGTTGTAGCGCAGGATCTCCTCGATCGTGCCGCGGATGAGGGCGGGGTCCTCGCGCAGCCGCTGCAGCTGGTCGGGGTTCTCGAACAGCGCCAGCAGGGCGTTGCCGATGAGGTTCGTCGTGGTCTCGTGCCCCGCGAACAGCAGCAGGACGCACATCGACACGATCTGGTCGTCGCTGATGGCGGCGTCGCCCTCGGGCAGCACGAGCGCGCCGAAGATGCCCGAGGCGTCACCGCTGGCGCGGCGTGCGGCGACCATATCCCTGACCAGCTCGCGGAAGCTCTCCATCGCCGCGTGCGCGGCGTCGATGTTGGAGAAGTTGGTGCCGACGGCGATCGCGATCTGATCGCTCCACTCGCGCATGTCGGCCATCCGCTCCTGCGGCGCCCCGAGCAGGGCGCTCACGACGCGCAGCGGGAGCGGGTAGGAGAAGTCGGGCACGAGGTCGAGCTCGCCGCGCGCGGCGGCCCGGTCGAGCAGCTCGTCGACGATCGCCTGGATCTCTTCGCGCATCTCGTTGACCTTGCGCGGCGTGAACGCCTCGCGCACGGCACCGCGGATCTCGGAGTGCGCCGGCTCGTCGTTGAAGGGGAGCCACAGCCCGAGGAACGCCAGGAACTCGTCGAACTTGACGCGCTGCTCGGGCGTCAGCTCGTCGCGGCGTGCGACGAAGGCGGTGCTCTCGGCGCGCTCGGAGGAGAACACCTCCGGATGGCCCAGCACGTGCTTGACGCCGTCGTAGGTCGCGACGCTCACGAGCGGGCCCATGCGGAACACGGGGTGCTCGCGCCGCATGCGGGCGTACAGCGGGTAGGGGTCGGCGATCAGCGCGGGGTCGGACGCGTAGAGCCGCTGGACCTGCGACTCGAAGGTCTCGGCATCGGTGACGAGGGACATGGAGCTCTCCTTTGAACTGTGTCGTGATGGGTGTGCAGGCGGGGCGGTGGTGCTCCGACCAGAGGGGTCTACATCGTCGACCAGCCGGCGTCGGAGAAGAGGTTGACGCCGTTGATGTTCGACGAGTCGTCGCTGAGCAGCCAGCAGATGACCGCGGCGAGCTCGGCGGGATCGGCGGCAGGCTCCAGCACGGGCGCGATCACGGGCTGCACGCGGTCCCACGCCCACGGCGACCTCGGGGCCGCCGTGTCGCGGATGTTCGTCTTGACCCGGCCGGGCGCGACCGCGTTGCAGCGGATGCCGCGGGGACCGTAGAAGAACGCCGTGCTCTTCGTGAGGCCGACGGCGGCGTGCTTCGATGCGCTGTAGGCCGTGCCCGACGCGCCGGCGCGCGTGCCGGCCTCGCTCGTGACGTTCACGATGCGGCCGTCGCCGCTCTCGAGCATGGCGGGCAACGCGGCGCGGATCAGCTTCATCGGCGCCGTGACGTTGACGGCGAAGACGCGTTCCCAGAGGTCGTCGGGGATCTCGCCCGTGGGGACGAAGCCGTCCATGATCCCCGCGTTGTTGACGAGGCCGAACAGCTCGTCGCCCGCGAGCGCGACGAGCTCGTCGATGTGCGCCTGGTCGGTGATGTCGCCGGCGCGCACGACGAGCCGTTCGGTCGCCGCCGCGGCCGCGAGCTCGTCGAGGCGCTCTTGGTTCACGTCGCCGGCCACGACGGTCGCGCCCTCCGCGAGGAGGCGCTCGGCCGTCGCCCTGCCGATGCCGCTGCCGGCGCCCGTGACGACGACGGTGCGCCCGTCGAAGCGCTGAGCGGATGTGGGTGTCACCATGGTTCTCCTTCGAACTGCCGGTTCTGCGCGGGACGGCCTCGGCGGAGTGCCGGGCCGCGTGTGCTCAGCCCCGCTGCGCTGCGAGCAGCTCGCGGTGCCGGGCCATGAACTCCGCCGCCATGTCGGCGGTCGCCTGATCGACGGGCGGGAGCACGACCTGTCCGCCGCTGCGCGTGGGCAGGGCGATCGTCGCGGTCGCGGGGCACGTCACCTCGCCGCGCTGGTTCGTGCCGCGCAGCTCGACGTCGACGACATGACGCCCGCCGTCGTCGACGCGCTTCGCGACGATCTCGCCCGTGATGCGGTGCACGTCGCCGAGGTAGTTGAACTTGCGCATCTGGCTGCTGAACCGCACGATCCAGCCGTCGTCGCCCATCCAGTCGGTCAGCGCGTGGTTCAGCCAGGTGTCGCGGAGGATGCCGTAGTCGTACGAGGTCGCGGTGCCGACCGAGCGCGCCCAGTCGGCGTCCCAGTGCACGCGCTGCGCGACGTCGGGGATGCCGTATTCGTTCGGCACGTAGAACGGGCCGATGCGGCGGCGGTTGGCGAACGCGAGGCGCGACGTGTAGAGGCCGTAGGGGGTGAAGCCGTATCCGCCGGCGTGGAACACGACGATGTCGGTCGTCGTGAGCGGCCCCTTGACGCGGGGCTCGATCGCGTCGCCGACCTGCACGTCCTCCCAGTAGCGCGGCTCGGCGCCGCGGGGACGCTCGGCGGCGTAGGCGGCGTCGAGCTCGTCGATGTCGGCCGCCGAGTAGCGGGCGGGCTCGAAGGCGGGCCGCTTGGAGTCGTCGCGTGCGCCCGCGCGCTCGGTGTGGATCGCGATCATGCGCGCGACCGACACGACGTCGGCATCCTGGTTCATGCGCACGTGGCGGCGCGTGACGATGACCGAGCGTCCGGCGAACTCCGACTCCTTGACCTCGACCTTCTCGAACCCCTCGAACTGGAAGAGCCGGTCGCCCGGGAGGACGGGGCGGTGGTGCTCCCACGAGCTGCCCGAGACGAACACCTGGATGTTGCGGAACGCCGGGCGCCGCAGCTCCTTGGGCCGTCGGTCGCCCTCCAGCGCCGTGTTGACCGCGACGCCGATGAGCGGCGGCGCGATCTGCGAGCCCCACCGGGTCGACACGCCGTACTCGTCATCCGTGTAGAGCGGGTTGTCGTCGCCGTAGCTGGTCGCGAAGTTGCGGATCACGTCGGGGGTGGCGGTGCGGAAGTGCTCGTGCTTCTGGGTGGGGAAGTAGGCCCCGACCAGCTTCTGCGCCTGCTCGATGTCGGCTTCCTGGAACCGCGTGGACGTGGACTCCGTGGCCTCGGTGACGTTCGACATTGATGGTCTCTCCTTGCACTCGTGACCATGGGGGCCATCCAGCAACCTCAGTAGAATCATTTTACTATATAGGATGGTTCGAGCACGCGACGCAAGATTCCGGGGGTGCCGGTGACTCCTTCCCAAGGGCTTACCCAGGTAACCTTCTTAACCAAACGTGAGGAGTGGGTTCTTATGTCTCTCGCAGAATCCCCGAATGGTGCCGGCGGTCGCGTGCTGAACGTGGGCCGGCTGGTCAGGGCGCCCAAGACGGCCGAGATCATCGCCGCCAGCATCCGGAAGAGCATCGTCCAGGGCGACTTGAAAGAGGGTGACTCGCTGCCCTCGGAAGCCGATCTGATGGCGCAGTTCGGCGTCTCGCGGCCGACGCTGCGCGAGGCGTTCCGCATCCTCGAGACGGAGTCGCTCATCAGCATCCGCCGCGGCTCGCGCGGCGGGGCGCAGGTGATGACGCCCGAGCTGTCCACGGCGACCCGCTACGTCGGACTGCTCCTGCAGATGCAGCGCACGACGATCGGCGAGATCTTCGAGGCACGATCGGTCACCGAGGTCGCGGCCGCACGCCTGCTCGCCGGCCGGCGCGTGAAGCAGGATCTCATCGACCTCAACGACGTCATGACCCAGATGTCCGACCTCGTGCCCGCCGTCAGGGAGAAGGATCCCGCGGCGCTCAAGGAGTGGTCGGACCTGTCGCTGGGCTTCCACCAGATGCTCGTGGAGCGGTCGCGCAACCGTGCGCTGTACCTGCAATGGTCCCTGCTGAGCGAGATCATCGAACGCCATGCCGAGGAGACGGTGGTCCGTACCGTGGATCATCCGCAGACGGCCGAGACGGTGCGCAAGTCGCTCCGTTCGTATCAGAAGCTCATCGAGCGGATCGAGCAGCGCGACGCGTCGGCGGCCGCGGATCACTGGCAGACCCACATGGAGGTCTCCAGCAAGATCCTCACCGGCCGCGGCGAGTCGCAGTCGATCGTCGAGCTGTTCGACTGAGCCGACCAGAGGAGAGAAGATGACAGACGCCCCCGCACCCATCGCGGACGTGCGGATCGAGGACGCCGGCGAGATCCGCCTGCTCGTCCTCGACCGCAGCGAACGCCGCAACGCGCTCACGGTCGGCACGGTCGACGCGCTGCGCGCCGCCGTCACGGGGGCACGGGGCGCAGGCGCGCGCGCCGTGGTCATCGCCGGCGAGGGCCCGTCGTTCTGCGCGGGCGGTGACCTCCCCAGCCTGCAGGCGATCGCCGCCGAGGGCAGCGCGATCGTCTCCGACGCCATCTACACGAGCTTCCACGGTCTCGTGCGCGCGATCCGCGACGCGCCCGTCCCGGTCATCGCCGCTGTGAACGGGCATGCCCTCGGGGCGGGGCTCGACCTGGCGCTCTCCTGCGACCTGCGGTACGCGGCGCCCGACGCGCAGTTCGAGAGCACGTGGCTCAAGGTCGGGCTCATCCCCGGCATGGCCGGCGCGCATCGCCTGCCCGAGGTGATCGGCTCGGGCAGGGCGGCCGAGATGCTGCTGCTCGGCCGTCGCGTCGATGCCGAGACCGCGCTCGCGTGGGGCCTCGTCAACGGCATCGCGGCGGACGGCGACGTGCGTGGCCTCGCCGTCGAGACCGCGCGACGGCTCGCGCTGCTGCCGCCCCTCGCGCTGCAGCGGACCAAGGCGGCGTTCCGCCGCCGGGTCGACCACGGACTGGAGGAGGAGTTCGCGACGCTCGGCGCGCAGCAGGGGCAGCTCCTCACGAGCCCCGAGTTCGCCGAGGCGACCGCTCGCCTGAGCCGTCGCTCCTGAGCGGGGCGGCATGACGACCGAACCGGTCGCGCCGCTGCCCGTCACGGGCACCGTGGTCAGCGGCGGTGCGCGCATCTCCTACGGCATCGGCGGGGCGCCCGACGGGCCGCCGGTGCTGCTCGTGCACGGCAGCCGCGCGCACCGTCACTGGTGGGCGCGGGTCGTGCCGCTGCTCGCACCCCGCTGCCGGGTCGCCTGGCTCGACCTCAGCGGTCATGGCGACAGCGCGCACCGCGACCGGTACGACGCCGACACGTGGGCCGGCGAGGTCATCGACGTCGCGGGCGAGCTCTCGTCCTCCGCACCGGTCGTGCTCGTCGGCCACAGCATGGGCGGGCGGATCGCGGCGGTCGCCGCCGCGATCGCGCCGCCGGGCCGCTTCGCTCGGCTCGTGCTGCTGGAGGCGCGGCTGTGGGCGCGCGGCGAGACGGAGCGTCCGCCCCTGCGCACGCGCTCGTCGCCCGCGGTGTTCGACGACCGCGAGGCGGCCGTCGAGAGGTTCCGGCTGTCGCCGCCGCAGCAGCTCGATGACGAGCCGCTGCGGAGCCTGCTCGCCGGCGCCGCCCTCGAGCCCGCCCCGGGCGGCTGGCGGTGGAAGTACGACCACCGTGGGATCCCGCCGCTCGTCGGCGACGACATCCTCGACCGGCTCGCGCGCGTCGACATCCCCGTCACGGCGGCATGGGGCTCGGCGAGCGGCATCATCAGCGGGCCCGAGTACGCGCGCGTGCTGGCGGAGACCGTCTCGGCGCCGCTCGACACGCACGTCGTCCCCGGGGGCGGGCATCATCTTCCCGCCGACTCGCCGGAGGCGACGGCCCGGATCATCTCCTCGGCGATCGATGCAGGCTCGCGATAAAAGGGCTATATTAGTTATATATATCCAGACCACGCGAGACGCATCGGAGTGTCCATGCTGAAGACAGAGTTCACGGAGATGTTCGGGATCGAGCATCCCATCACGTGCGGGGGCATGCTCGGCGTCGGCAAGGCGGAGCTGATCGGCGCCGTCGCGAACGCCGGCGCCCTCGGGTTCCTCACGGCCCTCACGCAGCCGACGCCCGAGGACCTCGTGCGCGAGATCGAGCGGACGCGCGAGATGACGGACCGTCCGTTCGGCGTCAACCTCACGATCCTGCCCACGCTCAAGCCCGTCTCGCACGAGGCCTATCGCGACGCGATCATCTCGTCGGGGATCAAGGTCGTCGAGCTCGCGGGGGCCGATCCCGCCCCCCACCTGCCGGCGTTCAAGGCCGCCGGCGTCAAGGTGATCCACAAGGCGACGAGCGTGCGGCACGCCCTCTCGGCGGCGAGGAAGGGCGTCGACGTCATCAGCATCGACGGCTTCGAGTGCGCGGGCGCGCCGGGCGAGGACGACGTCCCGGGGCTCGTGCTCATCCCCGCCGCGGCGCGCGCGCTCGACATCCCCGTGATCGCCAGCGGCGGGATCGGCAGCGGTGCCGGTCTCGCAGCGGCCCTGGCGCTGGGCGCCTGCGGCGTGAACATGGGCACGCGATTCGTCGCGACGAACGAGGCCCCCGTGCACGAGAACGTGAAGAGGCAGATCGTCGCCAACGACGAGACCGACACCGTCATCGTGTTCCGCGAGTTCTCGAACTCGTCGCGCGTGGCCAAGAACTCGATCTCGCTCGAGATCGCCGAGATCGGGCGCCGTCCGGGCGCGACCTTCAAGGACGTCGCCCACCTGGCCGCGGGCGTCCGCGGCCGCGAGCGCGTGCTGGGCGCCGGCGACATGGAGGACGGCATGTGGTGGGCGAGCCAGGCGCAGGGCGTCATCCACGACGTCGACTCGGTCGAGAACGTCGTGCGCACGATCGTCGCGGACGCCGAGGAGATCATGACGCGACGCCTCCCCGCGCTCGTCGTCTGAGCCCTGCGGGAAGAGGACGTACGAAGAAGAGGAGCGCCCTCGCATCGGCGAGGGCGCTCCTCTCCATCCTCCGGGGATCGTCAGCCGACGACGATGCCGACACTCTTGACCTGGAGGAACTCCTCCAGGCCGTGCCGGCCGCCCTCCTTGCCGACGCCGCTGATGCCGAAGCCGCCGAACGGGCGCGCGACGCGCAGGTTCGTGGCGCCGTTGATGAGCGTCTGCCCGGCATGCAGCTCGGTCGCGAGGCGGATCGCGCGGTTGAGGTCCCTGGTCTGCACGTACGACGAGAGCGAGTACGGCGTGCTGTTGGCCAGCTCGAGCGCCTCCTCCTCGGTGCGGAAGCGGAAGATGGCGAGTACGGGGCCGAACACCTCGGTCTGCGCGAGCTCCGACTGCGGGTCGACGTCGGTGAAGACGGTCGGCTCGATGTAGTAGCCGTCCGCGAGCTCGCCGCCGATGCGGTGGCCGCCGGTGACGAGGGTCGCGCCGTCCCGCTGCGCGCGCTCGATCATCCCGAGGATGCGGTGGACCGCGTCCTCGTTCACGACGGGACCGGTCAGCACGCCCTCCTCGAAGGGGTCGCCGGGACGGTTCGACTCGGCGATCGCCGTCACGCGGGCGACGACCTCGTCGTAGACCGTGTCCTGCACGAGCATCCGCGTGGCGAAGGCGCAGCCCTGCCCCGCGAGCGCGATGAGCGAGAACCGCGTGCCGATCGCGCACGCGTCGTCGAGGTCGGCGTCGTCGAACACGATGTTGGCCGACTTCCCGCCCAGCTCGAGCAGCGTCGGCTTCATCGTCGCCGACGCCGACTGCAGGATCCTTCGTGCCGTGGCGGGTCCGCCGGTGAAGCTGATCTTGCGCACGAGCGGGTGCTCGACGAGGGCCTGGCCCGCTGCGGCGTCGCCGGGCAGGACGTTCACGACGCCGGCGGGGAAGCCCGCGCGCTCGACGAGGTCGGCGAACAGCTCGGCGCTGAACGGGGTCAGCTCGGAGGGCTTGACCACGACGGTGTTGCCGGCTGCCAGCGCGGCGGGGATCTTCATCGCGAGCGAGATGAGCGGGCCGTTCCACGTGATGATGATCCCGATCACGCCATAGGGCTTGGCGATGGTGTATCCGAACTCGCCGTCCGCCGTCGGGAGACCGTTCACGTCGCCCAGGATCTTGTCGGCCCAGCCCGCGTAGTAGCGCGTCCACTCGGCCGCGTTGATCGGGAACCCGCGGCCGTAGAGCAGCGGCGTGCCGTTGTCGAGGGCGCCGCGGCGGGCGAACTCCTCGGCGTTCTGCTCGATGAGGTCGGCGAGCGTGAGCAGCAGTCGGCGACGGATCGCCGGGCTCGTGCGCCGCCACGACTCGAAGGCCTCCTGCGCGACGGCGACGGCCTCGTTCACCTCGGCGGGTCCCGCGAGGGGGATGGCGGCGTTCGCCGCCCCGGTCGCGGGGTCGATGTGCTCGTGGGCGCCGCCGGAGCCGGCCGTTCGCCGCTCCGCGCCGATCCGCAGGTGCACCGGGGGCGGTGTGCGGTCGATGGCTTGCCTGTTCTCGGTCATGCCTGCTCCTTTGCTGGGTCCGTGCCGGGCCGCCGTGTGACATCGGCGACCCAATGCAGTACATTTATTAATCTATATGGTTCATACCTGCGACACCTGACGAAGGAGTTGGGACTTGAGATCACATCGACGGGGGCGCTCGGCGCTCGCGGTCACAGCACTGTTCATGTCCACCGTTCTCGTGGCCGGATGCTCCGGCGGGAGCGAGGGTCCGGCGGAGACGTCGGATCCGCAGGACACGTCGCCCGCCGCCGTCGGCGGTCTCCCGGCCGGCGCAGGCAAGGACGACTACATCGCCGCCTTCGCGGACGTCGACCCGATCATCCTGGGCACGCAGCTCGCGGGTCCGCTCGGCTCGCTGACCAACGAGGCGCGCGAGCGCTACCTCGCGCAGGTCGAGGAGTGGAGCGGCGGCAAGATCACGTTCGACATCGCCTACTCGCTCGCCGCGGCGCCGTTCGCGGAGGTCCCGAACGCGCTGAAGGACGGCCGCCTCGACATCGCGTTCGCCTCCGCCGGGTACAGCCCCGACATCTTCCCCGCCAACGCCATGCTCGAGAACGTCTCGGTCGCCGGCGTCGGCGCGCCGATCGGCTACATGGCCACCACCGGCACGCTCACCGAGATCGCCTCGAGCCACCCCGAGTTCCGCGAGGAGTGGGAGGCCGAGGGCCTCGTGCCGCTGCTGTGGGTCGAGAGCGGCAACCTCGCGGCCATCTTCTGCTCCGAGCCGCGTGACACGCTCGCGGCGCTGCAGGGCGGGCAGATCGCCGTCTCGGGCCGCGTGAAGTCTGCGGAGGCCCGCGCCCTCGGCATGGAGCCGGTCTCGATGTCCTACCAGGAGCAGTACGAGGGCCTCGAGCGCGGCGTCATCGACTGTGCGCTCAGCGGGCCGCAGGCCGCGAACACCGGCGGCATCATCGAGGTCGCGCCGCACGTCGTGATGGACGCGCCGTCGACCTTCTCGTTCACCGCCTCCACGCTGCTGGTCGCCCAGCGCGTGTGGGACGAGCTGCCGCTCGTCGCCCGCCAGCTGCTCTTCGACCTGCTGCCGACCTACATCGCGGGCACCATCGCGCAGAACTACGCCACGATCAAGGTCGCGCTCGACGTCGTGGACGCCGCGGGCGGCTCCATCCTCGAGCTCGACGAGCCGGCGCGCGAGGCGCTGCACGCCGCGAACGAGGAGATCCTGGGCGAGATCCGCTCGTCGAGCCACTTCGCCGACCCCGATGCGCTCGCCGACGCGGCACGCACGACGGGCGAGCGCTGGATCGGCCGGCTCCACGACGCCGGCTATGACGGCTGGGGCGACAGCTACCAGGGTCTCGTCGACGCCTACTCCGACGCCGAGCCCACGATCGAGGAGTTCGAGGCGTACGCCGAGCTCGTCCTCGAGGCGCAGAGCTCCGACCGGCCGGAGTGATGCCGGTGTCCTCCGCGACCATCGACGTCCGCATCGATCGCGATCGATGCGTCGGAGCGGGCCAGTGCGTGCTCGCCGCCCCCGACCTGTTCGACCAGGACCTCGACGAGGGCCGCTCGATGCTGCTCATCGATCCGGTGCCCGCCGAGCACGAGGCGGCGGCGACCGCTGCGGCGCTGCGGTGCCCGGCGCAGGCGATCGCCGTCGGCGAGGAGTGAGCGCATGGCGACCATCGGAGTGATCGGCCTCGGCCACATCGGCCGGAGGTTCGCGGCGAGCGTGCGCGAGCGCGGTGACCGGCTCGTCGCGTACGACGTCGTCGACGAGGCGTACGCCGCCGTGCCCTGGGCCGAGCGTGCGGGCAGCCCCGCCGAGGTCGGCCGCGAGGCCGACGTCGTGATCGTGTGCGTGCTCACGGCCGCGCAGGTGCGCGAGACGCTCCTCGGCGACGCGGGCGTGCTCTCGTCGGCCCGGGAGGGGCTCGGTGTCGCCGTGACGAGCACGGTGGATCTCGGCACGATCCGAGAGCTCGCGGAGGAGTGCGCCCGCGCCGGCGTGGCGTTCGCGGACTGCGGCGTCACGACCGTGCCGGGCATGGCGCCCGACACGGCGCACAGCGTCGTGTCGCTGGTCGGCCTGGAGGGGGGCGACGGCGTCTTCGACGCCGTCGCGTCGCTCTCGGCCGCGGCGGTGCGCTGCGGCGGCGTCGGGGCGGGGATGGCGACCAAGATCGCGCGCAACCTCGTCACCTACGGCAGCTGGACCGTCGCCTCGGCGGCCGTGCGGCTGCTGCGGGCGGCCGGCGTCGACCCGGCCAGGCTGCGCGAGGCGATCGAGACCGCCGATCCGGACGGCCGCACGATGTTCCTGCTGGAGGACGAGATCGGCTTCGGCGAGGGCACCCGCCCGCGCCGGGAGCGGGTGTCGGGTCTGATCGAGAAGGACCTGTCTGCCGCGGTGGAGCTCGCGCGCGAGGCGCAGGCGCCCTCCGATCTCGCCGAGTTCGTCATCCGCACGCGGGCCGAGACCCTCGGCCTGCGGCACGACCTCGGCGACGAGCCCCGTGAGGACGAGTCGGCATACGAGACCGGGCGGCGATGGATGGACCGCGTCTACGGTCCCGGATTCCACGACCTCGCCGTGCGGCAGGACGGGTCGCCCTACAACCGGGAGACGGTCGAGCACCTGTTCGCGGAGATCTGGAGCCGGCCCGGCCTCTCGCTGCGCGAGCGGCGCCTCCTCGTCATGGGCGCGACGGCCCAGCTCGGGCGGGGCGACCTCATCGAGACGCAGGTGTACGGCGGGCTCGTGAACAGCGAGTTCTCGTACGCCGAGCTCGACGAGATCATGCTCCAGATCACCCCCTACATCGGCTGGGCGAAGTCCAGCGCCGTCAACCGGGGCATCCAGGCGGCGAAGGCCCGCATCGACGCGGCGAACGAAGAAGAAGGAGACGGACGATGACGACCACGTGGGACCGCATGCCGACGGAGCGGCCGTCGAAGCTCGACCCGCCCGAGATCTACGCGGAGATCCGAGAGAGCGACCCGATGGCGCGCGTGCGCTTCCCCAACGGCATGGAGGGGTATCTGGTCACCCGGTTCGACGACGTCGTCGCCGGCTTCGGCAACCCGAACTTCGTCGCCCAGGGCCGCCCGCGGTACGAGGTGGCCGACGCGAACCCCGACACCAAGACGCCCTTCGCGGGCACCTTCGTGAACATGGACGGCGAGGAGCACCACAAGTACCGCCGGCTCCTCACGGCGCGCTTCTCGGTGCGTTACATCCGGCAGAACCTGCAGGAGTTCATCGATCGCACGGTCGACGAGCACCTCGACCGCATCGCGGCGGGGCCGGACGAGTTCGACTTCGTGGCCGACATGGCCCTGAGCGTGCCGTCGCTCGTGATCTGCGAGATCCTCGACGTGCCCGTCGAGGATCGTGCGGCGTTCAACACCGTGTCGGCGAACATGATGGACATGGACCGCGCGCAGGCGCTGCGCGAGCAGGACCAGAAGTGGATCTTCGACTACATCCGCACGCTCCTGGAGCGCAAGCGCAGCGAGGGTGCGACGAAGGGGCTCCTCGCCGAGCTGCTGCAGCAGCAGAAGGAGGCCGACTTCGAGATCACCGACGAGGACCTCGTGCGCATCGGCGGGCTCCTGCTCGTCGCCGGCCACGACACGACGACGATGATGATCTCGCTGTCGATGCTCACGCTGCTGACGATGCCCGAGGCGCGCGCCGCGTTCGCGAGCGGCGAGCCCGTGGGCACGGCCGTCGAGGAGCTGCTGCGCTTCCTGACGATCGTGCACTTCGGCCTTGCGCGCCGCGCCGCGACCGACTTCGAGTTCCTCGGCACGCCCCTCGAGAAGGACGACCTCGTCGTCTTCTCCCTGGTCGGCGCGAACCGCGATCCGCGGATGTATGAGAACCCCGACGCTCTCGACTTCGACCGCCAGGCGCTGCGCCACGTCGCCTTCGGCTTCGGCGTGCACCAGTGCCTCGGGCAGAACGTCGCGCGCGCGGAGATCACCTCGGTGCTCACGAAGACCCTCCAGCGCTTCCCGGACCTGCGCCTCGCGGTCCCCGTCGACGAGGTGCCCATGCACGACCGCTCGACCAACTACGGCGTCGAGAAGCTGTGGGTCGCGAAGTCATGACCAGGGTCGAGTTCGTCCAGCCGGACGGCGAGCCGGTGGTCGTCGAGGGCGACGTGGGCCAGACGGTCATGAGCGTCGCGATCGGCAACGCGGTGCCCGGGATCGTCGGCGAGTGCGGCGGGCAGCTCAGCTGCTCGACGTGCCACGTCTTCGTCGACGAGTCGTGCCGCGAGCTGTTCGGCGAGCCCGACGAGTTCGAAGACGAGATGCTCGACGGCACCGCCGCGCCGCGCGAGGAGGGCTCGCGGCTGTCGTGCCAGATGGTGGTCGGTGAGGCTCCCGTCGTCGTGCGCGTGCCCGAGACGCAGTACTGACATGCCGAGCCTTGCGGGGAAGGTCGCGGTCGTCACGGGCGCGGGCGCGGGATTCGGTGAGGCATTCGTGCGCGATCTCGCGGCCGACGGCGCCCGGGTCGCGGTGCTCGACCTCGACGGCGTTCGCGCCGCCGGGATCGCCGCATCGATCCGGGACGCGGGCGGCGACGCCCTTCCGTTCGGGTGCGACGTCGCCGACGAGGCGGGTATCGCCGATGTCGCACGGCGGATCGGCCAGCAGTGGGGCGGCGTCGACGTCCTCGTCAACAACGCAGGACTGCACAGCGCGGAGTACAACCGCGCCTTCGGCGAGCTCGGCGTCGCACGGACGCGCCGCCTGTTCGACACCAACGTCATGGGCGTGATCGTGTGCACCCTCGCCTTCCGGCCTCTGATGGGGGATCGCGACGGCGCGGCGATCGTCAACCTCTCCTCGGTCGCCGGGTTCAACAGCGCGAACGCCTACGGCGTGTCGAAGCTCGCGGTCCGCGGGCTGACCGTCTCCTTCGCCCAGGAGCTCGCGGCCGACGGCATCCGGGTCAACGCGATCGCCCCCGGTCTGATCGCGACCGAGCGCATCCGCGAGGACTTCCCCGAGGAGATGTTCACGACGTTCGCGCGCGACAGGCAGTGCGTCCACCGCACCGGCGAGGTGCGCGACGTCGTCGCCGCCATGCGCTATCTGTGCTCCGACGCCGCCTCGTTCGTCACGGGCGAGGTCCTGCGCGTCTCAGGCGGCTACCAGCTGTCAGTGTGACGCGCGCGCCAGCCGCGACTCGACCATCGCGCGCATGCCGTCGTGCCAGTGGAACCGGTCGGGCCCGGTGATCGAGATGCGCTTGGACACGTCGAGCGCGATGCCGGGCTGGCTGCCGGGGATCTGGGCGATCTCGATCCGGGGCGTCTTTCCGACAAGGTCGGCCATGTACCGGATCCACTCCTGCGCCGTCACGGTCTCGTCGCCGCCGAAGTTCACGATGAGCGCGGGCACCGTCGCGGCCTCCAGCAGCGCGAGCGCGTGGTCGGCGATGTCCTCCTCGAAGATCGGCTGGTTGGGGGCGGGGTCATGGCGCAGCGTGATGGTCTCATCGGCGAGGAGCCTCTCCAGGTGCTTCATCGCGAGCCCGCCTCCGGGTCCGTACGAGGCGTTCATGCGGCCGATGACGACGGGCACGCCGAACTCGCGCGCGGCGAACCGTGCGACCGCCTCCTGGGAGATCTTTGACACGCCGTAGGTAGGCGTCGTGGGGCTGATCGGGTCGCCGAGCGGGTCGGTCTCGACGTAGCGGTGCCAGGGGTCGGGATGGGGGCGGTACACGCCGGTCGTCGACATCGACAGGATCGACGCGCACGCGCGGAAGTGCGAGATCAGGGCGCCCGTGCCGAGCGCGTTGACCTCGATCGCGCGGTCCCAGTCGGTGCTGGGCCCCATCTGCACGGCGAGGTGCAGCACGTGGTCGAAGTCGGCGGGAATGCCGCTCCAGTCGGGGTCGGCGAGGTCGACGCGCCGCGTCGTGACGCCACGGGACTCGATCTCGCGGCGCCGCTCCTCGTCGCCGAAGCGGGCGACGCCCCAGACCTCGTGGCCGCGCGCGGCGAGGGAGCCGGCGAGCGCGCCCGCGATCTGTCCGGACGCGCCCGTGACGAGCAGCTTCTTCTTCATCGTTTCTCCCTCGGCCGAGCGGGTGCGAGCGGTGTGCGTCGCTTATTAGATAACTGATACAGATGATTGGAGGTTACCCTGTGTGCTGTCCATGTGAAAGGGTGCACCACTGTGCATGCGAGACATAGTTGTATAAGATAACTGTTTAGGTCGCCGCGACGAAGGGCGACCGACTCGAGGGAGAGTGTGCGATGACCCAGCAGTCGACGATCACGCCGGAGACGGGGAAGGCCGCGACGGCGCCGCCGGCCGCGCTGACGATCGAGAACGTCACGAAGTCGTTCAAGCGCGCCAACGGCACGCTGATCAAGCCCGTCGACGACATCTCGCTCACGATCGCCGAGGGCGAGTTCATCGTGCTGCTCGGTCCGTCGGGATGCGGCAAGACCACGCTGCTGCGCTGCATCGCCGGCCTGGAGTCGCCCGACGAGGGCGCCATCGACATCCTCGGCTCGCGCGTCGTGCAGAAGGGCGCGGGGGCGCGCGAGATCGAGGTCGCGCCCGAGCGGCGCAAGCTCGGCATGATCTTCCAGAGCTACGCGCTCTGGCCGCACCTCACGGTCGCCCGCAACGTCTCCTATCCGCTCGAGTCGGCGAAGGTGCCGCGCGCCGAACGGCGCGAGCGCGTCGAGCGCGCCCTCGCGATGGTCGGCGTCTCGGAGGTCGCCGGCCAGCTGCCCGGCCGGCTCTCGGGCGGTCAGCAGCAGCGCGTGTCGCTCGCGCGGGCCCTCGTGGGCGAGCCGCGCCTGATCCTGTTCGACGAGCCGCTGTCGAACGTCGACGCCAAGGTGCGCGAGGAGCTGCGCCTGCAGCTCGTCGAGATGCAGGCGAGGATCGGCTTCACGGCGATCTACGTGACGCACGACCAGGCGGAGGCGATGGAGCTCGCCGACCGCGTCGCCGTGCTGCGCAACGGACGCATCGCCCAGCTCGACCGCCCCGAGGTGGTGTACGAGCACCCGGCATCCCGGTACGTCGCCAAGTTCGTCGGCGTCGCCAACGAGGTGCGCGCCCGCGTGACGCGCGTGGGCGACGACACGCTCGTCGCCCACGTCGGCGGCGTGGAGCACGACCAGGTCCTCCCGCTGCCGACGGGCGGTCGCGCGGTCGCGGCGGGCGACGACGTCTACGTCATCTGGCGCCCTGAGCGCACGGTGCTCGGCGAGCCGGCCGATCGGCCGGGCCTGCGCATCCCGGGCGAGTTCCTGCTCAGCCGCTTCCTCGGCTCGCACTCGGAGGCCATCGTCGACACGGGCGACGGCGAGATCCGCGTGCAGACCCCGCGCACGGTGTCGCTGGCCCGCGGTGAGCGCGTGCACGTGCACGTCGACGTCGACGACCTGCGCGTCTTCCCCGTCGAGGACGAGCGATGACGATCGTCGACATCGCTCCCCCGGTCGCGGCGCCGCGGCGGAAGGCCCGCGTCCGGCTGCGGCCGCTCGACATCGTCGCGATCGTGCTCGGCCTCGCGTTCGGCGTGCTGCTGGTCTTCCCGATCGCGACGGTGCTCATCCAGGTGTTCGTCACGGGCGACACTCCGGGCGTGGAGCCGTTCGCGAACGCGCTCGCGCTGCCCGACATCGGCCAGACGTTCCTCAACACCGCGATCGTCGTCGTGCTCTCCACCGTGCTCGCCGTCGCGATCGCCGTCGGATTCGCGTGGCTCAACGAGCGCACGTCGGCGCGGCTGGGATTCATCGCCTCGGTGCTGCCGCTCACGCCCCTGCTGGTCCCCACCCTCGCGGGCACGGTCGGCTGGGTGTTCCTGCTGGCACCGCGCGCGGGGATCCTCAACGTCGCGCTCCGCGACTACGTCCTGACGCCGCTGGGCATCGCGCCCGCCGAGGGGCCCATCAACATCTTCAGCTTCAGCGGACTCGTCTTCCTCTACATGCTGAACATCATCCCGTTCATCTATCTGCCGGTCTCGGCGGCGCTGTCGCGGCTGGACCCCGCGCTCGAGGAGGCCTCGCGCGTCTCGGGGCGCGGACCCGTCGCGACGCTGTTCCGCGTCACCATCCCCGCGATCCGTCAGGCGATCTTCGGCGGCGTGCTCATCGGCCTGGTGATCGGCCTGGGCACCTTCTCGATCGCCGTGATCGTGGGGACGAGCGCCCGCATCGACGTGCTCGCGGTGCGCGTGTACACGCTGCTGACCCAGTCGTATCCGCCCTACCTCGCCGAGGCCGTGGCCCTGAGCGCCTTCCTGCTCGTGGTCGTCGTCACCCTCTCCGTGCTGCAGCGATGGCTCGGCACCAAGGGCGGGCACGCGCAGATCGGCGGCCGCGGCGTCGGCGCGGCCAAGGTCGACCTCGGAGTCGCGGGCGACATCGTCGCGCGCACGATCATGATCGTCTTCGTCGCGCTGTCGTCCGTCATCCCGCTGCTCGGCCTCGTCTACGTCTCGCTGCGCGGCTACTGGTCGCCCGTCATCACGTTCGAGGGGCTGAGCCTCAACGCCTACAAGACCGTGATGTTCGACAACCGCATCACGAGCCTCGCGCTCGTCAACAGCATCGTGCTGTCGGTCGCCGCCGCGCTCATCACCCTGGTCGTCGCGACGCTCATCACCCTCTACGCAGCCACCCGGGGCGGCTTCCTCGCGCGCGCCCTCGATGCGCTCGCCAAGGCGCCCGGCGGCCTCTCGCACCTCGTCATCGCCGTGGCGTTCCTCGCCGCCCTGGCGCCGCCGCCGTTCCGGATGTCGGGCGGCCTGCTGATCCTGCTGCTCGCCTACATCGTGTTCTACATGCCGCAGGCCTACGTGTCGGCATCCAGCTCGTACGCCCAGCTGTCGAGGGAGCTCAGCGAGGCGTCCGCGATGAGCGGCGCGTCGGAGGTGCGCACCCTGACCCGCATCATCCTCCCGCTCATGCTCCCGGGCCTGGCGGGAGGGGCCGTCGTGCTGTTCGTGCTCAACATGAGCGAGGTCACCGGCTCGGCGCTGCTGTCGGGCACCGGGGCGCCGGTCGTCGGCTTCGTGATGATCGACCTCTGGCAGAACGGCACCTTCCCCACGATCGCCGCGCTCGGCGTGATCATGACGGTCGTCACGACCACCGTCACGCTGCTGCTGATGTTCTTCGGCAACAGGCGGGGAGGCCGCTGACGCGGGCCCGCGGCATCCCGCACAGAGACGACCCCGCGCATCCGCGCACCCGTGCACCAACGAAGGAGAGACACAGGATGAAGCGTTCGGCAGGAAGACTGGCGCTGGCCGCCCTCGCGGTCGCCGCGGCGATGACCGTCGCCGGCTGCTCGTCGACCGGGGGCGACACGCCGCCGGAGACGTCGGAGCCCGGCGGCGACACCGGGCACGCGCAGCTGATCGAGGCCGCGAAGGCGGAGGGATCGCTCGTCTGGTACACGGGCTCGACCGAGTCGGCCGCGCAGGCGCTCGCCGACGCGTTCACCGACGAGTACGGCATCGCCGTGACGATCCAGCGCCTCACCAGCGCCCCGCTCGCGCAGCGCGTCGAGGCCGAGGTGAGCGCGCAGAACGTGCAGGTCGACGTGTTCAGCACCGTCAATGCGGCGTTCTTCGAATCCGCGCGGGCCAACGACTGGTCGGTCGACCTCACCGCCCAGGACATCCCGTCGCTGGAGGGCTTTCCCGCGGAGTACATCCAGGACGACGGCGCGAGCGCCGTGATCGGCATCGGTCCCGACGTCATCGTGTGGAACACCGAGGTGCTCCCCGACTACGAGTTCACGGAGTGGGAGGACCTGATCGACCCCGCGCTGAAGGACAACATCATCCTCACCGACCCGCGGTCGTCGCAGGCGTGGGCCGGATTCTGGAGCGTGCTGCTGCACGACGAGCGATACGGACCCGCCTTCATCGAGGAGTTCGCCGCGCAGGGCATCCGCCAGGTCGTCGACAGCTCCGTGCCCGGCGCGCAGCTCGTCGGCTCGGGGGAGGGCGGCGTGCTCGTCGGATCGACGGTGTCGACGCAGGACGAGCTGATCGCCGCGGGCGCCCCGCTCGAGCAGACGATCACGTCCGACCCCGCGCACGTCTACCTGCAGTACGCCGCGATCGCCACCGAGGCGCCGCACCCGAACGCCGCGCGGCTGTTCCTGGACTTCGCGCTCAGCGAGAAGGGGCAGTCGGTCTACAACGAGGCGCACAAGCAGGCATCCGTGCTCGGCGACATCCCGGGCGCCATCCCGCTGCCCGAGGGCGTGACCGTTCCCGACCCGGAGCAGATCGAGGCCGATCTGCCCGAGGTGCTCAGACTGCTCGGCCTCTGACGGCGCGGTCGCCCGACCCGCACGTCGCCCCACAGAACACCGGAGGAGCATCATGATCACGCTCACGCACACCCCCCTCGCCCGCCGCGCGCGCCGTACGTCCGCCGCCGCCCTCGCCGTCGCGGGCGCCCTGGCCCTCGCCGCGTGCTCGCCGGGTGCGGGCGACGCCCCCGACCCCGCGGCGACCGGGTCGGAGACGGCCGACGACCTCGTGCAGGCGGCGCAGGCCGAGGGCTCGCTCACGTGGTACACGGGGACCACCCCGACGGGAGCCGAGACGGTCGCGCAGGCGTTCGAGGAGGAGTACGGCGTGCGGGTCGACGTCGTCCGCCTCACGAGCAACGAGATCGCGCAGCGCTTCCAGGCCGAGGCGGCGGCGGAGAACACGCAGGCCGACGTGCTGCTCACGGTCGCGGAGACCTTCTTCGTCGACATGCACGAGCAGGGCCTCACCGAGACGCTCGACCCGGCCGACTTCGAGGGCTATCCGGCCGAGTTCGCGCTGCCCGGCGGCGCGGGCCTGACGACGGGCGTCAACCTGCCCGTGATCGTCTACAACACCGACGTGCTCGGCGACGTCGCGCCGCAGACATGGGAGGACCTGCTCGCACCGGAGCTCAAGGGCCAGATCGTCATCGCCGACCCCCGCGGCTCGAACGCGTGGGCGCAGTACTGGAGCGTGCTGCTGCGCGACGAGGGGCTCGGCGAGCCGTTCCTCGAGGCCATCGCCGACCAGGACTTCCTGCTCACCGCGAGCACCGTGCCCGGCACGCAGCTCGTCGGCGCGGGCGAGGGCGGGCTGCTCATCGCCGGCACGCCCGGGTCGACGCAGCCGTCGATCGACCAGGGGCTGCCGCTCGCGATGGTCACGCCGAGCGAGCCGACCGTGACGGGCCGCAACTGGGTCGCCCTGGTGGCCGACGCCCCGCATCCGAACGCGGGCCGGCTGTTCGTGCAGTGGCTCGTCGGTGAGGAGGGGTCGCGCATCTACAACTCCGCGGAGGTCTCGGCGTCGCCGCTGGGCGACCTCGGCGGCGGCGTGCTGAGCCTGCCCGCCGACGCCGTCGCGCCGCCGAGCGCGCAGCAGGTGGAGGAGGACCTGCCCCGCGTCGTCGAACTGCTGCGCCTGCAGTAGCGGCCGGCGGCGGAGAGAAGACGCAAGAGGACCCGAGAGAAAGGCGACCGTCCATGGCGATCGTGAGACGCACACCCCCCGAGCCCCCGCGCGAGAGCGCGGCCGACCGCGGGCACGTCCCCACGGGCGATCCGTACACGGATCTCCCGTGGGACGGCCCGCACACCCCCGTCCTGGGCCACGCCCTCATCACGATGGTCGAGCCCCACGAGGGGCACGAGCACGCATACAACCGGTGGTACGAGGACAGCCACTTCTTCAACGGCGCGCTGCAGGAGCCGTGGATGTTCGCGGGGCGGCGCTGGGTCGCCCCGCGCGCGCTGCAGGAGCTGCGGCGCCCCGCGACGTCGCCCGTCGCCGAGCCGCTCGAGAACGGCAAATACCTCGGCACCTACTGGGTGACGCAGGGGCGCGTCGAGGAGCACAAGCGGTGGACCAGCGCGGCCAACAGCTACCTCGTCTCGATCGGCGACGTGAACCGCGACCGCACGCACGTCTTCACGTCGTTCCAGGACCGCGTCGGCACCGTGTACGTCGACGAGACCGTGCCGCACGACATGTTCTCGCTCATGGACCCGTCGCCGGGCCTCGTGCTGGAGGTCTTCGACGCGCCGAGCGCCGACGAGCGCGGGGCGCTCGAGGACTGGATCCTCGACGAGCACCTGCCGTCGCGCATCACGCCCGGCGGCCCCGTGTGGTGCGCCATCCTGTTCCGGGTGAACCCGCCGTTCAAGGGCATGAAGCCCGAGAACTACGCCGCGCTGCAGGGCGTGGCCAACGAGGGCCGGCGCGTCACCGTGCTGTGGTTCCTCACCGAGGATCCGCGCGCGTGCTGGGACTTCTTCGAACAGGAGATCGAGCTCGCGCACCGCGGCGGGCGCGGTGAGGCGACGCTCGTCGCCCCGTTCGTCCCGGCGCGGATGGGCACGACGCTCTATGAGGACCAGCTGCGATGACCGGTCGCCTGGACGGCCGCATCGCCGTGATCACGGGCGCCGCGAGCGGCCAGGGCGCCGCCGAGGCCCGGCTCTTCGCCGCCGAGGGCGCCGTCGTCGTCCTCACCGACGTCGACGACGCGCGCGGCGCGGAGCTGGCGCGGTCGATCGGCGGGCGCGCCGTCTACCGGCACCTCGACGTCACCCGGGTCGACGAGTGGGCGGATGCCGCGGAGCACGTCTCCCGCGACTTCGGCCGTCTCGACGTGCTCGTCAACAACGCGGGCATCGGGTCGCCGGTCGCGGGGCGGTTCGACGCGCTGCCGATCGAGGACCACCTCCGGCTGTTCGACGTCAACGTGCACGGCGCCTACTACGGGATGCGCGCGATGCTGCCGTTGCTGGAGGAGAGCGGCCGGGAGAGCGGCGGCGGGGCCTCGATCGTCAACATCTCGTCGATCGACGGTCTCGCCGGCATCGCCGGGGTCGCCAGCTATGCGGCGGCCAAGACCGCGCTCACTGGGCTCACGCGCTCCATCGCGCCCGAGCTGGGGCCGCTGGGCATCAGGGTGAACTCCATCCATCCCGGGGTGATCCGCACGCCCATCGTCGACGCGTCGTTCGCCGACGCGGCACGCGGCGCGCGCCTGCGCGGCACGATCTCGCGGCAGGCGATCGCCCGGATGGGGGAGCCCGACGAGGTCGCCGCGCTCGCCCTCTTCCTCGCCTCCGCCGAGTCGTCGTACTGCACGGGCGCCCAGTTCACGGTCGACGGCGGCCACCTCGCCGGCCCCTACCGCGACCCCGTCGGCTACTGACCCACCCCCTCGCCGCCTCGCCCCCTCGCCTGCCCCCCCCGAAAAGGCGAGACTGCACCAGCGCGACGAGACTGCCGTTCAGGCGTGCAGTCTCGTCCCGCTGATGCAGTCTCGCGGGGAGGTGCGGAAGCGGGGCGTGCGGGTCAGCGCAGGTCGAAGTGGGTCAGGTCGGGGGTGTCGAGACGGCGGTAGTAGTCCTCCACGCGCCAGGGGGAGCTGACCAGGTTGCGCTCGCCGCGCATGTAGTAGTTGCGCTCACGCGATGTCGGGTCGGACCACACGAGGTCCTTCGACGCCTCGTCGATCTCGTCGTTGTATCGCGTGAGGGCCTCTTCGGTGACCTCGAAGCTGCTCTTGCCCGCCTCGATCGTCGCGACGATGAGCCGTGCGATGTAGCGCGTCCACTGCTCGAACCACGCCTGGATCGAGGAGCCGGAGCGGGGCTGCGAGTTCGGGCCGTAGAGGACGAGGAAGTTGGGGAACTCGGGCACCAGCATCCCCAGGTAGGCGCGGGGGCCGTCGTAGGCGTTCCACTTGTCCTCGATGGAGCGTCCGCCGCGGCCGTGCACCTCCATCGGCCAGAGGTACTTGTCGACGGCGAACCCGACCGCCGAGACGATCAGGTCGACCTCGATCTCGGTGCCGTCGGCCGTGACGATGCCCTTCTCCGAGATGCGCTCGATGGGGTCGCGCACGAGATCGACGTTGTCGCGCGTGAGGGCGCGATACCAGCCGCTGTCGACGATCATGCGCCGTGCCATCGGCGGGAAGTCGGGGATCAGCTGCTCGGCGAGCTCGGGGTGCCCCTCGAGCTGCCCGTAGATGTAGTCGGTGAGGTTCTTGCGGAACTGGTCGCTGCGCTCGTTGAACAGGCCCCCCTGTGCGACCCAGTCGCGGTCGATCTCCTGGATCGCCTGCGTCGACAGGCCCATCGCGACGGTCGAGTACACGATCCAGTTGCGGTAGTAGGGCACGTTCTTGAGCAGCCAGCGGGTCTCCTCCTCGAGCGGCATGCCGTAGTTCTCGCGCGGGCTGATCCACTGCGGCGTGCGCACGAACGTGTAGACGTGCTGCGCCTCGCGGGCGATGCGGGGCATCGTCTGCACGCCCGTGGAGCCGTTGCCGATGACCGCGACGCGCTTGCCCTCGAGCGAATAGCCCTCGGGCCATGCGGTCGTGTGCAGGATGTCGCCGCGGAAGGTCTCGGCGCCGGGGATCGTGAGCTTCGCGGGGGCGTTGAACAGGCCCGTCGCCGCCGCGACGACCGAGGCGTGCGTCTGCTCGCGGCCGCCGTCGAGCTCGATGTCGAGCGTCCACGTGCCGCTCTTCTCGTCGTAGGCGACGCTCTTCACGTCGCTGTGGAACTGGATGTGCTCATAGACGCCGAGCTCCTTCGCGACGTGCTCCATGTAGTCGCGCACCTGGGCGCCGGTCGCGAAGTACTCGGTCCAGTCGTAGTCCTTGACGAAGCTGAGCTGGTATCCGAAGCTCAGGGTGTCGACGCGGACGTCGGGATACGTGTTGATGCTCCACGTGCCGCCGAGCTCGCCGCGGCGCTCGAAGATCGTGTAGGGGATGCCGAGGCGCTGCAGGTGGATCGCGAGGATCAGGCCGTTGAAGCCGGAGCCGATGATCGCGACGCGGAAGCCCTCGGGGATCCGAGGCTCGTCGACGTGCCACTCCGCCGGCCGGGTGAACTCGTCGAATGCGAGGATGTCGCGGCGGAAGACGAACTCGTCGTCGCTCTCGATCCTGTGGTCCCAGAAGTTCTCCATCATCGCGCGCGCCTCGTCATCGGTGGGCACGCGCGGCGTGAAGCCGGCGGGGCGGTCGAGCAGGAACGCGAGCGCCGCGTCCTTGACCTTCTGCGCGTCCCGCTCGTCCACGTCGATCTTCGTTACCGAGCCGCCGCGCTGGGCGACCCTGGTCAGGCGCACGTCGAGGAGATCGGCGTCGCCCGTCGCCTGGTAGATCGCGAGGCGCAGCGCGTTGAGGTCGGCGTGCGCGATCGCGCGCTGCACCTGCTCCCGCGTGGTCTCGTCGGTGCTCTCCGACTGTGTCTCTGCAATGGTCATGCTCGGCTGGCCTCCCTGGCTATCGTCCTCGAATCGCCCCACAGTGTCGACGGGGACGGCATCCTTGCGTCGGCCGCCGGCATGGGCTCAGGAGAACGGATGCCGGTGTTCGTACTATGGGTGCAATAAGTTTACCATTTGCACTAAGTTGAATGCACATCGAAGCGCTGCGCACCCAGCTGCGCACCCAGGAGGACCAATGACGGAGTATGCGACGATCCTCGTCGACCGCCGCAACGGAGTCGGGTACATCACCCTCGACCGGCCGGAGGCGCTGAACGCGCTGAACGCCGAGCTGATCCGCGAGATCGTCCTCGCGGGCCGGGAGCTCGACGGCGACCCGGACATCGGCGCGATCGTGCTCACGGGCTCGGAGAAGGCCTTCGCGGCCGGCGCCGACATCAAGGAGATGGCGGACAAGGACTTCGTCGACATGTACCTCGACGACCCCTTCGTCACGTGGGGCGACTTCGGCCGCCTGCGCACGCCCGTGATCGCCGCCGTCGCGGGCTTCGCGCTCGGCGGCGGATGCGAGCTCGCGATGATGTGCGACATCATCCTCGCGGCCGACACCGCCCGGTTCGGGCAGCCGGAGGTGAACATCGGCGTGATCCCCGGCATCGGCGGCACGCAGCGTCTGCCGCGCGCGATCGGCCGCTACAAGGCCGCCGAGCTCGTGCTCACCGGACGGCTTATGGGGGCCGAGGAGGCGGAGCGGGCCGGCCTGGTCTCGCGCGTCGTGCCCGCCGACGAGCTGCTCGCCGAGGCGACCAGGGTCGCCGAGGGGATCGCGGCGAGGTCCCGCCCCGTCGTCTACGCCGCCAAGGCCGCGCTCCTCTCCTCGCAGGAGACGACGCTCGCCGAGGGTCTGCGGTACGAGAAACACCTGTTCACGTCGATGTTCGCGCTCGACGACAGGTCCGAGGGCATGGCGGCGTTCCGCGACCGCCGCGAGCCGCAGTTCCGTCATCGCTGAGAGGCTGGACCGATGAGCACAGAGAACCCGGACACGGCCGTCGTCGACTACGCTGCGCGCACGCGGCTCGACGGCCGCACCGTCCTCGTCGTCGGAGCGGGCCAGGGCATCGGTCTGGAGACGAGCCGGGCCGCCGCCGCGCTCGGGGCGCACGTCATCTGCCTCGACCTCGACAGGGGTCTCGCCGAGGCCGCCGCGGCGGAGACGGGCGGGACCGCGAAGGCCGCCGACGTCACGAGCCGTGCCGACGTGGAGCGGCTCTTCGGCGAGATCGAGGCGGAGTTCGGCCGCATCCACGGCATCGCCGACATCATCGGCGCGTCGCAGCTCACGCCGATCGACGAGTACGCCGACGAGGACTGGGAGAGGGCCCTCCGGCTCAACCTCACGCAGGCGTTCTACGTGCTCCAGCTCGGCGCGCGCGTCATGACCGACGGCGGATCGATCGTCTTCGTCGGCTCCGTCTCGGGCCTGCGATCGGCGCCGCAGCACGCGGCGTACGGGGCCGCGAAGGCCGGTCTGCTGAACCTCGTGCGCAGCGCCGCCGTCGAGTACGGGCCGCGCGTCCGGGTCAACGCGGTCTCGCCGGGCCAGATCCGCACGCCGCGGATGCAGGAGCGTCACCGTGACGACGGCTTCTACGAGTATTGGACGGAGCGCACGCCCCTGGGGCGCCCCGGCGAGCCGAGCGACATCGCCTCGGCGCTCATGTTCTTCCTCACCGACCAGTCCGCGTGGGTCAGCGGCGAGGCGCTGCTGGTCGACGGCGGCACCGCCAAGCGCTTCGTCTACGCGAGCTGACCCGTGCCGGAGCCGGCCGGCGTCATCCGTCGGCCGACTCCGAGACGGCGCGCCACTCGCCGACCTCCGCGAGGCGCTCCTCGAACGTCTCGCGCACGAGCCGCACCGCGCCCGTGCCGAGCACGAGCCGGCGGGGCGGCGGATCCGAGGCGAGCGCCCGCAGGATCGCGGCCGCGCCGCGCTCGGGATCGCCCGGCTGGGCGTCCGTCGCATCCACCTCGGCCGCGCGGCGGGCGTCGACGCCGGGGTACACGCCGGGCAGCCGATCGGCGGTGAGCACGCGGGAGCGGCCGAAGAACTGCGTGCGGAAGGCGCCCGGCTCGACCACGAGCACGGGGATGCCGTGGTCGGCGAGCTCGACGCGCAGCACGTTCGACCAGCCCTCGAGGGCGTGCTTCGACGCCGCGTAGTAGGCGGAGCCGACGGCGCCCCGCACGCCGCTCACCGACGACACGTTGACGATCGCGCCGCGCCGCCGCGCGCGCAGCCCGGCGAGCAGTCGTGAGGTCAGCAGCGCAGGGCCGAAGAAGTTCGCGTCGAACTGGGCGCGCGCCTCGGCCTCGGAGGTCTCCTCGACGGCGCCGAGCAGGCCGTAGCCGGCGTTGTTCACGACGACGTCGACGGGGCCCAGCTCCGCCTCGACGCGTGCGACGGCGGCGTCGACGGATGCCGGATCGGCGAGGTCGAGGGCGACGCGCAGCATCCGCTCGTCGCGGGGGAGCCCGTCGAGGCGGCCGAGCTCGCGCGCGGTTCCGGCGACGCGGGCGCCGGCGGCGTGCGCGGCCCGGGCGATGGCCTCGCCCAGGCCCGACGACGCGCCCGTCACGAGCCAGGTGCGATCGGTGAGATGGTCCATAGAGATAGATTAGCTGCCTGATTATCTCGATGGTGGTCCGGTGCTGCGTCGAATCGACGTCGCGCGGCTCGGCGACCACGCCGCCGGATCGCCCGCCGCCGGGTTAGGTCACCCTTATACAGCGGCGGGCGGCCGTGGTCATGTGAGTTGCCTGAGACATGGCAGAATATAGCCCCGGAGGTGGCCGATGAAGATCGTTGTCCTAGTCAAGGAAGTTCCGGACACATACACCGACCGCAAGCTCAGCCTGGAGACCGGGCTCGCGGATCGTGAGGCGTCCGAGCGGGTGCTCGACGAGATCGGTGAGCGCTCGCTCGAAGCAGCGCTCACGTATGCCGACGCCAACGCGGGGACGGAGATCGTCGTGGTCTCCATGGGCGCCGAGGCAGCGGCCGCCTCGATCCGCAAGGGGCTCGCGATGGGTGCGGCCAGCGCCGTGCAGGTCGCCGACGAGGCCCTCGCCGGCGCCGACCTGGGCGTGACCGCCAAGGCGCTCGCCGCCGCGGTCAAGCGCACCGGCTTCGACCTCGTGATCACGGGCAACGTGTCGACCGACGGCTCGGGCGGGCTCATCCCCGCGATGATCGCCGAGCACCTCGGCGTGCCGCACGCGACCGCGCTGACCTCCGTGCAGATTTCGGAGTCCTCCGTCACGGGCACCCGCGTCACCGACGCCGGCGTGGCCACCGTCAAGGCCGACCTGCCCGCGGTCATCTCCGTGACCGAGGCGCTGCCCGACGCGCGCTTCCCCAACTTCAAGGGCATCATGGCGGCCAAGAAGAAGCCGTTCGAGACGGTCTCGCTGGCCGACCTCGGCGTCGAGATCGACCCGACGGTCGCTCCCCAGTCGATCGTGACCGCCATCAGCGAGAAGCCTCCGCGCGGTGCCGGCATCAAGATCGTCGACGAGGGCGACGCGGGCGAGAAGCTCGCCGCATACCTCATCGAGAACCGACTGGCGTAAGGAGCACACCATGACCGATTTCGCCGCAGACTCGATCCTCGTCCTGCTCGACGTCACGCCCGACGGCGCCCTCGCCGGGTCGTCCGCCGGCCTGCTCGGCGCCGCCTCGCTCGTGGGCACGCCCGTCGCCCTCGTCGTCTCCGACAACGCCGACCTGCCCGCCGCCGCGGCGGGGCTCGGCGCCGCGACGGTGCTGACCTCGACGCCCGCCGACGCCAAGGCGCTCTCGGCCGGCGCGGTCGACGCGCTCGCCGCCGCCGTCGAGCTCGTGCGTCCCGACGCCGTGCTCGTCTCCAACTCGATCGACGGCCGCGACATCGCGGGCCGCTTCGCCGCCCGCGTGGGCGCTGCGATCGCGTCCGACGCCGTGGGCGTCGCCCGCGACGACGAGGGCATCGTCGCACAGCACTCCGTCTACGGCGGCGCGTACAACGTCACGAGCGCGGCCACGTTCGGCCCGCTCGTCGTGACGCTGCGCCAGGGCGCCGTCGACGCGCGCGCCGACGCGAAGCCGGTGCAGGTCGAGGCGCTGCAGGTCACGGCCTCCGACAAGCCCGCCGCCGTCGTCGAGTCGTTCGAGGCGCTCGTCGCGACCTCGTCGCGGCCCGAGCTGCGCGGCGCCGCGAAGGTCGTCTCCGGCGGTCGCGGCCTCGGCTCGAAGGACCAGTTCGCTCTCGTCGAGCAGCTCGCCGACGCGCTCGGCGCGGCCGTGGGCGCCTCGCGCGCCGCGGTCGACGCGGGCTACATCCCGCAGTCGCACCAGGTCGGCCAGACGGGCGTGTCCGTGGCGCCGCAGCTCTACATCGCCCTCGGCATCTCGGGCGCGATCCAGCACAAGGCGGGCATGCAGACGTCCAAGACCATCGTCGCCATCAACAAGGACGCCGAGGCGCCGATCTTCGAGGTCGCCGACTTCGGCATCGTCGGCGACCTGTTCACGGTCGTCCCGCAGCTGATCTCCGCCCTCGAGGCGAACAAGGCGAAGTAAGCATGGCGACATACGGCGCGACACTCCGGCGCGGGCTGCCCCGGCGCCCCGGTGGCGACCCGTGGCCGCCCGCCGGCGACGCCCCCCTTGAGGTCGCCGCGCAGGCTGCGGCCCCGGTGACCGCTCCCGCGGCCCCGGCGGCCGAGGCCCCCGCTCCCGCGGCGACGCCCGTCGTCGAGACCCCGGCCGCGCAGGCCCCGGCTCCGGCCGCGCAGGCCCCGGCTGCCGCTGCGGCGCCGGTCGTCGCGGCCGCTCCGGCGGCCACGGTGACGCTGCGGCGCGGGCTGCCGCGTGTGCCCGGCGGCGAGCCGTGGCCCCCGGCATCCACCGTCGTCGTCGCCGCGGCTCCGGCCGCCGCCGCGGCCGTGGCGCCCGCCGCTGCCGCGCCCGCCGAGGTCGCCGCGCCCGCGGAGGCCGCCGCCGCGCCCGCCGCGGCTGCGCCCGTCGCCGTGGCCGCCGGAGGCTCCGGCGTGCAGCTGGCCCCCGCGGGGTCGTCGGTGCGTCGCGGCCTGCCGCGCACGGCCGGCGGAGACCCGTGGCCCCCGGCCGGAACGGTCGTCGCGGCGGTCGCCGCAGCGCCCGTCGCCGCCGCCCCGGTCGCGCAGGCTCCGGCCGCCGGCGTTCCCGCCGCTGCTTCTGCTCCCGCGGCTGCCGCCGCCCCGGCTCCGGCCGCGGCACCCGTCGCCGTCGCCGAGGGTCCGCGCCCGCCGCTGACGCTGCCGCGCACGGTGTGGGCCGGCAAGAACGCCGACACGCGCCCCGCGCCCGTGGAGCGCACGCTCATCGGCCCGTTCAGCAAGGGGCAGTGGGCGATCGTCGTGCTCTTCGGCGGTGCCGCGCTGCTGCTGCTCGCGGCCATGGCCGTGGTCGCCGTGCGCTTCCTGCTGAGCCTCGAGTTCATGCAGGACTTCCAGGCGCGCTTCCCGGGCGAGTACCACCTGCCCGAGGGCGCTCCCGTGGGCTTCCCGGCCTGGCTCGGCTGGCAGCACTTCCTCAACTTCTTCCTGATGACGCTCATCATCCGCTCGGGTCTGCAGATTCGCGGAGAGAAGCGTCCGGCCGCGTTCTGGTCGTCGAAGAAGAACCCGAAGAGCAAGATGAGCCTCACGCAGTGGTTCCACGTGTCGCTCGACGTCCTGTGGCTCGTCAACGGTGCCGTCTTCATCGTGCTGCTCTTCGTGACGGGGCAGTGGATGCGCGTGGTCCCCACGAGCTGGGAGGTCTTCCCCAACGCGCTGTCGGCGGCGCTGCACTACGTGTCGCTCGACTGGCCGACCGAGAACGGCTGGGTCAACTACAACTCGCTGCAGCAGCTGGCCTACTTCACGACGATCTTCATCGCCGCGCCGATCTCTGCGATCACCGGATTCCGGATGAGCGCGATGTGGCCGAAGAACAACGAGAAGCTCAGCAACCTGCTGCCCCTCGAGTTCGTGCGCAAGCTGCACTTCCCCGCGATGCTCTACTTCGTGGCGTTCATCATCATCCACGTGATCCTGGTGTTCGCGACGGGTGCGCTGCGCAACCTCAACCATATGTTCGCGGCACAGGGATCGGTCGACGGCGTCGAGTACGCCGCCAACTGGACGGGCTTCTGGCTCTTCTTCCTGTCGCTCGTCGTCACCGTCGGCGCCGTCATCGCGGCGCGCCCCCTGGTGCTCAGCCCGATCGCCCGACTGTTCGGAAACGTCAGCGGCCGCTGATCACGGCATCCCCGCGCATCGCGCCGGCATCCTCTCTTCGGATGCCGGCGCGATGCGCTTCTCGGCATCCGTCCCCTCGGGGGCCTGCGGGGACAGGGCACCGCGCGCATGAAATATTTGATGCATTCTTGGTAGAGTCGGCAGCAGTCGGCGCCACGGCGAGGGCCGACCGAGACGCGAGGAGTCAATGATGACCGAAGGCCTGTACATCGGCGGACGTTGGGTGGAGCCGCTCTCGACCGCACGCATCGACGTGATCTCTCCGTACACGGAGCAGGTGATCGGCACGGTGCCCGACGCGTCGCGGGAGGACGTCGACCGGGCGGTCGCGGCCGCCCGCGAGGCGTTCGACCGGGGCCCCTGGCCGCGCCTGACGCTCGACGAGCGCATCGCGGCGATGAAGAGGTTCACGGCGCACCTCGCCGAGCGCGAGGCGGAGATCGCGCTCGCGGTGACCGAGGAGATGGGCTGCCCCATCACGCTCTCCAAGACCATGCAGGCGATGGGACCGCGACTCATGCTCGACGCGTTCATCGACGCGGCCCCGCAGGTGCAGTGGAGCCAGGTGCGCCCCGGGGCGATGGGCACCTCGCTCATCACGCGCGAGCCCGTCGGGGTCGTCGCCGCGGTCGTGCCGTGGAACGCGCCGCTGCTGGTCGCCTCGCTCAAGCTCGGCCCGGCCCTGCTGTCGGGCTGCACCGTCGTGCTGAAGACGTCGCCCGAGACGCCGCTGTCGGCACGGTTCTACGCCGACGCCGCCGAGGCCGCGGGACTGCCGGCCGGCGTGCTGAACATCGTCTCGGCCGACCGCGAGAGCAGCGAGTACCTCATCTCGCACCGCGGCGTCGACAAGGTCTCGTTCACGGGGTCGACGGCGGCCGGCCGTCGCATCGCCGAGGTGTGCGGGCGCGACCTGCGCCGCGTCACGCTGGAGCTCGGCGGCAAGTCGGCCGCCGTCGTGCTCGACGACGCCGACTTCGACATCGTGCTGCCGCAGATCCGCGCCCTGTCGCTGCGCAACAGCGGTCAGGTGTGCAGCAACAAGACCCGCATCGTCGTGCCGCGCTCGCGCAAGAAGGAGCTCGTCGACCGCGTCGTCGACATGCTGGAGTCGCTGCACGTGGGCGATCCGAAGGATGCCGTGACCGACATCGGCCCGCTCGTCGCTCAGCGCCAGCGGACGATGGTCGAGCGCTACATCGGCGTCGGCCGCGACGAGGGCGCGCGGCTCGTCACGGGCGGCGGACGCCCCGCCGACCTGGAGCACGGCTGGTTCGTGCAGCCGACGCTGTTCACCGACGTCACGCCCGACATGACGATCGCCCGCGAGGAGATCTTCGGGCCCGTGCTGTCGGTGCTCGAGTACGACACGGTCGACGAGGCGATCGACATCGCCAACGCGACCGACTACGGCCTGAGCGGCTCGGTCTTCGCCTCCGACGTCGGGCGCGCGCTCGAGGTGGCGCGCGGCATGCGCACCGGCACCGTGGAGCTGAACGGCAACGTCGTGGGATTCCAGTCTCCCGTCGGCGGGTTCAAGACCAGCGGCATCGGCCGGGAGGCCGGCGTCGAGGGCTTCGAGGCGTACGTCGAGATCAAGTCGTACGGCATCGGCGCCGACTACGCGGCGAGGCTGTCGGCGCCGTGACCACGATCGTCGACAGGCTCGCGGCCTTCGCGCTGCAGAGCGCGTTCGACACGCTGCCCGACGTCGTGGTCGAGGAGTCGAAGAGGCTCGTGCTCGACTCGGTCGGCTGTGCGATCGGGGCGACCGACCACCCGAAGGGCGCGGCGGGCATCGACTTCGGCCGCCTGCTCGGGGCCGGCGGCACGGACGCCGCGATCCTGGGCACGCGGCACCGCTCGAGCGTCTTCGGCGCCGCCTTCGCGAACGGCGAGCTCATCAACGCCCTCGACTACGACGCGGTCCTGCCGCCGGGGCACGTCGTGCCCTACGTGCTGCCCGGCGCGCTCGCCGAGGCCGAGGCGCGCCGCAGCTCGGGTCGGCGGCTCATCGCGGCCGTCGCGGTGGCGCATGAGATGAGCAACCGCCTCGGCAAGGCGATGGACTATCACCGCACTGTCACGCCCGAGGGCGAGATCGTGCTGTCGCCCGTGCTCGGGTTCAGCAGCACCGTGTTCGGCGCGACCGCGGCGGTCGGCATGCTGCGCGGGCAGGATGCCGAGACCCTGGCGAGCGCGCTCGCGCTGGCCCCGACGATCGCGCCGCCGAACACGATGCGCACGTGGCTGGCGCACGCCCCGGCCACGACGTTCAAGTACCTCCTGGCGGGGGCGCTGACGCAGTCGGCGCTCACCGCCGCCTGCATGGCCGAGCTCGGGCATCGCGGCGACCGGCAGGTGCTCGACGACGCCGAGTTCGGCTACGCGCGCTTCATCGCGACGGGGCGCTGGGAGCCCTCGGAGATCCTTCGCGACCTCGGTGAGCGCTGGGGCTTCCCCGCCGAGCAGGTCTACAAGCCCTACCCGCACTGCCGCGTGCTGCACGGCCTGCTCGACGTCACGGCCAAGGCGGTCGCCGACAACGGCATCGCCGCCGGCGAGATCGAGTCGATCCGCGCATGGGGCGAGGCATGGGTCGAGCATCCGCTGTGGCTCAACCGCGACATCGGGCACGTCGTCGACGCGCAGTTCAGCATCGCGCACGGGCTCGCGCTCGCGGCTCACGGCATCGCGCCCGGTCCGCGCTGGCAGGCGCCGGAGACGGTGAACGATCCGTCGGTGCTCGCCCTCATGGGGCGCGTCGCGTTCGAGCCGCATCCCGAGTGGGCGTCGGCCTACGGCCGCGACCACCGCGTGCGTCCCTCGCGCGTCGAGATCACCGCCCGCGGGCGCGTGTTCGTCGAGGAGGGGGAGATCCCCAAGGGGACGCCCACCGACGATCCGTCGACCGCGATGAGCTGGCAGGAGCTGGCGGCCAAGTTCGAGACCAACGCCGCCGGCCGTCTCTCGCCGGATCAGATCGCCGACGCGATCGCGGTCGTCGCCGAGCTGGATGCCGCCGACGACCCCATGCCCGCCCTCATCCGCGCCGTCACCCCCGCCTGACGGCCCCGCCCCGCGCCCTCCTCCGCCGAGACGGTGGGCTTATCGCCGACGTGGTGTCCTCTTCGCCCAGACGGTGGGTTTCTCGCCGAGACGGTGGACACCGTCTCGGCGAGAAACCCACCATCTCGCGGTGCGAGGGAAACGTGGGGGTGTCAGCGGACGAAGCGGACCTCGGTGAGCGACTCGCCGAGGAAGGGCTCGGTGTGCGAGTGGCCGTCGAGCACGAAACCGTTGCGCACGTAGAAGCGGTGCGCGCGGGGGTTGTCCTCCGCGACCCACAGGTACACGCCCTCGCCGGCGTCGATCACGGCGTCGAACAGCTTCTGGCCGATGCCCGTGCCGTGGAACGAGTCGAGCAGGTAGATGAAGTACAGCTCGCGCTCGCTGGGGGCGTCGCTCTCGCGGGCGGGACCCGAGCCGGCGAAGCCCACGATCTCGCCGTCGACGAGCGCGGCGACCATGCGGTAGTCGTCGCCCTGGTCGGCCCAGTGCGTCCACAGCTCGGCCAGGCGGCGCGGCGACACCTTCTCGAGGGCGGCGGTGCTGATCAGGTGGTCGTAGGTCTGATGCCAGCACTGTGCGTGCACGCGGCCGAGCGCCTCGGCATCCACACTCCGCACGGGGCGGACGATCACATCGATGAGCTCGGCTACCATGGCCGGTACTCTACGTGCGCTCCGAGCAATCGCGAAATCGGCTGTCGGCAAGGGTGGACGAGTACGATCCTGCGGGTGAACGTATGGTGGAGAACGATCCTCACGCTGCTGCGAGCCCGCATGCTGCTGCGTCGCAAGGGGCGCATGCCGATGACGTCGGTGGGCCGGATCCGGCTGCGCACGCTGCCGACGGACATCGATCTGCTCAGGCATATGAACAACGGGCGCTACGCCTCGCTGTTCGACCTCGGGCGCTTCGACCTGCTCGTGCGCACGGGCCTGTGGGATGCCATGAACGCGCGCGGCTGGTACGCGGTCGTCGCCGCCGAGACCGTGTCGTTCCGCAAGTCGCTGGAGCTGTGGCAGCGCTTCACGGTCGAGACGCGGCTGCTCGGGCACGACGACAAGGCCGTCTATCAGGTACACCGCGCCGTGGTCGACGGCGAGGTGTACGCCGAGATGATCGTGCGAGCGCGGTTCCTGCGCCGCGGGGGCGGCGTGCTCCCGATGCAGGAGCTGTTCGCGGCCGTCGGCCGGCCCGACGACCTTCCGCCGCTGCCGGCGTGGGTGAGCGCGTGGGCCGAGGGATCCGCGCTGCCCTCCACGAAGGCGCCCGCGCCCAGCGTGTGGACCTGGTAGCGATGCTCCGGCGCTGACCCCCGCATCGTCCGCGTTGCCGTCCCCGCGAGAGGCCTTGCCGTGCCTTCTTCTTGTAGATTCGATATCGAATACTTTTTGTGCAAACAGCGTCGTTCAGGAGGATGACATGGCTCGCGAGTTCCACAACGTGGTGGAAGGTCAGACGTTCACGGAGGGCGTGCGCTGGCACGACGGCCGTCTGTTCTTCTCCGACCTCTACACGCACCGGGTGCAGTCGGTGCGCGAGGACGGCACCGACCTGCGCCTCGAGGCGCAGCTGGACGACCAGCCCTCCGGACTCGGCTGGCTCCCCGACGGGCGGCTCCTGATCAGCAGCATGCTCGAGTACAAGCTGCTGCGCCGCGAGCACGACGGCAGCCTCGTCGTGCACGCCGATCTCGACGGGCGCATCGTCGGCTGGATGAACGACCTCGCCGTCGACCGTGCGGGCCACGCCTACGTGGGCCACTTCGGCTTCGACCTGTTCGGAGGCGACGCGGTGCGGTCCAACACGCTCCTCCGCGTCGACCCCGACGGCACGGTCGCCGTCGCCGCCGACGACCTGTACTTCCCCAACGGCGGCACCTTCGTGAAGGACGACGTGCTCGTGATCAGCGAGTCGTACGCGAACCGCCTGACCGCCTTCGACGTGCAGCCCGACGGCACCCTCACGGGCCGTCGCGAATGGGCGCGGTTCGGCGACCCCACCGACAACACCGACGCGTTCGGCGCGCTCGGCGACCTGGCCGTCGCGCCCGACGGCACCTCGGCTGTCGACGCCGAGGGCGCCGTGTGGGTCGCCGACTTCACCCACGGGCGCGTGCTGCGCGTGCACCCGGAGCGCGGCGTCGTCGACGAGATCGCCCCGAACGACGGCGTCTTCGCCGCGGCGCTCGGCGGCGAGGACGGTCACACGCTGTTCCTCTGCGTCGCGCCCGGCTTCGACCCCGAGGAGCGCAAGAAGACCACGGAGGGCCGCATCATCGCGACCCGCGTGGAGGTCCCCGCCGCCTGACGCGGCGGCCGGCGCCCCGTGCCGGCCGCGCTAGCGTGGTCTCATGGTCCCGATGCTCGCGCGCGCCGGCCGGGTGCTGGCGATGCACTGGCCCGCCCTCCTGGCGTGGTACCTGGCCGGCCTCCTCGCCAGATACCTCGTCATCGAGCTCGCGGCCTTCGTCGGCGCGTTCACGGCGCTCGGCGGCCTGCTCATCCTGCCCCTCGCGGTGCTCGCGCGTCTCGTCTCGTTCGTCGCGATGCTCCTCGTCGTGCGCGACGGGCTCGCGACGCTGAACGCGCTCGCCCCGCGACCGGCCGCGCCGCGCGACCGGCGACGCGCCTTCGTCGATGCGCTGCTCGGCGGCATCCTCCCGTTCTTCGCGTTCTACGCGGCATGGAAGATGCTCAGCGACGATGTCATCGACTACATCGCCCGCGCGCTGCGCGTGCAGAGCGGGCTGCGCATGCAGAGCATCGTCACGGGACAGGAGGTGCTCACCGAGGGGACGATCGACGACCTCGGCACGGGGCCGCTCGTGCTCGCCCTCATCGTCGTCGCGTTCGTCGCGCGACTGCTGCTGAAGCGTCATCGCGACCGGCTGCCGCGCGCCGTCGACATCCTCGCGGTGTACCTCGAGACGGTGTGGGTCTTCTTCTCGGTGCTCGTGCTGTCCGAGCTCATCGGCGGCTTCTCCGGGTGGGTGCAGCAACGGCAGGGCATGGTGTGGCTCGCCGATGCGCGCGCGTGGCTGGGCGAACGGATCGCGCCGCTCGCGTGGGCCTGGGATGCCGTGCTGTGGCTCGTCGGCCAGGCGGGCGGCCTCGTGCTGCTGCCGCTCGCGTGGCTCACGATCGCCGGCGTGATCTACGGCCAGGCCGTCGCGGCGCAGGCGCCGCAGCTGTCGGGCCGGCTCGTGGAGACGGCGCGCGAGCGCTACCGCGTCGCGCCGGGCTGGCTGCGTCGCCGGCTGAACGACGTCGTCGGCGACGTCGTGTCGCGCTTCCGGCCGATCGGTCGCGCGGTCGTGCTGATGTGGCGCGCGGGGCCGCTGCTCATCTCGTCGTACGTGCTGCTGTTCACGGTGCTGCTGCTCGTGCAGCAGCTCGTGCTGATCGGCGTGACGCGCCTGCTCGGACCGCACGACGCCGATGCCTTCTGGGTCGTGCTGTGGCCGGCGCTCACGATGATCCCCCCGCTGCTGATCGAGCCCGTGCGCATCTCCCTCGTCGCGGCGGCCTACGACGTCACGCTGCGGCGGCTCGCGCCGGCGGAGGCCGCCTCAGCGGTCGAAGGCGAAGCGCAGGAAGGATCCCTCCTCGGCGACCCTGAGGTCGACGAAGACGGGGCCCGTGCCGGCGGGGACGACGAAGGGCGTCGCGATCGTGTAGGGGGCGTCGACGTCTGACCGGCACCCGGTCGTGCGATCCGGGTCGGACCAGTACGTCGGCCTGACCGACCATTCGCGCCCGGCGCCGGCCTGCTCGCGCAGCAGCGGGGGCAGGCAGAGCGGCGGCGTGTCGCCCGGATCGACGTCCACGACGAACACGAGCCCCTCGGCGCCCGGCGCGACCTCGACGTCGCTGTCGCCGGGCAGCGGCTCGAGGCGCCCGTCGGAGAAGGTCGCCCCGGCGAGCGTCGCCGTGCCGTCGACGACGATCGCATCGGATGCCCCGTGGTAGGCGCGCCACGGCACGCCGCCGACGATGGCGGCCGACGCGCCCAGCAGCACGACGAGCACGCCGAGGGCGAGGGCGTTGCGACGCAGCCAGCTCACGATGCGCCCCCGGAGGGCTCGGGAGCGGGGGAGCCGGTCGTCGACTGCCCGGGGGCCGTCCATTCCGGCACGCGGACCTCGGCATCCGTCACCCGCTCCACGGAGGGCAGGTCGATCGTCAGCTCGATGACGGAGTCGAGCCGGTCGTCGCGGTCGAGACCCAGCCGCAGCACGGCGGTGTCCGCCGCGGCGGCGCGCGCGGGCAGCTCGAAGGCGATGCCGCCCGCCTGCGGCAGCGCCGTGCGCAGCTGCAGGCCGCGGGCCGACACCGGCCGGTCGCTCGCGGAGTAGTGCACGCCGTCGACGACGAGCTCCTGCAGCGAGAGCAGGGCGCCGAAGTCGCTCACGCGGGCCTCGGCGACGAGGTCGGCGACGAGCCACGTGCCCTCCGCCTCCCAGCGCATCCGGCTGTCGGCGGCCGACGTGCCGTGCGCGCCGTCGCTGAGACGGATGCCGGTGACGGTGACCACCAGATCGCGGCCCACCGCCTGCTCGCCGACCTGCGCCGCGACGACGAACGGGGCCTCGGCCGCGCGGGAGGGCGGCGTGATCTGCGCCACGCCCCACGTGACCGCGAGCAGCGCGATCGCCGCGGCCCATGTCATCCACGGTCTCGTGCGTCCCCGCACGGTCGTGCCCGTCTCGGCGGGATCGGCGCCAGCGGTCTGCGGTGCGTCCTCGGTCGGGGTCTCGCCCGCGGTCTCGGTCATGACGGCGCTCCCGCATCGTCGAGGCGCACGGTCACGCGGGCGCGCTCGACGGGATCGCCCCAGCTGCGGCCCTCGACGAAGAGCACGCCCGTGTGCATCGTCTGGTCGTGCAGCACGATCGTGATCTCGTCGCCCTCGGCGAAGGCGTCGGCATCCACCTGCCAGGCGAACGCGAGCTGCGCGGGAAGGCCCGGCTGCAGCTCGGGGTCGCGCGTCTGGTCGTCCATGCGCGCCGCGCCGGCCGGCTTCTGGTCGCCGAGCTCGGCGATGCGCAGGGTGTCGGAGAAGCCGCCGAGCACGCCGATCGTGCGCTGCGGCGCGTCCCACACGTTCTCGACGTCGACGATGAGCACGAGCGCGCGCTTGCCGTCGTCGGCGAAGACGCCGGCCGGGGAGAGGTGGTCGATGAGCAGGGCGCGCACGACCGTCGTGGAGAACTGGTCGTTCGCGTGCGTCTCGCCCGCGGACAGCTCGACGACCGGCGTCTCGTCGGCGACCGCCGTGTTCAACCCGCCGAACGCCGCCGTGGCGGCGAGGAACAGCGCGGTGCCGATCGTCGCGAACCACGCCGTGGGCACCCGGTCGGCGAGCTTGCGCACGCGCGTGCCGTGGCTCTCGCGCACGCGGCGACGGCGCAGCGGCGCGCCGTCGCCGCCGCTCTCCGTGTCGCTGCGGCGGGGCTCGGACGTGGTCACCGATCCAGCCTACGGCGGCACGCCCGTGCGAGAATGACAGAGGCGTGCCCGAGACGATGGCTCATGCAGAGCTCCGCCGGGCCCGAGGACAGCGTCCGCCGCCCGCCGATCAGAGATCGAGGAGCGATATGTCCGTCGAGCACGCGGCATCCGCGGCATCCGTTCAGCCCGTCGAGGGCACCACCCCGTCAGCCGAGCGCGCGGCGCGGCCCGTCGCACACGCGCAGCCGGCCACGCACGCGCAGCCCGTTGGGCGCACGGCGCAGCGGCGCCGCTACCTGATGTGCCGTCCCGAGCACTTCACGGTGAGCTACCGCATCAACCCGTGGATGCATCCCGCCACGCCCACCGACACGGCGCGCGCCCTCGCGCAGTGGCAGGCGCTGCACGACGCGTACGTGCGGCTGGGGCATGCGGTCGAGCTCATCGACCCCGTGCCGGGGCTGCCCGACATGGTCTACACGGCCAACGGCGGCTTCGTGGTCGACGGACGCGCGCTCGGCGTGCGCTTCCGCGTCGACGAGCGCCGCGGCGAGGAGCGGCCGTTCATGGAGTGGTTCGCCGCGCACGGCTTCGAGGTGATCGAGCCCCGCACGGTGCAGGAGGGCGAGGGCGACTTCCTGCTCGCGGGCGACGTGATCCTCGCCGGCACCGGGTTCCGCTCGGCGCCCGACAGCCACCGCGAGGTCGCCGACGTCTTCGGGCGCGAGGTCGTCTCGCTCACCCTCGTCGATCCGCGGTTCTACCACCTCGACACGGCCGTCGCGGTGCTCGATCCCGTCCCCGTGCCCGATCCGGCGGCGGGGCCGCACGGCGTCCCGCACGCGAACATCGCCTACCTGCCGTCGGCGTTCGACGACGCGTCGCAGCGGGTGCTCGCCGAGCGCTATCCCGACGCGATCCGCGTCTCGCCCGCCGACGGCGCCGTCTTCGGCCTGAACGCGGCGAGCGACGGCGCCCACGTCTTCGTCCCGCCGCGCGCGACGGGCTTCGCGGCCCGGCTGCGCGAGCGCGGCTACACCCCTGTGCCGGTCGATCTGTCGGAGCTGCTGCGCGGCGGCGGCGGGATCAAGTGCTGCACCCTCGAACTTCGCGAAAGGTCATGAACATGCCCACCCTCGACACCGCCAGCGTGCGCATCATCGCCGCCGAGAAGGACCACCTGGCCCGCAACTACCTGCCGCTGCCCGTCGTCATCGCGAGCGGCGAGGGCGCCTGGGTGACGGATGCCGAGGGCAAGCGCTACCTCGACCTGCTGTCGGCGTACTCGGCCCTGAACTTCGGACACCGGCATCCGGCCCTCCTCGCCGCCGCGACCGCGCAGCTCGGCCGTGTCACGCTCACCAGCCGCGCGTTCCACAACGACCGCCTCGGCGCGTTCGCGACGGCGCTCGCCGAGCTGTGCGGCAAGGACCTCGTGCTGCCGATGAACACGGGCGCCGAGGCCGTCGAGACGGCGATCAAGGTCGCGCGCGCGTGGGCGTACCGGGTCAAGGGCGTGGCGCAGGATGCCGCGCAGATCGTCGTGGCGCACGGCAACTTCCACGGCCGCACGACCACGATCGTCGGGTTCAGCGACGACCCGTCGGCGCGCGACGACTTCGGCCCGTACCCGCCGGGATTCGTCGCCGTGCCCTACGGCGACGCCGCGGCGCTGGACGCCGCGATCGGTCCCGACACGGCGGCCGTGCTGATCGAGCCGATCCAGGGCGAGGCGGGCGTGATCATCCCGCCCGACGGCTACCTGCGCGCCGTGCGCGAGAGCTGCGACCGCCACGGCGTGCTGTTCATCGCCGACGAGATCCAGTCGGGGCTCGGCCGCGCCGGGACGACGTTCGCGTGCGACCGCGAGGACGTCGTGCCCGATGTGTACGTGCTGGGCAAGGCGCTGGGCGGCGGCATCGTGCCGCTGTCGGCCGTCGTCGCCGACGAGGCCGTGCTCGGCGTCATCCGCCCCGGCGAGCACGGGTCGACGTTCGGCGGCAACCCGCTCGCGTGCGCCGTGGGGCTGCAGGTCGTCGAGATGCTCGCGTCGGGGGAGTTCCAGCAGCGCGCGGCGCTGCTGGGCGAGCACCTCGCCGGGCGGCTGGACGGGCTCGTCGGCCACGGCGTCACCGCGGTGCGCGTCGCGGGCCTGTGGGCCGGCGTCGACATCGACCCGGCGCGCGGCACCGCCCGCGAGGTCGCGGAGCGCCTCGCCGAGCGCGGCGTGCTCGCGAAGGACACGCACGGCCAGACCCTGCGCATCGCCCCGCCGCTCGTCGTCCGCGCGACCGAGCTCGACTGGGCCGTCGAGCAACTCCGCGTGGCGCTCGACGCCTGACCCCGGCTGCGCCTCGCTCGTCGCCTGAGCCCGCCTCGCGCGTTCAACCGCGGCAAAGTGCGGGTCGCCCGGGCCCGCACCCGCGTTTTGCCGCGGTTGAAGTGGTAGCCTTCCCGCCCAACCGCGGGGAAGTGCAGGTCGCGGGCTGGGGTACCCGCACTTTGCCGCGGTTGAAGTTCTTGAGGGGATGTCCCCAGGGGGCTCCAGGGGAGGGTAGGGGATGCCCCAGGGGGAGGGGAGACCAGGCGGTCAGAGGTCGAGCGCGGTCGCGAGGGCGGCGAGGGCGGGGCGGATGTCGGCGGATGCCGGCAGCACTTGGACGCACACGTGGTCGGCGCCCTGGGCGAGGTGCTGTCGCACGCGGGACGCGACGGCCGCGGGGTCGCCGTGTGCGACGATCTCGTCGACGAGGCGGTCGCTGCCGCCGTCGGCGATGTCCTCGTCGGTGAGGCCGCCGCTGCGCATCGTGTTCGCGTAGTTCGAGAGGCGCAGATACCGGCCGAGGAAGGCGCGCGCGTGCTGCCGCGCGACCGCGGCATCCGCCTCGAGCACGACCGTCTGCTCGGGTGCGACGAGCGCGGCGGGGCCGAGGGCGGCGCGGGCCTGCGCGGTCTGCGCCGGAACCGTGAGATAGGGGTGCGTCCCCGCGCTCCGGGCGCCCGCGAGCTCCAGCATCCGCGGCCCCAGCGCCGAGACGAGGCGCCGCTCGACGGGCACGCCGCCGGCGTCGAGCGCGTCGAGGTACTGAGCCATCGCCTGCAGCGGCCGCGCGCGCTGCGCGGTCATCTCGCGGTGGCCCGATCCGATGCCCACGAACAGCCGGCCAGGATGCCGCTGCTCGATGCGGTGGTACGACGCGGCGAGCTCGCCGGGATCCGACATCCAGATGTTGACGATGCCGGTCGCGACGCGCAGACGCTCCGTGCCGTCGAGCAGGCGCTCCGCCGCGACGAGATCGGCCCGCGGCGAGCCGCCGAGCCAGAGCGTGCCGTAGCCGAGCCGTTCGATCTCTGCGGCGAGCGGCGCGTCGGTCTCGGTGACCCCTCGCCACACGCCGACGGCTCCGAGGGTGTCGGTCCATGCGCTCATCGTGCGGTTCCTCTCTCGTCGTGCGTCGTCACACGCCCTCTCGACGCCAACCGGGGTCAGGGCCACCGCATTCCCGGCATCCTCCGCATTCCCGGCGTCCACCGCCCCCGGCATTCCCGCCTCCCGGCATCCCTCCCCGCGCGGGCGCCCCGCCCCGCGATCTCCTGGACGGTCGTGGCCGGATGCCGGGGCCCGACGCGACCACGACCGCCCACGTCCTCGCGGCACCGGAAAGCCCCGGGCAGAAGATGCCGCCACCGGCACGGCGAGGCGGCCACGACCGTCCACGAGCACTCGCCGCGACCCCGGGCGACGGCGCGCCACGCCCGGGCCGCGGGCGTCGCGCAGAACGACATATGCCCGAAACGTCCCGCCTACTAGGCTCATGCCATGGGTGACCTCTTCGATGGATACGGGGCCTCCGCGGCGCCGCGGAAGACGGCTTCGGGAGTGCCGCCGTTCGACGAGATGTTCGCGGATTCCGCCTCTTCCGGCTCTCCGGCACAGTCGCGCGCGGCCTACCGTGAGCTTCATCAGGCGCTCGCGCAGATGACGCAGGAGGAGCTGCGCGGACGCACCGAGGCGCTCGCCAGCTCGTACCTCGCGCAGGGCGTGACCTTCGACTTCGCGGGGGAGGAGCGGCCCTTCCCGCTGGATGCCGTCCCGCGCGTCATCCGGTACGACGAGTGGTCGCACGTCGAGTCGGGCGTGAAGCAGCGCGTGCGGGCGCTCGAGGCGTTCCTCGACGACGCCTACGGCCATCAGCACTGCGTGCGCGACGGTGTGCTGCCCGCCGCGCTCATCGCCTCGTCGCAGTACTTCTACCGGCAGGCCCACGGCATCCACTCGGCCAACGGGGTGCGCATCCACGTCGCCGGCATCGACCTCATCCGCGACGAGCACGGCGAGATGCGCGTGCTCGAGGACAACGTGCGCGTGCCGAGCGGCGTGAGCTACGTCATCTCGAACCGCCGCGTGATGGCGCAGACGCTGCCCGAGCTGTTCGTGTCGATGCGCGTGCGGCCCGTCGGCGACTATCCCACCAAGCTGCTGCAGGCGCTGCGCGCGTCGGCCCCCGCAGGCATCGACGATCCCTGCGTCGTCGTGCTCACGCCGGGCGTCTACAACTCCGCCTACTACGAGCACACGCTGCTGGCCCGGCTCATGGGCGTCGAGCTCGTCGAGGGGCGCGACCTGCAGTGCATCGGCGGCAAGGTGTTCATGCGCACCACCCGCGGGCCGCGGCGCGTCGATGTCATCTACCGGCGCGTCGACGACGACTTCCTCGACCCGCTGCAGTTCCGCCCCGACTCCATGCTCGGCGCGCCCGGCATCATGCTCGCCGCACGGCTCGGCAACGTCACGATCGCCAACGCGGTCGGCAACGGCGTCGCCGACGACAAGCTGCTCTACACGTACGTGCCCGACCTCATCCGCTACTACCTGTCGGAGGAGCCGATCCTCAAGAACGTCGACACGTGGCGGCTCGAAGACCCCGGCGCCCTCGAGGAGGTGCTCGACCGGCTCGACGAGCTCGTGGTCAAGCCCGTCGACGGCTCGGGCGGCAAGGGCCTCGTCGTCGGCCCCGACGCGTCTCCCGCCGAGCTGGACAAGCTGCGCAAGCGGCTCATCGCCGACCCGCGCGGCTGGATCGCGCAGCCCGTCGTGATGCTCTCGACCATCCCGACCCTCGTCGAGGACGGCATGCGTCCCCGGCACGCCGACCTGCGGCCGTTCGCGGTCAACAACGGCGACGAGATCTGGGTGCTGCCCGGCGGCCTCACCCGCGTCGCGCTGCCGGAGGGACAGCTCGTCGTCAACTCCAGCCAGGGCGGCGGCTCGAAGGACACGTGGGTCGTCGGCGGCTCCGCCCCGGGCCTGGGCGAATACGTGCAGCGCCCGTCGACCGCCGAGATCGTCGCCGACCAGTCGGCGGTCACGGAGGCGATCACGATCATCTACGACGCGCAGCCCCCGCACGCCCATGCCCCGCAGGACGCCCCGCGCGGCAGCTCCGAGCAGGAGCAGCAGCAACAGCAGGGCCGGGATGCCGCGGCATCCGCCCTCGCGCGTCCATCACTCGCGGAGTCATCCGCCCTCGCGCGTCCATCGTTCGCCGAGTCAACCCGCTCGCGTTCATCGCTCGCTGAGTCAACCCGCTCGCGCCGAGTCAATACGAGATCTGCGCGCGGAGCAGGTGGATTCGACGAGAACGGGTTGACTCGCGAGGCGGAAGAGGCGGAAGAGGCAGAAGGAGGCGCGTCATGCTGAGTCGCATCGCCGAGTCGCTGTTCTGGATCGGGCGGTACATCGAGCGGTCGGACGGGACGGCGCGCATCCTCGAGGTGCACCTGCAGCTGCTGCTGGAGGACCCGTGGATCGACGAGGACACCGCGTGCCGGTCGCTGCTGGGCGTCATGGGCTCGCAGCCCACGAGCGGCGAGCCCGTCACGCGCCGCGACGTGCTGAACCAGCTCGCCGTCGACCGCACCAACCCGTCGAGCATCGCGTACTCGCTGCAGGCGGCGCGCGAGAACGCCCGCCGCGCGCGCGAGATCGTCTCCAGCGAGCTGTGGGAGACGCTGAACACGACGTACTCGCGCGTGCCGCGCCGGCTGCACGATGAGAAGGTGCACGAGTTCTTCGGATGGGTGCGCTCGCGGTCGGCGCTCGCCGTCGGCATCACCGAGTCGTCGGTGAGCCGCGACGAGGCCTGGCAGTTCCTCACCCTGGGACGCTGGATCGAGCGCACCGACATGACCGCGCGGATGCTGGCGACGCGGTCGCTCACCGAGGCGTCGGGCCCCTCGTGGACGACGATCCTGCGCTCGTGCGGCGCGCACGAGGCCTACGTGCGCACGTATCGGGGGATGCCGAGCGCGAGCAACGCGGCGGAGTTCCTGCTGCTCGACCGGCTCTTCCCGCGGTCGGTGACGTACTCGATCCACCGCGCCGAGGACTGCATGCGGGCGATCGAGCCCGCCGCCGACCGCGTCGGCTACTCGAACGCGGTGCTCCGCGCCCTCGGCCGCATGCGCGCCGAGCTCGAGTACCGTCCGGTGTCGGAACTGCTCGCCGAGCTGCCCGATCAGATGGAGCGCGTGCAGATGGTGACCCGCGAGGCGTCCGAGGCGATCCGCGCGCGCTTCTTCCCCACACACGCCGAGCCGAGCTGGATCGGAGAGACCTCATGAAGCGCCTGCGCATCGAGCACGCCACCGGGTTCACGTATCAGGGCGAGGTCGGCGCCTCGTACAACGAGGCGCGCATGCTGCCGAGCTCGACCGACAGCCAGTTCGTGCTCACGTCGCAGCTCGACATCGACCCCGCGACGCACGTGAACCAGTTCGTCGATTACTTCGGCACGCGCGTCGCCTCGTTCGACGTGCTCGCCCGTCACGAGTCGCTGAGCATCACGGCGCGCTCGCTCGTCGAGGTGCGCCCGCGGCCGCTCGAGCTCTTCGCGAGCACGTGGGACCGGCTGGCCCGCGAGGCCGAGCGCCTGGTGTCGACCGTCGAGATGCTCACGCAGTCGCCGCGCACCGCTCCGCACGCCGAGGTCGCCGAGATCGCGACCGCGATCGCGGCGCAGCACGACGACCCGGGGCACGCGGCGGTCGCGATCGCGACGGCGATCGGCGAGGCCGTCGCGTACGTGCCCGGCGTCACCGAGGTGCACTCGACCGCCGCTGAGGCGTGGGTCACGCGCAAGGGCGTGTGCCAGGACATCACGCACATCACGATCGGCGCGCTGCGGCACGTCGGCATCCCCGCGCGGTACGTGTCGGGCTATCTGCACCCGAACGCGAACGCCGAGATCGGCGTGGCCGTGAAGGGCGAGTCGCACGCGTGGGTGGAGTGGTTCACGGGCGCCTGGCAGGGCTTCGACGCGACCAACGGCGCCGAGATCGGCGACCGGCACGTGCTCGTCGGCCGCGGCCGCGACTACGGCGACGTGCCGCCGCTGCGCGGCGTGTACGCGGGCCCGCACAAGGGCCACGTGCACGTGCAGGTCACCATCACCCGCGAGGCGTAGGGCGCACAGCGCTGGCCGTCCGCCTCCGTCGGAGCTCCTCTTCTCCCGCTGGTCGAGTGCTCGCGGCGGAGCCGCGAGTGTATCGAGACCCTCCTAACGGACCGTTAGACGGGTTTCGATACGCCCGCTGCGCGGGCTACTCAACCAGCGGGGGTGTGTGGCGCAGGTGCAGGTGCGGGTGTGGGTTGCGGGTGCGTCTGATCCCGCTGGTCGAGTGCTCGCGGCGGAGCCGCGAGTGTATCGAGACCCTTCCCAGGGTCCGTTAGACGGGTTTCGATACGCCGCCTTCGGCGGCTACTCAACCAGCGGGGGTGTGTGGCGCAGGTGCGGGTGCGGCTGCTCGACCAGCGGGGCCGGGTCACCACCCCGCGGCGAGCTCCCGGAACACGTCGCCGGCGTCGTCGAGGCGGGCGAGCGGGGCGGCCTGGCCCGCCCAGAGCGACTGCAGCTCGCCGAGGCCGCGGCGGTTCGCCTCGGTGCGCACGGGCCCGATGACCCAGCTCTGCGCGGGGAACGGCGCGATCGGCCCGGCCTCGACGGTGTCGATGAGGCGGTTGCGGATGCCGCGGGCCAGGCGCCCCGTCGCCGCTCGCGTGAGCACGGTGTCGTCGGCGGCGATGCGCGCCAGCGCCGCCCGGTGCGCGTCGGACGCCGCCGACTGCCGGGTGCGCAGGAACGCCGTGCCGACCTGCACGCCGCTCGCGCCGAGCGCCCGGGCGGCCGCGACGCCGCGCCGGTCGGCGATGCCGCCCGCGGCGATGACGGGGATGCGCACGGCATCCACGACCTGCGGCACGAGCGCGAACGTGCCGACGAGCGAGTCCGCCGCGTCGCGCAGGAACGACACCCGGTGGCCGCCCGCCTCCAGGCCCGTCGCGACGACGGCATCCGCGCCCGCCTCCTCGATCGCGACCGCCTCGGCGACCGTCGTCGCGGTGCCGACGAGACGGATGCCGCGGCTCCTGGCCTCGTCGACGAACGCCGTGGGCGGCATGCCGAACACGAGGCTGAGCACGGGCGGACGCGCCTCGAGCACGGCGTCGAGCTGTGCCTCGATGTCGACGCCGTAGCGTTCGGGCACGTCGCCCGGCACGGGCAGCCCGAGCTCGTCGTAGAGCGGACGCGCGGTGGCGAGCGGCCCCGAGAGGTCGCCGCCGGGCGTGACCTCGTCGCCGACCGGGATCCACAGGTTCACGGCGAAGGGCCGCTCGGTCAGCGCGCGCAGCCGCGCGACGGTGTCGGCGATGCGGGCGGGGTCGTAGCCGTAGAGGCCGTACGAGCCCAGGCCGCCCGCGTCGCTGACGAGGGCGGTGAGCTCGAGCGAGCTCATGCCGCCGAACGGGCCGAGCACGATCGGGACGTCGAGGTCGAGAAGCGCCATGTGTTCAGCATGGCCCGCGTCCGCGGCATCCGGGGTCACTGTGACACGTTCCCTGCCGAGGAGATCTCGCGTTCCCGAGGGCGGATGCCGCGGGTGCGGCCCTCGGCACCGCGAGATCCCCTCGGCAACGGACGCGGGCTACTCCGTGCGCACGGGGCGGGTCACCTCGGCGACGGGGATGGCGGTCGTGCCGGCCACCTCGTCGCTGAACTCCTCGCGCGCGATGATGGGCATGGGCCGCGTCTCGTCGAGCGTGAGGGCGAAGCGCCGGCCCTCCTCGCGGTGCAGGCGCCCCGACGTGACGAGCCAGACGAGGCCGACCGCGAAGGCGAGGAACGCCGTCGCGCCGCCCATGAGGATCGCGGCGCGCGGGCCGAACTGCGCCGCGACCCAGCCGACGATCGGCGCGCCGATGGGCGTGCCGCCCATGAGGATCGCCATGTACAGCGCCATCACGCGCCCGCGCAGGGCGGGGTCGGTCGTCGTCTGCACGTAGCCGTTCGCGGTCGTGAGCGTCGTCACCACGGCGAATCCCGTGAAGACGAGCACGAACGCGTAGAGCCAGTAGGTGGGCATGAAGGCGGAGACCGTGATCGCGCCCGCGAACATCCCGGCGCCGGCGATGACGAGCCGGATGCGGGCGCGGTCGCGACGGGCGGCGAGCAGGGCGCCCGCGAGCGAGCCGATCGCGAGGATCGAGCTGAGCAGGCCGTAGCCGTCGGCGTCGTGCCCGAACTCCAGCGCCATCGTCGACGCGAAGATCGGGAAGTTCATGCCGAACGCGCCGAGCAGGAACACCATCGTGAAGGTGACGACGAGGTCGGCCCGGCCCGCGACGTAGCGCATGCCGTCGGTGAGCCGCGACCGGCCCGCCATCCGGGCGCGGGGGATGAGCTCGTCGACGCGGATGAGACTGAGCGCGACGATCATCGCGAGGAACGTGAGCGCGTTGATGAGGAACACCCAGCCCGTGCCGACCGCGACGATCACGACGCCCGCGACGGCGGGGCCGATCATGCGCGCGCCGTTGAACGACGCGGCGTTGAGGGCGACGGCGTTCGAGGCGTTCTCGAGCGCCACGAGGTCGGAGACGAACGCCTGCCGCGCCGGCGCGTCGAACGCGGCGACGAGGCCCAGGGCGAACGCGAACACGTACATGAGCGGCAGGGTCATGAGACCGGCGAGCAGCAGCGCGCCCACCGCGACGCCCAGGAGCAGCAGCAGCACCTGCGTCACGAGCAGCAGCCGGCGGCGGTCGAAGCGGTCGGCGAACCAGCCGGTGACGCTCACGAGCAGCAGGGGAGGGGCGAACTGCAGGCCCATCGTGAGGCCCATCGCGCCGGCGTCCCCGTCGGTCAGCTCGGTGAGCACGACCCAGCTGAGCGCGGTCGACTGCATCCACGTGCCGATGTTCGAGACGAGCGCGCCGATGAACCACACGCGGTAGTTGAAGACGGAGAAGGAACGGAACATCGCGCTCATCGGGCGGCCACCTGCCGCATGATGACGGCGGCCTGCTGCAGGATGCCGCGCTGCTCGTCGGTCAGCTCGTCGAGGGCCTCCCGCAGCCAGGCGTCACGCCGGTGCACGGTCTCGGCGACGACCTCGCGCCCGGCATCCGTCAGGTCGATCGTCACCTTGCGACGGTCGGTGTCGTCGGGCGTGCGCGAGACGTGGCCGGCCTCGGCGAGGCAGTTGACGGTGCGGTTCATCGACGGCGCCGACACGCGCTCGCGCTCCGCGAGGGCGCCGAGCGTGTGCGGGCCGTGCACGGAGAGGGCGGCGAGGACGGCGAAGTGCGCGTCGCTCATGCTGTCGACGGCACGCTGCGAGCGCAGGCGCCGGGCGAGCCGGAAGACCGCCATGCGCAGGTCGGACGCTTCGGAGAAGAGGATGTCACGGGATTCCATACGATGATCAAGGATATCAGTTTAGTTTCGCTAAGTAAATGTTTCGGGCGTCTTGGCGCGCCGCGCGCGGGGGTCTTGGCGCCCCAGGTGTGCGGTGCCCCAGGTGTGCGGTGCCCCACCGTTCGGCGCCCCGGCGGGTATGCAACTCCTCGCCGAGACTGCATCTGTGCGCCGAGACTGCACGTCTGGATGGCAGTCTCGGCGCACAGATGCAGTCTCGCGGTCTTGTGAGTGCGGATGGCGGGGCGATGGGGTGTGGGGCGGCCGCGGGGTGTGGCCGTGGATGCAGCCGGGGGATGTGGCCGGGGGATGACGTTGCGTGGCGTCGGATGACGGGGCGTGACACCGAGGATGACGTTGCGTGTCGTCGGGTGACTCCGCGTGACGGGTGGTTCGGGCGAGCGGTGTTCGGGTGTCTAGGGTCGGGGCTATGAGCACCTCCGAGACCCTCGTCCGCACCGACGTCCCCGAGATCACGGCCGCGGAGCGCGGCGAGCGACTGCGCGCCGCGGGCGCCGCCTGGTCAGACCGCATCGACGCCGACCGCACGAGCGCGCACCTCACCTTCCGTGCGACGGGAAGCGGCGAGGGCGCCGTGGCCTCGCGCGTGCGCGCCGGCCGCTACGAGTTCGTCGTCGACGAGCCCGCGCCCCTCGGCGGCGACGACGTCGCCCCCAACCCGGTGGAGTACGCGCTCGGCGCCCTCATCGGATGCCAGATCGTCGTGTACCGGCTCTACGCCGAGGTCCTCGGCATCCCCTTCGACGACATCCGCATCACCGCCGAAGGCGACCTCGACGCCGCGCGACTGCTCGGCAAGGACGACACCGTGCGTCCCGGCTTCCAGGCCGTGCGCCTGCGCGTCGAGCTGACCGGGCCCGAGAGCGCCGAGCGCTACGAGCAGCTGCGGAGCGCCGTCGACGCGAACTGCCCCGTCGGCGACCTGTTCCAGAACGCGACGCCGGTCACCAGCGAGCTGGTCTGACGCGCGTCGTCGTCGCTCTGCGAGATCAGGAGTCTGCGGCGCATCCTGATCTCGCGTCGCCGGATGCCGGATAGTCCCGGTCGCTCGCCCTGGCCGCCCGGGATGCCGCGTCAGTAGACTCGCGGCATGACGGTAGGCGCTGCCACGGATACCTACACCGATGCCCACGGCATCCGCATCCACTACGACCGCTACGTTCCCGAGGGGCCCGCGCGGGCGGTCGTGCAACTGCTGCACGGCGTCGGCGAGCACGCCGGCCGCTACCGCGTGCTGGCCGAGGCGCTCGCCGCGGCCGGGTACGCGGTGTACGCCGACGACCACCGGGGGCACGGGCGCACCGGTGTGGAGCAGCACGGCGGCGATCACTCCCGCCTGGGCACGCTCGGCGTCGGCGGCCTGCGGGCGACCGTGGCGGCGTGCGAGCAGTTCACCGACCTCATCCGTGCGGAGAACCCCGGCCTGCCGCTCGTGCTGCTGGGACACTCGTGGGGGTCGTTCATGGCGCAGATGATGCTCGACGAGCGGCCCGAGGCCTACGACGCGCTCGTGCTGTCGGGCTCGTCGCTGCGCTGGCCGGGATCGCTCAACGCGGGCGACCTCAACGCCCGCTGGAAGGCGCCCGATGCGCTCGGCACCGAATGGCTCGCCTCCGACCTGTCGGTCGGGCGCGCCTTTCTCGATGACCCGCTGACCACGACGACGCCGCTCGCGAAGCTGTTCGGCGTCGCCGACGCCGCACGCCTGTTCGGGATGCCGCGGCGCAACCGTCCCGGCAAGGACGTGGCGCCCGACGTGCCCGTGCTGCTCATGGTCGGCCGTGACGACCCCGTGGGCGGGCCGCGGAGCGTGCACCGGCTCGCCGAGGCGTATCGCACCCGGTCGGGGTTCACCGACGTGACGACGCTCGTCTACCCCGACGCCCGCCACGAGATCTTCAACGACACGTGCCAGGCACAGGTGCGCGCCGACCTCCTCGCCTGGCTCGACGCACGGTTCCCCGCGGCCTGACCGAGCGGCGGGTGCGCTGAGCAGCAGCCCGTGGCAGGGGTCTCGATACGCCCGCGGCTTCGCCGCGAGCACTCGACCAGCGGGGTGGGGCGGCTGCGACCGGACGGTCGGCGTGCTCACCCCCGCCGCTGGTTGAGTAGCGCGCGGAGCGCGCGTATCGAAACCGGTGTAACGGTCCGCTGCACGGGTCTCGATACACTCGCGGCTTCGCCGCGAGCACTCGACCAGCGGGGGTGGTGGAAAGGTGGTCGGTCGCCGGGACCCGACCGGCGGGGTGGGGCGGCTGCGACCGGACGGTCGGTGTGCTCACCCCCGCCGCTGGTTGAGTAGCGCGCGGAGCGCGCGTATCGAAACCGGTGTAACGGTCCGCTACAAGGGTCTCGATACGCCCGCGGCTTCGCCGCGGGCACTCGACCAGCGGGGTGGTGGGGGCGTCGTGAACGGCTACGCGTCGGGCCCGCCGGCCGCGGCGGTCAGCCGCGGGCGCGGCGGGTGCCGCGGCCGCGCGAGGTGCCGGCGGCGCGGATGTCGGCGACGGTGCTGCCGATCGTCGGGCGGCCGGACGCCGTGCGGGGCGTCGTGGCGGCCGGCTGGCCGGCGCGGGCCTGCGATGCGCGTGCGGCGCCCTTCGGCTGGCCGGAGCCCTGGCCCTTCGCCTGGCCGGCGGGCGCGGAGCCCTGACCCTGCGCGGCGCCCCGGTCGCGGCCCTGGCCGCCCGAGCCGCGGCGGCGACGGGAGCCCGAGCCCGCGGCATCCGCTGTGCGCTCGGCACGGGGAGCCTGCTCGCGGGACGCGCCGCTCGCGGAGCCGCGCTCCGAGCGCTGTCCACGTGCCGATCCGCCCGATCGCGCTCGCGATCCGCTCGTGCCCGATCCGCCCGATCGCGCACCCGAGGCGGTCCCGGATGCCGGGGCCGTCGGGGCGACGTGCTCGGCGGGCTCGCCGACCAGGTCCGTCACCTCGGAGCCGTGCGGCTCGACGGGCTCGAGGTCGGCGCGGATGTGCGCCTTGCGCAGCAGGTCCTTCACGTCGCGGCGCTGCTCGTCGAGCACGACCGTCACGACGATGCCCTCCGCGCCGGCGCGCGCCGTGCGGCCCGAGCGGTGCAGGTACGCCTTGTGTTCGGTGGGCGGGTCGACGTGCACGACGAGCTCGACGTCGTCCACGTGCACGCCGCGGGCCGCGACGTCGGTCGCGACGAGCACGCGCACGCCGCCGGCCGTGGTGTCCGCGCCGAAGGCGGCGAGGTTGCGGTCGCGGGCGTTCTGCGAGAGGTTGCCGTGCAGGTCGACAGCGGGGATGCCGGATGCCGTGAGCTGCTTGGCGAGGCGCTTGGCCTGGTGCTTGGTGCGCGTGAACAGGATGCGGCGGCCGCGTCCCGACGCGAGGTGGCGCACGAGGGTGTTCTTGCGGTCGGCATCCGGCACGACGAAGACGCGGTGCGTCATCTCGCCCTGCGGCACGCCGCTCTCGTCGACCTCGTGGCGCACCTCGTTCTGCAGGAAGCGGCGCACGAGCACGTCGACGCCGCGGTCGAGCGTCGCGCTGAACAGCAGGCGCTGGCCGCCCGCGGGCGTCGCCGCCAGGATGCGCGTGACGCCGGGGAGGAAGCCCAGGTCGGCCATGTGATCGGCCTCGTCGAGCACGGTGATCTCGACGGCGCCGAGATCGACGAGCTTCTGCTTCATGAGATCTTCGAGCCGGCCGGGGCATGCCACGACGATGTCGACGCCGCGCGCGAGCGCCTGCTCCTGCGGACGCTGGCTCACGCCGCCGAAGATCGTCGTGACGGTGAGACCCGAGGCCTCGGCGAGCGGTGCGATCGTCGCCGTGATCTGGGTGGCGAGCTCACGGGTCGGCGCGAGCACGAGGCCGCGCGGGCGTCCGCGGCCGGCGCGGCGGCCGCCCGCGAGACGCGCGACGAGCGGCAGCGAGAACGCGATGGTCTTGCCGCTGCCGGTGCGGCCGCGGCCGAGCACGTCGCGGCCGGCGAGGGCGTCGGGCAGCGTGTCGCGCTGGATGGGGAACGGCTCGGTCTTGCCGTCGGCCGCGAGCACCGCGGCGAGGTTCTCGGGCACGCCGAGGGAGAGGAAGGAAGACATGCAGTGCTTTCGTTGGGGCGCACGCGAGGAGGCGGCGCGGAGGGGCGACGGCGCAGGAGTGCGCATCGGTTCGCCGTTCGCAAGAAGAAGCCGCGATCGCACGTGGTGCGGTGATCGGGAGTCGTGACGACGACGCAGCGGCGCGAGGGCCGCATCCCCAGCCTACCAGCGCCCGCCGACCGCGAGCTCCGCGAGGGTGCTGGTTGTCGTCGCGAGGGTGCCAGTTGTGGTCGCGAGGGTGCTGGATATCTTCGCGAAGGTGCCAGTTATCCCCGCGGGAGTGCTTTGGGGCGACGCACCGGAGCACCCTCGCGGGAACAACCAGCACCCTCGCGAGAACAATCAGCACCCTCGCGAGAGCGAAAGGCACCCTCGCGAAACGTAGGCTGGGGGGATGCACGGTGAGTACAAGGTTCCGGGCGGCAAGCTCGTCGTCGCCGACCTCGAGGTCCGCGACGGGCGCATCGCCGATTTCCACCTGGCCGGGGACTTCTTCCTCGAGCCCGACGACGCCCTCGCCGACATCGACGCGGCCGTCAACGGCCTGCCCGTCGAGACGGATGCCGCGGCGATCGCCGCCGCGGTGCGGGCCGCCCTGCCCGAGGGTGCCCAGCTGCTCGGCTTCACCCCCGAGGCGGTCGGCACGGTCGTGCGGCGCGCGCTCGTCACGGCGCCCGGCTGGCGCGAGCTGGAGTGGGAGATCGTGCACGAGCCCGCCGTGTCGCCGCGCATGAACCTCGCCCTCGACGAGGTGCTCACGACGCGCGTCGGCGACGGGCGCCGCAAGCCGACCCTGCGCATCTGGGAGTGGAACGAGTCGGCCGTCGTGATCGGCTCGTTCCAGTCGTACCGCAACGAGGTCGACCCCGAGGGAGCGGCACGACACGGGTTCGACGTCGTGCGCCGCATCTCGGGCGGCGGGGCGATGCTCATGGAGGCGGGGGCGATCATCACGTACTCGCTGTACGTTCCGGCATCCCTCGTCGCGGGGCTCACGTTCGCCGACTCGTACGCGTTCCTCGACGACTGGGTGCTGCAGGCGCTGCGCTCGGTCGGCGTCGAGGCGACCTATCAGCCCCTCAACGACATCGCCTCGCCGCAGGGCAAGATCGGCGGCGCCGCGCAGAAGCGCCTCGCCAACGGCGGCGTGCTGCACCACGCGACGCTCAGCTACGACATGGACGGCCAGGTGATGACCGAGGTGCTGCGCATCGGTCGGGAGAAGCTCAGCGACAAGGGCACCGTCTCGGCCGCCAAGCGCGTCGACCCGCTGCGCAGCCAGACGGGCCTGCCGCGCGAGGCGATCATCGAGCGCTTCACACAGACGTTCACGACCCTCTACGGCGCCGCACCGGGACACATCACCGCAGAGGAATACGCCGAGGCCGAGGCGCTCGTCGCCGCGAAGTTCGCGACCGACACCTGGCTGCACCGCGTGCCGTAGCGGGGTGGCGAGGGCACACCCCCGCTGGTTGCGCGGCCCGCACACCCCCGCTGGTTGAGTAGCGCGCGTCAGCGCGCGTATCGAAACCCTTCCCACGGACCGTGACAGGGGTCTCGATACACTCGCGGCTCCGCCGCGAGCACTCGACCAGCGGGAGTCGGGAGGGCGGGTCCTGCGGTGTGAGGTGCACACACTCCCGCTGGTTGAGTAGCGCGCGTCAGCGCGCGTATCGAAACCCTTCCCACGGTCCGCTACACGGGTCTCGATACGCTCGCGGCTGCGCCGCGAGCACTCGACCAGCGGGAGCGCAGCCGACCCCGCCCTCGAGGACGAACACGAACCGCCGCGTCAGAGCGCCGCGCGGCGGGCCTCCCAGCCGGTGCGCACCATCTCGTCGACCGTGTAGCGCATCGCCCAGTCGAGGTCGCGCGCGGCGAGGTCGCCCGTCGCGACGATGCGGTCGGGGTCGCCGGGCCGGCGGGGGCCGATCTCAGCGGTGAAGGGGATGCCGGTGACGCGCGCCACGGCATCCATGATCTCGCGCACCGACAGACCGTTCTGCGAGCCGAGGTTGTAGGCGGCCTCGATCGGCGCGCCCGAGAGCAGTCGCTGTGCCGCCACGACGTGCGCCGCCGCGATGTCGCCGACGTGCACGTAGTCGCGCACGTTGGTGCCGTCGGGGGTGTCGTAGTCGTCGCCGTTGATGCGCGGGGTCTCGTTCGCGATCAGCTTCTCGAACACGATCGGGAACAGATTGTGCGGGCTCGTGTCGTACACGCTCGGGTCGGCCGAGCCGACGACGTTGAAGTAGCGCAGCGAGGTGTGCCGCAGCGGGTGCTCCGAGTCGGCGGTCGCGACGGCCTGGTCGCGGATGAGCCACTCGCCGATGAGCTTCGACTCGCCGTAGGGGGATGCCGGACGCTTGGGCAGGTCCTCGGTCACGAGCGGCACGTCGGGCGTGCCGTACACCGCGGCGCTCGACGAGAACACGATGTTGTGCACTCCGGCATCCGCCATCGCCTCGAGCACGACGCGCGTGCCCTCGACGTTCTGCGCGTACGTGTGCAGGGGACGCTGCACCGAGACGCCCGCGTACTTGTACCCCGCGACGTGGATGACGCCCTCGACGTCGTGCTCGGCGAGGGCGCGCGTGACGAGCTCGCGGTCGAGGATCGTGCCGCGCACGAACGGCACGCCGTCGGGCACGAACTCCGCGTGGCCGCTGGAGAGGTCGTCGATGACGACGGGCGCGAGCCCCGCGCTGGAGAGCGCGCGGACGACGTGGGCGCCGATGTAGCCGGCACCGCCGGTCACAAGCCAGGACATGGAGACTCCTTCACACGGGATGCCGGGCGGATCGCCCCCGAAAGCCTATCCGCCGGTGCCTGTTGACGACGAGCGCCTGTGACGACGAATGCGGGAGAGAGCGGGTGTGGCAGGCTGCACGTATGAGCGCGCGGGTCGTCGTCGCCGTCGACGGATTCAAGGGATCGATCACGGCCGCCGACGCCGCCGCGGCGCTCGCCGACGGGTGGGGCGACGGGGCCGTGCTGCGGCCGATGGCCGACGGCGGCGAGGGGACGCTCGACGCCTTCGCCGCGGCCGTGCCGGGCGCCCGTCGCGTTCCCGTCACGGTGCGCGGGCCGCACGACGGACCCGTGGCGGCGCACTGGCTGCTGCTGCCGGACGGCACGGGCGTCGTCGAGCTCGCGTCGACGAGCGGGATCGAGCTGCTGAGCGACGGCCTGCGACCGTGGGATGCCGACACCCTCGGCTTCGGACAGGCGATCGCCGCGGCGATCGACGCCGGGGTCTCGCGCCTCGTGCTGGGCATCGGGTCGAGCGCGTCGACCGACGGCGGGGCGGGGATGCTGCGGGCGCTCGGCGCGCGGGTCCTGGACGCCGCGGGATCGCCGGCCGGAGCGGGCCTGCGAGGCCTGTGCGAGGCGGCATCCGTCGACCTCGACGGTCTGCGGCCGCTGCCGCCGGGCGGCGTGCGGGTGCTCTCCGACGTGACGAGCCCGCTGTGCGGGCCCGCCGGTGCGGCGGCGGTGTTCGGCCCGCAGAAGGGCCTGGATGCCGAGGGCGTCGCCGTGGCCGACGCGGCGCTCGCGCGATGGGCGGGACTGGTGGGCGTCGACCCGGCGGAGGCGGGCGCGGGCGCCGCGGGCGGCACGGGGTTCGCGCTGCTCGCGTGGGGCGGCCGGCTGGAGCCCGGGGCCCCCGCCGTCGCCGAACTGATCGGACTCGACGAGGCGATCGCGGGCGCGGACCTCGTCGTGACCGGCGAAGGCTCCTACGACGCGTCGTCGGCGGTCGGCAAGGTGCCCGCGCTCGTCGCCGAGCGCGCCCGGTGCGCGGGCGTGCCCGTCGCGCTCGTGGCGGGCCGCATCGCCGACGACGCCGACCTGTCGGGCTTCGCGGCATCCGTCTCGCTCACCGCCCTCGCCGGCTCCGCCGACGCCGCCCTCCGCGCCCCCGCCCAGTGGCTCCGCACCGCCGCCGCGGTCCTCCGCGCGGGTGTGTCGGGATCCGCGTAACGGTCCGTGGGGTGGGTTTCGATACGCCGCCTGCGGCGGCTACTCAACCAGCGGGGTGGGTGGGTGGTACGGCCGGCGGCGGGGGTGGGTGTGGGGTGCCTTTTCCCCCGCTGATCGAGTGCCCGCGGCGCAGCCGCGGGTGTATCGAGATCGGTGTAGCGGTCCGTTACAGGGGTTTCGATACGGTCCCGCCTCCGGCGGGCCCTACTCAACCAGCGGGGTGGGTGGGTGGTGCGGCCAGCGGGGTGGGATGCGTCGTACGCCCGCTGATCGAGTGCCCGCGGCGCAGCCGCGGGTGTATCGAGATCCGTGTAACGGTCCGTTACAGGGGTTTCGATACGGTCCCGCCTCCGGCGGGCCCTACTCAACCAGCGGGGTGTCCGCCGCCCCCGGGCGGTCAGCCGCCCAGGGCGGCGGACACGACGGCGCGGGCCTCGGACTGCACCTGGGCGAGGTGGTCGGCGCCGAGCAGCGACTCGGCGTAGAGCTTGTAGACGTCCTCGGTGCCCGACGGGCGGGCGGCGAACCAGGCATGCTGGGTCTGCACCTTGAGGCCGCCGATCGCCGCGCCGTTGCCGGGCGCGTGCGACAGCTTCGCGACGATGGGCTCGCCGGCCAGCTCGGTCGCCGTGACCGCCTCGGGTGCGAGCTTCGCGAGCGTCGCCTTCTGCTCGGGCGTGGCCACGGCATCCACCCGCTGGTACACGGAGGCGCCGAACTCGGCCTCGAGCTCCGCGTAGCGCTGCGACGGCGTCTTGCCCGTGACGGCGACGATCTCGGCGGCCAGGAGGCACAGGATGATGCCGTCCTTGTCGGTCGTCCACACGGTGCCGTCCTTGCGCAGGAACGACGCTCCCGCCGACTCCTCGCCGCCGAACGCGACCGAGCCGTCGATGAGGCCCGGCACGAACCACTTGAACCCGACGGGCACCTCGACGAGGCGACGGCCGAGCGACTCGGCGACGCGGTCGATGATCATCGACGACACGAGGGTCTTGCCGATCGCGGCATCCTGCGGCCAGCCGTCGCGGTGCCGGTACAGGTAGTCGATCGCGACCGCGAGGAAGTGGTTGGGGTTCATGAGCCCTGCGTCGGGCGTCACGATGCCGTGCCGGTCGGCATCCGCGTCGTTGCCGGTCAGCACGTCGAACTCGTCGCGCCGGGCGACGAGCGACGCCATCGCCGACGGGGACGACGGGTCCATGCGGATCTTCTCGTCCCAGTCGAGGGTCATGAACCGCCACGTCGGGTCGACCTCGGGGTTCACGACCGTGAGGTCGAGCCCGTAGCGTTCGCCGATGAGCGCCCAGTACTCGACCGAGGCGCCGCCGAGCGGGTCGGCGCCGATGCGCACGCCCGCGCGGGCGATGGCATCCAGGTCGATGATGTTCGCGAGATCGGCGACGTAGGCCTCGCGGTAGTCGTAGGTGCCGAGGCCCGACGCGTCGATGTCGGCGAAGCGCACGCGCCGCACGCCCTCCAGGCCCGCCGCGATCAGCTCGTTGGCGCGGTCGGCGATCCAGCTGGTCGCATCGGTGTCGGCGGGGCCGCCGTGCGGCGGGTTGTACTTGAAGCCGCCGTCGCGCGGGGGGTTGTGCGACGGGGTCACGACGATGCCGTCGGCGCGGCCCGGGTCGTCCAGCGCGCGGCCGCGGTTGTAGGTGAGGATCGCGAGGCTCAGCGCCGGCGTCGGCACCCACGAGTCGCGGGCGTCGACGCGCACGTCCACGCCGTTCGCGACGAGCACCTCGACCGCCGAGCGCTCCGCGGGGCGGGAGAGGCCGTGCGTGTCGCGTCCGAGGAACAGGGGGCCCGAGATGCCCTGGCCCGCGCGGTAGTCGACGATGGCCTGGGTCGTGGCGAGGATGTGGTCCTCGTTGAAGCTCGTCGACAGGCTCGAGCCGCGGTGGCCGCTCGTGCCGAAGGCGACGCGCTGCGCGGGCACGGCGGGATCGGGCTTGCGGTCGTAGTAGGCGGCGATCAGCTCGTCGATGTCGACGAGGTCGGATTCTTCGGCGGGATGTCCAGCGCGGCTCATAACAGACAGTCTGCCCCCTGGGGTGCCGTCGCGCCATCGTCCGGTACGCTCCTGCGCGCGCGAGGGTTAGGCTTAGGGCCCGTGACGACGCACCGCACCTACAGCTACCTCGGCCCGGCCGGCACGTTCACCGAGGCGGCGCTCGCGCAAGTGCCCGAGGCGCGCGGTCAGCACTGGCATCCCGTGCACAACGTCGGCGAGGCGCTGCGCGACGTGGTCGAGGGGCGATCGGATGCCGCGATGATCGCGATCGAGAACTCGATCGACGGCGGCGTGTCGACCGCGCAGGACGCCCTGGCGACGATGCCGGGCCTGCGGATCGTGGGCGAGTACCTCGTGCCCGTGAACTTCGTGCTCGTCGCCCGGCCCGGCACGCGCATCGAGGACGTCTCGCTCGTCGCCGCGCACCCCGTCGCCTACGCGCAGTGCCTGCACTGGCTGAGCGAGCACGTCCCCGGCCACCAGCACCTGCCGGCCGCGAGCAACGTCGCCTCCGCGATGGGCCTGCTCGACGGCTCGAGCGATGCGGATGCCGCGGTCGCGGCCCCCGGCATCCTCGAGCACCACGATCTGGAGCTGCTCGCCTCGGAGATCGGCGACAACGCCAACGCCGTCACCCGGTTCGTGCTCGTCTCGCGCACCGCGCCGCCGCCCCCGCCCACGGGCGCCGACAAGACGTCGCTCATCGCCGAGCTGCCCGACGACCACGCGGGCGCCCTGCTCGAGCTGCTCGAGCAGTTCTCCACGCGCGGCATCAACCTGTCGCTCATCCAGTCGCGTCCCATCGGCGACGCGCTCGGACGCTACCGCTTCATCATCGACGCCGACGGGCACATCCGCGACGAGCGCATGGCCGACGCCCTGCTGGGCCTGCGCCGCTTCTCGCCGAAGGTCATCTACCTCGGCTCGTACCCGCGCGCCGACCGTCAGGTCGTGCGCTACAGCGACCGCTACGGCGACGACGTGTTCGTCGAGGCGCGCGACTGGCTCCGCGCCTTGCTCTCCGGCGCCCCCGAGGCCTGACCCCTGCCGCCCCGGGGTTCGGGGGCTTCCCTTTTTTCTTGCCCCGGTTTTTCTTGCCCTGCCTTTTTGCCCTCCCTGGGTTCTTGCCCTCCCTGGGTTCTTGCCCTCCCTGGGTTCTTGCCCTCCCTGGGTTCTTGCCCTCCCTGGGTTCTTGCTCTCTTGGGCTCTTGCCTTCTGGGCCTCCTTCCCTCTTCCCCGTCAACCGCGGCAAAGTGCGGGTGCGGGCGCGCGTGATGCGCAATTCACCGCGGTTGAAATTTGGGGATGGTGGGGTCCCTTTGCCCAACCGCGGCAAAGTGCGGGTACCCGAGTATGCGACCCGCAGTTTGCCGCGGTTGAAACCCAGGGCTTAGGGAGGCCAGGGGGTAGGGAGGCCAGGGGGTAGGGATGCCAGGGGGTAGGGATGCCCGTGACAGGGATGCCACAGGGGAGGGATGCCCGAGGCGGGGATGCCGCAGGGCAAAGGTTCCAGGGCTTATCCAGGGCTTAGCAGAGGACGCCAGGCGAGGACACCAGGGGGCGAGGGCGCCAGGAGCAGGGCCCGCGGGCGTCAGGAGAACAGCTGCTCGAGGGTCTGCACGCGGCCCGGCGCGGCATCCACGGGCTCGGCGTCGTAGGCGCCCGCGACGAGTGAGACCATCACCTCGTCGACGCCGTGCTGCGCGGCGAACGCGGCGAGCCGCTCGCGCACCTCGGCGCCCGCGCCGACGAACCAGCGCCGCCGCAGCGCGTCGATGAGGGGTGCCGCGAAGTGGTCCTCGGTCTCGGCGGCGGCCGCCTGCTCCACGGTCTCCAGCGGCGCCATCGGACGGTTGCCGCGCAGCCGCGCCATCATGCGCGCGTAGGGCAGCATGCGCTCCTCGGCCTCCTCCGCCGTGGGGGAGGCGATGACGTTCGCCGTGATGAAGGTACGCGGCTCGGCCGCGATCTCCGACGGACGGAACTGCGACCGGTAGAGCTGCAGCGCGCGCTCGAGGCCCTCGCCCGCGAAGTGGTTCGCGAACACGTACGGCAGGCCCTGCGCGGCGGCGAGCTGCGCCGAGTAGTCGCTCGAGCCGAGCAGCCACACCTCCGGCAGGCCGCCCGCGGCGGGCGTCGCGAGCACGCGGTACTCCTCGCCCGAGACGAAGCGCACGGTCGCGCCGGTGGGGGAGGCGAGGGCGAGGATGTCGTTCACGTGCTCGGGAAAGCGGTCGACGTCGCTCGTCGTGCCGCTGCGGCGCAGCAGCTGCGTGATGACGGGATCGCTGCCGGGCGCGCGGCCGATGCCGAGGTCGATGCGCCCCGGCGCGAGGGCCTCGAGCGCGGCGAACTGCTCGGCGACGATGAGCGGCGAGTGGTTGGGCAGCATGACGCCGCCCGAGCCGAGGCGCACGCGCTCGGTGCGCATCGCGGCCGCGGCGGCCAGCACGGGCGGCGACGTCGACGCGACCGAGGGCATGTTGTGGTGCTCGGCGAACCAGTAGCGGCGCACGCCGAGCCGGTCGGCGAGCTCGACGAGCGCGAGCGACGACGCGACCGCCTGGGCGCTCGTCTGTCCGGCACGCACGGGGACGAGGTCAAGAACCGAGATCTCGGGAGTCATCGAAGGATGCAACTCCTCGCATCCCGCTCGCATTCCCGTCTCTCTTCCCCGGGCTTCGACCGCGGCAAACTGCGGCCTACGGGACCCAGCACGCGCACTTTGCCGCGGTTGAGCAGGAGAGCAATGAGGCGAGCAGGAGAGCAATGAGGTAAGCAGGAGCAATGAGGTGAGCAGGAGCAGATGAGTGCGGGGAAAGGCGCCGCTCCGCGAACTCAGCCCCGTACGCGATGCCCGCGCGGCACCGCGATGAGCAGGCCGCCCGCCACGACCCGCACCGCGACGTGCGTCGCCTCGCCGAACTCGTCGCCGTCGAGCTGCACGGGCCGCGGCTCGGCGGCGGCGATGTCGATGCCCGTGCCGCGCGCGTAGATCACGGCGTTGTCGGCCGTGCGCAGCGCGAGCACGCGCCGGCCGGCGCGGAAGCGTCGCAGCACGCTGTTGTCCCAGGCCACGCGGCGCCACACGAGCAGCCAGCCGAACGCGCCCTTCGGCTGGAACAGCGCGACGTCGAGCTCGCCGTCGGAGACCGACGCCTCGGGGATGAGCTCGAGCCCCGCCGGCAGCGAGCCGCAGTTGGCGAACAGCGCGCTGTGCACGTTCGCGCGGTGCATGCGGTGCCCGGGCAGCTGGTACATGATCGAGAACGGCTTCGCGCGCACGAGCGAGCGCGCGGCGCCGTCGACGTACGCGACCCATCCGACGCGCTTCTTCAGACTGCCGCTGGTGTTCGCGATCATCGCGGCGTCGAGGCCCATGCCGCCCATGACGACGAACGCGAACTCGTCGACCTCCCGGTCGGGCCGGCGCAGCCGGGCGAAGCCCACGTCGATGCGGGTCGTCTCGCCGTCGAACGCCGCGCGGACCATCGCGTCGGCGTCGTCGAGCGGCAGGCGGATGTTGCGGGCGAGCAGGTTGCCCGTGCCGCTCGGCACGATCGCGAGCGGCACGTCCGACCCCGCCATCGCCTGGCTGGCCGCGCGCACCGTGCCGTCGCCGCCCGCGACGAGCACGACCGCGGCGCCCGCGTCGAGCGCCGCGCGGGCCTGGCCTTCGCCCACGTCGTCGACGGTCGTCTCGAAGAAGAGGGGCGGATGCCAGCCGGCATCCGCCGACGCCGCCTCGACCTGCGCGCGCAGCCGCGCGGCGTCGACCTTGATGGGGTTGTAGACGAGCGCCGCACGTCGCGGTGCGGGGGAGCTCGTCGTCATGGGCCAACGATACCCCGCCGGGTAAGCTTGACCGGGTGATCGATCTGGCCCTTCTGCGCGACAACCCCGACCTGGTCAAGAGCTCTCAGCGGGCGCGCGGATTGTCGCCCGAGACCGTCGACGCGGCGCTGGACGCCGACCGCGCCCGGCGCGCGGCGATCACCGCGTTCGAGGAGCTGCGGGCCGAGCAGAACGCGCACGGCAAACGGGTCGCCCAGGCGCCGAAGGACGAGAAGGCCGCGCTCGTCGCGCAGGCCAAGGAGCTGAGCGACCGCGTCAAGCAGGCGCAGCTCGCGGTGACCGCGGCGGAGGACGCCGCGGGGCAGGCGCTCGCGCTCGTCGAGAACGTCGTGATCGACGGCGTGCCGGCGGGCGGCGAGGACGACTTCGTCACGTTGCGCACGCACGGGGAGCCGGCATCCTTCGACTTCGAGCCGCTCGACCACCTCGCGCTCGGCGAGAGGCTCGGCGCGATCGACATGGAGCGCGGCACCAAGGTGTCGGGCTCGCGGTTCTACTTCCTCACCGGCATCGGCGCGCGCCTGGAGTACGCGCTCATGTCGTTCGCGCTGCAGCGCGCCGTCGAGGCCGGCTTCGTGCCGATGATCCCGCCCACGCTCGTGCGGCCCGAGGTCATGCGCGGCACGGGCTTCCTCGGCAGCCACGCCGACGAGGTGTACCGGCTCGAGGCCGACGACCTGTACCTCGTGGGCACGAGCGAGGTGCCCCTCGCCGGCTACCACATGGACGAGATCATCGACCTCGCCGCGGGCGCCAAGCGCTACGCGGGCTGGTCGACGTGCTACCGGCGCGAGGCGGGCTCGTACGGCAAGGACACGCGCGGCATCATCCGCGTGCACCAGTTCAACAAGCTGGAGATGTTCGTCTACGCGTCGCCCGACGACGCCGAGGCCGAGCACGTGCGCCTCGTCGAGCTGCAGGAGCGGATGATGCAGGACCTCGGCCTCGCGTACCGCGTGATCGACGTCGCGGCCGGCGACCTGGGGTCGAGCGCCGCGCGCAAGTACGACATCGAGGCGTGGGTGCCCACGCAGGGCGCGTACCGCGAGCTCACGTCGACCTCGAACTGCACGACCTATCAGGCGCGCCGGCTCGACATCCGGCACCGCCCCTCCGGTGAGAAGGGCGGCGGCAGGACGCAGCACGTCGCGACGCTCAACGGCACTCTCGCGACGACCCGCTGGCTCGTCGCCCTGCTCGAGACGCACCAGCGCGCCGACGGATCGGTCGTGATCCCCGAGCCGCTGCGTCCGTATCTCGGCGGGATCGAGGTCGCGGAGCCGATCGCGTGACGGGCATCCTGCCGACGGGTCCCGTGCCGACGGGGCCCGCGGAGGCCGAGCCCCGGCGGACCGATCGGCTGCTCATCGCGCTCGACGTCGACGGCACGGTGCTGCTCGAGGACGAGTCGCTGAGCCCCGGCGTCGTCGACGCCGTCGCGCACGCGCGCCGCGCGGGCCACGAGGTGATGATCGCCACGGGACGGTCGTGGTCGGGGACCCGGGGCGTCGTGCACGTGCTGGGCCTGGAGCCCGAGTACGTCGTGTGCTCCAACGGGGCCGTGACCCTCAAGCGCATGGGCGGCGACTTCGCCGACGAGGACTGGTACGTGCGCCACCGCGTCGAGACGTTCGACGCGACCGAGGTGCTCACGCTGCTGCGCGAGCACCTGCCCGAGGGCAGCTATCTCGTCGAGCTGGCCGACGGCTCGCGCAAGTACACGGAGCACGTGCACGACTGGAACCTCGCCGGCGCGCGCCGCGTGACCTTCGAGGAGCTCGCCGGCGAGCCCGTGTGCCGCGTCGTCGTGGTCTCGACCGAGAACACCAACGGCGAGTTCATGGAGCGCGTCGCGCGCATCGGCCTGTCGGAGGTGTCGTACTCGGTCGGATGGTCGGCGTGGCTCGACATCGCGCCGCAGGGCGTCGACAAGTCCACGGCGCTCGAGCGCGTGCGGCAGGAGCTCGGCTTCGCGCCCGAGAACGTGATGGTGCTCGGCGACGGCCGCAACGACATCGGCATGTTCCGCTGGGCGCGTCAGGGCGGCGGCCGGGCGATCGCGATGGGGCAGGGCCCCGAGGAGGTGCGCCTCGAGGCGACCGAGACGACCGCGAGCGTGTACGACGGCGGCGTCGCCGACATCCTCCGCCGGCTCTAGAGCGCCCGCCGACCGTGCCTCGTGGCGCGCGGCGGTGTGCACAATTCAGGAAGAACGGGCTGCGGGCGGGCTCCGGGCCGCCGCACGCGGGGTTCCTCCTGAGTCGTGCGCGCGTCGGCGCGGCCGCTCCGCCGCCGCTCGGCCGTCTTGCAGGGGGCGCACAGCCGCCCGCGCGACAATGGACGGCGGATGCCTCGACTAGACTCGACGCCGTTCGACGGATGCCGGCAGGCTCCGCCGGGAGGGTTGTCCGAGCGGCCGAAGGATCCGGTCTTGAAAACCGGTGGGCAGCAATGCCCCGTGGGTTCGAATCCCACACCCTCCGCTGGTGTGACCGAGGCCCCCGAAGGGGGTCGCGGGCACACCGTCCGGGGCAGCGGGTTCGAACCTTCGGGTGGGCCCCTGCCGCCAGGAGGCTCCACGGAGCGCGAAGCGATCCGCGGAGAGGCGGGAGGGACGAATCCCACACCCTCCGCACAATGACACGAGAAGGATGCCCGTGAGCCCCAGGAAGGCCCCGCGTCACCGGCCCGTCGCCCGGCACGGCATCCTCACCCAGCCGCATCCGCTCGTGCAGCTGCTCACGGTGCTCGGCGCGGCCGTCGTCGTGGTCGTGCTGAGCACGAGCCTGGTCGGCGCGTTCACCGTGTGGGACGCCGCGCGGGCCGTCGAGGAGACGTCGGTCGACATCGGCACCGCGAGCCAGGACCTGCCCGCCGTCGGCGAGATCGAGGGCGGCGTCAACCTGCTGCTCGTCGGCACCGACTCGTGCGAGGGCCAGGACCTCGCGCTGTTCCCGCGCTGCGCGGAGGACGAGGGCGGCGAGCGCAACGACGTGACGATGCTCGTGCACATCAGCGACGAGCCGCGCCGCGTGACGGTCGTCTCGTTCCCGCGCGACATGATCGTCGACATCCCGTCGTGCACCGACGCCGACGGCAACGAGACCTACCCGTCGACCGACATGCTCAACGCGTCATACTTCTACGGCGGGCTGGCGTGCTCGGCGAAGACGATCTCGGAGCTCACGGGCGTCGAGATCCAGTACGCCGCCGCGATCCGCTGGACCGGCGTCATCAACATGTCCGACGCGATCGGCGGCGTCGACGTGTGCGTCTCGGGCGAGATCAGCGACACCCACACGGGCCTGCACCTGACCGAGGGCCACCACACGCTGCAGGGCGCCGAGGCGCTGCAGTTCCTGCGCATCCGGCACGGCATCGGCGACGGCTCCGACCTGGGCCGCATCTCGAACCAGCAGCAGTTCATGAGCTCGCTCGTGCGCAAGCTGCAGTCCGACGGGGTGCTGAACAACCCGCAGGTGCTCTACACGTTCGCGACGACGGCGCTCAAGCAGGTCAACAGCTCGCCGCCGCAGCTGCTCGTCAGCAGCTCGCTCGCGAACCCCTGGACCATGGTGCAGATCGCGATGGCCGTGCGCAGCGTGCCGTTCGAGGACATCGTGTTCGTGCAGTACCCGACCGTGTACGCCGAGGGCGGCATGCGCGTGCTGCCCGTCGTCGAGGATGCCGACGTGCTGTTCGCCGCGCTCGCCGAGAACCAGTCGCTCATGCTCACGGGCGGCACGAGCGGCGGCTACGGCACCGAGGTCGTCGGCGACGCGCAGGCTCCGGGCGAGTCCACGGCGACGCCCACGCCGACCGAGCCCGACGCCGACGGCGAGCCCGTCGAGGGCGAGCCGGGCGAGGACGGCACGGTCGAGGAGCCGCCCGTCACGGAGGAGCCCACCGTGCCCGCCGGCACCGCGGTGCTGCCCGGCAGCATCACGGGACAGACCGCCCTCCAGGTCACCTGCACTGTTCCCGAGTGAGCCGCGCGTCGGGTTATGATGTTCTGGTGCGTCCGCGCGTCGGATGCCACGGAGACGTCGCATAGTCAGGCCTAGTGCACCACCCTGCTAAGGTGGAGTCCTCGCAAGGGGACCGAGGGTTCAAATCCCTCCGTCTCCGCCATATTTTCCCTGGTCGGACTGCATTTCCCGGTCTCCTCCGGCGAAGCATCGCGAGTCTTCGGCATCCTGAGCGCATCCCTCACTCGGTTTCGCCCCGCGCCCCCGTCTTCGTGCGCGCGTAGTGGGCGCGCACGCGGTTGCGGTTTCCGCAGTCCGCGGAGCTGCACCACCGGCGGTTGTGCAGGCGGGAGGTGTCGAGGAAGACCCAGCCGCAGTGCCGGTCTTCGCAGCGGTGGAACCGCAGGATCGCGTCCGACGTCAGGAGTCTCGCGAGCTCGAGGGCGAGGCGGTGCCGGGGGGTCGCGAGATCGAGGGGTGCGGGAGCCCAGGTCCATGCGCCGCCGGGTGTGCGCCGCAGCTGGCTGTGGGCGTGTGCCGACGGCAGCTGCTGCTGGAGGGCAGCGGGCTCGCGATCGTCGGTGAGCGCGTCGTAGGTGTCGTCGCGCAGCTCGATCGCCCGGGCGTGCTCGGCGGCCGCGGCCTCGGGCCGCTCGTCCGCCTGCCGGGCCAGTGACCGCGTCTCGGCCTCGGAGAGCAGTCCGACCTGCTGTGTCCACGAGAGCAGGTGCGGATAGGTGGGCAGTCCCTCGTGTCGCCGTGCGGGGTCGAGCCGCCAGCCGACGGTGTTGAAGAAGTCCATCGCGACGTCGCCGCCCAGTCTCGACGGCGTGACTCTCGGCAGTTCCATGATCCTAATTCCTCAGCTCGCTCTTGGCTGTTAGCCTAGTGCCTAATGTCTTTCTAGTGAATAGGGAATTAGGGATGCGGCGACCGTCACCGTTCGGCGCCCTGTGGGCGTCACAGGGCACGTCGAACGCGGCCGACGGGATCCTGGCGGCTGCGGCGCCGCTGCTGATGGCGGCGCTGACGCGCGATCCGCTGGCCGTCGCGGGGATGACGGTGGCGCAGTTCCTGCCTCGGCTGCTGTTCGCGCTGCCCGCGGGCGCCCTCACCGACCGGATGGACCGTCGATGGATCCTGGTCGGCGGGAACCTCCTGCGCGGCGCCGGGTTCGCCCTCCTCGCGACCGCGGTGGCGCTGGGCTGGGAGAGCATCTGGCTGCTCTACGCGGCGGTCTTCGTCGCGGGGGCCGCGGAGACGCTCGTCGACAACGCCGCGCTCACGGTCCCGCCCCGTGTCGTGCCCCGGGAGAGGCTCGAGCGTGCGAACGGCCGGCTCCTCGCCACGCAGTCCGTCATCGACGCCTTCGTCGGCCCTCCCGTCGGCTCGGCCCTCATGGCGATCGCGGCCACGCTCGCCTTCTTCACGAGCGCCGGGCTCTTCGCGGTCGCGGGTCTCGCCGCGCTTCTGCTCCCGCGACTCCTGCCGACGGCGCACGAGAGGATGCCGGGTGTCGCATCCGCCTCGGTCCTGGCCGAGATCGGGGACGGGTGGGCCTTCTTCTGGGGCCACCGTCTCCTGCGCCGCGTCGCCTTCATCTCCGCGGCGATCAACTTCTTCGCGACCGCGACCGGAGCCATCCTGGTCCTGCTCGCGACCGGCCCGCTCGGCGTGCCCGAGGCGGCGTACGGGCTCTTCCTCTCCGTGCCGGCGGCCGGTGCGATCCTCGGATCGCTGCTGGCCGAGAAGGTCATCCGGCGGATCGGCGGAGGGCCCGTGACCTGGGCGGCCGCGCTCGTGCCGGCGATCAGCTACCTGACGCTGGGGGTGTCCGACGACCTCGTCCTCGTGCTGGCGACCATGTTCCTCGCCGCGGTCGCCACCGCGTGCAACCAGATCGTCGTCTCCACGCTGCGTCAGGCAGCCGTCCCCGACGCGCTCCTCGGACGGGTCACGGCCGCCTACCGCCTGATCGTGCTGGGCGTCGTGCCCCTCGGAGCGCTCGCCGGTGGCATCCTGGGCAGCGTCCTCGGCATCCGTCCCACGTTCGTCGTCGTCGCCGTCGGTCTCGCGATCGCGGCGTGCCTCCTCGCCCCGCGCGTGACGACGTCGGCGCTGCGCCGGGCGGAACGGGGGTGACGGGTGTCTCTTCGCGCCTTCGGGCTCGGGGCGGTCTGACTGTCCGCTCACATGATGTTCACGCGCCGAGGTCCGGGTCTCCGTCCGTTGGTGCCCGCAGGATCGCCGCGTGTTCGAGCGTCGCCTCGGCTGCTCGTGACCTGAGAGCGGCCTCCGGGGCGAACCCGGCGACGACCCCAGGCGGCTGTCTGACTCGAGGAGGTCCCTGCTGCTCACCGCTGCCGCAGTGGCAGATGTCGGCGGCGCTCGAACTCTGGACGCTTTCGGCGCTCGAAAAGTGAACGGTTGCGGGCAGTCTAGCTAGGTGTTTCGTCGGTGGTGGTGCGGATGCTGGGGAGGCTGTCGATGCCGCGGCCGCGGAGTCGGTAGCTGGCGCCTTTGAGGGTGAGGACGTCGGCGTGGTGAACGATGCGGTCGATCATCGCGGCGGCAACGGCCTGGTCGCCGAAGACCCCTCCCCAGCTGGAGAACGGCAGGTTCGAGGTCAGGATCAGTGACGCGTGCTCGTAGCGGCTGGAGACGAGTTGGAAGAACAGGTTCGCTGCGTCTTGTTCGAACGGGAGGTAGCCGACTTCGTCGACGATGATCAGCCCGTAACGCCGCAGCCGGGCGAGCTCTTTCGGGAGGTTGCCTTGCCGGTGGGCGTCGGTGAGGCGGGTGACCCAGTCGGTCGCGGTCGCGAACAGCACTCGGTGCCCGTGGCGGGCGGCGACGATTCCGAGCGCGGTCGCGAGGTGGGTCTTCCCGGTTCCGGGAGGGCCGAGCAGGACCACGTTCTGCGCTTCGAGGAGGAACCCTCCCGAAGCGAGCGCCGCGATCTGCTGCCGAGTGGCTGGTTGCGCGTCCCAGTCGAAGTCCTCGAGCGTCTTCCGGCTCGGGAACCCGGCCGCTTTGATCCGCAGCTCCGCGCCGGAAGCGTTGCGAGCGCTCACTTCGCGTTCGAGGACGGCGGCGAGGTAGTCCTCGAACGACCACCCGGCGTCGCGTGCTTGGTCCGCCATCCGGGCTGCGGCCTCCGTGATCCGGGGTGCCTTGAGTGCGCCGGCGAGGTAGGTGATCTGCTTCACCGACTCGCTGGTCTTCGAGGTAGCCATCAGGCGACTCCTTCGATCCCGAACGCCCGGTCGTAGTCCGCGAGATCACGCGCCAGGTCATCAACGGGATCAGGACGTGGGGTCTGGAACTGTTGCCGCAGCCGTTTCGCGGCCTCCAGATGTGCGGGATCGGTGATCGTGGAGCCGCGCGCCCAGACCCGCGCGTGGTCAGCGACCAGCCTGTCCTCCAGGCGCACCCGAACACGGTCGAGATCGGCGATTACGTCGACAAACCGGCCTATCGCGGCGGGATCGACGGAGTAGTCGCTCGCGTCGAGGCGGACGTAGTAGTCCCGCCCGAGGCGGACTCGTTCTCGCCAGCCCAGTTGCAGCGGGATCGGCGGCAACGGGAGCATCCGTGAACGGTCGTGGCCGATCAGATCGACCGGGCGTGCCTTGATCGTCCGCACCACCCTCGCGTTCGCTCTCTCCAGCCAGCCCTCCAGCTGGGCGTTGAAGTCCGCCGGGGAAGTGAACGTGCGGCCGGGCATGAACGAGGTCTCGAGCCAGCCGTTGCGGCGCTCCACGATCCCTTTCGATTCCGGGTCGTAGGGCCTCAGCTGCACGACCTTCGTCGCGAGGGTCCCCGCGAACGCCGCAACACCTTGCGCGAGGCGGCCGCGCTGCCCGATGCCGGACTCGTTGTCCCAGATCAGCCGCCGCGGGACCGCGCCGAGCCGTTGGATGAGATCCCAGTGCCCGAGCAGCAGATCCTCCGTCTTCCTGGTCGGGATCATCCGCGCAGTCACGAACCGCGAATGCGCCGCGACGATCACCAACACCGGCAACAGCGCCGTCGTGCCGTCCTCGAGCGGGATCTTCCGCGGCGGGAACCAGAGATCACATTGAGCCGCATCGCCCGCCGCCCACGAGAGCCGATCCGCCGGGTCGACCGGGTGATGCTCAGGTCGCAGTCTCACGACATTGTCCCGGAACCAGCGGATCGAGCCCTCCCAACCAACCCGCTCCGCGAGCACCGTCGCCGGCATCCGCGGATGCTCGGCGAGCAACGCCCGCACCCGCACCTCGAACGGCGTGAACGACGTCGGCCGCGGCGACCGCTCATACTTCGGCGGCCCGTCGGAGTTCACCGCCTTGATCACGGTCGTCCGCGAGATCCCCAACCGCGCCGCGATCTGCGCTTTCGGAACCCCGTCCGAAGCCAGCCTCCTGATCAGCGCCCAGTCTTCCAAAGTGATCACTCTCCAATCGTTGAGTGTCCACTTTTCGAGCGCCGCTATCGATCAGTTCTCAAGCGCCGTCGACAGCAGATGAGGTGCGCGCGCAGCTTGACTCCGAGGAGGCTGAGACGATCGGCTGCGCGGTCCCGTCCATCGCGCAAGGCCGGGTCACGCGCATTCGCACCGTGGGGCATGGTCCCGTCGGGATATCGGGGTCATGGCGGGTAGTCTTCGTCCCGAGCGGCAGGACCTTTGCGTCCCTTACGAGAGTCGCGCGCGGTTCTCTGCACGCTGTTGGAGCCGGTCGAGCCGCCAGGTCGGAACGTTGCTCATCGCATTGTGCATCAGCGTGAAGAGCGCACCGGTGTGCGTCATCGTGTGGATGACGCGGGTCGTCTCTCCCCGTGGATGGAGGTTCCATTGCCCGGTCTCGGTACTGCCCGCGACTTCCAGCTGCCAGACGACGTGCTCCGGCGTCGCGCGGGTGTAGGTGAGGGTGGCGCGGCCGGGGATGCGTGTGGAGACGGGGTAGGGGAGACCGATCCTTGCGACGATGTCCGGGGTGCCGGTGCTGTTCAGGGCGGGGTTCCAGTCGGCGAGTTCGGCGATGTTGAGGATGATGCCGGCGATGGCTTGCGGGTCGGCGTAGATGTCGCGTTGTGCGGTGAGGGCGTTCATCGGGTTGCTTTCCGTCTGGTCTGTGGATGAGGGAATGCGAGGTCGGCGAGCCGCGCGAGGTCTACCGATGCCTCGGTGAGGCCGGCGCGAGCACGCGACCGATCTCCGACCACCTCCTCGATCGGGGCGAAACAGGTTCTGTGCAACCGACCCGATCGCGGGCGGTTCCTTCGTCACGGGCCTCCTCTTCCGCTCGTGAGTCGATAGATTAAATGGTATGTCATCTAATGATACGACACTGGAGTGATGAGAAAGGGCTATCTATTTCTGATGAAGGCAGGAGCTTGAAAGGTGTCATGTCATGCATATCCTGGATGAGGATTGATATGGTGGTCATCAGGCATGCGCTTGCGGTCGGTGGCTCATCATCGAATCTGCGGCCCTGTCGTATCGAGACCTAGGGAGCCGGCACGGATGCTCGACACTCACCCCGCCCGCGTGAGCGCGCAGGAACTGCGCTATGCGATCCTCGCGGCGCAACGTGAAGGCAACAGGCAGCTCGCGCTCGCGCTTGCTCCGCTGGAAGTCACGCCTTCGCAGGCCGAGGTGATCCTGGTGCTCGGTGAATACGGCCCGACGACCCTCAAAGGTTTGGGTGGATTGCTGGTGTGCGAGACCGGCAGTCCTAGCAGGCTCGTCGACTCCCTCGTCAAACGTGACCTGGTCGACCGCATCGACAACCCGATGGATCGACGGCAGATCCTGCTGCAGCTCACCAAAGAGGGACGCAGGCTCCGGCCCCAGATCGAAGCCGCTGAAGCGGCCATTGATCAGAGTCTTCGCGACGCGTTCGGCGACGAGCTTCTCCGCGATATCGTGCAGCGCATGCGTGCGTTCCTCGTCGGCAGCAACGCCGGCGCCGCCCTTGCTCGCCGCTTCAACCGCGACTGACGCACGCGCTTGAACGACGCACAGTACGGAGAGGGCGGCGGCCTTGCTCCGCGGTGTTGATTCGCTGATCGAACCTCCGGCCGCTCCGGCGCGTCGCCCGGTGCAGGCGCAAGCGAAGCCGGATGCCGGGATCGGTGACCGACGACCTCGTTCACCTGTCGAGGTCCAAAGGCTCTTGCCACCCCCCATCGCAGGCCGAGTCGGACAAGCCCGGGCGGAACGAGAACGGCATCCGCCAGGATCGATCTCATGGCATCCACTTTCACGCTCGTGACCGAGTGCCCGGTCGGCGCTGCCGCCATGTTCGACGCCTCCCTCGACATCGACCTGCACGTCGCGTCGATGGGCCCCTCGCACGAGCGGGCGATCGGCGGGGTGACCGCGGGGCGGATCGGGCTCGGGCAGACGGTGACGTGGCGTGCGCGGCACTTCGGCGTCTGGTTCACCATGACCTCGAAGATCACGGCGCTCGATCGCCCGCATCGCTTCGTCGATCGACAGGTGCGGGGGCCGTTTCGCACCTTCGTCCACGAGCACCGGTTCGACGACGCAGCCGGCGGCTGCCGAATGACCGACACCGTCACGGTGTCCTCTCCCGTGTTCGGGGTCGTCGCCGAGCGCCTCGTGCTCGTCCCCTACCTGCGACGGCTCCTGCGGCAACGCAACCTGACGCTCCTCCGCTCCGCCGGGTAGGTCAGCGGCAGGCCGCCCGCGGAGCGCGCGAGACGGCCCCGCGCCTCAGGCGAGGTCGCGCTTCTGCATCAGGATGCCGCTGACGCCGCCGGCCAGGATGATCCACGCCGCGAGCACGACGACGGCAGCTCCGGGCGTGGTGGCGGCAACCATCGCCGGAACCGTCTGCTGGCCGGCGGGAGCCAGCGCTGCGGCGAGCGACGATGCCGCTCCCGTCGGCAGGAGGCCTTGCAGGGTCTCCAGGGCCGGGACCGACGGTGCGAGCATGCCGATGAGCAGCGCCTCGACACCGAGCATCCATCCCACGGCGATGGCGATCGCGGCGATCGCGGCGCGGGTGGCGACACCGAGGGCGAAGCCGATGGCGATGAACGCGAGGGCGGCGATCCAGACCACCGTCGCCGCGACGGCCAGATCGGCCAGCGGCGGGAACGCGATCTCCCGTTGCGCGGCGATCGCGATGCCGATGCTGGAGACGACGCTGGTCAGCATCGTGACGAGCGCCGCGACGGCGGAGACGGCGACAAGGCTCGTCAGGCGGGCCGTGAGCAACGGCGTGCGGTCCGGGAAGCGGGCGGCGATCGTGCGGATGGTGCCGCGCGCATAGTCGGACGCTCCGAGGATCGCGCCGAGGATCGCGAACTGCGGGGCCCCGTAGAGGGGCAGCGACGCGAGCACGTAGAACGAGGTGCCCGAGGGGAGCAGGGCGTCCACCAGCTGGCGCTGCTGCTCGGGCGTGTACCAGTCGGCGCCGACGGTCGAGAGGTAGCTCACGAGGTAGGCGAAGACGGCGATGCACGCGGCCCACACGCCGAGCGAGATCCACGGGGCGAGCCGCCGGCGGCTGAGGAGGAGCTCGCCGCGCAGGGCGCTGGCGAATCCCGGGGGTCGCGGCGTCGCGGGGGCGAGGACGGCGGACGGCGTGCTCATCGGTGTGCTCCTTCGGCTATCGGGGCGGCGCGCGAGACGAGGTCGAAGAAGGCCGCCTCCAGCGTGCCGCCGACCTCGGTGAGCGAGCTCACGCGAACGCCCGCGCCGACGAGCATCCTGTTGAGGTCGTGCGGCTCGATGGTCTCGCCCAGGTCGATGCGAAGCTGTCGGTCCAGCGTGTCGACGATCGCGAGGCCCGCGTCGCGCACCACCGCGGTCGCGGCGTCGGGGTCGTCCACGACGACCTCGGCAGACCGGCGGGCCCGGAGCCGGTGCCGCAGCTCATCGATGCTGCCTTCCGCGACGAGCCGTCCGGCGGCGAGGACGCCGACGCGATCGGCCACCTGCTCGACCTCGCCGAGAAGGTGGCTGGAGAGCAGCACCGCGCATCCCTCGTCTCGCAGCCCGCGCACGATGTCGCGCACCCCCGCGATCGCCTCGGGATCGAGGCCGTTCGTCGGCTCGTCCAACACGACGACGGCGGGATCGCCGAGCAGGGCGGCACCGATGCCGAGCCGCTGCTTCATCCCGAGCGAGTAGTGACGGAACGGCCGACGGCTGTCCCGGCCCCTCAGCCCCACCCGTTCGAGGGCGCGATCCGCGGACGAAGGGTCGATGCCCCAGTATGCGCACAGCAGCGTCAGGTTCCGACGCCCGGAGAGCGAGGGGTAGAACGCGGGGGCCTCGATCAGCGAGCCGGCGATCGTGCGCGACTCCGGGATGCCGACGCGAACGCTGCCGTTCGTCGGTGCCACGAGCCCGGTCAGCGTGCGCAGGAGCGTGGTCTTTCCGGCGCCGTTCGGGCCGACCAGTCCGTACACCTCGCCGGCCGCGACGTGCATCGTGACGTCGACGAGCACGCGGGCGCCGCCTCGATACGCCTTGCTGACCTCCCGTGCGTCGATCAGCGTCGGCTGCGGATTCTCCTTCACGACGACACCTCTTCCGTCTCCCTGCATCTCGCAAACTTTCTATCACAAAGTAGCGTGTGTCAGAAAGCTCTATGTGATAGAAACAAAACATGAGCGACAGCGAGCACGACGGCGATCCATCGGCGATCCTGCGGGCGATCGACGATGAGCAGCGGCAGGCCCAACGTGCCCTGAGCCCGAATCCCGTGCTGCTGTACACGACGTGGGGCGTCGCGTGGATCGTGGGGTTCCTCGCGTTCTACGCGACCTTCGTCCCGGCCGAGCGGCCCGTCCTGCCCTTCGCCGCCGGTGCGGCGATCGGCGCTGCGGTGCTCGTGGGCGCGATCGTCTTGTCGGCCGTGCACTCGGCGCGCCGGGGCGCCGGGTCGCGCGGGCCGTCCATGGTGCAGGGCGCGATCTACGGCAACGCCTTCGGCGTCGCGTTCACGCTCATGGGCCTGCTGGGATGGCGCCTCATGAGCGCGGGCGTCTCGGTCGAGACGATGCTGTCGTACTGGCTCGCCGCGTCCTGCCTCGTCGTCGGCATCCTCATCGTCGTCGGCGCGGCGATGTGGAACGACAGGTCGCAGCTGATCTTCGGATGCTGGACTCTGGCCGTCGGATTCGTCTCGCTCGCCGTGGCGCCCCCGCACAACCTCCTGGTGGGAGTGGTCGGCGGTGTCGGGTTCCTCGTGCTGGCGGTGCTCGAGGTCGTGCGCCCTCGGCTCACCTCGGGGCAGATCGCGAGAGCGACCGATGGATGAGCTCGACCCCGTCATCCACGTGCAGGCGAGGCTCCGCATCGTCGCCATCCTCGACACCTTCGGTCCTGGCGATGAGCTCTCGTTCCCGCGTCTCCAGACCTTGCTCGGCGTGACGTCGGGGAACCTCGCGACGCACCTGCGGAAGCTCGAAGACAGCGGGTACGTGCGCGTGCGCAAGGTGCTCGAAGGACGCAGCCCTGTCACCTACATCGGACTGACCGAAGACGGACGCACGGCCTTTCGCGTGTACAAGAGGGATCTCCGGGCCTTCCTGGAGGAGCCGCTGTGAGGGTCGCCTTCGTTCCCGAGGGCGGATGGCGTTCCCGAGGGTGGATATCGCGGCATCCCTCCTCGGGAAGGTGCGATCTCCTCGGGAAGGAACGCCGCCGCGCGGCGGATCGCATCGGCCGCGGGCGAGAGGCATCCCGCATCCCTGCCGGCCGGATCGGGCACAATACAGGGACCGACACGTCGACGTGAGGATGCCGATGAAGATCGACCGTCTGGACCATCTCGTGCTCACCGTCGCGGACATCCCGACGACCGTCGCGTTCTACGCGACCGTCCTCGGGATGACCCCGCACACGTACGCGGGCACGCGCACGGCCCTGCTGTTCGGGCCCCACAAGATCAACCTGCATCAGGCCGACGAGGTCATCCTGCCGCGGGCCGCCCACCCCGCTCCCGGCAGCGCCGACGTGTGCCTCGTCGTCGACGGCGACCTCTCCGACGTGGAGGCGGAGCTGCACGCGCACGGCGTCCCGATCGTGGAGGGCCCCGTCGCGCGCCAGGGCGCCCAGGGGCCCATGCGGAGCGTCTACGTGCGCGACCCCGACGGCAACCTCGTGGAGCTCAGCAGCTACGGGTGACGACCTGTGCGCCGTGCAGGACAATCTGCACGCAGCGGGCTGAGGGGCGGGCGACGCGCGCGGGATCGCCCATCCGTCCTGCACGGCGCACGGTCTACGCGGTGGCGGTAGCGCCGGCGAGTGCCCCGCGCGCCGACGGCGTCAGCGCGTGCCGCGGGGGAGCGTGGAGATCTCGGAGTCGTACACGCGCACCCAGTCGACGAGCATCTCGGCGGGGAACGGGGTCGTCGCGTCGGGGGAGCCGGGCCAGTTGCCGCCGACGGCGAGGTTCAGCAGCAGGTGCTGGGGGTTGTCGAAGGCCCACTGCTCGCCGGGACGCAGCGAGCTGCGTGCGACCGTGAGGTAGGAGACGTCGTCGACGAAGAACTCGATCTTGTCCGCCGACCACTCGATCGCGTACACGTGCCACTGGTTCGCGAACGTCGTCGCGCCGATGTCGGCGGCCCGCAGATCGGCCGACCGGTTCCAGCGCCCGCCGTTGCCGCGCGCCGCGTGCACGCCCGCGTGCGCGACCGCCGCGTCGCCGAGCAGCTCGACGATGTCGATCTCGCCGACCGTCGGCCAGCCCGTCGTCCAGTGGCCCGCGCCGAGCGTCCAGAACGCCGACCACAGGCCCTGGCCCGCGGGCACCTTGATGCGCGACTCGATGCGCCCGTAGCGGAAGACCTTCACGGTCTCGATGCGCGCCGACGTGTACGCCGCCGTGTTGCCGCGCGGGTCGGTGTAGTTCTCCTTGCGGGCGACGATGTGCAGGATGCCGTCGCGGTCGACGTACAGGTTCTGCGTGCGCGGCGTGTAGGCCTGCAGCTCGTTGTTGCCCCACCCGCCCGCGAGGTGGTCGATGTGCCACTCCGTCGTGCGCACGCCGGAGCCGGAGGTCGGCGGGGCGAACTCCTCCGCCCAGACGAGCCCGTTCGTGCCGACGGCCGGGCCGCTCGCGGCCTCCGCGGACAGGGAGGCGCAGCTGCCGCCGGCCAGGGTGACGGCCGTCATGACGACGACGGCGAGAAGGCGGCGTCCCGGGGCGGAGCATGCGCCGGACGTCGTGGATGAGAGGGGGGAGATCATCTTCGGCGACCCATCTTCGGTTGTCTTTAGGGTAGCCTAAACATCATCGTCGGATGTTGCCAGCACGGCGCGCCGACAATTCGGCGGATGACGTCGTCGCACGTGCAGCGCTCCGCGAGTACCCGGCTCCGAGAGCGCGCCGCCCCGAAAACCACCCTGGGGGTTCTATCCGATGACGACCCTGCGTGTCCCCGCGATCGTCGAGCGTGTGCGCGCCGGCCGTGCCCGTCTGCCGAAGGCGCGCACCCTGTCGAAGGCGCTGGAGGCCAACGCGCTGGTGCTGGCGCTCTCCTCGGCGGCGACCGGTGCGCTCGGGTTCGTCTTCTGGGTCGTCGCGGAGCAGTGCTTCCCGACCGCGGTCGTCGGCCGGGCGTCCGCCGTGATCAACTCCGCGACGATGCTCTCGACGCTCAGCGGCCTCGCGCTCGGCGGGATGTACGAGCGCTTCCTGCCCCTCGCCGGCCGGCGCGCGCCGCGGCTCGTCCTGTTCGGGCTGCTCGGCACGACCGTGCTGGGCGCGGGCGCGGGCGTCGTGTTCGTGCTCGTCGGTCCCGCCGGCAGCCTGTTCGCCGATCCCGCCGAGGCGGTCGTCTTCCCGCTGACGGTGGCGGTGCTGACCTGCTATGCGCTGCTCGACCCGATCCTCATCGGCGCGCAGCGGCCGCGCGCGGTCGCGGTGAAGAACATCGGCCTGTCGATCCTCAAGATCGCGCCCCTGCCGCTGCTCGCCGCGTCGGGCTCGGCGCTCGCGGTCACGGGCAGCTGGACGGCCCTCGCGTTCGCCGTGAGCGCCGTCGCGGCCGTCGTCGTGCTGCGCGCCGTGCGCGGGCGCGGCATCTCACGGCTGCCGTCGCTCGGACTGCTCGCGCGGCATCACGCGAGCGTGGTCGCGATCATGCTCATGCACGTCGTCGCGCCGCTCGCCGTGCCGCTGATCGTGCTCGAGCACCTCGGCGCCGAGGCGGCCGCGCACTTCAACATCGCCTGGATCATGGTGTCGGCCGTCGGTCTCGCGCTCTCGGCGATCATCCCGTCGTACGTGGTCGAGGCGTCGGCGCACCCCGAGCGCCGCGCCGACCTCACCCGCCGCATCATCGCGCTGCAGGTGCGGGTCGCGGTGCCGCTGCTGATCGCGTTCGCGCTGCTGGGCCCGCTCGTGCTGCAGCTCGTCGGCCCGGGATACTCGGCATCGTCGGGATACCTGCTGTGCATGGCCGCCGCCCTGCTGCTGCAGCAGATCCTGCTGCTCTACGGCGCCTTCGCGCGCATCCTCGGACGGCTGCGGCTGCTCGTCGTCATGCAGTGCATCGGCATGGTCGGCACGGTCGCGGGCGCCGTGCTGCTGATCGGGCCGTTCGGCCTCACGGGCGTGGGCGTCGGCATCATCGTCACCGACGTGATCGCGTTCGCGGTCGTCGCCGTGCCGATGATCCAGATGACGCGGGCGATGCTCAGCAGCGACGGCGCCCAGGGCCGGTACGAGACGCCGCCGCACGGGACACCGCCGAACGGGGCGGCCGCGCGCGAGACGGAGCACACCCCCGCATGACGCGCTCCCGCACCGCGCCCCGGCGCATCGCCTTCGCCGCCGACTGCCTCGACGTGCTCGGCGGCGTGCAGCGCGTCGTTCGCGAGCTCTCCGACGGGCTCGCGCAGCGCGGCCACGACGTCACGCATCTCGGCCTCTATCCCGCGCCGGCGCCCGTGCCGTGGGCCGTGCGCCCCGACCTCGTCGTGCACCCCGCGGACCCCGGCCCGATGTACTCGCCGACGACGCCGTGGCGGCGCGCGAAGCTCACCGTGCGCGGCCAGCGCGCCGGCGTCCGCGCCTTCGACGAGGGCTCGCGGCGCCTCGTGTCGTGGCTGCGCGAGCGCCCCGGCTCCCTGGTCGTCGCGACGCAGCTGCGCAGCGCGGAATACCTGATCCGCGGCGGATTCCCGGCCGAGCGGATCGTCGCGCAGTACCACGACGCGCACCACGCCGCCGTGACCGAGCGCGACGTCGACCGGCTGCGTCGCGTGTCGCGCCGGGTCGCGCGCGTGCTCGTGCTGACCGAGGAGGATGCCGCGGCCTTCCGCGCCGACGGCGTCGAGCGGGTCGGGCACCTGCGCAATCCCGTCGACGTCTCCGCGCTCGACCGGCTGGACCTCGACCGCGACGCACGCGGTGCGGGCGCGTCCCGCGAGCGCGTCGTCGCGATGGGCGTGCGGCTCGAGCGGCAGAAGGCGGTCGACGTGGCGATCCGCGCGTGGGCCGAGGTCGCCCCCGCGCATCCGGGGTGGGAGCTGCGCGTCTACGGCGACGGCTCCCTGCGCGGCGAGCTGCAGCGGCTCATCGACCGCACGGGCGCGCCCGCCCGCCTCATGGGCGCGACGGGCGACTTCGCGGGCGTGCTCGCCGCGGCATCCGTGCACGTGCTCAGCTCCGCGCACGAGGGGATGGGGCTCGTGATCGCCGAGGCGATGTGCGCGGGAACCCCCACCGTCACGACCGACAGCGGACCCGGCGTGCGCGAGCTCGTGCGCCCGGGGGAGACGGGGCTGCTCGTGCCCGTGGGCGACGTGCCCGCCTTCGCGGCCGCGCTGCACCGCCTGGTCGGCGACGCCGAGCTGCGGGGCGGCATCGCACGCCGCGCCGCCGCGCACGTGCGCGCGTGGGAGCGCGACGCCGTCGTCGACGAGTGGGAGGCGCTGCTCGACGGCCTGGACGCCCCGGCCGCGAGCGGCACGGGCCGCGCCGAGCGGGCCGTCGCATGACCTCCGCCGACGTCGCGATCCTCGGCGCGGGCCCCGCGGGCCTGTTCCTCGCGCGCATGCTCTCGCTGCAGGGCCGCCGCGTCGTGGTGCTCGAGCGCGCCGCGCGCGAGCGATGCCTCACACGCGTGCGCGCGGCGATCCTCGAGCATCCCACCCGCGTCGTGATGGACGAGCTCGGCGTGGGCGACCGCATCGCGCGCGAGGGCGAGGCGCACAGCGGCTTCTACGTGCGGCACGAGGGCGTCACACACCGCTTCGACTTCGCGTCGCTGCTCGGCCGGCACGCGTGGCTCTATCCGCAGCACGAGGTCGTGCGCGACCTCGTCGAGGCGCTCGAGCGCGACGGCGTCGACCTGCGCTTCGAGACCGAGGTCACGGACATCGCCGACGGCGCGGAGTCGATCGTCGTGACGGCGCAGACGGCGGACGGCCCCGTGCGCGTCGAGGCCGCCTACGCCGCCGCGTGCGACGGCCGGCACGGCGCGGGCCGCGCCGCCGCGCTCGCGGGCGACACCGACGTCCGCGCGTACCACCGCGCCCTGCCGCACGCGTGGCTCGGCATCCTCGCGCGCACCGCCCCCGATCCCGACGAGGGCATGTACGCCATGCACCCGCGCGGCATGAGCCTGCACAGCATGCGCGGGCCGCGGATCACGCGGCAGTACCTGCAGGTGCCCGCCGGCACGCGGCTCGACGACTGGCCCGACGAACGCATCTGGGCCGAGCTGCGGCTGCGCAGCGCGAGCCTCGACCACCCGCCGCTCGCGACCGGCGAGATCTTCGACCGCTCCGTCATCCCCCTGAGCGCCACGGTGCTGGAGCCGATGCGGCGCGGACGGCTCTTCCTCGTCGGCGACGCCGCCCATCTCATGCCGCCCACCGGCGCGAAGGGGCTCAACCTCGCCGTGTCGGATGCCGGGGTGCTCTCCGCCGCGGTGCAGGCGGCCCTGGGGCACGGCGACACGTCGCTGCTCGACGCGTACAGCGCGACGGCGCTCGCCCGCGTGTGGGAGTCGGAGTCGTTCTCGTGGGAGATGACCGAGCTGCTGCACACGCTCGACGACGATCCGTTCTCGTGGCGGCTGCGGTCGGCGCGGCTGCGCCGGCTCGTGGGCGACGTCGACGCGCAGCGCGCGCTCGGCGCCGTGTACCTCGGCACGCCGTTCCCCGCGTCGTGGCGTTACACGCCCGGGAGCACGCCGTGAGCGGCCAGGCGCGTCGGCAGCGCCCGGGCGATGCCGAAGCGCTCGCGCAGCACGCGCGCGGCCTCGGCGGGCGACAGGTCGCGCCGCACGGTGCCATCGGTGAGCCGCCAGGCGAGACCGGCGTGTGCAGGGGTGAGCCGCCAGGCGAGACCGGCGTGTGCGGGGGCGAGCCGTCGGGCGAGACCGGGGTCGGCGGGCACGCCGGAGAGCGTCGTCGTGCGCTCGCCGATCGCGAGCGAGCACACGATCGACCGCTGGAACCGCGAGCCCGGGTCGGTGCTGTGCCAGCGTGCGGCATCCGCGAAGTCGGAGAGCGCGCGCGACCTCGGGTCGACGACGTATCCGCGTTCGGGCGAGGTGCCGACGCGCTCGCCGGCGCCGACCGGCGCCGTGACGATCGCGGGGCCGCCGAACCCGACGTCGACGTGCAGCACGGCGTCGTCGAGCGTGACGCGCAGGGCGAGGTGGCCGAGGGGGATGCCGAGCGTCATGGCGCCGCCGGCGTGCTGCTCGACGCGCGCGCCCAGCAGGTCGACCTGCGCCCCGCACTGCTCCAGCAGCCAGCCGAAGCTCGCGTTGAGCTCGTAGCAGATGCCGCCCTCGCGGCGGTCGACCACGCCCGCGAGCATCGTGCCGGCATCCAGGATCACCTCTCCCGGCGCGTCGTCGGCGTGCAGTCGCAGGTTCTCGAACGGCACGCGCGCCGCGTGCGCGTGCGCCCAGCGGGTGACCGTCGCGACGTCGAGCCGCGGCGGCCGGTCGGCGACGCGCAGGCGCGACAGGTAGCGGGCGACGAGTTCTCGGCTCACGCTGACATCCTTTCGACTGACATAGGTAAGGCTACCCTGTGCTAAGATGCATGTATCCGAGCGTGGACACGCCGCTTCCCGATCTCTCGCGGCACCGTCCCGGCCCGGTCAGGGTCTTGCCGGAACGCCGCAGGACCGAGGCTTCGCAAGACATCGTTCGAAGGGTACGTGGATGACCGCTGCATACTCGGGCCGAACCGCCATCGTGAGCGGGGGCTCGCCCGGCAAGGCGATCCGTCTGTCGCGCCTCCTCTCCGGGCGCGGGCGCAGCGTCTTCGTGCCGCTCGACCACTCGGTCACGCTGGGCCCCATCGCCGGCGGGGTGTCCACCTCGGCGCTCGTGAGCACCTTCGCGACCGCGGGCGTCAACGCCGTGATCGTGCACAAGGGGCGCGTGCGCACGATCGACCCCGCGCTGTTCACCCGGCTCGCCCTCATCGTGCACGTCTCGGCCGGCACGCGGCACCACGCCGACAACGACTCGAAGGTGCTCGTCGGCGACGTCGACGACGCCGTGCGCTACGGCGCCGACGCCGTGAGCGTGCACGTCAACGTCGGCTCGGCGAACGAGCCCGCGCAGCTGCGCGACCTCGCCGCCGTCGCGCAGCGCTGCGACGCGCTCGGCATGCCCCTGCTCGCGATGATGTACGCGCGCCGCGCCGACCTGCCCGAGGACCAGAGCGCCGAGACGCTCGCGCACCTCTCCGCGATCGCGGTCGACCTCGGCGCCGACCTGGTGAAGCTCTCGTACCCGGGCAGCTCCGAGGCGCTCAGCGTCGTCGTCGGCGCCACGCCCATCCCCGTCCTCATCGCCGGCGGCAGTGTCGAGCCCTCGGTCGAGGCCAACCGCGAGCGCGCGCACGAGGTCTTCGCCGCGGGCGCCGCGGGCGTGTGCTTCGGCCGCAGCGTGTTCGAGTCCGACGACCCGCTGCGCGTCGCGAGCACCCTCGTCTCGTGCGCCGAGAGCTACCCGCTCGGCCCGTCACTTCCCTCCTCGCTGACCGAGCTCACCCGACCCGGGGCGACGTCGGCGAACCCGATCGACAGGAGAATCCCCGCCTGATGGACGACATCATCGTCACCGACAAGGTCATCCCGCTCGCGCCCGCCGCGGCGGCCGATGCCCGCTTCGAGCACTTCGCCTGGCTCGACCTGCGCGGCGTGCGCGCCGACCAGCGCGTCGCCTACGTCGACGCCGCGATCCACCATCGCGTCGAGGGCATCGTCTCCGACGACGCCGAGCTGCTCGCGACCCTGCCGCCCACGGTGCGCCGCATCCTCGCGGTCTCGTCGCCCGCCGACGAGATCCCGGAGTCGGGCATCGACCTGGTGCTCACGCCCTCCGGCATCCTCGACGAGGTGACCGTGCCCGCCGACGCCGATCGCGCCGTGCACGTCGTGGTCTCCGACGCCGAGACGCTCGAGGTCGCGTGCCAGGCCGTGCGGCGCGTGCCGTGGACGCTGCTCACCTTCACCGACCCGACCAAGATCCCGCTGGAGATCGTGATCGCGGCGGCGGAGAACTCCGGCGGCCGCACGGTGACCGTCGTGAGCGACATCACCGACGCCGAGATCGTCGCGATCGTGCTCGAGCACGGCTCCGACGGCCTGCTGCTCGCGCCGCGGTCGCTCGAGGAGATCGCGCTGCTGCAGCAGGTCATCACCCCGCAGCAGCAGCACCTGCTGCTGGAGGAGTTCGTCGTCGAGGAGGTCGAGCACATCGGTATGGGCGAGCGCGCCTGCATCGACACGTGCTCGCTTCTCGAGCAGGACGAAGGATGCCTCATCGGCTCGTTCGCGTCGGGATTCTTCCTCTCGTGCTCCGAGACCCACCCGCTGCCCTACATGCCCACGCGTCCGTTCCGCTGGAACGCCGGCGCGGTGCACTCCTACGTGCTCGGCCCCGACAACCGCACCCGCTACGTCTCGGAGCTGCGCGCGGGCCACCCGATCCTCGCGGTGCGCACCGACGGCTCGGTGCGCGAGGTGCGCATCGGCCGCGTCAAGATCGAGCGCCGCCCGCTCATCTCGATCACGGCCGCGACGCAGGACGGCAAGCGCGTGAACATCATCGCGCAGGACGACTGGCACGTGCGCCTGCTCGGCCCCGGCGCGACCGTGAACAACGTCACGGAGCTGACGCCCGGCGACCGCCTGCTGGGCTACGTGCCGGCCGAGTCGCGTCACGTCGGCCTGCCGATCTCCGAATACTGCATCGAACGATGACGCCGGCGTCCGTCGCGGCGCGTCACGGTGATCAGGCCCGGAGCGAGCCGGTGCAGGGCGATGACGAGTCGCAGCGGCCCGCGTTCGTGCCGCTGCGGGTCCCCGGGGAGTGGACGTCGGTGACGCACCGGCTGCGGCACGTCGCCGCGGCGCTGCCCGAGGCGCTCGCGCTCACGGGGCCCGACGGGCGGCTGACGTACGGGCGGCTGCTGGCGCGCGTCGACGGCTGGGGGGCCGCGATCGCGCGCCAGGAACGGCATCGCGCGCACGAGGGGGCGCCGATCGCCGTCGTGATGGACGGCACGGTCGCCGCGGTGTGCGCCTTCCTCGCCGTCCTGGCGGCGGGGCGCATGGCGATGCCGATCGACCCGACGTTCCCCGACGAGCGCGTGCACGCCCTGCTCGACCGCGCGGGGGCGCGGCTGCTCGACGTGTCGGCGCTGCCGGCGGATGCGGCATCCGTGCCGGAGCAGGCGGGGTCGGGAGTGCCGGTGCCGGGGGAGCCCCTGCCGGAGACGCCGGTGCCGGGGGCGTCGGCGACGAGCCCGGCGGACGGTGGCGTCAATGAGGACACGCCGGCCGCCGTCATCTTCACCTCGGGCTCGACGGGCGCGCCCAAGGGGTGCGTGCACGACCACGGGGCGTGGCTGCACCAGGCCTACATCGGGCGGATGACGCACGATCAGGCGCCCGGCGTGCGCAACGCGATGGTGCTGCCGCTGAGCTTCGGCGGCGGCCTCGACATCGTCTTCTGCGCCCTGCTCAACGGCGCGAGCCTGCACGTGCGCGACGTGCGGCTCACGGGCCTCGCGGGCATGCCGCAGTGGCTGGCCGACGAGGGCGTCACGCACCTGCACGCGACGCCGTCGCTGCTCACCGCGATCATCGACGACGCACCGCCGCCCGCGCTGCCGGCACCCGTGCGCCTGACGACGGCGGGCGGGGAGCCCGTGCCGTGGTCGCTCGTGCGGCGCGTGCGCGACGCGGCCGAGGGGCCCGTGTCGTTCTGCGTGCTCTCGGGCGCGTCGGAGATCGGCTCGCTCGCCTTCCTGCGCGTCGAGCCCGACGAGGACGCCGACCGCGAGGGCTTCCTGCCCGTCGGCGGCATCGTGCCGAACAAGTCGGTCGAGATCGTCGACGACGAGGGCCGCCCGGTCCCCGACGGGGAGAGCGGACGGCTGCGGGTCACGGCGCGGTACCTCTCCAGCGGCTACTTCGACGACCCGGCGCGCACCGACGAGGCGTTCGAGGTCTCGCCCGACGGCGTCTGGACCTACCACGCCGCCGATCTCGCGCGCTGGGAGGCGCCCGGCGTCCTGCGCCTCATGGGTCGCGCCGACCAGGCGATGAAGGTGGGCGGCTATCTCGTCGCGCCCCTGGAGGTCGAGGCGGCGATCCTCGCGGCGGCGCCCGTCGTCGAGGCAGTCGTCACGACGGTGGATGCCGGTGGCCGGCAGCGCCTCGTCGCCCACGTCGTGCCCGCGCAGACCGACCGTCCGCTCATCGAGGCCGCGCTGCGCCGTCGTCTGCGCGAGCTGCTCCCCGCGTGGATGGTGCCCAGCCGCATCGTCATGATGCCGGCGCTCCCGCGCAACGAGCGCGGCAAGGTGAGCCGTGGCGACCTGCCGACGCCGCCCGCGCTGCCGGTGCTCGAGCCGCGCACGCCGGCGGAGCGGCTGCTCGCGACGATCTGGCAGTCGGTGCTGGGCCTCGACGCCGTCTCGGTCGACGCCGACTTCTGGGCGCTCGGCGCCGACTCGCTGGCCGTCGCCGAGATGCTCGCGCAGGTCGAGACCGCGACGGGCCGCAGCCTCGACTCCGCCGCGCTCGTCGCGGCGCCGACCATCGCGGAGCTCGCGCAGGTGATCGACGCGGGACGGGGCGGATCGCGGGCGACGGGCCGAGGCTCGCGGGTCGCGGGCCGGGGGCCGCGGGCGAAGGGCGAGGGGTCGCGGGCGGGGGGCGAACGCGACCTGCCCGGCTCCGCGGCGCGGCTGCCCGGCACCGCCGTGCGGCTCCGCAGGGGCGACCACCCCGCGCGCCTGCACGTCTTCGCGGGCGGGGGCGCGCCCGCCCTCGCGCTGCTGCCGCTCGTGACCGCGCTGCGCGCCGACGTCGAGACGATCGGCTACCAGGCCGCCGGCTACGAGCGCCGCGGTCCGGTCGACCGGACGCTGAACGCCGTGCTGCGCCGGCACCTCGGGGTCATCACGCGCACCGGACCCGAGACGCCGCTCGTGCTCGCGGGGCACTCGTACGGCGGCATCCTCGCCCTGGAGTGCGCCGCGATCCTGCGCGAGCGCGGCTACGACGTGCGTCTCGTCGCGGTGCTCGACTCGATCGTCTCCGACCGGTTCCTCGACCGCGCCGTCGGGCCCGGTCATCGCCCCGCCGACCTGCCCGGGTCGCCGCGCGGCATCGCTCCGCCGTGGGGCGAGCGCATGCGCACGCACGCGCGTCAGGTCACGGCCGGGTGGACGCGGCATCCGCAGCGGCTGCAGAACGCCGTGTTCTGGGAGCAGAGCCTGCGGCTGTTCAACCGGCACCGCCCGCACCGGTGGGAGGCGCCGACCGTCGTCTTCACGGCCCCCGACAACCCCAACGACCTCACGTGGTGGGGCGAGCTGCTCGCCGGCCCGCACGAGGTCGTGCCCGTCGCCGGCGGTCACACCTCGATCCTGCGGCCGCCGTTCGACCGGCCCGTCGTCGACCGGCTCGACGCCGAGCTCGCCCGCATCGCGCAGGGCTCCGCGCCGCGCGGCTGAGCCCGACCGGAGGACTGGCCCGGCTCCGCGTTCAGGAGCGTCATGGGAACCGGTTGTTAGACTCGGGCTTTCGCCGAAGAAGAGGAACACGACGGGGTATGGACGCGACCGGACGGGGCAGGGTCAAGACGACCATCGCGTATCTGAGGCGCAAGATCGTGTCGGGCGAATGGCCGGTCGGATCGAAGATCCCGACCGAGCCGGAGCTCATGGAGATGCTGGGCGTCGGCCGCACGACCGTGCGCGAGGCGGTGCGGTCGCTCGCGACGCTCGGGCTGCTCGAGCCCGCTGTCAGCCGCGGCACGTTCGTGCGCTCGCGGCTCCCCACGAGCGACATGCTCGCCGACTTCGTCTCGGAGTTCCCGGTGCACGAGATCCTCGGATTCCGCCGCGCGCTCGAGATCGAGGCCTGCCAGCTGGCCGCGCGCAACCGCACCGAGGCGCACATCGAGGCGCTGCGGGCCGCGCACGAGCGCGACCTGGCGGGGGATGCCGGCACGCCGATGCGCTGGGAGCGCGGCCGCACGCCCGGCCAGTTCCACCAGCTGCTCATCGAGGCGACCGGGAACTCCCTGATGGTGGGGCTGTACGCGGGCGTCATGGCGGGCCTGCGCACCGCGATCAACAAGGGCGAGGTGGTCTACGGCGCGGGCGTCGAGACGCGCCGCGCCGACCACGCGGCCATCCTCGAGGCGATCATCGCGGGCGACCCGATCGCGGCCGTGCACGCCGCCGCGGACCACGCCGAGCACGACCTCATCGCCGCCCCCGCCGACGACGACTCCGGCGACGAGACCATCGCCGTCGCGACGGGCGCCACCACCGTCTGACCCGGCCTCCACCGGCCGATGCCGGACCGGCCCGCACCGCCCGGCGCCGGCCGCGCCCGGGTCAGCGCTGGCACTGCGGGCACCAGAAGACGATGCGCTCCTCGGTGGGGGTCGCGCCGAGGTCGGTGCGGCGGATGGGCGTGCCGCAGCGCAGGCAGGGCCGGCGCTCCCGGCGATAGACCCAGTTGCGCCGGCCGGGGCGGGTGTCGCCCGTGAAGGTGCGCTGCACCTGGTCGCGGCCCGCGCGGATCATCCGCGCGCCCGTCTCGAGCAGGCCGGGCGCGTCGACCTCCGTCGCGGGCGTCGTGGGGAGGATGCCGCGCACGAACAGCAGCTCGTTGGCGTACTCGTTGCCGAAGCCGGCGACGTTGCGCTGATCGAGCAGCGCGACGTGGATCGGCCGCGGGTCGGCGCCGAGGCGGCGCGCGGCCTCGGCGGCGTCCCAGTCGGGGCCGAGCGGATCGGGGCCGAGGTGGCCGACGACGCGATCCTCGTCGGCCGTCGGCAGCACCTCGACCATCGCGAGGTCGAAGCCCACGGCATCCGCCCTTCCCGTCGAGACGATCGCGCGCGCGGTGTGGCCGGGGCGTCGCCAGCGCTCGCCGGGACGATAGACGTGCCAGACGCCCTCCATGCGCAGGTGCGAGTGCAGGGTCTGGTCGCCGATGCGCACGAGCAGGTGCTTTCCGCGCGCGACGACCTCGTGCACGGTCTCGCCCGTGAGGTCGGCGGCGGCGCTGCCGGGTACGCGGATGTCGAAGCGCGTGACGGTCTGTCCCGCGAGCGCGGCGTGCAGCCGCTGCGCCGCGCGCCAGACGGTGTCGCCCTCGGGCATGGTCGTGCTCCCGTGTTCGCGGGCCGGTTCGGCCTTCCGGCCGACACTACTCCGTTCGACTGCGGTCGGCTCCGGGGAGTTGTGCGCGAGGGGCAGGCTAGGCTAACCTCACTAATTGCGCCCGCGAGCCCCCGATTCGCCGGCCTGCTCGTGAGCCCCGGACGGACGCGTCCGTGTGGGCTCGGAGTGTCGACCCGACTGAAACCTTCAGTCTGACGAAAGGTTTTCGCGCGTGCCCAAGACCACACGACGCCTCACCGTCCACCCCATGAGCCTGCGCGAGGTCGAGGTCACGCGCATCGAGGACATCACCCCGGGGCTGCGCCGCGTCGTGCTCGGCGGCGACGAGCTGGGCGCCTTCACGTCGTCGAACGGGCTGCCGCAGCCGGCCTTCCGCAGCGACGGCTTCGACGACGCCATCCGTCTCGTCTTTCCCTACCCGGGTCGCACCGATCCCGTGCTGCCGACGCAGGAGCCCGGTCACGTCGACTGGCCGAAGAGCCCCCGCGCGCTCTCGAAGGTCTACACCGTGCGCGAGTGGGACCAGCGGAGCGGCGAGCTGACGGTCGACTTCGTCAAGCACGGCACGGGAGTCGCGACCACCTGGGCGTACCGCGCGTCGACGGGCGACCGCGTGCACCTCGTGAGCCCGCCCGCGAGCGCCGCGCTGCCCGTCGCCGACTGGCTGCTGGTCGTCGGCGACGACACGGCGCTGCCCGCGATCGCCCGCCTGCTCGACGAGCTGCCGGACGACGCCCGCGCGCAGGTGTTCATCGAGATCTCGCTCGCCGAGCACCGCATCCCGCTGCGCGAGCTGCCCGGCGTCGAGGTGACGTGGCTCGTGCGCGACGGCCTGCCCGCCGGGACGACGACGCTGCTGACGGATGCCGTGCGCGCCGCCGACTGGTGGGAGGGCGACCCGTTCGCCTGGATCGCGGGCGAGTCGACGCAGGTCAAGCTGGTCCGCCGTCACCTGGTCGAGGACCGCGGGCTCGCGAAGGACGTCATCGACTTCACCGGCTACTGGCGGCTCGGCGAGGTCATCACGCTCGAGGACGACCCCGCGGTGCCCGACCCCGAGCGCAACGAGGAGGCGTTCGAGAAGCTGCACGAGCTCGCCGAGCTCGCACCGCCGCTCGCGATCCGCGCGGCCGTCGACCTGGGGCTGCCCGAGCTCATCTCGCGCGGCGTCACGGGCGTCGGCGAGCTCGCGAAGCAGTCCTCGTGCGACCCCGTCGGCGTGCAGAAGCTGCTGCGCTACCTGCACGCGCTCGAGCTGCTCGAGGAGACCGTGCCGGGCCACTACGCGCTGACGGACGCCGGGGACTACCTCGTCGACGACTTCGTGCTCGACGTGCTGCAGCGCGACGGCTACTTCGCCCGGCGCTCGCTCGCCTTCCACGGCATCGAGCACTCCGTGCGCACCGGAGGCGAGAGCTACACCTCCGTCACCGGCCAGAGCTACGCCGACCTGAGCGCCGAGCCCTGGTACGAGGACCGCGCGCTGGAGCAGATCTCCGACTTCGGCCGCTATCTCGCCGAGCCGCTCGCGCAGTCGCCGACCGTGCAGGGATTCCCGACCGTCACGGTGCGGTCGGAGGGCGCCGGCGTCATGGCATCCGCGATCGTCGCCGCGGTGCCCGAGGCCCGCGTCACGATCGCCGACCTGCCCTCGCGCGTCGCGTGGTTCCGCGGCGACCTCGCCACGAGCGTCGCCGACGAGGAGCACCTGTCGCGCATCGACTTCGTGGAGCGGTCGCTGTTCGAGACGGCGCCCGCGACGGATGCCGTGCTCATCGTCAAGGAGCTCGGCCGGCACCGCCACGACGACGCCGTCCACGTGCTGCGCCGCGCCGCCGCCGGGCTCACCGACGGGGGCGCGCTGCTCGTCGTCGAGGACATCCTCAAGACCGACGAGCTCGACGAGCACGAGGTCGAGGCCGACCTGCAGATGTTCACGCTGTACGGCACCGGCATCCGCACCGAGGAGGAGCTGCTCGCGCTCTTCGCCGACGCCGGCCTTCGGGTGCACTCCGAGGAGCCCGTCGGCTGGGGATTCCGCATGTTCCGCGTCGTCCCCGTCTGAAGCCGGCCCCGTCTGACCGCACGGCCCGCCTGACCGCACGGCCCGACCCCCACCCCGCACACACACAGCACACAGAAGGAACACCGCATGACACGCACGCACACCGCCCGTCGCGCCACCGCGTTCGCCGGGCTCGCGCTCGGCGCCGCGCTCGCCCTCACCGCCTGCGGCTCGAGCACGCCCGCGTCCGGCGACGAGGCCGCCGCCGACGGCACGAGCAGCGCCGCCGCGACCGAGGGCTTCCCCGTCACGCTCGACACCGCCTACGGCGAGATCACCGTCGACGAGAAGCCGCAGAAGATCGTCGCGCTCAGCGCCAGCTATGTCGACGCCCTCGCCGCGATGGGCGTCGAGACGGTCGCGTTCAGCGCGGGCGTCGCCGACGAGGCCGCGTTCGCCGCGTCGTTCCCGTGGCTCGAGGGCGTCGCGACGGGCCCGATGGACCCCGCGCTCGTCAACGCGGAGTACCAGCCCGTGCTCGAGGCGATCGCGAAGTACGACCCCGACCTGATCCTCGCCAACACGTGGCAGGTCGACGAGGACCTCTACACGCAGATCTCCTCGATCGCCCCGACGTTCGTCGGCGTCACCCTCGGCAACAACGACTGGAACGTGACCCTCGACGCGATCGGCGAGCTGATCGGCGAGCCGGATGCCGCCGACGCCGCCGCCGCGAAGGTCGAGGAGGCGTACGCCGCGGCGAGCGCCGGGATGCCCGGCCTGGAGGGCAAGACCTACCAGTCGGTCGGCTATGACGGCACCAAGTTCTGGTTCGGCAACGGCAGCTGGCTCGACGGTTTCGGCCTCGTGCCCGCCGAGAACCAGGACAACACGCAGTCGGGCAACGGCACCAACGACATCTCGCTGGAGAACATCGACCAGCTGAGCGCCGACGTGCTGAGCATCTGGTTCTGGCAGTCGGACCCTGCGGTGCTCGGCGCCGACCCGCGCTACCAGCAGCTGCCCGCTGTGAAGAACGAAGCCGTGCTCGTGCCCGACCTGGCGCTCGCCAACGCGACGAACGGCGCCGGCCCGCTCAGCCTCGCCTGGGCGATCGACTGGGTGACCGAGCAGCTCTCGGGCACCGCGCTCGCGAAGGGCTGATCCCGACGTGACCGTCATCGGCCGGGAGGGGCCCGCCGCCCCTCCCGGCACCACGCCCTTCGAGACCGGGGTGCACGAGCAGCCCGGCGCCGCGCCGCGCGCCCCGCGCACGCGCCGCGCCGTCGGCCTCGCGATCGCCCTCGCGGCGCTCGTCGCGCTCATGCTGCTGAGCGTCGCCGTGGGCTCCAAGAACATCCCGCTCGACGGCGTGCTGCACGGCCTCTTCGCCTACACGGGCGAGGGCGACGACTTCGTGATCTGGGACCTGCGCGTGCCGCGCACCGTCACGGGCATCGTCGTCGGTGCGGCGCTCGGCCTCGCCGGCGCCCTCATCCAGGCGCTCACCCGCAACCCGCTCGCCGACCCCGGCATCCTGGGCGTCAACGCGGGCGCCATGCTCTTCGTCGCCCTCGGGGTCGCGGTGCTCGGCGTCTCCAGCATCCAGGGCTACATCTGGTTCGCGCTCGCCGGGGCGCTCCTCGTGACCGTCGCGGTCTTCGCGATCGGCGCGGCCGGCCGCAGCGGCGTCGATCCGCTGCGGCTCACGCTCGCCGGGATGGCGGTCGGCGCGGCGCTGCAGGGCGTCGTCACGGGACTCATGCTGCTCAACACCGAGGCGTTCAACACCATGCGCACGTGGAACGCGGGCACGCTCGTCGGCCGTGGCTTCGACGTGCTGCTGCCCGTGCTGCCGTTCCTGGGCGTCGGCGTGCTCATCGCCGCCGGTGTCGCCGCGTCGCTCAACGCGATCGCGCTCGGTGACGACCTCGCCCGCTCGCTCGGCATCCGCATCGGCCGGATCCGCGTGCTCACGGTCGTCGCCGTCACCCTGCTCGCCGGCGGCGCGACCGCGATCGCGGGGCCGATCGGCTTCGTCGGCCTCATGATCCCGCACATCGCCCGGTGGATCACCGGTCCCGACCAGCGCTGGATCCTCGCCTACACGCTCGTGCTCGCGCCCTCGCTCGTGCTCGCCTCCGACGTGCTCGGCCGGGTGGTCATGAGCCCCGGCGAGCTGCCCGTCGGCGTCGTCACCGCGTTCGTCGGCGCGCCCGTGCTCGTCGTGCTTGTGCGCCGCCGGAAGGCGAGCGGACTGTGAGCGTCGCCGCGCGGGATGCCGGTGTCGCATCCATCGACTTCGGCAGCGCACAGGTCGTGACCCGGGCCGGCGGCGTCGCGCTGCGCTGGCGGCGCCGCTCCCTCGTGACGGGCGCCGTGCTCGCCGCGCTCACCCTCGCCGTCGGCATCCTCTCGCTCATGATCGGGCAGTACCCGCTGTCGGTCGCGCAGGTGTGGGCCGCGCTCACCGGCGACCCGGAGGCCGGGTTCGCGAGCACCGTCGTGCTCGAATGGCGGCTGCCGCGCGCCGTCGCGGCGATCGTCTTCGGCGCTGCGCTCGGCATCGCCGGAGCGATCTTCCAGTCGCTCACCCGCAACCCGCTCGCGAGCCCCGACATCATCGGCTTCAGCACCGGGTCGTACACGGGCGCCCTCATCGTGATCATCCTGCTCGGCGGCGGCTACCTGCAGGTCGCGGCCGGCGCGCTCGTCGGCGGGCTCGCGACCGCGCTGCTCGTCTACCTCGTCGCCTGGCAGCGGGGCGTGCAGGGATTCCGGCTCATCATCGCCGGCATCGCGTTCAGCGCGATGCTGATGTCGGTCAACGTGTGGCTGCTCATGGTCAGCACGCAGGAGGTGGCGCTCAGCGCGACGGCGTGGGGCATCGGCTCGCTGAACGGCATGATCGGCGCGCAGGTCGCCGGGGCGTGCGCGGTCATCGCGCTGCTGTTCGTCGCGGCCGCGGTGTGCGCGCCCGGCCTGCGGCAGCTCGAGCTCGGCGACGACGCGGCGAAGGCGGGCGGCGTGCGCGTCGAGCCCCTGCGCCTCTCGCTCATCGTCATCGGCGTCGCCTTCACCGCGACGGTCACGGCCTCGGCCGGGCCGATCGCGTTCGTGGCGCTCGCCGCGCCGCAGATCGCCCGGCGGCTCGTGCGATCGCCCGGCGTCGCGCTCGTGCCCGCCGCGATCATGGGCGCCCTCATGCTGGCATCCGCCGACATCGTCGCGCAGCACCTGCTGACCCCGGGCCTGCCCGTCGGCGTGGTCACGGTCGTGATCGGCGGCGGGTATCTGGTGTGGCTGCTCGTGCGCGAGGCGCGAGGGCGGGGCTGAGGCTCGGATGGGCGGCGGAGTCTCGGATGGACGCTGGGTTTCGGATGGGTGGCTGAGGTTCGGATGGGTGCTGAGTTTCGGATGACAGGAGAGACCGCGATGACAGGTCGCACCGCGCGACTGCGCACCGACGACGCGACGCTCGGCTACGACGCCCGCACGATCAGCACGGGCCTGACCGTCGACATCCCCGACGGCTCGTTCACCGTGATCGTCGGGCCCAACGGCTGCGGGAAGTCGACGCTGCTGCGCGGCCTCGCGCGCCTCATCAAGCCCGCGGGCGGCACGGTGACCCTCGACGGGCGGCCGCTCGCGTCGTATCGCGCGAAGGATCTGGCGCGGCAGATCGCGCTGCTGCCGCAGAGCTCGATTGCCCCCGACGGCATCGGCGTCGCCGACCTCGTCGCCCGCGGACGCTTTCCGCACCAGAACCTCATCCGGCAGTGGACGCCGGCCGACGAGGCCGCCGTCGCCGAGGCGCTGCGCGCGACCGGGCTCACCGAGCTCTCCTCGCGTCCCGTGGCCGAGCTGTCGGGCGGGCAGCGGCAGCGCGTCTGGATCGCGATGGCGCTCGCCCAGGAGGCGCCGATCATGCTGCTCGACGAGCCGACGACCTATCTGGACATCGCGCACCAGATCGACCTGATGGAGCTGTTCACGCATCTGCATCGTGCGGGGCGCACGCTCGTCGCGGTGCTGCACGACCTGAACCAGGCCGCCCGGTTCGCGACGCACCTCATCGCGATGCGCGACGGACAGATCGTCGCCCAGGGGCCGCCCGCCGAGGTGCTCACGAGCGACCTCGTCGAGCGCGTCTTCGGTCTGCGCTGCATCGTCACCCCCGACCCCGTCACCGGGACCCCGCAGGTCGTGCCGCTGACCCGCACGTGCTGCGCCGGGTGCGAGGCCACCGGGGTGGATGCCGGGGCGCCCGCCGGCGCGCCCGTCGCTTAACTCAGGAGAACCGCGCGGAAAGCCCCGGTTCTCAGGCTCACCGGTGCGATTCTCCTGAGTTGTGAACACGGGGGCGGCGTGGGGGCGGCCCGGTGGGCCGTCGGGCTTCGCGGGCGTCGGGCCGCCGAGGCTAGGGGCGGGAGGTGCGGCGGAGCGTGAGGCCGCGGGACGACTCGACGAAGCCCGCGGCGTGCAGGGCGCGGCCGACGGCGGTGCCGTAGACGAACTGACCGCTGACCTGCTCGATCGTGAGGGTGTCGAGACGGTGGGCGCGCGCTGTCTCGACGAGGCTGCGCGCCGCGGCGGCGAGCACGGTCTCGTCGTCGGTGAAGGCGAGGGCCGAGCGTCCGCCGCGCTCGAGGTAGAGCACCAGGATGCCATCGACGAGCGTCACGAGCGCACCCGCCTTGCGGCCGGGGCGATGGCCGACCCCCTCGAGCGCGGGCCACGCGAGCGCCGCGCCGTAGGGGTTGGCGGGGTCCGTCGCGGCCAGTGTGCGCGCGGCGAGCGGTGCCGGATCAGGCAGCGTGGCGAACTCGCGCACGCGGTCGATCGTCGCCGACGTCGCGAACTGTGCGGCGCCGAGGCGTTCGATGACATAGCCGCGGCGGCAGTGCCCGGCATCCTCGAATCCGGAGAGCACGCGATAGACCTGCGCGAACCCGCCCGGCACGCCTTCGGCCTGCACCGAGCCGCGCGTGACGACGCCGTACCGCTCCAGCAGCAGGCTCGCGGTCGCCGCGGCTCGGACGGCGGCGTCGGGCTCGGGCGCCGGCAGCAGCGACCAGCGGCCCCCGGCGAGGGGTGCGCGCGGTGGCGTGGTGCGCGCGGCGGCCAGCGGCGTGCCGCGGAACATGCGGGTGCGCGGTGTGCGCCGCGCCGTGCGATGCGCCTGCGAGCCACCCGACAGCAGCGTGCGGATGGGGGCGAAGGTGTCACCCGTGACACGCCCGGTCCAGGCGAGGTTCCACAGCGCGTCGACGACGGCGGTCTCGCTCTCGGCGCCGGTCAGCGTCTGGAGCTGGGCCGCGAAGAACGCGCCGCCGCCGACGAGCACGTCGAGCACCCGCTGCTCGAGTGCGCTCGTCTCGGCCGGCTCGTCGGGCGGAACGAGCGTGACGGATGCCAGATCGGCCGGATGCAGGGCGATCCAGCCGTCGCGTCCGGGCAGCGAGCCGTGGCCGGACCAGACGACCTCGCCCGTGGCGAGCAGCTCGTCGAGCAGGGACGGCGCGTAGTCGCGCACGCGTGACGGCAGGATGAGCGACTCCCACGCGCTCGCCGGGAGCGGCACGCCCGCCAGCTGCTCGATCGTGGCGAGCACGCCGTCGACGCCCTCGAGCGGCCGATCGAGGTGCTGCCATGCGGGCAGGAACCGTGCGAACGCGTCGGGAGGCACGGGCTCGACGGCGCCGCGGATCGCCGCGAGGGAACGCAGTCGCAGCCGGCGCAGCACCTCGGTGTCGCACCATTCGCGGTCGTCGGATCCCGGCGGGGCATCGGCGAGGAAGTATCCGCTCGACAGGCGGCCCTGCGACTCGAGACGCTGCAGCGCCTGGCGCGCGACCGCTGCGCCGAGCCCGAACCGGGCGGCGACATCGCCGGTGCGGAAGGGCCCGTGCGTGCGGGCATGGCGGGCGACGAGGTCGGCCAGTGGATCGGCGACGGGCTCGAGGAACGCCGTGGGGATGCCGACCGGCAGTCCGATGCCGAGGGCGTCGCGCAGGCGCCCGGCATCCTCGATCGCGGCGACCCGCTCGCTGCCCGCGATCGTCACGGGGATCGCCCGGCGCGCCGCCACCAGCTCGCCGAGCAGCGCGGATGCCAGCGAAGCAGCGCCTGCCGCTCCGGCCCCCGCTGATCGCGTCCCGTCGTCGGGCCTGGCCCCCGCGCCCGAACTATCCACGCCCGCTGATCGAGTGCCGTCGCGCAGCACCACCGCTGATCGAGTGCCGTCGCGCAGCGACGGTGTATCGAGATCCCGCGTATCGAGATCAGACGTATCGCGATCCCGCGCATCGAGACCCGCCGACGCCGCGTCCAGCCGCTCCGCGACCTCCGCGGCATCCAGGGGTCCGAGCAGGCGCAGCAGGTCGGCGACGCCCTCGACGCCGCGCACGCGCCGGTCGGGGGCGAGCCGCTGCGCCTCGGCCTCGAACTGCACGATGACGGCGGGGTCGAGCAGCTCACGCAGCTCGACCTTGCCGAGCAGCTCCGACAGCAGGGCGGGGTCGATCGACAGGGCCGCCGCGCGTCGCTCGGCGAGGGGCGAGTCGCCCTCGTACATGAACGCACCGACATATCCGAACAGCAGGTCGCGTGCGAACGGCGACGGCTGGCTCGTCGTGGTCTCGACGAGCCGGATGCGCCGGTCGCCGATCGCGCGGGCGACGCGCAGCAGCGCGGGCAGGTCGTAGACGTCTTGCAGCACCTCGCGCAGCGTCTCGAGGATGATCGGGAACGTCGGATGCTTGCGCGCGACCTCCAGCAGCTGCGCCGAGCGCTGCCGTTGCTGCCACAGCGGCGCGCGCTTCTGCGGGTTCAGGCGCGGCAGTAGCAGCGCCCGGGCCGCGCACTCGCGGAAGCGTGAGGCGAACAGGGCCGATCCGCCCACCTCGTCGGTCACGAGCTGCTCCAGCTCGTCGGGTTCGAACACGAACAGCTCGGCGCCGGGCGGCTCGGCGTCGGCGTCGGGCACGCGGGCGATGATGCCGTCGTCGCTCGCGACCGCCGACCCTTCGACGCCGAGGCGTTCGCGGATGCGTGCGTTCACCGCGAGCGCCCACGGCGCGTGCACGTGCATGCCGTAAGGGGAATGCAGGATCACCCGCCAGTCGCCGACCTCGTCGCGCGACCGCTCGACCGTGAGGGTGCGGTCGGTCGGCAGGCTGCCGGTCGCCTCGCGCTGCTCGCTCAGGTAGGCGAGCAGGTTGGCGATCGCGTTGTCGTTGAGGCCCGACTCGCGCAGGCGTGCCGTCGCCTTCTCGGGAGGCTCCGCGGCGATCTCGCGTGAGAACCGGCCGAGCGCCTCGCCGAGCTCGGACGGTCGCCCGAGGCCGTCGCCGTGCCAGAACGGCAGCTTGCCGGGCTGCCCGAACGCCGGCACGACGTTGACGCGGTCGTGCGTGATCTCGACGATGCGCCAGCTCGTTGTGCCGAGAGTGAACACGTCGTTCACGCGCGACTCGTAGACCATCTCCTCGTCGAGCTCGCCCACGCGCGCGCCCGTCGTCTCGCCCGCGACGAACACGCCGAACAGGCCGCGATCGGGAATCGTGCCGCCGCTCGTGACCGCGATGCGCTGCGCGCCCGGCCGCCCGGTGAGCGTGCCGTGATCGCGATCCCACACGACCCGCGGTCGCAGCTCGGCGAACTCGTCGGACGGGTAGCGTCCCGCGAGCAGATCGAGCGTCGCCTCGTAGGCCGAGCGCGGCAGCGAGCGGAACGGTGCCGAGCGGCACACCGTCTCATACCAGCCCTCGACGTCGACCGGCCCGACGGCGCACGCGGCGACCGTCTGCTGCGCGAGGATGTCGAGCGGGTTCTGCGGAATCGCGATCGCCTCGATCTTTCCCGCGAGCATGCGCTCGGTCACGACGGCCGTGTGCAGGATGTCGCCGCGGTGCTTGGGGAACAGCGCCGCGCGGCTCACCTCGCCCACCTGATGCCCCGCGCGCCCGACGCGCTGCAGACCGGATGCCGCCGACGGCGGCGCCTCGACCTGGATGACGAGGTCGACGGCTCCCATGTCGATGCCGAGCTCGAGGCTGCTCGTCGCGACGACGCAGCGCAGCGTGCCCGACTTCAGCTCGTCCTCGACCTGCGCGCGCTGCTCCTTCGACACCGATCCGTGGTGCGCCTTCGCGAGCACGGGCGGCGCGCCGCTGGAGACGCCGGACTGCGCCATCGTCTCGGCCGGCATCCCGCCCGCCGGGCGCGCGCCGGCGCGCGCCGCCCCCGCCGGAACGCCGCCTGGCGTCGAGCCCGCCCCCGCTGGTCGAGTGCCGTCGCGCAGCGACGGCGTATCGAGACCCGGCGTATCGAGACCCGGCGTATCGACACCCGCGAGCTCTTCGTAGATCTCATTGAGCCGGCCCGTGAGCCGCTCGGCGAGCCGGCGGGAGTTGGCGAACACGATCGTGGACCGGTGCGCGAGGATGCGCTCGACGATCGCCTCCTCGACGTGCGGCCACACCGAGCCCGTCGCGGGCGCCGAGGTCGTGTACCAGTCGGCATCCTCGTCGGTGTTCCCGGCATCCGCCGGCGTGCCCGGAGGCGGCGGGGGATTGGCCATGTCGGGCATCGGCACGACGACGCGCAGATCGAAGGCCTTCGTGGCGCGCGGCGCGACGATCTCGACGGGCGCGGCGCCGCCCAGGAAGCGCGCGACCTCGTCGATCGGGCGCACCGTCGCCGAGAGGCCGATGCGCTGCGCCGGAGCGTCGAGCAGCGCGTCGAGGCGCTCGAGGCTCACCGCGAGGTGCGCGCCGCGCTTGGTCGCGGCGACGGCGTGCACCTCGTCGACGATCACGGTGTGCACGCCGCGCAACGTCTGCGCCGCCTGCGACGTCAGCATGAGATAGAGGGACTCGGGCGTCGTGATGAGGATGTCGGGCGGGTCGACGACGAGCCGCCGACGGTCGGCCGCGGGCGTGTCGCCCGAGCGCACGCCGACCGTCACGGGCGGCACGCGAAGGCCCAGCCGCCGGGCCGACTGGTCGATGCCCACGAGCGGAGACCGCAGGTTGCGCTCGACGTCGACGCCCAGGGCCTTGAGCGGGGAGACGTACAGCACGCGCGTGCGCGGCATGCTCGAGGCCTGCGTGCCGCCTTCCTCGGCGGACGAGGACTCGCGCTTGTCGTGGAAGATGCGGTCGATCGCCCAGAGGAACGCCGACAGCGTCTTGCCCGAGCCGGTCGGCGCGACCACGAGGGCGTGCCTGCCCTCCGAGATCGCGGCCCACGCACCCGCCTGAGCCGTCGTCGGCCGCGCGAACGCGCCGCGGAACCAGTCCTGCGTCGCGGGGCCGAAGCGGGCGAGTGCGTCATCCATCACCCCATCATCGTCCGACCCTCCGACATCGACGCCACGAGTGCGGGAGATCGGCGGGCGCGACCCCGATCGCGCCCGCGTGTCGGGGCTCTGCGGTAGCGTCGAGAACCGGCGGCACCGTGCCCGTGCACGGACCGCCACCTGACCCGTAGTCCACACCCGCACCCATCCCGAGGAGCCCCGTGACGAGCCCTGCCCCGAGCCGCGAGCCGCGCGCGGAGACGAGCCCGGCGGAGGGCACGGCCACGAGCCCGTCGACCGATTCCGCGGCGACGTCCCGCGTCGTGCCTCGCGGGGGCGTATCGCCGGTGCTCGTCGCCGTCGTGCTCGTCGCCGCGCTCGCCGTGGCCTCGCTGCTCCTGCTGCAGGGCGACGGCTGGCTGTGGGGCGTCTGGCTGTTCACGCTCGCGCTGCCCGGCGCCGCCGTGTGGCCGCTCGCCGTGCGGCTGTTCCATCGCACGCCCGCGGTCGTGCTGCCCTTCGCGCTCGCGCTCGGCGGACTGCTCGTCGGGCTCGCGGTGTGGACCCTGGCATCCCTGCGCATCCTGCCGTTCCAGTCGTGGGCGATCTGGCTCGTCCTCGCCGCGCTCGCGGCGGCCTGCTGGGGGCCGCCGGGCCTGCGCGCCGGCGTGCGCGACCTGCGCGGCGACCGCCACGCGCTCGTCGGCGCGACCCTGTTCGCGGCGCTGTTCGTCGTGGCGCTCGGCGCATGGAGCTATGTGCGCGGCATGAACCCGGCGATCGACGGACTCGAGAAGTTCATGGACTTCGGGTTCATGATGAGCCTCGTCCGCAGCGACGCGCTGCCCGCCGCCGACCCCTGGCTCGCCGGCCACGACATCAACTACTACTACTTCGGGCAGTTCTTCTACACGCTGTTCGTCAAGCTGAGCCTCGTGCCGCCCGCGGTCGGCTACAACCTCGCCGTCGCCTCGACGGTCGCCTACGCGCTCACGCTCGCGGCCGCGATCGGATGGCAGCTGAGCGCCTGGCGTCGGCCCGGACGTGCCCGTCGGCACGCGCTCACGGCCCTCGCCACGGCGTTCTTCGTCGGCGTCGCCGGCAACGCGCACTCCTTCTTCTACGCGACGAACGGTCCCGGTCGCGGGCTCATCGAGGCGGGCAGTGCCGCCGGCCTTCCGCTGGGCAGCACCGCGGACTGGTTCTACCCGCGATCCACGCGCTACATCGGCTACAACCCCGAGACGACCGACAAGACGATCCACGAGTTCCCGTCGTACTCGTTCCTGGTCGGCGACCTGCACGCGCACCTCGTCAACACGCTGTTCGTGCTGCTGTTCATCGGTCTCGTGATCCAGCACGTCGCCACGCGGTCGACGCAGGCGACGACGGATGCCGTGGACCCCGGCGCCCCCGTCGCGGCGCGCCTGCGGGGCGCGGCCCAGGCCCTCGTGCGCACGCCCCTCCCGCTGTTCGGCGCGCTCGCGCTCGCGGTGTTCCTGATGGGCAACTACTGGGACCTCGTGATCTACTACGTCGTGCTCGCGGGCGTCGTGCTCGTGGCGGCGATCGGCGCGCGCCCGCGGCCCACGGCATCCGCCCTCGGCCTGTTCGCCGTGCAGCAGCTATGCGTGCTCGTGCCGTTCGCCGTGATCGGCGACGTCGTGCTCGCGACCGTCGTGATGCTCGCCGGCAGTGGGCTCGCGGCGTTCTGCCTGCGTGTGCGCGACGAACGGCTCACGCGCGACGGTGCGGGGGTCGCGTTCGCGTTCGCCCTCGCGCACCTCGTCGCGCTGCCGTTCGGCCTCGGGTTCGACCCCATCTCACGCAGCATCGCGTTCGCGCAGGCGCACACGCCCGTGTCGCAGCTGCTCGTCGTCTGGGGCCCGCAGCTGCTCATCCTGCTCGGCGGCGCGATCGCGTTCGTCGCGGCGCGGCCGTTCGTGCGCGACCGCCCGGCGAGCGACTGGATCGTCGTCGCCCTCGGCCTGTGCGCGGTCGGGCTCATCGCCGTGCCCGAGGTCGTCTACGTCGTCGACATCTATGAGAACGGGTTCGCGCGCGCGAACACCATGTTCAAGCTGACCTATCAGGCGAGCATCCTGCTCGGCATCGTCATGCCGTACGTGCTGGCGGGTGCCGCGCTGCGCGCGTGGGACGCCTGGCGCGAACGCCGCGCCGCGGCGGCGAGCGGTGCGGCGGCGGACGCGGACGGCGCGGCGGGCGACGGAGGTGGTGCGGCGGCGGACGGGGGCGGCGCGGCGGTGGACGGGGGTCGTGCGGCGGGTGGTCGCGCCGTCGTGCGCACGACCGTGCTCGTGCTCGGTCTCGCGGCGGCGGTCGCGCCGGCCTGGTACCCGCTCGCGGCCCTGCCGCAGGTGATCCCGACGCTGCGTCCCGCCGACTACCGGGGATACGACGGGGCCGCGTGGATGGCGCGTTCCGCCCCGGGCACCACGCTCATCGGCGGTCAGCAGCACAACGAGGCCCTCGCCGACGACGCCGCGGCGATCGCGTGGCTCAACGCGGAGGTCGACGGTCAGCCGCACATCGTGGAGGCCGCGGGCGTGTCGTACACGCACCTCTCCCGCATCTCGTCGTTCACGGGGCTGCCGACCGTGCTCGGCTGGGACACGCACGAGTGGCTGTGGCGCACGTCGGCGAGCCAGCCCGACGCCTACGGCGCCGTCGTCGCCCCGCGCACGCGCGAGATCAAGGAGTTCTACACGCAGCCCGACGTCTACGCCGCCGACTTCCTGCAGCGCTACGACGTGACCTACGTCATCGTCGGCGAGCTCGAGCGCTCGCGGTACCCCGACATGGACCCCGCGCGCATCGAGGCCCTCGGCGAGGTCGTGTTCCGCAGCGGCACCACGGCGGTCGTGCGCGTCGGCTGACGACCGGATGCCGGCGCTGCCGCGGTCCGAACTCCTCCGATTCGCGCCCCGTGGGGTGGGAAAGCGCGCGTGGGCGGGCGCTGGTCCTCGAATCGGAGGAGTTCGGGCGCGGTGGTCCGGCAGCCGGACCCGGCATCCGGACCCGGCATCCGGTCAGGACAGCTCGCTCAGCACGCCGTCGCGCAGCTCGAGCGTGCGGTCGAGCCCGAGCCGGCCGAGGAAGCCCTCGTCGTGGCTCACGACCAGCACGGCGCCGCGATAGGACGAGAGCGCCGTGACGAGCTGATCGAGCGTGTCGAGGTCGAGGTTGTTCGTCGGCTCGTCGAGCACGAGCAGCTGCGGCGGCGGATCCGCGAGCAGCAGCGTCGCGAGGGCGACACGGAACCGCTCGCCGCCCGACAGCGCCGACACCGGTCGCAGCACGGCGTCGCCGCGCACGAGGAATCGCGCGAGGCGGTTGCGCAGCTCGACGTCGCCCGCACCCGGCGCCGCGGTGCGCACGTTGTCGAGCACCGTCGCGGCGTCGTCGAGCCCGTCGATGCGCTGCGACAGGTATCCGATCCGTTCGGTGTGCGCGACGATCGCGATCTCCTCCCGCGCGCCGCCCCGGTCACCTTCCCGGCCCGAACCTGCTCCGTCCCGTTCACAATTCAGGAGATCCGGTCCCGGATCGGGCTCTTGGCCCGACTGAGCCGTGGGTTTTCCTGAGTTGTGCACACCGTCCGTCTCGGGTCGGTCGTCCGGCCCGGTGCTGCCGCCCGGGCTCCTTCCCCGCTCCGAACCTGCTCCGTCCCGTTCGCAATTCAGGAGATCCGATCCCGCATCGGGCTCTTGGCCCGGTCGGGCCGTGGGTTTTCCTGAGTTGTGAACGCCGTCGGGCCCGGCGCCGCCGTCCGGCACGGCAGCGCCGTTCGGGCCGTCGCCCACGAGCCGTCGCAGCAGGGTTGTCTTGCCGGCGCCGTTGGGGCCGACGAGGGCGACGCGCTCGGGCCCCTGGATCACCCAGCCGCCGATCGTCGCGATGCGGCGCCCCGCGGCGACGGCCGGGTCGGGCAGGTCGATGCGCACGGTGTCGTCGTCGCGCACGCGGCGCCCGGCGGCATCCAGCGCCTCGCGCGCGGCCTGCTCCTTCTCCGACGCCTCGCCGCGCAGCCGGCCCGCCGACTCCTGCGCCGCGCGCTTGCGGCCGCCCGCGACGATGCCGGGCACGCGTTTCTCGAGCTGCGCCTTGCGGCCCATCGCGGCGCGCGTCTGGAGCACCTGCTCCTGGTGGATGCGGTCGCGCTTCTCGCGCCGCAGCGCCTGGCGCGCCGCGGTCTCGGCCGCGCGGGCCGCCTCCTGCTCGGTGTCCCGCCACTCCCGCCATTCGGAGTACGGGCCGCCGAACACCGACAGCTCGTTGCGATACAGCTCGGCGGTGTCGTCCATGAGCTCCAGCAGTGCCGTGTCGTGGCTGACGACGATGAGTGTGCCGCGCCATCCCCGCACGAGGTCGCGCACGCGGGCGCGCGCGTCGCGGTCGAGGTTGTTCGTGGGCTCGTCGAGCAGCGCGATGCCGGCGCCGCGCAGCTGCACGCCGACGAGCGCGGCCAGCACCGCCTCGCCACCGGACAGCTCGCCGACGCGCCGGTCGAGCGCGCCGTCGGGCAGCCCCGCCTGGGCGAGCGCGGCCGTCGCGCGGGCCTCGACGTCCCAGTCGTCGCCGACGGCGTCGAAGTGGGCGAGGTCGACGTCGCCGCTCTCGATCGCGCGCACGGCGTGCAGGCTGCGTGCGATGCCGAGCAGCTCGGCGACGGGCCGGTCGACGTCGAGGGTGAGCTGCTGCGGCAGCCGGTCGACGCGCCCGCGCGTGGCGACCGAGCCGGATGCCGGGGCGAGCTCGCCCGCGATGAGGCGCAGCAGCGTCGACTTGCCGCTCCCGTTGCGGCCGATGAGCCCCGTGCGGCGCGTACCGAAGGCGCCGGAGACGCCGTCGAGCGCGACGGTGCCGTCGGGCCAGGTGAAGGTGAGCCGGTCGAGGACGACCGAGGAATCGTGTGCGGACATGTGTCTCCCGAGATTCGGGTCGCGACGACACGCGCGGATGCTCCGGATGCCGGGGACGCCGACGAGGAACGGCGGAAGGACCGAGGGAGCGGACGGGTCGACGCGACGGGTGTGGATCACCGCGCGGAACCCGTCGTGAAAGGCGACGGCTCAGGCGCGGCTTACAGCGCGGCGGCGTCGATACCCTTCAACGGTCTTCCTCACACTCGGGACAGGAACGCACGCCACGATACCCCACGTCGCGCGCGCCCGGCTGTGAACCGCACAGGCCGAGTGTTCAGGTTCCGACCGTAGGTTGGTGGCATGCGCCTGCTCCTCATCCGTCACGCTCAGACTCCGAACAACGTCACGGGTGCTCTCGACACGGCCTATCCCGGCGCCGGGCTGACCGAGCTGGGCCTGCGTCAGGCCGCCGCGATCCCCGACGCGCTGGCTCCGGGTGCGATCCCCGACGCCCTGGCTCCGGGCGGCATCGCGGCGATCGCGGTGTCGCCGCTCGTGCGCACGGGGCTCACGGCCGCGCCGCTGGCCGAGCGGCTCGGGGTCGACGCCCGCGTGCAGCACGGGTTCGAGGAGATCCTGGCCGGCGACTGGGAGATGTCGCGCGAGTGGGCGGCGGTCGCCGCGTACCGGGCCGCGCTCCTCGCGTGGGCCGACGGCGATCTGGCGCACGCCCTCCCCGGCGCGCCCGACGGGGCCGACTTCCTGGCGCGGTTCGACGCGGCCGTGCACGCGACCGTGTCGCCGCTGAACGACGACGAGACGGCGGTCGTGGTGAGCCACGGCGCTGCGATCCGGGCGTGGGTCACGCTGCGCACGGGCACGTCGCTCGTGCGCGGCACGTCGATGCCGAACACGGGGATGGCGGTGCTCGAGGGCGACCCGGATGCCGGATGGGCGCTGCGCGACTACGTGGGACGTCCCATCGGCGGCATCCACCTCGACGGCGGCCACGCGCACGACGCCCTGCTCGACGTCACGCCCCACACCGGCGGCTGACGCCCCACACCGGCGCCTGACGCCCCGGGCCCCGCGGGCGTCCCGCTCGGCCCCGTGCCGCGCGGTTCGGCGCATCCCGTCCCGCGAGCCGTCCCGCGAGAGTGCATCGGGCGGCCGAGCGTGCGCCGGGCATCCACGTTCTCGGCCGAGAGATGCACTCTCGGCCGGGAGGTGTGCTCTCGGCCAGGAGTTGCACTCTCGTCCGGGAGTTGCACTCTCGTCCGGGAGGTGTGCTTTCGGCCAGCCGATGCACTTTCGCCGGGAGGCGTGCTTTCGGGCGGGAGGTGCGTGCTCGAGGCGTGGAGGTGCTGGGGTGCGGGGATGCGGGGGTCAGCGGACCTGGAGCAGCACCTTGCCGATCGCGTCGCCGCCCGTGACGCGGTCGTGCGCGGCCGTGGCGTCGGCGAGCGGGAAGACGGCGTCGACGACAGGTACGACCGTGCCCGCGGCGATGAGCGGCCAGGTGTGCTCGAGGGTCGCGGCGACGACCTCGGCCTTCGAGCCCGGCCCGTCGACGGGGCGCGAGCGCAGCGTCGTGCCGTGCACGCTCGCGCGCTTGGCGAGCAGCGCGCCGAGGTTGATCTCGGCCTTCGTGCCGCCCTGCAGGCCGATGACGACGAGCCGTCCGCCGCTGCGCAGCGCCGACACGTTCTGCGCGAGGTACTTGGCGCCCATGATGTCGAGGATGACGTCGGCGCCGCCGTGCCGCTTCACGACATCGGCGAAGTCCTCGGTCGTGTAGTCGATCGTGACGTCGGCGCCGAGGGACTCGGCGCGGGCACGCTTCTCCGGCGTGCGCGCCGTCGTCGCGACGCGGGCCCCGAGCGCGTGCGCGACCTGGATCGCGTGCGTGCCGATGCCGCTGGAGCCGCCGTGCACGAGCAGCAGCTCGCCGGGCCGCAGATGCGCCGTCAGCAGCAGGTTCGACACGACCGTGCAGGCGACCTCGGGGAGAGCGGCGGCGGTCACGAGATCGATGCCCGCGGGCACGGGCAGCACCTGCACGGCGGGCACGGCGACCTTCTCGGCGTAGCCGCCGCCGGCGAGCAGCGCGCACACCTCGTCGCCGACGCTCCAGCCCTGCACGCCCTCGCCGACCTCGGCGATCGTTCCCGAGACCTCCAGGCCGTAGACGTCGGACGCCCCGGGCGGCGGCGGATAGTGGCCGCTGCGCTGCAGGATGTCGGCGCGGTTGACGCCCGCGGCGACGACATCGATCACGACCTCGCCGGGCCCCGCGACGGGGTCGGGCAGGTCGGAGACGGACAGCTCCTCGGTTCCGGTGACGGCGCGCATGTCCCCAGTCTGTCAGCCGCAGAGCCCGTCGGCCGGAGAGCCCGTCGAACGCGGCGCCGGCTGGAGCCGCGCCCGCAGGAACGCCACGACGTCGTCGAGCTCCTGCTGCGAGACGCTGTGGCCGAGCCCGGCGTACACGCGTCCGCTGAGATCGACGTGCGCCGGCAGCCACTGCACCGTGTGCGCGATCCGGTCGGCGGGGATGACCTCGTCGCGGTCGCCGCGCCCCCAGAAGACGGGCGGTCTCAGCTCGGCGAGGCGGGCGTCGGATGCCAGCGGTGCGGCATCCGCGTATCCCGAGAGGTTGACGGCGAAAGCGAACCGCTCGGGCTGCAGCCGCAGGGCCTGCAACGAGATCGCGCCGCCCTGCGAGAAGCCCAGCAGGCCGACGCGATCGGCCGTGGTCGCGGCATCCACCCACGCGATGAACCGCTCCGCCGCCCGTGTGATCGACGCGGGCGATCGGCCGTCGAGCCCCTCGATCGGGTACCACGACCACCCCGGTGCGGGGAACGGCGGGGTGAGCGGCGCGCGCACCGCGGCGACGACGTATTCGGGCGGCAGATACGGCACGAGGCCGAACAGGTCGCCCTCGTGCGAGCCGTAGCCGTGCAGCAGCACGAGCAGGGGACGGCCGTCGCGCTCCTCGGGCGGGACCGACCAGAGCACGGCGCCGTCGTCGAGGGCGGGGATGTCCACGCCGGGCGTGCCGCCGCCGGGGGTGCCGCCGGTCGTGGCGCTGTCGGGTGCGGGGCTGTCGGGTGCGGAGGCCATGCGCCCATTCTGGCAGGGGGCTCCGACACGGCCGGATGCCGCGATGCCGGGCCCCGGCGCGCGTGAGGGTATACATGGATCATGGCCGTGCGAACCCCCGACCCCGACCCGAACGAGCGCGACGACGACGGCACGCCCGACGATCCGCTGCGCGGCGTGGGGGCGTCGTTCGGTCGGCCGGGGCATCCGCTGGGCGACGGCTCGTTCGGCTCGCCGGCACCCGGCAACGCGAGCAACCCCGCGTGGCTGACCGACGTCGAGCTCGCCGAGGCGCGGCGCCGGCTGCCCATGCTCTACGTCGAGGCGGTGCCCGTGCGCACCGACGGGCTCGGCGCGGTCACCCAGGTCGGCATCCTGCTGCGGGCGACGCCGCTGGGCGAGATCACCCGCTCGATCGTCTCGGGGCGCGTGCGCTACGGCGAGACCATCCGTGACGCCCTCTTCCGCCACCTGGAGAACGACCTCGGACCCATGGCGTTCCCGCTGCTGCCGCCGCAGCCGGTGCCGTTCACCGTGGCCGAGTACTTCCCGCTGCCCGGGGTGAGTGCCTTCCACGACGACCGGCAGCACGCCGTGTCGCTCGCGTTCGTCGTCCCCGTGACGGGAACGTGCGAGCCGCGTCAGGACGCGCTGGAGGTCACCTGGATGACGCCGGAGGAGGCGGCATCCGACGCTCTCGCGAGCGAGATGGAGGGCGGGCGCTCGACGCTCGTGCGGCTCGCGCTCGCGAGCGTGGGCGCGCTGCGCTGAACGCCCGGGCGCGCCGCGCAGGGCTACGGGGCGAGTGGCGCTGAGTCCTCGGGGCACGCGGCGCTGACGTCCTCGGCACTCGTCGGCGCGTCGAGGCGGGGCACCGCGGCATCCTGTCCGGGCGCTCGTCGTGCGATCCGTGATGCCGCGTGTCATCCGGCCCTCACCCAAAGCCGGAAGAGCCGGTAAAGTTCGAGATATCGGCTGCGCGAGGGGGAGCCGGCCGATCCTCGAAGACATCGCCCTCTCACGACGCGCCGCGAGATGTTCGGCGTGCGACCCGACAGCGGAGGCACAGCATCATGACCGACCAGCAGTCCAGCACACGAGACGAGCATTCGCCGTTCGACTCGCTGTTCGAGGGGCCCGGAGCCGAGCAGTCCGTCCCGACGGCCTTCACCACCGCGTTCCGCGGCTACGAGAAGGCCGAGGTCGATGCCGCGCTGAGCGAGCTCGCGAGCAAGTCCCAGGCGCGCGAGCAGGAGTTCGCGCGCCAGCTGCAGCAGTTGCGCAGCAACCTCGACAGCGCCGGCGCGGATGCCGCGCGTCGCGTCGCCGAGCTCGAGTCGCAGCTGTCGGTGATGAGCGCGAAGGCGACGACCGCCGAGCAGCAGGTGCAGACCCTCACCGAGGAGCTCATGGGCGCCACGGGCGAGTCGGCCGAGCGCGGGCGCTTCGAAGAGGTGCTGCACGTCGCCGAGGAGCAGGCCAGCGCCATCATCCGCAACGCGAGCGCCCAGGCCGAGCGCCTGCTCGCCGCCGCGCACGAGGAGATCGAGAGCCGTCGCAAGGACGCGCAGGCCGACGCCCAGGCGATCGCGTCGCGCGCCGAGCAGGAGGCGCAGCAGGCGCGCCTGCGCATCGAGACCGAGCTGCAGGCGCACACGGCGCAGCTCGAGCGCGAGGCCGCGCACGCCGCCGAGAAGGTCACGCAGGCAGAGCAGGAGGCCGTCGCGATCCGCACCGAGGCCGAGAAGGGCGCCGCCGCGCTGCGCTCGCTCGTCTCCCGCGAGACCGAGCAGGCCCGCGCCGACGCCGAGACCGCCGTGCGCGAGATGCGCGTGCGCGTGCTCGAGTTCGAGGAGTCGCTCACGCGCCGCCAGGACGACGCGCAGCAGGAGTTCCTCATGCTGCACAACCAGGCGGTCGCGCACGCCGAGCGCATCACGAAGGACGCCAACGACCAGGTCGCCGCGTCGCTGGAGCACTCGCAGCGCATCACCGCGAAGGCTGACGACTTCGACCGCCTCATGCGCGCCCAGGCCCAGCAGATCGAGGCCGACGCCAAGCTGCGCGCCCGCGAGGTGCTCGACCGCGCCCAGGTCAAGTCGCGCAAGATCATCGACACCGTCACGGGGCACGCCGAGGCCGTGCTGCGCGACGCCGAGGACCGCACGCGTCAGCTGCGCTGGCAGCAGCACCAGCTGACGAGCTTCATGGCCGAGGTGCGCGAGCTCATGCGCCCCGAGGGCGTCACCGACGGCGGCGACGCCGCGCCGGTCGCCGCACCCGCCGAGGCGCCGCAGCCCGAGGCGGAGTACGAGGTCATCGACGCCGAGGTCGACGAGCAGCACTGACCGACGGCATCCCGCCGCGAGACCCCCGGACCCCGCGGTCCGGGGGTCTCGCGTGTGAGGGGGCCGTGTGCTGGAGGTCATCGTCGCCGGAGCGGAGGGCCCGGGGTCTCGCGCGTGAGGGGGCCGTGCAGGGGCGCGTGCCGCGTGCCGCGTGCTGGATCGGCAGCCCGTAGACTGGCTCCCAGCGTCGCGTGTCGATGGCGGACTGCGTCAGACATGGAGGCGTCGAACCCGGAAGGCGGTCGAACATGACCCTTTCCTTGTTCCTCACCCGTGAGTGAGGGCGAGAAGACCAGGCTCGTCGCCTGGAACCGCGAGCTGTCCGCGGCGCACGACCGGCTGCGTCGCGCCCTGCGCGTGGCGCGCGACGCCGTGGACGGGGCGTCGGATGCCGGGGAGCACGCGTCGGTGCGCACCGACCTGCTGCTGTACTGCCACGGGTTCTGCGTGGCCCTCGGCGGCCACCACGTGGGCGAGGACGTCGCGCTGTTCCCGGAGCTGTCGGCGCGTCATCCCGAGCTGCGCGCGACGATCGCGAAGCTCACCCAGGACCACGAGATGATCGGGACGCTGCTCGGGCAGTTCGAGCGCGCGATCGCGGCGGATGCCGGACGCGACGTGCTGTCGCGGCATCTGGAGGGCCTGGCGGCGATCATGGAGTCGCATTTCCGCTACGAGGAGCGCGAGCTCCTCGGCATCCTCGCGACGCTCGATCTCGATGCGGACCCCGCCGACGCGCTGGGCCCGCTCTGACCGGCGCGGGGCGGCGCGGGCGGGTGCCGCCGGCGCAGGTGGGCGGTCGCGGCCGGCTGCGATGGTGGCGTTCGTGGCCGGCTGCGATGGTGGGCGGTCGTGGCCGCCTCCCCGTGCACGATCCGGCCACGAGCGCCCACTGCTTTCCGACGCGCCGGACTCGTGGGCGGTCGTGGCCGGATGCCGGCGCGCGAGGCGGCCAGGAGTGCCCGGTGCTTCAGGGGGCCGGGGGCGGCGGATGCCGGGTGCCGGGTGCCGGGTGCCGGATGCCGGGGTCCGGGCGGGCGCCGCCGGGTGCCGTGCGCGGGGCCCTGTTGCGATGTCGGAGGCCGCGGGTAGTGTCGGCGTCGTGACCGAGGAACCGCTTTCGTCCCCGCCCGCCGGACCGCAGTCCGACGCGCCGCAGTCCGCTGCGCCGCAGCCCGGCGTGCCGCCGCGGGTCGTGCCCCCGCGCGGCGAGCGCACGTTCCTGCACGTGCTGGTCAACACGGCCGTCGCGAACATCACCACGAGCTTCCTGTGGTTCGCCCTGACCTTCTGGGTGTACCTGGAGACCCGGTCGGTCCTGGCCACGGGCATCATCGGTGGCGCGTACATGCTGCTGCTCGCGGTGTTCGGGATGGTCTTCGGCACCGTCGTCGACCGCCACCGCAAGCAGCGCGTCATGCTCGTGTCGGCCCTCATCACGCTCGTCGCGTTCCTCGCGGCCGGCGCGCTCTACCTCGCGTTCCCCGAGGCCTCGCTGCTCGACCTGGGCGCCCCGTGGTTCTGGCTGTTCTCGGGCATCATCCTCGCCGGCGCCGTCGTCGAGAACCTGCGCAACATCGCGCTGTCGACGACCGTCACGCTGCTCGTTCCGACCGAGCGGCACGCCAACGCGAACGGCCTCGTCGGCACGGTGCAGGGCCTCGCCTTCATCGTCACGAGCGTGCTCTCGGGCCTCGCTATCGGCTTCGTCGGCATGGGCGGCACGCTCGTCATCGCGATCGCGCTCACGGCCCTGCCCCTCCTGCATCTGGCGATGCTGCGCGTGCCCGAGGACAAGCCCGAGCGCGACGCGTCGGCCGCGCCCGTCGACGTGCGCGGCGCGGTGCTGGCGATCCGCGCCGTGCCCGGCCTGTTCGCGCTCATCCTGTTCTCGACGTTCAACAACCTCATCGGCGGCGTCTACATGGCGCTCATGGACCCCTACGGGCTCACGCTGTTCGACGTGAAGGTGTGGGGCGTCGTCTTCGGCGTCGCATCGACGGGATTCATCGTCGGCGGCGCGATCGTGGCGGCCAAGGGGCTCGGACGCAACCCGATCCGCACGATGCTCTTCGTCGTCGCGGGCATGGGCGTGCTCGGCGCGCTGTTCACCCTGCGCGACTGGTGGTGGCTCTACGCAGCGGGCATCTGGCTCTACATGGTGCTCGTGCCCGTCGTCGAGGCGGCCGAGCAGACCGTCATCCAGAAGGTCGTGCCGTTCGAGAAGCAGGGCCGCGTCTTCGGCGCCGCGACCGCGCTGGAGGTCTCGGCGGCGCCCGTCACCGCGTTCCTCATCGCGCCGCTCGCCGAGTTCTGGATCATCCCGTTCATGGAGACCGATGCAGGGCAGGCCACGTGGGGCTGGCTGCTTGGCGACGGCCAGGCGCGCGGCATCGCCCTCGTGTTCGTGTTCGCGGGGCTCGTGATGGTGATCGCCGCGGCGCTCGCGTTCGCGACCCGGTCGTACCGCACGCTCTCGCGCATGTACGAGGCGCAGCCCGCGTCGGATCCCGCGTCGGGCGACGCATCCGCCGACGCACCGTCGGGTTCGGTGACACCGCCGGTGCCGGTGCCGCCGGCGTCGGCCAAGGAGGTGATCGGCGGGGTCGCCGACCAGTCGTAGGCGGCGGTCGTGTCCTGGCGGCGGTCTCCGGCGGCGGTCGTGTTCTGTCGGCGTCGTGATCTGCCCGCGGTCATGTTCTGCCCACGGTCGTGATCTGCCGGCGCGCTCCGGCTGCCCCCACGTGCGAATACATCGCGGGGCGGATGCCGGGTGCCCGCGGCCTCGCGTAGCGTCGAAGCGTGTTCCGTCCCCTCACGACCACGCAGCTGACGTTCGACGTGCTGCTCGCCGTCGCGGGCTTCCTGCTGTCGGTCGCGATCACGGTGGGCATGTCGGGCGACCTGTGGCAGCCCGACGTCGTGCACGACATCGTCGCGATCGCCGTGACGGCCGTCGTGTGCGCCGCGTTCGCGCTGCGGCGCAAGGCTCCGGGCCTGGCGTTGGGTGTGGCGTGGGTGAGCGCCATCGCGCAGATGGCGGCGGGACTGCCGCCGCTGCCGGGCAACATCGCGATCTTCGGCGTGCTCTACGCGACCGCCGCCTACGGCACGCGGCTCGTGTTCTGGCTCGGTTTCGCGTCGGCGTTCGTCGGTGCCGTCGTCATCGCCGTCTACCTGCTCGTACCGCCGCTGCTGGGCCTCGGCGAGAACCCGCCGGGCGTCGTCTCGAACTATCTCGGCGCCGCGGTGGCGATCTTCGTCTCGGCCGTGCTCGCCCTGCTGCTGTCGTGGACGGTCGGCGCGCTCGTGCGCACCGGCATCCGCGCCCGCGAGAACCGGCTCGCGCAGCAGCGCGCCGAGGCCGACGCGGCCGCCGAGCACGAACGGGGCCGCATCGCGCGCGACATGCACGACGTCGTGGCGCACTCGCTCGCGGTGGTCATCGCCCAGGCCGACGGCGCACGGTATGCCGCGGCCGCCGACCCCGCGGCGGCGACGCGCGCGCTGGAGACCATCTCGTCGACGGCGCGGGCCGCGCTGTCCGACGTGCGGCTGCTGCTCACCCAGCTGCGGCACAGCCAGGCCGACGGCCCGCAGCCGACGCTCGCCGACCTGGAAGGGCTCTACGCGCACGTGCGCGCCGCGGGCGTCGACCTGCGCGTCGACGTCGATCCCGCGCCGAGAGGGGAGGCCCCGGGGGCGGTGCAGCTCGCGGTGTTCCGCATCCTGCAGGAGGCGCTCACGAACGCGCTGCGGCACGGCGACGGCGGCCCCGTCGACGTGCGGCTCTCATGGATCGACGCCGCGCGCGCCGAGGACGGGCGCGCGGAGGTGCGGATCGAGGTGCGCAACGGCATCCGCGCCGGCGCGGAGCCGAACGAGGGCGGACACGGCCTCATCGGCATGAGCGAGCGGGCGAGCCTGGTCGGCGGGCGGCTCACCACGGCATCCTGGAACGGACAGTTCGTCGTCTCGGGCACGATCCCGTACGACCAGGCCGTGCCCCGCACACCGGCGGAGGCGGCAGAGCGGGAGGAGACCCGGTGAGCGAGACCCCCATCCGCGTCGTGCTCGTCGACGACCAGGCGCTGTTCCGCGCCGGCATCCGCATGGTCGTCGACTCGCAGCCCGACCTCGAGGTCGTGGGCGAGGCCGCCGACGGCGCCGAGGCGCTGCGCGTCGTGCGCGCCGCGCGGCCCGACGTCGTGCTCATGGACATCCGGATGCCGGTGATGGACGGCCTCGCCGCGACCGCCGAGCTGCTCGCCGACCCCGCGCCGCCGCGCATCGTCATGCTGACCACGTTCGACCTCGACGAGGCGGCCGCGCGCGCCATCCGGCAGGGCGCGAGCGGCTTCCTGCTGAAGGACGCCGACCCCGAGTTCCTGCTCGCCGCGATCCGCACGGTGCACGCGGGGTCGGCCGTCATCGCCGCGTCGGCGACGCGCGAGCTGTTCGCACAGTTCCCCGAGGAGCCGTCGGAGCCCGTTCCCGCGGCGTACGACGAGCTCACCGAGCGCGAGCGCGAGATCTTCGCCCTCGCCGCGCGCGGGCTGTCGAACGCCGAGATCGCGGCGCGCGAGTACCTGTCGGAGGCGACCGTGAAGACCCACATCAGCCGCATCCTCGCCAAGCTGTCGCTGCGCGACCGCGTGCAGCTCGTCGTCTTCGCCTTCGAGCACGGCCTCGCCTGACTCCCGCCCGCCCCACCCGCCCCGCCCCGCCCCGCGAGGGTGCTACTTATCCCGGCGAGGGTGCTCGTTGTTTTCGCGAGGGTGCTCTAGAAAGCACCCTCGCGAAAACAACGAGCACCCTCGCGATCAAGCGTTCCCGCGACCAAAGCACCCTCGCGAGAACAAGTGGCACCCTCGCGAGAACACGTGGCACCCTCGCGGGGTCAGCGGCGGCGGGGACGGGTAGCGCGGGATCATCCTGCGGATGTAGGGAGGCGCGACCGGCGGGCGATGCGGCGCCTCCGGGGGCGTCCGTAGCGTCGAAGGCATGCAGATCACGACGACCGACCTCGGGCTCACGGCCCGGGTGCAGAACCTCACCAAGACCTACGGCACGGGCGAGAGCGGCGTGCGCGCGCTCGACGGCGTGACCGTCGGCATCCGCCGTGCCGAGTTCACCGCCATCATGGGACCGTCCGGCTCGGGCAAGTCGACGCTCATGCACATCATGGCGGGCCTCGACGCCCCCACGAGCGGCCACGCCTGGATCGGCGACACCGAGATCACCGGCCTCGGCGACACCGAGCTCACCGTGCTGCGCCGCCGTCGCATCGGCTTCGTGTTCCAGGCGTTCAACCTCGTGCCGACGCTGGACGCCATCGGCAACATCCTGCTGCCCTTCGACCTCGACGGACGCCGGCCGACGGCGCAGGAGCGCGAGCGCATCGACGGGCTCGTCGAGACGCTGGGGCTCACGCCGCGGCTCCGGCATCGCCCGCACGAGCTGTCGGGCGGTCAGCAGCAGCGCGTCGCGATCGCGCGCGCCCTCGCGACGAGCCCCGACCTCGTGTTCGCCGACGAGCCGACGGGCAACCTCGACTCGCGCGCGGGCCGCGAGGTGCTCGCGCTGCTCGCGGCGGCGTGCCGCGAGCACGGCCAGTCGATCGCGATGGTCACGCACGACCCGGTCGCCGCGTCGTACGCCGACCGGGTGATCTTCCTGGGCGACGGACGCATCGTGGCCGACAAGCCGCGGCAGAGCGCCGAGCAGATCTCGGCGCACATGCTCGCCGCGGAGGTCGCGGCATGAACGCGGCCGTCGCCGCCGAGCGGATGCCGCGGGCCGCCGGCCGCACGGCATGGCTGCGCGAGCGCGGCATGGGCGCCACCGTGCTCGTCTCCGCGATCTCCACCGCCTTCGGCGTGCTGCTCATCACCGCGACCGGATGGATCGGCGCGTGGCTGCAGGCCGACCCCTACATCGGCGGCTCCGCGGTGCTCGCCGTCATCGTCGGGATGCTGAGCGTGCTGCTGACCGGCGTCGCCGTGTACGTGGCATCCATCGTCACCGCGAACACGTTCGCGACGATCGTCGCGGGGCGCACACAGCACATCGCGTTGCTGCGGCTGATCGGCGCGTCGGCGCGGGCGCAGCGCGCGGAGATCGCACGGCAGGGCGCGATCGTCGGGGTGATCGGCGCGGTGGCCGGCCTCGTCGCGGGGGTCGCGGCCGCGGGGGGACTGATGGCCTGGGCCGAGCGCGCGCTCGCGGTGAGCGCGGACTACGGCATCCTGCAGCCCGTGCTGCTCGCCCCCGCCGCCGTGGTCGCGCTCACGACGTGGGCGGCTGCGTGGGCGGGGTCGCGGCGCGTGCTCACGGTGACGCCGCTGCAGGCGCTCTCGGGGTCGACGCCGCGCACGCACGAGGAGGTCGCCGGTCACCGCGGGCGGCACGCGACCGCGATCGCGCTGTTCGCCGTCGGCGCCGCGCTGCTCGGGCTGGGCATCGCGGTGGGGCTCGTGACGCCGCTCGGCGTGATCGTCGCGTTCGTCGGCGGCCTGTTCTCGTTCACCGGGCTCTCGCTCGGCGCGGTGCTCGTCATGCCCCCGCTGCTGCGGCTGACCGGCCGCGCGTTCGGCGGCTCGGCGACCGCTCGGCTCGCCGCCGAGAACGCGCTGCGCTATCCCGAGCGCTCCAGCCGCATGGCGATCGGCGTCGTGATGGGCGTCACGCTCGTGACGATGTTCGCGGTCGCGAACGAGACCGTGAAGGCGGTCATGGTCGCCTCGGCGGGCGGGGTGCCCATGACCGAGGTGTCGCAGATGCTCGACACGTTCGCGGCGGTCATGATGGGGCTCGTCGCCGTGTCGGCGGTGATCGCGGGCGTCGGGCTCGTCAACCTTCTGACGATCGGCATCGTGCAGCGCCGGCGCGAGCTGGGGTTGCTGCGCGCGCTCGGGCTCACCTCGCGCCAGGTGCGTCGCGTCGTGCTGCTCGAGGCGGTGCACGTCACGGTCACCGCGCTCGTGTTCGGCCTCGTGCTCGGCGCGGTGTACGGGTGGGCGGCGGCGCAGTCGCTGCTGGGCTCGGTCGCGATGCCGCCCGCGTGGAGCGCGCCGACGTTCGTCGCCCCGGCGCTGCCGTGGGGCGTGCTCGCGGCGGTCTCCCTCGCGACGGCCGCGCTCACCCTCGTGGCCGCCGTCGTCCCCACGCGCCTCGCCACCCGCGTCGCGCCGGTCGCCGCGCTCGCCGCGTGAGCCGCGACGTCAGCGGTGTGCCTGACCGCGACGGATGCGCGGGCGGGCACACCACTGCCGACGTCAGCTCGCGGTGTACCCGCCGTCGATGACGAACTCGCCGCCGGTCGCGTAGGAGGAACGGTCCGACAGGAGCCAGACGGCGGTCTGCGCGATGTCCTCGGGCTGCGCGAGGCGGCCGACGGGAATGCGCGCGTAGAGCGCGTCGCCGAGGATCCGCTTGGCCTCCGCCATCAGCGGCGTGTCGGTGTAGCCGGGGCAGATCGCGTTCACGCGGGCCGTCGTCGCATACTCCAGGGCGGCGATCTTCGTCAGCCCGATGACGCCGTGCTTGCCGGCACCGTAGCCCGCGGCGTGGCGGAAGCCTCGGATTCCCGCGAGCGAGGACGTGTTCACGATCGAGCCGGCGCCGTCCTGCTTCTCCATCTGGATCAGCTCGGCGCGCAGGCACAGCCAGGTGGCCTTGAGGTTCACCCCGATGGCCAGGTCGAAGGCGCTCTCGTCCCACTCTGCGAGACGGCGGTCGCCCTGACCGATCTGGCCGCCGCTGAGCCCCGCGTTGTTGAACGCGCCGTCCAGGCGGCCGTAGTGCTCCACGGTGCCGGCGACGACGGCATCCACCTCGGAGAGCCTGGTGAGGTCGGCCGGCAGCGCGATGGCCTCGCCGCCCGCCGCGGTGACCTGGTCGGCCGTGGCGACGACGCCCTCCGCCGAGAGGTCGGTCAGCGCGACGCGCGCCCCCTCCGACGTCGCGAGCAGCGCAGCGGCGCGGCCGATGCCGCCGGCGGCGCCGGTGATGAGGATGATCTTGCCGTCGAGTGATGGCGTGGACATGGGTTGTGCTCCTCGTGCTCTCTTCGTCTTCTGTTCGATGTGCGCGCGTGTTCGATGTGCGCGCGGCCGGGTCGGTCGGGCGACGCGTGAGGCCGGTGGTTCTCCGCGTGGGGGCGATGCGCGGTCACAACATAATGGCACTAGTGCCAAACTTTGTGCAGCACCGTTGTTCCGGTTGTGCCTCGGTGTGCGCGCCCGGCGGACGACGGCATCCGTTCGCGGGCGCGCACACCGTCGGAGAGGCCCTCTGCGACGGTCAGCCGACGCGCGAGGCGGGCCAGTCCCGCGCCGGTGCGCGCCAGGCCGGCCAGTTGTCCGCCGCTTCGGGGCGGGTGACGGATGCGTGATGGAAGCACTCCTGGCACTTGACCACCATCCGCGGGCCGAGGTGGTTCGCGACAGGGTAGCGGGCGAGGGCCTCGGCGCCGCAACGGGCGCAGAGGCCCGGCACGTGGTGCCGCTCGACGTAGACGCGCGGCGTCTCGGGGCGGGGGAACAGGAGCCGATCGACGGTCATGGGAGTGCCTTTCTCTCAGATCTTCCAGGTGAGGGGGGATGCGGTGGGCACATGCCAGCGGCCGGCGTCGCGCTCGGCGGCGTGCCGACGGCGGAGGATCGCGGTCGCCTCGGCGTCGATGTCGTCGCCGCCGAGCACGACGCCGTATGCGAGCTCGGCGAACTCACGGCTCACGAGCCCGGCCACGACGTCGGCGAGCACGCGCTCCGCCGGACGGAGCAGGGGGTCGCCCCAGCCGCCTCCGCCGCCGATCACGAACCGCAGGGCATCGCCCGCCTTCAGGACGAGGCCGGAGAACTTGCCGGTCTGGTAGCGGGCGCCCAGGCCGAACCGACCGGAGTTCGGGTCGGGGCGGCCCTCGGCGTCGAACATGCCGAACAGCGGCTCGGCGCCGCGCAGGTCGAGGGCGTCGTCGTGCTTCCCGAACTCGTAGTCCTCGATGTACCAGCCGAACGCGGGGCTGCCGGCCCCGCCGCCGTTCGAGCCGGGAGCGCCGACGCGCACGCGGTCGGCGGTCACGGTCACGGCCGTGTCGGACTCCGCGTAGATCGAGTACACGCCGCCGAGCCCGCCGCGGAACCGGCCCGCACCGGCGGTGTCGATGACCATCTCGTGCTGCACGACGACGAGCGGGCTCTCGATCTCGATGTGCTCCTGCACCGACGTGCGGCAGTTTCCGATCGGACCGATGCAGAACGAGATGCCGTCGCTCTTCCAGGTGCCGCCCCAGCCGCCGCCGGTGAGGGCGAAGGCGCCCCACGGCGTGCCCTCGTGTCCCGGACGGGAGTCGATGCCGCCCAGACTGATCACCACGACCGTGCCGCTGTCGGGGGCGAACGACTCGGAGGTCGCCTGGCTGAGCGCCTGCGTCACGACGTTGATCGCCCGCGCGCCGATGTCGGCGTGGTTCGAGCAGCTCGACGGCGGCAGGACCTGCACGATGCTGCCCGAGGGGAGGATCGTCTCGATCGGCCGCATCGTGCCGCTGTTGACCGGCGTCGACGGGTCGACCATGAGCTTCACCGCCTCGATGCAGCGCACGGCCTCCGCCCACGCCGTGCCGCAGTTGCCGAGCGGCTGACGGCCCGACCCCGAGAAGTCGATCTCCATGGAGTCGCCGCGCACCTTGACCGTCACGGCGACGGGGATCGGCTCGTCGGTGATGCCGTCCTCGTCGAGGAAGTCCTCCGCGGTGTAGTCGCCGTCGGGGATCGACGCGATGCCGCGGCGCATGCTCGCCTCGGTCGCCTCGATCGCGTACTGGCCCGCGGCGCGGACCCTCTCCAGCCCGCTGCGGGCGATCAGGTCCTGCAGCTGACGCTCGCCCACGACGAGGCAGCCGTGCAGCGCGCGCAGATCGCCGAGCACGAGGTGCGGAACACGGTTGTTCTCGAGGAGGAAGTTGAACGTCGATCGCACCGGCACGTCGTTCGCGTACAGGAGCGTCGGCGGCAGCTTCAGCTGCTCCTCGAAATGCGTCTGCGTGCCGTTCGAGAAGCCGCCCGGGATCGCCCCGCCGAGATCGACGAGGTGCGACGTCGAGTGCAGCAGGAACTCGACCCGGCCGTTCACGAAGACAGGCCGCAGCAGGTTCACGTCGGACTGGTGGATCGTGCCACGCCACGGGTCGTTGACGAAGATGACGTCGCCGGGCTGCATCGTGTCGACGTCCCAGTCGTCTATCGCGAAGTTCGCGATGTGCGGCGCCGTGAAGGCGTGCTGCATGCAGCCCTCCCAGAGGGCGGCGGTCTCCCACCCGTCGTCGGTGCGCACGTGGATGGCGGCGGTGCAGTCCAGGATGTCGCGGCACACCGGCGAGAACGCGCTGCGCATGAGCGAGTCGAGCATCTCGCGGGCGACCTCGGTGAGACCGTAGCGGAGGATGTCGAGCTCGACGTCGACGGCCGGCCCGTCGTGCTCGTGGAGGTTCGGGGCGATGATGGTCATGGCGGTCGGGTCCTATCGCTGAGTGCCGTCGACGGCCTCGGCCCGCCGATCGATGATGAGGTTCAGGTCGTCGTCCACGAAGGCGCGCCGGCCGGGGAGCACGAGCGTCGTCGCGAACTTCTCGGCGATGAGCGCCGGTCCGTCCACGCTCTCGTTCGGTCGCATCCGCTCGCGGACGTGGATCGGGATCTCGGCGGGCACGGCCGTGCCGGGTACGAGCACGAGGGCGGTGCGCAGGAACGCATCACCCTCGTCGGGCGACAGGTCCGGCGTGCTCTGGTGCCGCGGGATCACCGCCGTGACCTCGACGGTCGACACGACCACCGGCAGCTCGGCGGCCGAGAAGCCGTACGACTCCTGATAGAAGGCGTGGAACGCCGGCACCAGGCGATCGACCGTCTCGGTGGTGATCACGTCGTCCGCGATGGGCAGGCGGTTGTCCCAGGTCTGACCGCGGTACATGCCGAAGAACGCCCGGTCGAACCGGAGCGTGGAGACGTCGACGCCCTGGGCGACGAGCTCGACACGGATGCGGTCCTGCAGGGCGACGAAGGCGGCTTCGATGCCGGCGGCGTTGTCGGGGGTGAGAGGGGTCATGATCGACTGTGCCTGCGTGACCATGAGATCGCTGCGGAGCAGCCCGAGCGCCGAGAACTGCCCCGGGCTCCGCGGCACGATCACGCGGCCGACGCCGAGGATCTGGCCGACCCGATCGGCGAGCATCGGTCCCGCGGAGCCCGAAGGCTGCAGTGCGAACTCCTGCACGTCGAGGCCGCGGTACACCGAGATGCTGCGGATCTTCGCGGCGATGTCCTGGCACGCGATCTCGTACGCGGCGGATGCCAGCTCGGCATCCGTCATCCCCCACTGCGTGGCGGCCTCGGCGAGCGCGCGGCGCGCGGCGTCGATGTCGAGCGGGATCGCGCCGTTCGCGAAGAGGTCGGGCTGGAGGATGCCGAGCGCGGCGCATGCGTCGGTCAGCGTCGGCTCCGTGCCACCGCGTCCGTAGCAGACCGGGCCGGGGACCGAGCCCGCCGAGGCGGGACCCACGGCGATGTTGCCCAGATGGCTGGCGCGGATGATGCTGCCGGCGCCCGAGCCGATGCTCTCGACGTCGACGAGCGGCATCGTCAGCGTGAGCCCGGTCTCCAGCGTCCACGTGTCGGTGAGCGGCGTCTTGCCCCCGCGGATGGCGGCGACGTCGGTGCTCGTGCCGCCCACGTCCATCGTCAACAGATGCGGGCTGCGCGCCTCGCCCGCGAGCTTGACGCTGCCGCTCACGCCTCCGACGGGACCCGAGACGAGCTGGAACACGGGTGCGCGGCTCGCGTCGGCGATCGTCGCGACGCCGCCGTTCATCATCATGATCCAGAGGGTGCCCGCGAAGCCCTGCTCGTCGAGCCGATCGACGAGACGGCGCAGATAGCCGACGACCGTCGGGCCGACGTAGGCGTCGAGGGCGACCGTGGCGGTGCGCTCGTGCTCGCGCGTCACGGGGTACAGCGCCGAGGTCTGCACGTAGGCCCCGGGCAGTTCCTCGGCCACGATCTGTGCCGCCCGCTGTTCGTGCGCGGGGTTGACGTAGGAGTTCATGAAGCAGATCGCGACCGACTCCGTGCCCTGCTCGGCCATGCGCCGGGCGGCCGAGCGCACGGCCTCCTCGTCGAGCGGCAGCAGCTCGGTGCCGTCGTAGCGCAGGCGCTCGGCGACGCCGAAGCGAGCGTCGCGCGTCACGATGGGGCGTTCCTGGTGCGGGCGCAGCCACGTCGGGTCGTAGAAGCGGTCGCCGAACTCTCGGTGCATGCGGCCGATGTCGAGCAGGTCGCGGTGGCCGTGCGTCGCGAGGAGGGCGGTGCGGTTGCCCGCGCGGCTCAGCAGCGCGTTGATGCCGACGGTGTGGCCGTGCACGATCTCGGCGACGTCGTGCGGTGCGACGTCGATCGCTTCGAGGGCCGCGAGCACGCCGATCTCCTGCTCGGGTGTCGACAGCACCTTGCCGTCGCGGGTCTCCCCCGTGCGGCGACGGAGCCCGATGATGTCGGTGAACGTGCCACCGACGTCGATGCCGACGATCCAGTCGGCGGGGTGGTCTTCGAGCGTCATTGCATGCACCTCCGGGTGAACGGTGCGCGGTGCGACTCCCTCGCCGTGTGCGTTCGTCGTCGATCCGCGTCGTGGTTGACGACCACTCTCCGCCGGTTGCGTGCGCTGCGCGTCTGACCGGGGTCAGACGTTCGTACGACCTTCGGGCGGATCCGGCATCTCGGATGCCGCGGTCAGCGGCGTGCGGCCGGCGTCGTGCCCGACGCGCGCAGCCAGGCCGCGACGGCCTCGGCGCGGTTCGTCGCGTGGAGCTTGCGCAGGATGCGCGTGACGTGCGTCTTGACGGTGCCCTCGGAGATCACCAGGCGGCGTGCGATCTTCGCGTTCGAGTCGCCGTCGGCCATGAGCCGCATGATCTGCACCTCACGTCTCGTGAGCACCTCGTCGTCGTCGCGTGCCACGATCACGGATGCCTCGACCGCGGACTGCGGCCGCCATCTGCCGAGGCCGTCGAGGCGCGTGCGCAGTCCGGCCAGCCCGTCGAGGAGCGTCACGCGGCTCAGCGCCTGGCTGACTCCGCCGGCGAGCACCGTCAGCAGTGACTGATCGTCGCGCGTGAGGGTGCGGCGCTGGTGATAGTAGTCGCCGTGCAGGAGCCCGACGACCTCGCCGTCGACGAAGAGCGGGGCGATGCCGTACGACGACGACTTCGTGATCTCGGCGAGCGGGCGGTTGACGCGCGGGTTGTCCTGCACCTCGTGCACGAGCACGGCCTGTGCGTACTCGACGCTGTCGTTCTCGACGAGCTCGTGGTCGAGCAGGGGCGAGGCCTCGCGTCCGACGGCGACGATCTCCTCGGCCCAGCGGGGGTCGCGGACGACGCACATGGTGTGCAGTCGCCACGCCGTGTCGACCGTCGACACGAGGGCCCGGTCGAAGCCCAGCCGGCACGTCGCCTCGGGCACGCTGCCGAAGAGCTCGTCGACGGTGCGGGCCGTGGACAGCTCGGCGAGGGCCGAGCCGACCTTGGCCAGCATGCGGCTCTGGCGGGCGAGCCGGCGTCGGTTCTGCTCGGCCTCGGCTTCGCGGATGTCTCCCAGCAGTCCGACGAGCGACTCCAGCCGTCGATCGCCGAGGTCGTTCGACACGCGTGTCATCTCGGCGGAGACGCGCTCCCAGAGGTGCTCGAGCGCGTCGGCGCCCCACGCGTCCGCATCGTGCAGATCGCTGTCGAGGACATCCCGGGCGTCGTCGGCGAGCGCCGCGATGCGCGCACGCAGGTCGCCGGCCGTACCGCGAGATGGTGTGGACATGGGCGCTCCGCTGCTGCGTGGTCCGAGCTGCTGCTTGGACCGCATTGTATCCCTGCGTCCCGGCGTGCGGTCAGCCTTCGGCCTCGGGGTCGAAGGCCCAGGTGGGGGCGAGGGCGCGCAGGCGGGCGGCGCGCCACTGCCAGGTCGCCCAGAGGACGGGCCAGAGCGGCGGGGCCGCGGCGCCGCCGATGACGAGCCGGTCGCGCCACAGGGTGCGGCCGTCGGGGGCGGCCGACGCGGCCATCTGGTGGTCCCACACGTCGAGCGCCGACAGCGGCCCGGTGAGGGGGATGCCGCTGTCGCGGAAGACGTGCACGGGGCCGCGGCTGTCGTGGGTGTGCCGCTCCGAGACGTGGATCAGCTGCCGGCCGAGGGGGACCGTGCCTGCGAGCGCGAGCTGTACCGCCACGTCGTCGCCCGGCTCCAGCGACGTCGGAGCGGGGGAGCCGAGCACGTCGAACGACACGAGCGGCCCGTACAGCTCGCTCACGGCGCGCAGCGAGTGCAGCGCACGCCACGCGGCGTGCGGGTCGCAGTCGAGCTCGAGCTTCAGCAGGATCCGCATGGGCACAGTCTCGCACGCGGCCCCTCGCGATCAGCGGCCGGAGTCCGTGCGGTTCCGCGGAATAGGCTGAGCGGATGCCGTCAGCCACCGCCCCGCACGCGTTCTTCGACCAGGCCTCGTACCAGGTGCGCTTCGAATGGGGCGTCGCGGGCCTCGATCGGCTGGCGCCCGCCGACGTCGTCGTGGTCGTCGACGTGCTGGGTCTCTCGACGGATGCCGTCGGCCGCGTCGCCGCGGGGGACGAGGTCGCGCCCGGCGCCCTCGCGCTCGCCGACGCCGCCGGGGATGCCGTGGGTGCCGCGGGCGTCGCGGCCGCCGCGCGCATCGCCGCCCGCGCCGCCGGGACCGGCGCGACCGTGCTGCTCGGATGCCTGCGCAATGCCTCGGCCACCGCCGCGGCGGTGCTCGCGGAGCAGAGCCGCCGCGGTGCGCGCACGAGCGTCGCCGTGATCGCGGCGGGCGATCCGGCATCCGCCGATCCGGCGTCCGGCGACCCGGGCTCCGCGGGTCTGGCGGTCACAGGCATGGCACCCAGCGGTTCGGCACTCGCGCACGCGCCCCTGCGGTTCGCGGTCGAAGACCTGCTCGGCGCGGGCGCGGTCATCGACGGCCTCACGGCGCTCGGCATCGACCATACCTCGCCCGAGGCGGCAGCGGCGAGCGAGGCGTTCCGGGGGCTGCGCGGCGCCGTGCGTCACCTGCTCACCGCGAGCGGCTCGGGCCGGGAGCGAGCGGACGGCGGGTTCCGCGCCGAGGTCGAGTCGGCGGCATCCCTCGACGCGACGCCCGTCGTGCCGGTGCTGCGCGGCGGCGTTCTCCGGGCCTGAGCCCTCCCGGGCCTGACGCGCGATCAGCGCGGTGTCATGGCCGCATGACGCGTGCCGGGCGTGATCTCGCGGCGATGCCACTCGAAGAGGTAGCGGGCGTCGAACGTCGGGGCGCAGCGCGCGCACGAGACCTGCCGCGTCACGCGCCGATGCCGGTAGGCGACGTGACCGGCGGGGCACCGCCCCACCCACGGGGCGAGGTCGGTCGCCGTCTCGCCATGGTGCGTGACGCCGCCCGTGTAGCCGAGTCCGCGGGCGATGCGCTTCCACGCCGGACCGTGCTGCGCGGCGGGTCCGGCCAGCGCGTGCGCGACCTCGTGCAGCAGGGTCTGGCGATTGGTCTCGTCGTCGTAGCGCGCCGAGAGATACCGCGACACCGTGATGCGCTTGTGCGCGTAGTGGCACGCGCCCGCACGACGCTTCGCATGATCGAAGTCGAACGACCACGACGCATCGAGGTGCGCGGTGATGAGCTCTTCCGCCATCCGACGGACGGTCTGAGGGTCTGTCATGCTGCGAGGTTAGAACAAAGCTCCGACATTCAGCTCGCGACCGAGGCCCCGCGGCGTCGCTCCGCCGCGTCGATCGCCTGCAGCGTCGCCTCCAGGTCGTCGTCGGAGGCGCCCGCCTCCTGACGCAGGAACAGCGAGCGCTTGAAGTCGGCCCGCGCCGACGCGTAGTCGCCCGCGTCGTACGAGACCTTGCCGCGATGCTGCAGCGCGAACGCCCCGAGCGCCGCCCACGCCTGCCCCTCGGCCTCCTCGGCGCACGTCGTCAGCTCGGCCAGGGCCGCGGCATGCGCGCCGCGTCGCTGCAGCACCGTCGCGTGCAGCACCCGCGCGCGCAGCAGGTCCTTGCGCGTTCCCGCCATGCGCGCCACGCGCACCGTCTGCTCGGCGATCGACAGCGCCTCGTCGAGGCGATCGAGCACCTTCAGCAGCCACACGCGCTCCATCAGGGCGGGCAGGCTGCGCTGGGCGCCCAGCTCGTCGAGCCGGTCGGAGCACTCCTGCGCATCGACGATCTCGCGCAGCGTCTCCGGGTCGTATCCCTTGATGTGGCTCACGCAGGCTCCTCTCACGCGTGCTCTCCAGTCTCGCCCGGCCTCGCGCGAAGCGCACGAGGCACGCCGGGATCAGCGCGCCAGAAAGATGGACGCCGACGGCTTGGGCGAGTCGGTGGCATCCTCCTCGGTCACGGCGCTCACGCCGCTCGCGAGCGCGCGCAGCTGCTCCGCCGAGGCGACGCTCGCCGGGAACGGGCCGGCGGTGCGCAGCAGGCGTGGCCAGTCGTCGGGAAAGACGGACGGGCTCGCGGCGAGCACGAGATTGCCGAACCGGCGTCCCTTCAGCAGCTGCCCGTCGGCGAGGCCCAGCATCGCGGGGAACGTCTCGGCGAGCGTCGCGATCTGCCGTCGGGCGAACGCGAGGCCGGGCCCGTCGCCGATGTTGACGAGCACGATGCCGTCGGGCCGCAGCAGGCCCGCGAGCGTGCGGAAGTAGTCGGTGGTCGTGAGGTGCGCGGGGGTCTGCGCGCCCGCGAACACATCGGACACGACGAGGTCGCACGCGCCTTGCAGGCCCGCGGGCAGCCGCTCGGCGACGGCGCGCGCGTCGCCGATGCGCACGCGGATCCGGGCGCCGCGCGGCAGCGGCAGGTGCTCGCGCACGAACGACACGAGCTGCGGCTCCAGCTCGATCACCTGCTGGCGGGAGCCCGGGCGCGTGTGCTCGACGTAGCGGGGGAGCGTGAGGGCGCCCGCGCCGAGATGCACCGCGGTGATCGGCTCGCGCGGCTCGCGCACGAGGTCGATCACGGCGCCCATGCGGGCGACGTACTCGAAGCGCAGGGTGCGCGGGTCGCCCAGGTCGACGTGCGACTGCGGCGTGCCGTCGACCTCCAGCTCGTAGCCTTCGTCGACGCGGCTGCGGGTGATGCGCGCGATCGTGCCGTCGGAGAGGCGCGTCGACGGCCCGGCGGACTCGATGCGCGCGCGTGCCATCCCTCCACGGTACCCGCGCCCGGCCGGCGTGACCGCGAGGGCCGCGCGGGCGCGGGCTCGGCGGGTACCCTCGGGACATGGCGACGATCGACCTCAACGCCGACCTCGGCGAGACGGTCGGCGGTGTGCCGACCGCCGACGACGAGGCGATGTTCGGCGTCGTCTCCAGCGCGTCGGTCGCGTGCGGCGGCCACGCGGGCGATGCCGCCTCGATGCGCGAGGCCGTGCTGCGCGCCGCGCGCGCGGGCGTCGCGGTGGGGGCCCACCCCTCGTTCGTCGACCCCGCCGGCTTCGGCCGCACGGCCCTCGCGGTCGCGCCCGACGTGCTGCGCCTGCAGGTGCGCGAGCAGCTCGCCGGGCTCGTCGCCGCGGGCGCCGACCTGCGCTACGTCAAGCCGCACGGCGCGCTGTACCACGTCGTCGTCGGCGACCGCGAGGCGGCGGATGCCGTGGCCTCGGCCGTCGCCGACGTCTCCGCGACCCTGGGGCGGGCGCTGCCCGTGCTCGGCCTCGGCGGGTTCGGGCAGGCGGCGGTCGTGGCGCGCGGCCTGCCCTTCTATCTGGAGGCGTTCCTCGATCGCGGCTACCTTCCGAGCGGCGGGCTCGTGCCGCGCGGCGCGCCGGGCGCGCTGCTGGCGGATGCCGGGGAGGTCGCCGCCCGCGCCGTGCGGCTCGCCCGCACGCGCGAGGTCGTCGCGGTCGACGGCTCGGTGGTCGTCGCCGAGGCCGCGTCGCTGTGCCTGCACGGCGACTCCCCGGGCGCCGTGGCGATGGCGCGCGCCGTGCGCGCCGCCCTCGACGGCGAGGGGATCGCGGTGCGCGCCCCCTGGTGATCTGTCCGGCACCGTCGCGGGAACAAGTGGCACCGTCACGAGAACAACTGGCACCCTCGCGGGAACAACTGGCACCGTCGCGAGAACAACTGGCGCCCTCGCGAGAACAACCGGCACCCTCGCGGAGAAAGCCGGCACCGTCGCGGGGGAGGGGCCGGCGTGAACGCCGGCTCCGCGCGGCTTATACCGCAGCCGCGCAGATCAGTCAACGATTCCGCTGGACACGGCGCGTCGCAGAGTCTATAGTGGGTAGTTGCGCTCCTCACCTCCTTGCCCTCATATGGTGGTCGGCTTGTGCCTGTGCCCCTGTCGCTCCGCGACAGCGCGCGCCAGGGCGGGGAGTGCTTCACCCGTTGACAAGGAAAACCCGCCCCGCCCGGGCCCACGGAGGTAATCCCCTTGGCTGCTGCGCTCAACGCATCCACGCCCACCACCACCCCGAAGAACGGCCGCGGCGCCAGCCGCCTCTCGTTCGCCAAGATCTCCGACACGCTGACGGTCCCCGATCTGCTCGCCCTGCAGACCGAGTCGTTCCACTGGCTCGTCGGCAGCGACGCCTGGAAGGCGCGCGTCGCCGAGGCGCAGGCCGCCGGCCGCAACGACGTCGCGGAGAAGAGCGGCCTCGAGGAGATCTTCGAGGAGATCTCGCCGATCGAGGACCTCGGCGAGACGATGCAGCTGTCGTTCACGAACCCCTACCTCGAGCCCGAGAAGTACTCGATCGAGGAGTGCAAGGAGCGGGGCAAGACCTACGCCGCGCCGCTGTACGTCGAAGCCGAGTTCATGAACCACCTCACGGGTGAGATCAAGACGCAGACGGTCTTCATGGGCGACTTCCCCCTGCAGACCGACAAGGGCACGTTCATCATCAACGGCACCGAGCGCGTCGTCGTGTCGCAGCTCGTGCGCAGCCCGGGCGTCTACTTCGACAAGACCCCCGACAAGACGAGCGACAAGGACATCGTCTCGGCGCGCGTCATCCCCAGCCGCGGTGCGTGGCTGGAGTTCGAGATCGACAAGCGCGACCAGGTCGGCGTGCGCATCGACCGCAAGCGCAAGCAGTCGGTGACCGTCTTCCTCAAGGCCCTCGGCCTCACCACCGAGGAGATCCAGGCCGAGTTCGCGGGCTACGACTCGATCGAGGACACGCTGTCGAAGGACACGATCCTCACCAAGGAGGACGCGCTCCGCGACATCTACCGCAAGCTGCGTCCGGGCGAGCAGGTCGCCGCCGAGGCCGCCCGCGCGCTGCTCGACAACTTCTACTTCAACCCGAAGCGCTACGACCTCGCCAAGGTGGGTCGCTACAAGATCAACCAGAAGCTCGGCCTCGACGTGCCGCTGACCGACTCGGTGCTCACCGTGGCCGACATCGTCGCCACGATCAAGTACCTCGTCGCGCTGCACCGCGGCGACGCCACGCTCCCGGGCGTGCGCGGCGGCCAGCCGGTGGAGATCCGCCTCGACGTCGACGACATCGACAACTTCGGCAACCGCCGCATCCGCGCCGTGGGCGAGCTCATCCAGAACCAGGTGCGCACGGGCCTCAGCCGCATGGAGCGCGTCGTGCGCGAGCGCATGACGACGCAGGACATCGAGGCGATCACCCCGCAGACCCTGATCAACGTGCGTCCCGTCGTGGCCGCGATCAAGGAGTTCTTCGGCACGTCGCAGCTGTCGCAGTTCATGGACCAGAACAACCCCCTCGCGGGCCTGACCCACAAGCGCCGCCTCTCGGCGCTGGGCCCCGGCGGCCTGAGCCGTGAGCGCGCGGGCGTCGAGGTCCGCGACGTGCACCCCTCGCACTACGGCCGCATGTGCCCGATCGAGACGCCGGAAGGCCCGAACATCGGTCTCATCGGCTCGCTCGCGTCGTTCGCGCGCATCAACGCGTTCGGCTTCATCGAGACGCCGTACCGCCGCGTCGTCGACGGCAAGGTGACCGACCACATCGACTACCTCGCCGCGAGCCAGGAGAACGACTACATCGTCGCGCAGGCCGGCGCCGAGCTGGCCGCCGACGGCAGCTTCGTGAGCGATCGCGTGCTCGCCCGTCGCGGCAAGGGCGGCGAGGTCGACCTGTTCCCGGTCGACGAGATCGGCTACATGGACGTCTCGCCGCGCCAGATGGTGTCGGTCGCGACCTCGCTCATCCCGTTCCTCGAGCACGACGACGCCAACCGCGCCCTCATGGGCGCGAACATGCAGCGTCAGGCCGTGCCGCTGCTGCGCAGCGAGTCGCCCGTCGTCGGAACCGGCATGGAGGGCTACGCCGCGATCGACGCCGGCGACGTCGTCACCGCCGAGAAGTCGGGCGTCGTCTCCGAGGTCTCGGCCGACGTCGTCACCGTGCAGCTCGACGAGGGCGGCACGCAGGACTACTTCCTGCGCAAGTTCGACCGTTCCAACCAGGGCACGAGCTACAACCAGCGCGTGATCGTGTCGGCGGGCGAGCGCATCGAGGCCGGCGAGGTCATCGCCGACGGCCCCGCGACCGAGAACGGCGAGCTCGCGCTCGGCAAGAACCTGCTCGTCGCCTTCATGACGTGGGAGGGCCACAACTTCGAGGACGCGATCATCCTCAGCCAGGAGCTCGTCAAGAACGACACCCTCTCGTCGATCCACATCGAGGAGTACGAGGTGGATGCGCGGGACACGAAGCTCGGCAAGGAGGAGATCACGCGCGATCTCCCCAACGTCAGCCCCGACCTGCTGAAGGACCTCGACGAGCGCGGCATCGTGCGCATCGGCGCCGAGGTGCGCCCCGGCGACATCCTCGTCGGCAAGGTCACGCCCAAGGGCGAGACCGAGCTGTCGGCCGAGGAGCGCCTGCTCCGCGCGATCTTCAACGAGAAGAGCCGCGAGGTGCGCGACACCTCGCTCAAGGTGCCGCACGGCGAGCAGGGCACGATCATCGCGGTCAAGGAGTTCAACGCCGAGGACGGCGACGACGAGCTCGGCTCGGGCGTCAACCGCCGCGTCGTGGTCTACATCGCCCAGAAGCGCAAGATCACCGAGGGCGACAAGCTCGCCGGCCGCCACGGCAACAAGGGCGTCATCGCGAAGATCCTCCCCGTCGAGGACATGCCCTTCCTCGCCGACGGCACGCCCGTCGACGTCGTGCTCAACCCGCTCGGCATCCCGGGCCGCATGAACTTCGGCCAGGTGCTGGAGACCCACCTCGGGTGGATCTCCAAGCAGGGCTGGAAGGTCGACGGCAGCCCGGAGTGGGCGTCGCACCTGCCCGAGCAGGCCTTCGAGGCCGTGCCCGGCACGAAGGTCGCCACGCCCGTGTTCGACGGCGCGGAGGAGCGCGAGATCGCGGGCCTGCTCGACTCGACGCTGCCCAACCGCGACGGCGACCGCCTCATCGACTCGTCGGGCAAGGCGCAGCTGTTCGACGGCCGTTCCGGCGAGCCGTTCCCGGCGCCCATCTCGGTCGGCTACATGTACATCCTGAAGCTGCACCACCTGGTGGACGACAAGATCCACGCGCGCTCGACGGGTCCCTACTCGATGATCACGCAGCAGCCGCTCGGCGGCAAGGCGCAGTTCGGCGGCCAGCGCTTCGGCGAGATGGAGGTGTGGGCCCTCGAGGCCTACGGCGCCGCCTACGCCCTGCAGGAGCTGCTGACGATCAAGTCCGACGACATCGTCGGTCGCGTCAAGGTCTACGAGGCCATCGTCAAGGGCGAGAACATCGCCGAGCCCGGCATTCCCGAGTCCTTCAAGGTGCTCATGAAGGAGATGCAGTCGCTCTGCCTGAACGTCGAGGTGCTCTCGGCCGACGGTCAGACGATCAACCTCCGCGACACCGATGACGAGGCCTTCCGCGCGGCGGAGGAGCTCGGCATCAACATCTCCACCCGGTTCGAGTCGTCGTCTATCGACGAGATCTGATCCGCGGCATCCGGATTTCGATACGGCGGCTGCGCCGCCCACTCAATCAGCGAAATTTCATAGCACACAGGAGAGAACTCAGTGCTCGACGCAACAACTTTCGATGAGCTTCGCATCGGTCTCGCCACCGCCGACGACATCCGTCGCTGGTCCTTCGGCGAGGTCAAGAAGCCCGAGACCATCAACTACCGCACGCTGAAGCCCGAGAAGGACGGTCTCTTCGGCGAGCAGATCTTCGGCCCGTCGCGCGACTGGGAGTGCGCGTGCGGCAAGTACAAGCGCGTGCGCTTCAAGGGCATCGTGTGCGAGCGCTGCGGCGTCGAGGTCACGAAGTCGTCGGTGCGCCGCGAGCGCATGGGCCACATCGAGCTCGCCGCGCCCGTCACGCACATCTGGTACTTCAAGGGCGTGCCGTCGCGCCTCGGCTACCTGCTCGACATGGCGCCGAAGGACCTCGAGAAGGTCATCTACTTCGCGGCCTACATGGTCGTGTCGGTGGATGCCGACGCGCGTCACCGCGACCTCGCGACGCACGAGGGCAACATCCGCCTCGAGATGAAGAACCTCGCCGATCGCCGCGACGCCCGCGTCGCCGCGCGCATGGAGAAGTACGAGCAGGAGCTCGCGGCCCTCGAGGCCGAGGGCGCCAAGGCCGACCAGAAGCGCAAGACCGAGGCCGCCGCCGAGAAGGACATGGCGGGCATCCGCAAGAGCTTCGACGAGCAGATCGCGCGCCTGGAGCGCGTGTGGGAGGAGTTCCGCACGCTCGAGGCCGGCCAGCTCAAGCAGGAGGACGACGTCTTCCAGGAGCTGCAGGACCGCTTCGGCCAGTACTTCGAGGCCTACATGGGCGCCGAGGGCATCAAGCGCCGCCTGGAGATCTTCGACCTGGCCGCTGAGGCCGAGAGCCTGCACCTGCAGATCTCGGAGGGCAAGGGCCAGCGCAAGATCCGCGCGATCAAGCGCCTGAAGGTCGTCAACTCGTTCCTGCAGACGAAGATGAGCCCCGCCGCGATGGTGCTCGACGTCGTTCCGGTCATCCCGCCGGAGCTGCGCCCCATGGTGCAGCTCGACGGCGGCCGCTTCGCCACGAGCGACCTCAACGACCTGTACCGCCGCGTGATCAACCGCAACAACCGCCTGCGCCGCCTCATCGACCTCGGTGCCCCCGAGATCATCGTGAACAACGAGAAGCGGATGCTGCAGGAGGCCGTCGATGCGCTGTTCGACAACGGTCGTCGTGGCCGTCCCGTCACGGGCACGGGCAACCGCGCGCTCAAGTCGCTCAGCGACATGCTCAAGGGCAAGCAGGGCCGGTTCCGCCAGAACCTGCTCGGCAAGCGCGTGGACTACTCGGGCCGTTCGGTCATCATCGTGGGCCCGCAGCTCAAGCTGCACCAGTGCGGCCTGCCGAAGGACATGGCGCTCGAGCTGTTCAAGCCGTTCGTCATCAAGCGCCTGATCGACCTCGGTCACTCGCAGAACATCAAGGCCGCCAAGCGCTCGGTCGAGCGCGCGCGCCCCGCGGTGTGGGACGTGCTCGAGGAGATCATCCGCGAGCGTCCCGTGCTGCTCAACCGCGCGCCCACGCTGCACCGTCTCGGCATCCAGGCGTTCGAGCCGCAGCTCGTGGAGGGCAAGGCGATCCAGCTGCACCCGCTCGTGTGCGCCGCGTTCAACGCCGACTTCGACGGCGACCAGATGGCCGTGCACCTGCCGCTGTCGGTCGAGGCGCAGGCCGAGGCCCGCATCCTCATGCTCGCGTCGAACAACATCCTCAAGCCGTCGGACGGCCGCCCGGTGACCCTGCCCTCGCAGGACATGATCATCGGCCTGCACCACCTGACGACGCTCAAGGAGGGCGCGAAGGGCGAGGGCCGCGTGTTCGGCTCGGTCTCCGAGGCGATCCTGGCCAAGGACGAGGGCACCCTCGACCTGCAGGCGAAGGTGCGCATCCGCATCCCGGGTCTCACCTTCCTCGAGGGCGAGGCTCCCGAGGGCTACGAGCGTCACGGTCTCGTCGACGCGTCGCTCGGCCAGGCGATCTTCAACGACACGCTGCCCAAGGGCTACCCGTTCGTGCGCGGCCAGGCCGACAAGGGCAAGCTGTCGCAGATCGTCAACAAGCTCGCCGAGGAGTACCCCAAGGTCGAGGTCGCCGCGTCGCTGGACCGCATCAAGGATGCCGGCTTCCACTGGGCCACGCGCTCGGGCGTCACGGTCGCGCTGAGCGACATCCTGACGCCCCCGAACAAGGCCGAGATCGTCGCCGAGTACGAGCAGAAGGCCGCCAAGGCGCAGTCGCAGTTCGACCGTGGTCTCACGACCGACGCCGAGCGCCGTCAGGAGCTCATCCAGATCTGGACCGAGGCGACCGACCGCGTGCAGGCCGCGATGCGCGAGAACTTCCCGGCCGACAACACGATCAACCGCATGGTCTCGTCGGGTGCGCGCGGCAACTGGCTGCAGATCCGCAACATCGCGGGCATGCGAGGCCTGGTGAACAACCCGAAGGGTGAGATCATCCCTCGCCCGATCATCTCCTCGTACCGCGAGGGCCTGTCGGTGGCGGAGTACTTCATCGCGACCCACGGCGCCCGCAAGGGCCTGGCCGACACGGCTCTGCGCACGGCCGACTCGGGCTACCTGACGCGTCGTCTCGTGGACGTCTCGCAGGACGTCATCATCCGCGAGGAGGACTGCGGCACGGGCAAGGGCCTCGAGTTCACGATCGCGGCGCCCGGCGCCGATGGTGAGCTCGTGAAGGATGCCAACGTCGAGAACTCGGTGTTCGCGCGCACCCTCGCGGCCGACGTGGTCGACGCCGCCGGCACGGTGCTCGCGGAGGCGGGCGACGACGTGGGCGACGTGCTCATCGACAAGCTCGTCGAGGGCGGCATCCAGACCATCAAGGTGCGCTCGGTGCTCACCTGCGACTCGGCCGTCGGCGTCTGCGCGAAGTGCTACGGCCGTTCGCTCGCGACCGGCAAGCTCGTCGACATCGGCGAGGCGGTGGGCATCATCGCGGCGCAGTCGATCGGTGAGCCCGGCACGCAGCTGACGATGCGCACGTTCCACACGGGTGGCTCGGCCTCGGCCGACGACATCACGCAGGGTCTGCCCCGCGTGCAGGAGCTGTTCGAGGCGCGCACGCCGAAGGGCGCGTCGCCGATCGCGGAGGCCGACGGCGTCATCAAGATCGACGAGACCGACAAGGCCAAGAAGGTCATCCTGACGCCCGACAACGGCGACGAGCCGCACGTCTACCCCGTGCTCAAGCGCGCGACGCTGCTGGTCGAGGACGGCCAGCGCGTCACGGTGGGCCAGCCGCTGCAGGTCGGAACGCTCGACCCCAAGGAGGTCATGCGCGTGCAGGGCGCCCGCGAGGTGCAGAAGTACCTCGTCGGCGGCGTGCAGGGCGTGTACCGCTCGCAGGGCGTGCCGATCCACGACAAGCACATCGAGGTCATCGTGCGCCAGATGCTGCGCAAGGTCACCGTGGTCGACCACGGCGACACGACGCTGCTGCCCGGCGAGCTGGTGGACTTCAAGCGCTACCAGCAGATCAACCGGGAGGCCGTGGCCGAGGGCAAGCGCCCCGCGTCGGGCCGTCCCGAGTTGATGGGCATCACGAAGGCGTCGCTCGCGACGGAGTCGTGGCTGTCGGCCGCGTCGTTCCAGGAGACGACCCGCGTGCTCACGCAGGCGGCGATGGAGGGCAAGAGCGACCCGCTCGTCGGCCTCAAGGAGAACGTCATCATCGGAAAGCTGATCCCCGCTGGAACCGGGCTTGCGAAGTACCGCAATGTCGTGGTCGAGGCGACGGAGGAGGCCAAGAGCGAGCGGTACCCCAACCGCATCTTCGCCTCGGACGGCGCCTACAGCGACGCCGACCTCAGCTTCGTCGACTTCGACAGCTTCACGACCGACGACTTCTCGTCGTACAACTAGAGTCGTGCGGCGTCAATGTGAGCGAAGCGAGCGTTGACGCGGCACGACTCTAGGTCGAGTGCCCGCGCCGCAGGCGCGGGCGTATCGAAACCTCTCGCGACACATCGAAGGCCCCGGCGCTCCGCGCGCCGGGGCCTTCGGCGTTCCGCGGCCCACGAACCTCGGAGAACGGCGCGAACCTCGGCGGGATCGCGCGAGACGCTCTGAACCTCGTCGCTTTCTCCGAGGTTCCTGGCGGTCTGCGGCGGGCGGGAGGCGGTAGCGTCGGAGCATGGCGAGGGTCGGTGGGCGCAATCTGGTGGCCGCGTGGTTCGTGGGCCTGCTCTGCCTCGGCGTCGTCGTGACGCTCGTGGTGCTCGCGGCGCCGATGGTGCCGCACCTGCTCGGCTGGACCGGCCCCGACGCCGCCGAGACCGCGGACGAGACCGACGACGCGCCCGAGGCGGGACCGGTCGGCGCGACCGACGACTGCCGCGCCCTGTACGAGGACGCGCTGTGGACGACGCTGCGCGCCGCACCCGGCTCCGACCTGGCCGTGTCGACCGACGCGCCGGTGCTGTCGGCATCCGCGTTCGTCGACGGCGTGCAGCCCGGCGTGACCGTGACGTGCGCGTGGACGTCGGAGCGCGGCAGCATCGTCACGACGCTGGCGACGGCGCCGACGGATGCCGGGGCGATCGCGAAGACGGCGCTCGGGCCCGCGGGCTTCGCGTGCGCCGACGTCGAGGACCGCGTGCGCTGCACCCGTGAGGACGGCGGCACGGTCGAGACGGTCGAGATCGGCGGCGGCGTGTGGGCGTCGACGGTGCAGGCCGACTGGCATCCCGCGGGCTACGCCGACCGCATCGCCGGCCGCGTCTGGTGAGGAGCGGCTACGAGCGCGGCCACATCCGCTCGATGATCGACGCCGTGTAGCCGGAGGGCGCGAGGTTGGAGTACTGCGTGTCGACCACGACGCCGTCGCGCCAGAAGAGCGTGCGGCCCTGCTCGATCGGCAGCGTCTCGTGCTGCCACGTGTCCTCGCACCGGATGCCCTGGCTCGGCTCGTAGCACGTGTAGCCCTCGCCCGACAGCTCGTACAGGGCGTCGCGCGCCTCGCGCTCGGGGGAGTAGCCGATCACGGTGACGAGCCACGTGCCCACCGCGCCGGGCTCGCCCCATACGCACACGCGCGTGCTGTCGGGCCGGATGCCGCCGCCCATGCCGGGCGCGTTGAACGGGTAGTCCTCGAGCTCGGCGAGGACCTTGTCGCTCAGCACGTCGCGGCAGTCCGTGGGCAGCGCCGTCGTCGAGGCCGCCTCGCCGAGCGGGAAGGGCAGGATCTCGGGCGCGCCCGCCGCGGCCGACGGCGACGACGTCGCACTTGGGGTCGGCGCGTCGGTCGTCGGTCCCGGTGCGGGCTCGGGCTCGGGGGCGCACGCCACGAGACCCAGGGCGAGGAGCAGGCCCGCCAGGGTGCTGAGCGCGGCGCGACGTGGCATGGCCCCACGATAGGGCCGGGTTCCGACATCGTCTGCGCGGCGCGCGGCGACGCGCGCGTCGGTCGACACGTCGGCATGCCTCCCGGGCAATGCTTGCGGTCGCGGTTACGCTCGCCTTGCGGTGGCATGGGCCCCGCGTGAGGAGCACTTCGCATGAGCGACCCGAACTACGGCGAGCCGGTGACCCAGAGCGAGTCGAACAGCGAGATCGACCCCGACGAGGCGGTCGCGCGCGCCAACGAGGCGCTCGCCGACGCCGAGACGGCCGCGGGCGACGCCTCGGCCTTCCGCCCCCCGGCCGAGAACGTGCCCGCACCGAGCGACGCCGCCGGGCCGGCGGGCGAGCCGGCACGGGATGCCGCGCCCGCCGCCGACGGCGAGACGACGCCCGCCACGGCATCCGACGGTCTCTCCGAGGCCGACGCCGCCCTCTACGAGCAGGCGCTCGCCGAGGCCGCCGCGGCCGACGAGGCCGAACCCGCCTACGCCGCGCCCGTCTACGCCGAGGCTCCTGCGGAGCCCCTCGCCGAGACCGTCGTGGCGCCCGCCGTCGAGCCGGCGACCGAGGTCTACGCGGCACCCGCCGTGACCGAGGCGTACGCGACCGACGCCTACACGGCCCCCGCGGCGACCGAGGTCTACCCGACCGCGGAGCCCGCCGTGGCTCTCCCCGCGGCCGCGCCGCAGCCGATCTTCGTGCAGGCGCCCGAGCCGCCGCTGCCGCGCGGCAATCGCGGCGCCGCGGCCCTCATCGGCCTGCTCGCGGCCGTCGCCTTCGGCATCCTCTATCTCGCCGCCGCGCTCGGTCTCGGCCTGCTCGACGGCACGACGACCGTCGCGACGCTCGGCGACGCCGCGCTCTCGGCGGTCACGTCGTGGTGGTTCTGGGTGCCCGTCGCCGTCTTCTTCATCTCGTTCTGGCTGCTCGGCGCGATCATCAACCGCGGTCGCTGGGGCTACTGGGTGCACTTCAGCCTGCTCGTCGGCATCGCGGCCTACGGCGGCCACCTGCTCGGACAGCTGTTCCAGGCGCCGTTCTGGAGCATCACGGCGAGCCAGGGCGCCGAGCTGGTGAGCGGCCAGCTGGTCGCGCCGCTCGCGATCGCCGCGGGCGTGTTCGGCCGCGAGGTCACCATCTGGTTCGGTGCGTGGGCGGCCCGGCGCGGCAAGCACATCTCCGAGCTGAACTACGAGGCGCAGCGCGAGTACGAGCGCACGCTCGAGGCGGGGCCGCGCATCCGGCAGGGATGACCCCGTCATGTCGCGCGTGCAGCCACGGATGGCGACGGCCTTCTCGACCGTCGGGTTCTTCGCGCTGCTGATCGCGTCGTTCGGCATCGGCAGCCTGCTGCTCGACGTCGACGTGATCGCGACCCCGGGCGTCGGCGTGCTGGCGGGCGTGCTCGCGGCCGGCGCCGCGATCGGCGCGTTCCTGCTCGTGCTGTGGCGCGGCACCGCGGTCGCGCGGCCGACCTACCGCGTGTCGGGCGTCGCCGTCGTCGCGACCGTCGCGGCCTATCTCGCGGGCCTGTGGATCGGCGCCGTCGTGCAGGGCGCCGACGTGGGCCTCGCGTCGGCGGCCGTCGGCGGATTCGTCACGTCGTGGTTCGTGCTCGTGCTCGCGGTGTGCGCGTTCGTCGCCGCATGGGCCGGCATCGCCCTCGTGCGCACCCGCGCCCAGCGCCCCCGCTGGCGCTGGGAGAACCGCGACGACTGACTTCACCCCGCCGCCCCCGCCGCCCCGTCGGCCCCCATTCTCGGCGAGACGGCACGGGCGCGACGAGACAGCCCGTCTGTCGTGCAGTCTCGTCGCACCCGTGCCGTCTCGCCGTGGGAGGGTGAGGCGATCGGGTGGGGATGGGACGGCGTGTTGCCGCGGGTGACCTCGCGAATCGCGACGAAAGGCGGGAGAATACCATCGTGGAGCGCTCGCTGGACACCCAGGTCAGCCAGGCCGTCGATGCCTGGCTGCGCTGGCTGCCCCGGTGGGAGCCCGCGACCCACCGCGGGCGTGTCGCGCCCTGCAAGCGCTGCTTCGGATCGCCCGTGCTGTCGGCGGCGGGACTCGGGTCCGACGTGCCGCACGGGGTGCAGCACGGCCTGTCGACGCGGATGAAGACGATCATCGACCACGCCGTGAGCGAGTACACGGCGCGCAACCTGCCGATGCTGCAGACCGAGCTCGACCAGCAGACGGCGCGCAACCGCGCGCGCAGCTACCGGCCGCACGAGGGCCTGGAGCCCGAGTTCGAGGGATTGCCGCTCGACCCCGAGCCGACACCCGGCGCGCCCTTCCTCTTCACGATCTCCGGGCTCGCCGAGGAGGCGAACGCCGAGGTGCCCGCGCTGCCGCCCCTGAGCGAGCGGGCCAAGGCCGCGCTGCGGCAGGAGGTGAGCCTCGCCGACGACTACGCCAACATGGTCGGACGCGAGGTGTGCGGCATCCTGCTGCGGCACCGGCTGCGCATCCAGGATGCCGTCGCGCAGTACGTCGAGCCGCAGATCGCAGCCCTGCTCGAAGACCTCAGCCGGTCGCTCGACGCCCCGTTCGACTCCTGACGCCGCGCGCATCGCGCCGGTGCTGGTTGTTCTCGCGAGGGTGCCCTCTGTTCTCGCGAGGGTGCCAGTTGTTCTCACGAGGGTGCCTCCGAAAGCACCCTCGGGCAAACAACTGGCACCCTCGGGCAAACAACTGGCACCCTCGGGCGGACAACTGGCACCCTCGCGGGGCGGCGAACGCCGTCTGCGGGGGCGTCGACCCGGCCGCGTCTAGGCTGGATGCCATGGATCCGAGCCTCGACCCCGCCGCGATCCTCGTGACCGTGCTGCTGGGGTCGGTGGTCGGGCTCGCGCTGTACGTGTGGATGTCGATCGCGCTCGCCGCGGTGTTCCGCCGGCTCGGCGCGGAGGAGTGGCGCGCGTGGGTGCCGCTGCTGAACGTCGCGACGCTGCTGCAGCGGGCCGACCTGAACCCCTGGCTCGTGCTCGTGGTGCTGATCCCGGCGGTCGGTCCGTTCGCGCTGCTCGTCGTCTTCGTGCTGGCGGCCCGCCGCGTCGGCGCGGTCTTCGGATACGGCGCGGGCATGATCGTCGTCGCGGCCCTCGTGCCCGTCGTGTGGGCGACGATCGTCGGCTTCGGCACCGAGCGGCTCCGCCGGGCGCCGGGCGCGGAGCTCACGTGGGACCCCGCCGACGACGACCTCGACGTCGACACCGCGACCGTGCCGCGCTCGTCGGTGCCCGCGTTCCCGTTCGCCGCGGCCGAGGGCGAGGCGCGCAGCCAGTGGGCGCCGCCGCCGTCGCCCGAGCCGGTCTCGCCGCCGACCGCCCCCGTCCTGAAGATCGCGGAGGAGACGGTGCCGGAGGAGCCGGCATCCATCGCGCCGCCCGTGCTCGTGCCGCCGCTCACGACGCCGCGTGCGCCGACGCCCTCGGCGGAGCCGTCCGGGCCCGCCACCGCGTCGCATCCGACATCGGAGCCGTCTCAGCCCGCCGCCGCGTCGTATCCCGCGTCCGAGCCGTCCCGCCCCGAGCTGCTCCGCCCCGACGACCCGCCGCTGCGCCGTTCGGCACGGTCCGCCGTCGGCGCCGAGGAGGCGTTGCGCGCCGACCGGCGGCCGCCCGTGCGGATCACCGACGACGACGAGCAGTGGGCGCCGCGCCGTTCGCCCGCCGATCCGCTCGGCGCCGACGAGCTGAGCGGCGAGGTCTCCGCGATCGCCGGCGCGCCCGCCGCCGGCTCCCCGCGCCGTGCGACGTCGGCCGCGTCGCATGCCCCGCATGCCCCGGACGCCGGCGGGACGGATGCCGCGCCCGTGCCCGGCGTCGACGACCGCACGATGCTCTCACACCGGCACCGTCCGCACTGGGGCCTCGTCACGGCGACGGGCGAGACGCTGCCGCTCACGGCCGATGTCGTCGTGCTCGGCCGGCGTCCGCAGCACGACCCCTCGCATCCCGCCGCGCAGCTGCTCGCCGTCGCCGATCCCGGTCGCACGGTCTCGCGCACGCACGCGCGAATGGAGCACACCGAGAACGGCTGGATCATCGTCGACCTGGGGTCGACGAACGGCGTGCTCGTGCGCGACGCCGCCGGCCGCGACGTCGAGGTGTCGGCCGCGGCGCCGCTCGCCGAGGGCTCCGAGTTCCAGCTCGGCGACGAGCGCTTTCGCCTGGTCCGCGCCTGATCGCCGCCGTTTGACCGGCCGCCCTCGCGCGCGTATCATTGAGCGGGTGTGTTCACACACGTCTTGCGCTGTGCGCGCACGGCGTGTCGGCGCACGAACCGGGATCCGTCTGCGAACAGGCGACCCCCACGGCATATCCACCACCGAACGGCGCGGGCGCTCCCGTGCCGGTGGATCTGTGGTGAAACCACGAACGCTGTCACCGTGCAGCACCCGCGAGGAGCCGAGGCTCCGCGCGGCACAACAAGGAGAGAACGTGCCAACCATTCAGCAGTTGGTTCGCAAGGGACGTTCGCCCAAGGTCTCGAAGACCAAGGCGCCCGCCCTGAAGTCGAACCCGCAGCAGGCGGGTGTCTGCACCCGTGTCTACACGACCACGCCCAAGAAGCCGAACTCGGCGATGCGCAAGGTCGCCCGTGTCAAGCTCCGCAACGGCACCGAGGTCACCGCCTACATCCCCGGCGAGGGCCACAACCTGCAGGAGCACTCGCTCGTGCTCGTCCGCGGCGGTCGTGTGAAAGACCTCCCCGGCGTGCGCTACAAGATCGTCCGCGGCGCACTGGACACCCAGGCCGTCAAGAACCGTAAGCAGGCCCGCAGCCGCTACGGCGCGAAGAAGGGTTGAGCTAGATGCCTCGCAAGGGACCGGCACCCCGCCGCGTCGTCGTCAACGACCCGGTCTACGGTGCCCCGATCGTCACCCAGCTGGTGAACAAGATCCTCGTCGACGGCAAGAAGTCGCTCGCCGAGTCGATCGTCTACGGCGCCCTCAAGGGCGTCGAGGCGAAGACGGGCCAGGACGCCGTCGCCACGCTCAAGAAGGCGCTCGACAACGTGCGCCCCACCCTCGAGGTCAAGAGCCGCCGCGTCGGCGGCTCGACCTACCAGGTGCCCGTCGAGGTCAAGCCGCACCGCGCCAACACGCTCGCGCTGCGCTGGCTCGTCAGCTACGCCAAGGGCCGTCGTGAGAAGACGATGACCGAGCGTCTGCAGAACGAGATCCTCGACGCCTCGAACGGTCTCGGTGCCGCGGTGAAGCGCCGCGAGGACACCCACAAGATGGCCGAGTCGAACCGCGCCTTCGCGCACTACCGCTGGTAACAGCTTGACGGATGCCGGGGGCGCCACCCGGGCCCCCGGCATCCTTTCCCGTCTCACCGAGAGGAACCCCCGTGGCACAAGAAGTGCTCACCGACCTGAACAAGGTCCGCAACATCGGCATCATGGCGCACATCGATGCCGGCAAGACGACGACGACCGAGCGCATCCTGTTCTACACGGGTGTCAACCACAAGCTGGGCGAGACCCACGACGGCGCCTCGACCACCGACTGGATGGAGCAGGAGAAGGAGCGCGGCATCACGATCACGTCGGCCGCCGTGACCTGCTTCTGGAACAAGAACCAGATCAACATCATCGACACCCCCGGCCACGTGGACTTCACGGTCGAGGTCGAGCGCTCGCTGCGCGTGCTCGACGGCGCCGTCGCCGTCTTCGACGGCAAGGAGGGCGTCGAGCCCCAGTCCGAGACGGTGTGGCGCCAGGCCGACAAGTACGACGTGCCCCGCATCTGCTTCGTCAACAAGATGGACAAGCTGGGCGCCGACTTCTACTTCACGGTCGACACGATCGTCAGCCGCCTGGGCGCCACGCCGCTCGTGCTGCAGCTGCCGATCGGCGCCGAGAACGACTTCGTCGGCGTCATCGACCTCGTCGAGATGCGCGCGCTCGTGTGGCCCGGCGATGCCAAGGGCGACGTGACGATGGGCGCCAAGTACGAGGTGCAGGAGATCCCCGCCGACCTCGCCGACAAGGCCGCCGAGTACCGCGAGAAGCTGCTCGAGGCCGTCGCCGAGAGCGACGAGGCGCTGCTGGAGAAGTACTTCGGCGGCGAGGAGCTGTCGGTCGCCGAGATCAAGGGCGCCATCCGCAAGCTCACCGTCGCGGGCGAGCAGTACCCCGTGCTGTGCGGCTCGGCGTTCAAGAACCGCGGCGTGCAGCCCATGCTCGACGCGGTCGTCGACTACCTGCCCTCGCCCCTGGACGTGCCCGCCATCGAGGCGCACGACCCCAAGGACGAAGAGAAGATCATCGAGCGTCGTCCCGACGCGTCCGACCCGTTCGCGGCCCTCGCGTTCAAGGTCGCGGTGCACCCCTTCTTCGGACGCCTCACCTACATCCGCGTCTACTCGGGTCACCTCGAGTCGGGTGCGCAGGTCGTCAACTCGACCAAGGGCAAGAAGGAGCGCATCGGAAAGATCTTCCAGATGCACGCCAACAAGGAGAACCCGGTCGACTCGGTCACGGCGGGCAACATCTACGCCGTCATCGGTCTCAAGGACACCACGACCGGCGACACCCTGTGCGACCCCGACAAGCAGGTCGTGCTGGAGTCGATGACGTTCCCCGAGCCCGTCATCGAGGTCGCGATCGAGCCCAAGACCAAGGCCGACCAGGAGAAGCTGGGTCTGGCGATCCAGAAGCTCGCCGAAGAGGACCCGACGTTCCGCACCGAGCTCAACCCCGAGACGGGTCAGACGACCATCAAGGGCATGGGCGAGCTGCACCTCGACATCCTCGTCGACCGCATGAAGCGCGAGTTCAAGGTCGAGGCCAACGTTGGCAAGCCGCAGGTGGCCTACCGCGAGACGATCCGCAAGGCCGTCGAGCGTCACGACTACACGCACAAGAAGCAGACCGGTGGGTCGGGTCAGTTCGCGAAGATCCAGTTCGCGATCGAGCCGATCGAGGTCACGGCCGACAAGACGTACGAGTTCGAGAACAAGGTCACCGGTGGCCGCATCCCGCGCGAGTACATCGAGCCCACGAACCAGGGCTTCCAGGACGCCATGCAGGTCGGCGTGCTCGCCGGCTACCCCATGGTCGGTGTCAAGGCGACCCTCGTCGACGGCGCCTCGCACGACGTCGACTCGTCGGAGATGGCGTTCAAGATCGCCGGCTCGATGGGCTTCAAGGAGGCTGCGCGCAAGGCCAGCCCCGTGCTGCTCGAGCCGCTCATGGCCGTCGAGGTGCGCACGCCCGAGGAGTACATGGGCGACGTCATCGGCGACCTGAACTCGCGTCGCGGCCAGATCCAGTCGATGGAGGATGCCGCGGGCGTCAAGGTCGTGCGCGCCCTCGTGCCGCTCTCGGAGATGTTCGGCTACATCGGTGACCTGCGCTCGAAGACCTCGGGCCGCGCCGTGTACTCGATGGAGTTCGACTCGTACGCCGAGGTCCCCAAGGCCGTCGCCGACGAGATCGTCCAGAAGGCCAAGGGCGAGTAATCGCCGGGCGGATGCCGGGATCCCGGCATCCGCCACCAGACTCACAACTGCATACAAGTAGACTGAACCAATCCCCGTAGACGAACGGTCGCAATCCGGCGCCCGTGACCTCTACACGACCGTCCTGAGGAGGACCCAGTGGCTAAGGCCAAGTTCGAGCGGACCAAGCCGCACGTCAACATCGGCACGATCGGGCACGTTGACCACGGCAAGACCACGCTGTCGGCAGCGATCTCCAAGGTGCTCGCTGACACCTACCCGTCGCCCACCAACGTGCAGCGTGACTTCGCGTCGATCGACTCGGCTCCCGAGGAGCGTCAGCGCGGTATCACGATCAACATCTCGCACATCGAGTACGAGACCCCGAAGCGCCACTACGCGCACGTTGACGCCCCCGGCCACGCCGACTACGTCAAGAACATGATCACCGGTGCCGCTCAGATGGACGGCGCGATCCTCGTGGTCGCCGCCACCGACGGTCCGATGGCTCAGACGCGTGAGCACGTCCTGCTCGCCAAGCAGGTCGGCGTGCCCTACCTGCTCGTCGCGCTGAACAAGAGCGACGCGGTCGACGACGAGGAGATCCTGGAGCTCGTCGAGCTCGAGGTCCGCGAGCTGCTCGCCGGCCAGGGCTTCGACGAGGAGGTGCCGGTCATCCGCGTCTCGGCGCTCAAGGCCCTTGAGGGCGACGAGAAGTGGGTGCAGTCGATCCTCGAGCTCATGCAGGCCGTCGACGACAGCGTTCCGGACCCCGAGCGTGACCGTGACAAGCCGTTCCTCATGCCCATCGAGGACGTCTTCACGATCACCGGTCGTGGCACCGTCGTCACGGGCCGCGCCGAGCGTGGCACGCTGGCCATCAACTCCGAGGTCGAGATCGTGGGTCTGCGCCCGACGCAGAAGACGACCGTCACGGGCATCGAGATGTTCCACAAGCAGCTCGACGAGGCCTGGGCCGGCGAGAACTGTGGTCTGCTGCTCCGCGGCACCAAGCGTGAGGACGTCGAGCGCGGCCAGGTCGTCGTGAAGCCCGGCTCGATCACGCCCCACACGGAGTTCGAGGGCACCGCGTACATCCTCTCCAAGGAGGAGGGTGGCCGCCACAACCCCTTCTACACGAACTACCGCCCGCAGTTCTACTTCCGTACCACGGACGTGACCGGCGTCATCACGCTGCCCGAGGGCACCGAGATGGTCATGCCCGGTGACACCACCGACATGAAGGTCGACCTCATCCAGCCCATCGCCATGGAAGAGGGCCTCGGCTTCGCGATCCGTGAGGGTGGCCGCACCGTCGGCGCCGGCACGGTGACCAAGGTCGTCAAGTAACCTCTGCGTCAGCACGAAGAGCCCCCGGGTCATCCCGGGGGCTCTTCTGCGTTCGCCGTGAGTCTGCGACGCGGGGTGTCATGACGCTTCCGCGGTGCAGGGCGAAGGGGCAGAATGGGAGGCGCCGTGCCACCTGGCCGGCGCATCAGACCTCTGGGAGGGAGCCCGCGATGGGTATCGAAGAGAGCATCGGCGACGCGGTCAACAAGGGCAAGGACCTGTTCGAGCAGAACAAGGAGAAGGTCGAGGAGGCGCTCAAGAGCGACAAGGCCGAGGAGATCAGCGACAAGATCATCGGCGGCGTGGCCGATTTCGCCAAGAAGATCATCCCGGGCGAGCACCACGACAAGATCGACGACGTCGCCGAGAAGCTCGACAAGTCCGTCGGCAACGACTGACGTCATCGGATTCCCCGGAGGGGTGGATGCCACGGCATCCACCCCTCCGTCGTCGTGCGGCCCCCGGGTCGCGTTCGCCCCCCCCCGGTTGGTTCCGCCCCGCCGCCGTTCCATCCCCCGCGAGATGGTGGGTTTCTCGCCGAGATGGTGGGTTTCTCGCCGAAATGGCGGTCACCGTATCGCCGAAGAACCCACCATCTCGGCGAAAAGGGCACCATCTCGCGTGCGCTGGGCGCGAATAGGGGGAGTTGTCCACAGGGGGCGAATGCGGGGGAGTTGTGCACATATCGGGTTCCTCTGGGAATCCGGGCGTCTGCGACAGGGCACAGTCGGGGGATGACCAGACCGCATCGTGCCCGCATCGTCACGCGGCATCCCGTCCATCCGCTGGCATCCCGAGGAATGGATGCCGTGGCGCTGACGCGCCTGCGCAACGGCGCGCACACGCTCACCTCCGAATGGGACCTCCTGTTCGCCGACGGCCGGCTGCGCACGCGCGTCGCCGCGATCGCGCCGCGCATCGGCAATCCGTTGACGGCCGTGGCGCTGCAGAGCGCCGCCGCCATGCACGGACTGCCCGTGTACCGGGCATCCTCCCAGCGCGTCGACGTCATCGTGCCCGGCCGCACGTCGCGCAAGAACGGCAAGGACGTCGTACGACACCACCGGGGTCTCGGCGAGCAGGACGTCGTCGTGATCGACGGATGCCGGGTCACCTCGCTCGACCGCACCGTCTACGACGTGATCCGTGCGGTGCCGATCGAGGCGGCGGTCGTGTGCTTCGACGCCGCGCTCCGGCAGGTGGCGTGGGATGACGACACGCGCACCTACGACCTGGCGGCTGCGGAGGCGTTTCGCGAGCTCGTGTGGCGGCGCATCGAGCGCAACGTCGGCGCCCGTGGCATCCGCACCGCGCGCTTCGTCGCCGAGTTCGCGGACGGGCGTGCGCAGTTGCCGGGCGAGAGCATATCGCGGCTCTGGATGTGGCAGCTCGGACTTCCTGCGCCGGAGCTGCAATATCGGATCGAACTGCCCGACGGCAGGTTCGCTCTTCTCGATTTCGCCTGGCCGCGTTTAGGCCGGTGGGCGGAATTCGACGGGAAGTCGAAATACACGGACGCCGACATTCTGCAGGGGCGGACCGTCGATGAGGTCTTGGCCGAACAGGAGATTCGCGAAAGCCAGGTGCGTGCCGTGACAGGCTGGCGCTGCGACCGCTGGGGATTCGACAGAATGCCCACGATCGACGAATTCGCTTCCTATCTCCGCTCTCTCGGCCTCCCTGGCACGTGACCCCCTTTCGCCGAGATGGTGACTTTCCCGCCGAGCAGGTGCGTTTTGTCCCGATCCCGCCCTACCATCTCGCTGAGAATCCCACCGTCTCGGCGCAGAACTCACCATCTCGGCGCTGAACCCGCCGTCTCGGCTCCGGACGGACTCACCGTCACGCGGCGGGGACCCGCGGGAGCCCGGCGCCACGGCGGCGTGGGATGACGCATCCGCCCGTGGGAAACCACAGGGAAAAGCGGTGAAACAACGGTCGGGAGTGGGAAACAACAGGTTTTGGCGCGTTCGGTATGAACCACTGTTGCGGCGTCTCGGGTGGGTGTAGCCTGTCGCGCGGATGCATCATTTGCATTGCTCAAGGTCGAGTCTTATCCATACGGCATCCAACAATCACACACTGGTTTCTCGACCCGAACGAGAAATCAGACAGAGCGCGGCCGTGCAACCCGAATCGCACAGCCGCGAAAAGCCGGTCGTCCGACCCCAAGACGGACGACGGGAACATGAGCGCGTGACCCGAATGCGCGCTCATGAAGAGTTGATCGCCTCGTCCATATAGGCGACGACCCCATGACGGTCGCCCGTGCCCCCAGACGGGCGACCGCCACGGGGTGATCGTTCGACGTGCCGAGGTGATCAAGGTCCCAGGGGAGAACCATGTCGAAGGATCCACGCGTACCCGTTCGCGGCAAGCCGCCGTTCGCACCCGCCCGCCGCTCCTGGAGAACGCGTGTATCCGCGCTCCTGAGCGTCGTCGCGACCAGCACGATGATGCTCGCGGGGGTGGTGCCGGCCGCCGCGGCCGTCGAGTCCCTCACCGAGCCCGTCGCGCTGCGCTGGCAGGTGGTGGATGCCGAGGGCACGCCCGTCGGTGGTGCCACGGTCGAGGTGCGACGGGCCGGGGAGCCCGACGCGCACGTCGCCGTCGCCGACAACACCGGCCAGGAGGGGTACGCGGGCGACGATCTCGATGCCGCCCCGGGACGTTTCGTCGTGGAGCGCCTCGCCTTCGACGACGCCGTGACGGTCGACGCGGCCGAGACCTACGGCATCCGCCCGTCCGTCGCCGACGGCTTCGTCGTGGGCGAGGACGCCGCATGGCAGGATCTCGCGCCGGTGACGGCCGACGGCCCCTTCACCACGCTGGCGCTCGTCGCGCTCGCCGACGGGGATGCCGGGGATTCCGGCGACGCCGCGCCCGGTGGGACCGGCGACCCCGGCCCCACGCCGACGCCCGCCGATCCGACGCCCACACCGGCCCCCGCCGATCCGACGCCGGCCCCGGCCACCCCGACCCCCGCGGACGTCACCCCGACCCCCGGCGCGACGCAGCCCGGCGGCGAGGAGCTCTTCCGCACGTTCGGGCGGCAGTTCTCCGCGCCCACCCCGCAGCCCACCGGCCCCGCCGACGAGGGCACGACCGACGACGATGCCGACGACGAGGTCAAGGACACCGGCGGCGATGCGAACCCCGGCGGCCAGCGCGACGCGCAGAGCCGCTCCACCGCCCAGACCCTGACGACCCTCGCCCTCGAGCCCACGTCCACGACGACCGTCGTGCGCGTGAACAAGGCGGTGCTGCGCAGCGGCCAGAACGGCTACTCCACGGCGTACCTCGAGGGTGCGCGGTTCGAGCTGCAGGGCGGCGGCTCGTCGCAGCCCGACGGCGTGCGCGTGTCCGGCACGACCTCGTGCGAGATCGCGGCCGGAGAGTCGTCGTGCGACATCGCGGTTCCGAACACCCAGAACGGCGGCGCGAACCGCAACGCCCAGTTCTGGGTCGTCGAGCTGCCCCCGGCCCCGGGATCGCCCGCGGCCGGCACCTTCACCCCCGACATCGCGACCGGGTCGGCGACCGGCGCGCTGAGCAACGTCCACTACCCGGGCCGCACGCCGCAGCTGCAGGCGAACAACACCGTGACGGTGCCCGCGACCTCGTCGACGGCGTTCACGACCATCGGCCGCACGACCAACGCGCTGTTCAACCCCGGCGTCGAGCCGCAGTGCTCGGCCGGGCTGAACATCGGGTTCGTGCTCGACCTGTCGGGCTCGATCGACGCGCAGGAGCGGCCGCTGTACGCGAGCGCGATGCGCGGTGTGATCAACACGCTCGCCGCGGTGGGCGGCGTGAACATCGAGACGGTCACGTTCAACTCGACCGGCACCTACCGGTCGGCGCTGAGCGGTCCCGCGACGAGCACGCTCGCCGATGCGATGTACGCGTACCTCACGACGGCGGGCAACTACGTCAACGCGACGAACTGGGATGACGGCCTCGAGACCATGCGGCTCGACGCCCCCGGCTTCGCGAGCCTCGACGTCGTGCTCATGGTCACCGACGGCGCGCCCACGGCGAGCCGCTTCGGCTCGGTCGACAGCGTGCGCGTCGCGCACGTCGAGCACGCCGTGCTCTCGGCGAACGCGATCAAGCAGGCAGGCGTCCCGGTGTGGGGCGTCGGCGTCGCGCTCCCGGGCGGCTCGGCCCCGAACCTGCAGGCGATCTCGGGTCCGACGCTCAACCAGGACTACTTCACGGGCGACTTCTCCGAGCTCGAGTCGATCCTGCGCGGCCTCGCCGCCGGCCTCACCTGCCAGGTGCCGATCGAGGTGGAGAAGTACATCCTCGACGACAAGGGCCAGGAGGTCTGGCAGGGCGGCTGGCCGATGACGATCGACCCGACGCTGCCGGCCGGCGCGACGATCACCCCGAGCGGGCTCACGCAGAACACGGGCGCGACCGCGGCGGCGCCGGCGACCTGGACCATCCGGTTCGCCGACGCGGATGACGTCGCGACCGTCACGATCTCGGAGGAGACGCCGCGTACCATCGGCGGCACGTCGTACGCCTTCCAGAGCGGAAAGGTCGGGCTCGTCCGCAACGGCGTGACGACCTGGACCGATCTGAGCTCGGCGACGACCTCGCCCATCGAGGTGCAGTCCGGCGACCGCCTGACGGTGCGCTACGTCAACGCCCCGGTCATCGAGAACGACGACCTCACGGTGAGCAAGACCGCCGTGCCCACGTTCGACCGCGACTACGACTGGACGATCACGAAGACCGCGAACAAGGAGTCGGCCACGGTCGACCCCGGCCAGTCGGCGACCTTCGACTACACCGTCACGGCGACGCCGTCGGCGGCGAAGGACGGCAACTTCCGCGTCACCGGCATGATCACGGTCACGAACCCCAACGACGTCGCCGTGAGCCTCGCGTCGGTCGCCGACGTGCTGCCGGGTGCGACGTGCACGGTGAGCCCGCCGGCCCAGGGCCAGGCGCACGTCGTCCCGGCATCCGGGTCGATCGACATCGGCTACAGCTGTCTCTACCCGGGCACCGAGCGTCCCGCCGCGGGCACCAACACCGCGACGGTGACGTGGGACACGGCCGCGCTGCCGGGCACGTCCGGCACGGCGGCGGGCACGGCGCCGGTCACCTTCGTGGGCGTGTCGCCGTCGACGACGACCGACGCGACGACCGTCGTGACCGACACGGCGCCGGAGTTCGCGGCGAAGTACCCGACCGTGGGCGACCGCACCGCGAGCGTGCCGGGCGGCAAGACGTTCACCTACTCGCGCACGCTCACTGCGCCCGCGGGCGAGTGCGTCGACTATCCGAACACGGCGTCGCTGACCGGCATCGGCACGCAGACCGCGCCGCTCTCCGCGAGCGCCGAGGTGGAGGTCTGTGCGCGCACGCATCCGACGCTCACCCTCGTGAAGGTCGTGCAGCCGCAGTACGGCGGCTCGGCGCTGCCCACGGAGTGGACGCTGTCGGCATCCGGCCCGCAGGGCGCGCCGGGACTGAGCGGCGCGGGCGGGGCGAGCGGCACGGTCGTGACCGGCGTCGCGTACACCCTCTCGGAGTCGGCCTCGGCCGCCGTGGCGGGCACCTGGCAGGTGAAGACGTCGTGGACGTGTGAGGCCGCCAAGGGCACCTTCGAGCTCACGGGCTCGTCGGTCACGCTCGCGGCGGGCGCCGACGTGACCTGCACGATCGTCAACACCGACAAGCCGTCGCAGCTCACGCTCATCAAGCACGTCGACAAGAACGGCGTCGACACGGATGCCGTGGCCGCCGACTGGACGCTGACGGCGACGCCCGTCGGCATCCCCGGCCAGGCCGCGGTGTCGGGAGCCGGCACGGTCACGCAGCAGGTGTTCTCGGGTCAGTACACGCTGAGCGAGCAGGGCCCCGGCGGCTTCGACGCGAGCGCGTGGACGTGCACGGGAGGCACCCTCTCGGGGTCGACCGTGACGGTGCCGACGGGCGGCACGGTGGTCTGCGAGATCACGAACACCGCGACGCCGCCGAAGCTCACCCTCGTCAAGGAGGTGCGCAACGGTGACACGGGCGGCACGGCGACGCCGGCCGACTGGACGCTGACGGCCGACGGCCCGACGACGATCTCGGGCGTCTCCGGCGCCGCCGCGGTGACCGGCGCGGTCGTCCCGGTCGGCTCGTTCACGCTGAGCGAGTCGACGGGACCGCAGGGCTACGTGCTCACGGGCCTCGTCTGTGTCGACGCACGGGGACAGCAGATCGCGGGGGTGTCGACCGACGAACCCGTCGTGACGGTGAACCTCGGCGACCACGTCACCTGCACGTTCACGAACACGGCGACCCCGCCGGAGTGGACGTTCTGGAAGTCGTCGAACCCCGCGTCGGGATCGACGGTGCAGCCGGGCGACACGATCACGTACACCGTGACGGCCGTGCCGGGCGCGGGCGTGCCGGCGACGGACGTCGTCATCACCGACGACCTGTCGGCCGTGCTCGATCACGCGCAGCTCGGCGACGTGACGGCGAGCCAGGGGACGGCGTCGCCGTCGGGCACCTCGCTCGTGTGGAACGTCGGCACGCTGGCGACGACGCAGACGCTCACCTACACGGTGACCGTCGACGCAGATGCCACGGGCGTGACCCTGCGCAACGTCGTGACGGGGACGGGCAACGTGCCGCCGGGCGACTGCCCGGAGGAAGATCCTGACTGCCGCACGACGGAGCACCACACGCCCTCGTGGACGCTGACGAAGGACGCCGACCCCGTGTCGGGCTCGACGGTGCTGCCGGGCTCGACGGTCACCTACACGCTGACCGCGACGAACACGTCGGGCAACGGGGCGGTGCTCGAAGGGGCGTCGGCGATCGACGACCTCTCGGCGGTGCTGGACAATGCGGAGCTGGTGGAGCCGCTCGACGCGGCGCTGTCGCTGAGCGGCACGACGCTGACGTGGACCATCCCGTCGCTGGCGGACGGCGAGACGGCATCCGTCTCGTACCAGGTCGTCGTGAACGCGGATGCCACGGGCGTGACGATCCGCAACGTGGTCACGCCGGGCGGCGACGTGCCGCCGGGCGACTGCCCGGAGAACGAGCCGGACTGCCGCACGACGGAGCATCACACGCCGTCGTGGACGCTCGTGAAGGACGCCGACCCCGCATCGGGCTCGACGGTGCTGCCCGGCTCCACGGTGACGTACACCCTGACCGCCACCAACACGTCGGGCAACGGCGCGCCGCTGGAGGGCGTGTCGGCGATCGACGACCTCTCGGCGGTGCTGAACAACGCGGAGCTGGTCGAGCCCCTCGACCCGGCGCTGTCGCTGAGCGGCACCACGCTGACGTGGACCATCCCGACGCTGGCCGACGGCGAGACGGCATCCGTCTCGTACCAGGTCGTCGTGAACGCGGATGCCGTTGGCGTGACCATTCGGAACGTCGTGACCCCGGGCGGGGAGATCCCGCCGGGCGACTGCCCGGAGGATGCGCCGGACTGCCGCACGACGGAGCATCACACGCCGTCGTGGACGCTCGTGAAGGACGCTGACCCGGCCTCGGGCTCGACCGTCCTGCCGGGCTCCACGGTCACCTACACCCTCACCGCGACGAACACGTCGGGCAACGGGGCGGTGCTGGAGGGCGTGTCGGCGATCGACGACCTGTCGAACGTGCTGGACAACGCGGAGCTGGTCGAGCCCCTCGACCCGGCGCTGACGGTGAACGGCACGACCCTCACCTGGGCGATCCCGACGCTGGCGGACGGCGAGACGGCATCCGTCTCGTATCAGGTCGTCGTGAACGCGGATGCCGTGGGCGTGACGATCCGCAACGTCGTGACCCCGGGCGGGGAGATCCCGCCGGGCGACTGCCCGGAGAATGATCCGGACTGCCGCACGACGGAGCACCACACGCCCTCGTGGACGCTCGTGAAGGACGCCGACCCGGTGTCGGGGACCACCGTGCAGCCCGGAACGGTCATCACCTACACGCTCACCGCGACCAACACGTCGAACGCCGTGCTGCCGCCGCAGCGGGTGGTGGACGACCTGTCGCACGTGCTCGACAACGCGACGTTCGTCGAGGGCAGCATCGTGACCGATCCGCCGGCCGACGCCGCGCTGAGCGGCACGGAGCTGGTCTGGATCGTGCCGGAGCTGCAGCCGGGCGAGACGGCCACCGTCTCGTACCAGGTCAAGGTCAACGCGAACGCGTGGAGCGTGCTGCTGCGCAACGTGGTGACGCCCGACGGCGACATCCCGCCGACGTGCCCCGAGGGACGCGAGGACTGCCTGACGACGGAGCACCCGACGCCGGAGAAGCCGCGGCCCACGCCGACGCCCACGCCGCCGGAGCCGAGCCCGACGCCCACGCCGAGCCCGTCGCCGACGCCGAGCCCGACCCCCGGGCCCAGCCCGTCGCCGGAGCCCAGCCCGTCGCCGACGCCGAGCGTCGGACCGTCGCCGAGCCCCACGCCCACGCCGGGCACGGGCGGCGGCACCGGAGGCGGCCTCGCCGGCACCGGCGGTGCGATCGCGACCTCGCTGATCGGCTTCGGGCTGCTCGCCCTCGCCGCCGGCACCGGGAGCGTGCTGGCCGCCCGACGCCGCCGCGCCGAGTAGCCGGACCGTGCGCCGCGCCCAGCGCCGCGCACGCCGGTGACGCCGAGATGGTGGGTTTCTCGTCGAGAAACCCACCATCTCGGCGTCATCTCGGCGTCTGGGGGTGCGATGCGGGGGAGCGCGACACGCCCGGGTTTGCGACACGCCCGGGCGACACGTAGACTAGTCAGGTTCCACATTCCTGCGTGCGCGCCAGCGCGCGTGCGGGATCACTGCCAGGGCAGTGCATAGGCGGCGCACACGCAGAACGCACCAGCGAACAGCGTGAGCGCAAGGTCCTAGGCCGCGGGCAGCAGAACATCACCTCCGATCTCACCCGGAAACGGGTTCCGCGCGTGCGCGGGGGATCGGGCCTGACAGCCAAACAGTGGTGCGCAGTCGTGTTCCCACCCGGAAGACGGCGAGTGCCCGACGCGAACAGCGTCATGTGCGTCCAATGCCCCAGAGGTACGACGCGGAAAGAGAGTGAGCAATGGCGGGACAGAAGATCCGCATTCGCCTGAAGTCGTATGACCACGAGGTCATCGACACGTCGGCGCGCAAGATCGTCGACACCGTGACCCGTGCGGGCGCGACTGTCGTGGGCCCCGTGCCCCTGCCGACCGAGAAGAACGTCGTGTGCGTCATCCGGTCGCCCCACAAGTACAAGGACAGCCGCGAGCACTTCGAGATGCGCACCCACAAGCGCCTCATCGACATCATCGACCCGACGCCCAAGGCCGTCGACTCGCTGATGCGTCTCGACCTGCCGGCCGACGTCAACATCGAGATCAAGCTCTGAGGACGACGACCATGGCACACATCAACGAAAAGGTTTCCAAGGGCCTGCTCGGCACGAAGCTGGGCATGACCCAGGTCTGGGACGCGAACGGCAAGCTCGTTCCCGTCACCGTCATCGAGGTGGCCCCCAACGTGGTCACCCAGCTGCGCACCCCGGAGAAGGACGGCTACAGCGCCGTTCAGATCGCCGCCGGCCAGATCGACCCGCGCAAGGTCAACAAGCCGCTGACCGCCCACTTCGAGGCCGCCGGCGTGACGCCCCGTCGTCACGTCACCGAGATCCGCACCGCGGACGCCGCTGACTACTCACTCGGTCAGGAGCTCACGGTCGACGGGACGTTCGAGGCCGGCCAGCTCGTCGACGTCGTCGGCACGAGCAAGGGCAAGGGCACCGCGGGTGTCATGAAGCGCCACAACTTCAAGGGCGTCTCGGCCTCGCACGGTGCGCACCGCAACCACCGCAAGCCCGGTTCGATCGGCGCCTCGGCGACCCCGAGCCGCGTCTTCAAGGGCATGCGCATGGCCGGCCGCATGGGCGGCGAGCGCGTGACCGTCCTCAACCTCACGGTGCACGCCGTCGACGCCGAGAAGGGTCTGCTGCTCGTCAAGGGCGCCGTCCCCGGCGCGCGCGGCCGCATCGTCTACGTCCGCAACGCAGTGAAGGGTGCCTGACCATGGCTGACTCCACTATCGCGCTCGACGTCGTGAAGGCAGACGGCAAGAAGGCCGGCTCGGTCGAGCTGCCCGCCGCTCTCTTCGACGTCAAGACGAACATCCCGCTCATCCACCAGGTCGTCGTCGCGCAGCTCGCGGCGGCTCGCCAGGGCACCCACTCGACCAAGCGTCGCGGTGAGGTCTCGGGCTCGGGCCGCAAGCCCTTCAAGCAGAAGGGCACGGGCAACTCGCGTCAGGGCTCGGTGCGCGCACCGGAGCACACCGGCGGTGGCATCGTGCACGGCCCCAAGCCGCGCGACTACTCGCAGCGCACGCCCAAGAAGATGATCGCCGCCGCGCTCCTCGGCGCGCTCAGCGACCGTGTCCGCGGCGAGCGCGTGCACGTCATCGACTCGTTCGGCATCGAGGGCAAGCCCTCGACGAAGGCCGCCGCGGCCGTTCTCGAGCAGCTCGGCGCCACGAAGAACGTCCTCGTCGTCATCACGAACGACGACGACGTCACCGCGCTCAGCGTGCGCAACCTCGCGTACGTGCACACGCTGACGTTCGGCCAGCTCAACGCCTACGACGTCGTCCGCAGCGACGACCTCGTCTTCACCAAGGCCGCCTTCGACGCGTTCGTCGCAGCGAAGACGGGCGCCACCGAGGAGGTCTCGGCATGACCCAGGACAACGTTCTGCAGAACGCCCTGAACAAGGACCCGCGCGACATCATCCTGAAGCCGGTCGTCTCCGAGAAGAGCTACGGGCTCATCGACGAGGGCAAGTACACCTTCCTCGTCGACCCCCGCGCCTCGAAGACCGAGATCAAGCTCGCCATCGAGAAGATCTTCGGCGTCAAGGTCGCCGCGGTCAACACCCTCAACCGCGCGGGCAAGGCCCGTCGCACCCGCTTCGGCACGGGCAAGCGCAAGGACACCAAGCGCGCCATCGTGACGCTCAAGTCGGGCTCCATCGACATCTTCACGGCCGTCGGCTGACCGGCGGGATAGAGGACTACGAGAATGGCTATTCGCAACTACAAGCCCACGACCCCGGGACGCCGCGGCTCGTCGGTGGCCGACTTCGCCGAGATCACGCGATCGACCCCCGAGAAGTCGCTGCTGCGCCCCCTGTCGAAGACCGGCGGTCGCAACAACCAGGGTCGCATCACGACCCGTCACATCGGTGGCGGCCACAAGCGCCAGTACCGCGTGATCGACTTCCGTCGCAACGACAAGGACGGCATCAACGCCAAGGTCGCCCACATCGAGTACGACCCCAACCGCACCGCGCGCATCGCGCTGCTGCACTACGCCGACGGCACGAAGCGCTACATCATCGCGCCGAACAAGCTGAAGCAGGGCGACATCGTCGAGTCGGGTCCCGGCGCCGACATCAAGCCCGGCAACAACCTGCCGCTGAAGAACATCCCCACCGGTACGGTCATCCACGCGATCGAGCTCCGTCCCGGCGGCGGCGCCAAGATGGCCCGCTCCGCCGGTGCCAGCGTTCGCCTCGTGGCGAAGGACGGCCCGTACGCCCAGCTGCGCCTGCCCTCGGGCGAGGTCCGCAACGTCGACGCGCGCTGCCGCGCGACGATCGGCGAGGTCGGCAACGCCGAGCAGTCGAACATCAACTGGGGCAAGGCCGGCCGCAAGCGCTGGAAGGGCGTCCGCCCGACGGTGCGCGGTGTCGCGATGAACCCTGTCGACCACCCGCACGGTGGTGGTGAGGGCAAGACGTCCGGTGGTCGTCACCCCGTGTCGCCGTGGGGTCAGGCCGAGGGCCGTACCCGCCACGCCAACAAGGAAAGCGACAAGTACATCGTTCGCCGTCGCAACGCCGGCAAGAAGCGGAAGTAGGAGTAGAGGAAGATGCCTCGCAGCCTGAAGAAGGGCCCCTTCGTCGACGAGCACCTGCTTCGCAAGGTGGTCGCGCAGAACGAAGCCGGCACCAACAACGTCATCAAGACCTGGTCGCGCCGTTCGATGATCATCCCGGCCATGCTGGGTCACACCATCGCCGTGCACGACGGACGCAAGCACATCCCCGTGTTCGTGTCCGAGACCATGGTCGGCCACAAGCTGGGCGAGTTCGCGCCCACCCGCACCTTCCGCGGCCACGAGAAGGACGACAAGAAGGGCCGCCGCCGCTGACGCGGGGGCGCTCCAGAGAGAGACAGGAGGAGGAAGACACATGGTGGAATCCATCGCACGCGTCAAGCACATCCGCGTGACCCCTCAGAAGGCTCGTCGTGTCGTCGCGCTCATCAAGGGCAAGCAGGCTCAGGAGGCCCTGGCCATCCTGAAGTTCGCTCAGCAGAGCGCCAGCGAGCCGATCGGCAAGCTCGTCGCCTCGGCGATCGCCAACGCGCGCGTCAAGGCCGACAAGGACGGCGAGTACCTGGACGAGCAGGACCTGTACGTGAAGAACGCGTACGTCGACGAGGGCACGACGCTCAAGCGCTTCCAGCCCCGCGCGCAGGGTCGTGCGTTCCAGATCAAGAAGCGCACGAGCCACATCACCGTGGTCCTGGCCACGCCCGAGCTGGCCGAGGCCGGCGCCAAGAACAAGAAGGCGAGCAAGTAATGGGACAGAAAGTCAGCCCCTACGGCTTCCGCCTCGGCATCACCACGGACCACGTGTCCCGCTGGTTCTCCGACTCCACGAAGCCGGGCCAGCGCTACGCCGACTACGTGGCCGAGGACGTCAAGATCCGCCAGCTGCTGCAGACGCAGCTCGACCGCGCGGGCGTCAGCCGTATCGAGATCGAGCGCACGCGTGACCGCGTTCGCGTCGACATCCACACGGCCCGTCCGGGCATCGTGATCGGCCGCCGTGGCGCCGAGGCCGAGCGCATCCGCGCCGACCTCGAGAAGCTCACGGGCAAGCAGATCCAGCTGAACATCCTCGAGGTCAAGAACCCCGAGGCCGACGCCCAGCTGGTCGCCCAGGGCATCGCCGAGCAGCTCAGCGCCCGCGTGGCCTTCCGCCGCGCGATGCGCAAGGGCCTGCAGGGCGCGCAGCGCGCCGGCGCCAAGGGCATCCGCATCCAGGTCTCGGGCCGCCTCGGCGGCGCCGAGATGAGCCGCTCGGAGTTCTACCGCGAGGGCCGTGTGCCGCTGCACACGCTGCGCGCGAACATCGACTACGGCTTCTACGAGGCCAAGACCACCTTCGGCCGCATCGGCGTGAAGGTCTGGATCTACAAGGGCGATCTCACCAACAAGGAGCTTGCTCGCGAGCAGGCCAACGCACCGAAGTCGCGTCGCGACGACCGTGGCGACCGCCGTCGTGGCCCCCGCAACGAGGCCCCCGTCGCAGAAGGAGCGTCTGCCTGATGCTTATCCCCCGCAAGGTCAAGTACCGCAAGCAGCACCACCCGGGTCGCTCGGGCCAGGCCACCGGTGGCACGAAGGTCACCTTCGGCGAGTTCGGCATCCAGGCCATCACGCCCGCCTACGTGACGAACCGTCAGATCGAGTCCGCTCGTATCGCCATGACGCGTCACATCAAGCGTGGCGGAAAGGTGTGGATCAACATCTACCCCGACCGTCCGCTCACGAAGAAGCCCGCCGAGACCCGCATGGGCTCGGGCAAGGGCTCGCCGGAGTGGTGGGTCGCCAACGTCAAGCCGGGTCGCGTCCTGTTCGAGGTCGCCGGCGTCAACGAGCAGCTCGCTCGTGAGGCCCTGACCCGTGCCATCCACAAGCTGCCGCTCAAGGCACGCATCATCAAGCGCGAGGAGGGCGACGCGTAATGGCCGTCGGCACCAAGACGCTCGCCACGAGCGAGCTCGACACGTTCGAAGACCAGCGCCTGGTCGAGGAGCTGCGCAAGGCCAAGGAGGAGCTGTTCAACCTGCGCTTCCAGTCGGCCACCGGCCAGCTCGACAACCACGGCCGCATCCGCGCCGTCAAGCGCGACATCGCGCGGCTGTACACCGTGATCCGCGAGCGCGAGCTCGGCATCCGTGCCACGCCCGCGCCCGTCGAGACCAAGGCGACGAAGAAGAAGGCCAAGAAGGCGGATGCCGCCGACGAGGTCGCGAAGGAAGAGGCCGAGTGATGGCTGAGAAGAAGCAGGCCGACGAGGTCGTCCACGGCGAGCACGACGTTCGCGACGCGAACGCCCGCGGCTACCGCAAGGCCCGCCGCGGCTACGTCGTCAGCGACAAGATGGACAAGACGATCGTCGTCGAGGTCGAGGACCGCGTGAAGCACCCGCTCTACGGCAAGGTCATCCGCCGCACCTCGAAGGTCAAGGCGCACGACGAGGGCAACACCGCCGGCATCGGCGACCTCGTGCTCATCAACGAGACCCGCCCGCTGAGCGCCACGAAGCGCTGGCGTCTGGTGGAGATTCTGGAGAAGGCCAAGTGATTCAGAACGAGTCCCGCCTCAAGGTCGCCGACAACACGGGCGCCAAGGAGCTGCTCACGATCCGCGTCCTCGGTGGCTCGAACCGCCGTTACGCCGGTCTGGGCGACGTCATCGTGGCGACCGTCAAGGACGCGATCCCGGGCGGCAACGTGAAGAAGGGCGACGTGGTCAAGGCCGTCGTCGTCCGCACCGTCAAGCAGACCCGTCGCGCCGACGGGTCGTACATCAAGTTCGACGAGAACGCCGCCGTCATCCTGAAGAACGACGGGGAGCCCCGCGGCACCCGCATCTTCGGGCCGGTCGGCCGTGAGCTTCGCGACAAGAAGTTCATGAAGATCGTCTCGCTGGCCCCGGAGGTCATCTGATCATGGCGAACATCAAGAAGGGCGACCTGGTCCAGGTCATCTCCGGCCGCAAGCAGGAGAAGGGCGGTGACCGCGGCAAGCAGGGCAAGGTGCTGCAGGTCTTCACCGAGCAGAACCGGATCATCGTCGAGGGCGTCAACTACGTCACGAAGCACACCCGTGTGGGCCAGTCGCAGCGCGGCACCAAGACGGGCGGCATCGAGACCGTCGAGGCCCCCATCCACATTTCCAACGTGGCCCTGGTCGACCCCGAGACGAAGAAGCCGACGCGTGTCGGCCACCGTCTCGAGGAGCAGACCAAGGACGGCGTGAAGCGCACGGTCCGCGTGCGCTACGCGAAGAAGAGCGGCAAGGACCTCTGAGAATGACTACTACCGACGCTGCGGTGGCTGGCAAGATCCAGCCCCGCCTCAAGCTGAAGTACCAGGGCGAGATCAAGAAGGCCCTGCAGGACGAGTTCGGCTACGCCAACGTCATGCAGATCCCCGGCATCGTCAAGGTCGTCGTCAACACCGGTGTCGGTGAGGCGGCTCGCGACAGCAAGGTGATCGAGGGCGCGGTCGCCGACCTCACGCTCATCACCGGCCAGAAGCCGGTCGTCACCAAGGCCCGCAAGTCGATCGCGCAGTTCAAGCTGCGCGAGGGCCAGGCCATCGGCGCGCACGTCACGCTGCGCGGCGACCGTGCCTGGGAGTTCCTCGACCGCCTGGTCAACCTGGCGCTGCCCCGCATCCGCGACTTCCGCGGCCTGAGCCCGAAGCAGTTCGACGGCAACGGCAACTACACGTTCGGCCTGCAGGAGCAGTCGGTCTTCCACGAGATCAACCAGGACAAGATCGACCGCGTGCGCGGCTTCGACATCACGGTCGTCACCTCGGCGAAGACGGATGCCGAGGGTCGTGCCCTGCTGCGCGCCCTGGGCTTCCCGTTCAAGGCCGAGGACGCTCAGTAGAAACCCGCTTGTCGAGTGGCGGCGCAGCCGCCGTATCGAGACATCAAGAAGGTCGGCTGTCGTGTAACGGCATCCGAAACCGCTGAACAAAGGAAACAGACGAAATGACAATGACAGACCCGGTCGCAGACATGCTGACCCGTCTGCGCAACGCCAACTCGGCGCACCACGACTCCGTGTCGCTGCCGAGCTCGAAGCTCAAGACGCACATCGCCGAGATCCTCCAGCAGGAGGGCTACATCGCCGGCTGGGAGGTGTCGGACGCCCGCGTGGGCAAGACCCTCACCCTCACCCTGAAGTACGGCCCGAACCGCGAGCGGTCGATCGCCGGCATCAAGCGCGTCTCGAAGCCCGGTCTGCGCGTGTACGCACGCTCGACCGAGCTGCCCAAGGTCCTCGGCGGCCTGGGCGTCGCGATCCTGTCCACCTCCTCTGGCCTTCTCACCGATCGCCAGGCCGAGCAGAAGGGCGTCGGCGGGGAAGTCCTCGCCTACGTGTGGTGATCTGACATGTCGCGTATTGGACGTCTTCCCATCGACATCCCCGCCGGTGTGACGATCACCGTCGACGGCCAGGATGTCTCGGTCAAGGGCCCGAAGGGCGAGCTCTCGCTCACCGTCTCGCGCCCCATCGAGGTCGCGGTCGAGGAGAACCAGGTTCTCGTCAGCCGGCCCGACGACGAGCGCGCCTCGCGCTCGCTGCACGGCCTGACCCGCACCCTCATCAACAACAACATCATCGGCGTCACCCAGGGCTACTCCAAGGGCCTCGAGGTCGTCGGCACCGGTTACCGCGTGCAGCAGAAGGGCAGCTCGATCGAGTTCGCGCTGGGCTTCTCGCACCCCGTGCTCGTCGACCCGCCGGCCGGCATCACGCTGACCGTCGAGGGCAACAACAAGGTCACCGTCAGCGGCATCGACAAGCAGGCCGTCGGCGAGGCGGCCGCGAACATCCGCAAGATCCGCAAGCCCGAGCCGTACAAGGGCAAGGGCGTGCGTTACGCGGGCGAGGTCGTCCGCCGCAAGGCCGGAAAGGCTGGTAAGTAATCATGGCCGTGAAGTCGAAGTCCGACGCGCGTGCGCGTCGTCACGCCCGCCTTCGCAAGAAGATCGTCGGCACCGAGGCGCGTCCGCGTCTGGTCGTGACCCGTTCGGCCCGCCACGTCTTCGTCCAGCTGGTCGACGACAGCAAGGGTCACACCGTGGCATCCGCCTCGACGCTCGAGGCCGGCCTGCGCACGTTCGACGGTGACAAGACCGCCAAGGCCCGCAAGGTCGGCGAGCTCGTCGCCGAGCGCGCCAAGGCCGCAGGCGTCTCGGACGTGGTGTTCGACCGCGGTGGCAACCGCTACGCCGGACGCGTCGCGGCGATCGCCGACGGCGCCCGCGAGGGAGGTCTGAACCTGTGACCGATACAACGAATGTGGAGAACACCGAAGTGACCGAGCAGGCTGCCGGCACCGCTCCCGCCGAGCGCGAGCAGCGCGAGCCCCGCCGCGGCGGTCGCGAGCGCAACCCCAACCGCGAGCGCGGTGGCCGCGACCGCAACGAGAGCCAGTTCCTCGAGCGCGTCGTGACCATCAACCGCGTGTCGAAGGTCGTCAAGGGCGGTCGCCGGTTCAGCTTCACGGCGCTCGTCGTCGTGGGCGACGGCAACGGTCTCGTCGGCGTCGGCTACGGCAAGGCCCGTGAGGTGCCGCTGGCGATCTCGAAGGGCGTCGAGGAGGCCAAGCGCAACTTCTTCCGCGTGCCCCGCGTCGGCTCGACCATCCCGCACCCCGTGCAGGGTGAGGCCGCCGCCGGCGTCGTGCTGCTGCGTCCCGCCGCCGCCGGTACCGGCGTCATCGCCGGTGGTCCCGTGCGTGCCGTGCTGGAGTGCGCCGGCATCCACGACGTGCTGTCGAAGTCGCTCGGCTCGTCGAACACGATCAACATCGTGCACGCGACCGTCGAGGCGCTGCAGAGCCTGGAGGAGCCGCGCGCCGTCGCCGCTCGCCGCGGTCTCGACTACGACCGGGTCGTTCCGGAGATCATCATCCGCAACCAGGCGAAGGCCGAGGCTGCGGCACGTGAGCAGAAGGTAGGTGCCTGATGGCCGCCCGACTGAAGATCACGCAGGTCAAGTCCAAGGTGAGCGAGAAGCAGAACCAGCGTGACACGCTGCGTTCGCTGGGTCTCAAGCGCATCGGCGAGTCCGTCGTGCGTCCCGACGACGCGCAGACGCGCGGATACGTCAAGACCGTCGCGCACCTCGTGAAGGTTGAGGAGATCGACTGATGGCTGAGAAGAAGAAGGCCGAGCAGGAGACCGCGCGCCCCGGCGTGCTGAAGGTCCACCACCTGCGTCCGGTGCCCGGCGCCAACACCGCCAAGACCCGCGTGGGTCGCGGTGAGGGCTCGAAGGGCAAGACCGCGGGCCGCGGTACCAAGGGTACGAAGGCGCGCTACCAGGTCAAGGTGGGCTTCGAGGGCGGTCAGATGCCGCTGCACATGCGTACGCCCAAGCTGCGCGGGTTCAAGAACCCGTTCCGCGTGGAGTACCAGGTGGTCAACCTCGACAAGCTCGCCGAGCTGTACCCGGCCGGCGGAGACGTCACGGTCGGCGACCTCGTCGCCAAGGGCGCGGTGCGCAAGAACGAGAAGGTCAAGGTGCTCGGCACCGGCGACATCTCGGTCAAGCTCAACGTGACCGTCGACAAGGTCTCGGGGTCGGCGCAGGAGAAGATCGTCGCCGCAGGCGGATCGGTCACCACGGCCGAATAATCACATGGCAGGGGCCGGGGGACTACCCTCGGCCCCTTCTGCCGTACCCTGGATGATGGTGTGCCGCGAGGCCACCGGAGTCGCTCGGAAGGAATCTCATTGTTCAGCGCCATCGCGCGGGTCTTCCGCACCCCGGATCTGCGACGCAAGATCGGCTTCACGCTGGCGATCATCGCGATCTACCGCCTCGGTGCCCACATCCCGACGCCGTTCGTCAACTTCCCGAACGTGCAGCAGTGTCTCGCTCAGACCGGCTCGACCGAGGGCCTGCTCTCGATGGTCAACCTGTTCTCGGGCGGCGCGCTCGTGCAGCTGTCGATCTTCGCCCTGGGCGTCATGCCGTACATCACCGCGACGATCATCGTGCAGCTGCTGCGCGTCGTCATCCCGCACTTCGAGGCGCTCTACAAGGAGGGCCAGGCCGGCCAGGCCAAGCTCACGCAGTACACGCGCTATCTGACCATCGCCCTGGCGCTGCTGCAGTCGACGACCCTCGTCACGGTCGCCCGCACGGGCCAGCTGTTCGGCGTCGTCGGCATCCCCGAGTGCGATGAGCTGCTCACGAACCAGGCGTGGTGGGCGCAGCTGCTCATGATCGTCACGATGACCGCCGGCACCGGCCTCATCATGTGGCTCGCCGAGATGGTCACCGAGCGCGGCGTCGGCAACGGCATGTCGGTGCTGATCTTCGTCTCGATCGCCGCGACCTTCCCGGCCGCCTTCTGGAACATCTACGTCACGAACAACCTCGAGACGTTCCTGCTCGTGCTGATCGTCGGCATCGTCGTGGTGGCGCTCGTGGTGTTCGTCGAGCAGTCGCAGCGTCGCATCCCCGTGCAGTACGCCAAGCGCATGGTGGGCCGCCGCACCGTCGGCGGCACGAACACCTACATCCCGATCAAGGTGAACATGGCGGGCGTGATCCCGGTCATCTTCGCCTCGTCGCTGCTGTACATCCCCGCCCTGATCTCGCAGTTCAACGCGACGCCCGACGCCGACGGCAACGTGCCCGGCTGGGTCGCGTGGGTGCAGGCGAACTTCACGACGGGTGACCACCCGCTGTACATGCTCGTGTACTTCCTGCTGATCATCGGGTTCACCTACTTCTACGTCGCGATCACCTTCAACCCCGTCGAGGTCGCCGACAACATGAAGAAGTACGGCGGGTTCATCCCCGGCATCCGTGCCGGCCGGCCGACCGCCGAGTACCTCGACTACGTGCTCACGCGCATCACGCTCCCCGGGTCGCTGTATCTGGGTCTGATCGCGATGATCCCGCTCATCGCGTTCGCGACGGTCGGGGCCAATCAGGACTTCCCGTTCGGCGGCGCCTCGATCCTCATCATCGTCGGTGTGGGTCTGGAGACCGTCAAGCAGATCGACGCGCAGCTGCAGCAGCGCCACTACGAAGGGCTACTTCGATGACCGTTCCTCGCCTTCTGATCGTCGGACCGCAGGGCTCGGGCAAGGGCACGCAGGGCGTGCGCATTGCCGAGGCGCTCGGCATCCCCGCCGTCTCGACGGGAGACGTCTTCCGCGCCAACGTGCAGGCGGGCACCCCGCTCGGTCAGCAGGTCAAGGCGATCATCGACGCCGGTGACCTCGTCCCCGACTCGCTCACGGGCGAGATCGTGCGCGACCGCCTCGCGCAGGACGACGCCGCGGGCGGCTTCCTGCTCGACGGCTATCCTCGCAACCTCGGCCAGGTGGGCGACCTCGACGAGTTCCTCACGGGCCGCGGCGAGGCGCTGACGGCCGTCATCGAGCTCGCCGTGCCGCGCGAGGAGTCGATCGAGCGCCTGTCGCTGCGCGCCGCCGAGCAGGGCCGCGCCGACGACAACGCCGAGTCGATCGCCAAGCGCCTCGCGATCTACGAGAGCGAGACGGCGCCGATCCTCGACCTGTACCGCGAGCGCGGCATCGTCGACGAGATCGACGGCGTCGGCTCGCTCGACGAGATCACCGAGCGCATCCGCGCCGCGCTGTCGGCGCGCGGCATCGCCTTCTGACCGTGGGCCTGCGCCGCTCGCTCTACAAGACCCCCGTCCAGCTCCGGGCGATGGTCGAGCCGGGGCTCATCACGGCGGCGGCGCTCGACGCGGTGCGCCCCCTGACGGTCGCGGGGGTCACGACGGGCGAGCTGGATGCCGCGGCCTCCCGCGTCATCCGCGAGCGCGGCGCCGAGTCGAACTTCCAGCTCGTGCGCGGCTACCGGCACACGACGTGCATCTCGGTCAACGACCAGGTCGTGCACGGCATCCCGGGGGAGCGGGTGCTCGAGCCCGGCGACATCGTGTCGATCGACTGCGGCGCGCAGTTCCGCGGCTGGAACGGCGACTCGGCGATCACGATCGTCGTGCCCGATCCCGCGCGGCCCGAGCTCGTCGCGGCGCGCGAGCGCCTGTCGGCCGTGACGGAGCGTTCGCTGTGGGCGGGCGTCGCCGCCCTCGCGTCGGCATCGCGCGTGGGCGAGGTGGGCGTCGCGATCGAGGAGTCGATCACGGCCGAGGCCGGCGACTACGGCATCCTCCGCGAGTACGTCGGCCACGGCATCGGCCGGAGGATGCACGAGGGGCCGACGGTGTTCAACTACCGGGTCGACGACCTCGGGCCCGAGGTGCGCGCGGGCCTGTGCCTCGCGATCGAGCCCATGGTCACGTCGGGCTCGGAGAAGACGTTCGTCGAGGACGACGACTGGACTGTGACGACTGTTGACGGCAGCGACGGCTCACATTGGGAACATAGCGTCGCCGTGCACGATGGTGGTGTCTGGGTGCTCACGGCACCCGACGGCGGAGCCGCAGGCCTGGCGCCCTTCGGGGTCGTGCCGGCGCCGATCGGCTGAGCCCGGCGAGAGGCACGGCTACGAGGCAGAGAGCCCGGAGCAGAGAGAGCACCAGAGGCGAGAGAGCGAAGGCAATGGCACAGCAGCAGAAGAGCACCAACTGGTTCGCCGTATGGGTGTCGATCGGCGTCGTGGTGGCGATCGTCGCCGTCGGCGCGCTGGTCGTCTGGATGAACGCGGCCGCGTCGGCCCCGGCCCCGCGCCCGGACAGCGCGGGCATCGACCAGGAGTCGGGCGCGATCCTCGTCGGCACGGGCTCCAACGAGGTCGACGTGTACTTCGACTTCTACTGCGGCCACTGCCAGGTGTTCGAGCAGACCTACGGCGAGACGATCGACGACGCGCTGGCCGACGAGTCGATCACGCTGCGCCTGTTCCCGGTCGCGCTGCCGAGCCTGAACGCGGCGTCGGGCACCGACTTCTCCAAGCGCGGCTCGAACGCGGCCTACTGCGTGGCCGAGGCCGAGCCCGAGGCGGCGTACCCGTTCTTCCAGTCGGTGTTCGCGCTCAACCCGTCGGGCGCGGGCCTCAGCGACGACGAGCTGCTGAAGCTCGCGACCGAGGCCGGTGCGCCGGAGTCGGTGGCCGACTGCTTCAGCGCCCGCGCATGGGACGACCTGGTGCAGGAGAACACCGACAATCTGCCCGAGAACCCCGAGACCGGCAGCCGCGGCACCCCGACCCTCCTCGTCAACGGCGAGTACATCAGCGTCACCGGCAACCCGCAGGCCGACATCCTCGACCGCCTGAACTAGCCCCTCGGGCGCAGGCGCCCCACCCGCGAGCACCCCCGCCGAGTCAATCCCTGATCGCCGAATCAACCTCCGATTCGCGTCGTTCGGGGATTGACTCGGCGACGGGGGATTGACTCGGCGGGGGAGGGGAGCGCGCGAGATCTCGTCCCCAGGGGCGTGATCGCGTGGGTTGTCCACGGATCGGGGGGATGCTGGGGACTGCGGCCGTTGTGCGCGGCACAGTGGGGCGCATGCATCCCCACGAGATCCGCCCTCGCCTCCTCTCCCGTGCCGAGCTCATGCGCGATGGCATGACCGAGCGCGAGATCATGCGCTCGGTGGGGGCGCGGGAGCTCCAGCGGCTGGGTGCGGGCGTCTACATGCGCACCGCCGAGTGGGAGACGCTCTACGCCGACGGCCGGCAGCTCGCGCATGTCATCGCCGCGCAGCGACGACTGCGTGGGGGAGGTGCGGTCTTCTCGCACATCTCCGCGGCCGCCGTGCACGGCCTGCCGGTCACACGTTGTGAACCCGACCGCGTGCACGTGCGCGGCGGATCGTCGATCGACGGCTGGCGCGACCGGGGACGGATGGCCGTCGCTCGTCACCGCATGCCGGTTCCGGGACACGAGATCGCCGACGTCGACGGCATCCCGTGCACCTCGCTCGTGCTGACGGTCGCCGACGTTCTCCGCACGGAACGCCGTGAGACGGGCATGGCCGTCGCGTGTGCGGCGCTGCGCCGGGTCGCCATCGATCCGCAGCAGCATCACGACTACGACGAGGATGCCGCAGAGGACCTGCGGCGGCGGATCGCGGCGCACCTGCGGCCCGGCGCACGGGGCGTACGGCGGGCGCGCGAGGTGCTCCCCCTGGCCGACGGCCGCGCAGCGAATCCCGGCGAGGCGCTGAGCCTGCTCTACCTGCACGACCTGGGCTATCGCCATGTCCGTCTGCAGCTGCCGGTTGCGGGCCCCGCAGGCAGTACCTACTACCTGGACTTCGATCTGGGGCGTACGGATGTGTGGGGCGAGTTCGACGGGAAGGGCAAGTACACCGACGAGAGCCTGCGGGGCGGGAAGACGCCGGCGGAGGTGGTGCTGGCGGAGAAGGAGCGCGAAGACTGGGTCCGCGGCACCACCCGAAGACGCCCCGTGCGCTGGGGCTGGGATCACATCGCGTCGGTCGCCCATCTGCAGGAGCGTCTCACCGCCTTCCGCGTCTTCCCGCGGTAGCCGCCCCGCCCCTCTCCCTCGCGTGACCAGGCACGGCCGAGTCAATCCTCGCCCGCCCAGCCAATACCCCGTACGCGCACACCGCGGGTTGATTCGGCGAGGGAGGATTGACTCGGCGAGGGAGGCGGGGTGGGGCGGTGGCGGGGCGGGGAGGTGCGCGTCCGTGCGGGTGAGTTGCCGGGCGGGGCTTTAGCACGTACACTAGATCTTTGGTGCCTTGCGCCTTTGTTGGCGTGTCGCCGCACCGAACCCCATCCACCGCAGACCGGCCGGTCTGCACAAGCGTGAGCGAGGCTATGGCCAAGAAAGACGGTGTCATCGAGATCGAGGGCGTCGTGTCCGAAGCGCTGCCCAACGCGATGTTTCGCGTCGAGCTGACGAACGGACACAAGGTGCTCGCAACGATCTCCGGAAAGATGCGACAGAACTACATCCGCATCATCCCCGAGGACCGTGTCGTCGTGGAGCTCTCGCCCTACGACCTCACCCGCGGGCGCATCGTCTACCGCTACCGCTAGACCGGTCGAGAAGTAACACCCCTCCGGGGCGTCGGCACCCACGGCTTCGCCGTGACGTTCGATGACCGGGCCCGGGTGAAGACAGCGAATCAGGAAACATCATGAAGGTCAACCCCTCCGTCAAGCCCATCTGCGACCACTGCAAGGTCATCCGCCGCCACGGTCGCGTCATGGTCATCTGCAAGTCGAACCCCCGCCACAAGCAGCGCCAGGGTTGATACGGGGCGGATCAATGCGGCGCAGCCGCGTTGATGCGACCCATATCAAGGTCGAGCAGCGCGCGAAGCGCGCGTATCGAAACCTGCGTCGACCGAGACTCACACCCGAGCCACCGTCGAAACCCGCAGCGACCAAGGCCCACACCCCGAGCCAGACGTCGCCCCCCGGCATCTACTTGCACCATCACAACTGAACACACACATCAGGCAGGACCGATAGCCCGCGAGGGCGACACCCCGGGGCGGAGGCCCGGGCACAGATCCTGCTCCACACCTCCACCGACTCCTAGGAGCACCGCATGGCACGTCTTGCCGGCGTCGACATCCCGCGCGACAAGCGCGTGGTGATCGCCCTCACCTACATCTACGGCATCGGCCGTACCCGCTCGACCGAGATCCTCACGGCCACCGAGATCGACGAGTCGATCCGCGTCAAGGACCTCACCGACGACCAGCTGGTCGCCCTGCGCGACTACATCGAAGGCAACTACAAGGTGGAGGGTGACCTTCGCCGTGAGGTGGCCGCCGACATCCGCCGCAAGGTCGAGATCGGCTCGTACGAGGGCCTGCGTCACCGCCGCGGCCTGCCGGTGCGCGGTCAGCGCACCAAGACGAACGCGCGCACCCGCAAGGGCCCGAAGCGCACCGTCGCTGGCAAGAAGAAGGCCGGCCGCAAGTAAGCGCGCCACGGTAAAGGTTTAGGAGAACAGAACTCATGGCACAGGCCAAGTCCGCCGCGCGCAAGCCGCGCCGCAAGGAGAAGAAGAACATCGCGCTGGGCCAGGCCCACATCAAGTCGACGTTCAACAACACGATCGTCTCGATCACCGACCCGTCGGGCGCCGTCATCAGCTGGGCGTCGTCGGGTGGCGTGGGCTTCAAGGGCTCGCGCAAGTCGACCCCGTACGCCGCCGGCATGGCCGCCGAGTCGGCCGCCCGCCAGGCCGCCGAGCACGGCGTGAAGAAGGTCGACGTCTTCGTGAAGGGCCCGGGCTCGGGCCGCGAGACCGCGATCCGCTCGCTGCAGGCCGCCGGCCTCGAGGTGGGGTCGATCCAGGACGTCACGCCGCAGGCCCACAACGGCTGCCGCCCCCCGAAGCGCCGCCGCGTCTGATCTTCGGATGCCGGGGCCCGCAGCCCCATCGGTCGAGCGCCGCCCCGGGTGGCGCAGACCCCGCTGGTCGAGTCCCGCCGAAGGCGGCGCATCGAGACCGGCCCCGGCATCCGCCTACGACAACTCAACACCTCACCAACTTCACGTGTCATATAGCGGGCACGTGACGGAAAGGAACACACAGTGCTTATTGCACAGCGTCCCACTCTGACCGAGGAGAAGGTCGGCGACTACCGCAGCCGGTTCGTCATCGAGCCGCTGGAGCCCGGCTTCGGCTACACGATCGGCAACGCGCTGCGCCGCAGCCTGCTGTCGTCGATCCCCGGCGCCGCGGTCACCAGCATCCGTCTCGACGGCGTGCTGCACGAGTTCAGCACCATTCCGGGCGTGAAGGAGGATGTCACCGAGATCATCCTCAACATCAAGCAGCTCGTCGTGTCGAGCGAGCGCGACGAGCCCATCACCGCCTATCTGCGCAAGACCGGTGCCGGTGAGGTGACGGCGGCCGACATCTCGGCTCCCGCCGGTGTCGAGGTGCACAACCCCGAGCTGATCATCGCGACGCTCAACGACTCGGCCAAGTTCGAGCTGGAGCTCACGATCGAGCGCGGCCGCGGCTACGTCTCAGCGACGCAGAACCGCAACGAGTACGCCGAGGCGGGGCAGATCCCGATCGACTCGATCTACTCGCCCGTGCTCAAGGTGTCGTACCGCGTGGATGCCACGCGTGCCGGCGAGCGCACCGACTTCGACAAGCTCGTGCTCGACGTCGAGACCAAGCCGTCGATCGCCCCGCGTGACGCGGTCGCGTCGGCGGGCCGCACGCTCACCGAGCTGTTCGGTCTCGCGCGCGAGCTGAACGTCGAGGCCGAGGGCATCGAGATCGGCCCCGCGCCGGTCGCCGAGGTGCTCACGAGCGAGCTGTCGATGCCGATCGAGGACCTCGATCTGTCGGTGCGGTCGTACAACTGCCTCAAGCGCGAGGGCATCAACACGGTGTCGGAGCTCGTCGCGCTCAGCGAGACGCAGCTCATGAACATCCGCAACTTCGGTCAGAAGTCGGTCGACGAGGTGCGCGACAAGCTCGTCTCGCTCGGCATGTCGCTCAAGGACTCGGTGCCCGGCTTCGACGGCGCCCACTTCTACAGCGGCTACGACGACGAGACCGTCTGACCTTCTTTTTCTAACCTGGAGTAACTGATATGCCTAAGCCCACGAAGGGTCCCCGTCTCGGAGGCGGCCCTGCCCACGAGCGTCTGCTGCTGGCGAACCTGGCCGCTGCGCTGTTCCGTCACGGCTCGATCAAGACGACCGAGACCAAGGCGAAGCGCCTGCGTCCCTACGCCGAGCGTCTGGTGACGTTCGCCAAGCGCGGCGACCTGCACGCGCGTCGTCGCGTGCTGTCGGTCATCGGTGACAAGGAAGTCGTGCACATCCTGTTCGCCGAGATCGCGCCGCAGGTCGCCGAGCGCGAGGGCGGCTACACCCGCATCACGAAGGTCGGCAACCGCAAGGGCGACAACGCGCCCATGGCCGTGATCGAGCTCGTGCTCGAGCCCGTCAGCCCGAAGCCGAAGAGCGCGAAGAAGGCGGCTGCCGCTGCCGCTCCCGCCGAGGCCCCGGTCGAGGAGCCCGCCGCCGAGGAGACCGAGGCTGAGGTCGTCGAGACCGAGGCTCCCGCGGAGGACGCCGCCGCCGAGGCTCCGGCTGAGGATGCCGCCGCCGAGGCTGCTGCAGACGAGGCCCCCGTGGAGGAGAAGGCCGAGTAACACCGCTCGCCGAAACGCCCCGACGATCCCCTGGATCGTCGGGGCGTTTCGCGTTCCCCCGCCGCCCGCCGCCCGGTTGCCGAGACGGTGGGTTCTGCGTCGAGATGGCGGGTTCTGCGCCGAGATGGTGGGTTCTGCGCCGGGATGGTGGGTCACCTGCTCGGCGAGAAACCCACCATCTCGGGGAGGAGAGGCACCGGTTCGGCGAGAATCCCACCATCTCGGTGCGAGGTGCGAGGGTGTGACAGCGCGAGGCGGACTGTGCGGGGTCAGGGGTGGAGAACGCGGGTGAGGAGCCAGATGCCGAGCTCGCACTGGTAGCGGGCCTGGGCGTGCCGGTCCTCCACGACGCTGATGGCCTGGACGACGGCATCCGCGTAGATCTCGCCGCCGGCCTCGACCGGGTGCGCCTCGTCGTCGGCGAGCAGGTCGAGGCGCGGCGCGATGAGCGCGTTCCAGTCGGCGAGCAGCACGCCGGGGTGCTCGGCGGCGAAGCGCACGATCTCGTCGTTGACCCCCGGGATCCAGTCGCGCGGCGCGGACGCCGTGACGAGCACGAGATGCCGGTCGGACCCCGCGAGGGCGTGCAGCTCGTCGAGCGTCTCGCGCTCGATCGGCCCGTTCGTGCCGAGGCCGACGACGACGTAGTCGCGCAGCTCGCCCGCGGCCGCGAGCCCCGAGAGGATGCCGGGCCCGGCATACATCGACCGCGACACCGCCGCATCGATCTGGATGCCGGGAAAGCGTGCCAGCAGCGCCGGTGCCGACGCGAGCATGACCGAGTCGCCCACGGCGCTCACGCGTGCTCCGTCGATCGCGACCTCGGTCGGCGGGACGGGGCGGCCGTCGCCGCCCGGAGTCGGTGCCCGCGGCCCGGGCGACGGGCTCGGGGAGAACACGGCGCTGCCGGCGGAGATCCGCGGCGTCGGGAGCGCGCGGCCGGGCATGGGGGAGAGGACGGTGCGGTTCACCGAGGAGACGGGCCGGCTCACTCCGCGCGGCTCGCCGTCCGCGTGCGACTGCGCGCCCTCGGCATCCCTCTCCGCATCGTGCGCCTCCGCGCGATCCTCCCCGCCGGTGGCGTCGTCGCTCCCGCCCGCGACGTCCTCGATCCCGTCGGCGGAGCCCTCGGGTGAACCCCCGCCCGCCCCGATGCCTCCGGCACTGCCCCCGTTCCCGGCCGACACCGGCTGCCCCGCCATCGCGGCATCCAGCGCCGCCTGCCCCGCCTCGACGGCGGTCTGTGCCGACGAGACGCGCGGACCGGTCGTCACGGCCGCCGCGGTGCCGCCGACGAGCACGATCGCGAGGGCGAAGGCGGCCAGCGACGCGAAGCGCTGGGCGGGAGTACGGCGCAGTCCGGTCGCGAGGGTCGCCACCGACGCGCGCAGGCCGTGACGTCGCAGCGGCTGTTCGACGAACCGGAACGACAGTGCCGCGAGCACGAGCGTGAGCGCCAGCACACCCATGCCGCCCGCCACCGACGCGGCCGCGCCGGGCAGCAGCACGAGCAGCGGCCAGTGCCACAGGTAGATGCCGTAGGAGCGCTCGCCGATCCACCGCAGCGGCGCGGCGTCGATCGCGGCGCCGAACCGCGAGCCCGGCCACGCGCCCGCCGCGATCGCGACCGTCGCGCACAGCGAGGCCGCGACGAGGATGCCGGGGAACGTCGCCGCGTCGTCCGTGGGCGCGAGCGTCGCCAGCGCGACGAGTCCCGCGAGTGCGGCCGCGCCGATCACCGTGACCGCGCGTCCCGCGGGCCGCGCGCGGTGCAGCCCCGCGAAGGCGAGTGCGACGCCCAGCAGCAGCCCGAACGCGTGCGTGTCGGTGCCGAAGTACACACGCGTGGGCGAGGCGCCTGCGCCGATGAGAGTGACCGCCCACACCGCGGATCCGCCCGCGAGGCCGAGTGCCAGCGCGGCCCGCAGCGTGCGCCCGCGCAGCAGCAGGAGCGCGGAGAAGAGCAGCGGCCAGAGCAGGTAGAACTGCTCCTCGACCGCGAGCGACCAGAGGTTGCGCAGCAGCTCGGGCTGGTGCGTGCTGAAGTACGACGCGCTGTCGGTGAGCGCGAGCCAGTTGTACGAGAACGTCAGGGCGCCGAGCACCTGCCGGCCGAGCCCGACGAGCAGATCACCGCCCGCGAGCCATGCCCACGTGGCCGTCACCGTCACGACGAGCAGCAGCGCGGGCAGCAGGCGCCGTGCGCGGCGCCGCCAGAACGCGCCGAGGGCGACGCGGCCGGTGTCGGCGTGCTCGCGCAGCAGGAGGGTCGTGATGAGGAAGCCCGAGATCACGAAGAAGGCGTCGACGCCGATGAATCCGCCGCGCAGCACCCAACCGGGGAACACGTGGTACACGACCACGAGCAGCACGGCGATCGCCCGAAGCCCATCCAGCCCCGACAGGCGGGCAGCAAAAGACGACGACATGAGTGAGGGATCCGGGTGGGTGCGCAGAGGTCCAGTCAGACAGTCTACGTCGGCGGATGCCGGGGCCCCGGCCGACGTCGCCGTAGGCTGACAGGGTGCGCATCCGGTTCGATCTCGCCTACGACGGCACCGACTTCAAGGGCTGGGCGCGTCAGCCCGGGCTGCGCACGGTGCAGGGCACGCTGGAGGCCGCGCTCGCGCGGATCCTGGGAGGCGACCCCCGGCTCGTGGTCGCCGGGCGGACGGATGCCGGGGTGCACGCCACCGGCCAGGTCGCGCACCTCGATCTCGACGAGACGCAGCGGCAGCGGCTGGAGCGTGGCCGAGATCCGCGGCCCGAGGCCCTGGCGGCGCGCGTCAACGGCATCCTCGGTGCGTATTCCGATGTGTGCATACGGCGAGCCGTCGTCGCGCCCGAGGGGTTCGATGCGCGGTTCTCGCCCGTGTGGCGGCGCTACTCCTACCGCATCGCCGATCGGGCTGCCGGCTATGACCCGTTGCAGCGCCGGCACACCACGAGCGTCAACGCCCACCTCGACGCCGAGCGGATGGATGCCGCGGCGCGCTCCCTCGTCGGCCTGCACGACTTCGCGGCGTACTGCAAGCCGCGCGAGGAGGCGACGACGATCCGCACGCTGCTGGAGTTCGACTGGCGGCGCGACGACACCGGCATCCTGATCGCGAACGTCAAGGCCGACGCCTTCTGCCACAGCATGGTGCGCGCGCTCGTGGGCGCGTGCGTCGCGGTCGGGGAGGGCCGGCTCGAGGTCGAGGATGCCGCGGTGCTGCGCGACGCGCGCGAGCGCACGAGCGCGTTCAAGGTGCTCGCCGCCCGCGGTCTCACCCTGGTCGAGGTCGGCTATCCCGCCGACGACCTGCTCGCCGCGCGCGCCGACCAGACCCGCGCCCGCCGCGAGCCCCCCGCATAGCGCCCGAGGGTGCCCTTCGCAATCGCGAGGGTGCCACTTGTTCTCGCGAGGGTGCCACCTCTCCTCGCGAGGGTGCTGGTTATCCTCGCGAGGGTGCTGGTTATCCTCGCGAGGGTGCTGGGTATCCCCACGAGGGTGCCAGTTGTCCAGGTGTTTGTCCGCACGAGGAGAGCAAATGACACCTCCACGAGAACAAGCGGCACCCTCGTGCAAACAACCAGCACCCTCGGGAGAACAACCAGCACCCTCGCGCAAACAAGCGGCACCCTCGCGCAGACAACCAGCACCCTCGCGAGGACAACTGGCACCCTCGCGGTGACGGCGCGTCAGCCCGCGGCGAGCCGGCGGGCGCCGAGGGAGGCCTCGACGAGGATGGGGAGGTGGTCGCTCGCGCCCTGCGGGAGCGTCGTGATCGAGGAGATGTCGAAGCCGACCGAGGTCGCGAAGTCGTAGTGCCCGCGGGAGTACTTGTAGCGCGTGTAGGTACGGCTGTCGCTGAGGGTCAGCACGTAGCCGGCGTCGCGCACGAACTGCGCGAGGCTCTCCTTGTACACCGGATAGTTGTAGTCGCCCACCATGAGCGTCGGCAGGTCGGAGCCGAGCGTCGACAGCTCGTCGAGCGCCGCGCGGATCTGCTTGCGGCGCAGCGAGTTGAGCGCGGTGAGCGGCGCGGCGTGGAAGCTCGCGACGACGAACTCGCGTCCGTGGTCGATGTCGTGCAGGCGTACGCCGAGCATCCGCTCCTCGGCCGGCTTGAGCACCATGTCGTGCATCGACTTCTTGACCGCGAGGGTGCGCACCTCGAGCGCCGTGAACGTGTTCTCGCGGTAGTAGACGGCGAGGCCGAGCCGGTTGCGCGTGGTCGCCTCCGCGAGGCGCAGGCCCGCGATGGTCGTGGGCAGGCTCTCGGTGTCGGCCTCCTGCAGGCACAGCAGGTTGGCGCCGTGCTGGTCGACGAGCTCCTCGAGCTCGTTCGCCGCCCGGTGCTTGTTGAGGTTGTACGAGATGACTCTCATCACCCCTCAGCCTAGACCGCCCGGGCCTCCCGACCCGGGGTGTTCACTCCCGCGACGACCCCGCGTAAGGGCAGGGCTCCGCCACATCCGGCGAGCCGGATATTCGCGGTGCCGTCGGGCCTTTCGGCAGACCGGACGACTAGCTGTCGACGGCGAACGTGCGGGCGAGTCGGTCGGCGTCGCGAAGCTTGATCGCCGCCTCGAGGCTGCGGCCCATGTAGAGCGTCTCGGTCTTGCGCCCGGCGGCCAGATCGGTGAGCAGGAGCTCCACCAGGTCGTCGGCGGAAAGCGGCTCGGTGTCCGTCGCGCGGATGACGGGGAAGCCGCCGTTCGCGAGGATCAGGGCGGCCATGTGGTCCCAGGCGTAGGCCTCGGGCTGCAGGGCGGCCGGAGCGGACGCGCCGTACATCGCGGCGAGGATCCCCGGGTTGCCCCCGAGCGGCGAGATGTATTCGATGGAGTCGTCCGATCGCATGATGGCGACGGCCCGCTCCGCGGTCGAGCGCTTCGCCGCCGGGATGACGTAGTGCGCACGGGAGAGGCCGGAGAGGCTGCGGTCGACGTTGAGGGCGTAGAAGAGCGGCGTGCGATCAGGATGCGACGACTCGCTCATCCAGACCTGGTCGTCGTGGGCGACGAAGCCGCGTCCGTCGCCGAGCAGCACGGCGACCGCGAGCTGGGGGCTGCCCGGGTACTTGACCATCGCGCAGGAGGCCCATCCCGAACGCTGGCCCATGCCGGCGGCCTGGTTGGATCCGTCGAGCGGATCGACGATCGCGAACGGGAGATCGTTGCCGATCAGGTACTTCAGCCGCTGGCCGCGCGAGATCGCACCGCCGCCCGGTTCGCCGCGGTGCTCGTCCTCCTCGCCGAGGGCGACCACGCCCGCCTCGTTGGCGGCGACCTGGGCCGCATCCCACGCGGCCTTGTCGAACCCGATCTGCTGCTCGCCCTGGGAATCCGGCGCCGCGGACACCTCGAGCCCCGCGTTCGCGGGGCTGTAGAGCCCCTCGCGCGTGGCCTTGCGGCGCTTGAGATAGGCGAGAGCATCGTCGATCTCGGGAGGATCCTGGGCGAACACGGCGTGCTTCGCCTGCGCGCTCGCCTCGTCGATGTTGATGCCGAAGGTGTTCTGGCTCTCCAGCCCTCGCACCGCGGAACGCGCGCCATGCGCGATCTCGTACGCGACGCGCTCGGCCTCGCTCGCGTCGAACATGTGACGGTTGATGGGGTAGGCCATGCTGTCCTCCGGCGTCGGTCGAAGTGTCTGATCACGAGACTAAGTCATGTAGCACCTGACTACAAGACTTCTTCTCATACGTAGTGCGTGTTACAGTCGGCCATGGTAGTTGCACCCTCGGACCTCGCCCCCGAGTCGGATGTCCTCGTCCCGGCCGGGGGCTTCAGCGAGGCCGGCGGCGATGGAGAGTCGGGGAAAGGCCCGAACCTAGGAGGAGAGTTGATCTCATGACCACGCGTGTTCTGTCAGTCAGATTCACCGACGAGGAGTACAAGCTCCTTCAAAGCATGAGCCTGATCACGGGCAAGCCCGTGAACGCCATCGTGCGAGACGCGGTGACCGAGAAGGCCGATCGAGCGGTCGACGACCCCGAGTTCCTCCAGATGGCGGAGGAGACCAAGCGCCGGGTCGCGGAGGCCGATGCGGCTCTGCGCCAGCGGGTGGCCTCGTCGGTCTGATCGTCTCGGCTCGCTCCCCGGCCCCGTAATTCACGGTCCGGCCCACGCGGCATCCCCGATAGCCTGGAAGGGCAGATCGCGCGACGCGGCTGCCGAGGCGAAGGAGCGACCATGTCTGATGTGATTCTCGTCGGTGTCAGCGGGGCCCCGGTCTCGCGGCGGGCGGTCGACTGGGCCGTCGCGCGGGCGGCCGAGCGTCACCAGCGGGTCGAGCTGATCGCGGTCGTCGGCGGCGCCCTCGGCACGGTCGGCGAAGAGAGCGTCGTGCGCGACGCGCTCGCCGCGACGCAGGAGATGCTCGACGAGCACGTCGCGCGTGTGGCCGATCGCGGTGTCGCCGTGACGACCCGGGTCGAGCGCGGCAACCCCGTGTCGGTGCTCGCGGATGCCTCGGCTCACGCCGCCCTGCTCGTGCTCGGCAGCGACTACCGCGGCGAGGGCGGTCCGGCCCGCGGCCCGCACGGCGTGCGGACCGCCGCCGCGGCCAAGTGTCCCGTCGTGGTCGTTCCCGACATCGATCTGGGGGAGCGCTCGGGCGTCGTCGTCGGCATCGACGGGTCGGAGGTGTCGGAGCACGCGATCCGGTTCGCGGCGGCCGAGGCCGACCGTCTGGGCGAGCCGCTCATCGCCGTGGCGGTGTGGACGCCGCTGCACGCGCCGCGCAACAGCAGCGCTGTCTACCCCGAGCTGTACCTGGCGAACATGCAGGCGGCGACCGAGGAGGTGCTCGCGCTGTCGCTCGCGGGCCTGCGCGAGGACTATCCCGACCTCGAGGTCGTGCGTCACGTCGTGCAGGGCTACCCGGCGTTCGTGCTCAACGAGATGGCGCACACCGCGCGGCTCGCCGTCGTCGGCACGCACGGCCGTGGTGCGATCGCCCGGTTCCTGCTCGGCTCGATCAGCCAGGAGGTGCTCGCGCGCCTTGCGACGGTGACGGCCGTCGTCCGGTAGTCCGCCGCACCCTCGCTACGATGGGTGATTGTCCCGGGCGGAGCGCCGTCTCGCGCGCGGCCCGGGCAGGGGGAGTGGGTACGTATGTTCTTCGGGCTCGACGCCGAGAAGATTCTGCTGATCGGCGTGATCGCCGCGATCATCATCGGGCCTGAGCGCCTGCCGCAGGCGGCCGCGTGGCTGTCGCGCGCGGTCAAGCAGCTGAAGCAGTGGGCCACGGGCGCCAAGAGCCGGCTCAAGGAGGAGATGGGCGACGACTTCGACGACGTCGAGTGGCGCAAGCTCGATCCTCGTCAGTACGACCCACGTCGCATCATCCGCAACGCCCTGCTCGAGGAGCCCGAACCGCGTGTGCAGGCCCCGCCGGTCGCCCCGATCGCGCCGCATGTGCCGACGGATGCCGTGGGCGCCGCGCCGCGCGTCGCGAGCGATCCGATCGGCTCCGGGAGCGTGCGGCCCTCGATCGGCGCGCCGCGGCCGCTTCCGCTCGACGAGGCCGACGCTCTCGACGACGCCGGCTTCCCGCCGCTGCCGGATGCCGGGACCCAGGCCACCCCGCCGGTCGCGCTGCGTCCGGTCGCGCCGTCCCCTGCCGCGCCGCTGTCGCCTGTCGCGCTGTCGCCCGTCGAACCGTCCCCTGCCGCGCTGTTGTCGCCCGTCGAACCGTCGCCGGTCACACCGCCGGCGGTTCTGTCGCCCGCGCCGTCCCCGGCCGTCTCCTCGTCGAACGGTGCCTCGGCGCCGGCATCCGTGCCCGAGCAGATCGCCGACTCCGCCTGATGCGCTCGAGTCTCCTGTTCTTCGCCGCGCTCGCGATGATCGTCGTCGCGAGCTGGCTGCTGCGCCGCGCGAAGCGCAAGAAGCGGCCGGCCGGCATCGCGCCGGTGCTGCTGATCATCGCCGGCGGTGCCATCCTGCTGTTCGTGACGGTCGAGTCCTTCGCCTCGATCCTGTCGTAGCGCCCTCGCCGAGGCGCCCGCCCTTCTCGCGAGGGTGCTACTTGTCTTCGCGAGGGTGCCCCTTGTCTTCGCGAGGGTGCTCTCGCCCGCGGGCAGGGAGCACCCTCGCGGGGATAGCAAGCACCCTCGCGCGGAGAACTGGCACCCTCGCGGGGAGAGCTGGCACCTTCGCGGGGAGAGCTGGCACCTTCGCGGGGAGAGCTGGCACCCTCGCGCGGAGAACTGGCACCCTCGCGCGGAGAACTGGCACCCTCGCGGGGAGAGCTGGCACCCTCGCGCGGAGAACTGGCACCTTCGCGGGGATAGTAAGCACCCTCGCGGGGAGAACTGACACCCTCGCGGGAGGGAGGGCGTACGACCCCGGGCACGCGCCCGGGCATGTGAGGGCGCACCCCGCCGGGGTCAGTCGATGCCGCCCCAGCGGCCGATGGGCCACAGGATCGCGGAGGCCTTGCCGACGATGCTGGAGCGCGACGCCCACGCCCAGCAGTCGTCCGTCGCGGCCTCGAAGCGGCACATCGACGCGGAGTCGGCGGATCTCGACCGGTGGTCGCCGAGCATGAGATAGGAGTCCGCGGGCACGACGACGGGGCCGAAGCAGCGCCGCGCCTTCGGCTCGGTGCTGCAGTCGCTGGTCCCCGCGCGGAACGGCAGGTCCTCGAAGACGTACGGCTCGTCGAGCGGCACGCCGTCGACGAGCACCGCGCCGTCGTCGTCGCAGCACTCGACGGTCTGGCCCGGCGTGCCGATGACGCGCTTGACCAGCGTGTGCGGCCCGGACGGGCCGAAGCCGCTCACCTCGCCGATCCAGCGCAGCACGGCCTTGATCGGGTTGCTCTCGGCGGGGCGCTCGCCGTCCCATGCGGCGTCGGCGTCGAACACGATGACGTCGCCGTTCGAGGGGCCGCCGCCGATGTAGGCGAGCCGGTTGACGAGGATGCGGTCGCCGATCTGCAGCGTCTCCTCCATCGACTCGCTGGGCACGAGGTAGGGCTTCGCCACGAAGTTGAGCACGAGGCCGAACACGACGAACGCCGCGAACAGGTGGAACCACGTCGATCGGGTGATGCGGCGCCACAGCGGTCGCTGGGGGGGCGTGCTCGGCGTCGGCTGCGGCGCGGGTTCGCTCATGGCATCCACGCTACCGGGCCGCACCTGTGCGTCCGGCGGGTCGCGCACCCCGCGCAAGCCGGGGGATCGGCGGTGATCGCCGCAGGCGAGGCAAGGGCCGCTCGCACCGACGAACGCGTCAGGTCGCATCCCCCGTGCGCGAGGCAGGAGACCCTCGCGCCACCGAACGCGCCAGATCGCATACCCGACGCGACAGTGCACCGCCTTCCGCGCCGCAAGCCTCGGCGGGAGGGCTTTATCTGAGGGATGTGCGGGCGCGATGACCCGATGCGCGCCCCGACTCCCCGAGGTGTTCCGAGATGCCCCCTGCACGCGTCGTCGAGCTCTTGTCGCCCAGCGCCCGCGGTGTGCCGCCGCGCGCGCATCCGCTCGTGCTGCTCGACGATCGGCTGCGCGGCCACGGCCGGAACGAGGCGCTCATCGACCCGCACGACGCCGTCGCGATCGACGGGCTGCGCGCCGCCGGCCTCGTGCTGCACCCCGGCACGGCGAACGAGCCGGCGCAGGTGCGCTGGCGGCTCTTCGGCGAGGCGCTCGTCGTGCGCGTCGCGGGTGCGCGGGTCGGCGTGCGTCCCGTGCCGGCGCGCACCGAGGTGCCGTTCTATCTCGCCTACACGAAGGAACGGGGGCTCGAACGGCAGGCGGCGCTGATCGACGGGCAGAACGCGGCCGATCTGCCCTGGAACGGCGACGCGTCCGTGACCCTCGTGGGCATCGGCCGCTCCCCGTTCGGTGCGCCGCTCACGGCCTGGCGCGGTCAGACGATCACGCCCGTGTCGCCGCAGCACACCGTCACGCTGCGCGCGATCATGCAGTTCACCGACGCGCTGGCCACGCTGAAGCAGGCGCCGAGCGCGCGTGAGCAGGTGCGCGTGGGCGACATCCTCGTGCAGATGATCACGCACCTCGCCCTCGCCACGTGGGACGAGCACGCGACGCACGCCGCGCGCAGCGGGTCGTACGTCACCTCGGCGGCGCTCGCGTACATCGCGCAGTATCACGCCGACGTCGCGCTCTCGCCGCAGCGGGTCGCCGACGCCCTCGGCATCAGCCTGCGCACGCTGCAGGCGGCGCTCGCCGAGTCGGGAACGACGCCCGCGAGCGAGATCGCCGCGCACCGGCTCGGGCACGCCGCGCACTGCCTGTGCGACCCCGCCTACGACGAGCAGAGCGTCGCGCAGATCGCGCGCCTGTCGGGCTTCGCGACCGTCGACACCTTCCGGCGCGCCTTCGTGCGGCAGTTCGGAACGTCGCCGCTCGCCTACCGCCGGGCGCGCGGGCGAACGGCGCTCAGCGCATAGCGACGAACGACGCTCAACGCAGAGGCCCCCAGCACAGAGGCCCCCAGCGCAGAGACCCCCAGCACAGTGGCCCCCGCGCATGGGCACGACCGGCCCCCGGCGCAGGAGCGCCGAGGGCCGTCCATCCCGCTCCGTCAGTACGTGCTGCCCGGCACCACGTTGCCGGCGCTGCCGGCGACGGTCGAGCCGACGGTGACGGTGATCGAGCCGGTGCCCGCGGTGCGGTACACGGGGATCTGGATCTGGCCCGTGCTGCCGTACATGGCGATCGACGGGTAGGTGAGCACGGCGGTCGTGCCGTTGTTGCTGACGACGCTCCAGCCCTGCAGCTGCCACTTGTCCTGGCTCGTGAACGAGTAGCCGTTCAGCGAGATCGTGTAGGTGATGAGGCCGCTCTGCGTGCCCGACGGCGGCTCGGTCGTGTGGCCGGGCTTCTTGTCGAGCACGAGCTTGGTCTGGAAGACCCCGTCGGCGTTCGGGTCGAGGTAGTTCGAGTTCGTGACGAGGCCCTTGGTCTCGCCGTAGCCGCCGCCACCGCTGCGCTCGAAGAGGTCGACGCCGGGCGTCGTCTTCGGCGTCGTGGGGTCGGTGGCCGCGCTGGCGGGCGTGGCGACGGCCATCGCGATGACGGGCAGCGACCAGGCCGCGCCCTTGATCACGGTGCGGCGGCGCGCGGTGGGATGCGCGGTGGCCGCGCTGTTCTCAGCATTCATGGGTGTCTCCGTAGTTGAACGGGTGCACGTGTTCGGGCACGTGCACCCTCGGGTCGGTGCATTCACGAGAATGCGGTCGCGGGCGACACGGGCCGCGCGTGCTGCGCGAATCGCCGGGGATACTGCGCGAATCGCCGGATGTCGTGACGCCGCCACGTGCGGTCGAGTCACAGCCATCCATGGTCATCGTGGGCACTTTTCCCAGTGATCCCCTGTACCCTCCCTGTCAGGGAGACGGACGCGCCGGGTTCGGCGTCGTCCGCGTCACGGGGGTGACGGGAGGGCAGGGAAAATGAAGAGCGCTTGCAGTCCGCCGCGCCCATGCGCGGCCAGCTCGGGCTGAACGAGATGTTGTCTCGCGTGCCTTCTGACGGTGCGCCAGCGACGATCGCCGGGGTCGTGGAACGACCACGTCTCTACCGCATTCTCGACTCGCCCCTCGTGCGCCTGTGCATCGTGCAGGGGCCGAGCGGAAGCGGCAAGACCACGCTCGTGCGCAGCTGGGTGATGCAGCAGGACCAGGACCGGGTGATCACGTGGATCGCGCTCGGGCCGAAGGTGACGAACCGCCAGGCGTTCTGGCGGCATGCGGCGAGCTCGGCGATGCGCATGAACATCCTGACCGACGAGCGGGCCGAGCGCGTCGACGAGCAGCTGGGCGCGGGCGTCGATCCCGTCGACGTCGCGATCGATGACGTCGGGGCGCACGGCCCGATGACCTGGGTGATCGACGGCTACGAGCACCTCGGCGATCTCATGAGCGAGATCGACGACGACCTGACGCGTCTCGTCGCGGCCGTCCCCGGCCTGCGGATCATCGTGACGACGCGAGCGCGCACGCGGCTGGCCGACCGGGACGTGCCCGGGGGCGTCACCCGCGTCATCGCCCTGAACGAGCTGGCGCTCACGGCCGACGAGATCGGCGAGCTGCTCTCGACGCAGAGCGGCATCGACGATCCCGAGCTGGCGCGCGACGTCGCCCGGGCGACGCGGGGGTTCCCCCTCACGGTGCGGTCGGTCGCGCTGGCGCTGGCACAGCTCGGCCGGGTCCCGCGGATGGAGTCGCGGGAATGGGATGCCGTGGTCGCGGCGCGGCTCGAGTCGCTGCTTCCCGACGAGGCGACCGTCGCCTTCGTGACGCATACGAGCGTCGCGCCCTACGTCGACGCCGACCTCGCCCAGCAGCTGACGGGCGCATCGGGTGCCGTCGGCATCCTGAACACGCTCGAGCGCAACGGCTTCGGTCGCTGGGTGCCCTACAGTCCCGGGCATCCCGTGTTCCAGTACGTCGAGGCGATCCGCGACTCGTTCCGCGCGCGTGCCGCGCAGGATGCCGAGCGGTTCGCCGACGCGTGCGTCGCGACGGCCGAGTGGCTGTTCGAGAACGGCGAGGCCGACCAGGCGCTGCGGTTCGCGATCCAGGCGCATGACTACGCGCTCGCCGATCGCATCTTCGCCGCGCTGGTGACGAGCCACGCCGACTCGTATACGACCGACCGCCTGCTGGGCCCGCTGCGCGAGGTGCCCGAGTCGGTGCTCCCCGAGTATCCGATGCTCGCCTTCGGGCTGGCGCTCGCGCTGATGGCCAGTCCCGTGCACCGGCTCGACGCGCCGCGGGTCTTTCGGATGGTGGTCGACTCGACCGCGCATCCCGCCTACGCCGAGCCGTCGGTCGATGCGTTCCTGCTCGCGGGCACGCGGGCCCTCGCCCACCGGGAGGTGCCCGATCAGCCTGCGGCGACGACCGCGAGCCATGACGCCGTGCGGCTGCTCGACGCGATCCCGCCGGCGGTCCTCGCGGAGCACGGCGACAACGTGGGCGCGATCCTGCGCCAGGTGAGCTACACGCTGCTGCAGGGCGGCGAGATCGCGGAGGCGATCGACGCGGCGCGACGGGCCGTCGCGATGAGCACGACGGCGACGACGCGCGGCTACTCGGTGATCTTCGCCGCGGTCGCGAGCGCGTTCGACGGTGATCTCGTCGACGCCCGGGCGTTCCTCGAGGCGGCGAACACGCGCGCGTGGCCCGAGAGCCTGCGCACGACCTACATGAACGGTCCCGGCATCATCACGCGCGGCTTCCTGCTGCTCGACGACTTCGACTTCGCGGGGGCGCTGCAGAGCCTGCGCGGCTCGATCGAGTTCGCCCCCACCTCGGAGTTCTGGCCGTTCCTCACCGCGATCTCGATCTCGGCGCGGCACGGGCTGGGGCAGGCGCACGCCGACGCCGTGCGGGTCACGCGCGAGCTGGCGGGGCCGACGCCACCCGGCATCGGCGACAACGTCGCCACCGAGCACCTCTACGCGGTGCTCGCGCGTGCGTGGATGTCGTCGGGCCACCTGCAGACGGCGGGGGAGCTGCTCGACGCGCGGCCGCCCGGCAGTGCGGTGCTCGCGGGTGCGCGCACCGCGCGGATGCTCGCGGAGGGGCGCGAGCGCGACGCGTTCGCGTATGCGCGCGAGCTGCTCGAGCATCCCGCGCACACGACGCGCACGCGCGCCGAGCTGTGGACGACGGGAGCCGTCGCCGCGTTGCGCGCGGGCGATGCCGAGCTCGCGTGGTGGTGGCTCACGAACGCCGCCGTGACGTGGGAGACCAACGGCCCCCGGGTGCACGTCGCCGCGATGTCGTCGCGGGATCGACGGCAGCTGTGGGAGCTGGCCCGCGATCGCGACGCCGAGGCGGTGCAGCACTATCTCGATGCGCCGGCGCTCCCGCAGCAGGTGAGCGGGGGCGAGCCGGTGACGCTGACGCCGCGTGAGCAGGTCGTGCTGCGCGCGCTCGCCGAGCACACCGGTGCGAAGCAGATCGCCGAGAGCCTGTTCGTCTCACCGCACACGGTCAAGACGCAGCTGCGCGGGCTGTACCGCAAGCTGGGCGTGTCGTCGCGGCAGGCGGCGCTCGCGACAGCGCGCGACCTGGGCCTGCTGGCGGAGTGAGCGGTGCGCAGACCTCACCTTCTATGCAGATGAATGTTTCATACCGGTACCAAGTCCGGGCGATCCGAGGGTGAAAAGGACCGTTTCCGCGCCACCGGCATCCTGATCGGGCGCAGAGTCGGAGTGGCGGATCCGTGGCGGCGGTCCGCTGCCCCCCACCTCCGCCACCGGTTCATCGTCCATGTCGCAGCCCGCGTTCCCCTCCGGCGACCTCCGCGCCGTCCCGCACGCCCCGCGTCTCCTGCGTCCCGTGTCGCACGTGCACCGGCCCGTGCGCATCGGGGCGCCCCTGCGACTGGGCACGGCACGCGTCACCCGATGGGCGGTGGAGCCGGGCGCCTTCTCGATCCCGCTGGATGCCGACGTGCGCTGCGTGCAGCTCGTCGTGCTGCGATCGGGGGAGCTGCGGCATCCCGCGTCGGGCGAGACGTATCCGGTCGGCAGCCTGCTGCTCGTGCGCGGCGCGGCGTCGACGCTCGTCGAGGCGTCGATGCTGAGCTGCCTCGTGTCGCTCGCCGTGCCCGAGGCGGTGCTGCGCGACATCGGGGAGCTGCCCGACACGGCGCCCATCGTGGTGTCGGAGCCGACGATGCTCACCCGCGGGATCGTCGCCTTCCTCGCGGCGCTGGTCGACGGCGCCGACGCGCAGGCGTCGAGCATCGCCCGCCATTCACTCGAGCAGTTCATGTATGAGATGGTGATCGCCTTGGTGCTCGATCGCGAACGCGCACGGCACGCATCGCGCCGCCGTGACCTCTTCGATGAAGCGCAGGCGGTCGTGCTCGCGCGCAGCGGCGACGTGGCGCTGGACGTCGCGATGATCGCGGCGGAGTGCAACGTGTCGCCGCGCACCCTCGAGCGGGCGTACTCCGCTCGCCACACGACGGTGCGCGGCGAGATCCGCCGGGCGCGGGTCGTGCACGCCGGATCGATGCTGCGGGATGCCGGCTACGACGTGCTCTCGGTCGACCAGATCGCGCAGCACGTCGGCTTCTCCAACGGCTCCAGCCTCGCCCGCGCGATGCGCGCGGAGGGCCAGCCGTCGCCCGCGACGATCCGTCGCGACCGGCGAGGGCCGGCCTGAGCGTCGACCCGCGAGCTCGTCCTGCCGGCGCCCGTCGGCGTCTCTGAGGCTAGGCGACCGGCGGTCGTGCCGCGTGGCTGGCGCGCGTTCTCATGCAGAACGCGCCGGATGCCATACCTGATGCGTCATCGAGACACCCCCGCGCGCCGGGGGCGGGAGAAGACGGCTTATCTGGTGGTGCACGGGCGCGACGGGCCGTCGCGCCGCGTCTCATGACGCGGTCTGAGATGTTCAGCACGCATCGTCGAGTCGCCGTGACAGTTGGGGAGCTGTCGCCTGCACGGACCGTCGAAGACGGCGTCTGCAGGCGGTCTGCCGTAGGGGAATGGTGGGATCGTTGTGCGTATCGCCTGGGGAGGGCGGGTTCGCGGGGGCGAGAGGACGGGCGCGACCAGCGACCGCCGTGGCGTGCCGCCTGCGGGGAGGCCCGGCCGGCTGCGGCTCTGCTGCAGCCGGGACTCATTATTAGCTCACTTCGCTCGCGTTGAAGCGAAGCGGCGAGCGCCGCGTGCTGCGACGGCATTCGCCGCCGTGCGCGACCTGGGTCCGTCGGCCGCCTGAGCGTCGCGGCGTTGCGCCACATATGACGCCTGCCGCCGGTGCACTGCCATGTCGATGACCGCGAGTCCCGAAGACGGTGCAGGTCCGATCCGGCGTGATCGTCAGCCGCGGTTCCCGGCCACCGGGGTGCACGCGACCGTCCGTGTCGGAAAGCCGCTGTTCCTGGGAACCGCATCCGTCACGCGGTGGATCGTTCGACCCGGTCGCTTCACCATGCCGCTGAAAGCCGGGGCCGACACCGTGCAGCTTCTCGCGTTGCGCGCGGGAACCCTGCGGCTCCCGCGCACGGGCGAGGTGTGCGTCGCCGGCGGCCTCCTCCTCCATCCCGGCGCCGTCCCGGTGCCGGTCGAGGCCGTGGAGGTCAGCGACTTCGTCTCACTGACCATGCCGGCCGTCGTGCTGGAGCACGTCGGCGACCTGCCGCCGGGCACGGTGTTCGTCGTCCCGGAATCGAAGAGGCTCGCGCGCGGGGTCGTCGCCTTCCTCCTGGCGCTGGTCGAGGGGTCCGAGGCGGAGATGTCGAGCATCGCGCGCTACTCGCTCGAGCAGCTCCTGCAGGAGATGATGATCGCGCTGGTGCTCGACGGCCAGCGCGCGCGGCACGCATCGCGCCGCCGCAACCTGTTCGACGAGGCACAGGCGATCGTGCTCGCGCGCAGCAGCGACGTGACCCTGGGCGCCGCCGTCATCGCCGCGGAGTGCAACGTCTCGCCGCGAACGCTCGAGCGCGCGTACGCGGCACGGGACACCACGGTGCGCGCGGAGATCCGCCGAGCGAGGCTGGCGCATGCGGTGTCGCTCCTGCAAGACGCCGCCTACGACGCGCTCACGGTCGACCAGATCGCACAGTATGTCGGGTTCTCCAACGGATCCAGTCTCGCCCGTGCGATGCGCGCGGAGGCGCTGGCGGCGCCCACGGTCCTGCGGCAGGCGAGATGAGCCGGCGGTGATGCGCCGGAGCCCCGAGGCGGCCGCGTCACAGGGAGGGATCGCCGTCGAGATCGCGATCCCTCGGTGATACCGGCGCCGACTGGTTCCGTTCCGAAAGCGTCAGCGATCCTCGTCCGCGACCGTGCCGATGACGCAGGCTGCTTCGCTGGGAGACGTCTGGCGCCGGCTGAGGCGCCTTCGTTCGATTCTTCTGGGGAGACACATGACTTCTACCGACAACACCGCGATCCACTCCGGCGAGGAGACCGCGGCGATCCGCCCGCAGCGCCGCGTGGTGCTGAAGGGCGCCGCATGGTCGTTGCCCGTCATCGCCGCGGCCGTCAGCGTGCCGCTGGCCTCCGCGACGACCGACACGGGCGTCGTCGCGCTCACCATCGCGAGCGGCTCCGCTCTCAGCATCGGCGGCCCGAACGAGGCCGGCACGTCGGTCTCGGGCTCGTTCGGCGCGAGCGTCTCGGTCTCCAACACCAAGTCGACCGCCGTGAACATCAACTCGCTGAGTGCGGCGTACGCGGTCGAGGGTCCCGTCAACTACGAGGACCTGCTCTACAACGGCGCGCCCATCACGGGGTCCACGCTGACGACCCCGGGGGGCTTCACGTGGGCTGTCCTCGTGAACACCGGCGGCTACGTGGAGCTCCAGCTGATGTCGCCGCTTCCCGTGTCGGTCGAGCCGAACTCGTCGGTGACCGTCGAGTTCCCCGAGCTGACGTTCGCCGACACGCTGACGCAGTCGGCCGCCTGGCTGCCGCTCGGCCGCCGCGTGCGCGCGACGCTCACGGTGAACGCGTTCACCGACGCCGGCGGCCTGAACGACGTCAGCGGAAAGTCGTACCCCGCGAACCAGTGACGCGGGCCTCGCCGCACCGTCTGGTCGTCACGCGATGGCCAGGCGGTGCGGCGAAGGGCGCGGCCGCCGCTACGGCGTGCCGATCGGCAGGATGCCGCTGATGATGTTCGTCCAGTCGAGGTCGGGGAACAGCGTCGTGACGAGGTCGTAGAAGTCAGCCGCCTGCTGGATGAACTGCTGCCACTCGGCGAGGATCGCCTGCACGTCGCCGGTCGCGACGTTCAGCAGCACGCCGACGTTCGAGGCGATGACGTCGCCGTTGTCGTTCACGTCGGTGTCCTGCGACGGCGGCGTGAGCGCGGCCGTGATGGACGACGGCGTGACCGTGCCCGTGATGTTCAGCGTGACCGCGACGGGGTTGTAGACGAGCGGCTGCGAGAACACCTCGCCGCCGACGGGGACGTCGGCCGTCGTCGTGTAGGTGAGCATCGTCGTGCCGCCGGTCTGCACCGCCTGGATGGCGCCGGTCTGGGGCAGGTAGGCGTTGACGAGGTTGATGTCGGTGATGACCTGCACCGTGACGGTCGTGCCCGCGGGGATCGGTTGGGGGCCGTTGTTGCGCACCGTGAGGGTGCGCGGGTAGGTCGCGGAGGCGAAGAACAGGCCCTCGGTCGTGATCGCGAGGTCGCGCAGGCGGTTGATGAAGGTCGTGACCGCGAGGTTCCAGGCCTGGTAGACCGCCCATTCCTGGGCGTAGACGGCCAGCTCCTCGGCGTAGGCGGCGTTCGCGGCGGCGACGTCCTGCAACCACTGGGCGACCGCGGCGAAGTATGCCTGCCATGCGGGGCTGGGATTGATCGGGTTCGGGATCCCCGGGGGGCGCACGGGCTCGGGCGGCAGCACGAGGTTGGGCGCCACCGGCTCCTGGGGGCCGAGCGCGCGGATCGCGCGGTCGATGAAGTCGACGACCGCGAAGGTGATGTCGCGCGTCGATCCCTCGACGATGTCGCCGAACTCGAGCACGAGGTCGGACGGCACCGTCGTCGTCGCTGCCGCGACCGGTGCGCCGACGCTCACCGCGACGACGGGGGCCGACCAGGCCGCCACCTTGAGCACGGTGCGACGGCTCGGTGCCGTCGCGATTCTCTGCTGCACGAGCTCGCTCATCCGGTATCCCTCTCCCCTGGGCATTCCCTGCAGCCCCGCAGAGAATCCTCTCGACGTTAGCAATCAGTTCGCCCGCGGCGCCACTCGAGCCGACTCGGGAGGCTAGGCCTGTTCCTCCGTGACGGCGCGGAGCACGTCGATGAGCTCGATCACCTGATCGCGTCCGATGGCGACGGGCTCGACGACGGATCCGTCGGTCGCGAGCAACGCGGCGATGGGCCGGTACTGACTGTCGTCGGCGAGTCGGTTCCCCACGAGCCCACCGATGTCGAGCGCTGTGACACGCGGGTCGGCGGATGCCACCGACTCCACGCTCTCGAACGCGGCGACCCCGGCGATGACGGACACCTCGGCGACAGCGCGCACGGCGTCGGCGTGCTCGTCGAGATGCGCCATGACCTGCGTGCATGATCCGCAGCCGGGTTTGACGAAGATCGCGAGCTGGGCGCGCAGCCGCGCGCGGCTCGCGAGGTCCAGGACCTTCCCCGACTCGCGGCTGAGCACCAGGAGCGACGGCGTCGAGGCCGGTGGCGGTTGCGCGGCAGGCACGGCCTCACCGTCGGCGCCAACGGGGGCCGTGGCCCGCGCACGCAGCACGGCCCAGGCCAGCGCTGCCGCGGCCGCGGCAGCCGCGAGCGAGAGCAGCGCCCCCGCATCACCGGCGCCGAGGGACTGGACCACTCCGGGAACACCGGTCGCTCCCGTGAGCGCGAGTGCGAGCAGGAAGGCGCTGACGACCAGCAAGACGGCGTTGCGCACGATCAACGCCGGCCCGATGCGGGAGTGGTCGCTCTCGCCGAAGCATCCGCAGTCCTCTCGCGAGCCGAGGCGGTAGGCGCGCACGACGACGAGGAGGAACGCGGCGGAGAAGGCCGTCGCCCCGATCGCGGCGATGATGAGGGTCGGTGGCGCGAGCAGGATGCCGAGGGCGATGAGGATCTCCACGACCGCCAGAAGTCCCAAGAGCGTGCGCGGTGCGACGACCGGCAGGCGCAGGGCGGAGAGCGTCTGTGCGCTCGCTTCCATCGAACGGAGCTTGCCGAAGCCGCTGGACGCGAATGTGATCGTGATTGCCAGAGACAGCCTGCGTTCAACCGGTCGTTGCAACACCGGGTTGTTGAAGCGAGCGTAGCTGCTCTTCGAACACCTCGGCGGGTGTCTTCCAGTCGAGGGCCTTGCGTGGCCGGTTGTTCAGCGCGAGAGCGACTGCTTCGAGGTCTTCCGCGGACCACCGTGAGAGGTCGGTGCCCTTCGGGAAGTACTGTCGCAGCAACCCGTTGGTGTTCTCGTTCGTCGGGCGTTGCCAGGGCGAGTGGGGATCAGCGAAGAACACCTTCGTGCCCGTCTCGAGCGCGAACTGGGCATGCGCTGAGAGTTCCTTGCCGCGGTCCCACGTGAGCGTCTTCCGGAGCTGTTCGGGGAGCTTGGTCATCGTCGCGATGAGCGCGGCGTTCATCGCGACGGCGCCGTAGCCGCCCAGCGCAGGACCGTTCTTGACCGGTGGGATCTCGCCATAGCCTTCCAGCCGCGGCAGATGCACCAGCAGGGTCGAGCGGCTCTTGCGCTCGACGATCGTGCCGATCGCCGACCGGCCGGTGCCGATGATCAGGTCGCCTTCCCAGTGCCCAGGGACGGCGCGGTCCGCAGCCTCTGCGGGGCGTTCGGAGAACACGACATCGGCGGTGACGTGCCCTTGCGGGCGGTTCTGCGTTCGAGCCCGTGGCCGCCGGAGCGCACGGCCGGTTCGCAGGCAGGTGACGAGCTCGCGTTTGAGCGCGCCACGGCCTTGGATGAACAGCGACTGGTAGATCGCCTCGTGGCTGATGCGCATGGACTCATCATCCGGGAAGTCGATCTCCAACCGATGCGAGATCTGCTCCGGGCTCCACGCGATCGCCCACCGCCTGTCCTGCCGGTGCGGCTTGTTCCGCCCCTTCCATGCCAGCGGCTCCGGGCCAACGACGACGCTGCCATCAGGCCGGCGAACGTTGCCGGCGAGACGGTCCTGGACGTACTCGCGCAGCCTAGCGTTGGTCACCAATCTCGCCGCCTTCGGTCGTTTCGCCGCCTGCTGCGCCTTCCACTGCGCCACCAGCGCCCGGTATTCCTGCTTGCCGCTGCGCGTAGCGGCATTGCGGCGTAGCTCGCGGGAGATCGTTCCCGGGTCGCGGCCGATCCTGCGTGCGATCTCACGCACCCCGACATCCTTGGCGCGTAACAGCGCGATCTCCTCGCGCTCTTCGAAGGACAGGTAGCGGCCGGTGGGCTCGGCCAGTGAGATCGGTGGCATGCCGCCAGCGTGACGAAACCAACGGGTCCCGACCGGCACGGACACGCCCACCTTCAGCGCCGCCTCGGCCGAGGTGATGCCCGTCGCGATCAGACACCAGAACTGCCGCTGCACCGCCCGCGAGGGCTCAGGTCGTCCAGGCGAACGCATCGGCGGCCGCAACGCTCGATCCGCACGCCACTGCCGACGCGCACCCTCAGGAACCTCGCTCGTCTTCGCGAGCCAATCCTTTGTCGCCACTGCTGAACACCTCCACGATCAAGGTGTTGCGACGACCAGTTGAATTCGCCCAGGATCGCTGCGGCCGTGTGCATGTGTCGCCTCCCCGAGGCAACGCTACTGGGTGCCGCCGACGCCGCATCTCGGTCCGTGCCGCGGACTCCCCACGACCGGACGGCGCGTCGCTACACTGAGCCCCGATGGCTCTCGTCGCAGAATTGCGTTCACTGGGGCGGCTGCTGGGGCTGCCGAACGACAATCCCGTCACCGCTCGCCGATTCCGCAGCACGGCGATCACGACGCATGCGCTCGATGTCGACGCGCCGTGGTCGTGGGACACGCAGCCCGAGTTGGGCAATGAGATGGCGTTGCTCGCGTTCGTCGAGTCGCCGGTTCAGGTGGCGGCGGAGGATGGGTGGGCCACCAGTGCGGATGCGGCGCTCTTCCTGCACCCGGGCCACAGCTTCACCGTGTCGGCGGAGCGGTCGACCTCGACGATGTGCGTGTGGGTGCCGTGGGATGCGCTCGAAGAGCTGGATGACGGAACGCTCAACCGCTCGCCCGTGCTGTCCGCGACGCCGCTGCTGAGCGGCCTGCGCGCGTTCGCGGGGACCTTCGTGCGGCAGGGAGACCCGCCCACGATGTACACCGACTATCTCGTCGAGAAGCTGCTCGCCGAGATGGTGTTCGGCACGGTGCTGGAGGCCGGGCGCGGCGAGCCCGTGGCCGCGCGGGGATCTGCCGTACGCGAGGCGCGCCCGCTCGAGCGTGCCCGCACGCTCATGGTCCTGCGGCGCGCCGACGCGGCGTTCGGGGTGAAGGAGCTGGCCGCCGAGCTGCACCTCTCGACCCGTCAGCTGCAGCGCGAGTTCGCCGCCGTGGGCAGCACTCCCGCCGACGAACTGCGCAAGCTGCGCGCAGAGCTGGCGCAGCAGCTGCTGGGTGATGAGACGTACGACGCGCTGACCGTCGACGAGATCGCGGCGCACTCGGGGTTCGGCACGGCTGCCGCCCTGCGGCGTGCTTTCGTCACTCTGGGCCTGTCGTCGCCACGTCGTCGCCGCTGATCGCTGACGGTACGTTTCGCGACAGCTTTGGCGCGTTTTGCGACACGCCTCCTCGGTGTTGCGTCTGTGTGGTCGAAAGTGGCATCTGTCGCCCGACGGAGTGCAGGCGTACTTGGGTCGCGCTCCGGCGCCAATAATCTGGGGAGAAATACAACATGACTGAACTTGAACAGCCTTCGGGCACCGCACGTGAATTCGGCCGCCGCGGTGTGATCAAGGGTGCCGCCTGGTCGGTGCCGGTGATCGCCACTGCCGTCGCGATGCCCCTGGCTGCCGCCTCGGTGGACACCGCCAGCGTCTACTGGACGCAGTCGAGCGGACAGCTTCTCGACCTGACGCTCATCGGTGAGGGGACCCTCGTCGGTCTGGATCTCCTCCCGAGTGGTCCGACGGGATTCGCGATCGACAACACCCCGGGGATCATCCCCAACGTCACGGTCGAGTTCACCGTGGCGCTCTCGGGTGGTCTGAGCCTCGGCCTCGGTATCGGAACCCGCTGGCTCCGTGGCTTCGCCCCCGCGACGATTCCTGGAGCTACGCAGCTCGGGACGACTGTGATCACTGATCGCCAGGTTGGTGGTCTCGGCATCGGTCTCGTGCGCGTGGAAGCGCAGGACACGTTCTCTCAGTTCTCGCTGGGCGACGTCGCGTCGAACCAGATCTCGAACTTCGCTCCGATCGCGTGGGGCGTCACCAACCGTCGGACCCAGGGGCTCACGCTGGTCGAGATCGGCGTGCTGGTGAGCTACAACGTGAACGTCGTCTTCAAGTCCAACGGGACGCAGTTCGCGACGCTGAGCGGCACGATCAGCGTGCCCGCGGGCGCAGGTCTCCTCTAAGCGTTCGATTTATTTGTCATTGGCTCCTCCCGCGATTGATGCGGGAGGAGCCAATGATATTTGGGGATGGCTCCATACGCGCTGCCCTGGGAGGGAGCAGCCCATCCGTTCAGGATGCCCCTGCTTCTGCGCGGCTCGGCGGACCGCGTCGTCAGGCTTGGTGACGTGTTGACGTGTTTCGCCGTCCGTTGCTGCCTTCGGCCTGCCACGTTCTCGGCGTGAGGACACCAGCGGCAACTGACGCGCACCGTCGGACGTATCCGTCTCTTCCGCCGCCTCGCTGCCGTCAGGTGTCTCTCGGGCGAGAATGCTAGGCTCGGTAGGTACTGCATATGGAAACGGCTTTGAGGGGGAGCGCGTCCCATGGACGTCAATCAATATCTGCGGATCTTCCGAGCACACTGGCTCGGGATCATTCTCCTCACGTTGGCCGGGGTAGTACTAGCCTATGGCTGGACGATGTTCCAGCCGCGCGTATACACGGCTGACTCTACAGCTATCATTCAGGCGAGAACGGCGGCTTCTGGCGACAATAGTCTTGGTGAGCAGTCGCTTGCGAACATCGTTGCGCAGGGCAAAGTCAAGACCTACGTCGATGTCGGCACTTCGCGCCGCGTCGCTGAACGGACGATCAGCGATCTCGGCTTGGACACGACGCCCGAGGCCCTCGTGGGATCGGTGATCGTGACGAATCCGCTCGAGACCGTCTCGCTGCGCGTGTCCGCGACGGCGAACACGCCCGAAGGTGCGCGTGACCTTGCGGAGTCGTGGGTGCGTTCGATGGCCGCTGAAGTCAACGTTCTTGAGACCAAGGACCCCGAGGTCCAAGGTGCCACCTTCCTCACAGCGATGGACTCCGCTCGCCTTCCTACGGCGCCGTCCTCGCCCAACGTGCGTCTCGCTCTCGCGATCGGTGGTCTGCTCGGTCTCGTCGCCGGCATCGCCTATGGGATTCTGCGATATACCCTCGACCGCCGTATCCGCTCGGTCGACGGTGTCGAAAAGGCCACGGGTGTCGCGGTCGTCGGCACGATTCCTGAGGAGAAGTCCTTCACGACCGATGACCGTCTCATCCCCTTCGACGGCGGAAACTCGGTGAAGAGCCGCAACGCGCACCTGTTCGGCATCGCCGAGGCCATGCGCGAACTCCGTACCAACATCCAGTTCATGGACGTCGACAACCCGCCGAAGGTGATGGTCGTCACGAGCCCGCTGCCCGGCGATGGAAAGTCGACGACGGCGTCGAACCTCGCCATCACGCTCGCGGCCAACGGGCAGCGCACGATCCTCATCGACGGCGACCTGCGGCGTCCCATGATCAGCACCGTCTTCGGTCTGGTCGAGGGAGCAGGCCTCACCGACGTGCTGGCCGGCCGAGCCGAGCTGGCGGACGTCGCGCAGACGATCGGCCGCAACCGCAACCTCGTCGTGGTCGGTGCGGGCAAGATCCCGCCGAACCCCAGCGAGGTGCTGGGCTCGGAGCGCATGCGCGAACTGCTCGCCGCGCTCTCGGAGCAGGCTACGGTCATCGTGGATGCACCGCCGTTGATTCCTGTGACCGATGCTGCAGTGGTCGCGAACCGCGCAGATGGCGCGATCGTTGTCACAACCGTGGGTAAGACGACCTTCGAAGTATTGGGAAAGGCGCTGTCGAATCTTGAGCGTGCCAGTGCCCGCCCCCTCGGGATCGTGCTGAACCGCGTGCCGCGTAAGGGTAGTGGCGCTGCCTACTATGGATACCAGTATCACGGCGAATACTACCGTTCGAACGATGAGACGCAGCCTGCGGACGACGCGGCGCCGTTGCGGCGCACTCCGTTCGAGTCGGCGCCCGCGCCGCGTGCAGAATCCCGACGCGCCGCGCGGAGGTAGCTACCTGTGACTCACAGCTTTGATGTGAGCGCACTTGGCCTGAGAATCCGTGTCGGGTTTGACTCGTCCTTGTCGAACGAGTTCATCCAGCGCGCGAGAGGCTCCTGGGCCGATGCTGTGTGTGCAGACGAGGGAACGCCTGATGCTCAGGTCACCGTGCCCTTGTCGGGTGACGACGAGGTGCTGCTCGAACGCCTTTCCGTCGACGTGACGCTCGCGGCGCTCGCAGGTCGCCGAGGGTCGATGATGATGTTCCACGCCGCGGGCATCGCCGCACCCGACGGGCGTGTGATCGCCTTCGTCGGCCCCTCGGGCCGGGGTAAGACGACGCTCACCCGGGCGCTTGCGCACACCTACGGCTACGTATCCGATGAGACGATCGCCGTGGACCATGCGCTCACCGTGCACCCCTACCGCAAGCCGTTGTCGATCATCCGCGATGGCTTGCCGAAGGACCAGACGGCGCCCTCAGCACTGGGGCTGCAGCCCTTGCCGGCGTCGCCTTTGCGCCTGGCGGCGCTCGTGATCCTGAACCGGGTGGAACACATCGACGCACCGGCGATCGGCCGGGTGCCGCTGGTCGAGGCCCTGCCCGAGCTGGTCGCGCAGATGAGCTACCTTCCCGAGCTCGATCGCCCACTGCACAGGCTCGCGGAGTTGAGCGAGGCGCTCGGCGGCCTGCTGCAGCTCACATACAGCGAGGCGACGACGTTGGCGCCCCTGGTCGCCGAGGTCTTCGACGGCGCCATCGCGGTCGGGGGTGGGGAAGACGTGGCGGAGCCCGTGACGACGGGCGCATCCGCGTCCTCGCTCGCCGTCGGTGAGATCGACGACGCGATCGAGATCGGCGATGCCGTCATCGTGCTCAAGGCGCGCACCGTGCAGGTGCTCGGCGGTATCGCCCCCGCAATCTGGCGCTCCGTGCGCCAGGGTGAGTCGCGCGCCGCCATGCACGGGCGTATCTTGGAGACGTACGGTCCGCCGCCGAACGCAGACGCGGATGTGCTCATCGACGCCGCCGTCGACGAGTTGATCGCGTCTGGCCTTCTGGTCTTACGGGAGGCATAGGCGAGCTTTGCGTGTGGGGCGTAAGGCACGACGAGGGGGATCTTGGGGATGACGGAGTGGGTGGCCACGAGCTTCGGCGTGCTCGACGTGGCGGAAAGCCCCGACTTCGAGGCGGCGGAGCTGATCGTTCTCCCCACGATCCCGTCGATTCCGCTTGCTCTGCCGCCTGTCGGCGCTGACCTTTGGCGTCGCCTCGTTGAGCGACCGGTCGCCGACGCCGAGCTCACCGAGGACGAGCGCGCTGTTGTGCGCGAGATGCGAGGAGCCGGGTTAGCGTCCCCGAATCCCGGCGACCCCGCGCGATGGAACGACATCTCATCGCCGTGGATGTCGTCGCCGATGCATGAGCTTGTCTATGCCCTCGTGCAGAACGTGGCACGACGGCACGGCATCCCACTGGTCTTCATCAAGGGGCCCATGCTGCACGCGCAAGGGCTGCGCGATCGCGAGCACTCCGGCGACGTCGATGTGTGGGTCGAGCCCGATCGCATCGACGACTTCATCGCAGCTATGGAGCCATGGGGATGGAGGCTACAGCCGGATCTGTGGTCGGGGCTCCCGATCAACCACTCGCTGACCCTGGAGCCTGCCGCTGGCTGGGGATGTGAGATCGATGTCCACAGGCGGATGCCGGGACTTGGTCTCACGGATGCTGCGGCATTCTCGGTCGTTAGGGCTCACACGACGCCCGTGGAATTCGCCGGAGTCGTGTCAAGCACGCCCCGCCGCGAGGTGAACGCGGTCCTGTCGGCTCTGCACGCCGTCCGCCCTGAGATCGGACACATGACGCCTCGGAGTGCCCACGAACGAGCCGTGGCTGTATTGTCGGCCGGGGGCGACGGAGTTCGCGACGCGGCCATGACTATTGACGCCGTCGTCGCGTTGCACGATGATATCGTCGAGGCGTTCCCGCAGTCTACGCTCGATGTTGCCTCGGCAGGCACACCCCGTGACTGGGCATGGCGCGCTCAGCCGACAAAGGCCCGTGCCTATCTCGTCGCACTGAAAGAGGTGCCGTGGCTGCGCCGACCATTGGTCGCCTTCCGGCTCTTCTGGCCTTCGCGCGAGGTTGTGCAGGCCTCCGAGCGTCATGTGGGCGAGATTTCGCACGGTGCGTTGCAGGCACGTGTTCATCGTCTGCGACGGGGCATCGCCGACGTGATGAGGCGGCCCCGCAACGTACAGCGCTGAGCGTGACCCGATCCGAGCCGCAGCGCCAGTATCGGTACACTCGGTGAATATTCTCTTGCTCGCCGGGAACTCTCGGCGAACATGCGGTGACGCGTCACTGCGAGAGTCGAGGTGACGGAAGGCGGGGCACGGTGAACACGAGCCTCCGCCTACGCCTCTGGCGTGTGCGGTTGCGCGAGACACTTGTTCGCCTGACGCTGCGCGCCGCCTTCACCCTCATCGCGCCGACGCCGTCGATCGTCGCCCATGGGTGGCGCGACGGCGAGGAGAACGCCTTGCAGATCGTGCGCGGACTGCTCGCAACGACCCGACCCGGCGTGCCCATCGTCCTGCTGTGCGAGGAGCCCGCGGTATCCGCCCGCCACCTCGGTATCGCGATCGAGGGCACAGTCAGCGAGCGGGTGTCGATCGTGCGGAAGAACTCGCTTCGGGGGCTCTGGCTCTTCGTGCGTGCACGTGTCGCGTTCTCGACCCACGGCATGTTCTGCAACCCGCATGCCGGGCGGCGTCGGCTGCATGTGCTGCTCGGCCACGGTCACGGGCCGAAGTCGGCATCGAACCCGCTGCGTCCCTTCCTGCACGGCGCGCACCTCGCGACCACCAACAACGACGTGTGGGGGATGGCCGTCATCGCCGATCAGGGCATCGACGTGGCCCGCGACGCGTTCACGACGGGAAATCCCCGCGACGACGTGTTCACGCGCCCGGTGGACCGCTCGCGGTTGGCGGCACTCGGCATCGATCCCGCCGCGCCCCTGCTGCTCTGGTTGCCGACCTACCGGGTGCCGCGCAATGAGCCCAAGCTCACGGGCCTGCCGGAGATCGGCGAGAGCGCCGTGCTGCGCGACCGCATCGCGCTGCTGCGCGACCACGCGCGAGAGCGCGGCGTGACGGTCGTGACCAAGGCGCATCAGCTCGACGATCAGCGCAACGTCGAGGGCTGGGGTTTCACGGTCGTCACCGATCACACTCTCCTTGACGCGGGCCTCAGCTTCTTCCAGCTGTTGTCGCTCGCCGACGGGCTGGTGTCCGACTACTCGAGCGTCTGGGTCGACTACCTCGCGCGATCGCGGCCCGTCGGCCTCGTGTTCGCCGACGACGTCGAGTTCGCACGCGGCCGCGGATTCAACTCGCCCGCGATCTCAGAGGTGGCCGCGGAGCTGTGCATCGTGTCCGACGAAGAGATGGCGGTGTTCGTCGACGCAGTGGTCGCCTCGTTCGCGACGGGCGCCGTCGCCGATGCGTCATCGCGTGTGGCGGAACGGCTCGCGCTGCGACGGGGGTCCGGTGCGACTCGGCGTGTGCTGGAGGTCGTGCAGACGCGCATGGCCGAGATGGGGCTGCCGCCCCTCGTCGACGTCCGCCGTATGATCGGCCCGTGAGGATGCGGCGGTCGGTCGTGCTGCGCTTCGCGGGGCTCGCGTTCGCGTCGCTGGTGCAGGCCGTGACCTATATCGTGCTGGCGCGCACGCTGGGTGTCGCGGGCTTCGGCTCGTTCTCATGGATCTTCGCCGCGGGTGGGCTGCTCGTGTCGGTGACGGGGTTCGGATTCACGCCTCGCGTCCTGCGCACGGGCGAGGGTGCCGAGGGCGATCGTCTGCGCAGCCTTGCGGTGACGATGCGGCTCGCGATGGGCCTCTCCATTCTGGTGGCGCTCGCCGTTGTCGGGGCGGCGACCGGTGTCGCCACCGGTGTCGTCGCCGTCGCGCTGGCCTTCGTCGCGATCGACGCGATCACCGATCTCTGCCAAGCGGCGCTCGCCGGCGTGCGCCGCATCGGTTACGCGACGGTTCTGCTGATCGCGCAGCGGCTGATCGTGCTCGTCGCCGCGCTGACGCTGATGACCGTGTGGATGCCGTGGGTCTTCGGCATCGTCGCTGCGGCGGTCGTCGCGGTCAACGTCGCGTCCGTCGTCCGCACGCGTCCGCGCGTGGGCGAACTGGGCGCGACCATCGTCGCGAATCGCGGGTATTGGGCGGCGAACCTCGCCGCCTCGATCTCGCAGGCGGAGGTGCCGCTCATCACCGTGTTCGGGGGCGCGCCGCTGGCAGGACTGTATGCCGCGGGGGCGCGTGCCGCGAGCCCCGTGAACCTGCTGAGCCAGGCGCTGCTGCAGGTGGCGACGCCGGAGCTGACGCGCAGTGACAAGGACGCGCGGCTGGCATTGTTCCGTCGCACGCACCGCGTCACCCTGTGGATCGTCGCCGCCGGCGTCGTGCTCGCGGTTCCCGCAGGGCTCGTCGGTGCCTGGGTGCTCGGCCCGGGGTTCGAGGCCGCGTGGGCGACCGTGGCCGGTTTCGTGGTGGGCGGCACGATCATGGGCGCCAACCAGGCACATCAGGCGCTGCTGCTTGCGGTCGGTCGTCCGGGCCTCTCGGCGCGTGCTGTCGCGATCGGCGCCGTTACGGGCGTCGCCGCTGCCGCGGTCATCGCGGCCACGATCGGCGTGCCATGGCTCGGCCTCGTCCCCGCGATCGCCCAGGGCACGATGTACCTGCTCTTCCGCCGTGCCGTCCGCTCCCTAGCCGCGTGACGGCCTGATGGAGCACGGCGCTTACTTTACAACCCTGCTGATTGAGTGCCGCCGCGCAGCGGCGGCGTATCGAAATCCACCCCGCTCAACCAGAAGCATCCAACCCCCGCCCCAACCGCCGCTGGCTCGCCGTCAGCAGCAGCAACAGCACCAGGAATCCCGCCGGAATCGGACCGAACCGAAACGGCATGACCGTCGACTCGAACACCCCCGCGCACAGCACCCCTGCGACGAGCACCCACGCCACACCCCGGGTCCGTCGCCGGGCGAACCACACGCCCAGGGCGATCCCGGCGACGAGCACCGCGACGCCGGCGAACCCGACGGCCACGAGCGGGTCGAGCCAGAGGTTGTGCGGTGCGTAGCTGCGGGGCGGCGGCGGCTGTGTTGCCGCATCCCTCACCCAGTGGGAGATCCCGTGGCCGAACACGGGACTCTCGGCGATCATCGCGCGGGCGCGTCCCCAGAGGGTCGCCCGTTCGGTGAACGCATCGTCGGGAAACGGCACGACGGCGGTCACGATGCTCAGCATGCCGAATGCGCCCGCGCCATAGGGCAGCAGCCGGCGGGCCCACGGCGCGATCGATGCGAGCCACGCGATCAGCGCGACCGCGGCGGCGCAGGCCGTGGCGAGACGCGCACCGGTGGAGAGGACCGTGACGACCACGGCGATGCCGGCGATCGCCCCGCGAGTCGCGCGGAGCCGGTACACGACGACGCCCACGAGCATCGCGAGGGTGATGCCGAACGCGTTGCTGCCACTGCCGACACCGATCGACACGAAGCCGCCGAGCAGTTCGCACTTCGAGATGTTGTCACCGCAGTCGGTGCGGAAGGCGCCGGGCGCGGCCAGCGCGTAGACGGCCGTCGACACGAGCATGAGCAGCACCGATACGAGCACACCGTGCACCACGGCATCCCAGCGGTGGATGCCTGACAGCGACGCCGCGACGACGAGCGTGAGCGCCAGCACGCCGTGTTGCCAGCTCTGTCCGGTGAGCGCTGCGGCGATCGTCGCGATGCCGACGAGGACCACGATCGCCGCCGACCCCACACCGATGATCGTGCGTCTCTTCGAGAGGCCGACGGCGCGCAGCACGATGTGCAGACCAGAGATCGCGAGTGCCGGAGCGATCGAGGCCGCGAACCAGGCCGAGTCGCTCGCCTCCGTGCCGGATCCGATGCGGAACATCTGCATCCACGCCGGCCACACGGTCAGCGCCACCGGTATCCAGAACTCGGTCGCGCGCAGCGCGCGGGTGCCCGCCTTGCGGAGGGCGGAGAACGACACCGCGACGATCAGTGCCGCCGATGCCACGATGAAGAAGACGGGCATGAGTCGGGCTTTCTGGCTGGTCGGGCGTCTGAATCACCCTACCGGTGCAGCATCATCGGTCGGAGGACGGCTCGCCCCAGGCGCGATTCATCAGCCAGGTCACATCGCGATCGAGGTGGGTGATCTTCGCGTCGATCGTGTCGAAACGGCTGTCCACGGCATCGAAGCGCACATTGACAGCCTCGAAACGTGCGTCGACGGTCTCGAAGCGTGCGTTCATCTCGGCCCGCAGCCCGCCGATCTGCGCGCTCGTCGATCGGTTGATGAGGGTCGTCGACAGTGTGAGCCCGCCGATCATGATCGTGCCGAAGACCGCGATCAGGGTCCAGATCTGGGGATCGTTCATAGGGTCCACTCCTTCATTCTCGCTCGGTGCGACCGAGAATGCCAGATGTGCGAGGCGACGATCGTGCGATCCTCCGCATCCGTGGACAGATCGCGCGATGACCCGATTGTGGACGAGGACTCAGCCCCGCAGCCGGTCGACGTTGTCGCGATACCAGCGCACGGTGCGGTCAAGCCCCTCTTCGAGGCCGATCTTCGCCGTCCAGCCCGCCGAGGCGAGCTTCGACACGTCGAGCAGCTTCTGGGGCGTGCCGTCAGGCTTCGAGGTGTCCCAGTGGGTCTCGCCGGTGAAGCCGACGACGCGGCCGATGGTCTCGGCGATCTCGCGGATCGTTACGTCCGTTCCGGTGCCGACGTTGACCTGCTCGGGTCCGTCGTAGTGCTCCATGAGGTGCAGCACGGCGTCGGCCATGTCGTCGGCGTGCAGGAACTCGCGGCGCGGACTGCCCGTTCCCCAGTTCGTGACCTCTGCGGCTCCCGAGCGGGCGGCCTCGTCGTAGCGACGGATGAGCGCCGGCAGCACGTGCGAGCCCTGCGGTGAGAAGTTGTCGTTCGGCCCGTAGAGGTTGGTCGGCATGGCCGAGATCCACGGCAATCCGTATTGCCGGCGCACGGCCTGCACGTTGATGATGCCGGCGATCTTCGCGATGGCGTACGCATCGTTGGTCGGCTCGAGGTGTCCGGTGAGCAGCGAGTCCTCGCGGATCGGCTGCGGCGCGAGCTTGGGATAGATGCACGACGAGCCGAGGAACATCACGCGTTCGACCTCATGCGCGAGCGCGGCGTCGAGCACGTTGGTCTGGATGCGCAGGTTGTCGCTGAGGAAGTCGACGGGATAGGTGCTGTTCGCGAGGATGCCGCCGACCTTCGCGGCCGCCAGCACGAGGTAGCGGGGCTTGAGCTCGGCGACGTAGGCGAAGACGTCGTCCCGGTTCTTGAGATCGAGCTCAGCTGACGTCCTACCGACGATGCGTGTGAACCCTGCGGCTTCGAGCCTGCGTACGATCGCCGAGCCCACGAGCCCCCGGTGACCCGCGACGTAGAAGGTCGCGTCGCGGTCGAGCGGGGCGGGCGTGAACGTGCTCATGCGTTCGCCCAGGAGTCGAGGGCGACCCTGTCGATCCACGGCGGCCCCTCGTGCACGAGGGCGGCGGTGTCGGCATCCACCATCAGCCTCGCGAGCTGGAGGCCATCGATCGTGGGCGTCCAGCCCAGCTTCTCGCGTGCCTTCGAGGCGTCGCCGATGAGCGCGTCGACCTCGGTCGGCCGCAGGTATCGCTCGTCGAAGCGCACGTACTGCTGCCAGTCGAGGCCGGCGTGCTCGAACGCGGCGGCGAGGAACTCCCTGATCGTGTAGCCGACGCCGGTGGCGAGCACGTAGTCGTCGGGGGAGTCGGCCTGCAGCATGCGCCACATGCCCTCGACGTACTCGGGCGCATAGCCCCAGTCGCGGATGGACTCGAGGTTGCCGAGGTACAGCTCCTTCTGCAGACCCACGGAGATGCGCGCGACGGCGCGCGTGATCTTGCGGGTGACGAACGTCTCGCCGCGTCGCGGGGACTCATGATTGAAGAGGATGCCGTTGACGGCATGCATGCCGTAGGCCTCGCGATAGTTCTTGGTGATCCAGAAGCTGTAGAGCTTTGCGACGGCATAGGGCGAGCGGGGCGAGAACGGTGTGGACTCGCTCTGCGGAGGGGGCACCGACCCGTAGAGCTCCGACGACGACGCCTGGTAGAAGCGCGTCTGGATGCCTGATTGGCGTACCGCCTCGAGCACGCGCACAGTGCCCGTGCCCGTCGTGTCGGCGGTGTGCTCGGGCTCGTCGAACGAGACGCGCACGTGTGACTGCGCCGCGAGGTTGTACACCTCGTCGGGCCGGATGCGCGAGAGCAGCGTGACGAGGCGCACGCCATCGCTCAGGTCGCCGTAGTGCAGGAAGAGTCGCGCGTTCGGATCATGCGGGTCGACGTAGAGGTGGTCGATGCGCGATGTGTTGAAAGTGGAGGCACGCCGGATGAGCCCGTGCACCTCATACCCCTTGGCGAGCAGGAACTCGGCGAGGTAAGAGCCGTCCTGCCCGGTGATGCCGGTGATGAAGGCGCGTTTGGTCATATTTCCTCAGTCCACTTCAATCGATCGCGGTGTGCTGTCGCCAAGCAGCTTGCGTTCCGAGACGTTCAGATCGCAGTCGGTGCAGAGCGAGCATGGCATCAGCATGGCGTACGTGGCCGTGGACGCCAGCAGAGCGATGGCGGAGACGCGGGCGCGGTGCGCGAAGGCATCCCAACGAGGTTTTCTCGATAACGCCGCTGTCACGAGGATCACCAACGCGGGCACGCCGCATCGCCAACACTGGCTGGCGAACCCCACGACTGCCGGGTGACTCCGACGATTCTCGCGACGTGGAGGCATAGCTGGTCGGTGAGCAGCGGTCGCAACCTCACATTGCGCGGGTCCTCTGCGCAAGGGGTGAGGATCGGGGCCGCCGACGCCATCACGAGGAGGACCGGCACGCGGCAGGCTTTCTGGCTGGTCGGCGATGCCTGCAACCCTACCTGCGCCACGCCGCCTGATAGCATAGCCCGGTCAGACGTCGTGTTTGGGGCGCTCTCTGTTCTAGAGGGCAGCGATTGACTGACTCTCGTGATTGCGCCAATGGGGAGGGCGACGAGCTGGTGCAGGGTACACATGAGCATCCGTGTGTCACAGTTGAGGAACTGCCGGCCAGTGCAGATCCAACCACTGAGCGCGAATCGGCTTCAGAACCGTGGCGGTTCGTCGCAATCGTCCCATATGTCGGACAGATCGATGTCTCGCGACGGTGTATTCGCGTCAGCTTTCCGTTGGGCGTCATCGTGCTCATCGCCTCGCGGCGGCGGTGGTGGCGATGGCCGGGTGCCCAGGAACACAGCTGGAGCACGACGTCTCGGGCGCTGCTCGTCGGCGACGAGGACTCGACCGAGCGTGTCCTGACAGACCATCGGCTGCAGACAGGGTTGATCATCGTTGGTGTCCGCGTTGCGGGTGTGGCGGCGGCTGAAGGCGAAGCCGGGCAGAGTGGCAGCCTTGTCGTGAGCGGGGTTGCTGACTTTGAGCGGGCCCTCGATGCTACGGGCGACGATACGGCCATGGTGTCGGGAGAAAGCGGGTTGTTGGCCAAACAGGTTCGTACGATGGGAGGGCGGCTCGAGATGGGGCACCGGTACCTCATTGTGGCTCCGCACATCACGGATATAGGCGGTCACTGTATTCGTGCTCGGCTGGTTGTGAGCCTTCCACTGATGCTTGTCGAGACACCGCGTCGTGCAGGCCAGCAAGTTCTCGCCAAACGAGGTTTTGGCTTGATCGGTTCAAGGCTGCTCTTGTTGCTGCTGTCTCTGACTCTTTTCACTGTCTCTGCGCTCGTGAAATTCATGAGCGCAGAGACGTTGATATATTGCCTAGAACGTATCTGCATGAACGAAATCACGTTTATGGGGCTAAGGCTCGGGTCCACGAACGTAGGTCCTGGCGCACAACTTGTAGATCTGCTCAAGGGGCAAGGGGAGCGTGATAGTCTGCTTTTCAAAACAGAGAGCGATCCGCGTATAGCTCCTGTTGGCCGCGTGCTGCGCAAATACTCTATCGACGAGCCTCCTCAGCTCATCAACGTCTTCCTCGGATCCGCGAGCCTCATAGGTTCTTACTCGCAGCGTGAGGGCGAGGTGACACTGCACGATTCAGTGGCTCATCGTAGGCTGGTCGTCAAACCAGGGATGAGTGGCCTCTGGCCGATGAGTGGCCGCTCCGCGTCGAAACGGGAGGATGTGATCAGGCTTGATCTCTACTGCTCCGAAAACTTATCGTTGACAGGTGGTATCAAAATATTGCTTCGCGCGTTCAAGGCCATCTTTCATCCGGGAAGACGGCGCACTGATCCATGAACGTGCTTGTTCTGCATATCGTTGATCGCAGTTCTGGAGGAGTGCCGGTTGCTGCGGCAACCTACATCGCTAACTCGCCTCCGGGGGTACGTCACGCTGTATGTGTTCCCCTGCGCGCCGGCGAGCCACCGGCCGCGTTCGATGCATCGGACGATGTCGAGTTTTTTGATCTCGGATCGACGTCGCCTGTGAGATACTGGAGGCGCGTGAGAGCGCTCGCGCGTACATTGCGACCGTCGATTGTGCACGCCCATTCCAGCGTCCCTGGTGTCGTCACGAGGGTCTCTCTGAGCTCACGACGCGTGCCGATTATCTACTCGCCACACGGCTTCGCCTTCGAGCGAACGACGTCGTCGACTATGTCACGATTTGCCGTACGCGCCATCGAAACTCTGCTTGGGCTGAACACAACTTTGATTGCTGCGTGCGGTAGGGGTGAACTGAGTGTCGCACGCCGTGTGGGTCGGTTCGCTCGTGGTGTCGATTGGGTACCGAACACCGCATCGATCGACAATTTTGCCGGTCGGTATTCCTCCGGGTTCGACGACGGTGCGGCGGTGCGTGTCTCTATGCTTGGTCGTGTCTCTCCCCAAAAGGATCCTGCATATTTTCGAACGACGATCGACCGAATGCGACGTTATGGCGTGGCGGTCGAGGCGACGTGGATCGGTGGCTCTGAAGCACCTGACGAGCCTCTGCCCGCGGCGCTGAGCGGCATTGTCGTCAGTGGCTGGCTGGCTCGAAACGACGTCGCCAAGGCCCTTGCCGCGACCGACCTCTACGTGCACAGCGCTGCCTGGGAGGGTTTTCCGATCGCTGTTCTGGATGCACACAGTGCAGGGTGTGCGATTCTTGTACGGAATATCAGTGCATTCGAGGGCATTGATCCGCTGCTGACGGTCGAGGGCGGCCTTGACCTGTTCCTTGAGGCGGTCGGCGGCGGAGCCTACCTGCAATGGGCGCAGGACAACCGCAGTCGTTGGGACGAGTACGTACGGGAGCAAGACGTGGATCACCAACGTGCGGCGCTGACGCGAATCTGGGGGCCTAGTGGCTCGGATCGAGAGCGAGGTGCGCGCAGTGGCGAAGCCTGAGCTTTCTCACATCGTTGTCAACGGACGGTTTCTCACCCAACCCCTCACCGGAGTGCAGCGGTTTGCTCGAGAAATTACACAAGAGTTGAGCTCGTTGGTCAGCCTAAAGGTCATAGTACCTGCAGGTGCCACTAGGTGCGTGGGTCAGATCCTTCCGTTAACGCGCCGGGGTGAATCCGGTGGATAGCGCGGGGTGCTGGGAGAATCGATTCATGACGGTGACTGCCAGCCTGGAGGGTCTGTTCGAGGTCGAGCCGGGTGAGGCGCGGGCGCCGGGCTCGGCTGCACCGGCGGGTGCGGGCAAGACGTTCCGTGGGTATGACCAGGGGCAGTGTTTCCTGCTCCCGCCGAGTCTGGATGACTGGCTGGACGAGGATGATGAGGCCCGGTTCATCTCCGAGGTCGTCGAAGAGCTCTTGGATCTGACGCCGGTCTACGCGTCGTACGCGTCCGCCTCGGGTGCGCCTCCGTATGACCCGCGGATGATGTTGAAGCTGCTGCTGTTCGCGTACGCGACGGGCGTGACCTCGTCTCGTGAGTTGGAGCGGCGCTGCAAGCGCGATATCGCCTTCCGGTGGCTGTCGGGCAACCAGGCGCCCGACTACCGGTCGCTGGCCCGGTTTCGTCGGCGTCACCTGGATGCCCTGCCGGGGTTGTTCCTGCAGGTGCTGCGGGTCTGCGCGGAGGCGGGGCTGGTGCGGTTGGGGCGTGTCGCGCTGGATGGCACGAAGCTGGCCGCGAACGCGTCGCGGCATAAGGCGATGAGCTACGACCGGATCGTGCCGAAGATCGATCAGCTCCAAGCCGAGGTCGCTGCGCTGCTCGCCGAGGCGGAGGCGGTCGATGAGGCCGAGGATCAGCAGTTCGGCCAGGACCGGCGCGGGGACGAGGTCGCCCCGGAGCTGGCCCGCCGTGAGGGGCGCCTGGCAAAACTACGTGCCGCGAAGGACGCGATCGAGGCCGACGCCGCCGAGAAGGCGGCAGCCGTAGCGCGGAAGAAGGCCGACGCCGCCGGTCAGCCCCCTGAACAGGCCGACGCGGCCGTCGCGACTGCAGTGGACACGGCGGCGCCGAAGCCGAAAGCGCAACGCAATTTCACCGATCCTGAGGCGCGGATGATGAAGACGGTCCGCGGCTTCGATTACGCGTTCAACGCGCAGGCCGTTGTCGATGAGGGCCACCAGATCGTGCTGAGCGCCGAGGTCACCCAGCAGGCCACCGATATCCAGCAGTTCGTCCCGATGGCCGAGCAGACCCTACGGAACCTCGACGCGGCAGGAATCGAGCGTTCCCCAGAGGTCGTCCTCGCTGACGCGGGCTACTGCTCGGAAGCCAACCTCGAAGCCGCCGACGATCTGGACGCACAGGTGTTGATCGCGACGGGACGGCAACGTCACGGCGAGAGCTTCCCTACCGCCGGCGCCCCGGACCCGGCCCCAGAGGACGCGAGCCGGCGGGAGCGGATGGCGCACGCGCTGCGCACCGAGCAGGGCCGCACCGACTACGCGCGCCGCAAAGCCATCGTTGAACCCGCGTTCGGGCAGATGAAGACCCGGCAAAACGCCGGACAGCTCCGGCTACGCGGACTCGCCGGCGCCCAAGGCGAATGGCTACTCCACACGATCTGCCACAACCTCCGCAAGCTCCGCGTCGCTACAGCCGCCGGGCTGGCGCCCGCATAGGCCTCCCCAGGGGTCCCGGGGCGTCACAGCACGCACCGACAGTCGCCACGAGCCCCTCGCCGTGCGATCCCGCACGCTCTCACACCGCAACGGCCCGCCCGTTCCCGTTCGCGACCGTCAGCGCGCGATGCCAGAGTCAACGCCGCGCGCCACGCCACCCGATTCTGACCCGCGCACCTAGCGTGCCGGACGCTCTTGGTGAAGCGCCTGTTGTTCGTCTTGGGGACGGTAGCGGTCAACGGTGGGAGCAGTTCTCGCTACCGCGGGTATTGCGCAGTCATGGCAAGCCCCTTCTGCTGAACCTAGCCAGCACGGGACCCGTCATCTATCACAATCAGATCGTCACGCACCACGATATTACCTATGTCAGGTTTCCTGAAAGCTTCTCACGTGGGTTCCGCATCTCTTATGCCGTTCTGATGCCGCTGTTGTTGAGGAACAACCGTGGTGTCATCACCGTGAGCGAATTCTCTCGGAAGGAGATCGGCGCGCACTATCGTATTCCGGTGGATCGCATCGACGTCGTGCCCAACGGTGTGACGGCCAGCGTCGTCCACGTCGATGCTGATGATAGCGGTATCGACGAGCCTCCGTACCTGCTCGCCGTGTCCTCCCCGAACAAACATAAGAACTTCACGGCGTTGATCGATGCCTTTGTTGCCGCTGATCTTCCTCGCGAGACACAACTACTGATCGTCGGGCAGCAGGACACGGTCTTTTCGCAGACGCACCGGCATCGGTCTGATCGAATCCGGTGGCTGGGGCGCGTCGACGACGCACAGCTGTCTCGGCTCTATCGGAACGCGACGGCCTTTGCATTCCCATCGCTCTATGAGGGTTTCGGCATTCCTCCGATTGAGGCGCAGCGGTCGGGTACTCCCGTAATCGCGGCGCGCGCCGCTTCGTTGCCGGAGGTGCTCGGTGACAGCGTACTGTGGTTCGATCCGTACGATACGCGTTCGATGACACGCGCCATCGAACGCGTGTTCACCGACAAAGAGCTGAGGCTCCTGCTTTCGGAGCGAGGCCAGGTGAATTCCGCACAGTACACATGGCGGTCGTCCGCTGAGCGTGTCGCAGCGATCGTCGCCCAGTTGCGATCGAAACAATCAGGTTTTCAGGGCAACGGAGGGACAACACCGTGACAGAGCTATCCCTCCCTAAGATTGCAGCGTCGATCGCGTTCGATGAGAACTCTCTACGCGCGATCGCACGCTTCGCACATGAGCGAGGGCTGCTCACTAGGCGAGCTATACGCAACTCGCGTGCCGTGCTCGACAAGGCGGCGCAGATCAATCGCTTCGTGCGCTCACCATGGGTTGACGAATATACCAATCGACACATCGCTAAGATCGATGCCGGAGCGTTGCCGGAGGATGAACTCGTATCCGTCACATCGGAGATGGTACGGCTCATCGGCGGTCCTATCCATTCGCCGTTGAACCATCGCATGGGCAACGCGACTTGGAAGACGGTGTACGATCGTCGTGCCAGTCGTGTTGATTTCGGCGACGCCGACTTTCTTTTCTCGATGCCAGGTTCGTCGCTGCTCACGTTCGCTGCCAACGCGCACCGCCGTTTGATTCTGCACGAGATCGACGCCCATCCGCGGGTCCGCAATCAAATGCTCGAGGAAGTATACGGGCAGCATCGTTCCCGCGCTGAGACCTATCCACGGAGTTTCGTCGAACGTATCGAGCGCGAGATGGAACTCGCCAACGTCGTGCTTGTGCCGGGACGCGTCGTGCGTGAGCAGATGCTGAGCAACGGTGTGCCTGAGTCGAAGGTGCGAACCGTCGCGTACGGCGTCGACCTCTCCGTCTTCCGGCCGCTCGAGTCGGTGCAACGGTCCGCGTCACGCCGACTTCAGGCGGTGTTCACAGGGCAGATCTCACTTCGTAAGGGTGTTCCGTTCCTTATTGAGGCCGTACGCGGTCAGCAAATTGACCTCACGCTCGTGGGTCAGATCTTTGATCGCGGCATCGTCGCGGAACTCCCAGAGAACGTTCGGCTTGCGGGAGTGCTTCCGTCCGCGGAGCTCGCCGCTCTATACTCCTCAATGGATGTCTTCGTGCTTCCCTCCATTGAGGACAACTTTGGCCTTGTCGTCACAGAAGCGGCGTCAGCGGGGCTCCCCGTAATCACGACATCGGCAGTGGGCGCAGCTGAGTACCTTTCCGACGTGCATACAATCGTGGAGCCTGGTAGCTCTCGTGCCCTCCGTACGGCGCTCGGCGACCGGCGCACGCTGACACGGGACGAGCGTCAGCTGATCGCGGCTGATGCTAGCAGCCTCGCCTGGCCCGATTGGGCGGACTACGCGGCAACCGTCATAAGAGAGGTCAGCAGATGAGCCGCCTGCGTGTGAGCGCAGTCATTCCTACGATCGGGCGGGACGAACTGTTCTCGACCGTGGAGTCGGTCCTCGCGCAGACAGTAGGACTGGCTGAGGTGATTGTGGCAGCGGATACGGCCGACGAACTCTCGCTGCCTGAGGATGAACGTGTGCGCGTACTGCGGACGGGACCTCGCGCAGGAGGGAACGTTGCTCGGATGGCGGGCATCCGTGCGGCAACGGGCGACTGCATCGCATTGCTCGATGACGACGACCTCTGGGACCCCGACAAACTGGAGCATCAGCTGGCGGAGATCAGCTGGCACATCGACGATCCTCTGGCAAACGACAGATGGGTGAGTTCGACGCTCGTGACTGAGCCTACGGGCCGGGTCTGGCCTGAGCGGCGGTACGCTGGCGAGCGTGTGCCGGAGTACTTGTTTCACAAGAAGAAAGTAAAGGGCGGCACTGGGGCCATGCACACCTCAACACTGCTCTTTCCCCGCTCATTGGTGATCGCGCATCCGTTCGACGAGTCGCTGCGCTTTCATCAGGACATCGATTGGCTGGCTCGTCTCGACCGCGAAGTTCCTGATATTCAGGTCGTGCAGGTGCAGGAGCCGCTGACCCGGCTGAGGTTCGGCGGCGAGTCGGTGTCGCGTGGCATCACCGCAGACCAATCTGCAGCGTGGGCTGGGCACGCCCTGGCGCATTCGACCGCTCAGGTCCAAGCAGATTTCCTGCTCACCGTTTCATATTTCCAAGCGTTGCGGTACCGCGACTGGAAGGCGGGCCTGCGCATGGTGCGGCTCGCGTTCCGACGAGGGCGGCCGAGCATCAACAGTCTCAGTGCCGTTGTAATTCTTCCAGCGAAGATCGCCTTGCGAGGATCGAAGATATGACCCCACCGCCGCTTGTGGCCGTGTTCCGCTCGGGACTGCTCGCCGGTTCTGAGACATTCGTGCGAACACAGGGCGACACGCTTCCAACGTGGCGCTCTGTCTTTGTGGGTTTCGAGCGCATCGAGTCCCCGCTGGCGCGCGACACCGATGTAATCCTGTATCGCTCGGCCGGTGGACGTGCGAGGGTGCGAGCGGCGAAGCTCTTTGCGCGCTCCGGCACGTTGCGTCGCTACCTCACGAGTGCGAGGCCCGACGTTCTGCATGCTCACTTTGGATTCGATGGCGCCGTCGTGCGGTCGGCTGCGCGTCGCGCGAACATACCACTGATAGTCACACTGCACGGCGCCGATGCGACGGCCGATGCACAGGCTGGAGGCTGGAGAGGTCCCCTCTATCGACGCCGCCTTCGCCGCCTTTTCGCCGATGCTGCCGTTGTTATCGCTGTGTCGCAGGCGATCGCCGAGCGTGCTCTCTCTCTGGGCGCGCCGGCGGAGAAGACCGTAGTGCACTATATTGGCATTCCGTCGGAAAGCGTGGGCGCCGCTCCCGAGGTGAGTATACGGAGCGGAGTGCTGTTCGTCGGGCGTTTGACGGAGAAGAAGGGCCTCGATGATCTCATCGCGGCTTATGCAGGCTTGCCTCCCGAACTACGTGAACGACAGCCGCTCACCGTGATCGGCGATGGACCAAAAGACTTGGATTACCGCGCATTGGCTCAACAGGCGACCGTCGATGTGAATTTTCTCGGTGCGCAACCCCCGAGCGAGGTGATTGCGGCCATGCGTGCATGTGCGGTGTTCTGTGCGCCGTCAAAGACAGCCGCGAACGGCGATACCGAGGGTCTGCCGATCGTTGTGCTCGAGGCGGCTCGTGAGGGCGCCCCTATCGTTGCGACCCGTCACTCAGGGATTCCTGAGGCTGTCGTTGATGGCCAAACAGGCGTTCTGGTTGACGAGGGCGACGTGGAGGCGCTGCGCCGAGCGCTGGAATCGATGCTGACCGATCGGGCAAGGGCTGAGACTATGGCTCGTGCTGGAAGGGCTTGGGTGATATCCGAGTTCAATACGGCCAAACAGTCGGAGAAGCTCGAGCGACTGTACGTTCGAGCACGCGAGCGACGTGCATAGGAAGGCTGCGCGGGATGAATCGAGAAAGAGGGTTTAGCGCGAACGTCGCGGTGACAGTGCTAGGGCAGCTTGCGCTTCCGCTGTCGACATTCGTCACGGCCCCGGTTCTCGCTCGCGCACTAGGCGTTGAAGGGCGCGGTGAGTTGGCGGCGGCAACGGCCCCGTATATGTTCCTCGCCACGCTTGCGACGTTCGGCATCACCGAGGCGATCGCCGTAGTCGCCGCATCGTCTCCGCGCCTTGCACGTCGTGCGACCTCTAACGGCCTCATCATCCTAACGATATGCGGGTCGTTGGCAGCCGTGCTGAGTGTCCTCTTTGCGCCATTGCTATCTGCTGGTATCGACCATGTCGCGTTCTCCATCGCCCTCGCGGGGCTTGCTATCCCCCCGACGGTTCTAGTGGGCGGACTTCGCGGGCTCGCGCAGGGACTGCAAAGATGGGGCGCGGTGGCCGTGGAGCGACTGATCACAGCGGTTATTCGTGTCGCGGTTATCTTCGGGGCGTTTTTTCTTGGGCAGCTGACCTTTGCTGTGGGTGTCGCTGCGATTGCTATCGCGCCGATCATCGGGGTTGTCGCCTACTTGTCTGTGATTCGACAGGCGCGGGCAGACTCACGGACGTCGGAGACGGCCGATGTGGCGAAGGCATCGATAAAGTCGCTCGCAAGCTTTGGGTTTCGCCAGTGGCTGGGGTCGGTGTCGGGGGTCTTGCTCAGCCGAATCGATCAACTCTTGATCGCACCGCTCGCCGGCGCGTATCAACTCGGTCTCTATGCTGTCGCTGTCAACGTCGCTGACGTGACTCTGCTCGTCAATCACGCAGTGCGCGATGTTGTCATGTCGAGCGACGCCGCAGAACGTTCCAACATCCGGCTTCTGCGGGCTGCCCGAGTTTCTTTTCTTATCTCCGGTGTCGTAGGGGTGGCGATTGCGATCACGGTTCCATTTTGGCTGCCGTGGCTGTTCGGCGCCGAGTTTGGCGCCGCGACGGTTGCGACCATCCTGCTGATTGTCGCTTCGGTGCTGGGAATTCCTGGGTCTGTCGCGGGCGCAGGGCTTGCAGCACGGGGTCGCCCGGAACTGCGTAGCGTATCGATTTTCGTTGCATTGATCGCGAATGTTGTTCTCGTCATCGCTCTCACGCCCTCGCTGGGTGCGCTTGGCGCAGCGGGCGCAACGCTAGCCGGCAACGTCGTGGCAGCAAACCTCAATATCTGGTTCTGTCACAAGCACTACGGCATCGCAGCTTTCGATTTCTATCGGCTCGGATCTCAGGATGTGCGTGACGTGGTCGGCATCGGCCGACAGCTGATGGATCGACTGCGACGTAGGTGACACGGCTCATGCTGTAGCATGGGTATGTTTCGTGCCGCGCTGTGGAAGCTGCTGGTGCTTGGGGGTCGCTGAGGGGGGCGTCGTGGATATTCTCATGGCGTTGCTTGTGCCCGTAGCGGCCTTCTTCGTTGGCGCGCTGTTCGTTTTCATCCCGAGCAGGCTTCTGTGGAACACGTTCGCTCTGCTGAGTTCGATCAACCCGACGAGCATCTCGGTTCCCGCCGGAGCGCCGGCGATCTTCTCCTTGGCCACTGTTCTGAAAACGGGCCGACACTTCCTGCAGGCCCTGGCGGCCCCGGCGACTTTACTTCTGCTGGCGCTCGCCGTTTGGTATTTTTTCTCTGCCCTTTGGTCGCCTCGTGCAACCGGTGCCCTGACGACAGGAGTGGCGGTACTCGGAGTGGTCGCCGCCGCTGCTCTCAGCGCGGCTGCATGCGACGGTGATCCTCGCGCTCTCATCCGCCGTATGATGATCGTCTTGGCCCCACTGGCCATTCTGCAGTCTCTGGCCACGATCATTTTTCGAGTAAATCCTGCGATCGAAGACTCCTATTTTCGATCTGAGTTTTTTCACTTGCTGCTGGGTGATGACGCTGCGTTTCTATTTACAACGCGAACCAACAATGTGACCGACCCTGAGAAAGCGGGTGGTCTGCTGTTTGTCAACGGTAACCGAGCTTCAATGGTCATGGCTGTGTGGGCGCTCATGTACCTTGCTATGTGGTTTCAGCGTCGCGCCGCATGGACTCTTTTCATGGCAGCGGTGTGCATGGGTGGCGCATTGGCAACGAGTTCGAAGACAGCGATCGTGCTGGCTATTATCGTTCCAGTCATCTTTTTCCTACTCCCGTGGGTCGTTGCCGGCGCGCGATCACCGCTATCCGTTCTGCTCGGTTTGGTGCTCATGGGCGGCTTTGCATTTCTAACTGTGCGGTTGGCCGACTATCTGCCACAGGCGTTGACGGGTGCTGAGCAGTCGGCGGAAGATCGTGCGAACTTCGCCAATGCCGCTGCTGGCTACTTCTCAGAACAGCCCTTCTTCGGGCTCGGGTTTGGTGGGTGGGAAGCCGCGTGGGCACAAGACGCACACAGCTTTGGTATGCGCCCCGACCTCCCTCCGCACAACTTCGTGATCGCGGGTTGGGCGAACGCAGGAGTGATCGCCGTCGCCCTCTTTTTTGCCGTCATCGCTGTTCTAGTGTTCCAGTATCTAAAGCTCATGAGAGAGGCAGACTCGTCCAGGCAGGCTCGCGCATTTAGTATGCAGCTCGGAGCGATAGCCTGGATGGTTGCGCACGCAACATTTGACAATACTGATTTCTACGGGGTGCCTAACACTATCCCTGTTTTTGCGATTCTCGTGACGCAGGCCGGGATTCTTTTGCGGCAGCAGAAGCTTAGGGCGGAAGAAAGAAGTGTAGCAACTTCGGAAGCGCGTCCGCGACTGCGGAAATCGTAGCGCTCGACGGAGAGCGAAAGGCAAGGGGCTGACCCTTGTTTTGGGACACGTGAGATCCAGCGCTGTGACGTCTCGGGATTTTGGTGACAGTCGGGGAATCCGATGTGCCCGTTCACGCCCCCGATGTCGCCGCTTGATGACGGGTTTGTTATTCAGTGGGCGAGGGAAGCGACTCGGTATCGGATCAGGGCATGGCCAAGGCATGAGATCTTGGGCATCGGGCAGGTGAGGAATGTTTCGAGTACTTGCTCAGCGATGTGCGTCCGACGGCATGGTTGTGGTGCGTGTGGGCGCCGCGAAGCTGCTGGGCAGCGTGTCAAGCGTCGTTGAACTCGACGTGCTCTGCGGGTTCTTACACCATGGACTTCGTGGACCGGTTGGCCTGGCTCTTTGATGGGGGTGACGGTTTCTGCTCGGCGGACGTACTGCCGCCCGGCGGCGGACGTACGGGCCATTCACGCCCGGCTCCAATACGCGCCGCGCGATTCAGCTTGCGACAAACTCCTGAATGTTTCGCTGAAACACAGAAAGACTGTACTCGGCTGTCGCAGCGGGACCGTCGAATGCTGGTAAATCAAGGGCGCGGACCAACGCATGGGCTAGGTCAGTGGCATCTGTTGACTCAGCAACGACTCCCGTTTCACCGTCCACGAACGTCTCGAGCTGCCCGCCGACGGGACCGGTCACGACGGGTGTTCCGAGGACCTGGGCCTCGACGGGAACGATCCCGAAGTCTTCGATCGCAGGAAAGACGAACACGCTCGCGCGCTCGTAGAGCGCCCACAGCAACGAATCTGATGGCGAGTGCACGATCTGCACGGGGACTGACGCCTCACCGGCTTGTGCGCGCAACAACTCTTCGTCCGGACCACGACCCGCGATCACCGCTGGGACATTCGCTGCCTCTGCCGCCGCGATCACCAGATCGAGCCGCTTGTACGGGACGAACCGTGAGGCGCCGAGCACGAACACCTCTGGGAGGGCGTCGAGCAACCGACGTTCATCGTCGGTGAGTCGCGCCGACCACTCATGGATACGAGCAATGCGTTCCACTTCGACAGGCGGATGGATGACGACGGCATCACGCTCCCAAGCGTCTTGCACACGTCGCCGAACGAAAGCACTGTTGGCCGCGATCGCTGCGGCCTCCGCCGCACGATGACGGTCGATAAGTTTGAATAGGGGAGCGACTGCCCTGATCATCGCGCTTGCGCCGCGCTCGTCATACTCCGGCGTCCAGATGTACCGGGCGGGACTATGCACGTAGACGAGTTCTGGAATGTCTTGGCCTCGAATGCGCGCATGATGAGCGAAGAGATGCGAACTAACGAGCATCCAGTCGTAGGCGCGGTCGGCTTTCAGCATGCGCCAGGTGGGTACCGTGAAAGGCAGCGCCAGCGCCTTGCTGCGCCGGATCGGCGTGCGCGCGATCCATGTCTCGCGCAGATTGCGATCGGCGAGCCGATGCGGCGCATCGGTCCACAGACATTGGATGTCGGCGTCCGGGAACGCGTCGGCCATCGCCTCGAGCACGTTCTCGGAGCCGCCAGACGGAGCGATCCACTCGTGGACGAGCAGTCCTGTCAATGCGCCGTCTCCCCGGGGGCGACAACCGCCTTGAACGTGCGCAGCAGGATGTTGACGTCGCCCGTGAGTGACCAGTTCTCCACGTAGTAGAGGTCGAGGCGGATGGCATCTTCCCAGCTGAGCGCGGAGCGACCGCTCACCTGCCACAGCCCGCTCATGCCGGGCTTGACGATGAGGCGGCGACGAGCGGCGTCGTCGTAGAGCTCGACCTCGCCCTCGCGCTGCGGGCGGGGGCCGACGAGGCTCATGCTGCCGAGGAACACGTTGACCAGCTGGGGGAGCTCGTCGAGCGAGTACTTGCGCAGCACGCGGCCGACCTTGGTGATGCGCGGGTCGTTCTCGACCTTGAAGAGCGGGGTGTCGCTCGTGCCCTGCTGGGCGAGCAGCTCGGCGAGCATGTCGTCGGCATCGGGGATCATCGACCGGAACTTGAGCATCTGGAACGGCTTGCCGTTGAGGCCGATGCGTTCCTGCCCGTAGAAGATCGGGCCAGGGCTCGACAGCCGCACGAGCAGCATGATGAGAAGGAAGACCGGCGAGAGCAGCAGCAGCAGCGTGCCGGAGCCGAGGATGTCGAACGCACGCTTGAGCACGACCTGGCGACCCGTGTAGCGAGGAGTCTCCACGTGCATGAGGGGCAGGCCTGCGACGGGGCGTGTGTGGATGCGGGGGCCGCCGATGTCGGTGAGGTTGGGCGCCATGATGAGGTGGTGCTGGCCGGCCTCGAGCTGCCAGCTCAGCTCGCGCACCTTGCCGGCGGGCAGGCCGCTCTCGCCCGAGATGAGCACCGTGTCGGCACCGGTGACGCGCAGCGCGTCGATCATGTGGTCGAGGTTGCCCAGCACCGGAACACCTGTGTCACCGAGCGTTCCGCCGACGAGGCCCGACGGCGAGCATGCGCCGACGACGACGTAGCCGGCGGCCGGCTGGCTGTTCAACTCAGTGAGGATGCGCTCACTGGCCTCTTCCTCGCCGATCAGCAGCACGCGGGAGATCATCTCGCCGCGCCGCCGACGTCCGCGCAGCCATGCGCGCCACGCCCAGCGTGACAGGATGAGAAGCGCCAGCCCAAGAGGCATGCTGATGAGGATGTACCCGCGCGACACATCGACCATCGCAAGGTAGGACACGATCGCAATGAGGCCGAAGAGCCGTAGGGCGCCATCGACGATCGCCCTGTACTCGGCGCTGCCGTAGCCGATCACGCGCGGGCTACGAGTGCCATAGAGCGAGAGCATCAGCATCCAGCTCGCGATGAGCAGAAGGGACAGCCAGGTGTAATCCAGATAGTCGGCGCCGGCAACCCCCCTCGTATGGCTGCCAAGCCAGAAGACTTGCGTGCCGAAGACAGTGAGCGTCACGATCACGAAGTCGCTGATGACGAGCCTCGTCGCGTAGTCTCGCTGCCACCTGTCGGCGACAGGCGGCAGCAGTATGCTCCCCGATTCCGTGCGGCGTGGCTCTGTGGCGTGCACAGTCATCGACGTTCCTCCCCAAGACCCCGACCCGGCCGGGACCGTTGCGCGTGCCCGCCCGTGTAAACACGGGCTTTTCCCCAAAAGCACGGCAAGTCCCCAAGTAGTGCCCCTTAACGTGGTGTAGCGCGCGGTGGCTGCCGGTCCTGTCTTGGACGTGGGCGCGGTCACCGTGTGATCCTTCGAGGAAACTCTCACATCCCACTCGAAAGGCATCATCACGATGACCGCACCTCATATTGTCGACCCTGCCCGCCTGCTCGGTGAAGCCCTTGCCGACGGATCTCCCGATCTGATGCGGCAGTTGCTGCAGACGATGATCAACGCGCTGCTGTCCGCCGACGCGGACGCTGTTGTCGGCGCCGAATGGGGCAAGCCCAGCCCCGACCGCACCGCCCAACGCAACGGCTACCGGCACCGCGACCTGGACACTCGTGTCGGCACGATCGACGTTCAGATCCCGAAGCTGCGCACCGGAACCTACTTCCCGGAGTGGTTGCTGGAGCGCCGTAAGCGGGCCGAGACGGCGCTGATCACCGTGGTCGCGGACTGCTACCTCGCCGGCGTCTCCACCCGACGGATGGACAAGCTCGTGAAGACTCTCGGGATCCACTCGCTGTCGAAGTCGCAGGTCTCGCGGATGGCGGCGGACCTCGACGAGCACGTCGACCAGTTCCGTCACCGCCCGCTCGATGATGCAGGCCCGTTCACGTTCGTCGCCGCCGACGCGCTCACCATGAAGGTCCGCGAAGGCGGCCGCGTGATCAACGCGGTCGTGCTCATCGCGACCGGCGTGAATGGGGACGGGCATCGCGAAGTCCTCGGCCTGCGCGTGGCGACCAGCGAGACCGGGGCGGCCTGGAACTCGTTCTTCGCCGACCTCGTCGCCCGCGGCCTCGGCGGGGTCCGCCTGGTCACCTCCGACGCGCACGCCGGGCTGGTGGAAGCGATCTCGGCGAACCTGCCCGGAGCTGTCTGGCAGAGATGCAGAACCCACTACGCGGCGAACCTGATGAGCGTGACACCGAAGGCCATGTGGCCGGCGGTGAAAGCGATGCTGCACTCCGTCTACGACCAGCCCGACAAGGACGCCGTGCACGCCCAGTTCGACCGGCTGCTGGACTACGTCGACGGGAAACTCCCCGACGCGTTCGAGCACCTCGACGCCGCGAGGGCGGACATCCTCGCGTTCACCGGGTTCCCCGACGGGCTCTGGCAGCAGATTTGGTCGAACAATCCGAACGAGCGCCTCAACCGGGAGATCCGCCGCCGCACCGATTCCGTGGGCATCTTCCCCAATCGCGACGCGATCATCCGCCTCGTCGGCGCGGTCCTCGCCGAGCAGACTGACGAATGGGTCGAGGGCCGCCGCTACCTCGGCCTCGAGATCCTTGCCAAGTCCCGCCTCACCCTCGTCGCCGACACCGGAGAGGAGGTGAACACCGACACCGTCCTCGAGCTCAGCGCCTAACCGAAATCAACAACAGAAGGATCACCGTCCGCTACACCACGTCCCGGGGCTTGACCAGTCCCCAGGATAGCAGTGCGTTTGTGACGTGCACGTGTCGGTGTCAGACCGGCGTCAAGAGGTGACAAAGCTGCGCCGACAGGCGACATCGACATGTGGTGATGCATCGTCGAGACTTGCTGGCGATATGGATGCCGGGGTTATGGGTATCGTGAGCCTTAAATGGGTTTCGATACGGTCCCGCCTCCGGCGGGACCTACTCAACCAGCGGGGGTACTCAACCGGCGGGGCCTGCTCGACCGGCGGGGCCTGCTCGACCAGCGTCGGGGCGGCGGCGCCGCCGCATGATACAAGCTCACCGCTGCGGGGCTGAGTCCTCGTCCACAATCGGGTCATCGCGCGATCTGTCCACGAATGCGGAGGATCGCAAGATCGTCGCCTCGCACATCTGGCATTCTCGGTCGCACCGAGCGAGAATGAAGGAGTGGACCCCATGAACGATCCCCAGATCTGGACCCTGATCGCGGTCTTCGGCACGATCATGATCGGCGGGCTCACACTGTCGACGACCCTCATCAACCGATCGACGCAGGCGCAGGTCAACGGGCTCCGCGGTGAGCTGGATGCGCAGATCGGCGGGCTCCGCGGTGAGCTGGATGCGCAGATCGGCGGGCTCCGCGGCGAGCTGAGTGCACGCTTCGACGCCGTGCACAGCCGTCTCGACACGATCGACGCGAAGATCACCCATCTCGATCGCGATGTGACCTGGCTGATGAATCGCGCCTGGGGCGAGCCGTCCTCCGACCGATGATGCCGCGCTACGACCGGCTCGACGATCTCGGCGATCAAGCCCGCCGTCTACCAGCTCACAGCGCGCAGGAGTCCGGCAGCGCTCGCGCCGCGGTGAATGCTGCTCCCCCGATCAAACATGGCGCGGCCACCGGACGCTGCTGCTCATAGCGCCGGCTCCCTGTGTGCGACCGCGATCATCCACCGATCGCGCAGACGGAACGCCGGAATCGTCTGTTGCTTGGCCTTGTTCGCGGCGACGCTGCCGCGAACGTCGGCGGTGCGGGCCCAGTCCGCGAGCGGGATGATGTCTCGGCTCGTGAGCACCTCGACGTGCTGATACGTCACGATCGCCTCGATGCGCGGCGCGGTTCGGTGAGCCCTCGCTGCTCTCTGGCGAGCGCAAGCGGGCTCACCACGGGCTTCGGCTCGAATGACGCCAGCCATTCTTCGCGTCCCAGCGCACGCACGACGCGGATGACGGTGGAGAAACTGCTTCCCTTGCCACCCTCGAGCGTGACGAGAGTGCCCACGCTGACATGGGCGCGGCGCGCGAGATCGTCCTGCGTGATGTCTTCCAGCAGTCGAGCGCGTCGGATCTGCGCGCCGAACTCACGCTCCCATTCGTCCACTCCGCTAGCTTGCATATTCGCGATGACAAACCGCTATCTACGCGACAATCGACAGAAAACGCACAGTTATCCTTGTGCTCTGGGAACGGGGTCGCGCTCAGGACAGGTAGTCGCGCAGGGAGTCGTCGGCATCGCGAGGGGCGAAGCCCGTCTGCTCGATCTTGGCGAGGTCGAGGGTCGACCAACGGGGCCGGGGGGCGACGGGCGTGGTCGCGGAGGCGAAGTACTCGTCGGTGGTGACCGGCCGCACGCGGGCGGGGTCGTGGCCGGCGAGCTCGAACACGCGCGCCGCGATCTCGGCCCAGGTGCGCGGCTCGCCCGAGCCCGTGAGGTTGTATGTGCCGAACGGCGCGCTCGTCTCCAGCAGATGCCGGATGCCGCGGGCCAGCTCGCTCGTGAACGTCAGGCGCCCGGTCTGATCGCTCACGACGCCCGGGTCGATGCCTCGCTCCGCGAGCGAGGCCATGGTGCGCACGAAGTTGTTGCCGTCGCCGATGACCCAGCTCGTGCGCACGATGTAATGCCGCGGAACGGTCGTGACGATCGCGTCGCCCGCCGCCTTTGTCTGGCCGTAGACGCCGAGCGGGCAGAGCGGGTCGTCCTCGCGGTACGGGCGGTCGGCGGTGCCGTCGAACACGTAGTCGCTGGAGACGTGCACGAGAGCGAGGCCGTTCGCGGTCGCGAGGCGCGCGAGCGTGCTCACGGCCGTGACGTTGGCCGCCCACGCGTCGCGACGGCCCTCGGCGGTCTCGGCGAGGTCGACCTTGGTGTAAGCGGCCGCGTTGACGATGGCGCCGTAGTCGCGCCAGCGCCGCGCATCCTCGAGCGTCGGCGAGGTGAGGTCGAGGTCGTCGCGCGCGGCGAACTCGACGTGCGCGGCGCCTTCGTACTCCGCGCGCAGCGCTCGTCCGAGCTGGCCGTTCGCGCCGACGACGAGGATCTTCTTCGGCGGGATCGGCGTGACCTCGGCGAGGCGCGGGTGCGCGGCATCCTTCGCCGACAGCTCCGCCTCGGCGAGCGAGATCGGCCAGTCGATCGCGGCCGTCTCGTCGGCGAGGTTGAGGAACGAGTACTCGGCGTCCGGCGACCAGTGGTCGTTCACGAGATACGCGTACGCCGTGTTCGGCTCGAGCGTCTGGTACGAGTTGCCCACCCCGCGCGGCACGAAGATGGCCCGCGACGGATCGAGCTCGGCGGTGAACACCGTGCCGAACGTCGGCCCCTCGCGCAGGTCCACCCACGCGCCGAAGATGCGGCCCGTGGCGACCGAGACCCACTTGTCCCACGGCTCGGCGTGGATGCCGCGCGTCGTGCCGACCGCGTCGTTGAACGAGATGTTGTTCTGCACGGGCCCGAAGTCGGGCAGCCCCAGCGCGGTCATCTTCTCGCGCTGCCAGTTCTCCTTGAACCAGCCCCGGCTGTCGCCGTGCACCGGCAGCTCCCACAGGGTGAGCCCGGGAATGGGCGTCTCGACAGGGCTCAGCCGCTTGCCGTACTCGGTCACGCGTTGCCGCCTTTCTCATGATGAGTGTGTTCATCGACCAGGTCGACTGTGAAGATACGTTCCAGGATGCGCATGCCTCTCTCAGAGACCGCTTCGCCCGGGTAGAACTCCTCGAATACGGCTTCTGCCTCGTCGATGGAGCGAATGTCTTCCCTGCTCATGAGATGCACGATGTCGTCGGTGTCGCGCCCGGGGCGAGCGGCGCGGAGCTTCATGGCGAGCAATGCGCGTGCATCGGCGACGTGAACGGTGACGTCGCCTCGCTCGACGACGGTGATCCAGTCGATGTCGCGTGCGAAGGGGATGGCGCCCGTCCGAAGCACCGCATCGTTGAGCCACTCATCGGGAAGTCCATGCAGAGCAGCGATCTCGCTCGCTACCCGCAATACCTGCTCACGTGGCGAGAACAAGGCGTCGATATCGACTGTGCCCCGCCGCTGGGGAAAATGCAGCCAAGCGATGCCGGCGCCCCCGACGATCTGAATGGTGACGGGTACACCGCTGTCGTCCAGAGCCGCGGCGAGCGCCTCGACGAGTTCGATCACATCCTGGCGATCGAGCATCACACCGATTCCAGATCCAGGCGGTGAACGCGAACGTTTCGCGCAGCGAACTCGTCGGGGACTTCGTCGTCGCGCAGGTCGAACGGTGCCTGCGGATCGGGCAGATAGGTCGATTCCGCCAGATATCGATCGGGCTCGCGCGTCCACGACGGCGTAGGCATGTCACGAGTGGCGAGCGCCTGCGCTGTCACGGCGGCGAGGCCGGCGTCGAAGAGAGCGCTGCCAGTGTGCTCAGGTCGTTCCGCGCTGAGAACCGCCGCGACGAACGGGTCGACCGCTCGGAGGTCGTCAGACAGCTGGATGAGTCGTCGAAAAGCCCAGTCGTGGTGCGCCTGCGCGAGATCATGGCGGATGTCGTCGACGATCTCCGCAGGTCCTCTTCTCCCGCGCGCACCGGGAAGCACGACGATACGGCTGCCCATCGCCTCAGCGATGCGTTCGGCCAGATCGATGCGGGGCAGTCGTCTGCCCGCCTCGATGTGCGACAGTGCGGCGGGCGACGTGCGTGCCCGGGCAGCGACTTCGTTCGCGGGGAAGCCATGACGGCGCCGCTGCGCGGAGAGTGCCGTTGCGATGCTCATGTGACTCCCTCTTGTCGAATACGACAATTCTACCTGCATGTGTACAGGCTTGGTTGTCTCTGAACGCGACGATCGTGCACTGCGAGGTGCCGCCGAGCTCACTGGCCCTTCGCGGCGTAGAAGGCCTCGGTGGTGTCCTTGGCGGGGGCCCACCACGACTCGTTCTCGCGATACCAGTCGACCGTGGCGGCGAGGCCCGCCTCGAAGTCGCGGTACGACGGCAGCCAGTCCAGCTCGGTGCGCAGCTTCGTGGAGTCGATCGCGTAGCGCAGGTCGTGGCCCGCGCGGTCGGTCACGTGGTCGTATGCGTCGGCGGGCCGGCCCATGATCGTGAGGATCAGCTCGACGACGTCCTTGTTGTTCTTCTCGCCGTCGGCGCCGATGAGGTAGGTCTCGCCGATCTCGCCCCGGTCGAGGATCGTCAGCACCGCCGACGAGTGGTCGTCGGCGTGGATCCAGTCGCGCACGTTCTCGCCCTTGCCGTAGAGCTTGGGACGGACGCCGCGGAGCACGTTCGTGATCTGCCGCGGGATGAACTTCTCCACGTGCTGGTACGGGCCGTAGTTGTTCGAGCAGTTCGAGATCGTCGCGCGCACGCCGAACGAGCGCACCCACGCGCGCACGAGCAGGTCGCTGCCGGCCTTCGTCGACGAGTACGGCGACGACGGGTTGTACGGCGTCGACTCGGTGAACCGGGCGGGGTCGTCGAGCTCCAGGTCGCCGTACACCTCGTCGGTCGAGATGTGGTGGAAGCGGCGGTCGTGCCGGCGGGCGGCCTCGAGCAGCGTGTACGTGCCGATGATGTTGGTGTCGAGGAAGGGACGCGGGTCGTGCAGGCTGTTGTCGTTGTGCGACTCGGCGGCGTAGTGCACGACGGCGTCGACGCCCGCGAACAGCTCGTCCACGAGGGCCGCGTCGGCGATGTCGCCCTGCACGAACGTGAAGCGGCTCTCCGGCAGTCCGTCGAGCGATGCGCGGTTGCCCGCGTAGGTGAGCTTGTCGAGCACGGTCACCGAGTGATCGGTGTGCGCGATCACGTGGTGCACGAAGTTGGAGCCGATGAAGCCGGCACCGCCGGTGACCAGCAGATGCGCCATCAGAGCCCTCTCTCCAGCACGGCGAGCAGATACGAGCCGTAGCCCGACTTCGCGAGCTTCTGCGCGCGCGTGCGCAGCTCGTCGTCGGTGAGGAAGCCCTGTCGCCACGCGACCTCCTCGGGAACCCCGATCGACATGCCGGTGCGGCGTTGGATCGTGCGCACGTACTCCGCGGCATCCGTCATCTGGTCGAACGTCCCGGTGTCGAGCCACGCCGTCCCACGCGGCAGCACCTCGACCTGCAGGGCGCCCCGCTCCAGGTACGCGCGGTTCACGTCGGTGATCTCGTACTCGCCGCGCGCCGACGGCTGCAGGCCGCGCGCGATCTCGACCACGTCGTTGTCGTAGAAGTACAGACCGGGCACGGCGTAGTTGCTCTTCGGCTGCGCCGGCTTCTCCTCGAGGGAGACGGCCTTGCCCGCGTCGTCGAACTCGACGACGCCGTAGGCCTGCGGCTCGGCGACCCAGTAGGCGAACACGGCTCCGCCGTCGACGTCGGCGAACCGCGTGAGCTGGCTGCCGAGCCCGGGACCGTAGAGCAGGTTGTCGCCGAGCGCGAGCGCCACCTTGTCGTCGCCGATGAAGTCGGCGCCGATCGTGAACGCCTGCGCGAGGCCGTCGGGCGACGGCTGTTGCGCGAACGTCAGCGAGATGCCGAACTGCGACCCGTCGCCGAGCAGGCGCTCGAAGTACGGAGCGTCGGCGGGCGTCGTGATCACCAGGATGTCGCGGATGCCCGCGAGCATGAGCGTCGACAGCGGGTAGTACACCATCGGTTTGTCGTAGACGGGCACGAGCTGCTTCGAGACGCCGAGGGTGATCGGGTGCAGACGCGTCCCCGACCCCCCGGCGAGAATGATCCCCTTCACGGGACCATGGTTGCATGGCGCGCGAAAGCGATTCGCCCGGATGCGGTCACGCCGGACATTGTTAACCAGACTGTTGCGGGAGTTAATCAGACCGTTTCGAACCCGCACCCGTCGCACGCCCGCTTCGGTGCAGAACGAGAGCCGACAGAACCGCGGTCAGGTGACCTGATACCAGACCCCGCCGTCGTGGACGAACTGCATGGTCGCGCCGGGCGCGAGCGTGACATCGGCTCCGGTCTTCGTCTTGATCAGTGCCCCGTGCTGGACGATCGTGCTCGCCGAGGCGTTCGACACGACGAGCAGCGCCTGCCCGGAGTAGGCGTGCCGGAAGTTGGTGATCGTTCCGACGGTCGATCCGGTGAGCTTCAGCAGGTCGGTGTCGAAGACGACCGGATCGCCGGAGTTGGCCGACACGGCTCCCTTCCAGGCGGAGGGCTTGACGCGATTGGAGCCGAGCGACGACCCGGCGAGACCGGTGTGGTTGCCCAGCAGGGTCGCCGGCGCGCCGGTGATGCGGACGCCGCTGACGTCGTTGCTCGTCGCGGTGGCATCCACGGAGACCGTCGCCCCCGAGTTCCCTGAGGCGGCGCAGAAGACGCGCAGGTTCTCGACCCGGTTCCCCGCCCCGCGCAGCCTCATCGTCGCGGAGTAGCCGGCGGCGTGGGTGACCTCGCAGTCGCGCAGCGTGACGTCGTTGTCGAGGTCGAAGGCGGACTGCCAGGCGTCGCCCTTCGCATGCTGGAACACGCATCCGAGGAACTTCGTCTGCCCGCCCTCGAACCATCTGACCGCCTTCCCATGCGGAGAAGAGAACGACGACCCCACGACCGAGATGTACTTCTTCGGCAGGTCGGGATAGTTGGGCTCGCCGGCACCGATCGGCGGGGGCGACCGGAAGAACGCCGGTCCTCCCGCGGCGGTGTCGTGGTTCTGCGTGAAGTGGATGTTCGCGAACGAGTTCTCGTACCCGTTGATCTGGATGGCGGACAGCGCGGACGTGTTCTCCGCGCGCTGCTCGAACTTGCTGTTGACGAAATGGTTGTGCCGGGAGCGGCCGTGGACGACGAGCATGAGCGGCGACTGCTCGATGTGCAGCGCGTTCCAGTGCGTCGCGTTGGTGTTGTCGAACTTCGTGCGCAGCGACAGGGCGTAGTACAGGGTGGGATCCGTCACGTCGGTCGGGTCGCCCCATCCGCAGGTGAGCATCTGCACGTTGCTGAAGGAGCCGTCCCACACGTCGATCATGTCGATGCCGCCGTGCCGGAACCCGCTGATCCACACGTTGTCCATCTCGATGTCCTGCACGATGCGCAGGTCGAACGCCAGCCGGCGGCGCTGCACGCTGGAGGCCCAGTTCTCGTGCGCCTGCAGGCGCAGATCGCGGAGCGAGATGCGTCGCAGGTACGGCGGCGCGGTTGTGTCGGTGTCCGCGTAGGGGGACCAGATCTTGAACACGGGGGCGCCGACGTTCTCCGACGCGAGGAGCAGGGAGTCCTCGAACTCGAACCGCACCACCTTGCTGTAGATCCCCGCGACGGTGATCGTCCCGTCGATCCGGTACTTCGACCAGCCCTCGCGGTTGGGGAACACGATGGTCCCCGAGCCGCTCGTGATCGCGTCGTCGACGGCGGCCTGGATGGCGGCCGTCGAGTCCGCCACGCCCGACCGGTCCGCGCCGTAGTCGAGAACGTTCAACGCGCGCCCCGACGACGACCGCTGCGAGGAGGCGGACGATGTCGTGGGGCGGCGTGCGGTCACGGGTGCGCTGCCCGTGTCCTGTGTGTCGTCGGGGAGAGCCATGCGTGGTTCCTCTCAGAAGCAGAGCCGGCGGGCGTTGACGCCACCCTAGGTGCGCGGGTCAGAATCGGGTGGCGTGGCGCGCGGCGTTGACTCTGGCATCGCGCGCTGACGGTCGCGAACGGGAACGGGCGGGCCGTTGCGGTGTGAGAGCGTGCGGGATCGCACGGCGAGGGGCTCGTGGCGACTGTCGGTGCGTGCTGTGACGCCCCGGGACCCCTGGGGAGGCCTATGCGGGCGCCAGCCCGGCGGCTGTAGCGACGCGGAGCTTGCGGAGGTTGTGGCAGATCGTGTGGAGTAGCCATTCGCCTTGGGCGCCGGCGAGTCCGCGTAGCCGGAGCTGTCCGGCGTTTTGCCGGGTCTTCATCTGCCCGAACGCGGGTTCAACGATGGCTTTGCGGCGCGCGTAGTCGGTGCGGCCCTGCTCGGTGCGCAGCGCGTGCGCCATCCGCTCCCGCCGGCTCGCGTCCTCTGGGGCCGGGTCCGGGGCGCCGGCGGTAGGGAAGCTCTCGCCGTGACGTTGCCGTCCCGTCGCGATCAACACCTGTGCGTCCAGATCGTCGGCGGCTTCGAGGTTGGCTTCCGAGCAGTAGCCCGCGTCAGCGAGGACGACCTCTGGGGAACGCTCGATTCCTGCCGCGTCGAGGTTCCGTAGGGTCTGCTCGGCCATCGGGACGAACTGCTGGATATCGGTGGCCTGCTGGGTGACCTCGGCGCTCAGCACGATCTGGTGGCCCTCATCGACAACGGCCTGCGCGTTGAACGCGTAATCGAAGCCGCGGACCGTCTTCATCATCCGCGCCTCAGGATCGGTGAAATTGCGTTGCGCTTTCGGCTTCGGCGCCGCCGTGTCCACTGCAGTCGCGACGGCCGCGTCGGCCTGTTCAGGGGGCTGACCGGCGGCGTCGGCCTTCTTCCGCGCTACGGCTGCCGCCTTCTCGGCGGCGTCGGCCTCGATCGCGTCCTTCGCGGCACGTAGTTTTGCCAGGCGCCCCTCACGGCGGGCCAGCTCCGGGGCGACCTCGTCCCCGCGCCGGTCCTGGCCGAACTGCTGATCCTCGGCCTCATCGACCGCCTCCGCCTCGGCGAGCAGCGCAGCGACCTCGGCTTGGAGCTGATCGATCTTCGGCACGATCCGGTCGTAGCTCATCGCCTTATGCCGCGACGCGTTCGCGGCCAGCTTCGTGCCATCCAGCGCGACACGCCCCAACCGCACCAGCCCCGCCTCCGCGCAGACCCGCAGCACCTGCAGGAACAACCCCGGCAGGGCATCCAGGTGACGCCGACGAAACCGGGCCAGCGACCGGTAGTCGGGCGCCTGGTTGCCCGACAGCCACCGGAAGGCGATATCGCGCTTGCAGCGCCGCTCCAACTCACGAGACGAGGTCACGCCCGTCGCGTACGCGAACAGCAGCAGCTTCAACATCATCCGCGGGTCATACGGAGGCGCACCCGAGGCGGACGCGTACGACGCGTAGACCGGCGTCAGATCCAAGAGCTCTTCGACGACCTCGGAGATGAACCGGGCCTCATCATCCTCGTCCAGCCAGTCATCCAGACTCGGCGGGAGCAGGAAACACTGCCCCTGGTCATACCCACGGAACGTCTTGCCCGCACCCGCCGGTGCAGCCGAGCCCGGCGCCCGCGCCTCACCCGGCTCGACCTCGAACAGACCCTCCAGGCTGGCAGTCACCGTCATGAATCGATTCTCCCAGCACCCCGCGCTATCCACCGGATTCACCCCGGCGCGTTAACGGAAGGATCTGACCCACGCACCTAGCCGCAGACCGAGGACGGGTCCGGGCTTCGCGCGGCCTTTCGACTCAGGGCGGGCGCAACGCGATCGGGCCGCTCCGGTGCTCGAAGAGGAGCACCGGAGCGGCCCGATCGGCAGGTGGTCCCTACGGGCGACCCATGCCGTAGTAGCTCCAGCCCGCGGAGCGCCAGGCGGCGGCGTCGAGGCAGTTGCGGCCGTCGACGATGATGCGTCCGGCGGCGAGCGCGGCGGCGTGCTCGGGCGAGAGCTCGCGGCGGTACTCGTCCCACTCCGTCACGACGAGCACGGCGTCGGCGCCCTGCAGCGCCTCGTCGCGGTCGGTCGTGTAGGCCAGCTGCGGCTGCACGCGACGGGCGTTCTCGACCGCCTCGGGGTCGGTGACGATGACGTCGGCGCCCAGGCCGTGCAGGCGCACGGCCGCGTCGAGCGCGGGGGAGTCGCGGATGTCGTCGCTGTGCGGCTTGAACGCGGCGCCCAGCACGGCGATGCGCTTCTGGAACACCGAGCCGCCGAGCGCGTCGACGACGAGCTGCACCGCGCGCTCGCGACGGCGCAGGTTGATGGCATCCACCTCGCGCAGGAACGCGACCGACTCGCCGCGGCCGAGCTCCTCGGCGCGGGCCGAGAAGGCGCGGATGTCCTTCGGCAGGCATCCGCCGCCGAAGCCGATGCCGGCGCCGAGGAAGCGGCGGCCGATGCGCACGTCGTGGCCGATCGCGTCGGCCAGCTGGGTGACGTCGGCGCCGGTGACCTCGGCGATCTCGGCCATCGCGTTGATGAAGCTGATCTTCGTGGCCAGGAAGGCGTTGGCGGCGACCTTCACGAGCTCGGCGGTCGCGTAGTCGGTCACGATGAACGGCGTGCCCTTCGCGACCGACGGGTGGTAGACCTCGCGCAGGATCTCGGCGGCGCGCTCGCCCTCCTCGCCCTCGGGCACGCCCGCGACGAGCCGGTCGGGGTCGACCGTGTCCTGCACGGCGAAGCCCTCGCGCAGGAACTCGGGGTTCCACACGAGCGTCGCGCCCGTCGGCGTGACGCGCTCGGCGAGAGCGGATGCCGTGCCCACCGGCACCGTCGACTTGCCCGCGACGACGTCGCCCGGCGTGAGGTGCGGGATCAGCGCGTCGAACGCGGCGTTGACGTAGGTGAGGTCTGCGGCGTAGCCGTCCTTCTGCTGCGGCGTGCCGACGCCCACGAAGTGCACGGCCGCGCCGTGCGCCTGCGCGATGTCGGTCGTGAACGACAGCCGGCCCGACGCGATCGCCTCGGCGAGGATGTCCTGCAGCCCGGGCTCGAAGAACGGGGCCTCGCCCTTCTGCAGCGACGCGATCTTGCGATCGTCGACGTCGATGCCGACCACTTCGTGGCCGATGGACGCCATGGCGGCGGCGTGCACGGCTCCGAGGTAGCCGCAACCGATCACAGACATGCGCATAACTTCTCCTTGGGTGTCAGACGGGGTGTCAGGGAACCTCAGACGTCGGCGTCGCTTGCCAGTGCGTGCCGTTCACTTGTATCAGACCGATGTTGCGCGGACATGACGCCTCTGCCGGCGAAATACCGCCGCGAGCGGACGATCGCGATCAGATCACGCCGATACGCCGGATAGACGAGCGCGATCACCCCCAGCACCCCGACAAAGACTACGGTGCCGACCGTCAGCCCGAGAATCGGCGGGCCGGGCAGCGCGAACGTCGCGCCGTACGACCCGAGCGCGGCGACGCCGTAGACGACGAGCGTGCGGCCCGCGTTCGCGAAGAGCAGCCGCAGCGGCGCATCGGTGCGGCCCCGCAGCCAGAGCAGCCCGATCGGCCACAGCAGCGCGGTCGTGATCAGGTACGCCCAGGCGACGCCCGCGACGCCCCACAGGGCGCCGAGCACGATCACGCCGATGACGACGGGGCGCGTCCACGCCGTGTAGGAGAAGAAGCGTCGCGTGAGCCCCTTCGAGAGGTACACCCAGTAGGTGGCGAATGCCGCGGCCTGGAAGAACCCCGCGACCGCGAGGATCTGATAGAGCGGCACGGTCTCGTCCCACTGGTGGCCGAGCACGAGCGCGATGAGGTCCTCGGCCTGCGCGACCGACAGCCACAGCACCGCGCCCACGACGTTGAGCAGCACGATCTGCCCGAGCACGATGAACTCGCGGTACTTCTGCGGGTCGTCGTCGAGGCGCGACAGCGTCGGCAGCGCGACGCGCGTCGCGGGCGCGTTGATCTGGTTGAGCGGCAGCAGCATGAGCTGGAACGCGCGGTTGTAGTAGCCGAGCGCCTGCGCGCCGAAGAGCCGGCCGATCACGACCGTGTCGATGTTGCGGCTCACGTAGGTCAGCAGCTGCGCGCCCACGAGTCCGCCGCCGAACGCGACGAGCGAGCGCATGCTCTCGCCGCGCCGCGGCATCCCCGGCCACCACCGCGCCACGAACGGGAGGACGACGGCGCCGCACGCCGCCTGCACCACCTGCTGCGCCACCAGCGCCCAGTAGCCCCCGCCGGCCCACGCGATCGCGACGGCGACCACGAGCCCCGTGAACGGCGCGACGATCTCGACGACCGCGAGCCGGCCGAAGGCGAACTCGCGCGTGAGGCTCGCGCGGAACTGCGCCGAGAACCCGTCGAGCGTGAACGCCGCCGAGAGCGCGATCGTCACCGCGACGAGCCGGGGATCGCCGTACAGGGCGGAGATGGGCGTCGAGAGCGCCACCGTGGCGAGGCTCAGCACCACGCCGATGCCGAGGCTGAGCCAGAACAGGTTGGTGCGCTGCCCCGCGGTGAGCGTCTTCGCCTGCACGGCGGCGCTCGACAGACCGAAGTCGCGCACCACCTCGGCGATGCCGATGACGGCGACGACCATCGCGACGACGCCGTAGTCGGCGGGATCGAGCAGCCGCGCCAGCACGACGAGGCCGCCCAGCTGGATCGCGATGCGGACCACCTGGCCGCCGAACGTGAGCACGGCGCCGCGGCCGGCGACGCGGCCGAGCCCGCCCGCGCCGCCGTGCGTCTCACGCTGCGTGCCCGCGGCCATGTCGTTCGAGGGGGAGCGGAGAGTCCCGCTACCCCAGCCCCAGCTCGCTCAGCAGGTGACGCGCCTTGCCGCTCCACGTCGCCTCCGGCGGGATCGCACCCTCGCGGCGCGCGACCCGCGGGCCCTGCGCCGCCTGGTCGGCGAACCAGCGCTCGTGCTCGGCCGCGGGCAGCGCGACGACGTGCTGCAGCCCCCTGCTGGAGGCGCCGAGCACGGGCGTCGTGATCACGGGCAGCCACGCGGCCCGGTACTCGTACGTCTTGATGACGTCGCCGCCGACCTCGCCCTCGCCCACGCGGTGGGGCACCCAGCCGATGTCGAACGTCTGCAGCAGTGCGGGCACCTTGGAGTAGTGCACGTCGCCGAGCAGCTCGATGTTGGGCTGCCGCTTGAGCGGCGCCTCGTACTCGGCGTCGAGGATCGGCCCCGCGAACACGAACCGCACCGACGGCAGCGCGCTCGTCACGCCCAGCACGAGGTCGAGGTCGACGCGGCGGCCGATCTTGCCGACGTATCCGACGGTCGTCGGCCCGGTCGCGAGGCTCGTCGTCGCGAACCGCTCGGGGTCGCAGCCGTTGGTGACGAGCTGCGCGTCGTCGCGGCCGAACGAGCGGGCGAGGTCGCGCGTCGCCTCGGAGTTGGCGGTCACGGCGGTCGCGTGGTCGAAGATGCGGCGGTACGCCTCGGTCACCTCGCCGCGCACCGACTCGAACGCGTAGTGGATGGTCCAGTCGTCGAGCAGGTCGAACACGAGCGGCTGGCCCGACGCGACGATCTCCTTCCACGCGCTCGAGAGCGACAGGAAGGGGTTCCAGGCGATGACGGGCGTCGGCCGGCCGTCGACGAACCCCCGGTAGTCGGGGAGCGAGGTCACCCACCACTTGCGCCGGTCGGAGAGGTTCGGCATCCGCACGCTCGTCGACGGATAGCCGCGGGTGTTCGGGGCGACCGTGCCGCGCAGCACGCGGTAGCGCAGGCTCAGCGGCAGCGGCTCGGGCCGCGACAGCACCGCGACGTGGCCGTGCGGGGCGAGCAGCTCGCCGAACCACTCGATGAGGTGCCCGTCGCGCGTGCGGTACCCCTCGCTGATCAGCTTGTGCTGACCGTGCATCGGGAACGCCGTGAGCGCGGGGGCGGTGGTACGGGTCGGGACGGTGGGGGAGGTCGTCATGCCGTCTTCTTCTCTCGTCGCATCTCGGTGGCCGCTCCCCGCATCTCCCGCGTGAGCGCCGCGTCGTAGCCCGCGCACACCGACTCCCACGAGTAGGTCTCGGTCGCGCGCGCCCGTGTCACGGCGGTCAGCCGCTCCTGCAGCGCCGGGTCGGAGATGAGCCTCGTGACCCCCGCGGCGATCGACGCCGGCTCGGGCTGCACGAACACGGCGCCGTCGTCGCTGAGCACCTCGCGGTTGTACAGGGTGTCGCGGGCGACGACCGGCGCGCCGGCAGCCATCGCCTGCACGAGCGCCGGGTTCGTGCCGCCGACGGAGTGGCCGTGGAAGTAGGCGCCCGCGTGCTGCCACAGGGCGAGCAGGCGCTGGTCGTCGCTGATGTGGCCGAGCCAGCGCACGCGCGGGCGCGCGGCGGCGAGCGCCTCGACGGCCTCGTCGAGCTCGCCGCCGTAGCCGCTCGATCCGACGATCACGACGTCGTGCTCCTCGGCGATCTGTTCGGCCGCGGCGATGAACTCGGGGATCGTGTTCTCCGGCACGAAGCGGGCCACGACGAGCACGTAGCCGCGGTGCGCCAGCCCCGGCTCCACGGGGAGCGCGGGCGGCACATCGCCGCCGTAGGGGATGAAGTCGCCGTCGAGGCCGAACTCGTCCTTCCATCGGGCGGCGATGACGGTCGAGTCGTAGACCATGCTCGTGCCGAAGCGCGCGGTGAAGCGGGCGCCCGTGTGGAACACGGCCTTGGCGAGCCGGCCCCACTTGGCGCGGTCCCATTCGATGCCGTCGACGTTGACGACGGTGGGGATGCCGCGGGCCTTGAGGATCGGCAGCCAGAACCCGTTCGCGACGTTCATCACGAGCGCGACGTCGGGCCGGCGCCGGGCGGCGTGGAAGACCGACGTGAACCCGTAGGAGAGGGTGCTGAGCGACTTCGTGTCGGTGCCGCGCGTCGTCACGGTGCGCACGCGCGGGTCGCGGGTCGGGTCGTCGTCGCGCGTCGCGCCGTCGCGGCCGTACACGGTGACGTCCCATCCGTGGTCGACGAGGTACGGGGCGAGCTTGCGCACCGCCGTCTCGAACCCGCCGTAGTACGAGGGATACCCTCGGGTGCCGATGATCGCGACAGATCTCGTCATGGTGTCGTTCGCTCCTTCGCCAGCTCGGATTCTGATGCCGTGTCTGTGGGCTCGGGCGCGTGCGGCGTCTGAGCGGTCGTGGCCTGCTTCTTCGGCGCCCCGCCGCGCGATCCCCGCGCCCCGCGGATGCGGGCGACGCCGTCGATCACGTCGCGGAGGTCGCGGCGGGCCTGCGGCCACAGCACGAAGAGGAGGGCAGCGACGGCGAGCATGATCGCGGTGCCGACGAGCAGGTTCACGAGCGGATGCCAGGGCTGCAGCCACGTCGAGATGACGAGGCCCGGCGCCGCGGAGGCGGCGACGATGAGCAGGAAGCGCAGGCCGGTGCCGAACATCTGCCGCGTGGGCACGCCCTCCACGCGGCGGGTCCAGAGCAGGGCGACCGGCCACTGAACGGCGAGCGCGAGCGAGTATCCCGCGGCGACGCCGAGCACGCCCCACAGGCTGCCGACGAGCACGAGGCCGATCATCACGCTCCGCATCACGAGCGTGTAGCGGAAGTAGGCGCCCGTGATGGCGCGCGAGAGGAAGACCCACGTGACGGCGTAGGTGACGACGTGGAACGCGCCGCCGATCGCGAGGAGCTGGAAGATCGGCACGGCGCCGGTCCAGTCGGCCCCGAGCACGAGGCCGATGAGCGGCAGCGCCTGCGAGGCCGCGAAGCCGAGGATGAACAGCACGGCGAGCACGAGGATCTTCTGCGCGCGCAGGAGATAGGCCGCGTAGCGGGGCGGGTCGTCCTGCAGCCGCGACAGCGTCGGCAGGGCGACGCGCTTGAGCGGCGCGTTGATCTGCATGACCGGCACCATCAGCAGCTGGTAGGCGCGGTTGTAGAGGCCGAGCGCGGCGGGCGTCGTGGTCACGCCGAGCACGACGGTGTCGACGTTCTTGCTCGAGTAGATGAGCATCTCGGCCCAGAACAGGTTCCAGCCGTAGCGCACGAACGGGCGGATGGAGACGTCGCGTCGCGGCAGCCGCGGCAGCCACCGGCCGAGGATCATCACGATGACGAGCCCGAGCACGGCGTTGGTGAGCTGCTGCAGCACGAGGGCGAAGACGCCGACGCCCGTCGCCGCGGCCGTGATGCCGACCACGAGGCCCGCGGCGAGACTGATGAGATCGGCCGCCGTGATGGCGAGGTAGCGCATCTCGCGCGTGAGGTTCGCCTGGTACTGGGTCGCCATGCCGTTGAGCAGCAGCACGGGCGCGAGCCCGTGCACGAGCGGCACGAGCGCCGGCTGCCCGAAGAGCGCCGAGATGGGCACGGCGAGCGCGAAGAGCAGCACGGCGAGGCTCGCGCCGATCGCCGTGTTGAGCCAGAACAGCGCGTTCCGCTCGGGCACGCTCAGGGCCTTCGCCTGGATCGCCGCGTTCGACAGGCCGAAGTCGCGGATCACCTCGCCGAGCCCCACGAAGACGAGCACCATCGCGATGAGGCCGAAGTCCTCGGGGCCCAGCAGCCGGGCGAGCACGACCGTGCCGGCCAGCTGCAGCGCGACGCGCACGCCCTGCGAGCCGAGCGTGATCACGCCGCCGCGTGCCGCCGTCGACGACAGCGACTTCTGCGCGGCAGGCTTTTCGGGTTTCACGGATCCCCCATCGGTCTGAGATCAGCAGGAATGGTCAGCAACAAGAGATGCAGCGACACTGCCGCAGGCGAGTGGGACACTCGGGTCGGGGATGCCGGGTGCGCGCGAAGGCCCCGGGCTGAGGTCAGCTCTGCACGACGATGGCTCCGATCAGGGGGTTGTCCAGACTGCGGACCAGATGGGCGGCGCTGCGCACGTCGGCGCGACGGTCGACCTGCGGGGTGACCGTGAGCCCGACGACGACGCCCGGCGCGTCGACGATCGACGCGGTGCCGGGCTCGTCGAGCAGGGCGGGCGCGTGGATCACGATCGCGTCGTAGCCGCGGCGGAGACGGGAGAGGATGCCGGCGAGCGCGTCGTGGCGCACTCCGTCGTCGCCCGTCGTCGTCCCCGCGGTCAGCACCTCGCCGACGCCGTCGAGCGCGACGACCGACGGCTCGGCCTCGGGGCTCGCGAGGAGCTCGGCGAGGCCGGCGCGGCCGGACAGCCCGAGCGCCTGCCCGAGTCCTCCGTGCGCGAGGTCGGCGTCGACGAGCAGCGTGCGCGCCCCCGCGGCGGCGAACGCCCGGGCGACCCCGACCGCCGCGCTCGGCTCGGCCGACCGGCTCGTCGTCGAGGTGAGCACGACGACCCGTGCGGCGGGGAAGTGCGCGGCGACGAGCGAGCGCAGCAGCCGCGCCGGCTCGGGCGGGACCGCGCCGGTCTCGCCCGGTGAGAGCGGGCCCAGCTCGTCGAGCCCGTAGCCGTCGAGGCGCTCGCCGGGGCGCACCCGGCCGCCGGCGCGCAGCGCGAGCCACGCGATCGCGAGCCCGAGGGCGCCGCCGGCGACGGCGCCGCCCGCCATCGCGAGGGGCGCGGGCAGGTCGATCCGCGGCGATCCGGGCGCGGCCTCGCGCAGCAGGCTCGCCGAGATCACGCCGACCTGCGTGGGCATCTCGGGCATGCTGCCCGCGTTGAGGCGCTCCATGAACGTCGTCGCGAGCGCGTTCGCGAGCACGGCGGCGCGCTCGGGGTCGTCGTCGGTGACCGAGATCGTGACGATGGGCGACGTGCGGCCGCTCGCGATGCTCGTCATGCGGGCGACGTCGTCGGTCGTGAGGCCGGCGACGTCGCCGCCCAGCTCGTCCATCGCGTCGTCCAGGATGAGGGGGGTGCGGATGAGCGCCGTGTAGCCGTTGGTGATCTGCGCGATGAGCACCTGCGTGTCGGCGAGCTGCGTGCTGGGGTCGACGGACCCCGCGTCCACGCCCACGAGCAGCACGGCCTCCGCGGTGTTCCGCTCGGCCAGCTCGCCGGCGACCACGGAGCCGGCCGCCAGGCCGACCGCCGCTCCCGCGAGCGCGAGGCCGATGCCGAGCGCGATACGTCTTGCAGTCACCACGGGGGACGCTTCCTTCCGGTCGGGGGACCAGTCATTGCTCACGATATAGCCGCGTCATGCGCGGATCGGGCCGGATAGGACGCCGTACAGCAAGGGTTTCCAAACCCGAAACGATCCTGTTTCATCCGCGTCTCGTAGGCGTCGCCCGACGGCATCCGATCACCCTCTCCCGGCCTCGCGCAGGGCGCTGAGGTACACCTTGCGATGCGCCCTGGCGACCGCCGGCCAGTCGCGCGCCGACAGCTCGGGGCGACCCCGCAGGCTCCGCGCGCGCACGTCCCGCAGAGCCTGCGCGAGGCCCGGTGCGTCGAGACGGTCGTAGAAGACGAACCACTCGCGGCCGACCTCGTCGGCGATCGCCTCGTTGACCGGCGACCTCGGCACGAGCACGGGCCGGTCGACCGAGAGCGCGGCGAGCAGCACGCCGCTGTTGAGCATGCGCCGGTAAGGGAAGACGACGAGCTCGGCGGCGGAGATCTCGCGCACGAAGTCGGCGTCGCTCACGAACGACAGCTCGGTGCTCACACGGGGGTCGTCGCCCGCCTCGCGCGTCACGAGCTCGCCCTGGCCGGGGCTCGGCGCGCCGACGACGCGCAGCGACAGGGCCGGATCGTCGAGCGAGCGGAAGACCCGGATGAGATCGAGCACTCCTTTATAAGGACGGACGATGCCGATGAAGAGGAGCCGGCCGGGCACCTGCGCCTCGCGGGGGAGCGCGTCGAACCGCGGACGGTAGTGCCCGTGCGGGATCGTCGCGACGAAGCTCCCGAAGGCGACATCGGTGTGCGTCGTCAGGCGGATGACGCCGCTCGTCGCCCGGTCGCAGGCGGCGAGCACGCGCTGCTCGGCACGGCTGCCGGGCTCGTGCGGCGTCGCGTTGTGCACGGTGCGCACGACGGGCACGCGGCGCAGCCGGCAGCGCCACAGCACGAGCGCGAGCGCGCGCCGCCGCAGCAGGCTCTCCAGGCGCGTCGACCCGCGCACGAGCATCTCGGGCCAGTGCACGTGGAAGACGTCGTACGACCCGAGCAGCGCCTCGCGCCAGGAGAAGTAGCCGAGCTCGATCGAGCCGTCGCCGCCGTCGACGAGCTGGTCGGCGTACTGCGTGCCGCGGTCGTCGGGCCACAGGCCGAGCAGCACGCGCGGCGGGCGGCTCACCCGGCGTTCCCCGGGCTGCCCGCGCTTCCGGCGAACCGCGACCTCGCCGGAGGCGGGTCGTCCGCGTGCGCGGGATCGCCGCGCGACATCCAGGCCGTCGGGCCGGCGACGCACAGGAACACCGTGTAGCCGTACAGCAGGAGATGGCCGGGGATGTCGTCGATCGCGTTGAAGGAGCCGAGCACGATCGCGCACGCGACGAGCGAGCCGACCGCGGCCGCCTCGCGGGCCGCGACGCCCGACAGCGCCACCGCGAGCAGGAACACCCCGAAGAGCACGAGGCCCGGAACGCCGATGCTGATGAGCAGCTGCAGGTAGCCGCTCTCCAGCGGGATCGTCGCGTAGCGGTCGAAGACGTCGCGCGAGCTGAAGCCGCCGCTGCCCAGCCACCCGAAGTCCTCCGCCGCCCGGAGGGCGTACTCGATGCCCGCCGCCCGCGCCTCTGCGGAGCGGTCGGCCTCCACCGACGACGAGCGCTCGGCGATCGTCGGGAGGCTGATCACGACGATCGCGCCGACCACGGCCAGGATCGCCGCGATCCCCAGGCGGAAGACGGGCAGCGGCCGCGTGCGCAGGAACGCCACGAGCCACGCGACGCCGACGCCGAACGCGAGGGCCACGAGGCTGCCGCGCGATCCGGTCGCGGCGACGCCCGCGGCCGTCACGAGCGCCGCGACGAGGAAGCGGGTGCGACCGAACTGCAGCCACAGGCCCAGCGCGAGCGCCGCGGCGATGCAGAGGTACGCCGACGCGTACAGGGGATGCACGAACCACACCTGCGAGCGGTACACGGCCCAGGTGCGGCTCGTGATGCCGAACAGCGGCGAGAGCGTGTCGGCGACCGGGTTGAACTGCACGATCGCCTCGAGCACGGCGTACGCGCCCGCGATCGCGCCCGTGACGACCCACGCGCGCATCAGCAGCCAGGCCTCGCGCTGCGCGTCGAGCACCATCACGAGCGACATCACCGACGTCAGGATCGCGACCACGAACGCGACGCTGCGCACGGGGTCCTGCGACCATGAGACGGTCGCGACGAGCCATGCGACGAAGGCCAGCGCCGCGACGAGCACCCAGTAGCGCGAGCCGAGGCGGTGGCTCAGCGAGAACGCGGGCGGACCGCCCCGCCACTGGGCGACCAGCCGGCGGACGACCCAGATCACGAGCGGCAGTCCCAGCAGCGGCACCGTGTTGACGCGGATGAGCAGCTGCGCCGGCAGGGCGGCGTAGAGCACGACGGACGCCGCGGGCAGCCAGGTCACCGGCAGCGACCAGAACAGCGCGATCGCCGCGGCGCCGCCGATCACGACCGCGAGCACCGTGAACGCCGCCGAGAGCCGCGTGAGCGCGAGCACGGCGAGCACCACGACGACGACCGCTCCCGCGACGATGCCGATCGCGAGGGCGCGGCGCTGGGCGTCGGGGATGCCGCGGCCGATGCGCCGTGCCACCGTGTCGTGGCGCGAGGCCATCGGCTGCGCGCTCATGACCGCTGGTACTCCTGGATGAGGTCGCCCCGCATCGCGCGCAGCAGGCCGAGCCCCCGCATCCACGTGTTGAGCGCGTGCGCGTCGACCGGCCGGCGCCGCAGCGTGCGCGTCGTGATGCGCAGGCCGCCCACGGCGAGCCGCGCGACGCCCTCCACGCCGACGCGCAGGCGCTTGCCGTCGTTGAGCAGGAGCCGTGCGCGCACGTTGCCCGTGCGCTCGGCGCGGCGCTTGACCCACTCCCACGTCATCCGCTCCAGCGGCACGTCCTCCTCTACGACCGCCTCGTCGCACCACACGATCGTCGCGCCCGCGGCGACCATGCGGTGGAACAGGTCGGAGTCGCTGCCGCCCGTGCGCGAGAACGCGGGGTCGAACCACGGGCTGTCGAGCCGCTGCAGCGCGGTGCGCCGCACGAGCGAGTTGTTCGTCGCGGCGAGCGGCATGCGCTGGCCGGTCGCGACGCGCGGCCGCTCGAAGAAGCCGCCCGCGATCGCCCACGTGGGGGCGTTCGGGGGGAAGACCGGCACGACCGGGCCCGCGACGACCTCCGCGTCGTAGGCGTGCGCGGCGTCCCACAGGCGCACGAGCCAGTCGGGCGCGACGCGCTCGTCGTCGTCGACGAACGCCACGTGCGTCTCGTCGGCGACCGCGCGCAGGAAGGCGTTCCGCGCCTCGGCGATGCCGGGCGCCGGCTCGACGGAGTACCGCACGTCGAGGTCGGCGAACTCGGCCGCGACCTCGCGCGCCGACCCGTCGGCGTCGTTGTCGACGACGTACACGCTCACGGGCACGGGACGCTCGAGGTCACGGAGCGACTCGAGCAGCTGGCGCAGCAGCGCCGGGCGCCGGTAGGTCGCGATGCCGATCGCGACGGCGGGGCCTGCGGGCTCGGATGCGGGCATGGCTCATCCCTCTCTCGCGGCGGCCTGTGCGAGCGCGGCGCGCGGCGCGCGCCCGCCCCGGGCCGGCAGCTTCGCGCGTGCGCGCAGCAGCGCCGTCTGCACCAGGCGGTTGATCCGGAAGCGTCGCAGGAACCCGCGGGCCTCGCGCGGCGAGGCGAACAGGCCGTGGCTCACCCAGAGCGCCGCGAGGGCGTCCGCAGCGGGGCGGGGGAGGTCGGCGAGGGCGTTGCGGTGCGCGCTGAGCAGGGGGACGCGCTCGTCGTCGAGCCGCTCGCGCACGTCGTCGACGTGCGCGAGCGAGTTGCGGCGCGGCCAGAGCACGGGGCAGAAGACCTGCTGCACGTCGAAGACCGCGTCGATCGTGGCGCCGTCGCGCAGCGCCCAGGCCGTGTAGAGGAAGAACTCGGTGAGGCCCGCGCGCACGAACTCGTCGGCGAAGGGCGATCCGCTGCGTTCCTCGACCTCGGCGATCGTGCGCCGCACGCGCGCCGTGTCGAACACGAACGGCGTGACCGTCGCGGTGAAGTCGCGCACGAGCGCGCCGGGCTCCAGACCCGTGTACGCGAGCACGGTCTCCAGCTGCGGGCGCAGCGGGTGCTCCTCGTAGGAGTAGGTGTTCACGCGCGCACGCCCGTCCGCCGACACGAAGAAGTCGGGCGCGGGCGTGCGGACGAAGTGGTTCTTCGCGTCGAGCGCCACGTAGTGGTCGGTGTCGACGAGCGCGCTCACGGCGAGCTTGAGCACCTGCTGCACGACCCAGCCCTTCGCCGCGGGCACGTCGACGAGGTCCGCCGGCCGCACGACGCGCAGCCGCGGCGCGTGGTCGCCCAGCTCGCCCGCGATGCGCCGGCGGTCGGCCGGGCTCAGGCCGCGCGCCGTGTTGTCGATCACGATGTAGCGCGCGATCCGTTCGGCGGGCACGTGCGCGCGCAGCGAGCGGGCCTGCAGCAGCAGCAGGGGGATCTCGACCTCGAAGACGACGGTCACGACGCTCACCGCGCGCGTCGTCATGACGACAGCACCTCCGCGCGCACGTCGGCGGGCGCGTCCTCCAGGAACGGGCCCCAGCGCAGCTCGCCCGCACGCCGCACCGACGTGACGACGACGCCCGCGAACTCCTCGCCCGCGAACCGCAGCGCCTCGCGGGCTCCGCGCACGTCGGTGAGGGGCGTGCGGCGGTCGGCCACGAGCACGGTCGCGTCGAGGCCGCCGGCGACGGCGAGCGCGTCGGCCGACGCCGAGACGGGATCGACGAGCCACAGCACGAGGTCGTGCGACTGCTCGACCTCGTCGCGTGCGGCTCGAACGCCGCCGGCGGAGAGGGGGGATGCCGCGGCGCCGCCCCCGCGGCGCAGCACGGTGCCGTCGCCGGCGTAGCGCCCGCCGTCCGCGTGCGACACGAGGTCGACGACGCCCACGCGCACCCCGTCGGCCTGCAGCGCGGCGGTCACCCGCTCCGCGACGGCGCGCACGTCGTCGCCGGGGCGGGCGGTCGTCAGGGCGATCGAGCGGGTTCCGTTCGCGCGCGCGAGCCGGCCGAGCCGTGCGGCGAGCCAACGGGTGCGTGCGCGCCCGCTCGTGTCCTCGACGTCGCCCGCCGGCGTGCCGAGCGCGGCGACGAGCGGACCGCCGGCCTCCGCCGCGAGCCGGTCGGGCGACCCGGCCTGGCGCGAGACGAGCGCCACGATGTAGGCGGCGAGGCTGCCGAACACGACGCCCACGATCACGCCGATCGCGAAGATCGCCGGCAGGTTCGGCTTCGAAGGGGTGGCGGGCGTCTTGGGCGCCTCGAGCGGGGTGGCCGCGACGTGGAACGGCACGCCCGCGGTGTCGCGGTCGAGCGAGCCGATGTAGGCGCGCGCGACCGATTCGACGATCGTCTGGGAGTCCTGGGGCGAGGCGCTCGTGGCCGTCAGCGACACGATCGGCGAGTTGGTGACCGTCGTCGCGTCGATCGTGGCGGCGAGCTGCGGGCGGCTCCACGACAGCGACAGCTCGTCGAGCACGGTCTGCAGGTTCGCGTCGCTCTTGACCACGGTCGGGGCGAGCGCCGCCTCGGCCACCGCGAACTGGTTGCCCTTGACGATCTGGTTGACGGTCGGCGCCTCCAGCTCGGAGGCCGCATACACGTAGAGCCGCACCGTCGACTCGTACTCGCGCGGTGTGACGAGACCCACGATCGCCGAGGTCGCGATCGCTATGAGGAACACTCCGAGAGCCAGCGGCCACCTCGCCACCACATCGCGCCAGGTGGGACCGCCCGCCGTCACGATCGCCGCTCGTTTCGGGCGTGAGACCTCAAGTGCTGCATGCCGGTCATGATAGGCAGGCCCGAAAGACGCAAACGAAACAGGAACATTTCGGGTTGGAAAACGTTTCGTGCGAACCGCCCCCCGGCCGTTTCGCGCCGCGCGGCCGGTTGTATCGTGTGGACAAGTAATGGTGCTCGCCGGCGGGGCAAGCGCCATCGGCGGGCCGCGACTGCCAGTGGAGCCGAACGTGACGATCAGCTGCGTGATCCCGACACATGACCGCAACGACTTCCTGCGCGAGAGCCTGGAGTCGATCGGCGCGCAGACCCTGCCGCCGCTCGAGGTGATCGTCGCGTCCGACATCCCGAACCCCGAGGCCGAGCGGATCACGCACGAGTTCTCGCAGCGGTCGGGCATCGAGGCGCGCTTCGTCGACAACTCCGCGGGCGCGGGCGCCTCGTCGTCCCGCAACGCGGGGGCCGCCGTCGCGCGCGGCGACCTGCTCGCGTTCCTCGATGACGACGACCTGTGGAGGCCCGGCTACCTCGAGCAGGCGTCCGCGGCGATGACGCGCGACGACGTCGACCTGGTCGTGACCTGGATCTCCAAGTTCTCGGGCGACGTCGTGCAGGACGGCGCCAACATGCCGCCCGGTCTGAGCCACACGCGGGTCGCCGCGGTCAACCCCGGCGCCACGGGATCGAACGTGCTGCTGCGCCGTTCGGCCTTCGACGACGTCGGCGGGTACGACATCGGGCTGCCGGTGCGCAACGACACCGACTTCCTCTACCGCTTCCTCGCCGCGGGCAAGACCTACGCGGTCGTCTCCGCGCGCAACGTGCTGCAGCGCAAGCACGACCGCGGCCAGCTGATGAGCCTCACCGAGGCGCGGGCGCGCGGCACCGAGCTCTATCTCGCGAAGCACGGCGCCTCGCTGCGCCTGCGCGACCGCAACCGCATCCGCGGGTCGATCCACCGCATCCGGTTCCACTCGTCGAGAACGCTCCCGGCCAAGCTGAAGCACGCGTTCCTCATCGTGGTCCTGAGCCCCGTCGACATCATGACCCTGTTGCGTGACATCAAGCACCGCCGGATGGTGCTCGTCCGGCCGCTGGAGGAGAGGACATCGTGAGCAGCAAGAGACCGCTGGCGCTCGTCGTCGGAGCGAACTTCGAGAACCAGGGCGCGAACCTCATGCTCCTGCGCGTGCGCGACAAGCTCGCCGAGTGGGGCTGGGACGTCGTGCTCGACTACAGCACGGGCACGCCCGAGCAGCGCGCGCAGTACGGCGTGCGCACGCTCGCGCCCCGCAAGGTCGAGCGCAACGCGCCGTGGGCCGACCTGAGCGTGCTCAACGGCGTGCTGCCCTCGCGCCTGCGCTTCGTGTACCCGCGCGAGATCTCCGCCGTGCTCGACATCTCGGGGTTCCGCTACGCCGACCAGTGGACGCGGCTCAACCTCGAGGGCTCGGCGCGCCGCCTCGAGGCGTGGTCGCAGCGCGGCCGCGCCGTCGTCATGCTGCCGCAGGCGTTCGGCCCCTTCGAGGAGACCGCCGACCCGGCCCGCACGCTGCTCGGCTCGTGCGCCGTCATCTACGCGCGCGATCCCGACTCGTACCGCTACCTCAGCGAGCTGGCCACGGCGTCGGGCCTCGACGGCGCGAACATCCGGCAGTCGCCCGACTTCACGGCGGAGCAGGCCGGGCGGGCGCCGGCGGGTCTGCAGCATCTCGCGGGGGCGGTTCCGCTCGTGCCCAACTGGAACATCCGGGAACGGCTGCTCGGCAACGACACCGACGCGTACCTCGACGTGCTCGAGGCGTTCGTGACCGAGGTCAGGGCCGCCGGCCTCACCCCCTACGGCCTGTCGCACGAGGGCGATCGCGACCTCGCCATCCTCACCGCGCTGCGCGAGCGCACGGGCGACCTCGAGCTCGTCAGCGGTCTCCGCGAGCTGGAGCTGAAGGCCCTCATCGGCTCGGCGCACGTCGTCGTGTCGGGCCGGTTCCACGCCGTGTCGAGCGCGCTCGCGCAGAGCGTGCCGACGCTCGTGCACTCGTGGAGCCACAAGTACGCGTGGATGGGCGCCGACTACGGTGTGCGCGAGTTCGTCGTCGACCCCGCCCGCCCCGCACACGAGCAGGTCGAGGTGCTGCGCGGGCTGCTGGCCCGCCGCGAGGAGGTGTCGCAGACCATCCGGGCGGCGTCCGAGACCGTCGAGGCCTCGGTCGCGCGCATGTGGGACGACCTCGACGGCATCCTGAGGAGCGTCACTGCAGCACGGTGATGCCCGCGTTCGCGCCGGATAAGGGCAGGTTGATCGCGATCGCGCCGGGGGCGGAGAGCACGTCGACGCCGCGCACCGCGATCGAGGCGACCGGCTGGTGGTTGGCGACCGAGACGCCGCGGATCATCGCCGTCGTCGTGCCCGACGAGATGACGCGCACGCCGTCGATCGTCTCGATGCCGCCGACGTAGATCTGGTCGGGCGCCACGCTGTGCGGCTTGTACCCCGGCGACGTCGCCACGAACCGGCTGACGGCGGCGTTGTCGGTGTCGCGCAGGATGCCGACGACGTTCGCCAGGCGGATCGGCTTCCGCGAGTGCAGGCACGTCGCGTAGAACATCATCTGGCGACCGCTCGACGTCACGTCCTCCACCTCGAGGGTCAGCCCCTCGACGTCCCAGCGGGTGTCGGGGTGCTGGCCCTCGATGAGGTTCATCGGGAACTCGGTGTTCGGCGGATGGCCGAGGTGGAAGTGCCGCACCGCCGCGCTGACGCGGCGCATCGTGACGAGGCCGACCTGCCAGTTGTGGGTCCAGCCCAGGGCGCCCGCGCGCTCGAGGATCGAGTACTCGCCGCGGTCGACGCCGTCGCTCGTCGTGCCGTCGATGAGCGACGAGCTGTCCTCGATGGTGAGGAACGCGAGCGGGTAGATGTCGCCGCGCTGCACCCCGGTCGACGGATCGACGTCGCCGTCGCGGTCGTAGAAGATGTCGATCGGCGAGCCGCGGAAGCTCTGCTTGACGGCGCCCGGACGGATCGCGTCGCCCGTGACGACGTTGCGGTAGTTGCGGATCGTCACGCGCGTCTGAGAGGGGTACTGCGGACGCTGCGAGTACCGGATGATGATGCCGGCGCGGTTCGCGTTGACCGACACCATGTTCTCGACGAGCACCTCGCGGAACCCGCCGATCTCCAGCGAGTCGTCGCCGATGTTCGTGACCGCGATGTTGCGCACGGTCGCCGAGCCGCCGACGATGTTGCCGCCCACGTACACCGAGCAGTGCATGCGCGCCCGCTGGTAGTGCGTGTCCTGGGTATGGATCACGTCGTCGATCTCGATGCCGTCCATCCAGATCGAGTAGTGCCGGCCGACGTACGCGACCACCCCGACCGCGAGGGCCGTGTTGTGCGTGCGCACCTGCGAGATGCGGATGTCGGTCATCCACGTCCAGCCGTTCGCGTAGGCGGTCTGGCGGCTCCAGTACGTGTCGAGCGACCAGTTCTGCCACATGCTCACCCACGGGTGCGTCAGCCCGTTGGCGAGGGGGTTCGCCTCGGCCTCGCGCACGTGCACGGTGCTGAACCAGATCGCCGACGACTCGCCCGACTTGTCCGCGACGCCGAAGACGTCGATGTCGCGGATCTCGATGTTCTGCACGCACACGTACGTCTGCCGCGTCGACCACGCGGGGACGGTGCCGATGACGATGTGGCCGTTGCCCGTCGTGAAGTTGTTGTCCACGGCGAAGCCCGTGAACGTGAAGTTGCGGAAGATCGCGGGCTCGGCGGGCCGTTCGGCGCGCACCGTGGCGGTCGTGCCCGCGGGTGAGTAGCTCATGCCGAGGTCGACCCATTCGACGCCCGTGTCGGTGTCGATGTAGAACAGGTTCCTCGCCGCGTTGTCCTGCAGCCGGATCACCGACGCACGGTTCCAGCCGCCCGCGCCGCGGAAGTGGATGCTGCCCATGAGGTTGACCCGCAGCCCGAATCCCATCTCCTTGGGATAGAGCGCCTTGGGCGTGCGGTCGGACTCGCGCACGATGGGGACGCGCTCCCAGGCCTGCGTGCTGCCGATGCGCCCGACGCCCGGCGGGATCACGAACTCGACGTCCTCGCCGTCGGCGGCGAGCGCGTGCGCGGCGTCGAGCGCGGCCTGGAAGGCGGGGCGGATGTCCGAGACGCCGGTCCACGTCTCGCCCGGTGCGAGATGGTCGCGCGGGTCGACGGTCGCGGTCGTCGCGGCCGCCGCCGGGAGCGCGGCGTACGACGACGCGAGCAGGCTCGCGACGGGGACGGCGGTCGCGCTCAGCGCGAGGAACGTCCGTCGCGTGACCCTGACGCCTCTGTCGTTCTCGTCGTCCTTGTCGCCCGCTCTGCTCATCCTGACCTCCTCGTGGAGGAACCAGTAGAACACGTCGCGTCGAGTCGCGAAAGCGGGGTCGGCCGCAACAACCGCTCGAGCGGTCGCTCGACGATGCGATGCAGCATCCATGCGGCGACGACCGATGCGCCGAGCGCCGCCGCGAGCAGCGCCCAGCGCACGGCGGGCACGGGTGCCCCGGGCGAGGCCTCCGCCTGGTCGACCCAGTCGAGCCCGCCGGCGACGGAGAACACCGCGATGAGCACCATCGCGTGCAGCAGGTAGAAGCAGTACGACCAGACGCCCAGCTCGACGAACGGCCGCCGGCGGAGGAGGCTGGGCGACCCTCGCAGATCGGCCGTGGCGAGCGCGCCGATGAGCACGACGAAGGGGAGGAGCGTCACGGCGTAGCGGCTGAGCGCGTACGGCGCGAGCGCGGCGACGCCGCAGCCCGCGGCGGCCAGCGCGAACGCGCACCACAGCGGCACCGGCATCCGCAGCCCGCGCCGGAAGGCGATGCCGAGCACCACGCCGATCACGAACTCCATGAGGCGCAGCGGCGGGAAGAGCACGAGGAGCCACCGCGTGAGGTCCGTCGCCGGCGCGCCCGAGAGGGCCAGCGCCGTGCCGAGGCTCGCGAGGGCGGCGCCCGACCCGACGAGCACGAGCGTCGGCGCCGTGCGATGCGCCAGGAGCCGGTGGATCCACGGGAAGAGCAGGTAGAAGAACGCCTCGCACGACAGGCTCCAGAACACGGCGCTGCCGGCGAAGTAGGCGATCCGCAGCGGCACCCACGCCTGCAGCAGCGTCGGCGGGAGCAGCACGTCCCAGAGCGACACCGTCCCGCCCACGGTGCCGACCGCGAGCGAGACCAGCCACGCGGCGAGGAACGCCGGGTAGATGCGCGCGAAGCGCCGCCGGTAGTACAGCGCCGCACGGTCGGCGGGGCCCGCCGACCACGCCATCACGAAGCCGCTGAGCAGGAAGAAGAGCGAGACGCCCGCCATGCCCGCGGCGAAGAGGCCGAGCCCGCCCTCGCCCAGATAGTGGATGCCGTGGTAGCCGAACACCAGGAGGGCGGCGAGGAACCGCACGCCGGTCAGGGAGTCGAGCCGGGGCGTCGCGGTCGGGGGCGGCGCAGTCATAGGCCTCAGTATCGGGTTGCGCCGTTACGCAGGGGTTGCGGGCAGCGGTCGATCTGTGTGCGACCGCGGGTCGCGGCTCAGCGCGCCGCGCCGTCGCGCGCCGCGAGCCATTCCCGTTCGACGCGCGGGAACACGACGTCGGCGGCGTACGTCGACGTCACGCGCGCGTGCGCGCGGACCGCGTGCTCCTCCCAGGCGCCGTCCGTCGTCGCCGCCGACAGCGCGCGCGTCAGGGCGGCCAGGTCGCCGGCGTCGACGAGCATCCCCGCGCCGTCGGCGAGGGCCTGCGGGGTGCCGCCGACGCGCGTCGCGACGACGCACGTCCACCGCGCCATCGCCTCGAGCACGAACATCGGCAGGCCCTCGCGGTACGACGGCAGGCACGCGACGCGCGCGCGGTCGAGCAGGGCCAGCAGCTCGTCGTGCGGGATCGCGCCGAGGTAGTCGACGTCGGGCGCCGCGCGGTCGACGACGGCCTCGTCGACGATAGGGCCGGCGAACACGAGGCGGTGGCCGCGGCGGTCGTCGAGGTCCCGCCATGCCCGCACGAGCAGGTCGGCGCCCTTGCGCGGCCCCACCTCGCCGCCGAACACGACGAGGGCCTCCGTGTCGCGCCGGGGCGCCGGGTCGACGGCGTTCGGCAGCAGCGTGACGACGAGGCCGGGGGCGACGGCCCGGGCCATCGCGGCGGTCTCGGCGTTCAGCGCGAGCGCGCGGCGGGCGCGGCGCAGCACGGCGCCGACGAGCGCGGGATGCCGCTCCGCGAACTCGACGAAACGGCTGCCGTGCAGCTGGGCGACCGTCGCGACGCCGCGCAGGCGCGCGAGCAGCAGGACCGCCCCCTCGCGCACGAACGAGCCGCCCTCCGAGAGGTGGCACACGACGACGTCGTGCCGGCGGCTCGGCCGCGTCGCGACCGTCGCCAGGGCGCGGGCGAAGAGGGCGAGGCGCCGCGGCCACGACCCGTCGCCGTGGCTCGCGACGCCGCGCTGGGTCGTCGCGAACGACGGCCAGCCGAGATAGGCGCGGATGACCTGGCTCATGCCGCCCGGCGCCGGCTCGACCTGGCCGACGTGCCAGATCGTGGGCGCGCGCGTCACCCCGGCTCCCAAGCGGGCGGCTCGACGAGCGCGTCGATGCGGAACGCCGTCGCGTCCGTGATCGTCGCGGCATCCAGCTCCGTCGTCTCGCGCACGACGGCCAGCCCGCGCTCGGCGAGCAGCGCGCCGAGCTGCGCCTGATGGTCGTCGGCGTGCTCGCCGCGGCTCGACCGGCGCACGAGCACGACGGGGTGGTGGCCCGCGTCGAACAGCATCATGAGCGTGCCGACGCCCGCGTGGCAGACCACGATGTCGCTGCGCGCGATGAAGGCGCTCATCTCCTCAGGGCTCACCGTCGTGTGCGCCTCGCCCGGCAGATCGTGCCGCGTCGTGGCGCCGAGCTGCCAGATCGTGCGCTCGTCGGCGAGGCCGGTCGCGAGCACGGCGTCGACGGCACTGTCGAACCGGTAGCCCTCGATCGTGCCGAGCGTGACGAGGATGCGAGGCCGGTCGGTCGCCCGTCCCGGGTCGGGCACGCGCTGATAGTTGCCGAGCACGCCGGGATGCACCTGCCACCGTCCGCGCGCCCACGCCGGATGCTGCGTGCGCAGCTCGCACGCGTGCAGCACCGACAGGATCGACCCCGTGAGCGACGGGCCCGACACGCGCGCGACGCTCTCGATGTAGAGCGCGCGCATGCCGCGCAGGCGTGCCTGGGGGAGCGCCGCGAGGGCGATGCCCGCCCCCGTGCTGACAACGAGGTCGAACCGCTCGCGGCGCAGGATGCGCGTGAACTGCGGGATCGCGCGCAGCACGCCGACGGGATCCCGCGGGCGCACGTAGCGCACGAACTCCACCCGGCGTCCCGACAGCAGCGACCTCGTCTGGGGCGTGTCGAAGGTGACCCACAGCGAGTCGTCCGTGGGCTCGATGTGCGGGAGCAGGCGCAGCAGCTCGCTGACGTGACCCCCCGACGAAGCGACGAACAGCGTGCGTCGAGGCATGCTCACGCTCACTGTCGTTTCCGAGGTCACCGGACCTCCCCTCTGCCGCACTCACGTTATCCAGGGAGGTGATCGGTTTCGTTACGAGGAGTTTTCTATCGGGTGATATTGTCTGCTACCGCTCGGCCACACCGGCGTCGGCGAGAGGTGACTCGAATCGGTCGGTGGGAGAGGCGGACGCGACATGCAGCGACATCGGGTGGTCTTCGCGGTCACATCGCTGCGCGGCGGCGGAGCCGAGGCGGTCGGCGTGGCATGGGCGAACGGGCTGGCCGCGGCCGGCTGGCGCGTGCGGGTCGTCGCCCTCTCCGACACCGAGGGCGCCGAGCGGCTCGACCCCGCCGTCGAGCTCGTCGACGCGAGCGCGCACCCGCACGGCGGCCGGGCGCGACGCGTCGCCCGCGAGGCCGACGATCTCGGCGCCGCGGCCGTCGTGGCCCTGCAGACCTACCCCGACCTCGTGGCGCTCGCCGCGCGGCTCGGCCGGCGTCGCACGCCGTGGGCCGTCGTCGTGACCGAGCACAACCTCATCTCGCTGGGCCTCGCCGGGTCGTCGCTCCCGCACCGCGTCAAGATCCGCCTCGCGAAGCTGTCGTACCGGTTCGCCGACCACGTCGTGGCCTGCTCGCACCCCGTCGCGGCCGAGCTCGTCGCGGCCTTCGGCGCGCGGGCCGGCCGCTGCTCGGTCGTGCTCAACCCCGCGCTCGCGGAGCCGGCCGGCGCGCGGGTCGCCCGGCAGCCCGGCGGCGACCGCATCGACGTCGTGCTCGCGGGACGGCTCGTCGCGCAGAAGCGCCCGCTCGTCGCCGTCGACGTCGTCGCCGCGCTGCGCGAGGAGGGCCGCGACGCGCGGCTCGTGCTGATCGGCGCGGGCCCGCTCGGCGCCGACGTGCGCGCCGCGGCGCGGGCCGCCGGCATCCCCGTCGTCGACCACGGCTGGCTCGCCGACTGGCCCGCCGCGCTGACCCCGCACTCCGTGCTGCTGCTCGCATCGGCCCGCGAGGGGCTCGGCAACGTGCTCGTCGAGGCGGCCGCGCGCGGTGTGCCCAGCGTCGCCCCCTCGACCGCGCTCGGCGTGGCGGATGCCGTCGTGCCCGGTGTCACGGGCGTGCTCGCGGCCGCGGGCGACGCGCGCAGCCTCGCGGACGCCGTCGCCGAGGCGGCGACGCTGCCGATGACCGAGGTGCCCCGATGGCTCGAGCGCTTCACGGCGGAGGCGAGCAGCCGCGCGCTCGGCGAGGTCGTCGAGGCGGCGGCGCAGCGGCGGGGCGCACGATGATCGGCGGCATCCTCTGGCGCGCGCGGCGGCTCGCCGAGGACGCGTGGCTCGGCACCGGCATCCCGCGCCGCCGCGCCCTCGCCGCGGTCGCCGCCGGGCTCGCGCCCGCCGATCCGCGCGCGCCGCGCGCGCACGTGCTCCTCTGCGCCCCGGGCGGCGGGAACATCGGCGACCAGGCGATGTTCGAGGCGTTCGTCGACGGGGTCGACGGGCCCGTCGTCGCCCTCGTGCGCGGCGTCGACGACGTGCGGGTGAGGGACGACCATCGCGACCGCGTCACCGTCGTGCCGATGCCCGCGCTCGTCTACGGCACGGGGGCCGCCCGGCGCGGCGCGCTCGCCGCGTTCGCCCGCGTGCTCGCGGCGGCGCGGTCGTTCTCGGTCGTCGGCGCCGACATCATGGACGGGCACTACAACACCCGCGCATCGGTGGCGCGCGCCGTGCTCGCCGAGGCCGCCGCGCGCGCCGGCGTCGATGCCCGCGTGCTCGGGTTCAGCTGGAACGGCCGGGCGCGCCGCGCCGCGCGCCGCGCCGTCGCGCACGCGGGAGCGCGCGGCGTGCGACTGCTCGCGCGCGACCCGCGTTCCGCGCAGCGGCTCATGGATGACCGCGTGTCGCGCGTGCGCACCGTCGCCGACCTCGTGTTCGCGGCCGACGCGGTCGGCGCCGTGCCGGCCGGGATCGTCGCCGCGGGCCGGCCGTACGCCCTCGTCAACGCGAGCGCCCTCGTCGCGCGCCGGCTCGACCTCGTCGACGACTACGTCGACCTCGTCCGCGCGCTCGCCGACGAGGTCGACGTCGTGCTCGTGCCGCACGTGTCGCGCCCGAACGACGACGACATCGACGTGTGCCGGCGCATCCACGCGCGGGCCGGCGACGCGCGCGTCAGGCTCGTCGACGAGCTGCTCGCCCCCGCGGACGTGCGCGCGCTCGCCCGCGGCGCGCAGGTCGTCGTGACCGGCCGCATGCACCTGGCCGTCATCGCCCTCTCGCAGGGCGTGCCGGCGATCGTGCTGAACACGCAGGGCAAGGTCGACGGGCTCGCCGACATGTTCGGCCGGCCCGAGCTGTGCCTCGCGCCGCAGCGCGGCTTCGCCGTCGCGGCGATCGCCTCGGCGCGACGCGAGCTGTCGCCGCCGGGCCCCCTGCGGCAGGCCGTGGACGAGCGCCTGCCGCACGTGCGCGCGCTCTCCCGGCGCAACACCGAAGGGTTGAGGGAGCCGTAGCGTTCGCGACACAGCGCGTTAACGTGCGGCGCCTAGCCTGATCGCACGATCGTCCGGACGCATCCGCGCGTCCGCCAGGCCGCCCCGGGAGGCGACCGCCTCGGGAAGTCCCACACCCCGGAAGACCCCGCACCTCGGGAGGTCGCAGTGACCACGCCATCGCCACCGCTTGCCCGATGGGTGCGCCGCGATGTCGGGACGAAGGCGTGGGTCGCGTTCGCGAAGGGCCTCGCGATCCTGCTCGTCGTGCTCTACCACACGATGATCTACTTCAGCAGCGAGGGCGTCTGGGGGCTGCCGGGCCGGCTCAAGGTGATCCTCGACCTGTTCCCCATGCCCGTCTTCATGCTGCTCGCGGGCCTGTTCGCGCCGCGATCGCTCACGTGGTCGTTCGCCGACCTCTGGCGCCGCCGCATCCTCCCCATCGCCTACCTGTACGTGCTGTGGTCGCTCTTCCGGTTCGCGTTCTTCTTCGCGTTCCCCGACCTGAACGCGCACATCGGGCACGAGAGGTCCCGCGACCCGTGGGGCCTCGTGGAGATCGTCACAGGCCCGTCGAGCATCTACTGGTTCCTCTACGCGATGCTCCTCTTCATCGTCGCGGCGTGGCTGCTGCGCCGCGTGCCGCCGCTCGTGCAGATCATCCCGGCGGCCGTGCTGGCGGCGCTCATCACGAGCGGCTGGATCACGAGCGGCACCGTGGTGTGGGACCGCGTGGGCGGGCTCTTCGTGTTCTATCTCGTCGGGCTGCACTACGCGTCCCGCCTCAGCTCGTTCGTCATCCGGTCGAACACGCGGCAGCTGCTCCTCGCCGTCGGCGCGTTCGCCGTGACGGGCGGCGCGCTGTACGTGCCGTTCGTCGCGCAGGTGCCGTTCGCGGCGCTGGTCGCCCAGGCGGCCGCGGTCGTCGCCGGCCTGCTGGCGTCCAAGCAGCTCGTCCGGCTGCGGCCGCTCGGGTTCGTGTCCGACCTCGGCGACACGAGCATGCAGATCTACGTGCTGCACCTCTACGTCGTGGCCGTGCTGACGTTCGTGCTCGGCCTCTTCGCCGCGCCCGGCTGGCCCGTGCTCGTCCAGTCGGCCACGCTGTTCGCGGGCACCGCGATCGTTGTCGTCGCGACGCGGCAGCTCATCCGGCTCACGGGACGGTGGAAGTGGCTCTACATCCCGCCGCCCTCGTGGCTGTCGAGCCGCCGGCGCACCGCCGCCGCCCGCCCCGCCGCAACCGATCCGGAGTGATGCGATGACCCACGGCCCCCTCGCCCGCCTTCCCCGTGCCGGCGCCGCGCTCGCGCTCGCCGCCGCCCTGCTCGCGTGCGGCGGCTGCGCCTACACCGCGCCGCCGCCCGCGCCGTCGATCACGCCGCCCGTCGTGACGCCCGCCCCGACCCGGCTCGTCGTCGAGAAGGAGGACGTCGTCTACCGCACGATCGGCGACGTCGAGCTGAGCGCCCGCGCCTGCTTCGCGCCGGACGCGCCGTCGCCCCGCCCCACGCTCCTGCTCATCCACGGCGGCGGCTTCGTCGCCGGCTCGCCCTCGGCGATGTACGCGCTGTGCGAGGATGCCGCGGCGCAGGGCTACGCCGCCTTCGCGATCGAGTACCGCCTCGTCCCGGAGTCCACGTACCCCGCCCAGGTCGAGGACGCCGCGGCCGCCGTGGAATGGCTGCGGCAGCCCGCGCAGCTCGACCGGTACGGCGTCGACCCCGATCACATCGGGGTGCTGGGAAGCTCCGCGGGCGCGATCATCGCGGCATCCCTGGGCGTCGACGGCGAGGGCCCGCTCACGGAGGGAGCGCGGGTCGCCGCGGTGGCCGCGCTGTCGCCCGTCGCCGACATGACCGACACGGGGCTCACGCTCGGCACGGCCGCGCCCGAGGCGGCGGCGACCATCCTCGCCTACCTCGGATGCGAGCGGGCGGGCACCACGGCGTGCCCCGCCTCGGTGCCGGCATCCCCCGTCACGCACGTCGACGCGAGCGACGCGCCGATGCTGCTGCTGGCCGGCGAGTCGGAGATCGTGCCGTGGCAGCAGCCCGACGCGCTCCGCGCGCGGCTCGAGTCCGCCGGCGTCGCCGCGGAGCTCGTGGTCGAGCCCGGCGCCTCGCACGGCCAGCAGCTCCTCACGCCCGACAACGTCGCCCGCGTCTTCGCCTTCTTCGAGCAGCACCTCCGCGGGTAGCCGCGACGTCGCGACGGCCGTCCGCACCGTGCCGTCAGGCGCGCCCGATCCGCGCGCGGCGGCGCTGCAGGCGCAGGTACAGCTCGTAGAGCGGGGGAGCGTGCCGGGCGGCGAGCCCGAGCGCCCACGTGCGCCGGTCGCCCCGGCGCCGGGCCGCGGCGATGCGCTCCGGGTGCGCCTCGTCGCGGGTGCGCCGCCGGATCTCCGCGCGGCCGCGGGCGTCGAGCCCGGGCGACAGCAGGTCCTCGGCGCTCGGCAGCACGATGCTGCGCAGGTCGTAGTGGTCGAGCCCGTCGCGCAGCGCGCCGTCGCGATCGACCTCGGCCGCGACCTCGTGCGTGATCTCCTGCACCGCGCGCAGCGACGCGTGCTTGGGGCGCCCCGCCCGCACGAGCGACCCCGGACGCTGCACGTAGCGGTAGACGACGGCCGGCACCAGCGCGACCGACGCGGCGCGGCCGAGCAGCTGGGCGACGAGCGCCTGGTCGGAGTGCACGGTCGTGCGGGCGAACGTCACCGAGGCGAGCAGCTCGCGCGCGATGAGCTTGTTCCACAGGAAGCCCGTGATGTCGTCGCGCAGGAACCGCGAGAACGCCGCACGGCCGTCGAGCACCGTCGGGGCGCGGAACCCCTCGACGGGCTTGATGCGCCCGGCCGGCGTCAGGTACTCGGCCTGCGCGACGACGATCGCGGCGTCGGCGTTGTGGGCCGCGGCGAGCAGCGTGCGCAGGGCGTCGGCGGGCCAGCGGTCGTCCACGTCGACGAACCACACGAAGCGCCCGCGCGCGTGCGCGGCGCCGAGCTCCCGCGCCGCGGCGACGCCGGCCGACGCGGGGGTGCGCACGACGCGCACCGACGGATGCCGGCGCTGCAGCGCCCGCGCGATCGACAGCGTCGCGTCGTTCGACGCGTCGTCGACGACGACGATCTCGGTGTCCGCCGTCGCCGCCGCGAGCGCCTGGTCGATCGCGGCCACGAGGTGCTCGGCGCCGTTGCGCACCGGGATGACGATGGTCGCATCGAGCTGCGTCATGGGTCTCTCCCGCGTCTCTCCGGCCGCCGCTCGCGCGGCGCGACGCGACCCACGGTAGGGCCGCCACACGACGAGTCGGTTACATCGCCGAATCCCTCGGATGTCAATTCGGCCGGTGAGGTAAACCCGCGTTAATTCCGTGTGAAATGTCCTCCGGAGGTCCTGGACGCCGCGCGACCGCCCCCTACTCTGGCATCCGGGGGTCAGGTGTTAAGGGGTGCCGCCGCTTGTCGAGGGCGGCACCGCGAAAGGACGCAATGGAACCCTCACGCACGCCTTCCGTCTCCCGCCGCACGGTCCTCACGGGTGCCGTGGCGGGGACCCTCGCCGCGCTCGTGCCGATCTCGACGGCGGCTGCGGCGCCCAACTACTCGGTGATCCCCCTGCTCGCGGGGGAGACGCGGCGCGACGACACGCACGTGACGGCGAACGGCACCGCCTACGAGGCGATCGACGTGAGCATCCAGGGCGATCTCGCGCGCCTCTTCATCCCCCACTCCGTGCTGCCGCGGCTGTCGACCGGCGTGCCGGTCGTGTGGTTCTACCACGCGAACGGCAGCCGCTACACGGCGCTCAGCAGCGCCTTCCAGTGGCCCGCCGAGCGTCTCGTCGAGCTCGGCGCGGTCTGCATCTGCCCCGACTACGGCGGCGCGAGCGCGTGGACGAGCAGCATCGCCATCCGCGCGCAGAAGAACGCCATCGCCTACGTGAACGGTCTCGGCCGGGTGTCGGTCAGCCTGCTGCGGGCGAACTCGGGCGGCGGCTCGCTCATGACGCTGGCCTACGGCAACCGCTGGCTCCCCGCCCAGCGCGGGATGTACCTCGCGAGCGCGACCTACGACATGGAGGATCTCGCGATCCGCGACCGGGCCCGCTTCGAGCCCGTGTACGCCCCCGACCTCGCCGCGGCGGGCGGCGACCTGTGGGCGCTGGCCCCGCAGAACGCCGCGCGCCTGCCGCAGTCGGCGTGGACGGGCGCCCGCATCCGCGTCGCCGCCGCGACGAACGACCTCGTCGTGCCCGCCGACAAGCACGGGCTCGCGCTCATCGCACGGGCCAACCCGGTCGCGGCGGAGGTGTCCTCGCGCACGTTCGTCACCCCCGCGGGCGTGGGGGTGAACGGCCACTATGTGCCCGATTGGGTCAACGGCGACATGATCACAACGTTCCAGTCCTGGCTCTGACCACGAGTCGTCTTCACGAAGGTGGAGGTTCGTATGCAGATGATAGGAGACACGGTGGCTGAGGCGCTGCCGCACGTCCACGCCGTTCGCGATGCGCGGCGCCCGAAGCCGGCCGCGTGGCCGCAGGTGTACGGTCGCATCCTCGTCGCGTCCGACCTGCTGGTCATGACGATGGTCATGACCCTGGCGGTGTTCGCGGCGGGCCTGTTCGGGGCGAGCTCCGCGACGAGGTCGATCGCGCACGGGCCCGCGGGCGTCGCGCTGGGCATCGGCTGCGTCGTCGTGTGGATGCTCATGCTCACGATCTCGGGCAGCCGTTCGCCGCGCGTCGTCGGCACGGGGGTCACCGAGTACCGTCGCGTGCTGCGCTCGACGTTCGTGGTGTTCGGCGCGCTGGCGCTCGTCGCCTACGTCGTGCCCGTCGACGGGCTGCGGGGCTTCCTCTTCGTCGCCTTCCCGACGGGCGTGATCGGCCTCGTGCTCAGCCGCTGGATGGCGCGGCAGTGGCTCGCGGCCAAGCGGCGGGCCGGGGAGATGTCGCACCGGGTCGTGTTGGTGGGGTCGGAGAAGTCCATCGCGAAGACCGCGAGCGACCTGCGCCGGTCGCCCTCGGCGGGCCTGCGCGTCGTGGGCGCCTGCACGTCCAGTGGGCAGGTCGCGGGCGAGATCCCGGGCCTGGAGGGGATCCCCGTCTCGGGCTCGCTCGACCGGCTCATCGAGGCGCTCGAGGTGACCGGTGCCGACACGGTCGTCATCACGAGCGCGAACGAGCTCTCGGCCGACGCCGTGCGCGAGCTGAGCTGGAAGCTTGAGCCGGGCCGGCAGCACCTCATCGTCGCGCCCAGCCTCACCGACATCGGCGGCCCGCGCATCCACACCCGGCCCGTCGCCGGGGTGCCCCTCATCCACGTCGAGACCCCGCGCTACGACGGCGGCAAGCTCTACGCCAAGCGGCTCTTCGACATCGTCTCGTCCGGCGCGCTCATCATCCTGCTCGCGCCGCTGCTCGTCGCGATCGCGATGATCGTGCGGCTGAGCACGCCCGGCACGGTGCTGTTCCGCCAGGAGCGCATCGGGCTGAAGGGCCGGCGCTTCCACATGCTGAAGTTCCGCTCCATGTACATGGACGCCGAGGAGCGCCTCGCCGAGCTGGAGGACGCCGAGCGGGACAAGGGCAACGCCGTCATGTTCAAGATGAAGGACGACCCGCGGGTCACCCCCATCGGCAAGGTGCTGCGCCGTTTCAGCCTCGACGAGCTGCCGCAGCTGTTCAACGTGCTCTTCGGCTCGATGTCGCTCGTGGGGCCGCGGCCGCCGCTGCCGCGCGAGGTCGAGCAGTACTCGCAGTTCGTGCATCGCCGGTTCCTGGTGAAGCCCGGCATCACGGGCCTCTGGCAGGTGAGCGGGCGCTCGAACCTCGACTGGGACGAGACCGTGCGCCTCGACCTCTTCTACGTCGAGAACTGGACGATGACGGGCGACCTCGTCATCCTGCTCAAGACGGTGCGCGCCGTCGTGGCGAGCGACGGCGCCTACTGACCGCTCCGGCCTGTACGGCGGCCGTCACCGATCGGCGGTGGCGGCCGTCTCGGCGAAGTGGGCGACGCGGTTGAGCGCGGGCTCGCGCACGATGCGCTCCTCGCGCTCGGCGCGGCGGATGATGCGCGCCATGAGCGCGCCGACGACGAGCGCGACGACGGCCCATCCGGCGATGAGACCGAGGATCACAGTGGCGACCATCACAACTCCTCCTCGAGCTGAGAGAGAACGCGTCCATGCGGAGAAGTGCTCCGCGCTGCGGCACACAGTATCACACGGGTGAGACAGCGTGCCAGGGCGCGATGCGCCGAGCACGCCGTCTCACCCGTGTGCCGGGTCGTGCCGGTACGACGGTGGTGGATGCCGGCCGGCTCCGCCGTCAGATGGTCGGAGCGATCTCCTTGATCCAGGCGGCCAGATCGGGACCGAGGTCCTCGCGGTCGAGCGCGAGCTGGATGCTCGACTTCAGGTAGTCGAGCCGGTCGCCCGTGTCGTAGCGGCGGCCCGAGAAGACGACGCCCAGCACGGGGCCCGCGATCTCGGCGTCGGCCGCGAGCACCTCGAGCGCGTCGGTCAGCTGGATCTCGCCGCCCTTGCCGGGAGGAGTGGTCTCCAGCACGTCGAAGATCTCGGGCCGCAGCACGTACCGCCCGATGATGGCGAGGTTGCTCGGCGCCTCCTCGGCCGACGGCTTCTCGACGAGGCCCTTGATCGTGACGACGTCCGTCTCGTCGGTGGCGTCGACGTCGGCGCAGCCGTAGAGGTGGATCTGTGACGGGTCGACCTCCATGAGCGCGACGACCGTCGCCGCGCGCTGCGTGGAGACGTCGATCATCCGCGACAGCAGCGGGTCGCGCGCGTCGATGAGGTCGTCGCCGAGCATCACGGCGAACGTCTCGTTGCCGACGTGCTTGCGGGCGCGCAGCACGGCGTGGCCGAGTCCGCGCGGGTCGCCCTGCCGCACGAAGTGGATGTCGGCGAGCGACGACGTGGCGGTGACCCGGGAGAGCTTCGAGTGGTCGCCCTTCTGCTCGAGGGTGTGCTCGAGCTCTGTCACGCGGTCGAAGTGGTTGGCCAGTGCGTTCTTGTTGCGGCCGATGATCACGAGGATGTCGTCGATGCCCGCCGCGACCGCCTCCTCGACCACGTACTGGATGGCCGGCTTGTCGACGACCGGGAGCATCTCCTTCGGCATCGCCTTCGTCGCGGGAAGGAAGCGCGTGCCGAGGCCCGCAGCGGGAATGACAGCCTTGATGGGGTTCGCCATGAGTGTGACCTTACTGATCGTGCATTAAGAGGGGGTTTCGCAGGGGTGACGCCCACGGGGTGCGCCGGGGCTCGCCCCTGCGGGGCCGCGCGTCGCTCAGCGTGCGGCCGCGAGGCCGAGCACGCGGACGACCTGGTCGACGCCGGGCAGCAGCTGCGAGGCGGAGAGCTGATAGGTCTCCCACGAGCGGCGGTACGGGTCGATCACGTCGTCGTCGGCGGCGTCGGCCGGCGGGGGGATCATGCCGCGCAGGCCCGCGACCGCGGCGACGGCCGCGCGCAGGCGCGCGGGCTGGTCGTCGCCGCCCTCGGTCGCGGCGTCGCGGATCTCGGCGTCGCTCAGCTCCACGGCGAGCCGCGCGAACTCGCGGGCCGTGAACGTGCGGCGCATGCGCGCCGGCGCCATGTCGATGATGCGGCGCCGGTGCTCGCGGCTGAGCGCGAGGATCAGGTCGGGGGAGACGAGGTCGCGCTCGGTCAGGAATCGCGAGCGGTGGTCGCCGGCATCCTCGACGCGCGCGCCGAACTCGACCGCGAGGCGCTGCGCCTCAGAGGTCATCGGGGCGGCGTCGAGACCCTGCGTCCCGGCGCTGTGCACCCGTACGTCGAGATCGGCCAGCCGGGCGCGCAGCAGCACCTCGGCGAGCGGTGAACGGCAGATGTTGCCCGTGCATACGGTCATGATCTCGAACATGGCATCCCCTCGCGGCCATCGACGTCCCCGCATCGATCGTACGCGGTCGGCGGGATCGGCCGCGATTCAGCGCTTCGCGGCGCCTCCCGTTTGCACGCCGTTTGCGCGCTTGGTGAGTCATGCACCGAAATATGTACCTGTTTGTGTTCATCTTTGATAAGATGATCCCATGGCCATCGCAGAGATCCTCCCCAGTCACGCGGCTCGTGACGAGTTGCCCAAGGCACTGCGGCGCTTCCGTGCCGAGGGCGAGTCCGCCGCACCTCTGATCTTCGGTGCCCACCGCAAACCGGAGGCCGTGGTCATCCCGTTCGAGCTGTACTCGCAGCTGCTGCCGGCGATCGAAGAGATCGAGATCGCGAAGCTCGTGCGCGAACGCTCCGCCGCGGGTGAGGCTCGGCCGCTGAGCGAGCTCGCCGAGCAGATCGGTCTGAACCCGGCTGACTACTCGTAGTGGCCGCGCGAGCCAGGCTCAGGCTGACCAGCCTGCCGGGATTCGACACCGACGTCTACGCGCTTCCGAGCCCTGAGGCGCGGAAGATGGCATTGGACATGCTGGTGCTCGTGCGAGACGGGAAGGTCCGCGGCGTCGCACTGGGCGAGCACGTCCAGACCGGCGACCTCTCCGACTGCTACAAGCTCTACTTCGACCCCGACGGCAGCAGCAAGCCCCGCTTCCGCCTCGTCTACCGCTACACGCCCGACGAGGTCCAAGCGGTCGCGCTCGAAGCGGTCGCCGTGGGGCTGCGCAGCCAGCTCGACGTCTACCTCCGCGCCGCGAAGCGCCTCGGCCGCAGCTGAGCCGAGAGCACGCTCCCGCAACACCGACGCGACCGTCGTGGCGACCGCCCGATCATCGGCCGCGATTCAGCGCTTCGCGGCGCTCGTCTCGCGTGCGGCGTCGTCGTAGCGGTAGTAGCCCATCGACTCGCCGGTGCGCGTCGAGACGCGATTGAGGATCACGCCGAGCGAGCGGGCCGAGACCCGCTCGAGGTCGCCGAGCGCCCTGGCGAGCTGCTCATAGGTCGTCCTGTTCGAGGCGGCGACCACGAGCGCCCCGTCGGCGCCCGCGGCGAGCACGGCGCCGTCGGTCACGGGCAGCAGCGGCGGGGCGTCGACGAGCACGGTCGCCTGCTCCGACAGCGCCTCGAGCAGGCGGTGCATGCGCTGCGAGCCGAGCAGCTCCGTCGGGTTCGGCGGGGTGTTGCCCGCGCCGATGACGAGCAGGTTGCGGTCGACGCCCACGGGGTGCGCCACGTCGCGCGCGGTCGCGGTGCCGATGAGCACGTCGGTGAGGCCCGCGCCCTCGGGCAGGCCGAACGTGGTCGCGACGGTCGGGCGGCGCAGGTCGCCGTCGATGAGGATGACGCGCTGGCCGCTCGCCGCCATCGCGATCGCGAGGTTGCCCGCGACGGTCGACTTGCCGTCGCCGGGCAGGGGAGAGGTCACGACGATCACGCGGGGCGGGTCGTCGACGTTCATGTAGCGCAGGTTCGTGCGCAGCTGGCGGAACGACTCGGTCACGCCCGCCTCGCCCGCCGGCCCGCGGCCGAGGAAGGCGTCGAACTGCGCAGCGCCGAGACGGTCGCCCGACGAGAGCCGCTTGTTGGTCGGCACCGCGCCGAGCACCGGCACGCCGAGCTCGCGCTCGATGCCGTCGACGGTGCGCACGCGACGGTCGACCACCCGGCGCACGAGCGCGTAGGCCAGGCCGATCACGAGGCCGAGGAGCGCGCCGATCGCGAGGGCGAGCCGCACGTTGGGGGAGCTCGGCGACGTCGGCAGCTCGGCGGAGTCGATCGGCACGAGCCGCACGATGGAGTCGCCCTCGCCGGAGGCGCCGATGTCATCGACGCTGCCCTCGTTCTCGATCATCGTCACCTGGTGCACGATCCCCAGCAGCCACGCGTTCGCGAGCGCGCTCGCCTCCTCGGGCGATCCCGCGTCGGCGCTGACCTTGATCGTCACCGACTGCATCGGGTTGGTCACCGTGATGTCGCGCACGAGCTCGGTGGGGGTCGTGTCGAGACCGAGGTCGGCGATCACGAACTCGGCGACGGCGCGGCTCTTCGCGATGTCCACGTACGACGCGGCGCGCGCCTTCGCGTACGAGTCGCCGATCGACGCCTCGGCGAGGCTGCTGCTCGATCCGGTGGAGATGAACCCCGAGGCGTCGGCCGTGTAGACGCGCGGCTGCAGCGCCGTCCAGCCGAAGGCCAGGGCTGCGCCGAGCACGGTCGTGGCGACCAGAGCCAGCCAGTGCGACCTGAGCAGGGCGAGATAGTCGCGAAGTTCCACGAAGCCTCTTGAGATCTTGTCCCGGGTGCTGTGCGAGCCGGCTCTTCCGGCCCTCCCGGGTTGTCCAGTATTACGTATGCTTTTTGCGTTTTACCGCGATGGCGCATTCCGTGCTGTCGTATGACGTGTTCTGTGTTGCCGTTTTGCACGGGAGCCGGGGGAGGCGTAGAATTTCGCTCTCGCTTCACACCTGCGTCATCCCCCCGGCCTGCCGGATGTCTGCGAGGACACTCGTTTATTGATATCACTTGTGGAGGCCTTTTCATGGGCACGGGCGAGCGCAATTCCGGCGACGGCACGGCATCGCGTCGCGCGGTCGTGAAGGCGGGCGCGTGGGCCGCGCCGATCGTGGCCGCGGCGGTCGCGGCGCCTCTCGCGGCGGCGACGACCACGTCGCCGCCGCAGACGGGCAAGGCCCTCGTGCTGACGGCGCTGGGCGTCTATGGGTATCAGAGTTGGGATACGCCCTATCTCGCCGTGAATTTCGACTACTACTACCAGTACGGAAACTTTCCGGGCGGAAACTACCCCTCGAATGTGCCGGCGCAGATCATGACGAGCTGGACGCTGAACGTGATCGACACGACGACGAATGCCGCGGTGATCTCACTGTCGGGCGACGCGGTGCTCACCCAGACGGGATCGACGAATCAGTTCGCCTTTCGGCAGAATGTGCCCGGCGCCGCTCCCTATCTCGTGCGGGGCCGCGCATATCGCGTCGAGCTCTCCGTCGTGGCCGCGGTCGCCTACAACGCGGCGGGCGAGGGCTTCCAGGCCGACCCGCTCTCCGGGGCGGTCACCGCCACCGCGTGACGCCCTCGACCGCGTGACCGCGCGTTGCGGGCACCGAGCGGTTGCCCAGGCACCGGCGCGTACACTCCCGGGGACGGAGACGACGCAGAAGAGGAGCCAACGGCATGTCGCGCACACGAGGGACCACGGGAACCGAGCATTCGGGGGGTCTGCCGCGTCGCGCCCTGCTGAAGGGCGTCGCCTGGACGCTGCCCGCCATCGCCGTCGTGGCCGCCGCCCCCGTCGCCGCCGCGACCGGCACGGTGCCGAACGACGAGGCCAACTACTACTGGGACGCGGAGTCCGTGGGCACCTACACGAAGGTGGAGGCTGCGCAGAGCGGCCTGTCCGGCACGTTCTCGACGCAGATCTCCTACCGGGCGAACCCGTGGACGAACCCGCCCGCCGACGCGACCCTGCAGGTCATCGTGACGTTCACGCAGGACGTCACGATCGTGCCGCCCGCCGGCTGGACGCTCGTCGGCTCCGCGACGGGGCAGACGTTCGTCTTCCAGCGCACGCCCGCCGGCTTCGGCGGCGCGCTGAGCTTCAACTTCACCGGCACCGTCGCGGGCCCGGTCACCGCGACGCCGACCATGAGCCTCATCAACGGCGGCTCGGCGACGTGGTCGAGCCTGAGCGAGCCCGGATCCGCGGTTCTCGTCGCCTGACGACGTCGCCCACGAGGCGCTGACGCACGCGGCGGCTCAGGCCGTCGCCTGCATCACGAGCGCGACCGCCAGCACGCCCAGGATCAGCACGCAGATCGCGACGATCGCCCACCCGGGCATGCCGCCGTACTCGCGGAGCCACCACGGATCGCGGCGGTAGTCGCGGAGACGATGCTTGTTCATGGCGCGACCATACGCGGCGTGATCGACGCCGAGGTGACGGCCGCGTTACGAAGCGGCGCACGGTGCGCGGGGCCGCTCAGCGTCGCGGCCGCAGCGCCTCCAGGCCCGCGACGAGCAGCAGCCCGATGCATCCGCCGGCCGTGTTGGCGACCATGTCCATGACGCTCGGCGTGCGTTCCGGCAGCAGCAGCGCCTGGATGCACTCGATCGTGAACGTCGTGAGGAACACGGTCGGCAGCACCAGATGGCGCGCCCTCGCGAACACGAGGGCCAGCAGCACCCCGAGCGGCACGAACAGCCCCACGTTCGCGAGGAACTCGATGCGCTCGTAGGTCAGCACGGGGAGCACCCGCGTGATGAACCGCAGCAGACGGCCCGCCCCGGCATCCACGGGCGTCGGCCAGAAGGCGATCAGCGCCAGCGCCAGCACGTAGCAGGCGAGCACGATCGGCGCCCCCGGCAGGCGGATGCCGGGACGCCTGCCCGCGGCCGCGGCCGGCAGCGGGGGCCGGGGCGGGACCGGCGCCGCGACCCATTCCGACGGCGGCGCGGGCCGCGGCGGAATCTCGGGGAGCGGCTGGGTCATGTGGGTCACAATCTGCAGACGGGGCGTCCGCGTCGGCCGGCCAGGGGCGTGCAGCAGACTCCAGCTTCGCACGAGCCGCCGGGGGGAATGCTGCACGGCCGCTGTGCGAGAATGGACGATCGACCGAGGCCGGTCCCGCACGATCGGCATGGCAGCACGCGCGGGAGACGGATCGTGAACCAGCAGACGGCGAGCTCTGCGCCCCGCGCACGCCACGGGGTGCAGTTCGCCACCGACGCGCTCGCCTGGGCCCTCTCGCTCGTCGCGGCCGAGGCCCTGCGCCACGAGTTCGACCTCGCCCGCGTCGCGTGGGCGCCGCTGGCCGTCGTGATCGTCGCGGCCGTGCTCGTGCAGCTCGCCGCGGGGTGGGCGACGCATCTCTATCGCGGTCGCTACACGGACGGCAGCTTCGAGGAGGTGCGGGCGCTCATGGGCGCCGTCGGCCTCACGACGGCGCTCGTCGCCGTTCCGCTGCTCGTGCTCCCGGCATCCCTGCACGTGTCGCGCAGCGTCGTCCTCATCGCCGCGCCCATCGCCTTCGTGCTCATGCTCGCGACCCGCTACGTGCGGCGCCTCGCCTGGGAGCGCGACCGCCGGCCGACGACGTCGGCGACGCCCGTCGTCATCTTCGGAGCGGGGGATGCCGGATCGCGCCTCGTCAAGGCGCTCGCGGGCGACGCGGAGTCGCCGTTCCGCATCGTCGGCATGCTCGACGACGATCCCGCGCGGCGGAACGCGCAGGTGCGCTCGGTGCGCGTGCTCGGCACGCTCGACGACCTGCCGCAGGTCGTCGCCGACACCGACGCCGAGGCCGTGATCGTCGCCATCGGCCAGGCGACCGCCGAGCTCATGCGCCGCGTGCACGACGTCGCGGGCGAGGCCGGCGTGCGCGTGAAGGTCATGCCCCCGTTCGGCGAGATCCTGAGCAACAAGAACCGCGTCGCCGACCTGCGCGACATCTCGATCGAAGACCTCATCGGCCGCCAGCCGGTCGACACGAACGTGGAGTCGATCGCCGGCTACGTCACGGGCAGGCGCGTCCTCGTCACGGGCGCGGGCGGGTCGATCGGATCGGAGCTGTGCCGTCAGCTCGCGCGGTTCGGCCCGTCGGAGCTGATCATGCTCGATCGCGACGAGACCGGGCTGCAGCAGACGCAGATCGGCACCTTCGGCCACGGCCTGCTGAACACCCGCGACGTCGTGCTCGCCGACATCCGCGACGCCGATGCGCTGCAGCGGATCTTCGCCGACCGGCGGCCGGAGGTCGTGTTCCACGCCGCGGCGCTCAAGCACCTGCCGATGCTCGAGCAGTACCCCGACGAGGCCTGGAAGACCAACGTGCTCGGCACGCTCAACGTGCTGCAGGCCGCCCGCGCCGTGGGCGTCGGCACCTTCGTGAACATCTCGACCGACAAGGCCGCGAACCCCGCCAGCGTGCTCGGCCACTCCAAGCGCGCCGCCGAGCGGCTCACGGCCTGGGTCGCCGAGAACGAGCCCGGCAAGCGCTACCTGTCGGTGCGGTTCGGCAACGTCATCGGCAGCCGGGGATCGATGCTGCCGACGTTCCGTGCCCTCATCGAGGCAGGCAGGCCCGTGACGGTGACCCACCCCGACGTCACGCGCTACTTCATGACCATCCCCGAGGCGTGCCAGCTCGTCGTGCAGGCCGGCGGCATCGGCCGCGGGGGCGAGGTGCTCATCCTCGACATGGGGGAGCCCGTGCGCATCCTCGACGTCGCACGCCGCATGATCGAGCTGTCGGGGAAGGACGTCGACATCGTCTTCACGGGGCTGCGCGAGGGCGAGAAGATGCACGAGGAGCTCGTCGGGCGCACCGAGCACCTCGAGCGCCCGTTCCACCCCAAGATCTCGCACGCCCGTGTCGAGGCCGCGAGCCCCGACCAGCTCGACCGCGCCGACTGGTAGGCGCCGGCGCGCGCAGCGGCCGGTCGCACGTATCGGCATGGTCACGGTGCGCGGCGGCGTCCAGTGCCCTGCCACGCGGCGGCGTTAGACTTCCCGTCTGATCAGCAAGGTCTCGCGGGCGGCACGCCCGTGCCGAACGAAGGAACCACGGCTATGGGCGGCACCGACGATCCCCTCGACAGGGAGGCAGCACGCACGCCTGCCGGAGGCGACGGCGCCGACGGCGGCCTGCCGCCGATCGACGTCTCGGGCGTCGCGGAGCTGTTCGGCGGGTCGGCGGCCGCCGGCCCCGATGCCGCCCGCGACGACGGGTTCGGGCTCTTCGACGACGACGGGCTCTTCGACGAGGCGGGGGAGCAGCGCGGCGACGTGGATGCCGGGCTCGCCCTGACGCCGCCGGCGCCGGCCGACGATGCGACGGCGGACGCGGTCTCGGCCTGGGCGGCCGAGGTCGCGGCGCGCGCGGCCGATCTGATGGGCGACGGCGCTGCCGCGCCGGCTCCGCGATCGGCGGCCGCGTGGCAGCGGAACCGCGACGTGCCCGTCTACGACACCGACGACTACGACGATGAGGCGGTCGACGACCCCGCCCCGGTCGACGACGGCGACGGGCCGGCGGGCGGCATCGCGCCGGTCTCGGCCCTCAGCGCCGCGAGCAGGGGCGACGCGGGGATGCCCGGGAGCGCGGCGTCCGAGGACGAGGGTGCGGCGGAGAGCGGTGCCGTGGCTGAGAGCCCTGTGGCTGAGAGCGGTGCCGTGGCTGAGAGCCCTGTGGTTGAGATCTCTGAGTCTGAGAGCGCCGTGCCTGAGAGCCCTGTGCCTGAGAGCGCTGTGCCTGAGAGCCCTGTGCCTGAGAGCGCCGAGGCCGGGAGCGGCGTGTCGGGGAGCGTCGGGGCGCTGCTCGCGGATGGCGCGGCACTCGCAGCCGCCGATGCGCGGGGGTCCTTCGATGCGCCGGAGCCCTTCGACGGGCCCGAGTCTTTCGACGCGCCGGACTCTTTTGAGGCGCCCGGGTCCTTCGGGGCGCCTCAGTCCCATGACGGGCCCGAGTCCTTCGACGGGCCCGAGCCCTCCGACGGACCCGACTCCTCTGACGTGCCCGCGCTCGAGGACGCATCGGCGCTCGAGGACGTCCCGGAGCCCGCGGACGCGCCGGGACCCGCGTGGATGCCGGATGCCGCAGCCGCGCCGCCGTCCGTGACGCCCCCGGTCGCGCCGCCGGTGCGCGAGGTGCGGCGCCCGACCTTCGACGAGCTGCTGCGCGGCGACGTGCCCCCGGTTGTGCCGCCCGCTGCCGTGACGTCCCCGGTCGCGCCGCCGGCGTTGCCGCCGCTCATCCCCGTGCCCGCGGCGGCAGAGCCTCCGCTGACCGAGCCGCCGGTGACCGAGCCTCCGGTGGCCGAGCCCGCGGTGACGGGGCCCGGAACGACGGGGCCGGAGCTCCTGCCTCCGGCCGAGCCCGTCGACGAGGCCGATGCCGCCGGCGAGACGCCCGTGGAGCCGGACGACGAGGCCGCCATCGCGACGGCCGTGCTCGCGGTCGACGACGTCGACCGCGTCGCGATCGCCGAGCTCGACACGCAGGCCCTGCCGGTGCACGACCTTGCGGACGCGCCGCAGACCGAGCTCGTGTTCGAGCAGGTGTCGCCCGAGCGCCCTGACACCGGCGCCGTCCCTGCCCCCGCCGGGCCGGTGCCCGCGCGCACCGCGCTCGCGGCCGACGAGCCGCCGCGGGGCAACCGCCGGCTCTGGATCGGCATCGGCGCGGGCGTCGTCGCCCTGCTGGCGATCGTGGCCGCGATCGTGCTGGGCCTGCTCTTCGCCACGCCGCCCTCGACCGCCGAGGCGATGGAGGCCCTCGAGGCCGACGAGCAGAGGCTCACCGCGCAGATCGCGCAGCTCAACGGCGAGATCGACGCGGCATCCGCCGCCCGCGCCGCGGGCACCGCCGGCGCCGAGACGTTCGCGCAGCCGCTCGCGGGCATGGCCGACGTGAGCGACGAGCCCGCCCGCGCCGCCGCCGAGCAGGCGCGCCAGACCTACATGAGCGCGCTGGCGGCGGTGACGCTGCCGGCCAGGGTCGACGACTACGTGCGCGCGGAGTTCGACACCGAGTCGCCCGAGGCGGTCGACGCCGCCCGCGCGGCGCTCGCCGAGCGGGCGACCCAGCTCGACGGCGTGGCGGAGCAGGTCGCCGCGGCGCGCACGGCGCTCGAGCAGGCCGACGCGGCCTTCCGCACCGCGATCACGACCTTCACCGCGACGCTGCCCGCGTCGGCCGCGGCGATCGTCGAGCAGAACCCGGATGCCGACGAGCCGTTCCGCGCGGCCGTGCTCGAGAGTGCCGCGTCTGTCGCCGCGGGGGATCCGTTCGCCGAGGGCGGCTTCGCCACGTGGGAGGCGTACGGCGCGACCGTCGCCGCCCTGCGCGACGATCAGGAGCGCGTGCGCGCCGAGCGCGAGGCCGAGGAGGCCGAGCGGCAGGAGCAGGAGCAGGAGCAGGGCGGCGGCGAGACCGTGCCGACCCCCGAGGAGGTCACTCCGGAGCCGACGCCCGAGCCCACTCCGGAGCCCACGCCCGAGCCGACTCCGGAGCCGACCCCCACCCTCGAGCCCACCGGCGAGACGCCGCCCACGGAGGGGTGACGCCCGCGGCCGCGCGGGGTCAGACCGCGACCTCGTGACGGCCGGCGTGTGCGGCCGGGGTGGAGAAGCGGTAGCTGCTCGGCTGCGCGAAACCCAGCTTGTGGAACGCTCGTCGCAGCGCGATCGCATCGGGGTAGCCGGAGAGGCGGGCGATCTCGTCGAGCGACAGCAGCTGCCCCTCGGGCGACTGCAGCAGCGACACCGCCGCCATGCCCCGCGCGAGACGGATCTCCTTGGCGAGGGTGCTCCCGGTGCTGGAGAACGCGCGCTGCAGCGACCGCAGCGAGACCCCGAGATCGTCGGCGATGCTCTGCGAGGTGAGCCGCGGGTCGCGCGAGTATGCGACCAGGTGGTTGCGGGCCTGCTGCACGAGCTGGCGGGGCGCGGCGATGCGGTTCGTCTCGTCGGTCGGCAGGCCGTGGGTCGCGCCGGTCACGATGATCGAGGTGAGCATCGCGTTCAGCAGGTTCTCGATGAAGTAGCCGCTGAGGTTCGGCCACGGCGGGCTGACGAGCAGCAGGGTGTCGAGGAAGCCCCAGATGGGCTTGACCAGCTCGTGGTTCGACACGACCTTGCGCACGGGGTTCGAGGTGAGACGCCGGAACTCGCTGATCGCGTCGGCGGGGATCACGACCCCCGTCGCCGTGCCGGCGGGCGGCAGGTGCACCGCGATCCCGTCGGAGACGAGCACCTGGGCGACGTCGCCATCGGGAACGTGCAGCGACGCGCGGCCCTCGCGGCTGACGATCATCCGCTCGTCCTCCGAGCGGATGAGGAGCAAATGGGTGTCGGCCGAGAACGACTGACTGAGCCGCAGCGTCTCGTCCTGGGCCGTGAACCGGAAGACGTCGATGTCGCCGATCGCGAGCCCCACGAACGACGAGGATGCGATGCCCCCGTGGGCGTCGCCGTGAAGGCGGCCCCCGACGCGGCCCGTGAACGACGCGTAGGTCGCGATCTTGGGGGCGAAGGCGTCCTTCGTGCTCATCGGGGCACCGTCGTCGCGTCGAAGAGCACGTTCTCGACCAGCGTCTCGATCGCGATGCTTCCGGCCGCGGGCCCCGTCGAGACCCCGGCGACGCCGTCACGGCCCAGGTGCACGGCGCTGGGCACCGTGGAGAGCCCGAGCTCCCGGGCGAGTCGCCCCTCCCTGTCGTGCAGCAGGAGCGCCCCGAAGGCGGGGAACGCGCTGATCGCCTCCTCGGGCGGGGAGTCGAGGACGAGCCGCACGCGCACGCCGCGCGCGGACAGCTGCGGGATCCATTCGGCGATCTGAGGCGTGAGCCCGCGGCAGGCGGCGCACGTCGTGCTCACGAAGAAGAGCACCGACTGCTCCGCGTCGACGAAGCGGCGCACGTCGTGCTCGGTGCCGAAGATGTCCCGCAGCAGATGCCGTGAGAGCTCGGCGGCGGAGGCCTCCGCCGCCGCACGCGGAGCGTGCGGAGCGCGCGGCGTCAGCGACTGCAGGGCGACCGCGACCGCGAGGCCCGCCCACAGGAAGAGCCCCAGCTGGAAGAGGGCGGCGTCGGCGCCGAGGTGCGACACGGCCCCGAGGAAGGAGCCGCGAGGGGCGCCGAGCAGGGCGACGGCCGAGAGGACCACGAGGCTCGCGTTGCGCAGCACGGTCGCCGCCGAGACGGGGGCGCTGTCGATCGCCCCGAAGCAATGGCAATGGATCTCCTCGGCGAAACGCGATGCGCGGACGATCACGACGAGGAATGCGATGTTCGCCGCCGCGGCGGCCGCGAGAGCGAGAAGATGCAGCGGCGACGGGCACACGATCAGTGCGATGGCGAGGACGATCTCCGTCGCCGGCCACGCGACCGCGAACCATGGCTGCGAGAAAGGCGAGGGCAGGCGAAGAGCGGACAATCCCGCGCGGGTGCTGGAGGGGGAAAGGAGCTTCAACAGGCCGCTGATGAGAAAGACCGTCGCCAAAGACAGGATCGCCAGTATATAGACAGGGGCACTCAAGAACATGCGTCGATGAAAGAGTGGAATTAGTGCCGCCGATGGGGCGAGAATTCACGGAATCGCTCGCCCCATCGGTGGCATGGGTTACACTTCGCGCTCGATCGTCGGATCAGACGGTCTGGCAGCTGCCCGCGAACAGGCCGCCGACGGTGATGCCCGTGAAGTTGACGCCGGCCGTGTTGTTCGCCGAGTTGACGTCGGAGCCGATGAACGCGAGGCGCGCGTTGACGCCCACGTTCGCGCCGAGACCCTCGGCGATGAGCTCGATGGGCGTACCCGCGGTGACGTTGCGCGGAAGCTCGACGATCTTCGCCGACCCGCCCAGGCCGAGCAGGTCGATCATGTTGGCCGCGCCGGAGCTGCCGCCGCCGCTCCACCGCCACTCGCCGAAGTTGATGTTCGCGACGGCGTTGCTGTACAGCAGGAACTTCGTGCCGGCGGGGATCGTGCCGCTGCCGTTCACGCCGATCTCGAAGCGCGGCGCGCCGCCGATGATCGTCGGGCACTTGGGGGTGACCTTCACGTCCACGGTCGGGAGCACGGCGGGCTCCACGTGCTGCGTCGCGTCGGAGAAGCAGATGAACGCGCCGAGGGCGTTCAGCAGGCCCACGCCGCCGGCGGTGAACCCGGCGTTCTGGTCGTTGAGGTCGCTGTCCGGCGTGAGGATGCTGGTCGTGTAGCGGCCGACGATGCTCGCGTTGATGCCCGTGATGCCGACCCGGATCCACTCGCCGACGGCGTAGTCGCGCAGCAGGCGGATGCGGGCGGTCTTGCCGCCGAGGAACAGCAGGCTGATGCCGCTGGGCGTGCCGCTCGTCGACGTGCCGCCCGTGCTGTCGCTGACCTGCCAGCTGCCGATGTCGATGTTGGCGAGACCGCCGGCCTCGACGTCGATCTCCGTGCCGGCCTTCACCGTGCCCTCGGTGACGAGGTAGCGGAAGCCCGGGGCGCCGCTGCCGGCGATGTTCAGACTGATGAGGTTGCAGTCGACGGCCTCCGCCTTCAGGTTGCCCTGAGGGGTCGTGGTGGCGGCCGCGAGCGGCGCGCTGGCGGCCGCGACGATGACGGGCAGCGACCAGGCGGCACCCTTCACGATGGTGCGGCGATCGACGCCCTTCGCCTCTTCGAATTCGTTGCTCATATGTTTTGGGCCCTCCAATGGCCTGGGGAGCTTTACTCCCGGCGCTTTGCTGAGTATTCCCCCGCGGCCTTCGATGAAAGTGCCGCAAGGCTTTTTCATCGTGCACATGCGCGTCGGACGAAGTCCAACCGTGGCGCATACTCTGCCGACGGCTGGCGCGTAGTGTGCCGACACGGTGAAGTGAATCGGACATCCGGCGGTGTCGCCCGCCGGATCGGGTAAAGTCACGCGACGTGAATCCCTTTGTGCTGAGCGTGTATGACGACGTTATCGCGATCGATTTCGACGAGACGGTATCGGAGGACGCTCTCCTGGCCGTCCGCGCGCAATGGGAGCACGCGGCGTCGGATGCGACGCCGACCGTGCGCCTCGCCGCGTCGATGGACGTGCGCCGGCCGATGGCCGCGGCGCCGTTCGCGCGGGGCGAGACGGCGGCGGAGCTCGCGCGCAGCGTGGCCGACGCCCTCGCCAGCATCGCGTCGGTCTCCGCCGCGCCGCCCGTCGAGGACCCCGCGGCGTCGCCGACGCTGCTGACGGCGCGGGCGGCCGCCCTCGCCCCGCTCGGCGGGGCGAGCGACGGGAGCGGCGCGGCCGTCTTCTTCACGGCCGATCGGCACGCGGTCGCCCGCGGACTCGCCGCAGGAGGCGGGTCGCCGCAGTACCTCGGGGCCGACGTCGTCGCGCTCGACGCCGAGCGCGGCACCGTGCGCGGGCTCCCCGCGCCCGTGCGAGCGGAGCCGGGCCTCCGCTCGCCGCTCGCCGCCCCGCGCGCGCTCGGCCTCGTGCCGAGCGCGGCGGAGCACGGCATCGCCGCCGCGGTGCACCTCGTGCACGTGCCGGAGGGGAGCACCCGGTGGGAGCCCGCGACGGTGCCGGAGGCCGTGGCCCTCGTGGCGCCGGCGTTCCCCGTCGTCGCGACCCTGCGGCGGCCGCTCACCGCGCTCGCACGGCTGCTCCAGGGGGTGCCCGTGCTCGCGACGGCGCGGTACGCGCACGAGTCCGATCTGCCGGGCCTGATGCGCGAGATCCTGGAGAGCCCGGCGACGCCGCGCGGGGAGGCCCGGTCGGTGCCGCACCGGCCGATCGAGAGCGGCGCCGTCCCCCGTTCGGGAGACGTGCGGCGCGCGGCGATGGTCGAGGCGATCGCCGACGACGACGTGCTGGCGCTGGTCGACGACCGGTACGAGGTGCGGGCCGTGCGCGGGCTCGCCCTGCCGATCTGGGCGAACGCGGCCTCGTGGATCGGCGTCGACGAGCTCGCGGCGCGCGTCGTCCGGCTCATCGGAGAGCCCGACGTCCTCGACGGGGGCGACGCCCTCTCGCTCGTGTCGGCGGCCGTCGACGCCCTGGTCGAGATCGAGATCCTGGTCAGGGTCTGACCCGCGACCGCCGTCCGTGCACCGCGGCGTTTGGGAAACGGCATCCATCTGTCGTAGGATGGATCTTTGGTGTGCGGCTCCGCTGATCCGCCGCCACGAACGTGAGCCCTCCACTGGCGCGTTCCGCGGGCCTCGACCCGCGGAAGAGCCCCGGAGCGGGATTCACGAACCACTCCGTTCGATCAAGAAAGCAGCACTACTGTGACGCGCACTTACACCCCCAAGGCGGGCCAGACCCAGCGTGACTGGCTGGTCATCGACGCCACCGACGTCGTGCTCGGCCGCCTGGCCTCGCACGCGGCCGCCCTGCTCCGCGGCAAGCACAAGCCGACCTTCGCCAACCACATCGACACCGGCGACTTCGTCATCATCGTGAACGCCGACAAGGTCGCGCTCACGGGCCAGAAGCTGCAGCAGAAGCGGGCCTACCGCCACTCGGGCTACCCGGGCGGCCTCAAGTCGGTCAGCTACGCCGAGCTGCTCGAGAAGAACCCCGTGCGCGCCGTCGAGAAGGCCGTGCGCGGAATGCTCCCCAAGAACAGCCTGGGTCGCCAGCAGCTGTCGAAGCTCAAGGTCTACGCCGGTGCCGAGCACCCGCACGCGGCCCAGCAGCCCACCCCCTACACGTTCGACCAGGTCGCCCAGTAAGCGCCGCCGAGATATAGGAAACGAACATGGCGAACATCGCTGACTCCCTCGACCAGACCCCCGAGAACTACACCACCGAGACCCCGGCCGCCGAGGCCGTCGCGGCACCCCGCCCGGTGCTGTCGGTCCCCGGCGCCGCCGTCGGCCGCCGCAAGCAGGCCATCGCCCGCGTGCGCCTCGTGCCCGGCACCGGCACCATCACCATCAACGGCCGCACGTTCGAGGACTACTTCCCGAACAAGCTGCACCAGCAGCTCATCACCGACCCGTTCACGGTGCTCGAGCTCGCCGGCGCCTACGACGTCATCGCGCGCATCCACGGCGGCGGCCCCTCGGGCCAGGCCGGCGCGCTGCGCCTCGGCATCGCCCGTGCGCTCAACGAGATCGACGCCGAGAACAACCGTCCGACCCTCAAGAAGGCCGGCTTCCTCTCGCGCGACGCTCGCGTGAAGGAGCGCAAGAAGGCCGGTCTCAAGAAGGCGCGCAAGGCTCCTCAGTACTCGAAGCGCTAATCCTTCATGGCGCTGTTCGGTACGGATGGTGTGCGCGGCCTGGCCAACGGGCCCGTGCTCACCGCTGAACTCGCTCTCACCCTGGCCCAGGCGACCGCCGTCGTCCTGGGCCAGGGGCGTATCGCGGAGGCGCGCAAGGCCGCCGGCAAGCGCCTGACGGCCGTCGTCGCGCGCGACCCCCGTGTCTCGGGCCAGTTCCTGAGCGCCGCGGTCGAGGCGGGGCTCGCCTCGTCGGGCGTCGACGTGCTCGACGCGGGCACGCTGCCCACGCCGGCCGCCGCGTTCCTCGTCAACGACATCGACGCCGACTTCGGCGTGATGATCTCGGCATCCCACAATCCCGCGCCCGACAACGGCATCAAGATCTTCGCGCGCGGCGGCGTGAAGCTGCCCGACATCGTCGAGCAGCGCATCGAACGCGCGCTGGAGTGGGACAAGCTGCGTCCCACGGGAGGCGGCGTCGGCCGCGTCATCCGCTTCTCCGACGCCGAGGACCGCTACAGCCTGCACCTGCTCGCGTCGCTGCCGCACCGGCTCGACGGCCTGCACGTCGTGCTCGACTGCGCGCACGGCGCCGCCGCGGGCGTCTCGCCCGAGACGTTCCGCAACGCGGGCGCGAAGGTCACCGTGATCGGCGCCGACCCCGACGGCCTCAACATCAACGACGGCGTGGGCTCGACGCATCTCGGACTGCTCGCGGCCGAGGTCGTGCGCGTCGGCGCCCACGTCGGCATCGCGCACGACGGCGACGCCGACCGCTGCCTCGCCGTCGACGCGGACGGCAACGTCGTCGACGGCGACCAGATCATGGCGATCCTCGCGGTCGCGATGAAGCAGCGCGGCAAGCTGTACGACGACACGCTCGTCGCGACCGTGATGAGCAACCTCGGCCTGCACCGGGCGATGGCGGCGCACGGCATCCGCGTCGAGACGACCGCGGTCGGCGACCGCTACGTGCTGGAGCGCATGACCGAGGGCGGCTACTCGCTCGGCGGCGAGCAGAGCGGCCACGTCATCATGAGCGCCTACGCGACGACGGGCGACGGCCTGCTCACGGGCCTGCACCTGTGCGCCGAGATGGTGCGGCAGCGGAAGTCGCTCGCTGAGCTGGCATCCGTCATGACGGTGTTCCCGCAGGTGCTGATCAACGTGCGCGGCGTCGAGCGCTCGCGCGCGGAGGATGCCGACGTGCTCGCCGCGGTCGAGGAGGCGTCGGCCCTGCTGGGCGACACCGGCCGCGTGCTGCTGCGTCCGTCGGGCACCGAGCCGATGGTGCGCGTCATGGTCGAGGCATCCACCGAGGCCGACGCCCGCCGCATCGCCGAGCGCCTCGCGGAGGTCGTGCGCGGGTAGCGGCCGGGGTGTCCGCAGCATCCGTTGCTGCGCGGTCACGAACCTCGGAGAATCACGCGAGGTTCGGACGATTCCTGGCATCCGCACCGGACCTCGTGAGATTCTCCGAGGTTCGTGCCGTGGTCAGGGCAGAGGCACACCGGAGAGCTGCTCGATGTAGCGCAGCAGCACGCCCTCGCGCAGGGCCCACGGGCTGACCTCGAGCTCGTCGACGTCGAACGCCTTCATCGCCTGGTGCACGACGACGGCCGCGGCGACGATCTGGAACGTGCGGTCGGCCGTGATGCCCGGCAGCTCCTGCCGCGTCTCGGCGGGGATGCGGGCGAGGCGCGGGATCCACGACTTCAGCGCCGCGCGGGGGAGGATCATCCGCTCGATGCCCGACCAGCCCGGCACGGGATAGCCCGCGAGCTTCGCGAGCGACCGGATCGCCTTCGACGACCCCACGACGTGATCCGGGCTCGGCTGGTCCGCGAACCGCGCGGCGATCGGCCCGAGCGTCGTGCGCGCGTGGGCGCGCAGCGCGCTGATCGCCGCGTCGTCGGGCGGGTCGGACGGCAGGAACTCGACGGTCATGCGTCCCGCGCCGAGCGGGGCGGATGCCGCGACCTCCGGCAGCTCGTCGCTGCCCGCGGCCAGCTCGAGCGAGCCGCCGCCGATGTCGAACAGCATGATCTGGCCCGCCGACCAGCCGAACCAGCGCCGCACCGCGAGGAACGTGTAGCGCGCCTCGTCCTCGCCGCCGAGCACCTGCAGCGGCTGCCCGAGCGCCGCCTCGATGCGGGCGATCACCTCCGCGCCGTTCGCGGCCTCGCGCACCGCGCTCGTCGCGGTCGCGATGAGCTCCTCGACGTTCTCGGCGTCGGCGACCTCGCGGGCCTCGGCGGCGGCCGTCTCGAGCCCGCGCACCGCCACCTCGCTCAGCGAGCCGTCGGGCTGCAGATAGCGCATGAGGCGCAGCACCGTGCGCCGGCTGGTGGTCGCCAGGGGCCGGCCACCGGGGTGCACGTCGGCGACGAGAAGATTGACCGTGTTGGATCCGATGTCCAGAACTCCCACGCGCACAGGAAAAGCGTAGTGGGTGCGCGGATATCGATACGCTCACGCAACATCGCGCGACGTTGACTGAGGGCATGACCGACGACCTCCTGACCCGCCGCCTCCCCGCCGCCCGGCCGCTGCGTGCCCGCATCGCGGCCCTGTTCGCGACCTACCTCGTCGTGCTCGTCTGGCTCGTGGTGTGGAAGCTCGAGGTGCCGTTCGCCGACGACGCGGTGCTCCGCCGCCTCAAGCTCGTGCCGTTCGTCGCGGGCGGCGGATACGCCGCGAGCGAGCCCTCGGAGGTGCTCCTGAACGTGCTCGTCTTCGTCCCGTTCGGGATCTACCTCGGCCTGCTCGCGCCGGGGCGGCCGTGGGCGCGGCACCTCGCCGCGATCGCCGGCGCCAGCCTCGCGATGGAGGCCGCGCAGTACGTGCTCGCCGTCGGCAGCGCCGACGTCACCGACGTCATCACGAACACGGCGGGCGGCGTCGTCGGGCTCGTGCTGCTGAGCGCCCTGCGGCGGGGACTGGGCCGGCGGACGGATGCCGCGATGGCCCGTGTCTGCCTGGCCGCGACCGTGGTCGTCGTCGCGGCGTGCGCCGTCTTCGTCGCGTCGCCCGTGCACTACCTCCATCGGATCGGGGTCTGAGCGGGGCGGCGGGAGGTGCGGGCGCGCTGAGGCGCCCGGCGACACGGCGACACGATGACATGGCGACACGGCGACACCGGGGCGGCTTCGGCTGTTGCACAGGGGGATGCGGTTGACTGGGGGGATGGGGAACACCGAGGCGCCCTTGCGGCGCGATCGATCCAATCGCGCCCCGGCCCCGGTGCCGGCTCCCGCGCGCACGCGACGACCGCTGCTGAAGAGCTTCCGCCTCTGGATCCCGGTGACGATCGTCGTGCTGCTCATCGCGGGCGCCGTCGTCGCCGCGGTGGCGGGCAAGGCGCTGCTCGACCGCGCCTACGCCGCGCGCGACGCGCTCGAAGAGGCGATCCCCCTGGCATCCGTCGCGAAGCAGCAGATCCTCGACGGCGACACGGCGGGCGCGCAGGCGACGGCCGAGCGGCTCGCGAGCCTCACCGCGACGGCGCGCGCGCAGACGGGCGGCCGCCTGTGGTCGTACGCCGAGGCGCTGCCGATCGCGGGCACCAACCTCACGGCCGTGCGCACCGTCGCCGCGGTCGTCGACGACCTCGTCACCGACGCCGTCACCCCCGCGACCGGCCTCTCGATCGCGTCGCTCGCGCCCGTGGACGGGCGCATCGACACGGCGGCGCTCGCCGCGGCATCCGACATCGTCGATCGGGCCGCGGATGCCGTCGTGCACGCGCGCGCGGAGATCGACGGCGTCGACCGCGACGGCCTCATCGACCAGGTCTCGGGCGGCCTCACACGCCTCGACGACGCGATCGCCGACCTCGAGCCGCTCATCGAGCCCGCGCAGCAGGTGCTCGCCGTGCTGCCCGGCGTGCTCGGCGCCGACGCCCCGCGCAACTACCTCGTGATGGTGCAGAACAACGCCGAGTCGCGCGGCACGGGCGGCAATCCCGCCGCACTCGTCGTGATCAACGCCGACGACGGCGCGATCTCGATCGCCGAGCAGGCGTCGAGCCAGGACTTCGAGAACGGGCGGCCCTGGACCGTCACCGACCTCGACCCCGAGACCGAGGCGCTCTACGGCGACAAGGTCGGCCGCTACATGCAGGACGTCACCATGACGCCCGACTTCGCCGAGTCGGCGCGCATCATGCGCGCGTTCTGGGACGAGAGCTTCGGCACGCCGATCGACGCGGCCGTCTCGATCGACCCCGTCGCGCTCAGCTACATCCTGCGCGCGACCGGCCCCGTGACGCTGGAGACCGGCGAGCAGCTCACCGCCGACAACGTCGTGCCGCTGCTGCTGAACGAGGTGTACTTCCGGTTCGACGAACCCGAGATGCAGGACGCCTACTTCGCGATGGCGGCCAAGGGCGTGTTCGACGCGCTCACCTCGGTGAGCGACGTGAAGACGTTCGTCACCGAGATCTCGCGCGCCGTCGACGAGGGACGCATCATGTACGTGCCCGCGTCGGAAGCCGAGGCGGCGCTCATCGCCGGCAGCAGGCTCGACGGCAGGCTGCCGGCCGACAACGTCGAGCGCACGATGGTCGGCGTCTACGTCAACGACAACACGGCGAGCAAGCTCGACTACTACCTCGACGTCGCGGCCGGCGTCGCGACCGACGTGTGCCAGGCCGAGGGACTGCCCACGTTCACCGTGAACGCGCAGCTCACCTCGACCGTGCGCGCCGACGAGGTCGAGGGCCTGCCCGAGTACGTGTCGTCGGGCCGGTTCTTCCCCAAGGGCGACATCAGCACGTTCCTCGTGCTGTACGGGCCCGTGGGCGGCACGTTCGAGCGCGTGACGGTCGACGGCGAGCCCGTCGAGGGCGTCGCGGTCGCGCACCTGGGCCGCCCCGCGGTCAAGGTCGAGGTGCTCAACACGCCCGAGTCGACGCGCACCGTACAGGCGGTGTTCACCGGCACCGACGGCGAGTACGGCCCCGTCGAGCTGTGGCACACGCCGATGGCGCGCGCGACCCCCGTGACGATCGACGCGCCGGGGTGCGCCGCGCCCGAGTAGCCCCGGCGTCCGCGCCGGCCCGCGCCGCGCGGCTCCCGTGCCCACGCTGTTCACAACTCAGGAGATCTGCGGGGTGCGGGGGCCCTGGGGCGGTCGGGCGGCCGTTCTTCCTGAATTGTGAACGCCGTCGGCGCCCATCGGGTAGGGCGGGATGCCGGGGTCAGGTCGTCGCGGCGGCGGAGACCCGGAACACCAGCTTGTGGTAGAGCACGAAGCGCACGAACACGACGATGACGATGCTCACGATGTTGACCGCGTTGACCACGAAAGGACCGACCGTGCGGTCGAGGATCGCCTGCGCGAGCTCCACGCCGACCCACATGAGCAGCGCCCCCAGCGCGGTGCACGCCGCGTTCACGAGCAGGAACAGCGTGAGCTCGACCCAGCGCCGCCGGCGCGCCCGGTCGCGGAACGTCCACTGCCGGTTGCCGAAGTAGGCGTTCACGAGTGCCACGAGCGACGCGATGATCTTCGCCGACACGAGGTCGACGCCCATCGTGTAGTGCAGCAGGTTGAACACCGCGATCTCGATGAGGGTGCTGAGGGCGCCGACGGTGAGGAAGCGGCTGCCGAGCGCCGCCAGGCGCTTGATACGGGGCGGAAGAGTCATCTTCGACTACGCTACCGCTGGTGACCATCACTCACGTCGCGGTCGTCATGCCCGCCTACAACGAGGCCGACGGCATCGCGGGATTTCTCGCCGAGATCCACGCGCACGTCGCACCGCTCGTGGAGCGGCTCGACATCGTCGTCGTCGCCGACGACCGATCGACGGATGCCACGGCATCCGTCGTCGACGCGGTCGGCCTGCCGAACGTGATCGTGCAGACGCAGCTCGCCAACCGCGGCCACGGCCCCACCGCGCTCGCCGCCTACCGCGCCGGGCTGCAGACCGGGGCCGACGCGATCGTGCACGTCGACGGCGACGGCCAGTTCGACGGCGCCGACTTCCCGCGCGTGCTGCGCGCGTTCGAGACGACGGGCGCCGACGTCGTGCACGGCGTGCGCCGCGGCCGCGAGGACCCCTGGTACCGGCGCGCCCTGAGCGCCTCGCTCCGGCTGCTCGTGAGCCCCTTCGCGGGCCGCGCGATCCCCGACATCAACACGCCGCTGCGCGTCTACCGGCCCGAGGCGCTGCGCGCCCTCGTCGAGGCCCTGGGGCCCGACGCGCTCGTGCCGCACGTGCACTTCTCGCTCGCCGAGGCGCGCGCCGGCCTGCGCGTGCGCTACGTCGCGGTGCGCAGCCTTCCGCGCCGCGGCGCGGAGACGACCGGCACCATGTGGGGCACGCAGGGCGAGCCCAAGCTGCCGCCGCCGCGCCTGCGCCGCTTCGCACGCGACGCGCTGGGCGAGGTGTGGCGGCTGTCGCTGCGGCCGGGCGCACCCATGAGGCTTCTCGACGGGACGGGGACCGGGCGCTGATGGGGCCGACGGGGGAGGTCGCATGGCACGGCTGAGGTCGACCGCCTTCGGCATCCTTCTCGCCGTCGTGCTGCTCGCACACGTGATCGTGCTGTGGGTGAGCATCGTCCGCAACACCCTGTGGGAGGACGAGGCGTTCAACCTCACCGTGCCGCTCAACCTGCTGCGCGGGCTCGGCTACACGAGCGACGGGCTGCTCTCGGGGAGCCTGCCCACCCCGTTCGACGTGCGCATCTCGACGGGGCCCGTCGTGCTGCTGCCGATCGCCGCCGTGCTCTCCACCGGCGTCGACCCCGTCGTCGGCGGCCGGCTCGTGCCCGCCGCCTTCTCCGTCGCGCTGCTCGTCGCCGTGTGGATGCTGGGACGCCGCATCGGCGGCCGCTGGGCGGCGCTGGTCGCCCTGGCCGTGCCGCTCGCGTTCGACGCGACGCGGCTGCCATCGCCCATCCAGGGCCCGGCCGACGTGCTCGGCGAGGTCGCCGCCGCGGCGCTGCTCGCATGGGCGCTCGTCGCGCTGCAGCGGCATCCGTGGCTTGCGGGACTGCTCGTCGGCCTCGCCGTGCAGTCCAAGTACATCGCGCTGCTCGCGGCCCCCGCGTTCGCGGTCGGGCTGCTGCTGACGTGGGGCGGAAAGCCGTGGCGCCGACGCATCGTCGAGGCGGTCACGGCGGTCGGCGGTGTCCTCCTGCCGAGCGTGCTGTACGCCCTGTGGGTCAAGCTCGCGTCGCCGCCCGGCGGCCTCACGGGGCTGTGGTTCGCGACCCGGGACTTCGTCGAGACCGGCGGCCAGCAGGGCTACCACTCGACGTTCGGCGAGAAGCTCGCGGTGCTCGCCGAGTCGTGGCGCCTGCCGGTGCCGCTCGTCGTGGCCGTCGTGCTCGTCGGCGCCGCCGCCCTGATCGCGGCGGGCGTGCTCCTCGCCCGCGACCCGCGGCTGCGGCGCAACGCGACGGGCGACGACGGCCGGGCGGCGTTCGCGCCGCTCGCGGTCGCCGCGCTCGGCGTCGCGCTGTACGTCGTGTGGTGGGCGCAGGCGTCGCACACGCCGCTGTGGGTGCGGCATCCCGCACCGGGCCTGCTCGCGTTCACGCCCGTGCTGGCGGCGTACGTCGTGGCGGCCCTGCGCGTGCTCGCGGCGCGCGCGCGCGCGGTTGCCGCGGTCGGCGGGGCCGTCGTCGCCGGCGTGATCGGGGCGCAGGCCGTCGTCGCGGTCGTCGCCGCGGCATCGGTGTCGCCGGCCGACCTCGACGCGGTGCGCGCCGTCGCCGCCGACATCGCCGCGCTCGACCAGGAGCGCATCGCCACCGACTGGGGCCGCAGCGTCAGCCCCGTCGTGCTGTCGGGGGCGCACGGCGCGCTCGCCGACGCCCCGCCCGAGAACATCGAGGGGCTCCTGCGCCTCGTCGCGGGGGAGGAGTGCCCGGCATCCACCACCCTCGTGACGACGACCGTGGGACACGTGATCTGCGCCCCGGCGCCGTGACCGGGCGCGTCAATCGTTCGTCGGACGGACCGCTAGAGTTGCGCATATGGTCAACGACGAGACATCCGCTCCCGTCGATTCGTTGTACCGCGACGTGCCGCGGTCGGAGTGGGCCCGTCTGGCCCCCGGCATCACGAATCCGCTCAGCGAGACCGAGATCGTGCAGCTGCGCGGCCTCGGCGACAGACTCGACATCACCGAGGTGCGCGAGGTCTATCTCCCGCTCAGCCGCCTGCTGAGCACGTATGCCGAGAACACCCAGCGGCTCGGCGCCGAGACCGCGGACTTCCTGGGCGAGAGCGACAGCACGACGCCGTTCGTGCTGGGCGTGGCCGGGTCGGTCGCGGTCGGCAAGTCGACCGTCGCCCGTCTGCTGCGCGAGCTGATGAGCCGCTGGCCGGGCACGCCCCGCGTCGAGCTCGTGACCACCGACGGCTTCCTCTACCCGAACGCGGAGCTCGAGCGCCGCGGCATCATGGACCGCAAGGGCTTCCCCGAGTCGTACGACCGGCGCTCGCTCGTGCAGTTCCTCGTCGACGTGAAGTCGGGCGAGCCCGAGGTGCGCGCCCCGTTCTACTCGCACATGCGCTACGACATCGTGCCCGACGCGCACGTCACGGCGCGGCGCCCCGACGTGCTCATCGTCGAGGGCCTCAACGTGCTCTCGCCGCCGCCGACGCCCAACGACATCGCCGTCGCCGACCTGTTCGACTTCTCCATCTACGTGGATGCCGAGGAGGAGCACATCGAGCAGTGGTACGTCGACCGGTTCCTCGCGCTGCGGCAGCGCGCGTTCACGAACCCCTCATCGTACTTCCGGCGGTTCGCCGACATCTCCGACGAGGAGGCGCGGCCGCTCGCGCTCGGGTACTGGCACGACATCAACCTGCCCAACCTGCGCGAGAACGTCGCGCCCACGCGGCACCGCGCCACGCTCATCCTGCGCAAGGCCGCCGACCACACCGTCGAGAACGTGCTGCTGCGCAAGCTCTGACCCGCCGCGCGAGTGCGCGGGCGTCCGCGGGCGTGCGGGTGCGGGGCGTGTGCGTCCGAACTCCTCCACGCCGGCCGGCGAACGGCGGATTCCCGGCGTCTCGGCCGCCTTTCGCCTCGGATCGGAGGAGTTACGGCTCCGGCCTCGCGCGCCCGGCGTGGCCCACGGCGCATTGACAGGCTGCGCAGGGTGCGCCGCTTACGATGGAGCCCATGTGTGGAATCGTCGGATACGTCGGCCCCCGTCCGAGCACGGACATCCTCATCTCGGGCCTCGCCCGACTGGAGTACCGCGGCTACGACTCCGCCGGCATCGCGGTGATCGCGGGCGACGGCGTGCTCTCGTCGCGCAAGCGCGCGGGCAAGCTGCAGGTGCTGCGCGACGACCTGGCCGCCCACCCCCTCGCCGACGGCACGACCGGCATCGGCCACACCCGCTGGGCGACGCACGGCGGACCGACGGATGCCAACGCGCACCCGCACCTCGCCGACGACGACAAGCTCGCCGTCATCCACAACGGCATCATCGAGAACTTCGCGGCGCTCAAAGCCGACCTCCTCGCCGACGGCTACGCGTTCCGCAGCGAGACCGACACCGAGGTCGCGGCCGTGCTGCTCGGCCGCGAGTACGCGGCATCCGGCGATCTCGTCGCAGCGTTCCGCAGCGTCGTCGCGCGCCTCGAGGGCGCGTTCACGCTGCTCGCGATGCACCAGGACCACCCGGGCCTCGTCGTCGGCGCGCGCCGCAACTCCCCGCTCGTGATCGGCCTGGGCGAGGGCGAGAACTTCCTCGGTTCCGACGTCGCGGCGTTCGTCGAGCACACCCGCAGCGCGCTCGCGATCGGCCAGGACGAGATCGTCGCGATCCGCCCCGACGCCGTCGAGGTCACCGACTTCGCGGGCAGCGCCGTCGAGGTCGAGCCGTTCGAGGTCGTCTGGGACGCGTCGGCGGCCGAGAAGGGCGGCTGGCCGTCGTTCATGGCCAAGGAGGTCTCCGAGGAGCCCGAGGCCGTCGCCAACACGGTGCGCGGCCGCGTGCGCGACGGCATCGTCGCGGTGCCCGAGCTGGAGGGGCTCGACGAGGTGCTCGGCGAGGTCTCCCGCGTCATCATCATCGCGTGCGGCACGGCCGCCTACGCGGGCATGACCGGGGCGTACGCGTTCGAGCAGTGGACGCGCGTGCCCGTCACCGTCGAGCTCGCGCACGAGTTCCGCTACCGCGACCCGGTCATCGGGCCCGACACGCTCGTCATCTCGATCTCGCAGTCGGGCGAGACGATGGACACCCTCATGGCCGTCAAGTACGCGCGCGAGCGCGGCGCCAAGACGCTCTCGATCTGCAACACGCAGGGAGCGACGATCCCGCGCGAGTCGGATGCCATCGTCTACACGCACGCGGGCCCGGAGGTCGCCGTGGCATCCACCAAGGCGTTCGTGGCGCAGATCACCGCGCTCTACCTCGCGGCGCTGCACATCGCGCGCGTGCGCGGGTCGCTCACCGACGCGGAGATCACGGCGCACGTCGCCGAGCTCGAGGCCGTGCCCGCGGGCATCGCGCGCGTGCTCGAGACGGAGCAGGCGCACATCGAGCAGTTCGCCTCGTGGATGGCCGACACGCGGTCGGTGCTGTTCCTCGGGCGGCACGTGGGGTATCCGATCGCGTTGGAAGGTGCCCTCAAGCTCAAGGAGATCTCGTACATCCACGCCGAGGGCTTCGCCGCGGGCGAGCTCAAGCACGGCCCGATCGCGCTGATCGAGCCGGGGCAGCCGGTGTTCGTGATCGTCCCGTCGCCGCGCGCGTCGGCGGAGCTGCACCGGAAGGTGGTCTCCAACATCCAGGAGATCCGCGCCCGCGGCGCCCGCGTGATCGCCGTCGCCGAGGAGGGCGACGTCGCGGTGCTGCCGTTCGCCGACGAGGTGCTGCGCATTCCCCTCGCGGGGCCGTTCTTCGAGCCGCTGCTCGCCGTCGTGCCGCTGCACATCTTCGCGATGGGCCTCGCCACAGCGAAGGGCCTCGACGTCGACCAGCCCCGCAACCTCGCCAAGTCCGTCACCGTGGAGTGAGCGCGGACCCCTTCCACGTCTCCACGTCGACGTGGTGGGTTTCTCGTCGAAGTGGTGGGTCCTTCGCCGAAACGGTGGGTCCTTCGCCGAGATGGTGGGTTTCTCGTCGAGACAGTGGGCACCATGTGGGCGCAGACCCCACCATCTCGGCGAAAAGGGCACCATCTCGGCGTGCGGAGATGAGCTTGGCCCGGGAAGGGCCGTGAGGGTGGGAGGCAACGGCCGGAGCAGGGTGCGAGGGTGGCGGCGGTAGGCTGGCGGATGCCGTGGCGCGCGGCACGTCGCGCAGCACAGCCAGTACAGGAGGACCGCGTGATCGTGGGCATCGGCGTCGACCTCGTCGACATCTCGCGCTTCGAGCGCGCCCTGGAGCGTACGCCGAAGCTGCTCGACCGGCTGTTCACGCCCGCCGAGCAGGTGCTCAAGCCGCACTCGCTCGCGGCCCGCTATGCCGCGAAGGAGGCGCTGATCAAGGCGCTCGGCGGTTCCGACGGCGTGCACTGGACAGACATCGAGGTCGGCGCGGAGCCCGAGGGACGTCCCGTCTTCGTGCTGTCGGGCGGCACGGCATCCACGGTCTCCGGTCGCGGCATCGCCGCGCTGCACCTCTCCCTCTCGCACGACGCCGGCCTCGCGACCGCGTACGTCATCGCCGAGGCGGCCTCATCCCTTCCGCCGAGTCAATCCTCGCTCGCCGAGTCAATGGCCGACCGTCGCATTTCGTCGCTTGATTCGGCGGATGAAGGTTGACTCGGCGAGGGGTGGGAGAGGGATCATGAGTGAGGTCGGTCGGCTGGGGACGGGGCAGATGCGCGAAGCGCTCATCGACACCGACGCGATCACGGCCAACGTCCGGCACCTCAAGCGGGTCACGGGCACCGAGGTGCTCTCGGTCGTGAAGGCCGACGGTTACGGGCACGGCGCCGTGCGCACGGCGCGCGCCGCGCTCGCGGGCGGCGCCGACCGGCTCGGCGTCGCGGACATCGGCGAGGCCGTCGCGCTGCGGCGCGCGGGCATCGACGCGCCGGTCGTCGCATGGCTGCACGCGCCGGGCACGTCGTTCGCCGAGGCGGCGTCGCTGGGCATCGAGCTGGGCATCTCGTCGGTCGCGCAGCTGCGACAGGCCGAGGCCGCGGCATCCGCCTCACAGCCGGTGCGCGTGCACCTCAAACTCGAGACGGGGCTGGGGCGCAACGGCATCCCGCCCGAGGACTACGGCGTCGTGTTCGCCGAGGCCGCGCGGCTCGAGCGCATCGGCAAGCTGCGCGTCGTCGGTGTCTTCAGCCACTTGTCGAACACGAGCGAGGCGGACGACCGCGCGGCTCTCGCGGTCTTCGAGGAGGGGGTCGCGGCGGCGCAGGCGCTGGGCGTGCGGCCGCGACTGCGGCACCTCGCGGCATCCCACGCCGCGATCGCCCTGCCCGAGGCGCGGTTCGACTGCGTGCGCATCGGCATCGCGATGTACGGGCTGTCGCCGTTCGACGACCGCACGTCCGCCGAGCTGGGACTGCGGCCCGCGATGACGCTGCGCGCCGCGGTCGCCGCCGTACGGCGCGTGCCCGCGGGCCACGGCGTGTCATACGGATACCTGCACCGCACGGGCGCCGAGACGACGCTGGCGCTGATCCCGCTCGGCTATGCCGACGGCGTGCCGCGCAACGCGTCGAGCGGCGCCGCGGTGCGCATCGGCGGGCAGGCGTTTCCCGTGGCGGGACGCATCGCGATGGACCAGTTCGTCGTCGACGTCGGCGACCTGCCGGTGGCGGTCGGCGACGAGGCCGTGCTGTTCGGCGACCCGCTGCTGGGCGTGCCGCCGGTCGAGGCGTGGGCGCGCGCCGCGGACACCATCAACTACGAGATCGTGACCCGCATCGGACCCCGCGTGCCGCGACGGGAGGCGGAGCGGTGAGCGGGATGGCGGCCTTCGAGGGCGAGTTCCGGCGGCGTGGTTGCCCGAACTCCTCCGATCTGTGGGCGAGCGCGCCGGATCGGGCCGAAATGGGCCAACGAGGCACCGGATCGAAGGAGTTTGGATGCGGGTGGCGATGCGGGTGGCGTGGATGAGCGGGATGGCGGCTTTCGAGGGCGAGCGCGAGATCGGCTCCGTCGCCGAGATGGAGGCGTTCGGCCGCTCCGTCGGGGAGGTGCTAGGCGCGGGCGACCTGCTCGTGCTGACGGGGCCGCTCGGCGCGGGCAAGACGACGCTGACGCGCGGGATCGCGGCGGGTCTCGGCGTGCGCGGACCGATCCAGAGCCCGACGTTCGTGATCGCGCGCACGCATCCGTCGCTCGTCGGGGGCCCCGCTCTCGTGCACGTCGACGCGTACCGCCTCGGCTCGCCCGCCGAACTGGACGACCTCGACATCGACTTCGCCGGGTCGGTCGTGATCGTCGAATGGGGACGCGGGATGGTGGATGCCGTGGCCGACAGCTGGTGGGAGATCGAGATCGCCCGCGGGTGGAGCGGCACGGGCGTCGACAGCGCCTGCGGCACGAGCGGCCCCGCCGCCCGCGAGATGGAGGACCTCGCCCCGCGCGAGGTCACGGTCACCCGCCGCCCGTCCTGACCCGCGCCGCGCGCCCCGCGCCGCCCGCATGCCGGGCGCCTCGCCCGCGCCCCGTGCCGAAATGGTGCCTTCCGCGCCGAGATGGCGCATTCTCTGCCGAGAGGGTGGGATTCTCGTCGACATGGTGCCCACCATCTCGGCGAGAATCCCACCATCTCGGCGAGGAAGGCGCGGGGTGGGCGTGGGGCGGATGGGATGGGCGCGGGGGAGCGGGATACCCTGGTGAGCGTGATTCTGGGCATCGACACCTCGCTCGGCACGGCCGTCGCCGTGGTCGAGGCCGACGGCGTGGTGCGGGCCGAGGCCGCGAGCGCGAACCCGCTCGGGCACGCCGAGGCGATCGGCGGACTGCTGCGGACGGCGCTCGACGAGGCCGCGCAGACCCCCGGGCCGCCCGTCGTCCTCACACACGTCGCCGTGGGCATGGGTCCCGGGCCGTTCACGGGCCTGCGCGTGGGCATCGCGGCGGCGCGCGCGTTCGCGCTCGGCCGCTCCCTGCCCGTGGTCGCCGTGCCCAGCCACGATGCCGCGGCCCTCGGCATCCTGCTCTCGGCACTGCTTGCCGACCCGTTCGCCGAGCCCGAGCGCTTCGCCGTCGTCACCGACGCGCGTCGCCGCGAGTTCGCCTACAGCGTCTACGACGGGCTCGACGACGACGGCCTGCCCGTGCGCGTCGCGGGCCCCGCGCTCACCCCGCGCGACGACGTCGACGCCGCCCTCGACGGCGCCCGCCGGCACGACGTCACGACGATCCCCGCGACGATGATCGCCCTCGCGGCCGCCCGCGCGGTCGCCGCGGGCCGCGAGCTGACCGGCACTGAGCCGCTCTATCTGCGCACCCCCGACGTCACCCTGCCGGGCGCACCGAAGAAGGTGGGCGCATGAGCCTGCGCACTGCGACGCCCGACGACCTCGCCGACATCATGGCGCTGGAGCGCGCGAGCTTTCCGACCGACGCGTGGAGCGAGGCGATGATGGCCGAGGAGCTCGCGTCGCCGCACGGCACGTACCTCGTCGACGTCGGGCTACACGGCCTCGTCGGCTACGGGGGCGTGCGCGCCGTGCGCGGCGCGGCGGATGCCGACATCCAGACCATCGCGATCGCCGCCGCCGCGCGCGGCCGGGGGAGGGGGCGCGCCCTCCTCACCGCGCTGCTCGCCGCGGCGCGGGAGCGCGGCGCGCGGGACATGTTCCTCGAGGTGCGCGCCGACAACCCGGTCGCCGAGGCGCTGTACGCCTCGGTGGGCTTCACCGAGATCGGCCGCCGCCCCCGTTACTACCAGCCCGATGACGTGGATGCCGTGGTCATGCGCCTCGACCTCGCGGCCTGGGCCGCCGCATCCGCCCCCGCCTCCACCGCATTCCCCGCGCCGACCTCGGAGGATCCGACGAACCTCGGAGCGTCTGGTGAGGATCCTTCGAGCTTCGCGACGTTCTCCGAGCTTCGTGGGCCTGGGGATGCCGCAGACGCCGCCATCGCGGCCCCCGCCGTGCAGGAGCGTGCGCGATGAACCGCGACGCACCGCTCGTGCTGGGCATCGAGACCAGCTGCGACGAGACCGGCATCGGCATCGTGCGCGGCCGCCAGCTGCTGAGCAACTCGATCGCCAGCTCGATGGACGAGCACGCCCGCTACGGCGGCGTCGTGCCCGAGGTCGCCGCGCGTGCGCACCTCGAGGCCCTGCAGCCCGCGATCGAGCGGGCGCTCGCCGAGGCCGGCGTGCGCCTCGACGAGCTGGATGCCGTGGCCGTCACGAGCGGACCCGGGCTCGCCGGGGCGCTGATGGTCGGCATCGGCGCCGCGAAGGCGCTCGCGGTGAGCCTCGGCACGCCGCTGTACGCCGTGAACCACCTCGTCGGGCACATCGCCGCGGACCTGCTGGATCTCGATACGCCCGCGCCTGCGGCGCGGGTGCTAGATCAGCGCGGTGGTGAGCGCGCGCCGGCGGCGCGGGCGCTCGATCAGCGTGGCGGTGAGGGCACGCCTGTGGCGCGGGCGCTCGATCAGCGGGGTGCGCTGGAGTATCCGACCGTCGCACTGCTGGTGAGCGGGGGGCACACGTCGCTGCTGCTCGTGCGCGACATCGTGAGCGACGTCGAGCTGCTCGGCGAGACGATGGACGACGCGGCCGGGGAGGCGTTCGACAAGATCGCCCGCATCCTGGGCCTGCCCTATCCGGGCGGTCCCGAGATCGACCGCGCCGCCGCGGCGGGCGACCCGCACGCGATCCGCTTCCCACGCGGGCTGTCGCGCGCCTCCGACATGGCCGAGCACCGCTACGACTTCTCCTTCTCGGGGCTGAAGACCGCCGTCGCGCGCTGGGTGGAGCAGAGCGACGACGTGCCGGTCGCCGACGTCGCGGCATCCTTCCGCGAGGCCGTCGTCGACGTGCTGGTGACCAAGGCGCTCGACGCGTGTGCGCGCCACGGCGTGCCGCGGCTGCTGCTCGGCGGCGGCGTCATCGCGAATCGCCGGCTGCGCGAGGTCGCGCTCGCCCGGGCGGAGGCCGCGGGCGTGGCGGTGCGCATCCCGCCGCTGTCGCTGTGCACCGACAACGGGGCGATGATCGCGGCGCTCGCCGCGGAGCTCGTCATGAGCGGCCGCCCGCCGTCGACGCTCGAGTTCGGCGCCGACTCGACCCTGCCGGTCACCGAGATCCAGGTCGCCGTGCCATGAGCGATCCGCGCATCGAGCCGCCCTCGCCCGACGTCGTGTCGCAGGCGCAGGATGCCGTGCTGCCGGGCGCCCACCGCGGCGGCTACCGTCGCGAGCTGACGGGGCCGGTGGACATCGTCGTGCCGGTGCACGTCGATCCGTCGGACGTCCCCGACGTGCGCTGGGCGCCGCCGCCCGCGCCCCCGCCGCCGCGGTCGGCCGGGTGGTCGCTCATGTTCGCGGTGCTCGCGCTGCTCGTGTCGCTGCTGGTCGGCTGGGGCTTCCTCATCGGCATGCTCGCGGTCGGCCTGGCGATCGCGGCGCTGCGCCGTCCGTGGGAGCGCCGCGGCATCGCGATCTGGGCCCTCTGCCTCGGCATCCTGTCGCTCGTCTACTCGGCCGGCTGGCTCTGGTGGGCCTCCACCCAGGGCCCCCTCTTCGGCGGCTGAGCCCTGCTCCCTGCTTACCCCCGCCCGCCCCGCCCCTGCTTACCCTGCCGAGTCAATCCCCCGTCGCCGAGTCAATCCCTTCCCGGCGCGAATCGGGGATTGACTCGGCGACGGGGTATTGACTCGCGAGAGGGGAGAGGGCGCGGGCGAGGGGTATTGACTCGCGAGGGGGGAAGAGGGCGCGGGCGAGGGGTATTGACTCGCGAGGGGGGAAGAGGGCGCGGGCGAGGGGGGACTGGCTCGGCGAGGGGGAGAGATGGCGGGCGCGAGGGGAAGAGGGCGCGGGCTATACGCGGTCGCAGAGCAGGGCGGTCCGGCGGGCGCCGCACCGTGTGAGGATGAGCGTCGCGGCGCCGGCGCCCTGCAGCTTGAGGCGGCGGCGCAGCTGCGCGGGGTCGACATCGACGCCGCGCTTCTTGATCTCCAGCGTGCCGATGCCCCGCTCGCGCAGCGCGCGGGCGAGGGCCTTGACGTCGAACGGCAGCTGCTCGCGCACCCGGAAGCTCTGCACGAACGGGCTGTCCGTGGGCTCGTCCGACGTGAGGTAGGCGATGCCGGATGCCAGCATGCCGGCATCCAGTCGCCGCGCGACCTCGCCGATCAGGCGTGCGCGGATCACGGCGCCCTCGGGCTCGTGCACGTAGGTGCCCGGCTCGCGCACCTCGGCGTCGTCGGCGTCGCCCGCCGCGGTCAGCTCGGCCGCGCGGCCGCCGCGCACGACGAGCGCCGCGCGGGCGACGCCCTCGCGGGCGAGCGCGCCGCTCCACAGCACGAGCTCGATCGTCGAGCCGTCCACCGAGATCCACTGCGCTTCGACGCCCGCGGGAATGCGGTCGCGGTCGAATCCGGGCCCGAGCTTGACGCCCGCGGGCAGGCGCTCCATCAGGCCGAACACCCACTTCAGCGGCGGCGACCACTCGTCGGCGCGCAGCCGCTCGTCGCCCGCGCGCCGGGCGGGATCGAGCCACACGGCGTCCACGTTCGACAGGTCGACGTCCTGCGCGAGCGCGCAGCGCACGGATGCCGTCTCCCGCAGCGGCGCGAGGTTGAACGCCGCGACGGCGGCCGTGGCCTCGTCGGCGTCGACCGCGAGCACCTGCAGGCCCAGCCCGGCGAAGCCGAGGGCGTCGCCGCCGATGCCGCAGCCCAGGTCGGCGACGCGGCGCAGGCCCGCGTCGCGGAACCGGGCGGCGTGCCGTGCCGCGATCTCCAGCCGCGTCGCCTGCTCCAGTCCCGCGCGCGTGAACAGCATGCGCCCGGCGAGATCGCCGAACTTCGCCCGCGCGCGGTGCCGCAGCCGTGCCTGCCCCACGACGGCCGCCACGAGGTCGGAGCCGTGCCCCGCGGCCCGCAGGCGCGAGACGGCGCGCGCCGCGGCATCCGTGCCGTCGATCTCGCCGAGCCCGTCGATCAGGCGCAGCGCCTCGGGGCTGAGCAGCACGGTGATCTCGTCGGTGTCCACCGTGCCAGCGTACGGGCATTGGCACTCGCGTTGCGTGAGTGCCAGCCTGCGCCCTACACTGGCATTAGCACTCGCAGTGTGCGGGTGCTAATCAGTCTTCTAGCAAGACGCGTCTTCAGGAAAGACCCCCAAGCAAGAAAGAGGTAGACCGTGTCGGTTTCCATCAAGCCGCTCGAGGACCGCATCGTCATCCAGCAGGTCGAGGCCGAGCAGACCACGGCCAGTGGCCTGGTCATCCCTGACACCGCGAAGGAGAAGCCCCAGGAGGGCGAGGTCGTCGCGGTCGGTCCGGGTCGCATCGACGACAACGGCAACCGCGTTCCGCTCGACGTCGCCGTGGGCGACCGTGTCATCTACAGCAAGTACGGCGGCACCGAGGTGAAGTTCGGCGCCGACGAGTACCTCGTGCTGTCGGCGCGCGACGTGCTGGCGGTCGTGGTCCGCTGACCTGATCCCGGTCGGCTGCCACCGTGCGGCTGATCTCGATACACCGCCGCTGCGCGGCGGCACTCGATCAGCGAACAATGACGAAGGGCTGGATGCTGCGGCATCCAGCCCTTCGTCATCGCCCCGTGCCCGCAATGGCAGTCTTCCGACGCAGAACGGCACGATCCGCGTGCCGGCCCGCGCCCCTCGGCGTCACGACCGTCCTAGGCTTGGACCCATGACACCAGAGGAGAGCGCGCGCGAGCGCACGCTGGGCGCCGTCTACGCCTTCGGGGCCTACTTCCTCTGGGGGTTCATCCCCCTCTACTTCATCTCGCTCGTGCCCAGCGGCCCGTGGGAGGTCGTCGCGTGGCGCGTCGTGTTCTCGCTCGTCGTGTGCGCCCTGCTGCTCACCGTCACGCGCACGTGGCCCAAGCTCCTGGCGATCCTGCGCAACAGGCGCCTCGTCGTGTGGACGATCGTGGCGGGCCTGCTCGTCTACGTCAACTGGCAGGTCTTCCTCATCGGCTCGCTCACGGGCCACGTCGTCGAGGGCAGCCTGGGCTACTTCATCAACCCGATCCTCACCGTGCTGCTGGGCGTGCTCGTGCTGCACGAGAAGATGCGCCCGACGCAGTGGGTCGCGATCGGCATCAGCGCGCTCGCGATCGTCGTCATCATCGTCGGCTACGGCTCGTTCCCCTGGATCGCGCTGACGCTCGCCGTCTCGTTCGGCCTCTACGGTCTCGTCAAGAAGCAGATCGGCCCGAGCGTGGACGCCGTGAGCGGGCTCACGCTCGAGTCGCTGTGGCTCATGCCCCTCGCCATCGTGCAGCTCATCGCGGTGGCCGCGACGACCGGCATCACCCTGGGGCAGGCAGGCACGACGCACACGATCCTGCTGCTGCTCGCCGGCATCGTCACCGCGACCCCGCTGCTGCTGTTCGCCGCGGCCGCACGACGCGCCTCGCTCGTCACGATCGGGATGCTGCAGTTCGTGGGCCCGATCATGCAGTTCCTCACGGGCGTGTTCCTGCTGCACGAGCCCATGCCCGTCGAGCGGTGGGTCGGCTTCGGCCTCGTGTGGGTCGCGCTGATCGTGCTCATGACCGACTCGATCGTGCACGCGCGCCGCACGCGCCGCGCCGCGGTCGACATCGCGCCGGTGACCTGAGCGCGGACGCCCGAGGTAACGGTCTGGTCACGTCACAGACCGTTAACACATCGCAACACAGCCGTACGCGCACCTGTGATGAGCTTGAACGCACGGGGGAGATGCACACCCGAGTGGGACATCCCGCGTTCACTCAGAGCAAGGAGCAACATGAGCGTCATGACACGTTCGCGCAAGACCCTCGCGGGCCTTGCGCTCGTCGGAGCAGGCACTCTCGTCCTCGCCGGCTGCGGCGGCGGCACCGGGGGCGAGCCCACCGGAGGCGGCGAGACCAGCGAGAGCGCATCGGCACCGGTGGAGGCGCGGGACCTCACCCTCAAGATCGGCACGATCCTGCCGCAGTCGGGTGCTCTCTCGTTCCTCGGACCGCCCGAGGAGGCGGGCGTCGGCCTCGCGGTCGAGCACATCAACGCCGTCAGCGAGACCACGGGCCTCACGATCCCCGACGTGGTCTGGGGCGACTCGGGCGACCCGGCGAACAACGCGTGGCAGACCACGGCCCCCCGCCTCATCTCGGAGGGCGTCTCGGCGGTCATCGGCGCCGCGTCGTCGGGTGTGACGAAGCTGTTCCTCGACGACATGGTCGCCGCCGGCATCATCACCTTCTCGCCGGCCAACACGTCGGTCGACTTCATCGAGTGGGACGACAAGGACCTCTACTGGCGCACCGCGCCGAACGACCTGCTGCAGGGCGAGGTGCTCGGCAACGTCGTCGCCGAGGACGGTCACTCCAACGTCGCGACCATCTACCTCAACGACTCGTACGGCACGGGCCTCAACAAGGTCTTCACCGAGGTGTTCGAGTCGACGGGCGGCAAGGTCGTCGCGTCGCAGTCGTACAACGCCGGTGACACGACGTTCGACGCGCAGATCTCGGCCGTCATGGCCTCGAACCCCGACGCGATCGTGCTCATCACGTTCGACGAGGTCTTCACGATCGCGCCTGCGCTCATCAACGCCGGCTTCGACGGCGGCGACTTCTACTTCGTCGACGGCAACCTGAAGCAGTTCGGCGAGGACGCGAGCTGGCCCGCCGGCCTCAGCCTCGAGGGCGCCAAGGGCACCACGCCCGCCGGTCCCGCGGCTGACGAGGCGTTCCAGAAGGAGGCCAGCGACTGGTGGGCCGCCAACGGCGGCAACGGCACCGGCCTGACCGAGTACTCGTACCTCAACGAGTCGTACGACGCGGTCGTGCTGCTCGCCCTGGCATCCCTCGCGGCGAACTCGACCGACCCGGCCGACATCATCACGAAGCTGCGTGAGGTCTCGGGCGGCGAGGGCAGCGGCGAGAAGTGCACGTCGTACGAGGAGTGCGCCGAGATCATCCTCGGCGGCGGCGTGGCCGACTACGACGGCTTCTCCGGGCCCATCACGTTCGACGAGGTCGGCGACCCGACCGAGGCCGTGGTCGGCGTCTTCGAGTACGGAGCCGACAACACCTTCACCCGCATCGACCTCGGCTGAGGCCTGACGCACGAGAGAGGGGCGGATGCCACGGCATCCGCCCCTCTCTCGTGCGCGGCCGGCGCGCGGCCCGCGCGGCCCGTCAGTCGGTGCCGAGCGTGCCGAGGTAGAGGCCGATCACCTTGGGGTCGTTCAGCAGCTCCCGGCCCGTGCCCGTGTACGCGTCGCGGCCCTGGTCGAGCACGTAGCCGCGGTCGCAGATCTGCAGGCAGCGCCGCGCGTTCTGCTCGACCATGATCGTCGTCACGCCCGCCTTGTTGATGTCGGAGACGCGGATGAACGCGTCGTCCTGCCGCACGGGCGACAGGCCGGCGCTCGGCTCGTCGAGCAGCAGCACCGACGGGTCCATCATGAGCGCGCGGCTCATCGCGACCATCTGCCGCTCACCGCCGGAGAGCGAGCCCGCGCGCTGCTTGAGGCGCTTGCCCAGCTCGGCGAAGATGCCCGTCACGAACTCCAGCCGCTCGGCGTAGCCCTGCGGGTTCTGGTAGACCCCCATCTGCAGGTTCTCTTCGATCGTCAGCGACGGGAACACGTTGTTGGTCTGCGGCACGAAGCCCACGCCGCGGCGCACGAGCTGGTCGCTCTTCAGCCCGACGACGCTCTCGCCGTTCACCGTGATCTCGCCGTCGCGCACCTTGACCATGCCGAAGATCGACTTCAGCAGCGTCGACTTGCCGGCGCCGTTGGGCCCGATGATGCCGATCAGCTCGCCCTTGCGCGCCACGAGGTTCGCGCCGTTGATGATGTTGATGCCCGGAAGGTAGCCGGCGTGCAGGTCGGTGATGTTGACGACGACGTCGTCCGTTGCCGCGGTGCTCACTGGTTCTCCTCCTCGGCGGCCGCGATGGCCTCGGCCTCGTCGGCCTTGATGTCGTCGAGCAGAGTCAGGGCGGCGGTGTCGAGCTCGCCCCGCACGCGGCCCGTCACGACGCCCAGGTCGACGTCCTGGTGGGCGCCGAGGTAGGCGTCGATGACGGCCTGCTCGTTCATGACCGTGTCGGGCGGCCCCTCGGCGACGACGCGGCCCTCCGCCATCACGACGACCCAGTCGGCGATGTGGCGCACCATGTGCATGTCGTGCTCGACGAACAGCACGGTCATGCCGAGATCCTTCAGATCGAGGATGTGGTCGAGCAGCGACTGCGTGAGCGCCGGGTTCACGCCCGCCATCGGCTCGTCGAGCATGACGAGCGTCGGGTCGCTCATGAGGGCGCGGGCCATCTCCAGCAGCTTGCGCTGACCGCCCGACAGGGAGGCGGCGTAGTCGTCGGCCTTCGCGTCGAGCTTGAAGCGCACGAGCAGCTCCTTCGCCTTCTCCTCGATCTCGTCGTCCTGCGCGCGCCAGATGAACGGGAAGATGCTGCGCAGCAGGCTCTCGCCCTTCTGCTTCGTCGCGCCGAGCTTCATGTTCTCCAGCACCGTGAGCAGCGAGAGCGCCTTGGTGAGCTGGAAGGTGCGCACCTGGCCCATGCGGGCGACCTTGAACGAGGGGATGCCGGAGAGCTGCGTGCCGTCGAACGACCACGTGCCGCTGTTCGGCTTGTCGAACCCGCACAGCAGGTTGAACAGCGTCGTCTTGCCGGCGCCGTTGGGTCCGATGAGCGCGGTGATGGCGTGCCGCGGGATCTCCAGGTGGTCGACGTCGACGGCCGTGAGACCGCCGAAGCGGCGCGTCACGTCGTCGATCACGACGATGGGGTCGACCTTGGCCACGCCGGGGGCCGGGTCGCCCTTCGCGAGGCCCGTCGTCTTCGGCCGCCGTACGCTGCCGGTCGTCGCCGGCACGGCGCCGGCATCCTCAGGAACGCTGGTGCTTGCGTCGTTATTTGACAAAGGTCAGCTCCCTCTTGTTGCCGAAGATGCCCTGCGGGCGGAAGATCACGATCAGCAGCAGCGCGAGCCCCACGAGCACGTAGCGCAGGTTCGCCGCCTGGATGGACGAGATCGGCAGCACGCCCTGCGACGCGAGGGCGGGAAGCACCGCGTCGAGGAAGGCCATGAGCACCCAGAAGATGACGGCGCCCACGACGGGGCCGAACACCGTGGCCGCGCCGCCGAGCAGCAGGATCGTCCAGATGAAGAACGTCAGCGACGTCTGGTACACCGACGGGACGACCGCAGAGGGCAGCGAGAGCACGACGCCGCCCAGTGCGCCGAAGACGCCGCCGATGACGAGCGCCTGCATCTTGTAGGCGAAGACGTTCTTGCCGAGCGAGCGCACGGCGTCCTCGTCCTCGCGGATGCCCTTGAGCACGCGGCCCCACGGGCTGCGCATGAGCGCCCACACGAGGTAGACCGCGATCGCCAGCAGGATCAGGCCGAACACGCGCACCCACAGCTGGTCGGCGGTGTAGACCCACGGGCCGAACCCGTAGGTGCCCGGCGGGAACGGGTTCGCCGAGCGGAAGCCCGCGTGATAGCCGCCGAGGCCGTCGGCCGAGTTCGTCCACTCGTCGAAGACCTGCGTCGTGAACAGCAGGCGCACGATCTCGGCCGCCGCGATCGTCACGATCGCGAGGTAGTCGGCGCGCAGGCGCAGGGTCGGGATGCCGAGGATCACCGCGAACACGGCCGCGCCGGCCATGCCCACGAGGATGCCGACCCACCACGGCAGGCCGAAGCTGAGGATCGAGATCGCGTAGCCGTAGGCGCCGATGGCCATGAACCCGGCGACGCCGAAGTTCAGCAGGCCGGCGTATCCGAAGTGCACCGCGAGGCCGACGGCCGCCAGCGCGTACGCGATCGTGACGGGGCTGAAGAGATAGCCCAGGCTGAGGTTGATGATCTGCCCGAAGTCCATGGCTATCCGAGCCTTTCCTTGCGCCCCAGGATGCCCTGTGGCCTCACCAGCAGAATGACGATCAGGATGCCCAGCGCGCCGACGTACTTGAGGTCGGGCGGCAGCCACAGCGTCGAGACCTCGACCATGATGCCGACGATGATCGCGCCGATGAGGGCGCCGAACGCCGTGCCGAGGCCGCCGAGGGTGACGGCGGCGAAGATGAGCAGCAGCACGTGCATGCCCATGTCCCACTTCACGCCGGGGCGGAAGTAGGCCCACAGCACGCCGGCGATGCCCGCGAGCGAGGCCGACAGCATCCAGACGATACGGATGACGCGGTCGACGTTGATGCCCGACGCCGCGGCGAGGCCGGGATTGTCGGAGATCGCCCGCGTCGCCTTGCCGATGCGGGTGCGGAGCAGCCAGAACGCGACCGCGACGAGCAGCACGACGCTCACGCCCATCGAGGCCATGTCGATCACCGACAGCCGGATGGGGCCGAGGATCGGCAGCTTCGGCGAGCCCGCGCCGGGCAGCTGATACGTGCCGCCGCCGATGATCATGTTGAACAGATAGCGCACCGCGAGCGAGAGGCCGATGCTCACGATCATGAGCTGCACGAGGCCGAGGCCCTTGCGCCGCAGCGGCTGCCACAGTCCCGCGTCGAGGCCCCAGCCGAGCGCCGCTCCGGCGACCGCGACGAGCGGCAGCACGAGCCACATCGGCAGCGAGAGGGCTCCCGTGCCGAGCGCGAGCGCGATGACCGCGCCGAAGGTGAGCATCTCGGCGTGCGCGAAGTTGGTGAGGCCCGTGGTGCCGAAGATGAGCGAGACGCCGACCGCGGCGAGCGCGAGCAGCAGACCGAAGTTGAGGCCGTTGACGATGCGCTCCGTGAACTGGTCGACGAACGAGGTCGTGATCCGTTCGCCCTCGCCGAGGAACAGGTTCATCACCTTCGAGCCCGTGAGGCCGAACGAGACCTCGAACGACGCCGTCGTGCCGTCGATCGGCTGCGTGCCCTCGGGCAGCTGCGCGGCATCCACGATCACGCCCTCGGGCAGCGTCTCCTCGTCGACGGTGAGCGTGTACGTCTCCTTCTCCGGAACGTACAGCCGCCAGCGGCCCTCGGCATCCGTCACGGTCGTCGCGTCGAACCCGTTGCCCTCGATCGACATGTTCACGCCGGGGACGGGCTCGTTGCCGAACTTGATGACGCCGGCGAAGTAGAAGCTCGTCTTCTCCTGGTCGCCGCCCGGGGTGTCGGGGGCCTCGGCGGCGTGCGCCGTCAGCGGGCTGCCGGCCAGCAGGATCGCGGCCGCGAGGATCGTGCCCAGTATGAGCAGAACCCATCTCAACGGGCGTCTCGCTATCACGGTCGTGGGTTTCACGGGCCCTCCAGTCCGGTGCACCTGCGATGTCGAAGCGGTCACGTCGTGAGCGACCTCGGGTTCGGCAGCGATCGCTTCCACGGTGAAGACGACGGTACGAGCGTAATGTGTCCGCAGTATTTCGCCTATGGTCGTTGTATCTCACATACATAACGCTGTAGGGCATGACAGTCTCGGCGTCCGTGCCGTCGAGTGCTGCCGTCCCCTCACCCCGGGGTGCCCGCGGGGAACGTAGAATCGAGGGGAGTGCGGCACGGTTCGAGGCGAGGAGCAGCATGGAGTACAACGACCCGTTCGGATTCACCGGGCTCACCTATGACGACGTTCTGCTCCTTCCGGGGCACACCGACGTCATCCCGTCGGAAGTCGACACGTCGTCACGTCTCACCCGCCGCATCAGCGTTGCGACCCCCCTCGTCTCCTCGGCGATGGACACCGTCACCGAGGGTCGCATGGCGATCGCGATCGCGCGCGAGGGCGGGCTCGGCGTCATCCACCGCAACCTCGCGATCGCCGAGCAGGCCGCGATGGTCGACCAGGTCAAGCGCAGCGAGTCGGGCATGATCACCGACCCGATCACGACGACGCCCGACGCGACGATCGAGGAGGTCGACGCGCTCTGCGGCCAGTACCGCATCTCGGGCCTGCCCGTCGTCGACGACGATGGCCGGCTCGTCGGCATCATCACCAACCGCGACATGCGGTTCGTGACGGGCATGGAGCGCCACACGACGAAGGTGCGCGACGCGATGACGTCGGAGGGGCTCGTCACGGGTCACGTGGGCATCGGCGCCGCCGACGTGCTCGCGCTGTTCGCGAAGCACCGCGTCGAGAAGCTGCCGCTCATCGACGACGAGGGGCGTCTCGCCGGTCTCATCACCATCAAGGACTTCGACAAGAGCGAGAAGTACCCGCTCGCGACCAAGGACGAGCAGGGGCGCCTGCGCGTGGGCGCGGCGATCGGCTTCTTCGGCGACGCGTGGGAGCGCGCCGAGGCGCTCCGCGACGCGGGCGTCGACGTGCTCGTCGTCGACACCGCCAACGGCCAGTCGGCCGGCGTCATCGACATCGTGCGCCGGCTGAAGGCCGACCCGTCGTTCGCGCACATCGACGTCGTCGGCGGCAACATCGCCACGCGCGCGGGCGCGCAGGCGCTCATCGACGCGGGCGTGGACGCCGTCAAGGTCGGCGTCGGGCCGGGCTCGATCTGCACGACGCGCGTCGTCGCGGGCGTGGGCGTGCCGCAGGTCACGGCGATCTACGAGGCGTCGCTCGCCGCGCGCGAGGCGGGCGTGCCGGTCATCGCCGACGGCGGTCTGCAGTACTCGGGCGACATCGCCAAGGCGCTCGTCGCGGGCGCCGACACGGTCATGCTGGGCTCGCTGCTCGCGGGCACCGACGAGTCGCCCGGCGAGGTCGTGTTCCAGGGCGGCAAGCAGTTCAAGCTCTACCGCGGCATGGGCTCGCTCGGCGCGCTGCAGACGCGTGGCAAGAAGACCTCGTACTCGAAGGACCGCTACTTCCAGGCCGACGTCCCCAGCGACGACAAGCTCATCGCCGAGGGCATCGAGGGCCAGGTCGCCTACCGCGGCCCCGTCTCGGCCGTCGCCTACCAGCTCGTCGGCGGCCTGCGCCAGTCGATGTTCTACGTCGGCGCCCGCACGGTCGAGGAGCTCAAGGCCAACGGCAAGTTCGTGCGCATCACCCCCGCCGGCCTCAAGGAGTCGCACCCCCACGACGTGCAGATCATCGTCGAGGCCCCCAACTACAAGAAGTAGGGGCGGCGAACCCCTCGCGAGGGTGCCAGTTGTTCTCGCGAGGGTGCTGGTTGTTCTCGCGAGGGTGCTGGTTGTTCTCGCGAGGGTGCTGGTTGTTCTCGCGAGGGTGCTTTTGAGAGCACCCTCGGTGGGATAATTGGCACCCTCGCGGAGACAACCGGCACCCTCGGCGGCCGATGCGGAGCGGGTCAGGCGCGGACGACGCGGGCGTGAGCGGGCCAGCCTTGCGAGGTGAGGGATGCCAGGAACGTCGCGGCGTTCTTCGACTCGGCGGCTCCCCAGTGCAGGCCACGCCACCCGGTGGCGCGCTCGATGGCGGCGCGGCGCTCGGCCTGATCGGCGAGCACCTCAGGTGCCGTGCGTCCGTTCATCATGGCCGGATCGGTGCGCTTGACGACGCCGTCGAACTCGCCGAACATCCTCAGTGCAGGCCACGCGAAGTCGAGTCGCTTCTCGCCGCGGTCGGTCATCACGACGACCTGCAGCTCGGGCGCGGGCAGATGGAGCTCCCACATCCGCAGGCGACTCTGGCTTTCGCGCGGCGACTCCGCGCGCCCGTCGCCGAACTCGACGGCGAATCGCAGCTTCTTTATGCCCCGGGCGCCTGTTCCCGCGCGGATGCGCCGTTGCAGCGCCGCCCGGATCTCTTCGGCGTGCGCAGACGAGTAAGCGTGCTCGTCGTCATCCCACGCCACGGCGCGCAGAGCGGCGTCGACGAGTGCGACCGCGCCGTCCAGCGGAAGCATGCGTGCCGCGTCATAGGCTGTACGGTCGAGGCTCGTCGCGAGGTGCGGCCCGACGCGCACGACGTCGGCATCGGGTAGGGGCACCTTGTGCCGTACGACATCGGTGCGCGTCTTCTGCGGGTTCTTCGCCCGTTCGATCGTGTGCACGCGATCGTCGACCAGCCCCAGGAGCGGGAGACCGTGCAGCGCGGCAGCCGCTGCGTGCGAGAACACAGGCGGAATGCGAGCGGCGAGGGAGATGGCATCCGCCCGCATCAGGAGACGCTTCTCGACATGACCGGCGACCCACTCCGCCGTATCGACGCACGCTCCGCGACGAACCGGTGCGTAGCCGGCAGGAACGCCGTTCCGCGAAGGCAGGATGAGAGGTCGTTCGTCCATGCTCCGAGTGTGTCGCGTGAAGGGATGCCGCGGACGTGGCGTTGCCGCATCCGTGGAGAGATCGCGGAATGTGCGCACTGTGGACGAGGCGATGGAGGAACCGTTGGCACCCTCGGCGAGACAAGTGGCACCCTCGCGAAGACAAGTGGCACCCTCGCGGGGAGAAGTGGCACCCTCGCGGGGGCGGGGAACGCCAGGCGGGCGTGGGGGAGGGGGCGGGTAGGCTGAGGGGGTGAGCATGGAGATCGAGCTCGGCCGCGCGAAGCGCGCCCGCCGGGCGTACGCGTTCGACGACATCGCTGTCGTGCCCTCGCGCCGCACGCGCAACCCCGAAGACGTCTCCACCGCGTGGTCGATCGACGCCTACGGGTTCGACATCCCCGTGCTCGGCGCCCCCATGGACTCGGTCATGAGCCCCGCGACCGCGATCCGGCTCGGGCAGCTCGGCGGCCTCGGCGTGCTCGACCTCGAGGGGCTGTGGACCCGCTACGACGACCCCGAGCCGCTGCTCGCCGAGATCGCGGCACTGCCGCACGACGGCGCGACGCGGCGGATGCAGGAGCTCTACGCCGAGCCCATCAAGCCCGAGCTCATCGGCGCGCGCCTCGCCGAGATCCGCGCCGCGGGCGTGACCGTCGCGGGCGCGCTCACGCCGCAGCGCACGCAGCAGCTCTACGAGACCGTCGTCGCGGCGGGCGTCGACCTGTTCGTCATCCGCGGCACGACCGTGTCGGCCGAGCACGTCTCCAGCGTCGAGGCGCCGCTCAACCTCAAGAAGTTCATCTACGACCTCGACGTGCCCGTCATCGTCGGCGGCGCGTCGACCTACACCGCGGCCCTGCACCTCATGCGCACCGGCGCGGCGGGCGTGCTCGTCGGCTTCGGCGGCGGCGCGGCGTCGACGACGCGCGTGACCCTCGGCATCCACGCCCCGATGGCGACGGCGCTCGCCGACGTCGCCGGCGCGCGCCGCGACTACCTCGACGAGTCGGGCGGCCGCTACGTGCACGTCATCGCCGACGGCGGCGTGGGCGCCTCGGGCGACATCGTCAAGGCGCTCGCGATGGGAGCGGACGCCGTCATGCTCGGCGTCGCGCTCGCCCGCGCGACCGAGGCCCCGGGCCAGGGATTCCACTGGGGTCCTGAGGCGCACCACGCCAAGCTCCCGCGCGGCACCCGCGTGCAGGTCTCGCAGATCGCCCCGCTCGAGGAGATCCTGTACGGGCCGGCGCCGGTCGCCGACGGCACCGCCAACCTCATCGGCGCCCTGCGCAAGTCGATGGCGATCACGGGCTACTCCGACCTCAAGGAGTTCCAGCGCGTCGAGGTCGTCGTCGCCCCCTACGACAAGCGCTGATGTCCGCCCCGAGCCCCGTGTCCGAAGCGCCGGCGCCGCCGGTGTTCCCCCCGACGCTGCGCGAGGTCATGCTGCGTCCCTGGTGGATCGGCATGCTCGGGCTCGCGCTCGTCGTCGCGGGCGTGTTCGCCTGGCTCGGCCAGTGGCAGCTGTCGCGCTCGATCGACTTCAACCCGCCGCCCGTCGGCGCGACCGAGCAGGTGCGGCCGATCGCCGACGTCGTCGAGCCGGGCGCGTACCTGCCCGAGCCGCTGGTCGGGCAGCGCGTCGACGTGAGCGGCCGGTGGGTCGCCGGCGACTTCCTCCTCGTCTCGTCGCGGTTCAACGAGGGCGTCGAGGGCTACTGGATCACGGGGCAGCTGCGCGTGCAGCCCGACGTGGCGACGCTCGTCGCCGAGCCCACCTCGCTCGCCGTCGCGATCGCGTGGACGCCGACGCTCGAGCAGGCGCTCGCCGCCGCCGCGCGGTTCGAGGATGCCGTCGCCGCCGACCCCGAGGCCCTCGCCACCCTCACGGGACGCCTGGTCTCGGACGAGGGCCCCGCGCATCCGCCCGCCGCCGATCCGTGGGCGATGAGCCGCATGTCGCCGGCCGCGCTGCTCAGCCGGTGGCACGACATCGAGGGGCTCTCGGTGTACCGGCCGTTCCTCGTCGCCGACGCCGACACGACCGGGCTCGACCTGCCCGCCGGCGTCGTCGGCATCCACTCGCCCGCCCCCACGGAGCAGTCGCCGGTCAACGTGCTCAACCTCTTCTACGCGATCGAGTGGGCCGTGTTCGCCGGCTTCGCGTTCTACATGTGGTACCGGCTCGCGAAGGACGCCTGGCAGAAAGAGGTCGAGGAGCTCGAAGAGGCCGAGGAGGGCTGATCGGCGGGATCTGCGCGTAGGCGAAGATCGTGTGAGGCGTCGCGGCTGAGGTCGGGAGCGGGTCGTTGCGGGGGTCTCGATACACTCGCGGCTGCGCCGCGAGCACTCGACCAGCGGGGTGGGTGGAGGATCTCCGCCGGTGGAGCGGGCAACCCCGGCTGGGTGGGCGGGGAACCCTGCTGGTTGAGTGGGGACCCCTGCTGGGTGGGCGGGAACCCCCGCTGGGTGGGTGGGGACCCCCGCTGGTTGAGTAGCGCGCGCAGCGCGCGTATCGAAACCCTTCCCGCGGTCCGTTACATGGGTCTCGATACACTCGCGGCTTCGCCGCGAGCACTCGACCAGCGGGGGTGGGGGCATTCGGCCAGCGGGGTGGCGGGCGCTCGGCCGGCCGGGGGTGGTGGGTACTCGGCCGGTGGGGTGGGGGGTCACCACTGCGTGGTCAGGCCGGAGGCGGTGTCGAGCTCGTTCTCGGCGAGCGCGAGAACGCTCCAGCGCTTGCCGGTGGTGTCGGTGAACTCGTAGGCCGGAACGATGTAGATCAGGCTCTCCGAGGCGTAGACGGCCGTCAGGCCGCGCCGCGCCGACACGATCTCGTGCTCCGCGACGGGCCACGGCACGGCGGAACCGGGAGAGGGCACCGGATCGGGCTCGGTCGCCGGCTCGCCGTTCCAGGACTCGGGCCCCGTCGGCGGGGCGTAGGTGAGATCGGGGGAGAACGCCGACGTGTTGAGCCGCGCGGCGGCCTCAGCGGGGCTCACGATGTCGTACTCGCCGAGGGACACGAGAGGACCGATGGAGCCGTTCGCCCAGAGGATGCCCTCGTGCGACACCGTGACGTCGATCGACACCGGGGCCGCCATACCGTCCGCGACCCGGTAGGCGCGCACCGTCAGGAGGTTCTCGTAGTCGAGCCACTGGTCGCCGTCCACCTCGATCAGCAGATCGTCCTCGTCGACGCCGTACGCGCGGAGGATCGTGCTCATCGCCTCGCGCGCCTGCGCCTCGGTCGGCGACGGGGTCGAGAGCCGGCACTCCTCCTGCACGGCGGCCCAGTCGGCGTCGTCCTTGCCCGTCGTCGCCTGCTCGACGCAGCGCCACACCGGACTCGTGCCGCCCGAGCTGTACCAGACCTGCCCGCCGCTCCACAGCGAGAGGGACACGCGGGGACCGCTGCCGTCGCTCGCGCCGACCGACCAGCCGCCGCCGTGTTGATCCGCGACGGGCTCTCCCGCGACACCGAGCGCCGCGGCGATGCCGGCGAGGGTCTCGGGCGTGAAGCGGCTCGCCGCGTCGAGCGCGTAGACGGTCGCACCGCTGCGACTGTCGTCGAACGGGGGGACGGTGAAGCGCTGGCGCCCCCACCAGCCTCCCCAGCCTCCGCCGAAGGCGCTGTCCATGCGGTAGCCGCTCTGGAACGCCAGGTCGCCCCCGGCGGCCGGCATGAGCGCCAGGCCGGCTCCCGTCTCCTCGGCGGTCGCCCCCGTGCCCCCGCTCGCCTCGATCGGCGGGGCGATCTCGCCCGGTGCCGGCGTCTCGAGCGCGACGGTCTCCACACCGCGCTCCGCGCCCCGGGGTGCGAAGGCGAAACCCGCGCCGGCCACGGCGATCGCGGCGGCCGCCGCCGCGGTCACCAGCCAGCCCCGGCGGCGGGCGCGGGGGAGCGCGGCGACACGGCCGCGCAGCGCCTCGGGGGCGTGCGCATCCGCGGCGGGGTCGATCCCGCGCAGGGCGTTCGTGAGGTCGTCGTCGGTGTCCATGGCATCCTCCTCGGTCGAGGTCTCCCGCGTCGCGGCTCTCCGTCGCGGCTCGCCGCCGGAGACACCGCGAGGCCTCAGTGCCGGCTGTCGTGGCGAGGCCTCACCGAGTATGTGTCGCGATCAGCCGATGTCTTGCAGCCGCCAGATCTCGCGCAGCCGCGCCCGGGCGCGCGACAGCGCGGCCTGGGCGCCCGAGCGCGAGACGCCGAGCGCCTCGCCCAGCTCGGTGCCGTCGAGACCGTCCCACGCGTGCAGCAGCAGGATCTCGCGGTCGCGCTCGCCGAGCGCCGCCAGCGCCCGCGCGAGACGGTCGCGGTCGGCCACCCGGTCGGCGTGGTCGGAGCCCGAGGCGTCCGGCTCGTCGACCGCCCGCAGCGGCATCCCGTGCGCCCGGCGCCGGTGGTTCGCGAGCACGAACCCCGCCGTGCGGTACAGCCAGGGCAGCTCGCCGCCGCGCGGCACGTCGGCGCGCCGCCGCCATGCGGTCGCGAACACCTCGGCGCACAGGTCGTCGGCATCCGTCCGCGGCGCGCGGCGCACGAAGTAGCGGTACACGGCATCCAGATGCACGGCGACGTCGTCGGTGAACCACGCATGGTCGTCTCGGTGTGGCATCCGGTCCTCTCGCCCGCCCTCACCACGTGTATGTCGCGTGCGAGCCGGATCTTGCACGGCACGAGCCGAATCTCGCGGGCCCGGCCCGCAACTAGACTGGATGCCATGCCGCAACCCAAGCTCGCCAGCTTTCCGGCGATTCGCGGGGCACTGAAGTTCTACCAGATCGCCTCGGTCATCACAGGCGTCGGCCTGCTCCTGCTGGTCGCCGAGATGGTCCTGAAGTACTCGCCGCTGCACGTCGAGCTCTTCGCGGGCGGCACCGGCGGCCCCCTCTGGTTCGCGCCCGTCATCGTCAGCGACGGATGCCAGGCGTGGTCGATGATCCCGTTCGCGCCCGGCTTCTGCGAGATGACCTCGACCGGCGACGGCGTCAACGTGTCGCTCGCGATCCTCGTCATCCACGGCTGGTTCTACGTCGTGTACCTGTTCGCCGTCTTCCGCGTGTGGAGCCTCATGCGCTGGGGCTTCGGGCGCTTCATCACGCTCGCCCTCGGCGGTGTGGTGCCGTTCCTGTCGTTCTTCATGGAGGTGCGCGTCGCCCGCGAGGTGAAGGCGTACCTCGCCCAGCGCGAGGCCGACGAGGCCGCCAAGACACAGTCCACCCCGATCGAGGCGGAGCAGACCCGGTGACCCACCAGACCGATACGGCGCAGCGTCCCGTGCTCGTCGTCGACTTCGGCGCCCAGTACGCGCAGCTCATCGCCCGTCGCGTGCGCGAGGCCGGCGTCTACAGCGAGCTCGTCCCGCACACCATCACGGCCGCCGAGGTGGCCGAGCGCAGCCCCGTCGCGCTCGTGCTCTCGGGCGGGCCGTCGTCGGTCTACGAGCCCGGCGCGCCCACGCTCGACCCGGGCGTGCTCGAGCTCGGCATCCCGACCCTCGGCATCTGCTACGGCTTCCAGGTGATGGCGAGCCAGCTGGGCGGCGAGGTCGCGCACACGGGCCTGCGCGAGTACGGCGCGACGGATGCCACGATCACGGGCGACGGCGGCGTGCTGCTCGGCGGCCAGCCGGCCACGCAGAACGTGTGGATGAGCCACGGCGACCAGGTCGCGCGCGCGCCCGAGGGCTTCGAGGTGCTCGCCTCGACCGCCGCGACGCCCGTGGCCGCCTTCGGCAACGCCGACAAGTGCCTCTACGGCGTGCAGTGGCATCCCGAGGTGAAGCACTCCGACCACGGCCAGCAGGTGCTGGAGAACTTCCTGCACAAGGCCGTCGGCCTGGCGTCCGACTGGAACAGCGGCAACGTCATCGCGGAGCAGGTCGCCAAGATCCGCGCCCAGGTCGGCACGGGGCGCGTGCTGTCGGCCCTGTCGGGCGGCGTCGACTCGGCCGTCTCGACCGCGCTCGTGCACGAGGCCGTGGGCGACCAGCTCGTCGCCGTGTTCGTCGACCACGGTCTGCTGCGCAAGGGCGAGCGCGAGCAGGTCGAGCAGGACTACGTCGCCTCGACGGGCGTGCGGCTCATCACGGTCGACGCGCGCGAGACGTTCCTGAACGCGCTCGCCGGAGTGAGCGACCCCGAGCAGAAGCGCAAGATCATCGGCCGCGAGTTCATCCGCGCGTTCGAGAAGGCGCAGGCCGAGCTCGTGGCCGAGGCCGCGGCCGACGGCGAGCCCATCCGCTTCCTCGTGCAGGGCACGCTCTACCCCGACGTCGTCGAGTCGGGCGGCGGCGCCGGCACGGCCAACATCAAGAGCCACCACAACGTGGGGGGACTCCCCGAAGACCTGCAGTTCGAGCTCGTCGAGCCGCTGCGCACCCTGTTCAAGGACGAGGTGCGCGCGATCGGCCGCGAGCTGGGCCTGCCCGAGCCGATCGTGTCGCGCCAGCCGTTTCCGGGCCCCGGCCTCGGCATCCGCATCGTGGGTGAGGTCACCGCTGACCGCCTCGAGATTCTGCGCGACGCCGACGCGATCGCGCGGGAGGAGCTGACCGCGGCGGGCCTCGACGGCGAGATCTGGCAGTGCCCCGTCGTGCTGCTCGCCGACGTGCGCTCCGTGGGCGTGCAGGGCGACGGCCGCACCTACGGTCACCCGATCGTGCTGCGTCCCGTGTCGAGCGAGGACGCCATGACGGCCGACTGGTCGCGCCTGCCCTACGACGTGCTCTCCCGCATCTCGAACCGCATCACCAACGAGGTGCGCGAGATCAACCGCGTCGTGCTCGACGTGACCTCCAAGCCCCCGGGCACCATCGAGTGGGAGTGAGCGCGGATGCCACGGACGGTGGCATCCACGTATCGGCACGGACCCCGGGGAGCCACGCGACGCGCGGATGACCCCGGCGAGCTCGTCCGCGGCCGGTGAGATCCTCCGGGGTCCGTGACGCGCGCCCGCCGCGGCGATCCCCGCTCTTCCCCCGGGGGTTCGCGCGGGTCTACTCTGTGCGCTATGGGCACCCGTCGCCGGCCCGTTCTCCTGAGCATGATCCTGTGCGTGTCACTCCTCGTGGGCTGCACGGGGTCGAGCGCGGCCTCGTCGCAGGACCCGCGAGCCGGCGACGCGCTCGCCTACGGGCTCGCGCCGGCCCCCGACCAGGGCACGACCTTCCGCTCCGACGTCGTGCTCGTCGAGGGCGGCGGCGCGTCGGTGCGGTCCGTCACGGCCGACGGGCTCACCTGGACGCTCGCGCCGACCGCCCGCGGCCTCGCCGACCTGGAGCCCGGGCGCGTCATGTTCCTCACCGACCGTGCGGTCGGCCGCGTCGTGGCGATCCAGACGACGGATGCCGGTGTCGAGGTCACCGTGGGCCCCGTCGACATCACCGACGTCATCGAGGACGGCGAGTTCGCCGCCGAGGGCGTGCCGCTCGATGACCCCATCGTCGTCTCGCAGGAGGGCGCGTTCTGGGCCGACCCCGAGCTGCAGCGGCAGGCCGGGGTCGGGGAGGGCGAGGGCGCCGACGTGCCCGTCGAGCCGGTGCTGCTGCGCTCGACCGCGAAGCTGCCGCGGCCGCCCGCACCGCCCGCGATCCTCTCCGAGATCGCGAACGCCCGCACCGGCAGCTTCGACCTGCAGGGCAGCTGCTGCGGCAAGGGCACGCGCGTCGGCATCCGCTACAGCAAGAACGGCCTCGTCATGACCGGCGAGCTCGGCCTGGAGATGGACCGCCCCACGGCCGACTTCAGCCTCAAGATCTCGGGCGCGCGACTGGAGTACGCCGGGCTGAACCTCACGGGGACTGCCGGGATCTTCGCGAAGCTGCACGCCACGACGGCCGAGGGCAAGCCCACCAACGGCTACAGCCCGCCGCTCGGGCAGGACTTCAGCTTCGCCATCCCCGTCGGCACGTTCTTCGGCATCCCGCTCACGATGGTCGTGACGCAGAAGTTCACCGTCGCCGTGAACATGGCCGGGTCCGCCGTGTTCGACGGCACCGCGAAGGTGAAGCTCGGCACGACGCTCGGGTTCCGGTACACCCACGGGCGCTGGTACAACACCTCGGGCGCAACGCTCGACAGCGCCGCGTCGCTGTCGGCGACCAACGCGCTCTCGGTGGGCATCAGCTACGCGCAGTTCGACTACACCGTACGGGTCACCGTCGGCTTCGGCATCGCCAACTTCGCGGCGGGCGTCTACCTGTCGCTCGCCGCGCGGCTGTTCACGGCCGTCGGCGCGCCGATCGGCTTCAACATCGCCGAGGGGGCGGAGGACCCCATCGAGCACTGCCGCCGCGTCGACGCCGAGCTGTGGCTCGACTACGGCGTGGGCTACTCGATCCCCGCGGTCGTCGCGGAGGTCGTCAACTTCTTCCTGAGGGCGTTCAACTCCCGGCCGATCGAACGCGAGGGCGGGCTGCCGCACGGCTGGGTGAAGATCCTGTCGCAGAAGGACCATTCCAGCCAGTCGGGCTTCTGCGTCTGAGCGGGAGCGAGGGATCAGGGGCGGTCGGGAGACCCGTCGAGAAACGAGGAGCGCATGTCCACTGCACGTCTGATCGGGGCGTCGGTCGCCGTCGCCGCCGCGCTGCTGCTCGGCGGCTGCGCGGCATCCGCGCCCGAGACGCCGGAACTGCCCGCGGATGCCGGGGACGCGGGCGAGGTCGAGGTCACCGCCGAGCCGACGATCGCCGCGCCGAAGACGCTCGACGTCGCGAGCCTCGACGCGTGCACGATCCTCACGAAGGAGGAGGCGGAGACGGCGATCGGCACGGCCCTGACCGAGCCGCTCAGCGCCTCCACGGCGGATGCCGCGGCCTGCACGTACCCGGGCGATCCGAACGGGCCGACGGCGCAGGTCGCGATCTTCGTCGGACCGGGCGCCAAGCAGCAGCTCGACATCGACAAGGACACCCTCGAGCACGTCTTCGTCGAGGTGCCGGGCCTCGGCGACGAGGCATGGCAGCAGGACGGGATGATCTTCGCGCGGTCGGGGAACGACTGGCTCTCGATCCAGTTCGTCAGCCTCGACGACCCCGCGGTCTTCGTCGAGCCGCTGCGATCGGCGATGGCCGTCGCGGTCGACCGCGTGCGCGGGCTGCAGGGGTGATCCGTGAGATTCTCCGAGGTTCGTGACGGCGCAGGCTGACATGCGAGAAGGGCCGCCCCGTGGGGCGGCCCTTCTCGTGGCATTGATCCGAGTCGCGTCAGTCGCTGCCGCGGAGGATGGCGAGGATGCGCAGGATCTCGACGTAGAGCCAGACGACCGTGACCATGATGCCGAAGGCGCCGAGCCAGCCGTACTGGCGGGGAGCGCCGTTGCGCACGCCCTGCTGCACCTGGTCGAAGTCGAGCACGAGCGAGTACGCGGCCATGATCACGACGAGCGCGCCGATGATGACGCCCCACGGCAGGCCGAAGAGCGGGCTGGGCGCGCTGTGCATGCCGAACATCATCCCGGCGGGGAAGGCGCCGAACCACATGAGCACGACGTTGAGCAGCGAGAACACGAGGTAGCCGATCATCGCGACCATGAACACCTTCGTGGCCTTCGCCGAGGCGCGCACCTTGCCGCTCGCGAACAGGGCGAGCGTGACGCCGACGACCGCGAGGGTCGCGAGCGCGGCCTGCATCACGATGCCGGGCCAGATGAACTCGAAGAACGCCGAGATGCCGCCGATGAAGAGGCCCTCGAAGGCCGCGTAGGCGAAGATCAGCGCCGGGCGCACCTTCTTACGCGACGTGAAGGTGACGACCATCGCGAGCACGAAGCCGCCGAGCGCGCCGACGATCCAGGGCATCATGGTGGGCGAGGGGTTCTCGAGGCTCACCGGCGACAGCGTCCACACCCAGCCGACGACCGCCGTGACGAGCAGCACGGCGAACAGCGCGAGGGTCTTGAAGACGGTGTCCTCGACCGTCATGCGGCCGGTCTGCACGGAGCTCGCCGGGGGAGCGGCGAACATGCCCTCGAGCTGGGCGTTGACGGCGGCATCCGTCGCCTGGTGCGACGCGGCCGCCTGGGCGGTGGCGGCGCCGGGCTGCTGTGCCGGCGGCGGGGTCAGACCCGGGCGCTGCTCTTGAAACGCCGGGTTGTTGAAGACGAAGTTAGCGGAGGCCATGGTCTCTCTCACTCCAAGTGTTGGGGACGAACGGTAGTTCGGTGCTTTTCCAGGTTATCCGACGCCTTCTGCGTATGGACCCTCGGGGGCTGAGAAAGAACCTTGAGTGAACAGGGCGCAAGTTTTGTCCGGCGCCGTCCGGGGCGTCGTCCGGGGCGGATAGGGTGGCGGCATGCGCCCCCTCCTGATCGGCCACCGGGGTGCCCCGGGGTACCGTCCCGAGCACACCCGCTCGTCGTACGAGCTCGCCCTGTCGATGGGCGTGGACGCCGTCGAGCCCGACGTCGTGTTCACCCGCGACGGCGTCGCCGTGGTGCGCCACGAGAACGAGATCGGGTCGACGACCGACGTCGCGGCGCACCCCGGGCTCGCCGATCGCCGCACGACCCGCGTCGTCGACGGCGAGGAGCTGACCGGCTGGTTCACCGACGATCTCACGTGGGACGAGCTCGCGACGCTGCGCTGCCGTGAGCGGATCCCGCGGCTGCGACCCGCGAGCGCGGTCTTCGACGACACCGAGCCCCCGCTGCGGCTGCGCGACGTGCTCGACCTCGTGCACGTCGCGGCGCGCGAGCAGCGCCGCGAGATCGGCGTCGTCGTGGAGATCAAGCACGCGACGTACTTCGAGGCGCGCGGCATCGACGTCGCGGGCGCCGTCGCGGCCGAGCTGCGTGCGGCGGGGTGGGGCGCCGCCCAGACAGGTGGTGCGCTGCCGCTCGTGATCGAGTCGTTCGAGCAGACCGTGCTGGCACGGGTGCGGGACCACGGCATCCGGGCATCCTTCGTGTATCTGCTGGAGGATGCCGGGAGGCCGGCCGACCTGGTCGCGGCGCTCGGCGAGGGCGCTCCGACGTATGCTGACCAGCGCATGCGCCTCGACGCGCTCGCGGGCGAGGTCGACGGCATCAGCCTCGACAAGGCCACGATCCTGCGGGATGCCGGAATCGTCGCCGCCGCGCACGCACGCGGACTGCGCGTGTTCACCTGGACCTGCCGCCCCGAGAACGCGTTCCTCTCGCCGCCGTTCCGCCGCGGCGACGACCCGGCCGCCTTCGGCGACTACGAGGCGGAGTGGCGCGCAATCGCGGATGCCGGGGTCGACGGCGTCTTCGTCGACCACCCCGACCTCGGCGCGGCGCTCTTCCGCTGACGCCCGCGAGCCCCCGTTGCGTGCGCATCGAAACCGATGTAACGGACCGTTAGACAGGTTTCGATACGCCGCCTGCGGCGGCTACTCAACCAGCGGGGGTGAGTGGGGCGCGGGTGTGGGTTGTGGGTGCGTCCATACCCGCTGGTCGAGTGCTCGCGGCGGAGCCGCGAGTGTATCGAGACCCTTCCCACGGTCCGGTACACCGGTTTCGATACGCGCGCTGCGCGCGCTACTCAACCAGCGGGGGTGTGTGGCCCGGGTGCGGGTTGCGGGTGTGTCTCGTTCCCGCTGGTCGAGTGCTCGCGGCGGAGCCGCGAGTGTATCGAGACCCTTCCCGCGGTCCGTTACGCGGGTTTCGATACGCCGCCTGCGGCGGCTACTCAACCAGCGGGGCGGGGGCGGGGGCAGGCGAGTGGGTCAGTGGGTGTGCTCGGCGGCCTCGCGGCCGAACTTGAACGCCAGGCGGCCGTGGGCGAAGCCGCCGCCCGCGCGCAGCGCCGTGGCGACCCAGGACGCCTCGGCGAGCTCGGCCTCGGAGGCCCCGGCCTTCACGGCCCGCTGCGCGTGGGCGTCGATGCAGTAGGCGCACTGCGTCGTCGTGGCGACCGCGACGGCGATCAGCTCGCGGTACTTGAGCGGGATCTCCCGCCCCTCGGCCGCGAAGACCGCCTCGTCGAACTCGACGAAGGCCTTCAGGATGTCGGGGGTCTCCGCCTTGTACACGCGCGTGTACGTGCGGTCGGTCTCGCGGTCGTAGAGTTCGCTCATAGCCCGACGATAGAACGGCCGCACCCCGGATGTCACCCCGTGACGCCCCGTGACGCCGCGTGAGCGATCGTGACGCGGTGTGTCCTCGCCGCTGCGTCCGCCGCGGGCGCTCAGGAGCCGACGACGAGCTGATCGGGCGTGCGCCCCCGCGCGACGGGCCGGCCGCGCGTGCGCGACCACTGGCTCCACGAGCCCGGGTAGATCAGGGCGTCGATGCCCGCGACGGCGAACGCGAGCGCCGAGTGCGCCGACGCGATGCCCGCGCCGCAGTACACGGCGACGGGCACCCCGGGCGTCACCCCGATGGCCGCGAGGTTCACGAGGATCGTCTCGACGGGCCGCAGGCGGCCGTCGGGTGCGATGTGCGAGAGCGTGGGCAGATTGATCGCGCCGGGGATGTGGCCGGCGATCGGATCCGTTCCGGGGACCGAGCCGCGGTAGTGCTGCGGCGACCGCACGTCGATGAGCGCCCCGTGGTGCGGGAACTGTGCGGCCTCGTGGATGTCGATCACGCCGGGATCGGCATCCGTCAGCTCGAGCGCGCCGGGTCGCGCGACGACGTCGCCGCTCTGCACGAGCCCGCCCGCGGCGATCCACGCGCGCAGGCCGCCGTCGAGCACGCGGATGTCGACGCCGCGGCGCCGCAGCAGCCACCACGCCCGCGCGGCGGCCACCGAGTCGTTGTCGTCGTACGCGACGACGAGATCGCCGGGGTTGAGCCCCCAGTGGTGCACGGACGTCTGAAGGTCGGCGAGCTCGGGCAGGGGATACCGGCCGAGCTCGGGATGACCGCGCTGCGACAGCTCGCCCTCGAGGTCGACGAAGACCGCGCCGGGCAGGTGGCCGGCCAGGTACGGCAGCCGCCCCTCGGGCTCGTCGAGGCGCCACCGCACGTCGAGCAGCCGCACGGGGCGGTCGGCATCCAGCGCCGCCTGAAGCTCGGAGACGTCGATGAGGTGGGACATGGCAGACAGTCTGCGCTCGTCCGGGCAAAGTCGATCATGTCGCGTGACATACAAGGCAATGCGGCTTCAGACTTCGTCACAGAACGGGCCGCGGCGGCGCGGGGGCGCGGGGGCGCGAACATAATGGCACCACCAGCAGTGGAGGAGGGATGCCGGTGACGACGTCGCAGCCCCGCGTGGGCCCGCACCCGCGCACCCCCGATCGCTCGTACCTCGACGCGCTGGAGGGCGAGGCCCGCCGCAAGGCCGCTGCGGCCGCGCCCGTCACGTCGCCGTTCGCGGGAGTCCCCGGGAAGCTCGCCGCCCGCGTCGGCGCCGCGCTCGACGGGCTCCAGGAGCGTCTCGTCGCCCTGTCGCACGACATCTTCGACCACCCCGAGGAGGCCTTCCGCGAGGTGCGCAGCGCCGCCGCGGTCGCGGAGATCGTGCGCGCGGCCGGCGTCGAGACGCGCGTCGGCGTGCACGGCCTCGACACGGCGCTGCGGGCCGAGATCGGCGTGCTGTCGCATGCCGGTGGCGTGCAGCCGGACGGCGGCGGCGTGCGATCGGGCGCGCGGGACGTCCCGACGATCGCGATCCTCGCCGAGTACGACGCGCTGCCCGGCATCGGCCACGGCTGCGGGCACAACGTCATCGCGGCCTCCTCGGTCGGCGCGTTCCTCGCGCTCGCCGCGGTCGCCGACGAGCTCCCCGGCCGGGTCGTGCTGCTCGGGACGCCCGCCGAGGAGGGGCACAGCGGCAAGGAGATCCTCGCCCGCGGCGGTGCGTTCGACGACGTCGACGCCGCGATCATGGCGCATCCGTTCGGCTACGACGCGATCGACCACCCGTTCATCGGCCGCCGCATCCTGCGCGTGCGCTACAACGGGGTCGCGGCGCACGCCTCGGCGTCGCCGTTCCTGGGCCGCAACGCGCTCGACGCGGTCGCCCTCAACTACCAGGCCGTCGGCCTGCTGCGCCAGCATCTGCCGCAGAGCGATCGCGTGCACGGCATCGTGCTCGACGGCGGCGACCGGCCCAGCATCGTCCCCGAGGTCGCGACGATCGAGTACTACCTGCGCTCGCACCTGCCCGAGACGCTGCGCGACCTGAGCGCCCGGATGGAGGACATCGCGCACGGCGCCGCCCTCGCCACGGGCACCGGCGTCGAGCTCACGTGGGATCCGCAGCCGTTCACGCTGCCCACGCGGTTCAACGGCCCGCTCTCGGCGCGCTGGGCCGTGCACCAGGCGGCGCGGGGCCGCACGGCCCTCACGCGCGCCGTCGTGCCGGCCGAGCTCGCCGCCTCGACCGACTTCGGCAACGTGAGCCACCGCGTGCCCGGCATCCATCCCGTCATCGCGGTCGGCCCGCCCGACGTCGCGCTGCACACCGCCGAGTTCGGTCGCCACGCGCGAGGGCCGCGGGGCGACCGGGCGGTGGCCGACGCGGCCTACGGCCTGGCGCTCACGGCACTCGACTACCTCTCCGACGCCGAGCTGCGTGCGGCGGTCGACGACGACTTCGCGCGTGCGGGCGGCGTGACCGACGTGGAGCGCTACTTCGACCCGCCGGTGGAGGGCGCCCCGGCATCCGGGCTGCGTGGGGAGGCCCGCGCGTGACCGCAGGAGAGCCGCGCGTCCACGTGCTGCACGAGAACGCCGAATGGCTCGATCCGTTCCGCCGCGCGCTCGATGCCGAGGGGGTGCCCTTCGAGGAGTGGGACCTCGTCGAGGGCGCGATCGACCTCGCATCGGAACCCCCCGCCGGCGTGTTCTGGTCGCGCATCAGCGCGTCGAGTCACACCCGCGGTCACCGGCATTCGAAGGACTACGCCCGCGCCGTGTTGTCGTGGCTCGAGGCACACGGACGCCGCACCGTCAACGGGCGGCGCGTGCTCGAGCTGGAGGTCAGCAAGGTCGCCCAGCTCGCAGCGCTGCGAGCCGCGGGCATCGACGTGCCGCGCACCGTCGCCGTCGTCGGCGCCGGCGGGGTGATCGCGGCGGCCGCGGGCTTTCCCGCGCCGTTCGTGATCAAGCACAACCAAGGCGGCAAGGGTCTCAGCGTGCAGCGCATCGACGACCACGCCGACCTTCCGGCAGCGCTCGCCGCGGCCGAGCCGCCCGTCGACGGCATCACGCTGGTCCAGGAGTACGTGCGGCCGGCGCAGCCGTTCATCACGCGCGTCGAGATCGTCGGCGGCGAGCTCGTGTACGCGATCACGGCCGACACCGAGCACGGCGGCTTCCAGCTGTGCCCCGCCGACGCCTGCGCGGTCGATCCCGTCACCGGCGCGTTCCTCGTGCCACCGGGCGCGACGTCCGCCCCGGTGGCCGGGCAGAGCCTGTTCGCGCTGCGGGAGTCCCGCCCCGGCGAGGGGTTCGCGCATCCGATCGTGGCGGACTACCTCGCGTTCACGCGGGCGCACGGGATAGAGGTCGCGGGCATCGAGTTCATCGAGACGGCCGATGGCCGCGTCGTCACCTACGACGTGAACACCAACACCAACTACAACGCCGACGTCGAGGCGGTCGCCCCGCGTTCGGCGCCGCGCGCGCTCGCGCGCTACCTCGGAGGGCTTCTCTCATCATGACCGGCACGACTGCGACAGACACCGCCCTCGACCGCCGCTACGGCGGCGACGCTCCCGACGGCGCGCTCCCGTCCAACGAGGTGCTCGACCTGCTCTACCGGCACCGCTCCGTGCGCCGGTTCACGGCGGAGCCCGTCGACGACGCCACCGTGACCGCGATCGTCGCGGCCGCGCAGTCGGCGGCCACCAGCTCGAACCAGCAGGCGTGGTCGGTGGTCGAGATCCGCGACCCCGAGCGCCGCGCCCGCGCCGCCGAGCTCGCCGGTCAGCAGGAGTTCATCAGGGATGCCGCCGTCTTCCTCGTCTTCGTCGCCGACTGGTCGCGCGCGATCGGCGTCGCCGCGACGCGCGGCGCGGCCGCGCAGGCCGTCGACTACGTGGAGAGCACCCTGGTCGGCTTCGTCGACGCGGCGCTCGCCGCGCAGAACGCGGTCGTCGCGGCGGAGTCGCTCGGCCTCGGCACCGTGTACGTCGGGTCGGTGCGCAACGCGCCGCTGGAGGTCGCCGAGCTGATCGGGCTGCCGGCGGGCGCGTTCCCCGTCGTCGGCCTGGCCATCGGGCATCCCGACCCGGCCGACGCGGCCGGGGTCAAGCCGCGCCTGCCGCAGCGGGTCGTGCGGCACCGCGAGACGTACCGGCCGGCCGACGCCGCCGATCTCGCGCGCTACGACGAGGCTGTGCGCGCCTACTACGCGACGCAGGGCGCCGCGCGCGGATGGCTCGACGCCGTCGTCGCGCGCGTGCGCGACATCGCCGGCCTGCACGGGCGGCACACGCTGCGCGGCGCCCTGGAGCGGCGCGGCCTGCCGTCGCGGTGAGCCCGCGCCCCCGCGGGAGTGCTGCTTGTTCTCGCGAGGGTGCTGGTTGTTTTCGCGGGGGTGCTTCGCGGTTGGGGATGAAAGCACCCTCGGCGAGATACCTGGCACCCTCGCGAAAACACCTGGCACCCTCGCGGGAATGCCTGGCACCGTCGCGGGAATGCCTGGCACCCTCGCGGGAACACCTGGCACCGTCGCGGTGAGCCCGCGGCGTCGCGGCATCCGCTGTTTCGGAAGGTGACGGGGTGCGGGAGCCGTGGTCCGCGGCGCGCTTAGCGTGGGGGAGACCATTCGGGAGTGAGGCGGGGACATGTCGGCGACGCTGGAGGACGAGGCGCTGGAGTTCGTGCGCGACCTGATCCGCATCGACTCGGTCAACACGGGGATCGCGGCGACGATCGGCGACGGCGAGACGCGCGCGGCGCGCTACGTGCAGCAGAGGCTCGCCGAGGCGGGCATCGACGCCGAGCTCGTCGAGCCCCGGCCCGGTCGTGCGTCGCTCGTCGCGCGGCTGCGCGGCAGCGATCCCGACGCCGGGGCCCTGCTCGTGCACGCGCACCTCGACGTCGTGCCGGTGGAGGAGAAGGACTGGACGCATCCGCCGTTCGGCGCCGAGATCCACGACGGCTACCTCTACGGGCGCGGCGCCGTCGACATGAAGGACTACGCCGGCATCGTGCTCGCCGTCGCCCGCCATTTCGTGCGCGAGGGGATCGTGCCCCGCCGCGATCTCGTGTTCGCGTTCCTCGCCGACGAGGAGAGCGGCGGCGTGTGGGGCGCGGGCTGGCTCGTCGAGAACCGCCCCGACCTGTTCGCGGGCGTCACGGAGGCGCTCAGCGAGGTCGGCGGGTTCTCGGTGCCGCTCACCGGCCGCGACGGCGACGACCGCCGCGCCTACCTCGTCGCGACGAGCGAGAAGGGCGTCGCGTGGTCGACGCTCACGGCGCGCGGCCACGCGGCGCACGGCTCGCGGCCGACCGACGACAACGCGGTCGTGCGCCTGGCATCCGCCGTTGCACGCGTCGGCGCGCATCGCTTCCCCGTCGTGCGCACGCCGGCGCTGCAGCGGTTCCTCGACCTGTTCGGCGCGGCGCGGGGGCTCGAGTTCAGCGACGCGTCGCTCGACGACGACCTCGCGAGCCTCGGCTTCGTCTCGTCGCTCATCGGCGCGACGACGCGCAACACCGCGACGCCGACGGTGCTGAGCGGCGGCGAGAAGACCAACATCATCCCGGCCGAGGCCTTCGCGCGCCTCGACATCCGCATCCTGCCAGGACAGGACGATGAGCTGCGCGCCGAGCTGCACCGGCTCGCGGGCGACGACGTCACGGTGCGCGAGGGACGCTGGTGGTCGGCGACCGAGGCGCCGCTCGACACGCCGCTCGTCGACGTGCTGCAGCGCGCGATCACGGCGGAGGACGCCGACGGCGTCGTCGTGCCGTATCTGCTGCCCGCCAGCACCGACAACAAGCACTTCGCGCGCCTCGGCATCGCCGGATACGGGTTCGTGCCGCTGCGCGTGCCGCACGATTTCGACGTGTTCGCCCAGTTCCACGCCGCCGACGAGCGTGTCCCGGTGGACGCCCTGCTCTTCGGCGCCCGCGTCACCGCCCAGATCCTCCGCGAGGCCTAGCCGCCGAGACGGCGGGTTCTGCGTCGAGATGGTGGGTTCTACGCCGCGTCCGCCGACGTGGGGCCCTTTTCGCCGAGATGGTCCGTTCTGTTTCGCCGAGATGGTGGGTTTCTCGGCGAGATGGTGGGCACCACGTCGCCGAGAAACCCACCATCTCGGCGGGAAGGGGACGGCCGGGCGGGTCAGGAGGTGAAGGCGGCGGTGAGCGTGGGCTCGTGGGCGAACAGGGCGGGGGCTCCGCCCGTGTGCAGGAAGAGCACGTCGTCGTCGGCGTCGAAGCGTCCCGAACGGATGCCGTCGATCAGCGCCGCGGCGGCCTTGCCGGTGTACACGGGGTCGAGCACGATGCCCTCCGTACGTGCGAACAGGCCGATCGCCTCGATGCCGGCATCGGTCACGACGCCGTAGCCGGGCCCCACGAAGCCCGCGTCGATGCGCACCGCCGGCGGCGTCGTCTGTGCGCCGAGCAGGGCGAGGGTCTCGACGGCGAGGCGTTCGACGTCGGCGCCGAGCTCATCGGCATCCGGTGACACGGCCACGGCTTCGATCCGCGCCGCGCCGTCTGCGAGCGCGGCGCCCGCGAGCAGGCCCGCCTGCGTGCCGCCGCTGCCCGTCGCCAGCACGATCGCGTCGAACGCCGGTTCGGCCTCGGCGATCTCTGCGAAGGCCTCGACGTAGCCCAGGGCGCCGACGGCCGTCGATCCGCCGCTCGGGATCAGGTACGGACGGCGGCCCCGCGCGGTGAGCTCGGCGACAACCGCGTCGGCGGCCGCGCGCTCGGGATGCGGATCGTCGGGCGTCTCGTCCACGAGCACGAGCCGGGCGCCGAAGAGACGGTCGAGCAGCACGTTGCCCGACGCGCGATACGCGGCGCTCGCCCCGGGCGGCACGCGCAGCACGAGCACGGCGTCGAGCCCGGCCGCCGCGGCGGCCGCGGCCGTCTGTCGCGCGTGATTCGACTGCGCCGCGCCCACCGTGACGAGGGTGTCGGCACCCGCCGCTCGTGCGTCGGCGACGAGGTATCGCAGCTTGCGCGCCTTGTTTCCGCCCAGCGCGAGCCCGGTCAGATCGTCGCGCTTGATCCAGAGCCGCGGGCCGCGGTCGCCCAGTTCGGTCCGCAGCCGGTGCAGGGGCTGCAGCGGCGTCGGCGCGACGACGAGGGACGGGCCGCCCCGCGGGGCGACGGAGCGGAGGAGGTCGCGGATGCCGGCGCTGCTCATCGCGCCAGCATAGGGATGCCGCGGTCCTGGCATCCGCTCCCGCGTCACGCCACGACATGCCGGCGGGGTGCGCGTCGCCCCGCGCGCGTCGTGCGTCGTGCCGATCCATGCCGGCCGGGTGCCCTTCTCGCCGAGATGGTGCGTTTCCTGCCGGAATGGTGCGTTCTTCGCCGAGATGGTGTCTCACCATGTCGGTGACAAGCCCACCATCTCGGCGGGAAGGTCACCGTCTCGGCGAGAAGCCCACCGTCTCGGCGAGAACGGCACCGGGGCTGCCGGCCGGGGGCGTGACATCCGGTGACGGGGGTGGGGTCGCGGGGCGCGGGGGCGCGGTAGCGTCGCGAGCATGACTTCGACGACACCGACCCTCACGACCATCGAGCTCGGCGACGGCCTGCGCGTGCCGATCCAGGGATTCGGCGCCATGTCGCTCACCGACGTCTACGGCCCGGTGTCCGACGACGATGCGCTCGCCACCCTCACCCACGCGGTCGACGCGGGCGTGACCTTCATCGACACGGCGAACATCTACGGCGAGGGCCGCAGCGAGCGCATCATCTCGCGCCTGCTGCGCACGCGCCGCGACGAGGTGCAGCTCGCGACCAAGGTCGGCATCGCCCCGCGCGGCACCGTCGGACGTCGTGCGCCGCGCGGCGATCGCGCGCACATCCGCGAGCAGATCGACCTGAGCCTGGGCCGGCTCGGCACGGATGCCGTCGACCTCTACTACCTGCACCGCGTCGACCCCCAGGTGCCCATCGAGGACTCGGTGGGCGCGCTCGCCGAGCTCGTCGCCGAGGGCAAGGTGCGCCACATCGGACTCTCGGAGGCCACCGGCGACGAGCTGCGCCGTGCGTCGTCGGTGCACCGCATCGCGGCGGTGCAGAGCGAGTGGAGCATCGTCAGCCGCGACGTCGAGGCCCACGTCGTCCCGGCCGCGCGGGAGCTCGGCATCGTCTTCGTGCCGTACTCGCCGCTGAGCCGGCAGTGGCTCACGGGCGTCTTCGACGAGAGCGTGCTGACGGATGCCGACACGCGGCGCTCGTTCCCGCGCTTCGCGCCGGACGTGCTGGCGGCCAACGCGCCGCTGCTCGACGAGGTGCGCCAGGTCGCGACCGAGGCCGGACTCTCGCCTGCGCAGCTGTCGCTCGCGTGGCTGTACGCGAAGGGGCGCGAGCTCGACCTGCCGGTCGTGCCGATCCCCGGGACCCGCTTCGCCGATCGCGTCGACGAGAACCTCGCGGCCGTGGACGCCGTGCTCGGCGCCGATCACGTCGCGCGCCTCGACATCCTGGCCGCCCGCGTCACGGGCCACCGTTCATTCGACCCCGCCTGGGTCTCCGCCGGCCGGGAGTGAGACCGCCGCGGCTCGCCGCCGCGCGCGCGGTGCGGCGCGGCGCCACCCGCCCCGGCCCCGCGCCACCCGCCCCGGATGGCGAGACTGCATCGGCGCGACGAGACTGCCATCCACACGTGCGGTCTCGTCGCACCCGTGCAGTCTCGGTGAAAAGGGAGGCGGCGGGTCAGCGCACGTCGTATGCGAGGTCGGCGGTGTACTGCTCGAGGGGGGTGGCGACGACGGTCACCGTGAGCGTCCAGGTGCCGGTCTCGGGAACGGTGACGGCGGCGCTGATGAAGGTCACGGGGGTCGGCTCGCCGGGACGCAGCGGTGCCGGCACGCGATAGGGCAGCTGCACCGGCAGCTCGCCGCCCTCGTCGCCGCGCAGCACGACGCGCAGTTCCTGCAGCGGTGCCTCGACCGTGGGCGGCGTCACCGTCAGCCGCAGCGACTGCGGGCCCGGACGCGCGGGAGCGGCCTCGACGGCGACCTCGTACGGTCCGATGCTCGACGCGGCCGTCGCGACGGGCGCCCAGGCATCCTTCGCCGGCGTGATCGATGACAGCACGCCGGAGATCACGACGACGATCGCGACCAGTCCCGCCTCGACCCGCGTGCGCGTGCGCAGTCGCGCGGTCTGCCCGGGCGCCGGCCGACCGTCGTGCGCGCCGTCCACGCCTGCCGCCCTGCCCGCCGCACCGGTGGCCTTGCCGTCCCCTGCACCGGCCGCGCTGCCGCCCGCCGCGCCCGTGCGTCGCCGCGTCCATGCGAACCCCAGCGCAGCGAGCGCGACGGCGGCGGCGACGAGCGCGAGCTTCGCCAGCAGCAGTCCGCCGTAGGTCGTCTCGAGGAGGGCGGCGACGCCGCCGACCTGCGCGACCGCCTGCACGAGGCCCGACAGGCCCAGCACCGTGACCGCGATGCCCGCGTAGAGCGACCAGACTGGCATCCGCCGCATCCGTTCCGCGCTGAGCCGGCGGTTCAGCAGCACGAGCGCGAGCGGCACGAGCCCGCCCAGCCACGCGATCGCCGCGAGGGCGTGCAGCACCGTCGCGACACCCGCGACGGCGGAGCCGCCGAGTCCGAGGATGCCGGAGCCGCCGTGCCCCGCCGCGACGACGGCGATCACGATCGCCACCCCGAGCGCCGTGTAGAGGACCAGCCCGGTGGCAGAACCCGCACCACGGACGCTCGGCGGAGGCACTCTCTCGGCGACGACGGGCACCTTCGCGGGGACATCGGGCACCCCCGTGACGACAAGAGGCACCGTCGCGACGACAACGGGCACCCTCGCGGACACATCAGGCACCCTCGCGGGAACAACGGGCACCCTCGCGGGAACGACAGGCACCCTCGCGAGCACGAGGGCCGCGAGGCCCAGCAGCGCGATGCGCGCGCCCACGGCGACGGCGAACGGCGACGTCGCGAACGCGACGGCCTCACCGGTCCCGTCCGTCGACGTGCCGCTGGCCGAACGGATCCACAGGAACTGCAGCACCGCCTGTGCGAGCGACGCGATCACGGCGAGGCCGAGACCGGCGCGCACCGCCCGCAGCACACCGCGTGTCGGCACGGCGCCGAGCACCCGCATCCCCGGCAGCAGGCCGAAGGCGAGCGCGAGGCCGAGGTACAGCACGCCCTTCGCGAGGCCGACGCCGAGGGCCAGTGCCGCGCTCGGCGTCGGCGGGGGAGGGGCGACGACGGCGGATGCCGGAACGCCGTAGCCGAACTGGATCGATCCGCCCACGGGATGGGTGTCGGCCGAGACGACGCGCCAGCTCGCGATGTAGGCGCCCACCGGCAGGTCCTCGAGCGGGATCGTCAGCACCGTGCCGGTCTCGTCGAGCTCCGCCCCCGCGGCGTCGACGCGCTCGCCGTCGGCGTCGATCACGGCGATCGCGTCGGGCGAGCCGATCAGCGACACCGCCTCCGAGAACGTCACCCGCACCTCGGTCGGCGCCTCGTCGAGCTCCGTGCCGTGCGCCGGGATCGTCTCGACGATCGTCGCGTGCGCGAACGCGGGCGACGCGGGGCCACCGACGAGCAGCAGCACGCCGGCGAGGGCGGACGCCGCGAACCAGGGCATCCGCCCTCGCCTTCCCGCCCTGCTCGACCGCGGCATCCGTCCTCGCCTCCTCACCGCTCCTCACCGCTCAACCGCGGCATTGTGCGGGTCCTCGCCGCTGCGACCCGCACAATGCCGCGGTCGAACGCACGGGCACGTGCGCCCGACCTCGCCCGGTGCGCCCCGCATCCCTGGTGCCTTCGGCTGAACCGCGGCATTGTGCGGGTCCTTGGCGCCGTGACCCGCATAATGCCGCGGTCGAAGGCGCGTGCGCGGTCGAACGCGCGTGCCGCGGCGCCGTGCGCCTCATGCCCGCGGGCGGCGCAGCACCGACACCACCGAGACGACGAGCGCGAGGCCCGCGGCGACCAGGGCCGCGATCGCGAGGCCCGTCACGGGCGCGCCGCCGGCGTCCCCGCCTGCGGAGCCCGCCCCTGCGGCGTCCCCGCCCGCGGAGCCCGTGCCCGCGGCGTCCGCGTGCCCGGCATCCCCCTCCGCGTCGCCCGCGGCGCCGCCGTGCCCGTCGCCCGTCGCCGGCGCGATCTCCAGTCGCGGAGCCGGCAGCTTCGCCTCGGTGCCGGCCGCGGCCTGCTCGACCCAGCCGACCTCCCGGCCGTCGGAATAGGTCTGCACCGTCGGGAAGAACAGCACGTCGACGTCGGGCAGCGGCCCCACCGAGACCGAGAACTCGCCGAACTCCTGGGGCCCCAGCCCCCCGTCGGTCGCGGTCCAGACGATCTCGGTGACCGCGTGCGTCACCGTGCCGCCGTGCGGTCCGTCGACGGGCTCGGGCAGCTCGGTCTCCACGAGCTGCGCCGACCATCCCGGCACGGGCTTCACGCGCACCGACAGCAGCGGCGTGTCGGTGGGCAGATGCACGTGCAGCCCCACGGTGCTCTCGGTGTCCGACTCGGTCGGCGCGCGGAACGTCAGCACCGTGTAGCCGCCGGCCTCCGCTGCCGGGGCCCCGACGGTCACGTGCGCGTGCGCGGCCGGTGCGGCGACGACGAGCAGGGCGAGCGCGCCGACGATCCCGGCGGCGGCGAGGCCGAGAAGACGTCTCATGAGGTGGCTCCGTTCAGCAGCCCCGCGGCCGCCTCTCGATCGGCGTCCAGCTGCGCGAGGATGCGCTCGCGCAGCCGGATGAAAGCGGGCGACGACTGGTCGCGGTGGCGCTCGAGGTCGACGTCGATGACGTCGCGCACGCGTGCCGGACGCGGCGAGAACACGACGATGCGATCGGCGAGCACGAGCGCCTCGGTCACGTCGTGCGTCACGAGCACCGCCGTGAACCGGCGCTTCTCCCACAGCGACAGCAGCTCGCCCTGGAGGATGCGACGGGTGAGCGAGTCGAGCTTGCCGAGCGGCTCGTCGAGCAGCAGCACCGACGGGTCGTTCACGAGCGCGCGGGCGAGCGCGGTGCGCTGCGCCATGCCGCCCGACAGCTGCGACGGCCACGCGCCGGCGAACTCCGTGAGGCCGACGAGCTCGAGCGCCTCGTCGACGCGCGCCGTCGACTGCTTCAGGATGCCGCGGGCCTGCGGCCCCAGCGCGACGTTCTGCCGCACGGTGCGCCAGGGCAGCAGCGTGGGGTCCTGGAACACGAGCGCGCGGCTCGGATCGGGCGCGGTGACGGGCTGCCCGTCGACGTACACGTCGCCGAACAGGGGCCGGTCGAGGCCCGCGAGCAGGCGCAGCAGCGTCGACTTGCCGCTGCCGCTCGGGCCGACGAGCGCGATGAACTCGCCGGGTCGGGCCGAGATGGACACGTCGTCGAGCACGAGCAGGTCGGTGCCGCCGCTGCGGAACGCCTGCGTCGCGCCGACGACGTCGATCGCGGCGCCCGTCGCGGTCGACGTGCCCGTGCTCGTCGCGGCGTCCGCCGCCGCGGCATCCGTCGTGGTCACCATCGGGTCAGCTCCTTCTCCCAGCGCAGCACGTAGTTGCGGATGCGGAACAGCAGGGTCAGTGCGAGGCCGCAGACGACGATGAGCACGATGATGCCCGCGTACAGCCCCGGGAAGTCGCCGAAGCTCTTCTTCCAGTTCAGGAAGTAGCCGAGGCCCGAGTTGACGCCGAAGTTCTCGGCCACGACGAGCGTCGCGAAGGCCGAGCCGAGCGCCATGAACGCGCCCGTGAAGATGCTCGGCAGCGCCGCGGGCAGGCTCACGCGGAACACGAGGAACCAGCTGCCGGCGCCGAGCGTCTGCGCGACGTCGAAGTACGAGCGCGGCGCGCTCAGGATGCCGGCACGGGTGAGCACCGTGATCGGGAACCACACGCTCAGCGCGATCATGAACACCGCGCCGGCGAACGAGCTCGGCGACAGCACGAACACGATCGGCACCCACGCGAGCGCCGGCACGGGGCCGATGAAGACGAGGATCGGGTGCACCCAGTAGTTGGCGACCTGGTACCAGCCGATCACGACGCCCGTCGCGAGACCCGCGATCAGACCCACGACGAAGCCGGTCGACAGCAGCAGCAGCGAGTTGCCGAGGCTGTGGCCGAGGATGCCGCGCGAGTCCCACAGCCGCTCCAGGATCTCCTGCGGGGCGATGAGGTACGGCGGCGAGAAGAGCAGCGTCTTCGACGTGCTGAAGATCCAGAACAGGAAGAAGACGCCCGAGCCCAGCAGCCAGGCGGCGCCGTGCGCGACGCGCTCGTACGTCCACGCGCCGACCCGGCCGTGCGTGCGCGACAGGGCCCACAGCACGGCCCAGGTCGCGGCGACGAGTAGGGCGATGACGATCGACGCGGGGTTCGCGCGGTCGATGTACTGGGCGTCGCGCAGCGGCAGCTGCGGATGGTCGGGCACGAACGCCGAGACGGCGGCGACCGCGACCCACGACAGGATGCCGAGGCTCACGACGAGCGGGTTGACGGTGACCGGATGCGTGACCTTCTGCAGGGCCGCGCGGATGCGCTCCCGCCGCTCGTCCGCGGCATCCGGCTCGGGCGCACGCGCCGCCGCCGTGGCGGCGGTCGCGTGCGCGACGGTGAGGGTGTCGGACATGGTGTCTCCTGGTGCCTTCCTCTGGCTTCCGTGCGGGCCGGAGCCGGGCTAGAACGTCAGGCCGAGGTCGACGTACACCTGGTCGGCGAGCGCCTGCGCGTCGGTCTCGGCGGGCAGGAAGCCGGTCTTGATGTACTTCTCGATGCCGGGCTTCAGCACCTCGTTGAGCGCCTTCGACGACGGCGTGAACGTGAGCGTCTCGAGGATCGGGATGATCTCGTCGGGCGTGCCGGCGACGTACTCCTTGCCCGAGAGCAGGTCGGCGGTCTCCTGCAGGTGGCTGCCCGCCCAGCGCGATCCCTCGGCCCACACGGTGACGAGCTTCGCGGCCGTCACGGGGTCCTCGCTGATGAACGTGTTGTTGAGCACGACGGCGCAGCAGGGCTGGTCGGAGTTGGGGCTCAGGCCGTTGTTGTTGGAGAGCTCGGTGGCCCATCCCTCCGTGACGCCCTCGATGATCGGCAGGTAGCCGCCGCCGGTCGCGATGGCATCCACCTTCTTGCTCTTCAGCGCCTCGGGCAGCAGCGGCTGCTCGATGACGACCCACTCGACCTCGCCGGCCTCGGGGCTGGAGTTGATGCCCGCGTCGAGCAGGTCGAGCGAGAAGAAGTTCGTCGCCGAGCCCTGCAGGCTGCTCACGCCGATGCGCTTGCCCTTGAGGTCGGCGACCTTCTTCACGGGACCGTCGGTGAGGGTGTAGAGGTCGAGACAGCCGTAGTGCAGGCCGCCCGAGAGCTTGACGGGCGTGCCGTTGTAGATGGGGCCGAGGTAGTTGAAGAAGATGCCGTTCGAGGCGACGTACTTGCCCGAGCCGACGGCCTCGACGACGTTCTCGCCGTCGCCCGTCTTCTTGAGCACGACGTTGAGCCCGGCCTTCTCGAAGAGGCCGTTCTCGTAGGCGATGACGAGCGGGGCCTCGCACACCCCGCTGGGCGAGGTGAGCAGCAGCTCGCGATCGGCCCACGAGTTGGTCACGGTGAGGCCGTTCGCGGTCGTGGTCCCTCGGTTCTGGCTCTGCAGGAACCACCAGGTGCCGAAGCCGCCCGCGGCCACGACGGCGGCGCCGACGCCGATGCCCGTGAGCAGGCCGCGGCGCGACAGGCCCTTCGGCGCGTCGGCGTCGGTCGCGACGGGCGCCTGCACGCGCGCGCCGCTGGGCAGGGTCGTCTCGGATGCGGCGCCCTCGGGGGCGGCCGGGGTCGTGCCCTCGGGGGCGGCGGGCTCGGGTGTCGTGTTGTCGGGGGTGTCGGACATGGTTCGGATCTCCTGTGCGCGGGATGACGTTGCGGTGCTGCGCGGTCTGACGAGGCCGCGTGCTCACGCTAGGAACCGGGGGCCGCGGCGCCGGCGCAGGCCGTAAGGCGCTCACACACGACGTCATCCGCCGTCACATGTGACGGTGCGAGACGACGTGTGTCCGTGCGTGTCCGTGACGGATGCCGGCCTGCACGCGGCCGCCGGCGGGCTGCCTAGGGTGGCGGCATCCCCGGCCCGCTCTGCGCACCCGGGTCGCGAACCATGAAGGAGCATCGCCATGTCCACTGCCTTCGTCGAGGCGGGCGTCGCCCGTGCCGTCGCCCGCGACATCACCGACGTGATCGGCGGCACGCCGCTCATCGAGCTCGGCAACTACTCCCGTTCCCGCGGCCTCGGCGCGCGGCTGCTCGGCAAGGCCGAGTTCGTCAACCCGGTCGGCAGCGTGAAGGACCGCATCGCGTGGGCGATCGTCCGCGACGCCGAGGAGCAGGGGCTGCTGAGCCGCGGTGACCTCATCGTCGACGTGACGAGCGGCAACACCGGCATCGCCCTCGCGGCGATCGCGGCGAGCCGCGGATACCGCACGAAGTTCTATCTCGGCGACAACACGTCGCCCGACAAGCGGCGCATCCTGGAGGCGCTGGGCGCCGAGCTCGTGACGATCCCGAACAGCCTGTTCCTCGACCCCGACGCGCTCGTGACGCTCTTCGAGCAGGTCGAGGCCGAGAACCCGGGCGCGTTCATCGCCAACCAGCTCGGCAACCCCGCCAACCCGCGGGCGCACTACGAGACGACGGGGCCGGAGATCTGGCGCGACACCGAGGGCTCCGTCGACGTGCTCGTCGCGGGCGTCGGCACGGGCGGCACCGCGTCGGGCGCGGGCCGGTTCCTCAAGGAGCAGAAGCCGGGCCTCCGCGTCGTGATCGCGGAGCCGGGCGACCTGTCGATCCCCTCGGAGGAGGAGGTGTACCCCGACGAGATCGACGGCGTGCACAAGGTCGAGGGCATCGAGGAGGACCGGCTGCCCCCGAACTACGACGTGACGATCGCCGACGAGATCGTGCAGGTCGAGGCGGCGCAGGCCTACGAGACCTCGCGGGCGCTGCTGCGCGAGGACGGCCTGCTCGTGGGGCCGTCGGCGGGCGCCGCGGTGTGGGTCGCGACGCGCCTCGCCGAGCGCCCCGAGCTCGCGGGCACGACGATCGTCGCCGTGCTCCCCGACACGGGCGAGCGCTACCTCTCCGCCGGCGTCTTCGCCCCGCGCGCGTAGCGCCGCGTCGGCGCGAAGCCCGGCAACGGAAGCTCAACCGCGGCATTGTGCGGGTGTCGGAAGCGACGACCCGCACAATGCCGCGGTTGAACCGGCGGCGAGGTGCGCTAGGCGGTGAGGCGCGGTAGGCGGTGAGGCGCGCTAGGCGGCGCTGGCGGCGGATGCCGCGGACGACAGCGTGGGGAGGCCGAGGTTCTCGCGCAGGGTGGTGCCGGGGTAGGCGTCGGGGTAGACGCCGCGCTCCTGCAGCTCGGGGACGAGGCCGTCGACGATGTCGTCGAGGCCCGACGGCACGAGGTACGGCGACACGTTGAACCCGTCGACGGCGCCCGCGTCGACGTAGCGCACGAGCAGGTCGGCGACCGTGCCGAAGCCGCCCACGATCGTGCGCCGACCGGAGTGGCGGATCACGAACTCGCGGATCGACAGGCCCTCGGCATCCGCCAGCCCGCGCCACTCGTCGGCCGTCTCCTTCGCGCGGCGGCCCTGGAACGCCGAGCCGCGCCGGCCGTCGACCTCCGCGACCGTCGGGTCGAACCGCGGCAGCGGGCCGTCGGGGTCGTGGTCGGACAGATCGCGGCCCCAGATCGGCTCGAGGTAGCGCAGCGCGGTCTGCGGCGACACCTGGGCGTGCGTCACCCACTCCGCCTTCTCCTCGGCCTCGGCGTCGGTCGGCGCCAGGATGAACTGCTGGCCGGGGAAGAACTTGAGCGCGTCGCGGCGGCGTCCGTGGCGCGCGAGGCGCCCCCGCACGTCGGCCGCGAACGACGCCGCGTCGTCGAGGCCGGGGTGCGCCGAGAAGATGACGTCGGCGGTGGATGCCGCGAACTCGCGCCCCTCGTCGGAGTCGCCCGCCTGGAACAGCACGGGCCGCCCCTGCGGGCTCGCGGGCAGCGGCGCGGGGCCGGAGAGCGACACGAGGTCGCCGTCGACCGTCACGGGCGTGCCGGCGTCGGCATCCCACAGTCGCTGCGCCGCCGCGACGACCTGCGCCGCGCGGCGATAGCGGTCGGCGTGGTCGAGGTAGCCGCCGCGGCGGAAGTTCTCGCCCGTCCAGGCGTTGTCGGTGGTCACGACGTTCCATCCCGCGCGCCCCTCGCTGAGCAGGTCGAGCGAGCTCAGCCGCCGCGCGAGGTCGTAGGGATCGTTGTAGGTCGTGTTCTGCGTCGCGACCAGGCCGATGCGCTCGGTGACCGCGGCGAGCGCCGCGAGCTGCGTCTGCGCGTCGGGCCGGCCGGCGATGTCGAGCTCGTGGACGCGGCCGAAGTGCTCCCGCAGGCGCAGGCCCTCGCCGAGGAAGAACGCCGAGAACAGGCCGCGCTCGGCCGTCTGCGCGATGCGGCGGAACGACTCGAAGTCGTACTGCGAGCCGCTCTCGTCGTGCGACCAGATCGTGCCGAAGTTGACGCCCTGGAAGAACACCCCAAACTGGATGCGACGGGTCATGCGGCGCTCCCCTCCTGTGCCGTGTAGCGGTTCTGCGGACGCGCGAGACCGAGCGTCTCGCGCAGGGTCGCGCCGGGGCGCGGCGATGCGAAGCCGATCGTGCGGCGCAGCGGGGGCAGCAGCGCGCGGCCCAGCTCCTCGAGGTCGACGTCGACCTCGGCGGGCAGCAGGCGGATGCCGTCGACCTCGGCCGACAGGCGCGTGACGAGCGCCGCGAGTCCCGCGGCGTCGCCGACGTGGCGCAGCCGGCCGGTGCGGTCCCATGCGCGGATCGCGTCGAGGGCGCGCACGCGCTCGGCCGCCGGCACGCCGCGCGCGTCGAGCGCGACCTCGATCTCGGCCCACACGAGCGCCGCGCCGCGCCCGCGGGCGTCGCGCGCGGCGGAGGCCGTGGCATCCTCGTCGGCGCCGGAGACGAGCGCCACGTCGGCACCGGCATCCGTGCCGTGCGCGAGCACGGGCAGCTGCCCCTGCGGCGGACGCGGCGTGATGAGCGGGCCCTTCACGGAGTATCCGCGGCCGGCGAAGTCGACGTAGTGCAGCCGGTCGGCGTCGAGGTAGCGGCCGGTCGGCACGTCGCGGATCACGGCGTCGTCCTGCCATGAGTCCCACAGCCGGCGGGCGACCTCGATCGCGTCGACGAGCTCGTTCGCGACCTCGTCGGGCGTGCGCACGGGGGCGCCGAACGCGGCCGCCTCGCGCGGCGACGAGGACGCCGCGGCGATCCAGCCGGCGCGCCCCTGCGAGAGCCAGTCGAGGCTCGCGAGCTGCGTCGTCACGTGGAACGGCTCGCTGTGGACGACGTGCGCGACGGGGATGAGACCCAGGCCGCCCGTGTGCGGGGCGACGAAGGCGGCGCGCTGCACGGCGTCGAGCCGGGCCGGTCCGTCGAGCACGGGCGCGTCGGCGAACGTCGCCGCCGTGAGCCCGAGCGCCTCGGCGATGCGGGCCAGCGCCGCCCAGCGGCGCGGCGAGAGCGGATCGGACGCGGGGCGCGCGCCGGGGTGCGATCCGGCGCCGTCGAGCTCGACCGCGATCGCGAAGGGATGACGTGACATGCCGCCACGGTAGATCGGCTCGCGCGCGGCGGCGACCTGTGCGACGCCGCATTCCACGGTGTGACGGGGTATGACCGCCCCGCGCGCACCGCCCCCCGCGAATCCCTAGCGTCGTGCCTGCCGGCTCGCGCCCAGCTTGCCCCCCACAGCTTCAGGGCTTCAACCGCGGCAAACGGCGGCTTCGCGGAGCGATGACTCGCACAGTGCCGCGGTTGAACGTGTTCAGCGGAGCCAGCGAAACCCCGAGGAAGAGACCTCCAGGAAGAAGAGGATGCCAGTGAGCGGTGTGGACAGTCGGGTCGCGCTCGTCGTGCGCACGGCGACGCCCGAGGAGCACGACCGGGTCGGCGAGCTGACCTTTCGCGGGTTCGGGCACGACGAGACCTCCCGGCCCGATCCCGCGCGCGAGGCGCTGCTGCGCGACGCCGCGGCGCGTGCCGCCGAGGGCGACCTGCTCGTCGCGGCCGACGGCGCCACGGGCGCGCTCGTCGGCACCGCGAGCCTGCTGCGCCCGGGCAGCCGCCTGAACCGCCAGGCGCGGGACGGCGAGGCCGAGCTGCGGCTGCTCGCCGTGCTGCCGCACGCGCGCCGCTCGGGCGCCGGATGGGCGCTCATGACCGAGGCGATCGCGCGGGCGCGCGCGTGGGGCGTGCCCGCGCTCGTGCTCGACACGGGCCCGACGAACCATGCCTCGCAGCGGCTCTACGACCGGCTCGGCTTCGTGCGCGTGCCCGAGCGCGAGACGCAGCCCGCCCTGCGCGGCGGGTTCCTCGCGGTCTTCCGGCATGACCTGGGCGCGATCGACGCCGGAGGCGCCTCGTGACCCGCGTCCCCCTGTCGGTGCTCGACCTCTCGCCGTTCGGCACCGGGTCGACGCCCGCCGACGGCCTGCGCGCCACGATCGCGCTCGCCGTCGAGACCGAGCGGCTGGGGTACCGGCGGTTCTGGCTCGCCGAGCACCACTTCAACCCCGGCGTCGCGGGCGCCGCGCCGCACACGCTGCTCGCGGCGATCGGAGCCGCCACCACCGGCATCCGCCTCGGCACGGCCGCGACGATCATCGGCAACTACGCGCCGGTGCAGGTCGCGGAGGCGTTCGGCGTGCTCGCCGCGCTCTTCCCCGGCCGCCTCGACCTCGGCATCGGCCGTTCCGGCGCCCCCGGCGCGGCGTCGACGCCGGCGGAGGCCGAGCCGGAGGTCGGAGACCGCGTCGTCGACGGCCTGCTGCTGCCGGCGCCGCGCCCCTTCGTCATCGATCCCGAGCGGTTCGCGCTGCGCTCCCGGCTGCTGCGGCGCAGCGACGGCGACGCCGACCGGTTCGCCGACGACGTCGCCGACATCCTCGCGTTCTTCGCGGGCACGTTCGTCGCCGAGGGCGAGCCGGTGCACGCGACGCCCGCGGGCGCCGCCGACCCCGAGGTGTGGATCCACGGCTCGACGGCGGGACCGAGCGCGCGGCTCGCGGGGGAGCGCGGGCTGCCATTCGGCGCGAACTACCACGTGTCGCCCGGACGGGTGCTCGACGCGCTCGCCGAGTACCGCGCGAGCTTCCGGCCGGGCCGGATCGCGGCGCCGCACACGATCGTCTCGGTCGACGTGCTGGTCGGCGAGACCGACGCCGAGGCCGAGCGGCTCGCCGCGGGCTTCGACCGATGGGTGCACAGCATCCGCTCGGGCGCCGGCGCGATCGTCTATCCCTCGCCCGACGAGGCCCGCGCCCGCCCGCTCGACGCGGCGACGCGCGAGAGCGTGCGCGACCGCGTCGACACGCGCTTCGTGGGGTCGCCGCAGACCGTCGTCGAGCGACTGCAGACGCTGCAGCGGGTCACCGGCGCCGACGAGCTGCTGGTCACGACGATCACGCACGATCCCGCCGACCGCGAGCGCTCCTACGGGCTGCTGGCCGCGGCGTGGGGGCTCTGACCCGCGTCGCGGCCTTCGGCGGGTCGGCGGGCTCGCCGAGGGGCCGTTCGTTCCCGAGGAGATCTCGCGTTCCCGAGGAGGGATGCCCGGCGCGCCGGCCCTCGGGAACGCTCTGCGCCTCGGGAAGGCCGGGCCCTTTCAGGCAAGGCCGGGCCTCACGGACGGATCGTCTCTTGCAGGCGGTGCTCGTCCTGACGTGGACGCGACGGCGGGAGTCGAACCCGCAACGCAACCGGTTATGAGCCGGTGCCCGGGACCGCCCGGATCGCCGCGATGTCCCCCACGCTAGCCCGGATCGCGCACGTGCGACCTGAGTGTGTCCTATGAAGTCGGGATGTGACGAAAGGAGCGCCCGCGTCAGCCTGCGAAGGCGCCGTCGCGGGTCGAGACGATCTCCTTGCCGAGGGGCATGAGCGAGATCGGAACCATCTTGAAGTCGGCGATCGCCATCGGGATGCCGATGATCGTGAGGCACAGCGCGATGCCCGACAGGATGTGCCCGAGCGCGAGCCACCAGCCCGCGAGGATCACCCACACGACGTTGCCGAGGAACGAGCCGACGCCGGCCGTCGGCTTGGGCACGATCGTGCGGCCGAACGGCCAGATCACGTAGTTCGCGGTGCGGAACGACGCGACCGCCCACGGGATCGTGATGATCGGGATGCACAGCAGCACGCCCGCCAGGACGTAGCCGAGGAACAGCCAGAACCCGGCGAAGATGATCCAGATGATGTTGAGCAGCGTGCGCATGCCTCATTGTCCCGCGCCGAGCTTCGAGAAGGGTGGATGCCGCGGCGCCGGCATCCACCTTCTGACTCTTCTCGGTTCTTCTCGGTCCTCGGGTTCTGGCGGTCTGCGGTTCGGGCGTTCGCGGGCTCGGGCGTTCGGGTTCGGCCGTTCGGGGGTCCGGCCGTTCACAATTCAGGAGATCCGGTCGTACGCTGCCGGTCGGGCCGCGGGATTCCGCGGACCGACGCCGCCGGTCCCGCAGATCTCCTGAATTGTGAACAGCGGAGGCGGCGCGGGACGGCGTTGCATGCCGGGGCGGCGGACACCCCGGGCGCTGGGGTCAGCGGATGCCGGGGTCAGCGGATGCCGGGGGCGCGGCGCGCGGCGAGGTGCTTCTGGGCGCGGCGGGCGAGGCCGACGAGGCCCGTCACGAGCACGAGGCCGCCGACCACGAGCAGGCCGTAGGCGGTGAGGCTCACGGGCTCGACCTGCTGCACCCATTCGCTCAGCCGGTCGATGGGGCGCGGCGCGTTCGCGAGCGCGAGGCCCGCGGCGGCGAGCACCGCGAAGACGAGGCCCCAGATGATGGCGGCCCAGCGTGTGCGGGGCCGCGAGAGCTCCGTCGCCGGCGCGGCGCCGTCGGCCGTGACCGTGGCATCCGGCATGATCCCGGCATACGACGTGACGGTGCCGTTCGGCATGAGGGTATCGTTCGGTGCGACCGTGGCGCGCGGGGCGGCGGCGATGTCGTGATCGACAACGACGGCGGTGCCGAGATCGAGGGTCTCTGCGTCATGACCGGCCGTGACGGCATCGGTGAGGTCGAGGGTCTCGGCCTGGTCCCGGTCGTCCGGCACGGTGGCGGCGAGCTCCCGGGTCTCGGCGTCGTCGCGGTCGTCGGGCGTGTGCGGACCCGTGTCGTCGGTCGCCGGCGGCTGGTCTGTCGTCATCGGACGCCTCCCTCGTTCTCGTCGACGGCGGCGCTGGGCGTCGCCACGGGCCGCGGGCGGATGCCGGCGCTGCCGCCCTCGTGATACGTGGCGGCCTCGTCGTCCGGCGGCCACAGCGAGATGTCGATGTACCCCGACGTCTGCTCGAGCACGATGCTCTGGGTCGTCGTGATGGGCGCGTCGTCGCGCCCCAGCGTTCCCGTGTAGCGCACGCGTCCGTCGGGGAGGCGGGTCGTCGTGATGCCGTCGAGGTCGCCGACGAACCAGTGCTGCTGCTCTCCGTCGACGTTCGCGACGACGACGCCGACCCACGCGTTGCGCGTCGTGATGTCGAGCACGACCTCTGCGCCGGCGTCGACGGAGACGCTGGTCGAGCCGTCCTGCTTGACGATGTGCCACGAGCCGTCGTCGCCGGTGTCGTCGACCAGGATCCACAGCGGTCCCCACGGCTGTCGCAGCGGCGCGTGCGCGGGATAGGCCTGCTCGGCGTGGTTGGAGAGGCCGTACCCCCAGACGTTGAGCGACTGCGCGACCGGCACGACGGTCGCCACGGCGCCGGCGACGAGCAGCAGCCCGGCCATGAACGCGAGGAACCCGCTGCGCCGGCGCGCGATGCCGGCCGCGATCATGCCGATCGCGACGATGAAGGCGGCGGTGAACAGCCCCACCGCGATCGCCAGGTCGAGCCGCTCGAAGAGGGCGGTGAGCGCCCCCGCGACGATCGCGACGCCGACGACCACGGCGACGTACGCGGCCGACGTGCGCGGATTGGTCAGCCGGCGCACGCGGCGATGCTCCGCGGCGGCGGCCGAGAACGCGGCCGACTGCTCGCGCCGCTCGGCCCGCGCCTGCTCGCGTGCGAGGCGGTCGGCGTCCTGCTGCCGGCGGCGCCACTCCTGCTCCTGCTCCTTCCACGCGGCGTGCTGCGCCCGCCACGCCGCGAGATCGTCGGACGACGCGTCGGCCGGCGGGGCGTCGGGCTCGCTCGCGGCGGGGGCGGCGTCGTCGGCGAGGAGGAGGGGGGAGGTGGATGCCGCGGCGAGCGCCCCGGCATCCACCTCGTCCGCCGCCGGACCCGAACCGGGGGCGGGGGGGACCGGGCCGGCCGGGGCCGCGGAAGCCTGTCGCGGATCGGACGGGCCCGGGGTGCGGCGCGTGGCGCGCACGATCAGGAAGAGCAGGAGCGCGATCGCGGCGATGCCGCCGACGACCGCGAGGAACGCGAGCACGGCCCACGTGCCCGACGACGGCGAGAAGCCGAGCATCGGCAGCCAGACGAAGAAGAACCCGCCCACGGGGACGAGGCCGAGGGCCATCGTCCCGGCGACGCCGAGCAGCGCGGGCTCGAACCGGCCGTGCAGGGCGCTGCGCAGGAGGATGCGGCCGTCGGGGTCGGGCAGGAGCGCCCAGGCGATCGCGTAGACGAAGAACATGGGCAGGCCGAACAGCGCCGCGACGACGAAGACGCCCCGCACGATGAGCGGGTCGATGCGCAGCCGCGCGGCGATGCCGCCGCACACGCCCGAGAGCCAGCCGTCGGCGCGCACGATGCCGCGGTCGGCGATCCACGCGAAGAAGCCGTCGGAGCGACGGGGCGCGGGGGCGCCCGGGGACGTCGCGGGGCCGGGGGCCGGGGGCGCGCCATGCCGCGGAGAGCCGGCATCCGTCGTCGGTCGAGCGATCGTCATGCATCGATCCTCGCGGAGGGCTCCGACATCTCGCGATGGGGTGGCACCCTGAGCCGACCCTGATTCTGCGCGGGCGGGATGCCGCGTGTCGGAGGCGGGTGATTGGATGGCGGCATGTCCTCTTTCGCGCCCGCCGCCGGGGCTGCGCCCGCCGCCGGCCACGCCGTGCCGAGGGCTGCGTCCGCCGTCACGCGGGATGCCGCGCCCGAGGCCGTGCGGGACCCGGCGCCCGCCGTGGCGCGGGATGCCGCGCCCGAGACGTCGGCGCGGGCCGATGACCTCCGCTCCGATGACCTCCGCTCCGACGAGCGGGCTCGTCCGCCGCTGCGCCGCCCGCGCGCGTGCGCCGTCACGGGCGTGTCCGCGGGCCTCGCGCGACACCTCGGCGCCCCGGTCTGGGCCGTGCGCGCGCTGTTCGTCGTGCTGGCGCCGTTCGGCGGCGCGGGGGTGCTGTTCTACCTGTGGTGCTGGGCGTTCATGCCCTGGGAGTCGGGCGACCCGGCGCCGACCCGGCGCGCGCCGGTCGCGTGGATGCTGCTCGTCGTGGCGCTGGCGACGTTCCTGCTGCCGATGCCGGCCTTCGGAGACCTGCTGTGGCGGCTGGGCTACGACGCGCCCAGCCAGGCGCTCGGCATCGTCGTCGCGGTCGTGCTCCCGTGCCTGGCCGCGACCGCCTCCGGTCTCTGGGCGGCCGTGATCGACCGTGCCGATCCCGCGCGCGGCCCGAGGCATGCGGCGATCGTGCGCGTCGTCGCGGTCGTGCTCCTGGCCGTGCAGCTCACGATCCTGATGCTCCTGCTGCAGGGCGGGGGCGGGATCGTCGGCATGCTGCTGCCCCTGCTGCCCCTCGGCGGCGTCGTCGTCGTGCTCTCCGCGTCGCTCGTGCGCCGCTGGCGCGAGCTGTCGGGCGAGCGCGTCAAGCGCATCCGCGAGGAGCAGCGGGCCGAGATGGCGGCGCACCTGCACGACTCCGTGCTGCAGACGCTCGCCCTCATCCAGAACCGGGCGGGCGCCTCGAGCGAGGCCGCGCGCCTGGCCCGCGCGCAGGAGCGCGAGCTGCGTGCCTGGCTCTACGACGGCGACGCGCCGGCCGACAGCGACCTCGCGACCGACCTGCGCGACTACGCCGGGGCGCTGGAGCTCGACTACCCCGTGCGCATCGAGGTCGTCTCGGCGGGCCTGTCGACCGAGCGGGCGAGCGGCGAGGTCGCCGCGGCGGCGCGCGAGGCGATGCTCAACGCCGCCCGTCACGCCGGCGGCGACGTGTCGGTGTACATCGAGGGCCGCGGCGACGGCGTCGAGGTCTTCGTCCGCGACCGCGGCGGCGGCTTCGACCCCGACGACCTGCCGAGCGACCGGCTGGGCGTGCGCGAGTCGATCGTCGGACGCATGCGCCGCGTCGGCGGCTCGGCGGAGATCCGCTCGGGGGCGAGCGGCACCGAGGTGCAGTTGCGGCTGATCGGGGGCGCGGCATGACCGGCATCCGCGTCGTCATCGTCGACGACCACTCCATCTTCCGCTCGGGCCTGCGGCACGATCTCGACGCGTCGATCGCGGTGGTCGGCGAGGCGGCCGACGTGCCCTCGGCGATCGAGGCGATCACGCGCGCGGCTCCCGACGTCGTGCTGCTCGACGTGCATCTGCCCGGCGGCTCGGGCACGGGCGGCGACGGCGCCGGCGGCGAAGAGGTGATCCGCGGCTGCGCGGGCGTGCCCACGCGCTTCCTCGCGCTGAGCGTGTCGGATGCCGCCGAAGACGTCGTGCGCGTCATCCGGGCCGGTGCGCGCGGCTACATCACGAAGGGCTCGTCCGGCGCCGAGGTCGCCCGCGCCGTGCACACCGTCGCCGAGGGGGATGCCGTGTTCTCGCCGCGGCTCGCGGGCTTCGTGCTCGACGCGTTCGGCGCCGTCGCGGGCGAGACCGCCGCCGGGGGCGACGAGCTCGACCGTCTCTCGGCCCGCGAGCAGGAGGTCATGCGGCTCATCGCCCGCGGCTACGCGTACAAGGAGGTAGCCGCGGAGCTGTTCATCTCGATCAAGACCGTCGAGACGCACGTGTCCGCCGTGCTGCGCAAGCTGCAGCTCTCGTCGCGGCACGAGCTCACCGTCTGGGCCTCCCAGCGCCGGCTCCTGTAGCCCTCGGCGGCCCACCCTCGGCGCGCCCCTCTCCCCGCGAGGGTGCCAGTTGTCTTCCCGAGGGTGCTCCTTGTTCTCGCGAGGGTGCCAGTTGTTCTCGCGAGGGTGCCAGTCGTTCTCCCGAGGGTGCTCCTTGTTCTCGCGAGGGTGCTCTGCATCTTGGCGAGGAGCTGTCGTCGGTCGCGCTGAGAAGGCGCTCCCATCGAGACAATCAGCACCCTCGACGAGACAATCAGCACCCTCGCGAAGATAACCAGCACCCTCGCGGAGATAACCAGCACCCTCGCGGAGATAACCAGCACCCCGGGGAGGCGAAGCCGCTGGGCGCGGCGCCCCACTGGTGGTGCGTCATACGGCGAAGTAGCGTCGGGGCATGGCATCCGAGCGCATCGTCGTCGCCGCGGGCGAGCACGAGGTCTCGCTGTCGAGCCCGGATCGCGTGATCTGGCCGGACGCCGGGATCACCAAGCGCGAGCTGGCCGAGTACGTGGTCGCCGTCGCGTCGCCGTTCCTGCGCGCGAACGGGCGCCGGCCGGTGTCGCTGGAGCGCTTCCCGGCCGGCGTCGACGGCGAGCGGTTCTTCTCGAAGAACCCTCCCCGGGGCGCGCCTGACTACGTCGGCGAGGTCATGGTGACCTACAACAGCGGACGCCGGCATCCGCAGGTCGTGCTGGAGAACGCGGCCGCGGTCGTCTGGGCGGTGCAGATGAACACCGTCGTCTTCCACCCCTGGGCCTCGCTCGCCGACGACGTCGATCATCCCGTCGAGCTGCGCATCGACCTCGACCCGCAGCCGGGAACGGGCTTCGCCGAGGCCGCCGCGGTCGCGCCGGTGGCGCGCGAGGTGCTCGCCGAGGCGGGCCTGACCGCGTTCCCGAAGACGAGCGGGAGCCGCGGCATCCATCTGTTCTGCCCGATCGTCCCGGCGCACGAGTTCCTCGACGTGCGACACGCCCTGATCGCCGCGGGGCGCGAGATCGAGCGGCGCATGCCCGACCGCGTCACCATGAGCTGGTGGAAGGAGGAGCGCGGCGCGCGCATCTTCATCGACTTCAACCAGGCGAGTCGCGATCGCACGATGGCCGGCGCCTACAGCCCGCGCCCGCTGCCGGGCGCGACCGTGTCGACGCCGATCACGTGGGACGAGCTGGATGCCGGCGTGGATCCCGGCGCGTTCACGGTGCGCACCGTGCCGCAGCGCCTCGCCGAGGTCGGCGACCCGTGGGAGCGGCTGGCCGCCGCCCCGGGACGCATCGACACCCTGCTGGAGTGGTGGCAGCGCGACCTCGACGCGGGCCTCGGCGAGCTGCCGTTCCCGCCCGACTTCCCCAAGATGCCGGGCGAGCCGCCGCGCGTGCAGCCCAGCCGCGCCCGCTCCTCCGAACGTCGCGACGGGGACTGACGCCGGCCACGGCGGAGAGGAGGCGCGGAGGCCGTGTCGGAGCCCGGGCCTAGACTTGACGGGTCATGAGCCAGCCTCCACAACCGCTGATCGTCGGCGATGCCCGCGCCGACGACGACCTGCTCGACGGGCTCAACCCGCCGCAGCGCGACGCCGTCACCTATCGCGGCCAGGCTCTGCTGATCGTCGCGGGAGCCGGGTCGGGCAAGACCCGCGTGCTCACGCACCGCATCGCGTCGCTGCTGCGGCGCCGCGAGGCCTGGCCGAGCCAGATCCTCGCGATCACCTTCACCAACAAGGCCGCCGCAGAGATGCGCGAGCGCGTGGGGCACCTCGTCGGCGAGAGCGCCCGCGGCATGTGGATCTCGACGTTCCACTCCGCGTGCGTGCGCATCCTGCGCCGCGAGGCGGAGCAGTTCGGGTTCACGAAGAGCTTCACGATCTACGACTCGGGCGACTCGCGCGCGCTCGTCAAGCGCCTCGTCAAGGAGCACGAGGCGGATGCCTTCGGCCTCACGCCCGCGGCCGTGCAGGGCCGCATCTCGAAGCTGAAGAACGAGCTCGCCGACGCCGAGTCGTACGCGCGCACGGCCAACCTCTCCGACCCGGCGGAGCGGCTGTTCGTCGAGATCTTCGCCGACTACCAGCGCGCGCTGCAGCGGGCGAACGCGTTCGACTTCGACGACCTGATCGCGCAGACGGTCTACCTGTTCCGTGCCTTCCCCCACGTCGCCGACGTGTACCGCCGCCGCTTCCGGCACGTGCTCGTCGACGAGTACCAGGACACCAACCACGCCCAGTACTCCCTCATCCGCGAGCTCACGCGGGCCCCGGGCTCCGACGGCGGACCGCACTCGACCAGCGCGGGCGACAGCGGCATGATGATCTTCGACGCCCCGTCCGCCGACGCGGAGCCGGCGTCCCTCACCGTCGTCGGCGACTCCGACCAGTCGATCTACGCGTTCCGCGGCGCCGACATCCGCAACATCACGGAGTTCGAGCGCGACTTCCCCGGCGCGAAGGTCGTGCTGCTGGAGCAGAACTACCGCTCGACCCAGAACATCCTCAGCGCGGCGAACGCCGTCATCGGGCACAACTTCGACCGCAAGGACAAGAAGCTGTGGACCGACGTCGGCGCCGGCGAGCCGATCGTCGGGTTCACCGGCTACTCGCAGCACGACGAGGCGCAGTTCGTCGCCGACGAGGTCGAGGCGCTGCACCGCGCGGGTCTCGGCTACTCCGACATGGCGGTCTTCTACCGCACCAACTCGCAGTCCCGCGCGCTCGAGGAGATCCTCATCCGCGCCGCCGTGCCCTACAAGATCATGGGCGGCACGCGGTTCTACGAGCGCGCCGAGATCAAGGACGCCCTCGCGTACCTCGTCGCGGTCGCCAACCCCGCCGACGAGCTGGCGCTGCGCCGCATCCTCAACAAGCCGCGCCGCGGCATCGGCGATGTGACCGAGACGGCGATCGCCCGCTACGCGGCCGAGCACGGCATCACCTTCCGCGAGGCGCTCGCCGACCCCGCCGCGATCGGTCTCGGGCCCAAGCTGCAGGCCTCGATCCGCCGGCTCGACGCCGTGCTGCGGGAGGCCGCCGAGATCATGCTGCCCGCCTTGGGCGAGGTCGCCCCGCCGACGTCGGTGACCGAGGGCCTGAACACGCTGCTGCAGGGGAGCGGGTACCTCGACGCGCTGCGCCTCTCGAAGGACCCGCAGGACGAGGCACGCGTCGAGAACCTCGACGAGCTCGTGGCCGTGACCCGTGAGTTCGCCCGCAACAACCCCGACGGCACGATCCTCGACTTCCTCACCGAGGTCGCCCTCGTGTCCGACGCCGACGACCTCGACGACGGGTCGGGCTCCGTCTCGCTCATGACGATGCACACGGCCAAGGGCCTCGAGTTCGACGCCGTCTTCGTCACCGGCGTCGAGGAGGACCTCATCCCGCACCGCATCTCGGCGGGCGAGCCCGGGGGCCCGCAGGAGGAGCGCCGGCTGTTCTACGTGGCGCTCACGCGGGCCCGCAAGCGCCTGTACCTGTCGCTCGCGATGACCCGCGCGCAGTTCGGAGAGGTCTCGGCCGCCATGCCCAGCCGCTTCCTGCAGGAGATCCCGGCGGAGCTCATCCAGTGGCGCCAGTCGCCCGGCGACGTGAACTCCCGCGGCGGCGCGCAGTCGCGGGCGCTCAACGCGCGGCGGCCCGGCGGCCCGGGCGGGGGAGCGGGAGGCCGCCGGTACGGCGACGACCTCGTGCCCCTGCCGCGCCGCGAGCCCACCCCGTCGCTCGAGCGCTTCGCCAACCGCATCCCGGCGAAGATGCGCGACAACAGCGACCTGCAGCTCGAGGCGGGCGATCGCATCCGGCACGACGACTTCGGCGAGGGGCGCGTCGACATGATCACGGGCGAGGGCGCCAAGCGCGTCGCGCACGTGCGCTTCGACACCGCGGGCGCCAAGAAGCTGCTGATCAAGGTCGCCCCGATCCAGAAGATCTGAGCGCGGTCGGCGGCCCGTGCCGCTCTCCGGCGACGGCCGTCGCGTGGAAGGTGTAAAGGCATACGCCAATGGGTAGAATGACACCATGAGCCTCAGCATCAAGAATCCGACGGTGCTCGAGCTGACGCGCGAGCTGGCCGCGGTGCTCGGCACCAGTCAGGTGAGTGCGCTCGAAGTCGCGCTCCGCGAGAAGCTCGAGCGAGAGCGCCGGGGCGACGACACGCGGTTCCAGCGCATACGCAGCGACCTGCTCGACATCCGCGAGCTGGCCGGTGACGGGCCGGCGCGGCAGCAGATCGACGACGACATGTACGACGAGTGGGGCCTCCCGCAGTGATCATCGACACCTCGGCGATCGTCGCCGTGATCGACGGCGAGACGGACGCGGAAGCCGTCGCCAGGTGCATCTCGTCGGCGCCCCGGCTCGCGATCTCGGCCGCGACGCTGGTCGAGCTGACGGGCGTGCTGATGCGATATCGGCGCCCTGAGCTGCACGCTGCCGTCGATCGGCGACTCGCCGACTGGGGTGTCGAGGTGGTGCCGTTCGACGCGGAGCAGAGTCGTGTCGCCAGGCAGGCCTATCGCGACTACGGGCGGGGATCGGGCCATCCGGCTCGCCTCAACCTCGGCGACTGCTACAGCTATGCGCTCGCCGCCATCACCGGCGACGACCTCCTCTTCGTCGGCGATGACTTCACGCACACCGACGTGCGCTCAGCACTGAGGTGACGATCGCCCTCGCGCGCGCGGTGGGGCGCGGTGGGCTGGAGTATGCCGCGGCGTTCCGGCGCCGCCGTGCGCGGTGCAGGACGGATGGCGGATGCCGGGCATCCGGCCGCGTATATCGTCCCGTGCCGGCCAGAAGTCCCGCACGGTGCACGGGGGTCAGTGCCCGGCGGCCCCCGCGTCTGCGGTACCGGTCTCCCCGGTGCCGATCTCCCCGGTGCCGGTCTCCCCGGCCCCGGATGCCGCGGCGTCGGCCGTGGCATCCTCGGCATCCCCTGCCCCCGCCGTCGCGGCCGCGACGAGGTGGTGGTGCCACAGCCGGCGCAGGGCGAGCATGAGCGGCTCGTACATCGCGGTGCCGAGCACGGCGTACGAGACGGCCTCGCTCAGCGGCATGTCGGCGACCGGCGCGATCTCGCCGATCGCGACATCGCGCATCGCGTCGCTGTAGCGGTCGATCGTCGCCGGGGAGTCGTCGAGACCCGCCGCCTCGAGCGCGCGGAGCGCGTGGTCGAGCTGCGCCACGGCGGCGGCGTCGCGGTGGTAGACCAGCCCGAGCCGTTCCATCGCGGCGTGCGCGAGCGGGTGTTCGCCGCCGGTCGCGACGTACGGCGGGAGCGCCTCGACGGCCCGCCCGAGGGTCCTGACGGGATCGGCGGAGTCGGGGTGGTCGACGAGGTCGAGGATGTCGCGGATGCGCGCGAGCGGCAGACCCCGCACCTCGGCGAGGGCGCCGATGAGGCGCAGCCGCGCCAGATGGTCGTCGTCGTACTCGGCACGCGTCGCCGAGACCGGGCGGCCCTTCGGCAGCATCCCCTCGCGCAGGTAGAACTTCACGGTCGCGAGGGGGACCCCGCTGCGCTGCGAGAGCTCGGAGATCAGCATCCGGCACCCCTCCCTTGTGTTGGAGAGTATAACTATCTACTCTTGGAGAGTCGAACTATCCAAGGAGGAGCCGTGGACCCCATCGTCTCGATCGTCGCGGGCGCGACGATCCTCACCGTCATCGGAATCATGTCGGGCGGAACGTTCCTGCTGCGGATCCACGCGGCCGGCATGCCGTTCAACGACCTGCAGAAGACGTTCTTCCGCGCGGGTCACGCGCACGCCGGCGTGCTCGTGACGCTCGGCCTCGTCGTCGTGCTCGTGCTCGCCGTCTCCGGTGCGCCCGCCGCGTGGCAGTGGGCCGGCGTCGGCGTGCTCGCGAGTGCGCTGCTGATCCCGGCGGGCTTCTTCCTCTCGGTGCTCGGCAACGACCCGCGGCGGCCCGGCCGCGCGATCGTGCTGCTGTGGGCCGGGGTGGTCGTGCTCGCGCTGGCCCTCGCGAGCGCCGGCGTCGCGGTCATCGTCGCGGGGGCGTCGGCGCTGGCATCCTGACCGTCGCGCGGCCTCTCCGGCGGCGATGCCGGATCAGGGCACCTGCACGCCGACGAACGTCGTCCTCTTGCGCAGCGCGAAGCCGAGCTTCTCGTAGGCGGCGATCGCGCCCGTGTTGTCGGCGGCGGCGTGCAGGAAGGCGCGGTCGCCGCGCTGCTGAATGCCGAACGCGATGTCGAGCACGAGCCGCGACGCGAGCCCCTGACGCCGGTACGCGTCGTCGGTCGACACCGCGCTGATCTCGGTCCACCCCTCCGGATGCAGGCGCTCGCCCGCCATCGCGATGAGCCGTCCGTCACGGCGGATGCCGATGTAGCGGCCGAGCTCGTGGGTGCGGGGCTGGAACGGTCCGGGCTGGTTGCGCTCGACGAGCGCGAGCATGTCGGCGGCGTCCTCGGCTCCCAGCTCGATCGCCTCGTCGTCGGGCCGCGGCGCCAGCCGCTCCGTCTCGACGAGCTGCACCCCGGCGCCGCGCCACGCCGGCTCCCAGCCGGCGGGCAGCGCGGGGTCGGCGTGCGAGATGCCCAGCGTGCCGCCCGGGCCGACGATCTCGACGATGCTGTCCCAGACGCGCGGGTCGTCCCAGTCGCGCACCGCCACGAACGTCGCGACGTCGGCGGGGTAGCGGCGCACGAGGTCGTCGCCGATCGCGAACCGGGCGTGCGGCCCGGTCAGGGCGTGCCACGCGGGGTTGTCGAGCACGGCGGTGTCGACCGCGGCGGAACGGATGTCGGACATGAGCGGCCTCGCGTCTCGGGTGGGCCGATACGACGGCCCGGCGGACAGGTATGCATCGATTGTGAGCCGCCCCGCGGGCGGGCGGCGCCGAGGTGACGTCGTATGACGAGGGCGCCGCCGTGCGGCATCCGTCCCGCGCGGGAGCCCTTTCCGCGGCATCCGCGCGGCCGCCGGCCGCCAGGCTCTGTGCAGGGTTCCCGAAGGCAACGGGCATCCCGCGCGGCTAGGCTCGACGCATGGCTTTGTTCAGACGTGACAAGAACGACCCCTCCGCATCCGAGACCCCCGACGCCGTGGCCGATGAGCCGGTCGAGCCGGTCGCGGCCGACGAGCCCGTCCCGCACGTCAACATCTCGGTGTCGACCTATGGCAAGCCGCACCAGGCCCCGCCCGCGGCGCCCGCCGCGAACGGCCAGCCCGCCGCCAACGGCCAGGCGGCCCCGTCCGCCGCATCGGCCATGCCGGCCAACATCGTGCTGCACGCCGCGCTGCAGGGCGCGCCGTTCCCGCCCGAGCCGCTCGACGTCATCAAGGTCATGCGCCAGGCGCTGCAGGGCCACCTGTACCTGCGCGTCGCCGGCAACATCGACCAGCTGCGCGCCGAGAACAAGCCGCTGACGCTCGGCGTCTCGGTCGTCGAGGACAAGAAGTTCCTGCTCGCCTTCACGGGCGTCGACGCGCTGCGCGACAGCGTGAACTCCGACGGCGACACCAACACGTCGGCCCTCTCGCAGCCCTCGACGGTCGTGCTGAAGAACGTGCTGGAGGGCGGTCACGACGGGCTCATCCTCAACCACGCGACCGAGGGCTCGCGCATCGTGCTGCCCGCGGCGCTCATCGAGCGCGCGCTCAACGAGGCCGATCCCGAGCACACGATCAAGTCGCTCCTCGCCCGCGGGCGCTCGCCCGAGAACGCCGTGGCCGTCGGCCAGGCGCTCGCGCGCGTCAAGGTGTGGGCGGCGGCGCGCCAGGTCGCCGAGGGCGTGGGCCTCGCCGAGATGCGCCCGTCGGAGGGCGAGCGCCTGCTCGAGCTCTACTCGCACCCCCTCGAGGTGCTCGCCATGGGCCGCGACGACCGCCCCGTCGCGTTCGAGCCCGCGCAGCTCGCGGCGGCGCTCGTCGCCCAGCCGACCCTCACCGGTGTCGTGATCGACGCGGCCGGCCCGTGGATGCAGGTCAGCCGTGAGCAGCTCGCCCCCGTGCTGGCCCTCGCGGGCACCGACCCGGCCGACAGCCCCGTGAAGCCCGCGGGGGAGTAGCCCGAACGTCGCCCCACAGCGGGCGGGAACCCTGCGACGCACGATCCGCCGTGCGTCGCAGGGTTTTTTCGCGTGGATGATGCGATGACACTCGGTTTCACATATACTGACGCTCGGTATCACGCCCGATTCTGCAAGGGAGCACACCGTGGCCACTGACTACACCCCGCCGGTCGACGACTACGCCTTCCTGTTCGCCGAGGCGTTCGGCCGCGACATCGCGGCGCAGGCGTCGGGCGGCGCCTTCACCGCCGACGACGCGACCGAGATCGTCGCGGGGGCCGGGGACTTCGCGGCCGGCGTGCTCGCGCCGCTCGAGTCCGTCGGCGACCGCGTCGGCGCGCGCCTGGAGAACGGCCAGGTGCACATGCCCGACGGCTTCGCCGAGGCGTACCGCGCCTTCGTCGAGGCGGGCTGGGTCACCGCCGAGGCGCCGGAGTCGGCCGGCGGCGACGGGCTGCCGGGCGTCGTGCGCGCGGGGCTCGGCGAGATCTGGAACGCCTCGAACGCCGCCTTCGCGCTGTGCTGGCTGCTGTCGGCCGGCCAGATCCACGCGCTCGACGCCGCGGCATCCGACGAGATCCGCGAGACGTACCTCACCAAGCTCGTGTCGGGCGAGTGGACCGGCACCATGAACCTCACCGAGCCGCAGGCCGGCAGCGATCTCGGCGCCATCCGCACGATCGCGACGCCGCAGGGCGACGGGTCGTGGTCGGTGAGCGGCCAGAAGATCTTCATCACGTGGGGCGACCACGACATCGCCGAGAACATCGTGCACCTCGTGCTCGCGCGCACGCCCGACGCCCCCGCGGGCGCCCGCGGGCTCTCGCTCTTCGTCGTGCCGAAGCACCACGTCGGCTCCGGCGAGCGCAACGGCGTCACGACCGTCGCGATCGAGCACAAGCTCGGCATCCACGCGAGCCCCACGTGCGTGCTCGCCTTCGAGAACGCGACCGGATACCTCGTCGGCGAGCTGCACGGCGGCCTCGACGGCATGTTCGTCATGATGAACTCGGCGCGCACCGGCATGGGCCTGCAGGCCACCGGCATCGCCGACCGCGCCTACCAGCAGGCCGCGGGGTACGCCGCCGAGCGCGTGCAGGGCCGCGTGCTCGGGCGCGACGCCGGCGCCACGATCGGCGAGCACCCCGACGTGCGGCGCCTGCTGCTGTCGATGTCGACCCGCATCTACGCGATGCGGGCGCTCGGCGTGTTCGCCGGCGACCTCTTCGACCGCGCGGATGCCGACGGCACCGGCCGGCTCGGCGAGTTCTTCGTGCCGATCCTCAAGGGCTGGGCGACCGAGGAGGCGCAGCTCATCACGAGCGAGGCGATCCAGGTGCACGGCGGCATGGGGTTCGTCGAGGAGACGGGCGTGGCGCAGCACTACCGCGACGCCCGCATCATGACGATCTACGAGGGCACGACCGCGATCCAGTCGAACGACCTCGTCGGCCGCAAGGTGCTGCGCGACGGCGGCGCCACGGCGGAGCAGGTGTTCGGGCTCATCGACGAGACGATCGCGACCCTGAGCGGCATCGACGCGCCCGAGGCGGCCCGCACGGCCGAGCGCCTGCGGCGTGCCGTCGACGCGGCGCGCCGCGCGACCGCGGCGCTGCTCGGCTTCGCCGATGCGCCGCGCGACGCGTACGCGGTGAGCGTGCCGTATCTGATGCTGCTCGGCACCCTCGCGGGCGGCTGGATGCACGGGCTGGCGCTCGCCGCCGTGTTCGGCCACGCCGAGCGCTCCGAGGCGGATGCCGCGCGCATCACCGCCGCGGACTTCTACGGCACCCACCACCTGCCCCGCGTGCACGCCCTCGCCGAGACCGTCGCCGCCGGCGAGACCCCCTAGCCCTTCAACCCCGCGCGCCCGCCGTCGCGCCGAGATGGTGCCCTTCTCGCCGAGATGGTGCCTTCTACGCCGAGATGGTGGGATTGTCGCCGACATGGTGCCCACCGTCTCGACGGAAAAGACACCGTCTCGGCGACAATCCCACCATCTCGATGAGGGAGCCGCCGGCTCGGGAGGAAGCCACCGTCTCGGCAACGACCCCACCGTCTCGGCGAGGAACGCGCCGTGTGGGGGAGGGGGCCGCCCGGGGGCGGGGCGTCAGTCGAGTTGGGCCGTGAGGCGGCGGGCGATCTCGGCGGGGGGCATGCGGCGGGGGAAGACCGCCACCACGACGTCGTCGTCCGCGGGCGGCGTGGGGTCGTCGTGCACGCCGAAGCGCCGCATGAGGTCGTCGAGGGCGTTGCTCAGCACCGAGATCGGCACGCGCCGGGGGCCGCGCAGCTGCTGACGGAACACGTGGTTGTGCACCGCCGTGACCGATGCGGCGAACGCGATCGAATGGGCGGGATCGACGCTCGGCAGCGCCGTGCGCAGATAGTCGTGGAAGAGCCGCTCGTAGCGGAAGACGGTGACGATCTCGCGGTCGCGCAGCGCCGGCACCGCGCGCACGATCGCGTAGCGGCGCCGGGCCAGCTCCGGCTCGGCGGCGAAGTGCCGGTACACGATCATCGACGACTCGCACACGGCGGCCCAGGGGTTCGCGTGCCGCTGTGCGAGATGCTGGCGCAGCGTCTCGAGCACGACCTCGTGGTCGGCGAAGACGACGTCGTCCTTGCCGCCGAACTGGCGGAAGAACGTCGACCGCGAGACGCCCGCGGCCTGGGCGATCTGCTCGACGGAGGTCGCCTCGAACCCCTGCGCGGCGAACAGGTCGAGCGCCGCCGAGACGACGGCGCGCAAGGCGGACTGCGGAGCTTCATCACCCATGATCTCCCAGCCTAGTTGCCCCCGGCTGCGCGTCAGGCGACCACTTCGCGCGGTAGTAGGCTGAAAGACGGTCGGCATCGCCACCGAGTGACGATCCCGGCACCTCACCATCCCTGCCTCCAGCGAAGGATTGCCCGTGGATCTGTACGAGTACCAGGCACGAGACCTGTTCGAGAAGTACGAGGTGCCGGTTCTCGCCGGCATCGTCGCCGACACCCCCGAAGAAGCAAAGGCCGCCGCCGAGAAGATCGGCGGCGTTGTCGTCGTCAAGGCCCAGGTCAAGACCGGAGGCCGCGGCAAGGCCGGCGGCGTCAAGGTCGCGAAGAACGCCGACGAGGCCTACGAGGCCGCGAAGGCGATCCTGGGCCTCGACATCAAGGGCCACGTCGTCAAGCGCGTCATGGTCGCCGCGGGCGCCCGCATCGCGCGCGAGTTCTACTTCTCGGTGCTGCTCGACCGCGCCAACCGCTCGTACCTCTCGCTGTGCTCGGTCGAGGGCGGCATGGAGATCGAGCAGCTCGCGGTCGAGAAGCCGGAGGCGCTCGCCCGCGTGGAGGTCGATCCGATCACGGGCATCGACGCCGCCAAGGCGCTGGAGATCGCCAAGGCCGCGAACTTCGACGACGAGCTGGCGCCCAAGGTCGCCGACGTGTTCGTCAAGCTCTTCGAGGTCTACAAGGGCGAGGACGCGACGCTCGTCGAGGTCAACCCGCTCGTGCAGACGGAGGAGGGCGACATCATCGCCCTCGACGGCAAGGTCAGCCTCGACGAGAACGCGTCGGAGATCCGTCACCCCGACCACGAGGAGCTCGAGGACAAGGCCGCGGCCGACCCGCTCGAGGCCAAGGCCAAGGCGCAGGGCCTCAACTACGTCAAGCTCGACGGTGAGGTCGGCATCATCGGCAACGGCGCGGGCCTCGTGATGTCGACGCTCGACGTCGTCGCCTACGCGGGCGAGAACCACGGCGGCGTCAAGCCCGCCAACTTCCTCGACATCGGCGGCGGCGCGTCGGCCGAGGTCATGGCCGCCGGCCTCGACGTGATCCTCGGCGACCCGCAGGTCAAGAGCGTCTTCGTCAACGTGTTCGGCGGCATCACCGCGTGCGACGCGGTCGCCAACGGCATCAAGGGCGCCCTCGAGACGCTCGGCGCCACGGCATCCAAGCCCCTCGTCGTGCGCCTCGACGGCAACAACGTCGACGAGGGCCGCGCCATCCTCAACGAGTACGCCCACCCGCTCGTCACGCTCGCCGCGACGATGGACGAGGGCGCCGACAAGGCCGCCGAGCTGGCTCACGCCTGACCCGCGCCGACAAGACAAGGACTTTTCGAAATGTCGATCTTCCTCAACAAGGACTCCAAGGTCATCGTCCAGGGCATCACGGGCGGCGAGGGCACCAAGCACACCGCGCGCATGCTCAAGGCGGGCACCCAGATCGTCGGCGGCGTGAACGCGCGCAAGGCCGGCACCACCGTCACGCACGAGGCGAAGGACGGCAGCACCGTCGAGATCCCCGTGTTCGGCTCGGTCGCCGAGGCGATCGCCGCGACGGGCGCCGACGTGTCGATCGCGTTCGTGCCGGGCGCCTTCACGAAGGCCGCGATGATCGAGGCCATCGACGCCGAGATCCCGCTGCTCGTCGTCATCACCGAGGGCGTTCCCGTGCTCGACTCGGCCGAGGCCTGGGCCTACGCCAAGAGCAAGGGCAACAAGACGCGCATCATCGGGCCGAACTGCCCCGGCATCATCACGCCCGACGAGTCGCTCGTCGGCATCACCCCCGCGAACATCACGGGCAAGGGCCCGATCGGCCTCGTGTCGAAGTCGGGCACCCTGACCTACCAGATGATGTTCGAGCTGCGCGACCTGGGCTTCTCGACCGCCATCGGCATCGGCGGCGACCCGATCATCGGCACGACGCACATCGACGCGCTCGCCGCGTTCGAGGCCGACCCCGAGACCAAGGCGATCGTCATGATCGGCGAGATCGGCGGCGACGCCGAGGAGCGTGCCGCCGACTTCATCAAGGCGAACGTCACGAAGCCCGTCGTGGGCTACGTCGCGGGCTTCACCGCGCCCGAGGGCAAGACGATGGGCCACGCCGGCGCGATCGTCTCGGGCTCGGCCGGCACGGCGCAGGCCAAGAAGGAGGCCCTCGAGGCCGCGGGCGTCAAGGTCGGCAAGACCCCCAGCGAGACCGCCGCGCTCATGCGCGAGATCGTCGAGAGCCTCTGACGCCGCTCAGCACAAGGCCGGGGGACGGATGCCACGTGGCATCCGTCCCCCGGCCTTATCACGTCGTGCCACACACCGCCGGTCCACCACGCAGAACCGCGAGAGTGCACGTGGCGGCCGAGACTGCATGTGCGGCCCGCATTCTCGGCCGCCGTATGCATTCTCGGCGACCGTATGCATTCTCGGCGGGCGCCCGGGGGCTGACCGGGGGTGGGGATGCGGGGGTCAGATCGGGAGGGCGAGGTCGTCGATCTCGGTGACGGTGCCGCCGTCGGCGAGCAGCGCCTCGTAGGCGGTGAGGCGGGCGAGGTCGATGTCGGTGTTGCTCGTGCCGCGCTTCCAGTAGCCGAAGACCGCGACGTCGTCCTTCGCGCAGCCGAGCGTGCCGCGGAAGTGCGAGCGCACGGCGCGCATCTCGTCGCGCTCGCCCGCGCCCCACACGACGACGTCGGCGCTCGCGAAGCCGCGCAGCTGCGTCTCGAACCCGCTGCCCGGCTCGACGCGCTCCAGGGCGAGGCCGGGCACGGTGGGCAGCTCGGCGAACGCCGTCTCGTCGGAGGTCGCGACCCAGCCGCGTCCGTGCAGCCCCTCGGGCGCCTGCCGCAGCAGCGCGTAGAGCGCCGGGATCGCGGTCGCGTCGAGGAAGAGCGCCAGCTCACGGCCGCGCGCCTCGGGGAAGACGAAGTGCGGGCGCGGCCCGACGAGCGGGATGCCGTCGCCGAGGCGCACGCCGTCGAGCAGCCGCATCATGGGGCTCGACACGCCGTGCCGCACGACGTCGACCTCGATCGTGCCGGCGGCGGTGTCGCACGCCCGCACCGTGTACACGCGCGACACCTCGACGTCGGCGCCGGGCACGGTCAGGCGGATCGCGACGTTCGGCCGCTCCCAGGCGGGGTCGTCGGCGAGGCCGGGGATCTGCAGCACGAGCCGCACGAGCTCGGGGCTCACCTCGACGATCTCTCGCACGCGTCCGTGCACGCGGTGCAGGTCGCGGTCGTGGTCCTCGGAACGCACGGCGGCGCGCTCGTGCAGGGGCTTGTCGGTCATGGGTTCTCCTCGGTCGGGGTCTCGGGGGTGGATGTCGGGAAATCAGGGGCGGATGCCGTGGTCGCAGCCTCGGGCGCTCCAGCGGGCACCGGGTGTGCAGCTCCGGACGTCGCGGTCGCACGGCCGGACGCCGCGGCGCCGCCGGCCGCGCCGCCCGCCGCCGCCCGCAGGTCGCGCGGCACGATCAGCGGCCGGCCGTTCTCGGGGTCGCTCAGCACGAGCGCGTCGAGGTCGAACACGCGGCGGATGATCTCGCGCGTGAACACCTCGTGCGGGGTGCCCTGGGCGACGACGGCGCCGTCCCGCATCGCGACGACGTGCGACGCGTAGCGGGCGGCGAGGTTGAGGTCGTGCAGCACGGCCACGAGCGTGCGTCCGGCGGCGTGCAGCCGTGAGCACAGGTCGAGCACGTCGACCTGGTGGGCGACGTCGAGATAGGTCGTCGGCTCGTCGAGCAGCAGCACGGGCGTCTGCTGGGCGAGGGTCATCGCGATCCAGGCGCGCTGGCGCTGCCCGCCGCTGAGCTCCTCCACCAGGCGGTCGGCGTCGCCGTGCAGCGCCACCTCGCGCAGCGCCTCCTCCACGACGCGCTCGTCCTCGCGCGACCACTGTCGCAGCAGGCTCTGATGCGGGTTGCGGCCGCGGGCGACGAGATCGCCGACCGTGATCGCGCCCGGCGTCAGCGGCGACTGGGGGAGCAATGCGATGCGGCGGGCGATCTGCTTCGTGCGCATCGTCGCGAGGTCGGTGCCGTCGAGGTGCACCGATCCCGCGCGGGGCGCGATCATGCGGCCGAGGGCGCGCAGCAGGGTCGACTTGCCGCATCCGTTCGGGCCGACGATCACGGTGAAGCCGCCGGGCGGGATCGTCAGGCTCAGGCCGTCGACGATCGTGCGCGCGGCGTATCCCAGGCGCAGGTCGCGCGTCTCCAGGGCGGAAGGTTCCATCGGTCTCCAGATCGGAAGGGCGGATGCCGGGGCTCAGATGCGGCGCGCGAGCAGCCACAGCAGGTACAGGCCGCCGAGCAGGCTCGTGACGAGCCCGACGGGCGTGCGCAGTCCCACGTCGAGGTTCTCGGCGAGCAGGTCGGCCAGCAGCAGGACGAGCGCCCCGACGAGCGCGGAGACGCCCAGCTGCACGCCGGTGGCGGGTGCGATGCGGCGCGCGATGTGCGGAGCCGCGAAGGCGACGAACGCGATGGGCCCGGCGGCGGCCACCGCGACCGCCGCGGCGACGACGGCGAGGAACATCGCGAGGAAGCGGACGCGCTCGGCGTGCACGCCGATGCCCTGCGCGGCCTCGTCGCCCATCTCCAGGAACGACACGTCGCGCACGAGCACCGCCAGCAGGGGCACGAGCACGACGAGCGCCGCGAGCATCGTCCACACGTGCGGCCAGCCGCGGCCCGTGAGCGAGCCCGACGACCACAGCTGGGCGAGCGTCGCGTCGTCGAGCGCGGCGCGCACCATGAGCAGCGACGTGAGCGCGCTCGCCCCGGCGCCGATGCCGATGCCGACGAGCACGAGGCGGATGCCGCCGCTCACGCCGTCGCGCCGGGCGAGCAGGTAGACGACGGCGGCGGTCACGAGCCCGCCGACGACCGCCGACACGGCCGTCCCCCACATCCCGCCGCCGAACAGCACGATGTGCGCGACGGCGCCGGTCGCGGCGCCCGATGTGAAGCCGATGATGTCGGGGGATCCGAGCGGATTGCGCGAGAGCGACTGGAAGACGGCGCCGCTCATGCCCAGGCTCGCGCCCACGAGCAGCGCGGTGAGGGCCCGCGGCATCCGCCGGCCCCACACGGAGCGTATCGTCGCCGCGGAGGCGTCGCCCGTGAGGGTGCCGAGCAGGTCGGCGGGGCTCAGCAGGATCGTGCCCACGCAGAGCGACACGAGCACGACCGCGACGATCAGGACGGCGAGCAGCGCGGCGGTGCGCGCCGGCCGCCGCGGCACGCGGAACGACCACGACCCGAGCCGCAGCACGCGGACGCCGGGCAGCACGCGGATGCCGGACGGCGGCGCGCTCACAGCGACGCCACCTTGCGGGAGCGCACCAGCGCGACGAACAGCGGGCTGCCGAGCAGCGCGGCGGCGATGCCGCTCTGCAGGTCGGCGGGCGCGACGAGCGCGCGGCCGGCCGCGTCGGCGGCGACGAGGAGCCCCGCGCCGACGACGACGGAGCAGGGCAGCAGCCAGCGGTGCGCGTTGCCGGTCACGCGCCGCACGATGTGCGCCGCGGCGAGGCCGATGAAGCCGATGGGTCCCGCCGCGGCCGTCGCGCCGCCGGCGAGCAGCACGACGGCGACCGCGGTCGCGCCCCGCACGGCGCCCACGTGGGTGCCGAGCGAGCGGGCGGCCTCGTCGCCCAGCGCGATCACGTCGAGCGAGGGGGCGAGCAGCAGGGCGACCAGCACGCCGGCGCCGACGAACGGCAGCACGGCCAGGATGACGTCGAGGCCCCGCCCCTGCAGCGAGCCCACCGACCAGTAGCGGAAGTACTGGAACGCCGTCTCGTGGCTGATCAGGACCATCTGCGTGACGGCGCCGATCGCGATCGCCACGGCGGTGCCGGCGAGGGCGATGCGCACGGGCGTCGCGGCGCTGCGGTGCGCGGAGCCGAGCGCGTACACGAGCACGGCGGTCAGGGCGGCGCCCGCGAACGCGAACCAGATGTAGCCGTGCACCGACGAGACGCCGAACACGGCGATGCCGATGACGACGAGCAGCGATGCGCCCGCGTTCACGCCGAGGATGCCGGGATCGGCGAGCGGGTTGCGGGTGAGCGACTGCATGAGGGCGCCCGCGAGGCCGAGCGCCGCGCCCACGATCACGCCGAGCACGATGCGCGGCAGGCGCGACGCGACGATCACGAGGTGGTCGTTCTGCGACGGGTCGAACGCGAGGAGCGCCTCGACGACGGTCGCGACCGGCACCGGATGCGATCCCACGCCGAGGCCGACGACGGCCGCGACGACCGTGACGACGGCGGCGGCCGCCATGAGCAGCAGGGCACGACGCCCGGGGGCGGGACGCACCGCGGCGGTGTCGTCCCGCCCCGCGGGCGCCGTGCGCGTCGCGCTCATCCCGCGAAGGTCTCCGCGATCAGCTCGACGGTGTTGCGGGCGCTGTAGTAGTCGAGACGGAACGCCTCGGTGCCCAGGGAGTGCACGCGGCCCGCGGCGACGGCCGGCAGGTTGGCGACGAGCGGGTCGGCCGTGAACGCCGCGACGGGATCGCCGCCGCCCATCGCGACGAGGAACATCGTCTGCGTCGCGTCGAACGCGCCCGCGAGGTTCTCGGAGCTGATCACGTCGACGCCGTTCGCCCCCGCCTGCTGCGAGCTCAGCTCGGCCGCGGCCGGCTCGTAGGCGAAGCCGAGCGCCGTGAGCAGCTGCGCCTGCGGGCTCGTCTCGCCGAAGGCCCACAGGCCGTCGGCACCGAGGTAGACGCCCGCGGTGACCGGCTGCTCGGGCAGGGCGATGGACTCGGCCTTCTCGGCGACCCACGCGTCGTACTCGGCGATCGTCGCGGCCGCCTGCTCCTCGAGGCCCGTGATGCCGCCGAGCTCGGCCGTCAGCTCCTGCCACGTCACGGTGCCGTAGTCGAGCAGCACCGTGGGGGCGATCTCGCTGAGCTGCTCGTAGGCTTCCAGGGTGGCGTCGGCGCCGTTGACCGAGCCGATGATGAGGTCGGGCTCGAACAGGTCGATCGCGTCGAGATCGAGCTGCAGGTCGGCGTAGAGCACCTCGACGCCGCGCTCGTGCGCGACGGACGCCCACTGCGTGAAGAAGCCCTCGTCGTCGGTGAGCGGGGTCACCATCGCCGCGGCGCTCGCCGCGAGCGGCGCCTCGATCGCGAGCAGGCTGCCCGTGATCGAGGGCGAGGTCGAGACGATGCGCACGGGCTCGGCGGGGATCTCGGTCTCGCCGGCGGCGTGCGTGATCGTGCGGGGCCAGGCCCCGTCGGCCGGGGCCGCGGCGGACTCGTCGGCCGCCCCGGGGGCGTCGGACGAGGCGGGGGCGTCGGCGGCGCAGCCCGCGAGGGCGAGGGCGGACAGCGTCGCGACCGTGACGGCGGCGGCGGAGAGCAGGCGTGAACGCATGAGGGACTTCCTGGTGTGTGTGCGGGACGGATGGTGTCGGGACGGTGTGTGCGGCATCCGTCCCGGGCGACGCGGCGCCGATGGTCGGCGACCGCACGTAGACTCTCAAGTTAGCCAAGCCTTACTTGAGAGAGTTTTCCGCGAGCGTCAACGTGTTACCACTTCCCGCAGAGCCCACGACCGCGCCGGACGCCCGTCTGACGGAGCCGGTGCTGTACTGGGCCCTGCGCGGCGGCGCCCGCATCGACGTCGACGGATGCCCGTTCGCGGTCTCCGAGGGCACGGCGCTGTGGGTCCCCGGCGGGCGGCGGGTGACGACGCGGCTCGGCGGCGCCGACGTGGTCGTTCCCGTGCCCGGCCTCGAGGTCGGCGAGTGCGCGCAGCCCGTGCTCGTCGAGGTGCCGGCGACGTGGCGGCCGTGGCTTCTGCACGCCTTCGGCGAGGCCCTCGGCCACCTCGACGCCGGCGCGGGACGGAGTGTCGTGCAGCGTGCGCTCGACGCCGTCGCGCCCGCGTCGCACGGCATCCCCGCGGCCCCGCCGCCGGTCTCCGACGACCTCACCGAGCTGGCCCGTGCGATCGCGGCGGCCCCCGCCGTGCCGGTGTCGGAGCTCGCGCGGCGACGGCTCGCCGGCTGGAGCCCGCGCACGCTGCAGCGCCGCTTCCTCGCCGAGACGGGGCTGACCCCGGAGGAGTGGGCGCGGCGCGAGCGCATCGCCGCCGCGGCGCGGCTCCTCGCCGACGGCCACGACCTCGAGCCCGTCGCGCACGCCGTCGGCTTCGCGACGGTCAGCGGCTTCTCGCGGCTCTTCCGTCAGCTCACGGGCGTCAGCCCCGGCCGCTGGCGCGCGCACGCGACCGAGGCGCCCGCGGCGCTGCGCCTCGGCGACGCGCCGCCGCCCCCGCTGCCCGCGCAGCGCACGTGGCCGCGCGCGAACGGGTCGCACGTGGCGGTGTGGGTGCTGCGCGGCCACGCCATCGTGACGGTCGGAGGACAGGAGCTCGACGTGCCCGAGGGCGGCGCCGTCGTGCTGCCCGCCGGCGTGCCCAACGACGTCCGCATGCCGGAGGGCGCGCTCATGCTGCCCGTGGGCTTCCGCTCCGGGCGCGAGCTCGCGGCCGGCACGCCGACCGCGGCGGCGCGCATCGCCCCCGGCGAGGAGGACGACCTCGTGCAGGCCATGGTCGCCGCCTACACGAACGTGCGCCCGCCGGGCCTGTCGCCGTACACGGGCTTCGACCTCGTGCACGCGCGCTCGGCCCGGCACGAGGCCACGCGCGACGACGCCGTGCTCGCGACGCTCGCCAGCGGGTTCGCCGCGGCGGCCGCCGACCTGACGCTCGCGGCGTGCGCCGGGCGGCTCGGCCTCTCGCAGCGCGAGCTCAGCCGCATCGTGAACGACCGCACGGGCATGACCTTCGCACAGTGGGGCAGGATGCTGCGGGCATCGCGCGCCCGCGCGCGGCTGCACGGGGGCGAGGCGGCATCCGTCGTCTCCCGCGCGCTCGGCTACGCGCACCTGCCCGCGTTCTCGCGCGCCTTCCGCGAGGTGCACGGCCGGAGCCCGCAGGGCATCGCGCTCGCTCCGGGCGGCGCCGGCGAGGTCGGCCGCTGGCATCGCACGGTCGTCGAGCAGCTCGTCCGCCCGCCCGACGGCGACGCCGGCGAGGCGGCCGGCCGTCAGAGGCCGGCGAGCTCGCGGAGCGCGCGGTCGTAGGCCGGCGTGCGGAAGTACTCGCCGTGCGTGCCGATGTGCACCATGTACCCGGTCGTGTCGATCTCCTCGGCGTGACGGTCGACGCCGCCGCCCGGGACGGGGCTCGCCGCGGGAAAGCCGATGACGTCGGTGAGGCGCCACAGGCTCACCCAGCGCACCGACCGGCCGCCGAGCAGCGTGCCGCGCAGCCGGTCGCCCGCCGCGTCGCGCGCGGACGTGCGCTGCGCCGCGGCATCCGCCCGCCACGGATCGCGGGCGAACAGTCCCGGCGCGAGCGCGGGGCGGGTGCCGAGCACGTCGGGGCCGAGCAGCTCGGGGAACATGCGCCCGAAGTAGGCGCGCAGCTGCACCCCGAAGGTCAGCAGGCGCACGCGCGGCAGCACGCTGCGCGTGTCGGGCGAGCTCGCGAGCAGGCCCAGCGCCGACACGGCCAGCACGCCGCCCATGCTGTGCGCCGCGAGCACGACGCGGCGTGACGCGCCGCCGCGCAGCCACGCGAACACGCGCCCCGCGATCTCCGGCACGGCCCGCTGCGCGAAGCACGGCGGCCCGAACGGCTGCGCTGTGCGCGGCAGATAGCATGCGATGTCCCATACGATGCCGAGCGGGCGCGGCGTCGACGGCGTCGCCCCGGACGCCAGCACGGCGACGAGCACGAGGCCGATCGCGCCGAGGCCCCACATCGCCCCGCCCATCACCGCGTGCAGCGCCTCCTCGTTCGCGAGCCGGGGCGTCACCCGCCACAGCGACACGTCGGCGAGATACGCCGCGCCCGTCCACGCCAGCCCCGTGGCCAGCGCCGCGGCGAGCAGCGCCGCGAGCACGCCCACGGCGGGCTCGACGACGTGCAGCCGCGCGGCGAGCACGCGCGCCGCCGTCACCCGGGCCAGCAGCGCCCGCGGCGACAGCGGCATGACCCCGGGCGTCGTCGGCACCACCTCGTCGGCGGGCGTCACGGGCGCGCCCCACTCGGCCGCGCGCTCGGCGACCGATCGCGGCACGGCGAACGCGACCGCCACGACGAGCGCCGCCGCCACGAGCGCGGCCAGCACCGTCGTGCCGAGCCCCACCCACACGCTCGGCAGCTGCAGCGCCTCCTCGGCGCGGCCGTGATCGCGGATCAGCTCCCACACGGGCCGCGCCCCGTTGAGCAGATCGCCCACCGAGACGATCGCGATCGCGCTCACGCTCGTCGCGAGCGCCAGGGCGATCGTCATGAAGACCGCCGGCGCGCATCCCCGCCAGGCGGTGCGGCGACGGCCGCGCAACGGCCGCCACGCGACCCCGGTGAGGGCGAGCACCGCCCCGCACGCGATCAGCGCGAGCGGAACGAACCCCGCGCCGTACAGCGCGCGCTCGCCCGGCGCGTGCGGCAGCGCGCTCGCGGGCAGCGCCCACGCGAGCAGCGCGAGCACGACCGCGAAGAGCAGGACGGATGCCGCGAGCAGCACGATCGAGACGGCCTTCGGCCACACCGGCGCGGTCTCCTCGGGCGACATCGTCGGCAGCACCGCGACGACCGCCGCCGTCACCGCGAGGAGCGCCGCGGCGGCCACGGCGAGAGCCGCGAAGCCGGCATCCGCGCCCCGCGCCGCGACATGCTGCGCGACGAGCGCCGTCACGAGGGCCACGGCGCCGGCGACGTGCGCGCGGGCGAGGTGCGCCGTGATGCGGTTCGCCCAGAAGCCGGGCTGCGACAGGGCCGCCGACGGCGCGGCGAGGGCCTCGTCGGCCGCGGCGCCGCGCCGCCGCACGTCGCGGCCGCCCTCCATGCCCGGCAGCATGTCGTAGCGATGCCGCGAGAACGTGGACAGCAGCCACAGGCCGGCGACCCCGACGGCCGGCACGAGCGCGAACAGCGCGAGCCGCTGTCCCGCCGTCCACGTCGCGAACGGCTCCAGCAGTCCCCGCACGGGCGCGCACAGACCGGGCTGTGCGGCGCACTGCGCGCCGACGAGATCGAGCGACAGGGTCACGGCGGTCATCGTGAACAGCAGCGTCAGCACGAGGCCGAACAGGCGCCCGAGCGCGGCCGAGGCGGCCGCGCGGCGGCGCACCGCGGCATCCGTCGACGGCGCGCAGCCCGCCCAGAGCGCGGCGTTGCCGACGCTGAACGGCAGCAGCAGTGCGTACGCGATGCGCGCGACGACGCCCGCGAGCACGCCCGCCGCGCCGACCCCGCCGAAGTTGGGGGTCGTGCGCACCATGCCGCCCCACGAGTACGCCTCCCGCGTCAGCCCCTCGGGAACCCGGGCGCGCCGGTGCGCGGGCGCGTCGCTGCGCGGCTCCCGCGGCGACCAGAACGACCCGTACTTGTCGCCCGCGACGAGCTCGACCGCGTCGTCGGGCAGGTCGAGCAGCTGCGCGGGCGTCGTGTTGTTGACGCCGTGCACGCGCAGCTCGAGCACCTCGGCGGGTCGCTCGCGCCGCTCGACCCGAAACCGGAACTCGACTCCCATGGCGCCTCCCGCGGCCGTGCGCCCATGCTACCGCCGCGGTCAGGCGCCGAGGAGGGCCTCGATGGGACCGCGGGCGAAGTACACGACGAAGCCGGCGGCGACGATCCAGAGCAGGGGGCTGATCGCGCGGACGCGGCCCGAGAGGGCGTGCACGACGACCCAGCTGATGAAGCCCGCGCCGATGCCGTTCGCGATCGAGTAGGTCATCGGCATGACCGTCGCGGTGAGGAACACCGGCAGCAGCACGCGGAAGTCGGTGAGGTCGATGTGCGAGATCTGCGCGAGCATCATGGCGCCGACGATCACGAGCGCCGCCGCGGCCACCTCGGTCGGCACGATCGAGGTGAGCGGCGTGAAGAACATCGCGAGCAGGAACAGCACGCCCGTCACGAGGTTCGCGAGGCCCGTGCGCGCGCCCTCGCCGATGCCCGAGCCCGACTCGATGAACACGGTGCTCGACGACGACGAGGTCGCCCCGCCGACTACCGCGCCGACGCCCTCGACGACGAGCGCGGAGCGGATGCGGGGGAAGTCGCCCTTCTCGTCGGCGAGTCCCGCCTCCTTCGCGAGCCCCGTCATCGTGCCCATCGCGTCGAAGAAGTTCGAGAACACGAGGGTGAACACGAGCATGACGAGCGTCACGACGCTGACCCTGCCGAGGTCGAAGCCGAAGTCGACCGCGCCGATGAGGCTCAGGTCGGGAACGCTCACGGGCGACCCCGACAGGGCGGGGATCGTCAGGCCCCAGCCGCCGGGGGAGTCGACCGCCGAGCCCAGGTGCCAGATCGCCTCGGCGACGACCGAGAGCACCGTGCCCGCGACGAGGCCGATGAGCATGCCGCCCTTCACGCGGCGCGCCACGAGCACGCCCGTGAGCAGCAGCGTGATCACGAACATGACCGTGGGGACCGTCGCGATCGAGCCGCCCTGGCCGAGGCCCACCGGCGGCGACGCCGCGCCCGTGGCCGTCACGAGCCCCGAGTTGACGAAGCCGATGAACGCGATGAACAGGCCGATCGCGACCGTGATCGCGAGCTTGAGCTGCACGGGCACGGCGTCGAAGATCAGCTTGCGCAGGCCGGTCGCGGCGAGCAGCACGATGACCAGGCCGTTGATCACGACGAGCGCCATCGCCTCGGCCCACGTGACCTCGCCGACGACGCTGAAGGCGACGAACGCGTTGATGCCGAGGCCCGTCGCGAACGCGAACGGCAACCGCGACACGAGGCCGAACAGGATCGTCATGACGCCCGCGGCGAGCGCCGTCGCCGCGCCCACGGCGCCGAACGACAGCTCCGTGCCCTCGATGTCGGGGGTCCCCGAGAGGATGATCGGGTTGAGGATGACGATGTACGCCATCGTCACGAAGGTGACGACGCCGCCCCGGATCTCGCCGCCGACCGACGAGCCGCGCGCCGTGATCTCGAAGTAGCGGTCGATCGCGCCGCGCGCGGCAGGGGCCTGGGTCTGTGCGTTCACGATGTCCTCCGAGGGCGAACGGGGGCGGACACGCCCTCCTCCGAAGACGAACGTAGCGGCATGCGGCACGCGCTCGCATGTTTGCGCCGCACGCTCGATAGGGTCGAAGCCGCATGAACCGCCTGCTCGTCCTCCTGCTCGCCGCCTTCGACGCGGTGCTCGCCGTCGTGGTGGGCATCGCGCTCGCCCTCGCGCCCCTCGCCCTGCTGTGGGTCTTCGCCTTCGGGGCGCACGCCGACTGGCTCGCGCTGTGGCCCGCGGCCGTGCGGCTCTGGCAGCTGGGCAACCTCGTGCCCCTGCACCTCGAGCTGCCCGACGAGTACCTCGCCGCGGCCGCGATCCCCGCGGAGGGCGCCGCCTTCACACTGTCGCTCGCGCCGACCGCGTTCGCCGTGCTGTCGGCCGTGCTCGGCGCGCGATCGGGCCGCCGCGCCGCGCAGGCGGGGGAGTGGGCCGCGGGCGTCGCGGGCGCGACCGTCGCGGCGGCCGTGCTCGCCGCCGTGCTGCTCGTGGCGTCGCCCGGGCCCGTCGCCTCGGTCGACCCCGCGTGGGCGATCGTGCTGCCGACCGTCGTCTTCGCCGTGCCGGCGCTCGTCTCGGCCCTCGTCGTCGCCTGGCCGGGCGCCGGCGGGAGCGCGCTCGCGCGCGCGTCGGCGGCGATCCCCGCGCGCTTCGCGGGCGTGCCCGCCGCGATCGCCCGCGGCACGGGAGCCGCCCTCGCGGGCGTCGCGGGCACGGCATCCGTGCTGTTCGCGGTCGCGCTCGCCCTGCGCGGAAACGAGATCATCGGGCTGTACGAGGCCTCCGGCGCCGATCTCACGGGCGCCGTCGCGATCGCGGCCGGCCAGCTCGCCTACGTCCCGACGCTCATCGTGTGGGCGGCGTCGTACCTCGCCGGTCCCGGCTTCGCGTTCGGCGCCGGCACCGCGATCATGCCCGCCGGGACGAGCGCCGGCGTCGTCCCCGGCATCCCCGTGCTGGGCGTGCTTCCGCCCGGCGGGTCGCCCTGGCTGCTGGCGCTCGTGCTCGTGCCGGTCGCGGTCGGCGCCCTCGCCGGCCTCGTCGCCCGCCGTGCCCTGGCGGCCGGGACGGACGCCGACGGCATCGTGCCGCGCGCCCTCGCGCTCGCCGGGCTCATCGTCCTGACGGCGGCGGCCGCGTTCGCCGCCGCGTTCGCCGCGTCGGGGTCGATCGGACCGGGCGCGATGAGCGAGGTCGGACCCGTGCCGTGGCTGTTCGCGGTCGTCCTCGCCGGCGAGATCGGCGTCGGCGCGGCGATCATGCTGTTCGCGCCGCGCAGCGTGCCCGACGAGGCGCCCGCGGTGTACGACGACCGCGCGGCCGAGCGCGCGTAGTGGCGCGGGCCGGTGCGGCGGCGCCGGCCGACGGTGGTGGCACCGGCCCGATGCGGCGGCGCCGGTCCGCGGCAGCGGCCGAGGGGAGAGCACGGGGCGCGGGGCGCCGCCGGTAGACTGTGCGGGTGCTCACGGTCGCCGTTCTCATCTCGGGCACCGGATCCAACCTCCGCGCGCTCCTGGAAGCCGCGAGCGAACCCGGCTTTCCCGCGCGTGTCGTCGTCGTCGGCGCCGACCGCGAGGCCGACGGCTTCGCGCACGCCGAGGCCTTCGGCATCCCCTCCTTCGAGGTGCCCTACTCGTCGTTCGAGAGCCGCGATGCGTGGGGCGCCGAGCTCGACGCCCAGCTGCGGGTCTGGAGTCCCGACCTCGTCGTGCTGAGCGGCCTCATGCGGCTGCTGCCCGCCGCCGTCGTCGACGCGTGGGCGCCGCGGCTGATCAACACGCATCCCGCCTACCTGCCCGAGTTCCCCGGCGCGCACGGCGTGCGCGACGCGCTCGCCGCCGGCGTCGCCGAGACCGGTGCGAGCGTCATCGTCGTCGACCGCGGCGTCGACTCGGGCCCCATCCTCGCGCAGGAGCGCGTGCCCGTCTTGCCCGGCGACACGGAGCACACGCTGCACGAGCGCATCAAGCCCGTCGAGCGACGCCTGCTCATCGACGTCGTGCGCCGCATCGCGACGGGCGACCTCGATCTCGCGTCGTTCGACGCGTCCGACGCCTGACCCCCCGAATCACCTGACCCCAGGAGCAGCATGGCCGGCCCCCAGATCGATCCCACCCTCTACCGTCCGCGCGACGTCGTGCCCGTGCGCCGGGCGCTGCTCTCGGTGAGCGACAAGACCGGGCTGCTCGAGTTCGCGGGCGCGCTGCGCGACGCGGGCGTGGAGGTCGTCTCGACGGGCGGGTCGGCGGCGCTGCTGCGCGAGCACGGCTTCGAGGTCACCGACGTCGCGAGCATCACGGGCTTCCCCGAGTCGCTCGACGGACGCGTGAAGACCCTGCACCCGGGCGTGCACGCGGGCCTGCTCGCCGACCTGCGCCTCGCCGACCACGAGCGGCAGCTCGACGAGCTCGGCATCCAGCCGTTCGAGCTCGTCGTCGTGAACCTGTACCCGTTCGCCGAGACGGTCGCGTCGGGCGCCGCGGGCGACGCCGTGGTCGAGCAGATCGACATCGGCGGCCCCGCGATGGTGCGCGCGTCGGCGAAGAACTTCGCCAACGTCGCGATCGCCGTCTCGCCCGACTCGTACCCGGCGATCGCCGAGGCGATCGCGCAGGGCGGCACCACGCTCGCGCACCGCAAGGAGCTCGCGGCGCGCGCCTTCGCGCACACCGCCGCCTACGACCGGGCCGTCGCCACGTGGTTCGCCGACGGCACGCTGCTCGACGAGGGCGAGCTGCCGCAGCACCTGACGATCAAGGCCGAGCGCCTCGCGACGCTGCGCTACGGCGAGAACGCGCACCAGCGCGCCGCGATCTACTCGCGCACGGGCGGGCACGGCATCGCCCAGGCGACGCAGCTGCAGGGCAAGGAGATGTCGTACAACAACTACGTCGACGTCGATGCCGCCCTGCGCGCCGTGTACGACCTCGTGACCCCGGCCGTGGCGATCATCAAGCACGCCAACCCGTGCGGCATCGCGATCGCGGCGCCCAACGCCCTCGACCCGATGGCATCCGCCCACCTGCGTGCGCACGAGTGCGACCCCGTGTCGGCCTTCGGCGGCGTGATCGCCGCCAACCGCACGGTCACGCTCAAGATGGCCGAGAACCTGCGCGACATCTTCACCGAGGTCATCGTCGCGCCCGACTTCGAGCCCGAGGCGCTCGAGGCGTTCCGGCTCAAGAAGAACCTGCGCGTGCTGCGCCTTCCCGCCGACTGGCGGCAGGAGCCCATGGACGTGCGGCTCGTGTCGGGCGGCCTGCTGCTGCAGGACGCCGACCGGTTCCCGCCCGACATCGAGTCGGTCGCGACGAACTGGGAGCTCGTCTCGGGCGAGCGCCCCGCGCCCGACGAGATGGTGAACCTCATCTTCGCGTGGAAGGCGTGCCGCGCCGTCAAGAGCAACGCCATCGTGCTCGCGAAGAACTCCGCCACCGTCGGCATCGGCATGGGGCAGGTCAACCGCGTCGACTCGTGCCGGCTCGCCGTCGAGCGCGCCGGCGACCGGGCGGCGGGCTCGGTCGCGGCATCCGACGCGTTCTTCCCGTTCGCCGACGGGCCGCAGGTGCTCATCGACGCGGGCGTGCGCGCGATCGTGCAGCCCGGCGGCTCGGTGCGCGACGAGGAGGTCGTCGCCGCGGCCCGCGCCGCGAACGTGACGATGTTCTTCACCGGCGAGCGCCACTTCTTCCACTGACCCCCGGCCCCGCCTCGCCCGTCGGCACCCTGCCCGGCGGAAGCCGCCGCCGGGCGCGCCGCGGCGACTCCGCTCACCGTTCACAATTCAGGAGATCCGGTGCGTGAGGCCCGGTTCGCGGGCCCGCACCGCGGTTCTTCCTGAGTTGTGAACGGTGGAGGCGGCGATTCGCTGGCCGACCGCCGTGCGGCCCGCGGCGGGCTTCGTCCGGGGCCTCGGCGCCGCTGGTGTTCACAACTCAGGAGATCCGGCCCCGGGGAGCCGGTTCGCGGGCCTGCCGCGCGGCTCTTCCTGAGTTGTGAACGGTGGGAGGGGTGGGGAGCGGCGGCGGTGCCGTGTCCGATTTCCGCCAGCCGACCGGCCGGGGGCGTGCGAGAGTGGATGCCGTGACCACCACGGCGACCATCCCCGCGACGCACGGAATGACGTTCGACGAACGCTACCGGGCGATCTCGTCGCGGGATGCGCGCTTCGACGGGCAGTTCATCACGGCGGTGCACTCGACGGGCATCTACTGCCGGCCGTCGTGCCCCGCGCGCACGCCGAAGGCGACGGGCGTGACGTTCTACCCGACGAGCGCGGCGGCGCACGAGGCCGGCTACCGCGCATGCAAGCGCTGCCTTCCCGAGGCCGCGCCGGGATCGCCCGCCTGGAACCTGCGCGGCGACGTCGCGGGCCGCGCGATGCGGCTCATCGCCGAGGGCGTCGTGGAGCGCGAGGGCGTCGCGGGCCTCGCGGCGCGGCTCGGCTACTCGTCGCGGCACCTCACCCGGCTGCTCACGGCGGAGCTCGGCGCCGGGCCGATCGCGCTCGCCCGTGCGCAGCGCGCCCACACGGCGCGCATGCTGCTCGTCGGCACCGACCTGCCGGCATCCGACGTGGCGTTCTCGGCGGGATTCTCCAGCGTGCGGCAGTTCAACGACACGGTGCGCGAGGTGTTCGGCATGACGCCGTTGCAGCTGCGCGCGCGGCGCCGCACGACGGGCGGCGTCGCCCCCGTGCCCGGCGCGATCGACCTGGCGCTGCCCGTGCGCGGGCCGATCGACGCGGCGGGACTGTTCGCCTGGATGGCGGCACGTGCGCTCCCCGGCGTCGAGGTCGCCGAGCCCGACGCGTACGCGCGCACGGTGCTGCTGCCCGGCGGCCCCGCCTGGTTCCGCGTGCGCGCGGCCGGCGCGGGGCTGCGGCTCGAGGCGCGCGTGCAGCATCCCGGCGATCTTCCGGGCCTCGTCGCGCGGGCGCGCCGGCTGTTCGACCTCGACGCCGACCCGCTCGCGGTCGACGAGGCCCTCGCCGCCCATCCCGAGCTCGCACCGCTCGTCGCCCGCACGCCCGGCATGCGCGTGCCCGGTGCGACCGACGCGCACGAGATGCTCATCCGCGCCATGGTCGGCCAGCAGGTGAGCGTGGCCGCCGCGCGCACCGCGCTGGGGCGGCTCGTGGATGCGCTCGGGGAGCCGGCGCACGGGTCCGGCGGCGCGGATCGGCTCTTTCCGACGATGGCGGCGATCGCCGAGCGCGGGCACGAGGTGCTGCGCGGGCCCGCCGCGCGGGTGCGCGCCGTGATCGAGGCGGCCGGGGCCCTCGCGTCGGGGGAGCTCACGCTCACGGCGGGCGACGACGCGCAGGAGCAGCGCGCGGCGCTGCTCGCCCGGCGCGGCATCGGCCCGTGGACCGCCGACTACGTGCGCATGCGGGTCACCGGCGACCCCGACGTGCTGCTGCCGGGCGACGTCGCCCTGCGCGCGGGTGCCGCCGCGATCGGCCTGCCCGCCGCCGCGGCCCCGCTCGACGCCTGGGCGCGCCGCGTCGCCCCGTGGCGCAGCTACCTCTCCGCGCACCTCTGGCGTGCCGTCACGACCCTCCCGAACTCCTCCGATCCCGCGGCTCCGGGCGCCGAGAATCCCCGAAAGCGGCCCGCGCGCACCGGATTGGAGGAGTTCGGGACACCGCTGCGCGGAGCCGACCAGACCCACCCCGAGAAGGAGCCCGCATGAGCGCCACGATCCAGACCATCGACACCCCCGACGGGCCGTTCACGCTGCTCGCCGACGAGCGCGGCCGCGTGCTCGCGAGCGGCTGGACCGCGGATGCCGGCGCCATCCGCGCCCGGCTCGCGGCCCCGCCCGCCGACATCGCCGCGGGCGAGACGGATGCCGCCGACGCCGTGCACGCGTACTACGCGGGCGACCTCGCGGCGATCGACGCCGTCGAGGTCGCCCAGACCGGCACGCCGCTGCAGCTGGCCGGCTGGGCCGCGCTGCGCCGCATCCCCGCGGGCGCGCCGCTGAGCTACACGGAGTTCGCCGCCGAGCTCGGCCGCCCGAGCGCGGTGCGGGCGGCCGCGTCCATCTGCGCGCGCAACGCGCCCGCGCTGTTCGTGCCCTGCCACCGCGTGCTGCGCGGCGACGGCACGCTCGGCGGCTTCGCCTGGGGCCTGCCGGTCAAGCGCGCGCTCCTCGACCGCGAGGCCGCGGGGCGCTGAGCGGCCACGACCACTGACCGACAACGACCGTTGACCGACTACGACCACTGACCGACCGAGCCCACCCCGTGCCGACCGCGCACTCGGGGTGGGCTCGGCCGTCTCCGGCGCTCGGCCGCCGACCCCGGCGCATCGCCCCGAGCGATCCCCCTCTTGCGCGTCCTGCGGCCGCCGGTCTATGTTGTAAGGCTGGCCTGCCGCCGTCGGCTGCCGCGCCCCGTTCACCGAACCCGAGGAGGAAGCCATGTCTCAGGCCATCGTCACCACGAAGCCGGTCGTCCTCTTCGCCGCACCCCGCGCGCGGAGCTAGCTCTCGCGGCATATTGCCGCCCCGCACAGCGTTCACATCATCGAGCGTGCCCCGACGCCCGGCATCCCGCCCCGCGCGGATGCCGGCGCTCCCTCGTGCGCTCCCGCATCGCCGTCCGTGCACGGCCACGATCTTCATCCCCGAGGAACATGTCTCCCCACGTCTCGCCGACCGCTCACCCTCCGCAATCCGAGCTCTCCACGCTCCGCGCGCTCGCGCGGCTGCTGCCGTTCGTCAGACCCGTGCTGCCCCGTCTGGTGCTCGGCGCCGTCAGCGCGCTGCTCGCGAGCCTCGCCGCCCTCGGCATCCCGCTCGTGCTCGAGGCCGTCGTGCGCGGCCCGATCTCCAGCGGCGACGCCGGCCAAATCGTGTGGGGCGCCGTCTGGATCCTCGCGCTCGGCCTCGTCGAGGCCGGGCTCGTCTGGGCGCGGCGCTGGTTCGTGCTCGCACCCAGCACGCAGGTCGAGTACGACCTGCGCACGGGCTTCTACGCGCGCCTGCAGCGGCTGCCCGTCGCCTTCCACGACCGGTGGCAGTCGGGCCAGCTGCTCAGCCGCATGATGCAGGACATCAGCATGCTGCGGCGCTGGCTCGCCTTCGGCGTCGTGCTGCTGCTCGTCAACGTGCTCACGATCGCGTTCGGCAGCGTGCTGCTGTTCAGCTGGCACTGGCTGCTCGGCGTCGTGTTCCTGGCGTGCTCGGCGCCCCTCTGGTACGCCGGCTACCGCTTCGAGAAGACCTACGGCACGCTCACGCGCCGCAGCCAGGACCAGGCGGGCGACCTCGCGACGTCGGTCGAGGAGAGCGTGCACGGCATCCGCGTGCTCAAGGCGTTCGGGCGCGGAAAGCACGCGCTGCAGAAATTCGCCCGCCAGGCCGAGACGCTGCGCGAGACCGAGCTCAGCAAGGCGCGCGCGGTCGGCTGGATCTGGTTCTGGCTCGTGCTGCTGCCCGACATCGCGTTCGCGCTGTGCCTCGGCACGGGCATCTACCTCACGCAACTCGGCGAGCTCGACGTGCCCGCGCTCATCGCGTTCTTCGCGCTCGCGACGGTGCTGCGCTGGCCGATGGAGTCGATCGGCTTCCTCTTCTCGTTCCTGCTCGACGCGCGCACCGCGACCGACCGCCTCTTCGAGGTGTTCGACGAGCCGAACACGATCGTCGACCCCGCCCGTCCCGTGCCGCTGGAGCGGGCGCGCGGCGCGCTCGTCTTCGAGGGCGTGCACTTCCGCTACCCGGATGCCGCGGACGGCGACCGCGACCTCGTCGACGGCATCGACCTGGCGCTGCGCCCGGGCGAGACGATGGCGCTCGTCGGCCTCACCGGCTCGGGCAAGACGACGCTCACGACCCTGCCGACGCGCCTGTACGACGTGACCGCGGGCCGCGTGCTGCTCGACGGCGTCGACGTGCGCGACCTGACCCTCGCGCAGCTGCGCACGCACATCGGCATGGCGTTCGAGGACTCCACGCTGTTCTCGCAGTCGGTGCGCGACAACGTGCTGCTCGGCCGGGAGGACCTCGATCCCGGCGGCCCGCAGGCCGAGGCCGTGCTGCGCGAGGCGCTCGCCGTCGCGCAGGCCGGCTTCGTCGACGAGCTGCCGCAGGGCGTCGACACGATCATCGGCGAGGAGGGGCTCTCGCTGTCGGGCGGTCAGCGCCAGCGGCTGGCGCTCGCGCGCGCGGTCGCGGCACGCCCGGCCGTGCTCGTGCTCGACGACCCGCTGTCGGCGCTCGACGTCGACACCGAGGCGCTCGTCGAGGAGGCGCTGAAGGAGGTCATGGGCGACACCACGACGCTCGTCGTCGCGCACCGTCCGTCGACCGTCATGCTCGCCGATCGCGTCGCGCTGCTCGAGGACGGCCGCGTGACGGCGGTCGGCACGCACTCCGAGCTGCTCCGCGCCAACGACCACTACCGCTACGTCATCTCCAGCCTCGAAGACGACGAGAGGGACCGTCGCGCGCGGGAGGCGACGGCCGCGAACGAGACCGTCACGACGAACGAGACCACGAAGGAGGACGCGCTGTGAGCACCGTCACCGTCGCCGGGACCGCCGGCGAAGACCGCTCCGACTACACGCGCGACGAGAGCCGCGCCATCCGGCGGCGCTCGCTGCGCCTGCTCGGCTCGCTCATCGGGCCGCTGAAGTGGCAGTTCGCGCTCGCCGCGCTCGTGCTCGTCGTCTCGACGGCGCTGCGCGTCATCGGCCCCGTGCTCATCGCGTTCGGCATCAACCAGGCCCTCCCCGCCGTGATCGACCACAGCGACTGGATGCCGACGATCGGCGTCGTCGCGGTGTACCTCGTCGCCGCGGTGGGCGGCGCGGCCCTCATCGGCTGGTACGCGGTCGTCACGGCCCGGCTCACGCAGGAGGTCATGCTCGAGCTGCGCAAGCGCATCTTCCGGCACACCCAGCGACTGAGCCTGGAGTTCCACGAGTCGTACACGTCGGGCCGCATCATCTCGCGGCAGACGAGCGATCTCGACACGATCCGGGAGCTGCTCGACGGCGGGCTCAACGAGCTCGTCTCGGGCGTGCTGTACGGCGTGTTCACCCTTGTCGCGCTGCTCCTGCTCGACTGGCAGTCGGGCGTCGTGCTGCTCGTCGCGGGCGTGCCGCTGTTCCTGCTCATGCGCTGGTTCTACCTGCGCTCGCAGCTCGTCTACCGGGAGTCGCGCGTCATCAGCGCGCAGGTGATCGTCAAGTTCGTCGAGACGATGACCGGCATCCGCGCCGTCAAGGCGTTCCGCAAGGAGCGGCGCAATGACGACGAGTTCGGCGAGCTGTCGTCGAGGTACCGCGAGGTGAACATGCGCTCGATCCGCCTGTTCGGCGCGTTCGAGCCGGGGCTCATGGTGATCGCGGCCGTCACCGTCGCGGCCGTGCTGCTGTGGGGCGGGCTGCGCGTCGCCGACGGCACGCTGCTGCTCGGCACCCTGCTGTCGGCCGTGCTCTACGTGCGCAACTTCTTCTCGCCGCTGCAGGAGGTCGCCTTCTTCCTCAACTCCTACCAGTCGGCGACCGCCGCGCTGGAGAAGGTGTCGGGCGTGCTCGAAGAGGTGCCGACCGTGCCCGATCCCGACGAGCCCGTGGACCTGTGGCACGCGACGGGGCACATCGAGTTCCGCGACGTCACGTTCGGCTACTCCGACGACCGCGTCATCCTGCCGCACTTCTCGCTCGACATCCCCGCGGGCCAGACCATCGCGCTCGTCGGCACGACGGGCGCCGGCAAGTCGACGCTCGCCAAGCTCGTCGCGCGGTTCTACGACCCCTCGCAGGGCGCCGTGACGCTCGACGGCGTCGACCTGCGGGTGCTGCATCCCAAGGATCTGCGCCGCGCGATCGTCATGGTGACGCAGGAGGCCTACCTGTTCAGCGGCACGGTCGCCGACAACATCGCGCTCGGCAAGCCCGACGCGACGCTCGACGAGATCGTCGCCGCCGCGAAGGCCGTCGGCGCGCACGCCTTCATCTCCGCCCTGCCCGACGGCTACGCGACCGACGTCAACAAGCGCGGCGGACGCGTGTCGGCGGGCCAGCGCCAGCTGATCTCGTTCGCGCGGGCGTTCCTGGCCGACCCCGCGGTGCTCATCCTCGACGAGGCGACGGCATCGCTCGACATCCCCTCGGAGCGGCAGATCCAGGACGCGCTGCAGACCCTGCTCGCCGACCGCACGGCGATCATCATCGCGCACCGGCTGTCGACCGTGGCGATCGCCGACCGCGTGCTGGTCATGCAGCACGGGCGCATCGTCGAGGACGGCGCGCCCGATGAGCTCATCGGGGGCACGGGCACGTTCGCCAAGCTGCACAGCGCGTGGCGCGCGTCGCTCGTGTGAGGCGAGCGCTCAGGCCGCGCGGCGCGGGACGGGTGCGTGCCGCGGGAGTGGCAGCGGCGGGGCTTCGATGGGGGAGGGCGATTCGAAACCCCGCCGCTGGTCTGGATGCGAGGTCAGAGGACGATCTCTGCGATGACCTCGCCGAACTCGGTCTCGTCGACGGGCACGAACCCGACACGACGGAAGAAGGCGTCGGGGCCGCCCTCGCCGGCCTCGTAGATGACGTGGATGCGGTCGATGCCGCGCCCGCGGGCCTCGTCGAGCAGCTGCTCGATCGCGAACCGGCCGACGCCGCGGCCCTGGTCGTCGGCGTCGACGTTGATGCGCCACAGGGCCGAGCGGAGGTGCGGCAGGGGCGCCTCCGGGTCGAAGTTGGCGCTGATGTACCCGACGACCTCGTCGCCGTCGAGCACGACGCGCTGCCACGAGGTGGCGGGGTTGACGACCGCCCCGACGACGGCGTAGCTGGTGGGAGCGATGAACTGCTCCTGGCCAGGCTTGAGAGACATGTTGTTGACCGCGACGATCGTCGCAGCGGACAGTTCCACCAGTCGCAGCTCAGTCATGCTCCCTAGGGTAGCGGTCAGGCCGGGTCGAGGATGCTATGAGTGCAGGGTCCGCCGGTCGAGTTATCTCGATGTCGAGATAAATGCGGAGCATACACATAGTAGGCTGGGGCTGAGCCCCACAACGCCGATACGGAGAACTCCCACGTGCCTGACTCCACCATCATCTACACCCACACCGACGAGGCTCCGGCTCTCGCGACGGCCTCGTTCCTCCCGATCGTGCAGGCTTTCGCCGGCCAGGCCGGCGTCGACATCGAGACGCGCGACATCTCGCTCGCCGGCCGCGTGCTGGCCGCGTTCCCGCAGAACCTCGCGCCGGAGCAGCAGGTGGGTGACGCGCTCGCCGCGCTCGGCGGACTGGCGACGCTGCCCGAGGCGAACATCGTGAAACTGCCGAACATCTCGGCATCCATCCCCCAGCTCAAGGCCGCGATCGCCGAGCTGCAGGCGCAGGGCTACGACATCCCCGACTACCCGGACGAGCCGCAGACGGTCGAGGAGAAGGACGTGCGCGCCCGCTACGACCGCATCAAGGGATCGGCCGTGAACCCCGTGCTGCGCGAGGGCAACAGCGACCGTCGCGCGCCGCTGTCGGTGAAGAACTACGCACGCAAGCACCCGCACCGCAACAAGGCGTTCGCCGACGGCTCGAAGACGCGCGTCGCGACGATGGGCCACGACGACTTCAAGAGCAACGAGAAGTCGTGGGTCGCCGCGCACGACGACGTGCTCACGATCCAGCACGTCGCCGAAGACGGCGCCGTGACCGTGCTCAAGAAGTCGCTCAAGGTGCTGCCGCGCGAGATCATCGACGCGACCTTCCTCTCGGCGTCCGCGCTCGACGCCTTCCTCGCCGACACGATCGCGCAGGCGAAGGCCGAGAACGTGCTCTACTCGGTGCACCTCAAGGCCACCATGATGAAGGTCAGCGACCCCATCATCTTCGGCCACGTCGTCAAGGCGTTCTTCGCCGACGTGTTCGACCGCTTCGGCGCGCAGCTCGACGCCGCGGGCCTGAACGCCAACGACGGCCTCGGCACGATCCTCGCCGGGCTGGGGAACGTCGAGGGCGGCGCCGAGATCGCCGAGGCGTTCCGCGGCGCGATCGAGGCGGGCCCCCGCCTCTCGTACGTCAACAGCGACAAGGGCATCACGAACCTGCACGTGCCGAGCGACGTCATCGTCGACGCGTCGATGCCCGCGCTCATCCGCAACGGCGGCCGCCTCTGGGGCGTCGACGGCGGCGAGGACGACACGATCGCCGTCATCCCCGACTCGTCGTACGCCGGCGTCTACCAGTCGGTCATCGAGGACGTCATCGCGCACGGCCCGCTCGACCCCGCGACGATCGGCACCGTGCCGAACGTCGGCCTCATGGCACAGGCGGCCGAGGAGTACGGCAGCCACGACAAGACCTTCGAGATCGCCGCGCCCGGCCGCGTGCAGATCGTCGACAGCGAGGGCACCGTGCTCATCGAGCACGAGGTCGGGGCCGGCGACATCTGGCGCGCCACGCAGACCAAGCACGTCGCCGTCATGGACTGGGTCAAGCTCGCGATCAACCGCGCGAAGGCGACCGGCGCCCCCGCCGTGTTCTGGCTCGACCTCAACCGCGCGCACGACGCGCAGCTGATCGCCAAGGTGCACCAGGCGCTCGCGACGCTCGACACGAAGGGCGCGACGATCTCGATCCTCTCGCCCGAGGAGGCCACGCGCTACACGCTCGGCCGCATGCGCCTGGGCAAGGACACCATCTCGGTGACGGGCAACGTGCTGCGCGACTACCTCACCGACCTGTTCCCGATCCTGGAGCTCGGCACGAGCGCCAAGATGCTCTCGATCGTGCCGCTGCTCGCCGGCGGAGGCCTCTTCGAGACGGGTGCCGGCGGCTCGGCCCCCAAGCACGTGCAGCAGCTCGTCGAGGAGAACTACCTGCGCTGGGACTCGCTAGGCGAGTTCTTCGCCCTCGCGGCGTCGTTCGAGCACCTGGCCGGCTACACCGGCAACGCCAAGGCGAAGGTGCTCGCCGACACGATCGACCGCGCGACCGGCACCTTCCTCGAGCAGGACCGCTCGCCCGGCCGTGCCCTCGGCACCATCGACAACCGCGGCAGCCACTTCTACCTCGGCCTGTACTGGGCGCAGGAGCTCGCCGCGCAGACCGACGACGCCGAGCTCGCCGCCATCTTCGCGCCGGTCGCGCAGGCGCTCGCCGATGGCGAGGACGCGATCGTCGCCGAGCTGCTCGCCGTGCAGGGCTCGCCGGTCGACCTCGGCGGCTACTACCACGCCGATCCCGAGCGCGTCTCCGAGGTGATGCGCCCCTCGGCCACCCTCAACGCCGTCATCGACGCCCTGCGCTGACGGGGCTCCACCCCCGCTGGTCAGGGAGTGCGCGGTGGTGCCCGTGCATCGTGCGTCCCTCTCCCCGCTGGTTGAGTAGCGCGCGGAGCGCGCGTATCGAAACCCATGTAACGGACCGTTACGCGGGTTTCGATACGCGGCCTGCGGCCGCTACTCAACCAGCGGGGGGTGTGGGCCCGATCAGCGGGGGGTGTGGCCGATCAGTGGGGTGCATCCCTCTCTCCGTTGGTCGGGGAGTGCGCGGTGGTGCGCGTGCATCGTGCATCCCCTCTTCCCGCTGGTTGAGTAGCGCGCGGAGCGCGCGTATCGAAACCCGTCTCACGGTCCGTTACATGGGTTTCGATACGCGGCCTGCGGCCGCTACTCAACCAGCGGGGGTGTGCGGCCGATCGGCCGGGGGTGTGGCGTCAACCAGCCGGGGCGTGCGGCCGACCAGCGGGGCGCGGGTCAGTGGTAGATCTTGACGTCGATGCCGTCGGGCGACCAGTAGTAGATCTGCTCCGCGCGCCAGTCGGGCATGCCGACGCAGCCGTTGCTGCCGCGCTCGCCCCAGTTGTCGCGCCAGTACACGCCGTGGAAGGCGTTGTCGTTGTTGTCGAAGTACATCGCGAACTGCACGTTCGGGATCTCGTACGCGTAGTTGAGCGCGGTCTGCCAGCCGCTCATGGTCTGCTCGCGCACGTGCGCCCACACACGGAAGTCGCCCGTGGGGGTGTCGGCGCCGGGAAGGCCGGTGGAGACGAGGAAGGAGTCGACGACGACGCCGTTCTCCTTCATGTAGAGCATCTGGTTGGTGAGGTCGACCTCGAGCACGCGGTGCAGCGTCTCGGCGACCGCGGGGGTCACCTCGACCGGCAGATCGTACGTCGCGGTGCCCGCGGCGAGCTGGTCGGCGAACCTCTGCGCGACGCCCGTCGTGTCTCCGAGCACGCGGCCGTCGACGCTCTCGGTGATCGTGTCGATCACCTCGTTGCTGGAGTTGATGATCACGGTGCCCGCGACGGGCTCGCGGTCGACGAGGGGCTTCAGCCCGTCGACGAAGGCCTGGATCTTCGTGGCGTCCGCGGTGTACGAGAGCGATCCGTCGGGCTCGGTCGTCAGGGTGATCCAGCTCGCGGCGGTCGCGGGGTCGACGGGGACGGTGCGCTCGTCGCCGACGTAGAAGCCGATCTGTGCGAACAGCTCGTTGAGGGACGCCGAGGTCTGCTGCGCGATCTCGGTCGTCGTGGGCGACGCGATGGCCGCCGTGGCGGGCTCGACGGTGACCGACTGCTCGCCCGCGGCGAAGGCGTCGTGCAGCGGCTCGACGACGGATGCCAGGTCGATGCCCTGGCCGTCGACGGCGGGCGTCACGGCGTAGGCGGTGCCGTCGAACGCGACGGCTGCCGGCGTCGGGTCGGTGTAGAGCGCGGGCAGGGCCTCGCGCAGCGCGTCGTTCGCCTCGTCCTCGGCGATCGTCACGGGGGCGTCGAGCGGGTCGCCGAACCACTGTCCGACGTTCCACAGCGGGCGCTGCTCGAACACGGCGGATGCCAGGGCGTCGGCGTCGATGCTCGCGCCGAGCTCGGCGGCGGTCAGCGTCGGGCCGCCCGCGCCGATCGTCGCCGTGGTCGCGGCGAACTGCGCGCGGATCGCGTCGGCGGCGGCGCCCTGCGTGAGCAGGCCGACCGAGACGCCGCCCACGGTGGTGCCGGGGGCGACGAGCACGAGCGACGCGGCGGCCGCGCCGAGGGCGACGACCCCGACGGGGATGCCGATCCACAGGCCGAGGCGGCGCTTCTTGCGCGGGGGAGGGGCGGGCGCCCAGCGCACCTCGGGCTCGGGGGACTCCGGCGCCGACCCGGCCGTCGCCGCAGAGAGCACCTGCGTCGGCGCCGTGTGCTCCGAGTCGCTGCGCGCGATGAGATCCGTCATAGCCCCAACTCCCGACCGATGGTCATACAGGTTCCCATGATACGCGACGGGGTTTTTTCCTGTCCGGGTGATCGCTGAGTGGCCTGGAAGAGGCATGCGCCGTCGGTAACGTTTTTGTAAAGACACCTTGCAAATGGGGCGGATGGGTTGCGGGCAGGTAATTCGTAAGGTCTACTAACAAACATGACCGGCTCACCGTCGACCCGCCCCAGCGTCCTGCGCCCCGCCGCGAAGGTGCTGCCCGAGTTCGCGCGCTCGCACAACCGCTCGCTCGTGCTGCAGACGCTCTTCCACCACGGCGCGATGAGCCGCGCCGACCTCGCCCGCGAGACCGGCCTCACGCGCGTGACGATCTCCGACCTCGTCGCGGGGCTCATCGACGACGGCTACATCGTCGAGCTCGGCACCCGCGAGGCGCAGGGGCCCGGCAAGCCCGCGATCCTGGTCGACCTCGACCGCGAGGGCCACCGCATCGTCGGCCTCGACCTCTCCGGCTCCGAGCGCCTGCTGGGCGCCGTGCTCACCCTCGACGGCGAGATCGTCGCGCGGCACAGCGTGGCCGTGCCGGCCGCGCACGACGGCATCCTGCCGGCCGTCATCGAGCTCGCGCAGGCGCTCGTCGCCGACGCGCACGCCCCCGTGCTCGGCATCGGCGTCGGCACGCCCGGCGTCGTCGGCGCCGACGGCGTCGTGCTCGCCGCCCCCGGCTTCGGTTGGACCGACGTCGCCCTGGAGGCGGCGCTGCGCGAGGCGACGGGGCTGCCCGTGCTCGTCGCGAACGACGCCAACGCCGCCGTGCTCGCCGAGTACACGTTCGGCGGCGCGGACGACGACGTGCTGCTCGTGCGCGTCGGCCGCGGCGTCGGCTCGGGCCTGCTCGCGAGCGGGCAGCCCATGCTCGGCAGCCGCTACGCCGCGGGCGAGATCGGCCACGTCACGGTCGGCACCGACGGCGGGCCGGCCTGCGCGTGCGGCAAGGTCGGATGCCTGGAGGCCTGGCTCTCGGTGCCCGCGCTCGGCGCGCGCCTGCGCGGCCTGAGCGGGGCGGATGCCGAGGCCGCGCTGCGCGACGCCGGCGAGCGGCTCGGCATCGTGCTGGCCCCCGTCGTCGGCGTGCTCGACCTGTCGGAGATCGTGCTCTCCGGCCCCGCCGACCTGCTCGGCGGCGTGCTCGCCGAACAGGCCGCCGAGGCCCTGCGCACCCGCACCCTCGCCGCCTTCCACGACGGCATCCCCGTGCGCATGAGCGCGCAGGGCGACGACATCGTGCTGCGCGGCGCCGCCGTCATGGTGCTCTCCGGGCGCCTCGGCGTCAGCTGACGCCGCCCCGCATCCCAGACCCCCTGCAACAGGCAACAGAAAGAGGAAACCATGAACAAGAAGCTCGGAGCCCTCGCGCTTCTCGGCGCCTCGGCGATCGCGCTCGCCGGCTGCGGCGGCGGCTCGACCGGATCGACGGGCGGCGACGGCGGGGACGCGACGGGAGACGCCGGCGGCGCCGAGATCCGCGTCTGGCTCGTCGGCACCGACACGCCGCAGGACGCCCGCGACTACCTCAAGAAGACGTTCGAGGACGAGAACCCCGGCTCGACGCTCGTCATCGAGGAGCAGCAGTGGACCGGCCTCGTCGACAAGCTCACGACGAGCCTCTCGTCGAACGACAGCCCCGACATCGTCGAGATGGGCAACACCCAGGCCGCCGCGTTCACCTCGGCCGGCGCGCTCGCCGACCTCAGCGACATCCAGGACGCCCTCGGCGGCGACGACCTGCTGCCCGGCTTCGTCGAGGCCGGCACGTGGGACGGCACGCTGTTCGCCGCCCCCTACTACTCGGGCGCGCGCGTCGTGTTCTACAACACGGCGCAGTACGAGCAGGCCGGCGTCGCCGTGCCCACGACGCTCGACGAGTACGTCGCGAACGGCGTGGCCCTGGCCGAGAAGCTCCCCGGCGTCTCGGGCGTCTACTGGCCCGGCAAGGACTGGTACAACGCCCTCCCGTTCATCTGGGAGAACGGCGGCGAGGTCGCCGTGCTCGACGGCGACACGTGGGACGCGCAGCTGTCGAGCGACGCGTCGCTCGCCGGTCTCGCGCAGGTGCAGGAGCTCATGACGAAGGCGTCGCTCGCCGCCAAGGACGGCGACGAGACCGAGGCGTGGGTGCCCTTCCGCACCGAGAAGGCCGCGACGCTGTCGGTGCCCAGCTGGGCGTACTGGTCGATCGTCGCCGACGAGGACCAGAAGGAGACCGCGCTGACGAACAGCCTCGGCTACTTCGCGCTGCCCGGCGCCGACGGCGGCGCCGCGCAGGTGTTCGCGGGCGGCTCGAACATCGGCGTCGCGGCGAAGTCGCAGAACGTCGAGCTCGCCAAGAAGGCGCTCGAGATCATCCTCAGCGACGAGTACCAGACGATCCTCGCCGAGAACGGCCTCGTGCCGGCGAAGACCTCGCTCGGCGACCAGGTCGCCGCCGCTACGCCCGAGCTGGCCGCCGTCATCGCGGAGGCCGCGGCGAACGCCAAGCTCACGCCGGCGTCGCCGAAGTGGGCGGACGTCGAGGCGCAGGGCCTGCTGCAGGACTTCTTCGTCAAGATCGCGAACGGCGGCGACGTGAAGGCGCTCGCCGTCGAGCTCGACGAGAAGATCGAGTCGATCCTCAACGGCTGACCCCGCTCCCGGGGGCGCCGGCCCGACGGCGCCCCCGGTCACCCGATCCCACGCACCTCTCGGAAAGGAGCCGGTCCGTGACGACGACCGTCCCCGCGCCGGCTTCGGCCGCTGCGCCCCCTCCGGCATCCGCCCCCGCGCGCCGGCGCCGCCCCAGCGGCACGCCCTTCGCGCTGCTGGCCCCCGCGGTCATCATGCTCGCCGTCTTCATCGGCTGGCCGCTGCTGCAGCTCGTGATCATGTCGTTCCAGAAGTTCGGCCGCGAGCAGATCTTCGGGGCGCCGCCCGAGTTCGTCTTCCTCGACAACTACCTGCGCGTGCTCACCGACCCGCAGTTCTGGGTCGTGCTCGGCCGCAGCGTCGCACTGTGCGTCGTGTGCGTCGCGGCGACGATGCTGCTCGGCATCCTCATCGCCGTCATGATGACCAAGCTCGGCGCCGTCATGCGCACCGCCGTCTCGGTGGGCCTGCTGCTCGCCTGGGCGATGCCCGCGCTGACCGGAACGATCGTCTGGGGCTGGATCTTCGACACCCAGAACGGCCTCGTCAACTACTTCCTCACCCGGATCACCGGCGTCGACTTCATCGGCCACAGCTGGCTCATCGACCCGCTGAGCTTCTTCAGCGTCGCCGCCGTCATCATCACGTGGGGCGCCGTGCCGTTCGTCGCGTTCTCGGTGTACGCGGGCCTCGGCCAGGTGCCCGCCGAGGTGCTGGAGGCGGCGTCGCTCGACGGCGCGGGCGGCCTCAAGCGCTTCCGGCTCGTCGTGATGCCCTACATCCGCTCCATCCTGATCGTGCTGCTGATCCTGCAGATCATCTGGGACCTGCGCGTGTTCGCGCAGATCTACGCGCTGCAGACGATCGGCGGCGTGCGCGAGCAGACCAACACGATCGGCGTCTACATCTACAGCGTCTCGATGGCGTCGGGCGATCTCGGCGCGGGCGGCGCGATCGCCGTCATCCTCGTCGTGATCCTGCTGCTCATCGCGTCGTACTACATCCGCACCATGCTCAAGGAGGACGAGCAGTGAACGCGCGCCCCCGCACGCTGCCTCGCCGGGTGCTGCTGAACGTCGCGGCGCTCGTCGTGATCGTCTGCTCGGCCTTCCCCGTGTACTGGATGGTCAACACGGCGCTGCTGCCGGGCTCGGCCATCGGCAGCGAGACGCCGCACCTGTGGCCCGACCAGTTCACGCTGCGCAGCTTCGAGCTCGCGATCACCGACCCCGGCTTCCTGCCGGCGCTCGGCATGTCGCTCGCGGTCACGGTGCTCACGGTCGTCACGGCGCTGCTGTTCGCGTTCGTGGCATCCATCGCGGTCTCGCGCTACCGGTTCCGCTCGCGCAAGGCGTTCATCATCGCGATCCTCGTGATCCAGATGATCCCCGCCGAGGCGATGATCATCTCCACGTTCCGCGTTCTCGACGGCTGGCACCTGCTCAACTCGATCGTCGGCCTCGGCGCCGTGTACATCGCGATGGTGCTGCCGTTCACGATCTGGACGCTGCGCGGCTTCGTGAACGGCGTGCCCGCCGATCTCGAAGAGGCGGCGATGATCGACGGCTGCAGCCGGTCGGGCGCGTTCTGGCGCGTGACGTTCCCGCTGCTCGCGCCGGGGCTGGTCGCGACGGGCATCTTCGGCTTCATCCAGGCGTGGAACGAGTTCGTGTTCGCGCTCGTGATCATGACGCGGCCCGAGGCGCGCACGCTGCCGATCTGGCTGCAGAGCTTCGTGCAGGCGACCAAGGCGACCGACTGGGCCGTGGTGATGGCGGGCTCGACGCTCATGGCCATCCCCGTGATCGTGTTCTTCCTGTTCGTGCAGGGCCGCATGACGGGCGGCCTCGTCTCGGGAGCGGTGAAGGGCTGACATGCACCTCGGATTCGACGTCGGCGGAACCAAGACCGACGCGGTGGCCGCCCTGCCCTCGGGCGAGATCGTCGCCCGCGCCCGACGGGCGACCGGCTGGGGAGCGGATGCCGTCGTCGCGACGATCGTCGCGCTGTCGGCGGAGCTCGCGACGGCCGCCGGATGCCGCGTGGACGAGGTCTCGTCGGTCGGCGTCGGCATGCCCGGCCAGGTCGCCCCGGGGTCGGCGGTCGTCACGCACGCCGTGAACCTGGGCGTCGACCGGCTCGACGTCGCCGCCGCGCTGGCGGCGCACGTGCCGGCCCCGGTGCGCGCGGAGAACGATGTGAAGGCGGCGGCGGTGGGCGCCGCGGCGCTGCGGACGCGGGGCCGCGCGGGCGGCGGCACGGACGCCGCGGGCTTCGCGGGCGGCGCGGATGCCGCGGTCGATGCGGGCGGCGAGGATGCCGCGGATGTCGCGGTCCATGCGGCCGGCCGCGCGACGATGGCGTATCTCAACCTCGGCACGGGCATCGCGGCGGGCATCGTGCGTGACGGCGCGCTCTGGCGCGGGGCGCACGGCACGGCGGGCGAGGTCGGCCACATCTCGGTGGACCCCGGCGGTCCCGAGTGCCGGTGCGGCCAGCGGGGCTGCATCGAGGCGTTCGCCGGCGGCGGGGCGGTCGCCCGGCGCTGGGGGCGCAGCGGTGCGCTGCCCGTGCGCGACGTGTTCGACGCCGCCGACGCGGGCGACGCGGCCGCCGTCGCGCTGCGCGACGACGTCGCCTACGGCGTCGCGGCGGCCGTGCGCGTGCTCGTGCTGACGCTCGACGCCGACGAGGTCGTGATCGGGGGAGGACTCACGGCCCTCGGTGACCGTATGCTGGGCCGCGTGGTGGACCAGCTGAGCGCCGCGGACGCGGCATCCCCGTTCCTGCGGTCGCTGCGGCTGGCCGATCGCATCCACCTGCTGCCGCCGGGCTCGCCGGCGGCAGCGCTCGGAGCGGCGCTCATCGGCGCCCGACACCAGGAGGTCCTCGTTCATGGCTGAGGTCATCATCGTCCCGACGTCCGACGAGGCCGGCGCGCTCGTCGCCGACGAGATCGTGCGTCTCATCGCCGCACGGCCCGACGCGGTGCTGGGGCTCGCGACGGGCTCGACGCCGCTGCCCGTCTACCAGGCGCTGCGCTCGCGGGTCGGGGGCGTCGACGTGTCGCGCGTGCGGGGCTTCGCGCTCGACGAGTACGTGGGCATCGACCCCGCGCACCCGCAGAGCTACCGCTCGGTGATCACCCGCGAGGTCGTCGAGCCGCTGGGGCTCGACCCCGCGCTCATCCGCACGCCGAACGGCGCGCTGGAGACGATCGAGCACGCGGGCGACGACTACGAGCACGCCATCGCCGCGGCCGGGGGCGTCGACCTGCAGATCCTCGGCATCGGCACGTCGGGGCACATCGGGTTCAACGAGCCGGGCTCGTCGTTCGCGTCGCGCACGCGCGTGAAGACGCTCATCGAGCAGACCCGTCAGGACAACGCGCGGTTCTTCGACTCGATCGACGACGTGCCGCTGCACTGCATCACGCAGGGTCTCGGCACGATCCTCGACGCGCGGCACCTCTTCCTGCTCGCGTTCGGCGAGAACAAGGCCGCGGCGATCGCCGGCGCCGTCGAGGGACCCGTCACCGCGTCGCTGCCGGGCTCCGCGATCCAGCTGCACCCGCACGTGACGGTCGTCGTCGACGAGGCCGCCGCGTCGCAGCTGCAGCACGCCGACTACTACCGCTACGTCCTCGCCCACAAGCCCGCCTGGCAGGGCCTGTAGCCCGCCCTGGCTGTCTCTGGTTGGCTCTGGCCGTCCCTGATTGGCCTGGTCGCCCCTGGTTGCTCCCTGGCTTCAACCGCGGCAGATTGCGGGTCGCGCACGCTGAGACCCGCAATCTGCCGCGGTTGAAGCGAAGCCTGTGAGATTCGACCGCGGCATCCTGCGGGTGGCGAGGGGCTGAACCCGCCGTTTGCCGCGGTTGAACTTGGTGGGTGGGTGGGGGTCATTGCGGGGCCAGGCGGGCCTGGACCAGGGGCAGAGCCGCGCCGGACGGGTCAGGGCCAGATCAGGGGGAGGAGCAGGTCGCGGCTGAGGGGTGCGAGCGGCAGGTGCGCGGTGTCTGCGCGGGTGATCCAGCGGGCCTCGGCGATCTCCGCGGCCGGAGCGATCGCGGCGGGGTCGAGGCGCAGCGCGAAGGCGTCGGCGACGACGCGGTGGTCGGGCTCGTTCGCGGCATCCGTCTCGAAGCGGCCGAGCGGCCGCGCCGCGGATGCCGGGACCTCGACGCCCAGCTCCTCGTACAGCTCGCGCACGAGCGCCTCGACCGCGCTCTCGCCGGGCTCGGGCTTGCCGCCCGGCTGCATGAACACGCTCGTGCCCGCCTTGCGCACGACGAGGGCGCGACCCGCGTCGTCGGTGACGACGGCGGCGCTGACGCGGATGACGCTCATGGCGCGAACACCTTTCCGGGATTGAGGATGCCGGTCGGGTCGAACGCGGCCTTGACGCGGCGCTGCAGCTCCCACTGCGCGTCGCCGAGCTCGTCGCGCAGCCAGCGGCGCTTGAGCACGCCGATGCCGTGCTCGCCCGTGAGGGTCCCGCCGAGGCGCAGCGCGGAGCGGAACAGGTCGTCGGCGGCATCCCAGACGACCGGCGGCACGTCGGGGCCGTCGAAGACGAAGTTCGGATGCAGGTTGCCATCGCCCGCGTGGCACACGGTCGGGATGCGCAGGCCGTAGGCCGCCTCGATGCGGGCGATCTCGTCGAACATCGCGGGCATCGCGCTGCGCGGCACCGACACGTCCTCGATGAGCGTCGTGCCGAGCCGCTCCATCGCGGGGTGCATCGAGCGGCGCACCGTGAGCAGCAGCTCGCTCTCGGCCTCGTCGGCCGCGACTCGCACGACGCCGCCCGCGTCCCGCAGCACCCCCGCGATCGCCTCGGCCTCGCCGGCGGCGCCCGGCCCGTCGGTCTGCACCGTGAGCTGTGCCGCACCGGGCGAGGGCGCCGCGAGCCCCAGCAGATCGTGGATCGCGGCGAGGCTCGCGGCGTCGAGCAGCTCCATGATCGCCGGCTGCCATCCCGCCGCCGTCACGGCGGACGCCGCGAGCGCCGCCGTGCGCACGTCGGCGAAGGTCGCGGCGATCGTGCGCGGGCGGCCCGGCACGAGGCGCCGCAGCTTGAGCGTCGCGCCGACGACGACGCCGAGGGTGCCCTCCGAGCCGATCACGAGCGAGGTCAGGTCGAGGCCCGTGACGCCCTTGACCGTGCGGTGGCCGAGCCGCAGCAGCTCGCCGTCGGCGAGCACGAGGTCGACGCCGAGCACGGCATCGCGCACGACCCCGTACTTCGCGCACAGCAGGCCGCCCGCGTCCGTCGCGATGTTGCCGCCGACCGTGGAGATCGCGCGGCTCGCGGGGTCGGGCGCCCACCACACGCCGTGCGGCGCGAGCCGCGCGTCGAGGTCGGCGTTGAGGATGCCGGGCTCGACGACCGCGAGCAGGTCGTCGGCGCGCACCTCGAGCACGCGGTCCATGCGCCGCACCGACAGGGCGATCTCGCCGGGGCCGGCGTTCGCGCCGCCCGCGAGACCGGTGCCGGCGCCGCGGGTGACGACGGGCGTGCCCGTCTCGTGGGCGAGGCGCAGCGTGATCTGCACGTCGGCGACCGACTCGGCGTGCACGACGGCGAGCGGACGGCCCGCCGACGCGTGCCCCGACTTGTCGGCCCGCGCCTCGTCGAGAGCGTGCGGGGACGTGTCGACGCGCGGGCCGAGCCGCGCGCGCAGCGCTGCGAGCACGTCGGTCGCGGGCGTGCCGGCGACGGCCGCGTCGGTCATGGCGTGCCGGTCACGACAGCCGGCGACGTCCGGAGAGGACCCCGGCGGTCACGGCGACGACCGCGAAGGCCACGCCGACCCACGCCTGCCCCATGTCCCACCAGGCGAGCGTCGCCGATGCGTAGACGAGCAGCTCGACGAGCGCGCGCACGAACGGATGCACGCGCACGACGGCGCGCGGCGAGACGAACAGGGCCCAGAGCAGGATCGCCAGGACGGGCGCGCCGATGCCGATCACGAGGCTCCACGGCATCGGCCAGGTGGCGAAGCCCCAGAAGGCGAGGGTGCCGAAGGCGACGAGCTCGCACAGGAGCGCGACGACGTCGAGGGCGGAGATCGCCGGGCGGGTCCCCGCCGCGGGCGGCTGCTCGGGTGCCTCGGGACGGACAGCGGGCGAATCGGCCATGGAGCCAGTGTAGGCGTGCGCGTCCGACGGCCTCGAAGCGAGCGGATTCCGGGCCGTGGCGTCCGGTCGGGACGGGTCGCTCAGAGCACGTCCTTCAGGGGGATGGTCGTCGCCGGTCCGACCTCGTCGTCGGTCACGTAGCGCAGCTCGAGGTCGTAGCCGAGCGCGACCTGGAGCGCGTTCGACGAGACCGTCACGGTGCCGTGGCCCGTCTCGTCGAGCGTGACGCGCGCCTTCTCGCTGCCCTGGATCGACACGACAACCGTCGCACCCGGCTCACCCGCGATCACGAGATCGGCGGTGTAGAGCAGGATGCCGGATGCCGTCGACGACTCGACCGTCGGCGAGCCCTCGGGAAGCGTCGCGGGCGGCGTAGGCGTCGGGGTCGGCTCCGGTGTCGGCTCCGGGGTGGGCTCGGGCGTCGGCTCCGGGGTGGGCTCCGGTGTCGGGGTGGGGGTCGGTTCCGGCGTCGGGGTGGGCTCCGGTGTCGGGGTGGGGGTCGGTTCCGGCGTCGGGGTGGGCTCCGGTGTCGGGGTGGGGGTCGGCTCGGGCGTCAGCGTCGGTGTCGGCTCGGGTGTGAGCGTGGGCTCCGGTGTGAGCGTCGGTGTCGGTTCCGGTGTGAGCGTGGGAGTGGGCTCCGGCGTGAGCGTGGGTTCCGGGCTCGGTTCGGGCGTGGGCGTCGGCTCGGGCGTGAGTGTGGGTTCGGGCGTGAGTGTGGGTTCGGGCGTGAGCGTGGGTTCCGGCGTGGGCGTCGGCTCGGGCGTGAGCGTGGGCTCGGGCGTGAGCGTGGGTTCCGGCGTGGGCGTCGGCTCAGGCGCGAGCGTGGGTTCCGGCGTCAGCGTCGGGACAGGAGTGGGTTCCGGCGTCGGGACGGGTGTCGGTTCCGGTGTCGGAACGGGCGTGGGCTCCGGTGTCGGAACGGGCGTGGGCTCCGGTGTCGGAACGGGCGTGGGCTCCGGTGTCGGAACGGGCGTGGGCTCCGGCGTCGGAACGGGCGTGGGCTCCGGCGTCGGAACGGGCGTCGGCTCTGGCGTGGGTTCCGGGGTCGGCTCGGGCGTCGGCGTCGGGTCGGGCCGGACCTGCGGCGTCTCCGGCTCCTCGGGCGCCGGTTCCGGCGTGGGCTCCGGGGTCGCCTCGGGCTCGGGCGTGGGCTCCGGGGTGGGCTCGGGCGTCGCCTCCGGGGCCGGTTCGGGCGTCGGCTCCGGCACGAACTCGGGCCGCGGCGTGACGGTCGGCGCCGGCGTCGGCTGCGGCGTGAGCGTGGGGCTCGGAACCGGCGTCGGCGAGAGTCCCGGTGACGGCGTGGGCGAGGGCCGCGCGGGCGGCGCGTCGCGCGGCGGCGGATCGGGCAGCACGGGCAGGTCGGAGGGCGTGATCGAGGAGCCGCCCGCGGGGGTCGACACCTCGACGTCGATCCCCTCGCCGAACGGCGCGGCCGCGTTCGCGATGCTGTCCGAGGGCGGGTTGCCCGGTGCGGTGACGGCGATGGTCGTGGCGACGGCGGCCCCGGCGACGACGAGCCCGGCCGCGGTGAGCCCGATCATCGCACCCGCGCTGCCGAGCAGTCCGCCGCCGGCCGCTCCCGCGGCCCCGACCGCGCCGACAGCCGCTGCGCCGGCGGCGCCCACGGAGTCGACGACGTCGGCGAGCGGCGGCACGACGGCATCCGGCAGTGCGGGGGCGGCTCCGGCCGCCAGGGCCACGAGGGGGACGCCGCCGCCCTGGATCGTCGCGAGGTACGCCGTCGCGGCGCCCACGCCGATCGTGGCGGGCAGCAGCACCAGAGCGAGGCGCTGCGAGACGTCGACCGCCTCCGAGGCGACGATCGCGCAGCGCGCGCAGTCGGCGAGATGGTCGTCGACCTTGCGCCGGTCGCGCATCCCGAGCGAACGGCGCGCATAGGCGCCGAGCCGCTCGGTGGTCCACTGGCACGGCGAGTCGTCGTCGAGCGCGCGCAGATGCGCCTGGATCCACGCCTCGCGCAACCCCTCGCGCGCGCGGACGGCGAGCTGCGACACGGCGCCCGGCTTCATCCCGAGCAGCGGCGAGATCTCGGCGGGCTTCATCTGCTCGATCTCGGTGTACCAGAGCACCTCCTGCCAGCGCGCGGGCAGGCTGCGGAACGCCTGGTGCGTGATGCTGCGGTCGAGCGCCTCGTCGGTCGCGTGCTCCGAGGCCGCCGGGTCCTCGACGTGCTCGAGCTCGTCGATCGCGGTCTCGCGGCGCGAACGGCCCCAGCCCGCGGCGGTGTTGCGGATGCTCGTGAAGAGATAGGCGCGGAACGATCCCGTGGGGCCGCCGCCGCGGCGGATCGCCGCGAAGATGCGCGCGTAGGCCTCCTGCACCAGGTCATCGGCGTCGAACGTCTGCGTCAGGGAGGAGGCGACGGTCACGCCCGCCCGGTAGTGACGTCTCCAGAGCTCGCCGAAGGCGCCCCGATCGCCCGCGCGCGAGCGCAGCACGAGGTCGGCGTCACTGAGCGCGGTGACGTCCGTCGGGTCGCTGTCGTTGTCCATGTCTCTCCTGTGGCTGCGTCGCACGACGATGCCTCTCCCTGAGAGATGCGGATGCCGGGTTTTTATGACGCGCCACTGACATTCTTACCCCTCTGCCTGAGCGCCGTCCGAAAAGATCTCAGAAAAAATTCTCAAACCCGCGTCATGAAACCCGATCTGCGCCCTCTCTTAGGTATGACTCCTTGATCGCGCTTCGGGGGAGGGGCGGTCGGAGTCGAAGGGGGATCTCTGGGGGTACGAGCGCGGGGCGGAGGGTCGGGGGACCTTCCGCCCCCCGCTATCCGCGCCGCTGGCGGAGCTATCCGCGCCGCTGGCGGAGCTGTCCGCGCCGTGGGCCGGCCCGTCAGGGCGCCGACTGCCAGAAGTCGAGCGGCACGATCTCGCGCACGCGCCCGTCGTCGTCGAGCACGCGGCCGGCGTGCTTGATGGTGCGGATCGAGATGGCGCGCTCGCCCACGCTCGTGTGCGGCGCCATGCGCGTGAGCAGCGCCTCGTAGTCGGGCAGGTCGGCGGTGTGGCGCAGCCACGCCATGAGCATGAGGTTGTGCGTGCCGGTGACCGACGACAGGCGGCGGATCGAGGGCGCGCCCGCGAGCGCGCGGGCCGTCTCGACCAGGGCGTCGGGCGGCACGCGCAGCCAGAACATCGCGAGCACCTCGCGGCCGGCGATGACGCGGCTCACGTCGCAGCGCACCTCGAGCTCGCCGCTGTCGATGAGGCGATGCATCCGCCGGCGCACCGTGTTGATGCTCACGCCCAGGTCGCGCGCGAGGTCGGCGGCGGGCGCGCGGCCGTCGAGGCTGAGCGCGACCATCAGGCGCTGGTCGAGGCGATCGAGCTCGCCCGCCGGCTGCAGGCTCGGCGAGGGGGCGAGCGCGCGCACGGCCCGGCTCTGCCGCGCGTCGAGCGCGTCGAGCCGCCAGCGCTGCGCGCTCGCGAACGTGCGGGTCGCCACGTGCGACTGCACGCCGCGCACGCCCGGCGTCGCGCGCAGCCCGCGCACGCACGCGTGCAGCTCGAGCACCGAGGTCGCGCGGGCGGTGGCGAGGATGTCGCGCCCGCCCGACATCTCCCACGCCGCCGGGAAGAGCGGCAGCCTCGAGATCGACGCCGCGACGTCGTCGACCGCACCGGCCTCGCACGTGATCTCGACGAAGGCCGCTCCGCCGACGCGGCGGGGGCTCGGATACGCCGAGACCCACGCGTCGCCGTTGCCGACGATGTGCTGCCAGCGGCGCGCGAGGGTCGCCGCGCTCAGGCCGAGGGGACCGGCCAGCTGACGCCACGCGGCGCGGGGCGCGATCTGGAGGGCATGGATGATCCTCAGGTCGACCTCGTCGTACGCATCCCTCACAGAATGAAGCATATATCCGCCTGGAATGGACGTTTGCGACGATTTCCCTGCTCGATATGGGGTGCTGCCTAGGCTCTGGTCTCAATCCGGAGCCGAATGCTCCCGCACACGAAACGAGGAAGAGCAATGACGCGTCCCTTCACCCGGACCCTTCGCACGCTGGCCGTCGCCGGCGCCCTGGCGCTCGTGACGGTCGGCTGCAGCCCCGCGGGCGGCGGCGGGACGTCGTCGGCCTCGGGACCGCCCGCCGACGCTCGTGACACGCTGCGCGTCGCGACGACGACGGAGGTCGTGAACTGGGTGCCGCTCACCTCGTCGAGCACGAGCGATCTGTGGGTCATGCTGCAGCTGCATCCCACGCTCGTCGTTCCGCAGGCCGGCGGCGGGTCGATCCCGCACGTGGCCGAGTCGATCTCGGTCAACGACGCCGGCGACCAGATCACCATCACGGTCGACCCCGACTTCTCCTGGAGCGACGGCACGCCCATCACGGCCGACGACATCGCGTTCACGTTCGATCGGCTGCGCGACGACAAGCTCGCCCGCGGAGCCCTCTACATCGGCAACTACGACCACGCCGAGGTGATCAGCCCCACCGAGGTCGTCATCCACGGCAAGGTCGGCTCGTACGCCTGGTACCAGGATGCCGTGCAGACGTTCGCCGTGCTGCCCAAGCACGTCTTCGAGGACGTCGACGACATCTCGCAGTACAGCATCGAGAGCCACCCCGAGGCCTGGGTCAGCGGCGGCGCGTTCGTACTCGACGAGATCGCCGCGGGTCAGCGCTACCGCCTCGTGCGCAACGAGCACTACCCGATGTTCGCCGACGACAGCACGCTCGAGAACGTCGAGTTCCAGATCTACCGCGACATCAACACGGCCCAGCTCGCGCTGCGCAACGACGACATCGACCTGATGGCCACGACCCTTCCGTCGTCGGCGATCACCGCGCTGTCGGGCGAGCCCGACGTATCAATCCTGGAGGTCTCCGACGCCCTCAACATGACCAAGCTGACGTTCAACGCCTCGCGTCCGCCGTTCGACCGCCCGGAGGTGCGCCAGGCCGTCTCGGGGCTCATCGACTCGGCGCAGTTCGTCGACACCGTGCTGCAGGGGCACGGGCAGATCACGCTCGGACCCGTCCCGCCCGGGCAGGAGGAGTTCCAGCCCGACATCGAGCCCCACACCAGCACGCCCGACGAGGTCAGGGCCGTGCTCGCCGAGGCCGGCCACCCCGACCCCACGTTCCGCCTCGTGTGCGACCAGGGCAACGCCTCGCACGCCCGCAGCGCGGAGATCGTGCGAGACCTGCTGGCGCAGGCCGGCATCACGGTGAACGTGGCGTGCATGGAGCGCGCGACGTCGCAGACGGCGGGCCGCGAGGGCGACTTCGACCTGTACATCCACCTGCTCAACCACAACTACGCGCCCGGCACGATGCTGTGGATGCAGTTCGACCCGTCGAACCCCGTCGCGGTCAACCAGACGTTCCACGACGACGCCGACACCGTCGCGGCGCTCGCCGCCGCGCGCGAGGCGACCGAGCACGACCAGTACGTCGCGGCGGTGAAGGCGGCCGCGAAGCTCGCGCACGAGAAGGCCTACACCGTGCCGCTGTTCATCTCGTCGATCGCGAACGCCTACAACAACCGCCACTTCGAGGGCTACCTGACGGGGCCGACGGAGCAGTACGGCGTGCTGTCGCCCTACTCGCTCGCGCAGGTCGTGCCGGCAGGGGGCGCGGAATGAGCGCGGCGACCGGTCCGCGCGCGGACGTCGCCGTGCGAGAGGATGCGGACATGCGAGAGGATGCGGCGGCGCTGCAGCCCGCGCTCGAGCTGCTCCGCCAGGAGCTGCACCGCACGCCCGAGATCGGCCTCGACCTGCCGCTCACGCAGGCGATCGTGCTGCGCGAGCTCGAGGGCCTCGGCCTGGAGGTCTGCACGGGCGTCGAGACGACGTCGGTCACCGCCGTGCTGCGCGGTGGGCGGCGCGACGCCGCGGAGCCGCGGACGGTGCTGCTGCGCGGCGACATGGACGCCCTGCCGATCGTCGAGGAGACGGGCCTGCCGTTCGCGGCCGACAACGGCGCGATGCACGCGTGCGGTCACGACATCCACACGGCGGCGCTCGTCGGCGCCGCACGGCTGCTGGCGGCCCGCCGCGACGAGCTGCACGGCGACGTCGTGTTCATGTTCCAGCCCGGCGAGGAGGGGTACGACGGCGCGGGCGTGATGATCCGCGAGGGCGTGCTCGACGCGGCCGGCCGGCGCGCGGACGCCGCCTACGCGATGCACGTCATGGCGTGGCAGCTGCCGCTGGGCGTGTTCTCGTGCCGTCCCGGCACGACCTCGTCGTCGTCGAGCACCCTCACGGTGCGGGTGCTCGGCCAGGGCGGCCACGGCTCGCGCCCGTACCGTGCGAAGGACCCGATCACGGCGGCCGCGCACATGATCGTCGCGCTGCAGACGACCGTCACCCGGCACTTCGACATCTGGGACCCCGTCGTGCTCACGGTCGGCCAGATCCACGGCGGCACGAAGGACAACGTCATCCCGCCGCACGTCGACTTCCAGGCGACGGTGCGCACGCACAGCACGGCCGCGCTCGACAAGCTCGACCGGCTCGTGCACGCGTGCCTCACCGGCACGGCCGCGGCGCACGAGGTCGAGGTCGACATCGACTTCGACCGGCGCTATCCCGTCAGCTACAACGAGCCCGACGAGGCGGCGTTCAGCGCCGACGTCGTGCGCGACGTGCTCGGCGACGACGCGTTCCAGACGCTGCCGAACCCCTCGGCGGGCTCGGAGGACTTCTCGCGCGTGCTCGCCGAGGTGCCCGGCTGCTATCTCTTCTACGGCGGCCTGCTGCCCGGACGCGACCCCGAGACGGTGCCCATGAACCATTCGCCGTTCGCCGACTTCGACCCGTCGGTGCTGTCGCGCGCCGCACTCGTGTACGCGGAGCTCGCGGCGCGGCGGCTGCGGAGATTCGCGGAGGAGGGCTGACATGTCGGAGATCGCGACCATCACGGCGGCGTCGGCGGCCTTCGCCGCCGGAACGCTCACCCCGAGCGAGGCGCTGGAGCGGGTGCTCGAGCGCATCGCCGAGAAGGACGGCATCCATCACGCGATCGCGGAGAGCAACACCGAGCGGGCGCGCGAGAGCGCCGCGCGCAGCGACGAGCGGTGGCGCGCCGGCGCGCCGATCGGCCCGCTCGACGGCGTGCCGATCACGGTCAAGGAGCGGCTGGCGGTCGCCGGCCTGCCCCAGACCAACGGCACCCTCGCGCATGAGCCGGTCGTCGCCGAAGAGAACGATCCGACGGTCGACCGGATGCTGGAGGCGGGCGCCGTCGTCGTCGCGACGACGAGCGTCCCCGACTTCAGCGCGACCGCGTCGGGCGTCTCGACGCGGTACGGCGTCACGCGCAACGCGTGGAACCCCGCGTGGAACTCGGGCGGATCGTCGTCGGGCTCGGGCGTGGCCGCCGCGCTCGGCTACGGCGCGCTGCACCTGGGCAACGACATCGGCGGATCGATCCGCGTGCCCGCCGCGATGAACGGGGTGTTCGGCTTCAAGCCGTCGTTCGGGCGCGTGCCGATGCGCAACGTGTACTTCGGGCGCGCGGCCGGGCCGCTCGCGCGCACCGTGCGGGACGCCGCGATCGCGATGTCGTACCTGTCGCTGCCCGACCGGCGCGACTGCTGGTCGGCGCCCTACCAGGAGATCGCGTGGCACGATCTCGACCTCGACGCGGCGTCGCTGCGCGTGGCCGTGTGCACCGATCTGCAGGAGGGCAAGCTCGTCGACCCGCGGATCGTCGAGGCCGTGCACGCGGCGGGGCGGGTCTTCGCCGCCGGCGGAGCGCACGTCGAGCACGTCGGGCCGTACCTCTCGCGGGACTACGTGTCGCAGGGGCAGGGCCGGTTCCTGTCGGCGAACCGCTGGACGATGCTGCACGACGACCCGCACGTGACCGATCTCGGCAGCGCCGACCCCGACCTCGTCGCGGCGCTGTCGTCGATCGAGTCTGCCTCGGCGATCGACCTCATCCGCTCGATCAACCAGATCATCCCGCTCGTGCGCGAGACGTGCGCCCTGCTCGACGCCTACGACATCGTGCTCTCGCCCGTCGTGGGCTTCCTGCCGGGCGCCGCGGAGAGCACGCAGATGCGCGAGGTGTCCACGCACGCCGTCTTCTCGCGGCCCGTGAGCGCCGCGGGCGCGCCCGCCGCGTCGATCAACTGCGGGTTCGCCGACGACGGCAGGCCGATCGGCCTGCAGATCGCCGCGTCGCGCTGGGAGGACCTGCGCGTGCTGCGGGCCGCGCACTGGTACGAGGCCCGCCGCGGCGCCGCCGCGACCCCCGACTGGAGCGCGCTGGATGGCTGACCCTGCGGCGGGATGCCGTGCCGATGCCGTGCGGTCGCCGGGTCACACCGCCCGGCGGCCGGCGCACCACACGGCGGTGACGTGCAGGGCGGCGTCGAGCACGACGGCATCCGCCGTCATGCCCGGGCGCAGGCCGCCGAGCCGGTCGCGCAGGCCCAGTGCCCGCGCGGGCACGGCCGTGAGCGCCGCGACGGCGTCGGCGAGGCCGATGCCCCACGCGACGGCGTCGCGCAGAGCGGCGTCCTGCGTGAGGGTCGAGCCGGCGATCGTGCCGTCGGCGAGGCGCGCGACGCCGCCCGACACCGTCACCGCGAGGCCGCCCAGCGCGTAGTCGCCGTCGTCGGCCGCGGCGGCGGCCATCGCGTCGGTGATGAGCGCGATGCGACCGGGAGCGCCCGCGAACGCGAGCGCGACGACGTGCGGGTGCACGTGCGTGCCGTCGGCGATGAGCTCCAGCGTGACCCGCTCGTCGCGCATCGCGGCGACGACGGGCCCGGGCGCGCGGTGGTGGATGCCGGGCATCGCGTTGAAGGCGTGCGTGATGAGCGTCGCCCCCGCGTCGAACGCGGCCGCGGCCTCGTCCTCCGTCGCGTTCGTGTGGCCGACGGCGACGGCGACGCCCGCGCCGGCGAAGCGGCGCACGGCGTCGAGGCCGCCCGGGCGCTCGGGCGCGATCGTGATCTGGCGGATCGTGCCGCGGCCGGCGTCGAGGAGCCGGTCGACGGCCCCGGCGTCCGCGGTGCGCAGCAGGCTCTCGGTGTGCGCGCCCTTGTGGCCCGGGTCGAGGAACGGACCCTCCAGGTGCGAGCCGAGCACGGTGTCGTCCTGCGCGGCGAGGTCGGCGATCGTGGCGACCCGCGCGGCGAGGTCGTCGATCGACGCCGTCACGAGCGAGAGCACGGCGCGCGTCGTCCCGTGCCGCAGGTGCGCGGCACGGGCGACGCGGATGGCCTCGGCGCCGTCGTCGTACGACGAGCCCGCGCCGCCGTGCCCATGCAGATCGATGAAGCCGGGGGCGAGGTGCGCGCCGGCGAGGTCGACGGCATCCCGCGGATCCAGGTCTCGCCAGGTCGTGCCGGTTCCCGTCGCCGTGACCGTGTCGCCGTCGAAGGCGATCCATGCGTCGTCGGTCACGGCGCCGTCGACGAGGCGCGCGGAGTGCAGCACGGTCGTCATGCGCGCGCCCCCTCGGCGACCGGCGTGACCGGTGGAGCTGCGGCGGCGGGCGGTTCAGCGGCAGGCTCTGCGGCGGGCGGTTCAGCGGCGGACTCGGCCGGCATCGCGAATCCCTGCGCGCGCCAGCACGGCGCGAGGGCCGCGACGCGCTCGCGGAACGACTCCCACGTGCGCTCGCCGGTGCCGTACGGGTCGCGCGACCACGCCGCCTCGGCGGCCGAGCCGATGCGCGGGAAGACGAGCGCGTCGATGTCGGCGAGCGTGCGCACGGTCTCGGTCCACAGCGGCGCCGTCACGCCCAGGACGTCGCTCTCATCCACGCCCTCGATGACGGTCGCGGGATCCCAGCGGTACGAGCGCTCCAGGCTCGTCGGTCCGTTCGCCCACGCGAGGCCGAGGGCGCTGCCGGAGTGCGGCTTCATGTCGAGGTAGATCGCGTCGGCGGGGGAGAGCACGAGCGAGCCGCCGCCGCGCACGAACGCGCGCGCCTCGGCATCCATGCCGTCGGTCGGCGTGACGAAGCCCCAGTACTGGCCGATCGTGCCCGGGGCGAGCGACGGCGCCGCCCCCGCCTCGTGCCACGCCATCGGCACCTTGCCGAGCCGCCGCACCATCTCGGTGACGCGGCCGACGAAGGCGTCGTACCTCTCGGGCGGCGTGCCGAGCGCCTCGTCGCCGCCGATGTGCAGGTAGGGGCCGGGGGTGAGACGCGCGACCTCGCCGAGCACGTCGTGCAGCAGCGCGTAGGTGCGCTCGTCGTCGATCCGCAGCGACGAGAAGCCCACGGCGATGCCGTGATACGGCTCGCCGGGCACGGGCAGCCCGCCGCCGAACAGCTCCGTCACCTCGCGCACCCGGTCGGTGACGACGGGCGGCTCGCACAGCTCGGGATGCGAGAGCGAGACGGCGTGCGTGTGCCCGGGCAGGTCGATCTCGGGCACGACCGTCAGGTGCCGCGCGACGGCGTAGGTGACGATGCGCCGGTAGTCGTCCTGCGTGAAGAAGCCGCCGGCGTCGCCGAACGCCGAGCTGCCCGCGCCGCGGGCGGTGAGCTCGGGGTGCGCGGCGATCTCGAGGCGCCAGCCCTGGTCGTCGGTGAGGTGCAGGTGCAGGCGGTTGAACTTGAGCGCGGCGGCGCGGTCGATGTACGCGAGCACCGTCTCGACGGGGTGGAAGTGCCGCGCGACGTCGAGCATGACGCCGCGGTACGGGAAGCGCGGGGCGTCGGCGATGCGCACCGCCGGGATCTCGCCCGTGGCGGCGAGCTGGCCGAGCGTCTGGATGCCGTAGAACAGGCCCGCGGCATCCGCCCCCGTCACGGTGACGCGGGCGCTCGTCACCTCGAGCACGTACGACTCCGGCGCGCCCTCGCCCCGGGCGAGGTGGATGCCGGGGGCGGCGGTCGCGGCATCCTGCGCCACGGGAGCGGCGACGAGGCTCGGAGAATCGCGCGGACCTCGGACCGTCGGGGCGGAATCCTCCGAGGCCGGTGGGATTCTCCGAGGTTCGCGGGGGGCGAGCAGGGTGTGGCGGCGGGCGAGCGCGGCGAGGAGGGCGCGGGCGTGCGGGGCGGCATCCGCATCGCCCGTGACGGGCGTGCCGGGGGTGAGGCGGAACGGGGCCTCGTCGCGCATGACGACGGATGCCGGGAAGGGCACGAGGGGCAGCGTCATCGGCGCACCGGCTTTCTCATCTCGCGAGTCTTTCACGCGTGCGGGCTTCATGTAAGGAGTCCTTACAAAATAGGCGGCCCCAGCCTAGCAGTGCGGAATCCGTTATGCTCGTGACCGTCGCGACTGGCGTTGGGTGGGTCACCACCGGGGAGCGACCACAACGGCTATCGACCGCACGCCTGGGTCGGGGTTTCGAAACACCGCTGCGCGCGCAGCGGTGCTCAATCACCGAGATCACTGCCGCTGCGGCGGCACTCAACCACCGGAGAATGCCATGACCGATCCCACCTTCAACGCCCCTCTCTCCGAGGTCGACCCCGAGATCGCCGAGGTGCTCGACCGCGAGCTGAAGCGCCAGCAGACGTTCCTGGAGATGATCGCCTCCGAGAACTTCGTGCCCGTCTCGGTGCTGCAGTCGCAGGGCTCGGTGCTCACGAACAAGTACGCCGAGGGCTACCCCGGCCGCCGCTACTACGGCGGCTGCGAGGAGGTCGACGTCGCCGAGGAGCTCGCGATCGCCCGCGCCAAGGAGCTGTTCGGCGCCGAGTTCGCCAACGTGCAGCCGCACTCGGGCGCCACGGCCAACGCCGCCGTGCTGCACGCGATCGCCCGCCCCGGCGACACCCTGCTGGGCCTGTCGCTGGACCAGGGCGGCCACCTCACGCACGGCATGAAGATCAACTTCTCCGGCCGGCTCTACGACATCGTCGCCTACGGCGTGAACCCCGAGACGTCGCTCATCGACATGGACGAGGTGCGCCGCCTCGCGCTCGAGCACAAGCCGAAGGTCATCATCGCCGGCTGGTCGGCCTACCCCCGTCAGCTCGACTTCGCCGCGTTCCGCGCGATCGCCGACGAGGTCGGCGCGTACCTGTGGGTCGACATGGCGCACTTCGCCGGTCTCGTCGCCGCGGGCGTGCACCCGTCGCCCGTGCCGCACGCGCACGTCGTGTCGTCGACCGTGCACAAGACGATCGGCGGCCCGCGTTCGGGCTTCATCCTCACCAACGACGCCGACCTGGCCAAGAAGATCAACACGGCCGTGTTCCCGGGCCAGCAGGGCGGCCCGCTCATGCATGTGATCGCGGCGAAGGCCACGGCGTTCAAGCTCGCCGGCACGCCGGAGTTCAAGGAGCGCCAGGAGCGCGTCGTGCGCGGCGCGGCGATCCTCGCAGAGCGCCTGTCGCAGCCCGACGTCGCCGCCGCCGGCATCTCGGTGCGCTCGGGCGGCACCGACGTGCACCTCGTGCTCGTCGACCTGCGCAATGCGGCGATCGACGGCAAGCAGGCCGAAGACCTGCTGCACGAGATCCGCATCACGGTCAACCGCAACGCGGTGCCGAACGACCCGCGCCCGCCGATGGTCACCTCGGGCCTGCGCATCGGCACCCCGGCGCTCGCGACCCGCGGCTTCGGCGACGCCGAGTTCACCGAGGTCGCCGACGTCATCGCCCTCGCGCTCCAGCCCGCCGCCGACCTCGACGCGCTGCGCACCCGCGTCGACGCCCTCGCCGCCGCCTTCCCCCTCTACCCCGACCTGCACCAGTAACCCCCCGGCCCGCGCGTGTGCGCCCCCGCCCGCCTGCGCCCGCCCGCCTCCGGCCCGCGTCCGCAGGCAGCCGCGCACCCGCTGCACGCCGAGTCAATCCCCGCGCGCCGAGTCAACCCCCGATCCGCGCTAGGGCGGGATTGACTCGACGAAGAAGGATTGACTCGGCGGGGGTGAAATGGGCGGGGTGTAAGAGGCGGGTGGCGGGCTCCTATGACAGTGAGGAAGTGATGAGATGACGGCGAAGGTTCTGGACGGCAAGGCGGCGTCGGCGGCGATCAGGGCGGAGCTGACGGAGCGGGTGGCTGCGTTGCGGGCGCGGGGCGTCGTGCCGGGGATCGCGACCGTGCTGGTGGGTGCGGACCCGGCATCCCAGCTGTACGTCGGGATGAAGCACCGGCAGTCGCTGGCGCTCGGGATGAACTCGATCCAGCGCGAGCTGCCCGCCGATGCGACGCAGCAGGACGTCGAGCGCGTCATCGACGAGCTCAACGCCGATCCCGCGTGCCACGGTTACATCGTGCAGCTGCCGCTGCCGAAGCACCTCGACACCGACGCGATCCTCGAGCGGATCGACCCGGCGAAGGATGCCGACGGCCTGCACCCGGTGAACCTCGGCCGCCTCGTGCTCAACGTCAACGCCCCGATCACGACGCCGCTGCCCTGCACGCCGCGCGGCGTGATCGAGCTGCTGCTGCGGGGCGGCTACGACCTCAAGGGCCGGCACGTCGTCGTCGTGGGACGCGGCGTCACGATCGGCCGCTCGATCGGGCTGCTGCTCACGCGCCGCGACCTGAACGCGACCGTGACCCTCACCCACACGGGCACCGTCGACCTGCCGCGCTACCTGCGTGAGGCCGACGTGATCGTCGCCGCGGCCGGCGTGAAGCACCTCGTGCGCGCCGAGGACGTCAAGCCCGGCGCCGCGGTGCTCGACGTCGGCGTCACGCGCGAGACCGACCCCGAGACGGGCAAGGATCGCGTCCACGGCGACGTGCATCCGGGCGTCGCGGACGTCGCGGGCTGGCTCTCGCCCAACCCCGGCGGCGTCGGCCCGATGACCGTCGCCCTCCTCATGACCAACGTCGTCGAGGCCGCCGAGCGCGCCGCTGGCTGAGCCTCGGCATCCGGCCCTTCGGGTCCGGGCGCCCGAACTCCTCCGATCCGGGTCGCGAAAGCCCGCGAGACGGGTCTTCCGCGTGTTCGTGCTCCGAATCGGAGGAGTTTCGACCGCCGGACGACCGAGCCTCGCGCCCGGTCAGCCGGCGAGCTGGGCGTCGGTGACCTTCGCGCCGGACTGCGCCGGGCGGATCCAGTCGTCGAGGGCGTAGCCCTGGCGGCGGGCCTCGGCCAGGTAGTCGGCCTCGACGGCATCGGGGATCCGCGGGGTGCGGCTGAGCAGCCACAGGTGCGCGCGATCGGGCGTGCCGACGAGCGCGTGCCGGTTGACTATGGCAGCGTAAGTCGGACCCACCAGGGCAATCTAAGCGGAGACCACTTGCTGCTTGACGGGGTGTCCACGGCAGCCTGAGCCGAGTCCACCTCCACCGTTGACGGAACTGTTGTTCCGGATGCTGATGGTGGAGGTTTGGGATGGGATCTCGGGTGGATGTGTTCGCGGCGATTCGGCGTGATGCGCGGGTGGAGGAGCTCTCGATCAGAGAGCTTGCGCGCCGTCATCACGTTGGGCGAGCGACGGTGCGGCAGGCGTTGGCTTCGCCGGAACCGCCGCCGAAGAAGACGCGGGTGAGGTCGGCGCCGAGGCTTGACCGGTTCAAGCCCGCGATCGACGCGATGCTGCGGGAGGATCTGACGGCACCAAGGAAGCAGCGCCACACCGCGACCCGGGTACTGGATCGTCTTATTGAGGAGCACGGAGCGACTGAATTGTCGTATTCGACTGTTCGTAACTACGTCCGCTTTCGCCGGCCCGAGATCGACGCGGTCGCGGGCCGGCGGGTGGAGGTCTTCATCCCTCAAGACCACCAGCCAGGTGCGGAGGCTGAGGTCGATTTCGGCGAGGTGTGGGTGGTGCTAGCTGGGGTGAAGACGAAGTGCCACATGTTCGTGTTCCGGCTCTCTCACTCGGGGAAGGCGATCCACCGGGTTTATTCGACTCAGTCGCAGGAAGCATTCCTCGAGGGCCACATTGATGCGTTCGAAGAGATTGGCGGCATCCCGACCCGGCATATCCGTTACGACAATCTGACATCGGCAGTCCAGGCGGTGCTCTATGGCAACGGGCGCGGCCGGATCGAGAACGAGCGGTGGGTGCTGTTCCGCTCCCACTACGGGTTCGATTCGTTCTACTGCCAACCCGGTATCACGGGCGCACATGAGAAGGGCGGCGTTGAGGGTGAGGTCGGGCGGTTCCGGCGAACACATTTGACACCCATGCCGGTTGTCGATTCCCTCGCAGAACTCAACGCGAGAATCCGCGCCTGGGACGCGGCGGATGACAGGCGGCGGATCGCGTCGCGGATTCGCACAGTCGGCCAGGACTTCGCCGTCGAACAGGCACTGCTGTCGCCGCTGCCGTATGAGCGATTCGATCCAGGCCTGACGCTGCATCCGCGGGTCGACAGGTCGAGTCTGATCACGGTTCGGATGGCGAAGTACTCCGTCCCCGCCCATCTGATCGGCCGGAACGTCCGCGTCTCATTACGCGCGTCCGTGGTCGTCGTTTTCGACGGGCACCAGGAAGTTGCCCGCCATGAGCGAGTTGTCGCGCGCGGCGGACAATCAGTCGTCCTCGACCATTACCTCGAGGTGTTGCGTCAGAAGCCCGGAGCGCTCCCGGGAGCCACCGCCTTAGCGAGGGCGCGGGAGGCCGGAGTGTTTACGGCTGCCCACGATGCGTTCTGGGCGGCCGCCCGCAAGACCGATGGTGATGCCGTCGGCACGCGAGCCCTCATTGATGTTCTGCTTCTGCACCGGAGCATGCCCGCAGAGGAAGTGATCGCCGGCATCCACGCAGCACTCCAAGTCGGGGCAGTCACCGCCGATGTCGTCGCTGTCGAAGCCCGCAGACAAACTTCGACGGGTGGGCCTGGCCTGCATGGTCATCTCCGTGAACTCGCGTCTGGCCGCGAGCAACGAGTTGTCAGTCTCACCCAACGCCGTCTCGCTGATCCGGCCGCGGTGATCGCAGGTCTCCCGGCCGACACGAGACCACTGCCGAGTGTCGCCGGCTACGACGAACTCTTGGAACGTCGGGCACGCCCGACGCTCACGGACGAAGCGATTGATCGGGAAGGAACCACGGGAACATGACCACGAAACCCACCACCGTCACGACGACGCTGCGCCGGAGACGCGGGCTCACCGAAGAAGCAGCGATCGCGGCTGTCGATCAGGCCTGCCGGCGTCTCCGGCTCCCGACTGTCCGCGCCGTCGTTGACGAGGCCCTGGTGACCGCGAACCGAGAGCAGCTGTCCTACCAAGGGTTCCTGGCAGAGCTACTGCTCGCGGAGTGCGATGATCGCGATCGGCGCTCCTCGATTCGGCGCGTGTCTGCGGCTGGCTTCCCGCGGAGCAAGTGGCTCGGTGACTTCGATTTCGACGCGAACCCGAACATCAACCCGGCCACGATCCACCAACTCGCTACCGGTGACTGGATCCGCAAAGGCGAACCGCTCTGCCTCATCGGCGACTCCGGTACCGGGAAATCGCATCTACTGATCGGTCTGGGAACCGCGGCTGCAGAGAAGGGCTATCGGGTCAAATACACGCTCGCGACGAAACTCGTCAACGAACTCGTCGAAGCCGCCGACGAGAAGCAGCTCGCCCGCACCATCGCTCGCTACGGCCGCGTCGACTTGCTCTGCATCGATGAACTCGGCTACATGGAACTCGACCGCCGCGGAGCCGAGCTCCTGTTCCAGGTCCTCACCGAACGCGAAGAGAAGAACTCCGTCGCGATAGCCTCCAACGAATCGTTCTCCGGATGGACGAGGACCTTCACCGACCCGAGGCTCTGCGCTGCGATCGTCGACCGACTCACGTTCGGTGGCAGCATCATCGAAACCGGCACCGACTCCTATCGCCTCGCCCACACCCGCCGACTCACTGACCAGGTCTGACCGAGGTCCTAGTAGATCGTCCCCATTGCTTCGCGCACCTGGGCCAGTGTTGACTCCGCCGAAGTGTTCGCAGCCTCATTGCCGTGGCGAAGAATCGCCCGCACGAGATCCTCGTCTTTGGCGAAGGCTTGCCGCCTCACGCGCAACGGTTCCAAGAAGTCGTTCACGGCTGTCGCCGTCATGGCTTTCAGGGCGCTGCTGCCGCCATCACCGATCTCGTCGGCTAACTCGGCTGGCTCGACACCGCGGCACAGCGCGGCCGTCGACAACAGCGCCGAAACACCAGGCCTGTCCTCGGGATCGAAACTGATCCGCCGGTCCTGATCGGTCCGAGTCTGACGAATCACCGCAACTGTCTCGTCCGGTGTCATAGATAACGCGATCGCGTTCCCGTAGCTCTTCGACATCTTCCGACCGTCCAAGCCCGGAACCTCCGGCGTCGACGTGATCAACGCATCCGGAACCGGGAAGACATCCCCATAGCGCTCGTTGAACCGTCGAGCGATCACGCGAGTCATCTCCACATGCGGGAGGTTGTCCTTGCCGACGGGCACGAGATTGCCTTTGCAGAACAGAATGTCGGCCGCCTGGTGCACCGGATAGGTCAAGAGCAACCCGCTCAACGCGCGCCCGGACGCCGCGAGTTCCGCTTTGACGGTCGGATTACGATGCAGTTCCGCCTCGGTGACCAAGCTCAGGAACGGCAGCATCAACTGATTCAGCGCCGGCACCGACGAGTGGGTGAAAATGGTCGTCCGTTCCGGGTCGATGCCCGCGGCGAGATAGTCGAGCACAGCGCTATAGACGTTCTCGCGAACGTGAGCCATCGTGTCTCGGTCGGTGATGACCTGATAGTCCGCGAGCACGAGGAACATCTCGACGCCAGCCTGCTGGAGACGCACCCGTTCCCTGATGGTGCCAAAGTAGTGGCCCAGATGCAGCGGCCCAGTCGGCCGCTCACCCGTGAGGACTCGAAAGTGCTCGGGGTGCTCGGCCACGAGGACCGCGACCTCTGCCGAGCGTTGCGCGGTTGCGATGAAGGACTCCATTTGTGTCTCCCGATGATTGGGAGCTACACGGAGTACTCGGGCCGTTCCACGAGCTGCCGTGCAGCCCGTGAACATACTTCAACCGGCTGCTATCGCAGCCACCACCAAGCGGAACGGTTGAAGTTCATGAACGAGATACTACCGGGGCCCGGAACCAAGACCAGAAACCACAGGGTGGGTCCCGTTTAGATTGCCGCCCTGGGCCCAGCTGAGGTTGACATTCTCAGCCGGTAGTCGTCGTCGATCTTGAGCACCCAGTAGTCGGCCCGCGTGAACGGGATCCAGCGCAGCGCCGCGGGCAGGAACGACACCCGCAGCCGGCCCAGATGCTCGGCGTCGGCGACCGCCTGGCCCAACGCCTGGGTCGGCTCGCCGTCCTCGTCGAGGCACCGGTTGTCGACCCGCACCGTGCCGTCGTCGTTCATCGTGTAGCTCGCGGTGACGTCGCGGGCGTCCCGGTCCTCGAAGCGCAGCGGCAGCCGGCCGACCTCGAACCAGTCGCCCAGGTAGCGATCGAGCTCGAGGTCGTCGACCGAGGCGGGCTCGGCATCGGTGTCGGTCATGCGCGCGAGCCTACGCGGCCCGCGGCCGGCCCGGTAGGGCCCCGCCCTGCGCCCGCAGCGACAGCCGCGCGAACGGCCCGCCGCCGGTGCGCGGCGCTCCGGCGGCGCCGTGCCCCGCCCCCGCCGCCGGGCGAGGAATGCCCGTCACGCGCCGTCGGGCCGCACGATGCCGTCCTCGACGGCGCGGCGGAAGAGGTCGACCTTCGTGGGAGCGGGCCGCCCGGCGGCCTCGTACTTCGCCCGGATGCGGCGGATGTGGTCGTGCACGGTCCCCCGGGAGATGAACAGCCGCGAGGCCACCTGACCGGCCGTGCGGCCGCCCGCGTAGAGGGCGAGCACCTGCCGCTCCCGTTCCGTGAGCACGACCGGCACGTTCGCGAACGCGGGCGCCTCCCGCCCCAGGGCGCCGCGTCCGTACGCGGGGTGCGCGGCCTGGCGCACGCGCCGCACGAGCTCGTCGGGCTCGTCCTGCTTCCGCACGACGCCGTACGCCGGCAGGCCTTCGGCATCGTCCGAGACGTAGAGCAGCACGCTCTGCGTGCTCGCGGAGAGGGTGGACAGCTGCGGTATCGGCACGGCCGCCTCCGCAGCCGTGCACCCCACGAGGACGACGTCCATGCGCTCGCGTCGCGCGGCGAGCGCGCTCACCGTGGGAGCGGTCGACACGACGTGCATGTCGGTCTGCGCGTTCAAGATCGCCGTGACGCCGAGCGCCAGCGCCGGATGCGGGTCGACGACGCCGATCCGCAGGTAGGCGCGTTGCAGCGCGCGCGGGCGAATCGGTCTGCGCCAATCGTCCGATCTGTCCGTAGTCACGTCGCCGGCATCCTCCGTTCCGCCTCGCTGTCGCTCTCCCCCTATGAGATGCGCGGGGCGCTCGAACGATGACACGTTCCGCCGTGCCGAGCGCGGAATCCCCCAGGGATGGGGGTGCGGCGGGGCGTGATCGCGGCGCGATCCCCCCGTCCTGGGGAAAGACGAACGTGCACATCGCTTGCGAGGCTGGAACGAGCCGAACGCGCCTGGGGGGCGCGCGTCGCCCCGATGCTCTCGTTCCCTCGGCCCGTGCGGTTTCCGAACACACCGTCGCCCCTGCCCGGGGGCGGCGATACCCGACGTTGGAGCAGAATGTCCCAGACAGCAGATGTGCAGCCCGATGCGTTCGACCGGGGAGACGCCGGCGCGCCCGAGTCCCCGACCCGGCGGAGCGTCGTCAGGGGCGCGGCGTGGTCGCTCCCCGTGATCGCGGCCGCGATCACGGTCCCGACGGCGGCCGCGACGACGCCGGCACCGGCGTGCCCGTCCATCACGATGGGCGACTGGAGCAGCTGGCGGAACCAGGGGCAGGCGCTCGTCCCGGCCGGCGGCGTGAACGGGCACAACGGCTGGTTCCGTTCGCACCGGGGCCTGACCGGGTTCGTGTCGATGCTCGACAGCGCGGCGTGCGCGCCGGGTTCGAACACGCCGGTCGCGTACGTCCTCACCGACGTGACGATCCCCGTCACTCCGGGCACGACCTACGTCTTCACCTTCCAGGGCGTCGGCGGCTGGGGCAACAGCAACGACAACAGGAACACCCGTTTCCAGCAGGTGGAGGTGCGGATCAACGGCATCACGATGTGGTCGGGCGACACGCGTACCAATCTCCACCCCGACCGCGGCATCCAGTCGTACTCGTTCGTCTACGTGGCCTCGCCCGGCCAGACCGGCATCACCCTCACCTACCGGTTCGCGATCCCGCCGCGGCCGCGCTGCGACGCGCTCGGCGCCAACGACGACATCGTGCTGACGTCCCCGCTCATCACCTGCTCGTGAGCGGAGGATGCGGGAGGCCGGGAGCGGCGGTCGTCGCGGCCCCGCTCCCGGCCGTCGCTCACTGACGCAGGCGCAGGCCGCGCGCGAGGTCGCGCAGCTCGTGGCGGCTCGCGACGCCGCATTTGCGCATCGCGTGCGAGACGTGCGACTCGACGGTGCGCACGGTGACGACGAGCAGATCGGCGATCTCCCGGTTCGACATGCCGACGGCGACCAGGCGCGCGACCTCCCGCTCCCGCTCCGTGAGCGTCGGCGGCATGACCTGTGCCGCGGAGTCGAAGCGCCCCGGGGCCGACGTGATGCGCGTCGCCTGCGCGTTCGCGCGTGCCGCTGCGTCGTCGTCGCCGCGCGCGCCGTGCGCGCTCGCGAGCTCGCGCCAGACCACGACCGCGCGCATGTCCTGGCCGAGCGCCTCCAGCCGCTCGGCGCCGGCCTCGAGGGCGTCGAGGTCCTGCTCGACGCGCGCGCGGATGATCTCCCGGTGCACCTGGATCGCGTGTCCCTGCACGACGCTCACGCGCTCGGAGAGCCGCGCCGACCGCGCGGGCGCGGGGTCGGCGTCGGCGGCGATCAGATACGCGTAGGCGGCGGGCAGGCGGAGTCCCATCGCCCACTGCTCGTCTCCGAGCCGTATGAGCACGTCGGCGGCCTCCTCGGCGCTTCCCCGGGCGCGCAATCGCGACGCGACGATCCAGTCCGTCGCCATTCCCGGGAACGGCCCCCGGAAGGAGAAGCCCTCCGGCCCGACCCGCAGGATGCCCTGCGGCGTCGTTCCGCGGGTCTCGGCGATCAACGTCGCGACGGCGGCGAGCCCCAGCCGGTAGAGCTGCGGCTCCCCGGCGGCCAGATGCAGGTGGGCGACCTCCGTGATGAGATCCTCGGCGTCGTCGTAGCGGCCCGCGACGAACGCCTCGAGGGCGGCGATGTACGTGTAGGCGTACATGTCGGCCGCGTGGAACGCCGCCCGGGCCTCCTCGTAGCCGCGTCGCGCGAGGTCTTCGACGTGGTCGAACTCGCCGCGGGCGAGGAGGAGCACGGCGGTCATCACCTCGGTGAACTGGTCCTCCTTCAGCTCCAGGCGCGCCTCGGAGATGAGACGGTCCGCCTCGTCGAGATCGCCCCGCATGAGCTGCACGAACGCGCGTGAGCGCAGGATCTGCCCCCGGGCGCCGGCCGCCATGCCCGTGGTCTCCTCGGGAAGCGCATCCGGATCGGCCGGCCCGATGAAGGACTGCTCGATGAGCGCGGCCCAGGCGAGCAGATGACCCCTCATCGCGTCGCTGCCCTCCGCCCGGGCGCGAAGCCGGGCGACCGCGAAGCCGGGCCTGTTCTCGACGGTCGTCAGATGCAGGCCGTACATGTTCTCCCACTCGAGCTCGCTCTGCTCGGAGCCCGGCAGATCGGCGCTCTCGGCGAACAGCCCGGCCACCGTCTCGGGCGTGCCGCCGCCCGCGCGGAGGGTCGCGATGAGCTCGGCCGCCGTCCCCTTGGTCCGATCCCTGCTCCAGGCGTCCTGTGCCGCGAGGAGCCGCCGACGCGCGTGCTCGTGCACGAGCGTCACGAAGAGCGCGGCGTGCTCTTCGCCCACGGCGGCCGCGGCCGGCGCGGTCGTGCCGCTCGCGAGACGTCGCACGATGTCGTCCGCCATCAGCACGCTGCGCACGCGCCGGGGCCGATGGCGGAAGTGGTCGACCAGGATGGGATGGCGCACCGTCACGATGTGCCGGTCGCCCGTCGGGAACACCTCGATGACGCCGGCGTCGCCGAGGCGCTCCAGCACCGGACGATCCACGAGCCTCAGCGCGGTCGACATCGCCGCCGGCCCGAGGATGGCCAGGGTCTCGAGCCCTGCGCGCTCCTCGTCGTCCAGGCGAGCGATGAGCGCCTCGGCGATGCTCGTCATCGCGGGGGTCCAGATCTCGCCGGCGCCGCCGGCCGTGTCGCCGTCGACGCGGATGCGGCCGTCGCGGACGGCGGCCTCGACGAGGGCCAGTGCGATGCCGACGTTGCCGTTCGACTTCGCGTAGACGCTCGACATCGTCGGGCCGTCGAGCGCGAACCCGAACCGCGTGACGATCAGCCGCTCCAGCTCCTCGAAGCGCAGCGGGCTGAGGCGGAGCTGGAACGTGCGGGCGAACCCGCTCAGCGCGCCGGCCCGCCCGGGGCTCGAGACCCGTCGCGTGCCGGCGAGGGAGGCGCCGGACACGTCGCGGAGACGGGCGAGCACGCCCCGCGACGCGTCGTCGAGGTCGTCGGCGTCGTCCACGGCGACGAGCGACGGCCCGTCGCCGAGCGCGGCGCGCAGCATCTCGAGCGCGACGGCGGGGGTCCTCGGATGCTCGCCCAGCCATCCGAGCGCGGCGAAGGGCACGGCACGGAAAGCCGCGATGCCGGGCACGCGCAGCACGCTCCACCGCTGCGCCTCGAGATGCGCGCAGATCTCGCCGAGCACGTGGGACCGTCCCGATCCCGGCTCGCCGACGATGTCGAGGTCGCCGCCGCTGCGCAGCACGTCGATGCCGTGGAGCACGACATCGAGGCGGATGCTCATGGACACTCCTCCGAGGGTCTTCGAGCACATCCTGCCACGGCGGGGGCGCAGGGGAGCCGGCCTCGCGCACGGGCGCGCGCGGCGGGAGCACGGAGATCGCGCTGCGCCGGCACGGAGATCCCGTCGTGCGGGCACGGACATCCCGCATCCCGTGCGCGTGCGGCGGAAGGGCCCGCCGAGAATCGTGGGGCACGCCGCGGACGGGCCGCGGGGCAGGGAGCGCGATGGAACGGATCCGGGTGGGCATCGTCGACGGCTCGCCCGTGATCCTCATGGGGCTGGCGGCGCTTCTCGGCGCGCAGCCCGACATGCACGTCGCCGTCGCGGAGACGACCGTCGACCGCGTGGCGGAGGCCGGCCCTCCGCTCGACGTGGTGCTGCTGGAGGCCGATCCCGGAGGGGGTGCCGCGCTCCGCGCGGCGGTGCGCCGCCTCGCGCGACGGGACGCCCGGGTCGTCGCGGTCGCCGCGCGGCCAGGCGCCGGGTGGGGGCGCGAGGTGCGCGCGGCCGGAGCGGTCGCCCTGGTGCACAAGAGGGACGAGCCCTCGGCCATCGTGCACGTCGTGCGCGAGGCGGCCCGCGCGGGTCGTGATCGGTCCCGTCCTCCGCGCCGCCGCGCGGGGCTCACGGGGCGCGAGGCAGAGGTGCTCGCGCTGTACGCGGCAGGGCGCACCGCGGGCGAGGTCGCCGTGCTGCTGTACATCTCGCGCGAGACGGTGCACGATCATATCCGCCGCATCCGTGCGAAGTACGCGGCGGCGGAGCGGGCCGCCCCCACGAAGGTCGACCTGTTCCGCCGGGCCGTGGAGGACGGCCTCATCGACGATCGCGGGCACGCCCTCGCCGACGGCTGAGCCGGCCCCGCCCTACGCCCGCAGCGACAGTCGCGCGAACGGTCCGCCGCCGGTGCGCAGCGCTCCGGCGGCGCCGTGCTCGACGACCTCGCCGCGGTCGACGACCGTGACCGTGGCGTCGTCGGGGATGACGTCGGTGCGGTGCGTGATCTCGATGACCGTCGTGCCGGATGCCGCGTGCTCGAGCCGTTCGCGCACCGTCTGCGCCGTGCCGGCGTCGAGCTGGCTCAGGGCCTCGTCGAGCACGAGCACGCGGGAGCGGGCGACGAGCGCCCGGGCGAGGGCGAGGCGCTGCAGCTGCCCGCCCGACAGCGTCGTGCCGCGCTCGCCGACCGTCGTGCGCAGGCCGTCGGCGAGCGCGTCGTCGAGGCCGACCGCGTGCAGCGCGGCGCGCAGCTCCTCGTCATCCGCCTCGGGACGGGCGAGCCTCAGGTTGGAGGCGACGGTGCCCGTGAACAGCACGGGACGCTGATCGACCACCGCGACGGCGCCGCGCACCGCGTCGAGGGGCAGGGCGGGCAGGTCGGTGCCGCCGAGCAGGATGCGTCCCCCGTCGGGATCCCAGCCGCGCACGAGGAGGGATGCCAGGGTCGACTTGCCGCTGCCCGACACCCCCGCCACGCGGTGCCAGCCGCCGCCGTCGAACCGCACCGAGACGTGCGAGAGCGCGGGCTCGTCGCGATCCGGATAGCGGAAGGTCACATCGTCGAGCTCGACCGAGAGGATGCCGTCGGCGAGCCGCGCGCGGCCCTCGTCGCGCACGAGCGGGGCGGCCTCGACGATGCGCTGCACGCGCTCGCAGGCAGAGAAGGCGGCATCCAGCCCCGTCGCGAAGTCGTCGGTGCTCACGCCCCCGAGCCAGAGGGCGACCAGCAGCGCGACGGCCGCGACGACGTCGCCCGGCGCGGCACCGCTCAGCAGCAGGGCGACGAGGCATCCGCCCCACAGCATCCGCTCGAGCAGCAGCCGCACCGCGACGGTGCGGCCCACGCGGGCGGAGCCGCGCGCGACCTCGTCGCCGAGCCGCTCCAGGCCCGCGCGGCGGGCGTCCTCGGCGGTGAAGGCGAGCACCTCGCGCAGGCCCTGCACGTCGTCGGCGACGTGCGTCGCGAGGCGTCCGCGTGCCGCGGCGGCCGAGCGCGCGGCCGCCCACGCCGTTCTCGCGCCGAGGAACGGCAGGGCGAGGGCGACCGCGAGGAACGCCGCGACGATCGCCGCGAGCCCCGCGTCGATCACGATCGCGAACCAGGTGAGCGCGACCGCGGGCACGACGACCGAGGCGACGACCGGCGGGAACGTGTGCGCGAAGAACACCTCGATGCGGTCGATGTCGCGCGTCGCGCGCTCGGTCAGCTCCGCCGAGGCGCGCCCCGTCGTCGCGGCGGGCGCCTGCGGGACGAGCCGGGCGAACAGCAGTTCGCGCAGCCGCTGCAGCGCCGTGAACGCGACCCAGTGCCCGGCGTAGTGCTCCAGATAGCGCAGCAGGGCCTTGACGAGGCTCATCGCGACGATCGCGGCGACGAGGCCCGCGACCGGGACGTCGTCGCCCGCGGCGATGCGCACCAGGCTCAGCGCCGCGAGCACGATCACGGCGACGCCGAGCAGGTGGCCGACGATGCGGGCGAGCGTGGCGAGCACGAGCGGCGGCAGCAGCCGCCGGGTGTGGCCCACGAGCCAGCGGGTCAGCTCGAGCCGGGAGGGGGCGGCGGGTCGGGAGGGCGCGGGGCGAGGGGCGGGTCCGGCGGGATGCGAGGGCGTGCTCATCGGGCGGCCCCCTCGCGGGTGAGCTCGATGGTGCGGTCGGCGGCGAGGATCGCGCCGGGACGGTGCGCGATCGTGAGCACCGTGCGGCCCCGCGCGAGCTCGGCGAGGCTGCGCAGGAACGCGGCCTCGCCCGCGAGGTCCACCTGCGAGGTCGGCTCGTCGAGGATGAGCACGGGCGCGTCGCGCAGCGCCGCCCGCGCGATCGCCAGGCGCTGGCTCTGCCCGCCCGACAGGCTCGCGCCGTGCTCGCCGACGGGGGTGTCGAGGCCGCGCGTCATGGCGCGCACCTCGTCGTCGAGGCCCGCGATCGCGAGCGCCCGCCACAGTTCGTCGTCGGATGCCCGGGGCGCCGCGATGCGCAGGTTGTCGGCGATGCTGCCGTGGAAGAGGAACGTGCGCTGCTCGACGACGGCGAGCCGGCCGCGGATGACGGATGCCGGAGTCTCCGCCGTGTCGTCGCCCGCGACGGTCACCCGGCCCCGCGCGGGGCGCAGGTGCCCCTGCAGCAGTGCCGACACGGTCGACTTGCCCACGCCGCTCGGGCCGACGAGGGCGACGTGCTCGCCCGGCTCGACGCGCAGGGTCACGTCGTGCAGCACGGGCCGCCCGGGCGTCCAGCCCGCTGTCACCCCGTCGAGCGCCAGGGCCGGGGCGGCCGGGGGTCCGGCATCCGGGGGTCCGGCATCCGGGGTGCGCAATTCAGGAAGATCGGATGCTGTGGTGTGCTGCTCGCCCGGGTTTCCGCGGTTCGCGTGCGGGTGGCCGGCGGGATTTCCTGAATTGTGAACGGTTCCGGCGGTTGTGGGGGTGGCTGCGGGGGTATGGCCCGGGCCTCGGGGGCTGCCGGTGGGGGCGGCATCCGGGGTGCGCAATTCAGGAAGATCGGATGCTGTGGTGTGCTGCTCGCCCGGATTTCCGCGGTTCGCGTGCGGAGGGCCGGCGGGATTTCCTGAATTGTGAACGGCGCCGCCCGCGAGGTGGGCACTGAGCGCGCGCTCGGCGGCGCGGCCGCCGATGCCGATGTAGAAGAACTGCCCCACGAGGTCGACGGGGCCGATCACGAGCAGCGCGACGAGCACCGTGGCGAGGGCCGCGCCGAGCGTCAGCGCGCCGTCGCCGAGCCGGCCGGCGGCCAGCACGATCGCGACGAGCACGATCGCGAGCGACACCGTGGCGTCGATCACCAGGATGAGCACCTGGTTGACGGCGAGGATGCGCATGAGGCCGCGCCGGTGCCGCTCGCCCTGGGCAGCGAGCCGCTCGCCCTCGCGCTGCGCGGCACGCGCCCCGACGAGCGTCGACAGCCCCTGCACGGCCTGCAGGAACGCCGCCGCGAGCCGCATCTGCTCGCGGCGGTGCGCCGACCCGGTCGGCCGCACGGCGCGCTGGGTGACACCGATGATGAGCGGCACGACGACGAGCATCGCGGCGAGGATGCCGGCGATCGCGGCGTCGGTCGTGAGCGCGTACACGGCGAGCACGACGAGCGGCGTGCTGAGCGATCCGACGATCGGTCCCAGGAACCCCGCGCGGTAGTGCGCGGCGCGCTCGACCGACCCCGTCGCGAGGGCGACGAGCGCGCCCGACCGCGGTCCCGCCGCGCGCAGCCCGCCCTCGTACAGGCGGTCCACGACGGCGCGGCGCACGACCGTCTCGGCGCGCGACTGCGCGCGGGCGCTGTGCGCTGCGATCGCCGCCGACGCCGCCGCGGCGACGAGGACGAGTCCCGCGACGGTGCCGACGGCCGGCAGCGGGCTCGCATCCGCGATCAGCAGGTCGATCGCCCACCCGACGGCGACGAACACCCCGGCGAGCGCCGCGCCCTGCGCCCAGGCGAGCACGATCGCGACGACGTGCGCGCTGCGCGGCACCGAGGCGCGCACGATCGGGTGGAGCGGGGGAGCGTCTGCAGCGCCGGGTCGCGAAGAGGCCATCCCCCTACTGTCTCATCTGTCCGACTCGCCGGCCCCTGCCGCCGGCCCGCTGCCGGCGTCCCGCACCGTGTCCCACGACCGGTGGCTTCTCGCCCGGCAAGCCGCCGCTGCTGAGACACGCGGCGGGGTGCGCTCTCTGCCGAGATGGTGGGTTCCTCGCCGAGATGGTGCCCACCATCTCGGCGAGGAAGGCACCTGCTCGGCGGACAACCCACCTGCTCGGTGAGAAATCCACCGGCTCGGCGCGAAACCCACCTGCTCGCCGGGCGGGGGCGCTACGCCGTGAACCGCGACAGGAACGCGCGCGTGCGTTCCTCGCGCGGCGCGGCGAACAGCTGCGCCGGTGGTCCCTGCTCGACGATCGCGCCGCCGTCGAGGAACACGACGCGGTCGGCGACGTCGCGGGCGAACGCCATCTCGTGCGTCGCCATGAGGATCGTCGCGCCGTCCCGGGCGAGCTCACGCACGAGCTCGAGCACCTCGCCGACGAGCTCGGGGTCGAGCGCCGAGGTGATCTCGTCGAGCAGCAGCACCTCGGGGTCGGTCGCGATCGCGCGCACGATCGCGGCGCGCTGCTGCTGTCCGCCCGACAGCCGATCGGGGTGCACGCGCGCGAAGCCGTCGAGCCCGATGCGGGCGAGCAGCTCCATCGCGCGCTGCTCCGCCTCGCGCCGCGGCACGCGGTGCACGACCCGCGCGGCGAGCGTCACGTTGTCGAGCACCGTCAGGTGCGGGAACAGGTTGTAGCTCTGGAACACGGCACCGAACCGGGCGCGCACGCGGTTGGCATCCACGCGCGGATCGGAGATGTCCTGATCGCCCAGGAACACCTGGCCGTCGTCGATCGGCTCCAGCAGCCCGAGGCAGCGCAGCAGCGTCGACTTGCCCGAGCCGCTCGGGCCGATGAGCGCGACGACCTCGTGCACCGCGAGCTCCAGCGACACGCCGCGCAGCACCTCGCGCTCGCCGAACGCCTTCCAGAGGTCGACCGCTCGCAGCACCGTCGTCATACGATCGCCCCCGCCTGCTCGCGCGCCCGCAGCCGCGCCGTGTACCAGTCGGTGAGCCGGATCGTGGGGATCGCGAGCAGGATGAACAGCACGCCGGCGACGACGTAGGGCGTGAAGTTGTAGGTCTGCGCGGCCACCGTCTGCGCCGCGCGCACGGCATCCACCGCCCCCAGGATCGAGATGAGGCCCACGTCCTTCTGCATCGACACGAAGTCGTTCATCAGCGGCGGCGTGACCTTGCGCAGCGCCTGCGGCAGCACGACGCGGCGCAGCGTCTGCGCGTGTCCGAGCCCGAGCGCGCGGGCCGCGAGCAGCTGCGACGGATGCACGGCCTCGATGCCCGCGCGCAGCACCTCGGCGACGTAGGACGAGTAGGTGAGCGTGACCGCGAGCGTGCCCAGCACGATCGGCGGGATGCGGGTGTCGGCGAGCGTGGGCAGTCCGAAGCCGATCAGGAACAGCACGATGATGAACGGCAGTCCGCGGAACAGGTCGGTGTAGGCCGCCGCGAGCAGCCGCAGGGGGAAGAACACGGGGCCGCGGAGCGTGCGCAGCATCGCGAGCACGAGCGCCACGATCGCGACCGTGACGACCGAGAGCGCGAGCACCTGCAGGTTGAGCAGGAACCCCGCCCACACCCGCGGCAGCGCGCGCACGGCGATCTCCGGGTCGAAGAACGCCTTCTGCACGGCCGCCCACCCGGGGGTGTCGATGACGAACACCCAGACGACGACGGCGACCACGACGGTGGAGGCGATCGCGACGAGCACCGACTGCTGCGCGCGCCGCTGCCGGTAGGCGCGCCGGCCCTGTTCGAGCGCGCTGGGTTCGTGCGTGGTCACGAGTCGACGGTAGCGGACGAGCGCGGCCGCGCCGCCGGGCCGTGCGCGAGCGGCCGTCGCGCTCCCGAACGGTGTGCACAATTCAGGAAGGCCGCGCGGGCGAGCGGATGCCGTCCGCGCGATCCCGCGGTCCGCCCTCGGCCGGGCGGGCGGATTTCCTGAGTCGTGAACACGATGGAGCCGGGCATCGACGTCGGCGGAGCGTCCGCGGAGGCCGCGGGGCGCCTACTTGAGCAGGGTGACGCCCTGGCCCTCGCCGAGCCACTCCTCCGTGATGCGGTCGAGCGTGCCGTTCTCGCGCAGCGCGTCGACCGCGGCGGTGACGCGCTCGGTCAGCGGGGAGTCCTTCGGCAGCAGCACGCCCCACTCGTCGGGAACGCCCGCGGCGGGCAGCTCGCCGACGATGAACGAGTTCTCGATGTACACGCCCGTCGCGTAGTAGGCCGTGGGCAGGTCGAGCACGATCGCGTCGATCTGGTTCGCGATGAGCGCGGCCACGGCATCCTCGTTCGAGTTGTACAGCTGCGGGGCGACGTCGGGCGCGATGGCCTCGTCGATCGTCGTCGCGCTCGTCGAGCCGGCCATCGCGCCGAGGGTGAGGCCCTTCAGGCCCGCGAGCGAGTCGACGCCGTCGGCGGCGCCGCCCTCGATCGCCACGACCGCCTGGCTGGCCGCGTAGTACGGCGACGAGAAGTCAACGGCCTGCCGGCGCTCCTCGGTGATCGTGTACTGCTGGATGTTGACGTCGAAGTTCTTGGGCCCGGGCGCGATCGCGGCCTCGAAGCTCGTGCGCACCCACTCGACGTCCTCGGGCGCGAAGCCCAGCTCGCCGGCGATCGCGTAGGCGATGGCGGCCTCGAAGCCCTCGCCCGACGCGGGGTCGTCGTCGATCACGTAGGGGTAGTACGCGATCTCACCGGTCGCGATCGTGAACTTGCCGGGCGTGAGGAAGCCCTCGTCGGCGACGCTGGTCGCGGTGTCGCCGGATGCCGGCTCCGATGACGCGGTGCCGGCGGGCGACGACGCGCAGGCGGTGAGCAGCAGCGCCGCTCCCGCGACGACGGAAGCGAGGCGCACGGTGCGCAGAACGGATCGCGACATGGGGGACTCCGGGGGTCGGCGGGCGCCGGTCGGGACAGACGGCCCCTCCATCCTCGCGGCTCTCGCGCCGAGGGCGGCGATCCGGCGTCGCATTGTTACATCCGCCGGGCCGGTCCGCGCCGCTGCGTCCGCATGCGTGTTCGCCGGCGCGACCCGCTCAGCCGAGCTCGTCGAGCATGCGGCGCTGCTCGGGGGTGAGGCCGTCCTTCAGCTCCTCGCGACCGGCCGCGGCGGCGGGCGACGGCGGCGCGGCGGCACCGGGACGCGCGCTCTGACCGCGGATGCCGGCCTCGGCGCGGTCGTAGATGTCCGACGCGGCGGCCTGCACGCGGGCGTCGATGCGGGCGTAGACGAACCAGCCGATCGCGATGATGACCGGCGGGAGCACCCACGCCCAGAACAGGCTGCCGCCGAGGCTGGCGCGCGACAGCAGCAGCGTGATGACCCAGACGATCGCCGCGACGACGAGCACGATGCCGCCCTGCACGAGGCCCTCGCCCGCGCGCGTGCGCTGGCCGGCCGACTTCGCCGCGGCGTTCGAGAACGCGCGGTGCACGATCGGCTTCACGAACAGCTCGGCGAGGGTCATGATGACCGCGGCCCAGATCGCGTGGAACCCGATCCGTGCCGGAGTGAACAGGCCGATGACGAGCAGCACGACGATGTTGAACACGTACAGCGATGCGAAGCGCACGACCCAGTTCTTCATGCATCCAGGGTACGTCGGCCGCGTCCGCGGGGCACCCCCTGCGCCCGGCGCATCGGGCACTGGGCCGGAGTGCCGCGTCAGAGCGTGAGGCCCGCCGCCGTCGCCGCGCCGAGCTCCCAGGCGGCCTCGCGGGCCGCGGCATCCACGGGTCCGAGCACGCTCAGCGGGTCGCGCGTGCGCCGCCACTGCAGGCCCGTCGCGATCGTCTCGACGCTGCGCACCGCGCCCGCGGCGTCGTTGTCGCCGTGCACCCACAGCGCGTACGGCAGGCCGATCGTGGCCTGCAGCACCGGGTAGTAGATCTGGTCGAAGAAGTGCTTGAGGGCGCCCGACATGTACCCGATGTTCGCGGGCGTGCCCAGAAGGATGCCGTCGGCGGCCAGCACGTCGCTCGCACCCGCCGACAGCGCGGGACGCACGACCACGTCGACGCCCTCGATCGCGTCGTCGCGCGCGCCCTCCCGCACCGCCTCGAGCAGCGCCTGCATGCCCGGCGACGGCGTGTGATGCACGATGAGCAGAGTAGCCACCCCGCTCATGCTACGCCCGCCCACCCGTCTCCCGCCCCCGCCCACCCACCCCCGCACCATCGCGCGCCGAGTCAATCCCCGCGCGCCGAGTCAACCCCCGGTTCGCGCTGAGGCGGGATTGACTCGGCGAGGAAGGGTTGACTCGGCGCGCGATGGTGCAGGGGGCGATGGCGCGATCGTGCGGGGTGCGAGGGTGCGGGCCCGGTGCGAGAGACTGGGGGTGTCACGGCATCCGTCTCGATCGAGGAGGTCCGAATGCGTCACGCTCCGCTGCACGGGGTGCGGGTCGTCGAGCTCGGCAACTACATCGCCGCGCCCACCGCCGGACGGCTGCTCGCCGACTTCGGCGCCGACGTCGTCAAGGTCGAGCGCCCGCGCACGGGCGACGAGCTGCGGCGCTGGCGCCTGTACGGCGGCGACACGTCGATGCTGTACCGCACGATCAATCGCGGCAAGCGCTCGCTGGTGCTCGACCTGCGCAGCGACGAGGGGCGGCGGATCGTGCTCGACCTGCTCGCAGACGCCGACGTGCTGTTGGAGAACTTCCGCCCCGGCACCCTCGACGCGTGGGGACTCGACGAGGCGACGCTGGAGGCCGTCAACCCCGGCCTCGTCGTCGCGCGCGTCTCGGCGTTCGGCCAGACCGGTCCGCTGTCGCCGCGGCCCGGCTTCGCCGCCGTCGCCGAGGCCTACGGCGGCTTCCGCGAGCTCGTGGGCGAGCCGGGGCGGCCGCCGAGCCGCACGGGGGTGTCGATCGGCGACTCGATCGCGGGCATCTACGCGGCCTTCGGCGTCATGATGTCGCTGTTCGAGCGCGAGCGGCATCGCGACGGCCCGCTCGCGTCGGCCCTGCGCGAGCGCTCGATCGACGTCGCGCTCAACGAGGCGATGCTCTCGGTCACCGAGTCGCTCCTCCCCGAGTGGGAGGCCTACGGCGTGCGACGCGAGCGCACGGGCGGCCGCATGCAGGGCATCGCGCCGTCGAACGCCTACCTCTGCGCCGACGACAGGAGCATCGTCGTCGCCGGCAACGGGGATGCCATCTTCCAGCGCCTCATGGCGGTGATCGGCCGCGACGACCTGGCCCGCGATCCCGCCCTGCAGTCGAACGAGGGGCGCTGGGACGCCCGCGACCTGCTCGACGACGCGATCGGCGCGTGGGCGGGCGCCCGCCCGAGCGCGGAGGCGCTGCGCGAGCTGGATGCCGCGGGCGTCCCCTCGGGGCCCATCTACACCGCCGAGGACGTGTGCGCCGACGAGCAGTACGCCGCGCGCCGCATGGTGCAGCGCTTCGACGTGCACGACGGGGAGCGGCTGCTGACGGACGTCGGCTTTCCCGGCATCGTGCCCGTCGTGGGCGGCGAGCCGCGCGAGATCGCCTCGCTCGGCCCCGACCTCGGCGCGCACACCCGCGAGATCCTGCGCGGGCTGGGCTGGGGCGACGACCGCATCGACGACTATGAGGAGAGAATGCGATGAGCGTGCAGATCCGCGACGTCACCCTGCGCGACGGGCTGCAGCTGGTCGGCCGGGGGCTGCCGACCGCGCGCAAGGTCGAGCTCGTGCGCGAGCTCTTCGCCCTCGGCGTCGACCAGATCGAGGTCGGCTCGATGGCACGGCCCGACCTGATCCCCGCGCTCGCCGACACGCTCGACGTCGTCGCGGCGCTCGAGCCCGAGGAGCGCGACCGGCTGTGGGTGTGGACCGCGACGCCGCGCCACGTCGAGCGGGCCGCGGCGGCGGGCCTGCGCCGTTTCGCGTACTGCCTCTCGGCGTCCGACAGCCACAACCGCGCCAACCTCGGCCGGCCCACCGAGACGTCGCTGGACGCCATGCCCGACGCGATCGCCGTGGCGCGCGAGGCCGGCGGCGTCGTGCAGCTGTGCATCGCGACGGCGTTCACGTGCCCGTTCGAGGGCATCGTGCCGAGCCGGCGGCTCGCCGAGATCCTCGACGACGAGCGCACCGACGGGGCGGTCGACGTCGTGATCGGCGACACGCTGGGACAGACCCATCCCGCCGAGGCCGGCGCCCGCACGGCGCTCGTCGCCCGGCACCGGCCGGGCCTCGGCGTCGTATTCCACGGCCACGACACCTGGGGCCTGGGCGTCGCGAACGCGGTGGCGGCCGTCGACAACGGCGCGACGGTCGTCGACGGCGCGCTCGGCGGCCTCGGCGGATGCCCGTTCGCCCCGGGCGCCTCGGGCAACACCGCGACGGAGGACCTTGCGTTCGCGCTGCGCCCCGACTGGGTCGCGCCGGAGTCGTTCGCCGCCCTCGTGCGCCTCGGCGAGGACGTCACGGGCACGCTCGACGAGCCGAACCGCGCGCGCACCCGCGCCGGCGCCCGCAGCGACGCCCACGCCTTCCCCTGGGTCCTCCCCGCGTAGCCCCCGCGCGCGGCGCCCGGCCTCCCGCGCGCCCTCGCGGCATCCATCCCGCCGCCCGCCCGCCCGGCATCCCTCCCTCGCCGAGACGGTGCCCTTCTCGCCGAGATGGTGCCCTTCTCGCCGAGATGGTGCCTTCTCCGGCGAGATGGTGCCTTCTCCGGCGAGATGGTGCCTTCTCCGCCGAGATGGTGGGTTTGTCGCCGAGACGGTGGGCACCATCTCGGCGACAAACCCACCATCTCGCGGTGGAGGGCACCGTCTCGGCGCGGAGCGTGGCGACGGGGGTGCGGGCGGGGCGGGGCGGGGCGGATGGCGCGCGGGGCGCCGGCGGGGTCAGGCGATGTTGAAGTAGGTCGCCTTCTGGTAGAGGAAGCTCTCGACGTGCTCGCGGCCGCCCTTCCAGCCGTAGCCGCTCATCTTCGTGCCGCCGAAGCCGATCGCGGGATCGATCACGCCGTAGGTGTTGACCCATACGGTTCCCGACCGGATGCCGCTCGAGACGCGGTGCGCGCGTCCCAGGTTCTCGGTCCAGAGGCCGCCGGCGAGGCCGTAGGGCGTGTCGTTCGCGAGGGCGAGCGCCTCCTCCTCGGTGTCGAAGGGGATGACCGAGGCCACCGGCCCGAAGATCTCCTCGCGCGCGATCGTCATGTCGTTGCTCACGTTCGCGAACACGGTGGGCTCGATGTAGAAGCCCTTCTCGAACTCGCCGGCGAGGCGCTGGCCGCCGCTGACGAGCTGCGCCTCCCTGCTGCCGACCTCGATGTAGTGCTGCACGCGCTCGAGCTGGCGCTGCGAGATGAGCGGGCCGATCTGCACGCCGTCGGCCAGGCCGTCGCCGATCTTGACGGTCTTGGCGAACGCGCTCAGGCGCTCGACGAACTCGTCGTGGATCGAGCGCTGCACGAAGATGCGGGTGCCCGCGACGCACACCTGGCCCGAGTTGGTGAACACGCCCATGCCCGCGCCGGGCACGGCCTTGTCGAGGTCGGCGTCGTCGAAGACGATGTCGGGCGACTTGCCGCCGAGCTCGAGCTGCAGGCGCTTGACGTTGTTCGCCGAGGCGCGCACGATCGCCTGGGCCGTCGGCAGCGAGCCGGTGAACGCGATGCGATCGATCCCCATGTGCTCCGACATCGCCTGGCCGACGTCCTTGCCGTAGCCGGTGACGACGTTGATCACGCCGTCGGGCACGCCCGCCTCCATCATCAGCTCCGACACGCGCAGCGCCGCGAGCGAGGCGTCCTCGGCCGGCTTGAGCACGGCCGTGCAGCCCGTCGCGAGCGCCGGGCCGTAGATCCACCACAGGCCCATGAGGGGACCGTTCCAGGGGATGATGCCGCCCACGACGCCGACGGGCTCGAGCGTCTTGATCGCCGTGAAGCCGGGGGCGATCGACAGCGGCGGCGTCTGCTGGATGCCGCGGAGGCCGGTCTGCCCGGCATAGAACTGCAGCAGCTGCGACAGCCATTCCTTGTAGCCGCGCGTGCGGGCGAGCGGGGCGCCCATGTCGAGGGTCTCGATCACCGCGAGCTCCTCGAAGTTGTCGACGATCGCGTCGTGCACGCTGAGCAGCAGCTTGCGGCGCTCGTGCGGCGTGTACTGGCTCCACGGGCCCTCGAACGCGCGTCGTGCGGCCGCGACCGCGAGGTCGACGTCGCGGGCGTCGCCCTGGGCGATGCGCGCGAGCACCTCGCCGTTGGCGGGGTTGACGGCGTCGATGTACTGGCCCGAGCTCGGCTCGACCCATTCGCCGCCGATGAGCAGCTTCTTCGTGCCCTGGACGAATGCGGGGGTGGCGATTGTCACGTTCGATCTCCTTCGACGACCTCGATGTCGCGCCGGACGCGGCGACGCGAATAGCTCATATATAAAATACATGATCGGTGGAAAAAGGGAAGGGCCACCCGGTCCCGCGCCGGGCCGTGCGCCGCCGGACGCCGCGCGGGAGAATGGGCGCATGACCGGTCCCGCCTCTTCCGCCGACCCCCTGCGCCTCACCTTCTGGGGCGCCGTCGACACCGTGACGGGGTCGCGCTACCTCGTCGAGGCCGACGGCACGCGCGTGCTCGTGGACTGCGGCCTCTTCCAGGGCTACAAGGCGCTGCGCGATCGCAACCGCCAGCCGTTCCCGGTCGGCGCGCGCAGCATCGACGCGGTCGTGCTGACGCACGCGCACCTCGACCACACCGGCTACCTGCCCAAGCTCGTGCGCGACGGGTTCGCGGGGCCCGTCCACGCGACCGCCGGCACGACCGAGCTGAGCGGGCTGATCCTGCGCGACAGCGGCTACCTGCAGGAGGAGGAGGCCCGCTTCCGGGCGCGGCACCGCCGCTCGAAGCACAACCCGCCGCAGCCGCTCTACACGCGCGCCGACGCGGAGCGGGCGCTCACCCGGTTCGTCTCGCACCCGATGGGCTCGGGCATCGAGGTCGGCGGCATCCGCTTCCGCTTCCTCCCCGCGGGGCACATCCTCGGCGCCGCGCAGCTGCAGGTCGAGCACGCGGGCCGCCGCATCCACTTCACGGGAGACCTCGGCCGGCCCGACGACCCGCTCATGCTGCCGCCCGCCCCGCTCGAGCGCACCGACGTGCTCGTGTCGGAGTCGACGTACGGCGACCGCGACCACGCGCCTGTCGACCCCGCCGAGGAGCTCGCCGCGGCGATCGATCCCGTGTGCCGGCGCGGCGGCGTCGTCATCATCCCCGCCTTCGCGATCGGGCGCGCCGAGGCGATCCTGCTGCAGCTGTCGCGGCTGCGCCGGGCGGGACGCATCCCCGACGTCCCCGTCTTCCTCAACAGCCCGATGGCCGTGGATGCCGCGGAGATCTACCGCCGCTACCGCGAGGAGCACCGCATCGACGACCGCGAGTTCGCCGAGATGTACTCGTTCGCGACGCTCGTGCGCTCGGTCGACGAGTCGAAGCTGCTGAACCTGCGCGGCGGCCCGTGCATCATCGTGTCGGCGAGCGGCATGCTCGAGGGCGGGCGCGCGCTGCACCACATCGAGGTGTACGGCCGCGACCGGCGCAACGCGATCGTGCTCACGGGCTTCCAGGCCGGCGGCACGCGCGGGGCCGCGCTGCAGCGCGGCGACCGGGTGCTGCGCATCTTCGGCGAGGACGTGCCGATCGAGGCGCAGGTGCACTCGATCAGCGCGCTGTCGGCGCACGCCGACCGCAGCCAGATCCTCGAGTGGATGCGCGGTGCGCCCGAGCCGCCGCGCCAGACGTTCCTCACGCACGGCGAGCCGGATGCCGCCGACGTCCTGCGCCGGCAGATCGGCACCGACCTGGGCTGGGACGCCCGCGTGCCCCGGCTCGGCGAGACCGTCGTCGTCTGAGCGCCGCGGCCGGCCTCGGCGCTGCGGTCGTGTGCCGCGGTTATGCCTCGTGGTCTTGTGCGCCGCGGTCGTGCGCCGTGCAGGACGGATTCGGGATCCCGGGCGTGTCGAGCGGATGCCAGGATGCCAGACAGGATTTCTCCTGCACGGCGCACGGCGCAAGGCGCACCGGGCACCGCGCACGGGACGCGGCGCCCGCCGATCTCGGGGACGGTCGCGGCCGGATCCGGGACTTCGGTCTCTGCCGGGCGGGACGGCGGGACGCATAGCGTCGGCTACGTCCCTCACCCCTGGAGCGCACTCATGTCCCCTCGATCCCGCCGATCCGGCATCCGTCTCGCCGTCGCCCTCGCGGCGGTCACGTCCTCGCTCGCGCTCAGCGCGTGCGGCGGGCTGCCCTTCCTCCCCGGGGGCCCCGGAGGTCCCGGAGACCCCACGACCCCCGCCTCGCCCGCCGCCGACGCGAGCGGCGCCGTCGGCTTCGACGACGTGCAGTCGGCGACGCTGCAGATCGAGGCGGTCGGCACGTTCGTCGACCCCGAGGCCGGAGGGTACGAGGCCGCGGGCTTCGGCTCGGGCTTCCTGATCTCCTCCGACGGCGTCGCCCTCACCAACAACCATGTCGTCACCGGCGCCGGCACTCTCAAGGTGTGGCGGGCGGGCGACGGGTCGAAGACGCTCAACGCGCAGGTGCTCGGCTCGTCGGAGTGCCTCGACCTCGCGGCGATCCGCCTGCAGCCCGGCGACTACCCCTACTTCGACTGGGAGCAGGGCGAGATCGGCACCGCCGACGACGTCTACGCCCTCGGCTTCCCGCTCGGCGACCCGGTCTTCACGATGACGCGCGGCATCGTCTCGAAGGCCTCGACGACGATGGACACCGCGTGGGCCTCGGTCGACAGCATCATCGAGCACGACGCGCGCATCCGCGGCGGCAACTCGGGCGGGCCGCTCGTGAACGCCGAGGGCCGCCTCATCGGCGTCAACTACGCCGGCAGCAACCTCTACGACCAGAGCTATGCGATCCACCGCGACGAGGTGCTCGCCGTCGTCGACAAGCTGATCGCGGGCGAGAACGTGCTGAGCCTCGGCGTCAACGGCCAGGGCCTCGTCGACGAGAGCGGCGCGGGCCTGGGCGTGTGGGTCGCGTCGCTCGCGGCGGGCGGCATCGCCGACAAGGCCGGCCTCGAGCCCGGCGACGTCATCACGCGCATGCAGGGCATCACGGTCGGCGCCGACGGCACGATGGCCGACTACTGCGACGTGCTGCGCACGCACGGCACCGACGCGACGATCGACGTCGAGGTGTACCGTCCCGTCGACGGCCTCTACTACCGCGGCCAGTTCAACGGCGATCCCGTCGAGGCGGTGACCGTGCTCGGCCAGGGCGGCGGCGGAAGCCAGGCGACCGGCGAGTTCACCCTCATCACCGACAACACGGGCGCCGTGCAGGTCGAGGTGCCGGCCGCGTGGAACCAGATCGACGGCACGCCCTTCCAGGACGATCGCGGCAACACCTACCAGGCGATCGTCGCGAGCCCGAACCTGCAGGCGTACCAGTCGGGCTGGTCGGCGCCGGGCGTGCACGTGCTCGCCTCGCAGCAGGCCGTGGCCAACACCAGCCCGCAGGAGCTGATCGACGAGGTCGCCTCGGGGCTGCCGCAGCACGGCTGCGTCTCGACCGGAGCCAGCGACTACGACGACGGCTACCATGTGGGTGTCTACGAGTACTGGACCGAGTGCGGTCCCGAGAAGGCGCAGTACCTCGTGGTCGGCGCGCAGTCGGTGGCGGGCGACTACCTGGTGCTCGTGGCGGTGCAGGCGGTGACGGATGCCGACCTCGACGCGATCGACCGCGTGATCGGCAGCTTCATCGCCACGTACTGACCACGCACGGAGGAATCCGCATGATCTCGCGCATCACCCGCGCCGGTGCGATGGCCGCCCTCGCGGTCGTCGCGCTGGTCGGGTGCGTGCCGGTTCCGGGCGAGCCCGTGCCGCCGGCGGGCGAGCTGACGGATGCCGTGGCCGGCGGCGAGCGGGCCGGCGACTGGCGCACGCAGATCGACGTCGTCGACGCCCGCGTCGACGAGCTGCTCGCGCTGGCCGCCCGGCATCCCTCCGTCGGGGGCGCCGACCCCGGCGCCGCGGATGCCGGCGTGCTCGCGTTCAGCGAGCCGGGCCCGACCTCGCTCGGCGAGACGCTGCTCAGCGGCGCCGCGGCCGTGCGCGTCGGCGACGGCGTCGCGGAGGTCAGCGCGGAGCGGGCCATCGCGGTCTTCGACGACGGGCACGGCGAGCGCTGGCACCGCGAGGCGACGCTGCGCGTGCCGCATGGCGCGGCGGCGTCGATCGTGCTCGCCGGCATCGACGAGCACCGGCGACCGGGCGGCGGATCGCTCGAGGTGCAGGCCTCCGCGTCGGGCACGGCGACGCCCCGCGGCACGCGGTACGACGTCGAGCTGCGCGTGAGCCTGGAGCTCGTCACGAGACCCGAGGACCGGACGGATGCCGGATCGGCCCGCCGCGCGCGGGCGCAGGCGTCGGTGACGCTCGCCGACGTGCCGCTCTCGGGCACCGCGCTCGAGCGGGCGGTGCGCGCGCTCGCCGCCGACGGCGCCCTGCGCGTGCAGAGCGACGACGAGCGGCTGCACGCGATGAGCGGCACGCTCATCGCCGACCTCGTCTCGGCGCTGCCGAACGTCGAGCTCCTGGCCGACGCCAAGCTCCTGGGCGACGCGGAGCACGCCCCTCGCACGGCCTCCCGCGACCCCGCGGCGCACGACGAGAGCGGCCCGTGACCGCGCCCGTGACGACGGGCGCAGAGAGCAGCGCGCGGCCTCCCGCGCGCCGCTCGGCGCTGTCGCTCGCGGGCCTCGTCGTCGCGGTGGGATGGGTGCCCGCGCTCGCCGCCGTGGTCGTCATCGTCGCGACGGGGCAGACGTGGTCGGTCGCCGGGCGGCTCATCGTGACGGCGCTCGTCTACGCGCCCGTCGCGGGCGTGCTGTTCGCGTGGCGGCGCGGCACGATCGCGCTCATCGTGGCGGCGCTCGCGATCACCAGCGCGGTCTCGTCGCTGCTGCTCGTGACACGGCCCGACGGCATCGGCGTCGACCCCGTCGTGCAGGTGTCGCTCACCCTCGGGCGCCAGGCCGAGATCGCGATGCTCGCGATCCTGCCGTGGCTGCTGCTGCCCCGGCGCCTGCGGCCCGTGGGCGTGATCGCCGGGTTCGTCGCGATCGTCGTCGACGTCACGGTGTGGATCGTCGTGCTGGGCGGCACGCCGGCGCCGACGGCCGTGCGGCTCACGCCCGCGATGATCGCCCTGAGCGGCTTCGCGGTGGCGTCGGTGCTGCTCGTGCGCGACCGCCTGCGCCGCAGCAGCGCCGAGCGGGCCGCGCTCGGCTGGTTCCTGCTCGGCGCCGGCCTCACGGTGCTGAGCTACGGCCTGCGCCTCGCCGGGCCGGTGCCCGACCTCGTGCTCGCGTTCAGCGACGCGGTCTTCGTGCTCGCGCAGGGGGTGCTGCCCACGGGCTTCCTCGCGATCGTGTTCGCCGGGTCGGGCGCCGTCGTCGGCCCGCGCCTCATCGACGGCCTCGTCTGGGCCCAGTCGATCGCGGTCGCGGTGAGCGCGTACCTGCTCGTCGTCGCGCTCGGCGTGGAGTTCGGCATCCCCGCCGCGGTCTCGGGCGCGATCGGCGCGGCGCTGCTCGCGCTGGCCTTCACGGCGATGCTGCGCGTCGTGCGCACGCAGATCGTGCGCGCCTTCTTCGGGCCGGGCGCCGACGTACGCGCCGTGCTCGCCGCGGTCGGCGACCGCATCGACACCGCCGCGCCCGAGGAGACCCTGCGCGGCATCGCCGCGTCGCTGCGCGACATCTGGCACCTGCGCTCGGTCGAGCTGGAGCCGAGCGGCGGCGCGGGCGTGCGCGCCGGCACGCCCGGCGCCGCGGTGCTCGAGCACGACCTGCCCGCCTCGGGGAACGTCGTGTGCCGCCTGCGGCTCACGGCCGACGACCCCGCCGTGCTGCGTCGCATCGTCGCGCCGATGCTCGACGAGGTCGGACCGCTGCTGGCGGTCGCGGTGCTGCTCGCCGAGGCCAACGAGGAGGTCGCGGCCGCGCGCGGTCGCACGATCGGCATCCGGCGTCAGGAGCGGAGGATGCTGCACCGCGAGCTGCACGACGAGCTGACCCCCGCGCTCGCCGGCATCGGCTTCGGCCTGGCGGCGGCGCGGCGCTCGATCGCGGCGGGCGACCCCGGCGCCGCCCGCGCCGTGGAGTCGCTGCGGGCCGATCTCGCGGCGCGCGCCGAGGACGTGCGCCGCCTCGCGCGCGCGATGCTGCCCGCCGCGCTCGACGCGGGCGACCTCGAGGGCGCCCTGCGCGACCTCGCCCACCGCCTCGCGGGCACGGGCGTGCGGCTCGACGTGCGGGCGCGCGGCGCCGACGTGCTCGAGGCCGAGACGCAGATCGCCGTGTACCTCGTGGTCGTCGACGTGCTCGACGCGATGCTCCCCGCCGCGTCGCGGCGGCCGCTCGTCGCCGACGTGCGCAGCGTCGGCGAGCGCGTCGCCGTCGGCATCCGCTTCTCGCGCGACGCGCCGGGCGCGGCGGGGGCGCCCGGCGTGCGGGATGCCGCGGGCGGGACCGGCGTGCCGGGCGTGCTGGGCGTGCCCGGCGTCCTGCGCGGGCCGGGCACCCCGGGCGCGCCCGGTGCCGAGGCCCCCGGCCCCGACGTGCTCGGCGCGATCGACGAGATGGTGCGCCGTCGCTGCGCCGCCGCGGGCGGCACCGTCACGGGCACGGCGGCCACGGGCTTCGAGATCGAGCTGCCGCGATGACCCGCCGTGTCGCCGCGCTGGCCGTCTGGGCCGCCTCGTGGGCGCTCGCCCTCGCGGCGGTCGGGCTGCGCGTCGCCGCGGGCCTGCCGGGCGAGCCGCTGCCGGGCGTCTTCCTCGCCGCCGCGCCCGACCCGATCCGCGCCGGCTTCGCGACGATCGGCGTCGTCGTCGCCCTCGTCTACGGCCCCGTGGCGGCCCTCGTCATCTCGCGCCGGCCGCACCCCGTGGGGATCGTGCTCGCGGTGCACGCCGTCGGCTCGGGCATCACCGCGTTCGGCGTGCAGTGGGGGCTGCTCGGCGCACAGGTCCCCGGCCTGCCGCTGTGGGGCCTCGGGGCGTATGCGGCGGGCTGGGGGTTCGTGCCCGGCACGTTCCTCACCGCCGTGCTGCCGATCCTCGTGACCTCGCGCCGCCTCTCCCGGGCCCAGCGCGGCCTCGTCGCGCTCGGCGTCGCGGCGGCGGCCCTCGCCTTCGCGGCCGCCCTGGTGCAGGACGGCCGCGGCGTGCGGCAGGGGGCGCCCGCGCTGCCCCGCAACCCCCTCGCGATCCCCGCCGTGCAGCCCGTGCTGCCGCCGCTGTACACGTCGCTGACGTTCGTCGCGCTCGCGCTCTCCGTCACCTCGTGCGTCATCCTGCTCGTCCGCTGGCGCCGTGCCCAGGGACGGCGGCGCACAGGCCTCGCGTGGCTCGGCATCGGCCACGTGATGCTCACCGTGACGTACGGCATCCTCGTGATCCCCGAGGGCGTCGCCGTGCCGCGGCTCGTCACCGACCTCGGCATCGTCGGACCCGTGCTCGGGCAGGCGATCTACCCCGCGGCGCTCCTCGTCGTCGTGCTCGGCCAGCGCCTGTGGGGCGTCGAGCTGGTCGTCGACCGCATCGTGCTGTGGGTGCTGCTCTCCCTCGGCGGCCTCGCCGTCTACCTCGTGGTCGTCGTCGTGGCCGGCCTGCTGCCCGGCACGGCGGGCGGCGCGCGCGACGCATGGGTGTTCGTGCCGCTCGCGGTCGCGCTCGCCGTGCTGCCGCTGCGCCGCTGGCTGCAGCGCCGCATCGACCTGCTCGTCTACGGCGAGGGCGCCGATCTCGCCGCCGTGCTCGCGCGCCTCGGCGAGCAGATCGGCGAGCTCGAGCCGGGCGAGGCGGGCCTGCGGTCGCTGTGCGCGGCCCTGCGTCGCGTGCTGCGCCTGGGGCACGTGGGCGTGCGCTCGGCGGGCTCGCCGCTGGCCGCGTCGTCGGGGCCGCCGCCGCGGCATCCCCTCGTCATCCCGCTGCGCCCCTCGCATCCCGGCGGGGAGCCGTTCGGCGAGCTCGTCGTGAGCCCGCCCGCGGGCCAGCGGCTCGACGGCCGCACGATCGGGGTGCTCACGGCGGTGTCGGGCCTCGTCGGCGCCGCGGTGCGGCTCGCCGAGGCGAACGCCGTGCTGGACGCCGCCCGCACCGAGCTGCTCGCCCGTCGCGCGGCCGAGCGCCGCCGCATCCAGCGCGAGCTGCACGACGGCCTCGGTCCCGCGCTCGCGGGCATCGGCTTCGGCCTCGCCGCCGTCGGCAACCTGCTGCCGCACCGGCCCGACGAGGCGGGAGAGCTGCTGCAGGAGCTCGCCGACGACCTCGGCCGGCGCGTGCGCGCCGTGCGCTCGCTCGCGGGGGAGGTGTCGGCGTCGCCGCTCGACGGCGCGTCGCTGCGCGTCGCCGTCTCGGAGCTCGCCGAGCGGTTCACGACGCCGGCGCTCACCGTCGCGCCGCACATCGACGCCGGCGACGACCTGCCGCAGGCGGTGCGCGACGCCGCCTATCTGATCGTCGCCGAGGCGATGAGCAACGCGGCCCGGCACGCGGGCGCGACCCGCGTCGACGTGCGCGTGACGCGCGCGCGGGATGCCGTCGTCGTCGAGGTCGTCGACGACGGGAGCGGCATCGCGGTGGAGCACCGGCCCGGCATCGGCCTCGTGTCGATGCGCGAGCGGGCCGCGGCGCTCGGCGGGCGGCTGCGGATCGACGGGTCGCCCTCCGGCACGCGCATCCGCGCGGACCTGCCGCTCGCGGCGCCGGGGCCGGCATCGGAGGGGCCGGCGGCGCGGGGGCGGGATGCGGTGGCGGCCGGGTCGGGCGCGGCGGGACAATCCGCTCTGGCGGGCAGGGACGCCGGGACGGGCAGCGTGGGGGAGGAGACGCCTCGCGCCCGCGGCGCGTGGAATGATGAGCCCGAGACGGAGGACGCATGAGCGAGGGACGAGCGATCACGGTGGCGGTCGTCGACGACCACCCGCTGTTCCGCCGCGGCATCATCTCGCTGCTGGAGACCCTGCCCGACGTGCGGGTGGCCGGCTCGGCCGCGACGGCCGACGAGGCGCTCGCGCTCGTCGACGAGCACGCGCCCGACGTCGTGCTCATGGACCTCGACCTCGGCGAGCAGTCGGGCATCGACGCGACGCGCGCGATCCTGCGCCGCCGCCCCGACACGGCCGTGCTCGTGCTCACGATGCTCGGCGACGACCGGTCGCTGCTGTCGGCGCTGTCGTCCGGCGCCCGCGGATACCTGCTCAAGGTCGCCTCGCCGCGCGAGGTGGAGCGCGCCATCCACGCCGTCGCCGACGGCGAGGTGCTCTTCGGCGCCGACATCGCCGCGCGCGCCGTCTCGTTCCTCGGCCGCGGCGAGACGTCGGCGACGCCGTTCCCCGAGCTGACCGAGCGCGAGGTCGAGGTGCTCGACCTCGTGGCCCGAGGCCTCGACAACGGCTCGATCGCGCGCACCCTCGTGCTCACGAGCAAGACGGTGCGCAACTACGTCTACAGCATCGTCACGAAGCTCGGCGCCCCCGACCGCAGCGCCCTCATCGTCATGGCCCGCGAGGCCGGCTTCGGCTCCGGCCACCGCTGACCGCTCTCTCCCGACGACGGCACCTCGGGGGAGACGCCACCCCGGAGGAGGTGGGCGCTCGTGGTCGCCTTGCACCCCGGCATCCGGCATCGACTGCCCACTGTCTCGGCGGGGATGGAAGTTGTGGTCGTCTGGGAGGCCGGGATGCGGCAGCGACTGCCCACTGTTTCGGGTCCGGGGGAGGTGGGCGCTTGTGGTCGCCTTGCACCCCGGCATCCGGCATCGACTGCCCACTGTCTCGGCGGCGGCGGATGAGGTGGGCGCTTGTGGTCGTCTGGGAGGCCGGGATGCGGCATCGGCTGCCCACTGTTTCGGATCCGGGGGAGGTGGGCGCTTGTGGTCCTCTCGGGGTCCGGGATGCGGCAGCGACTGCCCACTGTTTCGGGTCCAGAAGACGTGGGCGCTTGTGGTCGCCTCACACCCCGGCATCCGGCATCGACCGCCCACTGTCTCAGCGGCGGCGGACGAGGTGGGCGCTCGTGGTCGTCTGAGGGTCGGGGATGCGGCAGCGGCTGCCCACTGTTTCGGGTCCAGAGGAAGTGGGCGCTTGTGGTCGCCTTGCACTCCGGCATCCGGCATCGACTGCCCACTGTCTCGGCGGGGATGGAAGGGGATGGAAGTTGTGGGCGCTTGTGGTCATCTCGGGGTCCGGGATGCGGCAGCGACTGCCCACTGTTTCGGGTCCGGGGGAGGTGGGCGCTTGTGGTCGCCTTTTGCCCGGGGATGCCGCAACAACCGCCCACTGCTTCGGGGGATGCGTGCGGGGCTGGGCGCCCTGCCGCCCGGGCGCGTCCCAGGACAAGAGGGGACGCGCGGCTCTGGGCGGCCGGGACGACCGGCGACGAAGGTGGATGACGGTCACGACCGTGATCATTCCCCCGATGAAAGCGAAGGGTCATGTCCACTTCCCCCGACATCCGCGGCGCCGCCGCATCATCCGTCACCCGGCGCCGCGTGCACCTCTGGCCCCTCTGGGCGACCGTCGCCGGCCTGCTCGGATTCGCCGGCACGATCGTGTTCGAGTCGCGCCCCGCCGCCGAGCGCGAGGCCTTCGAGAAGGGCGTCGAGTACACCGTCATCTCCGCCGACGTGCTGGGCCTCGACGCGTTCACGAGCAGGCTCGGCTGGACGGCCGGCGTGCTGTCGGTCGTCGCGCTGCTCGTCTTCGTGGGCGTGTGGCACCGCAACGTGCTGCGCCGCGTCGACTCCGCGGCCGCGGCCGTCGTCGCGGCGGGCGTGCTCGCCTCGGCCGCGGCGCTCACGCTCGGCTACGGCTGGAAGGGCGCGCTCGCCAACTACCTCGGCACCGAGTCGGGCTACTACGACCAGGAGGGCCTGTTCATCTACTACATGCTCACCGACTTCGGCGCCTACCTGCCCTGGCTCGGCGTGCTCGTGGCAGCGTTCGCCGTCGCCTGGATGGCGTTCGCCGAGCGGCACGTCTCGCGCATCCTGGGCGGCGTGAGCGTGACGTTCGCGGTCGGCCTCGGGGCGTTCATGCTCATCAGCGGCGTCCCCGGCATCCCCGGGACGCTCATGCCGGCGTGGCTCGCGATCCTCGGCGTGTGGCTCGCCGTGGGACGCAGTCGCGTCATGCAGCCGGTCGTGCCGGCGCTCGACCCGGCGTTCGTGCGCGGGACCGACCGGTGAGGCACCGGCTGGTCGGCGCCGCGGTGCTCGCGGCGCTGTGGATGTGCACGGGCTGCGCCGCCTCCGACGACCTGGGCGATGCCGCCGACGGCCTCAGCGGCGGCGTGCCCGTCGGCGGCCTGGACGCGCCCGCCGATCCCGACGTCGATCCCGGAGCGGATGCCGACGTGCCCGACGATCGCGGAGACGTGCCGCCCGAGTGCCTCGCGGCTCTGCCCTACCTGCTGGGGCCCGCCGACTTCGCCGACATGGACGCGCCCGCCGGCTGGCCCGACGCGCCGGCCGACGCGACGCTGTGCATGACGGCGAGCGGCGACGTGGCCTCCGCCACCTTCGTCACGGAGCTGCCGTTCACCGACGTCGCCGCCCACTACGAGCGCGCGCTCGCGGAGACCGTGCACGCCGACACCTACGAGGTGTACCGCACGAGCGGCGAGGAGAACGGCACGGGCTACGACGCGCTCGACGGCATCGGCCCGGAGGGCGTGATGTTCCAGGTGCGCGAGCACGACGCCGGCTTCGTCCTCGTCCTCGACCGCACCTAGCCGCACCGCCGGACTTCGCCCCACCCCGCTGGCCGCGAGAGTGCATCTGACGGACGAGACAGCGCCGCCGCGGTGCATTCTCGTCCGCCCGTTGCACTCTCGTCCGCCGGATGCGCTCTCGCGGGGCGCGGGCGGGGCGCGGACGGGTGCGCGCGCGGGCGGGGTCAGGGGTGCGAGGCGGCGAGCGAGTCGAGCAGGGACGCGCGCCGCTGGGGCTCGGTGCGCGAGGAGACATCGAGCACGCGCGTGAGGCGGCGCTGGTCGTAGCGCTCCCAGCCGGGATCGCCCGTCCGGACGAAGCGCACCCACGCGCCGTGCATCTCGCTCGCCAGGGCGGCCGGGGCCGTCGTTCCCGAGAGGGCGACGGCCCCGGCCGTCTCGAGCCCGTCGAAGACGAAGGCGATCTCGACGGCGTGCGCCGCCCGCAGGTCGCGCACGGGGCTCGGCCACGCGAACTCGTACACGTACGTCGGCGCGGATCGGGCGCGGGCGACCGCGGATGCCGGGGCGCGCAGCAGCCGGTCGGTCACGATCTGTCCCAGCCGCTCGCCCGGCGACGCGCCCGGCAGCGCGGCGCGGGCCGCCGTCGCCGCCGCGCGGGGCACCTTCATGGCGCGCTGGGCGAGCCACGCCTTGACCGGCCCGATCGCGGCGAGCTCGGCGGGCGTGAGCCACAGCCGGTACTCGTCGGTGTTCGTGCCGATCAGCAGCGGCAGGTCGACGCCCGCGAGGGCCGTGTGCGGCGAGACCGGCAGCACCTCGCCGTCGGCGGTGAGGCCGAACCCGGGCACGCCGCCGAGCGGCGACGAGCCGCGCGCGATGTCGCCGCGCACGCGCACGAGCTCGTCCGGCGGCACCGCCGCGAACGCGTCGCGCGTGGCGGGGATGCCGAGACGCTTCGCGATCGCGAGCGTCGGGCGCGCCGCGCGCTCGCGCGTGAACGCCTCCAGGGGTCCCGACTGCACGATGCCGCCGCGCACGAGGGCGCGCGTGGCCGGCCGGGAGAGCAGGGCCGCGACGAGCGACCCGCCCGCCGACTCGCCCATGAGCGTGATGCGGCCGGGGTCGCCGCCGAACGCCGCGATCTCGCGGTGCACCCACTCCACGGCGAGGGCCGCGTCGGCGAGGCCCAGGTTCGCCGGCGCCCCGTCGAGCACGGCGAAGCCCTCGACGCCGAGGCGGTAGCCGATCGAGACGAACACGACGCCGTCGCGGGCGAAGCTCGTGCCGTCGTAGCCCCCGAGCGCGGCGGCGCCCCGCTCGAACGCGCCGCCGTGGATCCAGACGACGACCGGCGCGTCGGCGGCATCCTCGGGCGCCCACACGTTGACCGTGAGGATGTCGTCGCCCGCGATCGTCACCGACGGCAGCAGCTCGCCGAGCGGGCCCTCGTACGGGCGCTGCGGCGGCGTCGCGCCGAACGCGGTCGCGTCGCGCTCGCCCTGCCACGCGGGCGCGGGCTCGGGCAGGGCGAACCGGCGTTCCCCGAACGGCGGGCGGGCATAGGGGATGCCGAGGAACCGGCGCACCCCGTCGCCACGGGTGCCGCGGAGCAGGCCTGTCGAGATGCGCACGTCATCGGATCGCATGCCTGCATCCTATGGGCATCCTATGAGCGTGCGTCTCCCGCGATCTGGCCTCCGGGGGCGTGCCGGTCGAGGAACGCGTACACCTCGCCGTCGTCGACGCCCGGGAAGGCGCCGCGGGGGAGCGGCGTGAACATCTGCATGTGCACACGCGCGCTCGGCCACGCCCTGCCCGCCCAGCGCTCGGTGAGCGCGGCGTCGGGCCGGCGGCAGCAGGAGTCGTCGGGGCACGTCGACGTCGCCCGCTTCGCCGTCTCGCGCCCGCGGAACCAGCGGGCGTCGTCGAAGGGCACGCCGACGGTGATGGAGAACTCGCCGTCGAGCGTCGAGCCCGTCTGCGTCGAGCACCAGTACGTGCCGGCGGGGGTGTCGGTGTACTGGTAGTGCTCGGTCGTGCGGTTGCGCTCCGAGAACGCGGCGCGCGCCGAGAACCGGCGGCACACCACCTGGCCCTCGATCGAGCCGGTGATGTCCATCGGCAGGGGCAGCGCGTCGTTCTCGTAGACGCGGTTGATCGCGCCCACGCCGTCGACCCGCAGGAAGTGCAGCGTGATGCCGAGGTGCTCGGTGAGCAGGTTGGTCATGCGCATGGCCGCGGCCTCGTGGGTCACGCCGAACGCGTCGCGGAAGTCCTCGACGGCGAGGTCGCGGTCCTTGCGGGCCTGCGCGAGGAAGGCGACCGACGCCGTCTCGGGCATGAGGCAGCACGCCGCGTAGTAGTTGATCTCCAGGCGCTGCTGCAGGAAGTCGGCGTAGTCGGTGGGCGGGGCGTGCCCGAGCAGCCGGTGCGCCATCGCCTGCAGCGCCATCGAGCGCAGCCCGTGACCGCCGGGGATCGACGCCGGCGGAAGGTAGATGCGCCCGTTGGCGAGGTCGGTGACCGACCGGGCGGAGTGCGGCAGGTCGTTGACGTAGAGCAGCTCGAAGCCGAGCTGCTCGGCCATGATGCTCACGGTGCGGTGCGTGACGGCGCCGCTCGTGTGGCCGGCCGCTTTGAGCTGCTTCTCGGCGAGCCTCTCGATCTCGGAGAAGTAGTTGTTGCGCTCGCGCTGCCGCAGGCGCAGCTCGGTGTTGGCGCGCCGGGCCTCCTCGGGCGTCGCGATGGCCTCGCGCTCGCGCCGGTGCAGCTCGCGGTGCAGCCCCAGGATCGCCTCGAGCGTCGCGTCGCTCATCGACTTGGTGACCCGCACGGGCGGCACGCCGAGGCGCCGGAACACGGGGCTCGACTGCGCGCTCTCCAGCTCGAGCTCGAGCGCGGCGCGCCGGTGCGGCGGCTCCGGCGAGAGCAGGTCGCCGACGTCGGTGCCCGTCGCGCTCGCGATCGCCTGCAGCAGCGACAGCTTGGGCTCGCGCTTGCCGTTCTCGATGAGGCTCAGGTGGCTCCCCGCGACGCCGACGAGGCCGCCGAGCTCGTCGAGGGTGAGCCCGCACTCGACGCGTCGGTGGCGGATGCGATGGCCGAGCGTGGCGAGTTCGAGGGCTCCTGTGGGCATGGTCTTGATCATAGCGAAAGAATTGCGATTCTTATCCGACTATATTCGGCGAAGGAAGCGAAGGTTCAGGCATTCTGGATAACGATCCCCCCTGCGCGACACCCGCATCATCTCGCCGCACCATCTCTCAGAAGGAGTGCATCCATGGCCATCGCCGACGTCTTCTCCCGCTCGTCCACGACCACCGGTCCCGGGGCGGCGGTCACGCCGCTGTCGGCGTTCGGCGAGCGGCCCGCCCGCGAGGGCGAGCACGTCGAGGCGCTGTACGCCTGGGTCGACGAGATCGCCGCGCTCACGACCCCCGACCGCGTGCACTGGGTCGGCGGATCGCGACTGGAGAACGAGGCGCTGCTGCGCGAGATGGTCGACGAGGGCCGCCTCATCAAGCTCAACCCCGAATGGCGGCCGGGCTCGTACCTCGCCCGCTCGCACCCCGGCGACGTCGCCCGCACCGAGGGGCGCACCTACATCGCGAGCGAGCGCGAGGAGGATGCCGGACCGACCAACAACTGGGTCGCCCCCGACGAGATGCGCGCGACCCTCACGCCCCTGTTCGCGGGGTCGATGCGCGGCCGCACGATGTACGTCGTGCCGTTCTCGATGGGCACCGTCGGCGGCCCGCTCTCGCACATCGGCGTGCAGATCACCGACAGCGCGTACGCCGTGGCATCCATCGGCATCATGACCCGCGTCGGCGTCGACGTGATCGACCAGATCGCCGCGGGCAAGCCGTGGGTCAAGACGGTGCACACCGTCGGCGCGCCCCTCGCCCCGGGCGAGCAGGACGTCGCGTGGCCCTGCAACGACGAGAAGTACATCGTGCACTACCCCGACACGCTCGAGGTGTGGTCGTTCGGCTCGGGCTACGGCGGCAACGCCATCCTCGCCAAGAAGTGCTTCGCGCTGCGCATCGCCTCGGTCATCGGCCGCGACGAGGGCTGGCTCGCCGAGCACATGCTGCTCATCCGCGTCATCAGCCCCGAGGGCAAGAAGTACCACATCGCCGCCGCGTTCCCGTCGGCGTGCGGCAAGACCAACCTCGCGATGCTGCGGCCGACCATCCCGGGCTGGCGCGTCGAGACCCTCGGCGACGACATCTCGTGGATCCGCCCCGGCGACGACGGCCGGCTCTGGGCGATCAACCCCGAGGCGGGCTTCTTCGGCGTCGCGCCCGGCACCGGCGAGTCGACGAACGTCACGGCCGTCGAGACGCTGTGGGGCAACACCATCTTCACCAACGTCGCGCTGCGCCCCGACGGCGACGTGTGGTGGGAGGGCCTGACCGACGAGACCCCCGCCGAGCTCACCGACTGGGAGGGCAACCCCTGGACGCCCGCGAGCGGCCGCCCCGCGGCGCACCCCAACTCGCGGTTCACCGTGAGCGCCGGCCAGTGCCCGCAGATCGCGGACGACTGGGAGGCCCCCGAGGGCGTGCCGCTCGACGCCATCCTGTTCGGCGGTCGTCGCGCGACCAACGTGCCGCTCGTCGTCGAGGCCACCGACTGGTCGCACGGCGTCTTCATCGGCTCGAACATCTCGTCCGAGCGCACCGCCGCGGCCGAGGGCACCGTCGGCGAGCTGCGCCGCGACCCCTTCGCGATGCTGCCGTTCTGCGGCTACAACATGGCCGACTACTTCGCGCACTGGCTGCGCGTGGGCAAGGCGCTGCACGTGAGCAAGCGGCCCCGCGTCTTCCAGGTCAACTGGTTCCGCAAGGGCTCGGACGGCCGCTTCCTGTGGCCCGGGTTCGGCGACAACTCGCGCGTCATCGAGTGGATCGTGCGCCGCCTGGAGGGTGCCGTCGACGCGGTCGACGCGCCCATCGGCCGCCTGCCCCGCATCGAGGACCTCAACCTCGAGGGCATCGACGTGCCGCAGCAGGACCTCGAGGAGCTGTTCGCGGTCGACCCCGAGAGCTGGCTGCACGAGGCCGACCTCACCGAGCAGTTCTACTCGACCTTCGAGGGCAAGGTGCCGCCGCGCCTGTACGCGGAGCTCGAGGCCCTGCGCTACCGCCTGAAGCGCGCGCAGCAGGCCTGACGCGCGGTTCGTTCCCGAGGGCCTGATCGTTCCCGAGGAGGATGCCGCCGGCATCCGCCCTCGGGAACGCGCGTCCTCCTCGGCAACGAACCCCGCCCCGCCGGGGCGCGCCGCCCGTCACACGAGCAGCTGGTGCTTCGCGAGGTCGCGATAGAGCGGAACGGATGCCACCAGCTCGGAGTGCGTGCCGATGCCCGCGACCTCGCCGCGGTCGAGCACGACGATCACGTCGCTGTCGACGACGGTCGACAGGCGGTGCGCGATCACGACGAGCGTGCGGCCCTCGGCGACCGCGTCGATCGCCTCGCGCATGCGCTGCTCGTTGAGGCCGTCGAGCGACGACGTCGACTCGTCGAGCAGCAGGATCGGGGGAGCGGCCAGCAGCGCGCGGGCGATCGCGAGGCGCTGGCGCTCGCCGCCCGACAGCAGCACGCCCGACTCGCCCACGGGGGCGTCGAGCCCGAGCGGGCTGCGCTCCAGCACGGAGGTGAGGTTGACGGCGTCCAGCACGCGGCGGCAGTCGTCGTCGGTCGCCTCGGGCGAGGCGAGGCGCAGGTTGTCGGCGATCGTGCCGGCGAGCGTCGGGGCGTCCTGCTCCACGTAGCCGAGCCGCGCGCGCAGCGCGTCGCGGTCGAGGTCCCGCACGTCGACGCCGTCCACGAGGATCGCGCCGTCGGTCGGCTCGTAGAACCGCTCGATGAGCGCGAGCGTCGTCGACTTGCCGGCGCCCGACGGGCCGACGAGGGCGACGCGGGCGCCATGCGGCACGCGGAACGAGACGCCGCGCAGCACCTCGCCGCGGTGCCCGTCGGGATCGTGCGCGTCGCGCGTCTGCAGCGGGGCGGTGTCGGCGTGTGCGTCGCTGAGCGTCCGCACCGCCTCGGCCTCCGCGGTGCGGCGGGCCTGCACGACGGCATCCGGGTACGCGAAGCGCACGTCGCGGAACTCGATCGCGGGGGCGTCCGCGACGGGCGCCGGAGAGGCCGGGGCGTCGCCCTCGGTCTCGGTCGGCAGGTTCAGCACCTCCTGGATGCGGCCGAGCGCGCCGAGCGCCTGCCCGACCGACGTGATCGCCCCGAAGAAGGTGCCGAGCGGCTGCACGAGCAGGAACAGGAACATCACGAACACGATGAGGTCGGCGACCGTGATCGCCCCGGACGCCACGCGGAACCCGCCGACGCCCAGCACCGCGAGCAGCGAGAGCTGCAGCGCGATGCCCGCGATCGGCACGACGAGCGCCGAGGCCTTCGCGACCCGCACGCCCGCGTCGTACGCCTCGCGCGCGGTCGCGGCGATCGCCGTCTCCTCGCGCTCGGCGGCGCGGGACGCACGGATGGTGCGGATCGAGCCGACGGCCCGCTCGACCCCGGATGCCAGGGCGCCGACCTTCTCCTGCTGGACGGCGGTCGCGCGGCGGATGCGGGTGCTGAGGCCGCCGACGGCCGCCATCGAGCCGCCGATCACGACGAGCACGAGCACGAGCAGCAGGGGGTCGACGATCGCCATCGCGACGAGCGCGCCGAGGAACAGCAGGGCGTTGCCGAGCGAGTCGACGAGGCCCTGCGTGAGCACGGCGTAGAGCAGGGTCGTGTCGGTGCCGACGCGCGAGACCAGGTCGCCGGTGCGGCGCGCGTCGTACTCGGGGATCGGCAGGCGCAGCAGGCGCGCGATGAGGCGGCGGCGTGCGGAGTAGACCACGGCGGTGCCCGTGCGCTGCAGCAGGTAGTGCTGCAGCGCGCCGATGAGCGACGACACGATCACGAGCACGACGATCGCCCAGACCAGCATCCCGAGCGCGTCGCCGAGCTGCACGCGCTCGATCACCTGGCCGACGAGCAGCGGCTGCGCGAGCGTCGTGACGGCGGCGAGCACGCTGAGCACGGTCGCGACGACGAGCACGCCGCGGTGCTCGAGCAGGTAGGGCAGCAGCTCGCGCACGTGGGCGCGCGGGCCGTCGTCCCGCGATCGGCCGAAGCGTCGCCGGGACGGGGCGGAGGTGCGCGGTGCAGACATGGGGATTCCTCGCGAGACGTCGGGGGCTTATGTACGACCGTACTTCTTGTGCGCCGCCTGTTTGGACACGCCGAGCGCGCCGGCGATCGCGAGCCACGAGTATCCGGCGTTGCGCGCGCGCCGCACGGCGGTCTCCTCCTCGCGCTCGAGCGCGCGCCGGCGCTCCACGACGTCGCGGATCGCGCGCAGCGGCGGGTCGTGCTCGTCGGAGCCGATGGCGGTGCGGGTGTCGTTCACGATGCCTCCCTGGATGGATGCCCTGGCACAACGTCAACGATAGTTGACCGTCTCCCGCACGTCAACCCGAGTTGACCCTCCTGGTCCCCCGTCATCCCTCCACGCCTCTCCCGTCCGCGAGATGGTGGGTTTCTCGCCGAAACGGTGCCCACCATCTCGGCGAGAAACCCACCATCTCGGCATAGAGGTCACCGTGTCGGCGACGATCCCATTGTTCGACCGCGGCATTCTGCGGGTGGGAGTGGCCAGGACCCGCGCTTTGCCGCGGTCGAAGCGGGGAAGGGCGGGGAAGGGTAGGGAAGGGCGGGGGAGGGCGGGGCGGCGTGTCGGGGGCCGGGGTTAGGGTGGTGCGGTGTCTGAAGCCGTGATCGCCGCCCGTGGCCTGCGCAAGACGTATCGGGTGAAGGGGAAGCCCGACTTCGTGGCCGTGGACGACCTGAGCTTCGAGGTCGCGCCGGGGGAGTCGTTCGGGCTGCTCGGCCCCAACGGCGCGGGCAAGTCGACGACGATGAAGATGATCGGCGCCGTGTCGACGCGCACGGCCGGCGAGCTCCGCATCCTCGGCCTCGATCCCGATCGGTACGGGCCCGAGATCCGCTCGCGCCTGGGCGTCGTGCCGCAGCAGGACAACCTCGACGGCGAGCTCAACGCCCGCGAGAACCTCTACATCTACGGCCGCTACTTCGGCCTGCCGGGCAGCGTGTGCCATCAGAAGGCCGACGAGCTGCTCGCGTTCGCGCAGCTGGAGGACCGGGCGAAGCACAAGGTCGACCAGCTCTCGGGCGGCATGAAGCGCCGCCTCACGATCGCGCGCGGCCTCATCAACGACCCCCGCATCCTGCTGCTCGACGAGCCGACGACGGGCCTCGACCCGCAGGCGCGGCACGTGCTGTGGGACCGGCTGTTCCGGCTCAAGGAGCGCGGCACGACCCTCGTGCTCACGACGCACTACATGGACGAGGCCGAGCAGCTGTGCGACCGGCTCATCGTCGTCGACAAGGGGCGCATCATGGCCGAGGGCACGCCTGCCTCGCTCATCCGCGCGCACTCCAGCCGCGAGGTGCTCGAGGTGCGCTTCGGCTCCGACCGCAACGCGCAGGCCGCCGAACGGCTCGCGGGCGTCGGCGACCGCCTCGAGGTGCTGCCCGACCGCGTGCTCGTCTACGCCGACGACGGCGAGGCCGCGCTGGAGCGCGTCGCGGCCGCGGGCCTGCAGCCGATCACGAGCCTCGTGCGCCGCTCGAGCCTCGAAGACGTCTTCCTGCGGCTCACGGGAAGGTCGCTGATCGAATGAGCGAGGCGCGCACGACGGATGCCGCGCACGCGCACCCCACGCTCGACGAGCTGCGCGCCGAGGCGATGGAGTGGGGGCGCAGGCCGCGCCGCCACGGCACCTGGTACGTCACCGAGCACATGGTGCGCGCGATGCGCGCGTACGGCTGGACCATCGTCGTCGGCGCGCTCGGCCAGCCCGTCATGTACCTGCTCGGCCTCGCGGTCGGCCTCGCGGCGCTCATCCAGGCGCCGATCGTCGACCACGGGCGCGAGGTGAGCTACCTCGTCTTCGTCGCGCCGGCGCTGCTCGTGACGGCCGCGATCTCGGTGGCATCCGAGGAGATGACCTACCCCGTGATGGCGGGGTTCAAGTGGCGCCGCTACTTCTACGGGTTCAACGCGTCGCCGCTGCAGAGCCCGCAGATCGCGAACGGCGTCATCGCGGGCGCGAGCGCGCGCATGCTCGTCGCCGTCGGCGCGTACTACCTGTTCGTCTGGGCCTTCGGCGCCGTGCCCGACCCCGCGACGGGGTGGCTCTCCATCCTCGGCGGCCTGCTCGCGGGGCTCGCCTTCGGCATTCCGCTCATGGCGTACGCCGGGTCGCTCGAAGACGACAAGGGCCAGTTCGCGCTCGTGCAGCGCTTCGTGTTCATGCCGATGTTCCTGTTCTCGGGCACGTTCTACCCGCTCGACACGCTGCCCGTGTGGCTGCAGTGGATCGGCTGGGTCTCGCCGCTGTGGCACGGCGCCGAGCTCGGCCGCGTCGCGACCTACGGCGCCGCCGTCGACCCCGCGATGACCGCCGTGCACCTCGCCTACCTTCTCGCGCTCGTCGTCGCCGGCTACGCGTGGGGACGCCGCGTGTTCGTGCGGAGGCTCGCGCGATGAGCGGGCGGGCGCAGACCGTGCGAGGGGATGCCGTGCCGGCCGGCACCGCGCGCCGCGGCGGCGTGCGCGCGCTCTGGGCGGGCAACCCGGGCGCCGTCGTGCAGCGCGGGCTGCTCGCGGCGCGGTCGTCGAGCTGGGTCGTCGTGCTGTCGGGGTTCTTCGAGCCCGTCTTCTACCTGGCATCCATGGGCATCGGCCTCGGCGCCCTCATCGGCGACGTGCAGACGTCGCAGGGCGTCGACGTGCCCTACGCGGCGTTCATCGCGCCCGCGCTGCTGGCCGTGTCGGCGATGAACGGGGCGATCTACGACTCGACGTGGAACGTCTTCTTCAAGCTCAACTACGGCAGGCTCTACGAGGGGATGCTGGCGACCTCGCTCGGCCCGCTCGACGTCGCCCTCGGCGAGATCCTCTACGCGCTGCTGCGCGGGCTGCTCTACGCCTCGGGGTTCATGGTCGTCATGCAGCTGTTCGGGCTGAACCTCGCGCCCACGGCGATCCTGGCCCTCCCGGCGGTGCTGCTCGTCGCCTTCGGCTTCGCGAGCCTCGGCATGGCCGTCACGAGCTACATGAAGACGTTCCAGCACATGGACTGGATCAACTTCGTGCTGCTGCCGATGTTCCTGTTCTCGGCGACGTTCTATCCGATCGACGTGTACCCCGAGTGGGTGCAGCACGTGGTCATGGCCCTGCCGCTGTGGCACGGCGTCGAGCTCGTGCGCGGGCTCACCACGGGCGCGGTCGGCATCGGGATGCTCTGGCACGTGCTCTACTACGTCGTCATGATCGCGATCGGGCTCGTCTTCACGACGCGGCGCCTGCGCGCCCTGTTCCTGGATTGAGACCGTGGCCGGGGCGGGTGCGCCGGACGGCCTCCGGCGACCGGTTCGTCGGGTGAGCGCACGGGACGAGGAGTCGAGGTGCCGCCGAGCGCGGGGCCGGCGGCACCTCCCCCCTGCATCGACCGAGGCGTGTGCCGTCACCGGTCGCGGCCGTGCGGACCGTTCGCCGGTGGTGTCTCGGACGACGGGGCGGATGTCCGAGACGGGTCGCCTCTTCTTGCTCGAATCACTCGAACAGGTCGAGCAGGGTGGCTCCGCCGGGCGTGCCGATGATGCCGAGGGGCTTGGCCGTCGAGTCGTCGGTGATCTCGTCGATGTGCGCCTGGATGTCCTCGGGGGTCGCATCGGGGTTCGCGTAGCCGTCGTTCATCGCCAGCGAGAAGCGCTGCATGAGCCCGCCCTGCGTCAGCCAGGTCTCGCCCGTCACGGCGCACTCCTCGTGCGCGAAGTAGGCCACCATCGGCGAGACCATCTCGGTGAGCATCGTCGTCTTGAGCGTCTCCTTGAGCGAGTCGGGGATCTCGGCCGCCTCGGCCATGCGCGTCCATGCGGTCGGCGCGATCGCGTTGACCTTGATGCCCTGCTTGAGCGCCTCGATCGACAGGGTGCGCGTGTACGCGAACACCGCGCCCTTCGACGCGACGTAGGGCGTCTGGCCCTCCCAGCCGCTCAGCGTGGGCGAGGCCGTGTTGATGACGCGGCCGGCGCCGCTCGCGACCAGGTGCGGCCACGCGGCGGCGGTCACGGCGACGGTGCCGTTGTAGTTGACGTCGATGTGGCGGCGGATGATCTCGACGTAGTTCTCCTCGCTCGCGAACGCCGGCACGTTCATGCCGGCGCTGTTGATCACGATGTCGAGGCGTCCGAACGCGTCGATCGCCGCCTGCACGATGGCCTCGGCGTCGGTGGTCACGTCGCCGTAGTTGGCGACGGCCTGGCCGCCGGCGGCGACGATCTCCTCGACGACCGCGTCGGCGGCCGAGTGACCGGGGTTCTCGCCCTTGAGCCCGCCACCGAGATCGTTGATCACGATCGACGCTCCGCGCGACGCGAGCAGCAGAGCGTGGGACCGGCCGAGACCGCGACCGCCGCCCGTGATCAGCGCCACTTTTCCGTCAAAACGCAACATGTTCACTCGCCTTCATTGAGTGCAGGCGACGGCTCCACAATCCGAGGGCTCCGTCGCATTTCGGATGGTGCTCTGAGCCTACGGCGCGTGCCCGCTCGGGAACAGGGGTCAGATTCCTCCCATGTTCCCGGTGGCCCAGGGCTCGTTATTGTCGATAATATATTGATACTATGCCCGGCTACGGCGCCGGATGCAGAGGAGCAAGGGAGCGTCCTTACCATGCCCACCATCGTCGACCAGCTCGCCGAGTTCGCCGCGTCGGCGGCGTACGACACCCTGCCCGCGGACGTCGTGTCGGAGTCGAAGCGCATCCTGCTCGACTCGATCGGCTGTGCCGTCGCCTCGCTCGGCGACGAGGGCGCCCGGCGCGGCGTCGCCTACGCCCGCACGCTGGGCGGTGCGGCGGGAGACGCCACGATCCTCGGCACCGGGGAGCGCACGAGCGTCCCGGCTGCCGCCTTCGCCAACGCCGAGCTCATCAACGCGCTCGACCAGGATGCCGTCCTGCCACCCGGTCACGTGACCCCGTATGTGCTGCCCGGCGCTCTCGCCGCGGCCGAGGGCGTGCGCGCGAACGGACGTCGCCTGCTGGAGTCGATCGCCGTCGCGCACGAGATCTCGTTCCGCATCGGCAAGGCGACCGACTACCTGCGCGACATCGTCGACGGCGTCGTCACGATCCCGGCGGTGCTCGGCTACAGCAGCACGCAGTTCGGCGCGGCGGCCGCCGTCGGCGTCATCCGGGGATTCTCGGCCGACACCCTCGCCGACGCCCTGGGCATCGTGGGCTCGACCGCCCCGGTCAACTCGCAGCGGGCGTGGATGATGCACGCTCCCGCGACGACCATCAAGTACCAGCTCGCGGGGGGCCTCGCCCTGAACGCCGTGACGGCCGCGAGCCTCGCCGAGCTCGGGCACACGGGCGACCGGGAGATCCTCGACGACCGCGAGTACGGCTTCCCCCGCTTCATCGGCACGCGGCGCTGGGAGCCGGCGCCCATCACCGACGCCCTCGGCGAGGCCTGGACGTTCACGCCGTTCCAGTCGTTCAAGCCCTACCCGCACTGCCGCGTGATGCACGCGATCTTCGACCGGCTCATCGGCATCGTCGAGGAGAACGACCTGCGTCCCGACGAGATCGAGTCGATCGAGGCCTGGGGCGAGAGCTTCGTGCAGCAGCCCGTGTGGGTCAACGAGCACATCCGCAACCCCCGTGACGCGCAGTTCTCCATGACGCACGGGCTCGCGATGGCCGCGAGCCGCATCCCCGTCGGCCCCGCGTGGCAGGCGCCCGCCGCGGTGCACGACCCGGGCGTGCTCGCGCTCATGGAGCGCTCGACGTTCAGCCCTCACCCGGACCACGCGGCCGCGCTCGCGAAGGACCCTGCGGCGCGCACCTCGCGCGTCGCGGTGCGGGCGCGCGGCCAGGTGTGGACGGCCGACAGCAACTATCCGAAGGGCAGCCCCTCGCCGGAGGAGTGGAGCTACATGACCGACGACGAGCTGGCCGCCAAGTTCCGCCGCAACGTCGAGGGCGTCGTCTCCGACGCCGACGCCGAGGCGATCATCGAGGCCGTGCGGCACCTCGAAGACCTCGACGACGCCGTCGCGCTCACCGCGCTCGTGCGCCCGACCGCGACGGACTGACCCGGCCCGCGCGCCGAAGAGAACACCAACAAGGGAGTGTCAATGACGAACACCATCAACCTCGATCCGACGCACCTCGTCATCGGCGGCGAGGCGCGCCCCGCGCACTCGACCGCCCGCATCCCGCTCGTCAATCCTGCCACGGAGGAGCAGTTCGGCTCCGCCGTCGACGGCGACGCGCAGGACGTCGACGCCGCCGTGCGCGCGGCGCAGGAGGCGGCGCCCGCGTGGGCGGCGCTCACGCCGGTCGAGCGGGCCGGTCACCTGCTGCGGCTCGCCGACGAGCTCGAGGCGCGCGCGGAGGACATCGCGCAGCTGCTCACGAAGGAGAACGGGCTGCCGATCAGCATCGCCCGGGGCCATCTGGCGGCGACGCCGCGCGAGTACCGCTACTTCGCCTCCCTGGCCGAGAGGATCGTGCCCGAGGAGCACATCGAGACGGCGAACGGCGACGCGCTGATCCGTCGGGTGCCCGTCGGCGTCACGGCGATCGTCGTGGCGTGGAACGGGCCGCAGCCGCTCGTGGCGCGCAAGCTCGGCCCCGCGCTCGTGGCCGGCTGCACGGTCGTCATCAAGCCGGCCGCCGAGACGTCGCTCGACGCCTACCCGCTCATGGAGGCGATCGAGGCCGCCGGCATCCCCGCGGGCGTCGTCAACCTCGTCACGGGCGGGCGCGAGACCGGGGCGGCGCTCGTCGCCCACCCGGGCGTGCGCAAGATCGCCTTCACGGGATCGACGCGGGCGGGCGCGGCGATCGGCGAGGAGGGCGCGCGGCAGTTCAAGCGCGTCACGCTGGAGCTCGGCGGCAAGTCGGCCGGCATCCTCCTCGACGACGTCGACCTGGAGACGTTCCGCCCCTGGATCTTCGGCGCGTGCCTGCCCCAGTCGGGCCAGGTCTGCCGTTCGCTCACGCGCATCCTCGCGCCCGCGTCGCGGTACGACGAGATCGTGTCCTTCGTCGCCGACACGCTCTCGTCGGCGACGGTCGGCGATCCCACGGAGCCGACCACGGTCTTCGGCCCGATCGTCAACGCCTCGCAGCACGAGCGCGTGACCTCGTACATCCGGCTGGGCGTCGAGGAGGGCGCGAAGCTCGTCATCGGCGGCCCCGACCGTCCCGAAGGGCTCGACCGCGGCTACTACGTGGCGCCGACGGTGTTCCGCGATGTCACGAACGACATGCGCATCGCCCGCGAGGAGATCTTCGGGCCGGTGCTGACGGTCATGCCCTACGAGACGGTCGAGGAGGCGATCGCGATCGCGAACGACTCGGAGTACGGCCTGGCGGGCGGCGTGTTCTCGCCCGACCGCGAGCGCGCGACCGAGGTCGCCCGCCGCATCGAGGCGGGCAGCATCGGCGTCAACACTGCGGCGATGCCGGTGGAGGCGCCGTTCGGCGGCTTCAAGAACAGCGGCATCGGCCGGGAGCTGGGGCCGCACTCGGTGGACCCGTACCTGGAGTACCAGACGGTCTACCGCGCTCCGTGATGCGCGGCGGTCCCCGCTCCGCACGAGCGGGGACCGCGGCTATAATGTATAAAATAGGATCACCGGGCGCGCCTGCTTGCATCCGATGAAGGAGAACCACCACATGAAACTCATCCGCTCTCTGCTGTTCGTGCCCGGCAACAAGGAGTCCATGATCGACAAGGGAGCCAACGCTGGCGCCGACGCGATCATCCTCGACCTCGAGGACTCCGTGCCGCACGCCGAGAAGGAGGCCGCTCGCGCGCTCGTCGCGAGCCGTATCCCCGGCCTCGTCGCCGAGGGCAAGCGCGTGTGGGTGCGCATCAACCGCACGGCCCACATCTACGACCTCGACGACATCCTCGCCGTCGTGCAGCCCGGCGTCGAGGGCCTCGTGATCTCGAAGCCGTGGGGCCCCGAGGACGTGCACACGGCGTCGTGCATGATCGCCGAGGCCGAGGCGCGTGCGAACATCGAGATCGGCACCGTCAAGCTGATCCCGCTGCTGGAGACGGCGCGCTCGATGCAGCTGTGCTACGAGATCGCCCAGCACCCGCGGGTGGCGGGCATCGTGGGCGCGACCGCCAAGAACGCCGACATGGCGCGCGCCCTCGGCTTCGTCTGGACCGCGCAGGGGCGTGAGTCGGACTACCTCAAGTCGCGCGTCGTCATGGCGGCGCGCGCGGCCGGAAAGCAGCCGATCGGCGGCATCTGGCAGCAGATCAAGGACCTCGAGGGCCTCGCCGCGGCCTCGAAGGTCGACCGCCAGCTCGGCATGGCCGGCGAGCTCGCCCTGCACCCGATGCAGGTCGAGACGATCAACCGCACCTACACGCCGGATGCCGACGAGGTCGCGTACTACCAGGGCATGATCGACGCGCTCGACGCCGCGATGGCGCAGGGCCGGGCGTCGGTCATGTACGACGGCGAGCACATCGACATCGCGCACGCCAAGACGGCGCGCGACATCATCGCGCTGGCCGGCTCGTTCGAGTGAGCTGAGCGTCCGCGCGTCGCGCTGACCGACGGAGCCCTCCGCGATGCGGGGGGCTCCGTCGCGTGCGGCTCCGTCGGCGGGGTGCGTCGAGCGGTCAGGCGGAGGCGCGGAAGGCGGGCGCGACGTCGCGCAGCCATGCGCCGACGCGCTCGAGCGCTCCGCGCGCGCCGGCCAGGCGCGGCGCGAGCGCATGCCACACGTGGATCATGCCGTCGAAGACGTCGACCGTGACGTCGGCGCCCTGCGCGCGGGCGGCCTCCAGCAGCCGTCGCGCATCCTCGCGCAGATACTCGTGCGTGCCCGCCTGTGCGAGCACCGGCGGCAGACCGGTGAGGTCGCCGTACAGCGGCGACGCCGCCGGATCGTGCGGGTCGGCACTGCCCAGGTAGGCGTCGGAGAACAGCGCGAGCAGCGTCGGCGTGACCTGCGGATCGACGCGCTGCGCCGCGTCGGCGGGCCCGCCGGCAAGCGCCAGGTCCAGCCACGGCGACAGGCCGATGACGGCCGCCGGCCGCTCGCCGCCCGTGTCGCGCAGGCGCATCGCGGTCGCGAGCGCGAGACCGCCGCCCGCGGAGTCGCCGGAGATCGCGACGAGGCGCGCGTCTCCCGCCTCGTCGGCGAGGGCGCGGAAGGCGGACACCGCGTCGTCGAGCGCCGCGGGGAACGGGGCCGCGGGGGCCAGCCGGTAGTCGAGGCTCGCGACCGCCGTGTCGGTCGCGAGCGACAGCCCGGCTGCGACCGCGCGGGTCGTCGCGGGGGAGCCCAGCACGTAGCCGCCGCCGTGCAGATGCAGCACGCGTCGCGGCCGGGCGAGCTGCGCGGGGGTGCCGACGATCTCCGCGTCGAGCCCGCCGAGCCGCACGGCCCGTACCTCGTGCCCCTCCGGCACGGTCACGTTCGCCGTCGCGGCGACGAGCTGCGCGTCGCGCTCGGCCATCGTCGCCGAGTCGGGCAGCGCATACCGGCGCATCGCCTCGAGAACGCGGACGAGGTCGGCGTGCGGCGGCGTCTGCGGCCCGGGCCAGACCGGCGTGGTCCCGTCGGACGCACGATAGGTCGTGTACCCGGTGGAGGACGTCTCGGTGGGAGACGTCTCGGTGGGAGATGTCCCGGTGGGAGATGTCATAGCGGCGTCGCCTCCTCGCGGGCCGGTGAGCGGCCAGGATACATAATACGTAAATGGATATCGTGGCGGGCGGAGCGGTCGGGACGGCGTACTTCCGGGACCTGGGCGGCGACCGCGGCTTCATGCCCTTGCGCTCCGCGCGCTCGCGCTGGAGCGAGGAGCAGCTCATCGGGCCCGCCGTGGCCGGCCTGCTCGGCCGCGCGGCCCGGCGGGTCGCGCAGGGGCTGGAGCCGACGTTCCTGCCGTCGCGCTCGTCGGTCGAGATGTTCCGTGCGGCGCGTACGCAGCACTGCCGCGTGCGCGTGGAGACCGTGCGTCACGGCGGGCGCATCCTCACGCTCGACGCGTTCCTCGAGCAGGATGCCGGGGTCGTCGCCCGGGCTCATGTCACGTTCGTGCGGCCGGGGGATCAACCGGACGACGAGATCTGGTCGACGCCCGATGTGCCCGCGCCGCCGCCGCCCGGAACGCCGCTCGACGCCGTGGGCCGCTGCTTCCGCGGGGAGGGGGCGGACTGGACGACCGATGCGAGCGCGGTGCCCGTGCCCTCCCGTGTCGTGGTGTGGCAGGCGGCCGTCGACGTCGTGGAGGGCGAGACCCCCGCTCCGTTCGACTGGCTCACCGCGGTGAGCGACTTCGCGAGCATGACGACGCACTGGAGCCCGCGCGGCTTCCTGTTCATCAACGCCGATGTGCACCTGGCGGTCAGCCGCATGCCCGCGGGCGACGGCGTGGGATTCGCCGTGCTCGCCCACACCTCCCATGCGGGCATGTCGACGGGCACGGCGCTGCTGTTCGACGAGCGGGGCGCGCTCGGCACCGCGACCGTGACGGGACTCGCCCATACGCACGTGCGCATCGCGTGCGTGCCGGGGGGAGGGTTCGAGACGCTTCCGCTCCGCGAGTGAGGTCGTGGTGACGGCGAATGAGGGCTCGACCATTGATCTCACTTCATATATAATATGAAAACGGTAGTGGCATTGGGGCCGCTGCCGAACGCCTCGCACGACGAGGACGTGTTCACGAAGGAGTAGCGAATGACCGACAATCGACTCGAGGGCCGAGTGGCCCTGATCACCGGTGCCGCATCGGGCCTCGGCGCGGAGACGGCCAAGCTGTTCGCGAGCGAGGGCGCGGTCGCGGGCGTCGCGGACATCGACGAGGTGCGCGGGCAGGCGCTCGTCGACGAGATCGCCGCCGCGGGCGGGCAGGCCGTGTTCCTGCGCGTCGACGTCACCGACGGCGACACGATCACCGCCGCCGTCGAGGAGCTCGAGTCCCGCTTCGGCAAGCTCGACGCCGTCGTCGCGAACGCGGGCATCGGCGGTGCCGCTTCGCGCAAGAAGCTCGTCGACGTCACCGAGGAGGAGATGAACGTCGTCATCGACATCAACCTCGTCGGCGCGTGGCGCACGTTCAAGGCGGCGATCCCCGCCCTGCTCCGCGCGGGCGGCGGCACCATGACGCTGACGGGCTCGAACGCCGGGTACTCGATCCTCGGCGGCTCGACGCTGGGCGCCTACACGGCCGCGAAGTACGGTGCGACCGCGCTCACCCGCTTCCTCGCCAGCGAGGTCGCGCCCAGCAACATCCGCGTGAACGTCGTGCACCCCGGCAAGATGCTCACCAACTTCGACGAGGGCGTCGGACTCACCGGCGAGGCGCTCGAGGCGGCGAAGGACCGCCGTCGCCGCAGCGACCAGAACAACGAGGGCGCGCTGCGCGTGATGGCGCACCCCCGTGAGGTCGCCTTCGTGCACCTCTTCTTCCACTCGAGCGAGTCGTCGTTCGTCACGGGGCAGACGCTCGCCGCCGACGGCGGCATGGACCTGCTCATGGACAAGTCCCGCATGGTCACGGTCTGAGACGCCGCTGAGCGACAGCGGTCAGTCGGGCCACTCGCTCGAGGGCGTCCAGTCGGGGATCAGCCGCCGCACCTGGTCGTCGCGCAGGCGCACGAAGGTCGCCGTCGCCTCGGCGAGCCGCACGTCGGGCTCCTCGGCGCGCGCGATCCAGCCCGCCACGTCGACCTCGACGCCGGCCTGACCGGTCACCGTCGCGACGGCGACGAGCGGGGCGCCCAGGGGCACGGGACGGCGATATCGTATGTCGAGCCCGCGCGTCACGCGCGGGACGCCGAGCAGCTGCGGCACCCGCGCCAGCAGGTCGTCGAGCACGAGGGCGCTCACGCCGCCGTGGGCCGCGCCGGGCGGGCCCTCGTGCGCCCGGCCGAGCGTGAACGCGACCCGCACGGCGTCGTCGTCCCAGGCGTACGCGAGCGGCGGCGACAGCGGGTTCGCGACGCCGCGGCCGAGCGTGAAGGGGCGCTCGCCGGGCCCCGAGCCGTCGTAGGGCGAGGGCTCCAGTGGCCTGCGTGCGTCGCGCGCGAGCAGGGCCTCCGCGCGGCGGCACAGCTCGTCGGCCTCGGCGAGCTCACCGGCCGAGACCCGCGTCTCGGTGAGCGTCATGACCAGCCGGCGCACCGTGTCGCCGAGCGTCTCCACGGCACGGCGGGCCGCGTCGTCGGCATCCATCCGGTCTCCTTCCACCGCTTCCTCCGCGTCGTCGCCCGGCGCGCGGCGCGCGCAGCGAAGACGGAGGGGCGGGATCCGCAGACCCCGCCCCTCCGCGTCACGACCCGTCGGTCGCGTCAGATGGCGCGGCCGCCCGCGACCTCGATCGTGATGCCCGTGATGTAGCTCGACATGTCGCTGGCGAGGAAGAGCACGGCCTGGGCGATCTCGGCCGGCTCGCCCATGCGGCCGAGGGGGATGCCGGCGAGGCGCTCCTTGAGGGCCGCCTCGGGCATCGCCTCGGTCATCGCCGTGCGGATGAGGCCGGGCTGCACCGCGTTGACGCGCACCTTCGCGAAGCCGACCTCCTTGGCGGCCGCCTTGGTCAGGCCCACGATGCCGGCCTTGGCCGCGCTGTAGTTGGTCTGGCCGGGGTTCCCGATCTTGCCCGAGATGGACGAGATGTTGATGATCGAGCCGCCGCTCGGCTGGTCGCGCATGACGTCGGCGGCCGCCCGGGTGCCGAGCCACGAGCCGCGCAGGTGCACGGCGATGACCTGGTCGAACATGTCCTCGGTCATCTTGCGCATCGTCGCGTCGCGCGTGATGCCCGCGTTGTTGACGAACACGTCGAGCGAGCCGAAGCGGTCCTTCGCGGCCGCGATGAGCGCGGTGACGTCCTCGCCCTTCGACACGTCGGTGGCGACGCCGATCGCGCGGTCGCCGATGCCGAGGCGCTCGGCTGCGGCGGACGCCGCGTCGGCGTTGAGGTCGGCGATGACGATGTTCGCGCCCTCGGCCGCGAGCGCCTCGGCGATCGCGTAGCCGATTCCCTGCGCGGCGCCGGTGACGACGGCGGTGCGGTCCTGAAGCAGTGGCATGTGTCTGTTCCCTCTCGTGGGCCTTCTATGGACGATGAGTATGGCGGACGCTCAGGGAGCGAGCACGCCGTCGGCGCGCAGCTGCGCGATGCGGTCGGCGTCCACGCCCAGCACGCTCTGCAGCACGTCGTCGGTGTTCTCGCCGAGAGACGGCGCGGGCTGCGCGTCTGCGACGGGCGACGCCGCGAAGCTGAGCGGCACGCGCGGCGCGAGCACCCGGCCGACGCCGGGCTGGTCGATCTCGGTGAACAGGGGGTTCTCCGTCGAGCACGCCGGGTCGTCGTTCACGAGCTGCTCGAACGTCTGGAACACGCCCTGCAGCACACCGGCGGCGGCGAGCCTCTCGGCCGCCTCCGCCGCCGTGCGCGCCGCGAACCACGGCCGCAGCACGGCGTCGATCGCCTCTCGCGCCTCGTAGCGCCCGCCCTCGGTCGACAGGTCGATGTCGAGCAGCGGCCCGATCATCGCGAGCTTCTCGGCGAGGCCCGTGGCCTTGCCGAGCGAGCTCCAGTGCCGGTTCGAGATGACGGCGACCATGACCTCGCGGTCGTCCGCCGTGCGGAAGCTCTGGCCGTAGGCGCCGTAGAGCCCGTTGCCGAGCGGGCCGCGCGTCGACCCCTTCGTCTGGATCTCGGCGACGTAGCCCAGGTTGCCGACGGTGGCGAGCATGACATCCGAGAGGGCGAGGTTCACCTCCTGGCCCGTGCCCGACGTGCGGCGCTCCAGCTCGGCGGCGAGCACGCCGTTCGCGATGTAGACGCCCGCGATGACGTCCCACGCCGGCAGGGCGTGGTTGACGGGCTTCTCGTCGTGTCCGGTGATCACGGGGAAGCCGCTCGCGGCGTTGACCGTGTAGTCGACGGCGGGGCCGCCCGTGTGCGTGCCCGTGAGGCGCAGCATCACGAGGTCGGGGCGGTGCTGCACGAGGTTCTCGTAGCTCAGCCAGCCGTGCGCGGGCAGGTTCGTGACGACCGTGCCCGCGTCGGCGATCAGCTGCGTCGCGAGCGCCTGGCCCTCCGGGCTCTTGAGGTTGAGGGTCACCGAGCGCTTGCCCTTGTTGAGGCTCGCCCAGTAGATGCTGCGGCCCTCGTCGGTGATCGGCCACCGCGTGTAGTCGATGTTGCCGCCGATGGGGTCGATGCGGATCACGTCGGCGCCCAGCTGCGCGAGCGTCATGCTGCCCAGGGGCGCGGCGACGAACGCGGAGATCTCGATGACGCGCACGCCCGCGAGCGGTGCGGGCCGGCCGGATGCCGTCATCACACGACCTCGAAGATCGCGGCCATGCCCTGGCCGCCGCCGATGCACATGGTCTCCAGGCCGCGGCCGCCGCCGCGGCGGTGCAGCTCGTGCACGAGCGAGGTCATGATGCGCACGCCCGTGGCGCCCACGGGGTGGCCGAGCGAGATGCCGGAGCCGTTGACGTTGAGGTTGTCGATCGACTCCAGGCCCCAGCCGCGCACGACGCCGAGCGCCTGCGCCGCGAACGCCTCGTTGAGCTCGATGAGATCGATGTCGCCCCACGAGCGGCCCGTGCGGCGGAACAGCTTCTCGACGGCCGGCACGGGGCCGAGGCCCATCGTCGCCGGGTCGCAGCCGACCGCCGTCCAGCCCTCGAGGAAGGCGATGGGCTCGAGGCCGTACTCGTCGAGCTTGTCCTCGGCGACGATGAGGCACGCGGCGGCCGCGTCGTTCTGCTGGCTCGCGTTGCCGGCGGTCGTCACCCCGCCCTTCATGATCGGGCGCAGCGCGGCGAGCGACTCGACCGTCGTGTCGGCGCGCACGCCCTCGTCCTTCGCGAAGACGATCGGGTCGCCCTTGCGCTGCGGCACCTCGACGGGAACGATCTCGTCGTCGAACGCTCCCCGCGCCCAGGCGGCGGCCGCGTTCTGCTGGCTGCGCGCGGCGAACACGTCGGCCTCCTCGCGCGTCACGTCGTACTGCTTGGCGACGTTCTCGGCGGTCTCGATCATGCCCGAGATGTAGCCGAACCGCTCCACCGGCTGCGAGCGCTCGCGGCCGCGGTCGAGGCGGTCGTAGAAGGTGACGTTGCCGGCGCGCTTGCCCCAGCGCATGTCGGTCGAGTAGTACTCGATGTTGCTCATGCTCTCGACGCCGCCCGCGATGACGACGTCGGCGGCGCCCGTCTGCACCATCATGGCCGCGGTCGCGATCGACTGCAGGCCGCCGCCGCAGCGGCGGTCGAGCTGCATGCCCGCCGTGTGGATGGGCAGGCCCGCCTCGAGCGCGATCCAGCGGCCGACGCACGGCGTCTCGCTCGACGCGTACGACTGCGCGAAGACGACGTCCTCGATGAGCTCGGGGTCGACGCCCGAGCGCTCGATCACGGCCTTGACGACGGTCGCGCCGAGCTTCTCGACGGCGACCGGCAGGAGGGACTTGCCGTAGGCACCGACGCCGGTGCGGACGGGGGAGACGATGGCGGCTCTGGTCATGGCTTTCTCTCTACTCTGTGGTGGGTTCTCACCGGAAGGCGATGCGCGCCGCGACGGCCGTCTGGCCGCCGGGCGCGATGACCGCGAGCTCCTCGGCGCCGTCCTCCGCCGCGCGGCCGACGACGTGCAGCTGCTCTCCGGCGAAGATCGGCGAGCGTGCGGTGAACTCGTAGCGGGTGATCTCGGCGCCGGGGTGGTTGTCGCGGAAGCCGGCCACGATGAGCGTCGCCGACAACGGCCCGTGCACGACCAGGCCGGGGTAGCCCTCGACCTCGGTCGCGTAGGGGAGGTCGTAGTGGATGCGGTGCGTGTTGAACGTCACGGCCGAGAAGCGGAACAGCAGGCGCTCGTCGGGCACGACGGTCTGCGACCAGTCCCAGCCCTCGGGCACGTCGGTGGCCTCGCGCGGAGGGCGGCGCGGCGAGCCCGCGGCGGGGTCGGGCGCGACGGCCTCGCGGTAGACGATCGTCTGGCGCTCGGTGAGCGCGTGCACGCCGTCGGCCTCCACGTCGTGGCGCAGCACGACGAAGCACAGCCGTCCGCTGGAGCCGCTCTTGGGTGTGATCGACTCGATCGTCGACGTCTTGCGCAGACGCTGTCCCACGCGGATCGGCGCGGTGAAGTCGATGGTGCTGCCGGCCCACATGCGCCGGGGCAGGTCGAGCGGAGGCATGAAGCCGCCGAGCCGGGGATGCCCGTCGGTGCCGAGCTCGCTCTGCGGTGCCGTGGGCGTGAACTGCAGCCAGTGCCCCGTGGGCGTGAGGGCGGCGGTGTCGATGCCGTCCTCGGCGACCGGCCGGTCGAGCAGTGCGGCGAGCTGCACGACCGCGGCGCGGGACGCGACGTCGTCGACGGCTTCGGCGCGGCCGATCCATGGGCTGTAGTCCGGGGTGGTCTCGGTCATGCGCTCCGTCTCCTTCGATCGGCAGGATCGCGACGCCAATATTGTATAGCGCGTTGCGTCGGACGAGATGCTTATTCTAACAGAATGTTAGATTCTGCGACAGCCGGCACGCGCCGCGCCAGTGAAATATCAGTTTCTTATGCTTGTGTAGATTCGAAGCCATAAATAGAATATTTCTCGCGCTGACCGGCGCTGCACGAAGGGGTGCCCGAGGTCATCCCGCTCACAAGCCACGTCGCGGCCCGACGACGCCGTCGCGGTGCCGCACGACACAGCAGCACAGAGGAGAACGATGATGTTCACACCGAAGAGAGCGGTCGCCGTCGTCGGCCTGGCCGCCGCCGCGCTCGTCGCCACAGCCTGCAGCGGAGGCACCTCCGAGCCCGCGGGGAGCGGGGACGCCGCTGCGCCGTCGGGCGGCACGATCACGATCGCCGCCCCTCTCGCGCTCACCGGCTCGGCGGGCTCCGTCGGGCTGGAGGTGCGCAACGGAGCCGAGCTCGCGATCGAGGAGATCAACGCCGCGGGCGGCATCGGCGGCCGCGAGCTCGTGCTCAACGCGCAGGACACCGCCGGCGACCCTGCTCAAGCCGTGCAGGTCGTCTCGTCGATGTCGCGCGATGCCGACACGATCGCCCTTCTCGGCCCGCTGCTCACGCCCGAGGTCGCGGCCGTGTACAACTCGATCGCCGAGACCGGCATCGTGATGATCCCGCCCGCATCGCTCGGCGCGATCCCCGGCGTCGAGGGCGGCGAGTTCAACGACTGGACCTTCCGCGTCAATCAGCCTCTGCAGTACGTCGCCACGCCGCTCATCGTGAAGGCGATCGAGGAGACGGACGCCAAGAAGGTCACGGTGCTGGGCCTGAGCGACAACCCGACCAACAAGGAGATCGCCGACTGGTGGGAGGAGGGGGCCAAGGGCGCCGGCGTCGAGGTGCAGCGCATCGACTTCCCCAACGCGACCACCGACTTCTCGGCCATCGCCACGAGCATCGCTCCGGACAGCGACGTGATCGCTTTCTCGACCCTCCCGTCGCACACCGCATCGCTCACCGCGCTGCTGCGTCAGAGCGGGCACAAGGCTCAGTTCCTCGGTGAGACCGCCATGCTCAGCCACGAGGTGTGGGACAACTCGGGCGGCGCCACGCTGGGCGCCTTCGCCTACAGCCCCTTCCTCCCCGACGCCAACGACCGGGCCAAGGCGTTCACCGAGGCCTTCACGGAGAAGTACGACCTCCCGCCGTCGCTGTTCAGCGCGCTGGGCTACGAGTCGATCTACCTGATCGCCGAGGCCGCCGACGAGAACGTCACGCGCGACTCGCTGCGCGAGGGTCTGAGCACGCTCTCCGGCTTCGAGGGAGTGACCGGCACGCTCGGCTACGACGGCAGCGGCGACGTCCTGCGCGGTGAGATCCCGTTCGTGCACATCATCGACGGCGGCGGCGTGGAGAAGATCGGCGAGATCGTCCCCGAGAACGCCGGCTGACGAGCAGATGACGGAGACGGCACCCGGTTCGCCGGCGCCGCTGCTGGAAGCCGTCGGGGTCGAGGTGAGCTTCGGAGGAGTGCGCGCGCTTCAGGGCATGGACCTGACGCTCGGGCACGGCGAGTCCGCTGCTCTCATCGGCCCCAACGGCTCCGGCAAGAGCACCCTGGTGAACGTCATCACCCGCATGGTCGACGTCGACAGCGGCACCGTCCGCATCGGCGGCGTCGACGTGACGCGGGCCAAGCGCCATGAGCTGATCAGCCACGGCGTCGCCCGCTCGTTCCAGCACGTGCGGCTCATCCCCGAGCTCACGCTGCGCGAGAACGCCGAGGTCGGCATCGCCCACCGTGATCTCAAGCGCCCCCTCGGCGAGATCCGCACGTGGTTCGGCACCGGCGCTCGGCGCGACGCGCGCGCGACGGTCGACGAGGCGCTCGACCTCATGGAGGTCCCCCGGACGATCCGCGACCGCCTGCCCGGCCAGGTCCCGTTCGCGATGCAGCGTCTCACCGAGATCGCGCGAGCCCTCGTCACACGCCCGAAACTGCTGCTGCTCGACGAGCCCGTCGCGGGTATGAACCCCGCCGAGGTGCGTTCGTTCCTCGAGGCGGTCCGCCGCATCAACGCGTCCGGCTGCGCCACGCTGCTCATCGAGCACAACATCGACTTCGTCATGAGGGCGGCGACCCGGGTGACGGTCGTCAACCGCGGCCGGCGGATCGCGCACGGCACGGCCGACGAGGTGCGTCGCGACCCCGCCGTGATCGAGGCCTACCTCGGTACGCGGCATGCGAAGGAAGGAGATGCGCCATGAGCGCCGACAGCTACCTGCGGGTGCAGGACCTCAGCGTGTCGTACGGCGCGATCCGAGCCGTCGACGGCGTGTCGTTCGACGTCCCGCAGGGCACGGCTGTGGCACTCCTCGGCGCCAACGGCGCGGGCAAGTCGTCGCTCATGGCCGCCCTGCTCGGTCTCGTGAAACACCGCGGCACGGTCACGCTCGACGGAAGGGACCTCACCGGCATGCGGCCCGAGCGGCGCGCAAAGGCGGGGCTGTCATCGGTTCCTGAGGGGCGTCAGGTCTTCAGCCGGCTGTCCGTGCGTGAGAACCTGCTCATGGGCGCCGGACTCGGAAGCCGCTCGGCCGAGGCGAGGCTCGACGACGTGCTGCAGCGGTTCCCGTCGATCGCGGGCCGTCTGAACGAGTCCGCCTCGCTGCTCAGCGGCGGCGAGCAGCAGATGGTCGCAGTGGGCCGCGCCCTCATCACGGAGCCCAAGGTGCTGCTCATGGACGAGCCCTCGCTCGGCCTGGCGCCGTTGCTCATCGAGGAGATCTTCCGGGTCATCGCCGAGCTGCGCGACGCCGGGACGACGATCCTGCTCGTCGAGCAGAACGCCGGGCTCGCGCTGGACGTCGCAGACTTCGCCTATGTGCTGCGCACCGGCCGTCTCGTCGTGGGCGGCACCGCCGCGGAGGTCGCGGCGCGCACCGACATCGAAGACGCCTACCTGGGAGGGGTCGAATAGTGGACATCTTCCTCGCGCAGCTCGTCAACGGTCTCACGATCGGCAGCACCTACGCGCTCGTCGCGCTGGGCGTCGTGCTGATCTTCTCCGTGCTCGACGTGCTGAGCCTCGCCCAGGGCGAGATCTTCCTGGCATCCGCCTACATCGGCTTCGTGTGGATCCTCGGCCTCACGGGCAACATCCCGCTCGCGATCGTCGCCGTCATCGTCGGCTCGCTCGTGCTCGGGGCCGTGGTCGAACGCGTCGCGGTGCGTCCGGCGCTCGGGGGCGGCCACATGGGGACCCTGATCTCCACGGTCGGCGTCGGCATCGTGCTGACCAACCTCGTGCTGATCTTCTTCGGTCCCTACGCCAAGCCCGTGCCGAACAGCTGGGCGGCGACGATCCTGCCGCTCGGCGTGATCACGCTGCGGCCCATCGACATCATCGCGGTCGTCGTGCTGATCGTCGGCTTCGCCGGCCTCAGCTTCATGATCAACAGGACACGGCTGGGCGTCGCGATCCGCGCCACCGCGGAGAACCCGAGGGTCGCGTCGACCTTCGGCATCAACGTGGGCAGGATGCGATCGCTCACCTTCATCGTCGGCTCGGGCTTCGCGGGCCTCGCCGCCGTCATCCTCGTGATGAAGTACGGCAGCATCACGCCCGTGCTCGGCATCGAGTTCACGCTCAAGGCGCTCATCGTCGCCGTCATCGGCGGCACCGGCAAGATCATCGGCGCGGTCATCGCGGCGTTCGGCCTCGGCATCATCGAGGCGATGACGACCGCATACCTCGGTGCCGACATGGTCGTGCTCGTCGGCTACGGCCTGCTGCTGCTGTTCGTCATCCTGCTGCCGGAGGGCATCTTCCGTCAGCGTGTCCGAAGGGCGGGCTAGCCATGAACCTCGACTACGAGCTGCTCCTGATCCTGCTCGGCATCAATGCGATCGGTGCCCTGGGCTTCTACTTCACCCTCTCCAGCGGCCAGTTCTCGCTCGCGCACGGCGCGTTGTTCGGCATCGGCGGATACGCGGGCGGATACGTCTCGACGGCGCTCGGCATGCCGCTGCCCGTCGCCCTCGTCGCGGGCTTCGTCGTGGCGGCGGTCGTCGGCGGCGTTCTGGCACGGCTGCTGGCACGGGTGCGCGGTCTGTACTTCGCGGTCGCGACCCTCGCCTTCGGCGTCGTCGCGATGGAGCTCGTCAAACGCATCCCCGGTCTGGGCGGCGCTTTCGGCCTCGGCGGCATCCCGCGCTATACGAGCCTCGTCGTCGTGCTCGTCGTCCTGGTCGTCGTGGCGGTCGCCGTGTACCTGTTCGATCGATCGCCGCTCTACGTCGCGCACGCCGCGGCCCGCGTCGATCAGGATGCCGCAGTCGTGATGGGCATCGACGTGGCGCGCACACGCGGCATCGCGTTCGCGATCGGCGGCGGCATCGCGGGCATGGCCGGCGTGCTGTACGCGGGCTTCACGACGATCGTGTCGGCCGACACCGGCAGCTTCACCCACAGCCTGGCGTTCCTGCTCATGGTCGTCATCGGCGGCGCGAACAGCTGGCGGGGCCCCATCCTCGGCGCGGCCATCTGGACGGCGATGCCCGAGCTGCTGCGCGCGACCGACGAGTGGCGCATGGTCGTCTTCGGCGTCGCGGCGATCGCGATCATCGTCTGGCGGCCGCAGGGCATCATCCCACGACGCATCTTCCGTCCGCGCCGCGCCGAGAGGCGGCACGCCGTCGAGCCGGCGTCCGGAGCAGGCGGATGAACGCGCGTCCGCACAACACCTCCACCCAACACGAAGGAGTGATCATGTCCGACACCACCCCCGCCCTCGTCAATCCGTTCACCGTCGAGGGGCAGGTGCTGCTCGTCTCCGGCGGCGGCGGCGCGATCGGCGGCGCGATCGGCCGGGTCTTCGCCCGGTCGGGCGGTGCGAAGGTCGCCGTCGCCGACCTGGCCGGCAACCCGCGGCACCACGAGCTCGCGGCCGAGCTGCGCGCGGAGGGCTTCGAGGCGGTCGCCGTCGACGGCGACATCACCGTCGAGGCCGAGGCGAACGCGCTCGTCGCGCAGGTCGAGAACGAGCTCGGTCCCGTCGACATCCTCGTCAACAACGCGGGCATCGCCAGCCAGACGCCGTTCTGGGAGACCACGTTCGACGACTGGCTGCGCGGGCTCAACGTGCATCTGAACGGCAGCTACCTGCTCACCCGTGCCGTCGTGAACGGCATGCGCGAGCGCGGGCGCGGCTCTCTCATCCAGATGAGCTCGATCGCCGCGCAGCAGGGCACGCTCACGGGCGACGCGGCGTACTCGACGGCCAAGGCCGGCCTGGTCGGCTTCACCAAGACGCTCGCGCAGACGCTCGGCCCCTTCGGCATCCGTGCCAACGCGATCGCCCCGGGGGTCGTCGACACGCCGCTGCTGCACTCCGTGCACAACGAGGAGAGCCTGGGCCGCATCCTCGCGCGGGTGCCGATGCGCTCGCTCATCGACCCGGTCGAGATCGCCAACGTCGCGCTGTTCCTCGCCTCGCCCGGATCGGCGCAGGTCACGGGCCTCACGGTCGACGTCGGCGGCATGGTCATGCGTTGAGCCCGCGGCCGACGCCCGGGGATCCCCTGTCCCGAGAACGGGGGATCCCCGGGCGGGCGCGGCGGCCGGCGGGATCAGCCGCCGGCGGGGAGGACGATCGCGCTCGGGCCGTCGGCGAACTGCTGGCCGGTCGGGACGGGCTCGTGCGCGGACCGGACGAGGCCGCCGTCGGGCTGGATGCGCCACGTCGTGATGTCGACGGGACGCTCCTTGCCGAACGCGGGAGACGACACGAGATAGAGCCACTCGCCGTTCGACGAGATCGTCGAGGTCGCCGGTCCGACGCCCGTCGCGAAGGGCGAGCCCGGCACGGGTGCGAGAGCGCCGTCGCTCTGGATCTCGTATCCCGTCACGGTGTTCGACAGGGTGTTCGCGAAGTACACGTACCGGCCGTCGGGGGTGAGGGCGGGGTTGTGCGGGATCCTGCCGGTCGGATACGGCGAGCTCGGCAGCTCGCTCAGCGACCCGGTCGGCGACACGCGGAAGGCGCTGATCGACTTCGACTGCTCGTTGGCGACGTACAGCGTGTCTCCGTCGGCCGAGAACGCCGGCGTGATGGGGAAGACGCCCCCCGACTTCGTGCGCTCGACGGGCGCCGTGAGGGAGCCGTCGTCGCGGATGTCGAGCCGTACGACCGACTTGGCGATCACGCTCGCGACGTAGAGGTGCGTGCCGTCGGGCGAGATGATCGGCTGAGCCGCGCCGTCGGTCCGCTTGCCCAGGGGGACGGGCGGGCCCGCGAGGTGCGGCGTGCCGTCGTCGTCGAGGCGCACGTGCGCGATGCCGCCCTTGAAGAACCCGGCCCGCCACGAGCCGACGCCCAGATAGAGGTTGCGGCCGTCGGCCGAGATGTCCATCGAGACGGGGGTCAGGGGGAGCGGGAGCGGCGCGCCGAGCTGCTGCAGCGTGCCGTCGTCGCGCACGCGGAAGGCGACCAGCTGCGGGCTCTTCCTCTGGTGCGCGCTGAAGCGCGATCCGAGGCCGTGCCCGGGGGCGACGTAGACGACGCGGCCGTCGGGCCGCGCCTTGATCGCGAAGGTGCCCGCCCCCGTGGGGTACGGCGATCCGGGGAGCGGCGTCAGCGAGCCGTCGGCGTGGGCGTCGTAGGCCGCGATCGTGCCGCTCTGCGCGACGACGTACAGCCGGTTGATCGGCGCGGGGGTCTGCGTGTCGGTCATCGTGCGCGCTCCGGGGTGTCCATGGCATCTCCTTCGATGGCGGAATGGGAGCTCCCTCATGCTAATACTGAGTGAGTATTTGGTATTGAATCAGGTGGCGCGGAGCGATGTCAACGGCGGCCATAGAATATGTGGGTAGAGACCGCGTGCGTCGTACGAGGCGCGAACAGAGGCGCGAACAAGGGAGTCGCATGACGAGCTACGAGAACTACTCGGCGATCGAGATCCTCGGTCCCGACGAGCAGGGGATCCTCACGATCCAGCTGGTCGGCCCCGGACTGCACGCCATCGGCAACGACGCGCACCGCGAGCTCGTCGACATCTGGGTCGACATCGCGCGTGACGATCGAGTGCGCGCGGTCATCGTGCGCGGCGAGGGCGAGAAGGCCTTCTCCGCGGGCGGAAGCTTCGACACGGTCACCGAGATCAGCCACGACTGGCACGCACGCCAGCGGCTCATGCGCGAGGCGCGCGAGCTCGTGCGCAACCTCATCGAATGCCCCGTGCCCGTCATCGCCGCGGTCAATGGGCCGGCGGCCGGCGCCGGCCTCGTGATCGTCGCCTTCGCCGACATCACGGTCGTGGGCCGCAACGCCAAGATCGTCGACGGGCACGTGCGCCTCGGCGTCGCGGCGGGCGACCACGCGGCGCTCGCGTGGCCGATGCTCATGTCGATGGCGAAGGCCAAGTACTTCCTGCTGACCAACGAGCCGCTCCGCGGCGAGGAGGCCGAGCGCATCGGCATGGTCTCGATGTGCGTCGACGACGACCAGGTGCAGACGACGGCGCGCGAGATCGCCGGCCGCATCTCGGCCGGCTCCAAGCCCGCGCTGGGCGCGACCAAGCACACGCTCAACAACTGGTACCGCCAGAACTTCGCGATCTTCGACGCCTCGCTGGCCTACGAGTTCACCGGGTTCAGCGGCCCCGACGTCATCGAGGGCGTCGCCTCGCACCGCGAGAAGCGCGCGCCGGAGTTCCTGTGAGCGCGGGCGCGCCCCTCGCGGGGCTCACGGTCGTCTCGATCGAGCAGGCGATCTCGGGCCCGCTCGCCACGCGCCACCTCGCCGAGCTCGGCGCGCGGGTCATCAAGGTGGAGTCGGCCGGCGGCGACTCGACGCGCAGCTACGACGAGAACGTGCACGGCATGTCGTCGCACTTCGTGTGGCTCAACCGCGGCAAGGAGTCGGTGAGCCTCAACCTCAAGGACGATGCCGACCGCGAGGTCTTCACCGCGCTGCTCGACCGCGCCGACGTCTTCGTGACCAACATGGCGCCCGGCGCGCTCGGCCGGCTCGGCTTCGCGCCCGAGCACCTGCGCGACACGCGGCCCCGGCTCATCGTCGTCGACATCTCCGGCTTCGGCGCCGGCGGCCCGATCTCGCATCGCCGTGCGTACGACCTGCTCGCGCAGGCCGAGGGCGGCGTGTGCTCGCTCACGGGCGCGCCCGGGTTCCCGGTCAAGCCCGGCGTCCCGACGATCGACATCGGCACCGCCCTGTACACGTTCGCCTCCATCAGCACGGCGCTCTACGCGCGCGAGCGCACGGGCGAGGGCGCGTACGTGCCGCTCGCGATGTTCGACGTCGCGGCCGAGATGACCGGCTTCGCGCTCAACCAGGTGATCCACACCGGCATCCAGCCCGATCCCGTGCCCATGGGCACGCCCATGCTCGCCCCCTACGGCGCCTACCCGACCTCCGACGGGCAGACCGTCGTGCTGGGCGCGACCTCCGACCGGGAATGGCGCAAGTTCGCGGGGGAGATGATGGGCGACGAGGCGTTCCAGAACGACCCCCGCTTCGCCGACAACGCGGACCGCATCGCCAACCGGGCCGAGCTCGACGCCCACATCGCCGCGTGGAGCTCGCAGCGCACGCTCGCCGAGATCCAGGCGACGGCCGACCGCGTGCAGCTCGGCAACGCGCGGCTGAACAACGTCATCGAGCTCTCCCGGCACCCGCAGCTCTCCGAGCGCGGCCGCTGGCAGAAGGCCACGGTGGACGGCGTCGAGGTGCCGGCGCTCAAGCCCGTCTTCGCGGGCGGGGACTGGTCGGTCGCCTCGCCCGATCGCGTGCCGAGGCTGGGCGAGGACACCGATCGGATCCGCGCCGAGGTGGGGGACGCGACCGTTCGTCCGTGAGCGGCGACGCCGCGGATGCGGCCCTCCCGGGCAGGATGTCGCTAGCCTGTGTGGAATGACGGGCGAGAAGCAAGAGAATCCGAAGCGGAAGAGCGGCACGGCCGCGGGGAGCCGCGGCCCCCGGGGCCCGTACGCCAAGACGCGGGCGACGCGCGCGGCGATCGTGAGCGCGGCGACGACGGTCTTCGCCGCGGACGGGTTCCGATCGGGCTCGCTGCGCGACATCGCCGTGCGGGTGGGGATGAGCGAGGCAGGCATCCTGCACCACTTCCCGAACAAGGTCGAGCTGCTCAAGGAGGTGCTCGACACGCGTGACCGGCGTGCGCAGAACCTCGTGCTCGGCGAGCGCGGCGACAGCGACGCCGAGGCCATCCTGCGAGGGCTCGTCCTGCTGCTGCGCGAGGTGCAGGGCGAGCGCGCGATCGTCGAGCTGCACTGTCAGCTCGGCATCGAGGCGAGCAACCCCGACCATCCCGCCTATGAGTACTTCGTCCAGCACCGCAGCGCGGGGCTGGACATCCTGGTCCGTGCCTTCGCGGAGCTGCATGAGCAGGGTCGCTTCAAGCTGCCGTGCGATCCGGCGTTCGCGGCGAACCTGGTCAGCTGCGCCGTCGACGGCGTGCAGATCCGCTGGCTGCACACGCCCGACGAGGTCGACATGGCCGATCTCATCCGCGAGACGATCGACCACCTCGTCGACATCGACTGGACCGGCGTGGCAGAATGACCGCGGTCCGTTCTCGTGTTGCGGCGGCAGAATGACTGCATAAGATATACAATTTCTGCTACGCGATTTGCTCGTGCACCATTGTCGGGCACGAAGGGATGAGAACGTGACGATCAGCAACAGTTCGACCGCGACGCGGGCCGACTCCGGGCGCAAGCAGCTGCCCGACGAGGTCGCCGGCCACGTGCGTGAGCAGATCCTGTCGGGCGTCCTCAAGCCGGGGGAGTTCCTGCGGATGGAGCCGATCGCCGAGACGCTCGGCGTCAGCATCACCCCCGTGCGCGAGGGGCTCGTCAAGCTCGCCGGCGAGGGCTTCGTCACGTCCCTTCCGCGCCGCGGCTTCGTCGTCACCGAGATCACGCGCGACGACGTGCGTGACATCTTCTGGGCGCAGGGGCAGATCGCGGGCGAGCTCGCGGCGCGTGCGGCCGTGCGCATCACCGACGAGGAGATCGCCGAGCTCGAGCAGCTCTACGCCGACGGCGTCGCGGCCATCGAGCGCGGCGACGTCGCCGAGGCCGGCCGGCTGCGGCAGCAGTTCCTGCGGTTCATCAACATCACCGCGCGCGCGGGCCGGCTGCAGAAGCTGCTGCTCACCGCCGTGCGGCAGCTGCCGACGCCCTACTACATCTCGCTCGAGGCGCACGCCGACGAGACGGCTCCCGTCTACGTGGACCTGCTCGAGGCCATGCGCGCGCACGACGGGCGGCGCGCGCGCTCGATCACCGAGAAGCACCGGCAGAAGGCGGCGACGCGCGTGATCAAGCTGCTCGAGGCGCGCGGGTTCTGGAGCACCGCCGACGAGTGACCGGCCGTTCTCCCCTGAGGATCACGTGGAGCCCCCGCCATGCGTCGACGTCAGCTGACTGACGAGGTCGCGGCCTACCTGCGCCAGTCGATCATCGCGGGCGAGCTGCCCCCCGGCGAGTCGGTGCGCGCCGAGGCGATCGGCGAGGCGCTCGACGTGTCGGCGACGCCCGTGCGCGAGGCGCTGCACGCGCTGCGGGTCGAGGGGTTCCTCGATCTCGTGCCACGACGCGGCTTCACGGTCGCGCACCTCGTGGCCGACGACATCCGCGACGTCTTCGAGGCGCACGCGCTCATCGCCGGCGAGCTCACGGCGCGCGCCGCGGTGCGCGCCGACGACGCCGAGCTCGACGAGCTGCGCGACGTGCACGAGCGGCTCGTCGCGGTCGCGGACGACGACGATCCGGTCGTGACCGAGCGGCTCATCCACGAGTTCCACCGCGATCTCTACCTGCTGGCGGGGTCGGAGCGCCTGCGGTGGGCGCTCGGCACCTTCGCCAAGTACGTGCCGAGCGCGTTCCACGCGCAGATCGACGGGTGGGCGAGGATCACCCTCACCGATCACGCCGCGATCGTCGACGCGCTGCGCAGCCGCGACGTCGAGGCGGCGCGCGCGGCGATGCAGGCGCACATCCGCAGCTCGGGCGAGCTGCTCGCGGAGCGCTTCGAGCTCCGCCGGCACGCGGGCTGAGTCCTCAGGCGGGGGCGTCGTCCCACAGGCCGCGCTGCTCGAGCAGGTCGACGACGTTGTCGGCGTGGGAGCGCATGTGCACCTCGGCGGCGTGGCGGGCGCGCTCCGGGTCGGAGTCGGCGATCGCGCGGAAGAGGTCGTGGTGCTGGCTCGGGGCGGTCTGCACGTTCGCCTGGATCGAGACGTAGAAGTGATCGGGGAGCTGGCTCACGATGCGGCCGAGCAGCCGCGCGAGCCGATCCGACTGCGCGGCGCGGTTGATGATCTGGTGGAAGCGGGTGCCGTGCGCGCCGCACGCCTCGGCGTCGCCGCGTGCGACGGCGTCGTCGCACGCGCGCATCGCGGCCTCGAGGCGCTCGAGCCCTTCGTCGTCGATCAGCACGGCGGCGCGGGCGGCGAGCTCGCCGGCGAGTCGTCCCTCGGCCCAGAACAGGTCGATCACGTCCTTGCGCGAGATGGCCGTGACGACGAATCCGCGCCGCGGGACCGCTGTGACGAGGCCGTCGCGCTCGAGGATGTTGACCGCCTCGCGCACCGGCGTGAGACTCACCTGCTGAGCCTCGGCGACCGTCTCCAGCCGCACGTTCTCGCCCGGGCGCAGGGTTCCCGAGAGGATCAGCTCGCGGATGTAGCTGGCGACCTCGTTGGGCAGGGATGCACGCGCGGGCAGGCGGGCGGGCGCGGGTGTGCGTGGGGCGGTCTTCATGCGTGCTCCTCCTCATGAAGAGTTTGCGCCAATTACCCCGTCTTGTCTTGCCACGCAAAATATATTTCGTATAGAGTAGGCCCACGCGCAACACAGAGGTTCGCGGGTGGAGGCACAGAGCCGCCCCCTGATCCCACGAGTACGGAGAAAGCACATGGCCAACTTCCTCACCGAAGAGCAGCAAGACTGGCTGGACGTCGTCAACGACTTCATGGACAAGGAGATCACGGTCGAGTACGTGCGCAAGTGCGACATGAACCGTGAGTACCCCTACGAGGCCTACGCGAAGATCGCGGCGCAGGGCTGGCTCGGCATCCTGATCCCCGAGGAGGAGGGCGGCTCCGGCGGCGACATCTTCGACTACACCCTCATGGCCGAGGGTCTCGGCAAGTACGGCTTCGACTTCGCCTGCTCGGTGCTGGTCCCCACCTTCACCGCCATGAACATCATCAAGTTCGGCACGCAGGAGCAGAAGGACACCTACGTCAAGCCCTTCGTCAGCGGCGACATCCGCTTCTCGGTCTCGATGACCGAGCCCGACGCCGGCTCGGACGTGTTCGCCACCAAGACCCACGCGCACCAGAACGAGAACGGCGACTGGGTCATCAACGGCGCGAAGATGTTCTGCTCGGGCGCCACCGCGGAGAACACCGTCATCGCGATGCTGGTCCGCACCGACAAGGATGACAAGCACGGCGGGCTCACGATGCTCCTCATCCCCAACGACACCCCCGGTCTCGTCATCAACAAGCTCCCGACCCTGTCGCGTCACGCGACCGGCACCACCGAGATCTTCCTCGACAACGTCGTGGTCCCCGCCGACGCGGTGCTCGGCAAGGTCGGCCAGGGGCACGAGATCATCATCAACCACCTCGAGCTCGAGCGCTGCTCGGTCGCCGGCGCCTACGTCGGCAACGCGCAGGAGGCGGTCAACAACGCCCTCCGCTACGCGCACCAGCGCAAGCAGTTCGGCACGGCCATCTTCAACTTCCAGGTGCTCAAGCACATGCTGGCCGAGAACCAGACCCGCGTCGACGCGGCCCGCCTGCTCGTCTACCGCGCCGCGGCGCTGAAGGCGCAGGGGAAGGAGGCCCCGCGCGAGTCGTCGATGGCCAAGCTGTACGGCTCGGAGACGCTCAAGCAGTGCGCGCTCGACGGCATGCAGATCCTCGGCGGCTTCGCGAACCTGCCCGAGGCCGACATGGAGCGCTATCTGCGCGAGAGCATCCAGTCCACGATCGGTGGCGGCACCTCGCAGATCCAGCGCACCATCATCGCCAAGTCGATGCGTCTCGAGAACGTCTGAGACGCCGAGCCATCACCACAGGACTGAGACAAGGAACAGCAATGCCTCTTATCGACAACCGCATCGACATGCCCCTCGACGAGATCGAGATCGGTCACGTCTTCCGCTCGGGCGGTCGCACCGTCACCGAGACCGACGTCGTCAACTACTGCGCCCTGACCGGCAACTGGATCGAGATCCACTCGAACGTGCACTACGCCGCACAGACGCGGTTCGGCGAGCGCCTCGTGCAGGGTTCGCTGACGTACTCGATCGTCACCGGCCTCATCTCGTTCGGCCCGCCCATCCAGGCGAACTACGGCATCGACAACCTCCGCTACCTCGCGCCCGTGCACATCGGCGACACGCTCTACGCGACCGCCGAGGTGCTGGGCAAGCGCGACAAGGACGACAAGTACGGCGTCGTGACCTTCCTCATCAAGGCGCTCAACCAGGACGGCGTCGTCGTGCAGCGCAGCGAGTGGAGCCTGCTGATGCTGCGCAAGCGCGAGGACGTCGAGGCGCTGGTGGCCGCGTCGATCCCCGAGGAGAAGGTGAAGGAGAAGTCGGCCTGACCGACCCCGTCGGATCGCGCCGCCGTCCGTGCACGACGCACGGGCGGCGGCGCAGCGCACCCGCCACCGCCACGCGAGGAGATCAACGATGACCGGCCCGCTCGAGGGAATCCGCATTCTCGACCTGACGTCCAACTTCATGGGCCCCTACGGCACGCTGCTGCTGGCCGACATGGGCGCCGACGTCGTCAAGATCGAGGCGCCGGCGGGCGACACGACCCGCGGCGTGGGCCCCGCACGCAACCCGGGGATGGGGGCGATCTTCCTGCACCTCAACCGCAACAAGCGGTCGATGTGCATCGACCTCAAGACCGAGCAGGGCGCCGCGACGCTGCGACGCATGGCGACGTCGGCCGACGTGGTCTTCTCGACGATGCGCCCCGCCGCGATCGCACGGCTCGGCCTGTCGTACGACGAGCTCTCGGCCGAGAACCCGGGCCTCGTCTACTGCGCGGCCTACGGCTTCGGCCGGCGCGGGCGCTACGCCGACAAGCCCGCGTACGACGACCTGATCCAGGCCGCGGTGGGCCTGCCCGTCATGCAGAGCAAGCGCGTGGGCGAGCCCGCCTACGTCGCCTCCGCCATCGCCGACCGCGTCGTCGGCATGTACGCCGCGGTCGCGATCTCGTCGGCGCTCGTGCACCGCGAGCGCACGGGCAAGGGGCAGCAGATCGACGTGCCCATGTTCGAGTCGTTCGCGCAGTTCGCGATGGGCGACCACCTCTACGGCCTCAGCTTCGAGCCGCCGATCGGCACGTCGGGCTACGCCCGCATGATGAGCCCCGACCGCCGCCCCTACAAGACGCTCGACGGGTACATCGCCGTCATGGTCTACGTCGACAAGCACTGGCACCGGTTCTTCGAGCTCGCCGGGCGCCCCGAGATGAAGGACGATCCGCGCTTCGGCACGATCGCGGGACGCACCCGGAACATCGACCACCTCTACCGGTTCGTCGGCGAGACGCTCGCGCACCGCACGACCGCCGAATGGGTGCGCCTGCTCGAGGAGGCCGACATCCCGGTCATGCCGATGAACACCCCCGAGACGCTCATCGAGGACCCGCACATGCGCGACGTCGGCTTCTTCGTCGAGGAGGAGCACCCGACCGAGGGCCTCATCCGCCAGATGGCGATCCCGCACGAGTGGAGCGCGACGCCGCCCGATCGGCGCCTCCCCCCGCCGCGCCTCGGCGAGAACTCGGCGGAGGTGCTCGCCGAGTACGGCTTCTCCGAGGCCGAGGTGCAGGAGCTTCTCGCGTCGCACGCCGTGCGCACGCCCGCCGTCACCGTGGAGGACGCACGATGACCGGGAGCGACACCGCGACAGACGGCCTGCCGAACGGCGTGAACGCCCGGGGCGGCGGACCGCTCGCGGGCGTGCGCATCCTCGAGATCGGCGGCGTGGGCCCCGGCCCGTTCGCCTGCATGCTGCTGGCCGACCTCGGCGCCGAGGTCGTGCGCATCGACCGTCCCGCCGGATACGACGGCGGGGCGCCCGTCGACCCGCGCTTCAACCTGCTGCAGCGCGGCCGGCGCAGCATCGCCCTCGACCTCAAGAGCCCCGAGGCGACGGCGGCCGTGCTCCGCCTCGTGCGCGAGGCCGACATCGTCGTCGAGGGCTTCCGTCCCGGCGTGGCCGAGCGCCTGGGCCTCGGCCCCGACGCCTGCCTCGAGGCCAATCCGGCGGTCGTCTACGGGCGCATGACCGGATGGGGCCAGGACGGCCCGATGGCCACGGAGCCGGGGCACGACATCAACTACATCTCGCTGACCGGCGTGCTGCACGCCGTGGGCTCGAAGGACGGACCGCCCGTTCCTCCGCTGAACTTCGGCGGCGACTTCGGAGGCGGGGCGCTCTACCTCGTGATGGGAGTGCTGGCCGCCTACATCGAGAGCCGGCGATCGGGTCACGGCCAGGTCGTCGACGCCGCGATGGTCGACGGCTCCGCGTCGCTCATGACGCTGTTCTACGGCCTGCTGGCCTCGGGATACTGGCGCGACGAGCGCGGCGTCAACCGCCTCGACTCGGGCGCTCCCTGGTACGGCGTGTACCGCACCGCCGACGACCGCTGGCTGAGCATCGGATCCAACGAGACGCGTTTCTGGAACAATGCGCTGCAGGTGCTCGGCCTCGACGGCGAGGACCTGCCCGACCAGCACGACCAGAGCGGGTGGCCCACGCTGCGCCGCCTGCTGGAGGAGCGCATCCGCACGCGCACGCGCGACGAATGGGTCGCGCTCGCGGCGGGCCGCGACGCGTGCCTCACCCCCGTGCTGTCGATGAGCGAGGCGCCCGGCCATCCGCACCTGCGGGCCCGCGGCACCTTCGTCGAGGTCGAGGGCATCGCGCAGCCGGCACCGGCGCCGCGCTTCAGCCGCACGCCGGGCGCGATCCGCAACGCGCCGCCCGTGCCGGGCTCCGACACCGACGCCGTGCTGGCCGACTGGGGCTTCGCGGCGGAGGAGATCGCCGCGCTGCGCGACGGCGGCGCCATCCATCGTCACAAGTGACCGAGGAGAGAACATCATGGCAGAGCTGCCACTGGCGGGAATCATCGTCGTCGAGCTCGGCGACAGCGCATCGGCGCCCTTCGCGGGCAAGGTGCTCACGGAGCTCGGCGCGGAGGTCTGGAAGGTCGAGCGACCGTCGGGCGACTCGTCGCGCGGCTGGGGACCCAGCGTGTGGAAGGGCACCGGCGCCTCGTTCCACGCGCTCAACCGCGGCAAGAAGCTGATCGGCGTCGACATCAAGGACCCGGAGCAGCTCGAGACGCTGCGGACGTTCATCGCGACGAAGGCCGACGTCTTCATCCACAACCTGCGTCCGGGCTCGGCCGGCAAGTACGGGCTCGACGCCGAGAGCCTGCGCGCGCGCAACCCGCGTCTCGTGCACGCCGAGGTGGGCGCGTTCGGCAGCAGGGGCCCGCTGAGCACGCTGCCGGGCTACGACCCGCTCATGCAGGCCTTCTCGGGCATCATGAGCATCACGGGCGAGCCCGACCACCCGCCGGCACGCGCGGGCGTGTCGATCGTCGACTTCGGCACGGGCATGTGGTCGGTCATCGGCATCCTCTCGGCGCTCTTCCAGCGCGGCAACGCCGGCACCGGCGTCGGCGCCGCGGTCAGCGCCTCACTGCTCGAGACGGCGATCGCGTGGATGACCATCGGCATCGCGAACTACAACGCCGACGGCGACCTCGGCGGCCGGTTCGGCTCGGGCACGGCCTTCATCGTGCCACACCGCGCCTACTCGACGAGCGACGGCGATCTCATCGTGAGCTGCGCGAACGACACGCTCTTCGCGCAGCTCGCCGCGGCCCTCGGACACCCGGAGTGGGCCGAGGACGAGCGCTTCGCGACCAACGCGGGACGCATCGCGAACCGCACCGTGATCGACGGCCTCATCGGCGACGTCATCGCCACGCGGACGCGCGCGCACTGGCAGGAGACGTTCGGCGCCGCCGGCATCGCGTGCGCCCCCATCCAGACCACGGACGAGCTGGTCGCGCACGAGCAGACGGCGGCCCTCGGCATCCTGGGCCACGTCGAGGACGACGAGATCGACCTGGTCGGCCTGCCGCTGTCGTTCGACGGCGAACGCCCGCCCGCACTGCCGGGGGCGGGCGGGATCGGTGCGGCAGACGACGAGTTCAGGGAGCGCATGCAATGAGCGACGACATCTGGCAGGGACGGTACGACAGCCTGTTCATCGGCGGCGAGTGGGTCGCGCCGTCGTCGTCCGAGAAGATCACGGTGATCTCGCCCTTCACCGAGCAGCCGATCGCGCAGGTCCCCGCCGGCACCGTCGCCGACATCGACCGCGCCGTCGCCGCCGCCCGCAAGGCCTTCGACGAGGGCCCCTGGCCGCGCATGACGCTCGCCGAGCGCATCGACGTGCTGCGCGCCCTCAGCGCCGAGCTGGCCGCGAACGAGGAGACGATGGCGCGGCTCGTGACGGCCGAGATGGGCTCGCCCATCGCGCACTCCGTGCCGATCCAGGCGACCCGGCCGCGGCTCATCCTCGACGAGATGATCTCGCTCGCCCAGGAGTACCCCTTCGACGAGGTGCGCGAGGCCGCATCCGGCCGGGCGCGCGTGCTGCGCCGCGCCCGCGGCGTGCTCGGCGCCGTCGTGCCCTGGAACGCCCCGCACCTGGTCACCCTCATGAAGCTCGCGCCCGCGCTGCTGACGGGCTGCACGGCGGTCGTCAAGGCCTCGCCCGAGACGCCGCTCGACCAGTACCTGTTCGCCGAGCTCGCCCAGCGCGCGGGCCTGCCGGCGGGCGTGCTGAACATCGTCGCGGCCGATCGCGAGCCGAGCGAGCACCTGATCACGCACCCGGGCGTCGACATGATCTCGTTCACGGGCTCGACGCCCGTGGGCAAGCGCATCGCGTCGCTGTGCGGCGGGCTCGTGCGGCGCGCGACGCTGGAGCTCGGCGGCAAGTCGGCGGCCATCGTGCTCGACGACGTCGACGTGCCCTCGATCGCCGAGACGCTCGTGCACATGGCCTTCCGCAACAACGGCGAGGTGTGCACGGCCAAGACGCGGTTCATCGTGCCGCGCCGGCTGTCGGGCGAGATCACCGAGGCCGTCGTCGAGACCGTGCGCCGGCTGCCGGTCGGCGACCCGTTCGACCCGGCGACCTACTTCGGGCCGCTCGTCACCTCGACGCATCGCGACCGCGTCGAGGGGATGATCCGGGGCGCCGTCGCGCAAGGTGCGACGGCCGCGATCGGCGGCGGCCGGCCCGCGGCGCTGCCCACGGGCTGGTTCGTCGAGCCGACGATCTTCACGGGCGTCACGTCGTCGATGACGATCGCGCAGGACGAGGTCTTCGGCCCCGTCGGCCTCGTGCTCGAGTACGACACGGTCGAGGAGGCGCTCGCGATCGCCAACGACTCGCGGTACGGCCTGAGCGGCTCGGTCTTCGGCGGTGACGCCGCGCGGGCGGCCGACGTCGCCGCGCGCATGGAGACGGGGATGGTCGAGGTCAACGGGTGCCCCGCGGGCCTGGCCGCGCCGTTCGGCGGCGTCAAGGAGAGCGGCATCGGGTACGAGCTCGGGCTCGAGGGCTTCGACGAGTTCGTCGAGGTAAAGAGCATCGGCATCCCCCGCGACCTCGTGCTCTGATCGCGCCGTCGCAGCACGGCGGCCGCGTCGTCGTCGTGCTGCGACGCACTCCGCGTCGCACGCACAATATGATGCATAAGGTATGGATCTCGGTGGTCCCCGCCCGGCATCGTCGCCCGGGCCCGGTGCGGCACCGATGACGCGCGGCGCGCCGTGCCGCGCATGATCTCGGAAGGGAGCGCGCATGGCCGCCGCCGCACCCCGGTCGCTGAGACTGGCGCTCTTCTTCTCCGTCGCCACCTACTCGTCGCTGCAGGCGATCATCGTCCCCGTCGTCCCCGAGATCACGCGGCACTTCGACTCGAACCCGGCCGAGGCCGGGTGGCTCATCTCGGGCTTCCTCGTGACGGGCGCGGTGACACCGCCCATCGCGGGGCGCATCGGCGACCTGATCGGGCTGCGCCGCACGCTCGTCATCCTGCTGGCGGTCTTCGTCGTCGGCATCGTGCTCGCCCTGGTCGCCGACAGCATGATCATGCTCATCGTCGCGCGGATGATGCAGGGGTTCGGCGCCGCGACGATCTCGCTGGGCATGTCGATCGCCCGCGCCGCGTATCCGCCCGAGCGGGTGAGCGGCGCGATCGCGATGATCTCCAGCACGATGGCGGTCAACAGCGCGCTGGGGCTCAGCCTCTCGGGACCCATCACGAGCCTCTGGGGCTTCCACGCCGTCTTCCTGCTCCCGCTCGTCATGGCGACCGCCGCGATCGTGCTCATGCTGCCCCAGGTGCGCGGCGACGCGCCGCGGCGCGCGGGCGCCGCCGACGTCAACTGGTGGGGCGGCGTGCTCTTCGTCTCGGGCCTGTCGTGCGCCCTGCTGACGATCACCTTCGGCGACCTGTGGGGCTGGTGGGCGCCGCAGACCCTCGGCATCCTCGCCCTCGGCCTCGTGCTGCTCGCCGGCTGGGCGATGGGGGAGTGGCGCGCCCGCGTGCCGCTCATCGACGTGCGGCTGTTCACCATCGCCGGCGTGCGGCGTGCGTCGTACGGGACCCTGCTCTTCGGCGCGCTCGGCTTCGCGGCCTACAACATCGTGCCGATCGTGCTCACCGACGCGCGGCTCGACTTCGAGCTGCCCCCCGCCGTCAGCGGCCTCGTGATGCTGCCGATCTCGGCCGGCACGCTCGTGGTCGGCGTGCTCGCGGCACGCATCGTGCCGGTCCTGGGATACCAGCGGATCTACATCCTCTGCGGGGCGATCAACGTCGGGATCGCGGTCGTGTCGCTGTTCATGCCCGGGCACCTGTGGCTGCTGATCGTCCTGCTCTTCCTGCACGGCGTCTCGGTCGGGATGGCCTACGCGTCGCTGCCGGCGCTGATCATGCTCGCCGCTCCTGCCGACGCCTCGGGGCTCGCCGCGGGCATCTACAACACGATGCGCACGGTCGGCGGCGCGATCGGGGCCCAGATCATGTTCGGGATCATCGCCGCGAGCGTGGGGGCGCCCGGGACGGGCGGCTTCGTGGCCGCCGCGACGTTCCTCGGCGGTCTCGCGATGCTCGCGGTGATCGTGGGGCTCACGCTCCCCTCCGCGGGCGGCGGGCGCCGCGCGCGCGGCGCCGCGTGACGCCGCCGCCGAGACCCACGCAAACACGCGAGGGTGCCAGTTATCTCGACGAGATAACTGGCACCCTCGCGTTGCGGGGGCACGTGCCGGGGGTTAGTGGGGTTCTGCTTCCTTGCCGAGGTAGGCCTCGATGACGTGCGGGTCTTTGGACACCTCGGCGTAGGTGCCCTCCGCGATGAGCTTGCCGGTCTCGAGCACGTAGACGTACTCGGTGAGCCGCTGCACCGTGGGCATGTCGTGCTCGACGAGCAGCACGCCGCAGCCCAGCTCGTCGAGGGCGCGGCCGAGCACCTCGAGGAACTCCTCGGTGTCGGACAGGCCCGCGACGGGCTCGTCGAGCAGCAGCAGCTTGGGCTGGGTCACGAACGCGCGGGCGAGCTCGGTGAGCTTGCGGATGCCGTAGGGCAGCTCGCCCGCGGGCACGTCGGCGTAGTCGCGGATGCTCATCAGCTCCAGCGCCTCCAGGGCCTGCGCGTGCGCCGTGCGCTGGTGCCGGGGCGTCAGCGAGGGGGCCAGCGAGGTCTTGCCCTCGGCGGCGACCATGACGTTCTCCAGCACCGTCATCGACAGGAACATCTCCAGGTTCTGGAAGGTGCGCGAGATGCCGAGCGCGAACCGCCGGTGCGCCGGGACGCCCCGCAGGCTCTGCCCGTCGAAGGTGACCGTGCCCGACGACGGGCGCAGCCCGCCGGAGATCATGTTCACCAGGGTGCTCTTGCCGGCCCCGTTCGGGCCGATCAGTCCCACGCGCTGCCCCGGACGCACCGCCAGCGACACGTTCTGTGTCGCGGCGACACCGCCGAAGTGCTTGGAGACGTCGTCCAGTTCGAGCAGGTTCACGTTCATGCTTCCACCGCCAGGTACAGCTCGGAGAGGTCGTGCTCGGTCAGCAGCTCGTGCGCCGTGCCTTCGAGCTTGACCGTGCCGCGAGAGAGGACATACGCACGATCGGTGCGCTCGAGGGCCGCGCGCGCGTTCTGCTCGATGAGCAGCACCGCGGTCTCGCCGTCGTCGACGATGCGGCGCAGGTTGTCGAGCACCTGCTGCGAGTACAGCGGCGACAGGCCCAGCGACGGCTCGTCGAGCATGAGCAGCTTCGGGCCGCCCATGAGCGCGCGTCCGATCGCGAGCATCTGCTGCTCGCCGCCCGACAGCGTGCCGCCGTCCTGCTTCAGCCGCTCCTTCAGGATCGGGAAGTATCCGAACACGCGCTCCAGGCGCGTCTCGAACTCCGCGTTCGACTGCGACGAGTCGGCGAACCGGCCCAGCTTCAGGTTCTCCAGCACCGACAGGTCGGGGAAGATGCCGCGGCCCTCGGGCACGTGCGACAGGCGCGTGCGCGCGATCGCCGCAGCGGTGTGCAGTCCGCGCGAGCCGATCTGCTGCCCCTGCCACGTGATGGAGCCGTCGAGCACGGGAAGCAGGCCCGAGATGGCACGCAGCGCCGTCGACTTGCCACCGCCGTTCGCGCCCAGGAGCGTCACCATCTCGCCCGCGTTCACGTGCAGCGTCAGACCGCGCAGCACGAGGCCCGCGCCGTAGCCCGTGCTCAGGCCGTTCAGCGAGAGCAGGGCGTCCGGCGCCACCGGCGCCGGGGACGCGGCCGGCTGCACGGGCCGCGTCGCGGCCGCCGCCGCGCGCTTGGCATCCTTCTTGCTCGGCACGCGCAGCACGCCGGTCGCGCCCGCGCCGGGGACCTCCGCGTCGGTCGCCAGGTGCAGCTCGGCCTCGCCCGCGTCGGCGAGCTCGAGCGGCTCGGCGGAGACGACCGCCGAACCACGCCCGAACCGCGCGGCCACGCGACGCACGAGCTTCTCGTACAGGCCCGCGACACCGCCCGGGGCGACGAGGAGCACGAGGATGAGGGCGATGCCGAAGATCAGCGGGATGGGCAGGTCGCCGACGTTGCGGGGGACCCACACGACGAAGACCGCGCCGATCAGGCTGCCGCCGATCGACCCCGTGCCGCCGAGCACGACGGCCAGCAGCATGTAGATCGCCCAGAAGATGCTGAAGCTCTCGGGGCCGACGAACGCGGACATCAGGATGATCAGGGCGCCCGAGAGGCCGGCCAGGGCGGCGCCGTAGACGAACGCGCCGAGCTTGACCGTGCTCGGGTTGAGGCCGAGCGCTCGCGCGCCGTTCGCGCTGTCGCGCACGGCGCGCCAGTTGCGTCCGATGCGGTTGCCGGTGAGCCACAGGGTGAGCGCCGTGACCACGATCGCGAGCACCAGGATGAGCCAGTACTGCGAGATCGTCGTGGGGGCCATGTCGGAGCGCGCCGCGAGGCCCGAGAACCCGCCGGTGATGTCCTTGAAGACGTTCACCAGCTCGGGCACGACGAACGCGAACAGCAGCGTCAGCACCACCAGGTAGATCCCCGCCACGCGCGTCGCGATGAGGCCGATGACGATGCCGGCGACGACCGCGGCGACGACCGCGATCAGGAGCGCGAGCGGCAGCGACCAGCCGGCCTTGAGCGCGATCGCCATCGCGTATCCGCCGAGCAGCGCGAGGCCGCTCGTGGCGAGCGACACCTCGCCGGTGTAGCCGGTCACGACGTTGACGCCGACGACGGCGATGTAGGTCGCGAGGATCATGCCGACGAGGAAGATGGTCGCCGCGCCCTGCGTGAACGGCACGAGCACGAACAGCGCGAGGGCGACGATCCACCCCACGAGGGCGACGGTGCGCTTCGCGCGGGGCTTGAGCGCGGGGGCGTGCGCGCGGGGGCGCCCGCCGCCGGGCAGCAGCTTCGTGAGCAGCGACTGGGGCTTGCGGTTGATGATCTCGGGCTCGGAGACGTGTTTCTCCGGTTTGCCGAACAGGCCGTGCGGACGGAACAGCAGCACGAGGGCGATGACCACGAAGGTGAAGGTCGCGATGATGCCGCTGTCGAGGTACATGACCATGAGCGCCGAGCCGACGCCGAACAGCACGGCGCCGATCGCGACGCCGACGATGTTGGTGAAGCCGCCGATGACGACCGCCGCGATCGCCGACAGGATGAAGGTGACGAACTCGGTGGGCGAGAGGAACCGGATCGGGGTCACCAGCAGCGCCGCGAGCGCCGCGTACGCGCCGCCGATGATCCAGCTGTTCAGGCGCATGTTCGACACGTTCACGCCGAGGATCGAGGCGGTCAGCGGGCCCGAGCTCGTGGCCCGCATGCCGAGGCCGAGCTTGGTCTTCTCGATGAGCCACAGCAGCAGCACGGTCGCGATGACCGCGACGACGATCACGAAGATCTGGTTGGGCGCGACGACGAAGTCGCCCAGCGTGATGGGCGACAGCTCGCCCAGGATGCGGGGGAGCGACTTGGGCGTCGGGCCCCAGATCCAGCCCGCGAGGCCCTCCAGGATGAGCAGCACGCCGAGGGTGGCGACCGCGATCGTCAGCACCGGCTGACGGCGCAGCGGGAAGACGACGAGGCGCTCGACGATGGCGCCGAGCACCGCGCCCGCGAGGATCACGGTGGGGAAGACGAGCCAGTAGGGGAGGCCGGCGCCGAGCATCTCGTAGGCGAGGTAGGCGACGATCACGCCCTGCCCGGCGATGGCGAAGTTCAGGACTTTCGTCGTGCGGTAGATCACGACGAGGGATTGCCCCGCAAGGGCGTAGAGCAATCCGGTGACGATTCCGGAAAGGATGACGGTCAGCATCTCGTGCTAATCCTCCTTGGGCGTGGGAGCTGCGGCGAGGGCGGTATGCGCCGCCGCTCCGCTCTCTGGCCGGGGGGTCCAGGGAGCGGAGCGGCGGTCGTTGCTCGGGTGTCGGGCGGTCAGTCGGCGACGACGACGTCGCGCCAGTCACCGCTGTTCACGAGGACGCCGTCGGTGACGGTCCAGTACGAGACCTGGTCGCCGCCCGCGTGCGACTCGGCGGTGAAGGTCACCGAGGGCACGGTGCCGAAGGGCTCGCCCGAGACCTCCTGCAGCGCGGCGGCGATCGTCTCACCGGTGACGTCGCCGTCGGCGGCGGCCAGCTCGATGCCGTGCGCGAGGATCGCCGCGTGGTTGTATCCGACGCCGACGTTGGGGTTGTCGAGGATCGCCGCGCAGGCGTCGCTGTAGCCCTCGACGGCCGCGATGAACTCCGTCACCGACGCCTCCTCGGTCGCGACCGAGGGCCACGCCCACTGCGCGATGACGGTGCCCTCGGCGAGGTCGCCCGCGAGCTCCAGGTAGCCGGGGCCGTAGCCGAAGGGCGCCAGGATCCACTTCGGCGTGTAGCCGATGTTCGCCGACTCCTTCTGCAGCTGCGCGAGGGTCGTGTCGACGTGCTGCACGTAGACGGCCTCGGCGCCCGCGTCCTTGAGCTGCTTCGCCCACGCCGCCCACTGCGGCTCCTTGAGGTTCAGCTCGACCGTCGTGCCGAGCTCCACGCCCGCCTTGGCGGCGGCGCCGTCGGCGGCGGCCATCGAGGCGTCGCCCGCGCCGAGCGCGAGCACGACCGAGACCTTCTTCGCGTCGAGGTCCGTGGCGGCGTAGTCGATCGCGCTCGCCATGTCGTCCTGGTAGCGGGGGTACACGCTGTAGTCGCCGGGCGCCTGCGGGGGAGCGAAGGCGGCGCCGTCGCCCGCGCCGAGGAGCACGACGTTCGAGGCCGTCGTGGCGCCGCGTGCGCCGTCGATCGGCACGGTGCCGCCGGCGAAGATGGCGACCGCGCCCTCCGCGACGAGTTCCTGGGCGATCGTCGCCGAGGCCTGGCCCTCGTACTGGTTGTCACGGGTCTCGACCTTGACGTCGTAGCCGCCGATGCCGCCGGCCTTGTTCGCGGCGTCGAAGAACGCCTCGAAGCCGCACGCCTGGCCTTCGCCGGCCGACGCGACCGGGCCGGTCTTGGGCGCCGAGACGCCGGCGATGATCGTCTTGTTGCCTTCGGAGGAGGAGCCCCCGTCACCGCTGCCCCCGGTGCTGCCGGCGTTGTCGTCGGATCCCCCCGCACAGCCCGCGAGGGCGAGCACGAGCACCGCGCCCGAGGCGGCGGCGACCTTGATCCAGTTGTTCTTCTTCATTGAAAACCCCTTACTTGCCCATCAACCGTGATGGGACGGCACCCCCTGAAGGTAGCAGACTGTATTAAAAATATTGCGTAGTATGTCTGTCGTTTACCCAACCGTTACAGAACGGCCGCGGACGGTCCGTCCTCGCCTGTCCGCGCGCCCGGTCGCGACCGATCGATAATGGACCATGCCTGATATGACGCCCCCCGCCCCCTCGTCCGCGATCTCCTACCTGTTCGTGCCGGCCTCGCGGCCCGACCGCTTCGAGAAGGCGCTCGCGAGCGCCGCCGACGCCGTCATCGTCGACCTCGAGGACGCCGTCGCCGCCGACGAGAAGGACGTCGCGCTCGAGCACCTGCGGGCAGCCCTCGACGGGGGGCTCTCGCGCCCCGTGCACGTGCGCATCAACGCGGCGGACTCCGCGTGGTTCGAGCGCGACCTCGCGGCGCTGGCGGAGCTGCCGGCGGCGGCGCGCGAGCGGCTCGCGGGCGTGCTCGTGCCCAAGGCGGAGGACGCCGAGACGATCGCCCGCGTGCACGCGGCGCTCTCGGCCGGTCCCTCGGCGGCGGACGGCACCGCGATCATCGCCCTCATCGAGAGCGCCGCGGGCGTGGCCCGCACGCGCGAGATCGCCGCGGCGCCGGGGCTGACGCGCTTCGCCGTCGGCGCCGCCGACCTGTCCTTCGACCTCGACATCGAGATCGTCTCGTCGACCGTCGACTGGGTGTACGCGCAGCTCGTCGTCGAGTCGCGCCTCGCGGGCCTCGCGGGTCCCATCGCGTCGCCGCCGTTCGAGATCAAGGACCTCGAGACCGTTGAGCGCGAGGCCGTGCGGTTGCGCGGGCTCGGCGCGACGGCCCAGCTGTGCATCCACCCGGGGCAGATCGCGCCGATCCACGCCGGCTTCCTGCCCAGCGCGGAGCGCGTCGAGTGGGCCCGCCGGGTCGTCGCCGCGGCCGCCGAGACCGACGGCGCCGCGCAGGTCGACGGCCAGATGGTCGACAAGCCCGTGCGCGAGCGCGCCGAGCGCATCCTCGCCCAGTCCACCCGCTGACCCGCCCTCCCTCTCCTCGTCCCCCATACCCTGCGAGACTGCACCGGTGCGACGAGACTGCACGTCTGACCGGCAGTCTCGTCGCACCGGTGCAGTCTCGCAGGACGGTGGGGTGGGACGGTGGGGGCGGGGAGAGGTGGGGGAGAAGGGTCAGTCGAAGACGACGACGCTGCGGGCGGTCTCGCCCTTCTCCAGCTTCTCGTAGCCCTCGTTGATCTCGTCGAGCGAGATGGTCTCCGAGACGAGGTCGTCGAGGTTGAGGCGGCCCTGCTGGTACATCGTGGCGTACAGCGGGACGTCGATGCTCGCGATCGTCGAGCCCATGAATAGGCCGCTCAGCTTCTTCTGGCCGCGGAGCAGGTCGTTCGACTCGAGGCCGACCGTCTTGCCGGGCGGGATCTTGCCGAGCACGTAGGCGGTGCCGCCGACGTCGGTGATGTCGATCGCCTGCTGCGCCGTCTGGGGGAGGCCGATCACCTCGAAGGCGAAGTCGACGCCGCCCTTGCCGACGATCTCGCGCACGCGCGCGACGACGTCGGGCTCCTCGGCGGGGTTGATGACGTCGGTCGCGCCGAACTTCCTGGCGAGCTCGAGCTTGGCGGGCTGCAGGTCGAGCGCGATGACGTTGCGGGCGCCCGACAGGGCCGCGCCCTGCACGACGTTCAGGCCCACGCCGCCGCATCCGATCACGGCCACCGTGTCGCCGAACCCGACCTTCGCCGCGTTCTTGACCGCGCCGATGCCCGTGACGACGCCGCAGCCCAGGAGGGCGGCACGGTCGAACGGGATGCTCTTGTCGACGACGACGAGGTTGCGCTCGTGCACGAGGATCTTCTCGGCGAAGCCGCCGATGTCGCCGATCTGCGTCACGGCCTGCCCGTCGAGGGTGTACCGCGCCCGCTCGTCGGGACCGCGGCGGATGGCACCCGGGTTCGTGCAGCGCGTCGGCTCGCCGCGGCTGCACGAGTCGCACACGCCGCACGTGGAGATCACGTTGCCGACGACGTGGTCGCCGACCTTGACCGCCGTCACCTGGTCGCCGACGGCCTCCACGATGCCCGCGACCTCGTGGCCGAGCACGAGCGGCACGGGCCATCCGAAGTCGACCTTGAGGGTGTGCAGGTCGCTGTGACACAGGCCGCTCGCCTTGACCTTGACGATCACTTCGCGCGGCTGCGGGTCATCGAGCTCGATGTCCCGGATCTCGAGGGGCTGGCCGACCCCGAACATCACGGCTGCCTTCATCGCTGTCTCCTTCGACGCAAAGTATTGTTTATATTTTTGGCTCAGTCTATCGGGAATGCCCGGTGTGTCCAGCGCGGTGTCGGGCGCGACTCGTTCGCGCGGCTAACGTTGTGACGTGCGGCACACGCGAGGAGGAAGAGGCGATGCGACGACAGCTCAGTGACGAGGTTGTCTCCTACCTGAGGCAGGCGATCATGGCCGGCGAGTTCGCCCCCGGCGAGGCCGTGCGCGCCGAGGTCGTCGGCGAGGCGCTGGAGGTCTCTGCGACGCCCGTGCGCGAGGCCTTCCAGGCGCTCCGCGCGGAGGGGTTCCTCGAGCTCGTGCCGCGGAAGGGCTTCACCGTCGCGCCGCTGACGGCCGCCGACATCCGCGACATCTTCGAGGCGCACGCGCTGCTGGCCGGCGAGCTCACGGCGCGCGCGGCGCGCAACGCGACGCGCGCCGACCTCGACGCGCTCGAGGCGCTGCACCGCGAGCTCATGGATGCCGCCGAGGGCGGCGACACGGCCCTGCTCGAGCAGAAGAACCACGAGTTCCATCGCGCGATCTACCGCCTGGCCGGCTCGGAGCGCCTGCGCTGGGCGCTCGGCACGTTCGCGAAGTACGTGCCGCGCGCCTTCTACGCCGAGATCGAGGGCTGGCCCGAGACGACCGTCGCCGACCACGGCGCGGTCATGACGGCGCTCGTCGCGGCCGACGCCGACGCCGCGCGGGAGGCGATGGCGGCGCACATCCGCAACTCGGGCGAGAAGCTCGCCGAGCACTTTGCCGCCACCCGACCGCACCCCGCACCCGAAAGCGATTCATGACGCACCCCGAACAACGCCTGGGCTACTACCTCTCGACCGACGAGCCCGGGCTCTTCCTGCCGCAGGACATCGGCATCGCGGGATGGAAGCCCGACCAGCTGCACGGCCCCGCGATCACGGGCCTGCTCACGCGCACGGCGATCGTCGAGGCCGAGGCGCGCGGCCTCGAGCAGCGCCTCGTGCGCGCCGGCTTCGAGCTGTTCGCCCGCGCGCGTCTCGTGCCCACGCACGTGCGCGCCGACGTCGTCCGCAGCGGTGCGCGGGTCACCCTCATCGACGTCGTGCTGTCGCAGGAGGGGCGCGACGTCGCGCGCGGCCACTTCTTCTTCGCCGTCGCCGCGGGCTCACCCGGCAACGACCTGTGGCTGCCCGGCCTCGACGTCGCCCCGCCGCCCGCCGGCGTCGGCCACGACCGGCAGTGGCGCGTGCACCACAGCGCCCAGACGGGGTGGACGACCGACGTGACCACGCTGGCGGGCGGCGTGCGGCGCGGCCTCTGGCAGTATGCGATCGACCTCGTCGACGGCGAGCGCGTCTCGGGCGACGTGCTCGCGGGCTTCGTCTCGGACATCACGAGCTTCGCGGTCAACGCGGGCTCGCGAGGACTGCAGCACATCAACATCGACGCGAACCTCAACATCTCGCGCTCGCCCGTCGGCGGGGGCGTGGGCATCGTCGCGACGCACGTGTCGGAGAACGACGGCATCAGCGTGGGCAGCGCCGTCATGTTCGACGAGCGGGGCCCGTTCGCGGTGACGTCGCTCACCGGCATCTCGCACTCGCGCACGAGCTGACCCGCGGCACCCCTGCGCGCGGGGCTCAGCCGCGCACGTCGAGCACGATCTTGCCGAGCGACGTGCGTCCCTGGATCTCGGCGAGCGCGTCGGCGATCCGCTCCAGCGGATAGCGTGCGCCGACGGCGGGCGCGATGCCGCCCGACTCGAGCATGGGATACAGCTCGTCCCACTGCCGCCACGCGTTCTCGGGGTCGGCCTCGACGTAGCCCGTCCAGCCGACGCCGCGCACGTCGATGTTGCGCAGCAACAGGCGGTTGACCTTGACCGAGGGCGGCTCGCCCTGCGCGAAGCCGAGCACCAGGTGGCGCCCGAAGGGGGCGAGCACGCGCAGGGAGTCGAGGATCACGGCCTCGCCCACGACGTCGACGACCACGTCGACGCCGCGCCCGTCGGTGGCCTCGAGCACGGCATCCTTGAAGCCGTCGACGCGCACGGTCGTGTCGGCGCCGTGCGCCTCGGCGAAGCGGGCCTTCTCGTCGCTGCTGACGACGGCGATCGTGCGGGCGCCGAGGCTGCGCGCGACCTGCGTCGCGGCGCTGCCGACGCCGCCCGCGGCGCCGTGCACGAGCACGGTCTCGCCCGCGCGCAGCTGGGCGCGCACGTGCAGGGCGAAGTGGGCCGTGAGGTAGTTGACGGGCACGGCCGCCGCGGCGGCGAGCTCCGTGCTCGCGGGGAGCGGGAAGGTCATCGTCTCGGGTGCGACGGCGTACTCGGCCGCGGCGCCGTAGTGCAGCGTCGCGGCGACGCGGTCGCCGACGGCGGTGCGCCGCACGCCGGGACCGACGGCGGCGACGACGCCGGCGAGGTCCATGCCGATCGTGAACGGGAGGTCGGGGATCGACTGGTAGCGTCCCTGCGCGACGATCAGGTCGGCGAGCGAGAGGCCCACGTTCTCCACGCGGATGAGCACCTCGCCCGCGCCGGGGGACGGAACGGCGATGTCGTCGAGGCGGATGCCGTCGATGCCCGTGAGCGCGTGCACCTGGGCGGCGCGCATGGTGGTCGGCAGCTCGTTCGTCGCGTCGTCGGGCACGGTGGCGCTCCCTTGTGATCGGCCCGATGCGCATCGGGCGGGGTGAGGGCGTCGTCGGCGGCGCCCGGGGTCGACGGGCGGCGTCGGACCGTACACAGGATATCGCGCATGGCTGTGCGGAAAATATCGTGCACGTTCGTGCGGGTCTCGGGGAGCGCCGGGCGGACGAGCGCGTGCGCCGAACGGACAGGCGCGTGCGCGCAGGGGATAGTGCGCGTGCCGGGCGCGGGGCTAGCGTCTGCTCATCGCCGCCCGTGGACGTCGACCTGTACGGGGGTACCATTCTTATGGAATGTGCACTATTGAGAATATTCGAATGACATCGTAGAATTACGGCGTCCCTCCGGTCGAGGCTGCTCACCACGGCAAGAGACACAACCGAGCAGTGCAGTGGATCCGGAGACGGCAGTACCGAGGAAGTTCCTGCACACGAGGAGGCAAAGATGCCACGCATCCACCGTTCCAAGAAGATGGCCATGGCCGCGGCGACCATCGCCGGCGCCGCCCTGCTGCTCGCGGGCTGCAGCGGCGACGGCGACACGGGCTCGACCGGCGGTGACGGCGGGTCGACCGGCGGCGACGCCAAGGAGACCATCACGCTCACCTACACGTCGATCCTTCCCGAGAGCGGCCCGGCCAACCAGGCGTTCAAGGTCTGGATGGACGAGGTCACCGCGCTCACCGACGGCCAGGTGCAGTTCGACGCGTTCTACGACGCCGCCCTGTGCGCCGCCGCCGACGCGCTCGAGTGCATCGAGGACGGCCGTGCCGACCTGGCCTTCGACACCCCCGCCTACTCGCCCGAGCTCGTGAGCCCCAACATCGCCTCGATCGGGTTCCAGACCTATGACCACGCTGCGGTCGGCGCGGCGATCAACGAGCTCGTCGCGACCGACGACACGATCGCGAACGAGTACGCGGAGCGCAACCAGAAGATCCTCTTCTTCGGCGCCCAGTCGCCGGCGGTCATCGGCTTCGTCGAAGGCACCGACCTCACGAGCGTCAACGACATGGACGGCAAGCAGGTGCGCGCCGCGAGCCAGATCGGCACCGCCCTCTCGCTGCTCGGCGTCAGCCCCGTGTCGATGGCGCCGGGCGAGGTCTACGAGTCGATCGAGCGCGGCGTCATCCAGGGCGTCGTGCAGTCGATCGACGTCTACGTCGACCTGAGCCTGGCCGAGGTCGCCCCGATGATCTACAGCCTCGACGACGCCGGCGCCTACGCCGTCGTGAACTTCGGCATGAACCTCGACAAGTACGAGTCGCTGCCCGACGACGTCAAGGAGGCCATCGACGCCGCGAGCGCGAAGATGATCGACGAGGGCGTGTACGCGCAGTACCAGAACGACTCGATCGGCCACGCGTGCACCAGCCTGAAGGAGCAGGGCGCGACGATCCAGGGCCTCGGCCTCGACGCCGACGGCAAGGCCTGGGCGACGGCCGCGACCGAGCGCCTCGTCGCAGACTGGAAGACGCAGGCCGAGGGCAAGATCGCCGACCCCGACGCCTTCGCCGACACCTACTTCGGCCTGGTGCAGAAGAACGTCACGGGCGACGCGAAGACGATCGCGCAGATCTGCGACGAGAGCTGAGTGACGCGGTGCTCCCGCCCCCAGCCCCCGCCTCACGGCGGCGGCTGGGGGCGGGAGCACCGCCCCCTTCCCTCGCCGCCTGCCGTCGTCCTACGGTGAGCAGACCAGGCACACGCTCCTGAGCGGAGAACAATGAAGATCATCGACGTGGCCGTTCGCAAGATCGGCCGATTCCTCGCGGTGCTGAGCGCCGTCGTCGGCGTGCTGATCATGGTGATCATGCTGGCCGACGTCGTGTCGCGCAACTTCGTGAGCCACCGTTCCATCCCGGGGGTGTACGAGCTCATCGAGACGCTCGTCGTCCTCATCCTCGCCTTCGGCCTCGTCTACGCCGAGGAGCTCGAGGTCAACCCCCGCGTCACCCTGCTCACCGACAGGCTGTCGGCACGTTCCGCGATGATCGTGCGCACCGTCGGCGAGCTCGTCGTCGCCGTCGTCGTCACGTGGATGGCGTACGGCGTGGTGGGCCAGGCCATCACGGCCACGGAGCGCGGCGAGTTCACGCAGGGCATCATCGCCTTCCCCACGTGGCCCACCAAGATCCTGCTCGCCGTGGGGTTCGTCGTGCTGGCCGTCTACGTCGACAACCGTCTCGTCCGGTCGGTCGTCCGGCTCGCGACGGGCGACATCGAGCCCAAGAAGGAGCACACGCATGCGCTGTGACCTGCCCCTGTGCCCCCGAGGGAGGCGCTCATGAGCACCGAGCTCGTCGTCGGCATCGCTATCGTCCTGCTCCTCGTCCTGCTCGCGATCGAGGTCCCCGTCCCGTTCGCGCTCGCGGGGTCGGGCGCCGCGGGCCTCATCCTGCTGAGCTCGGTGCAGCTCGCCGGCACGACGCTGGCGTCCGCGCCCTGGAACGCGGTCGGGCACTACACGCTGTCGATCATCCCGCTGTACATCCTGCTCGGCATGTTCGCCGTGCACGGCAAGCTCGCCGAGCGCGTCTACGGCATGGGCGCCACCGCCCTGCGGTTCCTGCCCGGCGGCCTCGGCATCGCCACGGTCGCGGCGTGCACCGGGTTCGCCGCCGTCTCGGGCTCCAGCCTCGCGACGGCCGCGAGCCTCGGCAAGATCTCGATCGGCGAGATGCGTCGCGTCGGCTACAAGGCGTCGTTCGCGTCGGGCATCGTCGCGATCGGCGGCACCCTCGGCATCCTCATCCCGCCGAGCGTCGCGATGGTCATGTACGGCATCGTCGCCCGCGAGTCGATCGGCCAGCTGCTCGCCGCCGGCATCGTCCCGGGTGTGCTCTCGGCGGTCGCGTACGCGGTCTACATCTTCTTCGTGGCCGGCCGCAACATCGTCCCGCCCGAGAAGGGCCTCGCCGAGGCCGTGCACGCGGCGGCGGGTCGCGAGGGCGAGGTGCCCGATCGCACGCGGATGCCGAAGGGCGGCGTGCGCGCGCTGCTGTGGCTCGCGGCGATCTTCGCCGTCATCCTCGCGGGCATGTTCACGGGCTTCGTGACCGTGACCGAGTCGGCCGCCATCGGCGCGCTCGTCGCCCTCGTCATGCTGTTCTTCGAGAACGTGCGCGACGGCATCAAGCGGGTGTGGGACCTCGCCCGCGAGGCGGCCCGGGAGTCGGCGTCGGTCTCGGCGATGGCGCTCATGCTGCTCATCGGCGCGGGGGTCTTCTCGACCTTCCTCGTGCAGTCGCGGCTGCCCTACAAGCTCGCGGGCTGGATCGGCGAGCTCTCGGTGCCGCCGATCGTCGTGGTGATCATCATCCTGCTGATCCTCATCCCGCTCGGCATGTTCCTCGACTCGCTGTCGGTGATCATCATCGTCGTGCCGCTCGTGCATCCGATCGTGACCGAGCTCGGCTTCAGCGGCGTGTGGTTCGCGGTGCTGTTCGTGATGCTGCTCGAGATCGGCCTCGTGACACCGCCCGTGGGCATGAACACGTTCGTCGTCGCGGCCGCCGCCAAGCTGCCGCTGGGCACCGTGTTCAAGGGCGTCACGCCGTTCCTCATCCCCGCCTTCGTCATGGTCGCCCTCGTGCTGATCTTCCCCGACCTGGCGCTGTGGCTGCCTTCCTTCTCCGCCGGATGATCTCCGACGCGGAGCCCCTGATCGTCGCAAGAAAGGATCGAATGCATGTCTGACAACACCTTCCAAGGGGTCGCCGTCGTCACGGGCGGAGCCTCGGGCATGGGCCGAGCGACCGCGCTGCGCCTCGCCAAGGCGGGGGCGAGCCTCGTGCTGGCCGATCTCAACGAGGAGGGACTCGCCGAGACCGTGGGCCTGCTCGACGGGGCCGCGGGCGAGGTGCGCACGGTCGCGGGCAACCTCGCCGACGAGGACGTCGTGAAGGAGATCTTCACCGTCGCGCAGGGCCTCGGACCGGTGACCGGCGTCGCCAACATCGCGGGTGTCAACGTGCGCAAGTCGCTCGCGAACACGACGCTCGAGGACTGGCGCTTCGCGCTCGACGTCAACCTCACCAGCACCTTCCTCGTGTGCCGCGAGGCCGCGCCGGTGCTCGAGGAGGGCGGCGCGATCGTCAACGTGTCGTCGCTCAGCGGCATCCGCGGCATCGGCTACCCGAGCTACTGCGCGGCCAAGGGCGGGGTCGTCGCGCTGACGACGATGCTCGCGACCGAGCTCGCGCCGAGGATCCGCGTCAACGGCATCGCCCCCGGCCCGACCCAGACGCCGTTCGTCGGCGCGCTCAACGAGGTCGCGGAGCAGGGCTTCGCGCAGACCTCGCTGCTCAAGCGCTGGGCCACGCCCGACGAGATGGCCTCGGTCATCGAGTTCCTGCTCGGCCCCGCGTCGTCGTACGTGACCGGTCAGATCATCGCCGTCGACGGCGGCATCAGCACCACGGTCAACCTCGTGGGCCAGGACGCCTACATGGGGCTGGGCAAGAAGTGAGCGGCGCCCGAGCCGCAGGAAAGGAAGAGCAGGATGACTGACCTGTACGCTCCCGTGGAGCAGTACGTCAACGGAAGATGGGTCGCGGGCGACGGCGAGGAGATCGTCTCGATCAGCCCCGTGACGGGACGCCCGCTCGGCACGAGCCGCTCGGCGTCGGCGGCGCAGGTGCAGCACGCGCTCACCGCCGCCCGCGAGGCCTTCGACGGCGGCGAGTGGTCGAAGCTCGGTCCGAAGGAGCGGTCGGTGCTGCTGCACCGCCTCGCCGACCTCATCGAGCGCGACCGCGAGAAGTTCATCCAGCTCGTGGCCGCCGAGGTCGGCGCGCCGATCTCGAGCGCCGCGCTGCACGTCGACCAGCCGGCGACCTTCTTCCGCTGGTACGCCGAGGCCGCCGAGCGCGGCCCGAAGGACGGCTACGAGCAGCCCATGGGCCTGCACCACGACCCGATCACCTCGGACAGCATGCTGCTGCGCGAGCCGGTCGGCGTCGTCGGCGCGATCACGGCGTTCAACGTGCCCGTCATGCTCGCGGCATGGAAGCTCGGCCCCGCCCTCGCCTCGGGCTGCTCGGCGGTGCTGCTCTCGTCGCCGAAGGCGATCCTCACGACGCGCGCCGTCGTGCGCCTGATCGAGGAGGCCGGCTTCCCGGCCGGCGCCGTCAACTTCGTGTTCGGCCCGCCCGCGGTCACCGAGCAGGTCGTCTCGGCCCCCGAGGTCGACCTGGTCACCTTCACGGGCTCGGCGGCGGTCGGCAGCCACATCATGGCGCTCGCGGCACCCACGCTGAAGAAGGTCGTGCTCGAGCTCGGCGGCAAGTCGCCGAACATCATCCTGCCCGGCACCGACATCGCCTCGACGGTGCAGGCCTCGGCGCTGCGCTTCTGCCGCAACACGGGCCAGGCCTGTGGCGCGACGACGCGCACGCTCGTGCCGCGCGCCGACTACGACCAGTTCGCCGAGGAGACCGCGCGCTTCCTGGAGGGCATGACGATCGGCGACCCGCTCGACCCGAAGACGCTGCTCGGCCCGCTCATCACGGATGAGCACGTCACGCGCGTCGAGGGCTTCCTCGAGCGTGCCGTGCAGGCCGGCGCGACGATCGCCACCGGCGGCCGCCGTCCCTCCGACCTGGAGGGCTTCTTCCTGCAGCCGACCCTCGTGACGAACCTCACCAACTCGTTCGAGATCGCGCAGGAGGAGCTGTTCGCGCCCGTCGGCACCGTGATCGCCTACGACGACGTCGACGAGGCCGGACGCATCGCGAACGACATCAAGTACCACCTGAACGCCAACGTGTGGGGCCCCACGCCCGACGCGATCGCGTTCGCCCGGCGCATCCGCTCGGGCACCGTCACGATCAACGGCGGCGGCGGCTTCCGCACCGACGTGCCCTGGGGCGGCCCCGGCTACTCGGGCATCGGCCGCGAGAACGGCGAGGAGGGCTTCCGCGAGTTCTTCGAGGTCAAGCACGTGCAGTGGCCCGTGCGCTGACGCGCTGACGTGCGCTCCTGAGCACGTGCGGAGGGGCTGGACCGGTGCGACCGGTCCAGCCCCTCCGTCGTCCGTGCCTCGGAGGCACGGGGATCAGCTCCGCCGGAGCAGGGCCCATCCCTCGGCGCCCTCGTCGAAGCCGGGCGCGTAGCGCACCCCGAGCACGCCCTCGGCCTCGATCGCCGCAGCCAGCGGAGCGAGGCTCGCCCTCGCCTGGAGCCACGCGTCGATGAGCGCGTCCTCGCCGGCGTAGTCGAAGCGATCCCCCATGTCGACGGAGTCGTCGGCCGGCGGGTTGTGCAGCAGCCAGCGGGCCGTCTCCGCGAGCGCCTGCTCGACGGGCACGGCATCGCGATAACCGAGCCGGTGGATCGCCTTGTCCATCGGGAACAGCCGGTGATGCGTGTCGTTCATGCTGAGCAGCGGGCGCGAGACGTGCGAGAGATCGGCGGGCATGTCGATGAACTCGAACTCGTGGTCGAGCGCCTCTCCGACGATCGTCGCCCACTGGCGCAGAGTGGGCGTCCATTCGTCGCACACGTTGTAGACGCCGTGATTCGCGTTGTCGGGCTGGTCGACGGCGCACAGCAGCGCCTCGGCCGCGTTGCCCGAGTACGCGATGGTGAGGAGCGTGGCGCCGCCGTCGGGCAGGATCAGGCGCTTGCGGCCGTCGAGCACGCGACGCACGAGAAGCCATTCCCGCGCCATGAGCTGCCGGGGCCCGTAGATGACGGGGAAGCGGAAGTGGAAGGCCTCGGGATGCGCGGCGAAGACCGCGTCCTCGCTGCGCACGATGTGCTGGATCTTCCTGTTGCCCTCGGTGGCCGAGGAGCGCTCGCCGGACTCGCGGCCGGGGACCTTGAGCCCGCCGGTGGGCTGGCCCCCGGGGTCGCCGAAGCCCTTGTGCGCGGGGAAGCCGCCCACGCTGACGAACCGCCCGACCCGGCCCTTGAGGAGCGGGGCGAGGTCGCGCAGCCGGCCGTACATCACGACGGCGACGTCGAACTCGCGGTCGCCGAGCGCTTCGAGCACGCGCTCGCGATCGAAGGGGTCGGTGTGGATGTGCTCGATGTCCGCGGGATTGGACGGCTCCTCGTGCCGGCCGGTGTGCATCATCGACACGCGGTATCCGCGCTCCACCAGGCCCCGGATGACGTGAGGGCCGCTGGGGCCGGTCCCTCCGACCACCAGAGCGGTGCGTTGTATGTCCGTCGTCCGATCGTTGCGGGACACGTGGGGACTCCTTCGTCGTAGGGATGAGGAACGGCCTATTTGTTATACTAAATAATAGACGGTTCGTGTCGATCCGCCGACGAACACGAGGTGAGGACTGCAATGACGCACTCAAGACTGAATCTGCTGAACGAGCCCGGAAAGCTGCTCATCGACGGCCAATGGGTGCCGGCCGCATCGGGCGAGGTCTTCGACGTCTACGACCCCGGCAAGGGCACCGTGCTGGGCCAGGCCGCCCTCGGCGCCCCCGAAGACGTGGATGCCGCGGTGCAGGCCGCGCGCCGGGCGTTCGACGAGCGTCGCTGGTACGGCCTCGCCAACACGACCCGCCGCGACGTGCTGTGGCGGGTGGGCACGCTGATCGAGGAGAACCTCGACGAGCTCGCAGAGCTGGAGAGCCTGAACCAGGGCGGGCCCGTCCCCGAGATCCGCGCCTTCGTGGGGCAGGTCGCGGCGCAGTTCAAGTACATCGCCGGCATCGCCGACAAGATCCACGGCCGCACGATCGACATCGGGCCCGACGCGGGCAGGCTCGCGGCGTACACCGTCAAGGAGCCGGTCGGCGCGGTCGGTCTCATCGTCCCCTGGAACGCGCCGCTGCTGGCCGCCGCCCAGAAGGTGGCCCCGGCCCTGGCCGCCGGATGCACGCTCGTGCTCAAGCCCTCGGAGGAGACGCCGCTCACCACGCTCCTGCTCGGCGAGATCCTGCAGGAGGCCGGGGTGCCGGACGGCGTCGTGAACATCGTCACCGGCTACGGCGTGCCCGTCGGGTCGTCGATCTCGAGCCACCCCGACCTCGACATGGTCGGGTTCACGGGGTCGTCCGAGGTGGGCCGCCTGCTCGTGGAGGCCTCCGCGAAGTCGAACCTGAAGAAGCTGCAGCTCGAGCTCGGCGGCAAGTCGCCGCAGGTCGTGCTGGACAGCGCGAACCTCGACGAGGCCATTCCCGCGCTCGCGAAGGCGGGCTTCCGCAACGCCGGTCAGATCTGCAGCGCCGGCACCCGGCTCTTCGTGCAGCGGTCGGTCTACGACCGGGTCGTCAGCGGCATCGCCGACATCGCGAACGGCATCCACGTGGGCTATCGCACCGATCCGGTGGCCGAGATCGGCCCGCTCATCTCGCAGAAGCAGCTCACGCGCGTGACGGGATACGTCGAGAGCGGCATCCGGAGCGGCGGCGAGATCGTCGCGGGCGGTCAGCGCCTCGGCGACGAGGGCTACTTCTTCGCCCCGACGGTGATCACGGGGATCAAGAACTCCGACCCGATGATGCAGGAGGAGATCTTCGGGCCCGTGCTCGGGATCGTGCCCTTCGACGACGTGGAAGAGGGCATCGCCCTGGCCAACGACACCGAGTACGGGCTGGCGGCCACGGTCTGGACCCGCGACATCGGCCTCGGCAGCCGCGTGGCGCGCCGGCTGCGCGCCGGATCGGTCGGCATCAACGTGCACCGCGGCGGTGGCGTGATGGTGCCGTCCGGCGGGTACAAGCTCTCCGGCTGGGGCCGCGAGAACGGCGTCGAGGCGGTCGAGGACTACCTGGAGACCAAGGCGATCGTCACGATGCTGGATCGATAGCCGCTGCGCGCACCCCGAGGCGGGATCACGCGCGGGTTCGGAGCGTCTCCGACGGGGACACTCCGAACCGCGCGCGATACTGCGCGGCGAAGCGCCCGAGGTGATAGAAGTGCCAGCGCACCGCGATCTCGCTGACCGTGCCCGCGCGCAGGACGAGGTCGCGGTGCGCGCGGTCGAGCCGCACGCCGCGCAGGTACTCGGTCGGCGAGACGCCCATCTCGCGGCGGAAGCCCACCTGCAGCGCACGCACGCTCATGCCCGTCGCGGCCGACAGGTCGGCGAGGGCGATGTCGTCGCCCGCGTGCTCGTCGAGGTAGGCGACGGCGTCCTTGACCCGCTCCCGCGCCGTGCGGCCGGCCGGGGCCTCCAGCAGGCCCGAGAGCCGGTTGGGCACGGTCATGAGCACCTGGGTCATGAGGGACGACTCGAACTCGTGCAGGGCGACGGGGATGCTCGCGATGCCGTCCTCGCGTGACAGCTCGGCGTGCAGGAAGCGCGTCATCGACAGCACGGTCTGGCCGCGCGGGCTGCTCAGATCGAAGGTGAGGTCGAAGCCGATGTCGCCGTCGACGGGCGCACCGACCAGCCGGGCGGCGTGCGCCTCGAGCCGCGCCTTCGACAGGCTCAGGTGATACTGCTCCGACTCCGCGGTCCAGTGCAGCAGGAGCGGCGCGTGCGGGCTGAAGGCGGCGCCCCGGCTCGCCCCCGAGAAGCTGCGGCGCACGCCGCCCTGCGACACGACGCTGTCGCCGCGCACGGGGAAGTTCAGGTGATAGCGGCGCTCCATCGGCGCGGCCATGATCGTCACCGCGGTGCCGTAGGACATCACGCCGGTGGCGAGCGTGTCGGTCGCCGCGACGTTGAGGTGGAAGTCGAGGGCGTGCGAGTCGCTCAGCTGCACCTCGTGCGGAACGAACGCCTCGGTGGCGCGCACGTGCGCCGTGTCCCGGTCGGACGTGTGGTTCTCCAGCCGCGTGACGGTCTCGAAGATCCCTCGCACGATGATCACCTCCGCGGCGGTCGACACCGACTGCCAAGCCTGATAATGCACAAAATAGCATGCCTGTCCCTGCGCGCACAGGGGGCTGCGCGAATCGGACGGAGACGTGCGTTTACCGGATGTCGCGGGCCCGTGCGCCCTGCCTACTCTCATTCCGGCACCGTGCAGAGGCGGGGCCGTCACAGGTCATCAGGAGTGCGAGGAGGCACCGGATGAAGGGGAGCTTCGAGGTCGCGACACCCCAGCAGGTGGAGCGCCGAGCAGTGGAGGGCACGTGTCCCGCGTGCGGAGCGGAGGCGCTGGCCGCCTACCCGGTCTGCACCGAGGGCGGCTGGTTCGACGTGGTCAAGTGCCAGGAGTGCCTGCACTCCGTGTCGCGCGAGCGCGGACCGCTGCTCGGACCGATCGTCCTGCTCATCGATGTCATGAAGGGAGGCTCCGCATGATCGGGGTCGATGTGGGAGGCACGTTCACCGACGTCGTCGCGCTGCGCGACGGCAGGATCGAGACGGCCAAGGTCTCCACCAACTACGCCGACGTCGCCGAGAGCGTCATCGAGGGCGCGCGCGCCCTCGACCCGCGTCGGTCGACGGCGTTCAACCACGCGTCGACGCACGGCCTCAACGCCGTCATCACGCGCAACCTGCCCAAGATCGGGTTCCTCACCACCGAGGGCCACCGCGACATCCTCGACATGGGCCGTGTCTGGCGGCCCGCGACCGCCATGCTCGACCCGCACTGGCGTCGCAGCTTCGGAGACGCCGCGCGCCCGCTCGTGCCGCGCTATCTGCGGCGCGGCATCCGCGAGCGCATCATGGCGTCGGGCGAGGTGCTCATCGAGCTCGACGAGGCCCAGGCCCGTGCCGAGCTGGAGGTGCTGAAGCGCGTCGGCGTCGAGGGGGTCGCGATCTGCCTGCTGCACGGCTACCACCAGCCGGCGCACGAGCTGCGCCTGCGCGAGCTCGTCACCGAGGTGCTCGGCGACGTGCCGTGCTCGGTGTCGAGCGAGGTGTCACCGCTCGCGAAGGAGTACGCGCGCGCCTCGACGACCGTCATCGACGTGTGCATGAAGATCATCTACCGCGACTACACGAAGCGCCTCGACGACGGCCTGCGCGGTGCCGGCTTCGAAGGCCAGCTCAACTTCGCCGACTGCGCCGCGACGCTCGTTCCCGTCGAGCGGGCGATGGAGGCGCCGTACCGCGTGGTGTTCTCGGGGCCCTCGGCCGGCACCGTGGCATCCGCGCACTTCGGCGAGATCATCGGCGAGAGCAAGCTGCTGTGCGCCGACGTGGGCGGCACCTCGTGCGACATCAGCGTGGTGACCGACGGCCAGCCCTTCGTCAAGACCACGTTCGAGCTGGAGCACGATCTCATCGTCAACGCCCTCGCCACCGACATCACGGCGATCGGCGCGGGCGGCGGCAGCATCGTGAGCATCGGCAAGTCGGGGGAGGTCCTCGTCGGCCCCGGCAGCGCCGGATCGACCCCCGGACCCGCGTGCTACGGCAACGGCGGCACGCAGCCCACCACGACCGACACGTTCATCATGATCGGCATCATCGACGGCGACGACTTCGCGGGCGGTCAGTTCACCCTCGACCGCGAGCTCGCCAAGCAGGCCTTCGAGGGACTCGACAGCGACTTCTCGCTCGCGCAGCGCGTGCGGTACGCCTTCCAGGTGGCCGTCGAGAACATCGCCGAGGGCCTGTTCAGCGTCGCGATCAAGGACGGCGTCGACCCGCGCGACTACAGCCTCATCGCCTACGGCGCCGCGGGCCCCATGCTGCTGCCCGCCGCGCTGGAGACCATCAAGTGCAAGGAGGTCATCGTCCCTCCGCACCCGGGCCTGTTCTCGGCGCTCGGCCTGCTCTCGGCCGACCGCGTCTACGCCGCGAGCCGCAGCGTCTACACGGTGCTCTCGCCCGACGCGGCCGGCACGATCGACGGCGTCTTCGCCGAGCTGGAGCGCGAGCTGCGTGAGCAGATCCCGGAGGGCGCGAACGTGACCTTCCAGCGCACCTTCGACGGTCACCTCGTGGGGCAGAGCTGGGACACGCCGTTCGTCGACGTCCCGCCGGGCACGATCGACGCGGATGCCGTGGGCGCGATGATCGCGTCGTTCCACGACACGTACTTCCAGCGCGCCGGCAACCGCTTCGACGCCTACCCCGTGCAGGGCGTGACGTTCCGCCTGCAGGCGGTGCTGGAGACCGAGAAGGTCGACTACCCGCTGCTCGAGACGCGCGAGGCCGCGGGCGTGCCGCTGCGGCCGCTCAAGGCGACCACGCTGCGCTACCTCGGCGACATCGAGGACGTCGGCGACGTCGCGGCCCTCGTCTACCGTCGCGACGACCTGCGCGCGGGCGACGAGATCGTCGGCCCCGCGATCGTGCGCGAAGAGCTGTCCACCACTTTCGTGCCCGCCGACTACCGGCTCATCGTCGGTGCGCACGCCGAACTGATCATCCGCAAGCACGGAGGTGCATGATGACCGACGACCGACCGATCCCGGCCGATCTCGCTCCCGAGAGCGTGCGCGCCCTCTCTGAGCAGGAGTTCCACCAGACCTACCGGGCCGACCGCTTCACGTCGGTCGTCGTGCTCAACCGGCTGCGCTACGCCGTCGAGCACATGGCGACGGCGTTCATGCGGCAGGCGTTCTCGCCGATCATCCGGGACTGGTACGACTTCGTCTGCACGATCAGCGGCGGGCCCGAGCTCGACTACCCGATGGTGGCCACGAGCAACGGCCTCACGCCGTTCCTCGGCACGATGGCCGACGCGCCCCGCAACGCGATCATCGAGTACGGCGTCGACAGGCTGCAGCCCGGTGACGTGCTCATCACCAACGACCCGTACCGGGGCGGCCGTCACGTCAACGACGTGCTGTTCACCCGTCCGGTGTTCCACGACGGCAGGATCGTCGCCTTCGTCAACCTCGTCGCGCACCAGGCCGACATGGGCGGCACGGTGCCGGGCGGCTTCACCGCGACGAAGCAGAACGTCTACGAGAACGGCCTCGTCATCCCGCCGATGCTGCTGTGGGAGAGGGATCAGCCGGTGCACGCCGTGTTCAGCCTGATCTTCGACAACACGCGCTGGGGCGGCATGCTGCTGCCCGACTTCATGGCGACCTTCGAGCAGCTCAAGCTGGGCGAGCGGCTCATCCACGAGGACATCGAGCGCTACGGCATCGACGCGGTCGTGGGCACGATGCGCTACTCCGTCGACGTCTCGGCCGAGCGCATGCGCGAGGCGATCCGCTCGATCCCCGACGGCGACTACCCCGGCTCGTCGCTCTTCGACGCCGACGGTCTCGACGGGGGTCGCGAGTACCGCCTGCACGTGAACATCCGCAAGCGCGGCGATCACATCGAGGCCGACCTGTCGGGCACCTCGGAGCAGGCGCGCGGCAGCATCAACGCCGGCGCGCTCGACGCGAAGACCGCGGTGGGCGTCGCCCTGACGATGCTGCTCGACCCGCACACGCCGTTCACCTCGGGCACGTGGCGCAACATCGACGTCGCGGTGCCGCGGCGCACGATCGTGTCGGCCGAGCCGCCCGACGGGCCGACGATGATGTACTGGGAGAGCTCGGGCGCGCTCATCGGCGCCGTCTTCGACGCCCTCAACCCCGTGCTGGGGGAGAAGGCGGCCGGCGGCGACTACGGCTCGGTCAACCTGCACAACGCGTTCGGCGTGAACGGCGAGGGCCAGTTCTGGTCGAGCGCCACGCAGTGCGGCGGCGAGCACGGGCCCTGGGGCGCGACGCGCGTCGGCGACGGCGACAGCTACACGGTCATGTACAACCTCAACAACATCGACCCGGCGACCGAGACGATCGAGAACGACTCGCCGGTCGTGCTGCTGCGCAAGGAGCACGCGATCGACATGGGCGGTCCGGGCACGTTCCGCGGGGGTGCCGCGCACCTGCGCGACAGCCTGTGGCTCTACGACGCCAACCAGATCCTCAACCCGTTCCGCTACAAGGAGCCCTCGGGCGTCGCCGCGCACGGGGGCCGGCCGGGGCCCAACGGGGGCATGTGGTTCTTCCCGCCGCAGGAGAAGGTGCAGCGCGACAGCCTCGTGGGCTTCTCCGACGAGGAGTACGCGAGCAGCGAGGTGATCGCGGGCGTCGTCGACACCGCGACCAAGCTCCTCGACCCCGACGGCGAGTACCACCACTTCGCCTCGAAGCCCGTGTGGCCGACGAGGGCGGGCACCGTTCTGCGCGTCATCACCAACGGCGGCGGCGGATGGGGCGACCCGTTCGCCCGCGACCCGCAGCACGTGCTCGCCGACGTGCGCGACGAGTACGTGAGCATCGAGGGCGCCGCGCGGGACTACGGCGTCGTCGTGGTCGGAGATCCGCACTTCGACCCCGAGGGCCTCCGCGTCGACGAGGAGGCGACCGCCGCCCTGCGCGCCGGTCGCTGAGGCCACCGGGCGATGGCACGCTCCGCAGAGAGGCGAGGATGACGATGGGACAGCTGGAGAACAAGGTCGCGATCGTCACGGGCGGCGGATCGGGGATCGGGCGGGCCTCGGCCCTCCGGTTCGCCGCCGAGGGGGCGTGCGTCGTCGTGGCCGACCTCGACGCGGCCGCGGCCGACGCCGTGGCCGCCGAGATCGAGGCGCAGGGGGGACGGGCGCGCGCCGTGCGCGCCGACGTGTCCGACCTCGACCAGGTGAGGGGGATGATCGAGGCCGCCGTCGAGGCGTACGGCGGCCTCGACATCCTCTTCAACAACGCCGGGTTCCCGTGCGCGGGGGCCATCGAGGCGACGGAGGACGCCGACTACGAGCGCGGCATGGACATCAACGTGAAGGGCGCCTTCTTCGCGGCCAAGTACGCCATCCCGCATCTGCAGGAGCGCGGCGGCGGCAGCATCCTGTTCACCTCGTCGACGGCCGGGGTCGTCGCGTCGGTGAGCAGCCCCCTGTACGGGGCCGCGAAGACGGCGCTCGTGGGTCTCGTGCGCTCCCTCGGCGCCCGATACGCCGCGGAGGGCATCCGCGTCAACGCGATCGCCCCGGGGCCCACCTCGACGCCCATGATCGCCGGGTTCGCCTCGCGGCCGGGCCAGGAGGTCGAGACGGAGGCGTTCGCGGCGGCGGTCACGGGGATGACGCCCATGCGGCGGTTCGCGGAGCCGGCGGAGCTCGCCGCCGCGGCGCTGTTCCTCGTCTCCGACGAGGCGTCGTTCATCACGGGCGTCACGCTGCCAGTCGACGGCGGCATGACCGCCGTCTGAATCCGGGGGACTGGCCGGACGGCGACGGTCAAAGCTGATTGGCTGTTAGGTATTCGGTGTATCGTGTGGCTATCGGTCGATGACGACCGGCCGCGAGACAGCGGGAGAAAGGGAGAGACATGGGACGTCTGGACGACAAGGTCGCGATCATCACGGGAGCGGGCGACGGCATGGGAGCCGCGGATGCGCGCCTGTTCGCCGCGGAGGGGGCGAAGGTCGTCGCGACCGACATCATCGCCGAGCGCGTGGAGGCGATCGCGGAGGAGCTGCGCGCACAGGGCTACGAGGCGATCGGGCTCAAGCTCGACGTGACGAGCGACGACGACTGGGCGAACGCGATCGCCGCGACGCTCGACAGCTACGGCCGCATCGACATCCTCGTCAACAACACGGGCCTTCCCGGCGAGATGACGAGCTGGGAGACGACGACGCTCGACGACGTCCGGAAGATGCTGGAGATCAACACGCTCAGCCAGTTCCGCGGCATCCAGTCGGTGCTTCCGTCGATGAAGGCGCAGGGTGGGGGATCGATCGTCAACATGTCGTCGATCGCCGGCATCGTCGCCCTGCCGGGGATCAACCCGTTCTACAGCCCCTCCAAGGGTGCCAACCGCCTGATGGCGAAGATGGCCGCGGCCGACCTCGCCGCGAGCGGCATCCGGGTCAACTCCGTCTACCCCGGGGTCATCGATGCCACGGAGCAGAACCGCGAGCTCATGGAGAACCCCGAGAGCATCGCGCCGTTCGTCAACGCGATCCCGATGGGCCGCGTCGGCCAGGCCGCCGAGGTCGCCAAGGCCGTGCTCTTCCTCGCCAGCGACGACGCGTCGTACATCACGGGCGCGGAGCTCGTCGTCGACGGCGGGTACACCAGCGTCTGACGTCGCACCGCCCGCCCGGGCCTTCCCGGGGCGGGCGAGGAAAGCCCCTCCACGGTGCCGGAGGGGCTTTCCGACGTCATCGCGGCGGCGATCCCGATGCCCGGATCCACACTCCGCCCATCCTCTATATTCTATTTCGTTCGTATATCCTGGACGTGAGGCACCGCGGTCGCCCGGCCGCGCCGACCGGCCCGATGGAGGACCCATGTCATCTGAAGCGCAATCGCCCACGCCGCCGCGAGCCGACGCCCCCCTCGCGGGACTGCGCGTGCTCGACCTCGGACAGGGCGTCGCGGGCCCCTACGCCGCGCAGCTGCTCGCCGACGCGGGCGCCGAGGTGGTCAAGGTCGAGCCGCCGCGCGGCGACTGGGCGCGCACCCTGGGCAACAAGGACGGCGCGACGGGCCTCGGCAGCACGTTCGTCGCCGTCAACCGCAACAAGCGCAGCCTCTGCCTCGACCTCACCAAGCCCGAGGCGCGCGAGGTCGTGCACCGGCTCGTCGACCGCAGCGACGTCGTCGTCGAGAGCTTCCGCCCCGGGGTCATGGACCGCCTGGGCCTCGGCTACGACGTGCTCTCGCAGAAGGACCCGCGGCTCATCTACTGCTCGGTGACGGGCTTCGGCGCGACGGGCCCGATGGCCGGCGCCCCCGCGAGCGACTCGATGATGCAGGCCTACGGCGGCCTCATGAGCATCGTGGGCGAGCCCGGCGGCGCGCCCATGCGCGTCGGCACGGTCGTCTCCGACATGCTCGCGGGCGCCAACGCGTTCTCCGGCGTGCTGCTGGCGCTGCTGCGCCGCGATCGCCAGGGCGTCGGCACGCGTGTCGAGGTCAGCCTGCTCGACTCGCTGCTCGCGTTCCAGAGCACGGGCATCGTTGACATGCTCGTGAGCGGAACCGTTCCGCAGGCGCCGGGCAACCGGCATCCGCTCATCGGCGCCTCGGGCGTCGCGCGCGGCAGCGACGGCTGGTTCACGATCGGCGTCTTCGATCACTACTGGCAGCCGTTCGTCGAGATCCTCGACGCCGATGCCCTGCGCGAGGAGCGGTTCGCGACCGGCGTCGACCGGCTGGCCCACCAGGCGGAGCTCTGGAAGGTGCTCGACGAGGTGTTCCCCACGCGACCCGTGGCGGAGTGGATCGACGCGCTGCGCGCCGCGGGCATCGTGTGCGGGCCGATCCAGGACTACGAGGCGCTCCTCAGGGATCCCCAGGTCGTGCACGCGGGCAGCGTGCGCCGGCTCGAGGGCGGGCTGCCGGCCGTCGACACGCCCTTCCGGCTCGATGGCGTCGGCGCGGCGCGGTTCGGGGACGCGCCGACGGTGGGGGAGCAGACGCGCGAGGTGCTGGCCGAGGAGGCGGGCGTCGACGGGAGCGAGATCGAGCGCTACCTGAGCGAGGGCATCGCGTTCGAGCCGTCGTCCTCGCGGTAGGCGGAGGGCGTCCTCGCGGATCTCAGCGGGCGTAGCGCTCCAGCAGCCGCTGACCGACGATCATACGCTGGATGTCGGCCGTTCCCTCGCCGATGAGGAGCATCGGCGCATCCCGGTAGATGCGCTCGATCTCGTACTCCTTCGCGTACCCGTACCCCCCGTGGATGCGCATGGCATCCTCGACGACCTCTTTGCAGTACTCGGCGGCGAGGTACTTGGCCATGCCCGACTCCATGTCGTTGCGCTGGCCCGAGTCCTTCTTGCGTGCCGCCGCGACGACGAGGCCGTGCGCGGCCTCGATCTTGGTGCCCATCTCGGCGAGACGGAACAGCACCGCCTGGTGCTGCGCGATCGGCTTGCCGAAGGCCGTGCGCTGCTGCGCGTAGTCGACCGCCAGCTCGAAGGCCCGCACCGAGACCCCCACGCCACGGGCGGCGACGTTCACCCGGCCCACCTCGACGCCGTCCATCATGTGGTAGAAGCCCTTGCCGGGCACGCCGCCGAGGATGTCGGAGGCGGGAAGGCGGTGGTCGTCGAAGAGGAGCTCGGTCGTGTCGACGCCCTTGTAGCCCATCTTGTCGATCTTGCCCGGGATCGTGATGCCGGGCTTGACCTCGCCGAAGCCAGGGGTCTTCTCGATGAGGAACGTCGTGAGGTTGCGATGCGGCTTGTCCTGGCCCTCGTCGGTCTTCACGAGGACGGCGACGAGGCTCGAGGATCCGCCGTTGGTCAGCCACATCTTCGCGCCCGTGATCGAGTACTCGTCGTCGCTGATCCTGGTCGCCTTCGTGCTGATCGCCGCGACGTCGCTGCCGAGGGCGGGCTCGGACATCGAGAACGCGCCGCGCAGCTCGCCGGTGGCCAGGCGCGGCAGGTAGCGTCGCTTCTGCTCGTCGGTGCCGTGCTGCATCACCATGTACGCGATGATGAAGTGCGTGTTGACGATGCCGGAGATGCTCATCCAGCCGCGGGAGAGCTCCTCCACGACCAGCGTGTAGGTCAGCAGCGATTCGCCGAGCCCTCCGAACTCCTCCGGGATCGTGAGGCCGAAGATGCCGAGGGACTTCAGCCCTTCGACGATCTGCGTCGGGTACTCGTCCTTCCGGTCGAGCTCGGCGGCGTTCGGGATGATCTGCTTGTCGACGAACTCGCGGACGGCGGCGAGGATCTCCTGCTGCACATCGGTGAGGCCTTCGGTCTGCGCGAGGCGCTGGTTCATGTGGTCTCCTGTTGATGCTTCGGGGTCGGGTTCCGCGCGACGTCAGGCGACGCGCTCGAAGATCGCGGTGAGACCCTGGCCGCCTCCGATGCACATGGTCTCGAGCCCGTAGCGGGCATCGCGACGCCGCATCTCGCGAGCGAGGGTCGAGAGGATGCGCACGCCGGTCGCGCCGACGGGGTGACCGAGGGAGATGCCGGAGCCGTGAACGTTCATGCGCGCGAAGTCGGATTCCACGAAGCCCCATTCGCGCGTGCAGGCGAGCACCTGGGCGGCGAACGCTTCGTTGAGCTCGATGAGGTCGATGTCGGCCAGCGTGAGGCCCGCGCGCTCGAGCGCGGCGGACGTCGAGGGCACGGGACCGATGCCCATCGTCTTCGGGGGCACGCCCGCGACGGCCCACGAGACGAGCCGGACGAGGGGACGGAGGCCGAGTCTCTCCGCCTCCGCCGCGGTCGCGACGATGCAGAGCGCGGCGCCGTCGTTCTGCCCGCTGGCGTTGCCGGCCGTGACCGTGGCATCCGGATCGGCCGCGTGCCGGATGGGACGCAGCCCGGCGAGGGTCTCCAGCGAGATGTCGGGCCGGGGGTGCTCGTCCTTGTCGACCACGGTCACCGCGCCCTTGCGCCCGGGTACCGAGATCGGCACGATCTCTTCCGCGAAGATGCCGTTCTCCTGCGCCGCGACCGCGCGGCGGTGCGATTCATAGGCGAGCCGGTCCTGCTCCTCGCGTGGGATCGAGTAGTCGGAGCGCAGGCATTCAGCGGTCTCGATCATGCCGCCGGGCACGGGGAAGTTCTCTCCGCCCGCCGTCACACGACCCCGGGCGAGGCTGTCGTGCAGGGGAAGCGCGAGTCCCGTCACGCCCCACCGCATGTCGGTGGAGTAGAACGCCGCGTTGCTCATGCTCTCGGCGCCGCCCGCGATGATGAGATCGCTCGCACCCGCGCTGATCTGCATCGCCGCGTTGAGCACGGCCTGCAGGCCCGATCCGCAGCGGCGGTCGATCTGGTAGCCCGGCGTCTCGATCGGCAGCCCCGCGTCGAGCGCGACGACCCGGCCCAGCGCCGGCGTGTCCATGGTCGGGTAGCAGTTGCCCAGGATGACGTCATCGACGTCCTCGGCCGCGATGCCGGTGCGACGCACGAGCTCGGCGAGCACCTGTGACCCCAGCTGCTGCACGCGAAGATCCTTGAACTGCCCGCCGAAGCGGCCCACGGGGCTGCGCAGCGGTTCGCAGATGACGATGTTCTCCATGACTACCTCGGTTTCGTTGGGGTCCGGTGCCGGCACGCAGCCGGGATCAGGTGGGGGTCTCGACGGATGCCCAGAAACCACGCTGCTTCAGCACCTCCACGGCGTGCTCGCCGCCGTGCCAGGTGTGCTGGGCCATCGCGTGGTCCGCCCGTTCCTTGTCTCTGTCTCTGATGGCCTCGAAGATCTCGCGATGCTCGCGGTTCGCCGTCTCGCGCCAGTGCGGCGCGAACTCGTAGAAGTTGGCGGGCAGGCTCGACGTGAGGTAGCGCAGGATCGCGCGGAGCCGGCCCGATCCGCCGACCTGGCTGACCAGCCGGTGGAACTGCCGGTTCAGCTCCTGCAGCTCCGCCATGTCGTGGCTGGCATCCATCTGATCGCATATCGATTCCAGCCTCGCGAGCTGCTCGGGGGTGATGCGGTCCACGGCGCGCGAGGCGGCAAGGCCGGAGGCGAGTCCGTAGACCTCGAAGGAGTCGAGGATGTCTTCGGGCGAGGTGAGGCCGACGAAGGCGCCGCGGTGCGCGACGTTGACGATGAGCCCCTCCGACTCCAGCTGGATGAGCGCCTCTCGCACGGGGAGCTTGCTGATGCCCAGGGCGTCGGAGACCGCGTCCTGGTCGATCCGGCTGCCGGGCGGGAGCGCGCCCGAGAGGATCTGGCTGCGGAGATGGGCGGCGGCTTCTGCCTTGTAGGTGCGGCGGGGGCGGCGCTCGTCGCCGTCGGATGCGGCGGTGCGGCTCATGGGTCTCCTTTGCACGGTTGCGGATCTCGCAAGGTCACGCGCACGTGTCTCCGTGGGAGGTCGGGACGGTGACCTCATCACTGGGCAATAAGATATCATTTATCAAAAATCTGATCTGCGGCCATCATCGTCGATCGGACACCTGCAGCGTGGCGGAATCTGAAGCGAGGAATGCATCGTGGTCTCGAAACGGGTGCTCGAGGGTGTGCGGGGACTGAGATCGGTCGTCGGTGAGGAGCTCGGCGTCAGCGACTGGCTGCTGGTCGACCAGGAGATGATCGGTTCCTTCGCACGCACGACGGGTGATGAGCAATGGATCCACACGGACGTCGAGCGGGCCGCGGCAGGGCCGTTCGGCTCCACCGTGGCCCACGGGTTCCTCATGCTGTCGTTGATCCCCGTGCTCGCGAACAGCGTCTACGAGGTGACGGGCTTCTCCGCGCGCGTCAACTACGGCGTCGACAAGGTGCGATACCCGCGGCCGCTGCTCTCCGGCGAGCGGGTGCGCGATCGCGTGACGGTTCTGAGCGTCGACGAGCTCCCGGCGGGCGTCAGGGTCGCCTTCCAGCATCGTGTCGAGGTGGAGGACGGTGAGCGGCCGGTCTGCTTCGCCCAGACTCTCACGTTGTTCACGCCGTGAGCTCGGACGCCGGGGCGGGGCCCCACCGGCGCAGCCGCGGCGTTCGACCCCGATCAGGCCCACTTCCCCGCTGAGCAGGAGGTCGCGACCCCGCTCGCCGTCACCCGGATGCGACGATGGCCCCTCCCGTCCGGGAGGGGCCATCGTGCGGAGGGGCTCAGCCCTGGCGCTTCTTGGCGGCGCGCACCAGGCTGCCGCCGATGATGAGGCGCTGGATCTCGCTCGTGCCTTCGTACAGGCGCAGCAGGCGGATGTCGCGGTAGATGCGCTCGACGACGACGTCGCGCATGTAGCCGGTGCCGCCGTGGATCTGCACGGCGAGGTCGGCGACGCGTCCGGCCATCTCGGTGCAGTACAGCTTCGCGACCGACGGGCCCACGCGGGTGTCCTCGCCGCTGACGTACTTGGGTGCGGCGTCGCGCACGATCGCGCGGCCCGTCGAGACGCCGACCTGCATGTCGGCGAGGTGGGCCTGCACCAGCTGGAAGTCGCCGATCGCGGTGCCGCCCTGCGTCGCCGAGGCGGCGTAGGCGACCGACTCGTCGAGCGCGCGCTGCGCCTGGCCGACCGCGAGGGCGGCGATGTGCACGCGGCCGCGGGCGAGCGAGGTCATCGCGGCCGTGTAGCCGACGTCCTCCGAGCCGCCGACGAGGGCCGAGGCGGGCACGCGCACGTCCTCGAAGAAGACCTCGGCGGTCGCCGCGCCCTCCTGGCCCATCTTGCGGTCCTTCGGGCCCACGGTGACGCCGGGGGTGCCGGCGGGGACCAGGAAGACGGCGATGCCCTCGCCGTTCTCGTCCTTCGGGCGCGTGCGCGCGAACGTCACGAAGAGGTCGGCCGACGGCGCGTTCGTGATGAAGCGCTTCTGGCCCGAGATGACCCAGTCGTCGCCGTCGCGGACGGCCTTGGTGCGCAGGCCCGCGGGGTTCGACCCGGCACCCGGCTCGGTGAGCGCGAACGAGGCGACGACCTCGCCCGAGGCGATGCGCTCCAGCCAGGTCTCCTTCTGCTCGTCGGTGCCGAACTTCACGAGCACCTGGCCCGCGATGCCGTTGTTGGTGCCGAACATCGAGCGCAGGGCGAGCGACGTGTAGCCGAACTCGAACGCCAGCTCGACGTCCTGCGTCAGGTCGAGGCCCAGGCCGCCCCACTCCTGCGGGATCGCATACCCGAAGAGGCCCATCTCGGCGGCCGCGGTGCGGATGTCCTCCGGGATGGCGTTGGTGTCCATGATCTCCTGCTCGCGCGGGATCACGCGCGTGCGGATGAACTGGCGGACCTGCGCCAGCACCTCGGAGAACTCGTCGGGGCTTACTTCAGACATGCTGCACCTTTCTTCGATATGTGCGCGGGGATGTGTGCGATCTCTCGCCGTCGCGGGGCGACGGGTCTGTCATCGCTCGTCGCGGGTCGCGACGCCGTTGAGGATGAGCGACACCATCGTCCGCACGGTCTGCTCCGTCGACGACCGTGCCGACTTGGGCCACTTGGGGATCTGCTCGGAGGTGTGCACCACGAACAGGTGGAGGACGAAGGGGTCGATGTCGTCGCGCACCTCGCCCGAGTCGACGGCGGCGCGCACGAGCTCGTCCCACAGCCGGGAGAACCTCTCCATCTCGGGGCGCAGACGCTCGCGGATCTCCTCGGGGAGCTGGCGGTAGCTGCGGTGGTGCGCCGTCGAGATCGCGCCGATCTCCAGCCGCACGAGGATGAACGCGTGCAGCGCGGCGGCCAGGCGCTCGCCGGGCGTCGCGGACGGATCGAGGGCATCGAGGGCGGTGCGCACGTCCGCGTGCGCGCGCGCGACGCCGCCGTTGAGCGTCTGCTCGACGAGCTGGTCCTTGGAGTCGACGTAGTAGTACAGGCTGCCGGCCTGCAGCCCCGCGGCGTGGGCGATCGCCGAGAGGCTCGCGTTCTCGTAGCCTTGCTCGGCGAGCACCTGTCCCGCGGCGGCGAAGATGCGGGCGCGGGTCGCGTCCGACTTCGAGCCGCCGCGGCGGCTCGCGGGCTTCTCGCTGGTCGTGGGGGTCACGGGGGCTCCTCTGCTTCTCACCGTGCTGCCGGTGTCCGTGCCCCTGAAGGATATCGCAATCTTGACGAAAATCGAACGTATTGTTAGATTAATTTCGCGCCGACGCCGGCGCAGCCGACCGCCTCGACGGCGCGGCCGACTGGAGGAGCCATGACGAGCACGGGACCCCTGAACGGACTGAGAGTCATCGAGGTCGGCGCGATCGGCCCGGGGCCGTGGTGCGCGATGATGCTGAGCGACATGGGCGCGGAGGTCATCCGCGTCGATCGCGCGGCCGAGGCGCGGGCGCACCGCGCCGACGGACCGCCGCCCATCGAGCTCGTCACCCGCCGCGGGCGCAAGTCGGTGGCGCTCGACCTCAAGAGGCCCGAGGGCGTCGAGGCCCTGCTGCGTCTGGTCGAGTCGGCCGACGCGCTCATCGAGGGCTTCCGCCCCGGCGTCGCGGAGCGCCTCGGCATCGGGCCCGACGCCTGCCTCGCGCGCAACCCGCGGCTCGTCTACGGCCGCATGACGGGCTGGGGCCAGGACGGCCCCCTCGCCCAGGTCCCCGGCCACGATCTCAACTACCTCGCGCTCACCGGCATCCTGTCGACGATCGGGCCCGCCGAGCGTCCCGTGCCGCCGCTCAACCTCGTCGGCGACTTCGGCGGCGGCGGCCTGCTGCTCGCGTTCGGCGTGCTGGCGGGCGTCCTCTCGGCCCGTGCGACGGGCGAGGGCCAGGTCATCGACGCCGCCATGACCGAGGGGGCGTCGCTGCTGGGCGGCCTGCTGCACGGCATGCACCAGATCGGCATGTGGAAGGACCAGCGGGAGGCGAACCGCCACGACGGCGGCTCGCCGCACTACAACGTCTACGAGACCGCGGACGGCGGGTTCGTCGCGGTGGCCGCGAACGAGCCCCAGTTCTACCGGGCGCTCGTCGAGGCCCTCGGCTGGTCGCTCGACGAGCTGCCGCCGCAGTACGACCAGGACGCGTGGCCGCAGATGCGCCAGCGGTTCGCCGCGGCGTTCAAGGAGCGCACGCGCGACGAGTGGGTCGCGCTCATGGCGGGCGTGGAGACGTGCTTCTCGCCCGTGCTGACACTCGCCGAGGCGCGCGAGCACGAGCACAACGTCGCGCGCGGCGCGTTCGTGCCGCACGACGGCATCGTCCAGCCGGCACCCGCCCCGCACTTCGCGCGCACGCCCGGCCGCATCCAGGGGCCCGCGGCCTTCCCGGGCGAGCACTCGGTCGACGTGCTCTCGCGCTGGGGCTTCACGGATGCCGAGATCGCGGCGCTGCAGGACGCCGGGGCGGTCGCGACCCTGCCGGAGGGCGTCGCCCGCGGCTGACTCCGCGACCTGTTGAAGCATCATATATTCCATAGTAATGTTTCCCTCGTTGCAGCGAAGCCCCGCTCGGCGAAGGGAAGACGATGAAGTTCACCTATGTGGTCCTGACCAATCCCACCTCCCCTGAGGTGGAGGACGAGTACAACCGCTGGTACGAGGAGCAGCACATCCCCGACGTGCTGCGCGTGCCGGGCGTGGAGAGCGCCCAGCGCTTCCGCCTCACCGAGCAGCAGCGCGGCGCGGGTCCCTACCCGTACAAGTACCTCGCCCTCTACAGCTGTGACGCGGCGGAGCCCGACGTCGTCACGAACGGCATCCAGGAGCGCTACAACACGCCCGACATGCCGATCAGCCCCGCGCTGCACGCGGACCGCTACGCGAACTACTTCGAGCCGATCACCGAGATCGTCTCCCGGAGCGAGTGATGCCGCGGATCGCCGACGGGAAGTACGTCGTCGTCGGTGCCGCCGGACTGCTCGGCACGCACCTCGGGCGGCAGCTGCTCGACGCCGGTGCGCGCGAGGTCGTCCTCATGGACAACCTCGCGCTCGGCGTCGCGTCGAACCTGCAGGACGTCCTGACCGACCCGCGCGCCCGCTTCGTGCGCGCGGACATGATGCGGCTCAACGAGCTGCACGACCCGTTCGAGGGCGCCGACGGCGTCTTCCTCGTCGCGGCCGTGCTGGGCGAGCCGATGCTCGCCAACCCCTGGATGGGCCTCGACGTCAACGTGCGCGGCACGCAGAACGTGCTGGAGGCGGCGCGCCAGGCGAAGGCGGCCAAGGTCGTCTTCAGCTCGTCGATCGGCATCTACGGCACGTTCGCGGGCGGTCCCGAGGAGGACGCGCCGTCGCACTGGCAGAAGCTCCCGCACTTCGTGCAGCTGTACGCGGGCTCGAAGATCATCGGCGAGGGGCTCTGCGCGTTCTACAAGGACGCCTACGGGCTCGACTACCTCGCGCTGCGCTACGGCCAGCTGTACGGCGACCCGGCGCACCGCCGCTCGCTCGCGGGATCCGACATGGCCAAGGCGTACGACAGCATCCGCGCCGGCACCGCGCCCGTCATCCAGGGCAACGGCGAGCAGGTGCAGGACTACGTCTACGCGTCCGACGTGGCTCGGGCGAACATCCTCGCGATGGAGAGCGAGGCGTCGGGCGAGGCGCTGAACATCGTCTCGGGCGTCGACACGACGACCAACCGCGTCGTCGAGATCATCACGGAGGCGTGCGGGTCCGACCTGGTCGCCGAGCACGCCATCGACCCGACGAAGGGGGAGCTGCCTCGTGTCCCGGCCATCGGCTTCACGGGCGAGAAGGCCAAGCGCCTCATCGGCTGGGAGGCGCAGGTCTCCGTCGAGGAGGGGCTGCGCCGCACGGTCGAGTGGTTCGACCGCGAGGACGCGCACTGACGCGGGCGCCCGCGCCGATGCGGGCCCCCGCTCATCGCGGCGGTCCGCATCACAGGGCTTGTGGGGGCGTCGAACTTCTTCTAATATTCTGTTAGAAAATACATGGTCGTGTTTCATCCTGTGAATCCGGCTGCGGCTGGGAAAGGCTCATGTCGCGGTCGGCGGTCTCCCCGTGCATCGGCGGCGGGCAGAGCCCGACCGCGGTCCTCGAGCGCGTACGACCCCGACATCGACCACCTCACCCCACACCCTGACAACTCCTGAAGGAGGAGCGAATGGCCACTCTGAAGACACCTCTGTGTGATCTCCTCGGCATCGAGTACCCGATTCTGCAGGCAGGCATGGGCGGCGTCGCCTTCGGCCCGCTCGCCGCGGCGGTCTCGGCCGCGGGCGGTCTCGGCACCATCGCCGCGATCTCGCCGAGCCCCGAGCGTGTCGAGGAGGAGATCAAGCTCGTCCGCAGCCTCACCGACAAGCCGCTCTGCGTCGACATCGGCTTCCCGGCCCGCGCCCCGCAGAACCCGCCGCCCGTCGACCGCGCCAACTGGCCCGACCCGATCAAGGAGCTCGCGGCCGAGGTCGAGGCGCTCGGCGTCGAGGTCAAGGACGTCGACGACAAGGCGATGGGCATCGAGGACGCGCACCGCAAGATGGACATCTGCGAGAAGTACGGCGTCGAGGTCATCGCCTGCGCGCTCGGCACGGCCGAGTGGGCCGTCGAGCAGGCGCACAGCTGGGGCGCCAAGACGATCTCGATGGTGGGCCGCGCCTCGCACGCCAAGTCGGCGATGCAGAAGGGCACCGATGTCATCGTCGTGCAGGGCACCGAGGGCGGCGGTCACACGGGCGACGTCGGCCTGATCACGCTCCTGCAGGAGGTGCTCGAGTTCGCCACGGTCCCCGTGGTCGCCGCGGGCGGTCTCGTGACGGGCGCCCAGATCGCCGGCGTGCTGACCCAGGGCGCCGCGGGCGCATGGGTGGGCACCCGCTTCATCAACACCCTCGAGTCGAGCGTCGGCCCGAACTACAAGCAGTCGATCGTCGAGGCCGACCACGACACCACGATCCGCTCGCTGCTGTTCGACGGCCTGTATGTGCGTCAGCTGCAGAACCGCTTCACCGAGGTGTGGGAGGGCCGCGAGGACCAGATGCTCGGCTACCCGCTGCAGCGCGTCGTGCAGAGCCCCGTGCGCTTCGCCGCCGCGGAGGCCGATCTCAAGGACCAGCAGGCGCTCCCCGCCGGTCAGGGCTCGGGTCTCATCAAGGACGTGCTGCCCGCCGGCGAGGTGCTCGTGCGCCTGGTCGAGGAGACCGTCGCCGCGCTCGACGAGGCCAAGGCCCGCTTCAGCTACTCCCGCTGATCGCGCGATCAGCGAAGAACGAAAGGAAACCCCATGCCAGGTCTGTATCTCGAAGAGTTCGAAGTCGGGATGGTCATCGAGCACGAAGTGCGTCGAACCGTCACCGAGACCGACAACGTGCTCTTCAGCACGATGACGCTCAACATGGCGCCGCTGCACCTCGATGCCGAGTACAGCAAGGGCCAGATGTTCGGCCAGCGTCTGGTGAACAGCATGTTCCTGCTCGCCCTCGTCGCGGGCATCTCGATGCAGCAGACGACGTACGGAACCACGCTCGGGAACCTCGGCTTCAGCGAGGTCAAGTTCCCGAAGCCGACCTTCCACGGCGACACCATCCGCGTGCGCACGGAGATCCTCGAGGTGCGCGAGTCGAGGAAGCGCGAGGACTCGGGCATCGTGACGTTCCGCCACCTCGGCATCAACCAGCGCGACGAGATCGTCTGCGACTGCACGCGTGCCGGCCTCATGCTCCGCAAGAGCTGGGTCGAGGCGCAGAAGGCCGCCGAGTAAGCGCCGATGCGCTGAACCGACACCCGCACACCGCAACCGTTTCAAGGAGGATACGCATGTCTGAGTCTGGAGCATCGCTCGCATGGCAGCCGTCGCAGGAGGTCCGCGACCGTTCGCGGCTGCTCGCGGCGATGAAGAGCTGGGGATACGGCGACGACACGGCTGCGGTGAACGAGGTCCTCCAGCGCGCCGCCCAGGACCCCGAGTGGTTCTGGCGCGCCGCGCTGGAAGACCTCGGCGTGGAGTTCTCGGCCCCGTTCACGCAGGTGCGCGACGATTCCGCCGGCAAGGAGCACCCGCGCTGGTTCGTGGACGGGCGCATCAACGTCGCCACGCTCACCGCGCTGCGCCACGCCGACGGGCCGCTCGCCGACAAGGAGGCGATCGTCTACGAGGGCGACTCGGGTCTGCGCCGCTCCCTCACCTATGCCCAGCTCGCGGCCGAGGTCGAGCGCTTCGCCGCGAACCTCTCGGCGCTGGGCGTGAAGAAGGGCGACCGCGTCGTGCAGTTCATGCCCGTCACGCCCGAGGCGACCGTCTCGTTCCTCGCCCTCGCCTACATCGGCGCCGTCGCGGTGCCGACGTTCTCGGGCTATGCGCCCGACGCCCTCGCCACGCGCCTGCAGGACTCCGGCGCCGTGGCGCTCATCACCGCCGACGGAACGACGCGTCGCGGTGGTGTCGTGAACCTCAAGAAGACGGCCGACGAGGCGCTCGCCGACGCGCCCACCGTCAAGAACGTCATCGTCGTGCGTCACCTCGGCACCGACGTGCCGATGCAGGAGGGCCGCGACGTCTACTACGACGAGCTGCCCGCCGATCCGGCCCCGGTCGAGCTCGTCGAGGTCGACGCCAACGACCCCTACATCATCGTCTACACCTCGGGCACGACCGGCCGCCCCAAGGGCATCGTGCACTCGCACGGCGGCTTCCTCACCAAGACCGCGGTCGACTTCGGCTACGGCTTCGACGTGTCCGAGAAGGACGTCGTCGGCTGGATCAGCGACCTCGGCTGGCTCGTCGGGCCCATGATGGCCACGGGACCGCTGCAGTTCGGCGCGACGTCGGTCATGATCGAGGGCCTGCCCACCCACCCCGAGGACAACCGCCTGTGGCGCGTCATCGAGCGCAACGGCATCACCGTGCAGGGCATCGCGCCCACGGGAGCCCGTGCCCTGCGCACAGCCGGGGGAGAGGTGCCCGAGATGCCGTCGCTGCTGTCGTTCGTCTCCACGGGCGAGGCGTGGGACGAGTCGACCTGGTGGTGGCTCTTCGAGACCGTGGGACGCGGCACGCGCCCCATCATCAACTTCACCGGCGGCACCGAGGTGGGCGGCGGCATCCTCATCGGCTACCCGTTCCTCGCCGCGCCGGCGGCGTCGTTCACGGGCGTGCTGCCGGGCGTGGACGCCGCGGTGTTCGACGAGTCGGGCGAGCCGGTGGTCGGCTCGATCGGCGAGCTGGTCATCCGCAACACCTTCCCCGGCCAGACCCACTCGTTCTGGGGCGACGACGCACGCTATCTCGACACCTACTGGAGCCGCTGGGCCGGCACCTGGGTGCACGGCGATCTCGCGAGCGTCGACGAGAACGGGGTGTGGGTCCTGCACGGGCGCTCCGACGACACCCTCAAGCTCTCGGGCCGTCGCGTCGGCCCCGCCGAGATCGAGGCCGCGCTCATGCGCGACGAGCGCATCGCCGACGTCGCGGTGATCGGCGTTCCCGATCCCGCGCGGGGGCAGCGCGCCGTCGCGTTCGCGGTGCTGCGCGAAGAGGTCGATCCGGCCGACCTGCAGGCGACGGCGACCGCGAACGCGGGCAAGGGCTTCGCGCCGACCGTGTACGCGGTCGCGAGCCTGCCGAAGACGAAGAACGGCAAGGTCATGCGCCGCATCATCCGTGCCCGCTTCCTCGGACAGGAGACCGGCGACACCTCGGCCCTCGACCCCTCGACGCCGATCGAGGACATTCCCGTCCTGGACGCCTGAGCCCGGCATCCGGAGCCTTCGCAACCAACACCTCACCTAGGGAGACGAAGATGTCTGATGGAACCGAAACCGCACTGAGCAGCCTCGTACAGGAGGGCTCCTTCTTCATCGACGGCGAGTGGGTCGCACCGCTCGACGGCGCGACCCTCGACGTCGAGGATCCGGGTCGTGCCGTCACGATCGGCCGGATCGGCGCCGCGTCGCCGGCGGACGTCGACCGCGCCGTCGCGGCCGCGCGCCGGGCGTTCGACGAGGGACGGTGGACGGGGCTGTCGGGTCAGGACCGTTCGGTGCTGATCTGGCGCCTGAGCGACCTGATCGAGCAGAACGTCGAGGAGCTCGCCCGCCTCGAGGCCCTCGACGTGGGCATGCCCGTGACGCAGGCGCGCGCCATGATCGGCGAGGCCGTCAAGATGTTCCGCTACTACGCGGGATGGGCCGACAAGGTCTACGGCGAGAGCGTCGAGATCGGCCCGTCGGCCATGCGCTTCCAGGGCTTCTCGCGCAAGGAGCCGATCGGCGTCGTCGGCCTCATCACGTCGTGGAACGCACCGCTCGTCGGCCTGGGCATGAAGCTGCCCGCCGCGCTCGCCGCGGGCTGCACCGCCGTGCTCAAGCCTTCGGAGGAGGCGTCGCTGACGACGCTCGCGATCGGCCGGCTGGCGGTCGAGGCGGGCATCCCCGCGGGCGTCGTGAACGTCGTGACGGGCGTGGGCACGGTCACCGGCGCAGCCCTGACCGAGCACCCGGCCGTCGACATGATCTCGTTCACGGGATCGGTGCCGGTCGGCAAGACGATCGCGCGGGCCGCGACGGGCAACCTCAAGAAGGTCACGCTCGAGCTCGGCGGCAAGTCGCCGATGATCGTGCTCGCCGACGCCGATCTCGAGGCGGCGATCCCGGCGCTGGCGGTGGGCATGTTCTGGAACAACGGCCAGATCTGCACGGCGGGCACGCGCCTGTTCGTGCACGACTCGATCGCCGAGGACGTCGCCCAGGGCGTCGCCGAGGCCGGCCGTGCGATGAAGATCGGGTACGGGTTCGACGAGGGCGTGGAGCTCGGCGCGCTCGTCTCGAAGCGTCAGCTCGATCGCGTGGAGAGCTACGTCGCGGCCGGCCGGGAGGAGGGCGCGCGCGTGATCAGCGGCGGTGCCCGCCTGGAGGGCGACGGGTACTACTACCCGCCGACCGTGCTGACCGACGTCACGCCTGACATGCGCGTGGTCAAGGAGGAGATCTTCGGACCCGTGCTCGGCGTCATGCCGTTCTCGTCGGTCGACGACGCGGTGCGCGTCGCGAACGACACCGAGTTCGGCCTCGCGTCGAGCGTGTGGTCGCGCGACATCAACAACGCGCTGACCGTGGCGCGTCAGCTGCGGGCCGGCCGCGTGAACATCAACATCCACCGGGCCGGCGGCGTGCAGCTGCCCATCGGCGGGTACAAGCAGTCGGGCTGGGGTCGTGAGTGCGGCCCCGAAGGCCTGGAGGAGTACCTGGAGACGAAGTCGGTCGTCACCCGCATGTGGAACTGACCGGCATGGCGAACACTGGTCCGCTGCACGGAAAGGTCGTCCTCGATCTCTCGGTCGCGCTCGCCGGTCCCTATGCGACGTTGATCATGGCGGGCCTGGGCGCGCGGGTGATCAAGGTCGAGAATCCGCACGGCGGTGACATGGCGCGCAACAACTCGCCGTATGTCACCGCCGAGGGCTTCAGCATGACCCGCGAGTCCGACGAGGACATGTCGGTCTCGAACCTCATCCGCAACCGCGGCAAGGAGAGCGTCACGCTCGACCTCAAGAAGCCCGAGGCGCGCGCGGTGCTCTTCGACCTCGTGCGGCGGGCCGACGTGCTGGTCGAGAACTTCAGCTCGGGAGTGACGAAGCGGCTGGGGGTCGACTACGCGTCGGTGCGGCACCTGAACCCCCGGCTCGTGTACACGTCGATCAGCGGGTTCGGCGCGACGGGCGACCCCGATCGCAAGGCGATGGATGCCATCATCCAGGGCCTCAGTGGCCTGATGATGACGGCGGGGGAGGAGGGCGATCCGCCCGTGCGCCTGGGCATCCCCATCGCCGACCTCATCACGCCGCTGTTCGGCGTGATCGGCACGCTCGCGGCGCTCGGCCAGGTCGATCGCGGCGCCGAGGGCCAGCACGTCGACGTCGGCATGCTCGGCTCGCTCACCTCGCTCGTGGCCGCCGAGGGTCTCGACGCGATGGCAGCCGTCGGCATCCCCGCGCGCACGGGCCTGCACATGAAGCGGCTCGCGCCCTTCGGCTCGTTCGAGACCCGCGACGGATGGTTCACCATCTGCGCCCCGACCGACCCGCTCGCGGCCAACCTCTTCCGCGCGATGGGGCGTGACGACCTCATCACGTCGCCCGACTTCGGCAGGCGCGACGCGCGCGTGCGCAACGCCGACCGGCTCAACGCGATCGTCGCCGGCTGGGCGGCCGAGCTCGACCTCGACGACGCGCTCGCCCGGCTCAAGGCGCACGGCGCGCCCGCGGAGCCGGTGCGCACGCCCGCCGAGGCCGTGCGCACGGCCGAGGTGCGCGAGCGCGAGGAGGTCGTGCCGATCACGCACCCCGTGTTCGGGACGCTCGACGACTTCTGGGGACCGGGCGTGCCGATCCGCTTCTCGCAGAGCGGCGTCGACCTGAGCACGCCGGCACCGCCGCTGGGGGCGCAGACCGACGCCGTGCTGACCGCCGACCTGGGCTACTCGCCCGACCGCATCCAGCAGCTCCGCGACACGGGCGTCATCTGAGCCGCCCCTGCCATCACACACCGCGAGGGTGCCAGTTATCTCGACGAGACAACTGGCACCCTCGCGTGTTTGCGTGTCGTCAGACGAGCGTCTCGGCGACGCCGTCGGGGAGGCCGTAGGTCTTCAGCTCCGTGAAGGCGCTGAAGCCCTCGGGGCCGGCCTCGCGCCCGATGCCCGACGACTTGAAGCCGCCGAGGGGCACGTGGAAGCCGGGCGTGCAGCCGTTGATCTCGACCGTGCCGGTGCGGATCCGGCGGGCGACGTCGAAGGCGCGCTTCGGGTCGGCGGAGAACACCGAGCCCGACAGGCCGTACTTCGAGTCGTTGGCGATCGCGATCGCCTCCTCGACCGTGTCGTAGGCGATCACCGCGACGACGGGACCGAAGATCTCCTCCTGGCAGATCCTCATGTCGTTGGTCGCGTCGGCGAACAGCGTCGGCTTCACGAACCAGCCCTTGTCCAGGCCCTCGGGGCGCCCGAGTCCGCCGACCACGAGACGCGCGCCCTCGTCGATGCCCGCCTGGATGTACCCCTCGACCCGGTCGCGATGCTGCGACGTGGTCATCGGGCCCACCTCGGTGGCGGGGTCGAACGGGTCGCCGACCTTGAGCGCCGAGATCATCTCGGCGAGCTTCGCGGTGATCTCCTCGGCGCGGGAACGGGGGACGATGAGGCGCGTCTTGTTCGTGCACCGCTGCCCGCTGTAGCCGAACGAGAGGCCCTTGGTCGCCGCGACGAACTGATCGACGTCGGCGTCGTCGAGCACGATCGCGGCGGACTTGCCGCCGAGCTCCAGCGTGAGGCGCTTGAAGTCCTTCGCGATCTCGGAGCCGATCGTCGCGCCCGCGACCGTCGAGCCCGTGAACGAGACCTTGTCGACGCCGGGATGCGTCACGAGGTAGGCGCTCTCCTCGCGCGCGGCGGGCACCAGGTTGAGCACGCCGTCGGGCAGGCCCGCCTGCTTGAGCAGGTCGATGAGCAGGTAGCCGTCGAGCGTCGACTCGGGCGACGTCTTGTAGACGACCGTGCAGCCGGCCAGCAGCGCGGGCGGCAGCTTGAGCAGCGCGACCGACAGCGGGCCGTTCCACGGCACGACGGATGCCACGACGCCGACCGGCTCGCGCGAGACGATCGCGTTGCCGATGGGCGCGATGCGCGTCTCCATCCACGTGAACTCCCGGGCGATGCGAATGGCGTCCTGCAGCAGCATGAGGCCGATGCCGGCCTGGCCGCCCGTCGCGACCGTGATGGGCATGCCCATCTCGCTCGTGATGAGGTTCGCGAACTCGTCCTTGCGTGCCGTGATGAGCTCCAGCCAGCGCTCCATCACGGCGATGCGCTCCTCGATCGGCATGCGCGGCCAGGGGCCCTCGTCGAACGCGGCGCGCGCGGCGGCGACCGCGGCATCCATGTCCTCGTTCGAGGCGAGGGCGACCTCGGCGATGGGCTCCTCGGTGAGCGGGGAGATGACGGTGTGGCGCCGGGTGGATGCCGGGGTCACCCACTCCCCGCCGATGAACAGCTTCGGGTACAGGTCTTCGAGTGTCATGTTCGTGGCATCCTCTCTGATGGTGTGTCGAGGCGGGTCGCCTCAGTCGAAGACGACGACGCTGCGCGCGATCTCGCCGCGCTCCAGGTCGGCGTAGGCCTCGTTGATCCTCTCCAGCGGGATCGTCTGCGAGACGAGGTCGTCGAGGTTCAGGCGTCCCTGCCGGTAGAGGTCGGCGTAGAGCGGGATGTCGTATTCGGGGATCGGCTTGCCCATGTGCAGGCCCTGGATCGCCTTCTGCCCGCGCAGCAGGTCGAACTGTCCGAGACCCACGACCGTGCCGGGCTTGTGCATGCCGACCTGGTACATCGTGCCGCCGACCGTCGTGATGTCGATCGCCTGCTGAGCCGTGACGGGCAGGCCGATGACCTCGAACGAGTGGTCGACGCCGCGCTCGCCCGTGATCTCGCGCACGCGCGCCGCGAGGTCGTCGACCTCGGCGGGGTTGATCGTGTCGGTCGCGCCGAACCTCTTCGCGAGCTCGAGCTTGCCGGGCTGCAGGTCGATCGCGATGATGCGCCGGGCGCCGACGAGGGCGGCGCCCTGGATGACGTTGAGGCCGACACCGCCGCACCCGAGCACGGCGACCGTCTCGCCGAGCTGCACGCGGGCGACGTTCTTCACGGCGCCGATGCCGGTCAGCACGCCGCAGCCCAGCAGCGCGGCACGGTCGAACGGCACCGCCTTGTCGACGACGACCAGATTGCGCTCGTGCAGGATGGTCTCTTCCAGGAACGCGCCGAGGTCGGCGAGCTGCGCGATGGGCTCACCGTTCTCGAACAGGCGTGCGGGGGAGCCGGCGGGGCGGCGCACAGAGCCCGGGTCGGTGCACGTGGAGTAGCGCCCGCGGCGGCAGTCGACGCACACGCCGCAGCTCGTGACGAGGTTGCCCACGACGTGGTCGCCCACCTTCACGGCCGTCACCTGGCTGCCGATCTCTTCGACGATGCCGGCGAGCTCGTGGCCGAGCACGGCGGGGTAGGGCCAGCCGTAGTCGTTGTTCAGCACGGTGAGGTCGCTGTGGCACAGGCCCGCGGCCTTGACCTTGACGCGCACCTCGCGGGGGCCGACCTCGCCGAGCTCGAGGTCGTCGATGATGTCGAGCGGCGCGCCCACGGCGCGCATGACGGCAGCTTTCATGGATCGTTCTCCTTTGAATGTTCCTGATGACGTGCTGATCGCGGTCCGTGCACGAACGTGCCGGCGGGTCTCGCCCCGCCGGCACGTCTGTCACTGCGTGAACACGATCACTGTCTGGGCGACGCACACGGGGCGCCCGCCCGACTCCGACTCGATCTTGTGCTCGAACGTGACGCGCGTCCCCGCGGGGATCGTCTCGACGCTCAGCACGCTCAGCCGGTTGTGCACCCGCTCGCCCGAGCGCAGCGCCTGGGGGAAGCGCACCTTCTCCAGCCCGTAGAACACACGGGCCGAGAACCCCTCGACCTCGTAGATCTGGTTGGCCAGCCCCGAGACGAGGGAGAGCGCGAGCAGGCCGTGCGCGACGGTGCCCCCGAAGGGTCCGCTCGCGGCGCGCTCGGGATCCATGTGGATCCACTGCTCGTCGCCCGTCGTGCGGCCGAACGTGTCGATCATCTCCTGGTCGACCGTGAGCCAGTCGCTGACGCCGAGCTCCTGGCCCGCGACCTCCGCCAGTCCTTCGGCGCCCTTCAGGATCCGCTTCTCAGCCATGCCGTGCCCCCGGGTCAGATGCCGCCGCGCTGCACGAGCTGCTGCGCGATGACGTTCCGCTGGATCTCGTTGGTGCCCTCGCCCACGATCATGAGCGGGGCGTCGCGGAAGTAGCGCTCGACGTCGAACTCGGTCGAGTAGCCGTAGCCGCCGTGGATGCGCACGGCGTTGAGGGCGATCTCCATCGCGATCTCCGACGAGAAGAGCTTCGCCATGCCGGCCTCGAGGTCGGCGCGCTCGCCGCTGTCGTACTTCTCGGCGGCGAGGCGGGTGAGCTGGCGCGCAGCGGTGAGCTTGGTCGCCATGTCGGCGAGGTAGTGGCCGATCGCCTGGTGCTTCCAGATCGGCACGCCGAAGCTCTCGCGCTCCTGCGCGTACTTGAGCGCGTCCTCGAGGGCCGCCGAGCCGACCCCGAGCGCTCGGGCGGCGACGTTGATGCGGCCGGTCTCGAGACCGCGCATCATCTGGCCGAAGCCCTTGCCGGGGACGTCGCCGAGGATCTGCGTCCTGGGGACGCGCGCGTCGGTGAAGATGATCTCGCAGCTCTCGACGCCCTTGTAGCCGAGCTTGGGGAGGTCGCGGGAGACCTCGACGCCGGGCACCTTCTCGACGAGCACGACGGAGATGCCGCGGTGCTTGGGCTCGGCGTTCGGGTCGGTCTTGCACAGCAGGGCGATGAGGTCCGACTTGCGCGCGTTCGAGATCCAGGTCTTCGAGCCGTTGATGACGAGGTCGTCGCCGTCCTCGCGGGCGACCGTCTTCATCGCCTGCAGGTCGGAGCCGCCGCCGGGCTCGGTGAGCGCCATCGTCGCGCGCAGCTCGCCCGTGGCCATGCGGGGGAGGTAGGCCTGCTTCTGCTCCTCGGTGCCGAACTCGGTGAGGAGCTTGGCCACGACGGTGTGGCCGCCCATGGCGCCGGTGAGCGACATCCATCCGCGGGCGAGCTCCTCGGCGACGCGCGCGTAGCAGGGCATCGAGACCGGCATGCCCCCGTACTCCTCGGGCACGGCGAGCCCGTAGATGCCGAGCTCCTTCATCTGCTCGATCCATCGCTCGGGGTATTCGTTGGCGTGCTCGACGTCGCGAACCGTCGGCTTGACGTCGCGGTCGACGAACGCGCGCACCGTCTCGACGAGGAACTGCTCTTCTTCGTTGAGGTGTGTCATCGTTGGCATCTTCCTGAAGCTCGGGGATCGCTCGGGAGCTCGAATCGATCCATGGTGACAATATTCTATATTGATAGGTGAGGTATGTGCACCATTTTCCCGCATTCCGTGCCGCGTCCTCCGAGCCCGTTCCGACCCGCATGCCGCCGGCGCCCGGCGTCCCCTCGCGGCATCCGGGAAGGACCGGGGGCGGCGGACGGGGGGAGTCCGCCGCCCCCGGGGACGGTGCTGGTGCGTCGGCGTGCGGTCAGCCGATGCCGAGGCCGAGTCCGGGGATGGAGTCGATGAGGTTGCGAGTGTACTCGTGCTGCGGGTCGTCGAACAGGGCGACGGTGGGACCCTGCTCGACGATCTCGCCGCGGCGCATGACGATGACGTCGTCGGCGATGAGGCGCACGACGGCGAGGTCGTGGGAGATGAACAGGTAGCTGAGCCCGAGCTCTCGCTGCAGTTCCATGAGGAGGTCGAGGATCTGCGCCTGGACGAGGACGTCGAGGGCCGAGACGGGCTCGTCGCAGATGATGAGCTCGGGATGCAGGGCGAGCGACCGGGCGATCGCGATGCGCTGACGCTGGCCGCCGGACAGCTCGGAGGAGTAGCGGCTGAGGTAGCCGTCGGGCAGCGACACCATCTCGAGCAGGTCTCGGGCGCGCTGCTGGCGCTGCTTGCGGGTGCCGACGCCGTGCACGTTGAGGGGCTCCATGAGCACGTCGGCGACCGAGGCCATCGGATTGATCGACGAGTACGGGTCCTGGAAGACGGGCTGCATGCGCCGGCGCGCGGCCTTGAGCTCGCGTCCGCTGAGGGAGGCGATGTTCTTGCCGCTGAAGCTGATGCGCCCCGTGTCGGGGTGGTCCAGGCGCAGCACCATGCGTGCCGTCGTCGACTTGCCCGAGCCCGACTCGCCGACGATCGCGAGCGTGCGGGCGCGGGGCAGGGTGAAGGAGACGTCCTTGACGGCGTCGAACCTCTTCGCGCCGCGTCCGAACGACTTGCACAGGCTCTCGACGCGCAGCAGCACGTCGTCGCCCTCGGCGGCGGCATCGGCGTGCGCCCCGCCGGGCTCGCCGGCCGCCTCCGCGCGGGAGGCGGCGACCGACGGCGCGGCCCGGACGAGGCGGCGGGTGTACTCGTGCTGCGGGTCCGTGAGGATCTGGCGGGCGTCGCCCTGCTCGACGATGCGGCCGCGATACATCACGATCACCCGTTCGCAGCGCTCGGCGGCCAGGCCGAGGTCGTGGGTGATGAGGATCATGCTCGTGCCCAGGCTCTCGGTCATCCGGTCGAGGTGGTCGAGGATCTGGCGCTGCACGGTCACGTCGAGGGCCGACGTGGGCTCGTCGGCGACGAGCAGCTGCGGGTCGCACGACAGGCCGATGCCGATGAGCACGCGCTGGCGCATGCCGCCGGAGAACTCGTGCGGATACTGCTTCAGGCGGGCCCGCGCGTCGGACAGGCCGGCGGCCTCCAGCGCGGCGACCGAGCGCTCGGCGACGTTGCGCCGGGTGGCCTTGCCGTGCACGAGCATGACCTCGCCCAGCTGGTCGCCGATCGACAGCACGGGGTTGAGGCTGGAGAGCGGATCCTGGGGGATGTAGCCGATCTCGGCGCCGCGGATCTTCTGCAGCTCGCGCTGGCCGAGCCGGCTCAGGTCGCGCCCGTTGAAGCGGATCTCGCCCTGGGCGATGCGCCCGTTGCCGGCCATCAGGCCCAGCACCGCGTTCATCGTCGTGGACTTGCCCGATCCCGACTCGCCCACGATCGCGAGCTTCTCTCCGCGCCGCAGCTCGAACGAGACGTCCTCGATCGCGTGCACGACGCCCATCTCGGTCTCGAAGTCGACGGCGAGGTCCTTGACGGTGAGGACGACCTCGCCCGTCGCGGCGGTGTTGGCGGTGTGTGTCATCTCAGACCCCCGAGAGCTTGACGGCGCGCGAGTCGTTGAAGCGCAGGCCGGCGATGGTGGCGGACAGGACCAGCAGCAGGATCATGATCGAGGGGAACAGGGTCTGCCACCAGGCGTAGACGAGCACGCCGTCGCGCTGCGCGCTCTGCAGGATGCGGCCCCACGACCACGTGTTCGGGTCGCCCAGCCCGAGGAAGCTCAGGCCCGCCTCGGAGATCACCGCCCGCGCCCCGGTGAGCAGGCCGTTGACGATCAGCAGCGGGCTGACCATCGGCAGCACGTCCTTCCACATGATGCGCAGCGACGACGCGCCGACCGCCCGCGCGCCGTCGACGAACGGCTGGTGCACGACGGTGAGCGCGTTCGAGCGGATCAGGCGGGTGATCTCGGGCCACGAGAAGAGCCCGATGACCAGCGTCAGGGTGAGGACGCTCGGCCCCAGGAGCGCGGCGACCACGATCATCAGCGGCAGGATCGGCAGCGACAGCATGACGTCGGTGACGGCGGAGATGAGGGGGTCCAGGCGGCGGAAGTACGCGGCCATGATGCCCAGGAGGGCGCCCAGCACGGTCGCGATCAGCCCCGCGCACACCGCGATCAGCAGGCTCATCCGCGTGCCCCAGACCACCTGCGCGAACACGTCCAGCCCGAGTCCGTCGGTGCCGAACCAGTGCGCGCCCGACGGGGGCTGCAGCACGTCCGGGCCCGACCCGCTCGGATACGGCACGAAGAGGGGACCGATCGCGCCGAGCAGGAAGAACAGGGCGAGGATGCCCATCGTGACCCACCCGACCGGCTTCGAGAAGAACCGCCGCCAGGTGCGCGCCTGCGGCGAGACCGGCTTGGCCGCCGGCACCACCGGCGCCGCAGAGGTGGACGTGTCGCTCATGAGCGGACCCCCGTTCGCAGCTTCGGATCGAGACCGATGCAGATCAGATCCGTGAGGAGATTGGCCAGCACGACCGTGATGGCCAGGAGGATGAACGCGCCCTGCAGCACCGGATAGTCCTGCCGCAGCACCGACTCGTAGATCAGCGCGCCGATGCCCGGGTACGCGAACACCGTCTCGGTGAGCACCGCGCCGCCCACGAGGGTGCCCAGCTGCACGCCCATGAGGGTGACGGCGGGGATGATCGCGTTGCGCAGGCCGTGCTTCCAGATGATGCGCTGGCGCGGGATGCCGTGGCTGCGCGCGCTGCGGATGTAGTCGGCGCCCAGGATCTGCGCCATGTTCGTGCGCACCGTCAGCGCGTACGGGCCCATCTGGATGATGATCAGGGACAGCAGCGGCAGCACGAGATGCAGCAGGATGCTGCCCAACTCGCCCGGCGTGCCCACCGCCGACGAGCTGACCGCGCCGCCCACCGGGAACCACCCGAGGTTGAGGGCGAAGACGACCAGCAGCAGCACCGCGACGCTCGGGACGAACATCGCCTGCCCGCCCAGGCCGAGGTAGCGCAGCAGATGATCCGGCCATCCGCCCGCCCGCACCGCCGCGTACACGCCGAGCGGGATGCCGATCAGCGCCGTCAGCACGAACGCCGACCCCGCCAGCAGCAGGGTCCACGGCAGGCGGGCCAGCAGGATGTCGATCACCGGCGACACCTGATAGAACGAGGTGCCGAGGTTGCCCTGCAGCAGCTGCCACAGGAACAGCCCGTACTGCACGATCAGCGGCCGGTCGAGACCGTAGTCCGACATCAGCTTCGCCGCGATCTCCGGATCGTTCACCCCCTCCAGCATCAGCGCCACCGGGCCGCCCGGAAGCAGCCGGAGGATGAAGAACGTCAACGTCACGGCGACGAACACCGCGAACACGGCGCGGCCGATCCGCGACGCTATGTACTGCACCATAACCGGCTCCTAGATCGTGGGTTTCTCGGGGCGCATGGTCCGGCCCGGCAGGGCGGCCGCCGTCATGCGGGCGACCCCGCCAGCAGGTCGAGGCGCTTGAGCGCGAACTGCGCGTACGTCGCGCTCATGACGGGCAGCACCGCGGGGTCGAAGTCGGCGCGCGGGGAGTGGTTGAACGGCGCGGTCTCGAGCGTGTGCTCGGGGAGGTGCGCGCCGAGGTTCATGAAGACGCCGGGCACCTCGGCCAGCACGCGCGAGAAGTCCTCCGAGCCCGCGATGGGATGCGGGCGGTGCCGGAAGCTGCCCTCCCCGAACATCTCGGCGAGCGTCTCCTCCGCGAAGGCGATCTCGGCGGGATCGTTGACCGTGGTCGGGTACTCGGTGATGAACTCGTAGTCGACCTCGACGTCCATCGCCCGGGCGACGCCTTCGAGGACATCGCCGATGCGCTTCTCGAGGGTCTCGCGGGTGCCCTCGCTGAACCGGCGCACGGTCGCCTCGAACCGCGCGTCGTCGGGGATGACGTTCGCCTTGCTGCCGGCGTGGAACAGGCCGACGGTGAGCACGGCGGGGTCGAACGTCTCGAAGCTGCGCGTCAGCATCGACTGCAGCGCGTTGATCATCTGCACCGCGGCGAGGATGGGGTCCTTCGCGAGGTAGGGGAGCGAGCCGTGACCGGCCTTGCCCGTGACCTCGACGACGAGGCGGTGCGAGGCGGACATCATCGTCCCCGCGCGGCCCTCGAACACGCCGTGCGGGACGATGCCCGAGATCACGTGCAGGGCGTAGGCGGCGTCGGGACGGCGGCCGAGCACGTCGAGCACGCCCTCGCGGATCATGACGCCCGCGCCGTCGAAGCCCTCCTCGCCGGGCTGGAACATGAAGACGACGTCGCCGGCGATCTCGTCCCGGTGCGCCGCGAGGAGCCGGGCGGCGCCGATGAGCGCCGTGGTGTGGAAGTCGTGGCCGCACGCGTGCATCGCGCCGTTGGTCGACGCGTACGGGAGGCCGGTCTCCTCGACGACGGGGAGCGCGTCCATGTCACCGCGCAGCAGGATCGAGCGGGGGTCGCCCTCGCGTCGGCGGCCGCCGCGGAGCACGCCGACGACCGAGGTCGTGTCGGTGCCCGTCGTGATCTCCAGGCCCAGGCCCTCGAGCTCCTCGAGCACGATCCGCTGGGTCTCGGGCAGCACGAGCCCGACCTCGGGGGTGGCGTGCAGCCGGGCGCGGATGCCGGTCAGGTCGTCGCCGAGGGCTTTCGCCTCATCGAGAATGGTCATGTCGAAGCCTCCTGTGCAGAGCGGGGTAGGGCGGGGCGGGGAGCGGATGGTGGGGGTGGCGGCGCGCCGCCGCCACCCCGCACGGTCACTTCGCGGGAACGACCTGCGACAGCGAGTAGGAGTTCACGAGTCGCCACTGCTCGTACGGCGAGGCGACGTAGCCCTCGAACCTGCTGTTGTTGTAGGCGTTGGTGAGCGTCTCGGTGTAGAGCGGGACGACCCACGCCTGGTCGTGGATGTAGGCGCTGGCCGCGGTGAGCGCGGCGATGTAGCTCGCATCGTCGGTCGCGGCCATCGCGTCGGCGATCAGCGTGTCCGACTGCGCGTCGCCCGCGGCGCCGTAGTTGACGCGCACGATGTTGTCGGTGCCGAAGATCGCCTGCAGCGTCGTGGCCGCCGACAGCGCCGGCGAGATCTTCGCGATGTACATGTCGAACTTGCCCTCGTTCGCGGCCGCCATCGCGGTCGCGCGCTCGGCGCACGTCAGGTTGACGGTGATGCCGGCCGCGGCGAGGTCGTCGTGGATGAGCTGGGCGCTCTTCAGGTGGTTCGCGTTGCCCTGGTCGCACGACAGGTCGAGCGACAGGTCGGCGTATCCGGCATCCGCGAGCACCTTCTTGACGTCCTCGGGCGTCGTGGGCGTGATCGGCAGGTCGGGCAGATCGGTCGCGAGCAGCTCGAAGAGCGGTCCGCGCAGCGCCGTGCCCCGGCCCTGCAGCACCGTGTCGATGATCGCCTGCGTGTCGATGAGGCCCGAGATCGCCCGGCGCACCTCGGGGTCGTCGAGCGGCGGGACGGCCGTGTTGAAGACGAGGCGGCTGTAGTTGCCGGCGTTCTCGGTCTCGATCGTCGAGATGCTCGGCTGCTGCGTGAGCGCGGTGATCGCGGTGGCGGGCACGACGGGTGCGGCGAGGTCGAGGTCGCCGTTCTGCAGGGCGAGCTGCATCGTGTTCATGTCGCGGTAGACGTTGAACTCGATGCCCGTGACGGCCTCGTTGCCCTCGGCCGAGAGCGGGTAGTGCTCATTGCGCACGAACTCGTAGCGCTGACCCGGCGCGATCTTGCTGAGCGCGAAGGAGCCGCCGCTGACCCAGTACTTCTCGTCGCTGGAGACGTCGACCTGGAGCAGGTCGGCCTCGCCCTCGTAGACGTGCTGGGGGAGCAGGCGCATGTTGCGCAGGAAGTTGTCGACGCCGCCGATCGAGGGGGCGGCCAGGGTGACGGTGACGGTGTTCGCGTCGTCGGCCACCGCGCCCGCGACGTTGCCGATGAAGCTGAACGCCGTCGAGAGCTTGTACTCGCGCATCTGGTCGAGCGTGAAGATCACGTCGTCGGCGGTGATCGGCTCGCCGTCGCTCCATCCGAAGTCGGGGTTGAGCGTGAGGGTGAGCTGATCGCCCGCGTCGTTCACGGTCCACTCGTCGGCCACGTGCGGGATGAACTCGCCGTCGGGGCCGACCGTCACGATCGACGGGTACAGCTGGTTGAGCACCCACATGTCGGAGATGCTGTTGGTCTGCAGCGGCACCCAGTTGGCGACGTCGGTCGTCGTGCCGATGTGCAGGACGCCGCTCGCGCTCGACGCTCCCGAGTCGCCGCCGGTGCCGCTCGGTCCGGGGGTGCTGCCGCCGCTGCAGCCCGACAGCACGAGGGTCGCCGCGAGTGCGCCTCCGAGGGCCCAGCGGGCCCAGTTCCTCTTCTGCCTCATTGCGTTCTCCTTCATGGTGGTGGGGTTGCAGCGATCGTAGGTGGCGGCCCGTGCGCCCCATAAAATGTGTGAGAAAATTCCGTCCTTGCGGGTAGGTCGCGGCGTTCGGTGCAGTTTTCTGACGGAGAGGAAGAAAAATTGGGGTTACGTGACGCCGATGAGATCGATCTGCAGATCGCGCATGCGCTGCAGATCGCTCCGCGCGCGTCGTGGCGTGACATCGGCGACGCGCTCGGCCTGTCGGCGACGACCGTCGCCCGGCGCTGGGAGGCGATGTCCGAGCGCGGCGACGCCTGGATCGGCGCGTACGTCGCGGGCCCCTACTCGCGGATGGCGCACGTCATGGTCTCCGTCGACCGGTCGCGTCACCGCGAGGTGCTCGACCGTCTGGCGCGGATGGGATCGGTCGTCAGCATCGAGGAGATCTCCGGGCGGTGGGACGTCGTGCTCACGGCCACGGCGATCTCGGTGGCCCGGCTGAGCGAGGTGATCAACGCCGTGCGCGCCGCCGACGGGGTCACCGCCTCGCACACCACCCTGTCGATGGGCATCGTGCAGCACGGCGCGAAGTGGCGGCTCGACGCGCTCAGCCCGGCGCAGGTCGCCCGCGTCAGCGCGCTCGGCGTGCACGGCCTCGTCGAGCCGCTCGGCCAGATCGACGCGTTCGACCGCGACCTCGCCTTCCTCCTCGGACACGACGCCCGCATGCCGGCGACGGCCCTCGCGCAGAAGCTCGGCGTGAGCATCAACAAGGTGCGGCGCCGCTTCGCGCGCCTCGTCGACTCGGGATGGCTGTCGCTGCGCTGCGACGTGTCGCTGGCCATGTCGGGGCACGAGTTCGTCGCGTACCTGCAGCTGCGCGTCCCGCCCGCGCAGCTGCAGGAGTACGCGCGGATGCTCACGGCGCTGCCCGAGATCCGCCTGGTCACCTACATGGCGGGCCCGTACAACCTCGTCGTGATGGTCATGCTGCGCAAGCCCGAGGACATGCCGCCGCTGGAGACCCGCATCGCCGAGCTGTGTCCCCGCGCCGACGTGTACGACCGCGTCGTGCTGCTGCGCTTCCACAAGCGGATCGGTCGCGTGCTCGACGCCGACGGCCGTGTGCGCGCGTTCGTCCCGATGGACTTCTGGCTCGACATGCCCGGCGGTCTCGCCGACGAGCGCTGACGGGCGGCGCACGTCACGTCGCGAGCTCGGCGAGCCTGCGCATCGCGAGCTCCGCGTAGACCGCGCTCATGTGCGGCAGCACCGCGGGATCGAAGTCGGCGTCGGGGGCGTGCCCCGGCGACGCCGAGTCGGGGTCGAGCCCGGGAAGGTGGGCGCCCACCAGGATCCAGGCGCCGGGCACCTCGGCGAGCACGCGGGAGAAGTCCTCCGAGCCCGTGAGCGGGAACGTGCGCCGCCGGAACCGGTCGGGTCCCACGACCTCCGTCACGACCCGCTCGGCGAAGTCGACCGCGTCGGGGTCGTTGAGCGTGACCGGATACTCCGTGCGCAGCTCGTACGCGACCTCGACGCCCATCGCGCGGGCGACGCCCTCGAGCGTGTCGCCGATGCGCTGCGCGAGCAGTCGCTCGTTCTCGCGGCTGTACATCCGCACGGTCGCCTCGAAGCGTGCGGAGTCGGCGATGACGTTCGCCTTCGTGCCGCCCTGGAACAGTCCGACCGTGAGGACCGCGGGGTCGAAGGGGTCGACGGTGCGGGTGAGCATCGATTGCAGCGTCGTGATCATCTCCGCGCCGGCCTGGATCGGGTCGCGCGCGCTGTAGGGCATGGAGCCGTGCCCGCCCTTGCCGCGCACCTCGACGATCAGCCGGTACGAGGCCGACAGCATCGCACCGGCGCGGGCCTCGTAGACGCCCGCCGGGAGCATGTTCGAGAGCACGTGCAGCGCGAACGCGGCATCCGGGCGCCGGCCGAGCACGTCGAGCAGGCCCTCGCGAATCATGACGCCCGCGCCGTCGAAGCCCTCCTCGCCGGGCTGGAACATGAGGATCACGTCGCCCGCGATCTCGTCGCGGTGCGCCGCGAGCAGCCGCGCCGCGCCGACGAGCGCCGTCGCGTGGAAGTCGTGGCCGCACGCGTGCATCGCACCGTTGGTCGAGGCGAACTCCAGGCCCGTCTTCTCCGTGACGGGCAGGGCGTCCATGTCGCCGCGCAGCAGCACGGACCGTGGCCTGCTCTCGTCGCGGCGCCCGCCGCGGAGCACGGCGATGACGGAGGTGGTCTCGGTGCCCGTGCTGATCTCGTAGCCGAGGCCCTCGAGCTCGCCGAGCACGATGCGCTGCGTCTCGGGGAGGATCAGGCCCACCTCGGGCGTCGCGTGCAGGCGCGCACGGAGGTCGGTGAGGGCGGGGGCGAGGCGCTGCGCCTCGTCGAGCAGGGTCATGGCGTTCAGCCTTCCTTTCCGGTGGGGACGACCTGCGACAGCGAGTACGCGTTCACGAGGCTCCACTGCTCGAAGGGCGACGCGAGGTAGCCCGTGAAACGGCGGGAGTTGTAGGCGACGTTGAGCGACTCGGTGAACAGCGACACCATGTACTGCTGCTCGTCGAGACGCGTCGCGGCGGCGGCGACCGCCGCGGTGTACGCATCGGGATCGGTGGCGGCCAGTGCGGCATCCATGAGCGCGTCGGTCTCGGCGTCGCCCGCGGCGCCCCAGTTGACGCCCAGCCAGTTCGTCGTGTGGTTGTAGACCGACATCACGGTCGCCGCCGAGTACGGCGACGACGCCTTGATGACGTACAGGTCGAACTTGCCCTCGGCGGCGGTGGCACGGGCCGTCGCGCGTTCGGCGCACTTGAGGTTGACGGTGATGCCGGCCTCGGCGAGGTCGTCGCGCACGAGCTGCGCGGTCTTCAGATGGTTCGCGTTGCCCTGGTCGCAGACCAGGTCGAGCGAGAGGCCGGCGTAGCCGGCGTCGGCGAGCGTCTTCTCGGCCTCTTCCGGCGTCACGGTGTGACCGGGGAAGTCGGGCAGGCCCGTGCTCTGCAGCGCGGGGAGCGGACCCGTGACGACCGAGCCCTGCCCCAGCAGCACGTTGTCGACGAGCTGCTGGTTGTCGATGAGGCCCGCGATCGCGTTCCGCACCGCGACGTCGCCCAGCGCGGGGTTGTGCGTGTTGAACATCAGGCGCGTGAAGTTCCCGGCGTTCTCGGTGCTGATGATCTCGACGTCGGGCTGCTGCGAGAGCGGCGCGACCGCCGTCGGCGGCACGCCCGGGGCGGCGAGGTCGAGATCGCCGTTCTGCAGGGCGAGCTGCATCGTGTTCATGTCGCGGTAGACGTCGAACTCCACGCCCGTGACGGCCTCGTTGCCCTCGGCCGAGAGCGGGTAGTGCTCGTTGCGCACGAACTCGTAGCGCTGACCCGGCGTCACCTTGCTGAGCGTGAACGAGCCGCCGCTGACCCAGTACCTCTCGTCGGTGGAGATGTTCAGCTTCGTGATGTCGGGCACGTCCTCGTAGACGTGCGCCGGCATGACGCGCATGTTGAAGAGGAAGTTGTCCACCATGCCGACCGAGGGCGACGAGAGCTTCACGACGATGTCGTGCGGTCCGTTCACGACCGTCTCGGCGTAGCTGCCGATGAAGCTGAAGCCCTCGATGAGGGTGTGCTCGCGCATCTGGTCGAGGGTGTAGACGACGTCGTCGGCCGTGATCGGCTCGCCGTCGCTCCACGCGAAGTCGGGATCGAGTGCGATCGTCACGGCGTCGCCGGCCTCGTTGACCTCGTACGACGAGGCGAGGTGCGGGATCAGCTCGCCGTCGGGGCCCACCGTGACGAGCGAGGGGAACAGCTGGTTGAGCACCCACATGTCGGTGATGCTCGTGGTGTTCAGCGGCGCCCAGTTCGCGACGTCGGTCGTCGTGCCGATGCGCAGCACGCCGCCCTCCGCCGCTGCGCCCGGTCCGGTGCCGTCGGGCGTCTCGGCGGCGCCGCCGCTGCCGCATCCGGTGAGGAGAAGGGCCGCGGCCACCGCGGCCGTGAGCGTCCAGCGAAGTCGTCCGCCGTGTCGTCGAGTCATTGCCGTGCTTCCTTGCTGTCGGGACATCGAGAGTGCTTGGTGTGAAATAGTGAGGGAATGTATCGTTCTTCGTGCTGAGATGCCGGAAAGTTCCTTTTTCTCGCATCACGCGCTCCGCGATCGCGGGGAAATGACGACGAGCGGACCCCGGTGGAGGCGCGGATGGGCAGACGGAGCGGCGAAGAGGTCGATCTGCAGATCGCGCACGCGCTGCAGATCGCGCCGCGGGCGTCGTGGTCCGATCTCGGCGACGCGCTCGGGCTCTCCGAGAGCACGGTCGCCCGCCGCTGGGCGCACATGACCGAGCGGGGAGACGCGTGGCTCGGCGCCTATGTCGCGGCGCCGCACACGCGCATGGCGATGGTCATGCTCTCGCTCCTCCCGGCACGCTTCGACGACGTCGTGGGCGAGCTGTCCCGGGTGGGCGCCGTCGGAACGATCGAGGAGGTGTCGGGACGCTGGGACCTGCTGGTCAGCGTGACCGCGACCTCCGTGTCGCGGCTGGCGCGGACGGTGCGGGTCGTCCGGGGGCTCGACGGCGTGACCGACTCCAACGTCGTGGTCTTCTCGGGGCTCACGCACCACGCCGTGCGGTGGCGGCTCGACGCGCTGAGCCCGGCGCAGGCCGCGCGCGTGGCGGAGCTCGCACCGCAGCCGTCGTACGCGCCGCTGTCGCGCATCGACGCGTTCGACGGCGAGCTCGCCCACCTGCTCTCGCTCGATGCGCGCACCCCCGCGGCGACCCTCGCGCGCGAGCTCTCGGTGAGCATCAACAAGGTGCGCCGCCGGCTCGCCCGCCTCATGGACTCCGGATGGCTGAGCATGCGCTGCGACGTGTCCATGGGACTCTCCGGTCACGAGTTCGTCGTCTATCTGTACTTCCGCGTGCCGCCCGCGCAGCTGCCGGCGTGCGCGACGGCGCTCGGCACGCTGCCCGAGGTGCGGCTCGTGGGACAGCTCGCGGGGCCGCACAACCTCATGTGCACCGTGCTGCTGCGCAAGCCGCAGGACCTGCAGCCGTTCGAGCTGCGGCTCGCGGAGATCTGTCCCGAGGCGCAGATCTTCGACCGCACCGTCGTGATGCGCGCGGTCAAGCGCATCGGCCGCGTGCTCGACGACGCGGGGCGCGTGCAGCAGGTCGTCGCGCTCGACTACCTGCGCGGCCTCGTCCCCGGCGAGGTCTGATGCCTCCGGCATCCGGTCTCCGGTCTCCGGCCTCCGGCATCCGCGTCACGGAGACAGGAGAAATCACCGGTGCAGGAGAATCCCGGCGGAATCGTCCTGCACCGGTGATTTCTCCTGCGTCGGTGATGGTCGTCACCGGTGCCGGCCCTGGGCGATGGCGGCCGAGATGATCGCGATCACGTGGGAGGGGTCGAAGAGCACCTGGTGGTAGTCGAACCGCAGCACGGTGTACCCGCGCAGCGACAGGCGCGCATCGGCGCGCAGGTCGCGGCGCCGGTCCTGGGCCTGATGGTGGGCGAAGCCGTCGACCTGCACCGCGAGGCGTGCGCCGATCAACGCGTCGAGCGGATGCCCGTCGGTCCACACCTGCTGCCGGAAGTCGACGCCCATCGAGCGCAGGATGACGGCGAGACGCGTCTCGATCCCCGAGTCGGAGAGCTCGGATGCCACGGCCGCGATCGCCGCGGCACGTTCGCTGCGCCAGACGACGTGCTCCAGGACGTCGGGGGCGACGTGCTTCTTGCGGATGGCGGACTCCCACACCGCCAGCGCGTCGGCGGGCGGCACGCAGCGGGCGACGTGGAAGAGCACATTGACGATCGGATCCTCCAGCGCTGTGGACACGACCGCCGCGGGGCCGTACGACCAGTGCACGCGCACGCCGCCGGCATCCAGTCGCGACGCGGTGGGTGCGACGGCGACGTGCATGCCGTCGTGGTCCGGCGTCCACAGCCCCATCCGTCGGGCCCGCGTGAGGCAGGTGAGCCGCCCGCCGATCCGGGCGGCGTGCCGGAGCTCGGCATCGGCGTGCGGCAGCGCCAGCCACGAGCGGCGCACGCGGTCCACGGACCCTGCCGCGAGCGCCATGCGGATGCCGTGCGTCGTGAACCCCGCCGCCTTCGCCGCGCGGGAATGCGCGACGCCGCCCTCGGCGCCGAGCCAGGCGATGAGTTCCTCGAGCGGTCGCATGCCCAGATCGTGACGCATGCGGCCGCCGCCCGACGGCCTGCGGCGCGGATCCGTGGACAGACACGCGCACGGGCCGCCTGGGGACGAGGTCTTGTCCCGGCATCCACCTCACGAACACAGGAGAAATCACCGGTGCAGGAGAATCCCGGCGGAATCGTCCTGCACCGGCGATTTCTCCTGTGTCAGCGCGGGGCGCGGTCGGGCTGCCACCCGCCGCGGACGCCGGGATCCGACGGCTGTGCCCGGGCTCGGAGCGTCATCGGACGCTCCGAGCCCGGGCACGTGCGGTGTCAGGCGGCGAGGTGCGTGCGGAAGAACGGCACGGCGGCCTCGAGGGCCTTGGCGGTCGGCTCCGACTGGTCGTACAGGTCGTAGTGCGAGGCGCCCTCGACCACGACGAGCTGCTTGTCCTTCGACGCGGCGCGGCCGTAGAGCTCCATGCCGAGGCGGTTCGACGCGAACGCGCCGGGCTTGTCGCCGATCACGACGAGCAGCGGCTGCGTGAGGAACGTCTCGACGCGGTCGTAGGCGTCCCAGAGGGCCAGCGGCGCCTGGCGCGTGAAGAAGAAGCTCGTGCGTCCGTTCTGGGCCGCACCGCGCTCGGTCTTGTAGTACTCGGTCGCCTCGAGCACGTCGATGTCGGTGAGACCGTTCTCCTTCGCGAACTCCACCGACGGCGGCAGCAGGTCGTTGACCATGCCCGCGGCGCCGCGCGCCTCGGCGGTGCGCTGCGCGGCGACGGCCTCGAGCATCGCCATCGGGTCGTAGTTCGAGAAGCCCTCGCGCATGAGACGGCCCACGTTCGAGCCCGCGACGGTGGTGAGCGCCTTGATGCGGCGGTCGATCATGGTCGCGGCGACGGCGTATCCCGCCCCGCCGCAGATGGCGAGCACGCCGATGCGGTCGGCGTCCACGTAGGGCTGGGTCACGAGGTAGTCGATGACGTAGCTGAAGTCGCTGACACGGAAGCCCGGGTCCTCGGTGAAGCGGGGCTCGCCGCCGCTGTCGCCCTGGAAGCTCGCGTCGAACGCGACCGCGACGAAGCCGGCCTCGGCGAGCGCCTTGCCGTAGACGTTGCCCGACGTCTGCGCGCGGCAGCTGCCCGTGGGGTGGGCGGAGACGATCACGGGGTAGGTCTTGCTGGCGTCGAAGTCGGCCGGGAAGTAGATGTCGGCGGCGATGTCCCACGCCAGGCCGGGGAGTGCGACCGTCGTGACATCGATGGTGGAAACAGCCATGGGGTTCCTCCTGAGAACGAGGCTTCTTCAGGTCCCGAGGTCTCGGGACCTGAATCCATGGTCGTCCGTGCGAAGACCGCGCACCAGGCAGAGATCGATCCTAGGAATGACCGTTCCTAGTCTTCGATCATCAGCAGTCGAAGACGCTCCTCCGTCGGCGTGCCGGCGTGCGCGGTGTTCAGCACGAGCTGCTGCTCGGGGGCCGAGTCGTAGCGGAACATGTCCCAGTCGACCGTGAGCTCGCCCACCTCCGGATGGTTCAGCACTTTCGTGCCGAAGTCCTGGCGTGCGACGCCCCTCGCCGCCCACCACCGCCCGAAGTCGCGGTCGGCGATGGTGAGCTCGCCGACGAGACTCGACAGCGCCGGGTCGTCGGGGCTCGTGACGGCCTCGCGACGCAGGATCGCGACGCACGAGCGCGCGACCGACGGCCAGTCGGCGAACAGCTCGCGCAGGTGCGGCGCCGTGAACATGAGGCGCACGTAGTTGAGCTCCCTCTTCGGCAGCTCGCCGAACCGTGTGACGTACATCCGCTCGGCGAGGCGGTTCCAGGCGAGGATGTCGGTGCGCGGGCCCAGCACCAGCGCGGGCGTCTCGGTGAGCTGCCCGAGCAGGCGCTGGAGCTGCGGGCGCACCGCCGGACGCTCGGCGCGGGCGCGCACCGGTGCGGACGTCGACCCGGCGGCGACGTGCGCCGCATGGTCGAGCAGGCTCATGGCGTAGTCGGTCTGGTCGTCGTCGAGCCGCAGCACGCGGACGAGCGCCGCGAGCACGGGCGGCGACGGGGTCAGGCGTCCCTGCTCGATGCGCGTGTAGTAGTCGCTGCTGATGCTCGCCAGCTGCGCGACCTCCTCGCGGCGCAGGCCGCTCACGCGGCGGCGCGTCGTGTCGGCGGCGATGCCGAGGTCGGCCGGGTCGAGGGCGTTCCGGCGGGTGCGGAAGAACTCTCCCAGTTCGCGCAGCTGCGGGGGACGACGGACGGCGGCGGGGCTCATCCCTCCATCGTAGGTCTTTCCTACGAACGCGCGGCGGGGTTCTTTGCCAACGGTGAAGCGGTCTCCCCGAGCCCGATGTTGGCCTCGTAGTCGGCATCCTTCGTCTCCTTCGACAGCGCGAGCGCGACGAAGGTGAGCACGGCGGACCCCGTGAGATAGACCCCGACGAGCCACGGCGACCCGTCGGCGGCCGCCCACAGCGCGACGGGACGACCGGGACGTCAGCGCCAGAGCACGGCGAGCGCCGCGTTCAGCAGCGACAGGATGCCGACGAGCCAGAACAGCGCGGGGGCGACCGAGCCGTTCTTGCGCTGGCGGGCGGAGCCGATGCCGAGCAGCGCGCCGATCGCGAGGAGCACGATCAGCTTGACGGTGATCTTCGTGTAGTTGAGGGAGCCGTCGATGCCCCACGGGGCGGCCAGCGCGAGACCGGAGACCGCGGCGATGACCATGCCCCAGGTCATGACGCGCGTGATCTTGCGATCGCCCACGGCCGCGACGACCCACGAGCCGAAGAGGACGGCGAAGCCCACGATGTGGACGAGGACGACGGCGTGACGCAGGATCTCCATGCCCCACAGCGTACCTTATGCTCACCTGAAGGTGGCGACCGTCGGGCGGCGGCCGATGACGCGCCGCCCGGCGCATCGCTGGATAAAGTGAGGACTCATGACCCCCGAGGACGGCAGCCGCACCCCCTTCTTCATCGTGGAGCACACCGACGAGGGCGAGGTGCTGCATCCGACCCCGCTCTGCCGCTCCGGCTGGGGCGAGACGATCATGCGCGGACCCGCGACGTGCACGGCGCTCGCGCGGGAGACCGAGCGGGTGCTGCACGACGCCGGCGGCGACGGTCTCGTGCCGGCCCGCTTCTCGGCCGACCTGTTCCGTCCCGCGCTCATGGTGTCGTCGACCGTCACGGGCCGGGTCGTCCACCGGAGCCGGCGCCTGGCGATCGTCGAGGCCACGATGTCGCAGGGCGACCGGCCGGTCGCCCGCTCGACGACGCTCTTCGTGCGGCCCGGCGACGCGCCGGACGGAGACCTCTGGACGGTCGAGGCCGAGCTTCCCGAGCCCCCGCCGCTCGAGCGGGGCGGGCCCGACAGCCCGCGGCTGCTGCTCCGCGGCGACGGCGACTGGACGCCGCTGGCCGAGTGCGAGCGGTCGGCGGAGCGCAAGAGCGCCTGGGTGCGGGCGAATCCGGCGGTGGCCGGCGAGCCGATCTCCCCGTTCGCGTTCGTGGCGTCGGTCGCCGACGTGACGAACATGATCGCGCACTGGGGCGCCGCGGGGGTGCAGTACATCAACGCCGACGTGACGCTGAACCTCGTGCGCACGCCGAGCGGGCAGGAGTGCGGTCTGTCGACCGAGCTGCGCTACGCCCGCGACGGGGTGTCGCAGGGGGTCGCCGCGGTGTTCGACCGCGACGGCCTGCTCGGCACGACGTCGATCGTCGCGATCACGAGCGCGAACGCGGGCGACCCGCGCACCTCGGGCACCACCCGCTGACCCCACCTCTCTCCACCCCGCGAGGGTGCCATCTGTGTCCGCGAGGGTGCCATCTGTGTCCGCGAGGGTGCCTCCACCCCGGCGGGGAAAGCACCCTCGGCGAGACAACCGGCACCCTCGCGGATGCCGGGACGGCGCTACGCCGACGCCACGCCGGCGCGCAGCTCGCGCAGCAGCAGCGCCGTGCGCAGCGCCGCGTCGGCCGCCTCGGCGCCCTTGTCCTCCTTCGAGCCCGGCAGACCGGCCCGGTCGATGCCCTGCTGCTCGTCGTCGAGGGTCAGCACGCCGAAGCCGACGGGCTTGCCCGCGTCGAGGGCGACGCGCGTGAGGCCGTCGGTGGCCGCCGACGAGACGAACTCGAAGTGCGGCGTGCCGCCGCGGATGATGACGCCGAGCGCCACGGCGGCGTCGGCCCCGGCATCCAGCGCCGCCTGGCAGGCGACCGGCAGCTCGAACGAGCCCGGCACGCGCACGAGCCGCCACCGCGCCCCCGACGCGTCGAGCACGCGGGCGGCGCCGGCGATGAGGCCGTCGGTGATGACGTCGTGCCACTGGCCCGCGACGACGACGACGTCCAGTCCGGCCGCGTCGACGGGGGTGGTGGCGGGTGCTCCGTGGCCGCTCATCGCTTCTCTCCTTCTGCCAGCCGGGCGTCGAGCTCGGCGCCGTCGATGAGGTGCCCCATGCGGTCGCGCTTCGTCGTGAGGTACTGGTGGTTGTTGGGGCCCACGCCGACCAGCAGCGGCACCTGCTCGACGACGTCGATGCCGAACCGGCGCAGCTGGTCGACCTTGTCGGCGTTGTTGGTGAGCAGGCGCACCTGGTCGATCTCGAGGTCGGTGAGGATGCCGGCCGCCGCGGCGTAGTCGCGGGCGTCGGCGGGCAGGCCCAGCGCGAGGTTCGCGTCGACGGTGTCGAGGCCCCGCTCCTGCAGGCTGTAGGCGCGCAGCTTGTTGATGAGCCCGATGCCGCGGCCCTCGTGGCCGCGCATGTAGACGACGACGCCGCCCGATGCCGCGATCGCGTCGAGCGCCGCGTTCAGCTGCGGGCCGCACTCGCACTTGAGCGACCCGAACGCCTCGCCCGTCAGGCACTCCGAGTGCACCCGCACGGTCGTCGGCCCGCCCGTGATCTCGCCCGACACGATCGCGAGGTGATCGGTGCCGGTCACGCGGTCCTTGTAGGCGAGCACGCGGAACGAGCCGTGCGAGGTCGGCACGTTCGCCTCGGCGCGCAGGCTCACGCGCCGGCGGTGCGCGTGATCGGACGAGGCGGCGCTCGTGCCGTCGAGGTGCGCGATGAGCTGCTCGATCGTGATGACGGGGATGTTCTCTCGCGCGCCCATCTCCAGCAGGCCCGGCATGCGCATCATGCTGCCGTCGTCGGCGACGACCTCGCCGATCACGCCGACCGGCTGCAGGCCGGCGAGCCGCATGAGCTCGACGGCGGCCTCGGTGTGCCCCGCGCGCTCGCGCACGCCGCCGTCGACGGCGCGCAGCGGCAGCACGTGCCCGGGACGGATGAGCGAGGAGGGCGTGGAGGAGGGGTCGGCGAGCACGTTGAAGGTGTGCGCACGGTCGGAGGCGCTGATGCCCGTCGAGACGCGGTCGGCGGCATCCACGCTCACGGTGTAGGCGGTGCCGCGGCTGTCCTCGTTGACGCTCACCATGGGCGGCAGGTCGAGGCGGTCGGCCCAGTCGGCGGGCATCGGCGCGCACAGGAAGCCGCTCGACCAGCGGATCGTCCACGCGAGCCACTCCGGGGTCGCGAGCTCGGCCGACAGGATGACGTCGCCCTCGTTCTCGCGGTTCTCGTCGTCGGCGACGATGACGGGACGCCCCGCGCGCAGCGCGTCGAGGGCCTCGGGGATGGTGGACAGGCTCATCGGGAGCCCCCTTCGTCTCGGGTGGTGAAAGCCAGCAGGCGCTGCACGTGGCGCGCCAGGATGTCGGTCTCGAGGTTGACGCGGTCGCCCGCGACGCGGTCGCCGAGCGTCGTGACCTGCAGGGTCTCGGGGATGAGCGACACCTCGAACCAGTGCTCGGCGTCGCCGGCGCCGCTCGTGGCCGAGACCGTGAGCGACACGCCGTCGACCGTGATCGAGCCCTTGTCGACGACGAGCGGGGCGAGGTGCGCGGGCAGTCCGATGCGCAGCACGCGCCACTGCGCGCCCGGACGCACCTCGAGCAGCTCTCCGGTGCCGTCGACGTGGCCCTGCACGATGTGCCCGCCCAGGCGCCCGTGCGCCGCCATCGCCCGCTCGACGTTGACGGCCGTCCCCGGCGCGAAGCCGCCGAGCGTCGTCATGTCGAGGGTCTGGCGCATGACGTCGGCGCTGAACCGGTCGTCGTCCTGATCGGCCACGGTGAGGCACGTGCCGCTGATGGCGATGGAGTCGCCGTGCGACGCGTCGCTCACGGCGAGCGGGGCGCGCACGGTCAGGCGGATGCCGTCGCCGTGCGGCACGACGGCGACGATCTCGCCCTTCTCTTCCACGATGCCGGTGAACATCAGCTCGTCTCCTTCTCGGTGGTCGGGGTGGGAACCCCGTTGGTCGCATGCCGCGCCGCGGGCGCGGCGAGTCGGGACCGGAACAGCAGGTCGTCGCCCAGCCGTTCGACGGCCTCGACGGCGAGGCGTCGCTGCTCGCCGATCGTCGCGACGCCGACGTCGCCGAGCGCGAGGCGGTCGCCGCCGAGCAGGGTCGGGGCGACGTAGGCGAGCACCTCGTCGACGAGGCCCGCGCGCACGAACGCGCTCGCGACAGTGGGGCCGCCCTCGACGAACACGCGGTGCGCGCCCGCCTCGCGCAGCGTGCCCAGCAGATCGGCGAGGTCGCGTCCGTCGTGCTGCAGGAGGGGGAGGGGATGCCGTCGCACCCGCGCCTGCGGAGGGATGGCGCGGGCCCCGAGCACGACGGGCCTCGGCTGCGCGGGGAGCAGGGCGCCGTCGGGCCGGCGCGCCGTGAGCGCGGGGTCGTCGGCCAGCACGGTGCCGATGCCGGCGACGATGGCATCCGCCTCGCCGCGGCGCCGGTGCACGTCGGCGCGGGCCGCGGGGCCCGTGATCCACTGGCTCGTGCCGTCGGCCGCGGCGGCGCGGCCGTCGAGCGACTGCGCCCACTTGACCGTGACGTGCGGGCGGCCCAGGCGCTGCACCGTGAGCCAGGAGTCGAGCAGCTCGGCGCCCTCGCCCTCGAGCACGCCCGCCTCGACGTCGATGCCGGCCGCGCGCAGTCGCGCCCCGCCGCCCGACGAGAGGTCGCCGGGATCGGCCACGGCGTAGACGACCCGCGAGACGCCGGCCGCGATGAGCGCCTCGCTGCAGGGGCCGGTGCGGCCCGTGTGGTCGCACGGCTCGAGCGTGACGACGGCCGTCGTGCCGCGCGCGGCGTCGGCCGGCAGGTGCGAGAGCGCGTCGACCTCCGCGTGCGCGGTGCCCGCGCCGCGGTGCCATCCCTCGGCGACGATCTCGCCGTCCGGCGCGAGCAGCACGGCGCCGACCTGCGGATTGAGGCCGCGCGGGCCGTTCGCGGCCAGGGCGAGCGCGCGGCGCATCGCCGCGATCTCGCGGTCGGTCGCACTCATCCGTCGTCCTTCTGTCAGACTCCGGGGGTGCGCGTGCGCCGCCTCGCGGCGTCGGGTGACGACCGCGGTGGCGGTGGCGTGCTGCCTCTCATCCGGACTAGCGCGCAGCCCTCCCGCAGGAGGACTGCCGCATCACCGTCGGTCCCGGAATTCCACCGGATCGGCCCGATATCCCAGACCTCGCGGGCTGGGCATCGGGTTCGCGGACTGTCACCGCCGGTTCGGATTCTCACCGACCCCGGAGCACGTTGCTGCTCTCGATCCTAGCGAACGCACGCGCCGTCGCGTCCATTCCCTGTTCTCGTGACGCCCCGTGACACCGCCGCCGCCCGCGCGGGCGGCACTCGTCCTCGCGAGGGTGCCACGTGTTTCCGCGAGGGTGCCGGGTGTTCTCGCGAGGGTGCTCTCGCTCGCGCCGGGAAAGCACCCTCGGTGAGACAATCGGCACCCTCGGCGAGACGATTGGCACCCTCGGCGAGACGATCGGCACCCTCGCGGGGGAGCCGCCGCCCTCGGCCCCTCCCGCGGTGCGAGGATGGTGGCATCCGCCACGAAGGGACCGCCATGAGCTCGGCGCAGTTGCGTGACCGTCCGCGGGCCGACGTGCTCATCATCGGCGGCGGCATCAACGGCCTCGCGACCTTCCGCGACCTGGCGCTGCAGGGCGTCGACGTCGCGCTCGCCGAGCGGAACGACGTCGTGAGCGGCGCCTCCGCGGCATCCAGCCACATGATCCACGGCGGCATCCGCTACCTGGAGAACGGCGAGTTCCGGCTCGTGCACGAGGCCGTCACCGAGCGCAACGCGCTGCTGAGGACCGCGCCGCACTACGTGCGCCCGCTGCAGACCACGATCCCCGTCTCGTCCACCTTCTCCGGACTGCTGTCGGCGCCGCTGCGCTTCCTGCGCCACGGCGGCCGGACGCACGTCGAGCGCGGCGCCGTGCTCATCAAGATCGGCCTCGTCATCTACGACTCGTTCTCGCGCGGCGGCGGTCTGTTCGGCGAGGGTTCCGTGCCGCGTCACACGTTCCGGGGGCGCCGCCGCTCGCACCGGCTGCTGCCGCAGCTGACCCCGCGGGCGAAGTACACCGCCACCTACTGGGACGCCTCGCTGCACGACCCCGAACGCCTCGCGATCGACGTGCTGCGCGACGGCCTCGCGGCGGGCGGCGAACGGGCCCGGGCCGCCAGCTACACGGCGGCGGTCGGTCAGAGCGACGGCGGCGTCGTGCTCGCCGACGACGACGGCGAGTTCGTCTTCCGCGCACCCGTCGTCGTCAACGCGACGGGCCCGTGGGTCGACCGCACCAACGCCGCGCTGGGCGCGCCGACCCGCTTCATGGGCGGCACGAAGGGCTCGCACATCGTGCTCGACCATCCCGAGCTGCTCGATGCGACGGGCGGCCGCGAGATCTTCTTCGAGCACGCCGACGGACGCATCGTGCTCATCTACCCGCTCAAGGGACGCGTGCTGGTCGGCACGACCGACCTCGAGCACGACATGAGCGCGCCGATCGTCTGCACGGATGCCGAGGTCGACTACTTCTTCGACCTGATCGGCCACGTCTTCCCGCGCGTGCGGGTCGACCGGTCGCACATCGTGCACCGGTTCGCGGGCGTGCGCCCGCTGCCCGGTCACGGCGACGTCGCCCCCGGGTTCGTCTCGCGCGACTACCGCATCGAGGAGAGCCGGCTCGGCACGTCGCGCACGACCGTGCTGAGCCTCGTCGGCGGCAAGTGGACGACGTTCCGCGCCTCGGCCGAGCGCCTCGCCGACCACGTGCTCGACGTGCTCGGGCAGCCGCGGCGGCGCTCGACGCGCGGCCTGCCGATCGGCGGGGGAGCCGGCTACCCGACCACCGAGCGGGCTCGGCACCAGTGGATCGGCGCGCACGCCGGGACGGTCGGCTTCGCGCGCGCCGCGCGGCTGCTCGACCGCTACGGCACGGTCGCCGCCGACGTCATCGCCGCGCTCGGCGACGACGACCGGCCGCTCCGCACGCTCCCGGCCTACAGCACGGGAGAGCTGCGGCACCTGGCCCGCACCGAGCACGTCGTGCACCTCGACGACCTCGTGCACCGACGCACGAGCATCGCCTTCACGGGCGACGCGACGCCCGAGGCGCTCGCCGAGGTCGCCGACGTCGTCGCGGACGAGCTGGGGTGGGACGCGGAGCGGCGCGCCGCCGAGGCGGCGCGGGCCGCCGGCGTCGCCGAGGCCCCTGACACCGCGCATGCCTGACGGCGGCACCGGGTATCTGGCGGCGCCGTCGAGCGGCTATCGTCGAAGGCGGGTCCGCGACGAGGAGACGACCCAGTGAATGAGGTGCCGGTGAGTCACGTGATCGCCCTGGACCAGGGCACGACATCCACGCGCGCGATCGTGTTCGACCACGCCGGTCGCATCATCGAGACCGCCCAGCGCGAGCACGCGCAGATCTTCCCGCGCGCCGGACGCGTCGAGCACGATCCGCTCGAGATCTGGACGAACGCGGAGTGGGTGCTCTCCCGCGTCGTCGACCGCGCGAGCACGGCGAAGGTCGTGGCGGTGGGCGTCACGAACCAGCGCGAGACCTCGATCGTGTGGGACCGGCGCACGGGGCTGCCCGTGCACAACGCGCTCGTCTGGCAGGACACGCGCACGCAGCAGCGCATCGACAGGCTCGTCGCCGCGCATGGCGTGCGCGGCTTCGCCGAGACGACGGGGCTGCCGCTCGCGACCTACTTCTCGGCGTCGAAGGTCGCCTGGATCCTCGACAACGTCGAGGGCGCCCGCGAGGCCGCGGAGGGCGGGCACCTGCTGTTCGGCACGCCCGACACGTGGCTCGTGTGGAACCTCACGGGCGGCGTGCACGGCGGCATCCACGTGACCGACGTCACGAACGCGAGCCGCACCATGCTCATGGACCTGCGCACGCTCGACTGGTCGGACGAGCTGCTCGAACTGTGGCGCATCCCGCGCCGCATGCTGCCCGAGATCCGCTCGTCGTCGGAGGTCTACGGCCACGTGCAGCTGCCGGGGGCGCTCTCCGGCGTCCCCATCGCGGGCATCCTGGGCGATCAGCAGGCCGCGACGTTCGGGCAGGCCGCGTTCGGCGCGGGGGAGTCGAAGAACACCTACGGCACGGGCAACTTCGTGCTCGTCGGCACGGGCACCGACATCGTGCAGTCCAAGGCCGGGCTCATCACGACCGTCGCCTACCAGTGCGCGGGCGAGCCGGCGCACTACGCGCTGGAGGGCTCGATCGCCGTCACGGGGTCGCTCGTGCAGTGGCTGCGCGACAACCTCGGCATCATCGAGCGCTCCGAGGACGTCGAGACCCTCGCCGACACCGTCGACGACAACGGCGGCGCCTACTTCGTGCCCGCCTTCTCGGGCCTCTTCGCGCCCTACTGGCGGCCCGACGCGCGCGGCACCCTCGTGGGGCTCACCCGCTACGTCACGAAGGCGCACATCGCGCGCGCCGCGCTGGAGGCCACGGCGTTCCAGACCCGCGACGTGATCGAGGCCGTCGTCTCCGACGCGGGACGCGACCTCGCCGAGCTGCGCGTCGACGGCGGGATGACGCGCAACAACGCGCTCATGCAGTTCCAGGCCGACATCCTCGGCATCCCCGTCGTGCGTCCCAAGGTCATCGAGACGACCGCGCTCGGCGCCGCCTACGCCGCGGGCCTCGCGGTGGGCGTGTGGGGCAGCCGCGACGAGCTGCGCGCGCACTGGCAGGAGGACGTCCGGTTCGAGCCGCGGATGCCGGCCGACGAGCGGGCGCGACGGTTCCGGCTGTGGAAGAAGGCCGTCTCGAAGTCGATCGACTGGGTCGACGACGACGCGCGGGCGCTCGCCGGGACGCTCGAGTAGCCGCTGCGGCGCGCCGTCACTTCACGCCCTGTCACTTCAGCAGCCGCGACAGCCGGCGGTCGGCGAGGATCTTGCCGCCCGTCTGGCACGTCGGGCAGTACTCGAGCGAGTTGTCGGCGAAGAACACGCTGCGCACCTCGTCGCCGCAGACGGCGCACGGCTGGCCGCGGCGGCCGTGCACGGCCATGCCGCGGCGCTTCGCGTCCTTGAGGTCGGCGGGCGGCTTGCCCGACGCGGCGGCGACCGCCTCGGCGAGCGTCTCGCGGGTGGCGGCGTAGAGGCGGTCGACCTCGTCGTCGCCGAGGCTCGCGGCGAGTGCGTACGGCGACATGCGCGCCGCGTGCAGGATCTCGTCGGAGTAGGCGTTGCCGATGCCGGCCACGATCGACTGGTCGCGCAGCACGCCCTTGATCTGCGTGCGGCGGCCGTGCAGCAGCGCCGCGAGGGTCTCGCGGGTGAAGTCCGCGTCGAGCGGGTCGGGCCCCAGGCGCGCGATGCCGGGCACGTCGGTGGGGGAGCGCACGACGTAGACCGCGAGCGACTTCTTCGTGCCCGCCTCGGTGAGGTCGAGCCCCGCGTCGTCGTCGAAGCCGACGCGCAGCGCGATGGGGCTCTTGCCCGGCCGGATGACCGTCTGCGGCAGCTGCTCGTACCAGCGCAGCCAGCCCGCCTTGGCGAGGTGGAAGACCAGGTGCACGTCGGCGTCCGTCGCGAGGCCCGCGAACTTGCCGTAGCGCCGCACCGCGGTCACGGTCGCGCCGCGCAGCGCGTCGATGGGCGGATCGTAGGTCTTGAGCGCGGCGATGCCCGCGACCGTGGTCTTCGTGATCGCACGGCCCCGCAGCCGCTCGTCGAGGAAGTCGACGAGCCCCTGCACCTCCGGCATCTCGGGCATGCCGCCATCCTGTCACGAAGCACCGACACGGTGTGGCCCGCGGCCCGGGTGAGGAGCCGGGCCCGGGACGGCCCGCGGCTCGCGCGACGGCTCGGACCGGGCGCGGTCTCGGGCGGCGGCGTGGCCGGGTCGGGCCCCGGTCGCGTCGTCAGGCCGCGGTCACGCCAGCACCGGCCACGCCTGCGGCGTGCGGTCGTCGGTGACGAGCAGGTCGGCGATCCACGCGTCGTGCCGGATGCCGGCGCCGTTCACGAGCGCGGCGCGCAGCGTGCCGCCGTAGCGGAACCCCAGCGTGCGCGCCGTGCGCGCCGACGCGACGTTGCCGGCCACGGCGCGCCACTCGATGCGCACGAGCCCGAGGCCGTCGGACGAGAAGCCCCAGTCGAGTACGGCCCGCGCCGCCTCCGCGACGAGGCCCTGGCCCCGCTGGGCGGGCGCCGTCCAGTAGCCGAGCTCGGCCTCGCGACCGCGCAGCCGGTGCAGCCCGATCATGCCCGCCAGCTCGCCGTCCTGCCGCGGATGCCGCAGCGCCCAGGTCGTCTCCTTCTCGGCATCCCACCACTCGGTGGCCTTGCGCACGAAGTCCTCCGCGTGCGACCGCGCGTACGGCGACGGCACCGTCGTGTACCGCTGGATCAGCGGGTCCTGGCACGCGGCCGTGATCGCGTCGACGTCGGCCGCTGTCGGAACCGACAGTTCCACCCGCGCCGTGCGCAGCGTCACCGGTTGCATCCCCCGACCCTACCCCGCCCGCCCGTCGTCATCCCGCCCGTTCCCCGCCCCGCCCCGGCGATCCCGCGCGGCGATCTCACCCCACCACCCGTTCACAACTCAGGAAGAACCGCCCGCCCGGGGCGCGAAGCGCCGGTCTCGGCCCGGTCTTCCTGAATCATGAACACAGGATTGCGAACACGGGGCTCCGCCGGCATCCGCGAGTCCTCGTCCACAATCGCCGTGTTCGCACAGCTGTCCACAGATCCGGGCCGGCGGCGTCCGCGGCCGTCCGAGGACGCCGACGCTGGGGGCATGACCGATCTGAACCTGGGACCCCGGGAGGTCCTCACCCGCGCCGATCTGCGCGTCCGCGGGATGCGCGGCCGCGACATCACCCGGGCGGTGCGCGACGGATGGCTGCTGCGCGTCAGACGCGACCGCTACATGCGTGCGCCCGCAGACGGCGTCGACCGCGCCGTCCGCGTCGGCGGGCGGCTGGCGTGCGTGTCGCTGCTGTCGCTGCTGGGGGTGTTCGTGCTCGATTCGCGCGCCCTGCACGTGCACCTCGACGCGTCGATGTCACGCCTGCGCACGCCCGACCGGAGCGATCGCGCGCTGACCCGGAAGGCGAAGGACGACCTGCGGCTGCACTGGTCGCCGCTGCGGCACGACGGCACGACGCTCGGGACCGTGGGCGTCGCCGACGCGCTGGCGCAGGCCGTCCGGTGCCAGAGCGTCCGGGGCGCGGTGGCCGCCGTCGACAGCGTGCTGCACCTCGGGCTGCTGACGTGGCACGACGTGCATAGGGTGTTCGCGGGGCTCCCGCGTCGGTACCGGGTCATCCTCGACGTCGCGGACGGGAAGGCGGAGTCGGGCAGCGAGACGTTCATGCGCCTGCTGCTGCGGCAGCTCGGTCTGCGGCAGTGGACTTCGTCGTCGACGGATGGCTGATCGTCGAATGCGACAGCAAGGCCCATCACGAGGGCTGGGACAGGCAGCGCGAGGACCGGCGGCGCGACCTCGCCGCCGCGGCCCTCGGGTACACGACCATCCGGCCGCTGGCGGAGGACCTGTTCCACCGGCCCGACATCGTGCTCGCGGCCGTGCGCGGCCTGGTGGCCGCCCACCGCGCCGCACGGCGCGCGTGACGCCCGCGCGCCGCCCCCGCCCGTACCGTTCACGATTCAGGAAGAACCGGCCCGCAGCGGGGCGGATGCCGCATTCGCGGCCGTTCTTCCTGAATTGTGAACGGGGTCGAGGAGCGGAGGCCGGCCGGCGGGTCGGGGTCTGCGGACCGTCCCGCGGGGAGAGGCCGCCGCGCCGCCGCCGCGGATCACATGCGGCGGAGCAGGCCGATCTTCGCGTAGACGTCGGCGAGGGTCGCGTTGGCGACCTCCTCGGCACGGGCCGCGTTGGCGGCGAGCACGCGGTCGAGCTCGGCGGGGTCGGCGAGCAGCTCGAGGGCACGCTCGCGCACGGGCCCGAACTCGCCCACCACGACCTCGGCGAGGCCCTTCTTGAAGTCGCCGTAGCCGCGGCCCGCGTACTCGTCCTCGATCGCCGGGATCTGGCGGCCCGTGAGGGCGGCATAGATCACGAGCAGGTTCGAGACGCCCGGCTTGTTCTCGCGGTCATAGCGCACCGAGCCCTCGGAGTCGGTCACCGCGCGCATGATCTTCTTCGCCGACACCGACGGGTCGTCGAGCAGCCACAGCACGCCCGTGTCGGACTCGGCCGACTTGGACATCTTGGCCGTGGGGCTCTGCAGGTCGTAGATGCGCGCGGTGTCCTGCTGGATCACGGGCATGGGCACGCGGAAGGCCGGGCCGAAACGCGCGTTGAAGCGCTCGGCGAGGTCGCGCGTCAGCTCGACGTGCTGCTTCTGGTCGTCGCCGACCGGCACGATGTCGGTCTGGTACAGCAGGATGTCGGCGGCCATGAGCACGGGGTACGTGAAGAGGCCGACGTTCGTGGCGTCCGATCCGTAGCGGGCCGACTTGTCCTTGAACTGCGTCATGCGGGCGGCCTCGCCGTAGCCCGTGATCGTGGACAGCACCCAGGCGAGCTCGGCGTGCGCCGGCACGTGCGACTGCACGTAGAGGGTCGAGCGCGAGGGCTCGATGCCCGCGGCGATGTACTGCGCCGCGGTGCGCCGCGTCTTCTCGCGCAGCTCGGCCGGGTCGTTCGGCTGGGTGAGCGCGTGCAGGTCGACGACGGAGAAGAAGGCGTCGTACGACTCCTGCAGGTCGCGCCACTGCATGAGCGCCCCGATGTAGTTGCCGATCTGGAGAGAGTCGGCGGACGGCTGCATTCCGGAGTACAGACGGGGTTTGCTCACCCGGCAAGTCTACGGCGACGGACGCCGCGACCGGCGCCGTCGTCCGCGGCCTGGATCAGCTACCCATAGAATATATTCACGGTTCGCGTGGTCATGACGACCCCCGACGTGACGGTAACGTGTGAGCAGTGGCGGTATCCGCGCCGCCCCGAGACGGGAAGTCTGCGATGTCCGAATTCGTCCTGCCACCCACCTCTGACGCGATTCCGCTCGTGCAGGCGCGACGTGCCGCGTTCTTCGTCTCGGACAGCACCGGCATCACCGCCGAGACGCTGGGGTCCGCGCTGCTCGTGAACTTCCCCGAGATCGTGTTCGACCATCACACCATGCCGTTCGTCGACACGCCAGAGAAGGCGGCCGAAGTCGTGCAGGAGATCTCTCGCGCGTACGCCGAGGGACAGGAGCCGGTCGTCTTCACGACGGTCAAGCAGTTCCAGCTGCGCAAGCTGCTGCACGCGGCGCCCGGCGTCACGATCGACCTGCTCGCCGGCCACCTGGTCGAGCTGGAGGGCGCGCTCGGCGTGAAGGCCTCGGAGCGGCCGGGCCAGTACCACGCGCTCGGCGACCTGGAGAAGTACCACGACCGCATGCGCGCGGTCGAGTACGCGATAGAGCACGACGACGGCCAGAGCGGGCGGGCGCTCGATCTCGCGGACGTCATCATCGTGGCCCCCAGCCGGTGCGGCAAGACGCCCACGACGATGTACCTCGCGCTGCAGTACGGACTGCTCGTCGCGAACTACCCGCTCACCGACGACGACTTCCCGACCGTCGGCCTGCCGAAGATGATCGCGCCCTATCCGGAGCGCTGCTTCGGCCTCATCACGACGGCGCAGCGCCTGAGCCAGGTGCGCAGCGAGCGACGCCCGCAGTCGCACTACGCGAGCCTCGAGCAGTGCACGCTCGAGCTGCGCCGGGCCGAGGACCTCTACCGACGCCACAACATCCCCTACCTCAACTCGTCGGCCAAGAGCGTCGAGGAGATGTCGGCGGTCATCATCCAATCCATGAGACTGCGAGCGGCGCGCGCGCAGACCACACCCAAGAACAGTTCGAGGTGACGTGAATATGAGCAACATCCTGTGGTTCCAGGATCTCGGCATGGGCGACCTGCCGCAGGTCGGCGGCAAGAACGCATCGCTCGGCGAGATGGTCTCCCAGCTCTCCCATCTGGGGGTGCGGGTGCCCGGCGGCTTCGCCACGACGGCGGACGCGTTCCGCACCTTCCTGGCCGCGAACGACCTCGAGAAGCGCATCCATGACGCCGTGAGCGCCCTGGACGTCGAGGATGTCGCGGAGCTCACGCGGGTCGGTGCGCAGGTGCGGCAGTGGATCCTGGAGCAGCCGTTCCCGGCCGACCTCGACGGCGACATCCGCGAGGCGTACGCGCGCGCCGTCGCCGACGACCCCGACCCCGAGAACGTCTCGTGGGCGGTGCGCTCGAGCGCCACCGCCGAGGACCTGCCCGACGCCTCGTTCGCGGGCCAGCAGGAGACGTTCCTGAACATCAGCGGCATCGACAACATCGTCGAGGCGATCCACCACGTCTTCGCGTCGCTCTACAACGACCGCGCCATCGCCTACCGCGTGCACAACGGCTTCGACCACTACGACGTCGCGCTCTCGGCGGGCGTGCAGCGCATGGTGCGCTCCGACATCGGCGCCTCGGGCGTCATGTTCACCGTCGACACCGAGTCGGGCTTCGACCGCGCCGTCTTCATCACGAGCTCCTACGGTCTCGGCGAGGCCGTCGTGCAGGGCGCCGTCAACCCCGACGAGTTCTACGTGTACAAGCCCGCGCTCGCCGAGGGCCGCCCCGCGATCCTCAAGCGCCAGGTCGGCGAGAAGGCCGTCGCGATGCGCTACACCGGGTCGACCGAGGTGGGCCGCACGATCGAGTTCTTCGACGTGCCCGAGGAGGACCGCCGCCGCTTCTCGATCACGGACGCCGAGGTGGAGGAGCTCGCCCGCCACGCCGTCGTCATCGAGAAGCACTACGGCCGCCCCATGGACATCGAGTGGGGCCGCGACGGCGGCGACGGCAGGCTCTACATCCTGCAGGCGCGCCCCGAGACCGTCGTCTCGCGCGCCGACGGCGCCGTGCTCAGCCGCTTCGTGCTGCGCGAGCGCAGCGAGGCGCTCGTCGTGGGCCGCGCGATCGGCCAGCGCATCGGCGCGGGCCCCGTGCGCGTGCTCACGAGCATCGACCAGATGAACGACTTCCGGCCCGGCGACGTGCTCGTGGCCGACATGACCGACCCCGACTGGGAGCCGATCATGATGCGCGCGTCGGCGATCGTCACCAACCGCGGCGGCCGCACGTGCCACGCGGCGATCATCGCCCGCGAGCTGGGCATCCCCGCCGTCGTCGGCACAGGGCACGGCACGAAGGTGCTCAAGGACGGCACGCCCGTCACGGTCTCGTGCGCCGAGGGCGACGACGGCAACGTGTACGACGGCATCCTCGACTTCGCCGAGGAGGAGACGCGCCTCGACGCGATGCCCGACGTGCCCGTCAAGATCATGATGAACGTCGGCACGCCCGACCAGGCGTTCAGCTTCGCGAAGCTGCCCAACCGCGGCGTCGGCCTCGCCCGCCTGGAGTTCGTCATCAACCGCCAGGTCGGCATCCACCCGCGCGCCCTGCTCGAGCGCGACACGGTGTCGCCCGAGCTGCAGCGCCAGGTCGACACGCTCACGGCCGCCTACGACAGCCCGCGCGACTACTTCGTCAAGCGCGTCGCGGAGGGCATCTCGATGATCGCGGCCGCGTTCGCCCCCGAGCCGGTCATCGTGCGCATGAGCGACTTCAAGTCGAACGAGTACGCCAACCTCATCGGCGGCGACCAGTACGAGCCGCACGAGGAGAACCCGATGATCGGGTACCGCGGTGCGTCGCGCTACATCTCGGCCGACTTCCGCGAGTGCTTCGCGATGGAGTGCGAGGCGCTGAAGTTCGTGCGCGACCAGATGGGCCTCACGAACGTCAAGATCATGATCCCGTTCGTGCGCACCCTCGACGAGGGCCGCGCCGTCATCGACCTGCTGCAGCGCTACGGCCTGCGCCAGGGCGACAACGGCCTCGAGGTCGTCATGATGTGCGAGGTGCCGTCGAACGCGCTGCTGGCCGACGAGTTCCTCGACGTCTTCGACGGCTTCTCGATCGGCTCCAACGACATGACGCAGCTGACCCTCGGCCTCGACCGCGACTCGGCGCTCGTCGCGAGCGTCTTCGACGAGCGCGACCCCGCCGTGCGCAAGATGCTCGCGATGGCGATCGAGGCGTGCCGCCGTCGCGGCAAGTACGTCGGCATCTGCGGCCAGGGCCCGTCGGACCACCCCGACCTCGCGCAGTGGCTCGTCGACCAGGGCATCGAGTCGATGTCGCTCAACCCCGACACGGTCGTGGAGACCTGGATGCGCATCGCCCGCGAGACGCAGCCCTCCGCCTGACGCCGCACCGCCGGCATCCGCCCGCCTCCTCCGCGCACGTCGCGGGAAGGAGGCGGGCGGTTCGCGTCTCAGCCGATCGCGTAGTCGGCGATGACCGGCGCGTGGTCGCTCCAGCGCGTGTCCCACGACGGCGCGCGCACGACGCGGTAGTCGGTGACCGTGGCGGCCAGGGCGGGCGTCGCGAGGTGGTAGTCGATGCGCCAGCCCGTGTCGTTGTCGAAGGCCTGGCCGCGGTTCGACCACCACGTGTAGGGCCCGTCGACCTCGCCGGCCCAGCGGCGGCCCACGTCGACCCAGCCCAGGCCCGTGCCCGTGGTCTCGTCGACGCACGTCACGGTCTCGCCCGCGGGCGCCGTGAAGCGGTCGAAGTAGGCGCGCTCGCGCGGCAGGAAGCCCGCGTTCTTGCGGTTGCCGCGCCAGTTGCGGATGTCGAGCTCGCGATGCCCCACGTTGAGGTCCCCCGTGATGAGGGCGAGCGGGCCGAGCCGGGGGAGCCGGGCCTCCATCGCGTCGAGGAACGCGTACTTCGCCTCCTGCTTGGGCGTGTCGGCCTCGCCCGTGTGGACGTACGCGCTCACGACCGTCAGCACCGTGTCGCCCGCGGCGATGTCGACCTCGAGCCAGCGCCCGGCCGAGTCGAGGGCGTCGTCGCCCAGCTCGGTGCGCCAGATCTCGAGCGGCTCGCGGGCCGCGACCGCGACGCCCGCGCGGCCCTTGGCGAGCGCGCGGTCGTGCACGAAGTGCCAGTCGGGCAGCGCCTGCTCGAGGTGCACGTCCTCGCCGCGCACCTCCTGCAGCGTCAGCACGTCGACGCCGGCGTCGTCGAGCCACGCGAGCATGCCCTTTCGCACGGCGGCACGGATGCCGTTGACGTTGACGGAGGCGATGCGCAGCGTTCGGGTCACCGCACCAGCCTAGAAGATGTCCTACTCGAACAGCAGCCCGCGTCGCACGGGCGCCGGGGGAGCGGAGGCCTCGAGCTCCGCGAGGTCGGCCTGCGCGCGGTGCAGCGCGCGGCGGGTGCGCCAGCGGCGGGGCCAGCCGGATGCCGCGTGCGCGTCCTGCGCCTCCTGCACGCGCACCTGCGCGGCGAGCAGCAGCGCCTGGTGGCGCTCGTAGAGCTCCTCCTCGGGGCTCTTCTCCTGCAGCGGGATGCGCGCGTCGTTCGCGGTCACGGCGATCCACGAGGCGGACATGAGCATGACCACGCCGATGACCCGGAACCAGAGCATGAGGCCGACGAAGACGGTGAAGGTGGCGAGCAGGGGGTTCGCCGGCGTGTACGACAGCAGCAGGCCGGTGGCCAGCTGCAGCACGGTCACGCCGGCGCCGCCGATGAGCGCGCCGGGCCAGATGATGCGCCAGGGCGGCGACGTCCCCGTGAGGAACCAGAACAGCGCCCCGAGCGACGAGGCGTTGATCGCGAACGACACGACGACGGATGCCACGCGCACGCTGCCGTTGAACAGCGACGAGTTCGTGTTCCAGTCGAGCATCGTGAACACGGCCGTGAGCGAGTACGTGCCGAGCGTGATGAGCGCCGAGCCGACGATCAGCGCGAGCCCGAACACGAGGGCGGCCAGGAGGTCGCGGGCCTTCAGCAGCACGTACGAGCGGTCGTCGAAGGGGAGGGCGAAGATGTCGCGCACGGCGCGCCGTGCGAAGGTCACGAAGCCGATCGCGGTCCACAGCGCGGCCCCGAGGGCGACGACACCGGTCACGGCCAGCACGCTCGTGCTGTCGGTCGCGATCTTCTGCAGGTCGATGAGATCGATGAGGCCGGGCTCGCCGTCCATCTCGATCAGGTAGGGGATGTAGTCGTTGATGATGCCCGCGAGGCCGCGCACGGCGTCGGGGCTGCCGCCGAGCCACAGGCCGACGACGGCGAAGGCCACGTAGATCGCCGCGAACACGGCGAACAGCCCCTGATAGCTGACGCCGGCGGCGAGCAGGAAGCCGTTGTGCTGCAGGAAGTGGCGCCACACGCGCACGGGGAACCACGCGAGGGTGGCCTGGGTGATCGCGACGGCGCGCTCCAGCGGCGGCTCGAGCCTCTCGCGCAACGCGGCGGACTGGCCGCGGCGCTCACGGGGCCGGCGGGACACGCTCACAGACTAGCGACGCGGGGGACCGTGCCGCGTCTCAGCTCTTCAGGACGGCCTGCTTGACCTCGGCGATGGCCTTCGTGATCTCGATGCCGCGCGGGCACGCCTCGGTGCAGTTGAAGGTCGTGCGGCAGCGCCACACGCCCTCCTTGTCGTTGAGGATGTCGAGGCGCACGTCGCCCGCGTCGTCGCGCGAGTCGAAGATGAAGCGGTGCGCGTTGACGATCGCGGCCGGGCCGAAGTACTGGCCGTCGGTCCAGAACACGGGGCACGACGACGTGCACGCGGCGCACAGGATGCACTTGGTGGTGTCGTCGAAGATCTCGCGGTCGGCGATCGACTGGAAGCGCTCCTTGCCGGGCTCGGGCTTCGAGCTCGAGATGAGGAAGGGCTTGACCTCGCGGTAGGCCGCGAAGAACGGCTCCATGTCGACGATGAGGTCCTTCTCCAGCGGCAGACCCTTGATCGCCTCGACGTAGATCGGCTTGGAGATGTCGAGGTCCTTGATGAGCGTCTTGCAGGCCAGGCGGTTGCGGCCGTTGATGCGCATCGCGTCGGAGCCGCAGATGCCGTGCGCGCACGAGCGGCGGAAGGTCAGCGAGCCGTCGACCTCCCACTTGATCTTGTGCAGCGCGTCGAGCACGCGGTCGGTGGAGTACAGCTCGACGTCGTAGTCGACCCAGCGGGGCTCGGCGTCGACCTCCGGATCGAAGCGGCGGATGATGAAGGTGACCAGGAACGACTGGACGGCGGACTCACCGCCGCTCTGCGCGGCGGCATCCTGCTCGACGGTCTCTTCGACGATGGCGGTCGACATCAGTACTTCCTCTCCATCGGCGGGTAGTTCAACTCACCCTGCTCGTTCTTCGTGAACACGACGGGCTTCCAGTCGAGCTTGATGTGGTCCTCGGGCACCGGCGAGTGCGGGTCGCCCGTGAGGTAGGCCATCGTGTGCTGCATGTACTTCTCGTCGTCGCGGTCGGGGTAGTCCTCGCGCATGTGACCGCCGCGGCTCTCGCGGCGGTTGCGGGCCGCGTAGGCGACGATCTCGGCGAGGTCGAGCAGGAAGCCCAGCTCGACGGCCTCGAGCAGGTCGGTGTTGAACCGCTTGCCCTTGTCGTCGACGTGGATGTTCTTGTAGCGCTCGCGCAGGTCGTGGATCGTGCCCAGGACGTTGGTCAGGGTCTCCTCGGTGCGGAACACCTGCGCGTTGGCGTCCATCTCGTCCTGCAGCTTCTTGCGCAGCACGGCGACGCGCTCGCCGCCGGCGTTGTTGCGCAGGCCCTCGAGCATGTCGCGCACTTCCTTGGCCGGGTCCTCCGGCAGCGGCACGAACTCGGCGGTCTGGACGTACTCGACGGCGTTGCGGCCGCTGCGCTTGCCGAACACGTTGATGTCGAGCAGCGAGTTGGTGCCGAGGCGGTTGGCGCCGTGCACCGAGACGCAGGCGCACTCGCCCGCGGCGTACAGGCCCGGGACGACGGTCTCGTTGTCGGCGAGCACCTCGCCGCTGTTGTTGGTGGGGATGCCGCCCATCGCGTAGTGCGCGGTGGGCATCACCGGCACCGGCTCGACGACCGGGTCGACGCCCAGATAGGTGCGCGCGAACTCGGTGATGTCGGGGAGCTTGGTCTCCAGCACCTCGGCGCCCAGGTGGGTGCAGTCGAGGTAGACGTAGTCCTTGTGGGGGCCGGCGCCGCGGCCCTCCAGCACCTCCTTGACCATGCAGCGCGCGACGATGTCGCGCGGCGCGAGGTCCTTGATGGTGGGCGCGTAGCGCTCCATGAACCGCTCGCCGGAGGCGTTGCGGAGGATCGCGCCCTCGCCGCGGGCGCCCTCCGTGAGCAGGATGCCGAGGCCGGCGAGGCCGGTCGGGTGGAACTGGAAGAACTCGATGTCCTCCAGCGGCAGGCCCTTGCGCCAGATGATGCCGACGCCGTCGCCCGTGAGGGTGTGCGCGTTGGACGTCGTCTTGTAGATCTTGCCGAAGCCGCCGGTCGCGAAGATCACGGCCTTGGAGTGGAAGACGTGCAGGTCGCCCGTCGCGAGCTCGTAGGCGACGACGCCCGCGATCCCGGTCTTGCCGTCGTCGTCCTTCACCGTGATGAGGTCGAGCGCGTAGAACTCGTTGAAGAAGTTGATGCCGAGCTTGACGCAGTTCTGGAACAGCGTCTGCAGGATCATGTGGCCCGTGCGGTCGGCCGCGTAGCACGCGCGGCGCACGGGGGTCTTGCCGTGGTCGGCCGTGTGGCCGCCGAAGCGGCGCTGGTCGATCTTGCCCTCGGGCGTGCGGTTGAACGGCAGGCCCATGTTCTCGAGGTCGATGACGGCGTCGATCGCCTCCTTCGCGAGGATCTCCGCGGCATCCTGATCGACGAGGTAGTCGCCGCCCTTCACGGTGTCGAAGGTGTGCCACTCCCACGAGTCCTCTTCGACGTTCGCCAGGGCCGCCGCCATGCCGCCCTGCGCCGCACCGGTGTGCGAGCGCGTCGGGTAGAGCTTGGTGATCACGGCGGTCTTCGCGCCGGGCCCGGCCTCGATCGCCGCGCGCATGCCGGCGCCGCCGGCGCCGACGATGACGATGTCGAACTGGTGGTAGTGCACGCCGTTCTTGACGACGGATTCGCTGGTCTGGGTGCTCACGTGAACAAAACGCCTTACGTCGTGGTCGACTCGATTAGTGGATGTCCAGCGCCTGGCACTGCTGCCAGAAGGCGCTGTCGCTCGTGACGCCGTTGCAGGGGTCGAAGGCGAACACGACGAGCGTGCCGAGCAGGATGAGAAGACCCGCGACGATCCAGAGCGCCCACACGAGGGTCGCGCGCACCTTGGCGCCGGTCACGTAGTCGTTGATGATGGTGCGCATGCCGTTGGCGCCGTGGATGAGGGCGAGCCAGAGCATGAGGATGTCCCACCACTGCCAGAACGGGTTCGCGAGCTTGCCGGCCACGAAGCCCCAGTCGATGGCGTGGATGCCGTCGCCCACCATGAGGTTCACGAAGAGGTGGCCGAAGATGAGCACCACCAGCAGCACGCCCGAGACGCGCATGTAGATCCAGCCCCACTTCTCGAGGTTGGAGCCCTTCTTGCGCACCTCTGCGGAGCGCGGGGCGGCGAGGGACTCCCCTTGCTGAGAGTTCAGTGCGGTCATCAGTGGCCTCCCCATCCGGCGGCGAAGACGATCGAGAGGTGGCGCACGGCGAACCCGCCCACCGTGACGGCCCAGACCGCCAGCACGCCCCACCACAGCTGACGCTGGTGGCGCGTGGCCCACGGCCAGATGTCGACGGCGATGATGCGCAGTCCGTTGAAGGCGTGGTAGACGATCGCGGCGACGAGCACCGTCTCACCCAGGCCCATGATCGGGTTCTTGTACGTGCTCATGACGGCGTTGTAGGCCTCGGGAGTGACCCGGATCAGTGCCGTGTCGAGCACGTGCACGAGCAGGAAGAAGAAGATGGCGATGCCGGTGATGCGATGCAGCACCCACGACCACATGCCCTCGTTGCCCCGGTACAGGGTTCCGCGCGGGGCACGGGATGTGGTTTCTGCTACCGACGGTGTGACGCGTGTTGGTGCAGACACGGTCGTCCTCCTTGGTGTGAACGGACACCCCGTCACGGCGGTCGACCTGCTTTGGTCATAGCGATGACTCCACCGTCGCGCACGGGCGCATTCACATCTTATTCTCGGTTTCGGGCGGAGGCGAGGAAGGGCACCCTAACTTCTCTCGATATCGAGAGAAATCGCGCCGGGATCCGCCTGTAGCCTGGGGGACTGTGATGCGACCGATCGACGATTTCTATGCCGTGATCCCCGCCGGAGGGGTGGGGAGCCGGCTCTGGCCGCTGTCGCGGGCCGACGCGCCGAAGTTCCTGCACGACCTCACCGGGTCGGGGTCGTCGCTCCTGCGCGACACGTGGGACCGCCTCGAGCCGCTCACGGGGGCCGACCGGATCTCGGTCGTCACGGGGCGCGCGCACCGCGCCGCCGTGGAGGCGCAGCTGCCCGGCATCCCCGACAAGAACGTCTTCCTCGAGTCGGAGCCGCGCGACTCGGCCGCCGCGATCGGCCTGGCGGCCGCGATCCTGCACCGCCGCGAGCCCGACGTCATCATCGGCTCGTTCGCCGCCGACCACGTCATCCGGGGCACGCGCGTGTTCGAGTTCGCGGTGCGCGACGCCGTCGAGGTGGCGCGCGAGGGGTACATCTGCACCGTCGGCATCACGCCGAGCGAGCCGGCCGTCGGGTTCGGCTACATCAAGCGCGGCGGCGAGCTGATCGTCGACGGAGCGCGGGAGGCCGCGCTCGTGGAGCGCTTCGTGGAGAAGCCCGACCTCGACACGGCCAAGCAGTATCTCGCCGAGCGGTCGTACCTGTGGAACGCGGGCATGTTCATCTCGCGCGCCGACGTGCTGCTCGCCGAGATCGAGGCGAACGACGCCGAGCTGCACGCGGGCCTGCTCGAGCTCGCCGAGGCGTGGGACGACCGCGACCGGCGCGGACCCGTCGTCGACCGCGTGTGGCCGCGGCTGCCGAAGATCGCGATCGACTACGTCGTCGCCGAGCCGGCCGCCGACAAGGGGCGCCTCGCCGTCGTGCCCGGGCACTTCGACTGGGACGACGTGGGCGACTTCGCGAGCCTCGCCAAGCTCAACTCCGGCGGGCGCAAGGACAACCTCGCGATCCTGGGGGAGAACGCGCGCATCCTCGCCGACGCCTCCAGCGGCATCGTCGTGAGCCACACGCAGCGCATCATCAGCCTCATCGGCGTCAAGGACATCGTCGTGGTCGACACCCCCGACGCGCTGCTCGTCACGACGAGCGAGCACGCCCAGCGCGTGAAGCACGTCGTCGACGCCCTCAAGCTCAGCGGGCGCGGCGAGGTCCTGTGACCCCGCCACCCGCTGGTTGAGTAGCCGCCGAAGGCGGCGTATCGAAACCCGTGTAACGGTCCGTGGCATGGATCTCGATACGCCCGCGCTGCGCGCGGGCACTCGATCAGCGGGGTGGAATGCCCCCTCATCCCTCCCGCTCTCCCTTCCGCTGGTTGGGGACGGCGCCTCTCCTCACCTCGCTCCACCCCGCTGGTTGAGTAGCCGCCGCAGGCGGCGTATCGAAACCCGTGCAACGGGCCGCGGGATGGATCTCGATACGCCCGCGCTTCGCGCGGGCACTCGATCAGCGGGGTGGGGGGACGGTCCCTCATCCCTCCTGCTCTCCCTCCTGCTGGTTCTGCTGGTTGAGGGTGGTGCTTCTTCTCTCCTCGCCCCGCTGGTTGAGTAGCCGCCGCAGGCGGCGTATCGAAACCCGTGTAACGGTCCGCGGGATGGATCTCGATACGCCCGCGCTGCGCGCGGGCACTCGATCAGCGGGGCGGGAGGGAGAAGGGGAGATCTGGCCAGCGGACGTCGCGTCTATTGCGGGTTTGTAACCATTGCTCGCGAACTGTTTGGGCAGGGTGCCCATCCAGCGTCACAATCGGTAACGTTTCTGCTGATCCCCGCGATGTGCGCGGGGCGACGCGTTGTGGAGGCAGTTTTGACCATCTCGACCACCAAGAAGCTCCTCGGCATCGGCGGTGCCGCGGTGCTCGTCGCAGCGCTCGCCGGCTGCGGCGCCGCGCCCGAGGACACGCCCGCGGGCACGAGCCCCGCCGAGTCGTCGGCCCCCGCCGCCGCCGACGATTTCCTGCCCTGCCTCATCTCCGACGCGGGCGGCTGGAACGACAAGTCGTTCAACCAGTCGGCGAAGGAGGGCATGGACCGCGCGGCCGCCGAGCTCGGCATCACGCCGCTCGAGTTCGAGTCGACGACCGACAACGACTACGCGCCCAACCTCGAGACGGCCGTCTCGGAGGGCTGCTCCCTCATCGTCTCGGTCGGCTTCAAGCTCTCGGCCGCGACGATCGAATCGGCGCTCGCCAACCCCGAGCTGAACTACGCGATCATCGACGACTGGGCCGACGGCGACTTCGACGGCACGGTCGACGCGCCCAACATCAAGCCCCTCGTCTTCGACACCGCCCAGGCCGCCTACCTCGGCGGCTACGCCGCGGCCGCGTGGTCGGCGCAGTCGGAGGTCAGCAAGGTCGGCACCTTCGGCGGCATGCAGATCCCCTCGGTCGCCGTGTTCATGGACGGCTTCCAGCTCGGCGTCGAGAAGTACAACGAGGAGAAGGGCGCGAGCGTGCAGCTCTTCGGCTGGGACATGGCCGGCCAGGAGGGCGCGTTCACGGGAGGCTTCGACGCCAACGACACGGCGAAGCAGACGGCGCAGACCGTGCTCGACCAGGGCGTCGACGTCATCCTCCCCGTCGGCGGTCCCATCTACCAGAGCGCCGCGGCGGCCATCGCCGACGGCGGCCTGTCGACGCTCATGCTCGGCGTCGACAGCGACCTCGCCGTCGCCGACACGAGCGTCGCCGACATCACGCTCGTGTCGATCATGAAGGCGATCGACCAGGCGGTCTACGACGCGACCATCAGCGCGGCGGGCGGCGAGTTCGACCCGGCGCCGTATGTCGGCACGCTCGAGAACGAGGGCGTGAAGCTGTCGAGCTTCCACGACTTCGAGTCGCAGCTGCCGGCCGGCCTGCTCGACGAGCTGGCCGCGCTCGAGGAGCAGATCATCGCGGGCACCATCACGGTGGAGTCCCCGAACTCCCCGTGATCGTCTGAGATCCACCGCTCGGGGCGAGCAGCCAGACAGCTGCTCGCCCCGAGCGTTCCACGGCAACGGCATCGCCCTCCCGCGATCGAGGGCTACTGGGTAGGGTGCACATATGAAGCTGGAGCTCCGCGGAATCACCAAGAGATTCGGCAGTCTCGTCGCCAACGACCACATCGATCTGATCGTCGAGCCCGGCGAGATCCACGCGCTCCTGGGCGAGAACGGCGCGGGCAAGTCGACGCTCATGAACGTGCTCTACGGCCTCTACCAGGCGGACGAGGGCGACATCTTGCTCGACGACGTCGTGCAGCACTTCCGCGGACCCGGCGACGCGATGGATGCCGGCATCGGCATGGTGCATCAGCACTTCATGCTCGTGCCCGTCTTCACGGTCGCCGAGAACGTCATGCTCGGCCACGAGCAGACCCGGGCGCTCGGCGCCCTCGACATCCAGAAGGCGCGCGAGCATGTTCGCACCGTCGCGGCGCGATTCGGGTTCGACATCGACCCCGATGCGATCGTCGGCGACCTGCCGGTCGGCGTGCAGCAGCGCGTCGAGATCATCAAGGCGCTCTCGCGCGACGCGCGGGTGCTGGTCTTCGACGAGCCGACCGCCGTGCTCACGCCGCAGGAGACCGACGAGCTCATGGGCATCATGCGGCAGCTGCGCGACGAGGGCACCGCGATCGTCTTCATCACGCACAAGCTGCGCGAGGTGCGCGAGGTGGCCGACCGCATCACCGTCATCCGGCTCGGCAAGGTCGTCGGCGAGGCGTCGCCCACCGCGACGAACGCCGAGCTCGCGTCGCTCATGGTCGGCCGCGCCGTCGAGCTGACCGTGCACAAGGACCCGCCGCGCATCGGCGAGGGAGGCCTGGAGATCAGCGACCTGCGCGTCGTCACCGCCGGCGGAGCCGTCGTCGTCGACGGCGTGAGCCTCGCGGTGCGGCCCGGCGAGGTGCTCGCGGTCGCCGGCGTGCAGGGCAACGGGCAGACCGAGCTGGTCGAGGCGATCGTCGGCCTCGCCCCGCGGGTCGAGGGCTCGATCCGGCTCGACGGCGCCGAGCTGGTCGGCAGGAGCGTGCGGGCGATCCTCGACGCCGGCGTCGGGTTCGTGCCCGAGGACCGCAAGGAGGACGGCCTCGTCGCGGGCTTCTCGGTCGCCGAGAACCTCATCCTCGACCGTTCGAGCGACCCGGCGTTCTCGGGCGCCGGCACGATCCGGCGCGCCGTGCTCGACGCGTTCGCCCGCGAGCGCATCGCCGAGTACGACATCCGTACCCAGGGACCGGACACCCCGGCCGGCACGCTCTCCGGCGGCAACCAGCAGAAGGTCGTCATCGCCCGCGAGATGAGCCGGGAGCTGCGGCTGCTCGTCGCGGCCCAGCCGACGCGCGGCGTCGACGTCGGCTCGATCGAGTTCATCCACAAGAGGATCGTCGAGACGAGGGATGCCGGCATCCCTGTCGTGGTCGTCTCCACGGAGCTCGACGAGGTGGCCGCCCTCGCCGACCGCATCGCGGTCATGTACCGCGGGCGCATCGTCGGCATCGTCCCGGGGGACACGCCCCGCGAGAGGCTCGGACTCATGATGGCCGGTGCGGCCGAACCGGAGGTGGCCGCGTGACCGACACGACGACCGAGACCCCGCCGCCCCCGCGCGGCAACGTCATCCTCAAGGAGATGCTGCGCGGCAGCGCCGTGACCACGATCCTCGCGTTCGTGCTGGCCATGCTCGTCGGCGGCGTGCTCATCGCCGTGACCAACGACGAGGTGCAGCGCACGGCGGGCTACTTCTTCGCCCGCCCCGGCGACACGATCGCGGCGATCTGGCACGCCGTCTACAACGGCTACGAGGCGCTCTTCCGCGGCGCCGTGTTCAACCCCCGCGGCAAGGACTTCGCGACCCAGATCCGGCCCCTCACGAACTCGCTCGGCTTCGCCGCGCCGCTCATCGCCGCCGGCCTCGGCGTCGCGCTCGCCTTCCGCGTGGGCCTGTTCAACATCGGCGCGCGCGGCCAGATGCTCATCGGCGTCGCGGTCGCGGGCCTGCTCACCTTCTCGCTCGACCTGCCGATGTGGCTGCACATCCCCGTGACGCTCGTCGCGGGCATCGCGGGCGGCGCGATCTGGGGCGGCATCGTGGGCATCATCAAGGCCCGCACGGGCGCGCACGAGGTGATCCTCACGATCATGCTCAACTACGTCGCGTTCTACCTGCTGCTGTGGATGATCCGCACGCCCTCGCTGCTGCAGAAGCCCGGCTCCAACCAGCCGATCTCCGCGCCGACCCCGGCGAGCGCGCAGTTCCCGGAGCTGTTCGGCGAGCGCTTCCCGCTGCTCGACTGGGGCTTCATCGTCGTCATCGCCGCGACCGTGTTCGTGTGGTGGCTCGTGGAGCACTCGTCGCTCGGCCTGCGCATGCGGGCCGTGGGCGAGAACCCGCACGCGGCGCGCGCGGCCGGCATCAGCGTGCAGCGCGTCTACATCTACGCGATGCTGTTCGCCGGCGGGCTCGCGGGCCTCGCCGGGATGAACCAGATCCAGGGGGCGGTGAACTCGGGCATCACCGAGAGCATCGACGCCGGGATCGGGTTCGACGCGATCACCGTCGCCCTGCTCGGCCGCAGCCGCGCGTGGGGCACGTTCGCGGCGGGCATCCTGTTCGGGGCGCTCAAGGCGGGCTCGTTCTCGATGCAGGCCCAGGGGATCCCCGTCGACATCGTGCTCGTCGTGCAGTCGCTCGTCGTGCTGTTCATCGCGGCGCCGCCACTGCTGCGCGCCGTGTTCTTCCTGCCCCGCACCGATCTCGAGAAGGCCGCCCGGGCCCGCGCCAAGGCGGCCCGGCGACGGCCCGAGCCCGCAGACGACAAGGCGGTGGCCGCATGACCCCCACGTCCGCTCCCGGCGCCGCCGGCGCGTCGTCCGGAGGCGCCGGGCCCGCGGGCACGTCGCTCGCCCCCACCGAGGCGGCCGACGGCACGGTGCAGCTCGCGACCGTGCGGCAGCGGCGCCTCAAGGTGCCCGTCTCGTTCGCCGTGGTCACCGTGCTGCTCGCGGTGCTCTTCGTCGCCGTGCCGCGCGGCGGGACCAGCACCTTCCGGCTGAGCGACGCGTCGTCGGCGCTCGCGCTCGGCGACGTCGCGCTGCCGACGGGGCCCACGAGCTGGGGACTGCTCGTCGTGCTCGTCGCGCTGTCGGCGTGGGCGTTCGTCGACGCGTGGGCGTATCGCCGCCCCCGGACATGGCTCGTCGTCGTGTTCGGCGTCATCGGCGTCTTCGCCTTCCTGGTCTGGGCCGCGGCGGGCGGCCTGGTGCCCGTGACCAGCCTGCTCTTCGGCGCCGTGTCGCTCTCGGTGCCGCTCGTGTTCGGCGCGATGGGCGGCGTCATCGGCGAGCGCGCGGGCGTCGTCAACGTGGCGATCGAGGCGCAGCTGCTGCTGGGCGCCTTCACCGCCGCGCTGCTGTCGAGCATCACCAAGAACCCGTTCGTCGGCCTGCTCGGCGCGATGCTCGGCGGTGTGCTCGTCGCGAGCGTGCTCGCCGCCTTCGCGATCAAGTACCTCGTCGAGCAGGTGATCGTCGGCGTCGTGCTGAACGTGCTCGTCGCGGGCCTCACCGGCTTCCTCTACGGGGCGCTGCTCGTGCCGAACGAGCAGGAGCTGAACCGCCCCGTGCGCTTCACGCGCATCGAGATCCCGCTGCTCAGCGACATCCCGATCATCGGGCCCGTGCTGTTCAACCAGACGTTCATCGTCTACCTCATGTTCCTCACGGTCGCGGCCGTCGCCTGGGGCCTGTACCGCTCGAAGTGGGGCCTGCGCCTGCGCGCCGTCGGCGAGCACCCGCAGGCCGCCGACACGGTCGGCATCAAGGTCAACCCGACCCGGTTCTGGAACGTGCTGCTCGCGGGCGCGATCGCGGGCACGGGCGGCGCGTACTTCACGCTCGTGTCGGTGCCGCAGTTCGGCAAGGACATGACGGCCGGCCTCGGCTTCATCGCGCTGGCCGCCGTGATCTTCGGCCGCTGGGACCCGCTCCGCGCCGCGCTCGCGGCGCTGCTGTTCGGCTTCGCGACCAACCTGCAGAACCTGCTGACGATCCTCAAGACGCCGATCCCGGGCGAGTTCATGCTCATGCTGCCCTACGTCGTGACGCTCATTGCGGTCGCCGGGTTCGCGGGGCAGATCCGCGGGCCGGCCGCCGTCGGCAAGCCGTACATCAAGGGATGAGCGCCGTGACCGACATCGACTGGGACGAGCTGCGCCGCACCGCGGTCGCGGCGATGCAGCGCGCCTACGCACCGTACTCGCGCTATCGCGTGGGCGCGGCCGCGCTCGTCGACGACGGCCGCGTCGTCGCGGGCTGCAACGTCGAGAACGCGTCGTACGGCGTCGGTCTGTGCGCCGAGTGCGCGCTCGTGGGCGACCTGCACATGTCGGGCGGCGGGCGCCTGGCGGCGTTCGTGTGCGTCAACGGCGAGGGCGAGACGATCATGCCGTGCGGACGCTGCCGGCAGCTGCTGTACGAGTTCGCGCAGCCCGGCATGCTGCTGCAGACGGTCTCCGGCATCCGCACGATCGACGAGGTGCTGCCGGACGCCTTCGGCCCCCGCGACCTCGAGGCCGCGCAGGCCGGTCCGACCACGCAGGGAGAACGATGAGCGAGCCCTTCGACGCCGTCGACGTCATCCGCACCAAGCGCGACGGCGGCGCGGTGCCCGAGCCCGCGCTGCGCTGGATGATCGACGCCTACACGCGCGAGTACGTCGCCGACGCGCAGATGGCGTCGTTCGCGATGGCGGTGCTGCTCAACGGGATGACGCGCGACGAGATCAGGGTGATGACGGATGCCATGATCGCGTCGGGCGAGCGGATGGATTTCTCGGGCCTCGGCAAGCCGACCGTCGACAAGCACTCCACGGGCGGCGTCGGCGACAAGATCACGCTGCCGCTCGCCCCGCTCGTCGCGTCGTTCGGCGTCGCGGTGCCGCAGCTGTCCGGCCGCGGGCTCGGCCACACCGGCGGCACGCTCGACAAGCTGGAGTCGATCCCGGGCTGGCGCGCGGCGCTGTCGAACGACGAGATGTTCGCGCAGCTGCAGGACGTCGGCGCGGTCGTCTGCGCCGCCGGCTCGGGTCTCGCCCCGGCCGACAAGCGGCTCTACGCGCTGCGCGACGTCACGGGCACGGTCGAGGCGATCCCGCTGATCGCGTCGAGCATCATGTCGAAGAAGATCGCCGAGGGCACCGACGCCCTCGTGCTCGACGTGAAGTTCGGGTCGGGCGCGTTCATGCAGGACGTGGAGAAGGCGCGCGAGCTCGCGCGCACGATGGTCGCGCTGGGCACCGACTCGGGCGTGGCGACGACGGCGCTGCTCACCGACATGAGCACGCCGCTCGGCCTCGCGATCGGCAACGCCAACGAGGTGCGCGAGTCGGTCGAGGTGCTCGCGGGCGGCGGGCCCGCCGACGTCGTCGAGCTCACGGTCGCGCTCGCGCGCGAGATGCTCGCCCTCGCGGGCCGCCCCGAGGCCGACGTCGAGGGCGCGCTGCGGAACGGCCGGGCGATGGACGCATGGCGGGCGATGATCCGGGCGCAGGACGGCGATCCCGACGCCCCGCTGCCCACGCCGCGCGAGACGCACACGGTGGTGGCCGAGGACTCCGGCACCGTGCGGCGCATGGAGGCGCTGCCGTTCGGCATCGCGGCGTGGCGGCTCGGCGCGGGGCGCGCCCGGGCGCAGGACCCGGTGGTGCACGCGGCGGGCATCGACCTGCACGTCAAGCCGGGTCAGACGGTGACGGCCGGTCAGCCGCTGTTCACCCTCGTGGCGGATGATGAGAGCCGGTTCCCGCGGGCGCTCGACGCCGTGCGGGGGGCCTACGATATCGGAGCGGATCTCGGCGCGGCATCCGCGCCGCTCGTGCTCGAACGCATCACCGCCTGACCCTGACGACGAGGAGAACCCCCATGACCACCGATCCGACGTTGCAGGGCGTGTCGATCCGCTCGCTGCCGAAGGTGTCGCTGCACGATCACCTCGACGGCGGCCTGCGCCCCCAGACGATCATCGAGCTGGCCGACGAGGCGGGCGTCGAGGTTCCCTCCGACGACGCGGGCGAGCTGGCCGACTGGTTCGAGGAGCGCAGCGACTCGGGCTCGCTCGTGGAGTACCTGAAGACGTTCGACCTCACCACGGCCGTGATGCAGACCGCCGACGGGCTGCGCCGCGTGGCCCGGGAGTTCGTCGAGGACCTCGCCGCCGACGGCGTCGTCTACGGCGAGGTGCGCTGGGCGCCCGAGCAGCACCTGCGCGACGGGCTCACCCTGGAGCAGGCCGTCGAGGCCGTGCAGGAGGGCATCGAGGAGGGCGAGGACGCCGTGGCCGGCGGCGACCGCGACATCCGCGTCGGCCAGCTCATCACGGCGATGCGTCACGCCGACCGCTCCCTGGAGATCGCGAAGCTCGCCGTGGCGTTCCGCGGCCGCGGGGCCGTCGGCTTCGACATCGCGGGCGCCGAGGACGGCTTCCCGGCGTCGAGGCACCGCGCCGCGTTCGACTACCTGGCATCCGAGTTCTTCCCCGTCACGGTGCACGCGGGGGAGGCCGCGGGGCTCGACTCGATCCGCTCGGCGCTGCTCGACGGACGTGCTCTGCGGCTCGGTCACGGCGTGCGCATCGCGGAGGACCTCACGGTCGTCGACGAGGAGTTCGACGAGGTGCGCGTGCAGCTCGGCGACCTGTCGCGCTGGGTGCGCGACCGCGAGATCCCGCTGGAGCTGTCGCCGTCGTCGAACCTGCAGACCGGCGCGATCGCCGCGTGGGGCACGAAGCTCGTCGACCACCCGTTCGACCTGCTGTACCAGCTGGGCTTCGCCGTCACGGTCAACGTCGACAACCGGCTGCAGAGCCGCACGTCGCTCACGCGCGAGCTCGCGCTGCTGGTCGACGCGTTCGAGTACACGCTCGACGACCTGGAGGCCTTCCAGCTCAACGCCGCCGCGGCGGCGTTCCTCTCCGTCGAGGAGCGCGAGGAGCTCATCGAGATCGTCGCCGACGGCTTCAGCTCCTAGCCGCCGTCGGGCGCGTGCCCGCACTCCTCCGTTTCGCGTCACACACGCCGGTTCCGGCCGGATCTGGTGCGCCGCCGCGTCGAATCGGAGGAGTTCGGGCGCGCGGCCGGTCGCGGCCCCTGCGCCACGACCTCCTTCATCGCCGCGAGGGTCTCCTCACGGTGGTGCAGGATGTCCTCGGCGATCGGCCGTACCGTCGTGTAGCCCGCCCGGGCCGCCGCGATGTCCCGCTGCCGATCCTTCTTCTGCTGCTCCCAGCCCTCGTGGTGCGCTCTGCTGTCGCACTCCACGATGAGCCATCCGTCGACGACGAGATCGACGCGACCCACCGCCGGAATCACCACCTGAAGATCGACGTGGCATCCGAGGCTCCGCAGGATGAGCCGCATGATCGTCTCCGATCCCGACTCCGCTCGCCGGTCGAGCAGCCGCCGGAGCGACGCGTAGCGCCGCGGCAGCCGTGCGAACACGGCCGCCACCGACTCCTCGTCGACGAGTCCCAGGTGCCAGGCGCTGTCGATCGTCGCCAGGGCATCCCGGATGCCCTGGCATCGCACCGACTGGGCCAGCGCCTCGACGAGGTCCGCGGTGAGCGCCGCCCGCGGACACGACGACTCCCGCCAGTGCGCGATGACGTCGGCGGTGCGCGGAGGCAGCCGGCTCGCGCCTCTCTCCACCTGCACGTGCAGCGCGGGCGCGTCGAGGACGAAGACGCCGAGGGCGTGCAGGAGCGAGAGGCAATCGAGGCGGGCGCCCAGACGGGCCGCCTGGAGCAGCTTGCTCGGGAGGTCAGCCGTGACATAGCGGCCTTGACGCACCCGCACGAGTCGCTCGGCCTGCACGAGTCGTCGCCGCTCGGATCGTGTGATCCCCTGGCCCACGAGGTCGGCGGGGGTGAGATACGCGGCCGTCAGGATGCGTCCGGCTTGTTCGGCAAGGAGCAGCGGCGTCATCCCGCCACTCTCGCCTGCGCGGGGCCGCGGTGGAGGCCGATTCCGCGATCTGTGGAGAACTCAGGCGCCCGAACTCCTCCGATCCGCGTGCGATACCCGGAAACACCCCTCCGATCCGCGCGATCGGGCGCGGATCGGAGGAGTTCGGTACGGGCGGCTCAGGCGGTGAGCTCCGACCGGCGGGCCGCGACGGCGGCGGCGACGGCGGCGAAGAGGGGATGCCCGGGCTCCAGGCCGGTCACCGAGGCGGTGAGCGACTCGGCGTCCTCGTCGCGCAGGCGGCGCTGCAGCTCGGCCGACTGCTCGTCGGACGGGTCGTCGAAGCGCAGCGCGGCGGCGATCGCGGCGAGCAGGCCGTCGACGGCGAGGCCCCGCTCGGCGGCCTCCGCGGCGGGACCGACGAACCGCTCGTGCCGCGAGAGCTTGCGCAGCGGCTGCCGCCCGACCCGACCGACCGTGTCGGGCAGCTCCGGGTTCGCGAAGCGCCGCAGGATCGTGGCGCGGTAGTCGGCGAGCTCCGCGGGGTCGAGCCCGTGCTTGGCGACGAGCAGCGCCGACGTCTCCTCCAGCGCCCGCGCGACGCGGGCCGCCACGCCGGCGTCGGCGAGGGCGTCGGAGATCTTCTCGGCGCCCTCCTGCGCCCCGAAGTACGCCGTCGCCGCGTGCCCCGTGTTGACCGTGAACAGCTTGCGCTCGATGTACGGAGCGAGGTCGTCGACGAAGTGCGCGCCCGGGATGTGCGGCGGGGCGTCGCCGAACGGCCGCCGCTCGATCGCCCACTCGTAGAACGGCTCGACCGTCACGTCGACGCCCGCGCCCGCGGGCTGCGCGGGCACGATGCGGTCGACGGCGGTGTTCGCGAACACGACGTGCGCCGAGAGCGCGTCCCACGCGGCGCCGGCCAGCGTCACGATCTCCTCGCGCAGCTGGTCGGTCGCGCCGATCGCGTTCTCGCACGCCATGACCTGCAGCGGCGCGCGGCGCGGGTCGCGCAGCGCGAGCCCCGCGAGGATGTGCGGGGCGACGAAGCGCAGCACGGTGGGGCCGACCGCGGTCGTGACCACGTCGGCCGTGGCGATCTCGTCGATGAGCGCCTGCGTGTCGGTCGCGCTGTTGATCGCCCGGAATCCCGTGACGGTCTTGTCGGTGCCGCCCTCGCCGACCTCGTGCACGGTGTACGACGACGCCGCGTTGATCGCGTCGACGAGCGGCGCCGCGACGTCGGAGAACACGAGCTCGTATCCGCCCTCGTGCAGCAGCAGCCCGACGAAGCCGCGCCCGATGTTGCCTGCCCCGAAGTGGACGGCCTTCATCGCTCGTTGACTGCCGCGAGCTTCGCGAACAGCTCCTCGACGGTCGTCGCCTGCTTGAGCGCGGCGACCTCGTCCTCGTCGGAGAAGAGGATCGCGATCTGCGACAGGATCTCGAGGTGCTCGTCGCCCTTGCCCGCGATGCCCACGACGAACGTCACGGGCTGGCCGTCCCAGTCGACGCCGCCGTCGTAGCGCACGAACGACAGCGCGGAGTCGAGGATCGCGGCCTTCATCTCGTTCGTGCCGTGCGGGATCGCCAGCTCGTTGCCCATGTACGTCGACACCGTCTGCTCGCGCTCCTGCATCGCGGCGAAGTACTCGCTCGTGACGGCCCCCGCCGCCTCGAGGATGTCGGCCGCCTCGCGCATCGCCTCGAGCTTCGAGACCGACCCGGGGTGGATGCGCACCTGGCCGGGGGTCAGGACGTTCTCTGCCATGTCATTGCTCCGTTCGTGGAGGGATGGGATGCCGCGGAGGCGGGAACGGCGACGCGCCCGCCTCCGCGGCGATGGTCTCAGGCTACGAGCCCTGCTGGCCCGTCACCATGGCGACGACCTCGTCGTACTCGGGGGCGCCCATGAAGTTGTCCACCGAGACGTGGATCGCGTCGGGGTTGCGGCCCTTCGCGCGATCCGTCAGCTGCTGCTGCGTGACGATCAGGTCCTCCGTGCCGTCGAGGTTCGCGACCGCCTTGTTGGTGACCGTGACGCCCTCGACGCCCGCCTTCTTGATCTTGTTGCGCAGCACGCTCGCGCCCATCGCCGACGAGCCCATGCCGGCGTCGCACGCGAACACGATGCTCTTGATCTCGCGCGTCGCGGTCGGCGCGGCGGCAGCGGCGGCGCCCGCGGCGGCTGCCGCGGCACCGGTGCCGCGCAGGCCCGAGAGCGCGTCCGAGCTCTTGCCCTTGTTCGCCTCGGTCTGCGCGATCGCCGACTCGAACGAGCCGCCGCCCGCGGCCTCGGCCGCGAGGTCCTTCTTGCGCGAGGCGCGCAGGATCACGGCGGCGATGAGGAACGAGACGGCCGCGGCGAAGACCACCGAGAGGATGACGCCCACGTACGAGCCCGCGGGGGTCTGGATGAGCACGGCGAAGATGCTGCCCGGCGCGGCCGGTGCGCGCAGGCCCGACTGGAAGATCGCGTTGGTCGCGACGCCGGTCATGCCGCCGCCGATCGCGGCGAGGATGAGCGCGGGCTTCATCAGCACGTACGGGAAGTAGATCTCGTGGATGCCGCCGAGGAACTGGATGACGATCGCGCCGGGCGCGCTCGCGCGGGCCGCGCCGACGCCGAACAGCGTGAAGGCGAGCAGGATGCCGAGGCCGGGTCCGGGGTTGGCCTCGACGAGGAACAGGATCGACTTGCCGGTCTCGGTCGCCTGCTGCGTGCCGATGGGCGTGAACACGCCGTGGTTGATGGCGTTGTTCAGGAACAGCACCTTCGCGGGCTCGACGATGATGCTCAGCAGCGGCAGCAGGCCGTACTCCACGAGCCAGTCGACGACGGCGCCGAGCGCGTTGCTGATCGCGGTGACCAGCGGGCCGAACACGTAGTAGCCGATGATCGCGAGGATCATGCCCAGGATGCCGGCGGAGAAGTTGTTCACCAGCATCTCGAAGCCGGGCTTGATCTTGCCCTCCCAGAGCCTGTCCATCTGCTTCGTGATCCAGGCCGCGAGCGGTCCCATGATCATGGCGCCCATGAACATCGGGATCTCGGTGCCCACGATGACGCCCATCGTCGCGATCGTCGCCACGACGCCGCCGCGCACGTCGTAGACCATGCGACCGGCCGTGTTGGCGATCAGCAGGGGCAGCAGATAGGTGATCATGGGGCCGACCAGCTGGGCCAGGTCGGCGCTGCCCGACCACTGCCATGCCTCGACGGGGCTGCGCTCGCCGAGCCATCCGTCGGGGATGAACATCGCCGTGATGAGACCCCACGCGATGAACGCTGCGATGTTGGGCATGATCATGCCCGCGAGGAATGCGCCGAAGCGCTGCACGCCGACGCGTGCCTTGTTCGCTCCCGTGGCGGGAGGTGACGCCGTTGTCATGGTCGCCTTCTTTCGGGTGAGCCGGCCGGCCGGCCGGGGGTGACGGGCGACGCGGCGGTCGCCGCGTCGATCAGGGCGAGGGTGCGCTCGCCGTCGTGGTCGCGGAACGCGTCGTCGGGCAGCGGCACGACGGTCGTGTTCGTGAGGGATGCCGCGTGCGCGATGTCCGCGAGCCGCTCGTGCAGGTGCGGTCCCACGAGCAGCACATCGGCATCCGCGAGGTCGGCGTCGAGGGTGATCACCGTCGTGGGCGCGACGTGCCAGTCGCGGCCGCGGGCCTCGGCGGCCCGGCGCACGCGCTGGGCGACGAACGTGCTGGACGCACCGGCACCGCACACGACGAGAATCTTCATCGATCCGCCTCCTCATGTTCATGGTGACGCGGGCGTGGGGCGCGCGACAACCAAGGCTCTTTCCGCCCCCGCGGAAGCTTCGCTGAGAGTTCGCCGCATGATTGACTGAACGAATGACCCGTACGAGGCCCGACCGTATGCTGTCGCTGCTCGTTCGCCGGGGCACCTGGATCACCGCCTCGGAGCTGGCCGACACGCTCGGCGTGACGCCCCGCAGCATCCGCAGCTATGTCGCGACCCTCAACGCCCGCGCGACGGGCGAGATCGCCGTCGAGTCGGGCCCGCAGGGCTACCGGGCGGGGCCCGCGGCGCTCGCGGCGCAGCGCGGCGCCGACCACGACGACACGCCGCGCGGACGGCAGCACCGGCTGGTGCGCGAGCTGCTGGCCGCCGCCGACGGCGTCGACGTGTACGAGACCGCCGACGCGTTCTTCGTCAGCTCGGCGACGATCGAGGCCGACCTCGGGCGCGTGCGCTCGATGCTCTCGGGCCTCGACCTCGTGCTGGAGCGCACGGCGTCGACGGCCCGCATCGCGGGCAGCGAGCGCGGCAAGCGCCGGCTGCTGTCGCGGCTCGTGCACGACGAGACCGACGACGGCGGCTTCGACCTCGACGCCCTGCGCCGCGCGCTCGGCGACGGCTCCGTGGGCGCCCGGGCCTTCGGCGCCTTCAAGGCCGAGCTGGTCGCCGAGCTGGGCGCGCTCGGCTACTTCGTCAACGAGTTCGGCATCGGCGACGTCGTGATGCACATCGCGATCGCCGCCGACCGCATCGCCGCGGGCCGCGCGCTCGACGACCACGGCTCGACCGTGTCGGGGGAGCAGGAGCAGATCGGCGCGCTGCTCGACCGGCTCGTGCAGACGCACCTGGGGGTCACGCTCGGCGACGGCGACCGCCGGCAGCTCTCGGCGATCGTGCTGAGTCGCGTGGTCGTCCCGGGCGTCGACGAGTCGGTCGCCGCGATCCGCTCCCGCCTCGACCCCGACGTCGAGCGGGCCGTGCGCGCCGTGACGGAGCGGGCCGCCGCGGAGTTCCTGCTCGACATCGACCACGACGACTTCGTGCTGCGCCTCGCCCTGCACGTGCAGCACCTGCGCGAGCGCGCCCGCGAGCAGGCGTGGTCGCGCAATCCGCTCACGCGATCGCTCAAGGCGACGCATCCGCTCATCTTCGAGGTCGCGGTCTACATCGCCGACGGGCTGCAGGACCTCGTCGGCCTGGGCCTGCTCGAGGACGAGATCGCCTACATCGCGATGCACGTCGGCGGCCGGCTGGAGCGCGTGCGGCGCGCGGCGGCCCGGCTGACCGCGACGGTCGTGTGCCCCGGCTATTACGAGCTGCACGAGCTGCTGCGCTCGAGCATCGCCGCCTCGCTCGGCCAGTCGATCGACATCGTGGGCGTCGAGACGCGCGCCGATCCCGTGTGGGCCGAGATCGACAGCGACCTCATCCTCACCACGACGCCGCCGCCCGAGCTGACGAAGGCGAGCGACCGCATCGTCATGGTGCAGCCGTTCCTCACGGATGCCGACGTCGAGCGCGTGCAGGCCGCCGCGGGACGGCTGCGGCGCTCGCGCCGTCTCGCCCGCCTGCGCGCCGAGCTGGAGCGCTACTTCTCGGCCGACGCCTTCGTGCACGGCATCGACGGCGCCGGGGGAGAGGAGGCGGTCATCGAGCGCCTCGGCGGCCTGCTGGTGCGGTCCGGGGCCATCGACGACGACTACGTGCAGCGCACGATCGAGCGCGAGCAGCTCTCGTCGACGGCGTTCACCGACGCGCTCGCCGTGCCGCACGCGCTCGCGATGACCGCCGCCCGCACGGCGATCGCGGTCGGCATCGCCGACCCGCCGATCGCGTGGGGCGACGGCCGGGTGCAGGTCGTCGCGATGGTCGCCTTCAGCGAGGGGGACCGCGCGGCGTTCCAGACCGTGTTCGAGCAGCTCATCGAGGTGTTCAGCGAGCACGAGAGCGTGCAGCGCATCGTGCGCGCCGGCACCGACTTCGCCTCGTTCCTCGACGTGCTCGTCGCCGTCATCGACGGCTGACCCGTCCCTCCCTCGCGAGGGTGCCACTTGTTCTCGCGAGGGTGCTTTCGCGCTCGCGGCGAAAGCACCCTCGGTGAGATAACTGGCACCCTCGCGGGAAGAGCTGGCACCCTCGCGGGAAGGCCTACGGGCCGGCGTCCTCCACGACCATGTCGTAGAGCTCCTCGGGGGTGGCGGCGCTCTTCAGGCGCGCGATCTCGACGGGGTCGGCGAACAGCAGGGCGATGCGCGAGAGCATCTGCAGGTGCTCGTCGCCCTTGCCCGCGATGCCGACGACGAAGGTGACGAGGTCGCCGTCCCAGTCGATGCCGTCGTCGTAGCGCACGAACGAGAGCGCCGACTCCAGGATCAGGTGCGCCGTCTCGCTGGTGCCGTGCGGGATCGCGAGCTCGCCGCCCATGTACGTCGACACGGCCTGCTCGCGCTGGTACATCGCGTCGAGATAGCCGCTCGTCACCGCGCCGGCCGACTCCAGGATGTCGGCCGCCTCGTGCAGCGCGTCTTCTTTCGTCACCGGCCCGGTGCGGATGCGCACCTGGCCGAGTGACAGCACTCCTCGTGACACGCGGTGTCAGCCGCCGATCTCGGCGGCCGCGTCCTGCGCCGCCGCGCGGGCCGACGCGGCGTCCGCGCCCGCCAGGGCGGCGGCCGCGATGCGCTCGGCGTCCTCGCGCGTGTGCTGCAGCAGCGACGCGCGCACGTCGGCGAGCGCGGTGGGCGCCATCGACAGCGTCGTCGCGCCGAGGCCCACGAGCACGACCGCGAGCAGCGGGTCGGCGGCGGCCTCGCCGCAGATGCCGACGGGCTTGCCGTTCGCGCGGCCGCCGTCGGCCGTCGCCTGGACGAGCTTGAGCACGGCCGGATGCCACGGGTCCTGGAACGAGGCGACCGAGCCCAGCAGCCGGTCGGCGGCGAGGGTGTACTGCGTGAGGTCGTTCGTGCCGATCGAGGCGAAGTCGGCGATCGCGAGCACCTGGTCGGCGAGCAGCGCCGACGACGGCACCTCGATCATGACGCCGGCGGTCTTGATGCCGTACTCCCGGGCGAGCGCGACGAAGTAGTCGGTCTCCTCGACGGTGGAGACCATCGGCGCCATGACCCACAGGTCGGCCTCGGTCTCGGCATCCGCCTGCGCGAGGGCGGTCAGCTGCTCGCGCAGGATGTCCTCGCTCGCGCGGAGCGCGCGCAGGCCGCGCAGGCCCAGCGCGGGGTTCTCCTCGTGCGCGTCGTTGAGGAAGGCGAGCGGCTTGTCGGCACCGGCGTCGAGGGCGCGCACGACGACCTTCTTGCCGGGGAACGCCCGCAGCAGCTCGGTGTACGCGGCCTGCTGCTCATCGATCGTCGGGGCCTGCGTCGAGCTGAGGAAGAGGAACTCGGTGCGGAACAGGCCCACGCCCTCGGCGCCCAGCTCGACGGCCTCCTTCGCGCCGCCGGGCTTGCCGAGGTTCGCGAGCAGGGGCACGGGGCTGCCGTCCTTGAGGGCGCCCGGCGTCAGGGGGGCGGATGCCGCGGCCTTGCGCGCGTCGGCGCGGTGCTGCGCCTGCTCCAGCTCGTCGGCGGTCGGCTCGGTCGTCACGACGCCCTTCGCGGCGTCGACGATGACGGTCTCGCCGTCGGCCAGGTCGGCGGCCCCGACGACGCCGACGATCGCGACGATCGACTTCTCGCGCGCGAGGATCGCGGTGTGCGAGGTGGGGCCGCCGTCGCTCGTGATGAGCGCGAGCACCTTGTCGAGGTCGAGCAGCGCCGTGTCGGCGGGGGCGAGGTCCTTCGCGACGAGCACGAACGGGTGGCCCGGGTCGGGCACGCCGGGGGCCGGCAGCCCGCGCAGGCGCGCGATGACGCGCTGCGCGACGTCGTCGAGGTCGGCGGCGCGCTCGCCGAGGTAGCCGCCCATCGCGGCGAGGGTGTCGCGGAAGCTCGCGAACGCGTCGAAGACGGCGAACTCCCCGGTCTTGCCCGCGTTCACGCGCTGCGCGACCTCTCCGTCGAGGGTCGGGTCCTCGGCGATCATCGCCTGGGCCTCCAGCACGTCGCGGGCCGCGCCGCCCGCCTGGGCGCCGCGCGCCTCGAGCTCTCGGGCGACCGCGGCGACGGCCTCGCGCACGCGCGCGAGCTCCTCCTCCGCGGTGCGGGTGCTCGCGACGTCCTCGGGGGCCGGCAGGGGCTCGGCCATCCGGGCCACGGGGCCCTGCGCCACACCCAGACCGATTCCGACTCCGCGCAGTTCGCTCATTCCAGACTCCTCTTTCGTCTTACTCGTCGTGATCGGTGGTGAGCAGCTCGACGAGCGCGTCGAGCACCTCTTCGGCGCCGTCGCCGTCGGCCGTGAGGGTGAGGTAGTCGCCCTTCTCGGCGCCGAGGGCGATGACGCCCAGGATGCTGGCGGCGTTGGCCGGCTCGCCGGCGCCCTTGGCGACCGTGACCGGGATGCCGGCGTCCTTCGCCGCCTGGGCGAAGAGCTTCGCGGGCCGGGCGTGCAGGCCGTGCGACGAGCCGACGCGCACGGTGCGGCTGACTGCGGTCATCATGTCTCCTCTCCGACGCGGCGCGCGCCGCCGTCAGGTTCCGGTCGAACACGGTGCGCGTGCGGATGCCACGTGGTGAGGCGCCGGGGTGCGCCCCGAGGATCGTCGTCGACCTGGTCTCCATTGTTGTGAGTATCGCGCTCGTGAACAAGATGCCGATGCGATGCCGCGGAGACGGGCCCGAGAGGGCGGATTAAAGCAAATATTCTAATATATTACAGTATGTTTTGATAACGAATTGAAAACAACTCTTGCAATCCGCTTCCGTCGGCCATCCAAGTATTTGATATATTCTCTATCCCGCGGCAGTGCTGCCGCAGGTTCGACCAGGTACGGAGAGTCTCCGAACACCTACGACTGGGAACGGATTGCTATGACATCGTCAACGGTGACGTCAAAGCCAGAGACAAAGCCCGCGCTCCCGTTGCGCGGCCGGCTCGCTCGGATCGATCAGGCGTGGCTGGTGCTGGTCCTGTTCGTGCTGCTCGTCGTGCTCGGCGCCCTGCTGAACGACAGGTTCCTCACGGCCTCGAACTTCCTGAACTTCCTGAGGCTCGCGGCACCCTTCGCGATCCTCGCGCTCGGGCAGGCGATCGTCGTCATGGGGAAGGGCATCGACCTGTCCAGCGCCGCCGTCGCGCTCGGGTTCTCACAGGCGACGCTCGCGTTCCTGGCGCAGGGCATGCCCGAGGCGCAGGCCATCATCCTGGCCATCGTGCTCGCGGCGGTCGTGGGCGTGATCAACGGGTGGCTCGTCGCGTACGTGGAGGTCCCCGCCCTGTTCGCGACCCTCGCGACCGGGCTGCTCACGATCGCGTTCGTGAACATCTTCCTCGTCTCGCAGAACTTCTATCAGCTCGGCGACGACACGGCGCTGCGCGCCTTCGCGTTCGGATCGTTCTTCGGCGTGCCCAAGGCGATCCTGATCGCGGCCGTCGTCTTCGTGCTCGCCTGGATGTTCATCAAGTTCACCGCCTCCGGCAAGCTCATCCGCGCGATGGGCGACAACCCCCAGACGGCCCGGTCGACCGGCGCGCCCGTGCGCCAGCTGCAGATGCTCTCGTACGTCATCTCGTCGCTGCTCGCCATGCTCGCCGGCTTCGTGCTCGTCTCGGGCAGCGGCAGCGCGCAGACGGTGCTGTCGTCGTTCCACCCCCTGCTGTTCACGGCCCTCACGGTGACCGTCATCGGCGGCGTGTCGCTCTCGGGCGGCCGCGGCACGGTCTTCGGCATCTTCGCGGGAACGCTGTTCGTCGCCGCGCTCAACAACCTGCTCATCCTGCAGAGCCTGTCGGCCCCGCTGCAGGACATGATCCGGGGCGCCGTGCTGCTCGCGGCGATCTGGATCGACTCGTGGCTGCACCCGCGCGACGAGGAGACCGCCAAGAGCGGCGAGCTCTAGTCATCCCCTCACCCATCCCCACCACCAAGAGACACAGAACGAAGGAGTTCTCTCAATGAAGATGAAGAAGAAGGTCCTGGCCACGCTCGGCCTCATGGCGAGCGCAGCCTTCGTGATGGCCGGCTGCACCGTCGGCGACACCGGCACCACCGGCGGCGACCAGGGCGCCGGCGGCGGCGAGTCGTCGAGCAACGCGGTCTTCGGCCCGAGCCAGCAGATCGAGCTCTTCGAGATGATCGACAAGGTCGACGCCTCGATGGAGGGCAAGCGGGTCGTGTTCGTGCCGATCCTCTTCGCCGGCTACACGCTCATCGAGAACTGGTACCAGTCGATCTACCTCACCCTCACCGCCCAGGGCGCGGAGGTGTCGGTCATCGATCCCAACTTCGACACCGACGCCCTCGTGAAGGCCGTCGACGACGTCATCGCGAAGAAGAGCGCCGACATCCTGATCGTGCAGAACCCCGACGTCGGCGTGCTGCAGAACCAGATCCAGGCGGCGGCCGACGCGGGCATCTACACGATCCTGATGAACATGGCCTCCAACACGATGGGCGACGCGCTCATCGCGGCCAACCAGTTCCAGGCGGGCAAGGACATCGCCGAGCGCGTGATCGCCGACTGCGAGGCCGCGGGCGGCGGCAAGGCGATCCAGCTCATCTACGGCCCCGGCAACGACGCCGTGTCGATGCAGTGGGAGAACGCGATCCGCGAGGTCGTCGAGCCCGCCGGCTTCACCGTCCGCACGACGAGCACCGCCTGGCAGCAGTCGGAGGCGCAGGAGGCCGCGTCCAACGCGATCCAGCAGTACAAGGGCGAGCTGTGCGCGATCATGCCGGCGTTCGACCTCAACTCGATCCCCGTCGGCGACGAGGTCGCCGCGGCCGTCGCCCGGGGCGACCTGGCACCCGGCGAGGTCGGCGTGTACACCTTCGGCGGCGACGCCCTGTGGTGCGACTCGCTCCGTGCGGGCAAGGTGACCGCGACCGCCGCCTACAGCGTCGACGGCCTGGGCACCGCGGCGGCCGCGATGGCGCAGGCGCTCGTGCAGCGCGGCGAGCCCGCCGGCTCCACGCCCACCGTGGCCTGGGTCCCCCACACGATCGTGGATGCCACGAACGTCGACCAGGTCTCGTTCGCCTGCTACCAGGGCCTGGCTCCGGGCGTTCTCGACTAGTCCGCTCGCCCGCCCCGCATGAGGGGCGTCCCCGGAGTCCACCACAGAGGTACAGAGAGGTATCTGTCATGGCCAAGAAGTCTGCGATATGGAAGGCAGACGCGTACGACCTCACCGGCACACGGTGGAGTGAGCGGCTCACACCGGCCCGTACGCTGTCCGACCTTCTGAAGAAGCGCTGGATGGAGGGCGCGGTCCCGCTGACCCTCGCGATCATCCTGAGCGTGCTGGTCTTCGTCTTCACCCCTGTCGGACCCGGGGACGCCCCCCTCATCCTCAACGACGTCGCGGAGCGCGGTCTGCTCGCCATCGCGCTGACGATCGTCCTCATCGGCGGCGGCATCGATCTGTCGATCGGGTCGATCGTCGGCGTCACGGCGATGTTCTCGCTGGTGGCCTCCAAGGCGTGGGGGCTGCCGGTGTGGGCCGCGATGATCGCCGCCGTGCTCGTCGGCGGCCTGCTCGGCGCGGTCAACGGCTTCTTCATCGCGAAGCTCAAGATGCGCCCGTTCATCACGACGCTCGTCACCCTCATCGCCTTCGGCGGCGTCGCCGCGGCGCTGCAGTCGGCCTTCTCGCGCCAGATCGTCTCTCCCGCGAACGACTTCGCGTGGAAGCTGCTCGGCAAGGGCGCGCTCGCGGGCATCCCGATCCCGTGGATCATCTTCTTCGTGCTGCTGGTCGTGGCGCACGTCGTCATCACGCGGTCGAAGTGGGGCTGGTGGGTCACCGCGGTCGGCTCCGACCGCCGCTCCGCTCGCCGCAACGGCATCCCGATCGACTGGATCTCGTTCTCGACCTACCTGCTCTCGGGCCTGCTCGCGGGTCTGGCGGGCGTGCTCACGACGGCGCGGCTCGGACGCTCCGACCCCCAGGTCGGACAGGGCTGGGAGCTCGTCGCCCTCACCGCGGTCGTGCTCGGCGGCGTGAGCCTCAGCGGCGGTCGCGGCTCGGTGCTCCGCGCAGCCGTCGGCGTGTTCGTCGTGCAGGTCATCCTGCAGGCGACCATCGTGATGGGCCTGCCGGGATCGGCCAACACGGCGATCCTCGCCCTCGCGCTGCTGGGCTTCGCGATCCTCGACCTCAAGTGGGGCAAGTACCGCGCCAAGACCGCGGAGAAGCTCAAGATCGATCCCGGCGTGTTCAAGATCGGGCCGCTGGAGAACATCATGGACCCGTCCTCGAAGTGGGCGGTCAACTACCGCGCGACGGACGCCGCGCCGATCGGTCTCGGACGCGTGGACGGTCCCGAGGACATGGTCATCGACGACGAGGGCAGCGTGTACTGCCCCGACCGCCGCGGCTGGATCTGGAAGTTCCAGGGTCCCGACCCCGAGAACGTCAAGGGCGAGGTCTGGGCGCGCACGGGCGGCATGCCCATCGGCATGGTGTGGGACCAGGAGGAGAACCTCACGGTCGCCGTCGGCGGCATGGGCGTGTACCGCATCGACAAGGAGGGCACGCCGCACCTGGCCGCCAACAAGGTCAAGCGCACGCGCGGCCAGCTGTTCGACGACTCGGCGCTCAAGTTCGCCGACGACCTCGACGTCGCCCCCGACGGCGCCATCTACACGTCGGACTTCTCCACCCGCGTCGGCACGACCGAGTACATCCTCGAGCTGGTCGAGTTCCGGCCCAACGGACGCATCGTGCGCATCGACAAGGACGGCTCGACGGACGTCGTGGTGAGCAACTACCTGTTCCCCAACGGCATCGCCACCTCGCACGCGGGGGACTCGATCCTCATCGCGAGCACGGCGATGTTCCGCATCGACCGGCTCTGGATCAGCGGACCGAAGCAGGGCCAGCTGGAACCGGTCGCGACCGACCTGCCGGGCTACCCCGACAACATCAACCGCGCCTCCGACGGCAACTACTGGGCCACCTTCGTGGCGATGCGCTCGCCGATGAGCGACCTGCTGGTCAAGTACCCGAAGGTGCGCCGCCGGATGACGCGCGAGCTGCCGACCGACAGCTGGGCCGTGCCGCAGCTCAACGTGTCGTGCGTGTTCAAGTTCAACGAGCAGGGCGAGATCCTCGACGTCATCTGGGACGGCACGCTCGAGAACTACCCGATGATCACGTCGGCCAAGGAGCACAACGGCTTCCTCTACCTGGGCGGCGTGCACAACAACCGCGTCGGCAAGATGAAGCTCGATCCCCTGCAGATCGGAGACATCGATCCGCGCAAGATCCCCGGGATGCCGGGGTCCAAGCTCGCCCTGGAAGGAGCGGTGAGATGAGCGTGCTCCGCACGATCAAGGAGTTCATCAATCCCGATTCGGTCTCGTACCCGTCGATCTCGCCGTTCGAGGCCGGGCTGCGCCCCAATGCGCTGCTCGACGAGGGGCGGCCGATCCTCGGGAACGACGCGGGGCACGAGCCCGACGACGTGGCGTTCTTCGAAGACGGCACCCTCGTGTTCTCGAGCGGGACGTCGCTCTTCACGGTGAGCGGCGGGGACGTGAGGACGCTGGCGGGCTTCGACGGCAGGACGGGCGCGATCGAGGTGATCTTCGGCGAGGCCGTCACCGCCGTCGAAGGCCTCGGAATCGTCGGCGTCAGGCTCGACGGCACGGTGCGCACCGTCAACGACGATCCCCTCGTGCAGCGCGGCGTGACCGACCTCGCCCTGCTGCCCGACGGCGACATCCTGGTCACGATCGGATCGAGCGCGGACAGCCCGTGGTCGCTCGCCCTCGCCAGGAAGGAGGCGACGGGCCGGATCGTGCGTGTGAGCGGCGACCGGACGAGCGTCGAGGCGAGCGGGCTGCCCTGGCCCTCGGGCATCGCCGTCGCCGGCTCAGAGGTGCTCCTGTCGCTCAGCTTCGCGCACCGCATCGAACGACGGCCCCTCGAGGTGCTCGGCGCGGCCGGATCGGGCGTCGTCGGGAACCTTCCCGTCTACCCGGGCCGGATCACGAGCGCCGGCGGCCACTGGTGGGTCGCCGCGCCCTTCGCGCGCAACCGCATGACCGAGCTGCTGCTGGACGAGCCGGAGTTCCTCGAGGAGATGGTCGCGACGATCGATCCCGACCAGTGGTTCGTGCCGCGCCTGCGCAACGACAACCACTTCACGAGCGTCGCCCAGTACGGCGCCGTGCGCGTGCACGGCGTCATCAAGCCGTGGGCCCCGCCCCGCTCGTACGGTCTCTTCTTCGAGATCGACCGGTTCGGCAGGGTGAGCCGCAGCGCGCACTCGCGCGCCGACGGAGACCGGCACGGCATCACGGGCATCGCCGTGTCCGGCGACACCGTGGTGGCCGCCGCCCAGGGATACCGCGACCTCCTCGCGGTGACGATGGAAGGAGCGCAGGGATGAGTGACACGACGACCGCCGTCGCGCCGGTGATCGCGCTGCGGGGGATCAGCAAGCGCTACGGCTCGACCTACGCACTGAAGAACGTGTCGTTCGACGTGCGGCCCGGAGAGGTGCACGCGCTGCTCGGCGAGAACGGCGCGGGCAAGTCCACCCTGATGAAGGTCATCTCCGGCGCGATCCAGCCCGACGAGGGGCACATCGAGCTCGAGGGGACGCCGCAGCGCTACGAGTCGCCGAAGGACTCGAGCGACGCCGGCATCGCCATGGTGTACCAGGAGGGCTCGCTCGTCGAGACGATGAGCGTGGCGCAGAACCTCTTCCTCGGCAACGAGAAGGCGTTCAACAACCTCTCGGCGCTCAACATCGAGGCCCGGCACATCCTGGTGTCGCACAACTTCCACGTCGCGCCGGAGGCGGCGGTGGGCTCGCTCGGCATCGCCCAGAAGCAGATGGTCGAGATCGCGCGCGCCACGCACTTCAAGGCGAAGGTGATCATCCTCGACGAGCCGACCGCGTCGGTGACCCCGGAGGAACGGCTGCAGCTGTTCATGACGATGCGCTCGCTCCGCGACCAGGGCGTCGGCCTCATCTTCATCACGCACATGGTCGACGAGGCGCTCGACGAGGCCGACCGCATCACGGTGCTCCGCGACGGCGAGTACCAGGGCACACTGGAGAAGACCGCGGGCGAGTTCTCCCGCGACCGCGTGGTCTCGATGATGGTCGGGCGCAACGTCGAGTACAGCCGCGTCCCCCCGGGACGCGACCCCGACGCCACCCCCACGCTCGAGGTCGACGACGTCACGCTCATGCCGATCGTGCGCAACATGTCGTTCTCGGCATACGCGGGCCAGATCGTCGGCATCTACGGGCTCGTGGGCGCGGGCCGCAGCGAGGTGGCGCAGATCATCGGCGGCGTCACGAAGCGCCGCCGCCTGCGCGGCGGCAAGATCCGGCTGAACGGCAGGGAGGTGCGGTTCCGCACGCCCCGGCAGGCCCGTCGCGCCGGGGTGGTCTACGTCACCGAGGACCGCAAGGCCTCCGGCTTCTTCGGCCACATGAGCATCTACGAGAACATCTATCTCGGCGACGTCTGCGCCGAGCGCCGGCTGCCGTTCCGGCTGCGGCTGGGCAGGCTCAACGCGCTCGCGGCGGAGTTCGTGAAGCGGTTCGACGTGCGCACGCTGGAGCCGAGCCGGGCGAGGCTCGAAGAGCTCAGCGGCGGCAATCAGCAGAAGGTCGTGCTCGCGAAGAGCCTCACGAAGCAGCCCAAGGTGGCGATCATCGACGAGCCCACCCGCGGCGTCGACCTCGGCACCATCCCGGAGCTGCACTCCATCGTGCGCTCACTCGCCGACGACGGCGTCGCGGTGGTCGTGATCTCGTCGTACCTCCCCGAGATCCGTGCGCTGTCCGATCGCATCCTCGTGGCGCGCGGCGGCACGATCGTCGCGGAGTTCGATCCCGACGAGGTCGACGACGAGGGGCTCATGTTCGCCGCCGTGCACTGATCGCCGCGCGCGCCGGATCGCCGCGCGCGCCGATCGACGAGCGCAGTCCCCCATCCGACTCCCGGGCGGGGGACTGCGCTACTGTGTGTACCGGACGCGGAGGTGACGATGCCCATTCCCGATTCGCCGAGGGCGGGCGTGAAGCGCCGTCTGCTGCGCGAGGAAGCGTACGAGAGCATCAGGGATGCCATTCTCGACGGCACGCTGGCGTGCGGCGAGCGGCTCGAAGACAAGAAGCTGCAGGACTGGCTCGGCATCTCGCGCACCCCGATCCGCGAGGCGCTGAACCAGCTCGCGGCCGAGAACCTCGTCGTGATCCGCGCGCAGAGCCACACGAGCGTCATCGAGCCCGACCCCGAGCAGGCGTACGACGCGGTGCAGGTGCTCGGCGCCGTGTTCGGGGGCGTCTTCCGGGTCGTGCTGCCCGCGCTCGACGACGACGGGCGGCAGATGCTGACCGGCCTGTTCGAGGGCGGCCTGCGCGCCACCGAGCTGCGCTCGGTGCGCGAGCAGATCGTGGTCCTGCTGCAGGTGTACGACCTGCTCGTCGCGCACTGCCCGAACGCGACGCTGCGGGACGTTGCGAGGTCGATCCGCAACACCTACGGCTTCCAGATCGGCATGCTGCGCAACGCCGAGATCTACGACTGGGAGGTGCCGAGGGCGGCCTGGAGCCGCATGCGCCGCGGCGTCGATGACGGGGATCCCGTCGCCGTGCAGCTCGCGTTCCAGGAGATGCACAGCCTGCCCACGACGTCGACGCCCGGCTCGCTCTGGTACTGGGCGGCGCACGTGTCGCCGGGCTCGCGCTGAGGGATCGCCCTGCTGCTGATTCAGGCCCGCGTTTGCTGATTCAGGCCTGCGCTGCTGCTGATTCAGGCCTGCGCTGCTGCTCGATTCAGGCCTGCGCTGTGGCGACGAGCGCCCGTGCGCCCGCGTCGAGGGCCGCGAGCCGGCCGGCGGCCTCGGCGGCGGTGTCGCCGCGCACGTCGAGGTACACCTTGAGCTTGGGCTCGGTGCCGCTCGGCCGCACGATGACGCGCGACCCGTCGGCGAGCCACAGCCGCAGGATGTCGCTGGGCGGCAGCCCGTCGACCCCCTCCCGGAAGTCCTCGGCGCGGGCCACGGCGACGGCGCCGACAGCGGCGGGCGGGGTGGCGCGCAACGCCGCCATGACGCGGCGGATGATCGCGACGTCGTCGACCCGCACCGACACCTGGCCCGAGGAGAAGAAGCCGAAGGTCTGCCGGAACTCGTCGACGAGGTCGGCGAGCGAGCGGCCCTCGCCGCGCGCGTCGGCGATCAGTTCCAGCATCGCGACGGCCGCCGAGATGCCGTCCTTGTCGCGCACCGTCCCGGGGTTGACGAGGTAGCCCAGCGCCTCCTCGAAGCCGTAGACGAGCCCGGGGGCCCGTGAGATCCACTTGAAGCCCGTGAGCGTCGCGTGGAAGCCGAGCCCGTAGCGCTCGGCGACGGCCTGCAGCCCGGGCGACGAGACGAGGGAGCACGCGAGCGACCCCGTCGTCGCCGTGCGCGCGGCCCGCCAGCCCAGCAGCAGGCCCACCTCGTTGCCCGTCAGCTGCCGCCAGTCGCCGTCCCCGTCGGGCACGGCGACCGCGAGCCGGTCGGCGTCGGGGTCGTTCGCGAGCACGAACTCGGCGCCCGCGGCCGTGCCCGTCTCGAACGCGAGGTCCATCGCCCCCGGCTCCTCGGGGTTGGGGAAGGCGACGGTGGGGAAGCGTCCGTCGGGCTCGATCTGGGCGGTCACGACGACCGGCTGCGGGTAGCCCGCGACGTCCAGCACGCGTCGCAGGGTCTCGTGGCCGACGCCGTGCATCGCCGTGTAGACCCACGACATGTCCCGCGCCGCCGGCGGGGCGGGGGCGACGGATGCCGTCGCCATGACGTACGCGTCGACGACGGACTCGTCGGCCGTCTCGTAGCGCCCGCGCGGCAGGTCGCGCACGTCGCCCGCGGCCACGGCGTCGATGTGCGCCGCGATCGCGGCATCCGTCGGCGAGACGATCTGGGCGCCCTCGTCGGCGCCGCCGAGGTACACCTTGTAGCCGTTGTCGTCGGGCGGGTTGTGGCTCGCGGTGACCATGACGCCGGCGGCCGCCCCGAGGTGCCGCACGGCGAAGGCGAGCACGGGCGTCGGCAGCATGCGCGGCAGCAGCACGGCGCGCAGCCCCGCGCCCGCGATCAGCTCCGCGCTGTCGCGGGCGAACACGTCGGAGTTGCGGCGTCCGTCGTATCCGATGACGACGACCGGCGCGGCGTCCGTCGCCGCCCGTTCGCGCAGGAACGCCGCGAGGCCCGCGGCGGCCTGCGCCACGAGCACGCGGTTCATGCGGTTCGGGCCGGCGCCGAGGCGTCCCCGGAGGCCCGCCGTGCCGAACGCCAGACGCGAGCCGAAGCGGTCGTCGAGCTCGGCGCCCGCCGCGGCGTCGCCTGCCGCGGCGGCGTCGATCAGCTGTCGCAGCTCGGTGCGCGTGACGTCGTCGGGATCCTGCTCGAGCCACGCCTCCGCCGCCGCGACGGCTGTCATCAGATCGCCTCGATCACGCGCGCGAGCAGCGACGAGATGACGGGGCCTGCGGCCTTGCCCGCCTCGATGACCTCCTGGTGGCTCAGCGGCGTGGCCTTGATGCCCGCCGCGAGATTCGTGATGAGAGAGAGGCCGAGCACCTCCATGCCCGCCTCGCGCGCCGCGATCGCCTCCAGGGCGGTGGACATGCCGACGATGTGGCCGCCGATCAGCTTGGCCATGTTGACCTCGGCCGGCGTCTCGTACTGCGGACCGCGGAACTGGCAGTACACGCCCTCCTGCAGCGACGGGTCGATCGAGTGGGCGATGTCGCGCAGCCGCAGCGAGTACAGATCGGTGAGGTCGATGAAGGTGGCGCCCTCCAGCGGCGAGGCCCCCGTGAGGTTGATGTGGTCGCTGATCAGCACGGGCTGGCCGGGACGCCAGGTGTGCCGGATGCCGCCCGCGCCGTTGGTGAGCACCATGATGCGGGCGCCCGTCGCCGCCGCCGTGCGCACGCTGTGCACGACGCGCCGTGCGCCGTGCCCCTCGTAGAAGTGCGTGCGCGCGCCGATCACGAGCACGTTCCTGCCGCGGGGCGTCGTGATCGAGCGGAGCGAGCCGACGTGGCCCTCCAGCGCGGGACGGCTGAACCCGGTGACCTCGGTGGCGGGGAACTCGGCGTTCGTCGTGCCGATGAGGCCGGCCGCCTCGCCCCAGCCGCTGCCGAGCGTGACGGCGATGTCATGACGCTCGATGCCGCTGAGGCGGGCGATGTCCGCGGCGGCCTGCGCCGCGATGTCGAAGGGATCGGCGAGCGGATCGTCGAGGGGGTGCGCGCTGGAGTGGGGCATGGTGACAACTCTAGGAAATACCGCCGCGCGTGTCAGCATTCGGCTCTCCTCCGCGACGTGTCGCGACGGGGAGGCGGCCTTGCCAGAATGGATGCCATGTCACAGGGGTTCGCGCGCACACAGACCGTTGCCGTTCTCGGCGGAGGACCGGGGGGCTACGAGGCCGCGCTGGCCGCCGCACAGCTGGGCGCCGAGGTCACGCTCATCGAGCGGGCGGGGGTCGGCGGCGCCGCCGTGATGACCGACGTCGTGCCCTCGAAGAGCCTCATCGCGACGGCCGACGCGGCCGTCGCGATCGCCGCGGCATCGGACCTCGGCGTGCAGCTGTTCGCCCGCAACGACGCGGGCACGCCGCTGCGCCCGGAGATCGCGATCAACCTCGCGGCCGTCAACCACCGCATCCTCGCGCTCGCCGCCCAGCAGTCCGAGGACATGCGCCAGCAGCTCGTCGACGAGGGCGTGCGCATCATCTCGGGCCACGGCCGGCTCGACGGCCCGCACGCCCTCGTCGCCTCGACCGGAGAGGGCGGCGTCGACTTCGACCGCATCGAGGCCGGCACGATCGTCGTCGCCGTCGGCGCCTCGCCGCGCGAGCTCGACTCGGCCCGGCCCGACGGCGAGCGGATCCTCACCTGGACGCAGCTGTACGACATGAAGGCGCTGCCCGAGCACCTGATCGTCGTCGGCTCGGGCGTCACGGGCGCCGAGTTCGCGTCGGCCTACATGAACCTGGGCGCGCAGGTGACGCTCGTCTCCAGCCGCGACCGCGTGCTGCCGGGCGAGGACGGCGACGCCGCCGAGGTGCTGGAGAAGGTGTTCGCCCGCGGCGGGATGACGGTGCTGTCGAAGGCGCGAGCCGAATCGGTGACGCGCACGGGCGACGAGGTCGTCGTGGCGCTCGCCGACGGGCGCACGGTCACCGGCAGCCACTGCCTGCTCGCGGTCGGGTCGATCCCCAACACGGCCGGCATCGGCCTGGAGGAGGCGGGCGTGCGCCTGACGCCGTCGGGTCACATCCCGGTGAACCGCGTCGCGCGCACCGAGATCCCGAGCGTCTATGCGGCCGGCGACTGCACCACGTTCGTGCCCCTGGCCTCGGTCGCGTCGATGCAGGGCCGCACGGCCGTGTTCCACGCGCTCGGCGACACCGCGATCCCGCCCGAGCGCGGCCGTATCGCGGCGAACATCTTCACCGCGCCCGAGATCGCGACGGTGGGGCTGCAGGAGCGCGACCTCGAGTCGTCGGGGCTCGCCGGCTATGCGCACAAGCTCCCGCTCGCGGCGAACCCGCGCGCCAAGATGATCGGCGTCTCCGAGGGCTTCGTGAAGCTCTTCGCGCTGGAGGGCAGCGGCACGGTCGTGGGCGGCGTGATCGTCGCGCCGCGGGCCTCGGAGCTGATCTACCCCGTCGCGATCGCGGTCGAGCGCCGGCTGACGGTCGACCAGGTCTCGCGCGTGTTCGCGGTGTACCCCTCGCTGACGGGCTCGATCACCGACGCGACGCGCGCGATGCACCGCGTCCACGGCGGCTAGCGAGGGGGCGAGGGACTCGCGGATGCGCCCCGAATGCGATTGCCACATACGAGAGGCCATATAATGGGGACCGTTCGCGAGACTGAAGGGATGTCACGAAAGCGACCGACGGGGGAGTGGGCTGGATTTGCGGCGCAGCTGGGGGTGAACATCCTGCGGCTGCGCACGGAGCGTCGCCTCAGTCAGGAGCAGGTTGCCTACGAGGCCGGGCTCAGTCGGTACACGTATCAGAAGTTCGAGAAGGGCGAGTCCATGCCGGGCACGCCCGCCAATCCGAGTCTTCGCAACGTCATGGCGATCGCCCAGGTGCTGGGCGTCGGTCTCGACGAGATCCTGCCGCCGCAGTGGCCGGATCTGCGCGAGGGGCGCCGATAGGCCGCAGCCGCCCGGGCACGACCGGCCGAGAACCGCGATGTCCGACCCCGCTGGTTAACTCTCGTGATGTGCCCGTTCTCTTGAATCGGAGGGGTGGCATGGACCGAGAACGACCCGGCTGGCAGCAGAGCGATTGCCCGCCGTGGTGCAGCAGGGTGCACGCGGAAGACGACCACCCCGACGACCGCGCGCACGTCGACGACGGCCTCTTCGTGCCGGTCCTCGTGCGCGAGACGCACACCCGCGGCGATCGCATCGCGCGCACGATCCGGGGGCGGGAGCTCATCCTCGGGCGGCACCGCGTCGACGGCGACGCCACGACGTGGTTCTACATCGGCGACGATCAGCGGGGCGGGTGGGAGCTGACCGCGGAGTGCGCCGCCCAGCTGGCGGCCGCGCTCACCCGCCTGCTGGCCGAGGAGCGCGGCGCCGCGCCACGGGGGAGCGCGGTCAGCTGATCGTGAGCAGCTGATGGCCGGCCGACACGGTCTCGCCGACCGCGGCGCCGATTGCGCCGATCGTGCCGTCCTTGTGCGCCTGGATCGGCTGCTCCATCTTCATCGCCTCGAGCACGATCACGAGATCGCCCTTGACGACCTTCTGGCCCTCCTCGACGGCGACCTTGACGATCGTCGCCTGCATGGGCGACTTGACCGCGTCGCCCGACGCGCCCGCCGAGGCGGTCGACGTGTGCGAGCGGCGCGCCGGAGGGGCCACGAGCGGCCGGCCGGGCTTCGCCGTCGTGCGCGAGAGCCGGTCGGGCAGGCTCACCTCGAGCCGCTTGCCCGACACCTCTACGACGACGACGTGGCGCGCCTCGGGGGCGGCCGGGGCCTCGGCCTCGCCGTCCCACGGCGCGAGGTCGTTGTCGAACTCGGTCTCGATCCAGCGCGTGTACACGCCGAAGCGGCCGTCCTCCGCCGTGAACGCGGGGTCGCGCACGACCCGGCGGTGGAACGGCAGCACGGTCGGCATGCCCGAGACCTCGAACTCGTCGAGCGCGCGACGGGAGCGCTCCAGCGCCTCGGCGCGGTCGCGGCCCGTGATGATCAGCTTGCCGAGCAGCGAGTCGAACGCGCCCGAGACGCTGTCGCCCGCCGTCACGCCGGAGTCGAGGCGGATGCCGGGACCCCCGAACGTCTTGAACTGGTGGATGCGGCCGGGCTGCGGCAGGAAGCCGCGGCCCGGGTCCTCGCCGTTGATCCGGAACTCGATCGAGTGGCCGACGGGCTCGGGGTCGTCGTAGCCGATCTCCTCGCCCTCGGCGAGCCGGAACTGCTCGCGCACGAGGTCGATGCCCGTGACCTCCTCCGACACGGGGTGCTCGACCTGCAGGCGCGTGTTGACCTCGAGGAACGAGATCGTGCCGTCGCCGCCGACGAGGAACTCGCACGTGCCCGCGCCGACGTAGCCGACCTCGGCGAGGATCGCCTTCGAGGCCGCGTAGAGCACGCGGTTCTGCTCGTCGGTCAGGAACGGCGCGGGCGCCTCCTCGACGAGCTTCTGGTGCCGCCGCTGCAGCGAGCAGTCGCGCGTGGAGACGACGACGACGTTGCCCGCGGCGTCCGCGAGGCACTGGGTCTCGACGTGGCGCGGCCTGTCGAGGTACTTCTCCACGAAGCACTCGCCGCGGCCGAAGGCGGCGACCGCCTCGCGCGTCGCCGACTCGAACAGCTCCGCGACCTCGTCGAGCTCGCGGGCGACCTTGAGGCCGCGGCCGCCGCCGCCGTACGCGGCCTTGATCGCGATGGGCAGCCCGTGCTGCTCGGCGAAGGCGATGACCTCGTCGGCGCCCTCGACGGGGCCCGGGGTGCCGGGGGCGAGCGGGGCGCCGACCTTCTCGGCGACGTGGCGCGCGGTCACCTTGTCGCCGAGGGCCTCGATGGCCTCGGGCGACGGTCCGATCCACACGAGGCCCGCGGCGATCACGGCGCGGGCGAAGTCGGCGTTCTCGGCGAGGAAGCCGTAGCCGGGATGCACGGCGTCGGCCTGGGAGCGGCGGGCGACCGAGAGGATCTTCTCGATCGACAGGTAGGTGTCGGCGCTCGTCGCGCCGTCGAGTGAGTACGCCTCGTCGGCGAGCCGGGAGTGCATGGCATCCCGGTCCTGATCGGCGTAGACGGCGACGGAAGAACGCCCCGAGTCACGGGCGGCGCGGATGATGCGCACCGCGATCTCGCCGCGGTTCGCGACGAGCACCTTCGTGATGGGCTTCCTCGATGCGGGGGTCGTCGAGGTCTGAGACATGGATGCCAGCCTACTCACGCGCCCGACCGGTTTTTTGGGAGGCGCGCACAAGATCCGCCGATTTTCGTGTGCGGGAGGCTACGAAGAGCGGGTCGTGTCCCGGATGTCCGCGAGTGCGACGCCGAGCCCGCGCAGCAGCCGGCGCAACGTCGGCAGCGACATCCCGACGACCGTCGACGGGTCGCCCTCGATGCGCTCGATGAACGGCGCGCCGAGGCTGTCGATCGTGAACGCGCCGGCCACCTGCAGCGGCTCGGCGGTCGCGACGTAGTCGTCGATCTCGGCATCCGTCAGGTCGGCGGCGAACGAGACCGACGCGGCCGCGACGGCGTGCGCCTCGCGCGGCTCGGAGCCCGGCGAGAGCCGGACGACGCTGTGCCCGGAGTGCAGCACTCCCGTGCGCCCGCGCATCGCCTGCCAGCGCCGCGTCGCGACCTCGGGGGTGTACGGCTTGCCGAGGACCTCGCCGTCGAGCTCGAACATCGAGTCCCCGCCGATGACGACGCCCTCGAAGCCCTCTGCGGCGAGCGTCCCGGCGACGTCGGCGGCCTTGAGCCGCGCCAGCAGCAGCACGTGCTCGTCGGGCGGGAGCGTGCGGCCCTCGCTCTCCTCGACGCGCGCGATCGCCGCCTCCTCGTCGACGCGCGGCGCACGGGTGAGCGGCTCGACCCCGATCTGTCGCATCAGCATGAGTCGGGCCGGCGAGGTCGAGGCGAGGCACACGCGCATCCCCCCACGTTAGCCGCTGCCGCGGTTCACAACTCAGGAGGAGACGGCCCGCGACGCGCTTCCGCGGCCCCGGCGGCGCGTTCTTCCTGAGTTGTGAACAGCGTTAGCGTGGACGGATGGATGCCGCAGACATCATCGAGCTCGACGTGACCGGGGCCGCGCACGGCGGCGTGTTCGTGGGGCGGCACGGTGCGGACGCGGGGAGCGGTGCGGATGCGGGCGGTGCGGCGGATGCGGAGCGCGGCGCCGATGCGGGGAGCGGCACCGCGGCCGGTGGCGCGGCGCGGGGCGGCCGTGTCGTGTTCGTGCCCGACGCGATCCCCGGCGAGCGGGTGCGCGTGCGGCTCACCGACACGTCGAAGCGCTCGTTCTGGCGCGGCGAGGTGCTCGACGTGCTCACGCGGTCACCGCACCGGCGCCCGCACGTGTGGGCGGCCGCCGACGTCGGATCGCCGCCCGAGCGGCGCCCCGGGGGCGCGGACTTCGGGCACATCGACCTCGCGCACCAGCGCGCGCTGAAGGCACGGATCGTCGGGGAGGCGCTGCAGCGCTTCGCGGGGATCGACGTCGACGTGACCGTGGAGCCGGTCGCGGGGGAGAGCGCCGACGGAACGGGATGGCGCACCCGCGTGAGCCTGCACGTCGACGACGACGGGCGCATCGGCCCCTACGCGGCCCGCAGCCATCGCGTCGTCGAGGTCGACGAGCTGCCGCTCGCGACCGCGGCGATCGAGCGGGCCGCGCTGCGCGACCGGCACGTGCGTCCGGGGCGGCTCGACCTCGTGCAGCCCGCCGACGGCCGGGTGCGGGTCATCCCGCGCGCCGAGACCCCGGGCGGCCCGCGCCGGGGCGGACGCCGGCCCGCGCCGGTCGATCCGGCCGCACGGGAGGTGGTGACGGAGGTCGTGGGCGACCGCGAGTTCCGGGTCGACGCGGGCGGCTTCTGGCAGGTGCACCGCGCGGCGCCCTCGACGCTGACGGACGCGGTCACGGCTGCGGCGGGCGACGTCGACCCCGACGCCTGGCACCTGGACCTGTACGGCGGCGTGGGCCTGCTCGCCGCCGCGCTCGCCGCCCGCGGCGGCGCGTCCACGCGCGTCACGACGGTGGAGTCCGACCCGCGCGCGACCGAGCACGCGGGCGAGAACCTCGCCGAGTGGATCGGCGCCCGCGCCGAGACCGGCCGCGTCGATCGCTGGCTGGCGCAGCTCGACGCCGCCGCGACCGCGACGCAGCGCGCGCGGCTGGCGCGCGGCGTCGTCGTGCTCGATCCGCCCCGTGCCGGAGCCGGCGGCGACGTCGTGCGGCGCCTCGCCGCGCTCGCGCCCGCCCGCGTGGTCTACGTCGCGTGCGATCCCGTCGCGCTGGCGCGCGACGTGCAGATCTTCGCGGCGCACGGCTACGGGCTGGCGAGCGTGCGCGGCCTCGACCTGTTCCCGCATTCCCACCACGTCGAGGCCGTCGCGGTGCTCACCCGCCAGCTGTGATCCCCTCGCCGAGCCAAGTCTCCCGCGCCGACTCAATACCTGTTCCGCGTGGACAGGGTATTGACTCGGCGGAGGGGTATTGACTCGGCGGGCGGTCTGGGGGCGGTCTGGCGGGCGGTTTAGGCTGGGGGCATGACGCGGGTGGCGCTGATCGACGACCACGAGTCGGTGCGGCTCGGGCTCGAGGCCGCGTGCGCCCGCGACGGCTCGTTCGACGTCGTCTTCGCCGGAACGTGCGTCGCCGACTACGTCGCCTGGCGGCGCGAGGCGCAGGCCGCGCCGGCCGACGTCGTCGTGCTCGACCTCGCCCTCGGCGACGGCGCCACCGTCACCGACAACGTGCAGCGCCTCATCTGCGACGGCTCTCCCGTGCTCGTGCACAGCGTCGCCGACCGACCCGCCGCGATCCGCGAGGCGCTGGCGGCGGGCGCGGCCGGGATCGTGCGCAAGTCGGCGCGCATCGACGAGGTCATCGCCGCGCTCGGCCACGTCGCGCGCGGCGAGCCGCTCGACAACGTCGAGTGGGCGAGCGCCGTCGAGGGCGACCGCGCGTTCGCCGACGCGCAGCTGGCGGCGCGGGAGCGCGAGGTCATGCGCCTGTACGCGACGGGCCTGCCGCTCAAGATGGTCGCGCAGCGTCTCGGCATCTCGTACTCGACGGCGAAGGAGAACATCGCGCGCGTGCGCATCAAGTACGTCGAGGTCGGGCGCCCCGCGCCGACGAAGGTCGACCTGCTGCGGCGCGCGATGGAGGACGGGATCGTTCCGGAGGAGCACGGTGGCGGCTGACGCGCCGGCCCCGCCGCAGCTGCGCAACATCCTGACGGGCGCCGACACGTTCACGGCGGTGCGCATCGAGCGCATCGTCGCGTTCGTCGCGGGCGTCGGCAGCGCGGTGCTCGCGGTGCAGGCGTTCCTCGTGTCGCTCGCGGCCCCCGTCGCCGACGCTCCGGCGCACGTCGTGATCGCCGTGGCGGTCTTCGCCTCGCTCGCCCTCATGATCGCGGCGTGCCTGTCGGGGCGGCTCGTGCGGGGCGCGACGGCCGGCTTCGCGATCGTCTTCCCGCTCGCGCTCGCCGCCTGGCCCGTGCTCGGCCTCGGACCCGTCAGCCTCGTCGACGACCCGCCGTGGTTCTGGTACCTGCTCAACGTCGCGACCGCCGCCGCGGTCGTCGTCTTCCCGCTGCCGCTGCAGGTGGGCTGGACGATCGGCGTGCCGGTGCTGTACGGCGTGGCACGGGCGATCGACACGGCGGGCGAGGACCTCGAGCGCACGCTCCTCGACGTCGTCTTCGCGCTGATCCTCGGCGGCGTGCTCCTGACCCTGGGCTGGATGCTGCGGACGATGGCCCGCGGCGTCGACCGGGCGCGCGCCGAGGCGAACGCGACGTTCGCCGAGGCCGCCGCCGCGGACGCCGCGGAGAAGGAGCGCATCGCCGTCGCCGCCGTCATGCACGACAGCGTGCTCGCGGCGCTGATCGCCGTCTCGCGCGTCGACAGCGATCGCGAGGCGGCGCTCGCGGCGGCCATGTCGCGCGACGCCCTGACCCGGCTCGCCGACGCCGAGTGGGGCAACGTCCCCCCGGCGACCGCCGCGGTGCCGGTGACGGAGCTCGCGGACGGCATCGCCCGGCTCGCGGGGGAGCACGGCGCCGCGATCCGGGTCGCGTGCGAGGTCTCCGGCGAGAGCCTCGTCGTGCCCGGACCCGTCGCGCGAGCGCTCGCGCAGGCCGCGGGCCAGGCGATCGCGAACGCCGTGCAGCACGCCGGCGGCGAGGGCCTGGCGGTGCGCGTGCGCGCGGATGCCGGCGCCGTGCACGTCGTCGTCTCCGACACGGGCGCGGGGTTCGACGTCGACGCCGTCCCCGACGACCGCCTGGGCATCCGCGGCTCGATCGTCGCCCGCATCGCGGCGATCGCGGGACGCACCGGCATCCGCAGCGACGCGACGGGGACGACCGTCACGATGTCGTGGGAGGAGGAGCGGTGACCGTCGGCATCCGTCCCGTGCTCACGGGGCTCGCGCTCGCCTTCTCGCTGTACCTCGCCGTCGGCGCGCTGATGTGGCCCGAGCCGCCGGAGCATCCGGGCGTGCTCGTGACCGCGGTGCTGCTGTTCCTCGTCGTGTCGACCGCGTGCATCCTGTGGGGAACGCGCGGCGCGGATGCCGAGGGCGCCCGCCGCGCGACGCGGCTGCCGTGGTGGCTCGTGGCGGTCGCGCTGGCCGCCGCCGTGGTCGTGCCCGCGCTGAGCTGGTTCGCGGTGGCGCCCGAGTCGAGGATCGATCCCGTCGCGACGCGCTCCATCGGCGAGGTCGGCGCGATCATGACGATCGTCGTCGTGCGGGGACGGCCGTGGGCCGCGTGGGCGGGTGTCGCGCTCCTCTCGGTCGTCTCGATCGCCGCGATCGGCCCGGGCCAGGCGCTCGCCCGCGGCCTGCTGGGCGCGTTCATCTGGGTGGGCACGGCGCAGCTGATCGTGAGCCTGGTGCGGCGTGCCGAGCGCGACGCCGCCGAGCTGACCGCGCTGCAGCGCGCGGTGTCGGAGCGGCTCGCCTCGCACGAGGCCGCTCAGCGGCAGCGGCGCGCGCTCGTCCGGCGGGCGCTGTCGATCGCGGGACCCGTGCTGACGCGGGCCGTGCAGATGGCGGGACGGCTCGATCCCGAGGAGCGGACCGCGGCGCTGATCGCGGAGGAGACGCTGCGCGACGAGCTGCGCGGCTCACGCCTGCTCGACGACGACGTGCGCGCGGAGCTCGCGGCGGCGCGCCGCCGCGGCGCGGAGGTCAGCGTGCTCGACGAGGGCGGTCTCGAAGACCTCGACGAGCAGCGCCTCGCGGCCGTGCGCGCGGAGCTCGTCGACACGCTCGCCCGCACGACCGCGGGACGCCTGTGGGTGCGCACGTCGACGCATCCCGACATCGCGGTGACGGTCGTGGGCCGCGACGGCGACGCGGATGACGACGACGTCGCGCTCTGGCACGAGATCGCGCGCTGAGGGCGAGGGAGCCCGCGCCTCGGAGGACCCGTCGCCGGGACGGCCCGGGAAAGAAGGGGGCGAGGGGCGGCGATGCCGCCCCTCGCCACGCGAGCGGTTACCCGAAAACCTGCTCGCACTGCCGCACGCGACCCGAACTAAGAAGGGGTGCGGCAAAACGGGGGATTGTCCACGTACCCAGTCTTGTCGAGTCGCACGGGTCTGTCTGTAGGTATTTTGGGGGACAAGGATCGGCCCCGCGCCGTGCTCAGCCGGTGAACCCGCGCCAGCCCAGCTCGCGCCGCAGCGGGCGGCGCAGCGCGCGCGCCGAGACCTCCCACGCCGACCTCCCCGCCGTGTCCTCGGCGACGGCGCCGGCCTCCTCGACGCGGTAGGCCTCGCTCACGACCGCGATGACGGCCGCGATCTCCTCGGGCGTCGCGGCGCCGCGCAGCACCTCGACGCGTGGTGCGGGCTCGGTGTCGGGAACGCTGTCCGGCCCGTTCGCAGGCCCGCTCACAGGGGGATGTTCCCGTGCTTCTTGGCGGGGAGCTCGGCGCGCTTGCCGCGCAGCGCGCGCAGCGCCTTGGCGATCGAGACGCGCGTGCCGGCCGGCTCGATGATGGTGTCGATCTCGCCGCGCTCGGCGGCGAGGAACGGCGACGTGACGTTGTAGGTGTACTCGTTCGCGAGGCGCGTGCGCACCGCCGCGACGTCTTCGCCGGCCTCCTCGGCCTTCTTGATCTCGCCGCGGTAGAGGATGTTCACGGCGCCCTGACCGCCCATGACCGCGATCTCGGCCGTCGGCCAGGCGAGGTTGACGTCGGCGCCCAGCTGCTTGGAGCCCATCACGATGTAGGCGCCGCCATAGGCCTTGCGCAGGATGACGGTGACCAGCGGCACCGTGGCCTCCGCATACGCGTAGATGAGCTTCGCGCCGCGCCGGATGACGCCCGTCCACTCCTGATCGGTGCCGGGGAGGTAGCCGGGCACGTCGACGAGCGTCACGATCGGGATCGAGAACGCGTCGCAGAACCGCACGAAGCGGCTCGCCTTCTCGCCCGCCTCGATGTTGAGGGTGCCGGCCATCTGCGAGGGCTGGTTGGCGATGATGCCGACCGAGCGCCCCTCGACGCGGCCGAAGCCGATCACGATGTTCGGCGCGAACAGCGGCTGCACCTCGAGGAACTCGCCGCCGTCGACGATGCCCGAGATCACCTGGTGGATGTCGTAGGGCTGGTTGGGGGAGTCGGGGACGATCGCGTTGAGGGCGCGATCGGCGTCGGTCGTCTCCCACTCGAAGCTGTGCTCGTACTCGGGGGTCTCCGCGAGGTTGTTGTCGGGCAGGTAGCTCAGCAGGGCGCGCGCGTAGTCGATCGCGTCGTCCTCGTCGCTCGCGAGGTAGTGCGCGACGCCCGATCGCGTGTTGTGCGTGTAGGCGCCGCCGAGCTCCTCCATGCCGACGTCCTCGCCGGTCACGGTCTTGATGACGTCGGGTCCCGTGACGAACATCTGGCTCGTCTTGTCGACCATGATGACGAAGTCGGTGAGGGCCGGCCCGTACACGGCGCCGCCCGCCGCAGGCCCCATGATGATCGAGATCTGCGGGATGACGCCCGACGAGCGCGTGTTGAGGCGGAAGATCTCGCCGTACTTGCTGAGCGCGAGCACGCCCTCCTGGATGCGCGCGCCGCCCGAGTCGAGGATGCCGACGATGGGCAGTCCATTGCGCAGCGCGAAGTCCATCACCTTGATGATCTTGTTGCCCGAGACCTCGCCGAGCGAGCCGCCGAAGGTCGTGAAGTCCTGCGAGTAGGCGGCCACGACCCGTCCGTGGATGCGGCCGATGCCGGTGACGACCGAGTCGCCGTAGGGGCGCGTGCGGTCCATGCCGAACGCCGTCGTGCGGTGCCGCACGTACTCGTCGAGCTCGACGAAGCTGCCGGGATCCATGAGCAGCTCGAGTCGCTCGCGGGCGCTCATCTTGCCCTTGGCGTGCTGCTTCTGCTGTGCAATCTGCTCCGGGCCGGTGACGGCCTCGTGGAAGCGGGCGCGCAGGTCGGCGATCTTGCCGGCGGTGGTGGAGATATCGGGCAGGTCGGTCACGCGTTCCACCCTAGCGACCGTGCGTAGGCTGGTCATCATGGAGCCCTTCGACAACGGATATCCCCTCGCGGCGGCCGTCACGCCGCGCCTGCAGGTGGCCGGGACGGTCGACTCGACCAACACGAAGCTGCTGCGCGACGCCGAGGACGATCCCGCGGGACATCCGCACCTCTCGGTCCTGGTCTCGACCGACCAGCGCGCGGGCCGCGGGCGCCAGGAGCGCGTGTGGACGACGCCCCCCGGCACGGCGCTCGCCGTCTCCGTGCTGCTGCGCGTGGACGCCGTCGAGGTGCGCGACCGCGGATGGATCCCCCTCGTCGCGGGCCTCGCGATGACGCGCGCCGTCGCGGCCCAGCTGCCGGGGCTGACGACCGGCCTGAAGTGGCCCAACGACGTGCTCGTCGAGGAGCACAAGATCAGCGGCATCCTCGCCGAGGTCTCGCACGCCGACCCGATGGCGGTCGTGGTCGGCGCGGGCGTGAACACGCTCATGACCGCCGATCAGCTCCCCGTGCCCACCGCGACGTCGTTCGCCGCGCTGGGCCGGGGCGTCGACGCCGACCGGCTGTTGGCCGACTACCTGACGCAGCTGCGCGACGGCATCGCGCGGCTCGCCGTGGGCGGCGGCCCGGCGGTGCACGGCGAGGTCTCGCGGGCGTGCCTCACGATCGGCCGCGACGTCACGGTGTCGCTGCCGGGCGGCGCCGCGGCCCGCGGCATCGCCGAGGAGCTCGACGAGCAGGGACGCCTCGTGCTCGACGAGGGGACCGTCGTGTCGGCCGGCGACGTCGTGCACGTGCGCTGAGCCGGCACGCGCGCCGATGCGGTGCGCGTCCGCCGTTCTGGCGCGCCGTGGGCGATCGCGCACGCGGCGGCCGATCTGGCGCACAATGGTGCTGTGACCCAGCCGACCGCGCATCTCGGGCACGTGCCCGCGCCCGCTCCGGGCGCCGTCGCGCCCGAGCTGCGGCTCGTGCGGCTGCGCCGGCACGCGCGCCGGCTGTTCTGGTCGGCGCTCGTGCTGATCGCCGTCAGCGCCCTCGTGGGCTACTACTCGGGCAACCTGCCGCGGGCGGTGACCGAGATCGTGCCGTTCGCGGACATCGTGATGTGGGCGCTCGCGGGGCTCGTCGTGCTGCTGCTCGTCGTGCTCCCGTACCTGCGGTGGCTCGGCCACACCTACACGATCACGACCCGCCGCGTCGTCGAGCAGTCGGGCATGCTGCGCCGCCAGCGCCGCGAGGTCGCGCACGCGCGCGGCTACGCCGTGACGCTGCGTCTCGGGCCCGTGCAGCGGATGTGGGGCACGGGGACGCTCCTGCTCGACCCCGGCGGCGAGCCGCCGCTGCGCATCGTCGACGTCCCGTCGGTCACGCTCGTCCACGAGACGCTCGTCGACCAGGTGGAGGTCGGCCAGATCCTCGCCCACCGCGACGCCCACGCGACGTCGGTGCTGCCCGACAACCGGTGAGCGCGCGGCCGGTGAGCGCGCAGCCGCGGCGCTGCGCGGCCGTGGCATCCGCGATCGCGCGTCATGCGCGAAGATGGACGCGGACGAAAGGGGAGCCATGGCACTGCGCGTCGGCATCGTGGGAGGCGGACAGCTCGCACGCATGATGATCGCTCCGGCGGTCGAGCTCGGCGTCGAGGTGCGCGTGCTCGCCGAGCAGGAGGGCATGTCGGCGGCGCTCGCCGCGACGGCCGTGGGCGACTACCGCGACCCGGAGACCGTGCGGGCGTTCGCGCGCGACGTGGACGTCGTGACGTTCGACCACGAGCACGTGCCGCAGGAGGTGCTGCGCGCGCTCGTCGCCGACGGCGTCGCCGTGCACCCCGGCCCCGATGCGCTGCTCTACGCGCAGGACAAGCTGCGCATGCGCGCGCGGCTCGACGAGCTGGGGATGCCGCAGCCCGAGTGGGCGGCGTTCGACGACGCCGCGGGGCTGCAGGCGTTCCTCGACGCCCACGGCGGGCGGGCGGTCGTGAAGACGCCGCGCGGCGGCTACGACGGCAAGGGCGTGCGCGTCGTGTCGCGCCCCGACGAGGTCGCCGACTGGCTCGAGCCCGGCGAGCCGCTGCTCGCGGAGGAGCTCGTCGACTTCACGCGCGAGCTCGCGCAGCAGGTGGCGCGCCGCCCGTCGGGCGAGCGCGTCGTGTACCCGGTCGTCGAGACCGTGCAGCGCGACGGCGTGTGCGCCGAGGTCATCGCCCCCGCGCCGCACGCCCTGGGGCGGCTGACCGAGGTCGCCGCCGAGATCGGCGAGGCGATCGCCGAGGGGCTCGGCGTGACGGGCATGCTCGCCGTCGAGCTGTTCGAGACGAGCGACGAGCGCCTGCTCGTCAACGAGCTGGCGATGCGGCCGCACAACAGCGGGCACTGGAGCCAGGACGGCGCCGTGACGAGCCAGTTCGAGCAGCACCTGCGCGCCGTGCTCGACCTGCCGCTCGGCGACGCCGTGCCGCGTCAGCCGTGGGCGGTCATGGTGAACATCCTCGGCGGCCCGCAGACCGACACGATCGCGTCGCGCCTGCCCGCCGTGCTGCAGGCCCACCCGGCGGTGAAGGTGCACACGTACGGCAAGGACCCGCGCCCCGGCCGCAAGGTCGGCCACGTCAACGCCCTCGGCACCGACCTGGACGCCGTCGCCTACGAGGCCCGCGCCGCCGCCGCCTTCTTCGACGACTGACCGTACCTCCGTCTCCCCCGCCCCCGCCCCACCCTCCCCGAGAGCGCAACTGCGCGCCGAGAGTGCATCTGCCGGCCGAGAGTGCATCTGCCGGCCGAGAGCGCATCTGTGCTTCGCATGCTCGGCCGGCAGATGCACTCTCGCGAGCCGTGGATGGGGCCGGACGGGGCGGGGCGGGGGATGGGACCGCGGGTGGGGACCGCGGGTGGGGACCGGGGTGCGGCGTTGGGGGGAATCCACAGGCGTACGGCCTACCCTTGACGGGTGACCCGGCCGCTGCACTCCTCCTCGTCCCCCCTCGTCGGCGTCGTCATGGGATCCGACTCCGACTGGCGCGTCATGAGCGATGCCTCGCAGGTGCTCTCCGACTTCACGATCCCGCACGAGGTCGAGGTCGTCTCGGCCCACCGCACGCCCGACAAGCTCATCCGCTACGGCCGCGAGGCCCGCGCCCGCGGGCTCAAGGTCATCATCGCGGGCGCCGGCGGCGCCGCGCACCTGCCGGGCATGCTGGCATCCGTCACCGCCCTGCCGGTCATCGGCGTGCCGGTCAAGCTCGCCTCGCTCGACGGCCTGGACTCGCTGCTCAGCATCGTGCAGATGCCCGCCGGCATCCCCGTCGCCACCGTCTCCATCGACGGCGCCAAGAACGCCGGGCTGCTCGCCGCGCGCCTGCTCGGCGCGTTCGACGAGCGGCTGGGCGATCGCGTCGAGCAGTACGCCGCGGCCCTCGAAGGGCAGGTGGAGGAGAAGAACCTCCGGCTCAAGGAATCCCTGTGAGCGTTGCCGCCCCGACACGCCCGCCGCACGTCGCGGCGGGGACGGGCGCGCCGATCCGCCGGCCCGACGTCTCGTCGCCGGAGGTGATGACGCGGCGGGCCTGGTGGCTCGTCATCCTGAACGTGCTCGTGCCCGGCTCGGCGCAGGTGCTCGCGGGGAGCCGCCGGCTCGGACGCTTCGGCCTCGGCGCGACCCTGCTGCTGTGGACGCTGCTGATCGTGCACGCTGTGTGGGCGCTCACGTCGTGGACGTCGCTGCTCGGCTTCTACGCGGGCGCCTGGGTGCCCGACGCGGTCGGGCTGCTGCGCGCGGTGCCGCTGCTCGTGCTGCAGGCGCTGCTGTTCGGCTACGCGCTGCTGTGGGCGGTGCTGACGATCGACACGCTGCGCCTCACGCGCCTCGTGCACGTGCGCGCCGCCGCACGGCTGCCCGTCGCGCTGCTCGCGGTCGTGCTGCTCGTGGTCACGAGCGGCGTGGCGGTGTGGGCGGGGCAGCGGGTCGGCTCGCTGCGCGACACGCTCGCGACGCTCTTCGCCACGAGCGCGCCGAGCGTGCCGCCCTCCGACGGCCACTACAACATCCTGCTGCTGGGCGCCGACAGCGGCGACGGCCGCGACTCGATGCGCTTCGACTCCATCTCGGTCGTGTCGGTCAACGCCGAGACCGGTGCCCTGACGATCGTCGGCATCCCTCGCGACCTCTACGGCCCGCCGTTCTCGGAGGGCCCCATGAACGACCTCTACCCCGACGGCTTCGAGGGGTACGAGTCGGAGACGTGCGGCTGGACGGCCGGCATCAACCAGCTGATGAACGCCGTCGAGGTGTGCCGTGAGGACGGCGGCACGGGACTGTTCCCGGATGCCGCGGCGCGCGGCTCGTCGCCCGCGATCGAGGCGACCAAGCAGGCGGCCGAGGGCGTTCTCGGCATCGAGATCCCGTACTACGTCTTCATCGACATGCACGGGTTCGCCGACCTCATCGACGCCCTGGGCGGCGTGGAGATCACGGTGCAGGAGCGCCTGCCGAAGGGCGGCGGCCCCGCCTACGACGGCCAGTCCGCCGACGAGTGGGCGATCGGCTGGATCGAGGAGGGTACGCAGCACATGGACGGCGACACCGCCCAGTGGTACGCGCGCTCGCGCTACACGACGAGCGACTGGGACCGCATGCGCCGTCAGCGCGAGCTGCAGCAGGCGATCCTCGCGCAGATGAACCCGATGAACGTGATGCTGCGGTTCCAGGAGGTGATGTCCGCGGGGCGCGACCTCGTGAGCACCGACCTGCCCGCCTCGATGCTGCCCTACTTCGCCGAGCTCGCGCTCGACGCCAAGGGACAGCCCGTGACGACCCTCGAGCTCACCCCCGAGGGCATCGGGATCGACCCCGACGACCCCGATCCGGGCGACTGGGACGTCGTCCGCGAGACGCTGCACGACATCCTGCACCCGCCGGCCCCCGAGGAGTGACCGTGACGGTCACGCTGCGGATCGTGCTCGACCAGGTCGCGGCCCCGACCGACCCGGACCTCGCCGCCGCGTCGGCCGAGCTGGCGCGGGCGCTCGTGCGCACGGCGCCGGACGGGTGCGAGGTCGCGGGCATCGTGCCCGCCGGCGACGCCGCGTCGCTCGAGGCCGAGGTGCCCGGGCTCGCGGGCGTGCGCCGCGCGCCGCTGCCGCGCCGGGAGCTCGCGATCGCGTGGCAGATGGGCATGGGCGGGGGAGAGGCGGGCGGCCTCGTGCACGCCCCCAGCCTGATGGCGCCGCTCGTCAGGCACGACCGCGTGCACGACGCCGACCAGACGGTCGTGACGATGTGGGACCTCGCGGCGTGGGAGCGGCCCGACGAGCTGCCGAAGTCGTTCGTCGCGTGGCAGCGCGGCATGCTCAAGCGGGCCGTCAAGCACGCGGATGCCGTGGTCGTCCCCACCCACGCGACGGCGGAGCGCGTCGCGGAGCTCGGCGCGTTCGGCGAGCGGGTGCGCGTCATCGCGGGCGCCCCGCCCGAGGAGTTCGCCGTTCCCGCCGACGATGTCGGCCGCCGGCGGGTGCTCGAGCTGCCCCACGCCTACGTGCTGACCTCGGGCTCGTCGCGGCCGTCGTCGCGGCTCGCCGACGCGTTCCGGGCGTTCGCCGCCGCGGCCGGCGCCGAGCCCGTCGTTGTCATCGGCGTGCCCGCCGGCGACGAGGCCGCGGTGCGTGCGCTCGCGGCGCAGGCCGGCATCGGCGACGACCGCCTGTTCGTGCGGGGGGCGCTCGACCGCTTCGACCGGGCGGCCGTGCTGCGGGCCGCGCGCGTGCTCGTGGCGCCGTCGACGGCGTCGGACTTCCCCTGGCGCGTCGTCGAGGCGCTGCGGCTCGGCGTGCCGGTCGTGGCGAGCGACAGCGCCGTGCATCGCGACGTCGTCGCCGACGGCGGAGCGCTCGCCGACGAGCCCGCCGCCGAGGGGCTCGCCGCGGCGCTGGAACGGGCTCTCGGGGGCGCCGAGGCGCGCCGGATGAAGGTGCTGTCGGCCGATCGCGGCCGCGCGTTCTCCTGGCTGAGCGCCGCGGAGAAGGTGTGGCATCTGCACGCCGAATTGTGACCGAAGTTTGTTTTTTCTCGGCGTGTCGCAGCAGACGAATTCTGTCTTCGGGTGGTAGTTGAGCGCAACTTCAGTAACAATGACCCCATGCGTCCCAGCCGTCCCTCCTCCCTCACGCGCTCGTTTCGCCTCCTCGCCGGTGCCGCGGCCGCCCTGCTGATCGCCGGCGTCGCGAGCGTCGCGACCTCCGCTCCCGCGCAGGCGGCCGCGCTGCCCGACTCCATCAGCGGCGGCGGCTACATCATCAGCGACGACGAGTTCTTCCGCACCGGAACGATGACCTCCGACGAGATCCAGGCGTTCCTGGAGAGCAAGGTGCCGTCGTGCAAGGCGACGAGCGGGCCGCCGTGCCTCAAGGACTTCCGCGCCGACATGGGCTCGGTGTCGGCGGACAAGTACTGCGGCGCGATCGAGGGCGGCACGGGGCTGCGCGCGAGCGACATCATCGCGCGCGTCGGCGATGCCTGCGGCATCAACCCCAAGGTCATCCTCGTGATGCTGCAGAAGGAGCAGGGGCTCGTGCTCTCGTCGCAGCCCTCCGACTGGTCGTACCGCGCGGCGATGGGACAGATGTGCCCCGACGACGCGCCGTGCGACGCGGCGGCCGCGGGCTTCGTGAACCAGGTGCGCCTCGGCACTCGCCAGCAGCAGATCTACGTGCAGAACCCGGGCTCGTTCCGCTACAAGGCGGGACAGACCAACACGATCCAGTGGAGCCCGGACAAGAGCTGCGGCACGTCGGAGGTCTACATCGAGAACCAGGCCACGGCCAACCTGTACAACTACACGCCCTACCGGCCGAACGCGGCGGCGCTCGCCGCCGGCTACGGCACGGGCGACCGGTGCTCGTCGTACGGCAACCGCAACTTCTACCTGTACTACGTCGACTGGTTCGGGCGCGACGGCTCGGGCACGGTCGGGCAGCCGGCGGGCTCGGGCGCCTGCGCCGTGCCGGTCGACGTGCAGGACGCCGCGGGCGCCGTGATCGTCGACACCGACCTCATCAACGCGCGCCAGGCGCCGTCGACCGACTGCACGAGGGACGTCGTGCAGTTCTCGCGCGGCCAGGTCGCGAAGCGCACGGGCGTCTACGGGCAGTGGTGGCGCGTGTCGATCGACGGCAGCACCTACTGGATGCACAGCGACTTCCTGGCCGAGGAGCCCGCGCCGCCCTACACGACCGCGCGCATCGCGGGCGACGACCGCTACGCGACGTCGGCCCTCGCGTCGGCCGCCGCGTTCCCGGGCGGCGCCGACGTCGTCTACCTCGCCTCGGGCGCCGACTTCCCCGACGCCCTGGCGGCCGCGGCCGCGGCGGCGGGCGACGACGCGTCGCTGCTGCTGGCATCCCGCACGGGCCTGTCGGCCGCGGTGCGCGACGAGCTGCAGCGCCTCGCGCCGCAGTCGGTCGTGCTCGTGGGCGGCACGGGCGTGCTGGGCGCCGAGGTCGTGGACGCCGTGGCCGCCGCGCTCCCGGGCGCCGACGTGCAGCGCATCGCGGGCGAGAACCGCTACGAGACCAGCCGGCTGCTCGCGAGCGAGGGCCGGTCGACGGCGGCGACGATCTACGTCGCGGCCGGGCGCACGTACGCCGACGCGCTCGTCGCCTCGGCGGTCGCCGGGGCCGAGAACGCGCCCGTGATCCTCGTCGACGGCGCCGCCGACGGGCTCGACGCGGCGACGCTCGACACGCTGCGCAGCCTCAGCGTCGGCAACGCCGTCATCGCGGGCGGCACGGGCACCGTGAGCAGCGGGGTGGAGAGCGCCCTGGCGTCGTCCGGCATCGCGGTGACGCGCCACGGCGGCGCCGACCGCTACGCGACGAGCCAGCTGCTCAACGCGGCGTCGTACGGCGGCAGCGTGCCCCGCGCGTACGTCGCGACGGGCGTCGACTTCCCCGACGCGCTCTCCAGCGCCGTGCTGGCGGGCACGACCCGCGCGCCGCTGTTCTCGCAGCCCGCGGCGTGCATGACGGATGCCGCGAAGGACTTCTTCCTCGCGCGCGGCACGTCGACGGTCACGCTGGTCGGCGGCACCGGATCGCTCAGCGACGCCGTCGCCCGGTCGGAGCGCTGCTAGCGGCCGGCGCCGGCGACACCGCGGCCGGCGTCGGCGGGACCCGTCAGACGCCGGCCCGCCGGTAGACCTCTTCGAGCGCGGCGCGCACGGCCGCCGGGTCGAAGCGGCCCGCGACGGTCGCGGCGACCTGCTCGGCCGTGCGGTCGGCGGTCGCCGCCAGCAGCGACGCGACGGCGTCCGCGTAGGCGCCCGCGTCGGCGCTCTCGACGAACCGGCTCACGGCCGGGTCCGCGTAGTCCACCGCGCCGGTGCGCGCTCCGCTGACGATCGGCCGGCCGTGCACGAGCGCCTCGGCGGCGACGACGCAGAAGTTGTCGCCCCGGGTGGGCAGCAGCAGCAGGTCGGCGGCCTCGTAGCGCCGGTCGAGCTCCGGCCCCGGGAGCGTGCCGGTCAGATGCACCCGGTCGAGGACGCCGAGGTCGGCCGCCCGTCGCCGCACGGCGTCGCGCAGGGGACCGTCGCCGACCCACGTGAGATCGGCGTCGACGCCGCGCGCGCGCAGCGCGGCGAGCGTCTCGACGGCCGTCAGCGGTCCCTTGCGGTCGATCAGCCCGCCGACGCCGATGAGGCGATTCCGGCGCGGCAGCGGTCGCACCTCGACGGGCGGGACGACGCACGGCACGATCGCGAGGGGGCCGCGGCGGCTCCGGGCGATCGCGTCGGCGAGGCGCGACGACTCCGCGACGACGACGGCGGGGCGTCTCAGCAGGGGCAGCAGCCCGCGCAGCGCCGCCCGCTCGAGCCGGGGGCGCGTCTCGGGCGACGTGATCGCCGACCAGTGCTCGGAATGCACCCAGGGCCCGCGGGCGGGCCGGCCGACGAGCCACGGGATCAGGCCCGTCAGGGCGTGAGTGTGCACGACGTCGGCGGACGCCCGGCGCACGGCCCGCCGGGCGCGCACGTAGTCGAGCGGGTTCGCCCGGCGCAGGGCGAGCCGTCGCACCGTCGCACGTCCCGGCACCGGCGCGCGACCCGGGCGTCCCGACCAGTCGAGGTGCAGCACGCGCACGTCGTGGGCCTCGGCGAGGGCCTCGGCCTCGCGCGCGACGAAGACGCCGGACTCGGGGGCATCCGCGGTCGGGTACCACGGCGTCACGACGAGGATCCGCACCCTGCGAGGGTATCAAGCCCGCCGTCTCCTACACTGTTAGGGTTTGCATGCGGCGACCCGGCCGCTGCGCCGAGCCCCTCCCGCCCCGCATCCTCCCACCCGTAGCCCTCCCTTCCAGCGATTCCAGAGACCGTGAGCGATCGACCCGACCTGTTCTCCTCCGTGCCGCGCACGGAGTTCGACATCCCCGGCCGCAGCCGCGGGCTGCTCGACGTGTTCCGCTGGCACTACCTGCTGGCGCTGCTCGTGCGCACGGGCGTCACGACGCGCTACCGCAACTCGATCCTCGGGTGGACGTGGTCGTACGTGCGCCCCGCGGCGCAGTTCCTCGTCTTCTTCATCGTGCTGGGGATCTTCCTGCAGCTCAACAAGGGCGGCATCGAGAACTACGCCGTCTACCTGTTCAGCGGCATCGTGGTCATCAACCTGTTCAGCGAGGCGTTCAAGAACGGCACGACGTCGATCGTCGGCAACGCCCCGCTGATCCGCAAGGTCTTCCTGCCGCGGCAGCTGTTCGCGATCTCGGCCGTCATCGTGGCGTTCGTGCACTTCCTGCCGCAGGTGGCGCTGCTGCTGATCGTGTGCCTCTTCATGGGCTGGATCACGCACATCTCGGTGCTGTCCGTGCTCGCGATGCTCGCGGCGATGGTCATCGTGATGATCTTCGCGCTCGGGCTGGGCCTCTTCTTCGGGGCCGTCAACGTGCGCTTCCGCGACGCCGAGAACATCGTCGAGCTGCTGCTGCTGCTCGCGACGTGGGCCTCGCCCGTGCTCTACGCGTGGACGATGGTGCGCGACGCGCTGCACGACCTCGGCCTGCCCTCGTGGCTGCTGGAGGTCTACCTGCTCAACCCGCTCACGCACGCCGTCGAGCTCTTCCACTTCGCCTTCTGGTATCCCGTGACCGACACGATGCTCGAGCTGCCGCCGAACCTCGGGTGGAACACGCTGTGGACGCTGCTCCTCTCCGTCGCGACGCTGCTGATCGGCCAGGCGGTCTTCCGCCGGCTCGAGGGAAGGTTCGCCCAGGATCTATGAGCGCCGAGCCCCTGACCCCTCGCGCGGGAAGCGCTCCCGCCCCCGTGCGCCCGAGCATCATCGTCGACGGCGTGCAGAAGACGTTCCTGCTCAACCACGCCTTCTCGTTCAAGGACACCGTCGTGTCGTGGATCCGCCGCCGCAAGACGACGAGCGTCTTCGAGGCGCTGAGCGGCGTCGACCTCGTGATCGGCGAGGGCGAGTCGGTCGCGATCCTGGGGCTCAACGGCTCGGGCAAGTCGACGCTGCTCAAGCTCGTCTCGGGCGTCATGGAGCCGGATGCCGGGCAGGTCCTCACCCGCGGACGCGTCGCCGGCCTGATCGAGGTCGGCGCGGGCTTCCACCCCGAGCTGTCGGGCCGCGAGAACGTCTTCCTGAACGCCGCGATCCTGGGCATGCAGCGCAAGGAGATCGAGGAGCGCTACGACGAGATCGTCGCGTTCAGCGAGATCGAGCAGTTCATCGACCAGGAGGTCAAGCACTACTCGTCGGGCATGTTCATGCGGCTCGCGTTCTCGGTCGCGATCCACGTCGAGCTCGACATCCTGCTCGTCGACGAGATCCTCTCGGTGGGCGACGCGCCGTTCCGCGAGAAGTGCCGGGTGAAGTTCGAGGAGCTCATCGAGCAGGGCAAGACCCTGCTCGTCGTCAGCCACGACCTGGAGATGGTGCGCCAGCTCTGCACGCGCGGCATCGTCATCAGCAAGGGACGGGTCGTCTTCGACGGCGACATCGCGGCGGCGACCGCGCTCGTGGAGGGATAGATGCAGGCCTGGATCGCACAGGCACCGGTGCTCGTCGTCGCGCTCGCGGTGCTGTTCGGTCCCGGCCTGCTCGCGGGGCTCGGCCTGCGGCTGCGCGGGCTCGCCCTGTGGGCGCTCGCCCCCGTGCTCGGCACGGCGGCCCTCGCGGCGCTCGCGATCGTGTACGGCGCGGTCGGCGTGCCCTGGTCGCCGCTCTCGATCGTGGCCGGATGCGCGGGGTTCGCGGCTGCCGCGTGGCTCGTGGGCCTCGCGCTCGGCCCCCGCGAGGCCGCGCCCCGCGAGCGGCGGGGCCTTGTGCTGCTCGCCGCCGGCCTCGCCGTCGGCATCGTGCTCGGCGCCGCGCGGTTCGGGATCTATCTCGGCGCCCCCGACGCCATCTCGCAGACCAACGACGCGATCTTCCACCTGAACGCGCTGCGCTGGGTGCTGGAGACCGGCAACGCCTCGTCCTTCCATCTCAGCGGCGTGCTCGGCGCGCGCAACATGTATCCCGGCGCGTGGCACGCGCTGGCATCCGCGACGGCCCTGCTGACGGGCGCCTCGCTGCCCGTCGCCGTCAACGCGACGTCGTTCGCCGTCGCGTACGTCGCGTGGCCCGTCGGCATCGCGTGGCTCGCCCGCGTCGCGACCGGCTCGCGCGTCGTCGCGGCGCTCGCGGCCGCGCTGTCGACGGCGCTCATCGCCTTCCCGCTGCTCATGCTCGAGTGGGGCGTGCTGTACCCCTACGGGCTCTCGATCGCGCTGCTGCCCGCCGCCGTCGCCGTCGTGATCGCGACCGAGCAGGCGATGCGCGGCGCGGGGCGGGACTCCGGCGCGGAGGGCTCTGTGCGCGGCGCGGGGCGCGCGCGGGAGGCCGCCCGCGGCGGCATCCTCGTCCTCGCCGCGGCGGGCGCGCTCGCGCTCGCGCAGCCGGCGACGCTGCTCGCGTGGGGGCTCCTCGTCCTCGCGTGGCTCACCTGGTGGACCGCGCGGGTGCGCGAGCGCCGCATCGTCGCATACGCCGCGCTCGCGGCCTCGTGCGCGGCGTTCGGCGTGCTCTGGTACGTGCTCACGCGCACGACGAGCGGCGCGCACTGGGAGCCGTACCGCGGCAGGCTCGCCGCCGTGGCCGACGTCGTGCTCAACGCGCACATGTGGCTCCCGCCCGCCGTCGGCGTGAGCGTCCTGTGCGTCGCGGGGCTCGTCGTCGCGGTGCGGCGGGCCGAGCTGCGCTGGCTCGCGACCGCCTGGCTGGTCTTCTCGGGGCTGTACGTCGCCGTAGCGTCCGTCGGCTCGCCGTTCGTGCGCACGTGGCTGCTCGGTGCCTGGTACGCCGACCCGTACCGGTTCGCGGCGCTCGCGCCGGTGACCGTCATCCCGCTCGCGGCGATCGGGCTGCACGCGATCGTCTCCTGGGCCGCCGCCGCGCTGTCGCGGAATCGGACCGTCGGGGCGCCGTCGGGCCGCCGCACGGATGCCGCCGAGGCGACGGGGGCCGGCTGGTCGATCGCGGGCGTCGCCGCCGTGGGCGTCGCGGGGCTCGTCGCCGTGCCCCTGCTCGTCATGCCGAGCGTGTTCGAGGACCGGTGGGACCCGGAGTCGCGCTACGCGAGCACGGCGCAGAGCTTCCTCTCGCCCGACGAGCGTGCGCTGCTGCAGCGGCTGCCCGAGAACGTGGCCGAGGACGCCCTGATCATCGCGAACCCGTCGACGGGCGCCGCGTTCGGCTATGCGCTCAGCGGCCGCAACGTCTACCCGCGCACGTGGCAGCCGCCCGGCGGCTCGTGGGACGCGATCGCGCACGGGCTGCGCGACGCCGCCGACGACCCCGCGGTGTGCGCGGCGCTCGCCGACTTCGGGTCGCCCGACCACGTGCTCGACTTCGGCGAGGGCGAGGCGTCTCCCGGACGCTACGTCATGCCCGGGATGACGGGCTTCGAGGACCGGCCGGGCTTCGAGCTCGTCGACCGGGAGGGGGATGCGTCGCTGTGGCGCATCACGGCCTGCACGGCATGACGCCCCGTGCATGCGGGACCTCGCCCGGTAGAATCGACCGTCGTGCCGGATAGTACGCGAAACCTCCTCGTCGTCGTGCCGGCGCTGAACGAAGAAGAGTCGGTCGGCGTCGTCGTGACCGACATCCGCCGGGCGCTCCCCGGGGTTGCGTGCGTCGTCGTCGACGACGGCTCGACCGACGCGACGGCGGCCGTCGCGACCGCCGCGGGCGCGACGGTGCTGCGGCTTCCCTACAACCTGGGCGTCGGCGGCGCGATGCGCACGGGTTTCCGGTACGCGCGCGATCACGGCCACGACGTCGTGGTGCAGGTCGACGCCGACGGCCAGCACGACCCCCGCTTCATCCCGCAGCTCGTCGCGGGCCTCGACGAGGCCGACATCGTCATCGGCGCGCGCTTCGCGGGCCTCGGCGACTACGCCGCCCGCGGTCCGCGCCGCTGGGCGATGCGCATGCTCGCGCGCGTCGTGAGCGCCGTCGCCCGGCATCCGCTGTCGGACGTCACGAGCGGCTTCAAGGCGATGGGCCCGCGCGCCGTGCGGCTGTTCGCGCAGACCTATCCGGCCGAATGGCTCGGCGACACGGTCGAGGCGCTCGTGATCGCCGCGCGGTCGGGCCTGCGCATCGCGCAGCGGCCGGTGGAGATGCGCGAGCGGCAGGCGGGGGAGCCCTCGCACGGCACGGGCCGGGCGACGGTCTACCTGCTGCGGGCCGGCATCGCCGTGCTCATCGCCCTGCTCCGCCCGCGCACGGCGGTCGCCGCGCCCGCACGGGCCGTGCCGGAGGGGGGCGTGCGATGAACACCGTCACCTACGTCTTCGGGATCGTCGCGGCGCTGCTCGCGCTCGCCGCGATCGTCGAGCTGCTGCGCCGGTCGACGCTGCGCGAGCGGCACGCCGTCTGGTGGCTCGTGGGCGGCGTGCTCGCGCTCGTCGTCGCCGTGTTCCCGCAGACGCTCACCTGGGCGGCCCGGCTGCTCGGCGTCGCGGTTCCCGCTAACCTCGTGTTCTTCCTCGCGATCGGCCTGCTGTTCCTCGTGAGCCTGCAGTACGGGGCCGAGCTGACGCGCATCGAGGACAAGATGCGTGCGCTCGCCGAGTCGACCGCCTTCCACGACGAGCGGCTGCGCCGGCTCGAGGAGGATCGAGCGGATGCCGGTGACGGCGCGGACGCCGCGGACGCCGGTGACGCGCGGGATGCCGGTGACGCCGCGGATGCCGGCGACGCGCTCGACGGATCGGACGAGCGGCCGTGACCCCCCGCGCAAGCGGGCGCGACGGCGTGCTCATCGCCTCGCGGCTGTTCCTGCCCGAGGTCAGCGCGGGCGCGTTCCGCCTGGGCGCCCTCGCCCGCGGGCTCGCCGCCGCGGGCGCCGACGTCACGGTCGTCACGACGACGCCGCCCGCGCATGCCCCGGCGACGCCCGATCCCGAGGGCGTGCGGGTGTCGCGCTGGCCCGTGCTGCGCGACCGCGGCGGCAACGTGCGCGGGTACGTCCAGTACGCGAGCTTCGACGGGCCGCTGCTGCCGCGCGTGCTCGCACGCCGCTGGAGCATCGCCGTCGCCGAGTCGCCGCCCACGACCGCGCTCGTGGTGCGCCTCGCGGCGTGGCTGCGCCGCCGTCCGTACGCCTACTTCGCCGCCGACGTCTGGACCGACGGCGTGCTGTCGATGGGCGCGCCCCGGCCCGTCGTCGCGCTCATGCGCCGCATGGAGGGCGCGGTGCTGCGCGGTGCCGCGTGCGTCCTCTCGGTCTCCGACGAGGTCACCCAGCGGCTCGTCGCCCTGGGCGCCGAGCCCGCGCGCGTCGTCACGGTCGGCAACGGCATCGACACGACCGTCTTCCATCCCGGCGTCGCCCCCGCCGCTCCCGGCGAGGAGTACTTCGTCTACACGGGCACGATGTCGGAGTGGCAGCGCCCCGAGGTCTTCGTGCGCGCCTTCGCGCTCATCGCCGACGAGCATCCGGCGCTCCGCCTGCGCTTCTTCGGCCAGGGCGCCGTGGAGCCGGCGCTGCGGGCGCTCGCCGCCGAGCTCGGGCTCGACCGGGTCGAGTTCGGCGGGGTCGTGAGCCCGGCGCAGTCGGCGGCGTGGATCCGCGGGGCCGTCGCGGCGCTCGTGAGCATCGTCCCGGGCATCGGCTACGACTTCGCCCGGCCCACCAAGACCTTCGCCGCCGCGGCGTGCGGCACGCCCGTGCTGTTCGCGGGCGCCGAGGTGGGCGGCTCGCTCGTGCGCGACGCGGGCCTCGGCGAGGCGGTGGGCTTCACCCCCGAGGAGATCGCCGACGCGATGCGGCGCCTGCTCGCGGCGCGCGCGAGCGGCGAGACCGAGGCCCGGCGTGCGGATCGGGCGGCGTGGGTGCGCGAGACGGCATCCCTCGACGCCGTCGGCGCCCGCGCCGCCGCAGCCGTGCTCAGCGCGCGGTGATGAGACGGGGCGGCAGCCCCTCGAGCCGCGCGATCGCGATCTTGACCTCGACGACGTCGTCCTTCAGATCGTCGACCTTGGCCTCCACGCGGTCGAGCCGCTTCTCGGTCTGACGGTGCAGCCACACGGACACGCCGCACGACACGCCGAGCACCGTCAGCATGGAGCTGACGGTGGCGATGATCTCCGGGGACACGTGCATACCTCCTATTCTGCCGCGCCCTGCGGCCTGGGCAACAGCATCGTCTGTTCGCGTCGCACCCGGATGCTCGTCTCCCCGATCGGTGGACAGGTCTCCGATGCGATGCATTGTGGACGACGACATGCCGCGCGGGCGCGCTCATCCCTCGCGTTCGGCGAGACCCGCGAGGCGCACGTGGTCGTCGAACTCGGGCAGCTGGCGGCGCAGGTCGTCGAAGGCGCCGCGCCCGACGATGCGCCCGTCGGCCATGTAGCAGATCTCATCGAGGTCGCGGATCGTGCTGAGCCGGTGCGCGATCGCGATGACGCTCACGTCGCCGCGCAGGGCCGCGATCGCCCGGGTCACGTCCTCCTCCGTGCGCACGTCGAGGGCGCTCGTCGCCTCGTCCATCACGAGGATGAGCGGCTCGGAGTACAGGGCGCGCGCGATGCCGATGCGCTGCCGCTGGCCGCCCGACAGGTTGCTGCCGCCCTCCTCGATGCGCGAGTGGATGCCGTGCGGCAGCGTGTCGAGCAGATCCCCGAGCGACGCGCGGCGCAGCGCGCTCTCGACCCGTTCGGCGTCGTAGTCGTCGTCCCAGGTGAGCGCGACGTTCTGCGCGAACGTGCCCGACAGGAACGTGACGTGCTGCGGCACGTAGGCCACGAGCCGGCGATAGGCGCGCTGCGCGTTCTCGATCGCGACGCCGTCGATCTCCACCGTTCCGCTCGTGGGCGGGTACAGGCCGAGCAGCACGTCGATGAGCGTGGACTTTCCCGCGCCGGTGGGTCCCACGACCCCCAGGCTGCCGCCGATCGGCAGGTCGAGGCTGATGTCGGTGAGCGCGTCGCGGTCGGCGCCGGGGTAGCGGTAGCCGACGCCCGAGAGGCGCAGCAAGCGCGGGCGCGCGGGCAGCTCGACGTCCTGGACCGGCCCCCGGTCGTTCGTCGCCGTGCGGAAGGAGGCGATGTCGTCGATGACGTTGCGCGCGTAGACGAGGTTCGCCGACGCCGAGGTGAGGCTCGTCTGGATGCTCGTGAGCGCGGGCACCATGCGGAAGCCGGTCGCGGTGAACAGCGCGACCGCGACGACGGCGTCGTGGATGCCGCCGACCATGAGCGCCACGCCGCCGACGATGAGCAGGCCGCCGACGAGGGCCGCCTCGATGACGTGCTTGGGCACGACGGCGAGGAACGAGATGTTCGCGCGTCCGCGCACGGCGTGCGAGCGCAGCTCGCGCACGTGCGCACGGGCGCGGGGGAGCGCGTCGCGCAGCGTCAGCTCCTTCAGGGCGAGCACGATCTCGGTGATGACCGACGCGGCCCGGTAGGCGTAGTCGCGATTGACGCGGCCCGCCTGCATCGTCTTGCGCGAGACGATGAGCAGCAGCACGAGCGCGACGATCACGAGATAGGCCGTGACCGCGAGGGCGCCCGCCGGCTGCGAGATGAACAGCACGACGGCGACGGCGACGAACGACAGCACGTTGCCGGGCAGGCTCGCGAGCGGCAGCAGGAAGCCCATGATCGTGTTCGCGATGCCCGAGTCGGCGATGCGCGTGACGTCGGAGGTCGACATCGCGGTGCGGCTGTCCCAGTTGAGCTCCGTGTAGGCGGTGAGCAGCTGGTCGCCGACGGCCAGCTCGTAGCGGGCGAAGCGCCGCGTGACCTGCCACTGCAGGGCGATCGCGAGGAACGCCTTGACGATGATGAGACCGCACGCGAGCAGCACGAACCATCCCGCGCTCTCGGGCGGGAAGGCGCCCAGCACGGGCAGCACGATCTCGCTGCCGGTGAGGACGGGCGTCAGCACGAGCGCCAGCAGGCCCATCGAGACCATGTCGAGGATCGCGAGCGAGCTGGAGGCGATCACGAAGATCGTGTAGAACCGCGACGCGCCGGGAGGCATGACCGCCAGCACCCGCCGCACGGTGGAGAACGTGGTGAGCAAGCGAGCGGTTCCTGTCGGACGGGATACGGATCGGGCCAGTCTACTCGTGGCCGCTTCGAGGATGCCGGTGCCGTCAGGCGAGCAGCCGCGCGAACTGGTCGCGCCAGACGTCGGACTGGCGCTCCGACGAGAGCGCGGACGCCGCCCGGTCCGCCGCCTGCTTGAACGCGTCGACGCGCGCGGGCGTGAGCCGCATGAGCTCGCTGCGCAGGTCGTCGGCGGCGAAGCCTCCCGCGACGACGCCCAGGCCGTGCTCGTCGACGACGCGCGACATCTCGGGCGACGGGCCGATGACGACGCCGAGGCGCGCCTGCACGAAGTCGAACAGCTTGTTCGGCAGGGCGACGAGGTTGTTGTAGTTGGTCGGCGCGAGCAGGTGCACCCCGACGTCGTACTCGGCGAGCCGTGCGACGAGCTCGCGGTGCGGGATGGCGGGGCACACCGTGACGGCGGGATGGCGGTCGGCGAGGCGGGCGAGCTCCTCGGCGTAGGCGGGGTGGTTCGGTGCGAGGAACACGTCGAACGTGAGCGGGGCGCCCGCCGCGGCCGCCGCGCCCGCGGCCTCGATCATCTCCTCGATGCGGCGATTGGGCAGTGCGGCGCCGGCGTGCACGAGGCGGATCGTGTCGGGGGTGGCGTGCGGCGCCCGCTCCTGGAACGCCGACGCGTTCATGACGACGGCCGGGTCGAGGCCGAACTCGCGGGCGTAGCGCTGCGCGATCTCGTGGCCGACGGTCGAGGTCGAGCGGGCCTGCCGTGCGTAGGTGCGCAGCTGCCAGCGCAGGAACGGCGCGACGAACGTGCGGAAGCGCCACAGCTCGGCGTTCTGCTCGGGCGCGAACTCGTGCAGGTCGAGATGGAAGCCGAGGGGGGCGCGCAGCCACGCGGCCACGCCCGCGGCATCCAGGTCGTTCGCGATGACCGCGTCGAACCGCCCGGGCCCGGTCTGCGCCCGCACGGCCGCGACGGCGGGGTTGTGCGCGTACGCGTGCCGGTAGCGGCGGGCGATGACCGGGATGCGGGGGTACTGCCAGGCCTGCGCCTCGTCGGGCACGCGGATGTGCGCGGCGACGCCGTCGGGCGCCTCGCCGTGCCCGATCGTCGTGACCTCGTGTCCGGCGAGCAGCGGGAGCTGCTTGAGCACGCGCGGGTCGCTGCGCAGCGTCGAGAACGAGATGACGGCGACGCGGCGTGCGCCTCGTTCGGGTTCGCGCTCTCGCGCCATCGGCGGTGGCCCCTTCTGTGTCGCCCAGATCCTCCAGCCTACCGGCGCGGCCCGCGCACGTAGGCTGGAGGGCATGCGCGTGCTCCACTTCAATGACTGCGCCTTCGTCGCCGCGACGCTCGTCGCCGAGGCCCGGGCGCAGGGGCTCGACTGGCGCCACCTCACACCCGACCTCGTGCGCCCGCGCACGCAGCCGCGCGGCGGGCTCGACCGGCTGCGCTATCTGCCGTACGTCGCCCGGCGCATCCGCGCCGTCGGCGCGAGCGACATCGTGCACGTGCACTACGGCACGTCGGCGTCGCTGCTGCGGCAGCGCGGCGTGCCGCACCGCCCCTACGTGCTGTCGCTGCACGGCACCGACATCCGCACCCAGTGGCACGACCCGCGCTTCCACGACCAGCTGCGGCGTGCGATCGACGAGGCGGCCGTCGTGCTGTACACGAACCTCGACACCGCCGAGACGACGCTGCAGGCGCGTCCCGACGCCCGCCACCTGCCGCAGGCGGTGAGCCCGCACGGCCTGCCGCAATGGCGGCCGCGCGGGCGGGAGACGGGAACGCCGCGCATCGTCTTCGCGCCGCGCTGGTCGGCCGACAAGGGCGTCGACGCACAGCTGGGGCTCGCCGCCGACCTGCACCGCGCGCTGCCGCACGTCGAGCTCGTCGGCCTCGACTGGGGCGAGGGCGCGAAGGACGCCGAGCGTGCCGGCGTGCGCCTCGTGCCGACCATGCCGCACGAGGCATATCTCGACCTGCTCGCCACGGCCGACCTCGTGATCGGCCAGGCCGACGTCATCCTCTCGGTCAGCGACTTCGAGGCCATGCTCATCGGCGCGCCCGTCGCGGCGCTCGGCGAACGGCTCCCCTCGGAGGACGGCACCCAGCCGCCCACGCTGCGCGGGTCGCGCGACGAGGTCGTCGCGCAGGTCGCGGCATCGATCGGCGACCCCGCGGCGACGGCGGAGCGGCTCGGCGCGCGCGCGTGGGTGATCGCGCACCACGATCCCGCGCAGCTCGTGCCGATGCTCGAGACGATCTACCGGCAGCACGTGTGACGATGGCGCCCGCCGAGGTCGACGTCATCGTCCCCGTGCACACCACGGCGCGACCCATCGCACGCGCCGTGGACTCCGTGCTGCGGGGCACGCGGGCGCGGGTGCGCGTGATCGTCGTGTGTCACGAGGTCGACCCCGCGCACATCCGGCGCGCGGTCGGCGGCGACCCCCGCATCGAGCTGATCCCGTACGGCGACGGCCGGCGCAGTCCTGCGGGACCGCTCTCGCGCGGACTGGACGCCGTGGACGCCGGGTTCTTCGCGAAGCTCGACTCCGACGACACGCTGCAGCCGGGCGCGCTGGACGCGTGGCTGGAGATCGCGCGGGGGCAGGATGCCGCGATCGTCATGCCGCGCATGGCGTGGCCCGGCGCGGTCCCGACTCCGCCGCTGCGGCCGCGCCGGCGAGCCATCGTCGATCCCGTCGCCGACCGCCTGGCCTACCGCACGAGCACGATGGGCCTGGTCTCGCGCGATCTCGTGGCGCGGGCGCGTCCCGTCGAGGGACTCCTGACGGGGGAGGACATCGCGCCGTCGCTGCGCCTCTGGTTCTCGGGCGCGCGCATCGCATGGGCGGGTCGGGCGCCCGCCTACCTCGTGGGCGTCGACGGCGATGAGCGGGCGACGGCGGGACGCAGCCTCGGCGAGACGCTCGCGTTCGTGCCCTCGGTCACCGGCGACGGCGAGCTGCGAGCGCTGCCCGCCCGCGACCGTGCCGCGATCGCGGCGAAGCTGATGCGGGTGCACGTCTTCGGCGCGATCGCCGCGCACGCGGGCGCCTGGACCGCCGACGACCGCGCGACGCTCGCGCGCGCCGTGGACGCCGTCTGCGCGTTCGGCGACGCCGAGGGCGCGTTCTCGATCGCCGACCGGCGGCTGCTGCGCGGTGCGCAGGACCCCGCGTCGCCCGCCGACGAGCTGGATCGCCGGGCGCGGGCGCGCCGTCGCCGCGGACACCCGTCGACGCTGCTCCCCGCGCACGCGCGCGGCTGGACGCGCCCCGACGGCGCGGGCCGCATCGACGCCGCCTTCGCCCTCACCCTCCTCCGCACCCCCACCTCCCCGCTGGTTGAGTAGCGCGCGTCAGCGCGCGTATCGAAACCCATGTATCGGTCCGTTACAAGGGTCTCGATACACTCGCGGCTCCGCCGCGAGCACTCGACCAGCGGTGTGCGAGCCAGGGTCCTGCGGTATGTGGGGGCGGCGTTCTGCGGTGTGTGGTGCACATAACACCCCCGCTGGTTGAGTAGCGCGCGCAGCGCGCGTATCGAAACCCTTCCCACGGTCCGTTACAGGGGTCTCGATACGCTCGCGGCTGCGCCGCGAGCACTCGACCAGCGGTGTGGTGGGGGCGGGGTGGCGTGCGCCTCGGGGGACTCGTCGGAGAATCCCCCTGGTCAGCGGCTGCGGGCCGCGGGCGGGCTACCAGCTGAGCAGCTGGACGAGGTGGGCGCTGACCGCGTCGGAGACCGAGCCGGGGCCGCCGAAGACGACGACGAAGCTGCTGTTGACGAGCGACGGCTCGAGCACGCCCACGGTCGAGGCGGGGAGCGCGGCGGCGCGCGTCAGCAGCAGGGGCGAGCCCATGTTGCCGGCGAAGGCGCCCGCGACGACGGCGTCGGGGAAGCTCTCGCCCGATGCGACCGTGTAGTTGCCGATCACGAGTCCGCGCGCGATGCTGCTCTGCGCGACGAGCGCGGCGGTCTCGTAGCGGTCGCTGCCGACGAACGCGGTGCTGACGGTGACGCCCGCGCCGTCGGCCGCGCTCGCGGCGTCGGCGCCGACGGCGAACGTGGTCAGCGCGGCGCCGGCCGCGGCGCGGTTCCACCAGTCGAGGAGGGGCGTGTACACCGCCGCGTCGAGTCCGCGGACGGCGGAGAAGTTGCCGCGCAGCGCGGCCTCGGTGACCGTGCCGAGCTCGCTGTTCGCGGTGAGCAGCACGATGCCGTTGGTGTCGCGCGCGGCGGCGGGGCCCGCCGCGAGACCGTCGGGGAAGTCGCGGCCGTTGGCGAGGTAGGCGGTCCAGCTCTGCACCGACGTGCCCGGCTGCGTGCCGCCGGTCGCGCGCACGCTGTGCCAGTAGAGCGACGCGAGGCTGAGCGCCGCGGCGGTGTCGAAGCGGCTGGAGCCGGCGTAGCGCACGACGTCGACCTTGCGGTCGATCAGCGTCTGCGCGGTCGCGTCGGGCACGTGTCCGCGGCCCGACACGATGATGACGGTGTCGTAGGTGGCGAGCTCCAGCGTCACGGCCGTCGTGAGCGTGCCGTCGGCGTTGGCGAGCAGGACGGGGGCGCTCAGCGTCTCGGCGAGCGGCGCGGCCGCCAGCGCGTCGGCGTAGTCGGTCGACGAGGCGAGCAGCGCGACGCGGCCGAGGGGAGTGCCCGAGGGGGCGTAGTCGCTGAGCACGGCCGCCGACCAGGCGGTCGCGACCCGGCCGGAGTCGTAGAAGCGGAACAGGTTCGCCTTCGAGCCGGTCGAGCCGATCGTGACCTGAGGGTCGCGCGCACTCTCATGGAGCTGCGTGACCTGGGCGGCAGCGGCGGGCATGACGAGTCCCGCGGTGACGACGGCAGCCAGGGCGGTGAGGGCGGTTCGTGCAACGCGACGCATGGGGTTCTCCTCGAGACGGTGCCCACCGGGCGGGGATCCACCGGGCGCAGGGCGATTGTCTACAGGGTAGCTCAGGAGACGCTCAGACACGCCAAAGGCCCCCCTCCGAAGAGGGGGGCCTTTGAGAGAGTCAGATCCGAGGCGGCATGCCGCCCGAGATCGTCAGCTCAGGGGTGTCTTACCACTGGAACGTCTCGAAGAGCTCCTGCGAGACGGCCGGGGTCACCGAACCGGTGCCACCGAAGACCACGAAGCGGTCGCCGTTGTCAGCGGTCTCGACCAGGTAGTCCTTGGTCGTGGCGGTGAGAGCAGCCTCACGCGTGAGGAGCAGCGGGCCCTCAGCGTTGGCGGCCCAGCCACCGGCGACGATCGCGTCGGGGAAGTTCACGCCCGAAGCGATGGTGTAGTACGTGACGCCGGGGCCGAAGTACTTCTTGGCGACCTTGACGGCGGTCTCGTAACGGTCGGCGCCGACGAGAGCGTCGTCGTACTCGACCGGCTCGGTCGCGAAACCGAGCACACCCTTGTCCGCAGCGATCTTCGCAGCGCCACCGACGACCGTGATCGACTGGTGGTTGAACGCACCGATGTTGCTCCAGTCGATGACGACACCGCCGGGCAGCTGGCTGGGCAGCCAAGCGAGCGTGGCGGGCGAGAACGACACAGCGTTGCCGGCGAGGAAGTTGGCGGTGAACGAAGGCACACCGTCCTCACCAGCGGTCAGCAGGACCACACCGTTGCTGGCCTTGGCAGCAGCCGGGCCCGACGCGAGGGCGTCGGGGAAGTTGCGGCCGTCGGCGAGCAGGAAGTTCACGCCCGAGGTGTAGTCCTCGGTGCTGAACAGGAGCGAGGCGATGGCGAGCGTGCCAGCGGTCTCGTAGCGGTTGACACCGGCGATGCGGACCGTGTTGAGACCCGCGTACCAGGGGCCCGACACCTGGAACAGCGCGTCGTTGAGCGCGTCCTTGGTCGACTCGGGGATGACACCCGGGCCCGAGGCGATGACGACGCCGACGAAGTTCGCGGCGAGGTAGCCCTTGACCTGCGGGTCAAGCGAGCCGTCCGCGTTCGCGAGCAGGATCGGAGCGTGCAGGATCTCGGCCAGCGGCGCAGCGGCCAGAGCGTCCGAGTAGTCGGCCGACGAGGCCAGGATGGCGACGTCGCCCCAGCCCGCGGTGTTCTGCGCAGCGAAGAGGGCGGTCAGGACGCGGTTCTTCGAAGCGAAGCGGAAGAACGTGCTCTGGTTGCCCGTGCTGCCGACGATGGTCTGGTCGAGCGCGCCGGGGATGACCGGAGCGATGTTCGGAGCAGCGGTTGCAGCAGGCGCGATCGCAAGCGACGCGGAAGCGGCAACGGCGACGGCGGCGGCGAGAGCGCCGCGGCGGGTCTTCTTACCCATTGTTTGTGTCTCCTAGGTAGATTCTCTTGGGTTACAACGTCCAAGTAGTTTCCCGCTCGCTGAACTTCGTAGCTCACAAGCACTCAGTGCGCTGCGCAAACTATGGGACTCACAAGAAGCTAACAGTAGGTATCCGGGTTCGCAAGTTGTTCCGGCGTGCGGAGAAGTCAGAAATCGTCACAGAGCCGGTGCGGTCGGACCGGGTGTTTTCCTGTCCGCGGGGCCGTGCGTCCGTCGGGGCGACGATGCCCCCGCGGACGTTCCCGGGGGTCGGGCGGCTGGCGCGATTTCACGGTTCTGGCGCGGATTTACCGGCATCCCGGCTTCTTTCGTCTCGCATCCTGCAGTGATGCGGACGAAGCGTCCGATCCGGTTCGCCGTGGCACCAAGATGCCATGGCAATCGAGCGCCTCGAGCCTGCGGGCCCCGGAACGGTGCGCGGGAGCCGGGTGTCCGCACCCGCCTTGTCAGCAAACTGTCAGCAAACGAGGGGCCGTGCGTTTGCGGCCGGAACCGGCGTGTTTTTCGCAAGATGACGCGCGGATGAACGGCGTCTGGATGCCGGGAGCGGGGCCCGCGCGGGATGCCACTAGTAAATACTGTGTGACTCCTGCCGGAATCGGGCCTCCGGCACGTGCGCCGCGCCTTCGGGACCGCAAAAGGTTGGCCGCTAGACTGAGGCCTCGAAAGCGGGGATGCGTGTTCCCCCTGGAGGAACGTGTGAACTCAGCGGCAGACACTTCTGTGCGTATCGTCGACTCGGCCGACGTCTCACCCCGGGCCCGCATCGGCCGCGGCTCGAGCATCTGGCACCTCGCGCAGGTGCGCGAGGACGCCGTGCTGGGCGAGAACTGCATCGTGGGCCGCGGCGCCTACATCGGCACCGGCGTCACCCTCGGCGACAACTGCAAGGTGCAGAACTACGCCCTCGTGTACGAGCCGGCCCGGCTCGCCGACGGCGTCTTCATCGGTCCCGCGGTGGTCCTCACGAACGACACGTATCCGCGCGCGATCAACCCCGACGGGTCGATCAAGAGCGCGCACGACTGGGAGCCCGTCGGCGTCACGATCGAGCAGGGCGCGTCGATCGGCGCGCGCGCGACGTGCGTCGCCCCCGTCACGATCGGCGCCTGGGCGACCGTCGCGGCGGGCGCCGTGGTCGTGAAGGACGTGCCGGCGCACGCCCTCGTCGCCGGCGTCCCGGCCCGCCGCCTGGGCTGGGTGGGACGCGCCGGCGTGCCCCTCGCGCCGGAGGGCGACGGCATCTGGACCTGCCCCGAGACGGGCGCCCGCTACATCGAGACAGACGACACACTCACCGAGGAGACGGCGTGACCGAGTTCATCCCGCCAGCCAAGCCGATCATCGGCGACGAGGAGCGCGAGGCGGTCGACCGCGTGCTGCGCAGCGGCATGGTGGCGCAGGGCCCCGAGGTCGCCGCGTTCGAGCGCGAGTTCTCCGGCCACTTCGTCGCGGGCCGTCCCGTCGTCGCGGTCAACTCCGGCACGGCCGGACTGCACCTGGGCCTGCTGGCGGCCGGCGTCGGCCCCGGCGACGAGGTCATCGTGCCCTCGTTCACCTTCGCCGCGACGGGCAACGCCGTCGCGCTGACGGGCGCGACGCCGGTCTTCGCCGACATCGAGCCCGAGACCTTCACGCTCGACCCCGCCGCCGTCGAGGCGGCGATCACCGATCGCACGAGGGGCGTGCTGCCCGTGCACCTCTACGGGCACCCCGCGCGCATGCGCGAGCTGACGGCGCTGGCCGCCGCCCGCGGCATCGAGGTCTACGAGGACGCGGCGCAGGCGCACGGCGCGGCGCTCGACGGCATCCCCGTCGGCACGTTCGGCCGGTTTGCGATGTTCTCGCTCTACCCGACCAAGAACATGACGAGCGGCGAGGGCGGCATGATCTCGGCGGCCGACGACGACCTCGCCCGCCGCGCGCGACTGCTGCGCAACCAGGGCATGGAGCGGCAGTACGAGAACGAGGTCGTCGGCTTCAACGCGCGGATGACCGACATCCACGCCGCGATCGGGCGCGTGCAGCTCACCAAGGTCGACGCGTGGACGGCGACGCGCAAGGGCAACGCCGCCTTCCTCGACGCGAGCCTGCGCGGCGTGCTCATCCCGCCCGTCGCCGAGGGCGCCTCGCACGTGTACCACCAGTACACCATCCGCGTTGCCGACGACCGCGACGGGTTCGTGCGGGCGCTGCGCGAGGAGCACAGCGTCGGCAGCGGCGTGTACTACCCGATCCCGAACCACCGGCTGCCGTCGCTCGCGCCGTACGCGCCGGGGCTCGAGCTGCCCGAGACCGAGCGCGCCGCGCGCGAGGTCGTCTCGCTGCCCGTGCACCCGTCGCTGTCGCAGGGCGACCTGGAGCGGATCGTGACGGCCGTGAACGCGGTCGCCGGGGCGGGGGCCTGACGTGGCGGCGCTGCGCGCGGGCCTGCTCGGCGTGGGCATGATGGGCCGTCACCACGCCCGCGTGCTCCGCGAGATCGAGGGCGTCGACCTCGTCGCGATCGCCGACCCCGGGGGAGACCCGCACGGCGTCGCGGGCACCCTGCCGATCCTTCCCGACGTCTCGGCGCTCATCGACGTGGGCATCGACATCGCCGTCGTCGCGGTGCCGACCGCGTTCCACGAGGAGGCGGCGCTCGCGCTGGCGGATGCCGGTGTGCACACGCTCGTGGAGAAACCCATCGCCCACTCGCTGGACGCCGGGCAGCGGATGGTCGACGCGTTCGCCGCCGCGGGCCTGGTCGGCGCGGTCGGGCACATCGAGCGGTTCAACCCCGCGCTGCAGGAGCTGCGCAAGCGGCTCGAGGCGGGCGCCCTCGGCGCCGTCTACCAGATCACGACGCGTCGGCAGGGCCCGTTCCCGTCGCGCATCGCCGACGTCGGCGTCGCGAAGGATCTCGCCTCCCACGACATCGACCTCACCGCGTGGGTCGCGCAGTCGACCTACGAGCGCGTGTTCGCGCAGACCGCGTTCAAGTCGGGACGCGAGTTCGAGGACATGATCGCGATCACCGGGCGCCTGGCATCCGGCGTGATCGTGAACCACCTCGTGAACTGGCTCAGCCCGATGAAGGAGCGCGTCACGATCGTCACCGGCGAGAAGGGCGCGTTCGTCGCCGACACGGCCACCGGCGACCTCACCTTCCACGCGAACGGGACGATCCCGCTGGAGTGGGAGTCGGTCTCCAGCTTCCGCGGCGTCTCCGAGGGCGACGTCATCCGCTACGCGTTCCCGAAGCGCGAGCCCCTGCGCGTCGAGCACGAGGCCTTCCGCGACGCGGTGCTGGGCAGGCCGAGCGACGTCGTCACGATGGAGCAGGGGCAGCGCACGCTCCAGGTCGTCGAGACGGCCCTGGACTCGGCGCGCGCCGGCACGGCGGCCACGCTGACCGCATGAGCCGGCGGGGCGCGGCCGGCACCGTCGCGCCGGCCGGGCCGCCGTCCGCCGGTGCGGCGGGCGGCACGCGCAGGTTCCTCACCGAGGTGCACGGCGTGCGCGGCGTCGCGCTCGGGCTCGTCGTCGCCTTCCACCTGTTCGGCGGCGGGCGGGTGTCGGGCGGCGTCGACGTCTTCCTCGTCATCTCGGCGTATCTGCTCACGGGCGGGATCGATCGCGCCCTGCGCGAGGGGCGGTTCTCGCTCGTCGCGCGGTACGCGCGCACGTTCTCGGGCCTGCTGCCCGCCGCGCTGCTCGTGCTCGTCGCCGTCGGCGTCGCGGGCCTCGCGATCCTGCCCGTGTCGCGCTGGGAGCAGCTGCTGCGCGAGGTCGCGGCCTCGGCGCTGCTGGCGCAGAACGCCGAGCTCGCCGGCTCGGGCCTCGCCTACGGCGCGGCGGGACCCGGCGCCAGCCCGCTGCAGCACTTCTGGTCGCTGTCGGTGCAGGGGCAGTTCCTGCTGCTGTGGCCACTGCTGGCCGTCGTGCTCGCGGGAGTGCTCGCGCTGCTGCGGCGCACGTGGTCGTCCGCGCTGTTCGCGGTCGTCACCGGCATCCTCACGGCGGCGTCGTTCGCCTACGCCGTGCACCTCGTCGGCGTCGACCAGCAGGTCGCGTACTACTCCTTCCCCGCGCGTGCGTGGGAGATGGGCGCGGGCGCCCTCGCGGCCCTCGTGCTCGCCCGGGTGCGGGTCGCGCCGGCGCTCGGCGGCGTGCTCGCGTGGACGGGCGTCGCACTCATCGTCAGCAGCGGCTTCGTCGTCGACGGCGCGCAGGCGTTCCCCGGCCCGTGGACGCTGTGGCCGGTGCTGGGCACCATCGCGATGCTCGCCGGCAGCGAGTCGGGCGGCGCGCCGCGCGCGGGCCTCACGCGCGTGCTGCAGCTGCGCCCGCTCACCTGGCTCGCCGACATCGCCTACCCCCTCTATCTCTGGCACTGGCCGATCCTGGTGTACTTCCTCGCGTGGAACGGCCACGACCGCGTCGGCCCGGCCGGCGCCGCCGGCATCCTCGTCGTCTCGCTGCTGGCCGCGTGGGCGACGCAGCGCTGGCTCGTCGACGTCGTCGCGCGCCGTGCGCGGCGTGCCGTGGTCTCGCGCGCCGGTGCGTGGCGGGTGCTCGCGGCGCTCGTCGCCGGGTCGCTCGTCGTGGGCGGCGCGGCCGCCGGGGGCGCGGCGTGGGAGCGGCAGCGGGCCGAGGCGACGCTGGGCACCGAGGCCGACGCCGCGCAGCATCCGGGTGCGGCCGCGCTCGTGCCGGGTGCCGACGAATCTCTGGGCACGGCGGAATCGGGGATCGCGGGCCCGTGGGACGAGGCGCCCGTGCCCGCGCCGGAGGTCGCCGTGCGCGACCTGCCCGACATATATTCCCGTGGATGCATACAGAACTGGCGCGACGGCGACGGGCTCGACGAGGTGCTCGTGTGCGACGACGAGCCGGGCACGCGCACGGTCGTGCTGAGCGGCGGCTCGCACGCGGTGCAGTTCTATCCGGCGCTGCGCGAGATCGCCGACGCGCAGGGGTGGCGCCTCGTCGTCGTCGACAAGGACGGATGCCGTCTCGCCGCGGAGGATCCGCTGGTGCCGCGGCGCCCCTCGTGCGTCGCGTGGAACGAGAAGGCCCTCGACGTCATCCTCGGCCTGCATCCCGACGCCGTCGTGACGATCGGCACCGAGACCCGGTCGGAGTCGGGCGCCGAGGGCGCGGAGAACGTGCCCGACGGGCAGGTGGCGGTGTGGCGGCAGCTCTCCGACGCGGGCGTGCCCGTGATCGCGCTGCGCGACAGCCCCCGCTTCCCGCACGTCGTGCCGGAGTGCCTGCAGGAGAACGAGGATGCCGCGGCCTGCGGCCTCGCGCGCTCCGAGGTGTACGCGGAGGTCTCGCCGCTGGAGGCGCGCGCCGACCTCCCGGACGACGTGATCGGCATCGACCTGGCCGACGGCTTCTGCGGCGTCGAGCGGTGCGAGCCCATCGTCGGCAACGTCGTCGCCTACCGCGACCAGTCGCACCTCACCGCCACCTACGCCCGCACCCTCGCGCCGCTGCTGGCCGAGCGTCTCGCCGCCGCCGCGCCGTGGCTCATGCCCGCGGGCAGGTCGCCGGAGTAGTCCGACCGCGGCGAGTTGCGGGTGTGCCGGCGCGGAACTCGCACTGTGCCGCGGTTGAAAGATTGTGCCGCGGTTGAAGGACTGTGCCGCGGGTGAACGTGCTCGGTCGGGGCTCGCGCGCCTCTAGACTTGACGGCCGTGAGAGTCGTCAGCGTCGTCGGTGCGCGTCCGCAGTTCGTCAAGCTCGCCCCCATCGACAGCGCGATGCGCGCGGCCGGTGTCGAGCACGTCATCGTGCACACGGGCCAGCACTACGACCCGATGCTGTCGGACGTGTTCTTCACCGAGCTCGGGATATCCCAGCCCGACGTGCACCTCGGCGTCGGCAGCGGCACGCACGGCGTGCAGACCGGCGCGATGCTCGCGGCGCTCGACGGCGTCTTCGCGGCGCAGCGGCCCGACTGGGTGCTGGTGTACGGCGACACGAACTCGACGGTCGCCGCGGCGCTGTCGGCCGTGAAGCTGCACCTGCCGGTCGCGCACCTGGAGGCGGGGCTGCGCAGCTTCAACCGGAGGATGCCGGAGGAGCACAACCGCGTGCTCACCGACCACGCCGCCGACCTGCTGCTCGCCCCCACGCGCGTCGCGGTCGAGCATCTGGCGACCGAGGGGCTCTCGGGCCGCACGGTGCTCGTCGGCGACGTCATGACCGACGTCCTGCACCGCGTGCGCGACGAGGTCGCGGGCCGGCCGTCGCCGCTCGTCGCCGAGCTCGGCGTGCCGGCCGGCGAGCACTACGTCGCGACGATCCACCGTGCCGAGAACACCGACGATCCGGACCGTCTCGCCGAGATCGCGGACGCCCTCGCCGCGCTCGACCGGCCCGTCGTGCTGCTCGCGCACCCGCGCGTCGTCGCGAAGGCGGCGGACCACGGCATCCGCCTCACGCAGGGGTCGCTGCACGCGCACGCGCCGCTCGCCTACGCCGACCTCATCGCGTCGGTGCTGCAGAGCGCCGGCGTCGTGACCGACTCGGGCGGGCTGCAGAAGGAGGCGTTCCTGCTGCGCGTGCCGTGCACGACCGTGCGCACCGAGACCGAGTGGGTCGAGACCGTCGAACTGGGCTGGAACGTGCTCGCGCGCACCGGCGCCGAGATCGCCGCCGCCGTGACGCGCCCCGCGCCCACGCCGACCGACGCCACGCCCTACGGCGACGGTCACGCCGCCGAGCGCGTCGTCGAGGTGCTGCGCGCCCGCGGCTGAACCGCCGCATCCATCGTCCGTCGGATCCGCGTCCCCGGCCGGGGCCGGGCCCGCGCGCACAGGGAGCGTCCCGCTCGCGCGCCTAGACTGGCATCCATGCGTATCGCTGTCGTGGCCCTCGGCAAGATCGGCCTTCCCCTCGCGGTGCAGTTCGCCGATGCCGGGCACGAGGTGATCGGCGTCGACGTGAATCCGGCGCTCGTGGCGTCGGTGAACGCCGCCCGCGAGCCGTTCCCGGGCGAGGAGCACCTGCAGGAGAAGCTGTCGCAGCTCGTCCCGACGGGACGGCTGCGCGCGACGACCGACTACGCCGAGGCGATCCCGGGCGCCGACGTGGTCGTGGTGGTCGTGCCGCTGTTCGTCGACGAGGCGACGTGGGAGCCCGACTTCGCATGGATGGATGCCGCGACGCGCTCCATCGCCGCGCACCTGGGCGAGGGGACGCTCGTCTCGTACGAGACGACGCTGCCGGTCGGCACGACGCGCACACGCTGGAAGCCGCTGCTGGAGGCCGAGTCGGGGCTCGTCGAGGGCCGCGACTTCTACGTCGTGTTCTCGCCGGAGCGCGTGCTCACGGGCCGCGTGTTCGCCGACCTGCGCAAGTACCCCAAGCTCATCGGCGGCCTGTCCGACGAGGGGGCGCGCCGGGCGCGCGCGTTCTACGAGGCGGTGCTGCAGTTCGACGCGCGCACCGACCTGCCCCGCGCCAACGGCGTGTGGGACCTCGGCACGGCCGAGGCCGCCGAGATGGCCAAGCTCGCCGAGACGACGTACCGCGACGTCAACATCGGGCTCGCCAACCAGTTCGGGCTGTTCGCCGCCGACCACGGCATCGACGTGTACGCCGTGATCGAGGCCTGCAACTCGCAGCCCTACTCGCACATCCATCGTCCCGGCATCGCCGTCGGCGGCCACTGCATCCCCGTCTATCCGCGCCTGTACCTCGCGGGCGACCCCGACGCCGAGATCGTGCGCACGGCCCGCCTGCTGAACGCGTCGATGCCCGAGCGGGTCATCGGCCGCGCCGCCGAGCTGCTCGGCTCGCTCGAGGGGCTGCAGACGGTCGTGCTCGGGGCGACCTACCGCGGGGGAGTGAAGGAGACCGCCTTCTCGGGCGTGTTCCCGCTCGTCGCGGCGCTGCAGGAGCGCGGTGCGACCGTGCGCGTGCACGATCCGCTCTACAGCGACGACGAGCTGCGCGCGCTGGGCCTCGAGCCGTACACGATCGGGGAGACCGCCGACGTCGCCGTCGTGCACACCGATCACCTCGTCTACCGCGCGCTCACGCCCGCCGACGTCCCCGGCATCCGTCTGCTCGTCGACGGCCGCGACTGCACCGACGCCGCCGCATGGCGGGGAACGCCGCGCGTCGTGGTCGGTCGCGGCTGACCCCCGCGGGAGGATCTCCTCGTGAGCTGGTTCGATGCACTGTGGCCCGTGACGGTCGCGCTCCTCGTCATCCTGGCGCCCGGCGCCGTGGCGGCGCTGCTGGCGGGACTGCGCGGCTTCTGGATGCTCGCGGCCGCGGCGCCGCTGAGCCTGGCGGGCCTCGCCGCCACGAGCATGGCGGCGATCGTCGTGCCGTTCGCGTGGACGCCGCTCGTCTGGGGCGTCACGGTCGTCGCGCTGCTGATCGTCGCGACCGCGATCGGCCTGCTCGCGCGGCGCCGGGGCGCGCCCGACGAGGCGGCCGTCGTGCCGGCGACCCGCTCATGGATCCCGTTCCTCGCGGTCGGCGTCGCCGCCGCGCTGCTCGTGCCGCGCCTCATGCACGCGTTCGTCGAGCCGGCCTCGATCTCGCAGACGTTCGACAACATCTACCACCTCAACGCCGTGCGGTACGTGCTGGAGACGGGGGCGATCGCGCCCACGCAGCAGCTCATCACGGGCTTCTACCCGAGCCTGTGGCACGCGCTCACGGCGACCGTCGCGATGCTGAGCGGGGCGAGCATCCCCGTCGCGGTGAACGCGGTGAGCCTCGTGCTCGCCGGGGTCGTGTGGGCCACGTCGTGCGTCTGGCTCGCGCGGCAGCTCGCGGGCGACCGCGGCACGGTCGTGGTGGCCGCGGGCGTCCTCGCCGCCGCCATCCCCGCCTTCCCGCTGCTCATGCTCGACTTCGGCGTGCTCTACCCGAACGTGCTGTCGCTGTCGCTGCTGCCGTCGGCGCTCGCGGCGCTCGTGTCGGTCACCCGCGCCGCGCGGGGCGAACAGCCGCCGTCGCTCGTGCGCTGGGCGCTGCTGATCGCGCTCGTGCCCACCATCGCGCTCGCGCACCCGAGCACGCTCATCGCCTTCTTCTGGATCGGCGTCTGGCCCGCCCTCGACGGGCTCGTGCGCTGGATCGTGCGGCGCGCGCGCGACGGCGCGGCGTGGATCGGCACGGTCGCGGGCATCCTCGCCTGGATCGTCGCGTGGGTCATCGCCGGCGTCGTCGTCGCGGTCGCCCGGCCCACCGAGCAGCAGGCGTTCTGGGAGGCCACGTTCGCCAAGCGCGACGCCCTCGCGCACGTCGCCGGCAACGGCTTCGTCGGAGCGCCGCTCAACATCGCCGTGTCGGTGCTCATGTTCGCGGGCGTCGTCGCCGTGATCGTGGCGTGGCGGCGGCTGTGGTGGCTCGTGCTGTCGTGGCTCACGCTCGCGTTCATCTATGCCGTGTGCACCGCCGACATCACCGCCGACCACGTCGAGGGGTGGCGCTACGCCCTCACGGGCACGTGGTACAGCGACGCGTTCCGCATCGCGGCCCTGTTCCCGACGCTGGTCGTGCCGCTCGCGGCGCTCGGTGCCGGCGGTGTCGTCGCGCTCGTCTCGCGGCTGGTGCGCGGACGCCGGCCGGGCGACAGCGCGATCGTCGCGGCCATCGTGCTCGTCGTCGTGGCGGTCGCCACGCAGCTGTCGCCGGCCCTGGCGGCATCCACGCGCTCGGCGCGCACGATGTACACGATCACGGCGACGTCGCCGCTGCTGACGATCCAGGAACGGGCGCTGCTGGAGCGGCTGCCGCAGCACGTGCCGGCGGACGAGATCACGGTCGGCAGCCCGTGGACGGGGACCTCGCTCGCGTTCGCGCTGGGGGAGCGCGGGGCGCTCGTCTCGCACATCTACGCCGATCTCGACAACGTGCTGCCGCCCGACACGGCGACCATCGTCGAGCGGCTGAACCAGGCATGGGACGACCCCGAGGTGTGCGCCGCGGTCGAGCGCACGCGGGCGTTCTGGGTCATCGACTTCGGCGCGCGCGAGATCCACAACGGCGACCACCCCTATCCCGGGCTCGACGACCTCGCCGACTCCGGCGTCGCCGAGCTCGTCGACAGCGAGGGCGACGCCGCCCGCCTCTACCGCATCACCGCCTGCGACTGACCCGGCCCCGCATCCCACCCCGCGCCCGAGGGTGCTAGCTGTCTGCGCGAGGGTGCCAGTTGTCTCACCGAGGGTGCTTTCGCCGCGAGCGTGAAAGCACCCTGGCGAGAACAGTTAGCACCCTGGCGAGAACAGTTAGCACCCTGGCGAGAACAGTTAGCACCCTGGCGAGAACAGTTAGCACCCTCGCGAGAACAACTGGCACCCTCGCGGGAGGGGGGACCGAGGCGGCTACTCGCGGGCGCGGGGGCCGGCGTCGCGGGGGCCGGCGTCGCGGGGGAACGGGCGGTAGGTGGGGTGGGAGGGGGTGGCCTGGATGTCGAGCTGCAGGGAGCTGATGAGCAGCTGGGTGCCGATCATCAGGGGGAGGGCGGCGAGCATGACGGTCGCGGCGGTCGCGACGACCGACGAGGCGATCTGGAACACCATCCAGATGCTCACGCCCAGGCCGAACACGAACAGGATGATGCCGAGGAACAGCAGCAGCGCGATCGGCGAGAACGACCACAGCACGTAGCGGTACCAGATGCGCGACCAGAAGCCGACCGTCAGGCGGTTGAGCAGCTCGGGGATGACCTTGCGCAGCCGGATGCTCGACACCTCGTCGCCGTACACCGCCGGGATCGGCACGTCGGTCGCCGGCACCTGCAGGATGTTCAGGTGGATGAGCAGGTCGTTCTCGAAGCTGTACCGCTTCGCGACGCGGTCGAGCGGCACGCGGCGCAGCACCTCGGTGCGCACCGCCGTGTAGCCGTTCTGCGGGTCGAAGAGGTTCCAGTACCCCGACGCCAGCTTCGTCATGAACGACAGCACGATGTTGCCGAAGACGCGATAGCGCGGCATGCCGCGGAACGACTCCGGGCCGTAGAACCGGTTCGCCTTCGCGAAGCCGAAGCCCTCGTCGGTCACCTGGTCGAGCAGCGCCGGCAGGTGGTCGGGGTCCATCTGCGCGTCGCCGGCCATCACGACGTTGACGTCGGAGCCGAGCTCCATCGCCGCGCGGTGCGCCGTGATGATCGCGCCGCCGACGCCCTGGTTGACCTCGTGCCGGATGAGGGTGAGCCGCGGGTCGCCGACCGCCGTCGCGGCGCCGCTCGTGTCGTCGGGACTGCAGTCGTCGACGACGACGATGTGGTCCACGAAGTCGGGCATCGTCTCGATGACCCGCGCGATCATCTTCTCTTCCTTGTAGGCGGGTACGACCGCCGCGATCACAGCGCCCTTATACATCGGCGGTGGTGCTCCTCGGGGGCTGAGGGGCCTGGAAGACCCAGTAGCGATAGATGAAGTAGTTCCACACGGTGGTGGCGACGACCGCCAGCACCTTGCCGACGACCCAGCCCGCGCCCAGGGCGTCGACGCCCCACACGATGCCGGCCGTCGCGACGGTGTTGAAGCCCACCAGCACGGCGTACCGCACGACCGACGGCGCCACCCGGGCGTCCGAGGCGAACGCGACGACCCGCTGCAGCGTGTACGTCACGACGAACGACGCCAGGAAGGCGATCGCGCTCGCGATCGCGAGCGGGATGCGCAGCACCTCGTGCGCGATCCACAGCAGCAGCAGGTCGAACAGGAACGCCACCCCGCCGACGACGAGGTAGCGCACGGCCGACGAGCCCCAGAGCCGGGTCCAGGCGCGCGCCGGTTGTCGAAGAACGGGGTGGGACATCGACGGACAGTCTTGCAGAGAGTTCTGGATGGCGGCTGCACGGTGCGGCGTGCCGCGCCGGGTAGCGTTGTGCGCATGGATCTTCTCATCGTCGGTTCCGGATTCTTCGGACTCACCATCGCCGAGCGCGCCGCGGAGGCGGGCCGCAAGGTCACCGTCATCGACCGCCGTCACCACATCGGCGGCAACGCGTACAGCGAGAACGAGGAGTCGACCGGCATCGAGGTGCACCGCTACGGCGCGCACCTCTTCCACACGTCGAACCCGGCGGTGTGGGAGTACGTGAACCGCTTCACGACCTTCACCGACTACGTGCACCGCGTGTACACGAACCACCGCGGCGTCGTGTATCCGCTGCCGATCAACCTCGGCACGATCAACCAGTTCTTCCAGTCGGCGCACACGCCCGACGAGGCGCGCGCGCTCATCCAGGAGCAGGCGGGCGAGTTCGACCCCAAGCAGGCGCAGAACCTCGAGGAGCGCGGCATCGGCCTCATCGGCCGCCCGCTGTACGAGGCGTTCATCCGCGACTACACCGCCAAGCAGTGGCAGACCGACCCGAAGAACCTGCCCGCCGAGGTGATCAGCCGCCTGCCCGTGCGCTACACCTACGACAACCGCTACTTCAACGACACGTGGGAGGGCCTGCCGACCGACGGCTACACCGCGTGGCTGGAGCGGATGGCCGACCACCCGAACATCGAGGTGCGCCTCGACACCGACTTCTTCGACGCGACGCAGCCGCTGAACAAGGCGGCGACCGTGGGCCGGGTGCCGATCGTCTACACGGGCCCCGTCGACCGCTACTTCGACTTCGCCGAGGGCGAGCTCAGCTGGCGCACGCTCGACTTCGAGGAGGAGGTACTCGAGGTGGGCGACTTCCAGGGCACGAGCGTCATGAACTACGCGGATGCCGAGGTGCCCTACACCCGCATCCATGAGTTCAAGCACTTCCACCCCGAGCGCGCCGGCCGCTACCCGGCCGACCGCACCGTGATCATGCGCGAGTTCTCGCGCTTCGCGACGCGCGAGGACGAGCCGTACTATCCCGTGAACACGCCCGAGGACCGCTCGGGCCTCGTCGCCTACCGCGAGCTGGCGAAGGGCGAGAAGGACGTGCACTTCGGTGGACGCCTCGGCACCTACCAGTACCTCGACATGCACATGGCGATCGGATCGGCGCTGTCGATGTGGAACAATCAGTTGGCGTGACACAGGTCCTCGACGACCCGGCGACCCGAACGCCAGGCCGTCCTGAAACCGTCGCGCGTCGCCTCGACATCGACGGCCTGCGGGCGCTCGCCATCGCGCTCGTGGTCGTCTATCACGTCTGGTCTCTGCGCGTCTCGGGTGGCGTCGACGTCTTCTTGATGATCTCGGCGTACTTCCTGACGGCGTCGTTCCTGCGCAAGGCCGAGGGCGGGAGGCCGCTGCGGCTGGGCGGGTACTGGCTGGGCCGGTTCCGCCGGCTGCTGCCCGCCGCGGCCGTGACGATCATCGGCACGCTCGGGCTGATCTGGATGTGGTTCCCGCGCTCGACGTGGTCGGACCTGCTGGAGCAGGCCTGGGCGTCGCTGTTCTACGTCGAGAACTGGGCGCTCGCCGCCGCCGAGGTCGACTACTACGCGCGCGACCTCGTGCTGCCGAGCCCCTTCCAGCACTTCTGGTCGCTGTCGGTGCAGGGGCAGGTGTTCCTCGCCTGGCCGCTGCTCATCGTCGTCGCGCTGGGCGTCGCGCGCCTGCTGCGGGTGCGGCCGCGGCCGGCGCTCATCGCCGTGTTCTCGGTCGTGTTCGCGGCATCCCTCGCCTACTCGATCCACATCACCGCCGAGAACCAGGCCTTCGCCTACTTCGACACGGGCGCGCGGCTGTGGGAGTTCGCGATCGGCTCGCTGCTCGCGCTGCTCACGCCGTGGCTGCGGCTGCCGCGCGTGCTCGCCGCCGTCGTCGGCTGGCTCGGCATCGCGGCGCTCATCGCGTGCGGCCTGCTGCTCGACGTGCGCGCGGGCTTCCCCGGCTACCTCGCGCTGTGGCCCACGCTGGCCGCCGCCGCCGTGATCATCGCGGGCGAGGGCGACACCCGCGGCGGGCCGGCGCGCCTGCTGTCGGCCTGGCCGTTCCAGCGGCTCGGGACGATCGCCTACGCGCTCTACCTCGTGCACTGGCCGATCCTCATCACCTATCTGCTGCTGTTCGATCCGCCGTCGGTGACCCTCGGGGCCGGCGCGACCGTGATCGGGCTCTCGCTCGTGCTCGCGATCGTCATCACGTACGGCATCGAGCAGCCGTTGCAGCGGTGGCAGCCGCTCAGCAGGAACACGCCCGCGCTCGCGCTCGTCGTCGTGCTCATCGGCCTCACCACGGTGCCGCTCACGATCTGGCAGCGCGTCGAGGCGCAGACCGTCGCCGAGGCCGCGCGGCAGGTGCCCAATCCCGGCGCCGCGATCCTCTTCGACCCGCTGATCGTCGAGCCCGACGACGCGGTGCCGCTGCTGCCGGATGCGGGATCGCTCGACGCCGAGTGGGTGTGGTACGACGAGTGCCCCGCCGACGCGCTCGCCTCGGTGCTCGTCGAGACCTGCAGCCACCGCGCGGCCGAGCAGCCGAGCAGGTCGGTGCTTGTGATCGGCGACTCGCACGCGCAGCAGTGGGGCGGCGCGCTCACGCCGATCGCCGAGGAGGAGGGCTGGGAGCTGACGACCCTGCTCCGGGGCGGCTGCGCCTTCGCGGCCGACGAGCCCGCACCGTGGGCCGACGACTGCGACGAGTGGCGCGCCGCCGCCGCGGCCTACGCCGTCGAGGCCAAGCCCGACCTCATCGTGCTGATGGGCACCAAGACCGTTCCCGAGTCGCCCGACGAGCGCGCGCTGCAGGGGCTCGACGTGTCGATCCGCGACCTGAGCGCCGCGGGCGCGCCGCTCGTGCTGCTGCGCGACAACCCGCGCTTCGCCGAGAACATCTTCGCGTGCGTCGAGCTGGGGGGACCGGATGCCGCGGAGTGCTCGCGCGACCGCAGCGCGGTGCTCGCGGCGCGGAACCCGGCCGACGTGTTCGAGGGCGACGACGTGCACGTCGTCGACCTCACCGACTACCTCTGTCCCGACCTGACCTGCCCGCCCGTGATCGGCGGGGTCGTCATCTACATCGACCACGACCACATCACGCGCACCTATGCCGAGAGCCTGGCGCCGATCCTGCGCGAGGCGCTGCAGCACGCCCTGCGCTGGTGAGCGGCCGCTGCGCCGGCGAAACGGCGGCACGTAGGATCGACTCGTGACCACCGCCGTCGTCGGCGCCCCGGGCTCCCCGCGGCGCTACCTGCACTCGCTGTGGCTGCTGTCGGCCCGCGACCTGCGCGTGCGGTACGCGACGAGCGCCCTCGGCTACCTCTGGTCGGTGCTCGATCCGCTCGTGATGAGCGCGATCTACTGGTTCGTGTTCACGATCGTCTTCGACCGCGGCAGCATCGGCGCCGAGCCCTACATCGTGTTCCTCATCGCCGGGCTGCTGCCGTGGGTGTGGTTCAACGCGTGCGTGTCGGACTTCACCCGCGCCTTCAGCAAGGACGCCCGTCTCGTGCGCTCGACCGCGATCCCGCGCACCATCTGGGTGGGGCGCATCGTCGTGAGCAAGGGCACGGAGTTCCTGCTCTCGCTGCCCGTGCTCGCGATCTTCGCGCTCGTCGTCACGCCGCACGTGCAGCCGAACGCGATGCTGCTGCTGTTCCCGGTCGGGGTGCTGCTGCAGACCGTGCTGCTCGTGGGCCTCGGGCTCGTCATCGCGCCGCTGTGCGTGCTGTGGGGCGACCTCGAGCGCACGACGCGGCTCGTGCTGCGCGCCCTCTTCTACGCGTCGCCCGTGATCTACGGCGTCGTCGACCTGCCGCCCGGCATCATCCAGCAGCTCGCCATGCTCAACCCGCTCGCGGGCATCTTCACGCTCTACCGCTCGGGGCTGTTCGCCCAGGACTGGAACGGCGTCGCCGTCGCGGTGAGCGCCGTCGTCAGCGTGCTCGTGCTCGTGCTCGGCCTCCTCGTCTTCCGGCGGCTGGAGCCGGCCGTGCTCAAGGAGCTGTGATGACGGGCGACGCGATCCGGGTCGACGGTCTCGGCATCCTGTTCCGGCGCGGGCGCCGCGGCCGGCGCAGCCTGAAGGACCTCTTCGGCGGCAGGCACCGGCGGGCGCGGCCGGGGGAGTTCTGGGCGCTGCGCGACGTGGGCTTCACCGTGTCGCACGGCGAGTCGATCGGCGTCGTCGGCCGCAACGGGCAGGGCAAGTCGACGCTGCTCAAGCTCGTCGCGGGCGTGCTGCTCGCCGACGAGGGCACCGTCGAGGTGAACGGCGGCGTCGCCCCGCTCATCGAGCTCACCGGCGGGTTCGTCGGCGATCTCACGGTGCGCGAGAACGTGCGGCTCACGGCGGGGCTGCACGGGATGCCGAAGGCCGAGATCGCGCGCCGCTTCGACGACATCATCGACTTCGCCGAGCTCGCCGACTTCGTCGACACCCCGTACAAGCACCTGTCCAACGGCATGAAGGTGCGACTCGCGTTCTCGGTCGTCTCGCAGCTCGACGAGCCCATCCTGCTCGTCGACGAGGTGCTGGCGGTCGGCGACCGCGGCTTCCGCGAGAAGTGCTACCGGCGCATCGACGAGCTGCTGCGCGACGGCCGCACGCTGTTCTTCGTGAGCCACAACGAGAAGGACCTCCGCCGCTTCTGCACGCGCGGGCTCTACCTCGACGGCGGGCGGCTCGTGCTCGACGGCCCCATCGGCGACGTGCTCGACCGCTACAACGCCGACACCAGCGCGCGCGCGTAGGCTTGCGGCAGCTTCAGAGGCTTGCAGGGTATGCTCTTCCGGGCCGTTCCCGGCTCGCCGGACAGCTCCCGGCATCCACGAATCGAAGGATGAGTTTCCTTGGCTCACGTGCTTCAGTACGTCGTCTTCCCGCTGGATCGCGACCCTGACCTGCTGCCCCTGTACGCCGACCCGGAGACCTGGACCTCCGTCGACGAGGAGGCCGTGCGGGTGTCGGCGCGCGCCCAGCTGGGAAACATCCTCAGCCGCCGTTCGGCGCGCGTCTCGGCGGGGCGCCGCGTGTCGTTCGCCTCGTACTTCAACGGCTTCCCCGCCTCGTACTGGCAGCACTGGACGTCGGTGCGCGAGATCACCCTCACGGTGCGCACCGAGGGCAGGGCGACGATCCTGGTCTACCGCTCTAACGGCGCGGGCGCCCGGCAGCGCCTGGAGACGCGCGAGGTCTCCGGCGTGTCGGAGCAGCACATCCCGCTGACCCTCAACCAGTACAGCGACGGCGGGTGGATCTGGTTCGACATCGCCGCCGACGACGAGACGGCGACCTTCGTCGGCGCCGAGTGGACGACCGACCACGAGCCCGTGCGCACCGGCAAGGCGTCGATCGGCATCACGACCTACAACAAGCCCGACTACTGCGTCGAGACGCTGCGCAGCCTCGCCGACGCGCCCGAGGCGCTCGCGCTCATCGACCGCGTCTTCATCATCGACCAGGGCACGCAGAACGTCGTCGACGAAGACGGCTACGACGAGGTGGCGGGCCGTCTCGGCGACACGCTGCAGATCATCCGGCAGCCCAACCTGGGCGGCTCCGGCGGCTTCTCGCGCGCGATGCTCGAGTCGCTGCAGCGTCCCGAGAGCGACTTCGTGCAGCTGCTCGACGACGACGTGCGCATCGAGCCCGAGTCGCTGCGCCGGTCGATCACCTTCGGCCAGTTCGCGACGATCCCCACGATCGTCGGCGCGCACATGTTCGACCTGCTCGACCGGCCCAAGCTGCACGCGTGGGCGGAGGTCGTCGACGACGAGCCGTTCATGTGGCGCAACCTGTACCAGGAGCGGATGCCGCACGACTTCTCGACGGCGAACCTGCGGCAGACGATGATCCTGCACATGCGCCTCGACGCCGACTACAACGGCTGGTGGATGTGCCTGCTCCCGCTCGACGTCATCCGCGCCGTCGGGCTGTCGCTGCCCGCCTTCATCAAGTGGGACGACGCGGAGTTCTGCGTGCGCGCCCGCGACGCGGGCTTCCCGACCGTCTCGGTGCCCGGCGTGGCGCTGTGGCACGTGTCGTGGATGGGCAAGGACGACTCGATCGACTGGCAGGCCTACTTCCACATTCGCAACCGCCTCGTCGGGGCGCTGCTGCACCAGCGCGCCCCGCGCGGCGGCACGCTGCTCCGGCACAGCCGCCGCGTCGACCTCAAGCACCTGATGATGATGCAGTACTACGCGGTCGCGCTGCGGCACCGCGCGCTGCGCGACGTGCTGTCGGGCCCCGAGCACATGCGCGCGAACCTCGCGACCGCGATGCCCGAGGCGCGCGCGCTCGCCGCGGAGTACCCCGAGACCGTCGTGCACAAGGACACCGGCATCCCGCTGCGGTCGCGGCGCGGGCGTCAGGTGTTCAAGATCCAGAAGCGCAACGAGTTCGACAGCCCGACGGGCCTCGGGCTGCGCTGGTTCACGCTGACGACCCTCGTCGCGCACTGGTTCCACACGCCCAAGCCGCAGAACCTCACGCAGCCCGAGGCCGAGTTCGGCAAGGGCGACGCGCAGTGGTGGCGCGTGCCGCTCTACGACAGCGCGCTCGTGAGCGCTGCCGACGGCAGCGGCAAGTCGATCTTCACGCGCGATCGCGCGAAGTACCGGCGCATGCTCGTCGACACCGTGCGCCTGCACGCGCGCCTGAAGCGCGAGTGGCCGAAGCTGCAGCGGCGCTACCAGCAGGCGCTGCCGGAGATGACGAGCGAGGCGGCCTGGCGCCGCACCTTCGAGGGGGAGTAGGCGAGGGGAGCGGGTGCGACGGGCGGCCGTGCGCCGCCCGCTACGCGTCCGTCCGCTGCGCGCCGTCGGCCGTCAGCGGCGGCATGGGCTTCCACGAGCGGTCGCGCGAGATGCGGCCGCCGTCGCGCAGGCCGCGGAACAGGTTCGACGTGCCGCGCACCTTGCGCTCCACGAGCAGCAGGCGGATGATCTCCTTGCCGAAGGTGAGCGCCGTGCCGAGGCCGAACAGCACGGGGTTGTAGACGCCGTGCACGCGATAGTACTGCTTGATGTGCCCGCGGTTGCGCATGATGTAGTAGCGGTAGGCGTCGCTCGACGCGTTCATGTGGCGGATGCCCATGTCCCACTGCCTGATCTCGCGCGTGCGGCGCAGCACGAACTCGTCGACGATGACGGATGCCGTCACGCGGGAGGCCTGCCAGCCGTACACCTGGTCGTCCCAGTAGATGAAGAACCGCGGGTCGGGCAGGCCGATCTGCCGCACGACGTCGCGGTGGATGAACATGCCCTCGAAGCAGCCCGAGTTCATCGCCTTGTAGCCCGAGTCGTCGAAGCCGCTCGGCGCGAACGGGATCGGGATGCCCATGCGCTCGGCGATGCGGTACTGCCAGTAGAACTCGCTGCCGTCGTAGTCGTAGCGGCGGCCCTGGATGCTGCGGAAGCGCGGCGCCCACGCGCCCATCCTGGCGAGGCCGTCGGGCAGCACCTCGACGTCGTCGTCCATGAGCCAGATCCAGGTCGAGCCGAGCTCGTAGGCGAGGCGCATGCCCTCGCTGAAGCCGCCGGAGCCGCCGGTGTTGGTCTCCATGCGGCGGTACACGAGCGTCGTGCCGAGCCGCTCGGGGAACGACTCGACCGTCTCGGGGGTGTCGTCGGTCGACGCGTTGTCGACGACGACGACGTGACCGGGCTTCGGGTCCATGCGCGAGATCGACTCCAGCAGGCCCGTCAGGAGGTGCGATCGGTTGAAGGTCACGATCGCGATCGTCGCCGATGCGGGATCGAAGGCAGGGGCAGAGGGCGGCATGGCCCGACCATCCTATCGGCCTAGCCGATGGTCGGCAGAGTGCCCGTCGGCGGCCGCGGATCGACGCGATCGCGCCAGGAGCGGGACTGTCCCGCGCGCACGACGCAGATCACGAGCAGCAGCCACCCGGTGCCCACGAGCGTGAAGCTCTCGAACAAGGAGACGGCCACGAGCGTGACGAGCATGAGCGGCGTCCACGCGTAGACGACCGAGCGCCGGTCGGCGGCCACGAGCCACGAGCGCACGACCGCGGTCGCGATCATCGCGACGAACAGCACGAGGCCCACCCAGCCGATCTGCAGCAGCACGTCGACGAAGGCGTTCAGCGCGCTCCCGTGGCTCTCCTGCAGCAGGAAGTTGAGGGTGTAGTACGGCGGCACGTCGCGATCCCACGCGCCGATCCAGCCCCAGCCCTGCACGGGACGCATGCGCACGTAGTAGTTCACCTGCGTCCACAGCTCGCTGCGCAGCGCGAGGTCGTCGCGCGCGCCGAGGAGGTCGAGGATGCGGCGCTGCAGGATCACGAGCGTCAGGCCCACCGCGACGACGACGCCCGCGAGCAGCCACTGCACGGCGCGACGGCGGTGCGCCGGGACGGCGCGGACGATCGCGAGGGCCGCCGCCGCGAGCAGCACGGCCGCGGCGAGCACGTAGACGGTGGGGGACGCCGACAGCAGCGCGAGCGCGCCGGCGAGCGTGAGCGAGAGCACGGCGACGCCGCGGCGCACCGACTGCGTGCGCAGCTCGATCGCGAACGTGATGAGCGCGACGACGGCCACGAAGCCCAGCATGTTGCGCGTGCCGAACACGCCCTGCACGGGGCCGAGCTCGGCGAGCCGGCCCTGGATGCCGAGGAAGTCCAGCGGCGTGTCGAACAGCACGCCCGACAGGATCTCCAGCGCGAGCGACGCGCCGAGGGCGACGCGGCAGACGTCGCCGAGGGCGCGCACGGTCTGCAGCGTGTCGCGCACGTGCCCGATCGTGACGGCGAGCACGGCGATCGCGCACAGCGACACCCAGCCGCTCAGCGCCGCCGTGACGTCGATGCTCCAGCTCATGCTGATGAGCGCCCACGCGACGAGCGCGAGCAGCGTGAGGGGCACGAGCCGCGGCAGCGAGAACTCGCGCCGCCGCGCCGCGAGGATCGCGATGCCGAGCACGCAGAGGCCCGCGATGACGGTGACGAGCGTGACGGTGCCGGAGAGCCGCGAGATGAGGTGCGCGCCGAGCACCGCGGCGAACACGCACAGCGTGTAGGCGCGCGAGAGGTCGGCGGATCGCAGCAGCTCGATCACCCGCGGCACGCGTCGCAGCTCCGGGTCGCTCATGTGCCGGGGAGCTGCTCGCCCTGCTCGCCGATCAGCCGCTGCTCGCTGGGGCCGCGGCCGACGAGCGGCGCGCACTTGATCTTGAACGCGAACAGCACGATCAGCATCCACCCCCAGTTCAGCAGCGGTGTCGACTCCGCGAGCCCCTGCACGATCAGCAGGGCGCCCAGCAGGGTCGGCACGAGCGTGACGGACGAGTAGGGGCGGTCGGCGACGAGGTCCCAGCGCGGCCGGTCGACGGCGAAGAACCACGACCGCCAGACGAACGCGAGGAGGAGCAGCACCATGAGCACGACGCCGACGGCGCCGAGCTGCAGGGCGACGTCGAGCCACATGTTGTGCGCCTGCATGACGGTCACGCCGTGGTCGACGATCCATTCGTCGAAGAACGGGTCGGACGGCATCCACGGCGTCGCGAAGCCCCACCCGGTCCACGGGCGCTCGCCGGCGCGCTCGGCGACGGCGGCCCAGATCGTCTCGCGGCCGGTGAGATCGGCCGAGCGGCCGAGCAGCGTGAAGATCGTGTCGCGGGCGAACCACGCGACGCCCAGGCCGCCGAGGCCCACGACGGCGAACGCGGCGTAGTAGCGGGTGCGCTGCCCCGGCCGCGTCGTGGTGCGCATGAGCAGCACGGTCGCGAGCACGACGAGCACGCCGAGGGCGGCCAGGTACGCGGTCGCCGAGCCCGCGCGGTAGAACAGGAAGGCCGAGAGCGCGAACCACAGCACGAGCAGGGGGCGGCGCGGCGCGCGCGAGACGAAGCGCACCGCGAACACGATCATCCCGAGCAGGGCGACGTAGGCGAGCGCGTTCGCGTTGCCGAAGAGGCCCTGGATGCGCCCGCCGTCGAAGAGGTTGTCGCGGCACCACAGCACGATCGGGTCGTCGACGGGCCGCTCGGGACGCACGAACTGCGGCAGGATCGGCCCGCCCCAGACGAGCGACACCCACAGCTCGAAGAGCAGAGAGAGACCCAGGATCCACTTGATCGCCGACGCGAGCGCGGTCACGGCCTCGCGCCACGTCAGCACGGTCGCCACGAGCAGGCCGCAGACGGTCGTGACGAGGAGCAGGGCGAGCGTCGTCGCGGACGCGCCGGGGTAGGCGCTCCACACGAGCGAGCAGACCGCCCACACGATGTACCCGACGACGAACCACGGCAGCCGCCGCCACGGCACGTCGGCGCGGCGCGCGACCCACAGGGCCGCCGACACGACGCCGATGAGCGCCATCGCCACGGCCGAGCCCGTGACGCCGAAGGCCATGAGCCACGCGGTGCCGGCGAGACCGGACGCGAGCACGAAGATGCACCAGCCGCGCAGCAGCAGGTGCCCCGTCGTCGCGCGGACCGGCGCCGCGGGCGGCGTCGAGATCGGGTGCGAGGACATCACGGCCATGGTGAGATCAGGCTACCGTGGGCTGTCCTACGCTGGCAGTGTGCTGATCTCGCTCGCCAACGCGCCTCGCGAGTACTCGTGGGGGTCGCGCACGCTCCTTCCCGAGCTGACCGGACGCCCGCCGCGCGACGTGCCCGAGGCGGAGATCTGGTACGGCGACCACCCCGGCTGCCCCGCCCGCACGCCCGACGGCCGCGCGCTCGACGACGTGCTGCGCGCGCACGGCGAGCCGCCGCTGCCGTACCTCATGAAGCTGCTCGCCGCCGGGTCGTCGCTGTCGATCCAGGCGCACCCGTCGAAGCGCGAGGCGGTCGAGGGCTGCGCGCGCGAGGACGCGGCGGGCATCGACCGGGATGCCGCGTCGCGCAACTACCGCGACGACAACCACAAGCCCGAGATCATCGTCGCGCTGAGCGATCGCTTCCGCGCCCTCGTCGGTCTGCGCCCGCTCGCCGCGACCCGGGCCCTGCTCGCGCCGCTGGCGGAGTCCGCGCCGGCGGGGGAGCCCGCCGCGACGGGGGAGGGCGTGGGCGCCCTCCTGCGGCGTCTCGACACGGCGGGACGCTCGGAGGCCGACACGCTCCGCGCCGTGATCGCGTGGGCGCTGTCGGGCCGGGCGGCGCCCGAGGTCGCGGCGCTGGAGCACGCGCTGCACGCCACGGCCGAGCGCGCGGGCGACGGCGGCGAGGAGCTCGCGGTGCTGCGCGGCATCGCGCGCGACTTCCCGGGCGATCCGGGCCTGATCGTCGCGGCGCTGATGAACCTGGTCGTGCTGCGCCGCGGCGAGGCGCTGTTCGCGCCCGCGGGCGTGCTGCACGCCTATCAGGACGGTCTCGGCGTCGAGGTGATGGCCGCGAGCGACAACGTGCTGCGCGGCGGCCTCACCCCCAAGCACGTCGACGTCGACGAGCTGCTGCGCGTCGTGGACACGTCGCCGGGCGCGCCGCCGCTCGTCGCCCCCGTCGGGGACGACGGCGCGCGGGTGTTCGACGTGGGGATCCCCGACTTCCGCGTGCGCCACGTCGAGGTCGGCGACGCGGGGCACCGCCTCGTCACCGGCGGTCCCGCGATGGTGCTCGCGACGCGCGGCACCGTGACCGTGGCGGCGGGCGGCGACGAGGTCGTCCTGGCGCCCGCCGAGGCGGTGCTCGCGCTCGGCGAGACCGCCGTGACGGTGCGCGGCGACGGCGAGGTCTTCGTCGCCGAGCCCGGGGCGTGACCCGCCGCCGGAGCGTCGTGAACGTTCCGTGACACGCCGTCGGCGCGTCGTGAAGGTTCAAGGAGGTCTTGAGGGTTTACTATTTGCGACTTGACCTCAGCGAATGACACGGGTGTAATTAGGCATACGTCCGTGAGGGCGTTTCCACAGGTCAGGGGGAGAACGGAATGACGGGGTATCGCTCAGCCGTACCGGACGACTGGTTCGTCGATCCGGTCAATCTCGGCGTTCCCGGCGTACGCCGGCCCGCCGTCGACCAGGAGGACGACACCGCGCTCGCGTGGCAGGCCGACGCCCTCTGCGCACAGACCGACCCCGAGGCGTTCTTCCCCGAGAAGGGCGGCTCCACCCGCGACGCCAAGCGCATCTGCACGTCGTGCGAGGTCAAGGCCGAGTGCCTGGAGTACGCGCTGCAGAACGACGAGCGCTTCGGCATCTGGGGCGGCCTCTCCGAGCGGGAGCGGCGCAAGCTCAAGCGTCGCGCGGGCTGACGCCCGCCGAGACGCGGACACGGCGCGGATGACCCGCGAATCCGGCGGCGCCGCGTAGGCTGGGCCAGGTCATGCCCGCTCGAGTACACGCCCTCGTGGTCGTCCGTCCCGACGGCCGCGTGCCGGCCGATCTGCACCTGGGCCGCACGCTCGCGGCCCTCGCCGCGCAGACCAGACCCGTCGATCGCCTCACGGTCGTCGTGTGCGGCGGCGACGCCGAGGTGCGCGAGATCGCCGCGACCGCCGACGAGGTCGTCGAGGCGCCGCGGCGCACGGGCTTCGCCCGCGCCCTGGCATCCGTGACCGTCGAGGGCGACGCCGTGTGGCTGCTCGCGCAGGACACCGCGCCCGCGCCCGATGCCCTGGAACGGCTCGTGACGGGACTCGACGCGACGCCCGCGATCGCCGTCGCGGCCCCCAAGCTGGTGCGCTGGGAGGACGACCGGCGCATCGTGTCGCTCGGCCAGACGATGACCCGCGGCGGCCGCACGGTCGTGCGCGGCACCGACGAGCACGACCAGGGGCAGTGGGACGGCGACATCGACGTGCTCGGCGCCGACCCGCGCGGCATGCTCGTGCGCGCCGACGACTGGCGGGCGCTCGGCGGGATCGACCCCGCGCTCGGGGGCGCCGACGAGGGGCTCGACCTGGGCGTGCGGGCCCGGCTGGCCGGCCGTCGCGTCGTGCTCGCCCCCGACGCCGTCGTCGCCGTCGCGGGTGACGGCGTGGCGGGCCTGCCGCACGAGCGCGCCGAGGGGCGCGCGTTCGCCCGTGCCGTCGCGATGCGCACGGCGCGGCTGCACCGGCGGCTCGTGTACGCGCCGCTCTGGGCGGTGCCGCTGCACTGGCTCTCGCTGCTCCTCCTCGCGGTCGTGCGGACGGCGGGTCATCTGCTCGCCAAGCAGCCGTCGCGCATCGTGCCCGAATGGGTCGCGTCGGTGACCGTCCTCCTCGGGGTCGCGCCCGTGGCGCGCGCCCGCCGCCGCATCGCGCGCACGCGCGCCGCCGGCTGGGGGCGGCTCGCACCGCTGCGCGCGACGGGGCGGGAGCTCCGGCGCCGGCTCGACGACGGCGGAGCGCCCGAGATGCGCGTCGACCTGCACTTCTTCGGCGGTGGTGGCGCGTGGGTCGTGCTCGTGCTGCTCGTCGTGTCCATCGCCGGGTTCCTGTCGCTGCCGACGTGGTCCGTGCTCGGCGGCGGCGCGCTCGCCCCCCTGCGCGAGACCGTCGCGGGCCTGTGGTCGGACGCGACGTTCGGCCCCCGCCCGCTCGGCTGGGCGACGTCGGGACCCGCCGACCCGTTCTCGGGTCTCGTCGCGCTGCTCGGCTCGCTGTGGCCCGCCGCGCCGTCGCGCGTCCTCGTCGTGCTGTGGCTCCTCGCGATCCCGCTCGCGGGCCTCGGCGGGTGGTTCGCGGCGACGCGGGTGACCGATCGCGCCGCGCTGCGCGCCCTGGGCGCGGTGGTGTGGGCGTTCGCGCCCATGCTCCTGACCGCGCTCGTCGAGGGGCGCCCGACGGGCGTTCTCGTGCATCTGCTGCTGCCCTGGCTGCTCTACGCGGGCGCCGTCGCGCACCGGTCGTGGTCGGGCGCGGGCATGGCGTCGGTGCTGCTCGTCGGCGTCGTCGCCGCGTCGCCGTCGCTCGGGCCCGCTCTCGGCGTGCTGTGGCTCGGCGCCCTCGTGCTGACCATCGCGCTGCGCCGTGGCGCGCTCGCGCGCGTCGTCTGGCTCGTGGTGCCGACCCTTGTCGTCTTCGCGCCGCTCGTGTGGCGCCGCCTGCGGGCGGGCGAGCCGTGGGCCCTGCTCGCCGACCCGGGCGTGCCGGTCGCCGGTGACCACGCCCTCGGCCTCACCCGGCGCGTGCTGCTCGCGGCCGGCTTCCCGACGAGCGATGCGGCGGGCTGGGCCCGGGTGCTCGACGGCGCGCTCGTGCCGTGGGTCGCGCTGATCGTCGCGCCCCTCCTGCTGCTCGCCGCCGCGGCCCCGCTGGCGCGCCGCACGCTGCCCGCCGCCGTGCTGCTCGTGACGGCGGGGCTCGGCCTCGCCACGGCGCTCGCCGTCGTCGGCGTCGCCCCCGCGACGACCGGCACGGCACCGGCCGTGCTGTGGACCGGGGCGGCGCTGAGCGTCATGTGGGCCGGCCTGTGCGGTGCGGCGCTCGTCGCGCTCGACACGTTCGCGCTCGCCCGGGTCGCCCGCCTCGGGGCCGCCGTGCTGGTCGGCGCCGTGCTCGCCGTCGCTGCCCTCCCCGCCCTCACGGCGGGCGCCCGCGGCGAGCTGATCGTCACGAACGGGCCGCCCTCGACGCTGCCGGCCTACGTCGCCGTCGAGGGACGCGCGGATGCCAGCCAGGCGACCCTCGTGCTCACCCCGCGCGCCTCGGGCGTCATCGCCGACGTCGTGTGGGGCGGGAGCGCGACGCTGGGCGGGCAGACGACGCTGCGCTCGGCGTCGTCGCAGCCGTCGGCGGGCGACGAGGAGGTCGCGCGGCTGGTGACCGAGCTGGTCGCGACCTCGACGGGCGGCACCGTCGCCGAGCTCGCCGCCCACGGCATCGCGTTCGTCGTGCTCTCGCCGGTCGCGGGCGATGCCGCGGCGCAGGAGCTCGCCGTCGCGGCGGCGACCATGATGGACCAGCGCGACGACCTGGAGGGTGTCGGCGACACCGGGAAGGGGCTGCTCTGGCGCGTGGTCCCCGAGGTCGGCGAGCGTCGTGCGGCGCCGGACGAGCGGGGGACGGCGGCGCAGATCGCGACGTTCCAGCTCGGGGCGCTCGCCGTGGCGCTGCTGCTCGCGGCGCCCACGCCGTCGAGCCGCGCCTTCGCCCGGCGCAAGCCGCGCGTCGTCGGAGGGGAGTCGGCATGATGCGATCGGGAGCCCGCGTCGCGATCGGCGCCGTCGTCACGGCCGGCGTGCTGGCGGGAGGCACGCTCGCCGTGCTGCTGCCGTCGTACGCGCACACGACCGCGCCCGTCGTCGTGCGGGCCGCGCCGGCGGCCGACCAGACCCTGCTCGCCTGCACGGGCCCGCTGCTGGCGGCCGGCCGCGACCCCGCCGATGCCGCCGCCCTCGCCGTCGCCGCGCCGCAGCAGGTGGCGCTGGGCGCCGACGATCCGTCGGCCGCGCTGCGGCAGGAGGTCGTCGCCGCCCCGGAGGTCCCGGGCGCCGAGCCGCTCGTGCTGATCGCCGACCCCCGCGGCGAGACGCGCACGGAGGTCGCGGCGGCGGGCTCGTCGGAGGTCGTCGCCGACGACCTGCGCGGATTCGCCGCCGCCGCCTGCGCGCGCCCGTCGATGCAGTCCTGGCTCGTGGGCGGCACGACCGAGGTGGGGGCGGCCGACCTCGTGCTGCTGAGCAACCCGGGTGCGGTCGCCGCGCGCGCCGACATCAGCGTCTTCGGCGCCGAGGGCGAGACGCAGCCCGCGGCGGGCGCGGGGATCGTCGTCCCGCCGCGCACGCAGCGGGTGGTCTCGCTCGCCTCGCTCGCGCTCGGACAGAGCCAGCCGGTGCTGCGGGTCACGGCCACGGCGGCGCCGCTGCGCGTGGCCCTGCAGACGAGCCTGACCCGCACGCTCGTGCCCGGCGGCGTCGACGTCGTCGGGGCCGCCGCGGCGCCCGCTCCGATCCAGATCATCCCGGCCGTCACGGTCACCGAGGCCTCGGGCGACGCTGAGCCGACGACGGTGCGGCTGCTCGCGCCGTCGGACGACACCGCGGCGACCGTCTCGGTCTCCCGGGTCGACGCGCCCGGCGCGCCGCCCGTCGACACGACGCAGCTCGACCTGGTGGCCGGCGTGCCGTCGGTCGTGGCGCTGCCCGACCTGGCCCCCGGCGCCTACACGGTGCGCGTGGAGGCGGGGGCGCCCGTGCTCGCCGCCGTCTGGCGGTCGACCGGCACCGCCCCCGGCGGCGACATCGCCTGGTACTCGGCCGCCGAGCCCCTCTCCGGCGTCACCTTCGTCGCGGTCGCCGACGGACCCTCGCCGGTCCTCACGCTCGTGGGCGACGACGCGTCCGACCGCTCGGTCGTGCTGACGGGGACGAACGGCGAGCAGGTCGTCGCGGTGCCCGCGGGCACCGCGGTGCCGGTCGCGGTCTCACCGGGCGAGATCGTGCGGCTGGAGGCCGACGGCCTCGGCATCCGCGCGTCGATCACGTACTCCGCGCCCGGCGGCCTCGCCGGCTATCCCGTCGCGCCGAGCGAGCAGGCCGCCGCAGAAATCGCCGTGACGGTGCGCTGACTACCTCGCCGAGGGTGCTGGTTGTCTCGCCGAGGGTGCCAGTTGTCTCGCCGAGGGTGCTAGTTGTCTCGCCGAGGGCGCTAGTTGTCTCGCCGAGGGTGCTTTCGCCCGTGCGGCGAAAGCACCCTCGCGGGGACAACCAGCACCCTCGCGGGGACAACCAGCACCCTCGCGGGGACAACCAGCACCCTCGCGGGGACAACCAGCACCCTCGCGGGGACAACCAGCACCCTCGCGGGGACAACCAGCACCCTCGCGGGGACAACCAGCACCCTCGCGGGGACAACCAGCACCCTCGCGGGGTGGGGGCGGGGCTACCGGAAGCGGTCGTGGCCGAGGTCCCAGGGGTCGCGGTCGAGGTATTCCGCGGCCGCGCGGAACACGCAGCTCTCGATCATCATGCGGCGGTGCAGGTCGTCGCTGCGGTGCAGGCGGCTGAGCCGTTCGATCGGGATGCGGTGCAGGACGATGCGCCGCTCGTCGGCGAAGACGGTCCAGCGCGGGATGCCGTCGTCGTCGGCGCCCACGGGCAGGCCCGACACCTCGAAGCGCACGTCGCGCAGCTCGGGCCAGGCGCTGCGCAGGAACTCCGCGGTGCTGCCGACCGCGATGTCGAAGCGCTCGGCCCGCGTCTCGAGGGGCGGCAGCGGCGGCCGCACGACGGGGCTGCGTCCCTCGCGCCCGTGGCGTCCGTGCCGGGAGGGGCGACGGACGGGCTGCGTGCGCGGACGTCGCCAGATCATGCAGCCATGCTAGATCATGCGGCGAACTCGGGGCGTGGCGCCCGCGCTCGCGCCCGGTGCGGGGCTAGCGTGAGGACGATGCGTGAGAGACTGTGCTCGAAAGTGGGCTGCGCCCGAGAGGCCGTGTCGACCCTGACCTACGACTACGGCGATCAGATGGCCGTCGTCGGTCCGCTCGGCGCTGCGAGCGACCCGCACGCGCACGACCTGTGCGCGATCCACACCGACCGGCTGTCGGTGCCCAAGGGCTGGCTCGTGCTGCGTCACGAGACGCTGCGGCTGTAGGCACCCGGGCCGCGACGGGCGGACGCGCGTGGGACAATAGCCGGATGCCGTCAACCGCCACCGCCATCGACCACGTCGTCGCCGATCTCTCGCTCGCCGAGGCCGGTCGTCACCAGATCCGGCTCGCCGAGAACGAGATGCCGGGCCTCATGGCCCTGCGCGAGGAGTTCGGGGCGGCGCAGCCGCTCGCCGGCGCACGCATCGCGGGCTCGCTGCACATGACGGTGCAGACGGCCGTGCTCATCGAGACGCTCACGGCGCTCGGCGCCGAGGTGCGCTGGGCGAGCTGCAACATCTTCTCCACGCAGGACGAGGCCGCCGCGGCGGTCGTCGTGGGCCCCACCGGAACCGTCGAGCAGCCCGCGGGCGTGCCGGTGTTCGCCTTCAAGGGCGAGACCCTCGAGGAGTACTGGCAGCTCGCCGACCGCATCTTCGAGTGGCCGGGCTTCGACGGCCCGAACCTCATCCTCGATGACGGCGGCGACGCGACCCTCCTCGTGCACAAGGGCGTCGAGTTCGAGCGTGCGGGCGCCGTTCCGGATGCCGCCGACGGCGACTCCGCGGAACACCGCATCGTGCTCGACACGCTGCGCCGCAGCCTCGCGCGCGACCCGCAGCGCTTCACCCGCATGGCGGCGGGCCTCGTCGGCGTCACGGAGGAGACCACGACGGGCGTGCACCGTCTCTACGAGCTGCACGCCGCGGGGCAGCTGCTGTTCCCCGCGATCAACGTGAACGACTCGGTGACCAAATCGAAGTTCGACAACAAGTACGGCATCCGTCACTCGCTGCCCGACGGCATCAACCGCGCCACCGACGTGCTGATGGGCGGCAAGGTCGCCTTCGTCGTCGGCTACGGCGACGTGGGCAAGGGCGCCGCCGAGGCCCTGCGCGGCCAGGGCGCGCGCGTCATCGTCGGCGAGATCGACCCGATCTGCGCGCTGCAGGCGGCGATGGACGGCTTCCAGGTGGCGCGCCTCGACGATGTCGTGGGCGAGGTCGACATCGTCATCACCGGCACGGGCAACAAGCAGGTCGTCACGCTCGACCACATGCTCGGCCTCAAGCACCTGGCGATCGTGGGCAACGTCGGCCACTTCGACAACGAGATCGCGATGGCCGAGCTCGAGGCCCTTCCCGGCGTCGAGCGCGTGGAGATCAAGCCGCAGGTGCACGAGTGGCGTCTGCCGAACGGCCGCTCGATCCTCGTGCTCAGCGAGGGGCGTCTCATGAACCTCGGCAACGCGACGGGGCATCCGTCGTTCGTGATGAGCGCCTCGTTCACCAATCAGGTGCTCGCGCAGCTGGAGCTGTGGCAGCGCACGGCCGAGTACCCCCTGGGCGTGTACACGCTGCCGAAGGTCCTCGACGAGAAGGTCGCGCGCCTGCACCTGTCGGCCCTGGGCGTGCAGCTCACCGAGCTGACGCCCGAGCAGGCCGCCTACATCGGCGTTCCCGTCGAGGGGCCGTACAAGCTCGACCACTACCGGTACTGACACGGGGACGGCATCGCGCGCCTGGGGTTCATGGCGGTGAATCCCGGTCGCTCGACGCGGGTATGAGCCGGCTGTGGCGACGGCCCGCGCCCAGGATCCGACGGGCCCGGACGCCCGGGGCCGTGCGGAGGTGACAGACTGGCGCGGATGAGCGGCATCCGTCCCTTCCGTGCCGGCGACGAGCCGGCGATCGCGGAGATCTGCGTGCGCACCGCCGACGACGGCGGGGATGCCACGGGCCTTCTCGACGATGATGCGCTGTGGCCGGCGATGTTCGCGCTGCCGTACGCGGCCCGGCATCCCGACCTCGCGTTCGTCGCGGAGGTCGACGGGCGCGTCGTGGGATACGTCGTCGGCACCGACGACACGCGCCGGTTCGAGGAATGGTTCGCCGCCGAGTGGTGGCCGGCCGCCGGGACGCGGTGGCCGAGGGACGGCGCGGGGCGACAGGCGGAGCTGCTCGCCTACGCCGACGCGCGCGGGGGAGCGGGCCCGTACGCCGACGATCACCCCGCCCACCTGCACATCGACCTGCTGCCCGAGGCGCAGGGTCGCGGGCTCGGACGCCGGCTCATCGCGACGTTCGTCGATGCGCTGCGGCGTCGTGGCGTGCCGGGCGTGCACCTCGTCGCGTCAGCCGGCAACGCCGCCGCCGCACTGTTCTACCCCCGCGTCGGCTTCGCGCCGCTCCCGGCGCCCGACGGCGACCGCGCCTTCGGCCTGCGGCTGCACCAGAGAGTCCCTTGAGCCTTCAACCGCGGCGAAGTGCGGGTGCCGGGGCGTCACACCCGCGCTTTGCCGCGGTTGGATCCAGATGGGTCCAGATGCGCTTGCGCCAACCGCGGCGTTCTGTGGGTGTGGTCGGGCGCGAGTCGCATTTTGACGCGGTTGGATCCAGAGGTCCTCACGCCTCAGGCGCACGGGGAGGCGGCCACACGGGACCACGATCACGGGCGTGCAGCGCGGCGACGAACGCGGAGAGGACTGAACGCTCGGGAGTGTCACTCCCGAGCGTTCAGCCGTGCGTGGCGATGATCTCGTCGGCTTTCTGAAGGATCTCGGTCTGCTTCTCCAATGACGCGTTCAGCGCCGCCTGGTTCTCGGCGATCAGAGCGGCCTGATACTGCGCCTCGACAGAGCTGACCCTCTCGATCAGCCGCGTCTTCTGTTTGCAGGTGACGTCGATGACCGCGACGCGGATCTGCGCCTCGAGCTCTTCCGGCACATCAGCGGGTCCCAGCGCTCCTGGTTCCTCGCTCGGCGTCAGGCCGTTCTCCACAAGACACGTGGCCCACTCATCAAAGGCCTCACCATACCTCTTGTCCTCTTGAGCGAGAAGATATGCCTGGTAGTCGAGATCGGTGGGAAGGAAAAGTGCGCGATCGTCATCTTCGCTCAGCCAGGACCCGCGCCCGATCCACGGCAGTCGTTCGTGCGACAACCACTCCATGCACTCTGCATGGGCCTGATCGACGGCCTCGTCAGCGTCCGCGTACGCGGCTTTCCCGGCGGCTTCCATCTCCGTCTGGATTTCTATCCATTCGGTGGGCATGCCATACCCGTACTGTGCGGCATCGGTGAGGTTCCAGATCCCGTAGCGGCGGTCATCTTTCGCGAGATACACCGACGGGGGAACATCGTGGGAGAAGTACGTGTGACCCTTGTCTGCCATACACGTCCTCATCTGCAAGGTGGTGACGCGATCGATCTTGTCAAGATCTTCGATGGACATCATGTATCGGTCGATCGGAAAGACGAAACGAGATTCCGCTTCGATCAGTTCCGCCTTCGCGCCCAAATAGGGGGCGATGTCAACCTGCGGAAGCTGGGACTCTTCGCTCGACGGCGTCGTTCCCGCTGAGCAAGCAGTCAAGGCCAGAAGGATCGCTGACCCGGTCAGGGCGCATAGCGAGCGCATGCCTTACCTGAACGAGGAGATCTTGTCGTTCCAGTTTTCGTTGCTGGACATGGATAGTTTGCGGAGATCGGGAGTCTGAGACTCGCGCCAGATCTTCAAGGCGTAGCCCTTGTAGTCGGCATGCTGGTAAGCATGCCTCGATGTTCCTGATCTGTTTCCTGTGCTGGAGGCCTTGTCGTTGAACCTCAGCCAAGACAGGTTCGGCGCTTGTGTGCCGTCGACCAGACCTCCGCCGTAGTTGATGTGCTCGAACAGACAGATCTTCTCAGGGCGGCAGTCGTAGTAGCCCGCGAAGGCGGGAGCCGCCGTTCCGGTGACCAGCACGGCGCTCGCGACGAGGGCGCCGACCCCGGCGGACAGGCGACGGACGATGGTGTTCTTGCTCATGTGCCGACTCGCTTTCGTGATGCCAGAGAGCGCTCGTGTCCCCCCGACACCCTGTCGGCACAGCCCCCCGGCGAATGTCACTTTAGTGACCCACGAGCGGAAGATGCAAACTAAAGATGGCCTCCTTGATATGGCTGTTCGCGACACGTCCGGCAGGCCGCCCGTCACACGACGCGGCCGCCGGCGAGGCGCACGGTGCGGTCGACGAGCGGGACGGCGACGTGCGAGATGACGACGAGCGCCTGGTCACCTGAGACCGCGGCGAGCATGTCGCGCAGCAGCGCGTCGGATGCCGCGGGGTCGACGCCCGCGGTCGGCTCGTCGAGCACGAGCACGTCGAACCCGTGCAGCAGGGCGCGTGCGAGGGCGATGCGCTGCGCCTGGCCGCCCGACACGAGCGCGCCGCGCTCGCCGACCCGGGCATCGAGGCCGCCGCGCTCGCGCAGCCAGTCGCCGAGCCCCACGCGCACCAGCACGGCCTCCAGCTCGTCGTCGCCGGCCGTGTCGCGGGCGAAGAGCAGGTTCTGCCGGATGTCCTCGTCGAACAGCATGGGTGACTGCTCGACGAGCCCCACCGTGCGCCGCACGTCGTCGGGGGAGAGCGTGTCGACGTCGACGCCGCCGATCGTGTACGTGCCGTCGGCCGCGAGGAAGCGCACCAGCACGTGCGCGAGCGTCGTCTTGCCGGCGCCGCTGGAACCCACCACGAGCACGCGCTCGCCGGGCCGCACGTCGAGGTCGACGCCCGTGAGCGACGGCTCGGCGGCGCCCGGCCAGCGCGCCGTGATCCCGCGCAGGCGCACGCCGTCGCCGAGCGCGGGGCCGACACCGGTCCCCGGCGTCTCCTCGACGAGTCCGGCCGGGTCGGAGGGGGTCGCCGTCGCGACGCGTTCCGCGGCGGCCCGCACCTGGCGCCACGCGCTCGCCGCGAGCGGGACGGCGGCGAACACCTCGAACGTCGCCATCGGCACGAGCACGGCGACGGCGAGCCAGGGGCCCGTCAGGGCGCCGGACGCGACGGCCGGCGCCCCCGCGAGGATCGCGAGCACCGATGCGGCGCCGGCGAGCAGGGAGACGATCGCGGTCGTCGCCGCCTGCGCGCTCGCGCGCCGCACGACGGCCCGCCGCAGCTGCGCGTCGGCCGCGCGGATGCGCGCACGGCTGGATCCCTCGGCACCGCACGCGAGCAGCACGTCGAGGCTGGAGAGGTGGTCGAGCACGGCATCCGCGAGTCGCCCGCGGAGCGGCGCGATCGACCGTTCGGCGCGCGCGCCCGCCGCCCAGCCCCACACGGTCGCGACGACGGCCGCCGCGACGAGGCACGCCAGCAGGCCGAGCGCGGCGGGCCACCACACGAACGCCACGAGCACGACGGCGCCGAGCGCGACGGCGGTCGACGACGCGAGGGGGAGCGCGACGCGCAGGGGCAGGTTCTGCAGCTCGTCCACGTCGTCGACGAGGCTGCCGAGCGCCGACCCGCGCGACGTGCGGGCGAGCCCGTCGGGGGCGTAGGGGATGAGCCGCCGCACCAGGTCGGTGCGCGTCGCGGCGAGCTGCCGCAGCGCCGCGTCGTGGCTCGCGAGCCGCTCGGTGTAGCGGAACACGGCGCGCGACAGCGCGAACGCGCGCACGCCCACGACGGCCGCCGTGATGTACATGACGTGCGGCTGCTCGCTCGCGCGCACGATGAGCCAGGCGCTGCACGCGAGGAGGGCCACCGCCGAGGCCTCGGACAGGAAGCCCGACGCGGCGCCGGGCCAGAACCGGCGGGCCGACGGCATCGCCGCGCGGAGCACCTGAGCAGCGAGCACCTGAGCGGCGAGCACAGGACCGGCGGGCGCGCGGCGGGCCGGGACGCCGGAGGGTGCCGTCATGCCGCCACCTCCGCGGTCTCGAGCCGCACGACGGCGTCGGCGATCGTCCGCGCGGACGTGCGGTGCGACACGAGCAGCACGCACGCGCCGGCATCGGCGACCTCGCGCACGGCGCGCCACAGTCCCGCCTCGGTGTCGGTGTCGAGGGCGGCGCTCGGCTCGTCGAGGGCGACGACGGGCGCGAGCCCGCGCAGATGGCGGTACAGCGCCCGTGCGACGGCGACGCGCTGCGCCTGGCCTCCCGACAGCCCGGCGCCGACCGCGCCGAGGACCCGTGAGGGATCGAGCGCGCCGGCCTGCGCGAGCTCCAGCGCGCGCGTCACGAGCGCCTCGTCGCGCTCCCCGTCGCCGAGCGCGACGTTGTCGGCGACGGTGCCGGACACGAGGCCCGGCTGCTGGCCCGCCCAGCCGAGCCACGTCGACGGGTCGAGGGTCGTGGCATCCGCGCCGGCGAACGTCGCCGAGCCCGTGCACGCCGCGGCACCGCGCAGGGCGGCGAGCACGCTCGACTTGCCCGCGCCGCTCGGCCCCTCCAGGAGCGTCACGCTGCCCGGGATCGCGGTGAACGAGACCGGCGCCAGCAGCCGTTCGCCGCGCTGCACGCGCAGGTCGCGCACCACGAGCGCGTCGTCCCCCGCCCGCCCGCTCGCCTCGTGCCGCGCGGGCTCGGCGGCACCGCGCGCGGCGTCGAGCACCGCGAACACGTCGTCGGTCGCGGCGACGCCCTCCGCGGCGGCGTGGAACTGCACGCCCACCTGGCGCAGCGGCAGGTACGCCTCGGGCGCCAGCAGCAGCACGAAGAGGCCGACGAACAGCGCGAGCGATCCGTCGATGAGGCGGAAGCCGATCGTCACGGCGACGATCGCGACCGAGATGGATGCCAGCAGCTCGAGGGCGAACCCGGAGAGGAAGGACACGCGCAGCACGCGCATCGTCTCGCGCCGGTAGGTCGTCGTGACGCGCTCGATGGATGCCGCGGCCCGGTGCTGCCGGCCGAAGATCTTGAGCGTCGACAGTCCCCGCACGGTGTCGGAGAACCGGGCGGCGAGCTGGCCGAGGGTGCGCCACTGCCGCTGCTGCACCGTGCGCGTCGCGAGCCCGATCAGCACCATGAAGACGGGGATGAGCGGGATCGTCAGCAGCACCGTGAGGCCGGAGATCCAGTCGTGCCCCCACATGACCGCGATGAGGATCGGCGTCGCGATCGCCGTCTGCACGAGCTGCGGCAGGTACCGGCCGAAGTACGCGTCGAGGGCCTCGAGCCCGCGCCCGGCGGTGATCGCGAGCCGCGCGGTGTTGCGCGCGGCGAGCCAGGCGGGACCGAGCCGGCCGACGGCCGCGACGAGCTCGTCGCGCAGCTGCGCCTCGACGCGCGCGGCGGCACGCGCGGCGAGCGCCTCGCGCGCCCACACGAGCAGGGCGCGCACCGCGATGACGGCGACGAGCGCGACGACGGTGCCGGTCACGTCGGCGCCGTCGACGGCATCCACGATCGCGCGCGTCACCAGCCACGAGAAGGCGATCACGACACCGGTCTGCAGCAGGCCCACGACGGCGAGCTGCACGAAGAACGCGCGGGATGCCGTCGCGTACCGCAGCAGCCGGGGGTCGACGGGGCGCATGCGCTCCCGCCTGCCCTCGACCCGTGTCATCCTTCGATCCTGCCAGCTTCCGATCCCGCGCCCGTCCGGGCGGTGGACGTGTCGCCCGCGGCCGTCCGCATCAGTGCGCGGGGGCGGCCTCGGCCTCCTCGATGCGCGAACGGGTGACGCGCTTGCGGAACACCCAGTAGGTCCACGCCTGGTAGGCCAGCACGAGCGGCAGGAACACGAGCGCCGCCCAGCTCATGATCTCCAGCGTCATGGCGGTGCTCGACGCGTTCTCGATCGTGAGGCTGCCCGCGGGGTCGGTCGACGAGGGCATGACGTAGGGGAACAGCGCGAGCCACAGGGTCAGCACCGCGAACATGATGGTGACCGTCCCCGTCGCGAAGGCCCAGCCGTCCTTGAGCGTCCAGTTGAAGACGATCGAGCAGATGAGCATGACCGCGGCGACGGCGCCGCACGCGATCACGGCCCACAGCAGCGGCGCCTCGCGGCCCGCCGCGATGGCGATCGTCCACACGACCGTGCCCGCGGCGAACACGACGGCGGCGACGCCCACCTTGCGGGCGAGCGCGTGCGCGTCGGCCTTCACCTGCCCGTCGGTCTTGAGGGCGAGGAAGAAGATGCCGTGCAGCCAGAACAGCAGCAGCGTCGTGACGCCGACCCACAGGCCGTAGGGGTTGAGCAGCGTGAGCAGCGAGCCCGTGAAGTTGTGGTCGGCGTCGAGCGGCACGCCCTGCACGATGTTGCCGACGGCGACGCCCCACAGCAGCGCGGGCAGCACCGAGCCGATGAAGATCATCCGGTCGAAGCCGCGCTTCCAGCGCATCGAGTCGCGCTGGTGCCGGTACTCGAACGAGACGCCGCGCAGGATGAGCGCGAGCAGGATGAGCAGCAGGGCCAGGTAGAAGCCGCTGAACAGCGTGGCGTACCACTCGGGGAAGGCGGCGAACAGGCACGCGCCGGCGACGATGACCCACGTCTCGTTGAGGTCCCAGACCGGGCCGATCGTGTTGATGATCTGCCGGCGCGAGACCTCGTCCTTGCCGAGGAAGGGGAGCGAGATGCCGACGCCGAAATCGAATCCGTCGAGCACGAAGTAGCCGACGAAGAGCACTCCGACGATGAAGAACCAGAGGTAGGCGAGATCCATGACGTGCTCCTAGTAGACCGTCGTCGGGGTCTTGTCGACCGGGAGATCCGAGGCGCCGTCGGGCAGGGTCTCGGGCCCCTTGCGCACGGCCTTGACGATGAGGCCGAACTCGACGACCGCGAGGCCGGCGTAGATCGCCGTGAACGCGATGAGCGAGACCAGCACGTTCCAGCCGGGGACGTTCGGCGAGACGCCGTCCTCGGTGAGCATGAGCCCGAACACGATCCAGGGCTGGCGGCCCATCTCGGTGAAGACCCATCCGACGAGCGAGCCGAACAGCGCGAGCGGCGCCTGCCAGACCGCGATGCGCCACATCCACGGGGCGACGGGACGCTTCGCGTTCTTGCGGGTGACCCACAGCCCGATGACGGCGATGCCGGCGGCGAGGATGCCGAAGCCCATCATCCAGCGGAACGACCAGTAGGTGATCCACAGGATCGGCGCGAAGCTGCCGTCGACCTGGTCGGCGAACTGCGGGAACAGCTCGGTCGTGTACAGCGCGTTGAGGTCGTTGATGCCCTCGACGCATCCCTCGAGCGAGTGCGTGGACAGGAAGGCGAGCAGGTACGGCACGCGCAGCGACCAGATCTCGCCCGTGCCGTCCGGCGTGCCGATCGAGAAGATCGAGAAGGAGGCGTCGGCGCCGCAGGCGGAGTCGAACATCGCCTCCGCCGCCGCCATCTTCATCGGCTGCGTCTCGACCATGACCAGGCCGAGCTGGTCGCCCGAGAGCGCGACGCCGGCGAAGGAGATGACCATCGACCACAGGCCGAAGCGCAGGGCGGAGCGCATCATCTCGACGTTCTGGCCCCGCGCGAGGTGCCACGCCGCTGCGGCGATGACGACGCCGGCGGCGAACATGCACGCCGCGAAGAGCGTGTGCGGGAACTGCGTGAGCGCGACCGGGTTGACCAGCAGCTCGCCGAAGTGCGCCATCTCGGCGCGGTGCCCCTCCGCCGACATCTGATAGCCGACGGGGTTCTGCATGAAGGCGTTGGCGGCGAGGATGAAGTACGCCGACATCCACGTGCCGGCCGCCGTGATCCAGATGCAGGCCAGGTGCACGCCGCGCGGCAGCTTGTCCCAGCCGAAGATCCACAGGCCGATGAAGGTCGCCTCGAAGAAGAACGCCATGAGGCCCTCGAAGGCGAGCGGCGCGCCGAAGACGTCGCCGACGAAGCGCGAGTATGACGACCAGTTCATGCCGAACTGGAACTCCTGCACGATGCCGGTGACGACGCCCATCGCGAAGTTGATGAGGAAGATCTTGCCGAAGAAGCGCGTGAGGTGCAGCCACTTGACGTCGCCCGTGCGGTACCAGACCGTCTGGAAGATCGCGATCATGGGCGCCAGACCCAGCGTCAGCGGAACGAAGATGAAGTGATAGAGCGTCGTGAGACCGAACTGCCAGCGCGCCAGGAGGAGCGGATCGAGCAGGTCCATTGGGCTGTCCCCCGTTTCATGTGTCCTGAAGGAAACGCTACCGAGAACTCGGGAATGCGAAAGGGGGAGCAGCCGTGCAAAAGCGCCGCGGCCTCAGGGGCGCGTCGCGTCGCCTCTCAGGCGCAGCTGCACGACGCACTCGGACGGGTCGCAGGCGGGGAGCATGCCCGTGACGGTGAGCGGGCCGCCCGCCTCGCGCAGCACTCCCTCGACGAGCCCCAGGTGCACGCGGCACAGCACGTCGCGGTGGCCGGCCTGGGCGGTCGCGTGCGCGCACGGCGTCAGGTCGATCGTGAGGCTCTGCTCGTCGACGACGGGGTCGAAGCCGGCGTCGAGCAGGTCTTCGACGACGGCGTCGAGCTGGTGCACGGCGGCGGTGTCGAGCTCGGTCGCGTCGGTCTCGGGCAGCACGCGGCGCATGAGGTCGCCGCGCTCGGCGGCGGCGCGCACCTTGCGGCGCTGGATGGGGCTGGAGGTCTCGGCGCCGTCGGCCGCGCTGTAGAGCACCCGCGGACGGCCGCGGGTCGTGCGCTTCTCGGGCTCGGCGATGATGTAGCCGTCGTCGATGAGCCGCTGCAGGTGCTCGCGCACGGTGTTGGCGTGCAGGCCGGTGGCGTCGACGAGCTCGGCGATCGTGCGCTGCGACTGCTCCTGGATGAGGTGCAGGATCTCGACGCGCGAGTAGCTGGAGATCGCGCTGTATCCCGCCGGGTGGCCGCTCGTCACCCTCTCATTGTCTCATTTTTCACGGCCCGTTGCGGGGTGTCGGGCGCCGCGCGGGTGCAACGCGGGCGCATGCGGAATCGGGCGTCGTCGCGCGCCCCGCGACGGGCGGCGACGCTATGCGCGGGGGAGGGGCGGGAGCAGGGGCCTCGGCGGGAGCGCGGAGGAGTACACGACGCTCGTGGTGACGCTGCCGAGCTGGCCGATCCTGCCGCTGATCTGCTCCAGGTGCTTCATGCTCGTGGCCACGACCTTCATGATGAAGCAGTCGTCACCGGTGACGTGATGCGCCTCGATCACCTCCGGCAGGCCGTCGAGGAGGCGGTGGAGCGGGTCGTAGACGCTGCTCGGATAGCGCAGGCGCACGAAGGCGAGCACCGCGTAGCCGAGGCGCTCGGCGTCGACCTGGGCGCCGTAGCCGCCGATCACTCCGGCCTCCTCCAGCCGTCGGACCCGCTCGGCGGTCGCGCTGTGGCTCATGTTCACTCCGCGGGCCAGCTCCGCGATGCTCTGCCGCCCGTTGAGCTGCAGCGCGCGGAGGATCGCGGTGTCGACCCGGTCGAGCTCGATCGTGGGATTCGCTGCCATGGCTCGATCTTTCCAGCACAATCCCGGCGGACGAGCGGGAACGCCGCGAGAAGGGCCTGGATCGTGCGTCTGCGCGGGAGGATTCTGGTGGGCATGAACGCACACCGGACCTCCGCCGACGCCCTCGTCGCCCACTTCTCGGCCAAGCTCGAACACGAGACCGACCCTTCCGACGTCGCGGCCGCGCGCGCCGCAGGCGAGCGGTTCACGCTCGTGGACGTGCGCTCGGCCGCGGCGTTCGCGCAGGGCCACCTGCCGGGCGCCCTGCACATCCCGCACGCGGAGATCCCCGAGCGCGCGGTCGCCGAGGTGCCGGCGGAGCTTCCGGTGGTCGTCTACTGCTGGGGCCCCGGCTGCAACGGCTCCACGCGCGGCGCGCTCGAGTTCGCGCGGCTCGGCTACCGCGTCAAGGAGATGATCGGCGGCTACGAGTACTGGGTGCGCGAGGGCCTGCGCACCGTGACGCCCGACGGATCGACGCGGGCCCCCGTCGACCCCCTCACCGGTGTCGTGTGACGGGCGCCCGGCGAGGGGATTCCGGCCTCAGGTCGTGCCCTCCTCGACCGGCGTCCCGGTGCCGGGCCGCCAGCCGAGCGCGGGCGCGACGTGCGTCGCGAAGGCTTCGATGATGCGCAGGTTGAAGGCGACGCCGAGCTGCGAGGGGATCGTCAGCATGAGGGTGTCGGCGGCGGCCACGGCGGCATCCTGCCGCAGCTGCTCGACGAGCACGTCGGGGGCGGCCGCGTAGGTCTTGCCGAACGTGGAGCGGAAGCCGTCGATATAGCCGATGCCGTCGCCCTCGCCGGAGCCGCCGAAGTACAGCTCGTCCTCGGCGGTCGTGATCGGGAACACCGAGCGGCTCACCGACACGCGCGGCGTGCCGGGGTGCCCCGCCTCGCGCCAGGCGGCGCGGAACAGCTCGATCTGCTCGGCCTGCAGCTGGTCGAACGGGCGGCCGTCGGCCTCGGTGAGCAGCGTCGACGACATGAGGTTGACGCCCTTCCGCCCCGCCCACTGGGCGGTCTCGCGGTTGCCGGCGCCCCACCACACGCGCGATCGCAGGCCGGGGGAGTGCGGCTCGACGCGCTGGCTGCCGGTGCCGCCGCCGAACGGGCTCGACGAGTCGCGCTCGGCGAGGCCCTCGCCCTCGATCGCACGGAGGAAGAGGTCGAAGTGGTCGCGGGCCAGATCGGCGCCGCGCGGGTCGGCCGAACCGGTGTATCCGAACGCTTCGTAGCCGCGCACGACGGTCTCGGGCGACCCCCGGCTGACGCCGAGCGCGAGCCGTCCGCCCGAGATGAGGTCGACGGCCGCGGCCTCCTCGGCGAGGTAGAGGGGGTTCTCGTAGCGCAGGTCGATGACGCCCGTGCCGACCTCGATGTGCCGCGTGCGGGCCGCGATCGCCGCGAGCAGCGGCAGGGGCGCGGACTGCTGCCGCGCGAAGTGGTGCACGCGGAAGTAGGTGCCGTTCACGCCGAGGTCGTCCATGCCCTGCGCGAGGTCGATCGCCTGCAGCATCGAGTCCTGCGCGGTGAGCTGCCGTCCGCCCCCGAGGGGACCGTAGTGGCCGAAGGAGAGCGTTCCGAATCTCTGCATGGCGGGTGCAACTGTCCCCGAGGGTGATGTATTCCGCTGCATGGACTCCTGTCCGTCGCGCCCGTCGCGGGCATCGGCGGGATCAGAACGCGGAGCGGTCATCGTGCCGGTCCGCGGCCCACGCGGACGTGATCGGGCCGGTCAGGGCCGCGCGTGCGAACGAGACGAGGGGCGCGGATGCCGACCAGCCGCCGTTCGCGTGCGCCGTGAGGCCGAGCGGCTCCAGCAGCGCGGTGAACGAGGCGAGGGACCGCTGCGCCGCCATCGGGTCCGGGCGGTGCCGGGGCTCTCGTGTCGTCTGTGCGGAGCCGTGCTCGTCGACGCGGTCGTGCGTGTCGAAGCCGCCCAGCACCGATCGGCGCAGCCGCGGGCGGTGCCGGTCGTGCGTCCATGGCATCCATGCGCGGTCGGCGGCGATCGCCTCCTGCGCGTGCGCGATGCGCTGCCATCCGTCGTCTCCGATGCTGCCGTCGGCGATCGCGAGGCAGAGCAGGGCGTCATCCGTCGGGCTCGCCGCGGAATGCCGTCGCGTGAAGAGCGCGGCGGCCATCTCCGTCCACAGGTCGAGCGGCCGGTCGGCCGCGGCGGCGATCGGCCTGCGTGTCGCCAGCGCCCCGCGGAACGTGCGGACGAGGCCCAGAGCGCGCGCCGTCGCGAGCACGGCGGGCAGGTCGTCGGGGTCGGCGTCGACGGCATCCGCCCACGCCCGCAGCGACTCGGGCCCCAGCCGGCGGTCGACGACGGGGAGCGTACCCTCGACGGCGCGGCGGACGAGCCACGCGAACGGCGCCGTGAACCGCGCGACCTCGTCCTCGGCGAGAAGCGGGGGAACGTGCAGGCCCGCGGCCTGCACGTGGCGCCGCAGGCCGGCGCGTGCCGGCGGCGAGACCGCGTCGATCAGCCGCGCGAGCGGCGTCGTGACGACCGTCGCGGGCCGCGGCGATGCCCAGCGCTCGTCGAGGCGACGCTGGATGCCGTCGACGTCGCACGCACCGGCGTCGAACGAGGCCCATGGACCGGTCGCGCGATCGAGCACGTCACGGGCCGCGTCGTGATCCGGGTCGGAGGGGTCGTAGAGGGCGGCGAGGCAGACCGCGTAGTCGCGCACGCGGCCGAAGTCGAGCGGCGAGGGCCCGGTCGCGCCGATCAGCCGCACGGGCGCGGCACCGGCCGGGCCCGCCTCGTCGCCGACGGCGTCGATGCGGAACCACACCAGCTCGTCGTCGCCGTGCGGGTCGCCGCTGCGGTAGTGCAGGCGATCGACGCCGCGCAGCGCGGCCGCCACCGGCATCGTCGAGGCGTCGCGCACGTCGGGGTCGCGCAGGTCGATCATCGTCCAGCGGTCGCCCCAGCGTCGCGTCGCGGGGTCGCGGTACCCGTAGTGGGCGTGCCAGGCGTGCTGGTGGTCGAGCTCGTCGCGATCGTGCGGCAGCCCGTAGGGGAACGGATCGCGATCGCAGAAGACGTGGTGGGCCGTGCGGTCGCCGTGGAAGGCGATCTGGATGGCCTCGTGCAGATGAGTGAGGGTGAGGTCCTCGCGGATCGCGAGGCGGCGGGTCGTCGCGGGGGCGACGCCGCTGAGGGAGACGTCGAGGTGCAGGAGACGGGTGGGAGTCATGGCAGCGACGGTACGGAGACCGCGGCGGCCGCAGACGCCGTTTCGGGCGATCGGTGGACAGTTCGCGCAGATCGTGCGCTGGGGACGAGGAGTCGGAGGCGACAGGACGCAGGACGTCGCCGGGACACGACGCCGATCGCGCCGTGTCGGACGCGGGCGTTAGTGTCGTCGCATGCAGCCCCATCGGCTTTCGCGAGACGACGCCCGCCGCCTCGTCGTCCGCGCCCAGCTCCTCGACGCGGAGCGGCCGGGCGACGTCGTCGAGGTCGCCGAGCAGCTCGGCGCGATCAAGATCGACCCCACCGCGACGATCGCCCCCAGCGAGCAGACCATCCCGTGGAGCCGCATCGGCTGGTCGTACGAGCCCGGACAGCTGACCAAGGCCGTCGAGACCGACCGTCAGCTGTTCGAGCACGACGGCCAGTTCCATCCCGTGAGCATGCTCGCGCCGCTCGTCGCGACCCTGCGCGGGCGGCAGCTCCGCGCCGGCACCCAGGCGTGGCTCGACGCGAACGAGCGGTTCCGCGCCGACGTGTGCGCGCGGCTGCGCGCCGAGGGGCCGCTGCAGGCGTCCGCGATCCCCGACACGAGCCAGGTCCCGGCCGACAGCTCCTCGGGCTGGCACGGCACCAACCAGGTGCCGCGGATGCTCGAGGTGCTGTCCCGCATCGGCGAGGTCATGGTCGTCGGCCGCGTCGGCCGCCAGCGGGTGTGGGACGTCGCCGAGCGCGCCCTGCCCGCCGGCCTTCCCGTGCCTCCCCTCGACGAGGCGCAGCGGATGCTGGAGGAGCGGATGCTGCAGGGCGCGGGCCTCGCACGACGCCGCTCGCCGTGGACGCCGGTCGGCGACGCGGGCGAGCCCGCCGAGGTGGAGGGGAGCGCGTGGAAGTGGCGCGTCGACCCCGCCGCGCTGGCCGCGCTCGACGACGACCCGGGCGGGCGCGTCGGCATCCTCAACCCCTATGACCGCATGCTGTTCGACCGGCCCCGGCTGAAGGAGCTGTTCGGCTTCGACTACGTGCTCGAGCAGTTCAAGCCCAAGGCGCAGCGGGTCTACGGCGCGTTCGCGCATCCGATCCTCGTGGGCGATCGCTTTCTCGGCCTGCTCGACGCGGCGCTCGACAAGAAGAAGGAGACCCTCGTGGTGACGGCCGTGCACGAGCTCGTGCCGTTCGACGAGGACGAGACCGAGATGGTGCGGGCGGAGATCCGCGACCTCGCCGAGTGGCTCGGCGTGGGGCTCACGGGGGTGAGCTGAGCGGGATGACGGGATCGAGCCCGCGGACCGGTCCGCTCGCGGCCTGGCGGTTCACGGGAACCCTGCGGCACTACCAGGCCGACGTGCTCGATCGCGTGGACGTGCACGGCGATGCGCCGCTGCACATCGTCGCCCCGCCCGGATCGGGCAAGACTCTGCTGGGCCTGCTGCTCTCGATGCGCCGGGGAGGGCGCGCCGTCGTGCTGACTCCGACGGTCGCGATCCGCGCGCAGTGGGCCGACGCCGCGGCGGGCCTCGTTCCGGCGGCGGCCGGGGCGTCGCCGGCGGGGGTGTCGGCGGCCGGGGTGTCGCCGGCCGGGACGCCGCCCGCCGCGCCGGACGACGCGGGGTCGGACCGCGGCGTGCCGGATGACGCGAGGGCAGGCCGTGCGGTGCCGTCCGCCGTGCCCGCGGTGTCGCAGGACCCCGCCCGGCTCGGCGACGTCACGGTGCTCACGTACCAGGCGCTGAGCGTGCTCGACAGCGCGCAGCCGCTCGCCGAGCTGGCGGCACGGCGCTGGCTGGAGGAGCTCGTCGCCGACGGACGGGCGCCCGACGTGGCGGCCGTGTGGCTCGAGGGGCTGCAGAGGGGAAATCCGCGCGCGTTCCGCGACGGCATCGCCCGCCGGTCGCGCGCCCTGCGGCGCTCGCTCGTGCGCGAGGACCCGGCGGCGCTCGCCGCGTCGCTGCATCCGAACGCGCGGGCGCTCGTCGATCGCATCGTCCGGCACGACGTCGACACGATCGTGCTCGACGAGTGTCATCACCTGCTGGACCACTGGGCGCTCGTGGTCGCCGCCCTCGTGACGCGCCTGCGGGCCGAGGGGCGCAGGCCGCTCGTGATCGGCCTGACGGCCACGCTGCCGTCGCCCGACGACGCCGACGAGTACGACAACTACACGTCGCTGCTCGGCGACGTCGACTACGAGGTGCCGACGCCGGCCGTCGTGCGCGACGGCGCGCTCGCCCCCTACCGCGACCTCGTACGATTCGTGGTGCCGACGGCCGACGAGCTCGCCTTCCTGCGCGGGCACGCCGAGGCGCTGGATGCCACCGTGCGCGGCGTCTTCGCCGACCCGGGCGGCGTCGCCGCGCTCGTGGAGCGGCTGCAGCCGCCCGACGGGGCCCGCGACGTGCGCGAGGCGGGCTCCGGCACCGGCGAGGCGCTGCGGCCGCCGCCGAGCGGCGCGCCGTCGGGTGCCGGATCGCGGGGTGCTGCGCCGCTCGGTGCCGGTTCGCGAGGCACCGCCTGGCCGGATTCCGCGAGGGGAAGGGCCGCGCCGCCCGGGGTTGTTCCGCCGGATGTGGCTTCGCCCGGGGCCGTTCCGCCGGGTGCGGCTTCGCCCGGGGTCATCCCGCCGGACGCGGCCTCGTCGGACGTCATCCTGCCGGACGTCGCCGCATCCGGCACCGTCGCGTCCGATGTCGACGCGCGCCTCTCCCGCGCGTTCGCCGCCGACTTCGCGGCGGCCGAGGCCGCAGCCGCGATGCTCGCGACGGTCGCTCCGCGGCATCCGCTCGTCGAGGCGCTCCCGGCCGACGCGCGCCGGGAGCCGACGACCGACGAGGCGCTGCGCCTGCTGGCGCGGCACGCGCTCGACCGTCTGCTGCCGGACCCGGCCCGGGCGGCGCAGTGGGAACGCGTGCGGCGTACGCTCGCCGACTTCGGCTACGGGCTCACCGATCGCGGCGTGCGGCGCACGCGCGATCCGATCGACACGCTGCTGGCCTCGTCCCTCGCGAAGGACCATGCGGTGTGCAGCATCCTCGCGCTCGAACGGCAGCAGCTCGGCGACGAGCGCCTGCGCGCCCTCGTGGTGACCGACTTCGCGCGGCACGGCAACCGGCAGGGCGGCCTCGTGGGCGGTGCGGGCGCCCTGCGCACGTTCGATGTCGTCGTGACCGATCCGGGCACGTCGACGCTCGCGGCGGTGCTCGTCACCGGCTCGACCGTGCGCGTGCCGGCGTGGTGCGCCGATGCGCTGACCCGCGCCTTCGGCGACGTGCTCGGCGTGCCCGTCGCCGCGACGCCGCGCGCCGAACGACCGCAGGTGTGCGACCTGCTGGCGCCCGGTGCGAGCACGGGCGATCTCGTCGTCGCCGCCTCGGCGCTGCTCTCGCGTGGCGACCTGCAGGTCGTCGTCGGCACCCGCGGGCTCTTCGGCGAGGGATGGGACTGCCCCGCGGTGAACACGCTCGTCGACCTGACGGCCGTCGCGACGGCGTCTGCGGTGCAGCAGCTGCGCGGACGCACGCTGCGCCTCGATCCGGCGTGGCCCGGCAAGGTCGCGCACAACTGGACCGTGACGGGCCTGCTCCCTCCGGAGCTGGGGCTGCGCGCCGCGCCCGACGCGGCGCGGCTGCGCCGCAAGCACGAGCGACTGTGGGGCCTCGACCGTGACGACCCCTCGCTCGTCGTCCGCGGTCTGGGCATCGCGCTCGACACGGCGACGCGCGCCGATCTGGATGCCGTGGTGCGCGGCGACCCGCCGCCGGTCGCGCTCGGGCGGCTGCACGCCGACGTCCCGCCGCCTCGCGGGGAGACCGCGGAACAGTGGCGCGTGGGCTCCGACTACGACGACGCCGAGCAGGTCGTCGCGCTCGTCGAACGGCGGCGTCGCGAGCCGGTGTTCCGCACGACGCGCACCGAGTCGTTCGCCCTCGGCGCGACCCTCGGCGCCGGGGGCGTCACGGCGGCCGGCGCAGTCGCGCTCGCGATCGCGAGCGGCGGGGATCCGCTCGTGACCGGCCTCTGCGGCGCCGTCGCGCTCGCCGCGGGCGCCGTCTCCGCCCCGGTCGTCGTCGCGTGGCGCCGAGCGCGCGGGCAGGCGCGTCCCGACGTGCACGTGCGCATCGCCGAGGCGGTGTGGGCCGGCCTGCACGCGGCCGGGCGCGTCGCCGCCGCGGAGCCGCCCGGTATCGCGGTCGACGAGACACCCGCGCCGGACGGCGGGACGACGGTCACGGTGCGCTGCCCGGAAGCGCCGATGACCGACCAGCGCGCCCTCGTGAAGGCGCTCGCCGAACTGCACGGCCCGGTGCGCGTGCCGCGCTTCCTGCTCCAGACGGGCGCGCGGCGCGGCGGTGTGGTCGGCGCGGTGCTGCGGCTCGCGGCGGGCTCCGTGGCGCGGCGGGCGCACTTCCTGCCGGTGCCGACCGCGATCGGACGTCGCCGATCGGCGGCCGAGGCCTTCGCGCGCGTCTGGGAACGTCGCGTGGGCGCGTGCGTGCTGCACGAGCTGAACACGCCCGCGCAGCTGGCGCTCGTCGCCGAGGCCCGCCGTGGCACCGCGGCCCGCGCCTCGACGCGCGAGCAGTGGAGCTGAACGGCGACCTTTCGGGGACAGGATGCCGCCAGCGCTTGGCCGCTGGGTGCGGCCGACGGATGCGTCCCCGGATGCGCCCCCCGGGGCGTCCCCTGGGTGCGGCTGCCGACGGGGGCGGCCGCCGGCGGGTGATCGTTGGCAGAGACGGCTGCCTGTCAAGAATGCCGCGGCCGACACCGAGGGTGCTCATCGTCCACGCGAGGGTGCGTGTTGTCCTCGCGAGGGTGCCTGTTGTCTTCACGACGGTGCGTGTTGTCCTCGCGAGGGTGCTTGTTGTCTCCACGAGGGTGCCTGTTGTCTTCGCGAGGGTGCTTGTTGTCTCCACGAGGGTGCCTGCTGTCTTCACGACGGTGCTTGTTGTCTACCCGAGGGTGCTCGTTGTTTCGCCGAGGGTGCTATCGCTGCTACGACGAAACACGCTTGCTGGGGTGGCCGGCGCCCTCGCGTGGACAACTGGCACCCTCGCTGAGACAGTCGGCGCTTTCGCGGGATGGCGGGTACCTTCACGGGGGACGGCCAGCACCTTCGCGTAGTCAAGTGGCACCCCCGAGGGGACAACCAACACCCTCGCGAGGGTAGCTGGCACCCTCGCAGGAACAAGTGGCATCTTCGCGGCGGCAATGAGCACTTTCGCGGGGACAAGACAATCAGCATCCTCGAGGGGATAACTAGCACCCTCGTGGGGATAACTGGCACCCTCACAGGAACAAGTAGCACCTTCGCGGCGGCAATGAGCACCCTCGCGGGCACAACCAGCACCCTCGCGGGAAGAGCTGGCACCCTCGCGAGGACACGTGGCACCCTCGCGGGCTCGGTGCGGCGGCGAGGGCGAGGAAGGTGGGGTGAGGAAGGCGGGAGTGAGGAAGGTGGGGGAGGATCGAAGCATGAGTGCACCGGCATCCGTCGTCTCCCGTCCGTCGACCGCTGCGATCGTCGGCGCGTTCGTGCTCGACGTCGTGCTCGTCGTCGCGTTCGCCGCCGCGGGCCGGGCGAGCCATGACGAGGACGTGCTCGCGGGGCTCGCGCACACGTCCTGGCCGTTCCTCGCGGCGCTCGCCGTCGGCTGGCTCGTGCTGCGCGCGTGGCGTGCGCCCGCCGCGCCTGTGCGCACGGGCGTCGGCCTCTGGATCGTGACCGTCGCGGGCGGCATGCTGCTGCGTGTCGTGTCGGATCAGGGCACGGCGCTGCCGTTCGTGATCGTCGCGACGCTCACGCTGGGTGCTCTGCTCGTGGGCTGGCGACTCCTCGCGGCGCTCGTGACGCGACGGCGGCGCTGAGCCGCCTTTACTCGCTTACGCGGCGGCGCTGAGCCGCCCTCGCTCGCTTACGCGGCGGCGCTGAGCCGCCTTTACTCGCTTACGCGGCGGCGCTGAGCCGCCCTTGCTCGCTCACGTGGCGGCGCTGAGCGTCCGTCACTCGCTCACGCGGTGGCGCCGACTGCCGCCCTCGCTCGGTCGCTCGGCGGTGGGCGCTGACCCGCCGCTCGCACAAGCCCTCACCCGGCGCCGGGCGCTGATCACCCCTCACCCCTCACCCGGTGTCGGGGCCGACCGTCACCGGCATCCGGTGTCAGTCGCGCAGGAAGCGCTCGACCGCCGCGGCGACGACGCGCGGAAAGACGGTGAGCTGGTCGACGTCGACCCACTCGTCGATCGCGTGCAGGCCGCCGCCGGCGGGACCGCAGACGATCGTGGGCACGCCGGCGGCCTGCCACAGCGCCGACTCCATCCAGTACGGCGCGGCCAGCGGCGGCGGCGCATACCCTGACGCGGCCAGCCCGTCCGCCAGGAGCGCGGAGAGCTCCGCCGCGGGACCATCGGCGGGCAGCTGCCATGCGTCGCGCGCCACGATCAGCTCGGCCTCGGCACCGACGTGTGGGAACTCGGCGCGGACGTCGGCGAGCATCCCCTCGAGCTCACGCAGCCCGGTCCCGGCATCCTCGCCCGGCACGGTGCGCCGCTCGACGGAGACCTCCGCGCGGGCCGCGACCGTGAACGGCGCGGTGCCCGCGTGCGCGACGGTCGCCATGAGCGACCCGCGCAGACCCGTCGGGTGCGCGCGCCCGTCGCGCAGCCGCCCGTCGTGCTCGGCGACACGGGTGAGCAGCCGCGCCAGGGGCGTCATGACGTCGATGCCCTGCTCGGGCTGCGACGAGTGCGCGGCCCGTCCCGTGAGCACGACGCGGTGCAGGGCGTATCCGCGGTGCGACGCGGCGAGGCTCAGCCAGGTCGGCTCGGCGATGAGGCACGCGTCGGCGGTCAGCCCGCGGGCGCGCAGCCGATCGATGACGGCGAGGGCGCCGACGCTGGCATCCTCCTCGTCGGCGACGAGCGCCACGATCACCGTGCCGGCGTGCCCGCGCCGGGCGAGCTCCTCGGCCGCGACGACGAGGCCCGCGACGCCGCCCTTCATGTCGCTCGCACCCCGTCCGAGCAGGCGCCCGTCCTCGACGCGCGGTAAGAACGGATGCGGCATCCCCTCCACGCCGACCGTGTCGAGGTGTCCGTTGAGCACGACCGAGCGGCCCGGCCTCCCGCCCCCGTTCCCTCCGCTCCCGTGGCCCGCGTTCCCCTCGCCCGCGTGCACGGCGACGACGCTCACGCGCCGCGGGTCGTCCGGCGCCTCGACGAGCTCGACGTCGTATCCGGCGCGCCGCAGCCGTTCGGCGAGCAGCTCGGCGATCGCGCGCTCGCCCGCGTGCCCCGGCGCAAGGCTGGGGCTCACCGAGTCGACGGCGACGAGCTCGCACGTCAGGTCGACGACGGGGGACGGCTCCGGGGTCATACGAGCACCCTAGCCGCGTGCGCCCGCGCGGCTACACTCGTCGCGTGACGTCTCGTGAGCTCGCCGCCGGCGCCGTGCTGCGCCCCGCCCGTCCCGGCGACGAGCCGGGGATCCTCGCCTGCATCCGGGCGCTCGCCGTCTACGAGCGCGAGCCCGACGCGGTCGAGAACACGGAGCAGATGCTGACCGCCGCGCTCTTCGGCGACGACCCGCGTGCGTTCGCGCACGTCGTGGAGCGCGAGGGGCGCGTCGAGGGCATCGCGCTGTGGTTCCTCACCTACTCGACGTGGACGGGGAGGCACGGCATCTGGCTCGAGGACCTCTTCGTGTACGAGGAGCACCGGGGGCGCGGCTACGGGAAGGCGCTCATCTCCGCGCTCGCGGCGCTGTGCGTCGAGCGCGGCTACTCGCGCCTGGAATGGACGGTGCTCGACTGGAATGCGCCGTCGATCGCCTTCTACCGCTCGATCGGTGCGGCGCCGATGGACGAGTGGACGACGCAGCGGCTCACCGGGCCGGCGCTGGAGGCGCTCGCCCGCGCGTGAGGCGTGCCGCGTCGCCCGCCGCGGCGAGGCGTCATCGTGGCGCGTGCGGCTCATCGAGGCGGGCGAGCAGCTCGACCGCGGCGCGCGTGTAGCCGCTGATCCAGCGGTCGCTGATGCGCTTGATCGGCAGCGGGGCGAGGGAGAGGTGCCGCTCGCGGCCGACCCGGCGTCCCGTGACGAGCTCGGCGGCCTCCAGCACGCGCAGATGCTGCAGCACGGTCGTGCGGTCGATCTCGGGGACGAGCGCGCACAGCTCGCCCGTCGTGCGGGGCGCGTCGCGCAGCAGGTCCAGGAGGCGGCGGCGGACGGGGGATGCCAGGGCCTTGAACACCCGGTCGTCATCGTCGTCGACGGGTGTCTTGTCCCCGGCATCCATCATGTTGTAAAAATACAACATGACTGACGAGCTCACCGAACTGTCCTTCACCGTGTCGGGACGCGTCGCGCGCCCGGTCGCCGAGGTGTACGAGGCCGTCGCCGACCCCGAACAGCTCTCGCGCTACTTCACGACCGGCGGCGCGCGCGGCCGGCTCGACGGCGGCGACGACGTCAGCTGGGACTTCGCGGACTTTCCGGGGCGGTTCGACGTGCACGTGCTCGAGGCCGACCCGCCGCACCGCATCGTCATCCGCTGGGACGGGGACGCCGCGACGGCCGACGACGGCAAGACCACGACGACCTTCGAGTTCGAGGCGATCGACGACGGCCGCCGCACGCTCGTGACGATCACCGAGTCGTCGTGGCACGCGACCGCCCGGGGCGCGAAGAGCGCGTTCGGCAACTGCGAGGGCTGGACCGGCATGCTCGTGGCGCTGAAGGCGTGGGTCGAGCACGGCATCAACCTGCGCGAGGGCTTCTACCGGTGACGCGGCCGTCGCGCGCGGCAGGGGCGCCACGGCGGGGTCGTGCGCGAGGCGGGCCCGCGGGCCGGTGCACGTCATGGGCCGGTGCAGGTCACAGGGTAGTGTCGCGGGATGCGTGACATCCCGCCCAGCATGGATGCCGCGGTCGTCGCCGCGATCGACGAGCGCCTGGCCGGCGTCGAGGCGGCGCACGGCGTGCGCATCGCGTGGGCGATCGAGAGCGGCAGCCGTGCGTGGGGCTTCCCCTCGCCCGACAGCGACTACGACTGCCGGTTCGTCTACGTGCGGCCCAGGGAGCAGTACCTGTCGCTGTGGCCGGCGCGCGACGTCATCGAGACGCCGCTCGACGCCGTGTTCGACGTCAACGGCTGGGATCTGGCGAAGGCGATGCGCCTCATCGCCAAGGGCAACGCCACGGCCGTCGAGTGGCTGCGCGCGCCCATCGTCTACCGCGGCGATCTCGCCTTCCGCGACAGGCTGCTCGCCTTCGCTCACGACGTGGTCGAGCGCGGCGCCGTCGGGCGTCACTACCTGCACGTCGCCCGCCGGCAGAAGGCGGGGCCGCCGTCGCTCAAGCGCTTCTTCTACGTGCTGCGGCCCGCGGCGGCGCTGCGGTGGCTGCACGACCATCCCGCCGAGGCGCTGCCGCCCATGCACCTGCCGACGCTGCTCGCCGAGAGCACCGCGAGCGCGGAGGTGCGGGATGCCGTGCACGAGCTCATCGCGCTCAAGTCGGTGACGCGCGAGCTGGGCGACGCCGCCCCGCCCGCCGTGCTGCAGCGCTTCGTCGACGACGAGCTGGCGCGTGCCGAGGCGTTCGAGCTCGTCGCGCCCGCGCACGACCGCGCCGCCGTGCGGGCCCGCGCCGACGCCGCGTTCCGCGCCGAGATCGGCGCCTGAGCTCGGTGCCAAAGCTCGTCGCCTGAGCTCGGCGCACGCTGCAGCCTCACGCGCGGACCGGCGAAGAGCGTGCGATCCGGGAGATCCCGGGCACTGGTCGCCGTTTCGGCCAAGAGGTCGCCGAGACAAGCGACCGGCATGCGAGGCCGTGCGGATGATCCCGAGCGCGGGAGATGATCGAGGTCACCACCACCGTCACCGCCGTCATCGTCGATGTTCTTGGTACGCCGCGGTGCGTGCGGCGCAGTGCGTGCGTGCCGGCCGAGCGACGAGTTGTGCGGCAGTCGCCTATGCGTTGACGGTGCGCGGGAAGTGCGTGAAATCTCGTTCGATAATCTGATGCGGACTCGACGGGGGTGCTATGGCGTTCTTCGCCGCTTTTGTGTTTAGCGATATGAGTCCGGGCGGTCGTTATATAGGGAGGCGGCGGCCCGAGGGCGTCGTAGACGCCCGTGGCATGAGGATGTATGTCGAAAGGGGGCGGCGTGCATATGGAGTTCGACTTCGACCGCCACAGGCGCGGCGCGGTCGTCGAATCCATGACGGAGTGCAGGGATCTCTCGCGACCGGAGATATGGTCCGATATCGATCAGAGTGTCCATTCAGAAGTGAGCAAGGGCAGACTGTTCGGGCGTCATCTTGCAGAGCGGCCGCGCAGGATCTTGCACATACTCCGCGACCGTGAGGCCGTCGATGTCCATGAGATCTTCGAACTCATGGAGGCCGGTGGCCGCTTTCTGCAGTTGAGAGCGCGGCGGGCCGTCGATGAACTGGTCGCCTTGCGTTTTGCACAGCGGGAGGGCGGGCGCGTGCGTATCACGGTCCGCGGCCTCGGCGCCCTGCACGCCCACGGCGGCGAGCTTCCTTCCCGTGAACTGCTGTGCGCACTGCGAGACCGCGAGCGTCGTGAGAAGGACGGCGGGGCGTCGTTGCCGGTGTGAGGCCGACGGGCGCTTCGCCGATCCGGGGGCACGTTCAGGGGCAGGTCAGGGGTATGGGGAGGGTGGCATGGCCATTTCGTCGGCGCTCGGCGGGGGCACTTCTGGGGGCTTCGCACATGAGTTCTCACGCGCGATCGCGGCGCGGGGGGTCACGCTTGTGTGGCTGTCGCAGAAGCTCAAAGACCATGGGAACCCGGTGTCCGTGGCGGCGCTGAGCTATTGGAAGAACGGACGACGCGTCCCGGAGGGAGCGCAGTCTCTCGCGGCTGTCGAGGACTTGGAGCAGCTGTTGCAGCTCGAACGCGACACTCTGAGCCAATGGCTGCATCGATCGCGTCGCGTGGGCGCCATCGGGCAGCCTCGGTTGCCCATCGGCCGCCCAGAGTGGGCAGCGTCGATCGACGAGCTCGTCGCCGCGCTCGAGTGCGGTCCCTCGGGGCGAATCCGAGAGCGGGCCGCGCATCTGACGGCCGACGTGGGGCGAAACGGAAACGTCACACGCGTGACGACGCGGGCACTTGTTCAGTCGGTGTTCGGAACGGTGACCTCGTTCGCCGTCGCGAACATCCGCGACGATGTCATGTCCGTGCTTCCTGTTCCGATCGCTCGCGGAGGCGGGTCGATACCGCGGACCTTCTTGCATCCGAGCCGTCGGCTCTTCGGATTCGCATTCGAGTTCGAAGAGCCGCTGGCGCCGGGTGAGACGATGGCGATCGAGTATGCGCTGGACTTTCCGCCGGGATATCCGGCGTCGCGCTATGTCGGTCATGCAACGCGGCGTCAGCAGCGGGATTGCGTGGTCTGGGTGCGGTTCGCTCCGGACGCCATCCCGGACTGGATCGAAGAAGTCGAGATAGCCGATGAAGTGGAGAATGTCATATCGCGCTTCATGAAGGGCACCTCGATTCACGCGGATCGGAGTCCGCTTGCTCCGGGTCTGCTGGGCCTGCAATGGGGATACGCGGACCGATGAGGAGAGCCATCAGTATTTCCGGCGGATGATCGGCTTTCACACCGGGGAGGGTGAATATGGGCCAGCTTGCCAGGACAAACGCATGGGAGTCGCCGATCTTCATCGCGACCATCGAGTTGCACGACATCCTTGTGGCGGCGGGTGAATCGCCGGATGAGGTCGTGACGACTGGCACCAGTCGGATGTCGTTTCCCGGGATCGCCGTGATCGTCGCGCTATGACGGTGGGGCTCCCGGCATCCACCGGGAGCCCCACCGTCATGCCCCCGGGATCACGGCCAGTTGGAACCGGACCGGCGCACGTGCTGCGCCTCGTCCGCGGGTCCGGTGACGGTCGGGTCGTCGTTGCCGAAGTTGCTGTTCGTCGAGCTCAGCGCCCAGCGGGCGGTCGCGGTCGTCGTCACCCCGCCGACGGTGGCCGACGCGAGGATGTTCTGCGAGCTGTCGGGCGAGTTGGCGTCGCTTCCACGTCGCAGATAGCCGTTGAGGCTGATCTGGCCGGAGCCATCCGTCACGAGCGTGATGGTCGACAGCTGCGGCGCGGCGATCTCAGAACCGGGCCCGGGCGGGATGGTCGGGTCGCTGAAGAACCAGATGCTGTTGTCGTCGAAGTCGGTGATCGTGAACGTCACGTGCACGCCGGGAACCGGCGACCCGCTCTCATCGAGAAGCGTGTAGGTGACTCCGTTCGCGTACTTGCCCATGCGCCCCGAAGAACTGGTGTCCGGCCAACCGTAGCGGAGCTCGTCGAACGCCCCCGATGTGGGCGTGATCGTCGTCGTGGCGGCGGCGAGCGGGGCGCTGATCGCGGCGGCGATGACAGGCACCGACCATGCCGCGCCTTTCACGATGGTCCGGCGTGAGGCGAAGCCGTCGGTGTCGGCCGTATCCGACACCTGTCCTTCGGTTCCGAAATCTTGCTCCATAGGTTGTCTCCTGTGTGTTGCGCAGCTAGCGGATAGCTGACGGATGTCGATGACGTAAGCGACGCTAGCGAGGCGGTTGTCACGTACTGGCTCGTCCGCTGTGTAAGGGGCCGTCTGCGGGCGGGACTCATTGCGGAGCTCGTCGGTCGGCGCGTGCCGGCGCTCTCGCCGTTCGTCCGGGCCGACATCGGTGGCATGCTGGGGGACATGGCATCCAATGACCTCCTCGCCGTGCTCGTCGACGCCGACAACGTCTCGCCCAGCCGCATCGGCGCCGTGCTCGCCGAGATCGCGCAGTACGGCGTCGCGTCGGTCAAGCGCGTCTACGGGGACTGGACGAAGCCGAACCTGCGCGGATGGAAGGATGCCGCGAGCGCGCACGTGATCCAGCCCATCCAGCAGTTCGACAACACGACGGGCAAGAACGCGACCGACAGCGCGCTCATCATCGACGCGATGGACCTGCTGTACACCGAGCGGTTCCAGGGCTTCTGCATCGTCTCGAGCGACAGCGACTTCACGCGCCTCGCATCGCGCATCCGCGAGGACGGGGTGACGGTGTACGGCTTCGGGGAGCGCAAGACGCCCGAGGCGTTCCGCAACGCGTGCGACCAGTTCACCTACCTGGAGGTGCTGGACAAGCCGGACGACCTGGAGACGGCCGACAAGCCCGCCGAGGCCGCGGCGGAGACGACGCAGGAGCGCGTGCCGGGGGCGAAGCTGCGCGGCGACGCCAAGCTCGTGTCGGGACTGCGCGCCGTGATCGACGCCGCGTCGGGCGACGACGGCTGGGCGAACCTGGGAGCGGTGGGGCAGCTCATGCGCAAACGGCATCCCGACTTCGACTCGCGCAACTGGGGCTACGCCAAGCTCAGCGATCTCGTGAAGGCGATCGGGCTGTTCACGGTCGAGACCAAGCCCGGGGGCATGCGGCTGAAGAACAAGAAGCCCGCGGCCTGACGTCGGGCGCGGGCGCCAGGCTCAGCAGGCGCCGAGGGTCGCGGCGTTGTCGCTGATCGACGCCGTGCCGCCCACGGCGATGTGCCCCAGCGACGTGATCGACGTGATCGCCTCGACGACGGGCAGCGGCGCGCACTGCTGCCGCGTGAGATACAGCGGCGCCCCGAAGGTGCCGGCCAGGGCGCCCGCGGCGAGGGCGTCGGGGAAGTCCGCCCCGCCGGCGAGGAAGACGGCCGACACACGGGTGTTCTCGAAGTCGCGGTTGACGGCGACCGCGGTCGCGTAGCGGTCGGCGCCGCCGCGGCGGTCGGTCGTGAAGCCGGCGGTCTGCAGCGCCGTCTCGAACGCGGGCGTGACCGAGCCGGCGGCGCCCGCGATGTAGACGGTCTCGACGCCGAGCAGGTCGAGGGCGGCGACCGTCTCGGATGTCGGGGCGTTCGACTGCCCGTCGACGAGCACGACCGGCGCATCGACGGCGCCCGCTGCGCCGGTCGCGGCGAGGGCGTCGGGGAAGTCGCGGCCCGACGCGACATACGCCGCACCGGTGTCGCCGAAGACGGCCTCGGCGACCGCGAGGCTCGTCGCGTAGCGGTTGGGGCCGGCGACGCGGTGCACCTCGGGCGCGAGGGCCGAGAGCTGGTCGAGCACGGCGTTCGAGATCGTGCCCTCGCCGCCCACGACGACGATCGTCTGGGGACGGTGCCGGGCGATCTCGGCGACCGCGTTCTCGGGAAGGGCATCGCGTCGCGTCAGCAGCAGCGGACTGGAGAGGTACGCGGCGGCCGCGGCCGCGGACAGCGCGTCGGGGAATCCCTCGCCCGAGGCGATGAACACGGCAGGCGCGCCGTCGGGGTACACCTCGGACACGGCGACCGCGGTGTCGTAGCGGTTGGCGCCCGCGAGCCGCCACACGTCGTAGGCGTCGGCGGCGGCGCTGTCGATCGGCGTGGCGTCGGGCGCGGGCGGCGCCGCGGTCGCGGAGGGGGCGAGCGCGAGGCCGACGAGAGCGGCGGCGAGAACGGATGAGGCTGCGGTGCGGAGGCGCATGAGTGAGTCCCTGGGATCGCCCGACGTGTCGTCCGTTCAACCTATCAAGGGGGCGTGCGGTCAGGGCGGAGCCGCTGGGGCGTGTGCGCATGCCCGACGACGACGAAGGCCGGTCGCGTCCGCGCGGATGCGCGAGCGACCGGCCCCGTGACCCGGAGGTCGGCTGGAGGTCTGCTGGAATCAGTTCAGCGGCGCGCGGTAGCCCGCCTTCTCCGCCTCGGCGGCCGACGAGAAGCACTCCTCGGGGATCGTCTGGCTGTAGCTGTTCGATCCGGGCACGTGGTAGATCTTCGTGCCACGGCTCTCGTTGATGTTGCCCTTGATGGGGTGGCTGTCAGGGCACATGCCATCGGTCGTGGGCGCCACCACCGTCGGAGCAGGCGTCGGCGTCGCGGTGGGCGTGGGGGTCGGCGTCACCGTGGGCGTGGGCGTGGGTGCCGGAGTCGGCGGGGCGCACACGGTCAGGTTCGCCGCGGCGTCGCTGATGGTGCCCTCGCCGCCCATGACGACGCGGGCGGGTGCGGCGATGGACGTCACGGCGGCGGCGGTGCCCTCCGTCACGCAGTCGGTGCGGGAAAGGTAGAGCGGGGCGCCCAGTCCGCCGGCGATCGCGGCGCCCGCGAGGGCGTCGGGGAAGGTCGAGCCCGCGGCGAGGAAGACGGCGAGGGCGGGCTTGCCCTGCGCGTCGCGGTTCACCTCGACGGCGGTCGCGTAGCGGTCGGCGCCGCCGCGGCGGTCGGGCGTGAAGCCCGCGGCAGCGAGCCCGTCCTCGATGCCCGCGGTGACCGTGCCGGTGCCGCCGGCGATGTACGTCTTCTTCACGCCGTGCCGCTTCAGCGCCGCGACCGCGGCGTCGGTCGGTGCGGCGGCGGTGCCGTCGACGAGCAGCACGGGCGCGCCCAGGGCGCCCGCGGCGCCGGTCGCGGCGAGGGCGTCGGGGAACGTCTTGCCCGACGCGACGTACGCGTTCTCTGCGTCGCCGAACGCGAAGTCGACGAGCGCGAGGCTCGTGTCGTAGCGGGTGCCGCCCGCGACGCGGTCGACCTTGTCGCTGTAGGTCTTGAGCAGGTCGAAGACGTCGGCGCCGATGACCCCTTCGCCGCCCACGACGACGATCGACTGCGGCTGGAGGCGATCGAGCTCGGTGCCGACGACCTCGGGCAGCTCGTCCTTCTTGGTGAGCAGCAGCGGGCCGCCCAGGTGCGCGGCGGCGGCAGCCGCCGAGAGCGCGTCGGGGAAGTCCTGGCCCGAGGCGACGAACACGACCGAGATGCCCGGTGCGAACAGCTGCGACGCGTCGACGGCGGTCTGGTAGCGGTCGTCGCCCGCGAGGCGGATGATGCCGTTCGCGGGGATCTCCGGGATCGTGACCGGCGGCACGGTCGCGGCCGACGCGGCCGGCGCGAGCGCGAGGCCGACGAGTGCGGCCGCGAGAGCGGATGAAATGGCAGAGCGAAGGCGCATGTGTGCTTCTCCTGGGGGGACGCCTGACGATATTCCGGCCCAATCTATCAACGGGCTGTGCGTTTGTCCGCAGTGTGGTGGGAGTCCGCCGTGACATACAGTGACAGGCATGGATGCCCAGGCCGTCGCCGCGATGATCGACCACACCCTGCTCAAGCCCGAGGCGACGCGTGCCGACGTCGCCGCGCTGATCGCCGAGGCGGCGGAGCTCGGCACCTACTCGGTGTGCGTCTCGCCGAACATGCTGCCGGTCGAGATCCCCGCGGGATCCGGTCTCGCGGTGGCGGTCGTGTGCGGGTTCCCGAGCGGAAAGCACGAGTCGCGCGTGAAGGCGCTCGAGGCGGCGCTGGCCGTCGAGAAGGGCGCCGCCGAGGTCGACATGGTGATCGACGTGGGTCGCGCGCGGGAACGCGACTTCGCAGCCGTGCAGGCCGACGTCGCGGCCGTGCGCGCGGCCGTGCCGGCGCCGACGGTGCTGAAGGTGATCATCGAGTCCGCGGCCCTCGACGACGACATGATCGTGGGCGTGTGCGAGGCGGCCGTGAGCGCGGGCGCCGACTTCGTGAAGACGTCGACGGGGTTCCACCCCGCGGGCGGCGCGAGCGTGCACGCGGTGCGGCTCATGGCGTCCACGGTCGCGGGCCGGGCCCAGGTGAAGGCCTCGGGCGGCGTGCGCACGATGGCCGACGCGCTGGCGATGATCGACGCCGGGGCGACGCGCCTGGGCGTCTCGGGGTCGCGGGCGCTGCTCGCCGACGTGGGTGAGGGCACGGGGGGCGAGGCCGCCGGTGCGGGCGGAGCCGCCGGAGCGGGCGACGACGCCGGGTACTGATGGCGCGCCTACGATAGGCACCATGGTGCAAGTGCGCGTGGCCGGTGTCGCGGTGGATCCCGCGGGGCAGCACGTGATCCTGCTGCGCCCCCTGGGCGCGCAGGAGGGGCCGCCGCGCGTGCTGCCGATCTGGATCGGCGCGCAGGAGGCGGCGTCGATCCTGGTGGCGGTCGAGGGCGCCGCGACGGCGCGTCCGCTCGCGCATGACCTCATGCGCACGATGCTGGAGACCCTCGGCGCGAGCGTCGAGCACGTCGAGGTCACGCGCATCGACGGTGGCACGTACTACGCGGAGGTGACCCTCCACGCCGCCGGCGTGAGCCACCGCATCGACGCGCGGCCGTCGGACGCCGTGGCGCTGGCCTGTCGCACGGGCGCCGCGATCTTCGTCGCCGACGCGGTGCTCGACGAGGCCGGCGTCGTGGACGTCATCACGGACGGCGACGACGCCGATGCCGACGAGCCGGGCGCGGAGATCAACGTCGACGAGTTCCGTCGCTTTCTCGAGGACGTCGACCCCGACGACTTCCGCGAGTAGGCCACGGGACGTCCTGCCCGGGGTCGTGGCCGGGGCGTCACCGGGCGCGTCCGCCAGAAGCGCGCCTTCTCGTGTCCTTGTGTCCGTCATGTGGGGCACCTCGCTCGTGTCCGTCAGAAGGGCACCTCCTCGGGTCGCTCAGAAGGGCGTCTTCTCGGGTCGCTCAAAAGGCGCCTCCTCGCCGCTCGCCGGCACGAAGACGACGCGCGGATGCGTGCGATCGGGATAGCGGCGCCCCGTCGGGCTCGTCCACTCGATCGTGCCGTCGGGCTGCTTCTGCGCGCGCCATCTGGTCCGGTGCTTGAGCACGTGGTGGCGACGGCAGGCATCGGCGAGATTGTCCGCCGCCGTGGCCCCGCCGTCGGCGGCGTCGTGCACGTGGTCGAGATCGCATCGCCGCGCGGGAATCATGCATCCGGGGAACCGGCAGCGGTGGTCGATCGCCTGCAGATGCCGTCGCAGCTCGGCGGAGGGCCGGTATCTGTCGACGGCGAGCACGGCGCCGGTGACGGGATGCGTGAGCACTCGATCCCATCCCGTTGCGGTGCCGGCCAGCCGGAGCGCCGTGGCGGTGTCCATCGGCTGCATCCCGTCGAGCATCGCCGGCTCTCCCGTGGCGCCGGTCGCGCCGAGCACCGGGACCGTGACGTGCACCTCGGCGCGGATCGCGCCGAGCAGCTCCGCGGGGGTGTGCGCCGTCGCATGCCCCGCCGGGGTTCCGGTCAGGGCGAGGTCGCAGAGGATGTCGGCGCGCAGCTGGTCGAGCGTACGGGGCCCGTCCGTGTCGGCGTCTGCACGCTCGTCGGTGTCGGCATCCGCCTGCACGTCTGCGCCGGCGCCCGCAACCCCGGCATCCCCTGTCGGCATGGCATCCCGTCCTGTCTCCCCGTCCCGCGCTGTTCCCGTACCCGGCACCATCCCCGCCTCCTGCGCGGTCCTCGCCCCCTGCATCGCCCGCTCGTCGTCCTGCACGGCCTTCGCGAGCCGCGTGATCCGGTCGCGGATGCCGTGGACCAGCGGCGACGGCGCGGTCAGCAGCAGCTCGCTCATGCCGTCGTCGAGATCGGTGACGCTCACCCCGCGGACGGTCGCCGCGGCCCGGTGCCGTTCGTCGGCCGTTCGAGGGTGCAGGCGGTGCGCGACCAGTCGTGCGTACGGGCGAAGGCGCGACGCGGACTCGCCCTCGGCGACCTGCAGCACGATCTGCTCGTACTGCGCCCGCACCGCGGGATCGGCCAGGTGCGCGGCCGCCTCGGTGATCACATGCACGTGGGCGCGTGAGATGCGCCCCTCGGCGAGAGCGGCATGCGCGGCGGGGAAGTCGACCGTCAGCGTGCGGGCCTGGTCGAGCTGGCGCTGCACCGTGCGGTCGGAGACCCGCAGCGCCGCGCCGATCTCGGCCGCGACCTCGCGCACCGGCAGGTCGCCGTCGCCCCGAGAGCCGTCCGCGTGCTCCAGCGCCAGGGCGAGCGCGGCGTTCATCAGGCTCGCCTCCATCGCCTGGAACGCCGCGACGCCCTTTCGCACCGCGACGAGCGACGAGACGACCTTGTCGAGGAGGAACATTTCACCCCCGTTCAAGGAGTCGAGATTCGTCTGAGATTCGTTCATATGTTCAGTATGAAGAAGGCCTCCGACATCTTCCGATCCCCGCGGCACGACGGGCGCACGTGATACCGTGCGCGCATGCCGATCTCGCCGCACGCGCTGCATTCCGCGCCCGTCCGCAGCATGGATCCCACGGTGCTGTACGGCGTGCTGCGCCTGCGCGTCGACGTGTTCGTCGTCGAGCAGGACTGCGCGTATCCCGAGCTCGACGGCCGCGATCTCGAAGACGCGGCGCTCCTCGTCTGGGCGACGACGGGCGATGCGGTCGTCGCGACCCTGCGGATCCTGCACGACGGCGACGCGCTGCGCATCGGCCGCGTCGTCGTGCGTGCCGAGCAGCGCGGGACCGGTGTCGCTCGCGCCCTGTTCGAGCGCGGACTCGACGAGTGCGCGGCGATCGACCCCGCGCTCCCGGTCGTGCTCGACGCGCAGGCGCCGCTCGAGGACTGGTACGCCCGGTTCGGGTTCCGGCGCGCAGGGGAGCCGTTCGTCGAGGACGGCATCCCGCACGTGCCGATGCGCCGAGAGCCCGCCGGCCGGGGTGCGTGAGGCGACGCACCCCGCTCGCCAAGCCCGCCCGCCCCGGCGCCCCGCCCGCCCCGTCACGCACACCCCGCCCCCGACGCCGCAGCGCCCCGCCCGCTACGCGTCGAGCGGATACACGCGGCGCAGCACGAGCCGCTGGCCGAGCGTCCACGCCGTCGTGACGACGAGGTACAGGGCCGCCGCGAGCGGCACGAACATCGCGATGACGGCCGTCGCGAACTGCAGCAGACCCAGCCAGCGCAGGTCGGGACCGTCGGCGGCGGCGGGGATGCGGAACAGGCGACGCGTCACCTCGCCGACCGCGAGGAGGACCACGGCGATCGCGGCGAACAGCGCGACGGAGGCCACGTCCATCCCGCCGCCCGCGAGGCCCGCGGCGCTCGCGCCGAGCGGCACGCCCCACAGCTCGTGGGTCAGCAGCTCGTTCGCGGCGCCGCCGATCTCGGCATGCAGGAAGACGCCGTAGATGATCGCGACCACGGGCGCCTGCGCGAGCAGCGGCAGACAGCCGGCCAAGGGCGACACCCCGGCATCCGAGTAGACCCGCATCGTCTCGCGCTGCAGGCGCTCGGGGTCTTTCGCATGGCGTGAGCGCACCGCGCGCAGCTTCGGCGCGAGACGTGCGCGCGCCTGCTCGGCGCGGGCCTGCGCGACGCCGACCGGGACGAGCGCGGCGCGCACGACGAGCGTCACGAGCACGACGGCGAGGGCGGCCGACGAGGCGCCCGCGAGCGGGGCCAGCGCATCGGCGAGCCAGGTGAGGGCGGTGGACGCGGCCCGGAGGACGGCCGCGACGGGCGGGAAGGAGAAGGGGTCCATGAAGAGTCCTGTCGTCGGAGGGTGCGATGGCGTCTGGCCACGGCACGCCGACGGCGCCGCACACGGCGTGCGGCACGGCTCGGCGGGACTACGCGGCCGAGGCCGCGCGACCCGGTGCTCGCGGGCGCGGGTGGCCCGCGGCATCCGGATCGCTCTGCGCGAGCAGGACGGAGACGTCGATCGCCGCGCGCGGCCGTGCCGACAGCGGGATCGGGGCGGCGGGAGCGACGGATGCCACGTGCAGCGCGATCGCGACGGTCGCGGCGACGGCGAGCACGAGGGCCCCGGATGCCGGATCGACCGCGGTCAGCGCCGCGGCGACGACCGCGAGCCCCAGCGCGACGGCCGTCAGCGCGGTCAGGGATCGCAGGGCGCGGGACATCGGGGCCTCCTCGCGTTCACGGTAGCAGGCGGCACGTCGGTGGGGAGGAGGAAATCCTCCCTCTCAGCGCCGCACCGGCCGTTGTTACCGTGTGCACCAGTGCGGCAACGCTGCCGTTCCGCACCCGTATCCCTGTGACAAAGGAGTCGCACATGTCCTCATCCCCTGTTTTCCTGACCTCGCGGATCCCCGTGTCCGATCTCGAGGCGTCGCTCGCGTTCTACACCGAGATGCTCGGGTTCATCCCGCTCGGCGGCCTCGACATCGACGAGCCCGACTTCACCGAGGTGTTCCTCGCCGACAGCACCGGACGCCCGTGCTTCACGGTGCAGTGCTGCGCCGAGACGCCCGTGCCGCGCGGGCCCGCGTGGGGCATCCTGGCGCTCGCGGTGCCGAGCGCGGAGGCGCTCGCCGAGCTGGCGGCCAAGATCGAGGCCGCCGGATATCGCCTTCCCGCGCCGCTGACGAGCCTCGGCCCCATGCAGTACTTCTTCGCCGCCGACCCCGACGGCTACCTCGTCGAGGTCGTCCACCAGCCCGGCGGCGCGGCCATGCCCGAGCCCGCCGCGGACGGCTCGTACGAGCTGGGCAAGCTGCCGACCGTGCCTCCCGGCATCCTCGGCAACACCTTCGGATAGCCGATCGGCGTCACGAGGGGTTCGCGACTTGCGCGTCGCGAACCCCTCGTGCAAGAATCTCCGTTGGACATGTGACTGGTCATGCAGGCAGGATCCGATGCAGTGCGAGAGCACCGCCTCGGGTCCTTTTTTTGTTGCCCGGAAACGCGGTCGGGGGTGATGCCCGGCGCGGACGACGTGTCCATCGGAGTCCGAAGGAGGAACCTGGAATGACCACCACTGACAGCGCGAGAGAGATCCTCGCGCACGTCGGCGGAGCGCAGAACGTCGCCGCCCTGCAGCACTGCTCGACCCGCCTGCGCTTCACGCTCGTCAACGACGCGAAGGCCGACGAGGCCGCCCTGAAGGCGATCCCCGGCGTCATCGGCGTCGTCAAGGGCCCGCAGACCCAGATCGTCGTCGGGACGAAGGTCGCGGAGTTCTACGGCGCGCTGGAGAGGCTGCGCGGCCCCGGCGCCGGTGCGCCCGCGCCGCGCCAGCCGCTCACCTGGAAGCGCGCGGGCTCGATCGTGATGGACTTCGTCGTGAGCGTGTTCGTGCCGATCATCCCCGCGATCGCCGGCGCGGGCATCTTCAAGTCGCTCCTCGTGCTCCTCGCCGCCATCGGCTGGATGGACAACCAGTCGCAGAACTACCTGCTGCTGGCGTCCTTCGCCGACGCGGTCTTCTTCTTCCTGCCGCTGCTCGTGGCCTACACGACCGCGAAGAAGCTCAACGTCAACATCCCGCTGGCGCTCGGCATCGTCTCGCTGCTCGTGTTCCCCGCCTTCACGGGCCTGCTCACGCAGGAGGGCGGCGCCTCGCTGTTCGGGCTCACCGTGCCGGTCGTCGCCTACAACGCCCAGGTGTTCCCGTCGATCCTGACGGTCATGCTGCTCTCGGTCGTCGAGCGGTACGCGACGAGGTGGACGCCGGGCCCGATCCGCGTGTTCTTCGTGCCGTTCGTGTGCTTCCTCGTCGTCTCGCCGATCATGATCTTCCTGCTCGGCCCGCTCGGGTTCTGGCTCGGCAGCCTCCTGACCTCGGCGATGCTCTGGCTGTACGGCACGCTCGGCTGGGTCGCGATCGCGCTGCTGGCGGGCCTGCTCCCGTTCATCATCTCGGTCGGCATGCACAAGGCCTTCCTGCCGCCGGCGATCGCCACCATCGGCGAGTACGGCAAGGAGTCGTTCTACCTCGTGGCATCCCTCGCCCACAACATCGCCGAGTCGGGCTCGAGCTTCGCGGTCGCGCTGCGCACGAGGAACAAGACCCTCCGCGGCACGGCGATCTCGGCCGGCGTCTCGGCGTTCTTCGGCATCACCGAGCCGGCGCTGTACGGCGTGACCCTGCAGAACCGCCGCGCGCTCGTCTCCGTGATCACCGGCGCCGTCGCCGGCGGCGCGTACCTCGGCATGACCGCGGTCTCGGCGTTCGTCGTCGTGGGCCCCGGCGCCGCGAGCGTGTCGATGTACATCGACCCCGACAACGCGTGGAACTTCATCAACGCGCTCATCGGCTTCGCCGTGTCGTTCCTCGTCGCCTTCGTCATGGCCGTCGTGCTGTGGCGCGACTCCGACTCGGGCACGCTGCGCGTGCTGGGGGAGCAGGCGGGCGGCGGCGAGACCGCCGAGCCGGCGGCCGCCGCGGACGCCGCCCAGGTCTTCGCGCCGATCGACGGCGAGGTCATCCCGCTGGCGCAGGTGGACGACGCCGTGTTCTCGGCCGGCATCCTCGGCGAGGGCATCGCGATCAGGCCCACCGGCAGCGCCGTGCGCGCCCCGATCTCGGGCGTCGTGACGAGCCTGCTCCCGTCGCGGCACGCCGTCGGCATGACCGGCGACGACGGCACCGAGGTGCTCGTCCACGTGGGGCTCGACACCGTCAAGCTCGAGGGACGGCCGTTCGTCGCGCACGTCGCCCAGGGCGACCGCGTGACCGCGGGGCAGCTGCTGCTGGAGGTCGACCTCGACGCGCTCGACGCCGCGGGCGTCGACGCCACGACGCCCGTCGTCGTCCTCAACGACGGGGCGCGCGTGCGGGCGCTCGTCGCCTCGGGCCCCGTGGAGGCCGGCCGGCCGCTGCTCGCCGTCGCCGCGAAGGAGGTCACGGATGCCTCTGCCTGACGGATTCCTCTGGGGCGGCGCGATGGCCGCCAACCAGGTCGAGGGCGCGTGGCGCGCGGGCGGGCGCGGCCCCGCGGTCACCGACGTGCAGACCTACAAGCCGCACGCCGATCCGAAGGAGTACGCGATCCACCACGTCGTGACGCTCGACTCCATCCGCGAGGCGATGTCGACGGACGACACCACGTACTTCCCGAAGCGGCGCGGCATCGACTTCTACCACCGCTACCCCGAGGACCTCGCCCTCTTCGCCGAGATGGGGTTCACGGTGCTGCGCGTCTCGATCGCGTGGACGCGGCTGTTCCCGACGGGGGAGGAGACCGAGCCCAACGAGGAGGGCGTCGCCTTCTACCTCGGGCTGTTCACCGAGATGAGACGCCTCGGCATCGAGCCGCTCGTCACCCTGTCGCACTACGACCAGCCGCTCGCGCTCGCGCTGAAGAACAACTGCTGGCTCGACCGGTCGACGATCGCCCTGTTCGAGCGGTTCGCGCGCACGTGCTTCGAGCGCTTCGGGCACCTCGTGAGGCGATGGCTGTCGTTCAACGAGATCGACAGCATCACCCGGCATCCCTTCACGTCGGGCGGGATCGTCCCCGAGACCGTCGAGGGCGATCTCGTGCAGGCGGAGTACACGGCGCTGCACCACCAGTTCGTCGCGTCGGCGTCGGTCACGCGGATGCTGCACGAGATGTGGCCGGACGCCGAGATGGGCTGCATGCTGACGGCGCTCACCACCTACCCGAACACGTGCCATCCCGACGACGTCGCGGCGACGCAGGCGAAGGAGCGGATGCTGTACCTGTGCACCGACGTGCAGGCCGCCGGCGCCTACCCGCCGCTCGCTCTGCGCGCGCTCGAGCGGAGGGGCGTGACGGTGCCGTTCGCGCCGGGCGACGTGGAGCTGCTGCGTGCGCACACGGTCGACTTCATCTCGTTCTCGTACTACATGTCGATGACCGAGTCGGTGCGGCCGGACGCCGAGCGCACGCCGGGCAACACCGTGCTGGGCGTGAAGAACCCCTACCTGGAGTCGTCGGAGTGGGGCTGGCAGATCGACCCGGTCGGCCTGCGGATCACGCTGATCGACCTCTACGATCGGTACGGCAAGCCACTGTTCATCGTCGAGAACGGCCTGGGCATGCGCGACGAGCTGACCGAGGACGGCCGCATCCACGACCCCTACCGGATCGACTACTTCCGCCGCCACTTCACGGAGATGATCCGTGCGGTCGACGAGGGGGTGGACCTGCGGGGCTACACGAGCTGGGCGCCGATCGACCTCATCAGCGCGTCGACGTCGCAGATCTCGAAGCGGTACGGGTTCATCCACGTCGATCTCGACGATCTCGGCCACGGGACGGGCGAGCGGCGGCGCAAGGACTCGTTCTGGTGGTATCAGAAGGTCATCGCGTCCAACGGCGCGGACCTCGGATAGTCGGCGCCGGACGGAAGGGTCGACGGGGACTCTCATGCAGATCATCAAGAAGGTGCTCAACTCGAGCGTCGTGCTCGTCGTCGACGAGCGCGGCGCCGAGCGGGTGCTGCTGGGCAAGGGCATCGGCTTCGGCGCCAAGGCGGGCGAGGCCGTGCCCGACGGCGTCACCGACCGCGTGTTCGTCGCGCTCGACGACGCCGGTCAGCGCGACTTCGTGGAGCTGATGGCGCAGATCCCGGGCGAGTTCGTCGAGCTCGCCCGGGTGATCGTCGCCGCCGCGACGGATGCCGGTCTCGCGCTCGACCCGCACGTCTATCTCGCGCTGACCGACCATCTGCACTTCGCGGTCGAGCGCCATCGTCGCGGGATGCGCGTCGTGAACCGGCTCGCGTGGGAGCTGAAGACGGTCTACCCGACCGAGTACGCGGTCGGCCTGCGCGCCGTCGCGCTCCTGCGCGAGCGTTTCGGCGCCGACCTGCCCGACGACGAGGCGGCCAACGTCGCGTTCCACCTCGCGAACGCGGCCGTCGACCGTCCGAGCACCGACACGGCACGGGTCGTGCAGTTGATCTCGTCGATCACGACGATCGTCGCGAACGCGGGCGGCGTCGACCTCACGGCGGGCGACCTGCACGCCCGGCGCTTCCTCACCCACCTGCAGTTCTTCGCCGAGCGGCTGTTCTCGGGCGGCACGCTCGCCGATCGCGACGACTTCCTCTACCGCAGCATGAGCGAGAGCCAGCCGCGCGCGGTGACGATCGCCGAGCGCGTGCGCACCTTCATCCGCACCGAGCACGGCCTCGAGATCTCCAACGAGGAGGTCGCCTACCTCGCGCTGCACATCGCGCGCGCGATGGCGGGCTGACCGCGGGGAGGGGGTGGCGGATGCCGCGTGGCGGAGGATGCGGGATTCGAACCCGCGAGGGGTTTCATCCCCAACACGCTTTCCAAGCGTGCGCCATAGGCCACTAGGCGAATCCTCCAGGCGCGTCCGGAGCACCGGAACGCAGGCCACGGAACAGTCTAGCCTGTCACCCGCCCGCCCCGTTCACCGCGCCCGTCATCCTCCTGCGTTCTCCTGCGTTCCGGCGAGACCGCACTGGCGCGCCGAGACTGCCGTTCTGGCGTGCAGTCTCGGCGCACCAATGCAGTCTCGCGGTCAGGGGAGAGGTGTGGGGCCGGATGCCGCCGGGCGGCGCCGCAGGCGACGGGCGGCGCGGGGAGCGCGGGTGCCGCAGGCGGCGGGCGGCGGGGTCAGCGGCCGGGGCGGCGCACGAGCGAGCGGGGGAACAGCGCGGCGGCGACGCGGCGGCCGCCGGCGGCGGCGAGCATGCCGGCGCGCACGCGCTCGGCGTCGTCGAGGGCGTGCGCGGTGTCGACGCGCGCGTCGCGCGCGTAGCCGGCGAGCTCGATCGCCGAGACGAGCCGCGCCGTCGCCGCGTCGGGGGCGCCGCGCTCGGTCACGAGCCGGGCGCCGAAGGCGCGCGGGGTCTCCGCGCCCGGCGCGTCGTCGCCCAGGTCGATCGCGGCGTCCTGCACGATGCGCCACGCCGCGCCGATCTGACCGCGCCGCGCGCGCCGGCGCCACAGCGCGAGGCGGATGCGGCCGACGACGAAGGGCAGCAGCGCGACGATCGCGACCACGACGATCGGCACCACGAACGGGCGCAGATCGGCCGCCCGCGCGGCCTCGCCGCCCCCGCCCGCCGGCACGTCGCCCGGGTCCACGTCGGTCGGGTCGGTCGTGGGGGCGACCGTCGGCGTCGGCGTCGGGGAGACCACCTCGTCGCCGCCGTCGTCCGGCGCCGGGCTCGACTCCGACTCGAAGCGGGTCTCGACGCCGAGCCCCTGCGTCGGCTCGAACCCGATCCATCCGATGCCCTCGAAGTACGCCTCGGGCCAGGCGTGGAACTGGTCGGTCGTCACCTGCAGCACGCTCTCGCCGTCCACGGACTGCCCCGTGAGCGGCCCGGGCAGGAAGCCGACGACGATGCGCGTGGGGATCCCCAGCGACCGCGCCATGAGCGTGAAGGCGCTCGCGAAGTGCACGCAGTATCCCTCGCGCACCTCCAGGAAGCGCGCGACCGCCTCGACCCCGCTCCCGTCGAAGCCCGCCTCGACGGGCGTGTCGAGCGAGTAGCTGAAGTCGCTGCCGCGGAACCATGACTGCAGCGCGTCGAGACGGTCGAAGTCGGTCTGGGCGTCGGCGGTGACCAGCGCGGCGAGCTCCGCGATGACCGGCGGCAGGTCCGCGGGCGGCTCGCCGAGCGCGACGAGGTCGGGATCCAGCCGCGCCTGCGCCGCGCGCACCTGCTCGAGCGTCGGCTGCGGCACGTGCGTGACGATCTGGTAGTCCTGGCCCTGCGCGGTCGTGCCGTCGCCGAGCAGCGTGCGGTTGTACGGCACGGTGCGCCACGAGCCGTGCAGCCCGTCCGCCGCGACCGCGGGGAAGGGTATCGGCAGCCACGCCGACGCGAGCTGCGTGATCCGCACGCTCGTCACGTGCTCGGTCACGCGGATGCCGTCGGCCACGACGACCGGCTCCATCGCCGCCTCGTCGAGCGGCAGCGAGCTGAGCTGATCGGGCAGCCACACGTCGCCCTCGAACCGCGACAGCGTCGCGACCCGCAGGTACGGCGCCACGGTGGCGCTGCTGCGCATCGTGAGCACCTGCGCGTTCACGGGACGGCGCAGGTCCTCGCCCAGGTCGAGGGAGGCGTCGATCGCGACGCCGCCCGCCGCGCCCGCGACGCCCGAGAACACGGGCGTGCGCAGCATCGGCGCGGCGGTGAGCGCGATGACGATCGCGCCCACCGAGACGATCGCGGCGGCCGTCGCGCCGCCGCGCCCGCCCGTCTCGGCGACCTCGCGCGTCGCCGTCTCCGCGCGCACGAGGCCGAGCGCGCAGACGGCGAGCAGCGCGAACGAGAGCACCCCGGCCGACGCCTGCACCGCCACGCCGGGGATCAGCCAGACGGCGACGAGCGCGATGAGCGCGAGCACCGGCATGCGCGTGGTGATCACGACGTGGTCGAACACGACCGTGAGCAGTCCCGCCGCGGCCACGATGAGGAAGGAGAGCGCGGGGGTGGCGGTCACCGGCGCGACGCCCTCGTACAGCTCCTGCGCCGCCGTGCGCGCGGCGGCGCTCGCCGCCTCGACCGTGCCGAGATCGGGGAAGAACCCGGCGATCGAGGCGTGCGGGAAGAACAGCGTCGTCACGAACACCGCCCAGCAGGCCAGCAGCAGCGCGCTGACGAGCGCGCCGGGCGCGCGCAGGCGGCGCAGGCCGAAGCCGATGAGCAGCAGGCCGCCGACGAAGAGGATCCCGACGCCGACCCACGGCCCCGCCGAGACGACCGTCAGCAGGGGACCGCACGCGGCGAGCAGCGCGAAGGCGAGCGCGAGGGTGAGAACGCCCTCCGCGCCCGCGGGGCGCCGGCGGTCGGCCCGCGGGCCGTCGTGCTCAGCGGCGGACACGGCGACCGCCTCCCGGGGGGACGGGATGGTCGGCCGCGCGGGCGGGCTGCCACCACACCTCGTCGGCGTCGGCGCGCGTCCGCGCGGTGAGCGCGGCGACCCGCCATCCCGCCTCGGCCGCGGCGGCGGCGAGGGCGGGGGCGGATGCCGTGGTCAGCAGCACCGGGCGGGCGCTCGACCTCGCGAGCCGCGCGAGGTCGGCGGCATCCGTCATGTCCACGTGACCGGTCACGAGCACGAGCGGGCCCGACGCCGACTCGCCGAGCGCCCGGGCGAGCTGCCCGAGGTGCGCCTCGCCGCGCGTGGTCAGGGGGGCCAGCGCGATGCGCGCCGCGTCGATGCCCGCGTGGTCGAGCGCGTCGACGCGCTCGCACAGCGGCGTCCCGTCGCCGTCGATCACGGTGACCCGGAAGCCGTCGCGCGCGAGACGGTCGATCGCCGACGCGCACGCGCTCACGGCCAGCTCGAACCCCTCGTCGGCGCCCGTCTGCCGCACCGCGTCGGGGTCGAAGCGGCGCATCGTGCGGTCGAGCACGACGGTCGCCTCGGGCGTGACCTCCTGCTCCTCCTGCCGCACCATCAGCTCGTCACGGTGCGCGCTGGCGCGCCAGTGGATGCGGCGCATCGAGTCGCCGGGGAAGTAGGGGCGCGGGATGAGGTTGTCGCTGCCCTGTCCGAGCGGATCGCTCGCCGTGTGCCGGCCGTTGCCGGCGCCGCCCGGCAGGTCGTCGAGCGCGCTCAGCGCGACGAGCGCCGGAACGACCGTGAGGGTCGACGTCGTGCCCGCCGCGTGCGTGCGCCGCCCGAAGCGGAACGGGTCGGTGTGCGTCAGCTCGAGGGGGCCGACCGCGACGATCCCGCGCCGTCGCGCGGCGACCCGGTACTCGATCGGCGTGTCGGCGCGCACCCACGCGCGCACGCCCGGGAGCACGCCGGCCGCGGCGCCGTCGAGCGCGTCGGGCAGCCGGTCGTCCCACGTGCGCGGACCGGAGGGGAGGCGCGCGTACGTGCTGAGGCGCACGGCGACGGCGACGTCGTCGCCGACGGCCGCGACCGACGGCCGGAAGACGCGCGCCACGTCGTCGCGCGGCGTGAGCAGCAGCGAGGCGACCGAGATCGCGACGGCCGCGACCAGCAGCAGCCCCACCCACGCCAGATCCGGGATGCCGACGGCCTGGGCCACCACGACGCACAGCACGCCCAGCAGCACCGTGCCGGTGCCGCGCAGCGTGAGGGGCCAGGCCTTCATCCGTGCGTCGCCGCCCGTGTCAGCGGGCCGCGATCGGCACGCGCACCGCGCCGACGATCTGTCGCAGGACGGCGCTGCCCGCCTCGTCCGACGCGCGACCGTGCGCGAGGCCGGGCCCGCGGGCGAGGATCAGACGGTGCGCGAGCACCGGCTCGAGCAGCGCCGCGATGTCGTCGGGGATGACGAAGCCGCGGCTGTCGAGCGCCGCGCGCACCTTCGCCGCGCGCACGAGCTGCAGCGTCGCCCGCGGGCTCGCGCCCAGTCGCACCTCGGGGTGCGCGCGCGTCGCGCGCACGAGCGTCACGGCGTACTGCTCGATCGCGGGTGCGACGTGCACGGCGCGCGCCCACGCGATGAGCGCGCGCACGTGGGCGACGCTCACGACCGGACGGAGGGCGTCGAGGGGGCTCTCGGTGTCGCGCTGGCGGAGCATGAGCGCCTCGCTCGCGGCATCCGGATACCCCATCGAGATGCGCATCATGAACCGGTCGCGCTGCGCCTCGGGCAGGGCGTAGGTGCCCTCCATCTCCATGGGGTTCTGCGTCGCGACGACGAGGAACGGGTCGGGGAGCGCCCGGCTCACGCCGTCGGCCGTGACGCGGTGCTCCTCCATCGCCTCCAGCAGCGCCGACTGCGTCTTGGGGGAGGAGCGGTTGATCTCGTCGGCGATCACGATGTGCGCGAAGATCGCGCCCGGCTTGAACTCGAACTCGCGCGCCGCCGGGTCGAACACGCTCACGCCCGTCACGTCGCCCGGCAGCAGGTCGGGCGTGAACTGGATGCGGCGCACCGTGCCGTCGATCGACGCGGCCAGCGCGCGGGCGAGCATCGTCTTGCCCACGCCGGGCACGTCCTCGATCAGCAGATGTCCCTCGCCCAGCAGGCACAGGAGCGCGGCGCGCACGGCTTCGGGCTTGCCGTCGATCACGCGACCCATGTTCGCCTCGAGTGCCCGGGTCGTCTGTGCGAACTGCGCGGCATCCATACCCACGAGGCTAGCCTGCGGTGCGAACGGGGCCGCCGTTCTCGGGTAAACTCGCATGCAGCTCTCCGCGAGGCGGCATCCAGGCCAACTCCCCCAGGACGGAAACGTAGCAAGGGTAACCGGGCTCTGCCGGGTTCGCGGAGAGCCCTTTTCTTCTCCGCCGCCGTTCCCCGAACGTCCCCCTGCCGTTCCCCGGACGGCCACGTCCTCTTCCCCCTGGCTTCCCCTCGGCTTCGCCCCCTCCGCGCCCTAGAGTGGCACCGTGGCGCAGAGCATCTACCTCACCTCGACCGAGGGACTGACCGGGAAGTCGACCGTCGTGCTGGGCGTGATCGACGCGCTGCGTCAGGCGACGCCGCGCATCGGCGTGTTCCGCGCGATCGCCCGCTCGACCGTCGAGCCCGACTACGTGCTCGAGATGCTGCTCGGCCGCGTGGGCGTCGAGCTCACCTACGAGGAGTGCGTCGGGGTCACCTACGACGAGGTGCGCCGCGATCCGGATGCCGCCCTGTCCGACATCGTCGGCCGGTACCGCGCGGTCGAGGCGAAGTGCGACGCGGTCGTCGTCGTCGGCAGCGACTTCACCGACGTGGGCTCCGCGACCGAGTTCGGCTTCAACGCCCGCATCGCCGCGAACCTGGGCGCCCCGATGCTCGTCGTGCTGAACGGACGCGCGGCGCAGGGCGACAAGCTCGGCATCAGCGTCGCCCGCACGCCCGCGCAACTGGCCCAGATCACCGCGCAGGCGGTCACCGAGATCCACCACAACCGCGCCGAGCTGTTCGCCGTCGTCGCCAACCGCGCCGACCCCGAACGGCTCGCCGAGATCGAGGCGGCCGTGCGCGAGGTCGTCGACGACCTGCCCGCGATCGACGGCCATCGCGAGACCGCGGTCGACGTGTGGACGATCCCCGAGGACGTCTCCCTCGTCGCCCCGTCGGTGCGCGACATCATGCGCGCCGTCGACGGGCACCTGATCCACGGCGACGAGGACCTGCTCTCGCGCGAGGCGCTCGACGCCGTCGTGTCGGGCATGTCGCTCAACAACGTGCTGGTGCGGCTGCGGGAGGGCGCGGTCGTCGTGGTCGCCGCCGACCGCACCGAGGTGCTGCTCGGGCTGCTCCTCGCCAACCAGGCGGGCACGTTCCCGAAGATCTCGGGGATCGTGCTCAACGGGCCCTTCGCCCTCCCCGAGCCCGTCGAGCGGCTCATGGACGGCCTCCGCTCGCCGCTGCCGATCGTGCAGACCGACCTCGGCACCTATGACACGGCCGTGCGCATCATGGGCACGCGGGGGCGGCTGACCGCGGGATCGCAGCGCCGCATCGACACCGCCGCGGCCCTGTTCGAGAAGCACGTCGACGCCGCGGCCCTGCGCCGCGACCTCGGCCTCGCGCACACGGCCGTCGTCACGCCGCTCATGTTCGAGCACCGGCTCATGGAGCGGGCGCGCGCCGACCGCAAGCACATCGTGCTGCCCGAGGGCAAGGACGACCGCGTGCTGCGCGCCGCCGCGACCGTGCTCGCCCGCGGCATCGCCGACATCACGATCCTCGGCGAGGAGGCGGAGGTGCGCGGCCGCGCCGCAGAGCTCGGCATCGACCTCGGCGCCGCGCGTGTGCTGAGCCCGTTCCACCCCGCCCTCGTCGAGCGGTTCGCGCAGGAGTACGCGCACATCCGCGCGCACCGCGGCATGACGGTCGCGCAGGCGGCCGACGCCGTCACCGACGTGTCGTACTTCGGCACGATGATGGTGCACCTGGGCCTCGCCGACGGCATGGTCTCGGGCGCCGCGCACACGACCGCGCACACGATCCGGCCCGGGTTCGAGATCATCAAGACGGCTCCGGGCGTCTCCGTCGTCTCCAGCGTGTTCCTCATGGCGCTCGCCGACCGCGTGCTCGTCTACGGCGACTGCGCCGTCATCCCCGCGCCCACGGCCGAGCAGCTCGCCGACATCGCGATCTCCTCGGCGCGCACCGCGACGGGCTTCGGCATCGAGCCGCGCGTCGCGATGCTCTCGTACTCGACGGGGGAGTCGGGCTCGGGCGCCGACGTCGACAAGGTGCGCGCCGCGACGGCGCTCGTGCGCGAGCGGGCGCCGGAGCTGCTCGTCGAGGGCCCGATCCAGTACGACGCCGCGACCGACCCCGACGTCGCGCGGGCCAAGATGCCCGGCTCGCCCGTCGCGGGCCGCGCGACGGTGTTCATCTTCCCCGACCTCAACACGGGCAACAACACCTACAAGGCGGTGCAGCGCTCGGCCGGCGCCGTCGCGATGGGGCCCGTGCTGCAGGGCCTCGGCAAGCCGATCAACGACCTGTCGCGGGGCGCCCTGGTCGCCGACATCGTCAACACGATCGCCATCACCGCGATCCAAGCGCAGCAGCAGGAGGCATCGTCGTGAGCATCGTCCTGGTCATCAACAGCGGGTCGTCGTCGTTCAAGTATCAGCTGGTCGACGTGGATGCCGGCCGTGCCCTCGCGGCGGGCCTCGTCGAGCGCATCGGCCAGGCCGAGGGCGTGGCCCGCCACACCGTGTCGTTCCACGGCCCCGGCGTCGCCGCCACGAAGGCCGAGTACACGCGCGAGCTGCCGATCCCCGACCACACGACGGGCTTCGGCATCATGCTGCAGGCGTTCGCCGAGCACGGCCCGTCGCTGCGCGAGGCCGCGCCCGTCGCCGTCGGGCACCGCGTCGTGCAGGGCGGCTCGCGGTTCGTCGAGCCGACACTCATCACCGCCGAGGTCGAGAGCCTCGTCGAGGAGCTGGCGCCCCTCGCCCCGCTGCACAACCCCGGCGGGCTGGAAGGCATCCGCGCGGCCCGCGCGGCCTTCCCCGACCTGCCGCACGTGGCGGTGTTCGACACCGCGTTCCACCAGACCATGCCGCCCGCGGCGTACACCTACGCGCTCGACCGCGAGGTCGCGCAGCGCCACCGCATCCGCAAGTACGGCTTCCACGGCACGTCGCACGCCTTCGTGAGCGCGGCCGCCGCGGCGTTCCTCGGGCGGCCCGTGGAGGAGCTGAGGCAGATCGTCGCGCACCTCGGCAACGGCGCCTCCGTGACCGCCGTCGACGGCGGTCGCTCGGTGGACACCTCGATGGGGCTCACGCCGCTGCAGGGCCTCGTGATGGGCACGCGCACGGGCGACATCGACCCGTCGGTGCTGCTCGTGCTCGCCGAGCGCGACGGCCTCACGCCCGCGCAGCTCGACGAGCTGCTGAACAAGCGCTCGGGGCTGCTCGGCCTCGCGGGCGCGAGCGACATGCGCGACATCGACGCGCGACGCCGTGCGGGCGACGAGGCCGCGACGCTCGCGTTCGACGTCTACATCCATCGCCTGCGCGCCTATCTCGGCGCCTACCTGGCCCAGCTCGGCGGTGCCGACGTCATCTCGTTCACGGCCGGCGTCGGCGAGAACTCGGCCGTCGTGCGGGCCGCCGCGGTCGAGACGCTGGGCTTCGCGGGCGTGCGCCTCGACGCCGCGCGCAACGAGGCGCGGGGGCACGGCATCCGCGTCATCTCGACCGACGACTCGCCCGTCACGGTGCTCGTCGTGCCGACGAACGAGGAGCTCGAGATCGCCCGCCAGACATTGGGGCTCACGCGCGGCTGATCGCGCGGTTACGCTGTGATTGTGGATGCGGTGGAACTGCCCGAGCTGACGGCCTACGACGCCGTGCTCTTCGACCTCGACGGCGTGCTCACGCCCACCGCCGACGTGCACATGCACGCGTGGCGGTCGATGTTCACCGAGCTGTTCGACGAGTGGGGGATCACCCCGCCCTACACCGACGACGACTACTTCACGTGGCTCGACGGCAAGAAGCGCTACGACGGCGTCGCGAGCCTGCTGCGCTCGCGCGACGTTGAGGTGCCGTGGGGGGACCCGTCCGACGGCCCCGACGCCGACACCGTGTGCGGCATCGGCAATCGCAAGAACGCGGTGTTCGAACGGGTGCTGCACGGCGACGGCATCGCGCCGTATCCCGGGTCGCTCGCGCTCGTGCAGAGGCTGCGCGCCGCGAACGTGCCGATCGGGGTCGTGTCGAGCTCGAAGAACGCCGACGAGGTGCTGCGCACGGCCGGTCTGCGCGAGCTGTTCCCGGTGCTCGTCGACGGCACCGTCGCCGAGCAGGAGGGCCTGCCGTCGAAGCCCGCGCCCGACATGTTCGCCCGTGCCGCGCAGCTGCTCGGCGTCGATCCCGCCCGCAGCGTCGCCGTCGAGGACGCCCACTCGGGCGTGCAGTCGGCCGCGGCGGCGGGCTACGGGCTCGTCGTCGGCGTCGACCGCGGCGCGGGGGCCGAGCTGCTGCTGCGCAGCGGCGCGCACCTCGTCGTCGACGATCTGTCCGCGTTCGTCTGATCCCGTTCTCGCCCGACCCCGCTCCCGCCTGATACGTTTCTCGTCCGATCCGTCGTCCGCCGACTCCGTCGGCCGTCCCGTCCGCACCGACGAACCTCGTCCGCCTCTCGCCGAAAGGCCTCCTCATGATCGATCGTGATCGCTTTCCCGTCGACCCCTGGCGCCTCGTCGAGACCTCGGTCTCGCTCGACGACATCGGCGTGAGCGAGACGCTGTTCGCGCTGGGCAACGGCTACCTGGGGCTGCGCGGGAACCATCCCGAGGGGCGCTTCGCCCACGAGCACGGCACGTTCGTCAACGGGCTGCACGAGGTGTTCCCCATCCGCCACGCCGAGCAGGCCTACGGGTTCGCCGAGGTGGGCCAGACGATCGTCAACGCGCCCGACGCCAAGGTCATGCGGGTCTACGTCGACGACGAGCCGCTCTCGTTCGACATCGCCGACATCCGCGAGTACGAGCGCGTGCTCGACTTCCGCACGGGCGTGCTCACGCGGCGGCTGCGGTGGGCGACGCCGAGCGGCAAGAGCGTGCTCATCACGGCCGAGCGGATGGTCTCGTTCGAGGAGAAGCACGTCGCGGTCCTGCGCCTCACCGTGACGGTCGAGGACGCCGACGCCCCCGTCACGATCGACTGCCAGCTGCTCAACCGCCAGGACGGCGAGGACGTCTACGGCGGCGCGCCCACGCCCGCGAGCGGCAAGATCAAGGCCGGTTTCGACCCGCGCCGCGCGGAGCGCATCGCCGATCGGGTGCTGCAGCCGCAGGAGTACTGGCAGGACGGGCTGCGATCCGCGCTCGCCTACCGGGTCACCTCGTCGGGCATGACGCTCGCGGTCGTCGCCGACCACATCGTCGACACCGCCAACGAGTTCTCGGCGCGCAGCCTCGTCGAGCCCGACATCGCCAAGAACGTGTTCCGCGTGCAGGCGAAGGCGGGCGTGCCCGTCACGGTCACCAAGCTCGTCAGCTACCACACCTCGCGCGGCGTCCCCGCGCGCGAGCTCGTCGACCGGGGGCGCCGCACGCTCGACCGCGTCGCCGCGGAGGGCGTCGACGAGCAGTTCCGCCGCCAGGCCGCGTGGTGCGCCGCGTTCTGGAAGCGCTCGGACGTCGTGATCGAGGGACGGGACGACCTGCAGCAGGCCGTGCGCTGGTGCCTGTGGCAGCTCGCCCAGGCCGCGTCGCGCGCCGACGGCCTGGGCGTCCCGGCCAAGGGCGTGAGCGGATCGGGATACAGCGGCCACTACTTCTGGGACACCGAGATCTACGTGCTGCCGTTCCTCATGTACACGTCGCCGCAGTGGGCGCGCAACGCGCTGCGCATGCGGTACCTCATGCTGCCCGCCGGCCGCAAGCGCGCGGCGCAGCTCAACGAGGCCGGCACGCTCTTCCCGTGGCGCACCATCAACGGCGAGGAGGCCTCGGCCTACTACGCGGCGGGCACGGCGCAATACCACATCAACGCCGACGTGAGCTTCGCCGTCGGCAAGTACGTGCGGGCGACGGGCGACGAGGACTTCCTGCGCCGCGAGGGCGTCGACATCCTCGTCGAGACCGCGCGGCTGTGGACGACGCTCGGGTTCTGGCGCTTCACCGAGACCGGCGACCCCGAGTCGTTCCACATCCACGGCGTGACGGGCCCCGACGAGTACACCACGGTCGTCAACGACAACCTGTTCACCAACGTCATGGCCCGCTACAACCTGCGTCTCGCGGCGCGGGTCGTGCACGAGCTGGCCGAGGAGGGCGGCGAGGACTACCGCCTGCTCGTCGACCGGCTCGGCCTCGACCCCGCGGAGCCCGCGACCTGGGAGGAGGCCGCGTCGGCGATGCACATCCCGTACAGCGAGACGCTCGGCATCCACCCGCAGGACGCCGTGTTCCTCTCGCGCGAGGTGTGGGACCTGGAGAACACCCCGAAGGAGCAGCGCCCGCTGCTGCTGCACTTCCACCCGCTCGTGATCTACCGGTACCAGGTGCTCAAGCAGGCCGACGTCGTGCTCGCGCTGTTCCTGCAGGGCAACCACTTCACGCCCGACGAGAAGCTCGCCGACTTCGAGTACTACGACCCGCTGACGACGGGCGACTCGACGCTCTCGGCGGTCGTGCAGTCGATCCTCGCCGCCGAGGTCGGCTACCAGGACCTCGCGCTGGAGTACTTCCGCGAGTCGCTGTTCGTCGACCTCGGCGACCTGCACCACAACGCGGCCGACGGCGTGCACGTCGCGTCGGCGGGCGGGGTGTGGACGGCGCTCGTGTGCGGCTTCGGCGGCATGCGCGACCACTTCGGCGACCTGTCGTTCGACCCGCGGCTGCCCGAGAGCTGGCCGTCGCTGTCGTTCCCGCTGCTGTGGCGCGGCACGCCGCTGCAGGTGACCGTGACGCGCGACGCGCTCACCGTCGCCGCCGGCGCGGGCGACGCCGTCGACTTCTCGGTGCGCGGCCGCCCGCACACGGTCGCGGGCGGGGAGACGGTCGTCGTGCCGCTCGCCGGCCAGGGGCCGCTGCGCCCGGGCCGGCCGACGTGGCGGCGGTTCGACGAGACGGTGCGCGAGGACGGCACGCTGCTGTCGGCGTCGGTGCCCACCGCGACGGTGTCGACGGCGACGGGCACCATCCCGATCGTCGACGGCGTGGGGGCGGCGCCCGTCGTGGAGGAGGCGTCGCCGACGCTCGACGTCACGTAATCGACATCACGTGATGTAGGGAGCGATCTGCTCCGCGACGGGACGCAGCTGCGCGAGCAGGACGCCGGGCTCCGTCACGCGGTGACGCGGCCCGGCGAACACGATCGCCCCGGCGATCGATCCGCCGTGGTCGCGGACGGGCATCGCCAGGCACCCCGAGCGGTCGTCGACGCGGCGGATCGCGCCGACCGTCTCCAGCTCGCGCGCGGCCGCGCGGGCCGCGGGGCCGTCGTCGCCCGCGGCGACGAGCAGGAGCCTGCCCACCGCGTACTGCTCCGGCTCGCGCGAGAGGCGCACCGGATCGCTCAGCGGGAAGTCGGGGTCCTCGTCGAGGACGTGCACGCGGCCGCCCGCGAAGCCCGCCACGTGCACGCCGCCGCGCACCGCCGCCCGGGCGTCGGCGATGAGCCGGCGCGCCGCCGTCGGCATCCGCTGCGGGGCCACGGCCGCGGCGAGCTGCGCCACCTTCGCGCCCAGCGCGAACCCCGACAGGTCGGGCGTGCGCACCAGGTACTCGTCCTCGACGAGGAGGTTCAGCAGGCGGTAGGTCGTGGCGCGCGGCAGCTGGAGAGCGGCCGAGAGCTCGCGCGCCGTGACCCCCGCGCCGAGCTCCGCCACCGCTTCGAGCACCGTGAGCGCGCTGTGGATGGCGCGCGGCTGCCGCGCCGTGAGCGCGGGCACCGGGCGGGCGAGCCCGTCGTCAGCCATCCCGGTGGCGGTCGTCGTGGGGCGACCCCTCCTGCGCGATCCCGCCGAGCACCGACTCGATGACGGGCTCGTCGTACACGCCGATCGTCCCGACCGCCGCCGATCGCCGGCGCCAGACGATCGCGATCGCGGCGACCGCCGCCACGCCCGCCGCCACCCACACCGCCGGGCTCCCCGACCCCAGGTCCACGACGGCGAAGGCGATGACCGCCCCGGCGAGCGCGACCGCGCACCCGATGGCGACGACGGCGGAGCCCAGCGTGGACTCGCCGATCCGCCGGAGGAAGACGGGCGCCGCGACGCAGACGAGCGCGTAGGAGACGATGTAGCCGAACCCGCCCACCACGATCGTCAGGTGCATCGCCGTGCGCAGGTCGAGCCCCGAGAGGATCAGCCCGAGCGGCACGCCGATGATGACCGGGAGGGTCAGCGCGACGGCTCCGATCGGGGTGCCGAACCGGCGGTGCGTCCGCCCGGCGAACGCGGGCAGCACGCCGTCGCGCCCCATCGTGAACAGCACGCGGGTGAGCGCGGTCGTCGAGCCGATCGCGCACGCCAGGAACGACGCGGCGATGCCGAGGTCGGCCACGATCGCCCAGCCGCCGAGCCCGTAGGCGTCCGCGAGGTCGTTGACCGGCGACGAGCTCTCGGCGAACGAGACGCCGATGGCGTCGAACCCGGCGACCTGCGCCGCCGCGGCGAGCAGGTAGAGCAGCGCCGAGACCACGACGGTCCAGCGGATCGCCCGCGGCACCGTGCGCAGCGGCGTGCGCGCCTCGACGCCCAGCGTCGCCGCGGACTCGAAGCCGACGTATGCCGTGAGCGCGATGAGCGCGCCGGCCGCGACGGTGAGGGGCGAGTCGTCCGAGGACGGGAGCAGCAGCGTGAGGTCGATCGGCCCGATCCGCAGGAGCAGCACGACCAGGAGCGTAGCGATGAGCACGACCGAGACCGCCTCGACGATCAGCGCGAGCCGCGACGACAGCCGGATGCCGCGGACGAGCACGAGGACCAGCAGGGCCCCTTCGACGACGAGCACCGCGGCGACGCCGGCGGGCCCGCGGGGCGCGCCGGGCCAGAACGCGCCGAGCAGCAGCGTCGTGTAGTGGGCGCCGCCGAGCAGGGCGAACATCGCGATCGCGGCGTAGCCGACGACGACCGCGGCGCCCGCCGACAGGCCCGCCCCCGTGCCGAGCCCGCGCGCCACGTAGGTGTAGAGGGCTCCCGCGGCGGCGAACCGGCGCGCGAACTGCGAGACCGTGCGGGCCACGAGCAGGCTCAGCACGCCGGCGACGAGGATCGAGGCGACCGTCACGGTCGGGGACAGCCCGGCGACGAGCAGCGCGACGGTCGTCGCGGCGGCCGCGGGCGCGACCGCGGCGACCGACTGCGCGAAGACGTCGAAGAAGCCGACGCTGCGCCGGTCGAGCCCGTGCAAGGGCGACGTGGCCTCGAAGCCCCGCACCGGCTGCGGGCTGCGGATCGCGCGCTCCAGTGCCGTCATCGCCGCCTCCTCGTCTCGGGCGCGACGTTACCCGCGCGCGGTTGCCCTGCCGCGGCACGGGTGTTACCGGACGGTTTCCGTCAAATGAGACACCCCGACGGGGTCCTCCCGTTCGGGTGCTCAGGGGTTTCACGGCCCCGAGACGGAGGGGCAATCCCGCCGCGCGAGACTGGCGCCCATCCGCTCCTCGACCGTTCTCAGGAGGCATTCCCATGACCAAGCTCGAGTCACCGGGCGTCGAGGCGTCCGCCAAGCGGGTGCTGTCCGGCTCGCTCGGGGCCACCGCGATCGTCTTCATGGTGGTCGCGGCCGCGTCGCCGCTGACCGTGATCGGCGGCGCCGCGCCCCTCGGCATCCTGCTCGGAAACGGCGTCGGCTTCCCGGCGCTGTACGCCATCAGCGCCGTCGTCCTGCTGCTGTTCGCCGTCGGCCTCGCCGCGATGTCGCGGCACATCCCGCGGCCGGGCGCGTTCTTCACCTACGTCGGCTACGGCCTCGGCCGCTCGACCGGTCTCGCGGCCGCGTGGGTCGCGATGCTCACCTACACGACGATCCAGGTCTCCGTGTACGGGTACATCGGGTTCATCCTCAGCTACACCCTGGAGACCTACACCGGCGTCGCCGTCGCGTGGTGGGTGTTCTCGCTGCTGACGATCGGGCTCGTCGGCATCCTCGGCTACCGGCACATCGACCTGTCCAGCAAGGTGCTCGGCGTGCTGCTGGTCGCGGAGGTCGGCATCGTCGCGGTGCTCGTCGCCGTCGTCGTCTTCACCGGCGGCGCCGAGGGGCTCAGCCTGGCGACGTTCGAGCCGGGCAACGTCGTGAGCGGCTCGCCCGGCGTCGGCCTCATGTTCGCGATCGCCGCGTTCATCGGCTTCGAGGCGACGGCGATCTTCCGCGACGAGGCGCGCGATCCCGACCGGACCATCCCCCGGGCGACCTACATGGCGGTCATCGGCATCGGCCTGTTCTACACCGTCGCGTCGTGGGGCCTGGTGATGGCGTGGGGGCCCGGCAGCGTCGTCGACGAGGCCGCGGCCGACCCCGGCAGCCTGATCCTCCGCACGATGTCGACCTATCTGGGCGCGACGGGCGAGATCGTCACGAACGTGCTGCTGATCACCTCGATGTTCGCGTGCGTGCTGTCGTTCCACAACGTCGTCACCCGCTATCAGCACTCCATGGCCTCGGCGGGCACCCTTCCCGACCGGCTCGCCTCGGTGCACCACGCGCACCTCTCGCCGCACGTGTCGTCGCTCGTGCAGACCGGCACGGCCGCGGTGCTGATCGTCGTGTTCGCCCTGCTGGGCCTCGACCCCGTGCTCGCCGTCTTCACGTGGTTCGCCGGCGTCGCGACGCTCGCCATCGCGCTGCTCATGGCCCTCACCTCGGTCGCGGTCATCGTGTACTTCGCCAGGAACCGGAAGGACACGCGCGTCTGGAACACTTTCGTCGCACCGGGGCTGGGCTTTCTCGGCCTGATCACCTCGGCGGCGCTGATCACCGCCTATTTCCCGATCATGGTGGGCGACGTGGATGCCGAGGGCGATCCCGTCTTCGGCGGGCTCAGCTGGTTCCTGCTGGCGCTCATCGTGGTGTTCCCCGTCATCGGGTACGTCCAGGCGGCCTGGATCAGGACGCGCCGCCCCGCCGCCTACGCCAAGCTCACCGACGCGATCGCCGGCTGAACCGGCATCCGCACCCATCCCCACCGCAGGAGGACCCCATGACCATCACCGCCGCAGGACCGACCGCCTACGCCGCGCCGCCGGCGCCCGGCCACCCGCTGTCGTCGCTGACCGCCGCCGAGCTGGAGGCCGTGCGCGCCGTCGTGCTCGCGCTGCCGACGACGAGCGAGACCGTCCGCTTCGCGTACGTCGGGCTCGAGGAGCCCGAGAAGGGCGCCGTGCTCGCCTGGGAGCGGGGCGGAGCGCTGCCCGAGCGCATCGCGCGCGTGCAGCTGCTCGACCTGCGGACGACGCGATCGAGCGACCTGCTGATCTCGGTGCCGACGGGCGACGTGCTGTCGGAGGTCGTGCTCGACGGCACGGCCGGCCAGCTGCCGATCCTCGACGCCGAGTTCGAGGAGGTCGGGGCGATCGCGAACGCCGACGCCGGGTGGGTCGCCGCGCTCGCGGCGCGCGGCCTGACCGTCGACGACGTCGTGCTCGTCCCGCTGTCGGCCGGCAACTACGGGCATCCGGCGGAGGAGGGCAGGCGCATCCTCCGCACCTTCGCCTTCCAGCAGCTCTTCCCGGCCGATCACCCGTGGGCGCACCCGGTCGACGGTCTCACCGCCTACATCGACGTCGCGGCACGCGCCGTCATCGAGATCGTCGACACCCCCGGGTTCGCCATCCCGCAGACCAGCGGCAACTTCGACGACCCCGAGGTGCAGGGCCCGCCGCTGGAGGGGCTGAGGCCGATCGTCATCACGCAGCCCGAGGGCTCGAGCCTCACGGTCGACGACGAGCGCGTCACGTGGGGCGACTGGGATCTGCGCATCGGCTTCGACACGCGGGAGGGCCTGATCCTGCGCCAGCTGGCCTTCAAGGGACGGCCGGTCATGTACCGCGGCTCGATCAGCGAGATGGTCGTGCCGTACGCCGACCCCGCGCCCAACCGCTTCTGGCAGAACTACTTCGACACGGGCGAGTACCTCTTCGGCCGCTACACGAACGAGCTCGAGCTGGGCTGCGACTGCGTCGGCGACATCACCTACGTCGACGTGACCCTCGCCGACGAGCTGGGGATGCCGCGCACCGTGCGCAACGGCGTGTGCATGCACGAGGAGGACTTCGGCTCGCTCTGGAAGCACACCGACCTCTTCACCGGGTCGGCCGAGGTGCGACGCCAGCGGCGGCTGGTCATCTCGTTCTTCACGACCGTCGGCAACTACGACTACGGCTTCTTCTGGTACCTCTACCTCGACGGCACCATCGAGTGCGAGGCGAAGCTCACCGGCATCCTGTTCACGTCGTCGTATCCAGGCGAGGACCACCCCTTCGCCTCGCAGGTCGCGCCGGGACTCGGGGCGCCGTACCACCAGCACCTGTTCTCGGCGCGGCTCGACATGACCGTCGACGGCGTCGCGAACGTCGTCAACGAGATCGACGCCGTGCGGCTGCCGGTCTCCGAGACGAACCCGTACGGCAACGCGTTCACGAAGAGCGTGACGCCCATCACGAGCGAGAAGGCGTCGGGCCGCCTCGCCGACGGCGCCCGCAACCGCGTGTGGCAGATCGCATCGACCGAGAAGACGACCTCGATGGGACAGCCGACGTCCTACGTGCTGTTCCCCACCGAGACGCCGGTGCTGCTCGCCGACGACGCGTCGTCGATCGCGTCGCGCGCCGCCTTCGCGACGAAGAGCCTCTTCGTGACGAAGTACGATCCGGCGGAGCGCTACGCGGCGGGCGACTTCGTCAACCAGCATCCCGGGGGCGCCGGCATCCCCGCGTTCATCGAGGGCGACGAGCCGCTCGTGGGCGAGGACGTCGTGCTGTGGCACACGTTCGGCCTGACGCACTTCCCGCGCAACGAGGACTGGCCCGTCATGCCGATGGACTACGCGAAGTTCACGCTCAAGCCGTACAACTTCTTCGACCGCAGTCCCGTGCTGAACGTGCCGGCGCCCGCGTCGGCGCACTGCGCGACGGGGCGTGCGGCCGGTGCGGACGGACCGACGGGCGGGCACGACCACGGTTCTCACGACCATGGTCACGGCTCTCACGACCACGGTCACCACCGCTGAGCCGTGCTGCTGCATCTGCTCGCGCTCGTGCCGGCCGCGATCGGCGTGTGCTGTCTCGCACTCGATCGCCGGCCGGCGCGGGCCGGCGAGCTCGTCGCCGGCGTCGCGATGCTCGCGGCGATGATCGACGCGGCGGTGACGGGCCTCGTCGCCGCCGTGTGGTGGGCCGCGCTGCTCGTGGCCGGGGCGCTCGCGCTGTCGGCCGTCCGGGGCCGTCGCCGCAGCGCCGCCGCGGCGATGCCGGGCGCCGCGGCCATGACGATGCACGCGGCGACGGGGATGATCGCGATGGCGGCGCTCATGATCGGCATGCCCGCGGCGGGGGCGCTCGAGGTCGCCGGGCACTCCCACGGCCACGGCGCCCCCGCGATCGGCACGGCGGGAGCGCTGCTCGGGGCCTCCTACGTCGTGGCGTCGGCCGTGCTCGCCGCGCGCACGCGCGTCGCCCTCGACCGCGCGCAGTACGGCGCGATGGCCGCCTCGGTCGGGCTCATGTCGCTCGCGCTCGTCGCGTGAGCGCCGGGAATGCCGATGTCGGCGGTGCGCCGTAGTCTGTCAGGGTGACCACCGCACTGTACCGACGCTATCGTCCCGAGACCTTCGGCGAGATGATCGGGCAGGCCCAGGTGACCGAGCCGCTGATGGCGGCGCTGCGCGGCGACCGCGTCGGGCACGCCTACCTGTTCTCGGGCCCGCGCGGGTGCGGCAAGACGACGTCGGCCCGCATCCTCGCGCGCTGCCTCAACTGCGCCGCAGGCCCCACCGACACGCCGTGCGGCACGTGCGACAGCTGCGTCGAGCTCAGCCGCGGCGGCGGGGGGTCGCTCGACGTCGTCGAGATCGACGCCGCGAGCCACAACGGCGTCGACGACGCACGCGACCTGCGCGAGCGCGCCGTGTTCGCGCCCGCGCGCGACCGGTTCAAGATCTTCATCCTCGACGAGGCGCACATGGTCACGGCGCAGGGCTTCAACGCGCTGCTCAAGCTCGTCGAGGAGCCGCCGCCGCACGTCAAGTTCATCTTCGCGACGACGGAGCCCGACAAGGTGCTCGGCACGATCCGCTCGCGCACGCACCACTATCCGTTCCGCCTGGTCGCGCCCGCCGCCATGCTCGCCTACGTCGAGCAGCTGTGCGAGACCGAGGGCGTGCGCGTCGAGCCGGGCGTGCTGCCGCTCGTCGTGCGGGCGGGGGGCGGGTCGCCGCGCGACACGCTCTCGCTGCTCGACCAGCTCATGGCCGGGTCGGCCGACGGCGTCGTCTCGTACGAGCGCTCCGTCGCACTGCTCGGGTACACCCACGCCGAGCTGCTCGACGAGGTCGTCGACGCGTTCGCGACCGGCGACGCGGGCGCCGCGTTCGCCGCGACCGACCGCGTCGTGCAGACGGGGCAGGACCCGCGCCGTTTCGTCGACGACCTGCTCGAGCGGCTGCGCGACCTCATCGTGATCGCCGCGACCGGCGCGGGGGCGTCGGCCGTGCTGCGCGGCATCCCCGCCGACGAGCTGGAGCGCATGGCCGGCCAGGCCGCGGTCTTCGGCGCCGAGCGGCTCTCGCGCATCGCCGACCTCGTGGTCGGCGCCCTCGACGACATGACCGGGGCGACCTCGCCGCGGCTGCAGCTCGAGCTGCTCATCGCGCGCGTGCTCGCGCACGGGGGAGCGGTCGCGGGCTCGGCGCCGGCGGTGGCGACCGCGCCGCCGCCCGCCGCGGTCGCGCCGCCGGCACCGGCGGCGAGCCCCGTCGCACCGCCCTCCGTCCCCGCGCCGGAGGCCCCGGCGGCCGCGCGCCCGGCGACCGCCCCGGCGGCGCAACCCGCTGCGCCCGCGGCGGCGCCCCCCGCCGCGGTGCCTCCTGCGGCGGTGCCGCCTGTCGCGCCGCCTGCGGCCGAGACGCCGTCCGCCGCCGCGCCGCCGGCATCCGTCCCGCCCGTTCCCGCGGGACCCGTGACGCTGGAGCGCGTGCGCGAGGCGTGGCCGCTCATCCTCGCGCGCCTCGAATCGGTGAGCCGGCCGTCGTGGATGCTCGCGACCGTCGCCCGCGCGGTGGCCTATTCGCCCGGCGACGTGCTGACGCTCGCCTTCGGCAGCGCCTCCGACGTCGCCTCGTTCAAGAAGCTCGCCGCCGGCCAGGGGCCGAGCGCCGATCTGCGCGCCGCGATCGCCGCCGAGCTCGGCGTGCAGGTCAAGTTCCTCGCCCGGCACGAGCCCGGCCCGCCGCCCGGCGGCGCGCCCTCCGACGACGGGCAGCCCGGCGCTCCGCGCGGCGGAGCCGTCTCGCCCGGTGCCGTCCCACCCGGTGCCGTTGCTCCCGGCCCCGTTCCTCCCGGTGCCGTCGCTCCCGGCGCTCCGGCGGCCGGTGCCGTCCCGCCCAGCGACCTGCCGCCGTACGAGCCCCCGCCCGACGAGCCCCCGCCCGACGACGGCTACGCACCGCCGGAGGACCCCTGGGACTCGGCACCGCCGCCCCCGCCGCAGGCATCCCCGTCGTCTCCGCCGCGCTCGGCTTCTCAGAGCTCGGCTTCCCAGGACTCGGCTCCCCGGCCCTCGGCGTCGTCGTCGCGGCCCGGACCGTCCGCGGGCGGCCCGGCGGCGAGCACCGTCGCGGCCCCCGTCACCGAGTGGGCGGTCGCCGCGATCCCGCAGAGCGAACCCGGCGCGTCGGCCGCGCCCTCGACCGGGCTCGCCGTCGACGACGAGCCCGAGGACGCGGAGGCCCCTCCGCCGTCCGCCCTCGTGCGCGAGCGCGAGGCCCTGCGCGACGGCGCGGTCATCGCCGCCGCCGTCCGCGACGAGGCCGACGATGACGATGACGACGACGAGGATGACGACGACGCGCTCGCGCCCCCGGCCGACGCCCCCCTCCCGCCGCGCATCGCGCCCGTCGTGCAGGCGCCCCGGGCGCCCCGCGCGTCGGGCATCGAGCGCGTCGGCGAGGCCGTCGTGCGCCAGATGCTCGGTGCCACGTTCGTGCGCGAAGAGCCCTACAACGCCCCCACGAGGTTCAGCTAGCCCATGTACGACGGCATCGTCCAGGATCTCATCGACGAGTTCGGCCGGCTTCCGGGCATCGGCCCGAAGTCGGCGCAGCGGATCACCTTCCACATCCTGCAGACCCCCACGTTCGACGTGTCGCGCCTTGCCCAGCTGCTCGGCGAGCTGCGCGAGCGCGTGCGGTTCTGCGACGTGTGCGGCAACGTCTCCGAGCAGCAGCGCTGCGCCATCTGTCGCGACCCGCGACGCGACGAGACGCTCATCTGCGTCGTCGAGGACGCCAAGGACGTCGCCGCGATCGAGCGCACCCGCGAGTTCCGCGGGCTCTACCACGTGCTGGGCGGCGCGATCAGCCCGATCGCCGGCATCGGGCCCGACGACCTGCGCATCGCACAGCTGCTGCAGCGCCTGGCCGACGGCACGGTGCAGGAGGTCATCCTCGCGACCAACCCCAATCTGGAGGGCGAGGCGACCGCGACGTATCTCACGCGCATGCTGCGCACGCTGGAGATCAGCGTGACGCGCCTCGCCTCGGGCCTGCCCGTGGGCGGCGACCTGGAGTACGCCGACGAGGTGACGCTCGGCCGCGCCTTCGAGGGACGCCGCCGGGTGTGAGCGGCGTCGCGACCGCGGTCTCGGGCCGCGCCTGGACCCTGTACGCCCTCATGGGCGTGCTGTGGGGCATGCCCTACCTCTTCATCAAGGAGGCCGTCGAGACCTTCTCGCCCGCCGCCGTCGTGGCCGGCCGCACGCTGCTGGGCGCCGTCGTGCTGCTGCCGTTCGCGCTGCGGGCGCGGGCGCTGCGCCCCGCGCTGCGCGTGTGGCCGTGGGTCGCCGCGTTCGCCGCCGTCGAGATGGCCGGCCCGTTCCTGCTGCTCAGCCACGCCGAGCAGACCATCCCGTCGGGACTCACCGGCCTGCTCGTGGCGACCGTGCCGCTGTTCGCCGCGGTCATCGCGGTGCTGCGCGGCGACCGCAGCATGCTGCGACCGCTGCGCATCGCCGGGCTCCTCATCGGCTTCGGGGGCGTGGCCGTCATCGTCGTCGGGCACGGGCTCGCCGCCGACGGGCCCGGTGCCCTCCTCGCGATCGGCGAGGTGCTGCTCGTCGCCCTCTGCTACGCGATCGCCCCGTTCATCGTCAGCGCCCGGCTGCAGAACGTGCCGTCGCTCGGCGCGGTGACGCTCGCGCTCATCGGCGTGGGCGTCGCCTATCTGCCGATCGCCCTGATCTTGCCGCAGCAGGCCCCCACGCTGCGCAGCAGCGCCGCGCTCGCCGCCCTCGGCATCCTGTGCACGGCGCTCGCGTTCATCGGCTTCTTCGCGCTCATCGCCGAGGTCGGGCCCGCGCGGGCGCCCCTGTTCACCTACGTCAACCCCGTCGTGGCGATCGCGCTCGGCGCCCTGCTGCTGGGCGAGAGCGTGACGCCGGGCCTGCTCGTCGGCTTCCCGCTCGTCGTCGCCGGGTGCTGGCTGGCCGCGACGGGCGGCCGGCGCCGCGCGCCCGTGCCGTGAGCGTGCGCCCGCCGCACCGCGACGGCGGCGCGGGCGTCGCATGGCCGGAGCCGCATGCTGCGCCGCATAAAATAGTCCGTCGGGCGTCGCATCCGCGCGCCCCCGGCCCGTGGCATCCCCGTCCACGGCCCCTCACTACCCGGGAGTTGCGACAGTGGCGCTGATCGTCCAGAAGTACGGCGGGTCGTCCGTCGCCGACGCCGAGAGCATCAAGCGGGTCGCCAAGCGCATCGTCGACACCCGCCGCGCGGGGCACGACGTCGTCGTCGCGGTCAGCGCGATGGGCGACACGACCGACGAGCTGCTCGACCTGGCATCCGAGGTCGCGCCGATCCCCGCGCCCCGCGAGCTCGACATGCTGCTCTCCAGCGGCGAGCGCATCTCGATGGCGCTGCTCGCGATGGCGATCTACTCGATGGGCTTCGAGGCGCGCTCGTTCACGGGAAGCCAGGCGGGCATGCTCACGACCGCCGACCACGGTCACGCGCGCATCGTCGACGTGACGCCCGTGCGCCTGCGCGAGGCGCTCGACGAGGGCGCCATCGTCATCGTCGCCGGCTTCCAGGGCTTCAACCGCGACACGCGCGACATCACGACGCTGGGCCGCGGCGGCTCCGACACGACCGCCGTCGCCCTCGCGGCGGCGCTCGACGCGGACGTCTGCGAGATCTACAGCGACGTCGACGGCATCTTCACGGCCGACCCGCGCGTCGTGCCGCGCGCCCGCAAGCTCGACGTGATCTCGGCCGAGGAGATGCTCGAGCTCGCGGCCAACGGAGCCAAGGTCCTCTACATCCGCGCGGTCGAGTACGCGCGGCGACACGGTGTCATGATCAACGCCCGCTCGACGTTCAGCTCCGGTCAGGGCACGTTCGTGCTCGGTCCGGGCATGTCGGTGCCGGAGCGGGCGAAGGGAGAAGAGATGGAAGAGCCGATCGTCGCGGGAGTCGCGACCGACCTCGGACAGGCCAAGATCACGGTCATCGGGGTCCCCGATGTGCCGGGCAAGGCGGCGGAGATCTTCAAGATCGTCGCGAAGTCGGGCGCGAACGTCGACATGATCGTGCAGAACTCGTCGGCCGCGGCGACGAGCCGCACCGACATCTCGTTCACGCTGCCCAAGGGCGACGCGTCCACGGCGCTGCGGGCGCTCGCGAACGAGCAGGCCGACGTCGGTTTCGAGAACCTCGTGCACGACGACCAGATCGGCAAGCTGTCGGTCGTCGGCGCCGGCATGCGCACCCACTCCGGCGTGTCGGCGACGCTCTTCGAGGCGCTGTCGACCGCCGGCATCAACATCGAGATGATCTCGACGTCGGAGATCCGCATCTCCGTGGTCGTCCGCGGCGACGACCTCGCCGAGGCGGCGCGCGTCGTGCACAACGCCTACGGACTGGACGGCGACGGCGATGCCGTCGTCTACGCCGGCACCGGGCGCTGATCCGGGCGCGTCCCGGCCATGACCTCCGGCCCGGGGCGCAGGCGCCGCCGTGCACGGGCGGGCACGCGCGTGCTCGCCGTGGTCGTCGGCGTGCTCGCGGTCGCCCTCGTCGTCGCGGCGGGCGCACTGATCCTGCGGTGGCCGGCGGCCGCCGATCGCGGCGCCGCGCCCGCGCCCGGCGTCTCCCGGCCCGCGACGCCGACCGTCGCGCCGTCGCCCACGCCGACGCCGACGCCGACGCTGTCGCCTGCCGAGCAGCTGCTCGCGCAGACCGCCGATCCCGGCGCGTGCGCGGTGTCGTTCGCGGGGGAGGGGATCGACCTGCCGCCCGTGCTCGAGCAGACCGGGCGGCTCTTCGCGCACCTGCCGATCCCGCAGCGCGACGGCGCCGTGTTCGCGGGCTGGTATCCGACGCCGGCCGATGCCGAGGCGACGCCGATCCCGCAGCGCGTCAACGGCGCCGACCTCGTCGCGTGCGACGACCGCCGGCTGCTGCTGCACGGCGCGTGGAAGAGCCCCGACGAGGTGCGGGCGGAGGACGCCGGCATCCCCGTCCTGATGTACCACCAGTTCACGACGCGGCCCGAGGGCGAGGACGACTGGCTGCGGGCGAACCACGTGTACATCGGCGACTGGGAGGAGCACATCGCCTACATCGCCGAGCAGCGGTTCTATCTGCCGACGTGGCCCGAGCTCGACGCCTTCATCGACGGCCGGCTGTGGCTGCCCGAACACTCGGTGATCGTCACCGACGACGACGCGGATGCCACGTGGCAGGACCTCGCGGTGCCGATCGTCGACCGCTACGGCGTGCTCGCCACCTCGTTCGCGATCACGATCGACGGGCTGAGGCCGCCGTCGCCGTATGTGCTGCAGAGATCGCACACGCACGACATGCACTCCGCCGGCGAGAACGGCAAGGGGCGGATGGTGAACTGGACGCCCGAGCAGATCGCCGCCGACCTGGAGCAGTCGGCGGCCGTGCTGGGCGGTGCGAAAGAGGTCGTCGCCTACCCGTTCGGGCACTACGACGACCGGACGAAGCAGGGCGTCGCGCTCGCGGGCTTCGCGCTCGGCCGCACGACCGAGCAGGGCTACGTGCGCATCGGCACCGACAAGCTCGCGCTGCCGTGCATCCGCATCAACTTCGGCATGACGGTCGGCGACCTCGCCGACCTCATCGGCTGAGGGGGCCGCGCTCCGTCCGTGCCGTTCGCGAGTGCCACCCCCCCCGTGCTCAAGGAGCACCCGCGGAGCCGGGTAGAATCGGCGCATCCCCTGACGATTCCGAGGTACCGCTATGACCCGCATCTCCGATTCCGGACTCTCCGTCGCCGTCGTCGGCGCCACCGGCCAAGTGGGGACGGTCATGCGCGAGATCCTGATCGAGCGCGGCTTCCCCGTGCGCGAGCTGCGGCTGTTCTCCACCGCGCGCAGCGCCGGCCGGTCGATCGAGTTCGCCGGCCACGACGTCATCGTCGAGGACGTCGCGACGGCCGACCCGTCGGGCATCGACATCGCCCTCTTCTCCGCCGGCGCGACCGGGTCGCGCGCGCACGCCCCGCGGTTCGCCGAGGCGGGCGCTGTCGTCATCGACAACTCCAGCGCGTGGCGCATGGACCCCGACGTGCCGCTCGTCGTCGCCGAGGTCAACCCGCACGCCGCCGTGAACCCGCCCAAGGGCATCATCGCCAACCCCAACTGCACGACCATGGCCGCGATGCCTGTGCTCAAGCCGCTCGACACCGAGGCCGGCCTCGTGCGCCTCGTCGTCGCGACCTACCAGGCCGTCTCGGGCTCCGGTCTCGCCGGCGCCCAGGAGCTGCTCGGCCAGGCCGAGGCCGTCATCGCGCAGGGCAACGCCATCGACCTCGTGCACGACGGCTCGGCCGTCGACTTCCCGCAGCCCGAGAAGTACGTCGCGCCGATCGCCTTCGACGTCGTGCCGCTCGCGGGCAGCCTCGTCGACGACGGGCTGAACGAGACCGACGAGGAGAAGAAGCTGCGCAACGAGAGCCGCAAGATCCTCGAGCTCCCCGACCTGCGCGTCGCCGGGACGTGCGTGCGCGTGCCCGTCTTCACGGGCCACTCGCTGTCGATCCACGCCGAGTTCGCGCGCGACATCACGCCCGAGCGCGCGCGAGAGATCCTGGCATCCGCCCCCGGCGTCGTGCTCGAAGAGGTGCCCACGCCGCTGCAGGCGGCGGGCAAGGACCCGAGCTACGTCGGGCGCATCCGCGCCGACCAGTCGGCGCCCGAGGGCAAGGGCCTCGTGCTGTTCGTCTCGAACGACAACCTGCGCAAGGGGGCCGCGCTCAACACCGTGCAGCTCGCCGAGCTCGTCGCCGAGCGCCTGGGCGTGGACGCCTGAGCGGCGGCAATAGGATGAAGCATGTGAACGAAACGGTCGACGTCGTCCTCATCGGCGGGGGCATCATGAGCGCCACGCTCGGGACCCTTCTCAAGCAGCTGCAGCCCGACTGGAAGATCGTCGTCTACGAGCGCCTGTCGGAGGCCGCGCAGGAGTCGTCGAACGCGTGGAACAACGCCGGCACCGGCCACGCGGCGCTGTGCGAGCTCAACTACATGCCCGCCGGGGCAGACGGCTCGGTCGACCCCGCCAAGGCGATCTCGATCAACGAGCAGTTCCAGCAGAGCCGCCAGTTCTGGTCGTCGCTCGTGCAGCGCGGCGTGCTCGACGAGCCGTCGACCTTCATCAACGCGACCCCGCACATGACGTTCGTGCGGGGCGAGAAGGACGTCGCCTACCTCAAGCGCCGCTACGAGGCGCTCAAGGACCAGCCGCTGTTCTCCGGCATCGAGTACTCCGAGGACTCCCGCGTCATCAACCAGTGGGCGCCGCTGCTCATGCAGAAGCGCCGCGCGGGCGAGGCCTTCGCCGCGACGCGCGTGCCCGCGGGCACCGACGTCGACTTCGGCGCCCTCACCCGGCAGATGCTCCGCCACCTGCAGGAGGGCGGCGTCGACGTCGTCGTCAACCACGAGGTGCGGGGCCTCAAGAAGCGCCCGGACGGCACGTGGAAGGTCTCGTACCGCAACGCGCTGGGCCGCACGCCGGGCAGCGTCAACGCCCGCTTCGTGTTCGTCGGCGCCGGCGGCTGGGCGATCAAGCTGCTGCAGAGCTCGGGCATCCCCGAGATCAAGGGCTACGGCGTGTTCCCGATCGGCGGCCAGTGGCTCAAGACCGACAACCCCGCGCTCGTCGCGCAGCACCGGGCCAAGGTGTACTCGCAGGCCTCGGTCGGCGCCCCGCCCATGTCGGTGCCGCACCTCGACACGCGCGTCGTCGACGGCAAGGCCTCGCTGCTGTTCGGCCCGTTCGCGACCTTCAGCCCCAAGTTCCTCAAGACGGGCTCCAACTGGGACATCGTCAGCCAGGTGCGCTTCTCGAACATCTTCAGCATGCTCAAGGTCGGCGCGACCAACCTCGACCTGGTCAAGTACCTCGTCAGCGAGCTCGCCAAGAACCACCGCAAGAAGGTCGACAGCCTGCGCGACTTCATGCCGACGGCGAAGGACGAGGACTGGGAGCTGCTGAACGCCGGCCAGCGCGCGCAGGTGATGAAGGGCGGCAAGCTGCAGTTCGGCACCGAGGTCGTCGCCTCGGCCGACGGGTCGATCGCGGGCCTGCTGGGCGCCTCGCCGGGCGCCTCCACGGCCGTGTCGATCATGCTGAACCTCGTGAAGACGTGCTTCCCCGACCGCATCGCGCAGTGGGAGCCGACGCTGCGAGAGCTCATCCCGAGCTACGGCGCCGACCTCAACCCCGACCCGAAGGCGGCATCCGACTCGCTGCACGCCACCGCCGAGACGCTGTCGATCACGGCGTGACCCGCGCCGCGCGCCCCTAGGCCGGCCCATGGCCAAGCTCTACTTCCGCTACGGGGCGATGAACTCGGGCAAGTCGACGGCGCTGCTGCAGGCGGCCTACAACTACGAGGAGCGCGGCCAGCACGTGCTGCTGGCGAAGCCCCAGATCGACACGAAGGGCGCCGAGAACATCTCCAGCAGGCTGGGGGTCTCGCGGCGCGCCGACCTGGTCATCGGCCCCGACGACGACGTGCGCGAGCAGTTCGCGCACCATCGGGCGCTCATGCAGGCGCGCGCCGAGACCGCGCTCATCCCCGAGTCGATCGCGACGGGCGAGCGTCCCGACGTCGCATGCTTCCTCATCGACGAGGCGCAGTTCCTGTCGGCGCGGCAGGTCGACGACCTGCTGCGCATCGCGGTGCTCGACGGCATCCCCGTGCTCGCCTACGGCATCCGCACCGACTTCCAGACCCGCGCCTTTCCCGGCTCCGCGCGCCTGCTCGAGCTCGCGCACAGCCTGGAGGAGCTCAAGACGATCTGCCGATGCGGGCGCAAGGCGCTCTTCAACGCGCGGCTGGTCGGCGGCCGGTTCGTCTTCGAGGGCGACCAGGTCGTCATCGACGAGCTGTCGCTCGACCGCGTGACCTACGAGTCGATGTGCCCCGAGTGCTATCTGCGCGAATCGGGCGGCCGGCTGCAGTGAGCCGGCGCGATAGGGTTGTGGACTCCAGACGTCGTCCGATGCGATCAGAGGGGATGCCGATGGTCCAGCGCCAGCTGCCCAAGCCCGCCGAGCTCATGCAGCTCATGCAGTTCAGGAGGCCGCAGTTCGACGGCGTCGCCCGGCGGCTCGATCGGGCGCTGACGATCGCCGACCTGCGTGCGATCGCGAAGCGCCGCACGCCCAAGGCCGCGTTCGACTACACCGACGGTGCCGCGGAGGGCGAGGTGTCGCTCGCGCGGGCCCGGCAGGCGTTCGTCGACATCGAGCTGCACCCCGACATCCTGCGGCCCGCGCTCAGCGTCGACACGTCGTGCGAGATCCTCGGCGGGCGCTCGGCGCTGCCGTTCGGCATCGCGCCGACCGGCTTCACGCGGCTCATGCAGACCGAGGGCGAGGTCGCCGGTGCCGGGGCGGCCGGCGCCGCCGGCATCCCGTTCACGCTCTCCACGCTCGGCACGACCTCGATCGAGGACGTGCGGGCCGCCAACCCGTACGGGCGCAACTGGTTCCAGCTGTACGTCATGCGCGACCGCGACATCTCCTACGGGCTGGTGGAGCGGGCGGCGGCGGCCGGGTTCGACACGCTGATGTTCACGGTCGACACCCCGGTGGCCGGTGCGCGGCTGCGCGACAAGCGCAACGGTTTCTCGATCCCGCCGCAGCTGACCCTCGGCACGGTGCTGGACGCGCTCCCGCGGCCGTGGTGGTGGTACGACCTGCTCACCACGCCCACGCTGGAGTTCGCGTCGCTGTCGTCGACGGGAGGCACCGTGGGCGAGCTCATCGACTCCGCGATGGACCCGACCATCAGCTACGACGACCTCGCCGTGGTGCGGGAGATGTGGCCCGGGAAGCTCGTCGTCAAGGGCGTGCAGAACGTGACCGACGCGGTGCGGCTGGTCGAGCGGGGCGTGGACGGCATCGTGCTGTCCAACCACGGCGGACGCCAGCTCGACCGGGCGCCCGTGCCGTTCCACCTGCTCCCGCAGGTCGTGCGCGAGGTGGGGCGCGACGCGGTCGTCATGATCGACACCGGCATCATGAACGGCGCCGACATCGTGGCATCCGTCGCGCTCGGCGCGAAGTTCACCCTCATCGGCCGCGCGTACCTCTACGGGCTCATGGCCGGCGGGCGCCGGGGCGTGGACCGTACGATCGAGATCCTCCGCACCGAGATCGAGCGCACGATGAAGCTCCTCGGCGTCTCCTCGCTCGACGAGCTGGAGCCCCGCCACGTCACCCAGCTGCGCGCCCTGACCCCCTACACGCCGAGTCAATCCTCCCTCGCCGAGTCAATGCTCCTTTCGCGCGCGCCGGAGGTTGACTCGGCGAGAAGGGATTGACTCGATCAGGGTGCTTTTCCGGCCCGGGTCTCAGAGGGTGGGGATCAGCCCGTCGAGATAGGCGGCGGTGTCCTCCCAGCCCTCGACGGCGTGGCAGGCCACGCCCATCGCGAGGACCGGGTAGTCGTTGCCGTGCTCGTCGAGGCGGTCGCCGACGAAGAGCATGTCGTCGAGCGGGATGCCGGTCTGCTCGGCGAGCTGCCGCATGCCGTAGGCCTTGTCGATGCCGCGGCGGGTGATGTCGACCGACGTCGAGCCGCCCGAGCGCACCTCGAGGTCGGGGAGGCGTGCCGCCACCGCGTCGCGCAGCGTGTTCTTCCTCTCGCCCGTCGGGTCCCACGCCGACTTCTCGGCGACGGGAGCGGCCTGGCCGAGCGCGGAGAACGTGATCTGCGAGCCGCGGTCCTCGAGGATGTCGCCCCACGTGCGGCTCTCCCAGAGGCCGAGCCGCCGCGCCTCCTCCTCGACGGCCGTCAGCGCTCGCCGCTTCTCGTCGTCGGTGAGCGGGTGCGCGTAGACGGTCTGCAGCTCGCCCCCGGCGATGCGGTAGTACTGCGTGCCGCACGTGGGCAGCAGATGGATGTTCGCGACCGCGTCGGATGCCGGAAGCCGGTCGACGACCTGCGTGCGGAACTGCTGCAGCTGCCCGCCCGAGATGATCGCGACCTGCACGCGCTCGGCGAGCGCGATCAGCAGCTCTCCCATGCGCGGGTCGATCGCGGTCTTCGACGGTGCGAGCGTGTCGTCGAGATCGAAGGCGACGAGACGAATCGGCATGACGAGCCCCCCGGTGTCGTGCAGTGCAGTTGTCGTGCGAAGGGCTCCACCTCTCAGTGGAGCCCTGTGTGAGTCGGGGTGACAGGATTTGAACCTGCGGCCTCTTCGTCCCGAACGAAGCGCGCTACCAAGCTGCGCCACACCCCGTGGCAACCCTCCGAGTCTACCCCGTCGGCACCCGATCAGACGAATCGGCGACGAGGACGAGCACCGACGCCTCGGGCCGGCAGCCGAACCGCACGGGGGCGTAGATGGAGTGGCCGAGACCAGCGCTCACGTTGAGCGGCACGGTGCGGCCGTCGGCCGTCCAGCTGCTGAGCCCGCGGGCCTGGTCGAGCGGGATGTCGCAGTTGGCGACGAGTGCGCGGCGCGCGAACGGCACGCGCACCTGCCCGCCGTGCGTGTGGCCCGCGACGAGCAGGTCGGCGCCCAGGGCGGTGAACCGGTCGAGCACGCGCCGGTAGGGGGCGTGCGTCACGCCGAGGCGCAGGAGGGGCTGCTCTGCGGCGCGCAGCAGGCGACGGCGGGGCCGGGCGTCCTCGATCGCGTCGGGAAGGGCGTCGAGGTCGTCCCACTCGCGGTGGGCGTCGCTCACGCCGAACGCCTCGACGCGATGCCCCGCGACGTCGACGGATGCCGCCGTGTTGTTGAGGTCGTGCCAGCCGAGCTCGTCGGTGAAGTACGCGTCCATCGCGGCCGTGTCGAGGGGTTCCGCGTCGCGGTGGTGTCGCGACGGGCCCGAGAAGTAGCGCAGCGGGTTGCGCCCCGAGGGGCCGAACCGGTCGTTCGACCCGTGCACGAACACGCCCGGCACGCCGCGCAGCGGCGCGAAGGCGGTGCGGATGCCGTCGAGCCCGTGCGCGTGGCCCAGGTTGTCGCCCGTGTTCACGACGAGGTCGGGGGAGAGCTCCTCGGCCAGCTGGGCGATCCAGTCCTGCTTGCGGCGCTGCCACGGCGCCATGTGGGCGTCGGACAGGTGCAGCACGGTCAGCGGGGCGGTTCCGGCCGGAAGCACCGGCACGGCGTGCACGCGCAGCGTGAACAGGTAGCGCTCGACGCACGTCGCCCACACGGCGGCGCCCACGCCGACCGCCCCGGCCGCCGCGAGGGCGGTCAGGGCGGTGCGGCCTCGGTGAGACTCAGCAGGACCGTGAGCGGCCAGCACGGCATCCGTCAGCGGGTTGCCGGTCAGCGCACCGCCCGTCAGCACTGAGGCGCCTGGTACTCGACCGTGATCTTGGCGTCGCGTCCCGTCACGGTGCCGGCTGCGGGGTTGGTGCCCGTGGCGACGCCGTCCTTGGGCGCATCGGCCTTGACCGTGCACTTGAGGTCGACGCTCTGGAACCCTGCCGCGTTCAGCTGCGATCGCGCGTTCTGCGGAGTGCCGCTGACGCCCGGCACCGAGACGCCCTCGCCGTTGCTCGGCGTGATGGTCACGGTGGTGTCGCCGCCGACCTGTCCGGCACCCGGGTTCTGGCCCATGATCGTGCCCTTCGCCTCCTTGCCCGGCGCCGGTGCTCCGACGACGACGCCGAATCCGGCGCGCTCGAGCACGCGGGTCGCCTCGTCGACCGTCATGCCGATGACCGAGGGGAGGTCGACGAGCACGCGACGCGTGAGGTTGCTGTCGGGCTCGGGGAAGTCGTCGCCGCCGTACTTCGCGTTCGCGGAGTCCTGCATCACGGGGAAGATCAGGTGGCGCAGCCGCGTGAGCTGGTAGCCGCTCTCCCACCAGTCGTTGAGGTCGGAGGGGTTCTCGGGGTTGTCGTTGACCACGCCCACCCAGACGGCCGTCGCGACCTTCGAGCTCGCCCCGTCCATCCACGTGTGCGACTGCTCGTGCGTTCCGGTCTTGCCGATCATCGGAACGTACTCGTCCATGCGCTGCACGGACTCCCAGCCGGTGCCGCCGGGCTGCATGACGCCGCCGAGCACGAACGCCGTCGTCGCGGCGACCTCCTCGCTCAGCACGCGTTCGCACGACGTCGCCGGCCCGGCGGTCTCCTTGCCGTCGCGGTCGATCACGCGGTCGATCGCCTTGGGCGTGCAGAGGATGCCGTTCGACGCGACCGTCGCGAACGCGTTGGCCATGTCGACGGGGGCCACCGCGGCGTCGCCCAGCACGTTGTACGCCACGTTGGCCGACTGGTACTCGCTGCCCGGCTCGTCGAGCGGCAGGCCGTTGCCCCGCGTGACGCCCATCTTCATCGCGACGCGGTTGGTCGTGCACACCGAGATGCGCTCGGCCATCGCGAGGAAGCCCGAGTTGAGCGAGTCGCGGGTGAACTGCTGGATCGTGCCGCTGTAGCCGGCCGCGCCCTCGTGGTTGCCGATGCCCTCGCCGCGGGCGTTGGAGGCCAGGGTCTCCTGGATCGCGCCGTCGCACGTGTCGATCGACTTCCAGCCGAGTCGTCCGTTGACGTACTCGTTGGCCGAGAAGCCGTGCTCGAGCCAGTTGACGATGCTGAACATCTTGTAGGTCGATCCGGCGGGGTGCCCGCCGCCGCCGCCGAACTCGCCGCGCACGTTGTAGTTGACCGCGGTCGTGCCCGGCACGTCGCCGTTGGGACTGTAGGGGCGGTTCTGCACCATCGAGAGGATGCGGCCCGTGCCGACCTCGATCTGCACGCCCGAGGCGCCGAGGTCCATGTAGTCGACGCTGCCCGGCACGACCGAGATCGCGTCGAGCGCGGCGTTCTGCAGGTCGGGGTCGAGGGTCGTGTAGATCTTCAGGCCGCCGCGGCGCAGCTCGGCCTGGCGGTCCTCGGGCGTCGCGCCGAACGCGGGGTCGCTGAGGATGATGGAGCGCACGTACTCGCAGAAGAACTCCGCGCCCGCCGCCGACTCGCAGCCCTGCGGGCGCGCGGTGACGTTCGGCTCGATGGGGGTCGCGATCGCCTCGTCGTACTCGGCCTGGCTGATGCGCTTGTCCTCGAGCATGCGGCCGAGCACGTAGTTGCGTCGGTCGAGGGTCAGGGCGTAGCCGTCGAAGTCGCCGTTGAGCGGGTTGCCGCCGGCGTCGGTCGTCGAGCCGTCGGGCAGGTCGATGCGGTAGCTGTTCGGCTCCTGCACCATGCCGGCGATCGTCGCGGCCTGCGCGAGCGTGAGGTCGTTCGCGCTCACGCCGAAGTAGCGCTGGGCGGCGGCGCCCACGCCGTAGGTCACGCCGCCGAAGTGGGCGATGTTCAGGTACCCGAGCAGGATCTCGTCCTTCGAGTACTCCTTCTCCAGGCGGATCGCGAAGCGCATCTCCTGCAGCTTGCGCTGGTAGCCCTCAGTGCCCTTGGCCACGGTCGTGGTGTTGTAGCAGTCGTCGAGCTCGTCCTGGCCGCGCGCCGTCAGCTCGCACGCCTGCTGCAGCACGTTCTTGACGTACTGCTGCGTGATCGACGACCCGCCGCGCGTGTCGGTCTTGCGCACGGTGTCGACCAGCGCCGAGACGGTGCCCACGAGGTTCACGCCGCCGTGGGAGAAGAAGTCCTTGTCCTCGCTCGCGATGATCGCCTCGCTCATGTACGGCGAGACCTCGTCGAGCGCGACGGGGATGCGGTTCTGGTCGTAGAAGGAGGCCATCAGCACGTCGTTGCCGTCGCTGTCCTTGCGGAACAGCTCGGTGGGCATCATGAGCCGGTCGATGCGCAGGTAGCTCGGCATCTTGTCGAACGTCTCGAGCGCGCTCGACGCGGCGTAGCTGGAGACGGTGATCGCGGGGGTGACCGTGGCCGTCACCAGGATGCCGGCGATGGCGCTGAGACCGACCAGTCCCAGCAGGCCACCGAGCACACCGGTAGCCGTGCGTTTTGCGTGAGGCATAGGCTTGATCGTAAGGGACCTACCTGGGCGAAGCCTTCGTGAGTGACCCTGTCCGCAGAGCAGCCGGGAGCGCCGATGACCACGTGGGAGTACCTCACGACCCCCCTTCTGATCCACAACACCGCCGCAATCCTCAACAACTGGGGCAAGCAGGGCTGGGAGCTCGTGCAGGTCGTGCCGGGTCCCGAGGGCGGTCTCGTGGCCTACTTCAAGCGGCCCGCCGGAGGCGGCGCCGCCAACGCGGGCCTGGGCGCCGCGGCGCAGGCCGCGCAGCAGTTCGAGGGGGAGAGCCGATGACCGTCTCGCAGCGTCTCGCCGAGCTCGGCATCGAGCTCCCCGCCGTCGTGCCGCCCGTGGCGGCCTACATCCCGGCCAAGGTGCACGGCGATCTCGTCTACACCTCGGGCCAGCTCCCGATGGTGTCGGGGGCCCTGCCCGCGACCGGCAAGGTCGGCGACGGCCACGGCCTCGTGCCCGCCGCCGACGCGTACGACTACGCGCGTCAGTGCGCGCTGAACGCCCTGGCCGCCGCGGCGGCCGCGGTCGGCGGCGTCGACCGGCTGACGGGCGTGCTCCGGCTCAGCGGCTTCGTGGCATCCGTCCCCGGGTTCACGGGACAGCCGGGCGTGATCAACGGCGCGAGCGAGGTGCTCGGCGAGATCTTCGGCGACAGCGGCCGGCACGCCCGTGCCGCCGTCGGCGTGGCGGCGCTGCCGCTGGACGCGCCCGTCGAGGTCGAGGTGGTCTTCACCGTCGCCTGAGCCCGGAAGGCCGGATGCCGCGAGCACGTGTGCTCTCGCGGCATCCGGCCTTCTCGATGCCTACTTCACCTGGGTGGAGATGACGCGCATGACCTGGGTGTCGGCGAGGGTCGTGGTGTCGCCGATCTCGCGGCCCTCGGCGACGTCGCGCAGGAGGCGGCGCATGATCTTGCCGGAGCGGGTCTTGGGCAGCTCTCCGACGATGTAGACGTCGCGGGGGCGGGCGATGGGCCCGATCTGCTCGCCGACCCACAGACGCAGCTGCTGGGCGAGGCCCTCGGGGGAGTGGCTCTCGAGGTAGCTCTCCTTGATGATCACGAAGGCGACGACGGCCTGACCGGTGGTCTCGTCGGAGGCGCCGACGACGGCGGCCTCGGCGACGGCCTCGTTGCCCACGAGCGAGGACTCGATCTCGGTCGTCGACAGGCGGTGGCCCGAGACGTTCATGACGTCGTCGACGCGGCCGAGGAACCAGACGTCGCCGTCGTCGTCGAGGCGGGCGCCGTCGCCGGCGAAGTAGTAGTTCTGCGCCGAGAACTTGTCCCAGTAGGTCTCGACGAAGCGGTCGGGGTCGCCCCAGATGCCGCGCAGCATGCTCGGCCACGGCTCGGTGATCACGAGCAGCCCGCCGTTGCCGTTGCCGACGTGCGTGCCGTCCTCGTCGACCACGTCGACCGAGATGCCCGGCAGCGGGACCTGCGCGGCGCCCGGCTTGGTCTCGGTCACGCCCGGGAGCGCGCTGATCATGATCGCGCCCGTCTCGGTCTGCCACCACGTGTCGACGATCGGCGCGGTCTTGCCGCCGATGACCTTGCGGTACCACATCCAGGCCTCGGGGTTGATGGGCTCGCCGACGGAGCCGAGCAGGCGCAGCGACGACAGGTCGTAGCTCTTCGGGATCTGGCGGCCGATCTTCATGAACGAGCGGATCGCGGTCGGCGCCGTGTACAGGATCGTCACGCCGTACTTCTGCACGATCTCCCACCAGCGGCCCGGGTGCGGCGCGTCGGGCGTGCCCTCGTAGAGCACCTGGGTCGTGCCGGTGGCCAGCGGGCCGTAGGCGACGTAGCTGTGGCCCGTGACCCAGCCGATGTCGGCCGTGCACCAGAACACGTCGGTCTCGGGGTGGATGTCGTGCACGACGCGGTGCGTGAACGCGGCCTGCGTGAGATAGCCGCCCGAGGTGTGCAGGATGCCCTTGGGCTTGCCGGTCGTGCCCGACGTGTAGAGGATGAACAGCGGGTTCTCGGCGGGGAACGGCTGCGCCTCGTGCTCGGCGGATGCCGCGGGCACCGCCTCGTGCCACCAGAGGTCGCGTCCCTCGGTCCACTCGACGTCGTTGCCGCCGCGGCGGACGACGAGGACGTGTTCGACGGTCTGCTGCGGGCCCTCGCCGCGGTCGCCGAGCGCCTGGTCGACGGCGGGCTTGAGGGGCGAGACCTTGCCCTTGCGGTAGCCGCCGTCGGCGGTGATGACGAGCTTCGCTCCGGCGTCGTCGATGCGCGTGCGCAGGCTGTCGGCGCTGAAGCCGCCGAACACGACGGAGTGGATCGCGCCGATGCGGGCGACGGCGAGCATTGCGGCGATCGCCTCGGGGATCATCGGCATGTAGATCGCGACGCGGTCGCCCGCGGTGACGCCGAGGCCCTCCAGCACGTTCGCGACGCGCTTGACCTCGTCGGTGAGCTCGGCGTAGGTGATGCGCCGGTCGTCGCCGGGCTCGCCCTCCCACAGCAGCGCGACGCGGTCGCCGTTGCCCGCCTCGACGTGGCGGTCGAGGCAGTTGTACGCGACGTTGAGCTCGCCGTCGCCGAACCAGCGGGCGAACGGCGGGTTCGACCAGTCGAGCACCTCGGTGAACGGCTTGTGCCAGTGCAGGGTGCGGGCTTGCTCGGCCCAGAAGGCCTCGCGGTCGGCGGCGGCCTCGGCGTAGAGCTCCGCCGAGGCGACGGCGTTCGCGGCGAACTCCGGGGGCGGCGGGAAGTGACGGGTCTCGTTCAGCAGGTGATCGATCTGACTGCTCATATCTCGCAGGGCTCCTTTGCCATCGATGGTTCGGCGCACGGCCGTGGGCGACACAGGGAATGACATCACGGTTCCCGCCGCGAGACTACCGCCGATAGTAGGGGGCGGGCCCCGTTCGAGACTCACCGGGGGGCGATGTTGGATATAGTGACCGACCGGCGTATGCTCATATCGCCCGAACTGTGGTTTCGGCGGCGATGAACGGCTATTCCCCCCAAAACTGTCGTCATCGCCTGCGGCGGCATCCCACCATCCCCCCTGGTGGGATGCCGCCATCCTTTTCTCCCGCGGTGTCCCGCGTCGCCCGCTCCATCGCCTCGTCCCCAATCGAGCGATGCGCGCGACTGTCCACGGATCGGCCGTTCCGGGCCCCGCGCCGTCCGCCGGCTGCCTAGCGTCGTGGCATGACAGATCGCTTCGTCGCCCGGCCCCGTCACCGCGACGCCGGCGGACCCGCGTCCCCGTCCACGCCGCCACGGCCGCTGCCCGCGCACCGGGCGCTCGAGCCGCTGCGGCCGTACCTGGCCGATCCCGCCGTCACCGACGTCTTCGTCAACGGCGACGACGTGCTGTTCGTCGATCGCGGCCGCGGTGCGGAGCGGGTTCCTGGATGGCGCGTCGACGACGCACGGGCGCTCGCCGTCGGGCTCATCGGCGCCGGCGGCCGGCACATCGACGACGCGACGCCGGTCGCCGACGTGCGCTGGGAGGGCGGCGCGCGCGTGCACGCGGTGCTGCCGCCCGTCGCGTGCGCCGGCGTCGCGATCTCGATCCGCCTCCCCGCGCGGGAGCGGCTGAGCCTCGACGACCTCGGCCGCCGCGGCATGTTCGACGCCGCGACGGGGGAGCGCCTGGAGCACCTCGTCGCCGCGCGCGTCAACCTCCTGGTCTCGGGCGCGACCGGGGCGGGGAAGACGACGCTCCTGTCGGCGCTGCTGGGCCGGGTCCCCGCCACCGAGCGCATCGTGACGATCGAGGACGTCGCAGAGCTGCGCATCGACCACCCGCACCATGTGCGCCTCGAGGCGCGCCAGGCCAATCTGGAGGGCGCCGGAGCCGTCGTCCTCTCGCGGCTCGTGCGCGAGGCGCTGCGGATGCGGCCCGACCGCCTCGTCGTCGGCGAGTGCCGGGGCGAAGAGGTGCGCGAGCTGTTCACGGCGCTCAACACGGGGCACGACGGCGGTGCCGGCACCGTGCACGCGAGCGGCATCCGCGATCTTCCGGCGCGGCTGGAGGCGCTGGGCGCGCTCGCCGGGATGGACGAGCGCGCCGTGGCGCGGCAGGCGGTGAGCGCGTTCGGCGCGATCGTGCACGTCGCGCGCGATCGCGACGGCGTGCGTCGCGTGACCGGCATCGCGCGGCTCACGCTCGACGACGGCCGTCTCGGCGTGGAGGACGCCCCGTGACCGCTCCGGACGCGAGGGGCGTCGAGACCGCGCCGGACGCCACGCCCGCGACAGAGACGGTGCAGCGGATGGCCGTGCTGCTGGAGGCGGGCCTCGCGCCCGCTCGGGCCTGGGAGTGCCTCGCCGCCGGCGGCGACGCCGTGGCCGGGGAGGTCTGCGACGCGGCCGCCCGCGGCGAGCCGGTCGCCGACGTGCTGCGCGCCCGCGGCGGGGCATGGCGGCACGTCGCGGTCGCGTGGCACGTCGCGGAGACGGTCGGCGCGCCGCTCGCCTCGAGCCTGCGGGGCTTCGCCGACGCGCTGCGCGACGCCCAGCGTTCCCGCGACGACGTGCGGGTGGCGCTCGCCGAGCCCACCGCGACCGCACGCCTGGTGTCGTGGCTGCCGCTGGTCGCCGTGGGGCTCACGGTCGTGCTGGGCTTCGACGTCGGGGCCGTCGTGACGCATCCGGCCGGGATCGCCTGCGTCGCGGCGGGCACGGGCCTCATCGTGCTGGCGCGCCGCTGGACGTCACGGCTCGTCGCGGCCGCGCAGCCGCCCGCCGAGCCGCCCGGGCTGCAGGCCGACGTCGTGGCGATCGCCCTGAGCGGCGGCGTGTCGGTCGAGCGCGCGCTCGACGTCGTCGCGGATGCCGGGGGAGGCGCCCCCGACGGGTCCACGGCCGCGGTGCTCGACCTGTCGGCGCGGGCGGGCGCCCCCGCCGTCGAGCTGCTGCGCGCCGCCGCCGTCGACGCGCGTCACACGGCGCGCACCGACGGCCGCCTCCGGGCCGCGCGCCTCGGCGCCCGCCTGCTGCTGCCGCTCGGCGTCTGCACCCTGCCCGCCTTCCTGCTGCTGGGCGTCGCGCCCATGCTGCTCTCCGTGCTCTCCGGCGCACCCGTGCCGCTGTGAGGCCCCCGAATGTGCCCGTCCGCCACCATCCAACGATCAAGGAGCGAAACCATGTCACACCCGATTCCCCTTCTCACCGCCCGCCGTGCCGCCGGGCTCTACGGCGACGAGTCCGGTGCCGCCACGGCCGAGTACGCCGTCGCGACCATGGCCACTGTGGACGCGTTCTGACATACTCAGTTCATGATGACTAACGCCCCCGCCAAGCTCCCGCGAGTAGGCATCTACGCCCGGCAATCCGTGCCCGAGGATCAGGGCATCTCTCAGCAGGTCGAGGAGATCCGCGAGGATCTCGGGCGGCGTGGCTGGCTCGGCGGCATCGTTGACGTTTACGACCGCGACAACGCTGTGAGCGGATCGAGCGAGCGCCTCGCCGGTACGGACTGGGCGCGCATGATCGGCGACCTACGCGCAGGCCGCATTGACACCGTCGCCGTCGTCGCCCCGGATCGACTGACGCGCAACCTCGGGGATCTCGTGCTCTTGCGCGACTCGGCCCGCGTTGTCACAGCGCGCGGCGGCATCGACACCGCCGACGAGTCGGGCACGGGGGCGTTCATGCTTGCTCAGTTCGTACTCATTGCAGAGCAAGAGATCCGCACGAAGCGCGCCCGCACGACGCCCTACAAACATGCTCGACACGCTCGCGGCGTCCCCACGCCGGGGCGCGTCCCTTTCGGCTACAGGTGGATTCCCAAGAGCGAGCGCGACGAGATCGGCGACGCTGACGCGCGCTATGCGGTCGTGCCTCGCGAGGCTGAGGTCGTGCGCTACGTGTTCAGCGAGGCCGTCAAGACGGCGAGCGCCCCCAAGGGTGTGGCGCTCGGTTCCATCGCTCGCGCGCTCAACGATGGGACGGCCAAGGACGAGAGCGGCGAGCCGTTCGGCGAGCACAGCCGCACGACCCGCGAGGGCGTGCCGTGGCGGATCTCGACCATCCGGCGCATGTTGCTCTCGCCTTACTACGCCGGGATGCTCCCGCCGATCTCGTCGGTAGCCGAGCGCCCCAAGAACGCGGCGGGCAAGCCGGTGTCGTGGCGCGCTCAGGACATCGACCTAGAGGCGTGCATCCCTGGCAACTGGGATGCACTCGTGAGCGCGGATGATGTGCGGAACGTGCGCCGGTCGCTGACGCGCCCCGAGCGGCGCAAGCACGACGGCAACACATCGCGAAAGTGGCTCTTGCCCGGCATCGCGCGATGCGGCAAGGTTACCGCCGAGCACGAGAGCGGGCACGTCGAGATGTGCGGGGCCGAGGTCGATTCGGCTTGGACGCGCGAGGGATACCGGGCGTACAAGTGCCCCCGTGGGCATTTCTCGCGGCGGGCCGAGGCGCTCGACGCATGGGCCGTTCAGACGTTGCTAGAGCGCCTCACGCGCCCGGATGCCGCCGCGCTCTTGCGCCCGGCCCCGGAGGTCGATCTAGCGGCGCTCACGGCCCGTGAGGGGGCGCTACAGGCTCAGCGGCTCAACGTATTGCGACTCGTGGCGCGTGGTCGGTTCACGGATGCCGAGGCCGAGGACGAACTAGCGCCGCTCGACGCCGAGCTAATGGGCGTGCGCGACGCGCTCGCGGCGGCGTACCGCGCCGATCCCCTCGCCGACATCGTGAGCGCTGACGACGTGCGCGCGTTCTGGGACGGCCTGAGCCTCGCCGGTCAGCGGGCCGTGCTCGGCGCTCTCTTCGAGCCGATCATCTCGCCCGTGGGCAAGGGCTGGCGTGTCGTCGCCGAGGGCGCACGAGGCCGTCAGCTCGACGTCGCGGACACCGTGCGCCCCGCATGGCGTCGTGTCGAGGTCCGACACGACGGCGAGGCGTTCACGTTTGCATCCGGCCTGACCGACGACGCCCGCGTCGTGCTCGCACGCGCATGACGAAGGCGCCTTACGCTGAATGCATGAGACGAGACGGGGAGCCGATCAGCGCTGACGATCCCCGTCATGGAACGGCAAACGGTTACGGCAACCTCGGATGCCGTTGTGCGCCCTGCCGTGCCGCACATGCGGCGAATCACAGCGCCTACATCAAGCGCCAGCGTGACGCCGGGCGAGTTATTGGCTCGCACGGTTCGAGCGTCGCCTACGACACGGGCTGTCGTTGCGACGTGTGCCGCACGGCGCACAACGCCCGTTCCGTCGAGAAGAAGCGGCGCATTCGGGCGCGAGCTCAACGCCGGGCGGGCTGAGCTATTCGTCGTCGTCGTCGCCAAACTCGGCCATGACGTTGCCGACAAGCTCTTGCACGTTGATCGCGTCCGGCGACGGCCTGCGACGCCCCTCGGCGAATGCCAGGCGGGCGGCGGCGAGGTCGGCGAGGCGGACGGCCTGAATCACGATGACGCGGCGCAGACCGGCGGACACCTCGCCCCGCTCATGCGCCACGGCGGCGACTCGTGCAAGCGTCTCAGCGCGGCGCGCGATGCGGATATCCGGGTGCTCGCGGTCTTCTCGCATCTCGTCCGGAACGAGCTTGAATCGGAAGGAGGGCGGAAGCTCCACGCGTGACTCGCGCGGCGGGATCTTCTCATTGAGGATCGCCCCGTACTTCGAGCCTTCAATCGCGCCCAGGTACACCGAGTATTCGATCGCGTTCACCTTCGCGACCTTCTGCCGATCGGCTCGCAAATCCTCAGCGGGCCATAGCTCCATCTCGGCCACTTCGAAGGGGTCGAGGATGCGATAGGCGAGCGTGTCGGACCGCTGGCCCGTCAAGTGCCGCCCGATGCGCGTTCCAAAGCTCTCGGTCGTCTGGCCGACGTAGATCGGTTCGCCGTCGTAGTCGTAGAACGCATACACGCCGATGCACGAGCGGAGAGGCTTGCCGCTCGCGGGGTCAGTAGAACCGAGCGCCTCCGAAAGTGCCGCGCGGAACGCCCTCACAAACGGCGTCGGCATCGACCGCTTGCTCGGCGGTCGGCGTTCCGGCTCGTTGTAGGACGCGACGCCCCGGCTAGTCATTCGCCACCATGGCAACGCGGGCGCTGGCCTTGCCGAGCGCGCCGCGCACCAGCGGCATGAGGTAGTGCTCGCCGAGCCACGCGACGGCGGGCACCGCCACGGCGTCACCGAAGCCGAACAGCGCCTGATTGTTGCGCGCCCCGCTGAGGTCATAGTCGCCCGCACCCATGAGTCGGGCATACTCGCGCGGCGTCATCCAGCGCACCTGGAGCCGTTTGCTACCCATGCGCACGACGGCCTGTTTCGATGATCCGCCGCGCGCCGTACGCAAGCATCCCGAGATGTCGTCGGGTCGAACCTCCCACACGGCGACGCCGCCACGGGTTCGGCGGTAGGCGGTGCGGTACTTGACGCCGGACTCGCGGCGCATGGTCGCCACGCGCTCGCGTTGCGTGGGCGAGAGCGATGCGACGAACGCCTCGGTGCGCTCCCGATCCCACCAGCGCTCATCATCTAGCGGTATCTCTTCGACCATCGACCCGAGGCCCGTGTGCATGGGCGCAGGGGGCGCGGGGAGCGCCGCGCGGTGCGTCCTGAGCGTCTCGTCGCCATAGACCCACTGGAGCCAGTCAGGGCGAAGCTCAGAGTTGGGCTCGGCGATGTCCTCAGGCGGGTTCTGAGCGCCGACGAGGAACAGCCGAGGGCGCGACTGAGGAACGAAGCGACGCGCGTCGAGTGCGAGCACGTCCACCGAGTAGCCGAGATCGTTGAACGCGCGGATAGCGGCGGCGAGGTCGTCGCCCCCGTGCGAGGTCGCCAGCCCGGTGACGTTTTCCAGCACGGCCACCTCGGGCCGGTCGTCGCCAAGCTCGCGCAGGAGCCGGATGAAGTGCCAGAAAGTGCCCGACTGAGCGCCCGCGAGGCCAGCCCGGCCACCGGCGAGCGAGAGGTCGGTGCACGGAGAAGACGCCCAGGCGAGGGAGACATCGCGCGGGAGGTCGGACACGAGCACACGCCCGATGTCGCCCAGCGCGAACGAGTGCCCGTCAGTCTCGCCGAACTGGGCGTCGTACATCGCTTTCTTATCCGGCTCGTAGTCGTTCGCCCACGCCACACGGAAGCCTGCCGCCTCCATGCCCATGCGGGCCAAGCCGATCCCAGCGAAGAACTCCAGCGCCCTCGGGCGCGCGGCATCCAGTGGCGTTACATCTCCCATGAGGCCAGCGTAACGACCGCCACCCGCATCCGGTCGGACCGGCGCGCACAGGGTGATGGGTCGTTGCCCGAGAGGTCTAGGCGACCCGGACAGCGCCGCACTCCGGGCAGAGCCAATACGGGCGCGGGGCCGTACCCGCCGGACTCATCCGATGAAGAGAGCCGCACGCATCGCACAGGGGCGCGAGGGGCAGGTCGCGCGGGTCGGCGTCGTCGGCATCCATGGCCGTAACGCTACGCCGAGGATGCGGCCCTGATTCCCGACTATCCGGCGCGACTTTCCAGAAACGGCGAACGCTCGCCGATAGAGTCCCCGCTATGGGCATTCCTGGGCGTCGGACTGTCTCACGGGCCGAGTATCGCGCCTACATCGCGTCGCCCGCGTGGCGGCGGACGCGAGAGCGCTACTGGGCATCGAACATGCCCACGGCTTGCTACGTCTGCGATGCGCCGCGACGGCCAGGGATGCACTTGCATCACCGCACCTACAAGAATCTGGGCGCTGAGCGGCTCATGGATCTTGTGCCCCTCTGCCCGTCGTGTCACGACGAGGTGCACGCGCTCTACGACTCCGACCCCGGCGCGCATCGTCGCGGCCTGTGGGAGACGACGAAGCGGGCACGTGCGGCCCGTCAGCGTCGATAGGGCGGCGCTCGCGGCGGCGTCGAGCTAGCCGAGCACCGAGGCGACAGCGTAGGCGCTGGAGCGCTCCAGCCGCCCGCGTGCGCGGTCGTAGCGGCGCGTCGTGCGCGGGTCGGCGTGCCCCATTGAGTCCTGTAGATCGGCGAGCGGGTGACCGTGCGCGAGGGCGATAGTCGCGTGCGTGTGTCGGAGCGAGTGGGGCGACACGGCCCCGACGATCCCGGCCAGGCGGGCGATGCGCTGAACCGTGCGGAACGCCTCGGATGCCGCCCAGCGCTTGCCGGTCGCCGTCGTGAACAGGGGCGCGTCGGTGCTCGCCGCGTCGGCGGTCGCGATCTCGGCCCCGTGGGCGGCGGATGCGCCGAGGTAGGCCGCGAGTGCATCGAGGGCGCGAGGGATGAGTGCGATCTTCTGCCGCTTGCCGCCCTTGCGGGTGACGACGAGCACGCGGTGTCCCGCGTCGTGCTGGAGATCGGCGAGGTTCGCCCCGAGTACCTCGGAGATGCGCGCCCCCGTCGTGAGCAACAGGGCGACGAGCGCATGGGCGCGCGGGCCGTCCGCCTCGGCGGCGTCGAGGTAGGCGCGTGCCTCGGCCTCGCTCAGACCGCGCGTGGCGCTGTGGTCGGCATCGACGCGGGGGCGCACGACGCGGAGCACAGGGTGCGACTCGGCGCGGGGCATCGCCCCCTCGGCGCTGGCGTAGCTGTAGAACGATGACGCGGCGGCGAGCTTGCGCGCGACAGTCGATCCGCCCCCCGTCAGCGTCGCGCGCCACAGGTCAATGTCGCGGCGCTCGGCGGCGAGAGCATCGACGCCCCCGAGGTCGAGGAACGCGAACAGCGCGCGAATGTCGCCACGGTATGCCCGACGCGTGTTGTCGGAGCCAAGGGACAGGAGCCATGCCCCGGCAAGCTCGGCGTGCCGGTCGGCGTTGGTCGTCTGGGAGTAGCTCGCGAGCGTCGTCATATCCACATGATAACTGACATTATCGTGTGTGTCCTAGTGGCATTTCGGAGCCGTCCGGCTCGACTTTCCGGTGCGGTCGTCCCGTGCTCCGAAAGGGTGACCGCCCCCGGCGTTCGATGCCACTCAAACCGAACCGGGGGCGGTCTATGTCGGCGGCGAAGATGCGCCCAGGAAGCGCCCGCCGACGATGGGGCCGCGCGCGCCGCCGAGATCCCAGGCCACGAGGCGCGCGCGGCGGTCTAGGAATCCGGGAAGTACTTTCGTTTGGCGGCGGCGAGGATCTCGGGCGAGAGGCCGACAAGCTCGCCCGCCTCGGTCAACACGTGCACGACGCCCCAGAGGTCGAGCACGTAGCAGAGTGCGTGATCCTCGGCGTGCACGGGCCTGTAGCCACGGGGCAGACCGTAGGACGCGACGCCGACGTCAACACGGCGCGCGACGCCTGAGAACGTCGGCGACACAATGCGCGCTTGCGGCTGTGCGGCGGCGATCTCGTGCGCTCGGCGCGTCGGGGCGGCGGTCGGCGTCGAGGGCGTGCCGAGCACGCCGACAAGTGACGGCCCGTCAGGTGTGTAAGTGCTCATGCCGCGCCCCTCGCTCTCTGCCTCGGCCCGCTTGCGCGGGCGGGTGTGCCCCGTTTCATCCCTGCCCAGAATCCCGACATGCTCCAGCGCGGCGAGGCGTCGGCGAACGCCGCACACTCTGCCAGGATCGGGCACGACTCGCACACGGCGCGCATGTGCGCGACGTCGGCGGCTGACGGCAGGTCAGCCACAAAGCGGGCGTCACTGTCACACGCGGGCGTCGAGGTCGTCAGAGCGTCGCTGAGCGCATCCCACGCGGCTCGGGCGGCGGCGGGAAGCTCGAACCGTGGGCCGAGCGGCACATCTTGCCGGGGGCGCGTCATGGCGTCCCCTTGGCCGTCAGGCGAGCGCACAGCGCCGCGAACGATGCGAGGGAGAGCACGACGTATGCGCCCGACGTCTCGCGCCCTACACGGCGTTGCACGACGACGCCGCGCGAACCGTCGCCACGGTCTACGGCGAGCATGTCGGCATGGTCGAGAGACTCCGAGAGCCGCCCCGCTCTGCCGTAGCTCGTGCGGAAGGTCAGGCCGTCGAGGCCGAGCACATCGCCGCGCACGTCGCCGATCTCGTCGGAGATCTTCGCGTGCGGATGCCGGGGCCGGATCGGCTGGCGTAGCTCGGCGGCGAGGTATCCTGCGACGGACTCGCGCCACGCGGCGGCGAGGCGTCGGTCGTTGTGCTCGGCGGTGCGGCTCATTGGTCAGCGCGTCCCGTCTGCGATCCCTTGGCGGCGACGCTCGGCCTGAGCGGCGGCGGCACGCTCGGTAGGGTGCTCGCCGGGGCGATAGACGGCGGTCGTCTTCGAGGTTGAGCCAGCGGGGCCGTAGATGCGCTCTACCTCGGCGAGTGCCTCGGCGCGCTCGGCCTCGGACGGCAGAGCGTAGGCGCGGCGGCGGGCCGTGTCGCGGGCGCGCATCCATTCCGGCGTGCCGTACTCCCAGGGTCGGAGATCCGAGGGGGCGGGGCCGGGGCGGACCATGACGGCCCCGTAGCGCTTGACCTGCCGCTCTTCGTCGTAGACGACGCCAACCCATGACGTCGCGAGCGATCCGTTACGGTCGCGGGCCGCTTCGATCATCTCCGACGTGACAGTGAACGTCTGCCCCCGCTCCAGCACGACGGCGCGCCCCGTGATCATCGAGCCGCCGCCGAGGTTGACCGTCAGGCCGGATCGGAGACAGTGCACCTGTTCACCCGGCACGGGGATGCGCGGCGCGCTCGCCGCCGTCGCTGTGTTGGCCGCGAGGATCGCGTCGAGGTCGTCGGGGGTCGTGGTGTCGTTCATGCTGTGGCCTCCAGGGCGTGGGTGTTCGTTTCTCGAATCGTGCGAGCGCGGCGTCGGAGATCCCGCGCGCCGCGTGTGTGCCCGAGTGCATCGAGGGCATCCGCGAGAGCGTCGCCGACCTCGGGCCGGTCGCGCATGGCGAAGAGGACGGCCCCCGCCAAGTCGTTGGCCTCGGTCAGCTCGGCGTGAGCGTCGGCGGTCGTGATCCCGAAGCGGTCGGCGAGGGCGAGGCGGGCGACGATCTCAGAGCGACCAGCGCGCAGAGCGAGGGCATCGTCGCCTCGGGCGTCGGCATCCCGGCGTGTGTCTGCGGCATGGTCGGCGACGTCAGCGAGGGCGGCGGCGAGAGCGAGGGCAGGGGCAGGGCTGACCTCGCGCACGGCCTCGCGGTCGGCGATGTCAAGGTGGCTGTCAACGTGACGGCGCACACTCTCGCGGCTCATCCCGTAGAGGCGAGCGGCGGCACGGAATGTCACGGTCCCCGACGAGAGGATGCGCTCAATCTCGGCGCGCTGGGGATGACGGCACACGTTACAAGCACGGCCCCCAACGGGGCGCGTGTCGCGTGACGTGTGCGCGGTCATGGTCAGAATCCAGGGTCTGCGAAGTCGAGAACCTCGGCGAGGCTCAGGCCGTAAGGCTCGCCCGCGATGACCGCGTTCGTTTGCGTATCCACGATGCGGAACGTCCCGTAATCGGCGGCGCGTTCGTTGCGGCGGCGGCTCTTTCGCAGGGCGTATCCCTGCGAAGTCAGAGACTTGCGGGCGACGCGTTCCGCCCATCCGAGGAGGTGAGGATCTCCCGCGTCCTGTAGCGACGCGAGAGCGTCGGCCCTAGAGGGGCCGTAGGCGAGTCGCTCGGCGAGGTCGTAGCGGGGCCGTGTCACGGCGGGGGCCAATGTCGTCATGGCATGACGGTACATCGGTTCTGAACAAAAGTCCAACCAAACGGATCGTAGCACGTAACGTGTGTCGAACGCAAATCCTATTTCTGAAAACGAGGTCGTCGCTCGTGACGTGCGCCCCTGAGCATCCCGCCGAGGGCGAAGAGCTTTCGGCCCCGGCTCGCCCGGTCGATCTCGGCGAGCATCGCGTCGGCGGTCGCGTCGCCGCGTGCCGCACGCTGTAGGAGCATCGAGGGCGTGAGCGTGCCCGGCGTGCTCGTGGGGGCGGTCGTCATGTGGCTCTTGGTCACGTATCCCACAGCGGCGGAGAGGCCGAACGGGCGCACGTCCTGCCCTGAGGCGTCGGCGGCGATCCCGAGGCGGTCGGCGGCGTCGAGGTAGCGGGCGACGATGCGCTCGCCGGTCCGCGCCGCCTCGGAGCGGGGCACGTCGTTTCCGAAAACGAGGATCGTGTGCGCGTGAACGTGCCAGCCCTCGGGCGTGTGCTCGATCTCCAGCAAGCGGGCGTAGCCGCCTACGTTACGTGTCAACCATTGCCGGTGTGCCACGGCACCGAGCAGGGCATCGAGCGCCGCCCACACGTCGCCGAGCGCCCGGTCGGGCGTATGGCTGACTGTGGCTGTCCACACGAGAGCCGGGCCGATCTCGGGGGCGGCGCGGAGCGCCTCGGCCAGGCGGGCGCGCACGTCGGCGGCTCGGCGATGCGAGCAACGGGCGCAACGCGCCGAACGGCACATCCTGCCGCGAACGCCGCACATGCGAACGCCACGACTTGGCGCGTGCACGTCTTGATAGCGGCGAAGCTCGCCGACAGATAGCCACTCTCGGAGCGGTGCGCGTTGTAGTTCTGATACGTCTAGTGATGAATCAAGAGAGGAGCGCCCGCGCGCTTTCGTCCCGAGGTAGCGCACACTCTCGCGCGTGAAGGGGACGCGGCGGGGTCGCGTAGCTGTGCTCATGGGCTGTCGTCTCTCGCGGTGCCCCGTCGTCTGCCGTGACGGGGCCGGATGACGCCGACTGTACACGCTGGCGGAAGAGGCGGCGAGTGCGAGAATGCCCGGTCAGCGTTCGTTTCCAGAAACGAACCTAGCGCGGCAAGAGAATGCCCCCGGCGCTATGTGCCTGGCAGGGCGCGCCGGGGGCGAGAGGCGATGACGATCAACCGAGCGACACGGTACACGCTCCCGGCGAGGCTTGCTCGACACGGGGGCAATCGGGCACACGTTACCGCCACGGGGCACACGTGACCGCTACGACCGGTGCATATATAGAGGCACACGTGACCGCTACGGATCTAGGTACGCCATTTCAGTGCGACTGTGGCGGCGGTCGCCTTCGCGGGACTGCTCGTCGTGATCATGCGCAGCGACGAGGTGCGCGAGATCCTCACCGATCTCGTGCGCCGCGCGCTCACGGTCGCATGAGGCTCATCCGCGACGAGCGGGGCACGGCGGCGGCGGAGTTCGCCGTCGTCGTGCCCGCGGCGGTGCTCGTCGTGGCGCTCGCCGCCGGCACGCTGCAGGCGGTGAGCCGCCAGGTGCGACTGGAGCAGGGCGCCGCGCAGGCCGCGCGGCTCGCGGGCCGCGGCGAGGACCCCGGCCGCATCGGGGCGAGCCTCGGCGTGACCGGCGCGTCGGTCGTCGTGCGCGGCGACGGCGACCTCGTCTGCGCGGAGGCGACGGCGCCCGCGGGCGTCCCGCTGCCGCTGCCGCCGCTCACGGCGTCGTCCTGCGCTCTGGCGGGAGGCCGCTGATGGCGGGCACGGCGGTCGCCGCGGGCGTTCTCGCGGCGACCGCCGTCTTCGCTGCCGGCGTCGCGACGGCCGGGGCCGCCTCGGTGCGCAGCGTGCAGGTGGCCGGCGTCGCCGATGCCGCCGCGCTCGCCGCCGCCGACGCGGCGTCGGGCGCGGTGCCGGGCGTGCCGTGCGAGCGGGCCGGGCAGCTCGCCGCGCGGGGTGGGGCCACGCTCGTCGCGTGCGAGGTCGACGGCCTCGTCGCGGTCGTCGAGGTGTCGGCGCCGTTCGGCGTGTTCGCCGCCTCGGCGCGCGCTCGCGCAGGGCCGCCGTCGGCGGCGCGGTGAGGCCGGCCACGACCGTTCGGCGGCGCGATCGAGGCCCGCCACCACTGCTCGGCGGTGGGTGGGCCTCGGCGACCAGCCGTCGGCGCGGTGAGGCCGGCGCTCCTCGGCGCGCCCGCTCAGCGCCGCGGGCCGTGCTCGAGCCGGTGCAGCGCGCGCTCGGCGGCGTTCGCCCCCGAGCAGCCGTGGATGCCGGGCCCGGGCGGCGTGGCCGCGGAGCACAGGTACGCGCCGGGCGCGCCCGTGTCGTACGGGAACGGCGTGATGCGCGGCCCGAGCAGGAACGGCAGCGGCAGCTTCGCGCCCGTGAGGATGTCGCCGCCCCGGAAGTTGGGGTTGGCGCGCGACATCTCCGTGGCCGACTGCACGCGCAGCGCCACGATGCGGTCGCGGAAGCCGGGCGCGAACCGCTCGATCTGCGCGACGATCGCATCGGTCGCGTCGCCCTGGAACCCGGTGGGGACGTGCGCGTAGGCGTAGACGGGCTTGACGTCGCCGGCCGCTCGCGAGGGGTCGGCGACGAACTGCTGCCCGACGAGCACGAACGGCCGCTCGGGCATGATGCCGCGGGCGGTGTCGCGCTCGGTCGCCACGATCTCGCGCGCCGAGCCGCCCAGGTGCACCGTGCCGGCCGTGCCGACGGCGGGATGGGTCCAGGGGATGCCGCCCTCCACGGCGAGGTCGACCTTGAACGCCGCGGGGCCCGAGCGGAAGCGGCGGTAGGCGGCGCGCGTCCGCCGCGGCAGACGGTCGCCGAGGATCTGTGCGACGGCCCGCGGGTGCAGGTCGTACATCGCGACGTCGTGGCGGGGGAGCTGCCGCTCCGCCCCGATGTGCACGCCCGTCTCGAACCGCACGCCCAGCTCGCGCAGACCCGCGACGATCGCGTTCGTCAGCACCCCCGTGCCGCCTTCGACGACGGGCCATCCCACCGCGTGGCCGGCCGAGAGGATGCCCGCGCCGATGCCGCCGACGAGCGGCAGGCGGAGGTCGGTGATCGCGTGCGCCGCCACGCCGGCATACAGGGCGCGGCCCTGCTCCGTGCGCAGCGCGCTGGCCACGAGCGCGGGCGGCGGCCCCGCGACCGCGCCGAACCGGGCGAACAGCACGGGGTGGGCCGGCCAGCGCAGCGTCGGCCGGAAGATCATCTCGGCGAGGTCGTCGAAGCGGCGGGACGGCGCGCCGAACATCGCCCTCCAGAGCCGGCCGTCGGCGCCGAGGCCCCGCGCCGTGACGTCGAGGTCCTGCGCCAGGAGCCCCGCGGTGCCGTCGTCGAGGGGATGCGCGGCGTCGAGGGGAGCCCGCGCCCAGCGCACGCCCCGCTCCTCGAGCCGCCACGACGCGATATAGTCTGATGCCGCCGCCATGGGGTGCACCGCGGCGCAGTGGTCCTGGATCAGCCCTTCGAGCGGGCCCTCGACGGATCGTGCGCCGCCGCCGAGCTCGTCGGCGGCCTCGAACACGGTGACCTCCAGCCCCGCGCGGGCCAGCACGGTCGCCGCCGCGAGGCCGTTGGGTCCGCTGCCGACGACGACGGCGCGGGTCATGGCTCTCCCTGTGCGTTCTGCGGAACGGGCATGCGCCTTAACCTATCGCCGGCGGCTCTCAGCCTTCGCACCCGCTCGCGGTGTGTAGGGTGTGCAACGAAGAAAGGACGCCACGTGGCAGACCGCAAAGCGCTCGGGGGCAAGAAGCTCGTCATCGTCGAGTCGCCGACCAAGATGAGGTCGATCCAGGGATACCTGGGCGACGGATATCAGGTGCTCAGCTCGGTCGGACACATTCGCGACCTCGCGGACAAGAAGGACATCCCCGCCGATCTCAAGAAGACGTCGGTGGGCAAGTACTCGATCGACATCGAGAACGGCTTCACTCCGCTCTACGTCGAGAGCGAGCGCGGCAAGAAGACCGTCGCCGAGCTCAAGCGCGCGCTGAAGGACGCCGACGAGCTCCTGCTCGCCACCGATGAGGACCGCGAGGGCGAGGCCATCGCGTGGCACCTGCTGCAGGCGCTGAAGCCGAAGGTCCCCGTCAAGCGCATGGTGTTCCACGAGATCACCAAGGAGGCCATCCAGGCCGCCGTCGAGCACACCCGCGACCTCGACGTCGCGCTCGTCGACGCGCAGGAGACCCGCCGCATCCTCGACCGCCTCTACGGCTGGGACGTCTCCGACGTGACCCGTCGCAAGGTCGGCCAGGGCACGTCGGCCGGCCGCGTGCAGTCGGCCGCGACGCGCCTCGTCGTCGACCGCGAGCGCGAGCGGATGGCGTTCGTCTCCGCCTCGTACTGGGACATCGTCGCGAACGCGACGCCGCGCGACGGCGCCCCGCAGCCGTTCTCGACGCGCCTCGCGCGCCTCGACGGCGCGCCGCTGGCCCGCGGCACCGACTTCGACGACACCGGCGCCCTCAAGAAGGCCGTCGTCGTGCTCAGCGAGGACGACGCCCGCGCGCTCGGCGCCGCGATCGAGGCGGCGGGCATCGCGACGGTCGCCTCGATCGAGGCGAAGCCGGGCACCCGCAGCCCCAAGCCGCCCTTCACGACCTCCACGATGCAGCAGGAGGCCGGGCGCAAGCTCTCGATGAGCGCGAAGCACGCGATGGGCGTGGCGCAGCGTCTCTATGAGAAGGGGTACATCACCTATATGCGCACCGACTCGATCGCGCTGTCGGCGCAGGCGGTCGCGGCGGCGCGCGCGCAGGCGGTCGCGCTCTACGGCGACCGTGCTGTGCCGGCAAGCCCCCGCACGTACAAGAGCAAGAGCAAGAACGCGCAGGAGGCGCACGAGGCGATCCGCCCCTCGGGCGAGGAGTTCCGCCGGCCCGCCGACGTGGCATCCGGCCTCGATCGCGACGAGCAGCGGCTGTACGAGCTCATCTGGAAGCGCACGATCGCCTCGCAGATGTCCGACGCCGCCTACGAGACCACGACGGTCGTGCTGGAGATCGACGCCGACGGACGCACCGCGTCGTTCACCGCCTCGGGCACCGTCTACACCTTCAAGGGCTTCCTGGAGGCCTACGAGGAGGGGCGCGACGAGCGTCGCGGCGACGCCGACTCGAGCGACGACCAGTCGCTGCCGCAGCTCGCGGTCGGTCAGCAGGTCGGCCTCACCGAGATCGAGCCCAAGGGGCACGCGACCACGCCGAAGCCCCGCTACACCGAGGCGAGCCTCGTCAAGGCGCTGGAGGAGAAGGGCATCGGGCGTCCCTCGACGTTCGCGAGCATCATCGACGTCATCCTCGAGCGCGGGTACGTGACCAAGCGCGGGCAGGCGCTCGTGCCGAGCTGGCTCGCCTTCTCGGTCGTCCGCCTGCTCGAGCAGCACTTCACCGATCTCGTCGACTACGACTTCACCGCCGCGCTCGAAGACGACCTCGACGCGATCGCCCGCGGCGAGCAGCAGCGCGTCGCGTGGCTCAACGAGTTCTACTTCGGCTCCGACCGGCACGTCGGCCTGCGCAACATCGTCGACAACCTCGGCGAGATCGACGCGCGGGCGATCAACTCGACGCCCATCGGCGACGTCGCGACGCTGCGCTTCGGGCGCTACGGACCCTACCTCGACGTGCCCGGCGAGGAGGAGGGCAGCTCGCGCATCGTCAACGTGCCCCCCGACCTCGCCCCCGACGAGCTCACCCCCGAGAAGGCGCGCGAGCTCATCGAGGCCCCGGTCGCGGGCGACCGCGTGCTGGGCGTGCACCCCGAGACGGGCAGGACGATCGTCGTCAAGGACGGCCGCTTCGGCCCCTACGTGCAGGAGCTCGTGCCCGAGCCCGAGGAGCCCGCGGAGCCGCCCAAGCGCGGCGCGAAGAAGGCCGTCGCGCCCAAGCCGCGCACGGCGTCGCTGTTCACGTCGATGTCGGTCGACACGATCGACCTCGATCAGGCGGTGCGGCTGCTGTCGCTGCCGCGCGTGGTCGGCGTCGACCCCGAGACGGACACCGAGATCACCGCGCAGAACGGACGCTACGGGCCGTACCTGAAGAAGGGCACCGACTCGCGCACGCTGCAGAGCGAGCAGCAGCTGCTCGACATCACCCTCGAGGAGGCGCTCGCGATCTACGCGCAGCCCAAGTACGGGGCGCGGGCGGCGTCGAGCGCGCTCAAGGAGTTCGACGCCGATCCGGTCAGCGGCAAGCCGATCAAGGTGAAGGACGGCCGGTTCGGCCCGTACGTCACCGACGGCACGACCAACGTGACGATCCCGCGCGGCCAGACGCCCGACGACATCACGTTCGAGATCGCCGTGCAGATGCTCGCCGACAAGCGCGCGAAGGGGCCCGCGCCCAAGCGCACGACGACCCGGCGGACCACGACGCGGAAGACCCCGGCGAAGAAGTGAGCGCCCGGCGGGGGCTGTGGATCACCCTCGAGGGCGGCGACGGCGCGGGGAAGACCACCCAGGCGACGCTGCTCGAGCAGTGGCTGCGCGACCGGGGCCGCACGGTCGTGCGCACCCGCGAGCCCGGCGGGACCGACGTGGGCGCGCTCGTCCGCGACATCGTGCTGCACCATCGCGGCGACATCGCGCCGCGCGCCGAGGCGCTGCTGTACGCGGCCGACCGGGCGCACCACGTGGCATCCGTCGTGCGCCCCGCGCTCGAACGCGGCGACGTGGTGATCCAGGACCGCTACCTCGACTCGTCGGTCGCCTACCAGGGCGCGGGACGCGTGCTGGATGCCGGCGAGGTGCGCGACCTGTCGCTGTGGGCCGCCGAGGGCGCCCTGCCCGACGTCACGGTGCTGCTCGACCTCGACCCCGCGCTCGCGCGGCGGCGGCTCGACGCCGCGGACAAGCCGTTCGACCGGCTGGAGGTGGAGAAGGCCGAGTTCCACGAGCGCGTGCGCGCCGCGTTCCTCGACCTCGCCGCCGCGGAGCCCGGGCGCTTCCTCGTGCTCGACGCGGCGCGTCCGGTCGACGACCTCGCCGCCGCCATCCGCGCGCGCGTGCGATCGGCGCTCTCGGCCGAGCACGCCCCGGCGTCCGCGCCCGAGCCGTCCTGAGGGCTGCCGCGCCGAGCTGTTCTGAGGCTGCCGCGCGGAGCTGTTCCGAGGCTGCCGCCCAGGAGACGTCGGAGGCGGCGGCTAGGCTGACGGGGTGACCGCCGCCGACCTCGCACCGCAGCCCGGGACGGACGCCCCGTGGACCGAGGCTCCGTGGACGGAGGCATGGGGTCAGCCCGAGGCGGTCGAGCGGCTGCGCGCGGCGGCGTCCGATCCGGCGCAGCTCGCCCACGCGTGGCTCATCACGGGCCCGCCCGGCTCGGGGCGGTCGACGCTCGCCTCCGCCTTCGCCGCCGCGCTCATCGCCGACCCCGGCAACGAGGCGGCCATGCGGCAGGTGCTCGCCGGAACGCACCCCGACCTCACGGTGCTGCGCACGGAGGGCGTGATCATCTCGATCCGCGATGCGCGCGCGCTCGTCGAACGGTCGGCGTTCGCCCCCTCGCTGGGACGGTACCGCGTCATCGTGATGGAGGACGCCGATCGTATGTCGGAGCGCACGAGCAACGTGCTGCTCAAGGCCCTCGAGGAGCCGCCCGAGCGCACCGTCTGGATCCTGTGCGCGCCGAGCGACGCCGACCTCCTGCCCACGATCCGCTCGCGGGTGCGCACGCTGCGCCTGCGCGAGCCCGGCATCGACGCGGTCGCGCGGCTGCTCGTCGCGCGCACCGGCGTCGATCCGCAGCTCGCCGAGCGCTGCGCGCGGCACGCGCAGCGGCACATCGGCATGGCGCAGCGCCTCGCCACCGACGAGCGCGCGCGGGCACGCCGCGACGAGACCCTCACGGCCGCGCTCGGGGTGCGCGGCGTCGGCGACGCCGTGGAGGTCGCGGGGCGCATCGTGCAGCTGGCCACCGACGACGCGAAGGCGCTCACCGCCGAACGCGACGAGGCCGAGCGCTCGGCGCTGCTGCGCACGCTCGGCATCGCCGACGGCGCCGCCGTGCCGCACGCCGTGCGCGGGCAGCTGAGCGCCCTCGAAGAGGAGCAGAAGCGCCGCGCCACCCGCAGCCTGCGCGACGGCATCGACCGCGTGCTCACCGACCTCGAGTCGATGTACCGCGACACGCTCATGCTGCAGTTCGGGCGGCGGGACGGCCTCATCAACCGCGAGCTCGCCGCCGAGCTCGCGGCGCTCGCGGGGATGTGGACGCCGGCGCGCACGCTGACCGTGCTCGACCGCATCCGCGCCACGCGCGCGAACCTGGAGCAGAACGCGGCGCCGGCGCTGGCGCTGGAGAGCCTGCTGATCACCGTCGTGAGCGGAAGGATCCCGTGAGACGTCCCCTTGCCCTCGCCGTGCTCGTCGTCGCCACGCTCGGCCTGTCGGCCTGCATCCCCGGCTTCATCGAGCCCAAGCAGCCCATCGGCGGAGGCGTGGCGTCGCCCGCGCCGTCGCGGACGCCCGTCGTGGAGGGCGCGCCGGCCGGCTTCGAGCGGTTCTACGCGCAGACGCTCGACTGGTCGGAGTGCAGCGGGGCCGACGACGGGGCCTACGACTGCACCGAGGTCACGGCTCCGCTCGACTGGGCCGACCCGGATGCCGGCGAGATCCGGCTCGCGGTCATCCGCCGCGCCGCGGACGGCGGCGACGCGATCGGCTCGCTGCTGACCAACCCCGGCGGCCCGGGGGCGAGCGGCTACGACTTCATCGCCGACACCGTCTCGTACGCGGTGGGCGAGGACCTGCGCCGCGTCTACGACGTCATCGGCTTCGATCCGCGCGGCGTCGGCCGGTCGACCGCGGTCACCTGCTTCGACGCGCAGGGCATGGACGCGTTCCTCTTCGACATCCCCGCGGCGCCGCGCGGCAGCGGCGAGTGGACCGCCGAGCTCACGGAGCGCAACGAGCGGTTCGTCGCGGCCTGCGAGGCCGGCAGCGACGGCATCCTTCCCCACGTCACGACCGACAACGCGGCGCGCGACATGGACCTGCTGCGGGCCGTGCTGGGCGACGAGGAGCTGCACTACCTCGGCTACTCGTACGGCACCTTCCTCGGCGCGGTCTACGCGAAGCTGTTCCCCGAGCGGGTCGGCAGACTCGTGCTCGACGGGGCGATCGATCCCTCGATCCCCGGCATCGCGGTCGGCGAGACGCAGGCGGTCGGGTTCGAGGCGGCGCTGCGCAGCTACATGGCGCACTGCCTGGAGGGGCGCGACTGCCCGTTCCGGGGCAGCGTTGACGACGCCATGTCCGACCTGGGCACGCTCTTCGCGAGCGTCGACCGGTCGCCGCTCACCGCGAGCGACGGCCGCGAGCTGGGCGCCGACACGCTGCTGACGGCGATCGTCGCCTCGCTGTACACCGAGGACAACTGGACCTACCTCACGATGCTCCTCGACGACGCGCTGTCGGGCGATGCGCGCATGGCCTTCCTGCTCGCCGACTTCTACTACGGGCGCTCGCCGTCGGGCGGATACGACGACAACTCGACCGAGGCGTTCACGGCGTACAACTGCATGGACTATCCCGCGGAGACCGATGACACCGCCCTCGCGGCGTCGAAGGCGCGCATCGCGCAGGAGGCGCCCACGATCGCCCCCTACTGGGAGGGCGTCGACACGTGCGAGGCGTGGCCGTATCCGGCGACGGGCGTGCGCGAGACGATCGCCGCCGAGGGCGCGGCGCCGATCCTCGTCGTGGGCACGACGGGCGATCCCGCGACGCCGTACGAGTGGGCCGTGGCGCTCGCCGATCAGCTGTCGTCGGGCGTGCTCGTGACCCGCGAGGGGGAGGGCCACACGGGCTACGGCCAGGGCAACCGGTGCGTCGACGAGGCGGTCGAGACGTACCTCGTCGACGGCACGGTGCCGCAGGACGGGCTCGTGTGCCGGTGATCCACCGCCCGCGGCCGTGCGCCTCCGTGCGGCATCCGGCTCGGTTCGCCCGCGGGGCCGCGAACGTGTAAGATCGTTGCTTGTGCACGCGCCCTGGCGCGGCCCGCCGCCTTAGCTCAGACGGCAGAGCGATTCACTCGTAATGAATAGGTCGAGGGTTCGATTCCCTCAGGCGGCTCCAGAAAAAGCCCCGGTCAGACACAAATCCGACCGGGGCTTTTCGCTTGTCGGAAGCCCTTCGTGTAGCAGGCGTGTAGCAGGAGGGGCACCTAGCCCAGTGCCAGAGTGGGTCGCTACGCTGGTGAATCATGAAGGAACTCAGCTCACAGCCGACTCTCAGTGAGGTGGTCGCGATCGTCCGCGTCGTCGATGGCAAGGTCGCCGACCTCCTCGAGGAGTCGGATGCGGCGCCTGAGATCATCCTCCGCGAGCGCGACATCAGCATGCACGGCTGGGGGTCGGAGACCAGGGCTGAAGTTGTTGCGGTGACCGTGCGGTGGCAGTGGCAGTCCCGCACCCGCGGGCTCCGTGACGCTGCCGTCACCGTGATCGAAACGGTGATCGGCGGCCGGGGCGCTGGAGGGGACGGGTGGGGCGAGATCGCACAGTACGCCTCCACGGGGCTCCTGACTGCCGATGAGGCTCGCACCTTCGCGACGCTCGCACTGTCCGGCCTGCTCCCCAAGCGAGCGGGGTGGAGCGAGCTGTGAGCTGGAACTACCTACAGCTGGAGATCATCCCCGATGACGCGCTCGTGCGCCCGCTGATCGGTCCTGGTGGCATGTCGCGGCAGAAGGCGCACCGCGAGGTCGCCGCCCTGCTGACGCGCTTCGCGGGTATCCATGCGCCAGCATGGGCGCTCGTAAAGGCGTGGCGGGAAGGTGCGAAGGACGACACGGTTTACGCAGGCCCGTTCGTCTGGGCGATCTACGAAACAGACGATCCGCAAGCGGGCGCGCAGCAGTGGATCGACGACTACATCGCGACTCTGCGCGCCCAGGGGGTCGAGGTTGGGGTGGCGTGGTGAGTGACCTGCCCGACGGGTACATCGTGCGCTACCGGCCCGCGAAGGCCAACGCAATTGGGGCGCGCGACACCTGGCGCATCACCTACCAGGCCGGGGATCAGGAGTGGACGGAGAAGGTCTACGCGGCCGGCGATGTTCCATCTGCGATCGCGCGGCACCAGGCTGCGGGCGCACCGACGAAGCGCTCCCGCGCGTCGGTCGAGGGCGCGCGTGACGCGGCGGTCGTGAAGGGTGCTGCCGAGGGCGTCCCGCACTGGAAGCTCGCGCGCAGGCACGGCCTGACCATCACCGCGGTCGGCCGCATCATCGAAGCGGCGCAGCGCGAAGAGCGCAGAGCCCGTCGGCCACGGTTCGTTGAGGAAACGCGAGAGGGGCACACCCCCGTCCGCCGCCTCCGGCTGCGTGGACCGGCGACCGTGCGATTCGAGCCAGGCGCCTGAAGGCACGCTGTTCTCGTTCGCTCCACTAACATCAGGGGGACGACCTAGGGGGATCTGATGCCATCTGGTGCTGCAATTGGGAGCGGCGCGAAGGCCGACACATCGCACTTCCGGCTAGACATACAGGGCCTGCGGGCGGTCGCCGTGCTCGTCGTGTTCGCCGATCACATGTTCGGATGGCCCGCCGGCGGCTTCCTGGGCGTCGACGTGTTCTTCGTGATCTCCGGGTTCCTCATCACCGGCCTGCTCCTGCGTGAGTACGACCGGACGGGCCGGATCTCGTTCAAGCGGTTCTATGTTGGGCGGCTCAAGCGGATCGTCCCCGCGGCGACCGTCGTGATTCTGTTCACGCTCGCGTTCTCGTGGGCGTTGTTCACGAACCAGCGCGCTGCGACGGTGACGTGGGACGGCTTGTGGGCGTTCCTCTTCGGGGCCAACTGGCGGTTCGCCGCTACGGGCACCGACTACTTCCAGCAGGGCGGCGCCGTCTCGCCGTTACAGCACTACTGGTCCCTGTCCGTCGAGGAGCAGTTCTACTTCATCTGGCCCTGGCTCCTGCTCGGGCTCCTCGTTCTCTTCGCGCGTCGCGGCCCCCTGAGCGACAAGCGAGCGCGGATCATCGCCGGATCGACCATCGGCGTCATCTCCATGGCGTCGTTCGGGTGGGCGCTCCTACAGTCCGCATCGCAGCCGACGGTCGCGTACTTCTCGACCTTCACTCGCGGATGGGAGCTGGGTGTCGGTGCGCTCATCGCGATCGCAGCACCCCTGGTCGCCGGCATCCCCACCAAGTTGCGGACGATCATGGCGTACGCGGGTTTGGTGGGCATCTTCGCCGCCTGCTTCGTCATCACACCCGAATCAGCATGGCCCGCACCGTGGGCATTGTTGCCCGTCGCGTCGACGGCGCTTGTCATCATGTCAGGCGTCGGTCAGCCCGCCCCTTACATGGTGCCGTTGACGAACCGCGTGTCCGTCTTCGTCGGCAACATCTCGTACAGCCTCTACCTCTGGCACTTTCCCGTCATCATCTTCGGGCACGCCCTCTACCCAAATGCCGGGATCTGGGTGTACATCGGGATCGCGATTGTGGGATTCGCGCTCGCCACCGCCCAGTACTACGCGCTTGAGGTTCCTATCTGGAAGAGCCCGCTTTGGAGTGGCAAGAAGGGCTCGTGGCGACGCTGGCGATATGACCACATCGATGGCATCAAGTACGGATCGGCGTCGGCGTTCGTCGTCCTGTCGATCGCTGTCGTCGGTACGACTTTCGCGCCATCGCCCGTTACCATAGCGGTGCAAGAGCCACGCCCGACACCCTCTACATCTGAAACCACCGCTGCGCCCGAGACGGCCATGAGCCTGCTCAGCTCGCACATCGTCGATGGCCTGCGTGCACAGACTTGGCCAGCAAGCCTCACCCCGTCAATTGATGAGGTGGGCCCCGACTCGAAAGCGCAGGCCTGGGTCGGCGACGGATGTCTCGCGCTCGAACGCGGCGCAGAATCTGACCCGAGCGAGACGGCCGCGCGTTGTCTCTACGGTGACCCTGAGGCACCGAACACTGCGGTGCTTGCAGGCGACTCGATGGCGATCAGCTGGCTACCCGCGGTGCTGGGCGCTCTCGGGCCGGATTGGTCAGTGCGCGTGCTCACTATGCAGCAATGCCCGTTCGCATCTGTGAGCGTTCAGAAGGGCGATGGGAGCACGCACGAGGAATGCGACACATTCCACGCCATAACGCGAGCGCTCATCCAAGAGCTATCTCCCGATCTAGTCATCCTTTCCCAGGCAGACACAACGCTCGGTCGCGTCCTCGGCGCGCAGTCCGAACATGAAGCCGCGGGAATGGTTAGTGCGGCAACCGTTGAGACAGTACAGAGCTACGCCACAGCGGCCGCGCGCGTGGTGATCCTTGGCGCACCTCAGAGTATTCCAAACATTCTGGATTGCTACTCTGCGACTAGTGAGCCATCCGCATGTATCGGCAGGGTGCAAAGCCTGCATGGGACCAACGAGAGGCTATTGGCGGAAAGCATAGCGGGCCTCGGCAATGCCGCCTTTGTCTCGGCTACACCGTTCCACTGCTGGCGTGAAGAATGCCCTCCTTTCATTGATGGCTATATAGTCATGGCCGACGGCGCGCATCTATCCCAGGCGTACTCCGCGCGTTTGGGTGATCCGCTCAGAGATGCACTGTTCACCGGCCAAGACTAGCAGCACCCTCACAGAGGCATGAGTTCGAGCGCATCAATGTATGCGACCTCGCCCCCCGTTACGGCGGCCCAGAGTGCGACAGTGACGTAGGCGGCACCATTGGGAACCGATCGCTGATCGGCTATAATTCTATAGCTGGGATCTGTATCCATAGTTGAATTGTTGATTGCGTACCACGTCGTTTCACTGATCTGCACCCCTGCCGCATCCCAGAATCGAATCCGGGGTGCCAGCTGTCCCGACCATACGCCAGGTATCCTGTATGACATGGCAACGTGAACCACTCCGCCGGAGCGACAGGGGGCGCACTGCGAAACCACCCACTGCGAAACGTTCGCTGTCGGGGCTATCTTCAAAGATCGCCCTCCTGAATCACTAGACTCGTCCAGTGATAGTCCAAAGTTAGTCTTGACCCATGCCGATGTCTGCCACCCACGACCCGCTTGATAATCAAGCGGCTGTGCGGGCAGGTTAGCCGCCGTCGCGATCACATCATCCAATGGTCCTTCCCTCGTGAAAAGCGAATCCTTGATACTGCTAATCCCCAAAAGCGTGAACGGAAATGGGACGGGCGAACCAGTGACCAATGGTGCTCGCGTTCCAAAATTGCGCAGAAGCGTACAGTTCCTGATCTTGGGCTGGAACTCGACGCCTTCGAGCACGACCCTCACGGGGATCACGGACGCCACACCGCGCGCTGGCTCATCCACGCCAATTGCCAGGAAGTGAGCGCCGGCAACCGAGGGTGAGCCGTCAACTGTATCGTGGGGCATGATCTGACCACCGTGGAAAGCCAGCACAGTCGGACGAGTCGCGCCGGTCGGCGATGAGATCGAGAACCAGGGAGCAGCATTGAAGTCAGACTCAATATGACACTGGGAGAAATCCCAAGTGCCCGAATCAGCGACCAACGTCCGCCTTCCATAGTCGAACGAGCAGTGGGAGAAGTACGCCTCCCCCGCGCTTTCTTGGACGCCGCGCAGAAACGTCGCAGCAGGATGCGATGAGTTCATGTTGTGGAAGATGCATCCCGACCAAGACACATTCTCTCCGCTGTCGGAGGTGCCGGCGAAATAAACGGCCGTCTGCTGGGCCCGCGCGTATGTGCACGAGAAATGCTTGTGCAGGTATGAACCCGATCCGATGATCTCCTGATGCCGGAATCCAACAAAATTCACCCGGTCCAAGACAAATCGCCCCGTGTAGGTCGACGGCGTCTCAAGGCTCAGCCCATCCACTTCCGTATCTGTCGCCTGTGGGCCACGCAAAGACACGTTCTCGATGCGCGATGACCCGACTCCGTATGCGGGGACAGGTATGATTCCCCCGGCACCGACGGTGCCACGGATCGCGGGACCGCTGAACGTCGCATTCGACCAATCCAGAATCGACATATGCGACCCACGGATCGATACCCAGTCGCGCGGCAGAGTGATCTGACCATCCACACGGATAACTCCGGCGGGCAGGACGAGCGCAACCTTCAGCGCCCCCGCTGCATTAATCGCGTCCTGCAATGCGGCGGTCTGATCCGCCCCTGTCCCGGCCTCCACACCCATCAGCGCCGCGTAGCGCTCCGCGTGGGCCGTTGCGAGGAGTGTCGAGGACGTACCAGATGGATTGCCCAAGACAGCGGTCATGATCGTGTCATGCGTGCCCTCCGCCAGGGAGAACTCTTCCATCGCCTCCACGGCAGCCTGCACGACGGTCGGGTCAGAGGCGATGATATCTGCGGCGACATCCTGAACGCGGAAGTCGATCACCTCCGTCAACGAGCTGGGAGAGAGGCGTCCGTTCAGCTCACTATTGATCGCCGTGATGGCTGCATTAAGTGGCAAACCCCAGCCGCGCTGCCCAACCGAGGGGAGATTGATGCTCGCCATTTACCAGCCTCCAAGCTCGGGCCAAGGGGAGCCCTGCGAGCGGACGCGCGGCTGTGCGTATCCGCCGAGCGGGACGATATCGAAGAACTCTGCGGCGGCATCGCCGTCGGCGGCGTCAGCCTGCGCGTAGAAGGAGCGTGCGATCTCAAGCATGTCCTTGCCGCGATGGCGCGTGTCGATGGCGAGGTCGTCGGTCTTGATGGACCGGCCGAGCTGCACGTACTGCGACGCCAGGAGCGTGTAGAGGCTGCCGGCGGCGCGGTTCTGGTTGTCGCCAGAGATCGCGAGGGCGGCGATGAGGGCGTCATCCGACCAGATCGCGTAGTCGGCGACGCCTGCGACGGCATCAATGTTCGTGGCCGCCGTGTCGCCGACGAGGTAGCGCAGCTGACCCACGGGCGTGCCCGTGTCGATGGGGTAGGTGCCTTCGGTGCTCATCGCTCCTCTTTTGTTCGGGTGTGCATGAAGGCCCCGCCCCGCATGCCGCGAAGCGGGGCCTTCACTGAGATCGGCTTAGGCGCCGGGCGACCAGAACATCTGGTCGTGGGTAATGCTGGCCGCGTTGGTGAACTGGCGCAGCTTCAGGTCCACGCTGTCGTTGTCGAAGTGGGCCAGATCGAAGGGGCTCGACCCGTTGCCGCCACGCAGGAGCGTCCCGGTGAAGTTGTTCACCAGCACCTCAGGCGCCGTGCGGCCCGACAGCTGGAGCTTCTTGAGCCCCGGACGGCGCGTCGTGCCCGCAGCGGGCGTGACGTACCAGGCGGTGCTGCTCTCGATCCACTCGCTCTCGATGACGCCCTCGATCTTGCCGAGGTTGCCGACGGGCGGGGCGCCGTAGACGAACGTCTTCGAGCCGGGGGCCGGCTCTTCGATCGTGCGCAGCTGCTTCGCCTTGGCGATCTCGGCTTCGACCGTCTCGCCGAGGCCGGGTGCGACCACGACCCAGTAGCGGGGGGCGAGGACGACCTTGCGGTTGTTCACCTTGCGCGTCGAGATCTGCTGGAGACCCAGGCGCAGGGCGTCGACCGAGAAGCCCGCCGTTGCCGAGATCGAAGCGCCCGAGATGGGCGCAGTGCCCGCCTTGAGCTGCGAGACCGACGCACTGGCGGTGGCGCCGTCCTGGAGGGCCTGGAAGACCAGGAACTCGTCGGTGTCCAGGGCGATCTGGAGCATGTCGTCCGGCAGGCGGCGAATCAGCGGGCGCAGGCGCGAGAGCAGGCGCTCCAGCGTGACGCCGTACTTGAAACCGCGCTTCTCGATGGCGGCCTTGACGTTCTCCTCGGAGTAGCCGCTCGTGTACTGGTAGGTGTCACCCTCGGCCACGCGCGGCGAGACGCCCGCCTTGCCCTTGTTGCCCTTGCCGTACTTGAGCTGATCGCCCAGGTCGATCCAGAAGCTCTCGAAGGTCACCGGCTCGAAGTTGTCGACGGTCTCCACGTCGGCGATCTTCGTCCAGTGCCGCTCGGCCTTGTCGAACTGCTCCAGGTTGCGGACGTTGAGCAGGTGCGTCAGCGAGAACGAGGCGTCCGTGGTCGCCAGCGACTCCGCCAGGTCGACCTCCGCGCGCTGAGCGGCGAAGCCGCCCTGCGCCAGGGCGCCGACCATCTCGGTCATCCGCAGGTACTTCCGCTCGGTGACGAACGGGTTGACTTCGAGGCGGTTCTCGCAAGTCAGGTCGATGGCGGTCATTCTGCCACTCCGATCTCGACGGGTGCGACGCCATCGACGATGTAGCCGTCGTCGATGATGCCGACGTAGGTGTTGTCGACCGCGGGGCTGCCGCCGTCGTCTGCCGCCAGGGTGAGCCCCGTGATGACGCCCGAGGTGACCGTGGCGTAGACCTTCGTGCCCTGGTTGGTGCCCGCACCGCCGTTCGGCGTGGTCTCGCCGTCAGTGACGCCGGTCACCTCGAACAGCCACGAGCCGTCGCGAGCCACGACCGCGATGCCGCTGTCATAGCCGACGCCGGCCGAGCGGCGGGTGACGGAGGTGAGGCTGCCGGGAAGGTTCGACGTCTCGGTGCGGGTCGTGCCGCCCGAGTCAGCCAGCGTAACGCCGATCTCGCCGTTCTGCTTGTTGATGACGGGGGTGCCGCCGAAGACGCCCACCCCGACATCCCAGCGCCGGGTCTTGGACTCGGTGTACTTCTTGTACAGGTTGTCAGCCACGTCACCACCCCTTCGGAAGCGTTGCGGCGGCGGTCTTCGCGCCGGTCCCGCTCTCGTGGAGGCGGCCCGTGTAGCCGCCCTCCTCGGACTCCTGAAGGCGCGCCTTGGCGGCCTCCAGGATCTTGACGTCGTCCGCCTTCGCGGTCTCGATCGCCTTCGTGACGTCCTCGCCCGTGCGCGCGCGGGCCTTCAGGCCCTCGGCGGTGGGCGCGAGAAGACCGGCGGCGTCGATCGCCTCGACCTGCTTCTCGTAGTCCGAGACGGCCTTCTCGGCGGCGGCCTCCAGAGCCTCGGCGTCAACCTTGGCCTGAGCATCCGCCTGCTTGGCGGTCTTGGACTCGTTCACGAAAGCGATGATCGGCGCGAGTGCGGCTTCGAGGAGCCGGGTCACCAGCGCCTCAACGGCCTTCTCATCCATGTCATCTCCTTCTTCATTCCCTGCCGAGGCTTCGACAGTGGTCTTCCCTGCCGCTTCACGAGCGGCCTCGATCTTCCGGTCCAGCCCGCTGCCGGGGCGCCCGGCGTAGCTGACCATGTCGATCGAGTTGGTCCGGTTCGGCAGGAACGCGGTCACGACGCCGTTGTCGTCACGTTCCGCCCATGCGTAGATGCTCAGTTCGCCGTCTTCGCCGATGGACTCGACGACGTCCTTCCAGTGCGCCAGAATTCGCACGGGGGCCTTGACCTTCTGCTCTTCGGCATCCCAGTAGGCATCGGCCTCCAGCACGCCCCACTGATCGCGCGGGTCACGGTCGCCCGCGCCCTCGCCGTCGCCAGGATGCTTGAACCAGAGCTTCGTGCCCTTGGGCCACGCGCTGCCCGCGTCTCGCGCGAGAACTTCGGGAACGTAGGTGCCCGAACTGCCGACGCCAGGCGTGATGACCGTCACGAGCCACTTGCCCGCAGCCGACGCCAGAAGACGCGCGGAGTGCTCCGTGATCAGCGTGGGCTTCGGCATATCGACCAGTTTAGGAATGATTTAGTCGACTAATCTGCTCCAGGATCAGGTCAAGAAGCTGCTCTGTGCGCATTGCGGAAAGGCCCTCGCCGACCTTGTCGTCCCGGAGGTCATGGGCGCCGCTGTTTCCCGTGCCCTTTCGAGCACCCTGATCAGGCGCCGCCGTGGTGGGCGGCGTCGTTCCGTCGGCGTCGACATCCGGCCGGGCGAGAGACTTCTCGTTGTTCGGGAGCATGACCCCCTCCGGCCACTTCTCGCTGTCGGTGATGATGTCGAGCAGATCGAGCAGCCGCTCACGGATCTCGCCGGGGTGCAGGAGCCCGGTGTTCCACCCGAGGGCAATGGCCTGAAGCTCGCGGTAGAGGTCGACTTCGTCCAGTGCGGGGAAGGTCACCGCGGGGTTCTCGACGCCCATCCAGCGCAGCACGCGCTGGAAGTAGGCCGCCCAGGACTTCTGCCGCGACACCACTGCGCGCTTGGTCGGCAGGTCCAGGTTCGATGCCGAGCCATAGGACGAGCCGGCGGCGCCGGGATCGGAGAGAAGGTGCACGATCGACACCTGAACGCCGGTTGCGACCATCGCGGCGAGCGGGCGCCCGGAGTTGAAGTCATACCCGCGTCCCGCCGTCGGCAGGCTGGTCAGTTCCCCTGCGGATACGACGGCCTGTCCGGCGCCGGTCGCCGAGGCCAGCTGGATCTTGGCGTTCTCGCCGCCCTTCTTGCTCGGCACGGTGGCCTTGAACGCGATGGAAGCGAGCGCGCGGCTCATGATGTACCCGTGCTTCAGGAACTCGCTGTAGAGCTTCGCCCAGGCCACCACGGCGACGGCGTCGGGGATGCCGAGCGCCCAGCCGACCTGCCGGTTCACAGCGTGCACGATGAAGGTCTGGGTGTGATCGACCGGATCGCCCTGGATCTGCCGCTTGGCGCGATCCCTGAGTGGCTGGGGGCAGTCGTCGGTGTAGTACCAGACGTTCTTGACGACCTTCTTGCCGGTCCGATCCGTCTGCGTCCAGGTGCGCCGCCAGGCCCAGACCTCATCGCCGAAGTCGGGATTGGTGAGCAGGTTCGTGATCTGAGAGAGCGGGACGCGGCGGAGGATCTTGGTCTTGTTGTCGCCGAGGAGGAAGAACTGCCCGTCGCTGTACTCGGCGCGCTCCATCTCCTCGTGTGCGGTGTCGGAGAAGACGTTGGCCTGGTTGATGCTGTCCTCGAACGCCTCGAACGTGCGATCTGCGGCGCTCTTGGGGCCGCTGCGCGCGCCGTAGCTTTCAGGCTTCAGATCGGGCAGCTTGATGCCCTTGGACCAGACGTACGAGTGGCGCAGCTGGGCGCCGCGGTCGATGATGGGCGAGCGCACCATCGCCTTGCGGATCTCCTGCGAGATGTCCTGAAGCTCGGCTAGCTGGAAGCCGCCGTCCTCATGCGCCCCGCCGAGGATGTGCGTCCAGTTGCGGTCCTCGATGTCGAGCGCGCGGTTGAGCGCGGCAAGGGTCTCCAGGACGAGACTATCCTCGCGACCCAGGATCTCGAACACCTCACCCGCCCGCTCCGCAGCAGCCTCGGGGGACAGTTCCAGGAGTGTCATGCCTCCATTCTGAGAGAATTAGTCGGCTAATCCGGGGCTACCAGGGCATATCCTCGGCGTCCATCTCGTCAAGGAACAGTTCTTCAGGATCGGCCCGCAGCGTGTCGCCGGGGCTCACGCCGCCCCGCTCAGCCTCCAGCGCCGCATCGACATCCAGCACGCTCATCATGGCCGCATCGGCGCGGTCGGGGGAGCCGCCGAGCACGGTCTTCATGTCGGACTTCTTGTCGATCTTGATGGCGCCGCTCACGAGCGTGTACGTGATGAGCATCAGCTCGTCCGACAGCTGCGTGTCCTCGGGGTCGAGATCGATCAGCCCATCGAGCATCCGCGTGTTGAAGTAGTCGTGAATCTCGTCGCGCCAGATGCGCCAGCGGGAAAGGTCGGTCGACGAGCGGCTGCCGACGACGCGGATGACCTCGTAGGTCTTGTTCGCGAACTCCTCCAGGCGCATCAGGTCCGTGGCGACGCCGGAGCCGATGGCGTTGCCGTCGACGCGCACCTCGCTGGCATTCGTGTACATCGCGATCGCGTGGATGCGGCGGGCTGCCGTGAGCGTGTCCTCCTTGGTCCACACGCCGGTCGTCTCGCGCCGCTCGTCGCCGTCCATGTAGGGGATGGTCTTGTCGAACAGGCGGACCCGGCCGCCATTGTTCACGTAGACCACGCTCTCGTCGTCGCCGGTCGTAGCGATGTCGCAGCCGAGCTTCGGGCGAGCTTCGGGGTCGGGCTCGATCTCGGTGTTCAGCGCCCTGCTGATCGCCTCTTCGGTGAAGAAAGTGTTGTCGGCGTCGCCAGGGAACTCGCCTTGCACCTTCGACCTGAAGCGCCCGTTCGGGGTGCCGCCCGCCCGGCGCATCTCCTGGAACTGCTCGTCGAAGTACAGTTCCCCGCCGGTCATCCAGACCCGCTCCTTGTGGCAGATCCAGGACGCCGAGGTAAGGCCCTTCATGAGCATCGCTTGCTTCTCGGGGTCGTCGGGGTAGACGATCTCGCCCGTCATCGTCGGCAGGTCGTAGGCGCTGATCGTGAAGAGCTGCGCCTCCGCCATCTCGGACTCCAGGGTGAACTTCTTGTAGAACTCCGTGGCGCGCCGGTCGGGGTTGCCGATACCCACCATGCGGGCTTCGCCCGACGTGGTCAGCGCGTCGATCGCCGTGAAGATCTGCTCATCCACACCGCCCGCCTCGTCGAGTACGAGGAGGGATCGGCCGCCCTCACGCCGGATGCCCTGGAAGGTGGACACAGCATCTTGCGGCGCCGGCACGGCCGCGATGGCGATGGAGATGTTGCCACCGAGCGTGCGGAACTGCCAGAGGCCCTTCTCCGAGATCCAGCCCGGCCACGGGCGTCCCTCCTTGCGGAGCGCACGGGCGCGCATCTCGCCGTGCGCCTTCTTGAGGTACATGAAGACGCCCTGCTCAACCTGACGGCCGGTGGGCGCCGTGACGATGGCGAGGTTGTTCTCGACGGGATCGAACACGGTATTCCACCACATGACCCAGCGGGATGCGTTATACGTCTTGCCCGTGCCGTTCGCGGACTTGATGAACGTGCGAGGCTTGGGGCCGAAGAGCGCCGCCTCGCTGATCTCCGCCATCTTGCCGTACATGCGCTCGCCCATGACGTCGGACAGCCAGGCGGCGAAGTCGCGCCGGTAGATCGCCTTCTGGGACTTCTGGCGCATCTCCTCGTGCACGAGGGAGAAGATCTCGGGCGTGAGGAGGCTCACTCCTCAGTCACCCCTTTCATGACCTCCCGCTCGGCATGCAGCAGCGCCTCGGTGGTCAGTTCGGCCCAATGCTCATCGCTGATCTGCTCGCGCAGGGCACCGCGCAGGTAGCTCAGCGCGATGTCGTAGGCGCGCACCATCTCGTGAGCCACGTTCGCGCTGTAGCGCTCGACGTCGACCTTCGCAGCGGCACGGCGGGCGTCCAGGCGGCGCCCCTGCTCCCGCAGCGTGGCGAGCTGGGCGCTGATGTTGTCCAGATTCAGGAAGCCCTGATTCGCCAGTTCCAGTTCCAGCCGGGACGTGATGTTACGCAGCTTGCGGAGGACGAGTTCTTCCTGCTGAGCGGCCGTCAGCCAATCGACGGACAGCACCTTCTCGGCGCGCTCGCGGATGACGCTCGCCGGGACGCTGCCGCCGAACTGCTCACGACTGATGTCGACGGGGGAGTACAGGCCGATGTACAGATCAATCGCGCGGTCGATGGCCTCCCAGTCATACGCGGACGCAATGATTCCCTCCATTCGCCCAGTTTAGCTGGCTATTTGTTCATTTAGTCGGCTAAACTGACCTCAGTCACTATGGTGGTGACCTCCTGGGTCGGCAGGCCCCTTGCGTATCCCCAGCTCCTCCTCTGTTGTTGCCGGACGCAAGGGGCCTGTCGTGTTCCTCAGGACTTCTTCGCTGACTTCCGGGGTGCGCTGATCCCCAGGTCGACATCCTCCTGCTGGAGCTTCGCCTCCAGTTCCGGGTCATCCAGGTCGCTGTAGTCGATCTGCTCGGGCTGCTCGGCGGCGACCTCGAACACGGGCGCCGGCAAGGGTGGCGCCCACACGAAGTCGGGCTTGATGAGCGCCCACTCCAGCAGATCCTCGCCGAGCGCCTTGATGTCCTGCCGACGATGGTTCGGCCCGGTCGAGTAGGGCGTGAAAGTGTCGGGGCGCCCGTGCAGAACCCAGATCGAGTTCGGCTGCACGGGCGCTCCGACATGCTGCGAAAGCGCGATGAAGAAGTCGACCAGGGCGTCCCGCTGGTCGCGCTGAATCGCCATCTCCCAGTAGAGGCCCGCCAGCTGGCGCAGGAAGAGCACCGAGCCGAGGATAGTCTGTCGACGCAGCTCGTCAGGCGTCATGCGGCCCGCCTGGACGTCGAGCAGCAGGGGAAAGCAGTCGACGATGAGGTCGATGAAGTCGGTGGTCTTCGTTGCCACCTCCCGCTCGCTGAGCGTCGCCTCCATGACCTTGCCGACGCGCCCCCAGAGACCTACGGAGCATGTCTTGGTGATCTCGGCGAGGTGCTTCAGCGAGAGCAGGTTCGGCCCCGAGCGGCCCAGCCGGTCGTTCTCCATGTCGACCCGTCCATCGAGCAGGGGGTGCTCCAGGATGATCGGAAGCGCCCGGTTGACGACCTTGCGCTGGTCGAACTGGCTCTTCACCGAGACCGAGATGCCCTTGGCGTTGTTGGCGATGTCGAAGAACATCTGGCGCCACTGCTCGACGCTGTCGGTCACCTGGATCTCGATGCTTGCGCGCTCCGAGTAGAAGCGATCGAGCAGCGCCTGCTGCTGGTCGATCGTGGCCTGCGCCTCGGCCTCAAGCCGTGACCCCTTGCCTTCGACGCGAGCGGCGCGGGAGCGCTGATCGCGCGCCTTCTCCAGGGCCTTCTGGATGCGATCGAGAGCGAGATGAAAGCCGAGGATGCGGTGCTGTCCGTCGAGGATCTGGATGTTCATGCCCTCGCGCTTGGGGTAGCTGACCACGCCGAAGTTCACCCCGCCCGAAGAGATCGCCTCGTCCTGCTCGAACGTGAAGATGTTCGGGGCGCGCAGGATGAGCCCTGGGATCACCCACGACTCCTGTTCGAGGTAATAGCTGGCGAAATCGTTCGCGCGCGACGCGCTGACGCGCCGGTTGCCCGGCGACGGACTGTTCGGACTGGGCGCACCCACGAGGCCTACGATCTCCGCGGGCGTCAGGGCGAGCAGGTACACCGTACGGCCGCCCTGCTTGTAGCGGGTCGCGAAGAAGCGCTCGTCAGTGGTGTATTCGGCAACAGGTCGTGCCATCGGGACTCCTGGGTTAATCGGCTAAATACGTAGCGTAGTTGTTACCCATGCCGCTTGCAACCGCGTGGAAACCTGATCTATTGTTTCGTACAGATGTTCGAGTGTTGGACGACCAGGAGGCAGACGGTGAAGGACATGATCCGACTGAAGGAGTTCGACGGCGGGCGGGACGTGCACATAAGCAGTGACCCGGACTCCGTCTACCTCGAAGTCGCGGGTCACTGCTACCAGTTCGATCGCGCGATCTTCGCACGCGCCGTCACTCAGGCGCTCGCGATGGCCGCCTCCTGATCGCGGGCGATGATGAGGAGGACGAGGTAGCCGATCAGATCCATGACAGTGTCGTCGCCGGGGTACTCACTGCCGCGCGCCAGGCGCGACAGCTTGTCGTCGATGCGGACGCGGATCTGCTCGTCGGCCGGCGCCTTCGAGAAGATGCGGACGGGGTCGAGAGCGGAATCGCCGTAGGCGGCGTTCTTCTCGATCAGCATGTCCGCCACGCGGCGCACGGTTTCGGCGAAGCGCTCGCTCACTGGATCTCCCCCAGGAGACGCAGGAAGGCGCTCACGGGGAACTCGTCCGGCCACGGCTTCCTGACCCGGCGCTGATACGTCCCGTACGGCACGCCGTCATGCTCCAGCTCGATCAGGTCGGGCTCATCGGCGACGGTGACGTATCCCGCCTCGTCCGATCCGACCATGAAGAAGTCGTACGGGTCGATCCCGAACGTCTCCAGCAGATCGCTGGCGGCTTCCCACGGGGGCTTCTCCTCGATCATGCCTCCACCCTCGACAGCGCTGCGGTGTCGACCAGCAGCGTATCGGCGCCGAGCCGGACGATCGCAGTGCCGGGCTCGGCGTACCTGACGAAGGTCACACGGCGCACGCGGTCGACGTAGACCGTCTCGCCGGGCTGGAACGCCGCGCTCACTCGGGCACCGCCTCAAGGACGATCCGCGTGCCGTCGGCGTTACGGTAGACGTTCCACGGGGCGGGTGCGGCCGCGGGCGCGACGAACTTCTTCAGTCCGAATCGCCCCCGCTCGTCGGGCTTGATGACGGCGACGAGTCGCTGGGTGGGTTCGGTCATGGGGTCTCCTTCACGATGGCCGTGTGGTAGGGGCGCAGCCGCTCCAGCAGGGCGGTGCGCATGCTGCCGCTGTCGCGATCGATCAGCGTCGCGTACTCGGTGGCGGCGTCGCTGCGCAGGATGCGCGCGATCTTGTAGAGGCGGGGCGGCATGGTCGCCTCGCCGACGGTCACGATGTCTCCGGGCTTCATGGGCGCTCCTCGCTCTCGCGGATTAGCTGACTAATACCCTCGATCTCGTCGGGCAGGAAGCTGTACTCAGGGGTCTTGGGCGCGCAGGCCGTTTTGATCGCGAGAAGCAGCTGGCGCGCGTCGAACCAGCCGACCAGGTTCACCGCCCCGTCGCGATCATCGCAGGTGTCGGGGTCGAAGCAGGGGTCGACGAACGTGATGTGCACCTCGGGCACGTCCGTGTTCCCGTTGCCGCCCGAGACGTACAGCGCCGGCCTGTCATCCGGGTGCGTGTCGTCGAACCCCGTCGCGTCAACCCGGATCATGCGTAGCCACCGCCCTCCGGCCAATCGTCGATATACCGGAGCAGGATGAGCAGGACCACGACGGCGAGCGCGCCGAAGATCGTGATGCCCCCTGCGATCAGGTCGCTGCTGATGATCATGAGTCACCTCCTGGCCCCGTGGCCGGCGTGGCAGGGGCGAAGATCGGCCACGGCAGCCCCTCGGCGACGAGCGTCTGCCACCGCAGCACGTACTGCGTCGACTGGGCCGTGCGATCCTTCGCCGACTCCGGGCTCGTCAGGACCGCGATGTAGCCCTCGATCGCGTTCGGCGGCAGGCGGTGGTAGTCACCATCGCGCACGCCCCCGAAGACCGGCACCGTCTCCTTACGGCTCATCAGGGATCTCCTTCCCTAGCGCGACCCAGAGCATCAACGTGCTCAGGCGTCGCAGTTCGTCCACCGGGAAGCCCTTGGGCCACTCCCGGCGCCTTCGCAGCATGGTGGGTTCGCTCGTGTTCGGGTCGAGCTTCGGCTGGCCGAAGCTGTCGCGCACGACTTCGTCGTAGCCGTCGTCATCCCATCCGTCATCGAAGATGTTCGCAGGGTCCAGGCCCCACGCCTTCAGGAGCTTCTTGGTGCGATCCGCCAGCCTGTCGTGCGTCAATGCGCGGCTCATGCGTCCTCCAGGGTCCAGCCGCAGCCTTCGATGGCGGACTTGAGGGCGTCCAGAGCCTCTGCCGCGGTGCCTCCCGAGCGCGCCATCTGGACCCTCTCGCCAGAGGGGAGGTAGCCATCCAGTTCCGCGGTCCAGTCGCTGTAAGAGATGATGTCGTCGAGCGCGTAGTCGACATCTTCACTCAGTGTGATGTCCGACCGCTTCACCACGACGGCGCTCATGACAGCGACCCCGACACGCTGAGGCCGCTGAACGCGATGAAGGCCAGTGCCCCGTAACGGTACGTGATCCGCCCGACCGGGTCCGGCTCGTCCTGTCCGGGCCGGTCGACGATCAGATCGACGTTGTAGAAGTGATCGCTGAGGGGCCTGCCCCGATACGGCTGCTCGAAGATCTCATCAAGATGCTGGATCAGGTCGGCGACCGCCCTGAGTTCGTCCGGGTCGAGGGCGGGGTCGTGGGTGCTCATCTCAGAACTCCTTCCCGCCGTGGCGCTGTCCGCGCGTGGCGTTAAACGTCAGCTTCTCCGAGATGATCGACGCCAGGTCGATCCCGGCCTCGTCGGCGAAGTCGAATGCGCGGATCACCACGTCAGCGAGTTCGCTGGGGACGCCTTCGGGCTTGAAGGCCTCATCCGGGAACGCATTCACGACCGTGCCTTGCCCGTCGATGCAGGGGGCGCTGGGGTAGTACGTCTCGTCGACCGCGTGGCCGTGGCGCAGCTCCTCGATCGCCTCCGACACCTCGGAGCCGATCAGGGCGAGCTTGGCGACGTAGTAGTTGCGCCGGAAGGACGGGAAGAGCGAGACGAGGGGGTTGATGATCTTCGTCACGATCTCGGGGATGTGGATTCCTGCGAGTTCGACGGGGAACTGCTTGAGCCGTTCCCCCTCCTCGTGGAACCCGCGCTCCCTGTTCCCGGCGCCGATGGCGTCCTGGATCTCGCGCAGGGTGTCGATCTGATGTGGCTGAAGTGCCGTCATGCTGTTCTACCTCCTGGGGTTGTGCCACTAATCTACCGCGTTTAGTCGACTAAATGGGGGGATTGCCCCACTGAAACCAGGTCAATTCAGGACGAATGTGATCCGGTTTCAGCGGGGTGAGGTCGACGAGGTCAGTAGCACTGCACCTTGGTGACGCGGAACGAGCCGCCTAGCGCGAGACAATGAAGTCGACGGTAATCAGCTTGCCGTCCTTGATGGTGCACTGGTAGTCGGAGCGAACCGTGGCGCCGAACCCGTTCTGCGAGTCGACGACGCCCTGCGCGATCCAGTCCCCGTCGATGTAGGCCGCCGAGGCTTCGAGGAAGGGAAAGTCTGCTGTGGAGGGGGAGCGGAGTTGCTTCTTGACCGCCGCCTGGCAGTGAACGATGGCTTCGCCGTCATCAAGCCCGTCGGTTGCCGCCTTCTCTCGGTTGGCTGCCTGCGTGGAGAACCAAGTGCCGACGCCAACCAGGGCGACCAGGATGAGAAGGACGATAAGGCACCCTCCGCAGCCGGTCTTCTTCGGCGTGGGCTGCGGGGCGCTTGGTGTGGGAGCGGTCGGAGCGGCCGGTGCGGGAGCGGCCGGAGCGGGCTGTGTCGCGCTCGTCCAGGACTCACCCGTCCACCAACGCTGGACGCCGGGGTTGTCGCCGTCCGGGTACCAGCCAGGCGGGGGAGTGGTCATGCGGGGCTCCTTGGGGTCAGAGCGATCGTAGCAGTGCGGAGGCGAGGTGAGTGGGCAAAGGCCCCGATAACGCATTGGCATTGAAAAGAATTATGCGGCATTGCTTATTGTGGGGTAAAGGCCCCAATGGTCATTGAATAGCAAGAAAAAATGTGAGGGATGAATAGCAATAGAGCCTTGCTTATCCGGGGAAAAGACCCCAATGACTATTGAATAGCAAGAAAAAATGTGAGGGGGCACCCCGCCCCGCCTCACCGTGCCCGCCGCCCTTACAATCTGGCATGTCTGCCAGCTGTACTACTCGCCGCCGCATAACGTCGCGCTATTGGCCTCTATGCCGCGCTATGTCACCTGACCGTTACCATTCCGTTATGCGCATTGCCCATTCCAGCGTGCAATTCATGAATCATTCTGCTATTCTGTTCTTACACAAGCAAAGTGTCCCCGCGCTAGCTGGAACTAGCCGGGGACGTGATCACTACCTGTTGAAGGGAACTAGTGATGTCCATCATCGTACCCCATGCGCCCCTTGCCGCGCACCTCACGTCCACCTCACCGGACCGGCCTATCGTCGTGCGCGCGCACGCCCGCCGCACGCGGGCGGCATGCGCGGCCTCTCGCCCCGCGTGCGTCGACATGACCACGGGTGAGCCGGTCCCCGCGCGCGTGGCACAGCTCGTGCTGGCGCAGCGTGCGCGCGTTGAGCGAGCGCGTGACGCGCTCAACGCGCTCGATGCCATCTCCCCCCGGCATCCGGGACGTGAGAGCGCGTGGGACCGCGTATGCGTCGAGACGGGTGCGCTCTATGCGCTCATGGAACACTTCGAAGTCGCACCCTTCCCAGCTGTCGCGTAGCGCCACTCCGCTCACCCGCATCACTCGGCACGGATGCCGCGGGCATGATGCCTACCGAGACGGCGCTCTGAGCGCCTAGCATCCCGCCCCCCTACCGGCATAGCCGAATTAGTCCACTAACGCGCCTACGGGGCGCACAGCCCTCCCGAGAGGTAACCACCATGAGCCCCGACACTATGGCCGGTATCGTCGCAACAGTCCTCAATGTCAAGAGTGCGACCGCCTACGCGCCGCGCGACCCTGCCCACGGCATCGTCGTCATTCCCGATGAGGTCTGGATCGGCGGCGCTCTCATCCACTACGTGCGGATCAATACGCCGACCGAGCACAACTACCCGACCGCCGTCGAGCTGCACACCGATAACGGCACCTATGACAGCGACCCTGACGGCTACCCTGACGGCTACCCCGGCGAGCGCGTCGCCTATCGCATTCTGTCCGCCATTCTCGCCGTCGCCACTGCATAGCTATCCCCGAGAGGTAACCGCCATGACTGACCGCAACCTCCCAAACACCGACATCCTCGCCGGCTACGGCACGAGTAAGGCCGCACGCGCATACCGTGCGCTTGTCGACGCCTACGGGCACGACGGATCTTGCGACGCCTACGCGCTCAACCGTGACTCGCACTGGACAGACGTCGTCAGACAGGCCTACCGGCACGGCGACATCGACAGTGAGGGGAACCTGACGTGAGCACGCGACGGACGAACGTCCTACGCCATGCATCCGACGAAAAGCTCCACGACACCCTGCGGTCATGGTCGCGACTCTACGATGACAGGCGCCGCGAACGGCTGACAGACGGTATCCGCAAAGCTCGCCGCGTCGGCTGGACGTACGGCCTCATCGCCGACGCCCTGCGAATGCATCCCACGACCGTCAGCCGCATGCATCGAGCATGGCAGGACAAGCACTACCCGATCTAGGACGCGCTAGGCGCCTCGCTGACGTGCTAGAGCAAGCGAGGCGACCTAGAACCCTAGGGGCGACCGGCAAGCTCGCGAGCGGGGCGAAGAGCTAGGCACCGATTCACCGACCGGCGAGGAGCTAGGCACCGAGGCACCGACCGGCGAGGAGCTAGGCACCGACCTCCGAAGAGCGAGGAACTAGGCACCGAGGCACCGACCTCCGAAGAGCGAGGAACTAGGCACCGATTCACCGACCTCCGAAGACTCGAACCACCCTGAGAACTCGCCCCGAAGACTTGACAACCTAGCCAACATCGACTATCACGCGCGTGCGCGCGCGTCGCGAGGCGAGAGGACTCGAAAGAATCAAGCTGACATAATAATTCCCGGTTTCGAGTTGCACAGCTCTCTACCCCCATCACTACTAAATAACCCAACACACCTGTAATTCACTAGGGACATAGATGCATCTCTGATTTTGAAGCCAACTTCCGCGAGATTCCGCGGAAGTCGTCTCAGCCCTAGCCTACGTATATGACCGCTAGACCATCTCAGCGCCTCAGAAACAGAATTACAGGACTTCAAAACCGGACAGGACATCCTAGCGATCCAACCCACTTCCAGAACGCGATAACCCTGTTCTCCACTCTACGCATTTAGCCGCTGGACTACATGCGTAGACAGGCCAGAATTATCAGTGCAGTCGCCGCCAACCCGCTGTCCCCGTCGGCGACCTCACTCCCAGCCACTGAGAATCATTCTCAGTACACAGATTTAGTCCGCTAAACCTTGCAGATTAGTGAACAGTCCACTAATCTTGAATCAACACCTCAACCCAGGAGGAAAACACCATGACCGACTACACCCGTACCGCTACCGCCCGCCGGCAGGCAATCGAGAACCGCCGTCAGCGCGCCCTGAAGCGCGGCGCGCTGACGCTCACCCGCAACGGCTCGGTTCGTTCGATGACCGCCGCCCCGTCGCTGAAGGGCCGGGGCCTGTGATGAGCAACCAGAGCCCGCGCCGTGCCTATCGCGCCACGCTGACGCGTCGCCAGTACCGCGCGCACCTGTCGTTGACCCCGGCGCAATTCCTCGCCACCATCGAGAGCGAGCTAGAGCGCCGCTACCCCGGATCGGATCAGTTTGAGGCGTTCGAGAAGGCAGGTGGTGACACCGAGAACGGCTCCGACTACCTCGCGCACTGGGGCGAGTACTGGACAGCGAAGATGCAGGAGGCGGGCGCATGAGCGGCTACAGGAACCCGCTGGACATCATCAGCGCCGATTACGATCTGCCGCATGGATATGACTCATGGGGGATCAAAAGCGTTGGGTTCGACGGTCGCACGAAATACGGTTTTGAATGGCCGGCACCGGGCGGCGAGACAGCCCGCTATGGACTGGACGATCACGAGTCGTCATGCCCGCGGCGCGAAGGCGATGGGCTCTGTGTAGCTACGACGTGGCGCGGCATGGCGTCGGGCGGCTATCGGGCGCTCTGCCTTCTCCTTGTCGCCTACCGCGCAAGCGAAGCGCGCGGGGATGAGCCGGGCAAGCTCCGAGTGCCGCAGGTGGCAGTGGTCGCGCGGATCGACGGGGAGCAGTTCATCCGGCAGGCGGACCTCTCGCGCGCGAACCTCTCGGGCGCGGCCCTCTCGGGCGCGAACCTCTGGGGCGCGAACCTCTGGGACGCGAACCTCTCGGGCGCGAACCTCTCGCGCGCGAACCTTCGGCGCGCGAACCTCTCGGGCGCGGCCCTCTCGGGCGCGAACCTCTGGGGCGCGAACCTCTGGGACGCGAACCTCTCGGGCGCGAACCTCTCGCGCGCGAACCTCTCGGGCGCGGCCCTCTGGGACGCGAACCTTCGGCGCGCGAACCTCTCGGACGCGAACTTCCGGAATGCGGACCTTCCCGCAAGCTGGACCGTCGAAATGGTGCGCGAGAGGGGTGGCATCGCATGAGCTACCGCGAAACCGCCCGCGCATTCGCCACGGCAGAGAGCAATAACCACCCCGCACACGGCGGGCAGGCCGCCGACTCCCTCCCCGTGTCCGACTGGGCCGAGTCCCGCCGCGAGCACATGACCCCGCAGACCATCGCCGCGAATCACGCGCTGCACGTCGAGAGCGCGGCGGCAGAGCTGCGCGAGGCGCTGTGGAACGCAGACGTAGACAACCCTATGCAGCGCCTAGCCCTGCTCGCAGACGTAGAGGACGCCGCCCGCGCCTTGCTCGCCGCAATCGGGGAGGGGGAGGGCGCACGATGACGCATTGGAACGGCGACCGCCCTGGAAACCCGGATGAGTGGGCCGAGAAGATCACGAAGGTTGCAATTGAGCGTAGCGACGACCCATTGACGCCCTGGCACATCTGGGGGCGCGACTATGAGACAGGCGCGGTCACGGAGGATGTCTGGGATTTCCCCACCTTCACCGAGGCTGTCGCCGCGATCCCCGCATTCTTTGCCGAGCGCGCGCACAATGCCCTCGCCGCCATGACCGAGAAGGAGAACGCACGATGAACGAGTACTACCGACAGGGCGCGATGAACTGCCCGACGTGCCACGCAGAGCTGACCGAGCGGAAGAATCCCACCCCAGAACAGGCGTGGTGCGGAACCTGGCTCGATCACCCGACGCAGATTTGGGGGACATGCGACATGGGGAATGTCCTAATCCCGTCCGCCGTCCTGACCGACAAGGAGAACGCACGATGAACGAGTACTACCGACAGGGCGCGCTGAGCGTCCGGCGGGTGAACGGCTTCCCTGGCGGCTTCGCGGTCTACTTCGACCACGGCGCAGAGCAGCGCACGGAAGCCACAATCGTTCCGGCCCGGACACCGAACGCGAAGCACCCCGATTACGTCGGCCAGGAGCAGCCCTACGGCGGAAACTTCCGCACCAAGACCGGCGCGCGCCAGTACATGCAAGCGGTCGCAGAGTCGGGCATCCTGCCCGCCGACCGCCCCGCCACCACGGCAGAGATTCGCGCTCTGCGCGACTGGATCGAGAGTGAGAACGCACGATGACCCGCTACGGCATCCGCACCGAGTACGACGAGGGCACCGCCAAGACTGTGCCGCTCACAATCTGGTCCGGCTCTTTCATGGGCACATGGGAGGCGCGCGGCACGACCCGAGACGGCGCCCGCCGCGCCACGTTCCACGACTATAGCGGCGAAGCGTGATGCCTTCCTCGCCTCGGGCGGCATGAGCGTTCACGAGCTGAACACCGATGCACTCCCGCTGCGAGGGACGATCGCCTGGTTCGGCTGGTACGTCGGCGGCACCGGCTGGGAAGAGATTCCCGACGTGCGCCTCGTGCAGCACCCGCATGCCCCGCAGAGCTTCGCGTTCATCCCCAAGCACAAGCGCCTGCCGCGCGAGTTTAGCGGCGGGGAGCTGTACTTCCGACCACGAGACACCAAGAATTAAGGAGCTAAACCACCATGCGCATTCGCATCATCATCGACACACTGGACGCCGACGCGAACCCGGATTCGCCGTTCACGCTCAATGTCTACAGGGACGACGACGACGACACGCCGAGCCGCGAGCCGCTGGAAATCGGGGACGAGGGCTCATGCCTCGTCGGCTACCGGATCGGGCACCTGCTGGGCGCTCTCGGCCTGCACTGGGATCACGGCGGCGTGCTGGATCAGGCAGGGCAACCGTTGCCGCGCACCGGCAAGGAATGGCTTGACGACGAGAGGAGGGAGCGCGGCGCATGAGCATCAAGACACCCGAGCAGGTCGCGGATGAGCAGCTGAGTCACTTCGGGATCGGCGTGCATGATCCCTCGCGAGCGATCACCGCCGCCGCGATCACTGCCGCTATCAAAGCTGATAGCGCGCAGCGCCCGACGCGCCGCGTGCACATTGTGTTCGATGGGCCGCCCGCCCACGAGTCGGGCCGGTTCGTTGAGGTGGAGACGCCGGACGGCGAGAGCATCAGTCTGGGGAAATGGCTGCGCCGTCCCAATGGCTGGTGGGCGCTTGAGATCGAGGTGCCGGCATGACCACCATCACGATCCACTACCAGAGCCCCGAGGGCGACCCGTTCAAGGTCCCCCGCCCGCATCGCGTGGACATCGACGAGCAGGGGTGCGCCGGCCTCGTGCGCGGCGGGGAGATCGGCCCCGCGGGCTACCTGCTGGGATTCTGCCCGACTGTGACGCCTGACCCGGATAGCTGGGGGGAGCTGATCCTCGCACATCAGCTCTACGACGGTGACGTTCTGCCGCGCGACTTGATCGGCTACTACCCCCAGTTCACGGGATCGGGCGAGGAAACCATGTTCGGCTACGACATGAAGATCGACCGAATCGAGGTGTCGGCATGATCCCCGATCTCATTCACGCCTTCTACGTGCTCGACGGCGACATCCCGCACGGCGCGTTGCGCTTCCCGCGACCGGACGAGCCCGGCCTCGCAGAGCTGACTCTTGGCGAGTGCCGCCTGGCGATCGGCGACGACGAGCTGGAGGACGGCGACGGCGGGTTCACGTACACGGTCACGGCGCTTGACGGCGACGTGATCGAGCACGACGGCGGCGTGGGCGACGAAGCGGCGCGCCGCGTGATTCAGAGGTTCATCAACGAATGGAAAGAGGGCAGGAAATGAGCAATGTAACCGACCTTTACGGCCCGCAGGGCGCCGAAATCGCGGCTTTCATCGACCGCGTCGTGCAGCTGACCGGCGAGGAGGCCGCGAGCCTTCAGGCATCCGCGCCACTGTCGCAGAGCGCCATCGCAATGCTTCAGGCGGGCGCAGCGGCGCGACTGGCGGGCGATGATCGTCTTGCTGGATGGATTCAGGCGCGTAGTGATGCGGCATCGGCGGCGCCCAGCTTGAGCGACTATGTGGGTCGCATCGCCGGAGCGCTCGCGGTTCGCGATCTGATCGGCACGCCCTTCACGCAGGCGCACTACGACCTGCTGACCGCGACGTGGCGCCGCGAGATCGGCCCGATTCACGCGGGTGATGCCCAGTGAGTCGCGCTCAATGGGAAGAGGCGTACCGCGCGCAGCGGGCGCGACTGGAGCGCTTTCCGACGCGCAAGCACCCGGCAGTTAGCGCACTAATCCGCCGCGTGGAGGCGCTGGCAGAGTACGGGCGCAAGCGAGGGTACATCGCGAAATGAACCGCACTGTCACCGCCCTGCTGATCATTGCCGCCGCGCTGGTTGTTCCGGCGCTCATCGTCGGCACGTTCAACGGCTTCTCCCTGCTCGGTGCCCTCGCCGCCGGGGGAGCCATCGCCCTCACCATCTACGGCGCACCGAGCGCCACCAAGGAGTAACCCCATGTTGATGAGATGCACCGATCCCTGGTGCGATCTGCCGCGCGACCACGCGGAGCCGCACGCCCGCTGGGCCGAAGATGCCCAGCGATGGACAGCAATACCGCGAGACGCGGCACGACGGCTCGCAGACGAGGCGCAGCACCTCCTGGACCTGACAGCCGAGCAAGCCGAGCGGTTCCAGGAGTGCGCAGAGCGGGAGCTGGGCGGAATCCTGGCCGCCGAGAGGGAGCCGGTGAGATGAGAATGGAGATGACGATGTTCCCCTACTTGGTGGATGAGGTTCACGAGAAGCTGGTGAGCCAGGGCATCTGGCGAACGGATCGCGAGATCGACCGCGCGATCCTGACGGTCTGGGATGCGGAGTGCTCGCGCGTCGGGTACACGTTCGACCTGATGGCGCACTCGGTGAGCGAGCGCGTCTGGGATGACATGCTGTACCGGGGCGACGGCATCATGAGCCTGCTGGAGGTCGACGTCGACGGCGACGAGCTGGTCGACCGACTGGCGGACGTGCTCGCATGACGCGCCATACGTGGGCCGTGCCCATCACCGACTACGCGCAGCTGGCGCCGAAGTCCGCCGCCGAGGCTGCCGACACCCTGCCGACTGGCATCGTGGCGCCATGCGCCCGCGAGGGTCGCGCGCTCGCAGCGTGGCGCGTGGCCGCTGCCGCGTCCGGCGCCGTCGCGGGCATTGCGGCAGGCGTTGCCGCAATCCTCATCTGAACGAACGAACACAAGGAGCAGTCACGACATGAAGCTGAACGAGAAGCAGCGGGGAATCCTGGACGCCCTCGCAGCCAAGGACGCGGCGTACCGCCACGAGAAGTCGGTCGCGCGCGGGGAGGAGCTGGCGGCGGCGCGCATCCGCATCTCGGATCGTATCCGGGATCGCCTGATCGAGCGCGACAAGGCGGCGGCACTCGCGGACGAGGCGGGTATCCCGCGGAGCCAGATCGCGGCGCAGGGTCTCAGCACGACCAACACCAAGGACGCCCGCCGCGCGATCGCGCACGGCAAGGAGCTGCTGGCCGCCCGCGAGATCGAGGACGCCGAGACCCCGCAGGCGGTCGAAGCAGCCCCGGCGACCTGGCAGATCGAGGACGGCGTACTGACGCTGACGCCGGAGGATCTGGCGCTCTACGCGGCTTTCGTCGGCACCTGGACGATCCCGCAATCGTGGCGGTTCGAGCTGGTCGACGGGCATGTGCGTCCGGCGGACGAGGACGACGACGAGACGTGGCTGAACCCTGTCGTGCAGATCGTCATGGCCCCGAACAGCCCGTGGCGCGAGCGCGTGCGTGCGGCGCTGGACTAGTCCGACTAGCGCAGTTAGTCCACTAAATCGAGTCGGAAGGAGGCGAGTAAGTGGCTGAGAAGCTGACGCTGAGGCCCATGCAGGAAGTGTTCGTGCAGCGCGCCCTGGCAGAGCCCACGGGCGGCGTGCTCGACGGGTCGGATATGGGGGCCGGGAAAACGGCGACCTCCGCCGAGATCGCCTTGCGACTGGGTCTCCCGCGCGTGCTGATCGTCGCGCCGCGCAACACCCTGAAGCAATGGGCCGCGGTGTTCGCCGCGCAGTCTGACGGCGCCGTGGTGGTGCGCCGGATGGACTCGACGGAGCGAGGCATGGAGGCTTTCGAGGACTTCATGGCGGGGAAGCCGGGCTACTTCAGTGCGACGGTGCAGTGGCTCGTGACGCGGGACTTCGCCTACTCGCCCGCCGTTGACGCGGACGGGGAGCCGATCTGGAAGATGAAGAAGTCGACGGGCGAGCTGATCCTGAAAGATGGTGAGCCCATTCAGGAGACTCTGCGCACGCACCTGAAGACCTTCTATCGGAAGGTGCATGTTGATGTGACGATCTTTGATGAGTGCTTCGTCGCGGGAAAGATGGTGGACACGCCGAATGGGCCACGCGCGATCGAAACGCTGAGGCCCGGCGATGTCGTCTGGGGATACGACCACTCCAGCGGCGCGCTGAAGCGGGCCACTGTCATGAACATCATGAAGCGCCAGAGCGCAGACATCTTGCCTACGGGCGCAACAGCAAATCACCCGTACTGGGTGGAGGGTTCAGGCTACCGACCGGCAGCCGACATAGTGGAAGGGGACATGCTTCTTGAGCGAAGTGGTTCTGACGTGCGAGTGGTGCCAGCAGGAGTTCGCGCCGTATCGGGGGAATCGGAAACAGAGATTCTGCTCCCGGCGATGTTCGGCGACATGGCGCATGCGGACGGGCGACTCGGTGGCACTCCGGGCGGGACACAGGGCGTGGCGCGAGTCGGACGAGGGCAGGGTGGCACTGTCTCGGCAGATGATGGAAGCGGCGCGCAAGGGCAGGGCGGCTTCGTCGGAGCGCATGCGAGCGAACAATCCGGTCTGGATGCCTGGCGTCAAGGAGAAGATCGCGGAGACGAGAGCGCGGAACCCCCGGGACTACTCGTACCTGACGGGCGGGAATGGACGAGTGGCAGAAGCGGAGCAGGTGCTCTTCTCAGCGCTTGGTGGCGACTGGGTGATGCAGTTCTCGGTCGGGACCGGCAAGGGCGCGAGGGCGCAGGGGTTTCCCCCGAGCTTCAAGATCGATCTGGCGCTGCCGCAGGTGAAGCTAGGGGTGGAGTGCGATGGGGAGAGCCACAAGAATCCACTCGCGCGGGAGCGCGACCAGCGAAAGACAGCCTTCCTGGAATCGAGGGGGTGGACCATCTTGCGATTCTGGAACCGCGAGATCCTGACCGATACCAGCGAGTGCGTCAGGCGCATCGACGAAGTGCTCCAGTCGATGTCTACAACATAGAGACCGACACCTCGAACTACTTCGTAGACTCGATCCTCGTTCACAACTGCCATGCGATCCAGTCGAGAAATGCGCTCGCGACGCGCACCATGCGCACGATCGCCTCTGATCGCCGGATCGGCCTGAGCGGCACCTGGCACGGCAACAACTTCAGCGGCGCGTATGCGCCCGTGGACTGGGTCTGGCCTGGTCTGCTCAGTCCCTCCTACTACTCGTGGCTGGACGAGTGGGCTGAGGTGAAGATGCAGTGCCCGAAGTGCTTCGCCGACGTCGAGAGCGACGACGAGCAGTGCGGCCGGTGCTACCTGACGTTCACGCGCAAGAAGCGGCCGATCTCGTCGGTCGTGGGCGAGAAGAATCCCGGCGCCTTCGTGAAGAGCCTGCCCTGCTACTTCCGCGCCGAGCCCTTCCCGCAGCCGCCGCCCGCACTGGAGGTCGTCGTGGACATCACGCCCGATCAGCGGGCTCAGTACGAGGACCTGGAGGCTCAGGCGGTGACGTGGGTCCGCGATCACGACGGCATCGAGGTGCCCATCGTCGCAGACCTGCCCATCGTCCAGCGCCAGCGGCTCCGCACGGCGGCGCTGGGCGAGCTGGCGCTGGACGGCGAAGGCGAGATCTTCTTCGCCGACGACTGTAAATCCGCGAAGCTCGTGGCGCTGCGCGGCGTGCTGGATGAGTTCGACCGGGCCGCCGGCCGCAAGGAGAAGGCGGTGATCTTCACGGACTCAAAGCGCTTCGCGCGGGTGACGGCGCGCCGGATGCAGGCGGCAGGGTACCGCACGGTGCTGTGGACGGGCGACGTCGGCGAGACGGCCCGCGAGCGCCTGAAGGCGGACTTCGTCGAGGACCGGGCCGACTACATCGTGGCATCGATCGCGTCGCTCTCAGAGGGCGTCGACGGGCTCCAGCGGGTGTGCTCGAAGGTCGTCTGGCTGAGCCGTTCGGAAAACGCCCTTCTGAATCAGCAATCTTTGCGCCGCATCTGGCGCATCGGCGTCGACCAGGCGGCCTTCGCCCAGGTCGACATCATCGCCCGCAGGACGCTGGACGACGGCACCCTGCGGCGACTGGAAGCAACACAAACGCGCAATCGTGCGCAGATGGGATTGACAGCATGAGCATCATCAAGTGGGAAGAGCCCCCGGCCCGCAAATACGGCGGCGGGTCTTCGTCCAAGTGGACGAAGGTCATCGAACAGTTGAAGAAGCGGCCGGGCGAATGGGCACTCGTTGCAGAGGGGGTCGGCGCCAGTCTGGCTGGGCATCTGAAAAGGAGAGGCCTGGAGGCAGTGTCGCGCAATGCCAGGGAGGGCGGTGCGAATGCGTCGATCTATGCCCGCTGGCCGGAAGGTGGCGAGTCGTGACCGTCCAGGAGATCCGTGTCGGCCAGGTGTGGCGGCGTATCCGTGACCGGCAGTTGGTCCGAGTCACGCGCATCGATCGCGTCACCTGGACGGATGACATGGACGAGAACTGGATCTATGTCGAGGGGACGAAAAGCTGCATGATCTGGTCGCCCAATTTCATCAAGTGGTACGAGCTGGAGGAGGACGCATGAGCAAGTTCGAGGTCGGCCAGGAGGTCATTCTCGTGGAGGGTTTCGGCCAGCGCTCACCGGTCGAGGTGGAGGTCGTGAAGGTGGGCCGCACGCTGGTCTACATCAAGCATCACGGGCAGGAGAAGGCGTTCTATCAGAAAGACGGGGTCGAGCGTAGATCGCCGAATGCGGTCGGCTACGGCGACCGCGTTTACACGCTGGAGCAGTGGGCGGATAGGGAGCGTCGGGCTGCGGCCATCAAGCGGCTGTCCGACCTGGCCGTCGTCCCGCTCGCCTACTCCCCGTGGCGGTGCTCGACGGACGCCCTGGAGCAGGTCATCGCAGTGCTGGAAGCGGATCTGGAGAAGGGCGCATGACCGAGTGGCGGGAGTCGCATCGCGCCGACCCCGAGGTCGTGCCGATGGCGGACCGGCACTACAACCGGCAGAAGGTCGGGTCGCCGCAGTTCGTCCCGCCAGGCCGGTGCATGGTCCTGAAGATCGGGAGTGCGGAGCAGCTGCGCACACCCGATTCGGGCGGGGCGTTCTGGGTCACGTCGTGGCCGTTCGCTCAGTACGTGAAGCACGCCTGGGCTGGCGCGTGGGTGTGCTCGGCGTTCCGCAACGAGGGCGCTGGTCAGGCGTCCGACTTGATCCGTTCCGCGGTGCTCGCCACGGCGCGGAAGTGGCCGGAAATCCCCGAGCAGGGGATGGTCTCGTTCATCGACCCCGCCAAGGTTGAGCCGCGCCCGATCCGCGGGCGGAAGACGTGGGGTCATTCATGGTTCGAGGCGGGCTTCCAGCACGTGGGATACACGAAGGCGGGGCTCTGGGTCATGCAGATGCTGCCGGCGGACATTCGCGCCCTGGTGCGCATGGACCTGCTGACGAGGAGGGCGGCATCATGACGTGCCGCCATTGCGGCAAGCCGATCCGCCGCCACTACGCGAACTATACGCACGGGTGGACTCACGAAGGTGGGGATGTCTGGTGCCGGAAAACGATGGCCGATATCGACGAGCAGAACAGTGAGGGGAACGAGACATGAGCTTGACGCACATGGCGAACGAGATGATCTCGCTGCCTGATGGCACGCAAGCCGTCGCACGGTTCACGTTCAGCCGGCAGGTCGTGTACGTGCCGCAGCATCTCGACATCCCGGTCGGCTCGCGCATCTACGCCAATCACGGGCGGGAGTACGAAGTGCTCTCGGTCGGTGGTAGCGACCTTGGCGGAGCGCAGCGCCTTGACCTGCGAATCGTCCGGGTGGTGATGCCCTGATGGACACGACGCGCGCTGATGTGAAGGCCCGCAAGCGGCACTCGTGCGAGGTGTGCGGGTGGCCGATCGAACCGGGCGAGACGTACGAGCGGGCCGTGACGTTCGATGCCGGGTCTGTGGGCGTGTGGAAATCCCACCTGACACCGTGCGCGGTGGCGACGGACAGGGCATGGTTCGACGGCTACCAGGACGGCGACGGGATCACGGCCGACTCTGTGGCCGAGTGGGCTGACGAACGCCAGGACACGGACGAGCACGCCGCGGAACTGACCCGCCGGCTGGAGATCAACGCACAGCGCTGGCGAGAGCAGCGCGCGAAGGAATTGGAGGTGGCGGGATGAGTAGAGGGTTCACTGATTCCGATGTTCGCAACGCCGTGGCCTTCGTCCCGGTCACCTCAATTGGCATGGAGTTCTCGGAGCGTGAGGCAGCGAAGTTCGATTCATGGCTTGCCGAGCATGACCGCCAGGTGGCAGAACGCGCCTGGGGCGAAGGGTGGGCGGCGGCCGGCGCATGGCAGATCGCGGCACCGGGAACCCCATACCCGTGGAACCCGTACCGGAAGGAGCAGTCATGACCAGCGCCGCACGCAAGGCCGCAGAGGAGCGGTACCCGATGCCGCACGTCCCAGCTCGAAACAAGAACGAGCGACAGGTGAACAACCTGTACAGCGCTCTTCGAGACGGGTTCCGAACAGGTGCCGAGTGGCAGTCCGCACGCCCCGTGCAGATCACGGACGAGATGGTGGAGCGAGCCGCGAAGGCGCTTGCCAACGTGCCACAGGAGGCCGACTGGCCCGATCGCTGGCCCAGCGATGACGAATACCGAGACATAATGCGCGACCAGGCTCGCGACGCCCTCGAAGCCGCTCTCGGGCAGACCAACGAGGGGGAGGGCGGCAGCAATGACTGATGACCACCGGAAGGTTCCGATCTACGACGGAGCGGAGCACGTCTGTGCCGGGTGCATCAACAGCCTCGGCTACAACGTGGCCTGGGACCAGGCAGAGAAGGTCGGCCATGTCATCCCGAGCTACGACGAACTTGACGATCGCATTCGCGAGGCGTTCGAGTCCGTGCCGGACATGATGGGCGGCCTGCGGGCCGTGTACCAGCTCGGCCGCGGGGAGAAGGAGGACGCGCCATGACCGACACCATCACCAACCTGATCCGCATCCCCGGCGTGCAGGCGCGCGTCGTCGTGGACGCCGACTACGACTGGCGCGACCTCGGGGTATTGCTCGCCGAGGGGTTTGACGGCGAGCAGGCTGAGCTGCTGGACGCCCTGGCGCAGGGACTCTGGGGGGCCCAGAGCCCCGGCGGGCTCATGCAGTTGCAGCACATCGCCGACCATATCGGCGGCGACCCCGGCGAATATGACAAGGAAGCGATCATCTGGTTCCTGCGGGAACTGCTGGCGCGGCTGGAGGGCGACCAGTGAGCAGCACGCGCCGCGTCGAGGAGACGATCATGCAGTACACCGAGTTCGTCTACTGGGACGGCGACACGGTAGTGGCAACGGAGCGCATGTGCGACGACCACGCCTACGACATCCGCTCCACCCGCGAGCCCACGGACGACGAGTTGGCCGACTACTACGACGAGAACGGAGAGAACTGATGGACAACAATTATTACGCCCATTTCCTGGACAAGCAAACCCGTGAGCGTATTGAGCGCATCGTCGCGGATCTGCGCCGCATGGCGGATGAAATCGAACGGGAGGCGGGGCGAGAGTCCTTGGACAACGCCGTGTCTCAGACGATCCACACGCTCTCGTGGGGATGGGCGAACCTCAAATTGAGCATCCTCGTGGACAGCCTCAGTCGCTACCACCAGGCCGTGAGCCTCGAATCCCGGGAGGAGACGGCATGACCAGTCGAGAGGACCTGATCGAGGAAGCCGCAGAGCGGATCGCGCAGAGGGTCGCTGGGACCTCCTACGTGGCGGGTCGCACCCTGACCGAGCACACGCGACGGATCGCGTTCGACGTGGCGAAGGAGGCGGCCACCCTCGCTCTGTGCGAGCAGGCTCAGGCCCCTGCTGACATCGATAGGGAAGCGCTGATCCGGCTTCTCGGTTCGCTCGGGATGGGGTATGGCCTGCACGCAGGGATGCGCACGAATGTCATCGCGGAGTGGGCCGACGCGATCCTCGCCGCTCTCGGGCAGACCAACGACACGGCCGGGGAGGAGACAGCATGAACGACGCCGAATACCAGGTGCTCCGCGAGCGCGTCCTCGCGGCGAAGGCATTCCTCGCCGCCGAGGAAGACCGCGTCCTGGATGAGGCCGACGCCCGCGGGGAGGCGTGGACGCTGACCGCGTGGTACTACGGCTCGCAGTGCGACTGGAAGTTCCTGACGTTCGAGGAGGCACTTGGCCGCGCCCAGGACGACTGCTACCCGGTAGTGATCGTCGCCCCTGACGGCACGCGCTACTCGCCGTTCACCGGGGAGAAGAAGGAGGAGTCGTGACCATTCGCGAGAGCATCGAGAGGCGCCTGTCCGAGATCGGAGCGATCCGCAAGCAGTGGGACAGCGACCGCGAGTACACACTGTGGGTGAATGCGCCGCTTGAGATCGTCCTGGACGAAGTGGCACGCACTATCCGGCGCGGCGTGCAGGGTGCGGAAAACTCTCCGCAAAACTCCGACGAGCGGGAAGCGCTGGGCGAGCCAGCCGAGGCGGAGGAGGCGCGAGTCCGCATCCTCGCGAAGCTCGACCGAATCCCGGATTCGGATGCGGTGATGCTCGACAAGGCCGACGTGCGTGCCGCCCTCCAGCAGGCGGCAGATCACGCCGCCCGCATCGAGAACGAACTGGAGCCCCCCGATGGCTACTGACATCCCCGACCTCCTCGCGGAGGCCCGCGGGCGGCTGACGGTCTCACGCATGGGCCGATCGATGTGGCGCGAGACAGACGCCGACTTGATCGTGATCCGCAAGCTCATCAACGCGCTGAAGTCCGAGCACCAGCGGGCCGAGAAGCTGCGAGCCCTGAGTGTCCACTGGCAGTCGGTCGTCTCGGCACCCGACTTCGCCAAGGCCGTCGAGGAAGAGGTGCGCCGGTATCACGACGTCGCATGCAGCTTCCAGCGCGAGCGCGACGCCCTCCGTGGCGCGATCCAGAAGGCCCTGACTTTCGAGGCCATGCTGCCCGCGATCGCGACGGAACCACGCCGCATCCTCACCGAAGCACTCAACCCCAAGAACCCCGGGAACCCCAAGGAGGACTGGTGACATGATCAAGGAAGCGATCTACTACCAGGCGCAGTGCGACGTCTGCGGCACGGTCGACGACGGCGGGACCTACAGCGCTTACTTGGAGCCCGACCACGCGCGCATGGCGGCCGTCGACTCAGCCGAATGGACGGAGATCGAAGTCCGTGTCTCTGACGACGCCGAAGGCGGGGAGATCTACACCTACGCCCCTGACGGACAGGCACCGTTCAAGAAGCGGTCCATCCTCATCTGCCAGGGGCACAACGGGGCCGGCATCGGCTGGTGCAGCACCTGCGAAGACGATCTCGACGAAGCAACATGGGTGATCACTGCCGATGGCAGGACGATCCTCCAGACGTGCCCGAACCGGCACCTCAACACCGTCACCCTGAAGGAGTCCTCATGACCGCCGTCGAGCACGGAACGATCCAGGGCGCCAGGCAGGGGTGCCGCGGTCGGGCGAGCTGCCCGGCCAGTCCGTCCTGCTCGGACGTGAGCCTGCGGTACGCGGGCGACTGGAGCTTCCGGCGCCGCATCGACCAGGGGATGAGCGTTGCCGAGGCGCTAGCTGAGCAGGCGGCGCAGGCCGCCCGGCCCGCCCCGCGGCCCGTACGGCGCGCCACGACGGGCGATCGCATCCACGTCGATCACGGTGAGGTGCGGCGGCTTCATGCGGCCGGCATGAACGACCGGATGATCGGCGAGCAGATGGGCGTCTCGCGCAACGTCGTGCGCAAGGCGCGCCTGCTCCTTGGCTTGCCGCCCGCCGTCGATTCGCGCACCGGCAAGCTCACGCGGCGCTATGAGGGCCGGCGTGAGGCCATCGTCGAGCTGCGCGGCCAGGGATTGAGCCCGAGTGCGATCGCAGAAGCGCTCGGACTCAAGAGCGTGTCCTACGTACGGCGCGTCTGCCGGGAGAGCGCCGACGTTTTGTCCACTAAACTGACCGCCAGCCAAGTCATCGAGGAGGAGTGAAGGAGTGCCACGCTTAACCGTGCGAGCGCAGTACGAGCAGGGGATGACCATTCAGCAGATCGCCGAGGCCCGCGGCATCTTGCCGAAGAATGTGCGCCAGCGCCTTCGTGAGCAGGGGGTGACGCCGCCGCCGATAGTCGGCCCCGCCGATCTCCTGGCATCAGGTCTGACCATCGCGGAGGTGGTGGCAAGGGGCTACAGCAGGGGCGCCGTATTCAAGGCGGCGTCCCGGCTGTACGGTCCGCGCCGGGAGGCGCGCCAGCAACTCACCGATGCGGAGTGGGAGTGGGCGCTCGGCCAGCTCAACGAGGGCGTGCCCGCGAACTGGGTCGCAGAGTCACTGCCCATCACGAGCGCTTCGCTCGCCGAGCGCTACCGGCGCCAGACGGGCAGGTCGCTGCCCTCGCACGCCGAGTTCAAGTCGGTCTGGGTCGGCATTCTCAGGAACCCCGAGATTCTGAAGAGCCATCGGGAGTTCGCGCCGAAATGACTGACGTCTGGATCGATTGGTCGGGGGATTCGCCTGACGACGGAAGCGGCCTCGTCGTGTGTAACGCATGCGGCTTCGTTGTTGGCGGCATCGAGCATTCGTACCAGGCCGCTTACGAGCAGGCCGTGCTGCACGCCATGCATCCCGAGGGCACACATGGCCGCAGGCCGCTGACCGTTCAGCCTCCAGACTATTCGGGCGTGCGCGCGCCGCTCATTCCGCAGGAGCGGAGCAGCGAGGCGCGCGGGCGAGGGCGGGTGATGTACGTGCCGAAGCCAGAGCAGGCGGACGAGATACGCAGGCGGCTCCTGGACCGGGAGCGACCGCGCAGAATCCAGGCCGACCTTGGCGTGCCGCTTCAGGCGATCCACCGCCTGCGCGACGAAGTCATGCGGGGGCTCCTCGCGGACGGCTGGTCGGTCGTTCAGGTCGCCAGGCGGCTGTGGTCGAAGGTGGCCTACGTCGAGGCCCTGCAAAATTAGTCCACTAAACCCCTTGCATTAGCGGACTAAATGCGTAGACTGGGATCACCGCCAGCAAGGCGGGAGACACCAGGAGGAGGAGTCAAGATGCGCAGTGTAGGCGGCATTTCCAGGAGGTGGTATGGGGCGCAAGCCCCCGCCCCGCCCCGCATTTAGTCCACTAAATCCAGCTATGCTGAACGATCAGGAGGAGCAAGCCATGAGTGACATCAGAAGGATTCTCGATCGCCGAGCGGCGATCCGCGAGCAGATCGACGTCCTGAACCAGGAACTCGATCTCATCAATGACCAGCTGCGCGAGTCGTACGACTACGGCTCGCACAAGGAGGGCGACTACGTCGTCTCGATCCAGCGCAACCCGCGCTTCAACACGGCGGCCTTCACGAAGAGCTTCCCCGTCGAGCGCTACCCCCAGTACTACAAGCCCGCCGTCGACACGGCGGCGCTGAAGGACTACTTCGCCCCGGTCGATCTGAAGAAGTGGCAGATCGAGGGCGCGAAGAAGGTCGTCGTCTCGTGAGTCCGAAGGAGCCGCCGCTGAGCGGCCTTCAGTACGAGGTCGTCGCGTCGATTGACGACAACGAGGACTACACCGAGGCGGGGGGTCGTCGCCTCACCGACGACCTCGAAGAGGCCACGGTGATCACGTCCCGCACGACGGGGGGAGAGAAGCATAAGATCGTGCTGGACATCGACTTGCCAGCGAAGCTCATCCCCTCGTCGACGGAGGGGCACTTCCACCTCTTCATCGACAAGGAGATTTCCGAGCTGGCCTACTTCGGCCTGCTCGAAGCCCTGCGGAATGTGGGGGTGCTGGAGGATGGATACGTTTCGGCCTCCCTCGCGCGCGGCCACACGGCCGTCCGTCTTCCGTGGGTACGAAAGGGGGCTGCGGCATGAGCAGGCATGAATTGAACAGCGCCGACTACGAGCGGATCGAGGCGGCCCTGCATCATCTGATCCCGTCGACCATCCGCGCCGCGCGTGAGTGGTATCCGACGGCGATCAGTGCCTACTCGCGCACGATGGACAAGATTCAGCGCATCAACAAGACGGGACCGTACACGCCATGAGCATCGAGTTCACGATCGAGGTGACCGACGAGGATGACCGGGGGGTTGTGCACTTCGGCGCCTACCAGAATGGCGAGCCGATCCCCGTCTTCGGATACGAACTCATCGCGGAAGAGGTGGTCGAGATGCTGGGCAACCTGCCCAGCGGCGTCACGCGCTTCGCGGTCTTCGGCTGGGGCAATACAGCGTGACCGACGATCGTGATGCCGTGCCCGACGATCGTGATGCCGTGTACTCGGTCATCGAGCACGCCATCACCCAGCAGCCGCGCACGCTCCAGCGAGCCATTGGCCCGTCGGAGTTGGCGATGGACTGTGAGCACTGCCTCGCGGCCAAGCTCGCAGGGTGGGAGAAGATGCCTGAAGCCGCCTGGCTGCCGTTCCTCGGCACGGCACTGCACGCGGCGCTGGAGGAGATCTTCGAGCCCCTGGACGGCTGGCTGACCGAGACGCGCGTCTCGGTAGGCACGGTGCGGGGGCAGGAAGTGCTCGGCACATCCGACCTCTTCCGCGTCGAGACGGGCTGCGTGATCGACCATAAGCTCGTCGGCGCCACGACCCTCACCTCCGCCAAGCGCGGGCCTACGGCGCAGTATCGAGGGCAGGCGCACCTCTACGGGCTTGGCTTCTTCCGCGCCGGCTACGACGTGAAGAAGGTGGCGATCAACTACCTGCCGCGCAACGCCGTCAGCCTGCGCGCGGGCGTGTGGTGGGAGGAGCCTTTCGACCCGCTGGCAGCCCTCGCTGCCCTGGATCGCGTCGAAGAACTCGGGCGGCTTCTCGACGATCTCGCCGCTGTCTCGATCGAATCGCGCGACAGCTACATCCGGGGCCTCCCGCGCAGCGGGAAGTGCTTCGACTGCCGGAAATATCCCGACGCGCCGCGCAAGGCGCCCGCAAGCTCCCTGGACGACCTACTGGGTGTCGCGGGGTGACCAAAAGAAACAACGAAAGCAAGGAGCAAGAAATGAGCACGAGCACTCTCGACGACCTTCTCAAGGGTGGCGGCAAGAGCGCCAAGTTCGACAACCCCGGCGACTCGGTGACCGGCAAGGTGCTGTCGGTCACGACGCGCCAGGCCACGGACTTCGACTCGGGCAAGCCGACGTTCTGGGACAACGGCGACCCGCAGATGCAGGCCGTCATCGAGCTTCAGACGGCGCTGCGCGAGGACGCCGAGGACGACGGCCGCCGTTCGGTCTACATCAAGATGTGGGGCGGCCAGCGCAAGGCCCTCCAGAAGGCGGCGCGCGAGGCGGGTCGGTCGCCCCAGGAAGGCGACACCTTCACGGCGACCTTCACCGGGTTCGGCCCCAAGCCCGACCGCGGCTTCCCGCCGAAGGTCTATGTGTACACGATCGTCAAGGGCAGCCCTCTCGACGCCGCGCTTGCTGAGCCTCAGGCGGCGGCGCCCGCGACGCCGACCGGCCAGCAGTACGCGGCGGCACCTGCGGCACCCGCGGGCCTGAGCGCCGACGAGAAGGAGCGAGTCGGGCAGCTGATCGCACTGGGGCTCGATGACGCGAAGATCGCCCAGGCGCTCACGCTCCAGGAGCCCTTCGTCGCAGCTGCGCGCAAGGAGATCGCCGAAGCGCGCCTCGGCGCGGCGGCAGCGACGACCGCCGGCTTCTGAGCTAAGCCCCCAGGAGCCCCGGCGCAGGGGTGAAGTGTGCCTTGCGCCGGGGCTCCGTTTAGTCCACTAAATACGGAAGGCCATCTGATCTTGACCCAGGAGAAAGCCCTCCGCCTCGCCGCCCTCGGCCTCGCCGTCTTCCCCGTCCGCGAGCGCACCACGGAGGAGCGCGGGCGCACGAAGCGCGCGAAGACCCCTTACACCTACAGTGGGCACAAGGAGGGGACCACAGACGCCGACCAGATCGAACGCTGGTGGTCCCGCTGGCCTGAGGCCCTGGTTGGCGTCCATGCGGGCGCCAGCGGACTCGTGGCGCTCGATATCGACATGGGCACCGACATGTCGACCGGTGAGATCAAGGACGGCTGGAACTCGCTGATCGAAGCAGGCTTGGACGATCTGCCTCAGACGGTGACGTACTCGACTGGCTCGGGCGGCGACCACTACATCTACGCCGCGCCGGAAGGCGTCTCGCTCGGCCCCGATCAGAACCATGTCACCCCAGAGGGCGTGCGCCTGGACGACGTCGACCGGCGCGGCGGGAGCAGCTACTTCATCTGGTGGGGGAGTGAGATCCCCGACTCACGGGACGCCTTCGCACAAGCGCCGGACTGGCTCCTCACCCCGAGTTCGCCCACTCGGACCCACGACGACTCGGCAACTCACGACATTCCACAGGCGCCGTTCACTGGTGGCGTCGCCGAATGGTTGGCGAGGTGCGAGGCCGGAGAGCCCGCCGAGCACCTTCGCGAGTATCTGGCCGACATCGCGGAGCGCCAGGGGAGCATCGCCCACGATGAGATGATCGACTTCCAGCGCTACCTGGTGGGCTGTGCCGCCGACCACTTGGAGCCGGGCATCCCCCAGCTGCTCGACGAGTTCCGCAGCCTGTACGTCGACTTCCCCGAACAGCCCGGCAGGTCGTGGGCCGAGGAGTTCGACGCCGGGCTCCGCGGTGCCATCGAGAAGTACGGCACCTTCGCGGCGGCGCCGCGGGACATTCCCGCCGTCGACCATAAGCCGCTCATCGCGGGCCTGGGCAACGAGTTCATGGCGAAGTGGGCGACACTTCCCGCAGAGCGCACGCGAGAGAAGCTGCGCGGCCATGTCGCGGAGCTGATCTCCGACGCGCTGAAGGCCGGCCGCTCGCCGCTGGAAGCTGCGGCCATCGGCTGGCGCTCCCCGGCAGCGAACGCGCCGGAGGGGCTATGCGCCCTCCAGTTCGACAAGGACTCGCTGCCCGACGTATGGAATCTCACCTGGCATATCGTGCAGCACCCCCTGGCTGATCGCCCTGGCGCCGAGGAGGTCTCGGGCGACCGAGATCCGTTTCCCGGCAAGAGCGTGCGGCTACTGTCACGCGCCGAACGGGCATCGCTCGCGCCGTGGTGGGGTGATGAGTACATGAGCGTCATGAGCGAGCTTCGGGACGGCGTGATGAGCGAGCAGTACTATCGCGCGAATCGGTGGATCATCCTCTCCCTCATCTTCGCCGATAAGGCGTTCTTGCCGCTGAAGGATGGTGGAAAGATCATCTTCAACTTCTACGCTCTCCAGCTGGGTCCGACCAAGACTGGCAAGTCGAAGTCGATCGAGCCCATCCACGCGATCGTCGACATGTTCTACCTCGGCGTCGACACGCCTGACATCGGCGGGGACGCGACCGCGGCGGGGCTCCAGCAGGCGCTCCTCGCGCGCGACGGCAAGACGAGCTACTTCCAGGCCGACGAAGCTGAGGCGGTGCTGCGCAGCTGGTCGGATGAGAAGAACGAGTTCCGCGGGATGAAGCTGCGCATCACCGACTACTGGGGCGGCCGGGTCGGCGCCATGCAGCGCAGCACGATGAAGGAGCAGTCGGGCAAGACCGCCCGCGGCTTCCTCACGGTTCACCTGACCGGGATCGAGGACAAGCTGGCAGAGGCGATCTGGCCCGACGACTGGCTGACCGGGTTCCTCAACCGCTTCATCATCGCTCGCGGCCAGGTGAAGGAGATCACTCGGGAGCAGGCCCTCGTCCGCATAGGTCAGGCAGACGGCAAAGATGCGGCACACAAGTGGTACGAGACGTGGGTGGCGAAGTTCCGCCAGCTCGCGACACGGCTGTCGCCCGAGGGCGAGCCAGTCGCGATGGATGCCGACGAAGACGTGCTCCTGAGGCACCTGGACACTCAGGATGCGCTGGATGCGATCGCCGACTCGCTCCCGGGCTACGAGGAGCGGCTGGGGAACACGCTGCACAAAGGGCGCATGGACGTCGCGATCCTCAAGTGCGCCGCGCTCGTGGCGATCACGGAGGGGCGAAGGCGCATCCAGATGTCCGACTACCTGATCGCGCTGGAGCAGTCCGAGGAGTGGGTCGAGAACCTTCTCTGGGCCGTGCAGGCCACGGATCTGACGCCGCGCGCTCGGGAGGTCGCAAGGCTCGCCGATCTGATCCGAGCCAATGGCGGCCGCATGGAGGTGGCGAAGATCAAGCGCCTGCCGAAGTGGCAGGGGCGCTCACGCGACGTCGACAGCTTGCTGGAGGAACTGCTCTCCCAGCGCGTGATCGACAAGCTGACGCCGGATGCGAAAGACAGGACGAGAGACATCGTGAGAATCATCGAGGAGGCACAGTGAGCGCGCTGGACGAGGCGCTGGAAGCGTGGCAGGTCAGCGCCGACATGACCGAGACGGAGCGACGCGAACTCGGCGCCGAGCTGGGGGAGATAGGGGAGTTCTCCCTCAGGCAGATCGGCGCGATCGTCGGGCTGCCGTGGTACCGCATCCCCAAGAACAGCAAGACGGGGCGGACAGGCGGGCGCCTGGCGGCCGAAAGCCTGCCGTACCTCGTCCGCATCCGCAGCGCCCGCCTGAAGCGCGAGATCGACGGGGAAGCCGCCTTCCGGGCACTCGCCCTCGGAACGAGCAAGCATACCGCGGCGAGGCTGACTGGCGTGCCGCCGACCACGATCCTTCGCTGGAGCGACGACTACGAGAGGAGTCACCAGGATGCCTGATGCACCGATCCCCCTGCCCGTTCACCCGTGGCCGCTCAGCGCCGAGCGCCTGGCAATCCTCAAGGCCGCGAAGGCGCTGATCGACACGCCGATCCGGGTCATCCCCGTCGAGGCGGCCTACGGGACGCCGGGGCGCGTCCTCTGCCTCGGCGACTGGCCGCCGTTCCTCTGCGACTTCGCGCCCGTGCGGCCGGAGAACGTCGACAGCATCGAGTCCGTCGCGGCGGCGCTGCGTTTCGTGCTCGGCGGCGGCGAGGCCCGCTGGGGCGATGAGCAGTTGCTCTCGAAGTGGATGGGCGTCGCCGTCGGATACTCGCACAGCGAGGCATGGGCATGAAGGTCTATCTGGACGTCATGGACGCCGCCGCCGAGCCCGTGCGCTCGCGCGAGCGCACGGCGCCACTGCACCCGACCGGCGGGCCGGGGTGGAGCGACGAGACGTGGCTTGAGTTCTTCCGCCGAACTAAGCGTGACGGCGTGGCCGATGCCGCCGTGCCGCCCGTCACGAAGACGCTCGTAGAGCAGCGCGTCGTCGATCCTGCCACAGAGAAGGGTCTCGGGGCCGCGATCACGAAGCTCCTGAAGCGCACCACTGACGCCGGGTGGCCGGTCGTGCGCCTGTCGTACAGCCGGGTCGCGGTATCGGACCTGTACTACGCCGACGATGCGGACCTGAAGCCGGGGCAGGAGGTGCCGGATCACCGCCGGGGCGACCTACGGAAGGCGGCTCACGAGTGCGAGTTCTGGTGGGTTCATGCCGCACACCCGGCCTACCGCATCGCCCTGCGCGCGGCGTGGCAGGAGAAGGGCCGGACGGCGAAAGGCTCGCGCTCGTTCGCCTTCGAGGAGGCGCTATGCACTGATCCGCTCGGCATGCCGACAGAGTTCTTCTTCGACTACACCCCGCTGCCGTCGTTGCTCGCGCGGGCCAAGGGCGAGCCGGGGTGGGCGCACGAGGAGCGGGTGGCGCGCATGCGCCAGGAGGCCGAGCGGCGCGACCGTGACTACAACGACGGCGCGAGCTGGCTGAACCGGCGCCCCGTCTTCACGACCGCGGCGGCATTCAATGAGTGGCTGGACGACGTGATCGCGCTGACCACGGGCGCGCCGATCGCGAAGTCCGCGAAGCCCGCACCTGAACCGACTGACGAATGGAGCGCAGCATGAGGCTTCTCGCCGTCGACCCCGGCCTCCAGACGGGCGTGACGCTCGGCTGGTACGACGACACGACGCCCTACCAGTTGCTTGAACGCTGGCAGATCGGCGGCGGCCTCACCGGCTTCATCGACTGGGTGCGGAAGAACGGCTGGCCTCAGTTAGTCGACAAAATCGTCGTCGAGAAGTTCGTGGCGAGGCGGAACGATTTCGTCGCCGACATCGCGGGCGTGCCCATCGAGGGGGTCATCGCCTGGCTTGCCCGCGAGCACGGCCAGGAGGTCCACTGGCAGACGAGGACCGACAAGGGCAGGCTCACCCCCTACCCCAAGGAGGCGAACACGCTGACGCGCCGCCAGCGGGTGCGCTTCGACTTCCTGAAGCGGTTCGGGCTCTTCGCCCCCGGCACGCAGAACGACGACAGCAACGACTGCATCACGCACTCCCTCGTCTACCTGAAGCGGACTAGGCACGAGCCGACGCTCAGGCACTACTTCAGCTGAGCCTGAAGAACCCCCGACTGGAATCAGCCGGGGGTTCTTCAGAGATGTGATCACCGCCTCTCAGGCGCCGACGGATGTGTCATTCGGGTTGTCGGTGCCATCGCCCTTGTAGAGCAGGACGGACGTGGCGATGGATGCCAGGCCCGTGCCGCCTGCGATGGAGCCGATCTCCAGCCAGTCCAGGCCGAACAGGCCGGCGCCGAGCAGGCCGCCGACGAAGAGGGTCTGGATGACGGTCTTGAGTGCGCGCTCTCCGGCGTAGTCGAAGAAGGCGAGGGAGAAGTATTTCTTCATGGGTAGGGGTTCTCCTTGCTGTTGGGATGGGGGGTCAGAGCGAGAGCAGCCAGGACGCGACGCCGAAGGCGAGGCCGGCGAGGGTGACCGCGATGCCGACAGCCCACTTGGTGGTGCTGCGGAACCCGTCGAGATCCTTGTGGATCTCCTGCCGGACCTTCTGGACGGCGCCCTCCGCCTTCTCCAGGACCGCGGCGTCAGCCGCCCTGTTGTCGGAGATGATCACGTTCGTCCGCTTCTCGTGCCCGTCGAAGTCGCGCCGCAGGGTCTCGTGCTGCGCGTCGATGCGCTGCACGGTGGCGTTGAACTCCCCCTGGGTGACGAGCTTGTCGATGCGCTTGTTGACGTCCTCGAAGCCGCGGTTGATCGCGCCCTTGATGTCCCCGAGTGCTTCGCGGGTGTCCTGGTCCACGGCGCTCACGCAGCCCGGAAGAGCGCGGCATCGGTGTCCAGCATGGTCACGCGGACGGCCTCGCCCTTGTTGGAGCGATTGGCGTCGAGACGGGCGTAGACGGCAAAGCCGCGGTCGACGCCGCGCTGGAAGGTCACCGAGCGGCGCGCGGTGCCGTCCTGCCCGATCTCGATGCGCTCCACATAATGCGGGGAGTTCTTGACGTTATCTGCCTTAGTGTCTTGCCAAACGAGCTTTACGTCGACGATGTCGCCGGGGGTCCCCTCGGCATAGACGTGCGCGGTTATCACGTAGGCCCCGTCGCCGCCGACGATGTTCGACGCCTTGTCGGTGGCCTGCCCCGTGTCGGTGTGCAGGTAGAAGCCTTCGCCCGGCTTCAGCTCCCGGCCCGTGGCGCGGGCGGTGGCGTCCAGGCGCTGGTAGTGCTTCATTGTGATCTCCTTCGGCTTGATGACGATGGGCGTCAGCATCTCGTCGCGGAACGCGTTCGCGAGGCGGATCAGTTTGTCCAGGTTGACCCCCGAGGGGCAAGCAGTTGCGTACCCCTCGTCATACTTAGTGAGCACGTCTCGATGCCCGATGATGGTCTCGCGACTTACCTCAAAGTCGTAGCGGATGCTGGTTTCGGCAATCAGCATTGCTGTGGAGACGTAGGACTCCTCCGAGATGGTCCAATCCATTGAACTGCTGCCGATGCGGTCGTTCACGATCTCTACCGTGAGGTTCTCCCCATCCCCCCTCGGGGAAGACGATGTCCAGGCGCGCAGTTCCTCGGGGACCACCCCAATGCGCTGCCCATCCTCTACGACGTAGTTCGATGAGACCTGGCGCGACCCCGTCGACATCATCCGCAGCACTACATCCAAGCTTGCTGTCGCCGCGTGATGAATGATCCACCCTCGGATTTTGCGGCCACTACGACTAGAGTGCTGCCCAGCGTTGCCGCTGGTCCGCGTGGTGAGATGAGAGAAGGTCATGCTGCTGCCTCCCCCTTCGATGCAGATGACATGATTCGCTGATACTGGTCGTTCGCGAGTGCCAGGCTGAATGGCACCTTCTTGGCGTGCGATCGGGCGCGTTCGCGGGAGCAGGCCTTGCAGTTCCTGTGTCCGCGCAGGACTTTCCCGTTCACCAGATTCGGCCAGATGAGCCCATGCCCTCGCGGGCAATGCGTGCGGTTGCGCTTATGGTCCGTGCCATGACGCCCCCTGTCGAAGTTGTTCTCGGAGGGGGTATCCCAGCGCAAGTTCTCAACGCGGTTGTTGGCCGGATTACCGTCCCCGTGGCAAGCAACGAGGCCGGGCGGGCGTGGACCGACAAACGCTTCGAGGACAAGGCTGTGAACGTGTGCCGTGAACTCGGAGTTGTCGCGCCATAGGGAGACCTTCAGGTACCCAGACTTCTTGACGGATGGGCGGCGGATGCCCCCATTGACCTTGCTCGTCACACCATCCCGCCGAGTGACAACCCGCGGCAGGGAGCGAATGCGGCCCACGCTTGAAACTTCATAGCGCCCCTCGAACCCGCGGACGGGGCGCCACTCTTCAGCCAGGATGAAGTCGGTGCTCATGTTCGGATGATCCAGTTCAGGACGATGTAGGGCTGGAGGTTGTTGTGCGCCATCGTGCCGCCCGTCAGGCCGGTGAAGATCTCTTCGCCGTCGTTCGAGCCGCGGACACCGCCGAGTGTGCCGCTGCCGGTGGTATCGCGCCAGGTGAGCATCTGGCCGCCGAACTTGTACATTCCGGTGTGGCGGTGCTGCGGCATCTCATTGATGCTCAGAGTGTGCGTCTTGGCGCCGTTCTTGTGGTTCAGGGTGGAGAAGTCGGAGTCGCCGGTATTCCTGCCTGCGATCACTCGCCCGCGCATGTCGGGGAGCCCGAACGTTGTTGATCCGTTGCCGGCGCCGTAGGTCGTCCCGATCGCGGCGAAGAGGTTCGAGTAGGTGGTCCGGCTGACCGACTGCCCATTGCACAGCAGCCAGTTGTTCGGGATCGTGTTGCTGGCGAAGGCGACGACCGCGCCGGGCGGGGCGGCTCCGGCCGTATCCATAGAATGAGCCATCTGCGCGGCCCACACCGTGGGATCGTTCGGCGTCTCCCGTCCGGGGTAGAAGATCCCGCCTGGTGTGATTGGCATATGGCTGATTTTAGCCAGCTATTTAGTCAACTAAATCGCCTCAGCCGGTGAAGACGACGAAGGCACTCAGGGCCGCGTAGGAACCCGTTCCCGCGCTCCAGGCCCCGGAAGCGGCTGGGATGACCTGGAAGCCGAGGTTGATGGAGCCGATGCTGCGCACATCGACGGTCCATCCGTAGGTCGGACTGAGGGAGGCGTACCACTGGTCGTCGCTATTGATGCCGGCGGCACTGGGGATGGCGGGACTGAAAGCCGAGTTGCAGAGGAGCGTGCCGGTGACGTGGCCGGATGAGGTGCTGCTGGAGGAGATCAGGTAGGCAGAAGTGACGACGGTGACCTGTGCATTCTTGGCGCCTGCGGGTACGGCGATGCTCATGCCGGCGATCTGCGTCCATCCGCTGGTCAGGAGCCCGAAGTTCTCGCTCTCCGTGGTGTGCTGAGAGATCTTGGGGATGGCGTTGTAGAGGGCCTCGATCTCGTCGAGCTGTTCGGAGAGGGTCTGAAGGCTCGCGGCGGTGGCGCGGTTGAGCCCGTCGAGGTCCATGCGCAGGGCGGAGCGGTCGTTTTCGATGCCGCCGACGCGATCTTCGACGTGCCGCCCCCACTGCTCGCCGGGGCCGAGGTTGCGGCGGGGAAAGACGTCACTCATGAGAAAGACCCCAGTACGGTCAAGGTGGCGGCGTTGTCGACGTGCGAGCCGTAGATGCCGGTGGTCTGGCTGCGGATCTGGAGGGATACGATCACGCTGGAGGTGTTCATGCCGACGCCCCAGACGGGTGAGTGGACTCCTGCCGTCGACCGGAACTCGCGGGAAGTCATCCCGCCGATCACGAGCCGCGACAGGTGCGTGTCGGCGGATTCGATGATCGTCTCCGTCGTGGTCGACGAGGTGTACTCCCAGCGGTCCATGAACTCACGGGGGTTCACGCGGACGCCGTCTTCCCAGGTCTCGTAGTGGAGGTGGGGACCGGTGGAGAAGCCAGTGCTGCCGACCTGGCCGATGGTCTCGTTCTGAATCACGCCCTGGGGTGCCGAGACGGGCGGAGCGCTCTGCATGTGCGCGTAGCCGGTCCACAGCTCAGGCCCCCCGCCAGGCGGCGTGCCGTGGTTGATCCGCACGTAGTGACCAAGGCCGTCCTGGTTGTTGCTGGTGGACCCCTGCCAGACCTGGCTGATGCTGACAGTGCCATCGGCGGTGGCGCGGATGTTTGACCCCTCGGCGACGGCGAAGTCGATGCCGTGATGGAAGCCTTCAGGCCGGTCGCCCCACTCGTCGCTGACGGTTCCGAGAGGGAAGGGCCAGACGAACATTCCCTCCTCGGTTGTCACTTCGACTTCGGTCTCGACCAGCCCCCGCCCAAATGCCCGGCCGAAGGCGATGACATTGAGGAGCGTCTTTCCGGGCGGCGCGGTGAGGGAGACGCGGGCGACCTCCGTCCAGCCCGTGGAGACCGTGAAGTCCTCGGACCCATCGGAGGCGACGACCGGATAGGGGATGGCCTGGAGGGCGTCCTTCAAGCGTGCGCTCGCGCGCGCGATGTCGTCGAGCGTAGAGGCATGCGCGCGGCCGAGCCCGTCAATGTCCTGTCGGTCGATGTCGGCGGCGCGCTGCTCGTCGCGGACGATGACCTCAACCTGCCGCCCCCACTGTTCGCCGGGGCCGAGGTTGCGGCGGGGCAGGATGTCAGTTGCGGAGGCCAATGAGCGCCCCTTCCTGGAGGGTCAGGTGCCCGAACTTGTCGACGTACTGCCCGATCGTCCACTCAGGGTAGGCGTCGGCGAAGTCACCGACCGTCGTGTCATCGACTGCCTGCACGCCGATAGACCCGCGGGTGATGCTGGCCCGTTCGATGCGGTAGTAGCGAGCGCTGCGCCGGTCCCACAGCCGTCCGCCGGCGATGGTGCCGAAGGTACCGCTGGAGCCCGCCCTGACGTCGACGGCTTCAACGGATAGCGTGGGCTGTGTTCCTGCGAACTGGACGGCGGCTCGGATGCCTGCACGGTAGGTGTGCTCGAGCGTGCGCAGGAACGGGTTGTCGATCGTGACTCCGACCTCCGTTGCCGTCTCCTGGGGAGAGACGCCCGTGTAGAAGTTGTGGATGCGCTTCTCCCAGGCGACGCCCGTGCCGACGATGCGGAGGGTGCTGTAGCGATTCGTCGTGGCTGCACTGGCGAGGGCGAGGCTGAAGTTGGTGGCCTCTTCGCCCTGAGCCGTCGGCACGCCCGTTGCTCCGCGGAGGGCGACGATGAGCGTCTTGGTGTCCGGGCCGATCTCCACGCTCACCTGACCGCCCCTGGCGGCCCACATCGCGGGCGGCACGGGCAGCCCGTCGTTGGCGACGATCGTGTACACCGACGACGAGGAATGCCCTGGGTCGACGTGCGTGACCATCGTCGGCTGCTGGATGGACGACAGCGACGCCTCCAGCTCCAGCGTGTAGACCGCCTCCTCGCCTGCGTTGACGTTGAGCACCTTGACCTCGGGCTGCCAGCCGCCGGGAGGATACACGAGGGCGTTCGTGATCGCGTAGCTGTTGTAGTTGTAGACCTCGACGCGCTGCGCAAGCGTGGGCTCAGGGGCGGTGCCCGACAGGGAGATCTCACGTCCTGCGTCGAGGTGATTCGAGTGCGTCGTGCGGATCAGATGCTTGCCGTCGACGAGGGCAAGCTCCAGCTGCTCGGCGACGAGGAGCTGCTTGAGGTGGTACCAGACCTCTCCCGACCAGCCGGGCGCGAGGATCGGGCGGGCCGCGAGGGCGGAAGCGATCTGAAGCTCGGACGAGGCGATGCCCGCGAGGGAGGCGTAGTAGTTCAGCAGGCCGCCGAGCGTCCCGACATAGGGCTGCGCTTGCGCGTTGTAGACGTTCCAGCGAGCCAGGCCGGTGGCGCAGGTCACGCGGATCGTGCCCTGCCCTGTCCGCGCGGTCGACGTGACGGTCCCGTAGGTGGTGCCGCGCCCGTCCGCGGTGATCTGTACGGGCTTTCGGTGCAGGATGGTCGGCCCGTACTGGAGGAGCGTAGCCATGCCAGAGTTCGGCCCGGCATCCGCGACGGTGACGTCCGGCTCGGGCAGCGTGATCGTCATCGACCCGACTGAGCCGCGCGAATCGCCAGCGGCGAGAGGGGTCGCATCCTCTTCGACGGTGAACTCCCCGGCGTTGAAGAGCCACGGGCCGATCTTGATCTGAACGCCCATCAGTACAGCCACCCTCCTACTTCGCGGAGGCTCACGGCGTAGCCCGCCTGGCCGCCGAAGTTGCCCCCTGTCGCTGCGTAGGTCGGCGGGCCGTCGAACCGGCAGCCGGTGTGCCCCATGCCGGGCTTCCAGGTGCCGCCTGCGGCCGTTGGATACTGCTCGCCGCCGTAAGCGCCCTCGCCGTATTCTCCGTATCCGTACTGAACGCCGTAAATCACGGAAAGAGAGTCGAACAGCCTCCCGGACATGGCCGTCAAGGAGACTGTCGCAGCACCAGGGGAGTCTCGCCCTATCCAGAGTCGCACTCCACGCCCGCCGGACAGTGCAAGGTCGGGGGTCACATAGAAGGGGTTATCGCCCGTAGGAGCCAGCCTCTGGGTCAGTCCAACGGACCCGTCAGCCTCAATCTTCGTTGAGAAGACGCCCCCGCCACCAGTCGCCGAATAGTGCGCACCGAGCATGAGCGTGTAGCCCGGAGGTATCGGGACAAAAAGGCTATCCCAAGGCCCCGGATATCCGATCGGGGAGCTGGTGAGATTGTAGGTGGCGCCGGTTACTGGCCACCCCCTGTTCGCTGGGTCGCTGACCGAGAAGCCGGTCGGGACGACGCCGGTCGTGCGGATGAGCGGGGGCGCCTCGTAGTCGAGCGCGAGCCCTGGTGCGGCCCAGTGCGGGGGAAGGATGTTCCGCTGGTAGGCGAGCGGGTCGATGAACCAGATCAGGCCGCGCCCGTAGAGGCCGTTGAAGTACGCCTGCATGATCTGTGCATCGTCGACAAGCGACGCCTTCGACCACGAGAAGTCGAAGTGGCGGTGCGAGTTGAAGGAGTTCTGCTGCCACCCGCCGCCGCCGAGCAGGGTGCCGCCCTGCGACCATGCCTGAGGGCTCATCGTGGCGCCGGTCTGCGGTGCGGGAATCCAGCGCATCCGCTCTTCGGTGCCGAACCACATCTGCTTGCTCATGCGGCCCCCAAGGCTGTCGAGTTCGAGAACGCATTGCTCGTCGCCCGGCCGAACATCGCGCCATCTACGGCCAGCTCGACACGGAGCATCCGCGCCAACTGATGCATCGTGCCCACGTCGAGCGCGACCACGTTCGCCATGCCCCCGGTCGTCGCTGGACGGGCGGTGAAGCCGACCCCGCCGCCGCTCGCGTAGCCACGCCCGCGCATGCCCATCTTGTGGATGTAGGCCATGTTCTCGACGCCGACGTTGCGGACGACGCGCTTGGGCATCACGTACTCGCCTCGGTGGACGATGCCCGCGGGCGTGAACTTGGCGCCGTCGCCCGTGTAGCCACCGCCAGCGAAGCCGAGCTTCGGCTTGGTGCTCTGCCGGTACGTTCCGCTCGGCGGCGTGTTCCATCCGAAGGCCGAGTTCAAGGCGTTGTTGATGGCGACGGTCGCGCTGAGCAGCCGCCGCTGCACCTCCGCCTCCATGAGGGTGAGCGAGTTGTCCGTCGCCTGACTGAAGGCGCTCTGCATCGCATCGCCGAAGGCGTTGCCGTAGTCCGTGCCGGACTGTGCGGCGCTCTCGGCAAGCCGCGCCTCGAACTCTCGCAGCGCAGCGAGGGCGGGGTCCGCGTTGACCTCGATGTCGACCTGGCGGGGGACGTTGTTCAGCGCGAACGTCAGGTCATCGAACGCGACCGTGTAGAGGTCGATCTCCGAGCGGCTGAAGCCCGCCTGCGTGGCCTGGTTGATGAACTCCTGCTTGAGCTGCTGGCTCCTGCGCACGAGGTCTTCCTGGCTCATACCGCTGGCGGCGAGGGCCTCAAGGTAGTCCTGGTACGAGCCGACCATGCTGAGCAGGGCGGCGCGGTTCTCGATGGCGGAGGCGCTGTTGCCGGACAGCGACATGCTCGCCTTGTCCTGCGCCTCGGAGAGCTTGCGCTGCGTCTCGGTGAGCTTCTTGCGCTCATCATTGGCCTTGGCGTCGAGTTCCGCCAGGTCGGCGCGCAGGACCGCGGCACGCTTCTCATCGCCGTACAGCTCGGCAACGGAGAGCCAGTACTCCTTGATGGAGCGATCCGCCCCGATGCTGGCGAGGGTGCGCTGATGCTCAAGGATGGCCTCGCGAGCATCGTCGATCGCAAGGCGGGCATCCTGCGCGCCGGTAGCGATCTTCTGCCAGCCAGAGGTGATTGCATCCTGACCCTGGAGGCCGGAGAAGCGGATGTCGAAGGCACGCTTCCACACGCCCGACAGGTCGCTTGCGTAGTCGGTGAGCGTGCGGACCTTGACGGTGGTCTCGTCGAGGGTGTCGCCCAGGCCGGAAAGGTCGCTGCCTGCACCATCGGCGCTGCCGCCCATGTAATTGAAGGCGTCTCCGGCGTCCCAGGCCGAGTCACTGGTGCTCTCCAGTGCGTCATCGAGCCACCCCATGTCGGAGGCGAAGTTCTTCCACTCCTTCTTCGCGCTGGAGCGGAAGTTCTCAAGCTCCTTCGACGCCTTGGCGAGGCCGTTCGGAAGATTGACTCCGATGAGTGAGAAGGCGTTGGAGATCTGCTGCTGCACCCAGATGGCAGCCTGGGCGACGTTGACCAATACGTCGATGGCGGTGTTGCCCGCGGAGTAGAGGTCGAGAAGCACCTCGACGACAAACTGGAGCGCCGCACCGACCACTGTTGCGGCGCCGAGGAGCTTCAGTGCCCCCCGAAGGCTGAGTACCGATCGAGTCGACCCGTCTGCGGCGGGCTTGATGAGTCCGATGGAGGTGGCGATGGCGATGATCCTGCTGCCCATTGCCGTCGTCGAGAGGCCAGCGATGGCGGTACTCAGTGCGGCGACCGAGGCCCCAGCCAAGGCCATGATGCCGATGAGGCCAGAGAAGGCCGCCACCGCGCCGCCAACCCAGGCGATGATACTCACGAGGAACCCGCCGAGGGGGGAGTTGGCGAAGTCGGCGAGCGTGTTCAGCAGCGCCGTCGCACCGTCGAGCAGCGTGATGATCGCGGGTGCGACCTGGCCGCCGACCGCGGCGCCGAATCCCGCAAGCGAGTTCACGAACAGTTGCCACTTCGAGGCCAGGTCGTCGAGAATCAGCGCGTACTGACGGTTCAGCTCAGTATTCTCGCTGGCGCCCTGCGCGGCGATGTTGAACGACTCCTGGAGCAGCGGCATGCGCTGGGAGATGCGGCCGATCACCTCATTGGCGCGGAGGCCCGAGAGGCCGAGGGTGTCAAGCGCTGTGGACAGCTCGACGGTGTCGGCGCCCTGGAGTCCGGCGATGAAGTCCTGGAAGACCGCGAACCCATCGCCACTGCGAACGGCCTTGTTCAGATCCTCGATCGAGCGTCCCGTGATGACCGAGAACGCCTGCGCCTGCTCGCCGCCCTCAGCGAGGGCGCCGTTGATGGAGTCGAAGTAGGTCTCGAAGACGCCCTGTGCGCGCTCCGGCGCGACGCCGAGGGAGCCGAGCGCGCCCGACAGGCCGATGATCTGATCCATCGTGAAGCCCGCGCGCGTGGCCGTGGAGCCGAGACGCTGAGCGAGCGCGATGATCTCCTCGTCCGTGGCCGCCGAGCTGACGCCGACGAGTTCGATGGCCGAGGCCATCCGGCTCATCTCCTCGACGGTCTCAAGGCCGAGGATGTTCTGGAGCTTTCCGAATGCGCGCGCCGAGGCGTCGGCAGACATGCCCGAGACCGTCGAGAACTTCGCGACCAGTTCTGTGAACTCGCGCAGCTGATCGGCGGGCACGCCGAGCTGGTTGCCGAGGGTTGCGATGGCTGCGATGTCCTCGAAAGCGAGGGGGATCTCGCGCGCCATCTGGACGAGTTCGCCGCGCAGGCGCTCGACGGCGATCGAGCCGGGCTCCAGCGTGCGCTCGACGTTCGTGAATGCGGACTCGTACTTCGCGAACGTCATGGTGGCGACAGTGCCGATGCCCACGATGGCAGCTGAGGTGATCGTCGCGGTTGACGCAACGTCGTAGAGCGCGTAGCGGAGCGCCGGCAGGTCGCCCTGCGAGAACTTCTGCGTCTTGCGGGATGCCTCGTCCAGCGCGGCGTTGTACTGGCGCGTCCAGTCGTCGGACATCGCACCGCGCGCACTGCGCAGTCGGCTGCTCAGTGCGTCGCGCTGGTACGTCTCCGCGCTGCCGATGCCGCGACTGGCCGTAGCCAGCCCGGCGTCGATCATCTTCTTCTGCTCGGCGGCGTTGCGCTGGATGGCGGCGAACTCCGCCTGAAGGCTGCGCTGCTTCAGGTCGGAGAGCCGCTGGACGCCGCGCTCCTCCTCCGCCACGCGCTTGCGTGCGTCGCTGATGAAGTTCGCGTTCGCGGCATCCTGAATGGCGATGTAGCGCTTCAGCTCGTCGGTGCTGTAGGCGCTGACGTCCTTGCCACCGCCTTCGCCCGTGAGCGACCCCTGGCGGAACTTGCGATACTCGTCGTTGACCTTCTTCAGGCTGTCCTGGAGGTCCTGCCAGGCCTTACTGCCCTCACGGGCGCCGTCGGCGACCTTCTTGCCCGCGTCACGGCCAGCCTCGCCGGTCTTGCCGAGCGCGCGCTCCAGATTGCGCTGAAGCCTGGAGACAGTCTCCGTCTCATCGCCCGCATCGCGCAGCTTGCGATTGAGATCTTCGACCCACTTAAGGATCTGGCGCGGGTCATCGCTGGAGATCCTGAGCCTGAGTTCCGCCTCCTGGGAGAGGTTCTCAATGGACATAGGCAGGATCTCCCGAGGCGGCGGTCACTCCAAGTCTAGGAACGATTTAGTCGGCTAATTTGGGCTTAACGGCCTCGGCGATCCTGGCGCGCTCCTCGTAGTACGGGTCGCGCAGGGTGCCCAGATCGGCGCCGTTGCGGAGGTAGGGGACCGGGTAGGCGGCCTCACCCGCGGGCGCGGGAGCGTCCTGCCCCCGGCTCGACTTCTTGCGCCGGGACTCCTCGGCCTTCTCATGCTTGTCGAGCGCCTGCGTGGCGTAGCAGGTCTCCTTCTCCATGCGATATTCGAGTTCGCGAGAGGGGTTCTGACAGATGTACTTGGGCAGTCCGCACTGCTTGCAGCGCTCGGACTGCAAGATGTGGTGGGCCTGCGCGAGCACGATGTCGAGCTTCGACCAGCGCTTGCGGTTGTCGGAGCCGAAGAGCATCGCCGTGGGGCGGACGCCCCACTCCTGGGCGGCGTCGAGAAGCTGTAGGTACCTGGACCCGGCGTTAGCCAGGTACCCCGCTAGAAATCCGCGTCGAAGGAGAGCTTCTGTGCGATGTCGGCACGGAACACGATGCCGTCGACGAACTCGACGAGTCGCTTGACCTCCGAGGGTGGCAGGAAGTCGTAGGCGGCACGGGCCTCCTCTGCGCTCAGGCCGAGGTTCTTGCTCCCCGTGGCAACCTCTTCGACCGACACCGTGGCGAGGGAGAGCACCTGGGCGTTGTACTCGTCCACATACTCATCGGCGTTGTCGTCGGTGACCTTCTTGATGCCGAGGTGCTTGCGGGCCTCGCGGCGGGCGATCTTGATGGCGGCAGGCGGAAGGTAGCGGACCTCGAAGTCGAGCGCGGACTCGTCGAGCTTCTTCTGGAGCGGCGCCGCCTTGCGCTTCAGCGCCGTGATCTCCTTCTTCAGGACCGCGAGCCGGTCCTCGTAGGTCTTCAGACTCTCGGGCTCCTGCTCCAGCTCGTCCGCGCGCCTGATGACCTCCTCCAGCAGCTTCTTCTCTTCGAGCTTCAGCGACAGTTCGCCGAGGACGCCGAAGCGCTCCTGGACCTCCTGGCCGGCGGCGCCCGTGTGTGTGGTCACACCGCCGAGGGCGCGCCCCGTCTCGCGGTCACGGTAGACGCGCACGATGTTCCTCTTGACGTCCTCAAGCGACTCGGGAACGTTCTGGACGGCGCTCAGGAAGTCGAAGGTGGACTTCACTTCATCGACGATGGCTTGGGCGTCTTCAGACATGATCCTCCTAGGGTTGGCAGGATCAGTTTAGTCGACCAAATAGCCGTCGCTCCACTAAAGCGGGCGCCCGGCTTGTTCAGCCGGGCGCCCGTATCCCAAGGTAGCTGGGCCTTTAGGTCACCGTCACCGTGATCGGTGCGACAGTGTCTGCGCCGGGGTAGGAGATGTTCAGCGTTGCCGTGCCCGTCGCGAGGGGGAGCAGGATGCCGTGACGCACCTGGAGCACGGTCTCATTGCTCGACTGGTAATGAGCGCCGATCGTGATGTTGCGCCCCTCGTAAGTGACCTTGAGGAAGATCGGCGTGCCAGATGTGGCGTTGATCGCGCCCGAAGGTGCCACTGCGGGCGCCGTCGGCGTGGTGTGCGGGGCGATGTAGTTCACGAGAATGTCGCCCTGCGGCAGGAGGCCGACGCCCAGCGTGCGGCTGGCGTCGTTGCGGTTGTGAACGCGCTCGTCGGTGATCGCCGAGAACAGGTTGATCTCGTCGCCGCGGTTGATGGTACCGGACGAAGGGGCGACGGGGCGCTGGGCGACGACGACGCGTGTGCGCGGCCTGGAGATCGCATCCCACGTCTGCGAGTAGATGCTCGACGTGTCGCCCTTCGCGGGCGTGTAGATCTCGATGTTCCCGCTCGCAGCATTGAAGCTGCGGCTCTGGGCGCCGGCCGCATCTACGAACGAGCGGTCATCGCTCTGCTGGGATGCCTCCAGGCCGAAGTCGGTGCCGTCGATCTTGACGGCCTCCGAGACGTTGAGCAAGCTCTGAAGCTGCGCAAGCGTCGGCCCGTTCGACCAGTTGACTGCGGGGATGGCCGACGAGGGGCCAACCAGCCAGCCGAAGTGGTTGTTGGTGAGGATGCGGGTGTCAGCCATGATGTCTCCTTAGGCCGCGTTGAGCGTGTGCCCGATGTTGACCCAGCCCTTGGGGATGAAGCCGAGCGAAAGGGCCTGGAACTCGCCATCGCCGAAGATGGGGACGGGATTGTCCGTGTGGACGTAGTAGTAGTCCACTTCGTCGTCGAGTGCGAAGGCCTCGGTCGAGTCCTTGCCGCCGCGCACGCGGTGGGCAATCAGGTACGGAACGTCCGGCGCCCTGGTCAGATCGCGGGCGAAGTTGAAAAGGCCGGTGGCGACCAGGTCTTCGTCGCGGAGGATGTTCAGCTCGGCGTCGAAGTTGAAGAACGTCGGCTCCTCGGAGTTGCCCTTCGAGCAGACGGTCTTGGTGTTGTCGGTGTCCGAGCCGGACAGGCCGAGGTTCAGATCGTCCAGGACGGCGCACGAGATATTGCCGCCCGCATGGCCGCGCGCATGCGTGCTCGACGTGATGCCGTGGTACTCGTTGAGCGCAGTGACCGTGGGCACCGAGGCAGGCACGAAGCCGGTCGATGTGATGATGTGCGGCTCACCGAGGAGTTCGACGGCGGGCAGGAGGACGATCGTCTCCCAGCCGGGGACCAGCTTTGCTACCACGGACTACTCCTCGTTCTCGCTGTCGGGGTCGCGCTGCTCGTCGATGCCTTCGGCGGGGGTCTCAGGTGTGCAGTCGATGCAGGGCACGTCCCCGTCGTACGGCTCAAGGAAGGTGAAGGTCTTCGCGACTTCCTCGGGATAGTTCTCGACGAGACCCGTGTTCCGGTCGCGGAAAGCTCGGAGGGCGCTCATGCCACCAAGTCTAGAAACGATTTAGTCGACTAATTCCAGCGCTAGATGCCGAGGTTGATGTGCACTCGATACCACGCAGCGTGAGCGAATCGTGTAGGCCGCGAGTCGGTGTCCGCCTGGTCGTAGCTGAAGCCGCCCACGCACTGAATGCGGCCGGCGGTGTCGGAGGGCCGAGCGTCAATGAGGACTTCCGAGACGGCGCCGCCCAGCTCGTCGGCGGTATCGGGGTCGCCCGCGTAGGAGAAGATCATGAACGGCATCATGTAGGGCCGCTTCTTCTCGCCGCCCGCCACCGCTGCGCCAGAGGCCATGCGGAAGGGGCGCTGGAACGTCACGACGTTGTAGGGGCGGATGCGGCCGTTGCCGAGGCGGGGGAGGTCTCGCTCGTCCGGCACTTCCGTCTTGAAGTTGCGCCCGCCCGCGAACGGCGCGAGGGCGGACATGATGAAGGCCCGCTCGGCCTTGCCCGTATGGCTCATCGCCGACGCCCTCTCGAAAGCGCCGCCCAGAGGCGGTCCTGCGCGTGCACGTACGACCCCCACAACGCGCCCATGCCTGCAAGGTGGCGCGTGCCGTGCTCCTGGCAGTCGAAGTAGTCCCGCTTGACCCTCAGCCACCCCCAGCGCCCGACGAACTCGCGCTTCGAGCGCGTGATCTCGTACTCCCGGATCTGCTCAGCCATGAGGCCGGTCTCATGGCGCCCCGGCAGGCCCTTGCCTTTCGCCGCGCGCTCACGGCCCGTCTTGGTATCTGCGGCGTGGACGCGGGCGACGGCCTCAACGGCAGCGTCCTTCACGATCTCCTCTGCCTCGTCGAAGACCTGATCGGCTACGCGGTCACCCCACGCGACGATGCCGCCGCGCAGGGCCTCTACGTCGAAGAACGTGACCTGGCTGCTCCCGAAGGTCTGTCTTGACTGCCTAGCCATGCGGACCCTCCGCGATCGTGCGCAGCGTGCGGACTGCTCGATGGGTCGACTGGCTGCTGAAGGATACGTTGAAGGTGAAGTTCGCCAAGTCGGGGTCTCGACCGCCGGACACCTTGGCGAAGGCGCCTTTCGGGATGTAGGGGTCACCGGCCTGCGCCGTGAACTGGATGATGTAGCGCTGCTGCGTGCCCCACTCGCTTGAGCCGGCGCTGACGAGCGGCAGGCGGACGTGCTGAGCCCGGCCAGGGCGGGCTGAGATGAGGGTCGTCTGCGGCGTGGCGCCCACGGGCTCGTCCGTGATCGGGTCGATGACGCCAGGCTTGCCGGGGAGGAAGACGCTGATCGAGGCGTCGAACTCTTCCGCCGCCTCATCGGCGATCTCCTGCTCCCAGTCGTCGGTCGCAGAGATCGGCAGGAGAGGCATGGGATCAGCTTAGTCGGCTAATCGTGACTGCATTTCTGGCCGAGCCTCCAGGCGATGACGCACGCCTTCTGGGTCACCCACGGTGCCCGCTTCTTCGTCTGGTGACCGTGCAGCTTCCCGGCCCTGAGCGCCGCCGCGACGGTCTCCGGATGGCAGCGCGCAACATCGGCGGCTTCGGCAACGGTGAGCAGTTTCATCCAGTCTCCTTAGGGTTTAGTCCACTAAATCGAAGATAGCTGCGAAGTTGCTACAGTGCAACGCATGCCCTGGACTCAACAGCTGCCGTCAGGGAACTGGCGGGGACTCTACCGCGACCGCGACGGCAAAGCCCGCTCGGCGGGAACTTACCCGCACAAGGAGAAGGCGCTCGCGAAGGCGATGGATGCCGAGGAGCAGGCTGCCTTGCCTGGTTGGCGCGACCCTCGCGCCGCTGCGCGCAAGTGGGGCGACTGGTGTGACGAGTGGCTGGATTCGCGCGAGACGTCCCAGGCGGAAGCTTCACTCCTGAAGAATCACATCACGCCCCACTGGGCCGATGTCCCACTCGCCGACATCACCCGGTTCGGGGTGAAGAGCTGGGCTCGTCAGCTATCTACACCCAAGGCAGCCGGCGGCAAGGGGCTCGCCGAGTCGAGCGTCCAGCGCGTCGTCCGCACCTTCTCTGTCTCACTGTCGGCAGCGATCGACGCGGAGATCATCGCCACGAACCCCTGCTTCCGCCTCCGCCTCGACCCTGGCGAGACAGACGTGATGCGATTCTTCTCTCGGAAGAAGGTGGGGCGCTGGCTGAGCAAGCTCGAGGAGCAGGGCCGAGCGGAGGACGCCGCGATGCTGGCAGTGCTCGTCGGCTGCGGACTTCGGTGGGGGGAGATGGCCGGCCTCCGGCCTGCCCGCGTGAACGTAAAGCGCCGCATGCTGCGCGTCACCCACACGCGCCTCCAGAACGGCGAGCCGAAGAAGTACCCCAAGGGCCGGAAGATCCGCGACGTGCCGATCCCGGCGTGGGTCGCCGCGCTCGTCAAGCCGTACGTCAAGCGAGGGGGCGAGTGGGTGTTCATGCGGACCAACTCGTCCAACTGGCGGCGGGACGTGTGGACGCCGCTGGGGACGGGCGGACGCATCCATGATCTTCGGCACACGTACGCCTCGTGGCTGCTCCAGGATGGCGTCGAGATGGCCGAGGTTGCGAAGCTGATGGGCCACTCCTCGGTTCGGGTCACCGAGCGCTACGCGCACATCGCCCTCGTCCCCTCCGAAAAGGTCGATGCGGCGCTCACCGACCCCCGGCGTGTAGCGAAACGTGTAGCAAGATAGCCCGTGACTGTGCTGGTTAATGCTGGACGAGCGAGGTCGCTCCCGCATGATTCCGCGGAAGTAGCCAGGCTCATCCAGCGCCATCCAGTCCGAAATGCCCGCTAAACTCACTCGTAATGAATAGGTCAAGGGTTCGATTCCCTTAGGCGGCTCGGCACGAAGACACAGAACCCCCGGGATGCGCATCCCGGGGGTTCTGTGCTGCGGTCGCGCGTCAGCGCTGGATCGCCTTGACCTCGAGGTACTCGTCGATCGAGCCGGGGCCGTTCTCGCGGCCGATGCCCGACTGCTTGAATCCGCCGAACGGCGCGAGCGGATTGAACTGGCCGTCGTTGACCTGCACCTGGCCGGCCTTGAGCTTCGCGGCCACCTCGAAGGCCTGCTCCTCGGGGCCGTAGACGCCCGCGGCGAGGCCGTAGGGGGTGCCGTTGGCGATCTCGATGGCCTCCTCGACGGTGTCGTAGGGCGTGATCGACAGCACGGGCCCGAAGATCTCCTCCTGGTCGATCGTCGAGCCGGGGGCGACGTCGCTGAACACGGTGGGTCCGAGGAAGTAGCCCGTGCCGGCCTGCACGCCGCGTCCGTCGACGACCAGCTTCGAGCCGTCGGCGAGGCCCTTCTCGATGTAGCCGTTCACGATCTGGAGCTGGCGCTCCGACACGAGCGGGCCCATCGTGCTCTGCGGCGAGAGCGGGTCGCCGACGACGACGGCAGCGGCCGACGCCTTCGCGGCCTCCTCGGCCTCGGCGAGCTTCTCGCGGGGCACGATGATGCGCGTCAGGGCCGAGCACGCCTGGCCGGTGTTGAGCCACGTCCAGTAGGTCGTCGCGTTGACCGCGGCGGTCACGTCGGCGTCGGGGAGCGTCACCATGGCCGACTTGCCGCCCAGCTCGAGGTGGATGCGCTTGAAGTCCTCGGCCGCGACCTTCGCCATGCGGCGGCCGCCGGCGGTCGAGCCCGTGAAGCTCAGCATGTTCACCTTCGGGTGCGTGATGAGCGCCTCGCCGGTGGTCTCGCCGCGGCCGGTGACGAGGTTGAACACGCCGGCCGGCACGCCCGCGGCCTCGGCGGCGCGCGCGACGATGAACGCGAAGAGCGACACGTCGACCGACGGCTTCAGCACCATCGTGCAGCCGGCCAGCAGCGCGGGCGCCATCTTGCGGAGCGTGAGGATCATCGGGAAGTTCCACGCCGCGATGGCCGCGACCACGCCCACGGGCTCCTTAACGACGAGGGTGTTGCCGATCTCGCGCTGCCACTCGACGTCCTTGGCGAACTCGATCTGGGAGCGCGCCTCGGCGACCGGCAGGCCGACGTGCATGACCTGGGCGATGGAGACCGGGCAGCCGAGCTCCTTGGCGATCGTCTGCACGAGCTCGTCGTTGTGCTCTTCGAGGTAGTCGAGGAGCTTGGCGACGTGCTCTGCGCGCTTCTCCCAGCCCAGTGCGGCCCACGCGGGGAGCGCGCGCTCGGCGGCCTCGACCGCGGCGTCGACGTCGTCCGCGTCGGCGTTGGGGATGGTGGCGAGCACCTCTTCGGTCGTGGGGTTGAGGACGTCGACGGTCTCCCCGCTGTGGGGCGTGACCCACGCGCCGTCGATGTAGAGACGATTCGTGTCTGACATGGTGCTCACCGTTTCTTCGGCCACGTTGCCGAGTCGTCGTTCTCTGCGAGCGCGCGGTCCTGCGACGGGGACACGCGTCCGTGCCCCCGAACGCTACCCATTGCAGAACCACTAGTCAACAAAAAATATTTGGTCGCTAGGTTTTCGGCAGGCCGGCTCCGCGGGTGTTCCGGGGAGATCGGGGCCGGGTCTATTCCCGAGCGATCATTTGGTGTTTACTGGAGTCGCCGTCACGACGTCGTGACGGTCCACCGAACGCACAGAGAAACCGGAGGGTCGAGGATGACCGCTCTCACCAACGAAGAACTCGCACAGGGCTGGCTCAATGCGCTGGGCGACGTCGAAACGTTCCGCCCGCTCTGCGAGCCCGACGCCAAGGTCTGGCACAGCAACGACGACGTGTGGATGACGCTCGACGCCGCGATCGGCAACGTCCATCTCGCCGGCGGGATCCCGCCGCGCGAGCGGGAGGCCTACCGCCTCACGGCCGACGGCTTCCTCGTGCAGTTCACGGTCTCGTTGGGGGGCCAGCGGATGCACAACACGATCCTCGTGCGCGTGCGTGACGGCCTCGCGTACGAGATCGAGGAGTACATCGGCCTGGAGACCGACCTCGCCGCCCTGATCGCCTCTCAGATCGCCGCTCAGGCGTAGCCGCCCGCGGGTTCCGCCGCACGCCTTCCGGTGCGCGATACTGATCGTGACCCGGAAGGCGTGCGGCATGAACGTCATCGATGCGATCCTCGAGGCGATCACCTGGATCGGCTTCGGGGGCGCCGCGTTCTTCGGCATGTTCTCGCTCGTGGTCTGGGCCGCCGACGGCTCGTGGCAGCAGGCCGACGCGATCGTCGACCGCGACGGCGGCCATCCCGTCGTGCGATGGTTCATGTCGGACGGCGGCGTGGGCGCCGCGACGCCGACGGATGCCGAGGCGCGCCTGCTCGAGGGCCGGGATGCCGCCGTGATCTGGTACCGCGTCGGCCGCTCCGACCGCATGCGCCTGACCCGCCGTCCGCCGGGGCTCCGCGCCCTGTGGATCGCCGCCGCGGCGCTCGCGATCGGTGCGCTGGTCTGCACCGCGGCATCCTGGATCAGGTACTTCACTGTGACATGACGTCGACTGCGACGTGACGTCGACCGCGACATGACGTCGGACGGGCCTGACGTCGTACCCTCGTCATATGGTCAGAGCACTGTTCATCGTCGACGTTCAGAACGACTTCACCGAGGGCGGCGCGCTCGGCGTCGCCGGGGGCGACGCGGTGGCCGCCGGCATCACCGCGCATCTCGCGGCGCACGCGGGCAACTACGCCCTGATCGTCGCCTCGCGCGACTGGCACGACGCCACGGGCGACAACGGCGGGCACTTCGCCGCCGGCGAGCCCGACTACGTCGACACCTGGCCCGTGCACTGCGTCGCCGGGACGGAAGGCGCGGAGTACGATCCCGCCCTCGACACGTCCGCCGTGACGCACCACGTCAAGAAGGGGCAGGGCAGGCCCGCCTACTCGCTCTTCGAGGGCGTGACCGACGACGGCCTCACCGTCGCCGACCTGCTCACCGCGCACGGCGTGACCGACGTCGACGTCGCGGGCATCGCGACCGACTACTGCGTGCGGGCGTCGGCTCTCGACGCGCTCGCGCACGGGCAGCACGTGACCGTGCTCACCGATCTCGTCGCGGGCGTCGCGCCGCAGACGTCCGAGGCCGCGCTGGGCGAGCTCGCCCACGCGGGAGCACAGCTGAAGGAGAGCGCACGATGAGCACGCCCGCCGGATGGTACCCCGACCCCGCCGACCACACCCGTGCGCGGTGGTGGGACGGCCAGCAGTGGAGCGAGCAGACGGCGCCCACGTCGGCGCTCGCGTCGCCGGGCGCGCCCACGCCCGCGCCGCGCTACGGGGAGTACGCCCCCGTGCCACCCGTGCCGCCCGTGCACGGGAGCGGCCCCGCGGTGCCGACGGCGTCCTCGTCGCTGCCGGCGTGGCCCGTGGCGCCGCAGGTCGCGCCCGTCGCGCAGCGGCGCGACATCGACACGAACACCGTCTGGATCTGGCTCTCGATCGTGGCGGCGCACCTGCCGATCGTGCTGCTCTTCCTCATCGACTGGCAGGGCTACATCGACGCCATCATGTCGCTGGAGGCCGGGACGGCCGACCCCGCCGACGTCACCGCCGCGCTGACCGAGTGGACCGCGGGCGTCATGGGGCTCAGCCTGCTGAGCTACGTGTTCATCGCCGCCTCGATCGTCTTCGCGTTCCTCGACCATCGGCAGCTGGTCGCGCGCGGCGTGCAGAAGCCGTTCCACTGGGCGTTCGCGTTCCTCACCCTCGTGATCTCGATCGGCGTGTACGTCATCGGGCGCACCGTGATCGTCCGGCGTCAGACGGGGCGCGGGATGGGGCCGCTCTGGGGGTGGATCGCGGCGATCGTCCTGGTCATCGTGATCTCCGTCGGCTGGGCGATGGCGCTGACGGCGCAGCTGTTCGGCGAGCTCGCGGGGACCCTGCCCAGTCAGATGTGACGGCGGGCGGCGTGCGACGGCGCTTCCGGCGCCGTTCGGGCCGGGGACATGCTCGTGCGCGCCGTCGCCGGCCTGCTCGACGCCGTCCGAGCTCAGGCCGCGTCGACGACGTCCGCGACCACGGCCTCGCCGGCCGGCGTCACGGCGGCGAGGGCGTCGTCGAGCCCGATGCGCACGAGCACGATCCCGCCCGCCAGCCGCGGCCCCTCGCCGCTCGCGAGCCCGTGCTTCACGGCCCCGAAGGTGACCGTCGTCGCGGCCGGCAGCACGGCGTCGTCGGCCGCGCCCGTGTCGGGGTGGAGGCCGCTCGGCACGTCGACCGCGACGACCCGCGTGCGGCCCGCGCGCACCGCCGGCAGCAGCGCCTCGACCGCCTCCCGGGCGGCGCCGCGCAGCCGCGGGTCGGGGAGGGCGCCGATGCCCAGGATGCCGTCGAGCACGATGTCGTAGCTCGTCGCCGCGGCGGTCGCGAGGTCCACCCGGCGCGCGCCGGCCGCCTCGGCGGCCCGCATGCCGCCCTCGTGCCAGCGGCCGGACACCGCGAGCACGTCGACCGCGGCCCGCGTCGTCAGGTCGGCGGCGGCGAAGAGCGCGTCGCCGCCGTTGTCGCCGCTGCCGGCGAGCACCAGCACGCGCCCGCCGGCGCTCAGCGTGCCGGCGACGATGCGCGCGAGCGCCGCCGCCGCGCGGGCCATGAGCGGCACCCCGGCGGCCAGCAGCGGCGCCTCCGCCGCACGCACGTGCGCCGCGGTGTAGGTCGGGACGGTCGTGCGGTGAGCGGGCATGCGGGCACCTCCGTCCTCATCGTAGGACGGGCCCCGCGTCACGGGGATGCCGCGGCGGGGCGCCGCGGCTCACGACCGGTCGCCGGCCTTCGCACGGAGATGGTCGTCGAGGCGACGCTCGAGCACGTCGAGCACGTGCCGTTGCCGTTCGTTGAGGAGCTCCGCCGTGTGGTCGGCGAAGACGGCGGCCACCGCGCTGAGATCGGGCGGCGGCTCGGATGCCACGAGCTCCTCGACCACGGGCGCGAAGGCGGCCATGAAGCCGTCGGCCAGCTCGGCGACGTCCTGATCGGTGCTGTCGGGTCCGAGCCCGCCGAACCGTTCGGAGACGGCCGTCATGGCGGGGAGGAGGCGGGGATCGCTGAGGCGCTCGTAGAAGCGGGCGATGTACGGCATCCCCTCCTCGCCGGCGAGATGGGCCAGCAGCACCGACTGGTCGCGGTCGAACCGCGCCAGATGCGGCGACAGCCCGGCCGCGGACACCGTGAGGAACGGAGCCAGATCGGGCGGGAGGTCGGGAGCCGCTCCCGCGCGCCGGAGACGGGCGATGAGGTCGCGCTGCGCGACGAGGCGGTCGATCTGCGCGGCCAGCTCCGCGTCCAGCTCGTCCAGCAGCTCGCCGGCGTCGCCGCCGGTGTCGTCGAGCAGGGCGGGCATCCGCTCCAGGGCGATGCCGAGGGAGGCCAGGCGCCTGATGCGCAGGACGCGGATCAGGTCGTGCACGTCGTACTCCCGGTACCCGTTGCTGCGTCGCGCCGGCTCGGCGAGCACGCCGACCCGGTGGTAGTGCCGCAACGCGCGCACGGTCACCCCGGCCAGCCGGGCGAGCTCTCCGCTATGCACCGTCGACCACCGCCGTCCCGTCGCTCCCGACCCGTTCCGTCTCAGGTCCCAGGCTACGCAGTGACGGGGCGCACAGGCCGACGACCAGCGCGACCAGCCAGACGCCGGTGACGGCGAGAGCGGCGACGTGCACGCCGGCATACTCGGTGAGCAGCGCGGCGGTGACGATGCCGACCGGCGGGGCGGCGGTCATCATGGCGTTCTGCGTGCCCATGATGCGGCCGCGCATCCGCTCGGGGACGCGCTCGATCATGAGCACCCCGAGCAGGCTCCCGAACAGCCCGCTGGAGAGCCCGAGGACGAACGCCCCCGCGAGCACCGTCCACACCGAGGGCAGGGCGGCGATGACCCCGAACCCGAGCGTGCTGCCGAGCAGCCCGGTCAGGAACCAGGGCCGGCGGCCCCCGCGCCCGCCGGCGACGGCGTAGATCCCGCCGCCGGCGAGCATCCCCGCGGCGAGCGCCGTCAGCACGAAGCCGAGCATGCCCGGCTGCCCGGCGAGGGTGAACCAGACCGGGAGGATCAGCCCCTGCAGCGCGGCGAGCACCACCACCGACGCGAGGCTGAGGGCCGTCGTGGCCACCAGGAACGGACTGCGGAAGAGCACCCGCCATCCGGCGCGAAGCTGCCTCCACCCGTTCTCGGCGGGGGCCGCGCCGTCCGCCGGCTCGATCGTTCCGACGCGGTGCGGGATCAGCAGCGTGATCAGCGCGGCCGACAGCGACGTCGCCGCGGTGATCCACAGGACCGTGGAGCCGTCGAACAGCACCATGAGCGTGCCGGCCGCGGCGGGTCCGAGCAGCAGCGCCACGGCGCCGAGAGCCTCTCGCAGGCCCATGAGCCGTTCGGCCGGGATCCCGCCGTGGCGTACGATCGCCGGCAGCAGCGCGTCTCTCGCGGTCATCCCCGGCACGTCGCCGAGGGAGCCGACGATGCCGAACAGGACGAACCAGCCGAGGCTCAGCCCCGTGAGCATGTCGACCAGCGGGAGCGCGGCCACCGACGCCGCCGACACGAGATCGGTCACGACCGACGAGGTGCGCCGGTTGATCCGGTCGATCACGACGCCCATCGCCAGCCCCGCGAGCACCGCGGGGATCGCCGTGGCCGCGGCGACCGCCCCCGCGCCGAGCACGCTGCCGGTGACCTGCAGCACGATGAGCGGCAGCGCGATCCCGGCGATCGAGTTGCCGAGCAGGGACAGCAGGTAGGACGTGAGATACGCGACGGGGATGAGCCTCATGCATCCAGTCAGAACCATGACGCCGGGGCGGGGTCAAGCCCTGCCCCGCGCGGTCAAGCCCCCCGCGCGGTCATTTCGTGCGGCTCGTGCGCATCAGCCATGCGGCCGCGGCGAGCGTGAGCACCCAGCCGATCACCTCGATGAGCAGGTGATCCGTGGCGTCGGGCACGGACTGCAGCAGGTACACCCGCACGCTGTTGATCGCGCCGTGCGCGAGGACGGCGGGCCACACGCTGCCCGACCGCAGGCGAAGCGCGAGCAGCAGCGGCGCCCACGGCAGCATGCCCGCGAAGTAGACGACGATGTCCCAGAGGGGCCGGTCTCCGATGACGGCGAGCACCGGCAGGTGCCAGACCATCCAGACCAGGCCGCTGACGAGGGCGAGCCGCCAGAACCCCCACGATGCGGCGCGCGTCGCCAGCCAGCCGCGCCAGCCGAGCTCCTCGCCGATGGCGAAGGCCGACTGCATGAGGAAGACCGGGACGAGCCACAGCGTCGCCGCGAGGATCTGGTCGGGCGGGTTGAGCCGCCAGATCCCCGAGGCCAGGGCGATGACGGTCTGGATCGCGGCGATCGCCGCGATGATGCCGATGCCGGCGCCGGCCCACGCGGGTGCGCCGCGCCATCCGGTGGCGAACGTCTCCCGGAACGTCCCGGGCCGCCGGAGGCGCCACATGACGACGGCGGCGAGCAGCGGCGTCAGCTGCAGGACCGGGGTGATCAGGTTGTCGACCTCCGTCGGGACCAGCCGGAAGACCAGGGGCACCGACAGCGCGAAGCAGAGCAGCACGGCGATCGCGGAGAACCACGCGACGTCGGCGACCGTCGATCGGGCGGAGGGGGAGCGTACGGGGGACGCCGTCATGATGACCTCTGTTCCTGGGGAAGGCGCGGGGAGTCCCACGCGTTCAGCACTGTAGGCAGAGGCCCGCATCCCCAGGAACGCGGAGAACCCGACGTCTGCCGGGGGATACCCGGAACCGGCGGGCGGGGTCAGACCAGCTCGGGCAGCGAGTCGGCGATCTCCTCCCACGCCGTGTGGACCTCGGCGCCGACGATGCCGAACTGCGAGATCAGCGCGACGCAGCTGTCGTCCGCGTCGTACAGCTCGAGCATGGACGTGTTCCCGTGCGTGCCCGAGAGGCGCACCAGGATGCAGTGCCGCACCGCCGACAGCGCGATCTCGAAGACCGTGTCGCGCATCGTGACGACGGTGACGCCGCGCGCGCGGGTGACGTCGTCCACGACATCCTGAACGGGATGCAGCGCGGCCGACGAGAGCACGGCGACCCCGAGGGGGAGCCCGATCGCGCGCACGTGCTCCAGCACGGCGGGCAGCACGTCGGGCCGGATGTGGCGGTGCGCGATCGCGAGGTGGCCGCTCCGGCGGGTGAGCAGGCTGTCGATGCGCTCGAGCTGGTCGATCGGGTCGTCGGGGCACGGCTCCTTCGCCCGCAGGCACTCGTCGAGGCCCGCTCGCAACGGCGTCGGCGGCGCGTCGACCACGCGGCTGAGGCCTTCGAGCACGAGCCCGTCGTCGCCCCGCAGCGCGTGGCAGCGATGCGCGGGCTGCCCGTCCGGTCCGTGCAGCTGCAGCTCGGGCAGGGTGCCGGCGTGGTCTACGGACTCGACGAGGAACGCGTCGGTCACGGCATCCAGGTCGATCCTCATCGACACCCTGCCCCGGGAGACCCGGAACGGTCCCCGCGGCGCGGTCGGCACCTCGTAGGCGCCGACCTGGATCATCCGCGCGATGCGGTTGTGCGTGACGCCCGCGGGGCGCTCGAGCATCACGAGGTTGCACACGATGTCGCGCACGGCCGCCAGGATGCGGCGCGCGGTCAGCACTCCCTCGCCGTCGCCGCTGCCCGTGCCGTCGCCGGGCGCGCTCGCGTCTGCTGTCATCTCAGTACACGTCCCTCAGGTAGCGCTTGGCCCGTTTGAGCCCCGCGATGTACTCGGCGGCGTCGTCGTCGCCCCGGCCTCTCTGCGTCGCGACGATGTCGGTCAGCGCGCGGTCGACGTCGCGCGCCATGCGCGACGCGTCGCCGCACACGTACACGTATCCGCCCTCCTCGAGCCAGGAGAAGAGCTCGGCGCCCTGCGCGCGCATGCGGGTCTGCACGTAGACCTTCTCCGCCTGGTCGCGCGAGAACGCGAGGTCGAGACGGGTGAGGACGCCGCGTGCGGCGTGCTCCTCGATCTCGTCGGCGTAGATGAAGTCGCTGGCCCGGTGCTGATCGCCGGAGAACAGCCAGTTGCGGCCGGTCGCCCCGCGCGCGGCACGCTCCTGCAGGAAGCCCCGGAACGGTGCGATCCCGGTGCCCGGGCCGATCATCACGACGGGCGCCGCGTCGTCGTCCGGCAGCCGGAACGACGAGTTGGGCTGCAGGAAGATGCCGACCGGGTCGTCCTCGCCGAGGCGGTCGGCGAGGAAGGTCGAGCACACGCCGTGGTGCACGCGCGCGTCGCCGTGACGCACGGCGGCCACGGTCAGGTGGATGCGATCGGGGCTGTGCAGGGGGCTCGACGAGATCGAGTAGGCGCGCGGCTGCAGCGGCCGGAAGACCGCGTCGAGGTCCGCCTCGTCGAGCCGTGCCTCGGGGACGTGGTGCAGCAGGTCGAGCGTGTCCTTGCCCCACAGCCACGAGTCCAGGACGTCGCGGTCCTCCCGCGCGAACACGTGCGCCAGCTCGCTGTGCGGCGCGCGCTCGGCCAGCAGCGCGACGAGGTCCTTGGACGGCGTGCTGATCTCCCACCCGTGCGCGAGCTGCGTCCGCAGCTCCGCGCCGCCCACCACGAGCCCGGGGTCGAGAGCGAGCCGGTCGAGCAGCAGCTCCGCCAGCCCGGGGTCGTTCGCCGGGACGACGGCGAGCGCGTCGCCGGCCTGATAGGCGATGCCGCTGTCGCCGAGAGCCAGCTCGAGATGCCGGATCTCCTTGGCGCTGCCCTGGCCCGACAGCACGCGGTTCGCCGCGAGGCGCGACGGGTACGGGGAGGTGCGGGTCCATCTCGGGCGCTCGCGCGCGGGCGCGGCGGAGGCGACCAGGGGAGCGGCCGCGGTCGCGGGGGCCTCCGCCGCGAGCAGCGCCACGACGTCGCCGATCCAGGCGCCGCTGGCGGACTCGTGGTCCACGTCGCAGTCCACCCGCGGCAGCATCCGCGTCGCGCCGAGCTGCTCGAACCTCAGGTCGATGAGCCTGCCCGCCTGGCAGAAGTCGTCGTATCCGCTGTCGCCGAGGGCCAGCACGCCGAACCGCACCTCGTCGAGCCGGGGCGCGGTGTCGGCGGCGAACGCCTCCCAGAACAGCTCGGCGTTGTCGGGCATCTCGCCCTCGCCGTACGTGGACGTGACGACGAGCACGTACGGCATCCCGGGCAGGTCGTCGGGCGTGATGTCGTCGAGCGCGCGCAGGGTCGCGCCCATCCCCCGCTCGCGGATCGCCGCGGCCAGGTCCTCGGCGAGGAACTCGCTGGTCCCCGTCTGGCTGCCGAACAGCACGTCGACGGTCAGCGTGTGCGTGGCGGTCGCGGACGCGTCGCCGCCGCGCGCGGCGGCCATGCCCGCGAAGAAGCCCTCGAGCCAGACCCGCTGCTCGATGCTGAAGGGCGCGTCGGGCGCGATGGCGAGCTGGCTCACGAGGCCGCTCCCGCCGGGAGCAGAGCGGTGCGCGCGGCGAGGTCGTCGAGCGCGGATGCCGTGAGCAGCCTGTCGAAGCGTGCCCGGTCGGCGCGCGCGGCGTTCTTCGCCCGCTGGTGGATGATCCACCCGTAGGTGCCGGGCGCGTCCATGCCGCGGACGTTGCGCAGCTCGAGCGAGCGCGTGTAGTCGTCGAGCCTGCGCGTGGCGACGATCGCCGCCAGCTCCTCGTCCTCCAGCGGGTCGAGCTTGTCCCGGAGGTACTTCATCACCTTCTGCATGACGAAGAAGTCCTCTGTGAGCACCAGCTTGCGGGCCGCGTCGTGCACCTTCGGGTCGTCGGGCCCGGAGGCGCCCGGCACGCGCTGCAGGGCGAGCTCGTGCGCGACGGAGAGCACCGTGTACGACGAGAGCAGGTCGAACACCTCGCCCGACGTCGCCTCGGGGGCGCGGCCCTGCAGCACGGGCCGCCCGTCGCGGTAGTGCTGCTTGAAGGAACGGAGCTTCTCGGTGGCCACCGACGTCGCCAGCTCGTCCAGCAGCTGCTTGCGCGTCGACGCGGCGAGGATCGCGTCGGCGTCCTGGGCGAGCAGGAGCGCGCGCGGCATGCCGCAGAACACGTGCCGGCGCGCGCTCTCCCAGTCGGCGAGCAGGCGCCTGGCGACCTCTGACCCGGTGGCCTCCTCGTGCCACCGCAGCAGGAGCAGCACGGCCTGCTCGTGGAACCCGCCGTGCTCGTGGTCGGTGAGGGGGAACACGACGAGGGAGTCGGCGCTCACCCGGTCGGCGATGGCGCCCTCGGGATCGTACTGGTACAGGAACCCGCCGCTCATCCCGTTGCCGAGGCCCTTCCCCGCCGGGCCGAGGTTGAGCACGGCGCCGTTGGTCATGTACTCGCAGCCGAAGTCGCCGATGCCCTCCACGACCGCGGTCGCGCCGGAGTTGCGCACCGCGAACCGGTCGCCCGCCTCGCCCTGCACGAACGTGCGGCCTCCCGTCGCGCCGAAGAGGGCGAAGTTGCCGATGAGCACGTTGCCGCCGGGCCGGGCGCTGCCGCCGCCCGGCGTGCGCACGACGATGCGGCCGCCGCACTGGCTCTTGCCGACGCCGTCGTTGGCCGTGCCGGTGTGGACCAGGTCGATGCCGTCGTTGCAGAAGGCGCCGTACGACTGGCCCGCCGAGCCGGTCGTGAGGATGCGCACGGCGCCGTCCTGCAGGTGGCTCCGGCCGCGCTCGTCGGTGTGCACGGCGGGCAGCGCCGACAGCGTGAGCGGATCCAGCTCGTGGTTGAGCATGCGCTCCACGTCGATGGAGAGCTGCCCCGCGACCGACTTGTCGCTGTTGCGCAGCCGGCCGGCATCCACCTCGACGCGCGCCTCCGCGCGGTTGACGAGAGCGGCGCGCACCCGGGCGATGAGCGCGTCGTCGACGGCGAAGCGCTTCTCGAGGTACACCGGATCCGGCACGTGACGCTCGGGCACGCGCGTGAGCATGGCGCGCACGTCGAGCCGCCCCACGCTCGCCGGGTGCTCGAGCAGCTGCGCGAGGTCGGAGCGCCCGCGCGCCTCGCGCAGCGAGCGCAGGCCCAGGCGGGCGAGGATCTCCCGCACGTCGTGCGCGATGTTCAGCAGGTACTGCGCGAGCGCGCGGGGGTCGCCGTCGAAGACCTCGGGGTTGGTGGTGAGGCCGGCGGGGCACTTGATGTTGCAGTTCTTCGCCATGACGCACTTGAGCATCATGAGCGCGGTCGTGCCGAACTCGAAGCTGTCGCCGCCCAGCAGCGCCGACATGACCACGTCGCTGCCGGTCTGGTGCGCGCCCGAGCAGCGCAGGATCACCTTGTCGCGCAGTCCGTTGGCCGAGAGCGCCTGATGCACCTCGGCGACGCCGATCTCGGCCGAGCGCCCCGCGTACTTGAGGCTCGTGACGGCCGCCGCGCCGGTGCCGCCCGTGTTCCCCGCGACGTTGATGACGTCGGCGCCGGCCTTCGCGACGCCGACCGCGATCGTGCCGATCCCCTCCGACGACACGAGCTTGACGACGACCCGCACGCGGGCCGCCTTGCAGTCGTGGATGAGCTGCGCGAGGTCTTCGATCGAGTAGGTGTCGTGGTGCGGCGGCGGCGAGATGAGCTCCACGCCGGGCGTGCCGCCGCGCGCCGCGGCGATGTCCACGGTCACCTTCGGAGCCGGGAGCTGGCCGCCCTCGCCGGGCTTGGCGCCCTGCCCGATCTTGATCTCGAGCTCCTCGAGCATGGGGTCGGCGAGGTATCCGGCCCAGATGCCGAAGCGCCCCGACGCGAACTGCTTGATGCGCGATCCGCGGATCGTGCCGTATCGCGACAGGTGCTCGCCGCCCTCGCCGCAGTTCGACATCCCGCCGACCATGTTGGTGCCGTGCGCGACCGCCTCGTGGGCCGCGGCGACCAGGGCGCCATGGCTCATCGCCCCGGAGGCGAGCGAGCGGGTGATCTCGTGCGCCGGCTGCACCTCGTCGAGCGGGATGCTCGCGGGAGCGGCGTCGAGGAGGACGAGGAGCGCGCGGGCATCCGCCTGCGCGGCCAGGTCGAGGCCGTCGCCGTCGACGCTCCACGAGACGAGGCCGCCGAGACCGGCCACGAACTCCGCGAACGCGCGGTAGCGGTCGGGGGTCGCCGTCTCATGGAGACGGACGCGGAAGCGGTCTTCGCCGAGACGCCGGCACTCGAGGCCGCGCACGAGGATGCTCGCGTTGCCGTCCGTCGAGAAGCGGCCCAGCTCGTGACGGAACTCCTCGGGCGTGCGCAGCCCGGCAACGTCGGCGGGGAGGGCGAGCACGTCGCGCAGCGCGGAGGGGCGCCGCGCGCGCTCCGCGTGCGTCGCGTCGAGGAAGTCGCGGTACCCGGGGGTCATGCGGAACGCGTCGATCTGCGCGTCGGTCAGCGCCGACAGGCCGGCGTTGACGTAGACCTCGTCGCTGAGCCCGAACGCGTCGTCGAGCTGGCCGAGCGTCAGCCGGCTCAGCGCGGCGTCGGCGTCGGAGGCGTCGCCGAGCGCGCTCTGCTCCTCGGTCATCCCGGCGAAGCCGCGCACGGCCGTCGTGCCGAACGAGTGGCCGGCGCCCTCTGAGCGCTCCTTGAACAGGCCCAGCAGCGGGACCTCGGACTCCGCGGCGACCGTGCAGCCGCGCGCGTGCCACTGCGCGGCCGCCATCGCGATGCGCGAGAAGCCCACGCCGCCGACCGGCGCCGCCAGATGGGGGAAGCAGCGTGCGAGCACGGGGTCGGCGGTGTCGAGATAGTTGGGCTCGAAGAACTCGCCGCCGATGTAGCTCTCGACGGTGCACAGGCCGACGCGTCCCATCGTCTTGCCCAGCGCCTTCTCGGCCGCCTTGCGGAATCTCGCGAAGGCGCGGTCGGTGTCGGTCTGCTCGCCCGCCGGCGCGGCGGAGGAGGGGTACTTCTCCTCGGCGCGCAGGCGCGCGCTCAGGCTGTAGACCGCCGACGCGCCGAACCCGAGGGCGGTGGCGACGTGGTGCGAGGAGGGCAGCTGGCCGCTCTCGGCGACGAGCGAGACCCGGAGGCGCAGCCCGTCGTCGATGAGCCGCTGGTTCACGGCGGCGATCGCGAGCAGCAGCGGCAGCGGTGCCCGGCTCGTGGAGATCTCGCGGTCGGACAGCACGGCGATGCCGCCCTCCGTCCGCGCGAACGCGGCGACGTCGTCGCACAGCGCGTCGAGGGCGGCGACCACCGAGCGCACGTTCTCCTCCGGGTCGGCCGGGTGCGGCGCGAACAGCATGTCGAAGCGGCGCAGCGGCGTGACGCGCTGCTCGCGCAGGCGCACCATGTCGAGATGGCCGAGCACCGGGGACGACAGCACGATCTGCCGGTGCGACTGCGCGCCGCCGTCGGGCTTCGCCCCCAGGGCGACGCGCATGCTCATGCCGTCGGCCTCGCGCAGCGAGTCGAGCGGCGGGTTCGTGACCTGGGCGAAGCGCTGCGAGAAGTACTTCGCCATCCCGCCCTCCTGGTCGGAGAGCGCGTTGATCGCGTTGCCGTACCCCATCGCGGTGATCCGCTCGGAGCCGTCGGCGAGCATCGGGTCCATCATGAACCGGAAGCTCTCCTGGTTCAGCGAGTACGCGACATAGCGTCCGGCGAGGCTGAGGTCGCCGCGATAGCCGAGCGTCGTGCTGCCCCGGTCGAAGGCCGGAGCCGGCAGGGCGTCGAGGTCGACGCGCGCGGACTCCAGCAGGGCCGCGTAGTCGCGCCGGGCGGCCAGCAGCTCCAGCGCCTCGCGCGTGCGATAGGTGCGGCCCTCGCGGTGATCGTGGTAGAGCATGCCGCCCGCCTCGATGCGTCCCCGCGCGACGACCTCGTCGTCGGGGAACGCGACCTGACCGGCCTCGGACGAGACCATCAGGTACTCGTCGGTCTCGACGGTGCGCAGCGGCCGCAGGCCCAGGCGGTCGAGGCGCGCGCCGATCACGTCGCCGTCGCTGAAGATGAGCGCCGCCGGGCCGTCGTTCTTCTCCTCGTAGAGGGAGAAGTACTCGAGCATGTCCCGAACCCCGGCGTCGAGGCCCCGGTCGTTCTCCCAGGCCGGGGGCATGAGCGAGACGACCGCCTCGACGAGATTCAGGCCGTCGTCGAACACGCGGCTCTGCAGCGTCTGGTCGAGGCGGCTGGAGTCGGACTGCCCGGGCGGCCGGACGATGCGCCGGCGGCGGGCGCCCGCGAGCGCCTCGTCGGAGATCCGGTTCTTGCGGTCGGTGTTCAGCTCCCCGTTGTGCGCCATGAGCCGGAACGGCTGCGCCATCGTGGGGTGCGGCTCCGTGTTGGTCGAGAAGCGCGTGTGGAAGTAGAGCGAGCGCACGGCGTGGCGCGGATCGCGCAGGTCGGTGAAGTAGGAGATGACCTCTCCCGCGTTCAGCCTTCCCTTGAGCACCTGCGTGCGCGCGCTGAGCGAGATCGGATAGAGCCCCGCGAGCGACGGGTCCGTGTAGGCGTCGGCCTCGACGGCCAGGAGCGCGGCGTGGGCGGAGCGGTCGATGCGCTCGCGCCCGCCGGGCGCGCCCCGGCCGTCGTCGCCGGCGAGGCGGAAGACCCACTGCACGATCGGCCGCTGGTAGCGCAGCGCCCGGGAGCGGATCGCGCCGGCGTCGACCGGCACCTCGCGCACGAGCAGCGTGTCGAGCCCCGCGTCGGCCAGCGCGGTGTCGACGAGGGCGCGGGCGCGGGCCCACTGCGCGCGGTCGTCGGGCATGAAGAAGTTGCCGACGCCGAAGCGCCCGCCCTCCAGCTCGGCGCCGACGAGCGCGCTGAAGAACTCCACGGAGAGGTCGATGCTGACGCCCGCACCGTCGCCGACGCCCTCCGCCGACATGCCGCCGCGGTGCGGGATCGCGCACAGCGCCTGGTCGCCGCGGACGATCACGTCGTGACTCTGGCGGCCGTCTTTGCGGGTGAGGAATCCGACGCCGCAGGCGCTCTTGTCGAGTCGAGGGTCGTACAGTCCGATGAGGGGGTGGGTCATGAGCAGCTCCGGGGGCCAGGCAAGCCGGTTCGCGGGGACAGCGAGACACTGCGACGGTGGAGAGCTCGTGCACTGGCACGCGGCGGTGCCCTGGATGGGAAGGTATGGCGAGGCTAACCTTAGTAGCCTTGCGCGCTCTTCGCATCCTCCTCGTCCGCGGGTGCCGCGGACGTCGTCCGGCCGGGCGGCCGCTCAGTCGTTCTCGGGCGCGATCGCGAGGCGGGTCTCCCACGGATCGGAGAACCGCAGGGCGCGTCCGTCGTCGGCCGCCGCGATGCCGTGGTCGCGGAGGCGCTCGGCGAACGCCGCCACGTCGTCGCGCGTGGGCACGAGGATGCGCACGTCGCCGAGGCCGAGGGCGGCGGCGCGCGGGCCGGCGCCGGCACTGTGCCAGGTGTTCATGCCGAGGTGGTGGTGATAGCCGCCCGCGGAGAGGAACAGCGCGCTGTCCATGGCCATGGTGACGTCGAACCCGAGAACGCCCTCGTAGAAACGGCGGGCGGCGGGGATGTCGCCGACCTGGAGGTGGACGTGCCCGATCGCCGCCGACGCCGCGCCGTCGCCGGGGGCCTCGGGATCGTGCCAGCGCTGCAGGAAGCGGCGGGGATCGAGGAACTCGGTGCCCATCCGGACCGTGCCGTCGGCGAGGACGGTCCACTGTTCGCGCGGGCGATCGCGGTAGAGCTCGAGGCCGTTGCCCTCGGGGTCGCGGAAGTAGAACGCCTCGCTGACGAGATGGTCGGCGCTGCCCTCGTAGAGGTGTCCCGCCTGCTGCGCCATCGACGCGAGCGCGGCGGCGAGCCGACGCCGATCCTCGAACACGATCGCCGTGTGGTAGAGCCCCGCCCCGCGCCCGCTCGGGCGGGGGAGGTCCTTCTCCTGCCGGAGCACCATCGCGGGCAGGCCGCCGCGCCCGAGGGTCGCGGTCGGGCCCGACTGGTCGAGCACGTCGAGGGTGACCGCCCGCTGATAGAAGGCGGTCATCGTGTCGAGGTCGCGCACCAGCAGCTCGACCGTGTCCATGCGGGTGCCGTCCGGTGCGGCCCCGGGCGTGGGCACGGCCGCCGGCGCCCACCCGGGTCCGGTCGCGCTCATCGCGTGCGACCGGCGGCGATGGTCGTCGTCCTGGTCATGTCGCCTCCTCGCACCGCGGAACGGCCGTCGCCGTGGACAACGCGCCCGAGGTGCGCGGCATTCCGGATGTCCCGCGGCATCCGGCGAGGGCGGGCGGAGCCGCGGAACAGGCAGCTCCTGTTCGGCCGCCTCAGTCGTCGGCGAGCTCGGCCAGACGGAGCTCGCGCAGCGTCTCCTGCGACGGCCGCTGATCGCCGGTGAGATACGCGAACGGGCGCACGAGGGCGGTGCCGCGCAGCGTCGGACGCAGCAGGTCGCCGTCACGCCGCACCAGGCGCATGCTCACGAGCTGCTCGATGCGCCGCCGCGTCCACAGCCGCAGTCGCCTCTCGGATGCGATCACCTCCTCCTCGGAGACGCCCTCGCGCTCGACGATCAGGGCCAGAACGCGCCGGGAGCCGTCGGGCACGCTCGCGCTGAACGTCCAGCCGGTGCGAAGCTCCCGTTCGATGCTCGCGTCGAGCGATGCCCCGTAGTCGAATGTCGTGCTCATACCTGTACAGACGCAGGAGACGCCGATTCATCACGCGGAAACGCGCAGACGGCACACGCGGCATCCGTCGGCTCCGGGATGCCGGCACCGTCCGTGCACCGTGCAGGACGGATGGCGGATCCCGGGAGTGTCGCCGGGCGCTCGCGCCCGGACGGCCGCTTTCTCCTGCACCCCGCACACCGAGGCCCGCACACCGAGGCCCACGCGCCGCGGCCTACGGCCGCCCGAGGGTGGGCGGCCGGGTCAGTGCTCGGTCCTGCGGTCGATGCCGAGGGTGGCGATGAGGTCTTCGTGCAGCTGGAACCAGACGCGGTGGCAGGAGTCGACGTCGGTCCGGTCGACCCATTCGTTCTGGCCGGCCCTGGCGCGGCGGAGCGCGGTGTCGAAGCGGGTGTCGTATCCGGCGAACCTCGTGAGCACGTCGGCGAGCCGCGCGACCAGGGGAGCGAGGGCGGCGCTCAGCGCGGCGAGCTCCTCGAGGACGCGGGCGTCCCAGGCGGGGTCGGCGTGGTCGTTGGGGGCGAGCCGGTCGTCGCCGACGGGTCTGACCTGCCAGTCGGTGCAGGCGCTCACGAGGTGCGCGTTGAGGGGGAGGAAGTCGCGGTAGAGGCTCCCGATCACGTCGTCGGGGTCGGCGCCGGTGCGCTCTTCGGCGAGTCGGCGTTGGTTCTCGGCCCTGCCCTCCTCTGTCAGCGACCATCCTTCGAGGCCGGCGAACGCGTCGTGCCGAACCCAGCCGCGCTGCTCCGCGTCGCGCAGGATCTCGACGGCGGTGTCGTGGCCGACCCCCGTGCGGCGGGCGATCGCGGCGGGGTCGGTGAAGCCGAGGGACCGCACCGCGTGCAGCACCAGCAGCGACGGAGGCGAGTCGTGGGCCACGGTCACTCACCCCGCCTGGTGGTGAGCCGGCTGTAGTGCTGCTGACACGCCTGCGGCGACCGGAACCCCATCGCCTCGGCGATCTGCGCCCAGGTCAGTCCCGCCGCCCTCGCCGTGAACAGGAGCCCCGCCTCCACGCCCTCGACCTCGGCCCGCGCCGCCGGGAGCAGGGCGAGCGCGCTGAGCAGATCGTCGGGGGCGAGGTCCGCAGAGCGCCAGAGCGCGAACTGCGTCAGCTCGACGGCGGTGGGCGGCATCGAGCCCGGTCGCCACGGGCGAGCGGCCAGGGCGTCGGCGCCGAGCTCCAGAAGCCGATCCTGGGCTTCGTGCTCCCGGCGGGCCTGTGCGTGGTCGGCCGCCTCCGGACGAGGGGGATCCGGCTTGTGTTCCATGCCTCCATCCTGAACAATCAACACAGTGTTGTCAACATCACGTTGGCAACGATATGTTGAAGCATGACGGGAGGTGATGTGGATGGTCATGACTCTGCGGGATGCGACCGCGGACGCCTGCGGGGGGAAGGCGGCGGCCCTGGCAGTGCTGCTTCGGGAAGGACTGCCCGTGCCCGACGGGTTCGTGGTTCCCTTCGCCGCGCACCGCATCGCGCGGGATGACGCCCGGCTGCCGGTGCCGCACGCGCTGCGGGATGCGCTCGCCCAGCACCTCGCGCTGCTGGGCGACCCGCCGGTGGCCGTCCGCTCGTCGGCGGCGAACGAGGACACCGCGGGCGGGTCCGCGGCCGGTCAGTACGAGAGCGTGCTGGCCGTGCGCGGGGTGCCGGCCGTCGCCGAGGCGATCCGGGTCTGCTGGGCGTCGTCGTCCTCGGCGCGCGTCGCCGAGTACCGGCGCCGGCCGGAGGGCGACGCCGCAGACGGCGATCAGGACATGGCCGTGATCGTCCAGCGTCTCGTCGACGCCGACGTGTCGGGCGTCATGTTCACCCCGGCGCAGCCGGGGGACGGCACCCGGATCGAAGCGTCCTGGGGGCTGGGACTCGGCGTGGTCGGAGGAACCGTCACCCCGGACGCGTACGAGGTCGCGTCGGACGGCGGCATCCGGCGCACCATCGCCCGCAAGACGACCCGCTTGGATCGCGACGGCCTCGGCGTCGCCGTCCGCGACGTGCCGGCGGAGCAGCAGGAGCGTCCGGCGCTCGATGACGCCGTCGCCGCGACCCTCGCGATCCTCGGACGCCGGATAGCGGCCCTGTTCGAGCGTCCGCAAGACGTCGAATGGGCGATCGCGGACGGAAAGGTCTGGATCCTCCAAGCCCGACCGATCACCGCGGCCGTTCCTCTGCGGCCGCTGCAGGCACCCGCCGCGGGGGCCGCGTCGCTGATCGGCACACCGGGAGCCCACGGCACCGTCACCGGGATCGCCCGCGTCCTGCACGGCCCGTCCGACTTCCCGCGCGTCCAGCCGGGGGACGTCGCGATCTGCCCCTGCACCGACCCGGCATGGACGCCGCTGTTCCGCATCGCCGCCGCCGTCGTCACCGAGACCGGGGGCGTGCTCTCGCACGCGGCGATCGTCGCCCGGGAGCACGGCATCCCCGCCGTCCTCGGCGTCCCGCACGCCACCGTCCGCATCCAGGACGGCATCCGCATCACGGTCAACGGCACCGAGGGGACCGTGATGCCGGCACACGGCTGACACCGACCGCACGCGACAGGAAGGAAGCGGGACGCCGGCGCGACGCGCCTGCGTTCTCGGCAACCCATGGCGACAAGACACCTCTACATCGCACGACACGGCGACGCCGACGCGTTCGGCGAGCTCAGCGACACCGGCCGCGAGCAGGCACGGCTCCTCGGCCGGCGGCTCGCGCACCTGCCCATCGACGCCGTATGGCATTCTCCGCTGCCCCGTGCCGCGGAGAGCGCTCGGGAGGTGGCCGCGCAGCTCCGGCCAGGGGCGCCGGTGGCCGAGGCCGCGGAGCTCATCGACCACGTGCCCTACGTGCCGACGCCCGAGGAGACGCCTCGCGCCTGGGAGCCGTTCTTCGACGGATACGATCCCGAGGAGGCCGTCGCCGGCAACCGGATCGCGCACAGCCTCACCGCGCGATTCGCCACGCCGCCGGAGCAGGCCGACGACATCCACGAGGTGCTCATCACGCACTCCTACCCGATCGCCTGGCTGCTCCGCGACGCTCTCGACGCGCCGCCCGTCCGGTGGCTCGCCCTGAACAGTGCCAATGCGGCCCTGACCGTCATCGAGCACCGTCCCGGCCTGCCCCCGGGCATCACCATGTTCAACGACATGAGCCACCTCCCCGCCGAGCTCCGCTGGACCGGATTCCCGCAGGTCATCCGGCCCTGAGGTCCCGCGCGCACCGTGTCAAGGGCCATGTGGGGGGTCGTGGGCTGGTCTTCTTCGCGACGCCCCGGACGACCGCATACGCTGAGGTCATGGGTGCGGAGCAGTTGAACTTCCGGGCGACGATCGGTGTCGAGATCAAGGGAGACACGTGGAGTTGTGTCGAGATCCCTGGTTCGGTGGAGTTCTTCGGCACCGGCAAGACGGTCAGGGTCGACGCCCGCGTTGATGACGTCGTGTTGGAGAACGTCGGAGCCATGGTGACGGGGACGGGCGGTCACATGGTGTCGCTGAATGCCAAGGTCCGTAAGGCTCTCGCTAAGGACATCGGCGACACCGTCGACGTGACCATCACCAAGCGATAGCTTCTCGTTCCGCGCCCCGCGTCCCGCAGTGGGTGGTGGCTGCCGGCAGTGGGCGGCTCTTACATCGCGGCGATGTTCGCGATGGCGCCACGCCGTCGTGCTCCCCGTCACGAGGGCGACGCGACCATGAGCGGGGAATCGGCCACGACGCGCTCCTACGTGCCCGGGAACGCGGCCATCGCCAGCTCGACGGTCTCCACGAGCTCCTCGCGGGGGACGCCGCTCGCGGCCTGGACGTTGAGGCCGGTGGCGACGGTCGCGTAGTACCGGGCGAGCTTGGCGGTGTCGGTGCTGGGCGGGAAGTCTCCGTCGGCCACCGCCTGGTCGAAGCGGAGCTGCATGGCCTTCCGGGTCTGCTCGCGCCGGTCGGTGAGCTCCTCCTGCACCGAGAGGTTCTCGTCGGCGCAGGCCAGCCCGCCCTGGAGCAGCAGACAGCCGGTCGGGTGTCCGTCGAGCGTCGCACCCTCGACGACCCCCATCAGCATGGTGCGGGCGGCCTCGCGGCCCGTCGGCTCGGCGACAGCCCGCTTGAGGTAGTCGGACCGGCAGTGGATGTATTTGTCAACGGCGCGGTCGAAGAGCTGCCTCTTGTTGCCGAACGCCGCATAGAGGCTCGGCGGGTTGATCCCCATCGCGGCGGTCAGGTCGGCGATCGAGGTGGCCTCGTACCCCTGCCGCCAGAACACGTCGATGGCCTGATCCAGCGCTCGCTCGATGTCGAACTCGCGAGTCCTTCCGCGTGGCATGCGTCACCGTTTCTGTAACGAGCACTACACATGTGTGCTAATTTCTATATCGATCACTACACGATACCAAACTCAGGAGGTTCAGCATGGGACGCCTACAGGACAAGACCGCCGTCATCACCGGCGCCAGCAGCGGCATCGGCTTCGCCACCGCAAGGCGATTCGTCGACGAGGGGGCGAAGGTCTACATCACCGGGCGCCGCGAGCGCGAGCTCGAGGCCGCACGCTCAGCCCTCGGTGCGGACGCCACCGCGATCACGGGTGACGCCGCCGACCTCGGCGACCTCGACCGCCTCGCCGCGACCATCCGGGAGGCGGGAACCGGCCTCGACGCGATCGTCATCAATGCCGGCTTCGTCAACCTCGTGACGACGAGCGAGGCCACTCCCGACCACTTCGACCGCACTTTCGCGACCAACACCCGCGGAGCGTTCTTCGCCGTGCAGAAGCTCGTGCCACTGCTGCGCGACGGCGGCTCCATCGTGCTGATCGCCACCAGCGGCCACACCAAGGGGCTTCCCGCCTATGCGACCTACCTTGCGAGCAAGGCCGCGCTGCGCTCCTTCGCCCGCAGCTGGGCCGCCGAATTCGCCCCGCGCGGCATCCGTGTCAACGTCGTCAGCCCCGGCCCCGTCGCGACGGCGCTGCTCGACTCGAACGCTCCCAGCCCGGACCTCGTTGACGCGGTGCGCGAGCAGTTCCGCGCGAGCATCCCGCTCGGACGCCTCGGCGACCCGGAGGACATCGCCGCCGCGATCCTGTTCCTCGCCTCGGACGACGGCCGCTTCGCCACGGGCGCCGACTTCGTCATCGACGGCGGCCAGACGCAGGTCTGAGCCTCGCGGTCGACGCTTCATCCCGTTCCTCACGCCTCCCTCGAAAGGTAACGCGTCTTCATGTCCGCGCCCTCGTCTCTCGCGAGTCGCCCGTCGGCGATGGCCATGCCGGTCATCGTCCTGTCCGTCTTCATCATCCCGCTGGCCATCGCCGGCATCGGCATCACTCTGCCGAACATCTCCCGGGAACTCGGCTCCGACCCGTTCCTGCTGCAGTCCGTCGTCAACGGCTTCAACGTCGCCTTCGCGCTGTTCACGCTCGTCTGGGGTGTCCTCTCTGATCGACTCGGCTACCGCGCCACGGTCGTCCTCGGCCTCGTGATCTTCGTCGCAGGCTCGGTGGTCAGCGTGCTCGCTCCGAGCCTTGTCGTGCTCGATGTCGGACGGATGGTCGCAGGCATCGGCGGCGCAGCCGTTCTCACCGGTGCCTCAGCGCTCTTGTCGAACGCCTGGGACGGGGCAGCCCGCGCCCGCAACTTCGCGATCTTCGGCACCACCATCGGCGTCGGCTCGGCAGTCGGTCCGGTCGTCGCCGGAGCGTTGGTCTCCTGGATCGAGTGGCGCGGCGTGTTCGGCGCGTTCGGCCTGATCGCTCTGCTCGGTCTCATCCTGAGCGGCGCGCTGCCGAAGGTGAAGCACGAGCACGTGCCCGGCCAGAAGAAGGTCGACTTCACGCTGCTTCGGAACCCGCACTTCCTCGCGATGTGCCTCGTGCCGGTCACCGCCGCGATCGGCACCGTGACGCTCGGCACCTACCTCCCCGTCGTCTACAGCGCCGTGTTCGGACTCGGCGGCGCGCTCGCCGGCGTCTTCATGCTCTTCATGATGGTGCCGATCATGATCGCCCCTCTCGTGGTCGCCCGCGTCCTCGCGAAGAGTCGCTCGATCACCCCGATGAAGGTCATCTACCTCTCACTCGTGCTCATCGTTCTCGGCAACGCCGCGCTGCTGGCCGTCGACCCGGAACTCGGCATGTGGTGGGCTGTGCCGGGGATGCTGCTCGTCGGGGCCGGGTTCGGCGTCACGATCGGCCTCGTCGACGGTCAGGCGATCGGCGCAGTTCCCGCCCATCGTTCCGGTGCCGCGGCCGGCGTCCTCAACTTCATGCGACTCGGCAGCGAGGCAGTTGTCATCGCCGTCTTCGCCGCCGCCATCGCCGTTCTCGTCGGGCTGCGAATCGCCGACCCTTCGACCGCCGCGGACGTAGCAGGTGGCGCGCCCGGTCACGGTGCCGAGTTCGCCGGAGCCTTCCACGTGGTGCTGTTGGGGATGATCATCGCGAACCTCATACTGAGCGCAGTCATCATCCTGCTGCACCGCGCGCGCATCCGCGCGGACCGTCTTGAAGTGGAGGTGGTTGTATGAGCACTGTCATCATTCAGCACGGACAGGGCGGCCCCGAGGTCCTCCGCGTCGAATCGCGAGACCTCGCAGCGCCCGGAGCCGGTCAGGTCATCGTCGAGCAGCGTGCGGTCGGCTTCAACTACCTGGACGTGATGCTGCGCAGCGGCATCTGGCCGATCAGCGAGCCGACCATCGTGCCCGGATTCGAGGCGGCAGGGGTGGTCACGGACATCGGGCCCGATGTCCACGAGGTCGCGATCGGCGATCGCGTGGGGTACTTCCGGACCCAGGGCTCCTACGCGGCAGAACGCACCATCGACCAGCACGACCTCATCCGCATCCCGGAGACCGTGGCATTCGACCAGGCCGCGGCGCTGCTCACGAAGGGCCTCATGGCGCGCATCACGGTGCGGCAGGCCCACGAGGTCACCGAGGGGCAGACCGTGCTCGTCACCACGGCCGCCGGCGGGATCGGCTCGTTGGTCACCCGCTGGGCGACATCGCTCGGAGCCCGAGTCATCGGCGTCGTCGGAAGCCCCGCCAAGCGGGAGGCCGCACTGAGCAACGGAGCGTCCGATGTCGCCGTCGGCGTCGAGGAAGCCGTGCGCCTCGCGAAGCGGGTGACACACGGTCTCGGCGTGGACGCGGTGCTGGACGGGCTCGGCGCCGACACCCCGACAGCATTGGCCGGATCGGTCCGGCCGGGCGGCTCGATCGTCTCCTTCGGCAGCGCCGCCGGATGGCCGAGCCCGGACGCAGACGTTCTCAACGCCCGCCAGATCCGCTTCACCCTCCCGCAGTTCGGGCAGTACCTCCGGACGCCAACGCAGGCTCAGGACGCCGCCGACGACGTGTTCCGTGCACTCCTCACCGGGTCGTTCGGCGACACCCTGCCTGCCACCACCAGGCCTCTCGTCGACGTCGCCCGTCTGCACGCCGACGTCGAAGCACGGCGAGCGACCGGCCTCAACGTGCTGATTCCCTGAACACGCACCGACCAGCTTCCGAAGAACCCGTCTTCCAGACCAACGAGAGCAAGGGGAGTTTGGTGACTGACAGTGAGAGCGAACGCGCGAAGGCGGTCGTTCGGCGCAACACCATCGAGGCGCAGAGCGGGGGCGACTTCGACGTGTTCGACGAACTCTTCGTCGACGACTTCAACGACCACACCCCGCAGCCGGGAACCGAGCCCACCAAGGAGGGCGTGCGGTTCCTCTGCACCGTGCTGCGCGAGGCGTTCCTCGACTTCCGCACCGAGGTCGGCTGGCAGGTGGTCGAAGGCGATACTCCGTATAGACACGGAGAGTGCCAAGGGCCGAGAGCCTGCAACCGGAGACGGGAAGGCGACGCCCCGTCTCCATAGGGGGAGACGTCTCTGTCGCAGCCTTGCCGTTGCCGCACGGTTGCAGCAGTTCTCTCGACGAACTCGTCGTCAACGCGCGGGCCGCATGGAACCCACCTATCGATGGCAATCGAGAGCGTTCGAACGGTGCCTGCGAAGCGGGCTGTGTTCAACCGGGCGAAGACCCTGAATCGTTCTAGAGGGGCGCGCCCGAGTCCATACATCCACAGGGACGTTCGAGCTGTTCCCTGGATGCGTCTTCGCCCTCGGAGCCGGGAAGCGGCGCACCTTACAGCCGACCACGAGTCTTCGGGTGTGCTCCCTTCAGCCGAGTCTCGGCTAGAGGCCCAGCGTCTCAGAGTGGGATCGTCAGGCCGGCGATCTGCAACACGATGCCGACCCCCAAGAGCCCCAGCACCAAGAAGATCGACCATGCTGCCTCTCGACTCCGCAGCGCTTCCTGCTCGCGACGGTCTTGAGAATCCGCTTTGCGTCGCTCATCGCGATCACGCTTCAGGTCGTCGCTCAGTTCGTCTATGCGCTTGTCGGTGGTCTCCCTCAGCGAGACGATTTGGTTCTCTAGAGAGGTCAGGCGCTCGTCGAGCTCGAAGAGGCTCATGCGATCGATCGGCGAACGGTAGCCGCGTCTGACCGTGGGCGTTCCCAGCTTCCAGAAAGACACCCCTCCTGATGCCGCCTGAAGGATCTGTGGCGGTGGTTTCCTCCCGAACATACGCTCGCCCCATCGCCACTTCCAGAGGCCAGTGAGCGCCATGGTTGCGAACACGACGCTGAGTAGCTGAAGAACGAGCCCAATCAAGGTGAGTGTCGAGGACATCGATGTCATGGCGCCACGGTAGCGGCCAGGCCAGATGTCCGAGATCTGCTGCCTGTGCCTATCGTGCGGCGACGATGCGCTGCTGCTGCGTTCACGAGCGCCGTCCCAGACGGTGTGCTGCCCGGACACCTCCCGACCGATAGATGAGCGTAGTCCTCATCGGCGATACCCTTGGGTCATGTCGGCGGCGCTCGACCTCTGAACGTTTTCGGGGGCTTGCATTCCAGCGGTCATCGCAACGAGGGCTGATTCTCTGACAGTAGCGGGCGGGTGAAGAGGTCCGCGGGTGCACGGACGCCGAGCGTCATTCGGGGACGGTGGTTGAGCTCGTCCTCGACTCGAGCGAGGTCGCGTGGGGTGCGGACGGTGGGGTTCGTCGACTTGGGGAAGTACTGACGCAGGAGCCCACTCGTGTTCTCGTTGCTGCCATGCTGCCGAAGGCTGGCGGTATCGCAGAAGTAGATCTTGATGCCGGTGTCGGCGGCGATGTCGAGGTGCTTGGCCATCTCTGTGCCTTGATCCCAAGTCAGCGTCCGCCGCGGCCCGTGCGAGAGCGCGCCGAGGACCCGCACCAGAGCTGTGTGCAGCTCGGCCGAGGCAAGCGCGTTCAGGTGTAGCAGCTTCACGTAGCGGGTCTGCGCTTCACGAGCGTGCCGATGGTGGAGCGGTTGTGCGGGCCGACGATGAGGTCGCCCTCCCCGTTGCCCGCCACGGACCTGTCGGTGGGTTCGAACTCGCGGTCATGGACCGACAGCATCGGCTGCGCGAACCGGCGCCCGGCCCTGATCAGACGGGTGTGCGCCCGCCGGTGGCCACGCCCTGTCCGTAACGGTGACGGGTCGGGTTTGCGGAGAATCCCTGATCCGGGCCGGTAGATCGCCAGATAGATGCTCTCCGTCGCGACCCGCATGCCGGAATCGCCAGGGTGCGCGGCACGCAACGCACGACTGATCTGCTGCGGACCCCACCGCTCCTTCAATCGCTCCTTCGCGTATGTCCGCAGCGTTGGATTGGTCGACAGCTTCAACGGCTTCGGGCGTCGGCGATGGGTCGCAGCGATGCTGTGCGCGTGGAACGGCCGGTACTGGCCGGACTCATGGGCGTTGCGGCGCAGTTCTTGGCTGATCGTCGACGGCGACCGGCCCAGCGTCTTGGCGATCTCCGTCGGCCCGGCGCCCCTGCTCGCCAGATCGGCAATCCGGATACGTTCCTCTCATCCGATAGCGCGAACAGAGAGTAGGACGCTCGCTTAGCGGCGGGATCTAGACAGGCACTGCGGACGAGTTCATCGCTTCGCTCCGAGCCTTCGCCCGCCGTCGATGCACGAGTTGTCGACGGCGCTTGAGAACTGATCGATAGCGGCGCTCGAAAAGTGGACACTCAACGATTGGAGAGTGATCACTTTGGAAGACTGGGCGCTGATCAGGAGGCTGGCTTCGGACGGGGTTCCGAAAGCGCAGATCGCGGCGCGGTTGGGGATCTCGCGGACGACCGTGATCAAGGCGGTGAACTCCGACGGGCCGCCGAAGTATGAGCGGTCGCCGCGGCCGACGTCGTTCACGCCGTTCGAGGTGCGGGTGCGGGCGTTGCTCGCCGAGCATCCGCGGATGCCGGCGACGGTGCTCGCGGAGCGGGTTGGTTGGGAGGGCTCGATCCGCTGGTTCCGGGACAATGTCGTGAGACTGCGACCTGAGCATCACCCGGTCGACCCGGCGGATCGGCTCTCGTGGGCGGCGGGCGATGCGGCTCAATGTGATCTCTGGTTCCCGCCGCGGAAGATCCCGCTCGAGGACGGCACGACGGCGCTGTTGCCGGTGTTGGTGATCGTCGCGGCGCATTCGCGGTTCGTGACTGCGCGGATGATCCCGACCAGGAAGACGGAGGATCTGCTGCTCGGGCACTGGGATCTCATCCAACGGCTCGGCGCGGTCCCGCGGCGGCTGATCTGGGACAACGAGTCCGGCATCGGGCAGCGCGGCCGCCTCGCGCAAGGTGTTGCGGCGTTCGCGGGGACCCTCGCGACGAAGGTCGTGCAGCTGAGGCCCTACGACCCGGAATCGAAAGGGATCGTGGAGCGCCGCAACGGCTGGCTCGAGACCTCGTTCATGCCCGGCCGCACGTTCACTTCCCCGGCGGACTTCAACGCCCAGCTGGAGGGCTGGCTGGAGAGAGCGAACGCGAGGGTGGTGCGGACGATCAAGGCACGCCCGGTCGATCTGATCGGCCACGACCGTTCACGGATGCTCCCGTTGCCGCCGATCCCGCTGCAACTGGGCTGGCGAGAACGAGTCCGCCTCGGGCGGGACTACTACGTCCGCCTCGACGCGAGCGACTACTCCGTCGATCCCGCCGCGATAGGCCGGTTTGTCGACGTAATCGCCGATCTCGACCGTGTTCGGGTGCGCCTGGAGGACAGGCTGGTCGCTGACCACGCGCGGGTCTGGGCGCGCGGCTCCACGATCACCGATCCCGCACATCTGGAGGCCGCGAAACGGCTGCGGCAACAGTTCCAGACCCCACGTCCTGATCCCGTTGATGACCTGGCGCGTGATCTCGCGGACTACGACCGGGCGTTCGGGATCGAAGGAGTCGCCTGATGGCTACCTCGAAGACCAGCGAGTCGGTGAAGCAGATCACCTACCTCGCCGGCGCACTCAAGGCACCCCGGATCACGGAGGCCGCAGCCCGGATGGCGGACCAAGCACGCGACGCCGGGTGGTCGTTCGAGGACTACCTCGCCGCCGTCCTCGAACGCGAAGTGAGCGCTCGCAACGCTTCCGGCGCGGAGCTGCGGATCAAAGCGGCCGGGTTCCCGAGCCGGAAGACGCTCGAGGACTTCGACTGGGACGCGCAACCAGCCACTCGGCAGCAGATCGCGGCGCTCGCTTCGGGAGGGTTCCTCCTCGAAGCGCAGAACGTGGTCCTGCTCGGCCCTCCCGGAACCGGGAAGACCCACCTCGCGACCGCGCTCGGAATCGTCGCCGCCCGCCACGGGCACCGAGTGCTGTTCGCGACCGCGACCGACTGGGTCACCCGCCTCACCGACGCCCACCGGCAAGGCAACCTCCCGAAAGAGCTCGCCCGGCTGCGGCGTTACGGGCTGATCATCGTCGACGAAGTCGGCTACCTCCCGTTCGAACAAGACGCAGCGAACCTGTTCTTCCAACTCGTCTCCAGCCGCTACGAGCACGCGTCACTGATCCTGACCTCGAACCTGCCGTTCTCCAGCTGGGGAGGGGTCTTCGGCGACCAGGCCGTTGCCGCCGCGATGATCGACCGCATCGTTCACCACGCCGACGTCCTCACCCTCAAAGGCGCCAGCTACCGACTCCGCGGCCGCGGCATCGACAGCCTCCCCAGCATCCGCACCACCACCGACGAAACACCTAGCTAGACTGCCCGCAACCGTTCACTTTTCGAGCGCCGAAAGCGTCCAGAGTTCGAGCGCCGCCGACACGAGTCCCAGGGCAGAGTCGATAGCGGCGATGAGCGCACCGCCGCCAAGACCGGCAAGCGCACCAGCAACCAGCAAGCGCATGTCCCGGTTGGTCTGGGATTGCGGGATCCTGCCAACGAACAGACCAGAGGTTGCGGCATCGCTCAGGGAAAAGCTCGCGCCGGTCTCCCAGCGTCCGTACGGATACGGCCCGCTCTGGTACTCAGCCTCAGCCGGAACCGGCAGCACGATGTTCCCGTTGCCAGGCCAGCGCGGAACGAGCGCCATCACCTGGGACTCGTTCGCTGACACAAACAACGGCAGGGCGGACGTGAGCGTCAGGCTCGTGACGTACCCGAAGCAGTTGGAGGTCGCGAGCTCGTTGCAGTCCGGCTGCCAATCGAGCTTGAAGCGCGCGACGGAGTAGTTCTCGTCCGAGCGGAGCTCGCATGTGCCGCCAACCCCGGCATCGTCCGTCAGTTCGTCGGCGCATTCAACGCCGTCCTGCGACGCCGCACTCACCAGACCATAGATCGCGACCCCCAGAGACTCTACTGCCGGCTCAGTCTCAATACCGCTGGCGTTGAGCGATATGTCGATCTGCCATTCGTCAGGCGCATCGCCTTTGGCTATCGCGATCTCCGTGTAGCCTCGGTCGACGCCTTCGGGTGTGCCGCCTCCCTGGAAGTAGATCGTCCAGTGCGTGTGTGTCAGTGGGCTCTGTGCGTTCGGGAAGGCGATGATCATCCCAACCAGGCAGGCGATGAAAATCCCGGCCTGCAGCGCAAGGAGCCACGTACGCTCGCGGTCGTCCGAGGTAACGGAGCGGCGAGACCTGAGCAGTGGCTCCGCGGCTTCGACAGGCGGCTTAGCTCGGCTCATTGCTGACCCTCAGGAGCTCAGCGGTCACCCGTAGCGTGTCCGTTGCCATGTAGTCGTTCGCTGACTCGGCGCGGTCGATCGCGCGGAGGAGTTCACTCGCATCCTCGATCTCGACGGCCAGCGGCGCCCGGCGACGCTGCCATGTGAGTACCAGAATCCCGGACAGGTACTGATCGTGAATGTCGAGCGCCCTATCCGAGTCGCGCCGCCCAACCACGGCATCGATGATGGGGAGTTCGTCACTCATCCATCGCGTCGCTTCCTCGTAGGGCACGAGCGAGGCATCGTCTTGTGGACAGCCCAACTCGACAAGCCGCGCCCGCGAATTGAGGCGGTGACGGAGCAGCGACCGTGCATGCAGTGTCATCTGCTCGGCGAAGCTGGCGATCACGAAGTCCGCGACCCCAGCGACCGCATCCATGCTCAGCAGCTTCTCGCTGAGCCCGCGTGCGATCGGACTCAGCTCGACGGGAACACGATATTGCTCGTGTTCGTCTTCTTCAAGCAGCCCGAACGGCACCAGCGCGGCGACATCCGCGAGCGTCCCGGAGACGACGAATGACGTGGCGATGTAGTCGAGGTCGAAGTGCAGCGGGTGCACGGCACGGAGCGACGTGAACAGACGCTGCTGGTAGGGCGACGCAGGACTCAGCATCCAGGCAACGGCGGTCGCACGGCAGCGGTCTTGATCCTTGCCCGCATAGGGCACCTGCTGGTGCTCATGCTCCAACTGCTCCTGAGTGACCGCAAACGACTCGGGATGCGCGGCCACGATCCCGCCGCCGACGAGGCTGACGAGCACGGGATCCTCCTGCGTGAACTCGACCAATTTCGGGAACGCCTTGGATGTACGGTCGTGCTTGACGCGTTGTTCGCCGAGGCGATCCCAGAGGGAAGTGGTCGCGGTCGCGCCACTCGTAAGGTACGCACGCAATTCGCCGCTGAACACACGACCGAAGAACTCCGAGGCGTGGCCCACTCGGCGAGAATCGCCACCTGGGATATAGCCCGGCACAGACGATGCCCGTTGCTGACGCAGTCCCAGCAACGGACGACCAACCCCGTCACCGTCCTTGTGCGCAGGCCCGTCCGGCAGGAGGCTGCCCACGACCAGCGCGCATTCCGCGTCCTTGAACCGACTCTTGCTACCGCGCAAGGCGGCGGTCTCCTCGAGCAGATCGCCCAGACGGGTCTTGAAGCCCACGAGGATGCGGGTCACCCGATCCTCGTCAAAGTCGCCTTTCAGGGTCGTCGAGAAGAGCGAACGAAGCGCGGGAACCGTGAGCACCGCCTCCATCGGGACAGGCTCCTTCGACTTCCATGCTCGGCGCATGGGATCTTCGAGCGTGAGATGCATCGCGCCCCCCAATGCCTTGCGATCACCGGCGCTATGGGCGCCCCAGTCTGCGACGCCCTGACCTCTGCTCATCCTATGCCCCTATGGATATAATCGAACATTTGTACTATATCGAGGGTGGCGATCGTCCGGACAGGACCAACGCGTCCCGCCGTGATCGCCAGCCTCAATGCCGTGTTGATGCTTCTCCGCCCGGGGACATCGATGGCACTCATCACAGACGAAAGGGCATCACGTGTCGTCGAAGTACAGCGACCACCTGCTGAGCGGCGTCTTCGACGTTCGACAGCAGCGAGATCCGCTATGTCGAAACCGACCCCGACCGCGTCGACCTCGTGTGTGCCGCGTTCACGCTTTACGCCGCCGGGGAGTGGACGACCGAGAGCCTGGCCGAGCACCTCTCCGCCCGCGGCCTGACCACCCGACCGACACCACGCCGCCCGGCCAAGCCGGTCGCGGCGAAGACCATCGGCAAGACGGCCAGCAACACCTACTACCGCGGCCTCGTCACCTGGCGCGGCGGCGATCACCCGGCAACCACGAGCCCCTCATAGACAACGTCACCTGGTTTCAAAGTGCAGACCAAGCTCGCCTCACGCCGCCACGGCACGTACAACGCCAGCCAGCGCGCCATCTCGAACAAAGCAAAGAAGCCCGCCCCAACGGGCGAGCCTCCTATTGCTGAACCGGAGAACCAGGCGCCAACCCTGGACAGCATTTTCCATGCCAGCGGTTTACCCCGGGATCAATGGTGGGCCCCGTGGGGCTCGAACCCACGACCCGCGGATTAAAAGTCCGATGCTCTACCGACTGAGCTAGAGGCCCTCAGCGGTCAAGCCTACTTCGCCCGCGGTCGTGATCGCGCCGAATGTACGGCAAGCTTGACGGGGGAGACTTCCGAAGGGGGAGAGGCGATGGCCGACGATCCGGCAGCGGCGCACATCGACGCGGACGAGGACGTCGTGGAGCCGCCCACGACGACCGAGGCGATCCAGACGGTGCAGCGCGTCGCATGGATCCGCGGCATCAGCGTGCTGATCGGCGTCAGCATCGTGCTCGTCGCGCTGGGGTGGGTCGCCGGAGCGATCTCGAACCGGCTCGCCGGCACGCCCGACGAGCGCGCCCTGGCGCAGATCGAGCTCGCCGAGGACGGCGCCGCGGTCGCGGCCGACGCCCCCGTCGGCGTCGAGGCGACGCTGTACTGGTCGGAGGAGCTCGGCACGGGCGTCCTCGTGGCGACGGGCCTTCCCGAGCCCGGCCGCTACGACGAGTTCGCGCTCTGGTACATCTCGGGCGAGGAGGAGTACACGCGCGTGCTCGGCTTCACGGCCCCGCAGGGCCGCGCGTCGATCGTGCTGCCCGAGCTGTGGGAGCCCGGGCAGGCGGTCATGGTCTCGATCGACCCGGAGGGCGGCTCGTCGGTCGGCGAGCCCGAGCAGGATCCGCTGCTGACCTTCGACGTGCCGGACGCCCCGTAACCTGGAGCGATGAGCGAAGCGCCTCGCGAGTTCCACAAGCCGGTGCGGCGCGCGGGCGATCACCTCGACCGCCGCTTCTCCTCGGCCGACCCCGCCGAGCGGTCCCGGGTCGCGACGATGACCGCCACCGCACTGCTCACGCGCGTGCGCGCCCAGCCCACGGATGCCGTCGTGCAGCGCCTCATCGGCTACGCCACGACGCACGGCATCGACACGATCGCGGAGCTCTGGGCGCACTCGCCCGCGCGCTCGCTGCCGGGGGTGCTCTGGCGTATCTACCTGCTGCAGCTCATGATCCACGAGGACGCCCGCACGTCGTCCCTGCTGTACGAGCGCGGGCGCGCGGCGCTCGAGTCGGCCGACGAGGCGATCGCGGGCGCGTCCGCGCCGGCGGGCCCCGACGAGCTCGTCGTGCTCGCCGAGCAGATCCTGCACGGCGTCTTCGTCGGCGACTTCGCGATCGCGCTGGAGCGTGCCGCCTCGTTCTGCCGCGTGGAGTCGGCGGGCGCCATCGACCTCGCCGACGACTACGACGCGACCGAGCCCGAACGCGGCACGGCGCTGACCCGCCGGGCGCTGCGCCTGTCGCGATACGCCGACGATCTGACCGTGTGCGCCGGTCTGTGGCGGCGCGGCGAGCTGGGATAGGCGAGCCGAGACGGCGGCGCGGGCCGCAGGATGCCGATCGCAGGATGCCACAGGCGCCGGGTCGCGGGACACCGCGGGCGATGCCGCCGGATGCCGGCGAGAAGGTGAGGGCCGGGCCGCAGAACGCCTCTCGGCGAGTGGCCGCTCGCGGCGGCAGAAGATGGAGCCCGGGGTTACTGCGGCCCGGCCGATCAATGATAACCGACGTGTCCGGGGTGGTATTCCCCGTAGGCTCGTGACATGGCTTGGCGCTTCGCTCTCATGATCGACCCCGCGGCGTCCGACGACACCCGCACCGACTTCTCCGGGACCTTCGCCGAGATCGACCCGTCCGCCCCCGCGCTCACCGTCGGCGAGCTGAGCACGCAGCGCGGCGACGGCATCTTCGAGTCGATCGGGGTCGTCGACGGCCACGCGCAGGAGGTCGGCGCGCACCTCGAGCGCCTCGCGCACTCGGCCGCGCTGTGCGACCTGCCCGTGCCGCACCGGGAGCAGTGGCGGCAGGCCGTCGTCCGCGCCGCGGCCGCCTGCGGCCCGGGCGAGTCGGTCATCAAGCTCATCCTCAGCCGCGGCGTCGAGCACGGCCCCGCGCCGACGGCATGGGTCACCGCGGCGACGGCGGCCGACTTCACGGCCGCGCGCCGCGACGGCGTCAGCGTCGTGACGCTCGATCGCGGCTACGCCCTCGACGTGCCCGCGCGGGCGCCCTGGCTGCTGCTCGGCGCGAAGACGCTCTCCTACGCCGTGAACATGGCGGCGATCCGCGAGGCGAAGCGCCGCGGCGCCGACGACGCCGTGTTCGTCAGCTCCGACGGCTTCGTGCTCGAGGCGCCGACCGCGACGGTCATCGTGCGCCGCGGCGATCTCTTCGTCACGCCCGAGCCCGGCACGGGCATCCTGCACGGCACCACCCAGCTGAGCCTGTTCGAGTTCCTGGCCTCCCGCGGGCACGCCACCGCCTACGCGCCCGTGACGATCGACGAGCTGCGCGGCGCGGATGCGGCGTGGCTCGTCTCCAGCGTGCGGCTCGCCGCCCCGGTCACCGCCGTCGACGGCGTGCCGCTCGCCGTCGACGCGGAGCTCACGGCATCCGTCAACGCCTATCTGCTCGGCCCGCGCGACTGACGACGCCCGCGCTCCTCGGCAGACCGCGCCCCGGGCCGGTCCTCAGGAGACGGCCAAGATCGGTGCATAGGCTCACAGCATGAGCACACCGATGACGATGAGATCACTGACGAGACGAGCCGTCGCGACGGCGGCCGTCGCGCTGCTGGCGGGCGCCGGGCTCGCGGGCTGCTCGGCGGGGGAGAGCGGCCCCGACACCGCCCCGCAATCGCAGACGCAGTCGGCCGCGCCGTCGCCCGCCGAGAGCGCTCCCGCCGAGAGCACGTCGCCGGCCGGCACCATGTCGATCGACGACTTCGCGCAGCGCATCGGCGACGCGCAGCTGAAGGCGGGCTCGGCGAGCTTCACGCAGACGATCGAGACCGCGGGCCAGACGATCGAGACCTCGGGCGCTCTCACGATGGACAGCGATCCGTCGAAGATGCGCATGGCCATGACGCTGCCCGAGGGCATGGAGATGCGCATCGTCGACGGCGTCATCTACATGAACATGGGACCGATCACCGACGGCAAGTTCTACATGGCCTCCCTCGACGGCGACGACCCCATCGCGCAGCAGATGGCGTCGTCGGTCGAGCAGGCGAACCCCGCCGCGCAGCTGGAGTCGCTGAAGGCCGCGCTGCTCGACTTCCGCGCGGACGAGAACGCGGAGACGATCGACGGCGTGACGACGACGCGCTACACGCTCGTGCTCGACACGCAGAAGATGCTCGCCGAGGTGCCCCAGGAGATCCCGCAGGAGGCGATCGACCAGATGGGCGACCGCATCGAGTACGAGATGTACGTCGGCCCCGACGACCTGCCGCGCCGCCTCGTGATGAACATGGGCCCGACGGCGACCACGATGGAGTTCAGCGACTGGGGCGCCCCCGTCTCGGTCGAGGCGCCGCCGGCCGACCAGGTCACCGACCAGCTTGGCGGCTGACCTTCGCACCGCCGCGCAGACCGCGCACGAGAGAGGCCCCCTCCGATGGGGGGCCTCTCTCGTGCGCGGTCGCGTCGGGCCTATCCGAAGCGGCCCGAGACGTAGTCCTCGGTCGCCTGCACCGACGGCGAGGTGAAGATCGTCGTCGTGTTGTCGTACTCGATGAGCTTGCCGGGCTTGCCCGTGCCGGCGATGTTGAAGAACGCCGTCTTGTCGCTCACGCGCGACGCCTGCTGCATGTTGTGCGTCACGATCACGATGGTGTACTCGCTCTTGAGCTCCTGGATGAGCTCCTCGATCGCGAACGTGGAGATCGGGTCGAGGGCCGAGCACGGCTCGTCCATCAGCAGCACGTCGGGCGCGACCGCGATCGCGCGGGCGATGCACAGACGCTGCTGCTGGCCGCCCGACAGGCCCGAGCCGGGCTTGTCGAGACGGTCCTTGACCTCGTTCCACAGGTTGGCGCCCTGCAGCGAGCGCTCGACGAGCGCGTCGGCGTCGCTCTTGGAGATGCGGCTGTTGTTGAGCTTCACGCCCGCCAGCACGTTCTCGCGGATCGACATCGTGGGGAAGGGGTTCGGGCGCTGGAAGACCATGCCCACCTGGCGGCGCACGATCACGGGGTCGACGCCCGAGCCGTACAGGTTGTCGCCGTCGAGAAGGACCTCGCCCTCGACGCGTGCGCCAGGGATGACCTCGTGCATGCGGTTGAGGGTGCGCAGGAAGGTGGACTTTCCGCAGCCCGACGGGCCGATGAACGCGGTGACGCTGCGCGGCGCGATGTCGAGGGAGACCCCCTCGACGGCGAGGAAGTCGCCGTAGTAGACGTTCAGGTCGTGGACTTCGATGCTCTTGGACACGTGTGTTCCTTCAGTGGGGCTCAGCGGCCGGTCTTCGGGGCGAACACCTTCGCGACGATGCGCGCGACGAGGTTCAGCACCATGACGATGAGGATGAGGGTGAGGGCGCCCGCCCAGGCGCGGTCGACATAGGCCTCCGCGGGGATGCCCTGGTAGGCGTACTGCGAGTAGATGTAGACGGGCAGCGTCTGCATGCGGCCGTCGAACAGGTTGTAGTTCATCGAGTCGGTGAACCCGGCCGTGATGAGCAGCGGGGCGGTCTCGCCGATGACGCGGGCGACGGCGAGCATGACGCCCGTCGTGATGCCGGCGATCGAGGTGGGCAGCACGACCTTGACGATCGTGAGCCACTTCGGCACGCCGAGCGCGTACGAGGCCTCGCGCAGCTCGTTGGGCACGAGCCGCAGCATCTCCTCCGTCGAGCGCACCACGACCGGGATCATGAGCACCGACAGGGCGATCGCGCCGACGACGCCCATGCGCACGCCGGGTCCGAAGATGAGCGCGAACACGGCGTAGGCGAACAGACCCGCGACGATCGAGGGGATGCCGGTCATGACGTCGACGAGGAAGGTGATCGACCGCGCGAGCCGGTTGTTCGCGCCGTACTCGACCAGGTAGACGGCCGTCATGAGGCCGATCGGGATCGAGATGACCGCGGCCGCGAGCGTGATCAGGAGCGTGCCCATGATCGCGTGCAGGCCGCCGCCGCCCTCGCCGAGGGCGCCGCGCATCGACGTCGAGAAGAACTCGGCGTCGAAGCGGGCGAAGCCGTTGGCGATCACCGTGATCGACACGGAGATCAGCGGGATCATCGCGATGCCGAAGGCGAGGGTCACGACGCCCGTGATGAAGCGGTCGACCGCGCGGCGGCCGCCCTCGACGATGCGGGAGATCGCGTAGATGAGCACGAGGTAGACGACGGCGCCGAGGGCGAGCCATCCGCCGAGCGAGAACTCGTCGCCGCTCGCGCCCGCGACGACGCCGAGCACGGCGGCCGACACGGCGAAAGAGGCGGCCAGGAGCGCCCAGGGGGCCCAGTTCGGCAGCTTGCCGCTGGTGAGACCCGCCTTCGTGCGGGTGGGGGCCGCGGGTGCGGGAACGGTGGTGGTCATGTCAGTTCGCTCCCGAGAATTCCTTGCGGCGGCTGACGATCCAGCGCGCGATCGCGTTGACGGCGAAGGTCACGACGAAGAGGATGAGGCCGGTCGCGATCAGCACGTTGATGTTCAACTGGTAGGCCTCGGGGAAGGTGAGGGCGATGTTCGCGGCGATCGTCGTGGGGTTCTGCGACGTGAGCAGCTGGAAGGTGACGACGTTCGTCGCCGACAGCACCATCGCGACCGCCATCGTCTCGCCGAGCGCGCGGCCCAGGCCGAGCATCGAGGCCGAGACGATGCCGGAGCGGCCGAACGGCAGCACGGCCATGCGGATCATCTCCCAGCGCGTGGCGCCCAGGGCGAGGGCCGCCTCTTCGTGCAGGCGCGGGGTCTGCAGGAAGATCTCGCGGCAGATCGCGGTGATGATCGGCACGACCATGACCGCGAGCACGAGAGCGGCGGTGAGGATCGTGCGACCGCTCGCGAGCACCTGGCCGGAGAAGAGCGGGAACCAGCCGAGGTTCTCGTTGAGCCACTGGTAGGTGGGCACGACGGCCGGCGCGAAGACGAGGATGCCCCACAGGCCGAAGACGACCGACGGCACGGCGGCGAGCAGGTCGACGATGTAGCCGAGGCCCTGGGCGAGCCGACGGGGCGCGTAGTGCGTGATGAACAGCGCGATGCCGAGCGACAGCGGCACGGCGACGAGGAGGGCGAGGAAGGCCGCCCAGATCGTGCCGAACAGCAGCGGCAGCACGTATTCCCAGAAGTTGGTCTTGAGGAGCGACGCGTCTTCGCTCGTGAGCCCGAAGGCGGGGATCGACTGGACGATGAGGAAGATCGCGACGGCCGCCAGAGTGACGACGATCATGGATCCCGCAAAGAGGGCGGTGCCGGAGAACCAGATGTCTCCCGGGCGCTTCTTCGCCGTGATCTGCGACGGGGCCTCGGCGGTTGTGGCGGTCATCAGTGCCGTTTCTTCTCGCTGGAGGGGGGTGAGCGGGGGAGCGGCCTCCCGGCGCGGTGAGGCGCCGGGAGGCCGCGGGTCCGTCTTTACTTGATGAGCTCGATCGCGGCGAGCGACTTCGTGCGCAGCTCGTCCGAGATGGGGGCGCTGCCGGCGTTGGCAGCTGCGGCGTCCTGGCCCTCGGGGCTCACGACGGTCGAGAAGAAGCCGCGCACGAGGGCCGCGGTGTTCTCGTCGTCGTACTGCTCGCAGGCGATGAGGTAGCTCACCAGCAGCACGGGGTAGGCGCCGGCGGCGGTCGTCGTGCGGTCGATCTCGAAGGCGAGGTCGCCCGACGAGCGGCCGTCCTCGATCGCCGAGGCGTCGAGCGTCGCGGCGGCGCCCTCGGCCGAGTGGCCGACGAACGCGTCGCCGACCTTGACGTTCACCGACGAGAAGGGCTCGGCCTGCGAGGCGTCGATGTAGCCGATCGAGCCCTCGCCCGCCTTGACGGCGTTGGCGACGCCCGAGGTCTTCTCGGCGGCCTCGCCGACGACGCCCGCGGGCCACTCCTCGACGCTGCCCCAGGTCCACACGTCGGCGGCGGTGGCGGCGAGGTAGTCGGTGAAGTTGCCCGTGGTGCCCGACTTGTCGGAGCGGTGCACGGGGTTGATGGCCGTGGCGGGCAGGTCGACGCCCGCGTTGGTCGCGGCGATGGCCGGGTCGTTCCACGTCGTGATCGTGCCCGCGAAGATGCCGGCGATGGTCGCCGCGTCGAGGTCGAGCGCGTCGATGCCGGGGAGGTTGAAGATGATCGCGATGGGCGAGATGTAGGCGGGGATCTCCACGAGGCCCGAGCCGTCGGAGCAGGCGCTGAAGGTGCCCTCGGCGATCTCGTCGATCTTGAACGCGCGGTCGGAGCCGGCGAACTGGACGGCGCCCTGCTGGAACGACTCGCGGCCCGTGCCCGAGCCGGCCGGGTCGTACTCGACCTGCGCGTCGGGGTTGGCGGCGAGGAAGGCCTGCGACCAGGACTGGATGGCGACCTGCTGCGACGAGGCGCCCGAGCCGACGATGCGGCCCGAGAGCGCGTCGGTCGTGGGGGCGTCGCTCGTGCTGGTGGCGCTGGAGGTGTCGTCGCCTCCGGCGGGGGTCTCGTTCGAGGCGCAAGCGGTGAGCGCGAGGGCCGACACGGCGACGACGGCGCCCAGGGAAGCGATGCGGTTGAGCTTCACGAGTGTTCCTTCTGGTATCAGGGACGCGCCCTGCTGCCGGGCGCTTGCTCGCGACAGTAGACGCGGACCCTTACCAGAGTGGGCACTGCGGATGAACGCCAGGTGAACAGCCGTTCCGCGGTCGCGCGGGCCGGCGTCGTCGCGCCGGCGTCCTCGCGTCTACAGACGCGATTCGTGGGTCTCGATCGCGACGATGCCGGAGCCCGGGTTCGACGCCGAGAGGTGCACGACCGAGAACCCGGCGACCGGCAGGGCCGCGGCGCTCGTGAGATACGAGCCGTGCAGCGTGCCGGTGGCGAGGGCGAGCTCGGAGAGCATGTCGGGCAGCACGGGCCCGTGGCCGCACACGACGGCGGGGACCCGCGCGCGCACGCGCTTGCCGATGACGAGCCGCGGGTTGGCGCGCCCGGCCTCCCAGAGGTCCTGGCTGATCAGCGTCGTGCGCGAGATGGGCAGGCGCAGCGCCTTGGCGAGCGGTCGCACGGTCTGCACGCACCGCAGCGCGTCGCTCGTCACGATGCGCTGCACGCCGAAGGCCGACAGGGGGCCGACGGCGGCGTGCGCCTGCGCGACGCCGCGCGTCGTGAGGGGGCGCGACGCGTCGGGCTTCGTCCATCCCGACCGCGGGGTCGCCTTGCCGTGCCGCAGCACGATGACGGGGAAGGTGCTGAGCACGCCGTCGTCCACGAACCGCAGGAAGTTCTCCAGGATCTCCACGTCGACGGGGTAGCTGAGCCGCTTCAGCGCCTTCTTGGGGCTCAGCCACTCGATCGCCGCGATCTCGCGGTTCGGCACGAACTGCGACTGCCGGATCGCGTCGGGCGTCGCCTCGGCCGCCCAGTAGTGCACGATCTTCTCGCGGCCCTTCGGCATGCGGTAGCGCGAGACGCCCACGGGGATGCCGAGGGCGACGCGGATGCCGGTCTCCTCCAGGATCTCGCGGGCGGCCGTCTCGGCCAGCGTCTCGCCGGGGTCGACCTTGCCCTTGGGCAGGGTCACGTCGACGTACGCCGTGCGGTGGATGACGAGGATCTTGAGCTTGTCCTCGACCATCCGCCACACGACGCCGCCGGCCGCGTAGACCGCGGTCTCCGTCATCGCACCGCGCGTGAGCGGCGCCGACGCTGCACCTGGCTCATGGTCAGCTCCTGCAGGTCGGTCAGCGGCTGACCGTCGGCATCGAGGTGACGTCGGGTCCATGCCCCCTCGGCGCCGAGATGCCACGAGCTGGTCGCGTCGCTCACCGCCGTGTCGAACAGCTCGAGGAGCTCCTTGACGTGCTCGGGCGCCGTGACGCGCACGAGCGCCTCGACGCGCCGGTCGAGGTTGCGGTGCATCATGTCGGCGCTGCCGATGTACACCTGCGGGTCGCCGTCGTTCGCGAACGCGAAGATGCGGGAGTGCTCCAGGTAGCGGCCCAGGATCGAGCGCACCGTGATGTTGTCGCTGACGCCCGGCAGGTCGGTGCGCAGCGAGCAGATGCCGCGCACCCACACGTCGACGCGCACGCCGGCCTGGCTCGCCCGGTAGAGCGCGTCGATGATCTGCTCGTCGACCATCGAGTTGACCTTGATGCGCACGTGGGCGGGCCTGCCCTCCAGCGCGTTGGCCCGCTCGGTCTCGATGTGCCGCAGCAGGCCCTTGCGCAGGTGCAGCGGCGCGACGAGGAGGCGCTTGAACTTCTTCTCGATCGCGTAGCCGCTCAGCTCGTTGAAGAGGCGGGTGAGGTCGCGGCCCACCTGCGCGTCGCACGTGAAGAGGCCGAAGTCCTCGTAGATGCGGCTCGTCTTGGGGTTGTAGTTGCCCGTGCCGATGTGGCTGTAGCTGCGCAGGGCGCCGTCTTCCTCGCGGATGATGTGCAGCAGCTTGCAGTGCGTCTTGAGGCCGACGAGGCCGTAGACGACGTGCACGCCCGCCTTCTCGAGCTTGCGCGCCCACACGATGTTGGCGGCCTCGTCGAAGCGGGCCTTGACCTCGACGAGCGCGAGCACCTGCTTGCCGCGCTCGGCGGCGTCGATGAGCGCCTGCACGATGGGGCTGTCGCCCGACGTGCGGTACAGCGTCTGCTTGATGGCCAGCACGTGCGGGTCGCGCGCCGCCTGCTCGAGGAAGGCCACGACGCTCGTCGTGAACGACTCGTACGGGTGGTGCACGAGCACGTCGCCCTTGCGGATGGCCGAGAAGAAGTCGGCTTTGCCGTTCTGCTCCGCCGGCTGGAAGGCGGGAGCCGTCTTGGGCACGTGCGGCGGGAAGCGCAGCTCCGGCCGGTCGATGCGCGACAGGTCGAACAGGCCGCGCAGGTCGAGGATGCCGGGAAGGCGGTAGACCTCCTGCTCGGTGATGTCGAGCTCGCTGATGAGCAGGTCGAGGGTGACCTGGTCCATCCGCTCCGTGACCTCGAGCCGGATGGGCGGGCCGAAGCGGCGGCGCAGCAGCTCCGCCTCCAGCGCCTGGATGAGGTTCTCGGTCTCGTCCTCCTCGATCACGACGTCCTCGTTGCGCGTGAGGCGGAACGTGTGGTGCTCGAGGATCTCCATGCCCGGGAACAGGTCGCCGAGGTGCTCGGAGATCAGGTACTCCAGCGGCAGGTAGCGGCTCACGCCGTCCTCGCCGCCGGGCACCGGCACGAAGCGCGGCAGCATCGGCGGCACCTTGAGGCGGGCGAACTCCTGGCGTCCGGTCTTGGCGTTGCGGATGCGGATCGCGAGGTTGAGCGAGAGCCCCGAGATGTAGGGGAACGGGTGCGCCGGGTCGACCGCGAGCGGCATGAGCACGGGGAACACCTGCGCCTGGAAGTAGTCGTAGAGCGCGGTGCGCTCCTGCTCGTTCAGGTCCTCCCAGATCACGACCTGGATGCCGGCCGAGGCCAGCGCCGGGCGCACGAGCTCCTCCCACGCCGCCGCGTGGCGCAGCTGCAGCGTGTGCGCGCTCGCCGAGATGTCGGCGAGCACGTCCTGCGGCGCGCGGCCGATGTTGGTCGGCACGGCGAGGCCGGTGATGATGCGGCGCTTGAGGCCGGCGACGCGCACCATGAAGAACTCGTCGAGGTTGCTCGCGAAGATCGCGAGGAAGTTCGCGCGCTCCAGCGTCGGCAGGTTCGGGTCCTCGGCCAGCTCGAGCACGCGCTGGTTGAACGCGAGCCAGCTCAGCTCGCGGTCCGTGTACCGCTGGTCGGGGAGCTGAGCGTCCGGCTCGCTCGTCGCCTCGTCAAAGTCGTCGTCGTCTGCGTCTTCGAGACCGGCATCCAGTGCCTCGCTGTCGATCATGAGTTCATCATGTCAGGACGGTGCGGGCGATCGCGATGCGGCAACCGTTTCTTCTCCGAACGTTCTCCTGAGGGCACTGTCGCGCGTCACCTCGGGGTCAGGACGCGGCGTCCTCGTCGTCGACGTTGAAGCGGTAGCCGACGTTGCGCACGGTGCCGATGAGCTGCTCGGCCTCGCCGAGCTTGGCGCGCAGGCGCCGCACGTGCACGTCGACCGTGCGGGTGCCGCCGAAGTAGTCGTAGCCCCACACCTCGCTGAGCAGCTGCTCGCGCGTGAACACGCGCGAGGGGTGCGTCGCGAAGAAGTGCAGGAGCTGGAACTCCTTGTACGTCAGGTCGAGGGGGCGCCCGTGGATCTTCGCGGAGTACGACGACTCGTCGATCGTGATGCCCGACGTCTGCACGCGTGTGGAGGCCTGCTGCGACGAGGCGCGGCCGAGCGCGAGGCGGATGCGCGCGTCGACCTCGGCGGGGCCGGCGTCGGCGAGCACGACGTCGTCGATGCCCCAGTCGGCCGACACCGCCGTCAGCCCGCCCTCGGTCACGACGACGACGACGGGGATCTCCAGGCCGGTCGCCTGCAGTACCTTGCACAGCGACTTCGCGTCGGCGAGATCGGTGCGCGCGTCGACGACGACGGCGTCCGCTCGCGGCGCGTGGATCAGCTGCGCCGCCTCGGCGGGCAGGACACGGGTGCGATGGCTGAGAAGCTCCAGCGCGGGCAGCGCGAGGCCGTCCGCTGCGGAACTGAGTACGAGCAGCTCGGCCACGCAGCTCCTTTCCGCCACGATCTGGCGCTCCTAGGCCCCCAATCCTAGTAAAGACCGAGAGCGCGCGTGCGCAACAATAGGGGAATGACGGTATCGGAGTTCGCGTCGCCCCGCAGCATCCGCGGCATCGTCGGCGTGTGGGTGGTCGCGGTCGTCGCCGCGCTGGCGCTCGGCGTGCTCGCGCCGGTCGAGCTGCGCGCCGTCTGGCTCTCGCTCGGGTTCGCCGGCTGCGTCGTGATCGCCTTCGTCGTGCAGCTCATGGGCGGCCGGGCCGAGGGCTTCATCCAGCGCGTGGCGGCGAGCGTGCTCGGCGCGCTCCTGGCGATGGGGCTGATCGGCCTCGGGTTCGGCCTGTCGTCGATGGTCGGGGTCTGAGCCGGCGCGCTAGAGTAGAGGCATGGACCTCCTTGCCCTTGAGCTTTTCTTCATCGGGTTGCTCGGCCTCGCGGGGCTCGCGATCGCGTTCGTCTCCGGCGTCGTGATCAAGAACCTGTATCGCGGCCAGCGCTGACCGACGTGCTCGAGCTGCCGACCGACCTCCCGGCGGATCTCGCGCCCCTGGCGTGGCTGCTCGGCGTCTGGGAGGGCTCCGGCGTCATCGACTACGAGGCGAACGGCACCCGCTACTCCGGCGAGTTCGCGCATCGCGTGAGCTTCAGCCACGACGGCGGCGACTACCTCAACTACTCCGCGGAGGCCTGGATGCTCGGCGACGAGCGCACGCCGCTGGTCGCCGAGACGGGGTACTGGCGCGTCGTGCGCCCCGCGGGCGAGGAGGACCCGGGCCCGGGCCTTCTGCCGCCGCTCGTGCGCCGCGAGAGCGCGCGTACCGTCGACGACGTCGAGACGCTGCGCAACGCCGACGGCGGCTTCGGGCTGGAGGTCGCCCTCGTGCACTCCGACGGCGTGAGCGAGCTGTACCTGGGCCAGGCGAAGGGCCCCCGCATCGACCTGGCGACCGACGCCGTCGTGCGCGGCGCGGGCGCCAAGCCGTACACCGCGGCCACGCGCATGTACGGCCTCGTCGAGGGCCACCTGCTCTGGGTGTGGGACATCGCGGCGCTCGGCGCGCCGCTCGCCTCGCACGCCTCCGCGAGACTGGCACGGTCGGAATGAGCAGCCTCGGCGCGCTGCCCGGTGCGGTCGTCGACGACGGGGTGCTCGCCCACCTCGGCAATCCGCTGGGCGAGCAGCGGGCGCTGCGCGCGGGTCGCGCGCTCGCACCGCTGGGTGCTCGCGCGGTGCTCGCGGTGACGGGCGAGGACCGCCTCTCGTGGCTCGACTCGATCAGCTCGCAGTCGCTCGCGCGCCTGCCCGCGGGCGTCTCGACGGAGACCCTCGTGCTCGACCCGCACGGTCACGTGGAGCACGCGGCCGGCGTCGTCGACGACGGCGAGAGCACGTGGCTCCTCGTCGACCGCGCGCGGAGCGACGACCTGCTCGCATGGCTGCGGCGCATGCGCTTCCGCCTGCGGGTCGACCCGCAGGACCGGTCGGAGACCCACGCCGTCGTGGCCGGGACAGTCGCCGCCGTGGCCGCGCTGACCGCGGACGCCGTCTGGCACGACCCGTGGCCCGGCGTCGCCGACGGCGGCTGGGGGTACGCGCACGCCGAACCGCACCCCGGCGCGGAGCGCGACTGGTGCGAGGCGGTCGTGAGCCGCGACGAGCTCGACGCTCTCGCCGCCGCGGCGGCTCGCGGCGAGCGGGAGCTCGCGGGCGCCCTGGCGGCCGACGCGCTGCGCGTCGCGGCCTGGCGTCCCGCGGCCGGCGAGGTCGACGGCCGCACGCTGCCACACGAGGTCGACTGGCTGCGCACCGCCGTGCACCTCGACAAGGGCTGCTACCGCGGCCAGGAGACCGTCGCGAAGGTGCACAACCTCGGTCGTCCGCCGCGGCGCCTCGTGTCGCTGCAGCTCGACGGCAGCGACGTCCTGCTGCCCGAGCCCGGAGCCGAGGTACAGGCGGAGGGCGAGACCGTCGGCCGGATCACGTCGGCCGCACGGCATTTCGAGGAGGGGCCCATCGCCCTCGCGCTGGTGACGCGCACGCTCGCGGTCGACGCCCCGCTCACGGTCGTCGCCGGCGACGAGACGGTCGCCGCGGCACAGGAGACGATCGTGCCGCCGGACGCCGGCCGCACGGTCGCGGTCCCACGCCTGCCGCGCCTCTCCCGCCGCAGGTGACGGTGTCGGGTCCCGCGACCGCGCCGATCCGTCCCGGTCTGCCGGGACGCATCGATCGCGGTCGCGCAAGCCTCGCGCTCCGCGCGGCGCGCGTGCGGGGCACGGTTCCCGCGACCGTCCAGATCGCGGTCGCAGCGACCGTCGCGTTCGTCGTCGCGCACTACGTGCTCGGACACGAGTCGCCGCTGCTGGCCGGGACCGTGACCATCTCGAGCCTCGGGCTGGTGCGCGACGCACGGCCGATCCGCGTGCTGGAGACGGTCGTCGGCATGGTGCTGGGCATCTTCGTGGCCGAGACGATCGTGCTGCTCGCCGGAGCCGGCTGGTGGCAGCTGGCGATGGCTCTCATCCTCACGATCCTGATCGCGCGCTTCCTGTCGTCGCACGCGAGCTTCGCGATCGCCGCGGCCATCCAGTCGTTCATCGTCCTGGCGCTGCCGGCCAGCGGCGTGCCCTATCTGCGGCTCCTGGACGGCCTGGTCGGCGCCGCCGCGGCGCTGCTGGCGACCGTGCTGATCCCGCGCAACCCGGTTCGCGCGGTGACCGCCGACGGTCATGTCCTGTTCGCACGGTTCGAGGCGGCCTCGCGCGCCGTCGTCCAGGGGCTGCGCCGGGGCGATCGACACCGGGCGGAGCGCGGGCTGGAGCGCGCCCGGGCGACGCAGGCCGCCGTCGACGCCTGGGCGGAGTCGCTCGACTCGGGTGCGGCCGTCGCTCGGATCTCCCCGTTGCTGCGGCGGCAGAGATCCGAGCTGGCCCGTCAGCAGCGGGTGCTCGCGAACATGGACTACGCCGTGCGCAACCTCCGGGTGATCGCCCGTCGCGCCGCGTACCTGTGCGACGACGGGACGGCGCGGCCCGTGCCCGCCGACCTGCTCGCGGAGCTGGTGCGCGGCGCGGACCTGATCGCACAGTCGCTCACGGACATCGCCTACGAGCCGGCGGCGCAGAGCGCGCTGCGTGCCGTGGCCACCCGCCTGCACCCCGAGGCGATCGCGGGGGCCTCGCTCGGAGAGGCGAACCTGATCGGTGCGCTGCGTCCTCTCGCGGTCGACCTGCTGACGGCCTCGGGCGTGCCGCCGTCCGAAGCCCGCGCCGCCCTTCCGCGGGGGTGAGCCCTCGGTCAGGCGGCCGGGGCGACCGCCGCCCACGGCACCGTCAGCTCGCCCAGTCGCCAGCGCGACCGGCTGCGGACCGGCCAGCCGGAGACCGCCATCGCCTCCAGGGCGGTGCGCCAGCGGTGCACGGGGCCGAACGCGGTCGTGGAGACGGCGCGGGTCCACTCCGCCTCGAGCCCGGCGAGGAGGGCATGAACCGGCTCGCCCGGGACGTTGCGGTGGATGAGCGCCTTGGGCAGGCGCTGCGCGGCGACGGCGGGGGAGTCGAGGCCTGTCAGCCGCAAGGAGATCGTGAGGGTGCGGGGCACGGCATCGGCCCCGACCTCGATCCACGTCGCGACGCGGCCGATCTCGTCGCACGTCCCCTCCACGAGGATGCCGTCCGGCTGCAGCCGCGCGCACATGCGCGCCCACGCGTCGGCGACGTCGCCCTCGTCGTACTGGCGCAGCACGTTGAACGCGCGCACGATCGCGGGCCGGCGTCCGCCCGGCAGGGGCACCTCGAAGCCGCCGCGCGCGTAGGAGACGCGCGCATCGGGCGCGAACGCCGTGCCGCCGGCGCGCACGACGGCCAGCTGCTGCCGGGCGCGCGCGACCCGGTCGGGGTCGATCTCGAGGCCCTGCACCTCGACGTCGGGCCGCGTCCGGCGCAGCCGCCGCTCGAGCTCGAGCACGGTCACCCCGCTCGCCCCGTAGCCGAGGTCGACGACGAGGGGGTCCGCGGCGCGGCGCAGCACGGGATGCCGGGCGATCCACCGGTCGACGCGGCGCAGCCGGTTGGTCCCGGTCGTCCCGCGCGTGATCCGGCCCACGGGCGCACCCGTCGCGGAATCCGGCCCCATGTCCCCCATGATGCCAGGGCCCGCGTCGATAGACTGGCCGCATGACCGCGCCATACACGCTGATCCTCCTCCGCCACGGGCAGAGCGAGTGGAACAAGACGAATCAGTTCACCGGCTGGGTGGACGTGAGGCTCACCGACCAGGGCAAGGCCGAGGCCCAGCGCGGCGGCGAGCTGCTGAAGGAGTCGGGCCTGCTCCCCGACGTGCTGCACACCTCGCTGCTCAGCCGGGCGATCCAGACCGCGAACATCGCGCTCGACGCCGCGGACCGCCTGTGGATCCCCGTGAAGCGCACGTGGCGCCTCAACGAGCGCCACTACGGCGCCCTCCAGGGCAAGGACAAGGCGCAGACCCTCGAGGAGTTCGGCCAGGAGCAGTTCATGCTGTGGCGCCGCTCGTTCGACGTGCCGCCGCCCCCGCTGCCGGCCGACGACCAGTACAGCCAGGTCGGCGACCCGCGCTACGCCGGCATCGACGGCGACGTGCCGCACACCGAGTCGCTCAAGATCGTGATCGACCGCATGCTCCCGTACTGGGAGTCGGACATCAAGCCCGACCTCGCGGCCGGCAAGACCGTGCTCGTGACGGCGCACGGCAACTCGCTGCGCGGCCTCGTCAAGCACCTCGACGGCATCAGCGACGCCGACATCGCCGAGCTGAACATCCCCACGGGCATCCCGCTGGTCTACCGCCTGGGCGAGGACTTCACGCCGCTCGGCGCCGGCGAGTACCTCGACCCCGAGGCCGCCGCCGCGGGCGCCGCCGCGGTCGCCAACCAGGGCAAGCAGTAGGCCGCGACGCGGAGAACGGAGGAGGGGGATGCCGGCCGGCATCCCCCTCCTCCGTTCTCCGCGGGTCGTCGGGCTCTCAGGCCTCGTCGCCGACGGCGATGTTCTCGATGTCGGCCTGCCAGTCGCCCGTCGCGAGGTACGCGACCTTCTTGGCGACCGAGACGGCGTGGTCGGCGAAGCGCTCGAGGTAGCGGCTGGCGAGGGTCGCGTCGACCGTCGCCGAGGCCTCGCCCTCCCAGCTGTCGCTGAGCACCTTCTCGAAGACCGAGACGTGGTGGTGGTCGAGACGGTCCTCGAGGTTGCGCAGCTCGTCGACCAGCGAGAGGTCGGAGTGGCGCAGCAGCTCGGTCAGGGTGCGGGCGACCTCGACGTCCAGCTCGCCCATCTTCTTGAACGTGCCCTTGAGGCCCTTGGGGATCGCGCGCTCGGGGAAGCGCATGCGGGTGAGCTGGGCGATGTGCTCGGCGATGTCGCCCATGCGCTCCAGCGAGGCGCTGATGCGCAGCGCCGCGACGACGATGCGGAGGTCGCGGGCGACGGGCTGCTGACGAGCAAGGATCTCGATCCCGAGCTCGTCGAGGGTGACGGCTTTGGCGTCGATGACCTCGTCGGCCTCGATGACCTCTTCGGCCAGCGCCACGTCGCTCGTCGCGAACGCGCGCGTCGCCTTGTCGATCGCGACCGTGACGAGCTCGCTGATCTCGACAAGGCGCGACTGCACGTCCTCGAGCGACTGGTGGAACACTTCGCGCATGGGAAACCTCTCTCCGGGCCGGCGGATGCGCCAACTCGGCGATCATCCCCCGAGAAGGTTAACGAACGGTGCCCCGGGCGTGAACTCTGCCCGACGCCGTCGGCACACGTCGTGCACGGATGCGGCGGCGCGCGCCGCCGCCGTACGCTGGAGGGCATGGAGTCGACCCAGGCGGCGCTCATCGCCCTCGGCGTCGGCGTGATCATCGGAGCGCTCGTCGTCGCGCTCGTCGTCATGGCCATGCGTGCCCGGGAGCTCCACGAGAAGACGTCGTCGACCGAGCTGCCCAGCGCGACCCACGCCGTGCTGCACGGCATGGACGACCTCGCCGTCGTCGTGGACACGTCGCTGCTGGTCGTGGCCGCGTCGCCGCCCGCCGAGATCTTCGGCATGCGCGAGAACGAGGTGCTGACCGGCGACGACCTGCGCTCGCTCGTGCGCGAGGCGCGGCGCACGCCGCATCCCGAGACCAAGACCCTCACCCTGCGCCGGGGCATGGAGGAGCGGCTCGTCGCCGTGCGGGCGACCGTCATCACCCCCCGGCTCACCCTCGTCGTGCTGCGGGACATCACCGAGCGCGAGCGCGTCGAGCAGATGCGCCGCGACTTCGTGGCCAACACGAGCCACGAGCTGAAGACCCCCGTCGGCGCCGTCACCCTGCTGGCGGAGGCGATCGAGTCGGCCGCCGACGACCCCGAGAGGGTGCGCGACTTCGCGGGGCGGCTGATCGTCGAGGCCTCGCGGCTGAGCCAGCTGACCGCCCGCATCATGAGCCTGTCGCGCGTGCAGTCGGCCGACGACTTCGCCTCGCTCAGCGACGTGGCCATCGACGAGGTCGTCGCGCTGGCGATCGAGTCGCAGGCGATGGCCGCCACGTCGGCGGGCATCGAGATCGTGCGGGGCGGGGTGCGGGGCGCCTACGTGCGCGGCGACGCCCAGGTGCTCACCGAGGCGATCGGCAACCTCGTCGCCAACGCGATCGCCTACTCGCCGTCGGGGGCGTCGGTCGGCATCGGCGTCACCGAGCGGGACGGCGTCGTCGAGATCGCCGTGTCCGATCGCGGCATCGGCATCCCCGAGGCGGAGCAGCAGCGGGTCTTCGAGCGCTTCTACCGCGCCGACCAGGCCCGGTCGCGGCGCACGGGGGGCACGGGGCTCGGCCTGTCGATCGTCAAGCACGCCGTGCAGCGGCACGGCGGCGAGATCGAGCTGTGGTCCCGGCCGGGCAAGGGATCGACGTTCACGGTGCGCATCCCGGCGATCGAGCCGCCGCCCGAGGCGATCGCCGCGGCGGCCGGCAAGGCGTCGACGAAGGTCAAGACCAAGGCCAAGGCGAAGAAGCGCAAGCGCGCCCTGGTGAAGGCGGTGAACGGGGGCCCGTCGGCGCCCGTGGAAGGAGAGAACGCATGACACGCGTGCTGATCGTCGAGGACGAGCCCGATCTGGCGGAGCCCCTCGCCTACCTGCTCGGCCGCGAGGGCTTCGAGGTCGAGATCGCCGAGGACGGGCCGAGCGGCCTGGAGCTGTTCTCGGCGCAGGGCGCCGACATCGTGCTGCTCGACCTCATGCTGCCCGGCATGCCCGGCACCGAGGTGTGCCGCATCATCCGCACGACGTCGAAGGTGCCGATCATCATGCTCACGGCGAAGGACTCCGAGGTCGACATCGTCGTGGGCCTCGAGCTCGGCGCCGACGACTACGTCACGAAGCCCTACTCGTCGCGCGAGCTGCTCGCGCGCATGCGGGCCGTGCTGCGGCGCTCCGACGCGGCGGACGCCGAGATCGAGGACCGCGTCCTGGTGGGCGGTCGCGTCGAGCTCGACATCGACCGCCACACCGTGGCTGTCGACGGGGCGCCCATCTCGATGCCGCTGAAGGAGTTCGAGCTGCTCGAGTTCCTGATGCGCAACGCCGGCCGCGTGCTGACGCGGGGTCAGCTCATCGATCGCGTCTGGGGGAGCGACTACTTCGGCGACACCAAGACGCTCGACGTGCACATCAAGCGCATCCGCTCACGCATCGAGCGCGTGCCGAAGCAGCCCGAGATGCTGCTGACCGTGCGCGGGCTCGGGTACCGCTTCGAGGCCTGAGCCCGGCCGCGAGGCAGGGCATCGAACCCGGCGCGCGGCCGCGGGCCGCCGGTTAGCTCTCGTCGGGGACGAAGTCGGCGAGGTAGGACAGCGTGCCATCGAGCACAGGGATGCTCTGCTCGGCGCCGTCGGCGCCCACCTGGAAGGTCGCCGTGGCGTAGGTGCCGGGAAGGTGGTCGACGCCCTCGAACAGCAGGGGGTCGACGCCCTCGAAGCCCAGGCTGACGGCGCTGCGCGCGGGCACGTCGACCGACTGCGTCGTGCCGCCCACGCCGATCTTGATCGTCTCGTCCTGGTCGGTGTCGTTGACGAGCGCGGCGAGCAGGTTCGCGGCGCTGCCGTCGTCGTTGGCCACCAGCAGCGCGTTGCGCACCGTGACCGGCCCGAAGTCGGCGATGTTGGTGCCCTCGGCGGGGGAGTACTGGATCGTCGTGGCCTGCGGCGCGACCATGTTGCAGCCCGTCGCACCGAGCACGACGGCGGCGCCGAGGGCGACGGAAGCGAGAACGCGCGACGTGCGCGAGGGGAATGCCGCACCGCGGTGTGTCGAAAGCACGAATCCTCCAGGTGTGTGGGGCAGACGACGATCGCTTCCATTCTAGGGGGCGCTTCTGCCTGCCTGAAGCAACGGATGCCGTGCTCCGTCCGACGGCTCCGTCCGTCCGGGTGTGCAGACTGCACTTCGCGACGGGGAAACTGGGACGGTAACGGCGATCCGGCGACGGGTGAGAATGTCAACCTCAGCTGGGCCCAGGGCGGCAATCTAAACGGGACCCACCCTGTGGTTTCTGGTCTTGGTTCCGGGCCCCGGTAGTATCTCGTTCATGAACTTCAACCGTTCCGCTTGGTGGTGGCTGCGATAGCAGCCGGTTGAAGTATGTTCACGGGCTGCACGGCAGCTCGTGGAACGGCCCGAGTACTCCGTGTAGCTCCCAATCATCGGGAGACACAAATGGAGTCCTTCATCGCAACCGCGCAACGCTCGGCAGAGGTCGCGGTCCTCGTGGCCGAGCACCCCGAGCACTTTCGAGTCCTCACGGGTGAGCGGCCGACTGGGCCGCTGCATCTGGGCCACTACTTTGGCACCATCAGGGAACGGGTGCGTCTCCAGCAGGCTGGCGTCGAGATGTTCCTCGTGCTCGCGGACTATCAGGTCATCACCGACCGAGACACGATGGCTCACGTTCGCGAGAACGTCTATAGCGCTGTGCTCGACTATCTCGCCGCGGGCATCGACCCGGAACGGACGACCATTTTCACCCACTCGTCGGTGCCGGCGCTGAATCAGTTGATGCTGCCGTTCCTGAGCTTGGTCACCGAGGCGGAACTGCATCGTAATCCGACCGTCAAAGCGGAACTCGCGGCGTCCGGGCGCGCGTTGAGCGGGTTGCTCTTGACCTATCCGGTGCACCAGGCGGCCGACATTCTGTTCTGCAAAGGCAATCTCGTGCCCGTCGGCAAGGACAACCTCCCGCATGTGGAGATGACTCGCGTGATCGCTCGACGGTTCAACGAGCGCTATGGGGATGTCTTCCCGGTTCCGGATGCGTTGATCACGTCGACGCCGGAGGTTCCGGGCTTGGACGGTCGGAAGATGTCGAAGAGCTACGGGAACGCGATCGCGTTATCTATGACACCGGACGAGACAGTTGCGGTGATTCGTCAGACTCGGACCGATCAGGACCGGCGGATCAGTTTCGATCCCGAGGACAGGCCTGGTGTTTCGGCGCTGTTGTCGACGGCCGCGCTGTGCCGCGGTGTCGAGCCAGCCGAGTTAGCCGACGAGATCGGTGATGGCGGCAGCAGCGCCCTGAAAGCCATGACGGCGACAGCCGTGAACGACTTCTTGGAACCGTTGCGCGTGAGGCGGCAAGCCTTCGCCAAAGACGAGGATCTCGTGCGGGCGATTCTTCGCCACGGCAATGAGGCTGCGAACACTTCGGCGGAGTCAACACTGGCCCAGGTGCGCGAAGCAATGGGGACGATCTACTAGGACCTCGGTCAGACCTGGTCAGTGAGTCGGCGGGTGTGGGCGAGGCGATAGGAGTCGGTGCCGGTTTCGATGATGCTGCCACCGAACGTGAGTCGGTCGACGATCGCAGCGCAGAGCCTCGGGTCGGTGAAGGTCCTCGTCCATCCGGAGAACGATTCGTTGGAGGCTATCGCGACGGAGTTCTTCTCTTCGCGTTCGGTGAGGACCTGGAACAGGAGCTCGGCTCCGCGGCGGTCGAGTTCCATGTAGCCGAGTTCATCGATGCAGAGCAAGTCGACGCGGCCGTAGCGAGCGATGGTGCGGGCGAGCTGCTTCTCGTCGGCGGCTTCGACGAGTTCGTTGACGAGTTTCGTCGCGAGCGTGTATTTGACCCGATAGCCCTTCTCTGCAGCCGCGGTTCCCAGACCGATCAGTAGATGCGATTTCCCGGTACCGGAGTCGCCGATGAGGCAGAGCGGTTCGCCTTTGCGGATCCAGTCACCGGTAGCGAGTTGGTGGATCGTGGCCGGGTTGATGTTCGGGTTCGCGTCGAAATCGAAGTCACCGAGCCACTTGCTCCGCGGGAAGCCAGCCGCAGACACGCGCCGAATCGAGGAGCGCCGATCGCGATCATCGCACTCCGCGAGCAGTAGCTCTGCCAGGAACCCTTGGTAGGACAGCTGCTCTCGGTTCGCGGTCACCAGGGCCTCGTCAACGACGGCGCGGACAGTCGGGAGCCGGAGACGCCGGCAGGCCTGATCGACAGCCGCGATCGCTGCTTCTTCGGTGAGCCCGCGTCTCCGGCGCAGCGTCGTCGTGACGGTGGTGGGTTTCGTGGTCATGTTCCCGTGGTTCCTTCCCGATCAATCGCTTCGTCCGTGAGCGTCGGGCGTGCCCGACGTTCCAAGAGTTCGTCGTAGCCGGCGACACTCGGCAGTGGTCTCGTGTCGGCCGGGAGACCTGCGATCACCGCGGCCGGATCAGCGAGACGGCGTTGGGTGAGACTGACAACTCGTTGCTCGCGGCCAGACGCGAGTTCACGGAGATGACCATGCAGGCCAGGCCCACCCGTCGAAGTTTGTCTGCGGGCTTCGACAGCGACGACATCGGCGGTGACTGCCCCGACTTGGAGTGCTGCGTGGATGCCGGCGATCACTTCCTCTGCGGGCATGCTCCGGTGCAGAAGCAGAACATCAATGAGGGCTCGCGTGCCGACGGCATCACCATCGGTCTTGCGGGCGGCCGCCCAGAACGCATCGTGGGCAGCCGTAAACACTCCGGCCTCCCGCGCCCTCGCTAAGGCGGTGGCTCCCGGGAGCGCTCCGGGCTTCTGACGCAACACCTCGAGGTAATGGTCGAGGACGACTGATTGTCCGCCGCGCGCGACAACTCGCTCATGGCGGGCAACTTCCTGGTGCCCGTCGAAAACGACGACCACGGACGCGCGTAATGAGACGCGGACGTTCCGGCCGATCAGATGGGCGGGGACGGAGTACTTCGCCATCCGAACCGTGATCAGACTCGACCTGTCGACCCGCGGATGCAGCGTCAGGCCTGGATCGAATCGCTCATACGGCAGCGGCGACAGCAGTGCCTGTTCGACGGCGAAGTCCTGGCCGACTGTGCGAATCCGCGACGCGATCCGCCGCCTGTCATCCGCCGCGTCCCAGGCGCGGATTCTCGCGTTGAGTTCTGCGAGGGAATCGACAACCGGCATGGGTGTCAAATGTGTTCGCCGGAACCGCCCGACCTCACCCTCAACGCCGCCCTTCTCATGTGCGCCCGTGATACCGGGTTGGCAGTAGAACGAATCGAACCCGTAGTGGGAGCGGAACAGCACCCACCGCTCGTTCTCGATCCGGCCGCGCCCGTTGCCATAGAGCACCGCCTGGACTGCCGATGTCAGATTGTCGTAACGGATATGCCGGGTCGGGATGCCGCCAATCTCTTCGAACGCATCAATGTGGCCCTCGAGGAATGCTTCCTGCGACTGAGTCGAATAAACCCGGTGGATCGCCTTCCCCGAGTGAGAGAGCCGGAACACGAACATGTGGCACTTCGTCTTCACCCCAGCTAGCACCACCCACACCTCGCCGAAATCGACCTCAGCCTCCGCACCTGGCTGGTGGTCTTGAGGGATGAAGACCTCCACCCGCCGGCCCGCGACCGCGTCGATCTCGGGCCGGCGAAAGCGGACGTAGTTACGAACAGTCGAATACGACAATTCAGTCGCTCCGTGCTCCTCAATAAGACGATCCAGTACCCGGGTCGCGGTGTGGCGCTGCTTCCTTGGTGCCGTCAGATCCTCCCGCAGCATCGCGTCGATCGCGGGCTTGAACCGGTCAAGCCTCGGCGCCGACCTCACCCGCGTCTTCTTCGGCGGCGGTTCCGGCGAAGCCAACGCCTGCCGCACCGTCGCTCGCCCAACGTGATGACGGCGCGCAAGCTCTCTGATCGAGAGCTCCTCCACCCGCGCATCACGCCGAATCGCCGCGAACACATCCACCCGAGATCCCATCCCAAACCTCCACCATCAGCATCCGGAACAACAGTTCCGTCAACGGTGGAGGTGGACTCGGCTCAGGCTGCCGTGGACACCCCGTCAAGCAGCAAGTGGTCTCCGCTTAGATTGCCCTGGTGGGTCCGACTTACGCTGCCATAGTCAACGGGGGACTCCGCCGTACTCTGGCCACGTCCACACGGACGACGTCGACGATGACAGGCCCGAAGGGAAGAGCGATGACGCTGGCACATCTGCCCTGGCGATCCCCCGCCGCAGGCACCGACCGCGCGTGCCTGCTCGATGTCGAGCGGGAGCTCGGCTACCGAGAGGTGGAGCGCCGCGCCGCCGCGTTCGCCGAGCAGCTGACCGCGCAGGGCGTCGGCCCCGGCGACGTCATCGCGATCATGCTGCCGAACGGCATCGAGCTCGTCATCGCCCTGCTGGGCGCGTGGCGCGTGGGCGCGGCGGCGACGCCGGTCAACCCCACCTTCACCGAGCGCGAGCTGCGGTATCAGCTCCAGGACTCCGGTGCGCGGCTGCTGCTCACGACGCGCGACGGCGCCGGGGCGCACGCTCCGCTCGACGTGCCCGTGATCTTCGCCGACGAACTGCGCACGACGCCCGAGGGCGAGGTCGTCACGCCGGACGTCGCCGCCGATCGCATCGCGCTGCTCATCTACACGAGCGGCTCGACGGGACAGCCCAAGGGCGTCATGCTCGACCACGCGAACCTCGACGCGATGGCCACGATGTTCGCCCGGCACACCGAGCTCACCGCCGACGATCGCGCGCTGCTCGTGCTGCCGCTGTTCCACGTCAACTCGATCTGCCTGAGCCTGCTCGCCCCGTTCAGCGTCGGCGCGAGCACCGCGCTGGTCGAGCGGTTCGTGCCGGCGGGCTTCATCGCCGCGATCGAGCGGTTCGCGCCGACGTACTTCTCGGCGGTCCCCGCCGTGTTCGCACGGCTCGCCGAGCTGCCGCCCGACGTGGCCCCCGACCTCAGCGGCATCCGGTTCACGATCTGCGGCGCCGCGCCGGTCTCCAAGGAACTGCTGCAGCGCTGCGCCGACCGCTTCGGCCTGCGCATCCTGGAGGGGTACGGGCTCACCGAGGGCACGTGCGCCTCCGCCTGCAACCCGCTGCACGGGGTCCGCAAGCTCGGCAGCGTCGGGCCCGCCCTGGCCGGCCAGCGCATCTCGATCACCGACGAGGCCGGAGACCCCGTGCCCGCCGGAGAGCGCGGGGAGGTGCGCATCAGCGGGCCGACGGTCATGCGCGGCTACCTCGGCCGCCCGGAGGCGACGGCCGAGACGGTCGTCGACGGCTGGCTGCGCACCGGCGACGTCGGCATCCTCGACGAGGACGGCTACCTGTTCATCGTCGATCGCATCAAGGACATGATCATCCGCGGCGGAGAGAACATCTACCCCAAGGAGATCGAGGCCTTCCTCGCCACGCATCCCGCCGTGCTCGAGTCGGCGGTGGTGGGAGGGCCCCACGAGGCGCTGGGCGAGGTGCCCGTCGCCTACGTCGTGCTCCTTCCGGGCTCCGACGCCGACGCGGAGGAGCTCGTGGAGCACTGCAGGAGCGGACTGACGAAGATCAAGGTCCCCGCCCGCATCCGGATCGTCGACGCGCTGCCGCGCAACCCGGTCGGCAAGATCGACAAGCCCGAGCTGCGACGGCGCACCCCGGCCGTCGACGTCCCGCCCACGGAGGCCGTCCGGGTCGTCTGAGCCCGCTCATCCCCAGGACCGCGCGACACCCCTTCGCGACGGCCCTCTCTACGAGCCTGCCCGGATCCGGGTCCGGCCGGCTCCGTCCACGCACAGGCACACACGCAAGACCCATCACCGAAGGAGTTGTCATGGGATACAAGACACCCCGGTTCCCCGCCGTGGGGGACCCGCTGGAGTTCATCCAGAAGCCGCTGCAGGAACGCCTGAGGTTCCTCTCGAAGGAGTGGGGCGAGTGGGGCTTCGGCGCCGCCCACAACATCCACGTCCTCTACCTGATGAAGCTGTTCGGCGCCTATCTCATCGGCGGCACGCTGCTGATCACCCTCACCTCGGGCCTGAACCCGCTCGAGCCGTCGACCTACCTGCTCAACCCGGTCTTCTACCAGAAGCTCCTCGTGATGACGATGCTGCTCGACGCCATCGGGGTCGCGGGCTCCTGGGGGCCGCTGGCCGGCAAGTTCGGCCCGCTCACGGGCGGCATCCTGTTCTGGTCGCGCCCCGGCACGATCCGTCTCGCGCCGTACAAGTGGATCCCCGGGGTCAAGGGCACCGAGCGGAAGATCTTCGACGTCTTCCTCTACTGGGGCTTCCTGTTCTCGATGGGCATCGCGGTGCTCTCGCCCGGACGCACCGACCTGGAGTCCCTGGCGAGCTTCCAGGCGTACGTCGCGGCCCACGCGACGAGCCTGCCCGCCTGGGTCGTCGACAACGCGGCGGACTTCTCGCTCATCCAGACCACGCCGCTCATCGTGGCGGTCGTCTTCCTGCTGGCGCTCGGGCTGCGTGACAAGATCATCTTCCTCGCGGCCCGCTCCGAGCAGTACCTGCTGCCGGTGGTCTTCTGCTTCGCGTTCCCGCTGTTCTCGCCGAACGGCGTGGTCGACATGATCATCGCGTTCAAGATCTTCCTCGTCACGATCTGGGTCGGCGCCGGCTTCTCGAAGTGGAACCGGCACTTCAGCCCGGTCATCCCGCCGATGATGTCGAACACGCCCTTCTACGTGCCCCGCTTCGTCAAGAAGGCGATGTACAAGGACTACGCGAACGACGACCTGCGTCCGAGCCACCTCGCCCACTTCATCGCGCACGTGCCCGGCACGATCGTCGAGTTCGCGACGCCGCTCGTGATGCTCTTCGTCGTCGGCAACGCGTTCGGCGGCCACACCACGGTGACGATCGCCACGCTGCTGATGATCGCGTTCTGCCTCTTCATCATCTCGACGTTCCCGATCGCGGTGCCGCTGGAGTGGAACCTCCTGTTCGCGGTCACGGCGGCCGTCTGGTTCCTCGGCTACCCGAACGTGGCCGGCTTCAGCGTCTTCGACATGTCGCAGGCGTGGATGCCGTGGGCCGTGATCGCGATCCACGTGTTCCTCGTGATCTTCGGAAGCCTCCGCCCGGACAAGGTCTCCTTCCTCGCCTCGCTGCGTCAGTACGAGGGCAACTGGGCGACCGGCACGTGGGCGATCCACCCGGACGCCGAGAAGAAGCTGCACCGCGTCTACCGTCCGACCAAGGACCAGATCGACCAGTTCCAGGCGATGGGCCTGCCGTACCCCCTCGCCGAGGCCTTCCTGCAGATGACGCTCGGCTGGCGGTCGCTGCACAGCCAGGCGCGCGGTCTCTTCTCGGTGCTGCTGAAGAACGTGCCCGACATCGACCACCGCCGCATCCGCGAGGCCGAGTTCGGCACCAACGCGATGATCGGCTTCAACTTCGGCGAGGGGCACTTCCACGACGAGGAGCTCATCGCCGCGATCCAGGAGCAGGCGCAGTTCGAGCCCGGCGAGTTCATCGTCGCCTGGGTCGAGTCGGAGCCCCTGTGGCACGGGTACCAGGAGTACAAGCTCATCGACGCGGCCCTGGGCGTGGTGGAGACCGGTCGCTGGAAGGTGAAGGACGCGATCCAGGAGCAGCCGTGGCTGCCGGGCGGGCCCATCCCGCTCGAGGTGCGCTGGCGCCACCCGGAGTTCCACCGGCTGCAGTTCACGGCGACGAGCATCCTGGGCTCGGCGACCGAGTCCGAGGCCGACGCGGATGCCGGCTCGGACGCCGCACCGGCCGCCGCCGTCCCGGTCCCGGCCGGGGTGTAGGAGGCGTCGGGTCGATGACCAACGCGATCGTGGTCGGCAGCGGGCCCAACGGGCTCGCTGCCGCCACCGTGCTCGCGCGGGCGGGCGTCGAGGTGACGGTGCTCGAGGCATCCGATCGCCTCGGCGGCGGCGCGCGCTCGACGGAGACGCCGCTCGAGGGCCTCGTGCAGGACCACTGCGCGGCGGTGCACCCGATGGCGCCTGGGTCGGCGTTCTTCCGCTCGCTCGACCTCGGGGCGATGGGCGTCGAGTGGGCCTACGCGCCGATCGACGCGGCGCACCCCCTCGACGGCGGGGATGCCGGTCTGCTCCGCACCTCGGTGGAGCAGACCGCCGCCGGGCTCGGCGCCGACGGCCGTCGCTGGGCGGCGGCCTTCGGCCCGCCGTCGCGCGCGTTCGACCGGCTCTCGGGCATGATGATGGCCCCCATGGCGCGGTTTCCCCGGCACCCGCTGCTGCTCGCGCGCTTCGGGCTCGTCGCGGGCCCGCCGCCCGCGGTCACGGGCCGGTTGTTCCGCACCGAACGCGCGAGGGCGCTGTTCACGGGCGTCGCCGCGCACGCGATCCAGCCGCTCACGCTGCCGCTCGTGACGGGCATCGGCGCGGGCATCATCACGGCGGGGCACGCCGTGGGCTGGCCCGTCGTCAAGGGCGGCACGGGCGCCTTCACCGACGCGCACATCCGCCTGCTGCGGGGCCTGGGCGTGAGGTTCGAGACGGGACGGCGCGTCACGAGCCTCGCGGAGCTGCCCGCGCACGACGTGCTCATGCTCGACGTGCACCCGCACGCCGCCGCCGCGATCCTCGGCGACCGGCAGCCGGCGCGGGCGCGCAACGCGTACCGGCGCCTGCGGTCCGGCCCCGCGGCGTTCAAGCTCGATCTCGCGGTGCAGGGCGGCATCCCGTGGACGCATCCCGAGGTCGGCAGGGCCGGCACCGTGCACCTGGGCGGGACGACCGCCGAGATGATCGCCGCGGAGCGCGACTGCGCCGCGGGCCGCATGCCCGAACGGCCCTTCGTGCTGCTGGGGCAGCAGGCCGTCGCGGACCCCGGCCGCGCGCGGGGCGACATCGTGCCGGTGTACGGCTACGCGCACGTGCCCAACGGGTACACGGGAGACGCGACCGCGGCGATCCTCGCCCAGATCGAGCGGTTCGCACCGGGCGCCCGCGAGCGCATCGTCGCGATGCGCGCGCGCACGCCCGCCGAGAGCGAGGCCGAGAACGCCAACTTCGTGGGCGGCGACATCCTCACGGGCGCCAAGTCGCCGCTGCAGTTCATGCTCGGGCCGCGGCTCAGCGCCCAGCCGTACGACACGGGAGTGCCCGGCGCCTACCTGTGCTCGGCCGCCACGCCGCCCGGACCTGGTATTCATGGCATGAGCGGGTACAACGCCGCGCAGCGCGCGCTGCGGCGGCTCGGGCACGGCGGGACCGGCGATCGAGGAGGTGCGGCATGGTGAGCGAGGCCGGGCTGCGCGAGCTCGTCGCCCTCGTCGGCGGGCGCCTGCAGGCGGCGGCGCCGACGATCGTCGACGACATGCGCGACCTGCTGGCGGAGCGCATCGACGGCCTGGGGCAGGACCCGCAGCTGATCGACATGCTGCGCGCGAGCATCGACGGCAACGTCACGACGCTCTGCCACATCCTCAGCAACGACATCGGGGTCGACGCGCTGCAGCCCACGACGGCCGCCGTGGAGTACGCCGTGCGCCTCGCGCAGCGCGACGTGCCGCTCGGCGCCCTCACGCGTGCCTACTACCTGGGTCAGGCGCTGCTCGTGCGCCGGGTCATCGACGCCATCGACGCCCTCGCGATCGCCGACGCGGAGGCCCCGATGCTGCTGGCGCGCCGGGTCATCGACGTCATCCACAACTACATCGACTGGATCCTCAAGTACGTCACCGAGGTGTACGAGGCCGAGCGGCGCAAGTGGTGGCGGGCGCGGGCGGTGTCGAACGCCGCGGCCGTGCTGAAGGCGCTGCGCGGGGAGCACATCACGAACCCGAGCTTCGAGAGCGAGACGAAGTACTCGCTCGACCAGCGTCACCTCGCCGTCATCGCCTGGCTGGAGTCGGGCAGCGACGACCACGAGGACCAGCGCCGCATCGACCAGCTCCTGCGCCGCGTCGCGACCCTGCTGAGCTCCTCGCGGCCGCCCCTCATCGTCGCGGCCGACCGCTCCACGGCCTGGTGCTGGATCGCGATCCCTGCGGACGGCGTCGACGACGGCCTCGTCGAGCGGGTCGACCAGCTCGGAGCGGCCGACGACATGAGCAACATCCGCGTCGCGATCGGCGAGGCGGGCACGGGGATCGCGGGCTTCCGGCGCTCGCACGAGCAGGCGGCGAAGGCGCGGCTCGTGGCGCTCGGCGCCGCGCACTACCGCGATGCCCGCGCCGTCGGGTTCTCCGATCCCGACGTCGCGCTGCTCTCGCTGATCATGCACGACGTGCCGGGCGCGGTCGCGTGGACGCGGGAGGTGCTCGGCTCGGTCGCCGATCCGGGGCAGTCGAACGCGGCGCTGTGCGAGACGCTGTCGGTCTTCTACACGCGGGGCGAGAACTTCACGAGAACGGCCGAGGTGCTCGGCATCCACCGCAACACGGTGCGGCAGCGGGTGAACCGGTTCGAGACCGAGCGGGGGTCGAAACGTATCGACCCTCTCGAGATCTCGCTCGCGCTGCGCGTGCTGCAGCTGCTCGGCGGCACGGCCTGAGAACGCGCGAGCGAACTTTAGCGTATATGGCCTGTGGTATTCTTTAGGTTGCCGAAAGGATATAACTGCATGCTTTTTGAGGTTGGCGAGACGGTCGTTTACCCGCACCACGGGGCCGCGACGATCATCGAGGTCAAGGACCGGGTCATCAAGGGCGAGACCAAGAAGTACCTGAAGCTCAATGTCACGCAGGGCGACCTTATCATCGAGGTTCCGGCCGACAACGTCGACCTCGTCGGTGTGCGCGACGTCATCGGCAAGGACGGCCTCGAGCGCGTGTTCGACGTGCTGCGCGCGCCGTTCACCGAGGAGCCGACCAACTGGTCGCGCCGGTACAAGGCCAACCTCGAGAAGCTCGCGTCGGGCGATGTCATCAAGGTCAGCGAGGTCGTGCGCGACCTGTGGCGCCGCGATCAGGACCGCGGCCTCTCGGCGGGCGAGAAGCGCATGCTCGCGAAGGCCCGCCAGATCCTGGTGTCGGAGATCGCCCTCGCGCTGAAGAAGGACGAGGAGCACGCGTCGGGCGTGCTCGACGAGGTGCTGGCCTCCTGACCCCTCCCGCGGCCGCGGTTCTCCCGGCCGTGACCTGACGCCCGGCGGAGCACGGCCGTGTGCACCGCGAAGGGGCCGGTAGCCTCGAAGGCATGAGCATCATCGCGGTTCCGCGTGTCGCCGTCATCGTCGTCGCGGCGGGTTCGGGACAGCGCCTGGGCGCCGGCGTGCCGAAGGCCTTCGTCGGGATCGACCGGCACACCGTGCTGCGGCACGCGCTGCGCGGCGTGTTCGCCGCCGCGCCCGCGCAGGTGGTCGTCGTCGCCCCCGAGGACCGGCAGGGCGACGCGCTCACCGAGGCCGCCGAGGCCGCGGGCGATCGGGGCGACCTCCTGCGCGTCGTCGCGGGCGGCGCCACCCGGCAGCAGTCGGTCGCGGCGGGCCTGGCCGCGCTCTGGGCCGACATCGACGTCGTGCTGGTGCACGACGCGGCGCGTGCGCTCACGCCCGCCGACGTGTTCGACCGCGTCGTGTCGGCCGTCGACGGGGGAGCGGATGCCGTGGTGCCCGTGCTGCCGGTCGTCGACACGATCAAGCGGGTCGAGGGCGCCCGGGTGGTCGAGGCCGTCGATCGCAGCGCGCTCACGGCCGCGCAGACCCCGCAGGGGTTCCGCCGCGACGTCATCGCGGCCGCCTACGCGACCGCGCCCGCGGAGTTCACCGACGACGCGGCCCTCGTGCAGGCCGCGGGACGCGTCGTGCGCACCGTCGCGGGCGATGAGCGGGCGTTCAAGATCACGACGCCGGGCGACCTCGAGCGGGTACGCGCGCTCGTGACGCCGCTCGCGCCCGTCACGCTCGCGCCCGTCGTCGCCGCGCCGCGCGTGGGCGTCGGCACCGACGTGCACGCCTTCGGCGGCGACGGCGCGCTGTGGCTCGCGGGCGTGGAGTGGCCGGGCGAGCGTGCGCTCTCGGGCCATTCCGACGGCGACGCCGTCGCGCACGCGATCGTCGACGCCGTGCTCGCGGCCGCGGGCCTCGGCGACATCGGCACGCACTTCGGCACCGACCGCCCCGAGTACGCCGGCGCGCACGCCGCCGCGTTCCTCGCCCGGGTGCGGATGCTCGTCGCGGAGGCCGGCTTCGTGGTCGGCAACGTGTCGGTGCAGGTGCAGGCGAACCGGCCGCGGCTGGCGGGCCGGCGCGACGAGTGCGAGCGCGTGCTGTCGGCGGCGCTCGGCGCGCCGGTGTCGGTGTCGGCGACGACGACCGACGGCCTCGGGTTCACGGGCGCCGGCGACGGCGTCGCCGCGTTCGCGGTCGCCGTCGTCGTGCCCGCCCCCGCGCCCTAGCGCCCGCCGCGCCGTAGCGCCCGTCCCATCCGTCCCGTCCCGAGGGTGCCAGTTGTTCTCGCGAGGGTGCCAGTTGTTTCCGCGAGGGTGCTTCCGCGCCCGGGGTGAAAGCACCCTCGTGCTGACAACCAGCACCCTCGGCTAGATAACTGGCACCCTCGCGGGGATCAGGGGGAGGGGAGAGGGGGAGGGGGCGCCTTTTTTTGGGGGCGGGGCTCAGCCCTCGATCGCGAAGGGCTCGGGGTCGCGGGCGCGACGGGAGCCGGCGGCGAGCAGGGCGAGGCCGGCCACCAGCACGACGAGGCCGGCGATCGCGAGCGGCGCGAGCTGTTCGCCGAGCACGACGATCCCCAGCACCGCGGCCGTCACGGGCTCGGCGAGCGTGAGCGTCGCCGCCGTCGCGGCCGTGAGGCCCACGAGCCCCCACGTGAACAGCAGATAGGCGACCGTGACCGTGGCCAGGCCGAGCCAGAGGGCCAGGGCGACGCCGCGGTCGGCGCCGATCCACGAGAGATCGACGAACGGCAGCGCGACGAGCGCGATCGCGGCCGAGACCGCGCCCATCGCCCCGACCACCGTGAACGAGTCCCAGCCGGCCTCGAGCAGGCGGCGCTGCGCCACGGCGAGCACCGCGAACGACGCGCCCGCGCCGATCGAGGCCGCGATGCCCAGCGGGTCGGTGGCGCCCGCGCTGAACGAGCCGGCGGCGCCCGCCTGCCCGCCGAAGCCGAGCAGCGCCACGCCGACCGTCGCGAGCGCCGTCGCGACGAGCCACACCGGCGAGGGACGGCGGCGGGTGAGCACGCCCTCGAGGACGCCCGCGATGACGGGCGCCGAGCCGATGCCGACGACCGTCGACACGGCGACGCCGTTGCGCTCCGTGCCGATGAAGAAGAGCGGCTGGTACAGCGCGAAGGCGACGCCGGTCGTGACCATGAGGGCGCCCGCGCGGCCCGACCAGACCGGGCCGGGACCCGTGCGCCGGCGCGCGTGACGGCGCGCCAGCACGGCCGCCGCCACGGCGAGGGCCGAGCAGCCGATCGCGAGCCGCACGACCCCGATCGACAGCGGCGAGGCGTCGGGCCCGAGCGCCTGGCTGGTTCCCGTCGTGCCGAACAGCACCGCGGCGGTGAGCACGGCGAGGGCGGGGAGCACACTGGTACCGTACCGCCGCGAGTAGGCTGGTGCGGTGAAGATCCGGCTCTACGACACCAAGGCGCAGGCACTGCGTGACTTCGTGCCCCTCGACCCGGAGAACGTCACGATCTACGTCTGCGGCCCGACCGTGCAGTCGGGGCCGCACATCGGACATCTGCGCGGCGCGCTGTCGTTCGACCTCCTGCACCGCTGGCTCGCGCGCCGCTTCGGACGCGTCACCCTCGTGCGCAACGTGACGGACATCGACGACAAGGTGCTGCAGAACGCGACCGACGCCGAGCCGTGGTGGGCGCTCGCGTACCGCATGGAGCTGGAGTTCACGGCGGCGTATTCCGCGATCGGCATCCTGCCGCCCGCCTACGAGCCGCGGGCGACGGCATCCGTGCCGCAGATGCAGGAGCTCATCGCGCGGCTCATCGACGCCGGCCACGCCTACGCCGTCGAGGGGAGCGTCTACTTCGACGTGCGGTCGTGGCCCGAGTACGGCGCGCTGACGAACCAGCGACCGGATGCCATGGAGCCCTCCGGCGACGCCGAGCCCGGCAAGCGCGATCCCCGCGACTTCGCCCTGTGGAAGGCGGCCAAGGCGGGCGAGCCCGCGTCGGCCACGTGGGAGTCGCCGTGGGGCCCCGGCCGGCCCGGCTGGCACATCGAGTGCTCCGCGATGTCGCGCCGCTACCTCGGCCCCGAGTTCGACATCCACGGCGGCGGGCTCGACCTGCGCTTTCCGCACCACGAGAACGAGCTCGCGCAGTCGGCCGCGGCGGGCGACGGCTTCGCCCGGTACTGGGTGCACAACGGCCTCGTGACGGTCGGCGATCAGAAGATGTCGAAGTCGCTCGGCAACTTCCTGCTCGCGGCCGATCTCCTCGCCGAGCGCGCGCCGCTCGTCGTGCGCTATGCGCTCGCCGCCGCGCACTACCGGTCGAGCCTCGACGTGTCGGCGTCGTCGTTCGACGAGGCCGAGGCGGCGCTCGAGCGCATCGCGACGTTCATCGCGCGCGTTCGGCGGACCCTGCCCGGCGCGCCGGACGAGACGCGCATCGGGATCCTGCCGGAGGCGTTCGAGGCCGCGATGGACGACGACCTCGGCGTTCCGCAGGCCCTCGCGGTCATGCATGAGACGGTGCGTCGCGGCAACGCCGCGATCGACGCGGGCCGCACCGCGGACGCCTGGACCGCGTTCACGGAGGTCGACGCGATGATCCGCGCACTGGGGTTCGACGAACTCGCCGGCAGCGGAGGGATCGCCGGGGCGGCGGATGCCGCGCTCGACGCCCTCGTGCAGACGATGATCGCCCAGCGCGCCGAGGCGCGCGCGAACAAGGACTGGGCGGCCGCCGACCGCATCCGCGACGCGATCGCGGCGGCCGGCATCGTCCTCGAAGACGGTCCCGACGGGACGCATTGGAGTATCAACGATGGCTAGACCAGGACGCCCGGGCGCGAGCAAGGGCAAGGGGAAGAAGGGCCCTCAGAAGGGCACGGGCGGCCACGGCCGCAAGTCGCTCGAGGGCAAGGGCCCGACGCCCAAGGCCGAGGACCGCAGCTGGCACGTCGCCGGCAAGCGCAAGGCGGCGCAGGAGCGCTATGCCGCAGCGGGCGGCAAGGGCCGGCCCGGCCCGCGGCCCGCGGGCTCGAACCCGAACCGCCTGCAGCGCGCGAAGGGCTCCGACGACACCGAGACGGTCACGGGCCGCAACAGCGTGCTCGAGGCGCTGCGCACGAGGATCCCGGCGACCGCGCTCTACATCGCGCAGCGCGTCGAGATGGACGACCGGGTCAAGGAGATGCTGTCGATCGCGACGCACCGCGAGATCCCCGTGCTCGAGGTCACCCGCCCCGAGCTCGACCGCATGGCGGGCATCGATGGCGTGCACCAGGGCGTCGCGCTCAAGGTGCCGCCGTATCAGTACGCGCACCCGCAGGACCTGCTCGAGGAGGTGACCGAGCGCGGCGCGCTCCCGCTGCTCGTCGCCCTCGACGGCGTCACCGACCCGCGCAACCTCGGCGCCATCATCCGCTCCACGGCCGCGTTCGGCGGCCAGGGCGTCATCCTCCCGCAGCGCCGCTCGGCGAGCGTGAACTCGGCCGCGTGGAAGACGAGCGCGGGAGCCGCGGCGCGCATTCCCGTGGCGATCGCCGCGAACCTCACGACGACGCTCAAGGAGTTCAAGAAGCAGGGCGTGTTCGTGCTGGGGCTCGACGGCGACGGCGACGTGTCGCTGCCCGCTCTGGAGCTGGCCGATCGCCCCGTCGTGATCGTCGTCGGCTCGGAGGGCAAGGGGCTCTCGCGACTGGTCACCGAGACGTGCGACCAGATCGTGTCGATCCCGATCTCGGCGGCGACCGAGTCGCTGAACGCGGGCATCGCGGCATCCGTCGCGCTCTACCAGGTCGCCACGCTGCGCGGCCCGCAGGACTGACCGACACGATCGAGAGGAAATCGACATGGCACGCATCGCAGTTCTGGGCGGCACCGGCTACGCCGGCAGCCACATCGTCGCCGAGGCCGTGCGCCGCGGCCATACGGTCGTCTCGGTCGCGCGGTCGCTCCCGGCCGAGCGCGTCGAGGGCGCGACGTACGTCGAGGGCACCCTGCTCGACGTGCCGGGCCTGGCCGCCGAGCTCGAGGGCGTCGACGTTCTCGTGTCGGCGATCGCGCCGCGCGGAGACATGCTGGGCTTCGTGCGCCCGGGCGTGCAGGCACTGCTCTCGGTGCTGCCCGACGACGTGCGCGTGGGCGTCATCGGCGGCGCCGGCGGCAGCCTCGCGGCCCCCGGCGGCCCGCGCCTGCTCGACACGCCCGAGTTCACCGAGGAGTACAAGCCCGAGGCGCAGGAGGCCTACGGCATCCTCGAGGACCTGCGCGCCTCGGCGAGCCCGCGTGACTGGTTCTACGTGCACCCCGCGGGCGGCTTCGGCGCCTGGAACCCGGGCGAGCGCACGGGCTCCTACCGCGACGGCGGCGACGTGCTCGTGGTCGACGAGGCGGGGGAGTCGTTCATCTCCGGGGCCGACCTCGCGGTCGCCGTGCTCGACGAGATCGAGACGCCCCGGCACCACCGCGAGCGGTTCACCGTCGGGTACTGACCCGGATCGGTATCCCGATCACACCAGATCGCGCCAGTCGATGCTCCCGGTGTCGGGCTCGACGTCGGCGTCGGCGATGTCGGACAGCGTCAGCGAGGTCGTCTCGGTCGGCGGGCCCATCACGGTCGCCTCGTCGCGGCGATGCCGCAGCACCGTGTCGACGTACGACGAGAGCGCCTCGGCGAGCGAGACCGACCGGTTCAGCTCCTGAGACATGTACCAGCGGTGCTCGAGGGCCTGGTGATACACCTCCGCGGGCTCCAGCTTCGCCCGCAGGTCGAACGGGATCGCCTTGACGACCGGCTCGAACACGCGCGTGAGCCACTCGTGCGCCACCATCTCCTCGTCGGAGCCGAGTCGTGAGACGCGCGCGCGGAACTCGTCCATGTCGTTGAGCAGCCGGCGTGCCTGGTTCTCCTCGACGTCGAGTCCCGTCAGTCGCAGGAGGCGCCGCTGGTGGTGGCCCGCGTCGACGACCTTCGGCTGGATCGACACGGTCGCGCCGTCGGAGGTCGTCTCGATCGACATCTCGTCGATGTCGAAGCCGAGATCGTTGAGCTGCCGCACGCGCTCTGTGATGCGCCACGTGTCGCGCGCGTCGAAGGTCTCCAGGTCGGTGAGCGCGCCCCACAGCGAGTGGTAGGAGCTCACCAGGCCGTCGGCGATCGCGATCGCGTCGATGCCGCCCTCCAGGCGCCCGCCCGCCTCCAGGTCCATGATCTCGCCGGCGATATTGGTGCGGGCCACGTCGAGATCGTGCTCGCGCTGGCCGGCCGTCAGGCGCGCGTCGTAGAGCTCGCCGGTCTCGGCGTCGACGAGGTAGGCGGCGAACTCGCCGGCGTCGCGCCGGAACAGCGTGTTCGACAGCGACACGTCGCCCCAGAAGAACCCGACGTTGTGCAGCCGCACGAGCAGCGCGGCGAGGGCGTCGACGAGCCGCGTCGCGGTGTCGGGACGCAGCACCTGGTTGAAGAGCGCGCGGTACGGCAGCGAGAAGCGCAGGTGCGCCGTCACCAGCGCCGCGGGCAGCGGCTCGCCCTCCGCCGTGCGGCGCCCGTCGATGACCGCGACGCGATCGACGCACGGGACGTCGAGGCGCGCGAGCGAGCCCAGCATGTCGTACTCTCGCCGGGCCATCTCGGATGTCGTCTCCTTGACGGCGACGACGCGCCCCGACAGGCTCGCGAAGCGCACGAGGTGCCGCGAGATGCCCTTGGGCAGCGACACGATCGTGTCGCTCGGCCACTCGGCCAGCGACGTCTGCCAGGGGAGTGTCAGCAGTCCGGCATCCATGCTGCTCGCGGTGATCGTCAGCGACTGCGGCACGGTCTCTCCTCCCGGATGACCGAGCGCGGCGCGGGCGGTTCGTGGAACCTCCCGCGCCGCGCTCGTGGCGTGAACGACGATCAGGCCGCGGCGATCGCCTTGTCGGTCAGCCGCTCGCCCGAGCCGAGGTCGAAGACGTGCACGTGGCCGGGGACCGGGGCGAGGATCACGCGCTCGCCCGCGTTGGGGTGACGGCGGCCGTCGACGCGCGCCACGATGTCGGTGCGCTTGCCGTTGATCTCGGTGTGACCGTACAGGTAGCCGTCGGCGCCGAGCTCCTCGACGAGGTCGACGTCGACGGTGAGGCCCTGGCCGTCCTCGGGGTTGACGATGATGTCCTCGGGTCGCACGCCGACGGTCACCTCGGAGCCGTGCGCCTTGCCGAGCGTGTCGGCCTCGACGGGGACGACCTTGGTGCCGAAGCGCACGCCGCCCTCGGCCAGGTCGGCCGGGAACAGGTTCATCGCGGGCGATCCGATGAAGCCGGCGACGAAGACGTTGCTCGGGCGCTCGTAGAGGTCGCGGGGCGTGCCGACCTGCTGCAGCAGGCCGTCCTTGAGCACGGCGATGCGGTCGCCCATCGTGAGCGCCTCGGTCTGGTCGTGCGTGACGTAGACCGTCGTGACGCCGAGACGGCGCTGCAGCGACGCGATCTGCGTGCGCGTCTGCACGCGCAGCTTGGCGTCGAGGTTCGACAGCGGCTCGTCCATGAGGAACACCTGCGGGTTGCGCACGATCGCGCGGCCCATCGCGACGCGCTGGCGCTGGCCGCCCGAGAGCGCCTTCGGCTTGCGCGTGAGGTACTGCTCGAGGTCGAGGATCTTCGCCGCCTCGAGCACGCGCTGGGCGCGCTCCTCCTTGCTCACGCCGGCGATCTTCAGGGCGAAGCCCATGTTCTCGGCGACCGTCATGTGCGGGTAGAGCGCGTAGTTCTGGAAGACCATCGCGATGTCGCGGTCCTTGGGGGGCACGTCGGTGACGTCGCGGTCGCCGATGAGGATGCGGCCCGAGTTGACCTCTTCGAGGCCCGCGAGCATGCGCAGGGTCGTGGACTTGCCACAGCCGGAGGGGCCGACGAGAACGAGGAACTCGCCGTCGGCGATGTCCAGGTTGATCTTGTCGACCGAGGGGCGCGTGGCCCCCGGGTAGATGCGGGTTGCGCTGTCGAACGTGACGGACGCCATGATTTCTTCTCCTTCACCGGCAGGTACGTGCCGGACGATCCGTAGTGAGGATGAACGGGGGGCTCCCGTGCGCCCGCCATTGGGCGCGCCCTCAGTATGGCACGCGTGCCCCGGCCGTGTCTGGGTTTCTCCCAGATTGGGTGGCTACCATCGAGACGGTCCGCCCCCCGAACGGACCCGATCCACACCGCTTTTCGTCCGACAAGAGGTCCGATGTCTTCTGAGGTATCACCGAACGCGCCCGCGTCACACGACCGTCGAGAGGCCGTTCGCCAGAAGGCCGAGCAGGTGCGGGTCAAGCAGCGGCGCACGCGCGTGCTGCGTCGTTCGGCGCTCGGCGCCGGTGCCGTCGTCGCCGTGGGCGCCGTCGCGGTCGCCGTCGTCTGGGCGGTCGGCTCGGCGATCGACCGTCCGCAGCTGAGCCCTCGCACGGCCACGGGCGACGGCTTCGCGGTGACCTCGATCGGCGCCGCGGTCGTGTCCGATCAGGTCTCCGTGCCGGATGCCCCCGTGACGCCGACGCCCGACCTGGCGCGCGAGGAGTCGACGGTCCCCGTCGAGCCCACGCCGGCCGCCGAGACGCCCGAGGTCGAGATCCAGGTGTACCTCGACTACCTCTCGCCGGGTGCCCGTCAGTGGCAGCTGGCCAACGCCAAGCAGCTGACGACCTGGGTCGACAGCGGCGCGGTCTCGCTCAGCTACCACCCCGTCTCGATGCTGACGGCGAAGTCGAACGGCACGAAGTACTCGCTGCGCGCCGCGGCGGCCGCGGCCTGCGTCGCGCAGCACGCTCCCGAGACGTTCTTCACGTTCAACGGCGAGCTGCTCGCGAACCAGCCCGCGATCGACTCCGACGGCTTCTCCGACGTCGAGCTCGCCGACCTCGCACAGGCCTCCGGCGTCGACGACCCGAAGACGGTGCGCGCGTGCATCGAGGAGGGCGACTACCTGTCGTGGGTGAAGGCCGCGACCGAGCGCGCCGTCGCCGGCATCCCCGGTGCCGACGGCCTCGCCCTCACCGGCACGCCCACGATCATCGTCAACGGCCAGAAGTACGAGGGCCGCCTCGAGGACCCCGCCGAGTTCGCGCAGTTCGTGCTGACGAGCGCCAGCGGGGCGTTCTACAAGAACCAGTCGGCCACGCCCACCCCGACGCCGACGGCCACCCCGACCCCCACGCCGGAGGAGGCGCCCGCGCCCGAGGAGACCCCCGCGGAGTGACGGGCCGCGCGGCGGCGGGCGAGCGACCCGGTGACGGGCCGCGCGGACGGGCTCGCTAGACTGAAGCCCTTGCCGGCTTGGCGCAATTGGTAGCGCACCGTACTTGTAATACGGGGGTTGCAGGTTCGAGTCCTGTAGCCGGCACCGTCTCTGCGCCGGTGGCCCGCGCCGTCGGCTACTTCTTCTTGCCGCGCCTCTTGTCCTTGCCGGACGACGGCATGCGGCTGACGAACGCGCTCGCGTTGACGGGCTTGCGGTATCCGCGTCGCGCGTTCGCGGGCTTGCGGCCGACGTAGAGCCAGCCCAGGAGCTCCTCGTTCTTCTTCAGCCCGTGCGCCTTGGCGACCGCCTTCGACCGGGTGTAGCCGCCCGTGCGCCAGATGACGCCCCAGCCGGCGTCGTCGAGCAGCAGGCTCAGCGTGTGCGCCACGCCCGACGCGACCGCCTCCTGCTCCCAGCGCGGCACCTTGCCGCTCTTGCGGTAGCTGGCGACGACGGCGATGAGAAGAGGCGCGCGCAGCGGCTTCGACGACGGCGACTTGTCGCCCTCGGCCTTCGCGATCGCGCTGCCCAGGGTGCGCCGGTCGTCGCCGCGCAGCTCGATGATGCGCCACGGACGCAGCGACGAGTGGTCGGCGACGCGGCCGGCCGCCGCGACGAGCTCCAGCAGCTCCTCGTGCGTCGGCGCCTCGTCGGTCACCTTCGACCACGAGCGTCGCGTGCGCACGGCCTCCAGCACGGGTGAGGGGGCGGGGGGCGCTGTCGTGGCGGGGGTCGTCGCAGGGGCGGGCGCCGCCGCAACGGAGAGGGTGTCGCTGCTCATCACTGTTCCTCGGGGGCGAAGCTCAGGGCGATCGAGTTCATGCAGTAGCGATCGCCGGTGGGGGTCCCGAATCCGTCGGGGAAGACGTGTCCGAGGTGCGATCCGCATGCCGCGCAGCGCACCTCCGTGCGCACCATGCCGAGCGAGCGGTCCTCGATCAGCTCGACGGCCTCGGGGCGCACGCTCTCGTAGAAGCTCGGCCATCCGCAGTGGGAGTCGAACTTCGTGCCGCTGCGGAACAGCTCGGCCCCGCAGCCCGCGCACGTGTACAGTCCGGCGCGGTGCTCGTCGAGCAGCTCGCCGGTCCACGGCCGCTCGGTCGCCGCCTCGCGCAGCACGGCGTACTGGTCGGGCGTGAGCTCGGCGCGCCACTGTTCATCAGATCTGCTGACGGGATAGCTCATCGTGAGACCTCCTCGACACTCTCCAGACTCTATTCAACCGGATGCCGGACGCCGTGGCGTGGCAGGCGGCCGAAACGCCGCCCGCTCGTTACCGTTGACACGTGCCCCTCGACGAACGCAGCCGCGCCCTCCTGGACTTCGAGTCCCGGTGGACGGGGCACACCGCGCGCAAGGAGGAGGCCGTGCGCTCCGAGCTGTCCCTCACGCCCGCGCGCTACTACCAGGTGCTGGGGCGGCTGATCGAGACCGCCGACGCCCTCGCGTACGACCCCGTGCTGGTGCACCGGCTGCGCCGCGTGCGGGACTCCCGCCGGCGCGGACGCGCGGCCGGCGTCGGGAACCGGTCGGGCGCAGCGCTCTCCGGAACAGCCGGACTCCCAGGCGCTGCCGGGTAGCATTCTCTGGTGCCCGCTTCCCCCCAGCCGAACGATCGCTTCGACGACGTTCCCTCGCGTGGCGGACGCGTCGGCGCGCACCGCGCGGAGAACCCGCGTCTGCGCGCGGGCGTCGTCGTGCTCTGGGCGGCCGTGGCGACGGTCGTCCTCGTCGGCGTCGGCGTCTTCGGCACGCTCGTCGCGACCGGGCGGATCGACTTCGACCAGGCGTCGACGTCGGCGTCGCCCACCGGGCAGCCGTCGACGGCGCCCCCCGCTCCGGAGGAGTCGGTCGTCGACACGGCGTACTACGTGATGGTCCTCAACGCGACCGACACCGACGGACTGGCGGGCGACCTGCGTGAGCAGATCATCGCGGCGGGGTGGGCGGAGGACATGGTCGAGGCGAGCTATGCGAGCGCGACCGACTTCGAGACCACGACCGTCTTCTACCCCTATGAGGAGGCGGCTCCGGCCGCCCGCGGGCTCGCCGAGGTGATCGGCGGCGCCGAGGTCGTGCTCAGCGACGCGTACCAGCCCCTCGACGACGAGGCGACGGCCGAGCTCGACGAGAGCCTGCAGCGGCAGCTGGTCGTCGTGATCGGTCTCGATCGCGCCGAGCCCGCCGTGTGACGAGACTCGTCCCTCCCGCGGCTTGCACTCGGCATGGTCGAGTGCCAGAATGATTTAGCACTCGCTTCATCTGAGTGCTAAATCTCACCTACGTCCGGGAGGGACGACACACTTATGGCAAAGATCATCGCTTTCGACGAGGAGGCCCGTCGCGGCCTTGAGCGTGGCCTGAACACCCTGGCCGACGCCGTCAAGGTGACCCTGGGCCCGCGCGGTCGCAACGTCGTGCTCGAGAAGAAGTGGGGCGCTCCCACCATCACGAACGACGGTGTGTCGATCGCCAAGGAGATCGAGCTCGACGACCCGTACGAGAAGATCGGCGCCGAGCTCGTCAAGGAGGTCGCCAAGAAGACCGACGACGTCGCCGGCGACGGCACGACCACCGCGACCGTTCTCGCCCAGGCGCTCGTGCGCGAGGGCCTGCGCAACGTCGCGGCCGGTGCGGACCCCATCTCGCTCAAGCGCGGCATCGAGAAGGCCGTCGCGGCCATCACCGACGAGCTGCTGGCCTCGGCCAAGGAGATCGAGACGAAGGATGAGATCGCCGCGACCGCGTCGATCTCGGCGGCCGACACGTCGATCGGCGAGCTGATCGCCGAGGCGATCGACAAGGTCGGCAAGGAGGGCGTCGTCACGGTCGAGGAGTCGAACACGTTCGGCACCGAGCTCGAGCTGACCGAGGGCATGCGCTTCGACAAGGGCTACATCAACCCCTACTTCGTCACCGACCCCGAGCGTCAGGAGACGGTCTTCGAAGACCCGTACATCCTCATCGCGAACCAGAAGATCTCGAACATCAAGGACCTGCTCCCGATCGTCGACAAGGTGATCCAGGAGGGCAAGGAGCTCCTGATCATCGCGGAGGACGTCGAGGGCGAGGCTCTCGCAACGCTCGTGCTCAACAAGATCCGCGGCATCTTCAAGTCGGCCGCCGTCAAGGCTCCCGGCTTCGGCGACCGCCGCAAGGCCCAGCTGCAGGACATCGCGATCCTCACGGGCGGCCAGGTCATCACCGAAGAGGTGGGCCTCAAGCTCGAGAACGCGACCGTCGACCTGCTCGGCCGCGCTCGCAAGGTCATCATCACCAAGGACGAGACGACCATCGTCGAGGGTGCCGGCGACCACGCGCAGATCGAGGGCCGCGTGACCCAGATCCGTCGCGAGATCGAGAACACCGACAGCGACTACGACCGCGAGAAGCTGCAGGAGCGCCTCGCCAAGCTCGCCGGCGGCGTTGCCGTCATCAAGGCGGGCGCGGCCACCGAGGTCGAGCTCAAGGAGCGCAAGCACCGCATCGAGGACGCCGTGCGCAACGCGAAGGCGGCCGTCGAGGAGGGCATCGTCCCCGGCGGTGGCGTCGCGCTCATCCAGGCCGGCAAGAAGGCGCTCGAGAGCCTGGAGCTCGCGGGCGACGAGGCGACCGGTGCCAACATCGTGCGCGTCGCGATCGAGGCTCCGCTGAAGCAGATCGCCCTCAACGCGGGCCTCGAGCCCGGCGTCGTCGCCAACAAGGTCTCGGAGCTGCCGACCGGCCACGGCCTCAACGCCGCGACCGGCGAGTACGGTGACCTGTTCGCGCAGGGCATCATCGACCCCGCCAAGGTGACCCGCTCGGCGCTGCAGAACGCCGCGTCGATCGCCGGCCTCTTCCTCACGACCGAGGCCGTCGTCGCCGAAAAGCCCGAGAAGGCGGCCGCTCCCGCGGGCGACCCCACGGGCGGCATGGACTTCTGATACGAGGCGGATCAATGCGGCCAAGCCGCGTTGACGCGACGTCGTATCACGGTTGAGGAGCCGCCAAAAGCGGCGTATCGAGACCCGACGTCCCACAGGAAGGCCCCGGGCAGTCACAGACTGCCCGGGGCCTTCCTCGTTCGTTCGCGGCCACGCAGGTTGTTCGTGGTCATGCGGGTTGTTCGTGGTCACGCAGGGGTCACGACGCGCAGTCCGCAGGCCGCGGCCGCCGCGGCCTGCCGTTCGTCGTAGGTGACGAAGGCGTCCGAGTCCTCACGGAGCGCCACCGCGATGTGAATCGCGTCGAGCGAGCGCAACGCGCGGCCCGGCAGCAGCCCCGCCTCGGAGAACACGCTCCGTTCGACATCCACGATCTCCAGCTGATCCAGCAGTCGCGTGACGCGCGCCTGCGAGAGGCCGGTCCGCAGAGCAGCGCTCCTCACCTCGGTCTCTGCGAGCGATGAGGTGCCCGCAGGTCGGGCCGCCGCGTCATCGAGGAACGCCTGCAGCGCGGCCGTCTCGGGCTCCTTCCTCAGCAGCTTCACCATCGCCGAGGAGTCCAGGTAGATCATCCCCTCTCCTCCCGCACGTCGTCCCAGTGCTCCTGCGTGATCGGGAGCTCGCCCTCGTCTGCGGGAGGGACCTCGAACTGCGTCCACGGGATGCGGGTGCGGGCGGGCCGTCGCGTCAGTGCCGGCCGTGTCTGCGGCGGCACGAGCGTCGCGACGATCTCACCGTGGTTGGTGATGTGGATCGTCTCGCCGCTGCGCACCTCCTCCAGGATCCTGCTCGAGTCGTTGCGCAGCTCTCGGTGCGGGATGGTGCGGACCACGATGGCTCCTCTCGTCGAAGGTGTAGCAATCGTAGCAATCGCGATGTCGGTCATGGCTCCGGCTATCGGAACATGCCGGCGGCGGCGAGCTCGGTCTGGGCGTACTGCTGGCCGGCCGCGGTGAGCGCCAGGTTGATGTCGGCGAGGGCGGCGTCGAGGTCGCGCTGTGCGGCACGCCATCGCTCGACGACCGACTGGAAGGCGACCGACGCGCCGCCGGTCCACGAGCTCTGCAGCTGGGTGAGCTGGCCGAGCATGGTCGCGGTGTCGGCCTGCAGGCGGTCGGACGTCGCGCGCACGGCGCTCGTGGCGGCGAGGACGGCATCGCTGTCGACGGAGTAGACGGGCATGGGAGGCTCCTTTCGAGATGGATGCCCGCCACGCTAGGGGCACGGGGACGGCCCGAGAGCCGTGATCGAGCCGATCGGTGGACAGCTCGCCGGGAGTCCGCGCTGGGGACGAGGAGGCGTCACTCGGACAGATCGAGCATGCGGGGGATCGGCTGCGTCTCGATGAGCAGGTGCTCGGAGGCGTGGCGCGTCTGCGCGAGCGGGAACGACGCGCGGAAGGTGGCGCCCCCGCCGGGGGTCTCCGTGACGTCGATCGTGCCGTGCAGGGCGTCGACGATCGCCGCGACGATCGACAGCCCGAGCCCCGAGCCGCCCGTCTCCCGGGTGCGTGAGGTGTCGGCGCGCCAGAAGCGCTGGAAGATCTTGTCGCGGATCTGGGCGGGGATGCCCTCGCCGTGATCGGCGATCGCGATCCAGCCCATGCCGCTGCGCACGTCGACGCCGACCGCGATCTCGATGGGCGAGTCGTCGGGCGTGTACCGGCGGGCGTTGGCCAGAAGGTTGGTCACGACCTGCCGGATGCGGTTCTCGTCGCCGAGCACGATGGGCTCGGGGGCGGTGGGGACGACGGGTGTGACCGGCGGCTCGTCGGGGGTCGCAGGGGTGGCCTTCTCGTCGCGCGGCCGCCGGCGCAGCAGCTTGCTCGCTCCCGCGCGTGCGGCGGCCGTCCGCCGCCGCGCCGTCGCCGTCGCCTCCGTCGTGGTGATCTCGGCCGTGCGCGGCGTCTCGGCCGGGCGGCCCGCGTCGATGGCGGTGATGCGGCGCGAGGGCGCCGTGACCCGCGTGTCGAGCACGGCGTCCTGGGCGACGAGCCGCAGGTCGACGGGGGTGAAGACGAAGTCCCGGCGCTCGTCGAGGCGCGCGAGGGCGAGGAGGTCCTCCACGAGCATGCCCATGCGGATCGCCTCCTTCTCGATGCGATCCATCGCCTGCGCGGTCTGGTCGGCATCCGAGATCGCGCCCATCCGGTAGAGCTCGGCGTAGCCGCGCACCGTCACGAGTGGCGTGCGCAGCTCATGACTCGCATCGCCGATGAACCGGCGCATCTGCTGCACCGACGCGTCGCGCTGGGCGATGGCGCGGTCGACGCGGTCGAGCATGGCGTTGATGGCGATCTTGAGCCGTCCCACCTCCGTCGTCGGCGCGATGTCGGTCATGCGCTGGCCGAAGTCGCCCGCGGCGATCGACATCGCCGTCTGCTCGACCTGGCCGAGCCCGCGGAACGTGAGGGTCACCACGAGCCGGGTGAGCAGGGCGCCGAGCACGATCGTCAGCAGCGAGAAGACCGAGTAGATGCTGATGTAGTTGGCGACGATCTGGTTCACCGCCGTCAGCGGCAGGGCGATCATCTGCGTGTGGCTGTCGCGCACGCCGGGGAGCACGGCGACGTCGACCGCCGCGTGGAACATCGTGTTCCCCGACGTCGCGGGCAGCGGGAACGGCGTCGTGCCGGTCGCGAAGGTCTCCTTGAGCGTGAAGGTCTCGGGGAACTCGGGCGGCGTCGCGCCGGGCGGTCCTCCCGCGGTCGCGAGCAGGGTGCCGTCGGGCCCGTAGACCGCGACGAAGTACTGCGTCTGCGGCATCGCGGCCGCCGGGCCGAACGCGGGGATGCCGTCGTCGATCGTGACGTCCATGATGGGGCTGACCACGTCGGTCACGACGAGCTGGTTCAGGTACTGGTCGACGGCGGCGAGCTGCGCGTTGCGCAGGAAGAACATCGTCCCCAGGCCCACCGCGACGAGCCCGATCGCGAGCACCGCCACGGTGACGCCCGTCACCTTGGCGCGAAGGCTCACGCTGCGCCACCATCGGGTGACGCCGTCGTACGGGTGCGTGCGGGTGCTCAGAGCGGTGTTCCGGTGGGGCTAGGCGGACTTGCCGGCCTTGAGCATGTAGCCGAAGCCGCGCTTGGTCTGGATGAGCGGCTCGGACGAGTGCGGGTCGATCTTGCGGCGCAGGTACGAGATGTAGCTCTCGACGATGCCCGCGTCGCCGTTGAAGTCGTACTCCCACACGTGGTCGAGGATCTGGGCCTTGCTCAGCACGCGGTTCGGATTGAGCATGAGGTAGCGCAGCAGCTTGAACTCGGTGGGCGACAGGTCGATCGCGGTGTCGCCGACGAGCACCTCGTGGGTGTCCTGGTCCATCGTCAGCTCGCCGGCCTTGATGATCTGCTCCTCGTCGACCTGCATCGTGCGGCGGAGGATCGCCTGGATGCGGGCGACGATCTCGTCGAGGGAGAAGGGCTTCGTGACGTAGTCGTCACCGCCCGCGTTGAGGCCCTCGATCTTGTCCTCGGTGTCGTCCTTCGCGGTGAGGAAGAGGATGGGCGCCGTGTAGCCGGCGCCGCGCAGGCGCTTCGTGACGCTGAACCCGTTCATGTCGGGCAGCATGACGTCGAGGATGATGAGGTCGGGCTCCTCTTCGAGCACCGCGGAGATGGTCTGGGCGCCGTTCACGACGGCGCGCACCTGGAAGCCCGCGAAGCGGAGCGAGGTGACGAGGAGATCGCGGATGTTCGGTTCATCGTCGACGACGAGGATGCGAGGAGCGCTCATAGGCCCATCTTGGCATCGGAACCCATCGTTTCGCTGGATATCTCAGGCGGCGTCGAGGCGGTCGGCATCCTTGATCGTGTATGAGTAGCCCTGCTCGGCGAGGAAGCGCTGGCGGTTCTGCGCGAAGTCCTGATCGACGGTGTCGCGGGCGATGAGCGTGTAGAACGTCGCCGTGTGGCCGCTCGTCTTGGGGCGCAGCAGCCGGCCGAGGCGCTGCGCCTCCTCCTGCCGCGAGCCGAACGATCCCGACACCTGGATCGCGACGGACGCCTCGGGCAGGTCCACCGAGAAGTTGGCGACCTTCGAGACGACGAGCACCGAGACGCTGCCCTCGCGGAAGGCCTGGAACAGCTCCTCGCGCTCGTCGACGGGTGTCGCCCCCGTGATCTGCGGCACGTCGAGCGCCTGCGCGAGCGCGTCGATCTGATCGAGGTACTGGCCGATCACGAGGATCTGCTCGCCCGCGTGCCGCGCGACGAGCTGCCGCACGATGTCGATCTTCGCCGGCGCCGTCGCCGCCAGCCGGTAGCGCTCGTCGTCGGCGGATGCCGCGTACTCGAGCCGGTCGGACGCCGGAAGGTCGACGCGCACCTCGAAGCACTCGGCGGGGGAGATGAAGCCCTGCGCCTCGATCTGCTTCCACGGCGCGTCGAAGCGCTTGGGGCCGATGAGGCTGAAGACGTCGCCCTCGCGCCCGTCCTCGCGCACGAGCGTGGCCGTGAGGCCCAGCCGGCGCCGGGCCTGCAGATCGGCGGTGAGCTTGAACACCGGCGCCGGCAGCAGGTGCACCTCGTCGTAGAGGATGAGCCCCCAGTCCAGGGCGTCGAGCAGCGCGAGGTGCGCGTAGGCGCCCTTCCGGCGCGCCGTGAGGATCTGGTAGGTCGCGATGGTGACCGGCTTGACCTCCTTGACCTGACCCGAGTACTCGCCGATCTCCTCGGGGGTCAGGCTCGTGCGCGCGAGCAGCTCGTCGCGCCACTGCCGGGCGCTCACGGTGTTGGTCACGAGGATCAGGGTCGTCGTCTTCGTCGCGGCCATCGCGGCGGCGCCGACGAGCGTCTTGCCCGCACCGCACGGCAGCACGACGACGCCCGAGCCGCCCGCGCTGAACGCCTCGACGGCCTCGCGCTGGTACGGCCGCAGCTCCCAGCCGTCCTCGTGCAGCTCGATCGGGTGCGGCGTGCCGGGCGTGTAGCCCGCGCGGTCCTCGGCGGGCCAGCCGATCTTCAGCAGCTCCTGCTTGATGTGCCCGCGCGCCCACGCGTCGATGACGTAGACGCCCGGCGCGGGGTTGCCGATCAGCAGCGGCTGGATGCGCTTGTTGCCGGCGACCTGTGCGAGCACGGCGGGATCCGAGCCGTGCAGCACGAGCGTTCCCTCGTCGTCGCGCTCGATCACGAGCCGTCCGTAGCGGTTCACCGTCTCGCGCAGGTCGATCGCGACCGACGGGGGGACGGGGAAGCGCGACCAGCGGTCGAGGGTCGCGAGCATGTCGTCGGCGTCGTGTCCGGCGGCGCGCGCGTTCCACAGGCCCAGCCGTGTGATGCGGTAGGTGTGGATGTGCTCGGGAGCGCGTTCCAGCTCGGCGAAGATCGCCAGCTCGTGACGCGCGGTCTCGGCGTCGGGATGCGCGACTTCGAGCAGCACGGTGCGGTCGCTCTGCACGATGAGGGGGCCGTCAGACATAGCTTTCTAGTCTACCCGCGACATCCTGAGGGGGCGCCGCGCCGGTGCCGATGCGGCGCCGGGTCAGGCCGGCCGCACGCTGACGATGCTCGACACGGGCAGCGTGCGCTCGACGTCGGCGCCTCGGTCGAGACCGCGCAGACGCCCGCCGCCGACACCCGTGAGCTCCAGGTTCAGGGTGTGCTCGGTGCCGTCGGGCAGGCGCACGACGACCGTGACCGCGGCCCTCTCGCGCACGGCCTGCTCCAGCTCCCGTCCGAGCCAGGCCGCGTCGGTTCCCGCGCCGTGCCCCGCGCGCAGGCGCGCGATCAGGGGCGCATAGCCGTCGACGGACGCGGCGGACGACGCCGGCTCGTCCGCCGGGGCGGCGTGCGGTGCGGGCGCGGCGTGGCCGAGCGCGGCGACGACCGGATAGCGGGCATCGCCGATGAGCCGGAACGCGATCTCCGGGCTCGAGCGCGTGACGAGGCCGTCGCCGTCGCGGACGAGGCCGAGCGGGCGCAGCGCCTGGTCGATCTCGATCGCGTCGAGCAGGTCGGGCAGGCCCGAGACCCGCGTGCCGCCGTCGGCGCGCGACGAGACCCGCACGCCGCCGTGCCGTGCGGCGCACCGCTCGATCTCGTAGGCGAGCGGCTGCGGCACGCCGGTGAGCGAGATCTCGCTCAGGAACGCGTGCAGCGACGCCGCGCTCTCGCCGGCGTCGAGCGCGGCCGCGATCGTCTCCGCCGTGAAGCGGAAGGTCGACGCCTGCGCGCGCGACTCCCGCCGCGCCGCGCGGCGCAGCCGCCGGTCGATGCGCGGCACGAGGGGCCCCGGGGCGATGGCCGTCAGGTCGTTCTGGAGGAACACGCGGTCGACCTCGGGGGGCAGCAGCTGGCGCAGCGACCCCTCGTCGACGTCGCCCCCGTCGGCGAAGCCGCGTGCCCACGACGATGTGCGGCCGTGGGCGTCGGTGATCGCCCAGCGCGCGAACGACCTGCGCCAGCGCGCCGCCTGCTCGGGCCAGGCCGGGTCGTAGGGGTAGGCCGCGCGCCACCGCGACGGCTCGATCCAGCCGCCCGCGCTCGTGCGCAGCGCGGCGGGCAGGCCGGCGCGCAGGCGAGCGGCCACCGTGCGCCAGCGTTCGGCGGTGCCGAGGGCGAGCCAGTCGCGACCCGTGGGCGTCGTCACGAGCCGCCGGTCGTGGCCGGCCAGCAGGCCCGCCGTCTCGGCGACGGCGACCAGCTCGTCGGCGACGTCGGGCGTGCCGACGGCCCCGACCTCCACGAGGCGCCGCCGGTCGGCTGCGCCGAGCGCGCCCGACGCGATGCGGTGCAGCGCGAGGTCCTGGGCGGCCTGCAGCACGTCGGCGAGCGACGTGGTCGCCGTGAACGCGCGCTCCGCCGCGAAGGCGTCGGTCTCGGGCTCGGCGATCCCGTCGTCGGCATCCGCCGGCGGCGGCGCGGGTGCGGGCAGGGTCGACATGACCTCGGCGACGGCGCCGTAGACGCGCGAGGCGCCGTCGACGAGCGCGAGCCGCCGCAGGCGGTCGCCCGCGCCGGGGGAGAGCGTCGCGCCGTCCCTCGCGCGCGCGAGGTCGTCGGCCTCGACCGCGGAGAGACGCTGGAGGCCCCGCAGGATGCTGCCGGGCTCCAGCAGGAGCTCCGCGAGGTCATAGAGGTCGGCGAGCGAGGTCGCGGGTGCGACGGAGCGCGCCGTCAGCAGGGCGGCCAGATCGGCGTCGGACAGACTCGCCAGCCACGTCGCGAGGGTTCGGGTCGCAGAGACCGTCACAGACAGCCCGTCAGCGCCTCTTGCCGGGCTTCTTGTTGGCGCGTGACTTGCGCACGAACGTCATGATGAGCACGGCCATCAGCAGCAGGAAGGCGAGGATGGGGGCGACGTAGACGATCGTGCCCACGGTCACCCAGAACCGCTGGCTGAAGTCGGCACCGGCCTGCGTCCCGATGATGATCGCGACGAAGCAGACGATCGACAGCACGACCATTCCCAGCGACATGAACGCGAGGATGCGGTCGATGCGCCGTACGGGGATGTCGTTTCCGGCCGGTGAAGTGCTCATCGGGACAAGCCTACTGCGTGTCGCCGTGGCGTAGGCTTGTGGGCGGGGCTGAAGGGTCCCGATTTTGTTGCGCCCCGTGCGGGGCCCGTTCTGCGAGGTAATCACGATGCCCACCGGCAAGGTCAGGTTCTACGACGAGGAGAAGGGCTTCGGCTTCATCACGGGCGACGACGGCCAGGACGTCTTCCTGCACGCGACCGCCCTGCCGGCCGGAACCACGGGGCTCAAGCCGGGCACGCGCCTGGAGTTCGGCGTCGCCGACGGACGCAAGGGCCTGCAGGCGCTCGCCGTGCGCGTGCTCGACGCGCCCGTCAGCCTCGCCAAGCGCAACCGCAAGCCGGCCGACGACATGGCGGTCATCATCGAGGATCTCGTCAAGCTCCTCGACGGCATCGGCGGAGACCTGCGCCACGGACGCTATCCGAGCGGCAGCCACGCCAAGAAGGTGGCGGCGGTGCTGCGCCGCGTGGCCGATGACCTCGATGCCTGAGCCCGTGGACGAGCGCCTGCTGACCGCGCATGATCTCGCCCGTGCGGCGCTGCACGAGGTCACGCCCGCGACGACGATCGGCGACGCCGCGGGCTACACGCTCGAAGACGACGGCGTCGTCTCGCTGCGCTTCCACAACACGCTGCCGGGCTACCCGGGCTGGTTCTGGACGGTGAGCGTCGCGGTCGTCGAGGGCGCCGAGCCCACCGTGCTCGAGCTGGAGCTGCTGCCCGGCGACGATGCGCTGCTCGCGCCGGAGTGGGTGCCGTGGGCGACGCGTCTGGCGGAGTACCAGGCGGCCCAGGCGGCGCTCGCCGCCGCGCGCGCCGAGGCCGGCGACGAAGACGACGAGGAGGACGACGACGAGGAGCTCGAGGACGTCGACGATCTCGACGCCGCCGACTTCGACGAGGACGGCTCGCCCCTGCTGCACTCGGGCGACGTCGACGGCGTCGACATCGACGTCTTCGACGACGAGGACATCGACGACGAGGACGACGCCGACGACGACGAGGACGACGCCGACGACGAGGACGACGTCGACACGGTGGACATCGGCGACGAGGCCCGCTGACGACGAGGCGCCCGACGACGCCGCCGACGGCGGTCCTTGCGGTCGACGACGCGATGGGCGACGCTGAAGGGGTGCGTTCCCTCGGCGTCCTCCCGCCCGACGCGCCCGATCCCCGGGATGCGACGAGCGCCCGGCTGCGCACGCTCTCGTTTCCCGTGATGGGCCTGGCGCCCCAGCGCACGATCGAGGACGACGGGGCGATCGGGTTCACGGAGGGGAGCGGCGGCGACGGCGGCGTCTGGCATGTCGCGGTGAGCGTCGGCTATGCGCTGTGGCGCAACCCCGACGACAGAGACGATCCCGTCAACCTCGCCGATCTCGACGAGCGGACGCGCGCGTCCCTGGAGGAGGAGCCGCCGTGGCCGCGTCCCGCCTGGCTCGTCGAGGCGGCGCAGCGGATGCGCTATCGACGGCTCTGGGAGACGGTGCGCACGTCATGGCACCGCGACCGGGATGAGCGCACGACCCTGGAGCGCCAGCTCGTCGACCACGTGAACTACGTCCTCATGAACAGCTTCCGGGAGGAGCTGGGGCTGCAGCCCGGACCGCTCACGGATCGCGCATGGATGGTCTCGGAGACCTCCGTGCGCCGAGGGGTCACGCTCGTGGTCGACGGAGACGCGCACGATGCGTGCGAGATCGACACCGATCCGTTCGTGTACGCCATCGGCGCCCGGCTCAGCGACGAGCTCGTCGTCACGGTCGTCGTCCCCCGGGACGATCTGCACCACGTGCGCATCGCACTCGTGACGCGGGATCGTCCCGGGCGATGACGGCGAACGGCGTCAGCCTCGCAGGCCGGTAGGGCAGGTCTCGATGTGGCCGCCTGCGGCGGCCTGCTCAACCTTGATGCACTCCGCGTCAACGCTGCGCATCGACCCGGAGCGCATCGACCGTGTACTCGATGCACCTGACGAGCTGGCGCACGTCGTCGGGCTCGATGGCCACGAACGTCGCGATGCGCAGCTGGTTGCGGCCGAGCTTGCGGTAGGGCTCCGTGTCGACGATGCCGTTCGCGCGCAGGCTCTTCGCGACGGCCGCCGCGTCGATCGCGTCGTCGAAGTCGATCGTCACGACGACCGGCGAGCGGTCGGCGGGGTCGGCGACGAAGGGCGTCGCGTAGCCGACGCCCTCGGCCCATCCGTAGAGCACCGACGACGACTCGGCGGTGCGGGCGCCCGCCCACGCGAGGCCGCCCTGCCCGTTGATCCATTCGAGCTGCTTGTCGAGCAGGAACAGCGTCGTGACGGCCGGGGTGTTGAGCGTCTGGTTGAGCCGTGCGTTGTCGAGCGCGTTCTTCAGGCTGAGGAACTCGGGGATGTAGCGTCCCGAGGCCGCGATGCGCTCGATGCGCTCGATCGCGGCGGGGGAGACGGCCGCGAACCACAGGCCGCCGTCGGAGCCGAGGTTCTTCTGCGGCGCGAAGTAGTAGACGTCGCTCTCGGAGACCGAGAAGTTGATGCCGCCCGCGGCGCTCGTCGCGTCGATCACGGTGAGGGCGCCCTCGTCGCCGTGCACGCGGGTGACGTCGGCCGCGACGCCCGTAGAGGTCTCGTTGTGCGGCCAGGCGTAGACGTCGACGCCTTCCACGGCCTCGGCGACCGCGCGCGAGCCGGGCTCCGCCTTGCGCACGTCGGGGGCCTCCAGCCACGGCGCGGCCGCCGCCTTGGCGAACTTCCCGCCGAACTCGCCGAACACGAGGTTCTGGGCGCGCTTCTCGATCAGGCCGAAGGCCGCGGCATCCCAGAACGCGGTCGAGCCGCCGTTGCCCACGATGATCTCGTAGCCGTCGGGGAGCCGCAGCAGGTCGGAGAGGCCCGCGCGCACCTGGCCGACGAGGTTCTTGATCGGCGCCTGGCGGTGCGACGTGCCCAGCAGCACGGCGCCGGGGCCGGCGAGGGCCTCCAGCTGCTCGGAGCGCACCTTGGAGGGTCCGCAGCCGAAACGTCCGTCGGTGGGCAGGATCTCGCGGGGAAGGGTGACGTGGGACATGGTCCGATTCTAGGGGCGGGTTCGCTGCCGTCCCGTCGACGAACAGATAGGCTGGCCTTACACAACGATTCGATCCGCGGCAGGGCTGGAATGACCGATCTCATCGATACCACCGAGATGTATCTGCGCACGATCCTCGAGCTGGAGGAGGAGGGCATCGTTCCGCTGCGCGCGCGCATCTCCGAGCGCCTCGGCCACTCGGGGCCGACGGTGTCGCAGACGGTCGGGCGCATGGAGCGCGACGGCCTCGTCGTCGTGACGGAGGACCGCTCGCTCGAGCTGACCACGGCGGGGCGGCAGAAGGCGATCGACGTCATGCGCAAGCACCGTCTCGCCGAGCGCCTGCTCAGCGACGTGATCGGCCTCGACTGGGCGTACGTGCACGACGAGGCCTGCCGGTGGGAGCACGTGATGAGCGAGCTCGTCGAGCGCCGGCTCATCGAGCTGCTCGGCCACCCCACGGAGTCGCCCTACGGCAACCCGATCCCGGGCCTCGACCAGCTCGGCGACGTGCCCGCGCACACCTTCGAGGAGGGCGTCGTGGGACTCGTGCGGCTGCTCGACCACGTGGGCGACTCGGTGCGGGGGACCGTGCGGCGCCTCGCCGAGCCGGTGCAGGTCGACCCGGACCTCCTCGGGCAGCTCCGCGACGCGGGCGTCGTCCCGGGGGCCAGCGGCGAGTTCCGGTTCAGCGAGGGGTACGTGCTCGCGCAGATGGACGGACAGGTCGACGGCATCGAGCTGCCGGTCGAGGTCGCGGGGCACATCTTCTTGATCGACACACGCGATCGGGTCTGACGGAACTCCTGATCAGGAGCATTTCCCGGGTGCGCCCTGCTCTCAGTGTGACAATTTCGTTATCATCGGGTAGCCTCTAAGGACTCCAAGGCGAGAAGCCCGCCCTGGATTGCTGCGCGATATTGCCTCATCGGTTCGTCGTTCGCGTAGCGGCACCGAACCTCTGCCCGCAGAGTGACGACGAACCAGTACCGTCCTGGGCGGATGCGGAGGCGCCGGAGGACATATTGGCTGAACAGCTGGATCCGTCGAAGACACCCGAAGTCTTCACGACCGCACCCACGAACCTGACCCGTCGCACCGCCCCGACCCGCCGCAGCACTCAGCGGCGCCGGCCCCGGGCCCTGCGCAACGTCGTCACCCTCGCCGCCGTCACGGGCATGGTCGCGACGGTCGCGATCCCCCTCATCTCCGTCACGCGCGGCGCCGAAGCCGAGGCGCTGACGCTGCAGCAGGTCGCGATCCAGAACAAGCAGTCCCTCGTCGTCGCCTCCGACGAGACCCCCGAGGCGCTCGACCGCGGAACGTACTCCGCGACGACGCCCGAGGAGATCCAGGCGAAGAAGGACGAAGAGGCCGCTCAGGCGGCGCTGGCGGCCCGTCTCGCTGCGGCGGCGGCATCCGCGTCGTCCTCGTCCTCCTCGTCGTCGGGGTCGGGATACACGGCGCAGTCGTTCCCCACCTCGATCGCCTCCAGCGGCCAGGTCGTGCACCCGGTGCCGGGCTTCAGCAACTTCGGCGACCCCTACGGCGGGCACAAGGGCACCGACTTCATGGCCCCCTACGGCACGCCGATCTACGCGATGGCCGACGGCGTCGTCGTCACGTCGGTCGAGGGCGGCACGACGTGGGGCGTCTACATCAAGATCGCCCACAACATCGGCGGTCAGAGCGTGACCTCGCTCTACGCCCACATGGCCTACGGGTCGCGTGCGGTCTTCGAGGGCGAGACGGTCACGGCGGGTCAGTACATCGGCCAGGTGAGCGACACGGGTCTCGCCTTCGGCACGCACCTGCACCTGGAGATCGCGGTCGACGGCGTGCTCGTCTCGGGCAACGGCGGCGCGGCGGACTGGATCGCCGCGAACGCCCGCTGACGTCCGGCGTCATCTCCTCGTCACCATCTCGACACGCGGAATCCTCCGCCGATGGCTCTGGGCACGTTCGCCGTGTACTAGTGTGACCTGCGACACTCGCGTGAGCCGAGGGGGAGCAGATGGACAGGCAGCCCCGCATTCGATCCCTGGATGCGTTAGGTCGCCACGTCCACCGGCAATGTGTGCACCACCGTTGCGGCTTCGGCCGTCGCGCAGAGGCGCCGTCTTTTCGACGGCGCCTTTTCTCGTGTGCGCACCCCTCCCGGCGAGCGTGCGGTCATCGACGAACAACCGCTGAAGCCGTCACGGCCGTTCGAGAGGACACTCATGCGCACTCTGGTGCTCAACGCAGGATATGAACCGCTGGCCATCGTCTCGTTCCGCCGGGCGCTCGTGCTCGTGATGAACGAGAAGGCGACCGTCGTCGAATGCACGGAGGACGATCCGATACGGGGGACGCGCCGTTCGTACGACCGGCCCGCGGTGATCCTGCTCACCCGCTATGTGCGGATGCCGGGCGCGCGGCGCACGCCCGTGACGCGGCGCGGCGTGCTGCGTCGTGACGGGCATCGCTGCGCTTACTGCGGCAAGGTCGCCACGACGATCGACCATGTGCAGCCCCGCTCGCGCGGGGGAGGCGACTCATGGGAGAACCTCGTGGCGTGCTGCCTGCGCTGCAACAACGTCAAGGGCGATCGCACGCTCTCCGAACTGGGCTGGGAGCTGCGGATCGTGCCGCAGCCGCCGCGCGGCGCGCACTGGACCGTGCGCGGAGCGGAGCGGACCGACCCGGTGTGGGAGCCGTATCTGGCGACGGCGGCGTAGGCGGCGACGCCGGCGCGGCGCCGATGTCGGCGGTCGGGCGTATCTTCGAGACAGGGATTGAGAATCTAGAACATACGTTCTAGCCTGTCGGAGTGAGGTCGATCGTGCGCAACACGGCTGCCGCTCACGAGGTGCAACGGCTGCGGGCACAGCTCGAGAGGGTGCAGGGCCGCCGGCTCGACGCACCCGTGCAGCCGGCGCATCCGGTGCTGTCCGAGCTGCTGCCGGGGCGGGGGCTGCGCCCCGGCGCCGCGTACGCGGTCGGATCGTCCATGGCCCTGCTGTTCGCGCTGCTGGCCGAGCCCTCGCAGGCGGGCTCGTGGTGCGCGGCGATCGGCATGCCGCACCTGGGCGCCGAGGCGGCCGCGCACGCGGGGGTCGAGCTGTCGCGTCTCGTGCTGATCCCCGATCCCGGCGCACGGTGGCTCGCCGTGACGGCGACGGTCGCCGAGGTCGTCCCCGTCGTGGCGGTGCGTCCCGCGGCGCGTGCGAGCGCAGCCGAGGTCTCCCGGCTCACGGCCCGCCTGCGCGGCCGGGGCGCCGTGCTGCTCGTGCAGGGCGCATGGCCGCAGGCCGAGGCGACCATCGACCTCGCCGACGATCCCCGGTGGTCGGGGCTGGGCGCGGGGCACGGGCTGCTGAGCGCGCGTGCCGTGACGCTGACGGTCTCCAGCCGACGGTCCCCGGCGCCGCGTCGTGCGCGGCTGCTGCTGCCGGCGCCCGACGGCACGATCGCCCCGGCCGCGGAGCGGACGGCGGCGGTGCGGATGCCGGAGGAGCGCGTGACGGCGGCGCACGACGCCGTCGTGCCGATGGCGAGGGCGGTGTGACATGAGTCCGGCCCCCGTGCGCAGTCTCGTGGTGTGGGTGCCCGACTGGCCCGTCGTCGCCCTCGAGCGGGAGCGCGGCGAGCCCGCCGATCCGCAGGTCCCCGTCGCGGTGCTGGAGAAGGGCGCCGTCGTGGCCTGCTCGTCCGCCGCGAGGCTCGAGGGCGTGCGCCGGGGCCAGCGACGGCGCGACGCGCAGGCGCGCTGTCCCGGGCTCGTGACGGCGGCGGCCGATCCGGCACGCGATCAGCGCGTGTTCGCCCCCCTCATCGCACGCCTCGAGGAGCTCGCGCCGGGCGTGCAGCTGCGGCAGCCCGGTCTGTGCGCGCTGCGCGCGCGAGGACCGGCACGCTACTACGGCGGGGAGGCCGCCGCCGCGACCGTGCTGGCGGGGGCGATCGCGGATGCCGGCATCGGCGACGTGCGGGCGGGGGTGTCGGACGGGCCGTTCCCGGCGGAGCAGGCGGCGCGGTTCGGCACGACGGCCGGCGATCCGATCCGCATCGTCCCCGAGGGGGAGGCCGCGGCGTTCCTCGCGCCGCTGTCGGTCGCCGTGCTGGAGGACGAGACCGTGAGCCTGTTCGCCCGCCTGGGCGTGCAGACGCTGGGGCAGGTCGCGGCGCTCTCCCGCGACCGTCTCGTGGAGAGGTTCGGCGTGCGCGGGGCGCGCCTGCACGCCCTGGTCGCAGGCGACGACGGACAGCCGGTGACGCCGCGGAAGCCGCCGCCCGAGCTGCACCGCGAGGAGTGGTTCGAGCCGCCGCTTGACCTGGCCGAGCAGGTCGCGTTCGGCATGCGCATCGCGGCGGAGGAGTTCACGGGGCGCCTGGCGGCGGAGCGTCTCGTGTGCACCGAGGTGCGGGTGATCGTCACGGGTGCACGGGGCGAGCGCAGCGAACGCGTGTGGCTGCACCCCGGCATGTTCGACCCCGCGGCGATCGTCGACCGCGTGCGGTGGCAGCTCGCCGAGCAGGGCCTGCGCAGCCCGGTGGAGCGGGTGCGGCTCGAGCCCGAGGCTGTGGAGGCGGCATCCCATCATGCGCCCGTGCTGTTCGGGTCGGGCGGCGAGGAGCGGGTGCATCACGCGCTCTCCCGTGTGCAGGCGATGCTCGGCCACCGCGGCGTGCTGACGCCCGTGATCGGCGGCGGGCGATGGATGGCCGAGCGGCAGGTGCTCGTGCCCTGGGGCGACCGGCCCGCGGCCGTCGCCGATCGCTCCCAGCCGTGGCCGGGGAGCCTGCCCGACCCGCTGCCCGCGACGGTCTTCCCGCAGCCCCTGCCTGCGGCCGTCGTCGACGCCGACGGCGACATGGTGGCCGTCGACGCCCGCGGCGAGCCGACCTCCGCGCCCGTGGTGCTGGTGGAGGGCGGCACGGCCCGCCGCATCGAGCGGTGGGCGGGCCCGTGGCCGATCGTCGAGCGCACGTGGGACTCCGCCCGCGCCCGCCGTGCGCATCGCTTCCAGATCGTCGACGAGCGGCAGGAGGCCTGGCTGCTGGTGTGCGAGGACGCCGTGTGGCATGCCGAGGGGAGGTACGACTGATGGCCGGCTGGCACAACCCCGCGATCCCGTGGTCGGAGATGGAGCGGCTGCTCAGCGACCGCCGGCGCCCTGCGGGCGCGCCGTCGGATGCCGACGGCGGCGACAGTCCCGCATGGTCGCGGAAGCGCGGCGCCTACGTGGCACCGCCGATCGAGCGGCCCGACGACGCCGTCCCCTATGCCGAGCTGCACGCGCACTCGTCGTACTCGTTCCTCGACGGCGCCTCCTCGCCCGAGGAGCTGGCCGAGGAGGCGGAGCGGCTGGGGCTGCACGCGCTGGCCGTGACCGATCACGACGGGTTCTACGGCGTCGTGCGCTTCGCCGAGGCGGCCGAGTCGTTGCGGGTGAGGACCGTGTTCGGCGCCGAGCTGTCGCTGGGCCTGCCGGGCGTGCAGAACGGCGAGCCCGACCCGGCCGGCGCGCACCTGCTCGTGCTCGCCCGCGGCGAGGAGGGATACCACCGGCTCGCCGGGGCGATCACCGACGCACAGCTGCGCGGAGGCGAGAAGGGACGCCCCGTGTACGACCTCGACGAGCTGGCCGCGCGCGCCGAGGGCCACTGGGCGATCCTCACGGGATGCCGCAAGGGAGGGGTGCGGCGGGCACTGGCGTCATCCGGTGCGTCGGCCGCTGCCGAGCTCGACCGGCTCGTCGCGCTGTTCGGGCGGGATGCCGTGCACGTCGAGCTCATCGACCACGGCGGCCCCGCCGACACGCGCGACAACGACGTGCTGGCCGCTCTCGCGAGCGAGCGGGCGCTGCCGGTGATCGCGACCAACAACGTGCACTACGCCGTGCCCGAGCGGGCGGGTCTCGCGGCGGCCGTCGCCGCGGTGCGGGCGTGCCGCAGCATGGACGAGCTCGACGGCTGGCTGCCCGCGCACGGGTCGGCGCACCTGCGGTCGGGGGAGGAGATGGCGCGCCGCTTCCGCCGCTACCCGGGCGCCGTCGCGCGCACCGTCGCGCTCGCCGACGAGCTGGCCTTCCCCCTGCGCAGGGCGAAGCCCGCCCTGCCGAAGCAGGAGGTGCCGGAGGGGCACACGCCCATGTCGTACCTGCGGCAGCTCGTGTGGGAGGCGGTTCCGCGCAAGTATCCGCACGCGACCGCGGAGCATCACGCCCGCATCGAGAAGGAGCTCGACGTCATCGAGCGGAAGGACTTTCCGGGCTACTTCCTGATCGTGCACGACATCGTGCGAGAGGCGCGGGACCGCCGCATCCTGTGCCAGGGCCGCGGCTCGGCGGCCAGCAGCGTCGTCTGCTATCTGCTCGGCATCACCGCGATCGACGCGATCAAGTACCAGCTGCCGTTCGAGCGGTTCATCTCGTCGATCCGCGAGGAGGAGCCCGACATCGACGTCGACTTCGACTCGGGGCGGCGCGAGGAGATCATCCAGTACGTCTTCGACACCTACGGGCGCGCACGGGCCGCACAGGTCGCCAACGTCATCCAGTACCGGCCGAAGAACGCCGTGCGCGACATGGCCAAGGCGCTCGGCTACTCGCCCGGACAGCAGGACGCGTGGACCAAGCAGGTGGAGCGCTGGGGCGGGCTGATCGAGTCGCCCGCCGACCACGACATCCCCGAGCAGGTGTGGGCCTATGCGGGGGAGCTGCTGAAGGCGCCCCGGCACCTCGGCATCCACTCGGGAGGGATGGTGCTCACGGAGCGGCCCGTCGGCGAGGTCGTGCCGATCGAGCACGCCCGCATGGACAGGCGCACCGTCATCCAGTGGGACAAGGACGACGCGGCATGGATGGGGCTCGTGAAGTTCGACCTGCTGGGCCTCGGCATGCTCGCGGCGCTGCGGCACTGCTTCGACCTCGTGGCGGACGCTCTGGGCGAGCGGTGGGACCTCGACACGATCCCGAAGGAGGAGCCGGCCGTCTACGACATGCTGTGCCGGGCGGACGCCATCGGCGTGTTCCAGGTGGAGTCGCGCGCGCAGATGGGGCTGCTGCCGCGGCTGCGGCCGAGAGAGTACTACGACCTCGTCATCCAGGTCGCCCTGATCCGGCCGGGTCCCATCCAGGGCGGGGCGGTGCACCCGTTCGTGCGCCGCAAGGAGGACCCGCGCCTCGTGACCTATCCGCATGCCGATCTGGAGCCGGTGCTGCACCGCACGCTCGGCGTGCCGGTGTTCCAGGAGCAGATCATGCAGATCGGCGTGGTCATCGGCGATCTCACGGCGGAGGACGCGGATCTGCTGCGGCGGGCGATGGGATCCAAGCGCGGCATCGAGCGCATCGAGAAGATCGAGGAGAAGCTGTACCGGGGGATGGCGAAGCGGGGCATCGTCGGCGAGGCGGCCGACGACATCTACGCGAAGATCCAGGCCTTCGCGAACTTCGGCTTCGCCGAGTCGCACGCCCTGTCGTTCGCGCTGCTCGTCTATGCGTCGTCGTGGCTCAAGCTGCACTATCCGGCGGCGTTCCTGGCCGCTCTGCTGCGGGCGCAGCCGATGGGGTTCTACTCGGCGGCGTCGCTGGTCGCCGATGCGCGGCACCACGGCGTGCAGGTGCTGCGGCCCGACCTGCACGCCTCGGACGTGCACCCCGTGCTGGAGGCGCGGGGCGGCGCCGGCCACGGCACGGGCCTCGACGCGTGCCTGTGCCCCGATCAGCCGAAGCCCGGCGAGTTCCGTCCCGAAGCCCCCGACGAGTCGGCTGCGCACCGCCGGGACGGAGGCTTCGCGGTGCGACTGGGACTGGCGGCCGTGGCGGGCATCGGCGCGTCGCACGCGCAGCGGATCGTCGACGACCGGGAGGGGAACGGGCCGTTCCACGACCTGCGCGATCTCGTCCGTCGCACGGGCACCACGGAGGCCCAGCTCGAGGCGCTTGCGACCGCGGGAGCCTTCGACTGCCTCGGCATCGGCCGCCGCGAGGCGCTGTGGCTGGCCGGCGACGCCGCGCAGGACCGCCGCGAGTTCCTGCCGGGCACGCTCATCGCCGTGCAGCCGCCGCTGTTCCCCGACATGAGCGCCTACGACGTGCTGGCAGCCGACCTGTGGGCGACGGGCATCTCGACCGACGACCATCCGATGGCGCACTATCGTGCGCGGCTCGACGCGCGGGGCGTGCTCACCTCGCGCGAGCTGCGCACGCACGACACGGGCCGCCGGGTGGAGGTCGCGGGGCTCGTGACGCACCGGCAGCGGCCGCAGACGGCATCCGGCATCACGTTCCTGAACCTCGAGGACGAGCACGGCCTCGTCAACGTGATCTGCTCGGTGGGCGTCTGGGGCCGTCACCGGCGCATTCTGCGGAACAGCCCCGCGCTGATCGCGCGGGGCATGCTGGAGCGCTCGCCGGAAGGCGTCGCGAACCTCGTCGCGGACGGCTTCGAAGACCTGAGGGTGGGGGTGAGGCACCGTTCGCGCGACTTCCAGTGATCAGCGCCGACGCAGGAGCCGACGGCATCCCTCCTCCCGATAGACTCGGTACGCCAGCCTCTGTAGCTCAATGGAAGAGCAGTTGCGTCCTAAGCAAACGGTTGGGGGTTCGAGTCCCTCCAGGGGCACCGTGTGTCACCCATGCGGGCCGGGCCGATCGCGCGTGTCGAGCATCACGTCGACCGCGTCGGCCTCACTCCGCCGCGATCCGCTCCAGCACGTCGACGAACGACTGCCATCCGGCGAGCACGCCCTCCTGCTGCTCGGGGGAGAACCCGGGCGTCTCCTGCGTGAAGCGCATCCGGGTGCCGTCGACGGCGGGCGTGAGCTCGACGACGATCTGCGCCTGCACCGGCTCGGCGGGGCTGTCGGTGATGGTGAACACGAGGCGCCGGTCCGGGACCACCTCGAGGAACGTCCCGGCCCAGTCGATGGCGGTGCCGTCCGGCAGGATCATCTGAGCCGTCCACGCGCGGCCGGGCGCGGCGACGAAGTCGAGGCCGTCGAGCGGCACCTCGACGGCCTCGCCGCCGAACCATCGCGAGAAGCTCCGTGCCTCCGTCCAAGCGGCGAACACGGCCGCCGGCGGCGCGGCGATGTCGCGGTCGATCTCGATGCCGTCGGCGGTGATCCCGGTCATGGCCGTCCTTTCGTCGTGAGCGTGGGCTGTGACACGCGCGTCCTTCTCGCCGGTGCCGGCCGGAGTCAGCGCGTCGGCTCTCAGCCGACGGGTCGATCGTCGCCTGTCGGAGCGCATCCGTCAACCGCCCGTGCGCGCGGATGGCAGCCGGAGGCGTGCCGGCCTCCGGCCTAGGGCATCGGAACGTGCGCGTAGCTGGAGCTGTACGCCTGGAGCTGTGCCGACGTCGTGGAGTAGATCACCTGGGTGTTCGTCGTCGATCCGTCGAGCACGACGGTCGCCGGCATGTTGCTGATGTCGTTGACGCTTTCGGTGTCGACCCGGGTGAACGGGTTCGCAGCGATGAGGTTCTCGTCGCTGCCCGACTCCAGGATCACCATCCCGGGCCAGGTCGGACTGGATCGAGATCCCCACCTTGCCGCTGCCGGGAAGGTACGGCTTGGACGCGGTGACGCCGTCGATGATGAAGTCCCGGAACTCGACGGAGCTGATGCGACCGACGGTCGCCGGACTGCCCGTGCGCTGGACGAGGAATGCGGTCGCCGTGCCGTCGGTGTTCTTCATCTGGATGTGACTGCCGCCGGGAAGGGTGTCGACCCAGCCCGACGTCGAGCTCTCGTCGCGGATCGCGAGCGATGGGAACCCGTGTCCCGAGCCCTTGATCTGCAGGTAGCCGATGCCGAGGAAGGCACGGCGTCCGACGAGCGCTTCGCCGACGATCAGCGCGTGCCGGTCAGGCGAGGGGGTAGACACGCGACTCTCCGGCCGTGGCGCGGACCGACAGGGGAGCGTCCGCGACGTCGAGGCGAGCGCCGAAGAGGGCGATGCCGGTCGAGACCTCCAGCACCGGCCCGTCGACGAGGATCCGCACGTCATCTCGAACAGGGATCGAGGTGGTCGCCCCGCCGACGGTGATCGCGAGCGCTCCTTCATCGCGGACCAGGGATGCCGCGATCGCATCGCCGACGACGAGGTCGAGGCGTCCTCGGTCGCTGCCGGTCCACTCGACGTCCGCCACGGGGCCAGGGGTCGTGCCGTCGGTGCTCAGCGCCCCGCGATGACGGATCACGTCGTCGTGCGGCGTCGCCCACAGGCCCGCCTCCCGGATCGACAGCACGTACGGGACGCTGAGGGCGCTCGCCCATCCCTCGTTCTCGCCGCCGATGCCGCGCATCCAGAACAGCAGGCACGGTCGTCCTTCGGCGTCGGCGAACAGGGACGGCGCGTAGTAGCTGGGGCCATGGGTGAGACGTCCCCACGCCTCGGCGGTGAAGACGCCGCCGGTCTCGCTGCCGACGGCGTAGCCGGCGTAGTGGAGCACATCGTCATCCCAGACCGAGGAGACCATCGCCGCTCGCCCGTCGAGGTCGAAGATCTGCGGACACTCCCACAGCGCCCCCATCCACACGGGTTCGGTCTCCGAGGTCGAGCGCTGCAGAGCGATGCCCTCGTACCGCCACGACTCCAGGTCGGACGAGGCGTAGGCCAGGGCCGTGGCCGTGCCGTCGCGGAGCCCGGCGCCGACGAACATCCGCCACGCGTCGCCGTCGCGACGCACGAACGGGTCGCGATAGGCGACGATGTCGAGCTCCGCCGGGGCGTCGACGATGAACGCGCCCTTCCTCCAGACGATCCAGTCGTCGTCGGCGGGCGTCGCGACCCGGACACGCCCGATCCCGATGTCCGGTGCGGCGGTCGACGTGTAGAAGATGCGCGTCCCGCCGTCGTCGCCCCGGACGAGCGAGCCCGTCCAGACGCCGTCGTCGCCGTCGCCCGGAGCGATCGCGACGGGCAGCTCGCGCAGCGACATCAGGTCGGGCCCCACGGCGTGGCCCCAGTGACAGTTCGGCGCCCAGCGGAAGGCCCCGGGCACGTACTGGTAGAACGCGTGATACTCGCCATCCCGGTACGTGATCCCGTGCGGGTCGTTGATCCAGCCCGACTCCGCGGTGAAATGCAGCAGCGGCCGCATGTCAGCTCGCGCTCTCGTCGTAGCGGCGCCGCACGTCGCGGGCGATCTCGAGGTTCCCGCGCTCCCAGTCGTCGACCTGGGCCCGGCGCTCGGCGCGCAGCCGTTCACGCCGGGCGACGAAGTCCTCCATGCGCCGCGCGGCGGCGTCGCGGGCCGTGCGCTGCTCGTCCGTGAGCGCCGGCAGGGGCGCCGTGATGACGCGGTCGACGGGCCGCAGCGGAAGACGCTGATCGACGGGCGGGAGCTCGAGGACGGGGGAGGGCAGGGTCTGGTACCAGTACGCGGTCGACGACCACTCGTCGGAGAGGTGGTTTCCGTGCCCGTGCTCGAACGTCACGCGGATGCGCTTCTCGAAGCGGATCGGGTCGACGATGTGGAAGCGGTAGCTGTGGTGGAAGCCGGGCACGTCCTCCTCGTGCACGATCGTTCCGTTGAACAGGTAGGCGTTGTGCTGCATCCCCCACGCGTGGCCGAAGTAGTCCTCCATGCCGGTGCCATGCAGGCTTGGCGGCCAGGTGTCGTCGTCGATGAAGATCATGTCGTCGCCCTCGCCCCACCATGAGCCCTGGAAATGACGAACGGCGAGGGTGCAGCCGACGTAGTGGCCGCGGCCCTCGGTCTCCAGCGCGACGTAGTTGTCCCGGCCGTCGAGGTTCGGGACGGTCGTCTCGATGCTGTTCGACTGCAGGTCGGGGCCCCAGCCCCGCGTGGGCAGCGCACGACGCCAGTGCGCGTGGAAGTAGACCGTGTCTTCGGGGAGCGGATCGCGCACGAGCTCGTAGTCGACGTAGAAGTACTGCAGGTACGGGATGTCGTTCTGGTTCTCGACGACGATCCGGGCGCGGCGCCCGAACGGCATCCGGAAGTAGCTGTTGAAGGCGGCGCTGCCGCCGAACGTGTGCAGCTCCGGCTCCTTGGCCGACACCGACAGGGGCAGCGAGTCGTAGGAGCCGGACAGCGAGTTCATGAGTCCGAAGAAGTCGCCCAGCGGTGCGACGACGCTCGGCGTCTCCTGGTCGTCCCAGTACATCTTCAGCACGACCTTGCGGTAGTAGTCGGGGTCGACGACCTCCCAGCTCACGCCGAGGGCGTTGTGGATCTCGAGCATGGGGACGCCGACCACGGCCGGATCGATCTGGCCGGGGCCGGGCTGGATGCGGCACGACTGGGTCATCCAGATGTGCGTGATGAACCCGGGGCCCTCGATGTCGGCGAGCGTGCGCTCCTCGCCGGGCATGACGATCCAGTTGTCCCGGTTGCGTCCGGTCTGATCGAAGCTCGAGACGCGAGCCGTGCGGGCCGCGCGTGCGCGGGTGAGGTCGCCGAGCATTCCTGCCGGCTGTGGAGATGGGGTCGTCATCGTCCGCTCCTTCGCCCCGAAGGGCTCTCGCGAATGCCGTTGTGGCATCGAAACGTTTGTCTGGATGAAGATAGCCCCATCGTCCGGGACGCGCAATACTCGATGCGTTCTCGCCCGAGAACACAGCGAGAAAGATGGTCGGCAACGCCATGGTGTAGCTTTGCGCAAAGACTCATCCGAAAACGAGACACGGAGCGTAGCAGTGGCAACCATGGTGGATGTGGCGCGGATCGCGGGGGTGTCGATCTCGACCGTCTCGCACGTGCTCAACGGCACACGGAACGTCGAGCCGAAGACCCGCAGCCGCGTCCTCGCGGCGATCGAGCAGACCGGATACCGGCAGGACACGCTCGCCCGGGCGATGCGGCGATCGAAGACGGACAGCATCGGCCTCGTCGTCTCCGACGCCGGGGAGCCGGCGTTCGCGGAGATGGTCCACGGCGTCGAGCACGCGGCCGCCGAGCGCGGGCTCACGCTGCTGCTGGCCAACTCGGCCGAGGATGCGAGCCGGGAGAGGCGGGCCGTGCGCACCCTGCTCGAGCGGCGTGTCGACGGCCTCATCCTCGCGTGCGCCGCCGACTCGGCGCCCCCTCTGCTGGCCGACCTGCGGGAGGAGAAGGCGCCGGTCGTGCTGCTCGACCGGCTCTATCGCGACGTGCCCTTCGACCAGGTGGGCGCGGACAACCGGGACTCCATGCGCGCCCTCGTGCGTCATCTCACGGAGCACGGGCATCGCCGGTTCCTCGTGATCGCCGGCGATGTGCGCGTGCCCGTGCTGGTGGAGAGGCTCGACGGCTTCTTCGACGGCGTCCGGGACGCACGGCTCGCAGTCGACGACCAGCAGATCCTCACGGGCGTGGACCTGGCCGACCTGCGGGCGTCGGCCGGGGCCGCGCTCGGCGCCGCAGGCGGGCCGACGGCGGTCATCGCGTGCAGCACGCCCCTCGCCGTTGCGGGTCTGCGGGCGCTGGAGGAGACCGGGCGCCGGACGCCTCGCGACATCGCGTTCGCGACCTTCGACGGCTTCGACAACCCCGATCTGTTCCGTCCTCGCCTCACGACGGTGCGCCAGCCGGCGTTCGACATGGGCGTCGCGGCGGTGCGGCTGCTGATGGAGCGGCTGGAGACGCCCGATGCGAGCCCGCGCACCGTTCGGCTGCACCAGGACCTGCAGCTGCGCGAGTCCACGGAGGGGGTCGCGCCGGGCTCCACGCCTCGCGAGCCCATCGCTTGACACCGGTCATGATCGCCCCTACCGTGAGACAAACGTTTTTCGCAAACGTTTCGATACTAGACTCGATCTGCCTCGTGCAGACGACCCATCAAAGGAGATGAACGTGGGACGCACAGCACCCCGCGCGCCGCGGGGCCGACTCGCTCTCGCAGCTGCCGCCATCGCGGCATCCGCTCTCGTCCTCGCTGGCTGCGGCGGGTCGGGCGGCACCGGCGCAGACGGCAAGACCGAGATCACCCTCTCGATGCAGAACCCCGACGTGAAGACCGCCGATCCCGCCACGTGGGCGATCGTGCAGGCGTTCGAGGACGCCAATCCCGACATCACGGTCACCGTCTCGGGCGAGGCCGTCGCGGAGCACCTGCAGAAGCTGTCGATCGCGGCGCAGAGCGACACGCTGCCGGACGTCTTCTGGGTGTACAAGTCCAACGCGGAGGAGATGCAGAAGGCCGGTCTTCTGCTCGACCTCGCCCCCGTGCTCGACGAGCTGGACCTCACCGACTCGTTCCCGGAGAGCACGGTCAAGAACTTCTCGACCGGCGACGTCATCTACGGCGTCCCGTATCAGGGCCTGTTGACGGGGCTGTGGGTGAACGAGAAGATCCTGGCCGACAACGGGGTCGAGATGCCGACGACGTTCGACGACCTGCTGGGCGTCGCCGGAACGCTGAGCCAGAAGGGGATCACGACGATCTCCAACGGCGCCAACCAGTCCTCGTTCAGCGTGTGGGCCTTCCTCACGATGCTCGACCGCTTCGGCTACGGAGACAAGATCGACGGGCTTCTCGACGGGTCGGTGAGCTATGCGAACGACGACTTCCTGCGCCTCTACCGGCACATCGACGAGCTCCGCGAGGCCGGCGCGTTCGCGTCCAACGTCTCGACGCAGACCTACCAGCAGGCGGTCGACCAGTTCACGAGCGGCAAGGCGGCGATGCTCGACGCCGGCGTCTGGGCGTCGAGTGCGATCCAGGAGTCGGAGGTCGCGTCCGACATCGCCTTCTGGCAGGGGCCGCGGTTCGGCGACGGCGTCGGCGAGCAGAACATCATCATGAACGTCGCCTCGGCCCCGTTCGCCGTGGACCACAGGGTCGCGAACGACGAGGGCAAGCTCGCCGCGGTGAAGAAGTTCCTCGCCTTCTACTACAGCGACGAGGCGCAGCAGATCCTCGTCGACAACGGCCAGCCGCCCGTGACGACCTTCGAGGCGACCGTCGACCCCGAGACGCAGAGCGCGCTCAAGGCGGCCCTGGACGCCGCGACGGCGGACGGCGTGACGAGCCCGCAGTCGCAGCCGGACCTGCTCGTCCCGACACCGGTGGCCAACGCCATGTACGACAGCATCTACGGCGTCATCCAGGGACAGCTGACTCCGGAGGCCGCGCTGGAGCTCGTTCAGAAGGCCTTCGACAGCAACCGTCAGTAGCCCAGAGGGCGGGGCCGCGGACCCCGCCCTCCCGACACGAAAGCTCTCACATGGTCTGGGTCAGCACGCGCTGGAAGATCCTCCTCATGCTCGCTCCGGCGCTCGTCGTCTTCACGATGTTCGTCGTCTATCCCGTCGTGTACTCCGGCGTCTTCAGCTTCACGCGGTTCCAGGGATTCGGGAGCCCGACCTGGATCGGCGTCGACAACTACGTCGCGCTCGTCGGCGACCCGTTCTTCTGGCAGTCGCTGCAGAACACGATCGTCATCCTCGCCGTGAGCCTCGCCGTGCTCATCCCGTCGTCCTTCGCGCTCGCCCTGCTGCTGCAACGGGCCGTCGCCGGCCGCGGGCTGCTGAGGGCACTCGTCTTCGGCCCCGCGATCATCGCCCCGATCCTCGTCGGGCTCATCTGGGTGTTCATCCTCGACCCCAAGATCGGCCTGCTGAACAGGTCTCTCGCGCTGTTCGGCGTTCCGCCGATCCCGTGGATCGGCGGCGACCACCTCACCCCGGTCTCCGTGTCGATCGTGTTCATCTGGAGCAGCATCGGGTTCGCGATGACGATCTTCTACGCGGGGCTGCAGCTCCTGCCCGGCGACGTGCTGGAAGCGAGCGCCCTCGACGGCGCGAGCGGATGGCAGCAGATCTGGCACATCAAGATCCCGATGATGCGCGAGACCTTCGCGATCGTCACCATCCTCATGATCACCAACATCTTCAAGATCTTCGAACTGGTCTACATGCTCACCGGCGGCGGGCCCGTCCACCGCTCCGAGACGCTCGTCAGCTACATGTACTTCATCACCTTCACCAACCAGCAGTACGGGTACGGCATGGCGTTCGCGGTCGTCATCACGATCCTCGGCGCGATCGTGTCGGCAGGCTACCTGGCCGCCGCGCAGCGGAAGGGAAAGGAGGCGACCGCATGAGCGCGCCCTCGACGCACGGGACGGCGCGCGATGCCGGCCTCGAGCCGGCGCCACCGGTCCGCGCACGTCGTCGTCCGTCGGGTCGTCGCATCGGTCTCGTGCTGGGCGTCGTCGCCTACCTCGTGACGTTCCTCATCGTGCTGCCCCTGCTGTGGATCGTGCTGCTGTCGTTCCAGCCCAGCGCGAACATCCTGGGGAACCCGTTCGCCTTCGACGACCTCACGATCGACAACTACGTCAACGCGATCGTACGGCTTCCGCTGCTGCGCATGTACGGCAACACGATCTTCATCGCGGTCGTGTCGGTCACGGTCGGGACGGCGATCTCGTTCATGTCGGCCTTCGCGCTCACGCGGATGGTCTTCCGCCGCCGGCGCGCGCAGTCGTCCGTTCGCCTGTACTTCCTGGCCGGCCTCGCCGTTCCGGTGTACATCCTGCTGTTCCCCGTCTACCGTCTCGACCTCGCGCTCGGCATCTTCGGCACCTACTGGGCGCTCATCCTCCCGTACATCGCCGTCACGATCCCGTTCAACACCCTGCTCATGACCGGCTTCCTGCGCGAGTTCCCGACGGAGATCGAGGAGGCCGCGATCATCGACGGCGTCGGGCTCTGGAAGCTGTGCTGGACCGTCGTGCTCCCTCTCATGCGTCCGGTGATCGCGACGATCCTGATCTTCAACGTCGTCTACGTGTTCAACGAGTTCCCGTTCGCATCGATCCTCATCAACAGTCCCGACCTCGTGACCGTGTCGCTCGCCGTCTCCCGGTTCCAGGGACAGTACACCGTCGACTACGGCGGCATGATGGCGGCTGCCACGCTCGTCCTGGTCCCGCAGCTCATCATCTACGCCCTCTTCCAGCGTCAGGTGATCGCGGGCATGACGGTGGGTGCCGTGAAGGGGTGACGCTCCGCGGTCTCCCTCATCCCGTGGGCGCAGCAGTGCGCCCCGCAAGGAGGGTCCGCAGTCGCGCCAGGCCCTCGACCAGCTCCTCCCGCGAGGCGGCGTAGGACAGCCGCACGTGCGTGCCGGCCGTCGCCGCGGCGAAGTCGCGGCCCGGCGTGAGGGCGACGTGGGCCTCCTCGAGGGCGCGCTCGCAGAAGGTCCAGGCATCCCATCCCGTCCCCGACACGTCGATGTAGACGTAGAACGCCCCGTCGGGGACGACGGGGACGGGCAGGCCGATGTCGGCGAGGCCCTCCAGCACGAGCGCCCGGCGGGCGGCGAGCTCGACGCGGCGCTGTTCGCAGATCGCGAGCGACTCGGGCGTGAACGCGGCGAGCGCCGCGTGCTGCACGGGCGTCGACGCGCACAGGAAGTAGTTCATCGCCAGGCGCTCGACCGCCGTGACCAGGGTCTCGGGCACGACCGCCCAGCCCAGCCGCCAGCCCGTCATGCCGAAGAACTTCGAGAAGCTGCCGATCACGATGGCATCCGGATCGGTCGCGAGCACGGTGCGCGCGGGAGCGCCGTCGGGGCCCGGGTCGGCGAGGTCGAGGTAGATCTCGTCGACGATGCGCCAGGCGCCGCGCTCGCGGGCCCGGGCGCAGATCCTCGCCAGCTCGGGGAACGGGACCGTCGTGCCGGTGGGGTTCGACGGGCTCGCGATCATGACGGCCGCCGTGCGCTCGCTCCACGCCGCGTCCACGGCGTCGGCGTCGAGCTGGTATCGGGATGCCGCCGTGGTCGGCGCCGTCACGACCGTGCCGCCGAACGATGTCACGAGCTCGCGATTGCACGGGTACGAGGGGTCGGCGATGACGACCTCGTCGCCGGGGTCGGTCGTCGCCGCGGTCGCCAGCAGCAGCGCCGCCGACGCGCCCGACGTGATGACGATGCGCGCCGGATCGACCACGACGCCGTGCGCGGCGCGGTAGCGGCCCGCGATCGCCTCGCGCAGCGCGAGCAGGCCGCGCGCCTCGGTGTAGGGGAGCGGCCGGCCGTCCATGACCTCCCGCATGGCGTCGCGCACGGCCGGCGGGGCGCCGAAGTCGGGCTCGCCGATCGAGAGCGCGACCACGTGGTGCCCCTCGGCCTCGAGCGCGGCGGCGCGCTGCCCGAAGGCCAGCGCGTGGAACGGCTCGACGCGCTGGGCGCGCTGGGAGATCTTCACGGGGGACTCCTCGATCGGGTCGGCTGTCTCTGGGAGAGTAGCCGGTGCCGCCGGCCCCGGCCGCTCCTCGCGCGCCTACGCTGGATGCATGGCACGGGTTCTCATCGTCGGCGGGCACGGGAAGGTCGCGCGGCTGCTGCTGCCGCTGCTGGCGGAGCGAGGGGATGCCGTGACCGCGGCCGTCCGCAACCCCGCGCACGCCGCGGACGTCGAGGCCGCGGGCGCGACGGCGCTCGTCGCCGACGTCGAGACGCTCGGCACCGGCGAGATCGCCGCCCTCGTCGCGGGCTCCGACGCCGTCGTGTGGTCGGCAGGCGCGGGCGGCGGCGACCCGGCGCGCACCTATGCGGTCGATCGCGACGCCGCGATCCGCACCGTCGACGCCGCGCAGCGGGCCGGCGTGCGGCGCTTCGTGACGGTCTCGTACTTCGGTGCGCGGCCCGACCACGGCGTCGATCCCGGCGACTCGTTCTTCCCCTACGCCGAGGCGAAGGCCGCCGCCGACGAGCACGTGCGCGCATCGGGGCTCGACTGGACGGTCCTCGGCCCCAGCACCCTCACGCTCGAGCCCGGCACGGGGCTGATCGACACGGCATCCGCGTCGTCGGGCCGCGTCTCGCGCGAGAACGTCGCCCTGACCATCCGCGCCGCGCTCGACGACGACACGACGATCGGCCGCACCATCCGCTTCAACGACGGCGACACCCCGATCGCCGCCGCGATCGCGGGCTGAGCGCCGCCACCGACCTCGGAGGATCGCGCGGACGTCGGACCCGATCGGGGGATATCCTCCGAGGTTCGTGGGATTCTCCGGAGTTCGGGACCGGGCGGGGATGCCGGAGCCCGGTGCCCGCGTACCCTGTCAGCATGCCGCGACTGCACGCCGACGCCGACCGCGCCCAGTGGGTGCCCGTGACCGAGTCGTACGGGCTCGCGGGTAGGCGGGCACGGAAGAAGGCGATCCGCATGCTGCTGGGACAGGCGAACGCCGCGATGGGAGCCGTCCCGCGGCCGGGCGGAGGGGTCGCCGCATGGGCGCTGAGCCAGGCGACGCCGTGGCTCATGCGCCGGGCCGCCGGCCGCGTGCTCGCCTGGGTGTGGAAGGCGGAGCCCGAGTTGCTCGTGGTCATGGCGCAGGTGCAGGAGGCCACGCCCCAGGTGCGCACGGCGCGCGCGATGATGCCCATGGAGTACGACGACACCGTCGACTTCCGCAGCCCGCACCTCGGCGTGGGGGAGAAGCTCGAGCTGCCCATGCCGTCGAACGGCGCGCCCCCGCTGGCGACCTACACCTGGGACACGGGCACGCACCTCGTGACCGTCACGGCCGTGTGCTCCGATCGCGAGCGCTTCGGCACCGTCATCGGCGCGGTCGACGAGCTCGCCCGCACCGTGCGGATCGCCGACGACCTCACGATCGGCGCGTCGCCGACCGTCCTGCGGATCGACCCGAGCTGACGGGGCCGGCGGTCCGCGCGGGCGGGGCGCCCGGCGCGGCGTCGTCCTCGCCGCTCAGCCAGCGCAGCCACCGCCGGTCGGGATAGGGCTCCAGCAGCAGCGCGCGCGTGAGCAGCGTCAGCGGGATCGCCAGGATCGCGCCGAGCGGGCCGACCACGAGGGTCCAGAACACGACGGAGAAGAAGCTCAGCGTGAGCGTGATGTCCACGGCATCCGACACGAACTTCGGCTGGATCATGACCTGCAGCGTCACGTTGACGACGCAGTAGATCGCGACGACCGCGAGCATGAGCGGCCAGCCCCCTACGACGAGCGCGAGGACGGCGGGCGGCACGAGCCCGAGCACGAAGCCGATGTTGGGGATGAAGTTCGTGACGAAGGCGAGGATCGCCCACACGATCGGGGCCGGCACCTGCAGCGCCCACAGTGCGAGGCCGTCGATGATCGCGACGATCGCGCCGAACGTCGCGTTGACGACGTAATACGTGCGCACGCCGCGGTTGAACGCCCGGAAGCGCTGCATCGTCCCGGTGATCGACGAGCCGAAGCGGGCCTCGGCACGCGCGTAGCGGGCGCCGTCGGCGGCCATGAAGATCACATAGGCGAGCACGAAGAAGAACGCCATCAGCACGCTCAGCACGGCGTTGCCGGTCGATGCGGCGAGCGACGCGAGGGAGCCGGGGTCGAGCACGGATGCCACGGCGTCGGCCGCCTGCCGCTCGAACCCGACGTCGCGCAGCCACGTCATGATGCCGTCGGCGGCCGCGCGCAGCTCGGGCGCGAAGTCGACGACGAGACGCGTGAACTGGATGGCGGCGAACGCCAGCATCGCCGCGAGCGCCGCCAGCACGAGGTAGGCGACCGCGATGACCGCCGACGTCGCGGCCCAGCTCGGCCATCCGCGCCGCTCGAGCGGGTGTCGCACGGGATGGCAGATGATCGCGATCACGGCGCCGAGCAGGAGCGGGCCGAGCACGTCGCGGGCGAGGAACAGGCCGACGAGCACGATGACGCCGGCCGCGAGCGTCAGGAGGATGCGCGTCGGCGCGGCGAGCGCCGGCGCCGCGGGGGCGGGCGATGCGGGAGGAGGGGCGGGGGCCGGCGCGCGACGCTTCACGGCGTCAGTGTATCCGGCGGCCCGGACCCGCCACCCGCGGGCGCTCCCGGCCCCGCGCGCGGCGCGGGGCTATGCCGCGAACGAGCGGCTGAACGACTGCCCGCCGCTCACGCGACGGCGCATGTCGGCGAGCCGCGCGAGCTCGTAGCGCTGCAGGCCCTCGACGGGGGACGCCGCGTCGCGCAGCGCATGGGCGAGCGCCTCGGCGTCGGTCACGGCCTCCTCGAACCCTGCGCCGGTCATGGGCGTCTGCGCGTGCGCGGCGTCGCCGATCAGCGCGACCGGGCCGCTGACGACCCGGTCGGGGAGATACTCGGTGATGGGGGTCGCGATGACCTCGCGGGCGCGGAAGGCCGCTGCGACGGGACCGGCCCACGGCTCGGGCCACTCGTGCTCGACGACGCGGGCCATGCGCTCGTACACGTCGTCGTCGATGTCGCGCACGCGCGGCGTGTAGTTCACCCGTGCCCCGTCGAGGGCGCCGAGCTCGCGCAGCAGGCCGTTCTGCGTGGGGTCGAAGACGCCCCAGCCGAAGCTGTGCACGCTGTCGTCGGCCTGGATGAGCGGGTACACGGCGAGCATCCGGCGCCCGCCGCCCATGAAGTCGGGGCCCGAGATGTTGTTGCGCCGGCGCTCGGGCAGCTCCGACTGGCCGAGCCACACGACGTAGCCGGCGTAGTCGGCGTCGGGCCTGCTCGCGTCGACGTGACGTCGCGTGACGCTGCGATAGCCGTCGGCGCCGATGAGCAGCGGCGCGGTCCACGTGCGTCCCGCGGCGTCGCGCGCCCAGGCCTGCGCGTCGTGGTGTCCGACCTCGTCGACGTGCACGTCCTCGACGATGCGGATCAGGGGCTCGGCGTCGGCGGCGCGACGGAGGGCCGTGTAGACGTCCCACCATGCGTGCGGGTAGGTGCCCTGTCGCATGGCGCGGGCGCCGAGCTCGTCGGTGATGACGTCGCGGGCGCGGTCGCCCACGGTGCGGCCGAGGTCGCTCATGGCGACGAGGATCGCGACGCCGCGCTGCGTGCGGCCGTTCGTGCGCTCCAGCACGGTCGAGGGGATGCCGGCGTCCGCGAGGGCGAGGGCCGTCGTGAGGCCGCCCAGCGAGCCGCCGACGATGAGGGCGCCGTCGACGTCGGTGATCGTGTCGTCGACGGGAGGGGTGTCAGTGTTGCGGGTCACTCAATATATTCTATGAGACCCATCATGGGAGGATGCCGAGTCTCCGTGCCTTGGCGACGGCCGCGTGGCGGGTCGACGCGTCGAGCTTCGCCATCGCCGACTGCAGGTAGGACTTGACCGTGGCCTCCTTCAGCGACAGCGACGCGCCGATCTCGGCGTTCGTCGCGCCGAGCGCCGCGCACGCGAGCACATCGGTCTCGCGGGGCGAGAGCCGGATGTCGGTCTGCTCGACCGGGGCGTCTCCGGCGAGTCCCGCGAGCCGTCGCTCCAGCGCCGACAGCCGGTCGCGCAGCGCGGGGTCGTCGACGGCGGCCGAGATGGCCCGGATCTCCGCGAACTCCGCGCGCAGCCGCTCCTTCGCCGACGCGTCGACGCCCGTCGGCGACGGCGTGGGGAAGGCGGCGAGGTGGCGGCGCACCTCGTCGCGCACGCGCAGCTCGACCGCGAGCTCGGACGCCACCTGCATCGCCTCGCGCGCCGTGTTCTCGCCCAGCGAGGCCGACGTCCACGAGCCGCAGTAGAGCACGCCGCGCGGCACGCCCGCGACGAGCACGGGGACCGCGAACAGCGTCGAGATGCCCTCGCCGAGCACGGCCCGGTCGTAGTCGTGCGTGATGTACTTCGACGTCTTGTAGTCGAGCGTGAGCCGCGGTCGCCGCTCTACGAACGCCTTGCCGCCCAGCCCGCGGGCGGCCTGCACGCCGAGGCCCGTCAGATGCTGCGTGCGGTTGCCGACGACCGACGACACCACGATTGTGCCGGTGCTCTCGTACCCGCCGAAGGCGACGGGAAGACCCGTGCGCGTGACCAGCTGCGACACCGCGCGCGTGAGCAGATCGTCAGCCGAGGAGAGGACCCGAGGTGGCTGCAAGCGATACCTACTTCCGGGGGTGACATCCGTGTCGTCCGAATTCGTATCTTCGATCCTATCACCGCGCCGGTCGCAGCAGAACGGCGCGTCGGAGCCCGTCGCACGGGCGCTCACACGGTCAAGGGGGACAGACATGGGGAACTACCGTTCGCTGTGGCAGCGCAGCGTCGACGAGCCGGCGGCCTTCTGGGCCGACGCGGCACGCGACGTCGAGTGGGTCACGGCGCCGACCGAGATCCTGCACGACCGGGGCGAGACGACCCGGTGGTTCGCGGACGGCACGCTGAACATGAGCGCGCTGGCCCTCGACCGGCACGTCGCCGCCGGCCGCGGCGAGCACATCGCGCTGCGCTACGACTCGGCGATGACCGGCACGAAGAAGGCCTACAGCTACGCCGAGCTGCGCGACCGGGTCGCCGAGTTCGCGGGCGCCCTGCGCGAGATCGGCGTGGAGCAGGGCGATCGCGTGCTCATCTACCTGCCGATGACGCCCGAGGCGGTCATCGCGATGCTCGCGTGCGCCCGCCTCGGCGCGATCCACGCCGTCGTGTTCGGCGGCTTCGCCGCGACCGAGCTCGCCGTGCGGATCGAGGACGCGCGGCCGCGCGTGATCGTCACGGCGTCGGGCGGGCTCGAGCCGGGCCGCGCCGTCGAGTACCTGCCGATGGTGCAGCGCGCCGTCGAGCAGACCGCCGGCATCGTCGAGCACGTCGTCGTGCGCCACCGCGCGGCCGTCCCCGGCGACGCCGACGCCCTGCGCGCGGCGCTCCCGCACGTCAGCGTGCACGACTGGGACGACCTGGTCGCGACCGCCGTGCCGGCCGCGCCCGTGCCGGTCGCCTCGACGCACCCGCTGTACATCCTGCACACGTCGGGTACGACGGGCACGCCCAAGGGCATCGTCCGCGACACGGGCGGCTACGCGGTGGCGCTCACGTGGGCCATGCGCGGCATCTACGACATCGGCCCCGGCGACACGATGTTCACGGCATCCGACGTCGGCTGGGTCGTCGGCCACTCGTTCATCGTCTACGGACCGCTGCTCGCGGGCGGCACGACGATCCTCTACGAGGGCAAGCCCGTCGGCACCCCGGACGCCGGGGTCTTCTGGCGCATCGTCGCCGAGTACGGCGTGAAGACGATGTTCACGGCGCCCACCGCGCTGCGCGCGATCCGTCGCGTCGACCCCGACCTGGAGGAGCTCGCCGCGCACGACATCTCGTGCCTGCAGGCCCTGTTCCTCGCGGGCGAGCGCCTCGACCCCGAGACCTGGCACTGGGCGAACGAGGGGCTGCACGCGCCGATCGTCGACCACTGGTGGCAGACCGAGACCGGCTGGCCCGTCTGCGCCGTGCCGCGCGGCATCGAGCAGCTCGAGTCGAAGGCGGGCTCGACCGCCGTGCCCATGCCCGGCTACGACGTGCGCATCCTCGACAGCAAGGGGCGCGAGAAGACCGAGCCCGGCGCCGAGGGCAACATCGCCCTCAAGCTGCCGCTGCCCCCGGGCACGCTCGTGGGCGTGTGGGGCGACGAGCGGCGCTTCCGCGACGGCTACCTCAGCGCCTTCCCCGGCTACTACGCGACCGGCGACGCGGGGCACATCGACGAGGACGGCTACGTCTACGTCATGGGCCGCACCGACGACGTCATCAACGTCGCCGGTCACCGGTTGTCGACGGGCTCGCTCGAAGAGGTGCTCACGATGCACCACGCCGTCGCCGAATGCGCCGTGATCGGCGTGCACGACGAGCTCAAGGGCCAGCGCGCCGCGGGCTTCGTCACCCTCAAGGCTCACGAGACCGTCGACCTCGGCGTGCTCGAGAAGGAGCTCGTCGCCCTCGTGCGCGAGCACATCGGCCCCGTCGCCGCGTTCCGCGACGTCGTCGTGGTCGATCGGCTGCCGAAGACCCGCTCCGGGAAGATCCTGCGCAAGACCATGCGCCAGATCGTCGACGGCGAGCCCTACAAAGTGCCCCCCACCATCGAGGACCCCACGGTGCTCGATGCGCTCACCGCAGCAGTACGCATCACGAAATGAGGCAAGGAGGCCCCATGTCCGCACCATCCGAGAATCCACCGGGCACCGTCATCGACTACGTCGCCGTCGAGAACTCGCCGCGTTTCCGCGAGCTGAAGAAGAAGCACCGCAGCGTCGTCTGGCCGCTGAGCGTGTTCTTCCTCGTCTGGTACTTCGTCTATGTCCTGCTCTCGTCGTTCGCGATCGACTTCATGGCCACGCGCGTGTGGGGCGACGTCACCGTCGGCCTCCTGCTGGGCCTCGGCCAGTTCGTCACGACCTTCGCGATCACGATGGGCTACGTCTGGTTCGCCAACAACCGGCTCGACCCGATGGCGGCCGAGATCCGCTCCGACCTCGAGCGTCAGGAGGCTCGCGCATGATCCCGGTGCTCGCCGCGGCGCCCGCCGCCACCGCCGAGAACAACCCGGTGCTGAACATCTCGATCTTCGGGGCGTTCGTCGCCGTGACGCTGTTCATCGTCATCCGCGCCAGCCGCAACAACAAGACGGCCGCCGACTACTACGCCGGCGGACGCTCCTTCACGGGCCCGCAGAACGGGTTCGCGATCGCGGGCGACTACCTGTCGGCGGCGTCGTTCCTCGGCATCGTCGGCGCGATCGCCATCAACGGCTACGACGGCTTCCTCTACTCCATCGGATTCCTCGTGGCGTGGCTCGTCGCCCTGCTGCTGGTCGCGGAGCTCATGCGCAACACCGGCAAGTTCACGATGGCCGACGTGCTCTCGTTCCGGCTCCGCCAGACGCCCGTGCGCATGGCCGCGGCGATCTCGACCCTCGCGGTCTGCCTGTTCTACCTGCTCGCGCAGATGGCCGGAGCCGGCGGGCTCGTCTAGCTGCTGCTGGGCATCAACGACCGCATCGGCCAGTCGATCGTCGTCGCCGTCGTCGGCGTGCTGATGATCGTCTACGTGCTGGTCGGCGGCATGAAGGGCACCACGTGGGTGCAGATCGTCAAGGCGTTCCTGCTCATCGGCGGCGCCGTCGTCATGACCATCTGGGTGCTCGCGATCAACGGCTTCAGCCTCAACGCGGTGCTCGAGAGCGCGGTCGCCGCATCGGTGACCGACCCGAAGGACGCGATCCTCGCGCCCGGCCTGCAGTACGGCGCGAAGCCGCTCGACTTCATCTCGCTGTCGATCGCGCTCGTGCTCGGCACCGCCGGCCTGCCGCACGTGCTCATGCGCTTCTACACCGTGCCCACCGCGAAGGAGGCCCGCCGCTCGGTCGTGTGGGCGATCTGGCTCATCGGCCTGTTCTACCTGCTCACCCTCGTGCTCGGCTACGGCGCGGGCGCCCTGGTCGGCCCCGACGTGATCAAGAACGCGCCTGGCGGCGTCAACTCGGCGGCCCCGCTGCTGGCGCTCCAGCTGGGCGGGCCGATCCTGCTCGGCCTCATCTCGGCGGTCGCCTTCGCCACGATCCTCGCGGTCGTCGCGGGCCTCACGATCACGGCCGCCGCGTCGTTCGCGCACGACATCTACGCGAACGTGATCAAGAAGGGCAAGGTCAACCCCGACGGCGAGGTCAAGGTCGCCCGGCGCACGGTGATCGTCATCGGCGTGCTCGCGATCCTCGGCGGCATCGGCGTGCAGGGGCAGAACATCGCGTTCCTCGTCGCCCTCGCCTTCGCGGTCGCCGCGTCGGCGAACCTGCCGACGATCATCTACTCGCTGTTCTGGCGCCGGTTCACGACCCGCGGCGCGGTGTGGAGCATGTACGGCGGCCTCATCTCGGCCGTCGGGCTCATCCTCATCTCGCCGGTGTTCTGGGGCACGCCCACGAGCGTGTTCGCCGACACGGGCGTGGCGATCTGGCCGCTGAACAACCCCGGCATCCTGTCCATCCCGCTCGGCTTCTTCCTGGGCTGGCTGGGCTCGGTCACCTCGAGCCGCAAGGAGGATGCCGTCAAGGCCGCCGAGATGGAGGTGCGCTCGCTCACGGGGCACGGCGCGGAGGGAGCGGTCAGTCACTGACCCCGCGACGGCCGGGAGCCGTCCACCACCGGGAATGGCCCCGGGCTTCGGCCCGGGGCCATTCCCGCCTCGAGGTCGAGCAGGTACCGCTTGCGCTCGGGGTGGCCGCCGTACTCGCCGATCGAGCCGTCGGCGCGCACGATGCGGTGTGCGGGGAGGACGATCGAGACGGGCGTGTGCGCGCACGCCGTGCCCACGGCGCGATGCGCACGGCCGGAGCCGGCGAGGGCCGCGATCTCCGCATAGGAGGCCGTCTCGCCGTAGGGGACCGTGCACACCGCCTGCAGCGCGGCGAGCGCGAAGCCGCGCGCGAACGACCAGTCGATCGGCACGTCGAAGTCGCGGCGGTCGCCCGCGAAGTACTCGTCGAGCTGCGCGGCGACGTCGGCGACGGCGGACGGGTCGTGCACGGGCACGGCGCGCAGGTCGACGCCGGTGTCGGTGAGCACGTGCTCGAGCGGCGCGTCGAGCATCGTGAGCCGCATCAGGCCGTGCGCGCCGACGACGAGGAACGCGTCGCCCAGCGGCGTCGGGTGCACGGCGTAGCGCGGGGCGGCGGGCGCAGAGGTCATGAGTCCATGATGCGCGAATGTGCGGTCCGATCCGGCGAAACCCTGCCCGGCCTACGCCCGATCCGGCTCCGCGCGCTTAGGGTTGCACGTGTGTGGCGAGCGGAAGGCGGAGCTGTGCCCGTGAGCGACGAAGAGACGACGCCGACAGAGAAGACCCCGGCCGACGGCGGCGCGGCCGACGCCGACGAGGGCGACGCGCTGCGCGTCCGCCTGCACGCCGAGAGCGCCGGACTGGGCACCCGCTCGACCCTGCTGCACTTCAGCGACACCGTCGACGGCGGCCTCGACATCACCAAGGCGCACCCCGGGAGCCTGCCGCAGTTCATCACGGGACGGTCGACGCTGCTGTCGAACCTCTTCCGCGACGAGGTCGCCGCGCGCGGCGCCCGCATCGCCGCCGAGCGCATCGCCGCGAAGGACGTGGAGCTGCGCACGGCACGCGCCCTCGACACCGTGCACCTCGCGGTCGGGATCGCGTCGTGGCGATTCGGCGACCGCGAGTTCACGGCTCCCGTGCTGTTGCGCCCCCTGGTCATCCGGCGCCACCACGCCGACTTCGAGCTGCGCCTCGGCGGCTCGTTCGAGATCAACCCCGAGCTCGCGCACGCCGTGCGCGAGCAGTTCGGCATCGAGATCGACGGACCCGCGCTCGCGGCGCTCGCCGACGACGGCGGCGTGTTCAAGCCGCAGCCCGTCATCGACAGCCTGCGCGCGCTCACCGCGCACGTGCCGACCTTCACGGTGCGCCCGCGCCTGGTCGTCTCCACGTTCGCCGACGTCTCCGCCGCGATGCTGCGCGACACCGCCGAGAACGAGCCGGCCATGCTCGGCGCGCTCGCCGGACGCCGGGCCGACCGCGACACCCTCACGACCGTCGCCGCGCTGCCCGAGACGGTGAGCACCGACGAGCGGCCGCCGGCCGCCGACCGCCTCCTGCTCGACGCCGACGGCGAGCAGGAGGCCGTGCTCGCGCGCATCGTCGCCGGGCACTCGCTCGCGGTGCACACGCTCCCGGGCACCGGCGGCACGCAGACCGTCATCAACGCCGTCGGAGAGCTCGTGCGCACGGGCCGGCGCGTGCTCGTCGTGAGCGCCCGCCGCGCCACGCTCGACGGCGTGCGGCACCGTCTCGCGGGCATCGGCCTGCCCGCGCTCGCGGTGTCGCCGCGCACTCTGAAGCGCGACCTCGTACGGGCGATCTCGCGCAACGAGAAGGCGGCCCTGCCGAAGGTCGCCGAGGTCGACGACGCGCTCGTGCGGCTGCGCGCCGTGCTGCGCGACTACCGCGACGCGCTCACGCACCGGCACGGCCCCTTCGGCATCTCGCCGCTCGAGGCGCTGCGCACGCTCACGACGATCGCGCAGACGGCGCCGCAGCCCAGTGCGACGACGCGGTTCGACGCCGCCACGCTGCAGTCGCTCGCGACGCGGCGCTCGTCGGCGGCCACCGCGCTCACCGCGGCCGCACGGCTCGGCGAGTTCCGCTTCGGCCCCGACGACTCGCCCTGGTACGGCGTCGCGTTCTCGTCGAACGCCGAGGCGCAGGCCGCCCACGCGCTCGCCGAGAGGCTGCACGACGCCGACGTCCCCGGCATCCTCGAGAACGGCTACGACCTCGTCGCGCAGACCCACATGCGCCCGTTCTCGACCGTCGCCGAGCTCGGCGAGTACATCCAGCTGCTGCAGGGCATCCGCTCGTCGCTCGACCGGTTCAGCCTCACGGTGTTCGAGCGCCCCATCGACGACTTCATCACGGCCCATGCGCCGGGCCGGTCGTCGATGTCGGGCTCGGAGCGTCGCCGGCTGCGCCGCCTGTCGCGCGAGTACGTGCGGCCCGGGATGCACGTCGGCGACATGCACGAGGCGCTGCTGCAGGTGCGCGACCAGCGCGACCGGTGGGAGGCCCTGATCGAGCCGGGCGTGCTGCCCGAGGCGCCCCCCGGCATGGGCGAGCTCGCGGTGGCGTGGCAGCGCGCGAACGCCGGCCTCGCCGACCTCGACCGCATCCTCGGCCGTCGCGTGCCCCTCGCGACCCTGCCGATCGAGCGGCTGCTGCGCCTGCTCGCCGACCTCGCCGCGCAGTCGGAGGTGTTCGACAACCTCGTCGAGCGGGCGACCCTGCGCGACGAGCTCGCCGCGATGGGCCTCGAGCCGCTGCTCGCCGAGCTGTCCACGCGCCACGTGCCCGAGCAGCAGGTCGCGGCCGAGTTCGAGTTCGCGTGGTGGCAGTCGGCGCTGGAGGCCATGCTGCGCAGCGACCGGTCGCTGCTGGGCGCGAACACCGCGATCGTCGATCGCCTCGAGGGCGACTTCCGCGTCGTCGACGAAGCCCACCAGGCGTCGGCCGGGCCGCTGCTGGCCGCCGAGCTGGCGACCCGGTGGAAGGTCGCGATCGTCGACGAGGCCGACGAGGCCGAGCGGCTCCGCCAGGCCCTGCGCGCCGGCGACGTGTCGGCGCCGCAGCTGCTCGGCGACGTGCGCAGCCTGCTGCGCACGCTCGCTCCCGTGTGGCTCGCGTCGCCCTACGACGTGCCGCAGATCGCCGACTCCTTCGACGCCGTGATCATCGCCGACGCGGGGGCGCTGTGCCTCGCCGAGGCCGCGCCGGCGCTGCGCCGCGCGCGGCAGGTCGTCGTCTTCGGCGACCCCGTCACGCAGAAGCCGACGCCGTTCCAGCTCGCGTCGGGGCTGCCGACGGGCGAGGAGCAGGGGCCCGCCGCCTTCGACGAGGTCAGCGTGTTCGAGCGCCTCGCCGACCTGCTGCCGGTCATGACGCTCACGCAGAGCTATCGTGCGGGCGGCGAAGACCTCGTGCAGCTCGTCAACGACGCGTTCTACGGGGGAGAGATCGCCTCGCTCCCGTGGGCGGGCTCGTACCTCGGACGCGGCAGCCTCAGCGTCGACTACGTCGAGGGCGGGTACGGCACGCCCGATCCCGTCACCGGCGCGGTCGAGAGCCCGGAGTCGGAGGTCGCGCGGGTCGTCACCCTCGTCACCGAGCACGCGCTCAACCGGCCGACCGAGTCGCTCATGGTCATCACGGCGTCGCGGCGGCACGCCGAGCGGGTGCGCGCCGCCGTCGCCACCGCGTTCGCGGGTCGCAGCGACGTGGCGCCGTTCGTCGGCCGCGACACCGCCGAGCCGTTCGCCGTGCTCACGCTCGAGGAGTCGGTCGCCGAGAGCCGCGACCGCGTGATCTTCTCGCTCGGCTTCGGGCTCACGAAGCACGGACGGGTGCTCAGCGACTTCGGCGACCTGTCGACGCCCGACGGCGACCGGCTGCTCACGGTCGGCATGACGCGCGCGCGCCGCTCGATGGTCATCGTCTCGTCGATCCGGCCGTCGGCCTTCGACGAGGGACGCCTCGAGCACGGCGCAGCGACGGTCATGTCGATCCTTGGCGGCATCGCGGCGCGAGGCCGCGAGCACCGTCTCGAAGACCTCGCCGACCCGCTCACCCGCACGCTCGCGCAGCACCTGCGCCGGCTCGGCGCCGCCGTCGACGTCGACTACCGGGGCCTGCTCCCGCTCGTCGCTCAGCACCGGGGCACCGCCGTCGTCGTCGAGAGCGACCCCGAGACGCGCTCCGGCTCGCTCCGCGAGTCGCTGCGCCTGCGTCCGCAGATCCTGCGCAGGCTGGGCTGGCACTATGTGCGGGTGCACTCCTTCGACCTCTACAGCGATCCGGCGGGCGTCGCCGCGGGGATCGCCGCGATCCTCGGCATCGACGCCGACGCGCCGCCCGCCGCCGACGCGACCCAGCCGCTCGATGTCGGCTGAGCGGCAGCGCGTCGAGCGTGTCTCTCCCCGGCGGGCACGGCTCACGCCGGCGCCCGGGGCGGGCGAGGAGCCGGGGCCCGAGACGACGGATGCCGCAGACGTCCCGCGAGGGACGACCACGGCATCCGGCTCGGACGCACCCGGTCCGAACGATGAGCGGCTGCGGCGAGAGGTGCCGCCGCACTGGTGACTACTGCTGCTTGCTCGCCAGCAGGTCGCGGATCTGCACGAGCAGCTCCTGCTCGGTGGGCGCCTCGTCGGCGGGCGCGCCGGCCTTGGCGGCCTGGCGTGCCTTGACCGCGTTCATCGGCGCGACGAACACGAAGTAGATCACGATCGCGACGGCGAGGAACTTGATGACCGCTGCGATGATCAGTCCGATGCCGAACGGTCCGAGCGTAGCGTCGGCGATGTCGTCGGCGTTGAAGGCGAGGGCGATGAGCGGCTCGATGAGACCCGCGACGATGGCATCGACGATCGCACTGAACGCCGCGCCGATGACGACGGCGACCGCGAGGTCGATGACGTTGCCCTGCATGATGAAGTCTTTGAAGCCTTTGATCATGGCTCTTCCCCCTGCTGTCCGGTGATAAGGATCACGCGCCCGCAGCGGCGGGCGCCGCAGACGTGGTTGCTGCCGATGATGCCGAAGACGACGAGGGAGCGCTAGTCGACGCGCCCGAGTCGCCGTTCTTCGCCGGCGAACTCGTACCGCCCGATCGCGAGTCGGTGCGGTAGAAGCCCGACCCGTTGAACGTGACGCCGATCGAGCCGTACTGCTTGCGCAGCGTGCCGCCGCACTCGGGGCACTCGGTCAGCGAGGGGTCGGAGAAGGACTGCACGGCGTCGAACGCGTGACGGCACTGGGTGCAGGCGTAGGCATAGGTGGGCATGAGACCTCGGGAACGGGTCGGGCTGAGGGATCAGCGGTCGGACAGGGGGAACACGACCGTCCGCGTGGGCGTCACCGCGCCGGTCACGGGCTGGTCGTGGAGATCTCGGGGCACGTCGTCGATCAGCTCGGAATCATAGACGACGGCGTAGACAGGGGGGCGCTTCTCCATCGATCCCAGGGTCTTGTCGAAGTACCCGCGGCCCCAGCCCATGCGCATGCCGGAGCGGTCGACCGCCGCGGCGGGGATCACCATGAGGTCGACGTCGCCGACGGCGAGGGGGCTGAGCAGCTCGCCGAGCGGCTCGGGCGTGCCGAACAGGCCGGTGAACTCGCCGCCGCCGGGCGTCGCGACGGCCCAGTCGAGCAGCCCGTCGGTGCGCGTGACCGGCAGCAGCACGCGCAGGCCGCGCGCCATGGCCTCGTTGATGAACGGCCGTGTCCCCGGCTCGGCGGGGGAGGAGAGATAGCACGACAGCGATCGCGCACCCGTCGTCTCGACGAGCCGCCAGAGCTGTGCGGCGATGCCGGATGCCGCGGCCTCGCGCGAGGCCGCGGACGTCTGCTGGCGCCGCTCGCGCAGCTCGGCGCGCAGGGCGCGCTTGGCGTGGGCGATGGCATCCGTCATGGTCTGATTGTAGGCACCCCCTGCCAGGGGTTCTCACGCCGGGCTCGATAGAGTGGTCGCCATGTCGAGCGCAAAGATCAAGGCCGTCATCCCGGCGGCGGGCCTGGGGACGAGATTCCTTCCCGCCACGAAGGCGATGCCGAAGGAGATGCTCCCGGTCGTCGACAAGCCGGCCATCCAATACGTCGTCGAAGAGGCGGTCAGCGCGGGCATCAACGACATCCTGATCATCCTCGGGCGCAACAAGAACAACATCTCCAACCACTTCGACTCCGTTCCCGAGCTCGAGCACAACCTCGCGGGCAAGGGCGACCACGACCGGCTGCAGCGCGTGCAGGCGTCCACCGATCTCGCGGACATCCACTTCACGCGCCAGGGCGAGCCCAAGGGGCTCGGCCACGCGGTGCTGCGGGCGCGCTCGCACGTGGGCGACGCGACGTTCGCGGTCATGCTCGGCGACGACCTCATCGACGAGCGCGACGAGCTGCTCACCACGATGCTCGAGCAGAACGCGCGGACGGGCCTGACGGTCATCGCCCTCATGGAGGTCGACCCCGACCACATCCACATGTACGGGGCCGCGGCCGTCGAGCCGACCGACACCCCCGACGTCGTGCGCGTGACGGGACTCGTGGAGAAGCCGAAGAAGGAGGACGCGCCGTCGAACTACGCCGTGATCGGCCGCTACGTGCTCACCCCCGGCGTGTTCGACATCCTCGAGCGCACGGAGCCCGGCAAGGGCGGCGAGATCCAGCTCACCGACGCGCTGCAGGAGCTCGCCGTCGGCGACGGCGTGCTCGGCGTCGTGTTCCGCGGGCGTCGCTACGACACCGGCGACCGGCTCGACTACATCAAGGCGATCGTTCAGCTCGCCGCGGCGCGCGAAGACCTGGGACCCGACCTGCGGCCGTGGCTCAAGGACTTCGCGGCGGATCTCTGAGTGAGAATGCTCGCGCCCTGGCAGCACGGACAGATCTCGATCCGTCTCGTGCGCCAACGCGATGCGCGCGTGCTGCAGGAGGAGCTGCTCGCGAACCGGGCGTGGCTGCAGCCCTGGGAGGCGACCACGCCGGGGACGAGACCCTCGTTCGACATGCGCTCGGGCGTGCGGCGCCTGCTGCAGCAGTACCGTGACGGCGTCGGCATCCCCCTCGTCATGGAGTACGAGGGCGAGGTCGCCGGCCAGCTGAACGTGTGGGGGATCGCGCGCGGGTCGCTGTCGACGGCGACGATCGGCTACTGGGTGAGCGAGCGGTTCGCGGGCCGCGGCATCACGCCCACGTGCGTCGCGCTGGCGACCGACGTGTGCTTCAGCGACTTCGGCCTGCACCGCATGGAGATCTGCATCCGTCCCGAGAACGTCGCGAGCCTGCGCGTCGTCGACAAGCTGGGCTACCGCTACGAGGGCCTGCGCAAGGCGTTCATCCACATCGACGGCGACTGGCGCGATCACCACTGCTTCGCGCTGACCGCCGAGGAGGTGCCCGACGGCGTGCTGCGGCGCTGGCTGGAGGGGCGCGTGCCGCCCGGGATCGGACTCAAACCCTGAAGTTGATGTTGAGGTTTCGACACGCGGGCCGATGCTCGAGGCTTCGCGGGCATCGGCCTTAGCGTGGACGTCATGGATGGGCAGATTCTCGGCGGCGGCGTCATCGTTCTCGTCGCCGTCGTGCTGTGGCTCATCTATCTCGTGCCCACCTGGGTGCAGCGGCACCGGTTCGACGCGGCCGAGCGCAACGCCGTGCGGCTCAGCCAGGCCCTGCGCGTGCTCGCGGAGACGAGCGAGACGCCCCGCGAGGTGCACCTGGAGCTGTCGGCGCGCACCGCGGCGGCGCAGCGCAGGCTCGCCCGCGAGGTGCTCGCCGAGCGGGAGCGCGCGGCGCTGGAGGGCGCTCGCGCGGCGGCTCTGACGGCCCGCGAGGTCGCGGCGGCCGAGCGGGCGCAGGCCCGCGCAGAGGCCGTCGTCGCCCGGGAGCGCGCGCGTGCCGAGGTCGCGGAGCGCCGCGAGCGCGCCCGTGCCGAGGCGGCCGCCGCGCAGGCCGCGCCCGCACGGCGCCGGGCCCGGGCGCGCCGGCGTGCCCGCCTGCTCGTGACGATCGTGGGCGTGCTGTCCCTCGCGGTCGCGGTGCGCGGCGGCGTGGACCTGGTGACGTCGGGCTCGCAGATGCTGCTGTGGAGCGCCGGAGCGGGCGTCGTGCTGTGCGCGCTGCTGCTGCGGCGCATGTCGCGCGTGCAGCAGCGGCAGGTCGTGCGCGAGGCGGTCGCTCAGCCGGCTCGGCGTGTGGCGCGCGTGCAGGACGTGCCGCTCGACTCCGATCGCACCGGATGGATGCCGCGAGAGCTGCCCAAGCCGCTCACGGCCTCCACGGGATCGCGCGCCGCCGCAGTGCTCGACGGCGCCGCCGCGCACGAGCAGCTGCGCCGGATCGCCCTCGAAGAGGCGCTGCGCGAACGTGCGGCGCGCACGGCACCGGCATCCATCGCGACGGCCCGCAGCGCACGCCTCGCGCCCACCGACGACGCGGCGATCGAGGCGCACGTGCGCGAGCTGCTGCTCAGCCGCGCGGTGGGGCAGTAGGGCCCCGGTTCGGCCATGACGTCCTCGGCGTGATAGTGTTTCTGAGGTTCAAGGGCCTGTGGCGCAGTTGGTAGCGCGCTTCGTTCGCAATGAAGAGGTCAGGGGTTCGAATCCCCTCAGGTCCACCGAGGTGCTCTTGTCAGAAGCGCACACGACAGCATTGTGAGGCCGCCCGATGGGCGGCCTCAGCCGTTTGCGGACACGCCCGGATCGGCATTGATGGCCTGCCGTCACTCCTGAAGGCGCAGTGGGTCTGCCGGCCGCTTCGGGCGCATCGCGAAGCGTCGAGAGCCGCGATCCCGGGTCTGACGGAACGAGAAGGGACGAGGACATGCGGATCTGGTCGGTGCATCCCCGTTTCCTGGACGGGAAGGGGCTGGTGGCCTGCTGGCGGGAGACGCTGCTCGCTCAGGCCGTGCTGGCCGGGCGTACGCGCGGCTACACCCGGCATCCGCAGCTCGTCCGCTTCCGGGCGCAGGACGATCCGATCGGCGCCGTCGGCGCCTACTTGACCGGGCTGGTCGACGAGGCCGACCTGCGGGGCTATCGCTTCGACCGGACTCGGATCGAACGGCCGGTCGCGACGAACGCGTTGATCGCGGTCACGGAGGGTCAGCTCGGCTACGAATGGGGGCACCTCCAGGCCAAGCTCGTAGAACGAAGCCCGGAGGTTGCTGCGAGGTGGCGCGACGTCACGCCGGAGCCGCACCGGCTGTTCCGCATCGTCCCTGGCCCGGTCGAGGACTGGGAGAGGCCAGGCCCGGACCCAGCGCGGCTCGGGCCTCTGGGCGGCGACGCGTGAACGCCGTCTCCTCTTCCCATACGGCTTTCAGCCGCTCGACGCGCTTCCGCTCATGTGAGTGGACCCGCCTCGGTCCGCCAATCGCTCGGTCGTGTCAGCCATGTCCGTCTCCATTCGGATCAGGCCGGGCCCTATGGCGGTCGAAGCGCAGCTCGATGCCGTCGAGGAGGATGCCGAGCTTGGTCTCGACCCAGAAATCCGGCCCGGCGTCGTAGTGGTCCTTCATGGCCACTCGGGTGGCCTCGGTCTCGGGTCGTCCGGGCACGACGCCGTCGGTGAAGCCGGCTCCGTTCGCGGCGAGGCGTTGGATCCTCTCGACACGACGAGTCTCGTCGACGGCGAAGTTGCTGATGAGATCAGCGGCTGCCGTGGCCAGTTCGAGCGGCATCCCGTACCCGGTGAGGTTCTCGATCAGCTGCATCGCGGACGTCATGAACCGGTCGGGCAGGGGCCAGACGTTGTTGTAGATGAGCTCGATCGCGCCAGGGTACCGAGCGCATGCCTCGACGGTCGCAGAGAACGAGGCGCGCAGGTAGCTTCGCCAGTCATCGCCGGGTTCGGGCAGGACGAGGCGTTCGGCGAGGCGTTCCGCGAGCACGTGCAGCAGTCCATCGCGCCCGTCGACGTAGTGGTAGATGGCCGAGCGCTGCACGCCGAGTGCGTCAGCGACTCGTTGAACGGTGAGGGCGTCGATCCCTTCGGATGCGAGCTCGAGCACGGCGTCGGCGATCGCATCCCGGTCGATCCGGTTCGGCCGTCCGGGCGATCTCGAAGAGCGCGTTCTCGCCGTCATGCGTCCAGGCTATCGGAGCCGGGGACACGGATCCTGATTTATTGACGCACCGCCGAAAATTCAGTTAGGCTCACCTAAGAGCGAGGAAGCCGCCGGCGATGCGCACGGCGACTCGCACACATGACCGCGAGGTCGTCCGCCGGTTCCGACACCCTCCGCGTCATGACCACTGCATTTCACCGAGGGGCGACGTATGAGCATGACGATCCGGCAGCTGGTCGCGCCGGCGAAGGGATCGATGACCGCCGCGGCGGTGCTGTCGGGACTCTCGGCGGTGTTGAGGATCGTGCCGTACGTGGCTCTCACCGAGATCGCGGTGGCCTGGGCCGCCGGGTCTCCCGGACAGGTCATGTGGAGGTGGCTTGCGGTCGGGGTCGCCGCGGAGATCGTCCGTCAGGCGCTGTACATGTTCGGGGTGGGGATGACCCATGTCGCAGAAGCCCGGCTGCGCACCCAGCTGCGGAGCCGGCTCGTCGACGCGCTCGGGAGGATGCCGCTGGGGAGGGTGGCGCAGACCTCGTCAGGCCGGATCCGCAAGATCGTCGTGGACGACACCGGCACGATCCATGTGCTCGTCGCGCACCTCTCCGGCGACGCGGTGAGCATGATCATCGGGCTCATCGCCGGCGTGGGCTACCTGTTCTGGGTGAACTGGGGGCTCGCCCTCGCGGTGCTGCTCGTGTGGCTGCTCTGTCTCGTGGTCGTCTTCGGGCTCGGCATGTCGGGCATGGGCGGTCTGACGGAGCGGTTCTCCGCCGTGCAGGCGCAGCTCTCCTCTGCGACGGTCGAGCTGGTCGAGGGCATCAAGGAGGTGAAGAGCTTCCAGGGCGCGCGATCGGTGCAGAGCCGCTTCGATGACGCGCGCGCCGAGTTCACGGAGACGAGCTACGAGTGGATGAGCAGGTCGGGGCGGGCGATGGCCGTCCTCCAGGCGCTGTTCCAGCCGGCCGCGGTGTTCGCGACCGTGGTGCCGATCGCCGTGCTGTTCCTCTCCCTGGGCTGGATCGACGCACCCCATGTGCTGCCCTTCCTGATCCTCACCCTCGGCATCCCCTCCGGTCTGCTCGCGCTGGCGGGCATCGGGCAGCAGCTGCAGGAGTCGATCCGCGCAGCGAAAGACACCGCAGCCCTGCTCTCGATCCCGCCGATGCCCCACGGCGCCTTCACCGACGGTGATGGCCCGACGCCCGGGTCGATCGCCTTCGAGGACGTGACGTTCGGGTACGACCCGGAGGAGCCCGTCGTGCGGGGGATGTCGTTCGAGGCGGCCGCGGGGACCGTCACCGCGCTGGTCGGACCGTCGGGCAGCGGCAAGACGACGGTGGCACGGCTGATCGCCCGCTTCTTCGACGTGGACTCGGGCGCCGTCCGCGTCGGCGGCGTCGATGTGCGGGACACGACGGCGGACTGGCTGCTCTCCCGGATCGCGGTCGTGTTCCAGGATGTCGCGCTCAGCCATGACACGATCGCCGCGAACATCGCCCTCGGCAGGCCCGACGCCAGCAGGGAGGAGATCGAGGAGGCCGCCCGGCAGGCGTGCATCCACGACCGCATCGGTCGGCTTCCGCACGGCTACGACACCGTGGTCGGTGAGGACGACGGGTTCCTCTCCGGCGGCGAACGGCAGCGGATCACGATCGCTCGCGCCTATCTGCAGGACGCGCCGATCCTGATCCTGGACGAGGCGACCGCACAGCTGGACCCGGAGGCGGAGAACGAGATCCACCGTGCCCTGACCGCGCTGTGCGCCGGTCGCACGGTCGTGGTCGTCGCCCACCGCCTGCAGACGATCGCCTCCGCCGACCAGATCCTCGTCATCGACGACGGTCGCATCGCCGAACGAGGAACGCACGAGCAGCTCCTCGCCGCGGCCGGCATCTACGCCGGACTCTGGGCCGCGCAGACCAAGAACGCGGAGGTCGCGTGATGTTCCGGCTCATGGGCACCCTCGTCGGGAACCGGCAGCTGCGCCGGCTCACCCTGCTCTTCATCGTCGCCGCGATCCTGCAGGGCCTCACCCTGGGACTGATGATCCCGTTCCTGCGGGCGCTGTTCGGCGACCGGACCGCATTGTGGCCGTGGACGATCGCCATCGTCGTCGCCGGGGTGACCACGGTGGTCGTGAACGTGGCCGTGCTGATCCGCTCCTACCGCGTGAGCGTCTACGAGATCTGCGACGCCCTCATCAGGCGGGTCGGCGACCGGGTGATGCAGCTGCCCCTGGGATGGTTCGACGCGCGCCGGGAGGCCGCGGTCGCCGCCGCGGTCGCCAACGAGGTCGGCACGCTCTCGCACGTGGCTTCGATGCTGCTGCCGAACATCGCCAACGGCTTCGTCGTTCCCGCGACGATGGTCGTCGTCGTCGCGTTCGTGGACTGGCGGCTTGCGCTCATCATGGCCGCCGTCGCCCCGTTCCTGGCGTGGGCGTGGCGGCGGATGCGAACGATCACCGTGCGCACGAAGACCGTCGAAGGCGCCGTCGCCAGGGCGAGCGCCGGCCGGCTGATCGAGTTCGCCCGCCTCCAACCCGTGCTGCGCGCAACCCGCGCCACCGAACGCGGCTGGGCGCCGTTGGATGCCGCGCTCGCGGACGAAGGCGAGAGGATCGAGCAGTCCCTGCGGGCCTCATCGCGGCCGACCGTGGTGTTCTCGATCCTCGCCAACCTGATGATGGCGGCCGTGCTCGCCGTCGGCCTCGCCCTCGCGCTGGGTGCGCGGCTCGACATGGCCGCCTTCATCGCGGTCGCGGCGGTCACGGTTCGGATGGCCGAGCCCCTGGCCCAGGCCGTGCTCTACGGCGCCGAGGTGCACCACTCCGTGGTCGCCCTCGAAGCGATCGGCGGGATCGTCGGCGCCGACACGCTCCCCGAACCCGGCGAGGACGCCGTCACGGTCCCCGAGGACACCACCGTGGGTTTCGAGGGCGTGGGCTTCGAGTACCTGTCCGGGCGTCCGGTGCTCGACGGAATCGACCTGGTCGCCCCGGCCGGCCGTGTGACCGCGATCATCGGACCGTCCGGGTCGGGCAAGTCGACGCTGCTGCGCCTGGTGGGCAGGTTCTGGGACGTCGGCCGGGGTCGGGTGACGATCGGCGGAGTCGATGTGCGACGCATCCCGACGCCGGTGCTGATGGACCACATCGCGATGGTGTTCCAGGACGTCTACCTCTTCGACACGACGATCCGGGAGAACCTGCGTCTGGCTCGCCCCGACGCCACCGACGAGCAGCTCGCCGCCGCGGCGCAGGCGGCGTCGCTCGACAGGGTGATCGACGCCCTGCCTGATGGGTGGGACACCATCGTCGGCCCTGCCGGCTCCCGGCTCTCCGGAGGAGAACGACAGCGTGTGGCGATCGCCCGGGCCTTCGTCAAGGACGCCCCGATCCTGCTGCTCGATGAGGTCACCTCCGCCCTCGACGGCGAGAACGAGGCGGCGATCACCGGAGTCATCTCGAAGCTCGCCCACGGCCGCACCGTGATCGTCGTCGCTCACCGACTCAGCACCGTCGAGAACGCCGACCAGATCGTCGTCCTCGAACCGGGCGAGAACGGCGCCACCATCGCAGAGCACGGCACTCCCACCGATCTCGCCCGGCAGGGCGGCCTGTACGCCGACTTCCTCACCGCATCCGCCCAGCGCGGGCGGTGGCGGCTCTGAGCCACGAGCATGGCCCTGCAACAGGAACGCACCGAACCCGAACCGGTGGTCTGGACCGCGGCGACGCCCGACGTCCGCATCGGACTCCTGCTGGTCGTCGTCCTCGCGGTCGGGACCGGGCTCATCCGCACCGAGTCCGGGCTTCTCCTGCTGACCCTGTGGGCGCTCGGACTGCTTCTCGTGTTCCGCAGGCTCCACGCGCTGTGGGGTCTTGTCACCGGCTACCTGTTCCTGTCCCTGATCCAGAGGGCGAGCATCTGGCTCGTCGCCGTCCCCGGGGTCGCGTATGTCGGGGCCGCGGCGACGATGGGCCTGCACGCCTACCCCATGGCCGCCGCGCTCTGGCTCGTGCTCAGCGGGGTGCCGATGAGCCAGATCATGGCCGCGCTCGCCGCGATCCGGGTGCCCCGGATGCTCCTCATCGTGACGATGGTCGTCTACCGGTACATCCCCACCCTCTTCGGCGAGCTGCGGGTGATCGCCCTCGGCAACCGGCTCCGCTCGACCCGCCCCGGGTGGCGACGATGGGCGACCTCGCCGATCACCGAGGCGGAGCACCTCCTGGTGCCCATCGTCATGCGCTCGGCGCTCATCGCCGACGAGCTCTCCTCCGTCGCCGTCTGCAAGGGCCTCGACGAGCACGCCGCCCGCACCGCACTGATCCCGCCCCGCATCGGCGCCGCCGACATCCTCGCGACGGCCATGACGATCGCCGTGGTCGTCGCCCTCGCCCTCACCGCGGGCCGGATCGAGGACGGGTGGGGCTGGTGACCGCGATCGCCGTCTCCGACCTCACCGTCTCCTACCTCGGAGGCGACGGCACCCCGCTGCCGCCGGTGCTGCGCGGGGTCGATCTGCGCATCGCCTCGGGAGAATGCGTGCTGATCACCGGGGCGAGCGGCTGCGGCAAGACCACGCTGCTGCGCACCATCAACGGTCTCGTCCCCGGGTTCTTCGACGCGGCCGTCACCGGCTCCGTCGTCCTCGACGGGCAGCCGGTCGACCGGGTCGAGACGCGCGAGCTCGCCCGCTCGGTCGGGATGGTGTTCCAGGACCCGCGGGCCGAGTTCTTCACCTACGACGTCACCAGCGAGCTCGCCTTCCCCTGCGAGAACTTCGCCGTCTCCGGCGAGGAGATCCGCAGACGCGTCGAAGAGACGGCCGACCTGCTCCAGATGCGGCATCTGCTGGGGCGGCGCCTCACCTCGCTCTCCTCCGGGCAGAAGCAGAAGGTCGCCATCGCCGCAGCGATGATGCTCCGGCCCCGCGTGCTCCTCTTCGACGAGCCCTCCGCGAACCTCGACCGCGACGGCCTGCGGATGCTGCGCGACACCGTCGAACGCCTCACCGCGGCCGGGGTGACGGTGCTCATCGCCGATCACCGCATCGAGTACCTCACCGGCGCACTCGACCGGCTCCTCGTGCTCGAGCGCGGGCGCGTCCTCCACGACCTCACCGCGGCCGATGTGGCCGGACTCGACCCGGAATGGTTCTCCGAACGCGCACTGCGGCTCCCGGTTTCACGTCCTCTCCACGAACCGGTCCCTTCGCACCCGGATGGCAGGGGTCCGCGGCTGCAGGGGGTGCGGCTTCGATACCGCGGCGGCGACGTGCTCTGGCAGACCGACGACCTCAGCCTGCCCGACCGGGGCGTCATCGGGATCGCCGGGCCCAACGGCAGCGGGAAGACCAGCCTGCTCCGGCTCATCATCGGAGCCCACCGTGCCCGCACCGGCACCATCACCCGCGATGGGGCACGGTGGCCGGCCCGGCGCCGCATCCGAGACTGCGCCTACGTGATGCAGGACATCGACTACCAGCTGCTCGGCAGAACCGTGCAGCAGGAACTGCTCATCGGCCCGCCGCGCGGCCCCGCGACCGAACGCCGTGCCGCGGAGCTGCTCGAGCAGATGGGTCTCGACCACCTCCGCGACCGGCATCCGCTCACCCTCTCCGGCGGGCAGAAGCAACGCCTCGGCATCGCCCTGGCCGCGATGAAGCAGGCCGAGGTGATCTGCCTGGACGAGCCCACGAGCGGACTCGACGCCGGCAGCATGCGCCGCGTCTCCGAGCTCCTCACCCGACTCGCAGACCAGGGAGCGCTCGTCGTCGTCGCCACCCACGACGAGGAGTTCGCCGCCCGCACGGTCACCGGCTGGGTCGACGTCGACTCCGGGCGGCTCGAACGCCGCAACGCCTTCACCTCCGTCAGCGACCCCGATCGAAAGGAAACCCCATGACCGCATCCGACCTCCCTGCCCCGGCTCCTCGGACGACGAGGAGGCCCTCCATGGTGCGCGACCTCGTCACCATGGGCGTCTTCATCGCCCTCTTCATGGTGCTGTTCTTCATCGGCGGGATGCTCAGCTTCTTCCCGATCATGATGATCGTGCTCCCGGTCTACATGGGCCTGTTCGGCGCCGTGATCTTCACCGTCCTTCTCGGCAAGGTCCAGCGTCCCGGAGCTTTCCTCATCGCCTCGATCCTCGTCGGCCTGATCCTCTTCCGCGACGCCCCCGGCGGCATCACCACCATCTGCACCATCGTCGGCGGCCTGGTCGCCGAGATCCTCTACGGCGTCCTGGGCCGCCGCACGTTCAGCTCCATGGTGATCTCCTACTCCGTGTTCGCACTCGGCTACGCCCTCGGCACCCTCATCCCCTTCGTCTGGATGCGCGAGGCCTACCTCGAGCTCTACGCGGATCGCGACGCGACCGTGGCCGACATCGCCCGCGAGGGCACCGAGATGATGAATCCGGTGCTCCTCATCGTGCTCTGCGCGGCCACGGTGATCGCCGCCATCGCCGGCTGCTACTGGGGACGCGCCATGACCCGCAAGCAGTTCACCCGAGCAGGGGTCGTGTAGCTGGGATCCGCGCTGCTCAGCCGTGCCTGGTGGGGGTGCTCCTTGTTTCCGCCGTGGATAGCGGATGATACTTCAATAAATAAAGTAAGAATCATGAAATAAAGTCAAGTGCTACTCTTGTCGCATGCGCAACCGGGAGTACGGGCAGTTCTGTGGTCTGGCGCGGGCGGCCGAGGTGCTGGGACAGCGGTGGACGCTGCTGATCCTGCGCGACCTGCTCGTCGGGCCCCGCCGCTACTCCGATCTCGCGGCGGGGCTTCCCGGCATACCCTCCAATCTCCTGTCCACGCGTCTGAAGGAGCTGGAGCAGGACGGATTGGTCGTGCGCGAGGCGCGCAGCGGCGCCGATCGCTCGATCGTGTACGCGATCACCGGTCGCGGTGCCGAGCTTCAGCCGGCACTCGACGCCCTCTCGCGTTGGGGCGCGGCGGAGATGCGCGAGCCACGGGAGGGTGAGATCGTGACCGAGGCATCCTTGGTCTCTGCATTGCGGGTCGCGGCGGTCGGGGCCGCCTCGGCCGGCCGGCCGCTCATCTTCACCGTCAGAGTCGGGGACGCTGCCGCGCACGCCATCGTCAAGGACGGCAGGGCGGATGTCGGGGCCGGGGAGCATCCCGCCGCTGATCTGGTGATCACCGGCGGGCCGGGATTCCGCGATCTGCTGGCCGGCGTGGTGGATCCGGCGACGGCGATCGCCGAGAACGCGGTGCTCGTGGAAGGCGATCCCCGCCTGCTCGCCGACTTCGTGTCGATCTTCACCGTCCCCTATGGCGGGACGGCGCCGGGCGAGCTGCGCCGCTGAGACGAGAGGGACCGGAAGATGACGTTGACTCTCAGTGCAGTGGCGTTCGACACGCGGAATCCGGAGGCGGCGGGCGTCTTCTGGGCCGGCGTGCTCGGCCGTGACATGATCGAAGCCCCCGACGGCGTCCTGGTGCCGGGGAACGAGACCCAGCTCGGGCTGCGATTCGTGGCCGCAAGCGCCTTCGACCCGGCGACGGCGCCATCGCGGCAGCGACTGCATCTGCACATCGCCACGACCGCCTCGTACACGCCGATGCAGATCATGGAGACCGCCGCACGTCTGGGCGGATCCCGGCGCGGGACGAAGCCGATTCCCGCCGACGGCGAGATCTACATGAGCGACCCCGCCGGCTACGACTTCTGCATCATCGAGCCGGGGAACGGCTACCTCGCCGGCTGCGGTCCGCTCGGCGAGGTGACCTGCGACGGCTCGCGAGACGTCGGCCTGTTCTGGCGGGATGCGCTCGGCTGGCCGCTGGTGTGGGACGAAGGACTGCAGACCGCCATCCAGTCGCCTTTCGGCGGTACGAAGATCGCTTGGGATGGAGAGGATGACGGCACCGAGCACGTGCCGGGCGAGCAGCGGTTCGAGGTGATCGCAGACGACCTCACGGCTGAGCTGACGCGATTGGTGGGCCTCGGCGCGACGGTCATCGGCGAGGAACGCCGTGCCGCGATCCTCGCCGACCCCGATGGCGGCGTGCTGACGGTCCGCGAAGGCGGCAGTCGTAGGGTCTGACATGGCGTCGAGCCACGCGCCGCCGCTCTGAGAGAGGCGGATTCCCAGGCCGTGTCTCGTTCTTCTTACGCTGACGATATGTGTCCGCTCATACCCTGGGATCATGCGCGTGTTGATCGTGGAGGACGAGCCGTTCATGGCCGAGGCCATCCGCGACGGCCTGCGCCTGGAGGCGATCGCCGCCGACATCGCCGGCGACGGCGATACCGCTCTGGAGCTGCTGAGCATCAACCGGTACGACATCGCGGTGCTCGACCGGGACATCCCGGGGCCCTCCGGCGATGAGGTCGCCGAGAGCATCGTCGCCTCCGGCAGCGGCACGCCCATTCTGATGCTGACCGCTGCGGATCGGCTCGATGACAAGGCATCCGGGTTCGGGCTCGGCGCCGACGACTACCTCACGAAGCCGTTCGAGCTGCGCGAGCTGGTTCTCAGAATCAGGGCGCTTGCCCGCCGGCGCGCCCACAGCCGCCCGCCGGTGAGGGAGATCGCGGGGTTGCGGCTCGATCCCTTCCGGCGCGAGGTCTATCGTGATGGTCGCTATGTCGCGCTCACCCGCAAGCAGTTCGCCGTGCTGGAAGTGCTCGTCGAGGCGGAGGGCGGCGTGATCAGCGCCGAGCATCTCCTCGAGCGGGCATGGGATGAGAACGCCGACCCGTTCACCAATGCTGTGCGCATCACCGTCTCGGCCCTGCGCAAGCGGCTCGGCGAGCCCTGGCTCATCGCGACGGTTCCGGGCGTCGGCTACCGCATCGACACCGAGCCGATCGCCGGCGGCGGCATCGCCGGCGGATAGAGCGCCCGGGTGGAGCGTCCGGCTCACACTCGCCCTCAGCTGGAGGGTCACCACGACGAGTTCCGAGAGCTCGCCGACGCCTTCGACGGCGTGCTCGCCCAGCTCGAAGCCCACGTCGCCGCGCAGCAACGTTTCGCAGCCAAGAGCACGGAACGGTGCACGTCAGCACCGCGGTCGAGCCGGCCGGCGGCCTCCGCGCCGCGGTGCGGCTGCCGACAGCATCAGACCAGCGCTGACGCGGCCGTCGTGCGGCGGGGCGACTCTCGGCCGGCACGTATCGAAAACGTATCGAGATCGCGATACGGGCGGGCAACGCCGCTCCGCGTTGACTGACGACACGACGTACAACAGACGACCGAAGGATGCCGACGATGACGAGGACCGGACCCACGACGACGAGCGCTCCGCCCACAGCGCGCAGGCGACGTTCGTTGCCGCTCGTGGCCGCGTTCTTCGTGCTGCTCGCGGCAGGATGCTCGACCCAGGCGGAGAACGCCGACACCGATCAGCACGACGGTGCAAGCACCGGTTCCGCGATCGATTTCTCCCAGTGCATGCGCGACAACGGGGTGCCGGACTTCCCGGATCCCGACGCCTCCGGCCGGCTCACCATCGACGCGATCGCCAACAACACGAACATCGACACCGGCAGCGCGACTTTCGAGCAGGCGCTCACCGCATGTCGGGATCTGCAGCCCGCCGGGTTCACCGGGTACCGGCGCACCGACGACCAGCAGGCGGCGGCGCTCGCCTTCGCGCAGTGCGTTCGCGACAACGGCCTCACCGACTTCCCGGATCCGGGCCCCGGCGATCCGCTCGTCGACACGACCAGGATCCCGTCCGCGAATCAGCCCGGCGGCATGGACAGGCTCGATACCGCCTTGGACGGGTGCGACCATCTGATGGGCGACGCGGGGCTCACCCCGTGAAGAAGCGCACCACGGCACTGACCGTCGCGGCGGCGGTTGTGGCGCTGGCCTGCATCGGCGGGTCTGCCGTCGTCGCCAACCAGACCGATGCCACCACTGCGGAACCGGTCACCTCCGTCACGACCGCCGATGTCGAGCGCGGAGATCTTTCGCAGGCGATCTCAGCGAGCGGAACGCTGACCCATCGCGCCCGACCCGATGGCGCGCCGTACGTCGCGATCAACCAGGCGGGCGGCACCTACACGGCGTTGCCTGCCGTCGGCGACGCCGTCGCCTGCGGAGACGTGCTCTACCGGGTGGACGACAAGCCGGTGCTTCTGCTGTGCGGAGAGACCCCGCAGTACCGAGACCTGGCGATCGGCGCGACAGGACCCGATGTCGCTCAACTCAATCGAGCCCTCCACGCCCTCGGCCACGACCGGGCCGCAGGCGTGGAGATCGACCCCGCCGACGATGTCTTCTCCTGGAGCACAGGGGCGGCTCTCAAGAAGCTCCAGCGCGACCGTGGACAGGCGGAGACAGGGGAGTTCGCTCGCGCCGACGCCGTGGTGCTCCCCTCCGCCGTCCGAGTGGCACGGGTGCCCGTGCAGCTGGGCGCCGGGGCTCAGCCGGGCACCCCCGTCGTGGAGGCCACCTCTGACACCCTGGTCGTACAGGTCGGTCTCGACCCCTCCCAGCGGACCGAGGCGCTGAGGGGCGCACCGGTGCTCATCACCTTGCCGGGCAGTGCTACGACGACGGGTCAGGTCTCGGACCTGGGGAGGATCGCTGCCGCCCAGGACGGCCAGAGCGGTGTGCAGGACGCGAAGATCCTCGTCACCATCGTCCTCGACGACCCCGACGAGGTGGCCGGGCTCGATCACGCACCCGTCAAGGCGCAGATCACCACCGGCGGAGCGACGGACGTCCTCAGCGTGCCCATCATCGCGCTCGTCGGCAACACTGGCGGTGGATACGCCGTCGACCTCGTGGGCGCGGATGGCCGGCGCAGCCTGGTACCGGTCACGCTGGGACTCATCGACCAGTCCACCGGCCGGGTTCAGGTCGAAGGCGACCTCAGCCCCGGGGACCAGGTGGTGGTGCCGTCATGACGAACACGATCGTGCTGGAGCTCGACGGCGTCACGAAAGAGTACGGCGGCCAGGCGCCCGTCCACGCGTTGCGAGGGGTCTCGTTCTCCGTCCGCCGCGGCGAGATGGTGGCGATCGTCGGGCAGTCCGGGTCGGGCAAGTCCACTCTGCTGCACATCATGGGCACCCTCGATAGGCCGACAAGCGGCGTGGTGCGCATCGACGGAGTCGACGCAGCCCAGCTCGACGATCGCGAGGTCTCCGCCCTCCGCGCCCACAAGATCGGGTTCGTGTTCCAGCAGTTCTTCCTGGCCGAGCATGCTCCTGTCCGCGAGAACGTCGCCGATGGGCTGCTCTACGCCGGTGTTCCTGCGGGGGAGCGCCTCCGTCTCGCAGACGTGGCCCTGCAGCGCGTCGGCCTCGCCGACCGTGCGGACTTCATGCCGAGCCGGCTGTCCGGCGGCCAACGGCAGCGCGTGGCGATCGCTCGAGCCGTTGTCGGGCAGCCGGCCGTGGTCCTCGCGGACGAGCCCACCGGAAGCCTCGACAGCGCCAACGGCGCGTCGATCATGGCGCTCCTCGGCGAGTTGAACGCCTTCGGCACCACCATCGTCATGATCACTCATGACACGGTGCTGGCCGACCGGCTGCCACGTCAGGTCCGCCTGCTCGACGGCCGGATCGTCTCCGACAGCGATCGGCAGGGGCTGTCATGAGCGCCGGTGGCGAACGACTCCGGTTCCACGATGCGCTCAGGGTGGCCGGCGTCGGACTGCGCTCCCGGCGCCTGCGCGCGGCCCTCTCCGCGCTGGGAATCGCCATCGGCACCGCGGCCATCGTCGGGGTCCTCGGGCTATCCGCGTCATCCCAGGCCGGACTCCTGGCCGAGATCGACCGACTCGGGACGAACATGATCACCGTCGAGGCCGGACAGAGTCTCGCCGGCGGACCCGCGCAGCTTCCGAACGCGGCCCCCGCGATGATCGGCCACCTGGCGAACGTCGAGCAGGTCGCCGACACGTCGGTGGTGACGACGGCCCACGTCTACCGCAACGCGATGGTCCCCGAGGCGAACACCGGAGGCCTCCAGGTCCAAGCAGCCAGCGTGAACCTGCCGGATGTGCTCAACACCGGGATCGGGCACGGTCGATGGCTCGACGAGGCCACAGCGCAGCTGCCCGTCGTCGTCTTGGGATCCGCCGCCGCCCAGCGCCTCGGCATCGACCGCGTGGGGCTGGGCGCGCGCGTCTGGCTCGGCGGAACGTGGTTCGACGTCGTCGGCATCCTGGAACCGTCCCCGCTGGCACCAGAGGTCGACAACAGCGCGGTCGTCGGATACGCGGCCGCGAAGACCTATCTGGGGCATGTGAGCGTCGGTCGCGGCACACGCGAGGTCGGTCCGCCCACGTCCATCTACGTGCGCACGGCAACCGGTCACGAGCGGGAAGTCCAGGAAGTCCTCGCGCGAACCGCCCATCCCGCGGCGCCCGTCGAGGTCAACGTGAGCACGCCCTCCGACGCTCTCACCGCACGTGCGGCTGCCGCGGGCGCCTTCGACAGCCTGTTCCTGGGCCTCGGAGCGGTCGCACTCGTCGTCGGAGCAGTCGGGGTCGCCAACATCATGATCATCGCCGTGATCGAGCGCCGTTCCGAGATCGGTCTGCGCCGGGCCCTCGGCGCCACTCGGGCACAGATCCGGACGCAGTTCCTCACGGAGTCGATCCTGCTGGCGATCATCGGCGGCATGGCCGGCGTGCTGACCGGGGTCGTGGCGACGGCCGTCTACGCCGCGTCGAAGGGCTGGACCATCGTCATTCCCGCACAGGCGTGGGCCGGCGGCATCGGGTGCGCGATCCTCATCGGCGCGCTCGCGGGCATCGTGCCGGCCATCAGGGCCTCGCGGATGCCGCCCGCCGTGGCACTGCGAACAACGTGACCGGCCTTCTGCACGCTCTCCGACGGAGACCTCCGGGGCGACCGCTCGAGGAGGGCAGACCGGTCGAGGGCCTTCGTGCGCTCTGTCTTTCTGCGAGGAGCTCTCGTCGGTCGAAAAGACTCCGGTTCTCACGGGGTCTCCTCGCTCGCCGGCCGCCTCGGCGTTCGTTCGCGAGGGGCTCGTGCGTTCCCGAGGAGGACTCGGCGGCATCCGGCCCTCGGCAACGATCAGCCCCTCGCGAACGAACGGGAGCACGCGGTCGGGACCACTCGTGGCGGGGGAGGCGGTGCGGCATCCTCCTCAGGAGGGTCGGGGCACTTCGCGAACGGACGACGACCAGCCGGCGAGCGCGGCGTGCAGCGTCGCGACGATGCGCGCGAAGGTCGCGTCGAGGCTGCGGGGCTGCCGGAAGCCTGCGCCGTGCTCCAGGGTGACGAAGCCGTGCAGCGTGCTGCGGATCAGGCGGAGCGCGTCGGTCAGGTCGTCGCCGTCGAGCCGGTAGGCGCGCAGGGCGGAGGCGAACGTCGCGAGCACCTCGGCGGCCGCCGCCTGCCCGTCCGCGTCGTCGGGGTCGGGAGCGACCTGCAGAGCCGCGTACTGGCCGGGATGCCGGGCCGCCCACGATCGCAGGGCGTGGGCGAGCGCGGTCAGTGCGTCCGCACCGGAGAGCCCGGCGCACGCGGCGGACAGCACGGCGGCGACGTCGTGCGCCGCGCGCCGGCTCAGGGCGCGGCGCAGGTCGCCGAGATCGGCGACGTGCCGGTACACGCCGGGCGGGGCGATCCCCAGCGAGCGGCCGAGCTTGGTGATCGTCAGCTCGTCGAACCCGATGTCGTCGGACAGCCGCGCGGCCCGCTCGACCACGGCACGGCGGGTGAGGCGCTCAGCCATTCCGCGCCTGCCCGTCATCCGTCTCCGCGAGGAACGGCAGCATCGCGCTCAGCACCTCGCCGGGCCGTTCGGCCATCGGGTAGTGACCCGCGCCCGGGATCATCCGATGCCGCCCGCGCAGTGCCTCGGCGACCCACGCGGCCTCGGCCTCCGGATCGGGGAAGTCGCGGTCGCGCTCGCCCATCACCACGAGCGTGGCGGCGCTCACGCGCGGAAGCGCGGTCTCGGATGCCGCGTGCGAGGTGCGCGCGGTGGCCTGGAACGCGGCCCACCTCCCCGGGCGGCGCAGCAGCGAGAGCGCCCGAGCGACGTGCTCGTCGTGGTCGGCCGGCGTCTCCTGCCCGAACAGCGACCGGTAGTAGCCGCGCCACACCGCCGGCCCCCACGGGCGGGTCAGGAGCACGCGCAGCAGCAGCCGGGCGGCCGTCGAGCCGTGGTCGCGCACGAACGGTCCGATCAGCACCAGCCGGCTCACCGCCTCGGGGCGTTCCGCCGCGGCCAGCACCCCGGCCGCGGCGCCCATCGAGTTGCCCACGACCGTCGCCGGCCCTCCGCCGAGCGCGTCGATCACTGCGAGCACGTCGCCGGCGGCAGCGGGATCGTCGTACGCGTCGAACCCGATCGTGCTGTCGCCGTGACCCCGCAGGTCCATCGCCGCCACCCGGTGCCCCGCCGCCACGAGGCCCGGCACGAGGTGGCGGAACGAGGCGCGGGACTCGCCCATCCCCGGCACGCACACGATCAGCGGTCCCGCGCCGCCCACCTCGACGGCGATCCGTCCGCCCGGTCTGGACACATCGATCGTTCTCATGTTACGGAGCATAACATACTGTTATGCTCCGTAACTGCTCCTCGTTCGGGGATCGCCGTCCGCGCCGGGTCCCCGTGCGCCGTGCAGGACTTTTCCGGCATCCCGGGCGTGTCGGTGGGGTGCAGGCGGCATCCTCGGAAGATCTCCTGCACGAGCCACGAGCCACGAGCCACGAGCCACGAGCCACGAGCCACGAGCCACGGGCCACGGGCCACGGGCGGTGGGCGGTGGGCGGTGGGGTGCGGGGACTCGTCCACAGGAGGGGTCTCTGCCGATCTGTCCACGGATGCCGGGAATCGGCGGCCGCGCGGGACGGCGAGGGCGCAGGCTCGGGCGCATGCCTCGACCCGCGGACTCGCATGTGCCCCGGCCGCCCGTGCCCGACGCCTACCGGCGGCGGCGCAGCAAGGCGGAGAGACCCGTCCCGTCGCACTGGCGCGTCTGGTCTCGAGCGGACCTGCAGCGTGACTGGCGCGCCGCCGCGGCGGCGGTGCGCGACGGGCTCGTTGTGCGTGCGCGGACGAACGCATACCTGCATCCGGAGACCGATGCCGACTGCGTCGCCGCGTGCGAGATCGGGGGCCGGCTCACGTGCGTGTCGGAGCTCGCACGCTGGGGGGTCTTCGTGCAGGGCTCCGCGGGCCTGCACGTCGACGTACCCGCGACCAGCGCGCGGCATCGCATCGCGGGTCGTGCGGTGCGGCTGCACTGGACCCGCAACCGCCGGGACGGATGGGCGAATGCCGGCATCGTCGAGGCGCTCGTCGCCGCCGTGCGGTGCCAGAAGGTGCAGGTGGCCGTCGCCACGCTCGACTCCGCGCTGCAGCTGCGGCTGATCGGCGCCGCCGAGCTCGATCGCGTCTTCGCCGCGCTCCCGCGCCGATTCGCCGTGCTGCGTCCCCTGCTCGACCCGGCGGCGGAGTCGGGATCGGAGAGCATCATGCGACTGCTGCTGCGCCGTCTCGGATGCCGTGTGCAATCGCAAGTGCTCATCCCCGGCGTGGGGCGCGTCGACTTCCTCGTCGACGGCTGGCTCATCGTGGAATGCGACAGCGAGGCCCACCATGCCTCGTGGGACGCGCGGCGCACGGATCTGCGCCGCGACCAGGCCGCGGCATCCCGGGGCTACACGACGTACCGCGCGATCGCGGAGGACATCTTCTGGCACCAGGATCAGGTGCTGAACGCCGTGCGCGGCCTCCGGCGCGCACGGGCCGACGCGTGAATCGCGTGCGCCGTGAGCCGTGCGCCGTGCGCCGTGTCGCGTGCGCCGAGCAGGACTTTTCCGGCATCCCGGGCGTGTCGGTGGGGTGCAGGCGGCATCCTCGGGAGATCTCCTGCACGGCGCACCGGGCAGGGGCTGCCAGGCGCGGGGCCACGGGCCGCGGGGCGGCGAGGCACGAGGACCTCGCGCGGCGCGCGCGGCCCGGGGCGGTGACGGCGGCGGCGATCGGGCGCAAGATGGTGTCATGACGAACCTCGACAGACGTCCGGGCATCGCGGTGCTCCAGCCGGGCGAGCCCTGCACCGCCGTCGAGGCCCTCGAGCCGCGTGCCGTGCCGCTCGGCGGGCTGCGTGCGATGACCGTCCGCCGAACGCTGCCGCAGCGTCAGCGCTCGCTCGTCGGCGCCTGGTGCTTCCTCGATCACTACGGCCCGGACGACGTCGCCGCCACGGGCGGCATGCAGGTGCCGCGCCATCCGCACACGGGCCTCGCCACGGTGTCGTGGCTGTTCGCCGGCCGGATCGATCACCTCGACTCCGGAGGGAACGCCGCCGCCGTCGTTCCCGGCGAGCTGAACCTCATGATCGCGGGACGCGGCATCACCCACCAGGAGATCAGCACGCCCGACACCACCTCGCTGCACGGCGTGCAGCTCTGGTACGCCCTGCCGGAGGAGACACGGTTCAGCGAGAACCGCTTCGAGCACTACGCGCCCGAGCCGGTCGTGCGCCCCGGCCTCACGGCGCGCGTGTTCATCGGGGAGCTGCTCGGCTCGGCCTCGCCGGTCGACACGCGCACGCCCGGCCTCCTCGGCGCGGAGCTGCTGCTGGAGCCGGGCGCGGCCGTCCGGCTGAGCGTGCGGAGCGACTTCGAGCACGCCGTGCTCGCGGAGGACGCGGATGTCACGGTGAACGCCGTGGCGATCGCGCATCGCTCCCTCGCGTACGTCCCTCCGGGCTCCGGCACGCTCGAGATCGTCGCAGGTCGCGCCGGCGCACGCGTGTTGCTGCTCGGCGGCGTGCCGCTGGGGGAGCGGATCGTGATGTGGTGGAACTTCGTCGGCCGAGATCACGACGAGATCGTCGAGTACCGCCGCCGTTATCAGGCCGAGCTCGGCTTCGAGCCGCCGCATCCCGGGGACGCCGGCAAGCCCGCGCTCTTCGGGAGCTTCCCGCCCGGGCAGCGGCCGGCCCTCCCCGCGCCCGCCCTGCCGATCACGCGGCTTCTGCCGAGGGACTGACGCGCATCGCCGGCCGTCAGGCCCCGCCCGCGGCGAGACGCATGAGGTCGGTGTCGAGCTCGATGCCGAGCTGCGTGCCGCCCCCGCTGCCGTAGCTGTGCTGATAGCGGCCCCAGGCGTCGCCGCGCACGGCGTCGCGGAAGCCGCCCGCGACCAGCGCCAGCAGCTCGGCCGCCGCACGGTCGATGCGCTCGTCGAGGCCGCCGCCCCAGTCCTCGGGAGCGGCGAACAGCGCCGTCGGCGCGGCCACGGCGCGCAGGTAGGCGAAGAGGCCGCGCAGCTGCTCGTCCACGACGAGCGCGTGCCGCGCGCTGCCCGCCGTGGCCGCGAGCACGACCGGCGTGCCGATGAGCACGTCGTTGTCGAGCACCTGGAAGAACGAGGTGAGCAGTCCGCTCGGCCCCGCCTTGTACACGGGCGTCGACACGACGAGCGCGTCGGCGTCGCGGACCGCGTCGAGCGCTCGCTGCAGGGACGGCGACACGAGGCCCGTGACCATCGCGTCGGCGACGTCGCGGGCGAGCGTGCGCAGCTCGACGGTGCGCGTGGCGACCGCGAGGCCGCGCTCGGCGCCGAGGCTCTCGATGCGCGCGGCGGCGCGGCTCGCGAGCAGCGCCGTGCTCGACGGGTCGCTCGTCCCCGCGGAGACGACGACGAGGCTCTTGTCCGTGGCGTTCACGATGTCCTCCTTCAGGCCGTGGCCGGGGCGGCCGACGTGTCGAGGTAGGGCGAGCCGCCGGTGACGTTGTCGCCGCGGTTCGCGCGAGGCCTCGGCTGGCGGGGCGCGTCGTCGCCGTACTTCGCCGCGACGAGCTGCGCGTGGGTGGGTGCGGTCTCCGGCACGTCGGGGTCGCGCCGTGCGGCGAGCTCGCGGCGCAGCACGGGCACGACGTGCTCGCCGAGCAGCTCGATCTGCTCGAGCACGGTCGCGAGCGGCAGGCCCGCGTGGTCGATCAGGAACATCTGCCGCTGGTAGTCGCCGAAGATCTCCCGGAACGTGAGGGTCTTGTCGATGACCTCCTGCGGGCTGCCCACCGAGAGCGGCGTCTGCTGCATGAAGTCCTCCATGCGGGGGCCGTGGCCGTAGACCGGCGCCTCGTCGAAGTAGGGGCGGAAGCCGTCGACGGCATCCTGCGATCTCTTCGCGATGAACGCCTGTCCGCCGAGACCGACGATCGCCCGCTTCGCGGGGCCGTGTCCGTAGTGCTCGAACCGCTGCCGGTAGAAGTCGATGAGCCGCAGCGAGTGCTCGGACGGCGCGAAGATGTGGTTCGAGAAGAACCCGTCGCCGTAGAACGCGGCCTGCTCGGCGATCTCGGGGGTGCGGATGGAGCCGTGCCACACGAACGGCGGCACGTCGTCGAGCGGACGGGGCGTCGAGGTGAACCCGCGCAGCGGCGTGCGGAAGGTGCCGCTGTAGTCCACGACGTCCTCGCGCCAGAGGCGGTGCAGCAGGTTGTAGTTCTCCAGGGCGAGCGTCAGCGCCGTGCGGATGTCCTTGCCGAACCACGGGTAGACGGGCGCCGTGTTGCCGCGGCCGAGCATCAGGTCCATGCGCCCCTTGGCGAGGTGCTGCAGCATCGCGTACTCCTCGGCGATGCGCACGGGGTCGTTCGTCGTGATGAGCGTCGTCGCCGTGCTGAGCTTCAGCGTTCGCGTCTGCCCCGCGATGTAGGCGAGCAGGGTCGTGGGCGACGACGAGAAGAAGGGCGGGTTGTGGTGCTCGCCGACGGCGAAGACGTCGAGCCCCGCCTCCTCGGCCGCGAGGGCGATCCGCGTGATGGCGTCGATGCGCTCCGCCTCGCTGGGCGTGTCGCCGGTGACGGGGTCGCGCGTGACATCGCTCACGCTGAAGATGCCGAATTCCATGGTGTTCTCCCGAGGGGCGGCCCTCGCCGCCCATTTGTATTCATTTGCATAGAAAGTAACGCATGCCGGGACGGTGTATTCCCGCATGCGGGGCGGCGTGCCGCCCGACGGCCGCCAGAATGGGACCGTGACCTCGCCGCGCCCCGCCACCGTCGTCTTCCTGCACGGCATCGGCGTCGGCCCCGAATCCTGGGACGCCCAGGTGCGAGCGCTTCCCGACGGCTTCGCCGGCGTCGCGCCGCGCATCGCCGGACTCCGCGACCACGACGGCGTTCCCTTCACGCTCGACGGCGCCGTGTCGGCGCTGTGCGACGAGCTCGACCGTCGCGGGCTCGAGCGCGTGCACGTCTGCGGGCTCTCGCTCGGCGCCCTGGTCGCGACCCGGCTCGCGGCCACCCGCCCCGAGCGCGTCGCGTCCCTCGTGCTGTCGGGAGGTCAGGTGCGTCCCCATCCCGTGCTCATGCGGGTGCAGAACGGCATCCTCCGGCTGCTTCCCGCGCGCATCGCCGGCGCCCCCGGAATGAGCAAGGGCAGGATGCTCGACGTGCTGCGCGCGCTCGCCGCCCTCGACCTGCGGCCCGAGCTGTCGCGCATCGGCGCGCGCACGCTCGTGCTGTGCGGCGCGAGGGACCGCGCGAACATCCCCGCCGCGCGCGAGCTCGCGGCATCGATCCCGCACGCGTCTCTGCAGATCGTCCCCGGCGCCGGTCACGAGTGGAACACGCAGCTCCCGCACGAGTTCTCCTCGAGACTGAACGCGTTCCTCGCGTCGGCGTGACGCCCGGTCGTCACAGCGTCAGCGAGAGCACCAGCACCGCCATCGACAGCGTGAGCATGCCCAGGCAGTTGACCCAGAACGCCGATCCCAGGCTGCGGGCACGGAGGTGTGCGGCGGCGGCGCAGCAGAAGTAGGCGATCACGCCGACGTTCGCGGCGACGGCGACGCCGGGCGTCCAGATGCCGACGACGAGCCCCGCGGCAGCGAGCGCCTTGATGACGATGAGCGTCCACCACCAGTCGCGCGGAAACCCCACGCCGTCGAGGCACTCGCGGATGAAGCGCGGAGGGCGTGCCGACAGGGCGGCGTCGCCCGCCAGCACGAGGGCGAGCAGCACGGGCGGCCACCATGCGGCCGGAAGCGCCGTCATGCGGCGTCCTCTCCGCGGAGGTCGAGCGAGGAGCAGGGGCAGATCGCCGCGAACGTGCGGTGCAGCTGCGCCAGGATCCGGTCGTGGTCGACGCGGCGCTGCGCCGACCACGTGAAGAGGGCGCCGACGTAGGCGGCGTGGATCGCCTCTGCGCGGATGCCCGCGTGCTCGGCATCGGCACAGCCGTGCGTGCGGAGGATGGTGCCGACCTCGTCGCGCAGCAGCGCGGCGAGGCGCGTGAACAGCTCGGAGTCGTGGGTTCCCGACACGAGGATCGACGCGTACACGCGCGACAGATCGGGGTGGCTCGTGAAGATCTCCACGAACGGCTGCACGTGCGCCAGGATGCGGTCGGGGCACGGCCCCTCCGTCGGGCGCGGCGCCGATCGTGCGTGCTCCTCCTCGATGAGGGCATCGAACACCTGGATCAGCAGGGCGTTCTTGTCGCCGGCGGTCATGACGGTGCCGACGCTCACCCCGCTCGCGTCGGCGATGTCTCGGATCGTCGTCATTCCGAACCCGCGCTCTCGGAACAGGTGGTCGGCCGCGGCCAGCACCGATCGTCGTGTCGTGACGCGCGACTCCTCTCGGGTGGGTGACATGAGGGCCTCCGGCAAGAACGAACAGGTTCAGTGAACATGTTCACTCTAGCGGACGGATGCCCGGACGTCCGCCGGGTTTGTCACGGCGCGCGGCGCAGCGGCGGGGGTCGCTGGCGGCGTAGCGTCGGAGACGAGCGCGAGGAGGCGCGGCACCGGCCCCGTCTTCCACCACCCGTACCCGGGGCGCTCAGAGGAAGGGACCCGATCATGCGCACATACCTGATCACCGGAGCGGCCTCCGGCATCGGAGCGGCCACGGCGGAGCTTCTCATCGAGCGGGGCGACCGTGTCATCGGCGCCGACCTGCGCGGCACCGACATCGACAGCGACCTGACGACTCCCGAGGGGCGCGAGCACCTCGTCGCCGAGGCCACGCGCCTGAGCGGCGGCGCGCTCGACGGCATCATCGCCGTCGCCGGCCTGGCCACGCCGACGCCCGCGACCGTCGGCGTCAACTACTTCGGCATGATCGCGAGCCTCGAGGGGCTGCGACCGCTGCTCGCCGGCTCCGACGCCCCGCGCGCGGTCGGCGTCGGCTCGATGGCGAGCCTCATGCCCGGCGACGACCGGCTCGTCGAGCTGCTGCTCGCCGACGACGAGCCCGGCGCCCTCGCGCGCGCCGCCGAGCTGGCCGCCTCGCCGGAGCAGGGGCCCCTCATCTACAGCTCCACCAAGATCGCCTTCGCCCGCTGGGTGCGCCGGCATGCCGCCGACGCGGAGTGGGCGGGCGCCGGCATCCCGCTCAACGCCGTCGCCCCCGGGATCATTCTCACCCCCATGGTGGCACCGCTCATGGAGACGGAGGAGGGCCGCGCGCAGATGGCGCAGGCCGTGCCGATGCCCCTGAACGGACCCGCCGAGGCCGTCGTGGTCGCGCGCCTGCTCGCCTGGCTCGCGGGACCGGAGAACACGCACCTGTGCGGTCAGGTCGTGTTCGTCGACGGCGGCAGCGACGTCGTCATCCGCGGCGACGCCACCTGGTGATCACACGGCGGATGCCCGGGCCTGTGGGGAGTCCCGGGCATCCGCGCTCTCTTCGCGAGAGCGATGGCGCGTGAGCGCTACGCGGCGCTCGCCTCGCGGGCGCGCAGCTCCTTGCGCAGGATCTTGCCCGCGCTCGACTTCGGCACCGCGTCGATGAACTCCACGCGCCGCACCTTCTTGTAGGGCGCGACGTGCTCGGCGACGTACGACATCACGTCCTCGCCGGTCAGGCCCGTGTCGGGCGCCGCGACGACGAACGCCTTCGGGATCTCCTGGCCCTCGTCGTCGAGCACGCCGATGACCGCGGCATCCATGATCTTCGGATGGCTCAGCAGCAGGGCCTCCAGCTCGGCCGGCGCGATCTGGTAGCCCTTGTACTTGATGAGCTCCTTCACCCGGTCGACGATCGTGAAGTAGCCGTGCTCGTGGTAGACCGCCACGTCGCCCGTGCGCAGGTAGCCGTCGTCGCCCAGCGTCTCGGCGGTCGCGTCGGGGCGTCCGAGATAGCCGAGCATGACGTTCGGGCCCTTGACCCACAGCTCGCCCGCGCGCGTCTCGCCGTGCTCGCCGACCTCGGTGATCTCCTCGCCGGTCTCCGAGTCGACCAGCCGGCACGTGATGTTGGGCAGGATCACGCCGATGGAGTCGAGCGGGAAGTCGTCGCGCTCGAACGGAGTGGCGTGCGACACGGGGCTGAGCTCGGTCATGCCGTAGCCCTGCAGCACGCGGGCATGGATGCGCTCGCCGGCCAGCTTCGCGGTCTCCGCGTCGAGGGGAGCGGCGCCCGAGAACACCGTGTGCACGCTCGAGATGTCGAACTGGTCGACGATGGGGTGCTTCGCGAGGGCGACGGCGATGGGCGGCGCGATGAACAGGAAGGTGCACTGGAACCGCTGGATCGCCGTCAGGAACTCGACGAGGTCGAACTTGGGCATCGGCACGAGGCTCGCCCGCTGGCGCAGCGCGAGGTTGAGCAGCACCGTCATGCCGTAGATGTGGAAGAACGGCAGCACCGCCATCACGCGGTCGCCTTCGTGCAGGCGGATGGTCACGCGGGTCTGCGTGACGTTCGCGACGAGGTTGTGGTGCGAGAGCATGACGCCCTTCGCGACGCCCGTCGTGCCCGACGAGTAGGGGAGCACGGCGATGTGCGTCATCGGGTCGAAGGAGACCTCGGGCGGCGTCCGCTGCTCGGAGAGCAGGGCGCGCAGATCCGGGTGGCCCTCGGCCCCGTCGAGCACGATCAGGCGCTCCGCCGGGATGCCCGCGGCATCCGCCGCGACCTTCGCCTGCGGCAGCAGCGGGCTCACGGTGATGAGCCAGGTCGCGCCCGCGTCCTTCAGCTGCTTCTCGATCTCGCCGGGGGTGTACAGGGAGTTGATCGTCGTGACCGTGCCGCCGGCGCGCAGGGCGCCGTGGAACACCGTCGCGAACGCGGGCACGTTGGGGCACAGCAGCCCCAGCACGGTGCCGATCTCGACGCCCCGCGCCGCGAGCGCGCCCGCGAACGCGTCGATCTGGGCGCGCAGCGCGCGATACGTCGTCTCCGCGCCGCTGCCGGGATCGATCAGCGCGACGCGATCGAGATCGTCGTCGGTCAGTGTGCCGAACAGCTCGTCGTACACGCTGACGCGAGGAATGTCGATGGTCGGGTACGGACTCGTGAACACAGGCCTGCTCCTTTGAGGGACCGATCGCGCCGCGGCGCCGTGCCGCGGCGTCTCTTCTTCGCCTATTCTGCCACCGCGCGAGACTGAGTCCCACAGTATTTGATACTGCGTTCTATGCCAGGGCGCGCGTGGCGGCGTCGAGCCGCTGCGCCGCCAGCGCCTCGGCGGCCACGAGCGGCGTCGTGCCCGTCGCGGCCGCCTCGTCGAACACGCGGGAGAGCGTGTCGCGGATGCCGACGATGCGCGCCGCCGCCTCGTCGCGCGACGCGCCCCGCGCGGCGACGTCGAGGTGGATCACGCCGCCCGCGTTGACGACGAAGTCGGGCGCGTACAGCACGCCGCGGGCCGCCAGGCGATCGGCGCCCGCACGCTCGGCGAGCGGATTGTTCGCGGGACCGCAGACGGCCCTGACGTCGAGGGCGTCGATCACCTCGTCGGTGAGGACGCCGCCGACGCCGGCCGGCACGAAGACGTCGGCCGGCACGAGGTGCTCGGTGCCCGGCTCGGCCCAGGTCAGGTCGAGCTGCGTCGCGAGGTCGCGCTTGGCGGGGTCGACGTCGGTCACCGTCAGCAGCGCCCCCTCGGCGACGAGGCGCACGGCGAGCCGGCTGCCGACCTGCCCGAGGCCCGAGACGGTGATGCGGCGGCCCCCGACCTCGGAGGATCCCGTGACCCGGGCGAGCACCTCGCGCAGCGACCAGTAGACGCCCAGGCTCGTCGGCGCCGAGGGCTCGCCCGACCCGCCGACGGCGTCGGGCAGGCCGACGACGTGCGCCGTGCGCTCGCTGACGACGAGCATGTCCTCGCTCGTCGAGCCGACGTCCTCGGCGGTGCGGTAGAGGCCGTCGAACCGTTCGACGGCGTCGCCGAGATCGAGGTACGCGTCGCGGCGCCGGTCGGCGTCGAGCGCCTCGCCGGGCGACAGGGCGATCACCGCCTTGCCGCCGCCGGCGTCGAGCCCCGCGGCGGCGTTCTTCAGGGTCATCGCCGCCGACAGGCGCAACGCGTCGCCGAGGGCGTCGCTCCAGTGCGGATAGGCCCATCGGCGCACGCCGCCGAGGGCGGGGCCGAGCACCGAGGAGTGCAGCGCGACCGTGATGATGAGGCCGCTGCGCCCTCCTGTGCTCACCTCCACGCGTTCGTGGGCGAAATCGGGCAGGGACGGGGCGGTGGTCATCGCATCCTCTTTCGGCGAGCCTTGTGGGCGAACGCGGATGCGCATCGTTGCGGCATCCTTGTCCTATTGTGCCTCGCGAGCGGGCCGTCGTGGGCGAAGTGCTCGGCGTACGCCGACGTAGAGTGGCAGCGTGACAGAATCCTCGCTCCCCGCGCGCAGCCGCCTCGTGCACGACGCGCTCCGCGCCGCCGGCATCCCCGGCGAGATCGTCGTGCTGCCCGACGCCGCCTCGACCGCCGTCCTCGCCGCCGAGGCGCTCGGCGTCGAGGTCGGCGCGATCGCCAACTCCCTGGTGTTCTGGTCCGACGGCGAGCCGCTGCTCGTGATGACCAGCGGCGCGCATCGCGTCGACACCGCCGCGCTCGCCGCACGGCTCGGGCGCACGTCGATCCGGCGGGCGACGCCCGATCAGGTGCGGGATGCCACGGGCCAGGCGATCGGCGGCGTCGCCCCGACGGGGCATCCGGCGCCGCTCGTCACGGTCGTCGACGAGGACCTCGCACGCCACCCGGAGGTCTGGGCCGCGGGCGGCACGCCGCACACCGTCTTCCCGCTCACCTTCGACGAGCTCGTGCGCGTCACGGGCGGCACGGTGCTCAAGGTCGACTGACAGCAGGTGCCCTGCTGTTCCCGGTGCGGGCGGGAGGGCGTCGTTAGCGCGGGGCCCGGAAGCTCCACTCGGCGGGGTCGATCGCCGCGGCGACGTCCCAGTCGTCGGCGTCCCAGCGGAACGTCGCGACGGCGCACGTCGGCATGGCGCCGATGCCGCCGCCCGAGAGGTGCTCGGCGAGCACGGTCATGCCGGGGTCGTGCGCCACGACCATGACCGACGGTGCGCGCCGGGCGATCGCGCCGGCCAGCAGCGTGCGCGCGGGCGCTCCGTACAGCTCGGCGTCGAGCTCGGGCTCGAGGCCGAAGCGCTCGCCGAAGAACGCGGCGGTCGTGCGCGCCCGCAGCGCCGTGGAGGCGAGGATCGCGTCGAGCCGCACGCCGTCGTCCGCGAGCCGCTCGGCCATCGCGGGCGCGTCGCGCAGGCCGCGCGGGTTGAGCGGGCGGTCGTGATCCGACAGGTCGGGGCGGCCCCAGTCGCTCTTGGCGTGCCGGACGAGCACGAGTGTCACCATGGGTTCTCCTTCTGCGGGGGCCTTCTGCGGGGACGGGCGCGGGCGGTCAGACCGTGTACACCCACGCCGGGCGACCGCTCGCGAGGGTCACGGGGATGCGGCGGAACACGGTCGACTCGTACTCGTCGGCGGCGTCGAGCTCCTCGGTCGTCACGACCACGGCCGTGCCGACGACCTTGTCGAGCGGGTTGCCGGTGGGCCGCAGCACCGCGTGCACCGTGCTGCCCGCCGCGCTGCTGAGGCGGTGCGCGTGGATCTCCGCGTGGTCGAGCGTGTAGCCGGTGAGCACGTCGGTCTCGCCCCTGAGGAGCCGCCCGAACGTGTCGAGCTGCACCTCGGGGCGCCGCAGCGACCCGTAGGTGAACAGGAGCTCGTCACTCGTCATGTCTCCACGGTACCGCCGCGGGCCGCGTACGTCAGCCGAGGATCGCGTGCGCGACCGTGAAGATCACGAGGCCCGCGAGGGCGCCCACGATCGTGCCGTTGAGGCGGATGTACTGCAGGTCGCGGCCGACCATCAGCTCGATCTTCTCGCTCGTCTCCTCGGCGTCCCAGCGCTCGACGGTGTCGGTGATGATCGAGGCGATGTCGTGCCGGTAGCGTTCCACGACGATGACGGCGGCGTCGACGAGGCGTCCGTCGACGCGCCGCTGCAGCGCCTCGTCGGTCGCGAGGCGCCCGCCGACCTCCTGCAGCGCGGCGGCCGCGCGCCGCCGCAGGGAGCTCTCGGGGTCTTCGAGCGCGCGCAGCAGCCCGGCCTTCGCCGTGTTCCACGCCTCGGCGGCGAGCTCGCGCACGCGCGGGCTGTCGAAGACGGCGCTCTTGGCGTCTTCGAGGCGTCCGATCGTCGCCGGATCGTGCTGCAGGTTGCCCGCCAGCCGCCCGAGGTAGCGGTCGATCGCGAGGCGCGCGGGGTGCGCCGGGTCGGCCTGCACGGCCTCGATGAACTTCACCGCCTCGTGATAGACGGTGTCGTCGATCAGGCGCATCGCGACCGACGGCACCCATGACGGGAGGCGGCGCGACACCAGGCCGCTGAACGACTCGCGGTTGGCGGCGAGCCACGTGGCGATGCTGTCGACGCCGAGGTCGACGGCGCCGCGGTGCGCGCCGGCGTCGACGACGCGCTCCAGCCAGCCGCCGAGGGTCGGTCCCCACTCGGGCGAGAGCAGGTGCTCGCGGGCGAGGTCGGCGATGAGGTCCTGCACCTCGTCGTCGCTGAGCGCGCGCAGGATGCCGGCGACGACGGGCGCGGCCTCGCGGCTCACCGTCTCGGCGTGCGCGGGGTCGCGCAGCCATTCGCCCGCGCGACGGGCGATCTCGGTCTGCGTGAGCTTGGTGCGCACGACCTCGCCCTCGAGGAAGTTGGTCTCGACGAACTCCCCGAGCGTGCGTCCGATCTCGTCCTTGCGCCGCGGGATGATCGCGGTGTGCGGGATGGGGATGCCGAGCGGATGCCGGAAGAGCGCCGTCACGGCGAACCAGTCGGCCAGGGCGCCGACCATGCCGCCCTCGGCCGCCGCGCGCACGTAGGCCCACGCGGGGTACTGCTGCTGCAGGGCGAACGCGATCACGAAGACCACGGCCATGAAGACGAGCGCGCCGGCGGCGACCGCCTTCATGACGCGCAGATCGCGGCGTCGACGCTGATCGGCGGGGCTGAGGAGCTCTGTCGGAGTGCGCGCCATCCTGCCATCCTTGCACGGGGCCCCGTGCTGGACCCCGCGCGATGCCGCGTCGCGCGGGATCAGCCCTCGACCGGGCCGAGCCAGGCCGAGGCGACGGTCGCGTGCGCCGATTCGGGGTCGGAGGGATGGAAGAGGCCCGCGAGCACGTCGCGGTAGAGGCGGCTCAGCTCGTTGCGCGCGAAGTACGACGAGCCCCCGGCGACGAGCACGGCGTCGTCGACGACGCGCTTGGCGGTCGTCGCGGCCCGGTGCTTGACGCCCGAGAGCTTCGCGAACCAGAGCGCTCCGTGGTCGGCGCGCTCATCGACGTCACGGCTGAGCGACGCGAGCTGCGGCAGCAGGGCGTCGTAGGCGAGCGCCATCTCGGCGACGCGCCAGCGGATGTCGGGATCGTGCGCGTAAGACGTGCCGGTCTTCTTCGAGCGCCGGGACCTCGCCGTCTCGACGGCGAGGTCGAGCGCGCGCCGGGCGATGCCCGTGTAGACCGACGCGAGCAGCAGCTCGAACACGCCGAAGATGCCGAACACGAGGGGATCGGGGTTCGGCCCCGGCGTGAGGCGGCGCACGACGCGGTCGGCCGGCGCCGTGGCGCCGTGCAGCTCGGTCGTGCGCGACTGCGTGCCGCGCATGCCGAGGGTGTCCCAGTCGTCGCGCGTGACGACGGCGTCCGTGCGCGGCACGAAGGCGTAGACGAGCCGGGGCGCGTCGGGGCTCGTCTCGTCGAGGCCGTGCAGGCCGAGCTGAGTCCACACGGGCGCGAGCGAGGTGAAGACCTTGGTGCCCGTGAACGTGTAGGAGCCGTCGGGCTGCGGCTCGGCGACGGTGTCGCTGTCGAAGAGCACGAGGTCGTTGCCGGCCTCGCTGATGCCGAACGCGAACACCTCGCCCGCCGCCGCGCCCTCCTGCACGAACCGCAGCGCGTCGACGCCGCGCGCCGCGCACACGAGGGCGACGCCGGTCCACACGAGGTGCATGTTGACCGCGAGCGCGGTCGCCGGCGACGCGGTCGCGAGGCGCTGCTGCAGCAGCGACGCCTCGGTGAGGCCCAGGCCCGCCCCGCCGAGCTCGGCGGGGACCAGGATGCGCAGGTATCCGGCATCCGTCAGCTCGGCGAGGTCCTCGTCGGGGAAGCGGTTCTCCGCGTCGACCGCCGCGGCGCGGGAGCGGATGCGCTCGAGCAGGTCGTCGGGGAGGATCGCGGCGGGGTCGAAGGTCGTCACGAGTCCATTGTGTCGCGCGGTGCGCGGGCCGGGGCCCCGCGGCGGCCCCCGCTCGGGGGAGCGTCGGCGTCGGTCGGGGAGAAGATCGCCTCGATCGGCAGCTCGAACTGCGCGGCGATGCGGAAGGCCAGCGGCAGCGAGGGATCGTACCTGCCGGCCTCGAGCGCGTTGACGGTCTGGCGCGACACGCCGAGCGCCTCGGCGAACTGCACCTGCGTCCAGCCGCGCGCGGTGCGCAGGCGGCGCACGTCGTTCTTCATCGGCCGGTCCCCCTCGGGTCGTGGGCGGTCGGGTCGTGGGCGGTCAGGCCGTGCGCGGGCGCTCGGCGCGGAGCATGACGAGGGGGATGGAGACGCCCCACGAGAGCATCCCGGCGATGAAGACGTACCACTCGGCGCCGCCGACCTCGACGCCCGCGCGGCCCAGCAGGGCGACGAGGATGGCGGTGACCATCGCGACGGCGAACCCGATCGAGAGGCTGCGGCACATCAGCACCTGCAGTCGCTCGTCCATCCGTCCGACGAAGCGCGACACGGCGATCGGCATCCAGATCACGGGAACGATCGGCAGCACGGCGAGCACGATCGCCCCCGCGGATCCCGGCGCCGCCGGCACCCAGCGGGGCAGCAGCAGGAACAGCACGAGGAACAGCGCCATGCTCGACCCGAACTCCAGCGTGTACCTGCTCGCCGACCGCTTGTCGGTGCTCGTGTACCCCGACTCCTCGCTCATGGCCGCCTCCTCCGCGTCGCCCGCGACTGATGGATGTAAAGGTCGCTTGACTTTCAGTGTCGCAGGCGTGGCGCGAGGATGTCAAGGTGACTTGTCAGGCGAGGGCGGCGAAGAGCTGGCGGAGGGTCTCGTCGGGAAGGTCGCGGTGCGGGGAATGGCCGGCGCCGATCACGCGCGAGAGCGTGACGGAGGGACGGGCGAGCACCTCGGTCTCGACGTCGCCCTCGAAGATGGAGTGCACGGCGGGGTCGCTGCCGATGATGTGCACCGGGATGTCCAGCGTCGCCACGGCGGGACGCACATCCCACGACGCGTTCTGGGCGATCGTCTGGTCGACCGCCCACGGGCTGCCCTGGCGGGCCGCGGCGGTCTTCAGCTCGACGTCGTGCTCGTGCCACGTCGGGTTCGCGGCCCGCACCGCCGCTGCCGTCGGGTCGTCGAACGACGCGCGCTGTCCCTCGCGGGTCTGCGCGAGCACCTCCGGCGACAGGTGGATGGCGGGATCGATCAGCACGAGGCGCTCCGTCCACGCGGGGTCGGCGGCGGCCGCGACGACCGACGCCGCGCCGCCGAGCGAATGGCCGATCACGAGGTCCCACGCGCCGCCGGCGTCCGGCCGGACCTCGGCGATGTCGGCCGCGTAGGCGGCGATGGAGTAGTCGAGCGCGCGCGGGGCGGTGCCGTGGCCGCGCAGGTCGATCGCGGTCGCGCGCCAGCCGGCGTCGGCGAGCGCGAGCCCGAAGCGCCACATCAGCGCGCCGGTCGAGCCGAGGCCGTGCACGAGGAGGGCGCGCCGGTCGGCGTGCGAGGAGCCCCACGAGAGGCGGGGGAGAGCGACAGGGGTAGGCATGCCTACAGGGTACGACCGCTCAGGCAGGGCACGACCGCTCAGGAGACGGTCGGAACGGGCTCCGTGTCGGGGATGGGGCTCGCATCGCGATCGCGCAGATCCGGGAAGCCGCGGGCGAACACGGCCGCCACGAGCGCCCCGACGATCGCGAAGGCCGCGGCCGCCCAGTAGGCGCCGACGGGGCCGACGCCGTCGATGAGGAAGCCCGCGACCGCCGAGCCCGTGGCGGCGCCGATGAGCTGGCCCGTGCCGATCCAGCCGTAGGCCTCGGCGGTCTCGCTGAACTTCACGCTCGACGACGTCATCGCGAACATCACCGCGAGGGCCGGCGCGATGCCGATGCCGGCGACCAGCAGCGATGCGCCGAGCCACCAGAAGTTCAGGGAGAGCACGGTCGCGGTCACGCCGACGGCGACGACCGTCATGCGGCGCGCCATCGCCCACGGCCCCATCGGGACGTGGCCGAAGGCGAGGCCGCCGGCGAGCGATCCGACGGCGAAGACCGCCAGCACGACGCCGGCCTCTAGGCCGCCGTGCCCGAACGTCGCGACGACGCCGGCCTCGACGGCGGCGCACGCGCCGATCAGCAGGAACCCGATCACGGTCGCCAGCAGGACCACGGGGCGGCCGAGCACCTTGCCGAACCCGCGGCGGCTGCGGGGGATGCGCACGCGGCCGACCTCGGGGCAGAGGATGAACCACGCCCCGCCGCCGGCGAGGAACGCAACGATCAGCAGCAGGGCGGGCACGGTCCCGACCTGCATGGCCACGAGCGTGATGACGACCGGGGCGAGGATCCAGATGATCTCCTGCAGGCTCGCGTCGAGCGAGAACAGCGGCGTCAGCTGGCGCGAGGTGACGAGCTTGGGGTAGATCGTGCGCACGGCCGACTGCACGGGCGGGGTCGCGAGGCCCGCGAGCAGCCCCAGGGCCATGTAGCCGGCCACGGGCAGCGCGAGCACCGCGAGGGCGAGGATCGCCGCGGCGCACACCGCCGTCGTGAGGGTGAGCACGCGCCGCATCCCCCACACGCCCATCCAGCGGCTCGTCACGGGGCCGGCGACGGCCTGCCCGATCGACGTGGCCGCCAGCACGAGCCCCGCGGAGCCGTACGAGCCCGTCATCTGCTCGACGTGCAGCAGGACGGCGAGGCTCATCATCCCGTTGGGGAAGCGTGCCGTCAGCTGTGCGGCGATGATGCGTCCGACTCCCGGAACGCGCAGAAGCTCCTGATACCCCGGCACCCGTCAACGGTACCCCTCCTCGCGGCGGCACGGCGAGGAGGCACGACACGCCGGGGCGACGATTCCACAGGGAATCGGATGTCGGAACCCCCGCGTAGCGTTCGGGGTGTGGAGGAGACCGGGCGCCCCGGGCCGGAAAGGCGCATCATCCCGGCTTTTCCTCGTCGGCCGGAAAGGTCTCGGCCTGTGGATGAAACGGTGGACAACATGTGTTGTACCTGTTGAGAACGGGAGAAAACTACACGGATGTAACTACTAGTCCTTGTGGTGCGACCCAAGGGCGACACCTATATGTAGTATTGAGACTCCTGGTCGGGCACAGCGTGTCACACACGGGCCGCCCGGCCGGGGCGAACAGGATTCTGAGGGGAGAGGACGATCCACATGGCGATCACGGTCTACACGAAGCCGTCGTGCGTGCAGTGCAACGCGACCTACCGGGCGCTGGACTCGAAGGGCATCGAATACGAAGTGCTCGACCTGTCGGAGGACCACGCGGCGCTGGAGCGCGTCAAGGCGCTGGGCTACCTGCAGGCACCCGTCGTCGTCACCGACGAGGACCACTGGTCGGGCTTCCGTCCCGACAAGATCGACGAGCTCGCCGCTCGTCTGTGATCCCATGAGCGCGGTGGCCACGAGAGCGCCGCTGCTCGTGTACTTCTCGAGCGTCTCCGGCAACACGGCGAGGTTCATCGAGAAGCTCGGGATGCCCGCCGTGCGGATTCCGTTGCGGTCCACCGAACCCCCCGTCGTGGTGAACGAGCCCTATGTGCTCGTGACCCCCACCTACGGCGGGGGTCAGGGGCGCGGCGAGGAGAAGGGTGCGGTCCCCAAACAGGTCATCCGGTTCCTCAACGACGAGCACAACCGGTCGTACATCCGCGGGGTGATCTCCGCGGGCAACACCAACTTCGGCGACGCGTACTGCCTCGCCGGCGACATCATCAGCCGCAAGTGCCGCGTGCCGCACTTGTACCGGATCGAGCTCTTCGGCACGCCAGACGACATCGATCGCGTGAGCGACGGATTGGAACGATGGTGGAAGCAGCAGTGACCGAAGCGACTTTCAAGACCGATCAGCGGTTCGAGGGGCTCGACTACCACGCGCTGAACGCGATGCTGAACCTCTACGACGAGAACGGCCGGATCCAGTTCGACGCCGACCGTCGTGCCGCGCGCGAGTACTTCCTGCAGCACGTCAACCAGAACACGGTCTTCTTCCACTCGCTGCGCGAGCGCCTCGACTACCTCATCGAGAAGGACTACTACGAGGCCGCCGTCATCGAGAAGTACCCGTTCGAGTTCATCCAGCAGCTCAACGACCGCGCCTACGCGGCGAAGTTCCGCTTCGAGACGTTCCTCGGCGCGTTCAAGTACTACACGAGCTACACGCTCAAGACCTTCGACGGCAAGCGGTACCTGGAGCGCTTCGAGGACCGCGTCGTGATGACCGCGCTGACCCTCGCCGACGGCGACCACGGCCTCGCGATCGCCCTGGTCGACGAGATCATCTCGGGCCGCTTCCAGCCGGCGACCCCCACGTTCCTCAACGCGGGCAAGGCGCAGCGCGGCGAGCTCGTCAGCTGCTTCCTGCTGCGCATCGAGGACAACATGGAGTCGATCGCCCGCGGCATCAACTCCGCGCTGCAGCTGAGCAAGCGCGGCGGCGGCGTCGCGCTGCTGCTGTCGAACATCCGCGAGGCGGGCGCTCCGATCAAGCAGATCGAGAACCAGTCGAGCGGCATCATCCCCGTCATGAAGCTGCTCGAAGACAGCTTCAGCTACGCCAACCAGCTCGGGGCCCGGCAGGGCGCCGGCGCCGTCTACCTGTCGGCGCACCACCCCGACATCATGAAGTTCCTCGACACCAAGCGCGAGAACGCCGACGAGAAGATCCGCATCAAGACGCTCTCGCTCGGCGTCGTGATCCCCGACATCACGTTCGAGCTGGCGAAGAAGGACGAGGACATGTACCTGTTCTCGCCCTACGACGTCGAGCGCGTCTACGGCGTGCCGTTCGGCGACATCTCGGTCAGCGAGAAGTACCACGAGATGGTCGACGACGCCCGCATCAAGAAGACGAAGATCAAGGCGCGCGAGTTCTTCCAGACGCTCGCCGAGATCCAGTTCGAGTCGGGCTACCCGTACATCATGTTCGAGGACACGGTGAACCGCGCCAACCCGATCAGCGGGCGCATCAACATGTCGAACCTGTGCAGCGAGATCCTGCAGGTCAACACGCCGACCACGTACAACGAGGACCTCTCGTACGACCAGATCGGCAAGGACATCTCCTGCAACCTCGGCTCGCTGAACATCGCGCTGTCGATGGATGCCGACGACCTCGGCCGCACGGTCGAGACCGCCATCCGCGCCCTCACCGCGGTGAGCGACCAGAGCCACATCGGCTCGGTGCGCTCGATCGAGGACGGCAACGACCGCTCGCACGCGATCGGCCTGGGGCAGATGAACCTGCACGGCTACCTCGCACGCGAGCGGGTGTTCTACGGCTCGGAAGAGGGCCTCGACTTCACGAACATCTACTTCTACACGGTGCTCTACCACGCGCTGCGCGCCTCGAACCGCATCGCGATCGAGCGCGGCGTCACCTTCGACGGGTTCGCCGACTCGACGTACGCCTCGGGGGAGTTCTTCGACAAGTACATCGAGCGGGAGTGGGCGCCGCAGACCGAGAGGGTCACGGAGCTGTTCGCGAAGCATCACGTCCCGACCCAGCAGGACTGGATCGACCTCAAGGCGTCGATCCAGGAGCACGGCATCTACAACCAGAACCTGCAGGCGGTGCCCCCGACGGGCTCGATCTCGTACATCAACAACTCGACGAGCTCGATCCACCCGATCGCGTCGAAGATCGAGATCCGCAAGGAGGGGAAGATCGGCCGCGTCTACTACCCGGCGCCGTTCATGACGAACGACAACCTGGAGTACTACCAGGACGCGTACGAGATCGGCTACGAGAAGGTCATCGACACCTACGCGGCCGCGACGCAGCACGTCGACCAGGGGCTGTCGCTCACGCTGTTCTTCAAGGACACCGCGACGACGCGCGACATCAACCGCGCCCAGATCTACGCGTGGCGCAAGGGCATCAAGACGATCTACTACATCCGCCTGCGTCAGATGGCCCTGGAGGGCACCGACGTGTCTGAGTGCGTCAGCTGCATGCTGTGACGCTTTGATCAGGGATTTTTAGGGGAAGACCATTCATGAACGCTCAGAAGCTCCCACTGCTCGACCACGTGCAGGCGATCAACTGGAACCGCATCCAGGACGACAAGGACCTCGAGGTGTGGAACCGCCTCACGGGCAACTTCTGGCTGCCCGAGAAGGTGCCGCTGTCGAACGACATCCAGTCGTGGGCGACGCTGACGCCCGACGAGAAGACGACGACGATGCGCGTGTTCACGGGGCTCACGCTGCTCGACACGATCCAGGGCACGGTGGGCGCCGTCTCGCTGATCCCGGATGCGCTGACGCCGCACGAGGAGGCCGTCTACACGAACATCGCGTTCATGGAGTCGGTGCACGCCAAGAGCTATTCGTCGATCTTCTCGACGCTGTGCTCGACGCCCGAGATCGACGACGCCTTCCGCTGGTCGGTGGAGAACGCGAACCTTCAGAAGAAGGCGCACATCATCATGGACTACTACCGGGGCGACGAGCCGCTCAAGCGCAAGGTGGCGTCCACGCTGCTGGAGTCGTTCCTGTTCTACTCGGGCTTCTACCTGCCGCTGTACTGGTCGAGCAAGGCGAAGCTCACGAACACGGCCGACATCATCCGCCTCATCATCCGCGACGAGGCCGTGCACGGCTACTACATCGGCTACAAGTTCCAGAAGGGCCTCGAGAAGGTCTCGGAGACCGAGCGCGACGAGATCAAGGACTACACGTTCTCGCTGCTGTACGAGCTCTACGACAACGAGGTGCAGTACACGCAGGACCTCTACGACTCGCTCGGGCTGACCGAGGACGTCAAGAAGTTCCTGCACTACAACGCCAACAAGGCGCTCATGAACCTCGGCTACGAGGCGATGTTCCCGTCGACGGTCACCAACGTGAACCCCGCGATCCTCTCGGCGCTCTCCCCGAACGCCGACGAGAACCACGACTTCTTCTCGGGCTCGGGCTCGTCGTACGTCATCGGCAAGGCCGTCGCGACCGAGGACGAGGACTGGGACTTCTGAGAGGCTGCGCCGTAAAGTTCCTGATCACAAGTTGAAATGGGCATGGCGTCGACCCTTCGGGATCACTTCGGGCGTGTGCGAAAAGTAGGCCATTTATGGCATACTTTTCGCACCAGGGGTGAGGGGGCGTCGTGCTTCGCAAAGATCTGTGGGACGTTGCCCTCGACCAGTACGGATTCGTCACGGAACGGGACGCCCGCAACCTAGGGGCTGCGCCAGGGGAGCTGGCTCGTCTTGCACGTCGGGACAAGCTCGAGCGTGTGGGTCACGGGATCTATCGATTCCCGGAACTCCCTGTCACCGAGCGCGATGAGTACATGCTGGCCGTCCTGTGGGCGAACGCCCCGGACGCCGTGCTCAGCCACGACACCGCGTTGGCGGTGCACGAGCTCTGTGACATCAACCCAGACCGAATCCACATCGCCGTCCCCAAAGGTCGTCGGATCAGCAAGCGCGGGGGAGACGCCTACATCCTTCACCACACGCGCCTCACCGAAGCGGACCTCTCCTGGTGGCAAGGCATCCGCACCGTCACCGAGAAGACCGCCATCCAACAGGGAATCGACACCGGTGTTCCCGTGCATCTGCTTCGAGTGGCCATTGACACCGCTCGCAAGCGGGGGCGGATCACCGCCGCTGAGGCGACGGAACTGACATCACAGATCGAAACGATGTATGTCTGACGACCCCTTCGCCGCACTCCCCGGGAAGGACCGCACGCCTGCAAGCGCCCGTGTACTGGAGCAATGGGTGCATCAGGCATCCGCCGTGATCGGCACCAACGTTGCCCGCACGGGATGGATTCTCGCGTCGACGATCGTCGTCGCTGTGCTTCAGCGAGCGTTGGGTCACGATCAGCAGCCGCTCTTTCTGCTCAAGGGCGGGGTCTACCTCGAACGACGACTCGGAGCATCGGCACGCGCGACGCGTGACGTCGACACCCTCTTCCGTGGCTCCGCGGACGAGCTCGTTCGCGCGCTGGACGAGGCGCTGGCTCAGCCATGGGGTCCCGTCACGCTTTCGCGTTCGCCGATCCAGATGATCGACGCTCCTCGAGTCGTGAAGCCGCGCCGCTTCGATGTGCTGCTGTCGCTTCGTGGTGTCACGTGGCGACGCATCCAGGTCGAAGTGGCCTTCGACGACGGGCACATCCGCGAACACTCGGATCGGATCGCCGCGCCCTCCACAGACTTCTTCGGCATCCAGACTCCGGACGCGCTCGTCGGGATCGCGATGGCCTACCAGGTCGCTCAGAAGCTCCATGCGTGCTCAGACCCCCATGAGCCGCCCACGTTCGTGAACGACCGGGTTCGGGACCTCGTTGACCTGCTATCGATCAAGCATGCGTACTATCCCACTCCCGGATCGCTCGATGTGGTGCGGGAGGCCGCGCTCGACGTGTTCCAGGCACGCGCCGCGGAAGCAGGTCAGATCGGGATGCGCCTGCGCTTGTGGCCGCCAACGATCGTTGCGAACCCGCTCTGGGCGAGCACCTTCGCGACACCGGCGGAGCAAGCCGGCGTCTCATCGACACTCGACGAGATCATCGTGGAGCTCAACGAATGGATCACCGCGATCGACAACGCGTGACCCTCCATCTGGCCCGATGCGTTGTCCTGTCGTCGTGAGGGCCATCGGGTGATGCCCCGGTCCAGGCATCAGACCCGCTTCCGGGATCAGCATAGAGACCCGTTCGCAAGTGGCACGCCGGAGGCGCACAGTCCCATTGACCTCGGTTGCCGCATGCTTCCGCGGTTCTCCTTAGGCTCGGGACTTCTGACCCCCTGATCGCGCCGGCAGCCCGCCTCGGGCTTGCGTGACGCAACTCCTCCTCCGTGGCACAGAGCCCGCCGCCGTACCGCGTCGTTCCGCGGGAGACCGGCGGGAGCGTGCGCGGATCGGAGGAGCTATGGCACGCGGATGCCGACGCGGTACCGTCTGTCTGACGGAAGGATGCGGCGATGAAGGCTGAGGCAGGGCATGCCGCGGCGCGGGCCCGCGCGCACTACCCGCACGGGCTGCGGCGGATGGCGGGGCGCAACACCGGCGAGGGCCACCGCCCCGCGAGCCCGCTGGAGCTGTTCTTCGACCTGACGTTCGTGGTGGCGTTCATCGTGATCGGCGCGGAGTACGCGCACGGCATCGCGACCGGTCACGCCGGGCCGGCCACGGTCGCCTTCCTGATCGCGATGCTCGCCGTGCTGTGGGCGTGGACCGGATACTCGTGGTTCGCATCGGCGTTCGACAACGACGACTGGCTGTTCCGGGTCTTGACGCTGACGCAGATGGCCGGCGTCGTCGTGCTCGCCATCGGCGTCCCCGCGCTCTTCTCCTCGCTCATCGACGGCGGGCCCGTGTCGGCCAAGCTGATGGTCACCGGCTACGTGATCATGCGGGTCGCCGTGGTCGCGCAGTGGCTGCGCGTCGCGTTCACCGACGTGCGGTACCGGCGTCTGGCGTTCGGCTACGCGGTCACCGTGGGCGTCATACAGCTGGGCTGGGTCGCGTGGAGCCTGCTGCCCATCCCGCTCGTCCCGGGCCTGCTGCTGCTCGTGCTGGTGTGGGCGATCGAGCTCGCCTGCCCGATCGTCATCGAGCGGTGGAGCGCCGGGCGCGGCATCGGCGGCTCGCCCTGGCATCCGCACCACATCGCCGAGCGCTACGGCCTGCTCGCGATCATCGCGATCGGCGAGACCGTGATCGGCACGGTGGAGGCGGCCCGGCGGATCTCGGATGCCGAGGGCTGGACGCTCGGCGCGGTGCTCGCGATCGGCATCGGCATCCTCACCTCCTTCGCCCTGTGGTGGGCGTACTTCCTCATCCCGTCGGCGCCGGTGCTGGCCGCGCGGCGCGACAAGGTGGTGCCGTGGGCGTACGGTCATCTGCTGCTGTTCGCGTCGATCGTCGCGACGGGCGCCGGCCTGCACGTGGTCGGCTACGGCGCGGTGGGACCGTACCCGGTGGCGACGGTGACGGTCGTGGCGGCGATCGCGATCCCGGTCGCCGTGTTCCTCGTGACGACGTTCCTGCTGCACGGCTGGCTGGTGTCGTCGCTCAGCCGCAACCCGGCGCACGTCGTCGCCTTCGCGGCACCGGTCGTCGCCGTGCTGGTCGCGGCGCTCGGCGGCCCGCTGTGGGCGTGCCTGCTGATCGTGCTGACGTCGCCGCTGTCGGTGATCGTCGCGTACGAGCTGTGGGAGTGGCGATCGCTGTCGGCGGCGCTGGAGCGGGCGCTGAGCCGGGCCGGAGACGGCACGGGCCGTGGCGGTCGCGGGGAGGGCGACCCGGATACGACCCACCCCGGGTTGCAGCGCAACGGAGGGTATCAGCCATAAACTCTTCCTCGTGGCAGATCAGAACGTGAACGGGGAGGAACCCCGTTTCAGCCCCGTCATCGCGCTGATGGCGGTGTCGGGGATGTGGGAGGCACAGCTGTCGGCCACGCTGCGCGATCTGGGGATCACGACCCGCAAGTTCGGGCTGCTCGGGCACATCTTCGCCGAGCCGGGCATCTCGTTCTCGGAGCTCGCGCGCCGGTCGCGCATCACCGTGCAGTCGGCGCACACGGCCGTGCGCACGCTCGTCGACGACGGGCTCGTCGCCGACGCCACCGCTCACGCGGGCGCCGCGAGCGACCTCAGCCTCACCCCGAAGGGCGTCGCGGTGCTCGCCGACGCCCGCGAGCGGCTGGCGCAGCTCGACGCCGGCCTCGTCGCGCAGCTGCCGAAGGTGGCGGCGTCGCTCGACGGCATCCGCGCCGGCATCGTCTGAGCCGGGCCCGGTCGCGCCGAGACGGCTCACGGCCGCGTCGACACCGTGACCGTGAAGCGCGGGTCGCGCGCGACCTGACGCGTCGGGCCGACCAGTCGCTCCAGCACCGGGCGATAGCCGAGGGGCGAGTTCCACACGCACCACAGCTCGCCGCCCGGCCGCAGCGCCCGTGCGGCGTCGGCGAACAGGCGCGGGGCGATGCGATCGGTCACGGCGGCGCCCGCGTGGAACGGGGGATTGAGCGCGACGAACGACACGCTCGCGTCGGCCAGCGTGCTCAGGGCGTCGTCGCGCACGATCTCGACCCGGTCGGCGACGCCGTTCGCGATCACGGTCTCGCGCGCCGACGCGACGGCCGCGGCAGACTGGTCGCTCGCGTGCACGCGCGCCGACGGATGCCGCAGGGCCAGGGCCGCCGCGACGGCGCCCGTGCCGCACGCGAGATCGACGAGCGGCCCGTCGAGGTGCGACAGATCGGGCAGCGCGGCGAGCAGCAGCCGGGTGCCGTGGTCGAGCCGCGCCCCCGCGAAGACCCCGCCGAACGCGCGCAGCCGCAGGTCGATCTCGAGGCCCGCGACCCGCACGGAGTCGTCTCCCGTCGCGGGCGCCGGGTCGCGGCCGTCGTGCGGCTCGCGCGCGACGAGCACGCGCGACTTCTGCCGCGCATGCGTGACGTCGAGCCGGCCGAAGAACCGGCGGAGCACATCGTTCATCGCCGTCGACATGTGCTTGACGCGTCCGCCCGCGTAGACGACGACGTCGGGCGCGGCGTGCGCGGCGACGAGCCCCGCGATGTCGTCGAGCGCGTCGAGCGCACGCGGCAGGCGCAGCAGCACGACCCGTGCGTCGCGCACGAGGCCGGCCGTCAACGGGAGCGGGCGCACGTGCGCCGCAAGGCCGAGGCGCTCGGCGTTGGCGGCGAGCGCGCGCTCGCCCGTCAGCGCGTCCTGGTGCACGCGGACGTCGGTCGCGCCGTCGTGCGCGGCGGCCAGCGCCAGCGCGCCGTGCGTGTCGCCGATCACGACGAGGCGGCCCGCGGGCACGCCCGCGCGCACCGACGCCGACTCGTCGAGCAGCAGCCGGTCGGCGGCATCCGACGCGACCAGGCCGGGCGCCTCGACGTCGGGCCGGCGGCGCAGCGCGTCGAACGGGAAGGCGCCGGAGGGGACGTCGCCGGGCGGGACGTCTCCGGGCGGGGGATCCTCGGGCGGAGACGTGCCGTGCGGAGCGGTCATCCGTCGCCCGCGTAGCGCAGCCGCGCGTCGCGCGGCATGCACTCGCTGCCGATGCGGATGCCGTGCGCGATGCGTCCCTCCGCGCGCAGCCTCGTGAGCGCCTCGACGGCGCGGCGCTGCAGCTCCCACGGGTCGATCGTGTTGACGAAGACCTTGGTGACGCCCTCGAAGCCCGCGGGCGTCGAGATGCGCCACTTCAGCACGATCCGCCACGGCATGGGCCACGGACCGCCCGGCGGGCGGTAGTGCCACTCCTCGTTGGTCGGCACGTGCGTGCCGGTCGCGGCGTGCAGAGCGTGCACGAGGTCGGACACGGCGCGGATGCCGGCATCCGAGTGCTCGTGCGGCAGGTTCTCGTCGGCGGTCGAGAAGACCTCGAACGAGGGGAACCGGTGGCCGATGCCCGCGACCGCGACGGCACCGTCGGTCGCGGCGACGACGAGCCCCTGCTCGACGGCGAGGTCGAGGATCTCGTGCTGGTACAGCAGCCGGTCGTGGGCCAGCAGGCGCTGCTCGCGATCGACCTGCGGGCCGGGCTCGTCGATCGCGACGAGCTGCTTGTGCAGGTGCTCGAACGAGGCGCCCGCGGGGCGCAGCCAGTTCTGGAACACCGACACGTAGGCCGCGTGCGGCTGCGCCGCCTGGATCTCGGCGAGGGACCGCACCGTGAAGGCGATGTACGCGGCGTGCTCGTTGGGCGTGAGGTCTCCCGACGAGACCAGCTGGTCGTCCGTCGTCGCGTCGTCGCGCACGTGCCGCCGCGCGACGATCACGTCGTGCGATCCGCCGAGCAGGTCGAGCGCGGCCTCCTCGATCGACGGCGACTCGCCCGACGCGCGGGCGCGGATCGCGGCGAGCGCCTCGATGTGCGCGAGGCCCTCGGGCGACGACAGGTACTGCTGCGCCCACTCGACGATCGCGGCGGGCTGGCGGAACCCGTGGTTCTCGCGCCAGTACTCGGCCGAGACGATCTCGAAGAGGTTGCCGAAGCGGCGGAACTCGGCGGTCGTGTCGAACAGCTCCGCCGCCCCGACGCGACGCAGCTCCTCGAATCGCGGGCCGACGAGCCGCACCTTCTCGGGCGTGGTCTCCAGGTATCTGTCGGGGCAGAAGGCGCACAGCCGGCGCTCCGCGCCCGGCTCGAGCGGGCGGGGGTCGGCGCGCGGCGCCTCGATCGGACGGTTCGCACGACCCGGAACCGTCCACACCCTCGTGTCGGTCAGCGGGCCGATCTGCTTCACGGTGCCGTCCGGCAGCCGCTTGATCCGCGGAGGGCCGTCCGGTAGCCGCTTGATCCGCGGAGGGCCGTCCGGCAGCCGCTTGATCCGCGGGGGATGTCCGTCGCTCACGTGTGCCAGCCTACCGATGCCGTCACCGCGCGCGAGGGTAGACGACGCCCACCTGGCGGCGCACCTCGTCGAGGCCGCGCATGATCGCGATGCTCTCGTCGAACGGCAGCAGCTCGCTGTCGCGCCCGCCGTGCGCGAGCACATGCTCGGCGTGCAGGGCCTGGTACTGCATGCCGCGGCCCGCCACGGCCGGCCGGTGCTCCTCGAGCACCGCGCCGCCCGGCGCGACGAGGCGGAACGACGCGGGACAGTACCAGACGGCATCCACCTCGATCCTCGCCTCGGTGCCGATGATCGTCGCCGTGTTGGGCCCGGCGGCGCGCGACGACGCGACGAACGACGACACCGCGCCCGACGCGTGCGTCATCGAGACGGCGACCTCCGTGTCGGCGCCCGTCTCGCCGAGACGGCCGGCCGCATGGATGCCGGTGGGCGCGCCGAGCACGTCCCAGGCGAACGACATCGGATACACGCCGAGATCGAGCAGGGCGCCGCCGCCGAGCTCCAGCGCGTTCAGCCGGTGCGCGGGATCGGAGGGGAGCAGCTGCGTGTGGTCGGCGAACACCGCGCGCACCTCGCCGAGGGCGCCCGCGGCGATCAGCTCGCGGATGCGCGCCATGTGCGGCAGGTAGCGCGTCCACATGGCCTCCATCGCGAGCAGCCCGCGGTCGCGGGCGAGGGCGCCGACGACCGCGGCCTCCTCGGCGTCGAGCGTGACCGCCTTCTCGATGAGCACGTGCTTGCCGGCCTGCAGCGCGAGGACCGCGTCGGCGACGTGCCGGCCGTGCGGCGTGGCGATGTAGACGATGTCGACGCCGGGATCGGCGACGAGCGCCTCGTACGAGCCGTGCGCGCGGGGGATGCCGTGCTCGTCGGCGAAGGCGCGCGCCGCGCCGGCCCTCCGCGAGCCCACGGCCGCGACCGTCAGCCCCGCCGTGCGCAGGTCGCGCGTGAACGCGCGCGCGATGCCGCCCGTCGCGAGGATTCCCCATCGCAGTCCCGTGCTGTGCCGTTCCGTCACCCTGCGAGCGTACAGAATGGACGCATGCGTGTGGTCGTGCTCACGGGTGCCGGCATCTCGGCCGAGAGCGGCGTGCCGACCTTTCGCGACGCGAACGGCCTGTGGGAGGGGCATCGCGTCGAAGACGTCGCGACGCCGGAGGCGTTCGAGCGCGACCCCGTCCTGGTGCAGCGGTTCTACGACGCCCGGCGGCGCGCCCTGGCATCCGTCGATCCGAATCCCGCGCACCGCGCTCTCGCCCGGCTCGAGGCCGAGCTCGGCGACGATCTGCTCGTCGTGACGCAGAACGTCGACGACCTGCACGGGCGCGCCGGCACGACGCGGCTGGTGCACATGCACGGCGAGCTGCGCCGCGCGCTGTGCACGGCGTGCGCCGCGCGACCCGCGTGGCACGACGACCTGATCGACGGGCCGCCCTGTCCCGCGTGCGGCGAACGCGCCCTGCGCCCCGACGTCGTCTGGTTCGGCGAGATGCCCTACGAGACCGACCGCATCGAGCGGGCGGTCGCGACGTGCGACCTGTTCGTCTCGGTCGGCACCTCCGGCGCCGTGTACCCCGCGGCGGGCTACGCGGCGCTCGCCGCCGCCGTCGGCGCGCGCACGCTCGAGCTCAACCTCGTGCCGACGATGGGCATCGTCGCCTTCGACGAGGTGCGGGCCGGGCCCGCATCGGTCGTCGTGCCGCGCTGGGTCGACGAGCTGCGGCGCTCGCGGGCGGGGTGACGCCCAGCGGGACGCGTCAGCCCTCGGCCGCGCCCCCGAACCTGTCCCAGAACTCCGTGTCGCGGCTCTGGTCGAGTCCTGCGCCGACCGGTGCGGCCTCGACCATCACGATCAGCATGACCGTCACCTCGTCGCCGAGGTGGGTCCAGCGGTGGGCGATGCCGCGGTCGACGATCACGTCGCCGGCGCGGAGGTCGACGGTCGAGCCGTCCTCCGCCTCGAAGCGCACCTGGCCCGAGACGACGTAGGCGTAGTCGATCGAGTTCGTCGTGTGCCAGAGCGGCTCCTCGCCCGGCTGGGGCGGATGGCTCCGCGTCACGACGAACGACGTGCTCGACGTCGTGAACGCCTTCACCGCGTCGAAGGGCTCGGACGCCTCCTCGGTCCCCTCGTTGCGGATCGGCCAGCCCTCCGTGCGCCAGAGCAGGGAGATCTGGCCGGGGCCGCCCGGCAGCTCGTGAAGCGGAAGGTCGGAGACGATCGTCCCCTTGCCCTCGCTGTTCGTGCCGGTGACGACCCTGCGGTTGACTCCGGGGGTGTTCTCGGGCGTGTTCTCCGGCATGGACCGTCTCCCTATCGTCGTTGATCGAGGCGTGAGCGGCACCCGTCGGTGCCGACGGCTCGGGCGTCATCCAAATCCGAGCTGATGTTCAGACTTTAGCAGCGGACCCCGACGAGAGGAAGGGCGGCGGTCGGCGCCGCCGGCGCGGAGAGGTCAGGGCAGCAGCACGACCTTGCCGTCGGTGCCCGCCTCGACGAGGCGGTGGGCCTCGACGGCCTCGGCGAGCGGCAGCTGCGCGCCGAGCTCGATCGAGAAGCGGCCCGCGGCGAGGAGATTCAGCGTCACGGGCACGGCCTCGGCGCGCCAGGCGCGCTCGGCCGCCGTGAGCGGACGGGGGCTGCCGCCGCTGAACGCGCGGATGCCGAGACCGTCGGCATCCGCCCCGCGCACGATCGTCGCGACGCGCGAGCGGTCGGCGACCAGCTCGATCGACGACGCGAGCGCCTCATCGGTGCCCACGAGATCGAGCGCGACCGAGATGCCGTCGGGAGCGATCTCGCGCACGCGCGCGGCGATGCCCGGCGCGTACGGGATCGGCTCGGCCCCGAGCGCGCGCACCCGGTCGGCCCGCCGGTCGCTCGTCGTGGCGATCACCCGCGCGCCCCACAGGGTCGCGAACTGGATCGCCGCCTGGCCCACCGCGCCCGAGCCGCCGTGCAGCAGCACGGTGTCGCCGGCCCCGATCGCGAGCGAGCGCAGCGACTGGTACGCCGTGGCGGCGGGGATGCCGACGCCTGCGCCGACCGCGGCCGACACCTGCGGCGGGCGCGGCACGAGCTGCGCCGGGGTGACGACGACCTCGGTCGCATACGTACCGGGAGCGTCGACGAGCACGACGGCGTCGCCGGCGCGGAACCCCTCGACATCCTCGCCGACGGCCGTGACGACGCCCGCGCCGTCGAAGCCGATGCGGCGCGGCTCGGCGATGACGGCCGAGGGGCGGATGCCGGCGCGCAGCTTGTAGTCGATCGGGTTGACGCCGGCGGCCTCGACGCGCACGGCGACCTCGCCGGGCCCCGGTGCCGGAACGTCGATGTCGGTGACGGTGAGGACCTCGGGCCCGCCGAAGGCCGTGTACGTGATCGCGGTAGCCATGCGCTCGAGCCTATCCGCGCCCGCCTCCCCGTGGCCCGCGAAGGTGCCACGTATCGTCACGAGGGTGCCACTTGTCCCCGCGACGGTGCCATGTATCTCCGCGAGGGTGCCATTTGTTCTCACGAGGGTGCCACGGCGCCGCGCATGAAAGCACCCTCGCGTGGAGAACTGGCACCCTCGCGTGGAGAACTGGCACCCTCGCGGGAACAATGGGCACCCTCGCGGGGAGAACTGGCACCCTCGGCGGGCGGCGCGGGTCAGCGGGCGGCGAGGGCCTTGGCGACGCGCTGGATGGAGACGGGCTCGGCGGTGCCGAGGTGCTGCGCGAACAGGCTCACGCGATACTCCTCGAGCAGCCAGCGGGCGTGCACGAGGTGCGCGGGCGCATCGTCCGGGCAGGGGATCGTGCCGCCGGCGTCGGCGAACAGCGCCGCGGCCCGCTCGAGCTCCGTGAGCCGCTGGCGGTCGCGGCCCGCGTTGTCGCCGAGGCCCCGCACGCGATCGAGCGCGGCCTGCAGATAGCGCGGCAGGTGGGCGAGGCGCGCGATCCCCGTGCGCGCGATGAACCCGGGGAACACGAGACCCGCCAGCTGCGTCTTCACATCGCCGAGCGCGGCCAGCAGGGTCATCGAGTTCTGGCCGCGCACCGCCCGCTCCACCTCGCGCTGCAGCGTGAGGATGCGGGCGACGAGCGACACCGTCTGGAACAGCTCGTCCACCGCGACGGCCGAGAACGCGTCGCGCACGCGGGCGAACTGCTCCTCCGTGCGCACCCGCGGCTCGGTGCGCGCGATCACGGCGTCCGCCAGGGCGACGCGCGCGTCCTCGACGAGCGTGCGCGCCGACGGGTAGGGCGACGCGGCGAGCGCGAGCTTCTCGGCCGCCGTGAGATGGTCGAGCACGTAGGCGGATGCCGAGGGAACGGCGAGCAGCAGCAGGCGGCGCACGCCCGCGTGCGTGAGCTGCGCGGCGCGCTCCGGGGTCGACTCGATGCGCAGCGCGACGGCGTCCTTCTCGTCGACGAGCGCCGGATACCCGCGCACGACGCCGCCCGCGACGGGCGTGTCGACGACGTCGGGCAGCGTGCCGACGTCCCACGCCGTGATGCCGCGGCGCTCGGCGACGGCGGGGGCGACCGGCCCGGCCGGCTGCGCCGCACCGTCGGCGGGCGCGGGGCGAGCCGCGCTCGACGGCCGCGGCGCGAGCGTGCGCGAGACCGCCTCGCGTGCGCGGCCGGCCAGGCGGTCCTGCAGCTCACCCAGATCGCGCGACGATCCGATCGTGCGCCCGCGCGCGTCGACCGCGCGGAACGACATCGTGAGATGTCCGGGAACGCGCTGCAGGTCGAAGTCGCCGGCGGTCACGGGCTGGTTCGCGACGCGCTGGATGCGGGCTGCGAGCGCCTCCCGCAGCGTCGCGCGCGGCCGGCCGTCGTGCGACTCGGGGCCGGCGTCGGCGAGCTCGGCCGACAGCTTCGCGGCCCAGTCGGCGGCGGGCACGACGTGCCGGCGGATCGCCTTGGGGAGGGCCCGGATGAGCGCCGCGATCAGCTCGTCGCGCATGCCCGGCACCTGCCAGTCGAAGCCCTCGGGCGACAGCTGGGCGAGCAGGGCCAGCGGCACGACGACGCTCACGCCGTCGTCGGGGGAGCCCGGCTCGAACCGATAGGCGAGCGAGAGCACCTGATCGCCCTGCCGCCAGCGCGCGGGGAAGTCGCGCTCGTCGGAGCGCGACGCGTCGCCCGCGAGGTCGGCCTCGGTCATGTCGAGCAGCCGCGGCGTGCGCGCGCTCGCGGTGCGCCACCACGCCTCGAACGACCGCGTGTCGACGACGTCGGCGGGGATGCGCGCGTCGTAGAAGGCGAACACCGCCTCGTCGCCCGCGAGGATGTCGCGACGCCGCTCCCGCTCCTCGATCCTCTCCAGCCGCCGCCGCAGCTCGAGGTTGCGGCGCTCGAACGCGGTCAGCCGCTTGTCGAGGTACTGGCTGTTCCACTCGCCGTCGACGAGCGCGTGCCGCAGGAACAGCTCGCGCGCCTGCTCGCGGTCGATGCGCGCGAGCTGCACGCGCCGGCGGGGGACGATCTCGACGCCGAACAGGGTGACCTTCTCGGCGGCGACGGCGGCCCCGGCATCCTTCGACCAGTGCGGGTCGCTGATCTGACGGTGCGCCAGGTCGCCCGCGAGCTCCTCGGCCCACTCGGGGTCGACCTCGGCGACCGTGCGGGCGAACAGCCGCGACGTCTCGACGAGCTCGGCCGCCATGACGGCATCCGGGCTCGCCTTTCTGAGCCCGGAGCCCGGGAAGATCGCGAACGTCGCGCCGCGCGCCCCGCGGTACTGGGGGAGCGGCTTGCGCTTGCCGTCGGCCTTCTGCAGCGAGCGGGTGTCGAGGATGCCGATGTGCGAGAGCAGGCCGGCGAGGATGGCGCGGTGCACGAGCGCGGGCTCGTGCGTGCCGGCGTCGTCCGCCGCGCGCGGCGCGCCGGTGAGCTGCCGCAGCTGCCGGTCGACGTCGAACCACTCCCGCACGCGCACGTAGTTCAGCATCTCGGCGCGGCACAGCCGGCGGAACGCGCTCGACCCGAGCTCCCGCTGCTGCTCCTGCAGGTGGTTCCACAGGTTCAGCAGGGTGAGGAAGTCGCTCGCGGGGTCGGTGAACCGGGCGTGCAACCGGTCGGCCTCCTCGCGACGCGACCCCTGATCGTCGGCGGAAGGCCTCTCGCGCACGTCCTGGATCGACATGCCCGCCACGATCGGCAGCACCGAGCCCGTGACGCCGAGGCGCTCGGCCTCGACGAGCATGCGGGCGAAGCGCGGGTCGATCGGCAGCCGGGCGATGCGGCGGCCGATGTCGGTGAGCCGCGGGCCGTGGTCGGTGCGCGTGACGGCGCGCAGCTCGGTGAGCAGGTCGAAGGCGGCCTTCACGCCGCGGCTGTCGGGCTTCGTGAGGAACGGGAAGCGCTCGATGTCGCCGAAGCCGAGCGCGATCATCTGCAGGATCACCGACGCGAGCTGCGTGCGCAGGATCTCGGGCTCGGTGAACTCCGGTCGCCGCGCGAAGTCGTCCTCGGCGTACAGCCTGATCGCGACGCCGGCCGACGTGCGGCCCGCGCGCCCCGAGCGCTGCTGCGCCGACGCCTGCGAGATCGGCTCGATCGGCAGGCGCTGCACCTTCGACCGCGCGCTGTAGCGGGAGATGCGCGCGGTGCCCGTGTCGACGACGTAGCGGATGCCGGGGACCGTGAGGCTCGTCTCGGCGACGTTCGTCGAGAGGATGACGCGGCGGCGCACGCCCGCGACGGCCGACGGCTCGAACACGCGGTGCTGCTCGGCGGCGGAGAGCCGCCCGAACAGGGGCAGCACCTCCGTCGGCCGCGCGTCGCCCTGGTACATGCCGCGGACGGCATCCATCGCGTCGCGGATCTCGGCCTCGCCGGGGAGGAACACGAGCACGTCGCCCGCGGGCTCGCGGTCGAGCTCGCGCAGCGCGGCGAGCAGGCCGTCGACGTCGTCCTCCGCGGCCTCGTCGTGCGGGCGGTAGCGCACCTCGACGGGGTACGTGCGGCCCGACACCTCGATGATCGGCACGGTGCGGCGGCCCTCGTCGGAGAAGTGCCGGGCGAAGCTCTCGGGGTCGATCGTGGCGCTCGTGACGACGACCTTGAGGTCGGGACGCTTCGGCAGCAGCCGCGTCAGGTAGCCGAGCAGGAAGTCGATGTTGAGGGAGCGCTCGTGCGCCTCGTCGATGATGATCGTGTCGTAGCGGCGCAGCTCGCGATCGCGGTGGATCTCGCCCAGCAGGATGCCGTCGGTCATCAGCGCGATGCTCGTGCCGGCCGACACCTTGTCGGTGAAGCGCACCTTGTAGCCCACCGCGCCGCCCAGCTCGACGCCGAGCTCCTCGGCCACGCGCTCGGCGATCGTGCGCGCCGCCAGCCGGCGCGGCTGCGTGTGCGCGATGCGCTCGCGGCCCAGCTCGAGGCAGATCTTGGGCAGCTGCGTCGTCTTGCCCGAGCCGGTGGCGCCCGCAACGATCACGACCTGGTGGTCGCGGATCGCGGCCGCGATCTCCTCGCGCGCGGCGCTGACCGGGAGCTCGGGGGGATAGACGATGCGCGGCGCAGACATAGCCTTCCATCGTACGCCCGCGCGTCACCGGAGGCGGCGACGCAGCGACCGCAGCGACACGCGCGCCCGCAGGCGGCCCCAGCGCCCGCGGGCTCTCGCGAAGCGCACGCGCTCGGCCTCGACCGCCCGCCACACGCGCACCCCCTCCTCGTCGCTCGGTGGGCCGGCGTCGAAGACGCTGCGGTCGGCCCACGTCGCGAGCAGGGCGCCGCGCGCGCTCTCGTCGCCCGCGTCGAACGTCGCCGCGAGCTCCTGGCGCGTGCGGGTGCGCGGCGCCGCGTGCCCGTAGTCGACCGCGAGGTCGACGTACTCGTCCCATCCGCCGGCGATGCGATCGGCGGGGTCGCCAGCACGGCGTCGCCGCCGGCGTCGCAGCGCCTTCACGGCCACGACGAGCACGAACGGCGCGAGCACGAGCGCGATCGCGCCCAGCCCGATCGCGACGACCCGCACGGCCTCCCAGAGGGCGCTCAGGTCGAGGCCCGACGCGTCGTCGCGGTCGTCGCGCGCGCCCTCCTCGGGCGGGCGGGAGTCGACGGGCGGGATCGTCAGCGCGTTGTCGCCGCGCACGTCGGTCGGGTTGCGCGGATCGTTGCGCTGCTGGTGCACGGTGTGCGGGGCGATCCGGCTCTGCGGCGTCACGTCGATCGCGACCCACGCGCCCGACGCGTCCTGCACCTCGAGCCAGGCCGTCATGTTGCGCCCGCGGCAGACGCCGTCGGTGCACGACGGGATGCGCTCGTCGTCGTCGCCCGCGAGTCGCGTGCCGAGCACGATCCGGGTCGGGAAGCCGAGCTGGTCGGCGATCATCGCGGCGGCGACGGCGAACTGCTCGTCGTCGCCGACCGCGGCGACGAGGTCGGCGTCGGCGGCGTCGCCCACCTCGTACTGCCGGTCGAGCAGCGCGCGGAAGAGCTGGTCGATGCGGTCGGAGGAATGGCCCGCGCGGCTCGGGTGGAAGCCGGCGACGCCCCGGTCGGCGAGCCACGGCGGCGGGGCGTCGGCGTCGAGCAGGAGCGCGTGGCTGAGGAAGCCCCGCGCGCGCAGCCGGTCGATGAGCACCTGCAGCGCGGTGCCGTCGGTGCCGACCTGCTGCACCTGCATCCACTCGACGACCGAGGCGGGCACGATCGCGTCGCTCATGCGCACGTGCCCCTCCGGGGGCTGCAGGGCGCTGAGCGCGGGCGCCGCGGGGTCGACCGCGGCCGTGAAGCGGTACGACATGCCCGACGTGGACGACGCCATCTGCACGCCGGCGCCGGCGTCGCGATTGTAGAAGAACCCGTCGCTGAGCGACGTCGCGGCCGTCCCGTCGAACGCGATCGAGGTGAGGGCGCCCGCGAGGGGCAGCCACGGGCGGCCGAGGGCGTCGATGGTCACCGTCGCCTCGATGACGGTCGCGTCCTCGGCGGCGCGCAGCGTCGACGGCACGCGGGAGAACGCCGTGCGCAGATCGGCCTCGCCCGCCGCCGGGTCGACGATGCGGGCGAGGCGTCCGTCGAAGAAGGGCAGCACCGCGAGGCGCACGCGCTCGGCGGGCACGGCGGGGTCGATCGCGAACAGCACGCGGTCGTACTGCTCGGCCGTGAACCACGAGCGGTACTGGGCGAGCGGGCTGACGTCGCGCAGCAGCTCGAGGCGGGGGTCCACCTGCGTGCGCAGCACCTCGCGCGGCTGGCCCGCGAGCACCGCGGGGGCGGTGATCGCGCCGGCCAGCGTCGCGACCACGAGCATCCCGGCGGCGATGCCGACCCGCCCGGCGAGGCCCGGGGAGCGGCGGGCCGGGGCGGACGCGTCGTTCTCCACCACGGCGAACGTGCGCGCGCGGCGGCGCGCCTCGTTCGAGCGCCACACGACGTGGCCGAGCGCGGCCAGCACGGCGCCGACGGCGACGAGCGTCTCGACGGGGCCGGTCACGACCGCCTCGCCGACGCGCACGGGCGGGCTCATCGCGCTCGAGCCGAACACGACGCCCCACACGGGCAGCAGCAGGGCGATCGGCGCCGCGAGCGTCCACAGCCGCCGCGCCCGCCACGCGAGCGTGAGGCTCGCGACGCCGACGCACAGGAAGAGGAGCAGCGCGGGGGCCGGAGTCGCCTGATAGCTGCCGAGCGGCAGGTCGAGCGTGAGGATCGCCTTCCAGCCGGTCACGGGGGCCGCCAGCGCGGCGCCGAGGCCGCGCACCGCCGCGTCGGGGCTCGTGAGGGCCGACGGCACGGCGACCGGCAGCGCGAGCACGACGTAGGCGAGCGCCGTGGCCGCGACGAGCCGCCACGGCGGCCACGCGCGGCGGACGCCCCACGCCGCGATCGCGATCGACGCGCCCCAGGCGACCGCGACGAGCACGAGGAACCACGGTGTGCGGTAGATCGGCCACGCGGCGACCGCGCCGAGCGCGACGATGACGGAGAGGAACGACGCCGACCCGGCGCGCACGCCGAGCGGGATCCCGGATGCCGGCGACGGCCCGCTCACGACTGCGCCCCCCGGGAGAGCACCTGCCGCAGATCGTCGATGAGGCCGATCGACACGACGGAGATGGGGCCGAGGCGTCGCAGCCGCGGCTCCGCCTCGGGGTTGCACACGACGGCGACGACCGCCACCTGCGGCGGGAAGGCCAGCGCGGCGGCCTGCACGGTGCGCGCGGTCTGCGTCGAGCCGCACACCAGGAAGGCGACCGAGACGTCGGAGGTCGACTCGGCGGCGAGCGCGGCCACGTCGGTCATCGGGTTGATCGCGTCGTCGCGTTCGACCGCGGTGAGCGCGTCGAGCAGCGTGCGCGCCGTCAGCGCCGGCAGGCTGCGGATCGAGCGCACGCTGCGCCGCGCGAACGCCGGCACGTCGCCGCTCACCACGACGTGCAGGTCGCGGCCGTCGCGCAGTCCGCGGATGCCGAGCGACGCCGCCGCGCTGACCGCGAGCTCGAACTCGTCGTCCGCCCCGTACTCGTCGGCGCCGAGCGCGAGCACGACGAGCATGCTCGAGCGGCGCGTCTCCTCGTACTGGCGCACCATGAGCTGACCGCTGCGAGCCGTCGACTTCCAGTGGATCTGCCGCTGCTCGTCGCCCGGCTGATACTCGCGCAGTGCGTGGAACGAGATGTCGTCGTCGGTGATCGCCGCGGAGCTGCGGCCCTCGAGATCGCGGAGCAGGCCCGCGTTGGTCGAGAGCAGCGGCGTCGTCCGCGGGTGCACGTACACCTCGTGCACGTGATCCCAGCGGGCCTCCCGGGCGAGGATGCCGAGGGGGTCGCCGCGCACGGCGTGCGCAGGGCCGACCTCGACGACGCCGCGGCGGTGCGCCGGCACCGAGAACGAGGCCTCATAGACGCGACCGGCGCGCAGCAGCGGCACGGTCACGTCGACGAGCCCGTCGCCGACGGGCACGTCGATGCGGGCCGGCAGCGTGACGGCGCGGCCGGCGCCCCGCACCGTGATCCGGCCCTCGATGCGGCCGCCGGCCACGACGTGGTCGCCGTCGAGCTCGAGCGCGACCTCGTAGGCGCGCGCGCCCGACAGGAAGAACAGCGACATCGCCAGCAGCGCCGCCGCGAGCAGCCCCGCGACGACGAACTCGCGCCAGCCGAACGGCATCCCGAGCCCGATCCCGGCGACGGCGACGCCGGCGAGCAGCCAGCCCGCGGGCCGCACGGTGTCGGCGACGGCGCGCCACGCCCGCGACAGCGCCGCGCGCAGCCGGCGGCCGGCGCGCGCGCCGCGCACCGCGATCGCGGCCCCGGGGCTGTCGGCCCGGTAGCGGGTGGGCAGGCTCACCCGGGCTCTCGCGAACGCGGCGGCTCGGTGTCGAGCAGGATCTGGCCGACGACGGCGCCCGCCGTGACGCCGTCGAACTCGGCCTCGGCGTCGAGGATGAGCCGATGCGCCAGCACGGGCTCGGCGAGCGCCTTGATGTCGTCGGGCGTGACATAGCCGCGACCGTGCGCGATCGCCCACGTCTTGGCCGCCTTCGTGAGGGCGATCGCGCCGCGCACGCTCGCGCCCAGCCGCACCTCGCGCGCGAGCCGCGTCGCCTCGACGATGCGGGCGACGTAGTCGAGCACGAGCGGGTTCAGGTACACGTCGCGGGCGACCTCGGTCATGCTCGTCATCCCCTTGCTGGTGACGACGGCGGGCAGCTCGCGTCTCGGCGCGCCGCTCGTCTCGAGGATGCGCAGGGTCGCCGCGTGGTCGGGGTAGCCCAGGCTCGTCTTGAGCAGGAAGCGGTCGAGCTGCGCCTCGGGCAGCCGATAGGTGCCGGCCTGCTCCACGGGGTTCTGCGTCGCGACGACGAGGAACGGCGCGCCCACGGGCCGGGTGACCCCGTCGACGGTGACCTGGCGCTCCTCCATGACCTCCAGCAGCGCGGACTGCGTCTTGGGCGATGCCCGGTTGATCTCGTCGGCGAGCACGATGTTGGCGAACACGGGGCCCTTGCGGAACTCGAACTCGCCCGCGCGCTGGTCGTAGACGGTGATGCCGGTCACGTCGCCGGGCAGGAGGTCGGGCGTGAACTGGATGCGCGAGCTCGTGCCCTGCACGCACTGCGCGATCGCGCGCGCGAGCGAGGTCTTCCCGGTGCCCGGCACGTCTTCGAGCAGCAGGTGCCCCTCGGAGACCATCGCCGTGAGCGCGAGCTCGACGACGTGGCGCTTTCCGAGCACGACGTTCTCGACGTTGTCGGCGAGCGCGCGGAAGGTCTCCTCGAACCACGCGGTCTGCTCCGGGGTGACGGTCATCGCTGTCCTCTCATCAGACGCCGGTCAGGGGGCGCAGCCGATGGTGAAGGCGACCGGCTGCAGCCCCGTGAGACGGTTCGTCCACGCGAGCGTATACGTGATCCGCTGCGTCACGTCGCCGGTGCGCACGACCGCCGTCGTGACCGTGACGTCGGAGCGATCGATGCCGGCGGGCGTCCACGCGGGCGCCGTCGCGTCCTGCGCCGTGCACTGCACGTCGGGCGCGCTCACGCGCACGGGGTAGAGGGCGCTGCCGCGGGCGGTCACGGGAGCGGGGTCGGAGCAGACGGGCGCGGCCGGGTCTCCGCCCGTGTCGCACCAGCGCGCCGTGAGCGTGCCCGGCGGCCGGTTGACCTCGAGCGCGAACGGCGACAGCGGGGCGCCGTCGCTCTCGTACACGAGCGCCGCCTCGCGATGCGGGGGCGTGCTCGGCGCGACGGGCGGCACGAGCCGGTACTCGTAGCCGCCCTCGACGCCGCGGGGCTCGGCCTCGATCGCGTAGGTGAGGGCGGGGGGCGCCGCGATCGGACCGGTCGGGCGGATGGAGGCCGCCTGCGTCACGGTGCCGAAGCCGTCGGTGCCGTCGGCCCACACGCTCTGCGCGCACGTCCACACCCGGAACACCTCCCACAGCGGCGCGTCGAAGGTCGCCGACGACGCGCGCCCGGTGGCCGAGCACGACGACTCGTCGGTGCTGAACCCGTAGCGCATCTCGGTGCCGAGGTCCTGGTACACGGCCGAGACCGACACCGTGACGCGGCCGCGGTCGGCGCGGATCTGCGTCTCGATGCGCGGCGCGCCCACGCCGTGCGCCGTGAACTGCAGGGCGCTGCCCTCCTGCGCGCCGCCGGGGATCGGCGGCAGCGGGTGCGCCGTGAGCGGGGTGGCCGTGAGCGTCACGGGGAGGTTCGAGCCCACGTCGTAGTCGCGCACGACGACCGTCTCGCGTCCCTCGGCGTCGACGACGACCGGGCCGCCGCGCCCGCCCGCGATGCGCAGCTGTCCCGTGCTCGGGTCGATGCCGGAGAGCGTGATCGTGACCCGGCCGCCCTCGCCGCCCGCGGGCACGGGCGCGAACGTCGCCTCGGTGGGCGGCGCCGGCGCGCGGTACGGCCACGCCTCCACCGTGACAGCGTCGCGCGAGAGGCCGACGGGGCTCACCGCGCGCACCGCGTAGGCGGCGGGAACGCCGGCGGGCGCCTCGATCGGCGGGCACACGCCGGCGGCGTCGCACGTCGCGACGACCTCGCCGTCGCGGCTCACCTCGTAGCCCGTGACGGCGGGATGCGAGCCCGCCCCGGCGATCGCCCGCAGCGTGACGGTCGCGGGATCGAACGCCGTCCAGTCGACGCGCGCCGGCGCCGCGGGCAGGCCCTGCAGATCGAGGATCACGCGTCCGTCGCGGTCGCCGCTCGACCGGCGGCCCTGGGCGTCCTCGACCACGAACGAGCCCGTGCACTCCGAGGCCCCCGACCGGCCCGCGGGCCAGCTCGCGCGCACCGTCTCGGCGTCGAGCAGCGTGAACCCCACGTCGGGGCAGTTGTCCGATCCGGTCACGGCCACGGCCTGCAGCGGCGCTCCGGGCAGCGGGTTGACCTCGCCGGGCGCCCCGATGACGACGATGTCGCACTCGGTGCTGTCGCCGGCCTGCGAGCACGACGCCTCGGCCGTGCCGCCCTGCGGGCGCGTCTGCACGGCCGGGCCCACCGTGAGGTTCAGCGCCGCCGACGCCGTCTGCCCGTGCGAGGGGAGCGACACCATGATCGACTCCTCGCGGCCCGGGCGCGCCGACTCGCGCGCCGTCACGGTCACGCGCGACCACGTCTGCTGCACGTCGAACTGGTCGCCGTCGTAGGCGAGCGCGTAGGCGATCGTGTCCCAGTCCTCGCTGCCCGACCACGACACCATCGCGTCGAGGTCGTACTCGACCGAGTCGCCCGGCGACAGGGTCAGCGAGGCGCTGCGCAGCACGGGCTGCGAACGCGCGGCCTGCACCTCGACGCGCACGGTCAGGTGCGTGTAGGTGTCCTGGGAGGCGACGCGGATCGGCACGACGCACGTGTCCGACCAGGGCGCGCCCCACCCGGCCTCGTAGCGGATCGTCGTGCCCGAGACGAGCGTGCACGACGCCTCGGCGCGCGCCCCGCCCGTGCGCACGCCCTGCGGGTCGATCTCCAGCGCGCGCGAGCCGAAGCCGGCGACCACGCCCGCCATGTCGAGCTCGGCCGTCTCGCCCTCGGTGACGGGGAGCGGCGGCGTCTGCGCCCGCAGCGTGAGCCGGAGGTCGCGCGTGCCGGGCACGCGCAGGAAGCCGTACGACGACACCGTCTCGCCGTCGAACGCCGTGCCGCTCACCTCGAAGGGGATCAGCAGGGGCTCGTCGGGCACGGGGCCCGAGATGCGCGAGCCCGAGACGCGGATGCCGGGGTGCTCGCCCCACAGCGTGACCGTGAGGTCGTCGACGTCGCCCGCCGTCCACGAGACCTTGCCGGTGAGCACGTCGACGCCGCGCGGGAAGTCCTCCCGGCTCTCGGCGGTGAGGGCGGTGTCGGCGACGGTCGGATAGTCGGGCACGCGGTCGCGCACGACCTTGACGACGATGAGGCCGACGGCCGTGTCGCCCGTCGCGTTGCGCACCGTGTACTCGTACGCGTAGGTGCCGAGATCGGGCCCCGCGGCGATGCGCACGGCGTCGTCGTCGAGCTCGCCGATGCGCGCGGCGAGCCGCTCGTGCTCGAGGCTGCCGCTCGGCGCGGCCGGCCGCACCGACTCGAGCGTGAGCTTCTTTCCCGACGGATCGATGTCGTTGTCGGCGGGGCGCAGCACGGCCCAGCTGTCCGCGCCCGCACGGATCTGCACGTAGTCGCTGTAGGTGACCGGCCGGGCGTCGGTCAGCGCGTCGAGCACGCCGATGCGCACCTCGGCGGAGCCCGTCGCGCCGCGCGCGTCGCGCACCTGGTAGCTGAACCGCACCTGGCCGCTGAAGCCGGCCGGGCTCGTGTACACGATGGCATCCCCCTCGGGCGCGACCGTCGCGGAGCCGTGCGCGGGCTGCTCGAGCACGCGGTCGAGCACGGCCGCGTCGCCGTCGGGGTCGATGCCGAACGACGAGAACGGCACGCGCACCGACTGCCCGCTCAGCACGCGGCCCTCCAGCACGCCCGGCATGGGGGAGTGGTTGTCCTCGTCGCCCGTGACCGTCACGAGCACGCGCGCCGACGCGGTGACCTCGGGGAAGCCGAGGCGGTAGATCGTGTAGCCGATCGCGTAGGTGCCGGGCTCCTCGGGGGCGAAGTAGCGCACGACGCGCGAGGTCGCGAAGGCGAGACCGCCGCCGCTCTCGTTGACCACGCGCGACGGGTCCACGCCGATGAGCGCCCCCGCGGGCGCCGTGTCGTTGTCGAGCACGGGGATGTCGACCTGATCGCCCGCGCGCACGGTCACGGCGTCGTCGATCGCGATCGGCGGCTCGGCGGTCGCCGAGGGGAGCAGCACGACCGTCAGCTCGCCGGTCGTCGTCGTCTCGGGGCGTCCCGTGCCGTCGGAGATGGTGTACCGCACGATGCCGAGGCGCCCGGGCTCGCCGTCGTCGGTCGAGCCGCTGACGCGCAGCAGGCTCTGGCCGACGAGGTCGACCCCGAGGGTCGCGAACGGATCGCTGCGCGGCAGGATGTCGCTGACGAGCAGCACGAGGCCCGCGGGGTTGGCGACGGCGGCGAGCACGTCGACCGTGGCATCCTCGTTGGGGCGCACGAACGCCGTCACGGGCGGCGTGGAGACGCGCGCCGACGCGGGGTCGCGCACGACCACGCGGATCAGCCCCGTCGCCTCCGAGCCCGCGTCGCGCACGGTGTACTGCACCGAGTACGAGCCCGGGTGCGGGGCGTGGAAGACCGCCCCCAGCGGCGAGGGGCCCGTCGTGACCGAGGAGTGGGCCTCGTCGAGCGCGACGGCGCCGGCGAGCTCCACGGGTCCCGAGCCGCCGCGCACGTGCGCGCCGACGTCGATCGCGACGGGCTCGCCGGCGACGCCCGTGACGGCGAACGAGCCGGCCTCGAGCGCGACCGTCGACGTCACGGCGACGGTGAGCTCCTTCGCCGTCCTCGCGCCGCGCGTGTCGGAGACGAGCACGGCGATGCTGACGACGGCGGCGTCGGACGCCGCGGCACCGGGATGCTGGTAGGTGAGCGTGCCGTCGGGCGAGGAGGCGATCGTGCCGCCGCCCGCGAGGATCGTCGCGCCGGCGAGATAGACCGGGTCGCCCTCGTGATCGACCCAGTCGTCGAGCACGTCGAGGCTGATCGTGCCGCCCGGCGCGATCTCGGGCGAGGGCCAGCGGGCGACGCACCCCTCCACGCCGCACCACACCGGCGCCGAGTTCACGTCGTCCGGCACGACCCGCACCGTGACGGTCGCCGGCGCCGAGACGAGGCCGCTGCTCGCGGTGCCGTCGTCGGCGCGGTACGAGAGCGTCGTCGTGCCCGTGGCATCCGGCGCGACGTGCATCACGATCTCCTGCTCGGCGCCCGCGAGGGCGACCTCCCCGAACGCGGGGTCCGCCGTCTCCAGCGACGCGGGGTCGATCGCGAGCACGTCCTCGTTGGGATCGTGGTCGTTGAGCAGCACGGGCAGGCGCACCGTCGTGCCCGCGCGCACGCCGAAGTCGTCGTCGACGGCGACGGGCGGGCGCGGATCGATCACCCGCTCCGCCTCGACGTCGTCGTGCACGACGGTCTCGGTGCGATCGTCGATCGTCCAGCGCTGCGACGACGCGACGAGCCGCCCGTCGGGCACCGTCCACACCCAGCCGCTGCGGCGCTCGTTGAGGGCGACCCGCGTGCCGTTCACGACGAAGACGGCGTCGATCTCGTCGCCGAGCGCGCCGTCGCCGTAGTCGAGGGGCACGAGCATGCCCGTGCGGCTCGACCACATCTGCCCGCCGCTCTCGCCCAGCCAGGCGGCGACCGTCTCACCGTCCGCGTGCACCGGCGCGACGGGCGTGCCCGCGGCCTCGGCGACGCGTGCGACCGTGCCGTCGCCGACGTCGACCCGCAGCAGCCCCGCGCTGTCGGCGATGTAGACGTCGTCCTCGTGCGACACGGCCCGCTGCACGCGCGCATCGCCGCTGGCGCCGGCGGTCAGCGGCGTGTCGCGCCCGCGCAGCCACAGCTCGTCGCCGCCCTCGTCGAACAGCAGCCAGCGGCCGCCCGATCCGGACAGCTGCACCGGGCCGAGGCCCGCGGGCACGGCATCCAGGCCCAGCACGCGGCCCGTGCGCGCGTCGGCGCGCAGCATGAGCCCGTCGCGCGCGGCGTAGGCGTAGACGATGCCGCCGTCGTCGACGGCCAGCGCGTCGGCGGCGAAGCGGGCGCCCGGCTCGGACGCGTCGGCGTAGGGGTCGATCAGCCGGGCCGGCCCGTCGCCCGACAGCGTCGTCGTGTAGACGTCGCCCGCGTCGGTGCGGAACGCGACGACGTCACCCGCGGCGTCGATCTCGACCGTGCCCGCGGGCGTCGGCGCGAACGCGTCGCCGTTCGCGGAGGTGAGCGCGGCGGGGAGGGCGGGATCGACGTCGGCATAGCGCGTGCCGCCGTCGCTGAACACGAGCAGCCGGTCGGACGACTGCGCCAGCGCGTTGCCGTTCTCGACCGGCTTGACGGTGTCGATCTCGCCCAGCTCCAGGTTCACGCGCGCGTAGGCGCTGCCGGTGCCGTTCTGCAGGACCCACACGCTGCCGCCGTGCAGGGGCGTCTGCTGCGCGTCGTAGCCCGGCCACACGACCGCCAGCACGAACCCGACGGCGAGCGCCGCGACCGACGCGGCGACGCCGAGACGCCGCCGCAGCCGGGTGCCGCCGGGTGCCGCCATCTCAGCTCCACGCTCCCGAGAGGCTCAGGGCCGCGAGCGTTCCGATGATCACGACCGCGAGCGTCCCCGCGACGACCGCCGTCGCGACGGCACGGGACGAGCGGCGCTCCCGGCCGTCGTCGGCCGGCGCGAGGGGACCCGCCCGGCGTGCGCCCGTGCGCGCCGGGCGGCGCGACGGATGCGCGACCGTCGAGCGCACGGGGCCGCGGGGGCCGGGGTCGTGCGCGTCGGGACCGGCGTCGACGAGCCGCGGCACGCCGTGCGCGATCTCGTGCGGCGTGGGATGCAGGCCGCACTCCAGCTGGATCTGCTGCAGCTCGTGCACGAGCTCGGCCACCGAGGCGTGCCGGTCCTCGGGACGGCGGCTCATCGTGCGGGCGAGCGCCCACTGCAAGCCGTCCGGCACGTCGTCGCGCGGGATGGGCTGGTAGCGGGCGCGACGGATGCGCTCGCGCAGCTGGTCCCGCGTGTTGCGGTCGCGCGAGGGCAGCTCGAAGGGGCTGTGCCCCGCGAGCAGGGAGTACAGCGTGGCACCGAGGCTCCAGACCTCCGAGGCGATCGACCCCGAGACCTGCTCGTCGACGACCTCGGGGGCGCTCCACGGCAGCGACATCGCGAAGACGCGCCCGCCGCCCGTGCGCCCGTCGAGGGCGGCCGCGATGCCGAAGTCGCTCAGCACGGGGGCGCCGAACGCGGAGATGAGCACGTTCGACGGCTTGATGTCGCGGTGCAGGACGCCCGCCTGATGCGCCGACTCGAGCGCCGAGCCGATCTTGACGCCCAATTGCAGCACGTCGTCGACGGGGATCCTCTCGCGCCGGTAGCGCGTCGTGAGCGACGTGGGGCAGTACTCCATCACGAGGTAGGGACGCCCGTCGGACGACACGCTCGCCTCGTAGATCGTGAGGATCGACGGGTGCGCGCCGAGGCGCGCCATGACGTCGGCCTCGGCGTTGAACATGCTCCGCACGCCGTCGTCGACGATCTCGTCGAGCAGCACCTTGACCGCGACCGAGCGGCGCGGCAGATGCTGCTCGAACAGGAAGACGTCGGCGAAGCCTCCCGTCCCCAGCGGGCGCACGTAGGCGAACCCCGGGAGCACCGGGGGTGCGGAAGGGAGCCGACTCGCCACCCGCCTACTCTAACGAGGCGACCTCAGACCCAGCCGGGCAGCCAGTTGTGCAGACGGTAGAACCAGAACGGCACCTGCATCGCCGACCACAGCGGGTACCACGCGACCGCGAGCAGCACGGCGACGACGGCGAACACGACGACGAGACGGCGGCCCGTGCGGCGCCGATGCGGGTCGGGGTGCGTCGCGAGCGCGCGCATCGCGACGGCGAGCGCGATGAGCATGAACGGCCACACGACGATCGTGTAGAACTGGAACACCGTGCGCTCGGCATAGATCAGCCAGGGCAGCCAGCCCGAGCCGATCGCGACGAGCACGGGCGCATAGCGGCCCTCGCCGTGGATGAGCACGCGCGCGAGCAGCCAGACGCTCGCGGCGACCGCCGCGTACCACAGCAGCGGATTCGGCATGCTGTAGAGGATCTCGAGGCATCCCCGCTCGCCGCCCGCGCAGCCGTCGACGCCGTTCTCGGTGCTGTGCGCCCACATCGAGGTGGGCCGCATGAGCAGCGGCCACTGCCACGCGGGGCTCGCATAGCTGTGCGCCGAGGTGATCGACGACGCCGAGCCGTACATCGCGAGGTGGTTGTGCACGAAGCTCGCGAGGGCCGTGTCGCGCGACTGCCGGTTGTACCCCCCGTCGGTGAGGAACCACCCGGTCCAGGTCGTGACGTAGACGACCGCGGCGGCGGGCACCATGAGCAGGAACGAGACGACGCCCTGACGGAACGCGGCATCCGTCGGCCAGAGCCAGATCCCCAGCCGGCGGCGCGTGAGCGCATCGGAGACGACGACGTAGAGGCCGAGGCCCGCGAGCGTCCACACGCCCGACCACTTCACACCGGTGGCGGCGCCGGCCGCGGCGCCCGCCGCGAGGAGCCACGGCCGGTTCCACAGCACGGGCCCCCACATCAGCGGCCGCCCGTCGTCCGGCCACACGACCGCCGCCGCGAGGCGGGACGCGTGCCCCGCGCGATCGAGGGCGACGAACCACACCGCGAGCACGACGAAGAACGTGAGGATGCCGTCGAGCAGCGCGACCCGGCTCATCACGATGCCGAGGCCGTCGATCGCGAGCATCCCCGCGGCGGCCGTCGCGACCGCGGTCGAGCCGCTCACCGTGCGCGCGAGGAAGTAGAGCACGAGCACCGTCGCGGTGCCGAACACCGCGACCGCGACCCGCCAGCCGAACGACGAGTCGGCGCCGAACAGCGCCATTCCCGCGCCGATGAAGAACTTGCCGAGCGGCGGATGGACGATGAACGCCGGCTTGTCGAGGAAGATGTCGGTCTCGCCCGCGGCGAACCGCTCGTTCGCGTCGTCGGGCCACTTCGCCGGGTACCCCAGCACCCACTGCGTCCAGCCCTCTTTCACGTAGTAGGTCTCGTCGAAGACGATCGCGTGCGGGTGCGCGAGGTTCCAGAACCGCAGCGCGGCCGCCAGCAGCGTCACCCCGAGCGGCGTGAGCCACGCCAGGTGCCGCCGCAGACGCGGGGCGAGGACGACCGAGGGCACGCCGACAGCCTAGTGAGCCCGCCCTTCCGCCATCCCCGCTGATCGAGTGCCCGCGGCGGAGCCGCGGGCGTATCGAGATCCGTGTAACGGTCCGTGGGGTGGGTTTCGATACGCCGCCTGCGGCGGCTACTCAACCAGCGGGGTGGGTGGGTGGTGCGGCCAGCGGGGTGGGTGGGGTGCCTTTTCCCCTGCTGATCGAGTGCCCGCGGCGGAGCCGCGGGTGTATCGAGATCTGTGTAACGGTCCGTGGGATGGGTTTCGATACGCCGCCTGCGGCGGCTGCTCAACCAGCGGGGCGGGGGTGGAGTGCGCCCGCGGCCCGGGTAGCCTGGGCGCGTGATCATCCTCGCGGCGACCCCGATCGGCAATCTCGGCGACGCGTCGGCGCGGCTCGTCGCCGCGCTCGAGGCGGCGACGGTGATCGCGGCGGAGGACACCCGCACGGCGCAGCGGCTGCTGCAGGCGCTCGGGGTCGGGAACCGGCCCCGGCTCGTCGCCCTGCACGACCACAACGAGCGCGAGCGCGCCGCCGAGCTGGCCGCGAGCGCGGCCGAGACCGATCTGCTCGTGCTGAGCGACGCGGGGATGCCGACGGTGAGCGACCCCGGCTACCGGCTCGTCGCCGAGGCCGTCGCGCAGGGCGTGACGGTGACCGCCATCCCCGGCCCGTCGGCCGTGGTCACGGCGCTCGCGGTGTCGGGGCTGCCGACCGACAGGTTCACGTTCGAGGGCTTCCCGCCGCGCAAGCCGGGGGAGCGGCGCACGGCGTTCGGCGCGCTCGCGAACGAGCCGCGCACGATGGTGTTCTTCGAGGCGCCGTCGCGCCTCGCCGACACGCTCGGGGCGATGGCCGCGGCGTTCGGCGCCGACCGGCCCGCCGCCGTGTGCCGCGAGCTGACGAAGCTGCACGAGGAGGTGCGCCGCGGCACGCTCGCCGAGCTCGCGGCATGGGCCGAGGGCGGCGTGCGCGGCGAGATCGTCGTCGTGGTCGGCGGCGCCGCGCCCCGCGAGGTCGGCGCCGACGAGGCCGTCGCGCACGTGCTGCGGCTCGTGGCCGACGGCATCCGCCTCAAGGAGGCCGCCGCGGAGGTCGCGGCGGCGACGGGCCACTCGTCCCGGGAGCTGTACCAGGCGGCACTGACGGCGCGTGACACACGATCAGAGGGCGTGCGCGGCTCGAACTAGACTTCTCGGGTGAGCAACGGCCGTTCCTTCTACATCACGACCCCGATCTACTACCCGAGCGACCTGCCGCACATCGGCCACGGGTACACGACCGTGGCCGTCGACACCCTCGCCCGCTGGCACCGCCAGGCGGGCGACGACACCTGGATGCTCACGGGCACCGACGAGCACGGCCAGAAGATGCTGCGCGCCGCCGCCGCCAACGGCGTGACGCCGCAGGAGTGGGTGGACAAGCTCGTCGAGGAGTCGTGGTTCCCGCTGCTGCGCACGCTCGACGTCGCCAACGACGACTTCATCCGCACGACCCAGCCGCGCCACGAGGAGCGCGTGCAGCAGTTCGTGCAGGCGCTCTACGACCGCGGCTACATCTACGCGGGCGAGTACGAGGCGCTGTACTGCGTGGGATGCGAGGAGTTCAAGCCCGAGTCCGAGATCCAGGACGGCACGGGCGCGTTCGAGGGCCTCAAGGTCTGCGCGATCCACTCCAAGCCGCTCGAGCTGCTGCAGGAGAAGAACTACTTCTTCAGGCTCAGCGAGTTCGAGGACCGCCTGCTCGAGCTCTACCGGGACGAGCCCGACTTCGTGCGGCCCGACTCGGCGCGCAACGAGGTCGTGTCGTTCGTCAAGAGCGGCCTGAAGGACCTCTCGATCTCGCGCTCGGCGTTCGACTGGGGCATCCGCGTGCCCTGGGACGAGACGCACGTCATCTACGTGTGGGTCGACGCGCTGCTCAACTACGCGACCGCGATCGGCTACGGCACCGACCCCGCGCAGTTCGACCGCCGCTGGCCCGCCTACCACGTCGTCGGCAAGGACATCCTGCGCTTCCACGCGGTGATCTGGCCCGCCATGCTCATGGCGGCGGGCCTCGACGTGCCGCGGGGCGTGTTCGCGCACGGCTGGCTGCTCGTCGGCGGCGAGAAGATGTCGAAGTCGAAGCTGACGGGCATCGCGCCCACCGAGATCACCGACGTGTTCGGCTCCGACGCCTACCGCTTCTACTTCCTCTCGGCGATCCCGTTCGGCCACGACGGCTCGTTCTCGTGGGAGGACCTGTCGGCGCGCTATCAGGCCGAGCTCGCCAACGGGTTCGGGAACCTCGCCTCGCGCACGATCGCGATGATCGAGCGCTACTTCGCGGGCGTCGTTCCCGCCGCCGGTGCCTACGCCGACGGCGACCTCGCCGTGCAGCGGACCGTGGCGGATGCCGCGGCCGCCGCCGACGCCGCGATGGAGCGCTTCCGTCCCGACGAGGCGATCTCGGCGATCTGGACGATCGTCGACGCCCTCAACGGCTACATCACCGACAACGAGCCGTGGGCGCTCGCGAAGGACGACGCGCAGCGCGAGCGGCTCGGCACCGTGCTCTCCACCTGCGCCGAGGGCCTGCGCGCGCTCGCCGTGCTGCTCTCGCCCGTCATGCCCGCCTCGACGCAGAAGCTGTGGGAGGCGCTCGGGCAGTCGGAGCGCCTCGTCGACCAGCCGTTGCGCGATGCGGGCCGGTGGGGGCAGCTCGCCCCCGGCACGACCGTGAACGGCCTCGCGCCGCTCTTCCCGCGCATCGAGCAGTGAGCCGGTCGCGCGCATGAGCGGCTACATCCGGGAGCGTCACAACGACGGCTCGCGCGACGTGCGCTGGCCGGCGCTCCCCGAGCCGCTGCCCGTGGCGGTGTACGACAACCACTGCCATCTGGAGATCAGCGACGGCGACGAGCCGCGCACGCTCGGCGAGCAGCTCGACCTCGCGGCGTCCGTCGGCGTGATCGGGGTCGTGCAGGCGGGCGGCGACGTCGAGTCGAGCGTGTGGTCGGCCGAGGCCGCGGCATCCGACCCGCGCGTGCTCGCGGCCGTGGCGATCCACCCGAACGAGGCGCCCGCCTACGCGGCGGAGGGCCGGCTCGACGAGGCGCTCGGCGTCATCGACGAGCTCGCCGCCCAGCCGCGGGTGCGGGCGATCGGCGAGACGGGACTCGACTTCTTCCGCACGGGCGAGGAGGGCCTCGCGGCGCAGCACGAGAGCTTCGAGGCGCACATCGCCCTCGCCAAGAAGCACGGCATCGCGATGCAGATCCACGACCGTGACGCGCACGACGCGGTGCTGGAGACCCTTGCGCGCGTCGGCGCCCCCGACCGCACGGTGTTCCACTGCTTCTCGGGCGACGAGGCGATGGCGCGCACCTGCGCGGACGCCGGCTACTACCTCTCCTTCGCAGGCAACGTCACGTTCAAGAACGCGCAGAACCTGCGCGACGCCCTCGCCGTCACGCCGCGCGAGCGCATCCTCGTCGAGACCGACGCGCCGTTCCTCACCCCCACCCCGCATCGCGGCCGTCCCAACGCGCCGTACCTCGTGCCCGTGACCCTGCGGTTCATGGCCGCGGAGCTCGGCATCGGGCTCGACGAGCTGTGCGCGCAGGTCGCCGCCAACACCCTGACCGCCTACGGCTCGTTCGACGCCTGACCCACCGCGAACGAGCCCCTCCACAGTGTTACGGGAACAGCGGCTATGGCATCCATTCGGGCAGCAACTACCGTGATGGAGTGTTGCGGAACTGGTTCACCAACTCTCGTAAAGCGATCGTCACCGTGAACCTCGTCGGCCTCGCCGAATGACGCACTCGGCATCCCGAGCGTTCAGAAGCGCGACGCCTCTCGTGATCGGGGCGGCTCTCCTGTCCTCGTGCGCTGGGACCGGCGACATCGAGCAGGGACCGCGAGTCGTCCTCACGGTACGGGAAGACCGCACCTACGAACAGGACCGGCAGTCTCTCGACAGCCTCGAGGTGCTGTGGGGCGGTGCTCTTGTCGAGGAGGCGGGGTGCCTGGGCATTGACCTGGGCAACGGCGAGATCGTGCTCGCGGCCTTCCTCGACGACGCCACCCTCGTCGAGGACGAGCATGGCGCGGCGACGGGCGTCCGCCTCGGCCCCTACGAGACCATTCCGCTGGGTGAACACCGTGTCGGCGATGCGGCCCCTCTCGAGAGCCCGTCCTCCATCCGCGCCTTCACGAACGGCCAGGAATGCGCCGAGAAGCTCGGCGTCTCGTCCGGCACCCTGATCCTCTCCGGCGAGCTTCCGGCTGACTGACATCACGGCCTGCTCGGCCCACGGGGTCGCGCGCACGGTGCTGCGACGCCCGGGTATACGAGCTTCCTCGGCGTCCGTGCGGGTCTCCGGCGCCGGGGCGGTGATTCGCGCGGTGGAGTGTGTGCGGGGGTCAGCGCGTCGTGGAGCCGCGCACGATCTCCCAGGGGAGGTCTTTGACGACGGGGCCGTCGCCCGCGCCCGCCTCGTCGAGGGCGGCGAACATGAGCGCGGGGGCGGCGTCGGGGTGCACGCACACGTGACTGATGCCGAGGCGCGTGTTGAGCGCGCAGTCGGTCGTGCACAGCGCGATCAGCTGCAGGTCGCGGGGGATCACCAGCCCGGTCGCCTCGAGCTGCAGGTAGATCTCGGGGCCCTCCTCGCAGAACGCCACGATCGCGTCGGCGCCCGACTCGAGCAGCTCGCGCACGCACCGCGCGAGCCGGTGCCGGTCGGCGTCGACGCGCGCGACGAGCGGGGGGCGCGAGCGCACCGTCGTCCAGGCGAGATAGGCGCTCTCGCCGATCTGGTCGCGCGGGATCTCGCCGTCGTCGACGATGAAGCCGATGCGCTCGGCGCCGGTCTGCGCGAGCAGCTCGAGCGCGGCGCGCACGGCGTCGCCGTAGCCCGTGCGGATGCTCAGGCCGCTCGTCGAGGCGACGTACAGGTCGGAGGCGACGACGGGGATGCCGCGGGACGCCGCCTCGTGCAGGATCTCGCGCCGGTCGGCGGGGTCGGAGAAGTACAGCACGTCGATGTGCGCGCCGGCGAGCAGGTCGGGGCGCGAGTCGGGCAGCACCGTCACGGTGAAGCCGTTCGCGGCCGAGGCCGAGACGAGCGCGTTCAGCTGCCGCGCGCGCTGCACGGCGCGCCGACGGCTCACGGCGGCATCCTCGGCCATGACGAAGCCGATCGACAGCGTGCGGCCGCGGCGCAGCGCGGCGGCGTTGCGGTTGGGGGTGTAGCCCAGCTCGGCGGCGATCGCCTTGATGCGGGCGCGCGTCTCGGGGCGCAGGCTGCCGCGGTCGTTGAGCGCCTGGCTCGTCGCCGCGGTCGAGACCCCGGCGCGCTCGGCGACATCCCGCAGCGTGACGCTCACGGCCGCTCCTCTGCTCCCGCGGTCATGGCGCCCCCGGGATCACGGTGCGCACGGCGTCGGCCCACTGCGTGCCCGCGCCCGTCGACGCGAGGCGATGCCCCTGTGCGATGAGGCGGTGCGTCAGCACGCCGGAGAAGTGCCGCAGCGCCGCCTCGATCGCCTCGGCGCCCTCCTTGCCGCGCACGCGGGCGATCTCGGCCTCGAGCGCCTCGTCGACGAACGAGCGCACGGCGACGACCTGCGGGGCGACCTCGTGCACGCGCCGCGCGACGGCGTGGCGGTGCGCGGCGGACGCCACGATCTCGCGCGCCTCGTCGATGAGCGCGAACTCGTCCATCGGGGCGTGCACGCGGATCGTGTCGAGATCGAGCAGCTCGACGCCGGGCAGGGCGCCCACGCCGGGGTCGACGTTGCGGGGCATGCCGAGGTCGATGACGATCTGCGGCGTCGCGTCGCCGCCGCGGGCCGCGGCGTGCACCGGGGCCGCCAGCACGACGTCCGTCGTGCACGTCACGATCACGTGCGCGCGGGCGGCCTCGGCGGCGTACGCGTCCTCGGGCACCTCGACGAGCTGCTCGCGCTGCGCGAAGCTGCGACGGCCCGAGCGCGAGTGCACGCGCACGTCGGCGGCGCCCACGGCGCGCAGGGCCGCGAGGGATGCCGCGGCGTAGCGGCCCGTGCCGACGAGCAGCACGCGGGCGGTCGACCAGTCGTCCACCCGCGACGACGCGAGCTCGACGGCGAGACGCACGAGCGAACGGCCCGACTCGCCGAGCCGCGTCGCGTTCTTCACGACGCGCGACGTCTCGGTCGCGCGCTGGAACAGGCGCTCGAGCGAGGGGCTGGTCAGTCCCTCGCTGCGGGCGTTGTCGAGCGCCCGCCGCACCTGGCCGGCGATCTCGTCCTCGCCGACGGCCACGGAGTCGAGGCCCGCGGACACCGCGAACAGGTGCCGTGCGACGCGATTGCCCTGCGCGAAGTCGACGCTCTCGCGCACCGTGCGGAACGGCAGGCCCGACAGGTCGGCGATGCGCTCCATCGCGGCATCCATCGCGGGGATCGGCGAGGCGATGTCGTCGGCCAGGTCGAAGTAGGCCTCGAAGCGGTTGCACGTCGAGAGCACGACGGTGCCCTGCACGGCCTCGTGCGCGGTGCGCAGCGACGCGGCCGCGTCATCGCCGACGACGCTGAGCCGTTCCAGCGAGTCGAACGACGTCGCACGCTGATGAGCACTCAGGCAGACGAGCACGTGACCTCCTCGGTTCCCGGCTAGTATAACGATTAACTTCCCCGAGGAGAGTGCATCATCCCCGCCTCCACACACCCCTTTCACGCGCACGGCACCGGCTCGTCGCGACTGGTCCGGGCACTGCGCGGCGATCGGCCCGAGGTCACCCCGGTCTGGTTCATGCGGCAGGCCGGCCGCTCGCTCCCCGAGTACCGCGCGCTCCGGCGGCGCGGCACGATGCTCGAGGCCTGCCTCGACCCGGCGATCGCGAGCGAGGTCACGCTGCAGCCCGTGCGCCGCCACGGCGTCGACGCCGCGGTGTTCTTCAGCGACATCGTCGTGCCGCTGAAGCTGCTGGGGCTCGACGTGGAGATCGCGGCGGGACGGGGGCCCGTCTTCACCGAGCCCGCGCGCACGGCCGCCGACATCGCGCGCGTCACCGCGATCGACCCCGCGCTCGTCGACGAACGCGGCGACGCGATCGTCGAGGCGGTGCGGCGCACGGTGGCCATGCTCGCCGACGAGGGCGACCGTCGCGGCGAGGCCCTGCCGCTCATCGGCTTCGCCGGCGCGCCGTTCACCCTGGCCGCCTATCTCGTCGAGGGCGGGCCGTCGAAGGACCACCTCGCCGCCCGCCGCCTCATGCACGCCGACTCCGCGGCGTGGCACGACCTCGTGGCGTGGCTCGCGGAGGTCACCGGCCGCTTCCTCGCGCTGCAGGTGCGCGCGGGCGCGAGCGCCGGCCAGCTCTTCGACTCGTGGGCCGGGGCGCTCTCGCCCGCCGACTACCGCGCGCACGTGCTGCCGGCGTCGGCCGCGGCGCTCGAGCCCGTCCGTGCGCACGACGTGCCGCTCATCCACTTCGGCGTCGGCACGGGCGAGCTGCTCGCCGACATGGCATCCCTCGACATCGACGCGATCGGCGTCGACTACCGGGTGCCCCTCGACGTCGCCCGTGCCCGCGTCGGCCGCGACCTCACCGTGCAGGGCAACCTCGACCCCGCGCTGCTGTTCGCCCCCGAGCCCGTGCGCACCGCCGCGGTCGAGCGCGTGCTGACGGAGGGCCTCGCCGCGCGCGCTCACGTGTTCAACCTCGGCCACGGCGTGCCGATGGACGCCGACCCCGACGCCATCGGCGACGTCGTCCGCGCGGTGCACGCGTGGCGTGCGCCGGAACGGGCGCGACCGTGACGCACGATCTCGTGATCGTCGGCGGCGGCGTCGCCGGCCTGGTCGTCGCGTACGACGCGGCGCGCGCCGGACTGCGCGTGCGCCTGTACGAGGCCGACGACGACACCGGGGGCCTGCTGCGCCGCGGCGACCTCGACGGGATCGCCGTCGACCTGGGCGCCGAGTCGTTCGCGACGCGCACGAGCGGCGTCGCCGCGCTCGCCGCCGAGCTGGGGCTCCCGGTGATGCCGCCGCGCGCGGGGAGCGCCCGCCTGATCGTGCCAGGCGATGCCGGCGATGCGGGGCATGCCGCAGACGCGGCGGATCCTGGGGATGCCGGCGTTCCCGCCGTGCGCCGTGCGCCGCTGCCGCGCCGCACGGTCGTCGGCATCCCGGCCGATCCGCTCGCCGACGACGTCGTGCGCATCATCGGCGCGCAGGCCGCCCGCCGCGCCGCCGACGAGATCTCCGCGCCCGTGCCGGCGGTCGAGCCGTCGCTCGCCGCGCTCGTCGCCGAGCGCTGCGGACGGGGACTCGTCGAGCGCCTCGTCGACCCGCTGTGCCAGAGCGTCTACTCGCGCCCCGCCGACCGGGTGCGGCTCTCCCGGATCAACCCCGCGCTGTGGGCGGCGTTCGTCGAGACCGGGTCGCTGCGCGCCGCCGCGGCGCGCGTCGCGAGCGCGGCGCCCGCGGGCGCCGCCGTCGCCGGCGTCGTCGGCGGGATGTGGCGCCTGCCCGCGGCGCTGCGGGAGCGCGCCGTGCAGGACGGCGCCGACATCCGCACGGGCGTGCGCGTGCACGCCGTGGAGCCGGGTCCGGGCGGCGTCGAGGTGCGCGCCGCCGGCGCGGACGGGGACGAGACGGTGCGCGCGGAACGCGTCGTGATCGCGACGGGCCCCGCCGCCGCCCGCCGCCTGCTCGGCGGCGCCGTCCCCGACCCGCCGGGCGCCGACGCGCCCGGGCATGCCGTGCGGCTCGTCTCGGCCCTCGTGACGTCGTCGGCGCTCGACGGCTACCCCGTCGGCTCGGGCGCGATCGTCGCCGACGGGGTCGCGTCGGCCGCGAAGGCCCTCACGCACACCACCGCGAAGTGGCCCTGGGCCGACCTCGGCCCCGGACGCCATCTCGTGCGCCTCTCCGCGCGCGACGCCGCCGCGGCCGGCCTCGACACGCCCGCCGCGGTCGCGCGCGAGCTCACGCTGCTCACGGGCGTCCCGGTCGCGCCCGCCGACATCGCGGCGATGCGCACCGTCACGTGGTCCGACGCCGTCGTCACCGACGCGCTGCCCGCCGCCACCGTCCTCACCGCCGCCCAGGGCGGCATCCACCTCGCCGGCGCCGTGGTCGCCGGCACGGGCCTGGCCTCGGTCGTCCCGCACGCCCGCGACCTGGCCCGACACCTCACCCTCGCAAGGAGCATCGCATGACAGACCAGCTCGGCTACGCCCTGTTCGCCGTTCTCGGCGGCCCCCGCCCCCGCGCCGGGGCCCCGGAGGGGCTTCCCGCGCTCGCCGCCGCGGTCGAGGCGCTGCCCGCCGCGGGCGTCACGCTGCGCGGCTTCTACGACGTCACGGGCATGCGCGCCGACGCCGACCTCATGATCTGGCTGCACGGCGAAGACCCCGCCGCGCTGCAGAAGGCGCTGCGCGAGCTGCGCCGCACCCCGGCGCTCGCCGGCTTCTCGTGCGTCTGGAGCGCCATGGGCGTGCACCGCGAGGCGGAGTTCAACAAGCGGCACGTGCCCGGCTACCTGCGCGGCGAGCACGCGCGGGGCTGGCTGTGCGTCTACCCGTTCGTGCGCAGCTACGAGTGGTACCTGCTGCCCGACGAGGAGCGCTCCGCCATGCTCGCCCAGCACGGCCGCAAGGGCGCCGCCTTCACCGACGTCGTCGCCAACACGATCTCGACGTTCGGCCTGAGCGACTACGAGTGGCTGCTGCCGCTGGAGAGCGACAACCTCACGAGCCTCGTCGACATGATGCGCGACCTGCGCGCGACCGACGCCCGCCGCCACGTGCGCGAGGAGGTCCCGTTCTACACGGGCCGTCGCGTCGAGCCCACCGAGCTCGCCGAGGTGCTGAGCTGATGACCGCCCTGCACGACACCGGCGTCGCCGCGACCGGCGCGGCGCGCGCCAAAGTCCCGGCCGCCACCCGGCCCGCGCCGCTCGCCGAGGGCGCGCTCGTGCCCGCCGGCACCGCTGCGACGCGCGGGGGAGCGCCCTTCGCGACGCAGCCCGTCGACTACGACGCCGTGCTGCTGCTCGGCTTCGGCGGACCCGAGGGCCAGGACGACGTCATCCCGTTCCTGCGCAACGTGACGGCCGGCCGCGGCATCCCCGACGAGCGCCTCGAGGAGGTCGCGCACCACTACCGCCACTTCGGCGGGGTGTCGCCCATCAACGACCACAACCGCGCGCTGCGCGCCGCCCTGCAGGCCGAGCTCGACGGCCGCGGCCACCGCCTGCCCGTGTACTGGGGCAACCGCAACTGGGCCCCGTACGTCGACGAGGCGCTGCAGCGGGCGTTCGACGACGGACACCGCAGCATCCTCGCGATCGCCACGAGCGCCTACAGCTCCTACTCGTCGTGCCGCCAGTACCGCGAGGACCTCGCCGACGCGCTGGAGGCGACGGGCCTGCCGCTGGAGATCGACAAGGTGCGCGAGTTCTTCGACCACCCCGGCTTCGTCACGCCGTTCGTCGACGGCCTGCGCGCGGGCATCGCGCAGCTCGCCGAGCGCGGGATCGACGTCGCCGACGCCGAGATCCTGTTCTCGACGCACTCGATCCCGAACGTGGATGCCGACCGGTCGGGCGCTCCGGAGGACGGCTTCGGGCCCGGCGGCGCCTACCTGGCGCAGCACCTGGCCGTGGCCGAGCAGATCATGGCGCAGCTGGGCGACCGGTGCCCGTGGCAGCTGGTGTTCCAGAGCCGCTCGGGCCCCGCGCACGTGCCGTGGCTGGAGCCCGACATCAACGACGCGATGCAGGACCTTCCGGCGCGCGGGCGGAAGGCCGTGCTCATCGTGCCGCTCGGCTTCGTGAGCGACCACATGGAGGTGATGTGGGACCTCGACACCGAGGCGCTGCAGACCGCCGCCGACCTCGGCCTCGCCGCCGTGCGCACCGCGACGCCCGGGCTGCACCCCGCCTTCGTCGCGGGCCTCGCCGACCTCGTCGAGGAGCGGCTGCAGGGCACGCCACCCGAGCGGCGCCCACACCTCACGGCCCTCGGCCCCGCCTACGACGTGTGCCGTCCCGGATGCTGCGAGAACACCCACCGCGGGTTCCGCCCGGCCCTCGCGGGGGTCATTCCGTGACGTTGCGCCTCGGAACCCGGGCGAGCCTGCTCGCCACGACCCAGTCGGGCCACGTCGCCGACGCGCTGCGGGCGGCGACCGGCCAGGACGTCGAGCTCGTGCCGATCACGACCGACGGCGACGTGCTCACCGGTCCGCTCGCCCAGCTCGGCGGCACCGGCGTGTTCGTCGCCGCGCTGCGCGACGCCCTGCTGCGCGGCGAGTGCGACCTGGTCGTGCACTCCATGAAGGACCTGCCCACCGCGCCCGTGCCCGGCCTGCGCATCGGCGCCGTGCCCGCGCGGCAGAGCGCCCGCGACGTGCTGTGCGCCCGCGACGGGCTCTCGTTCGACGACCTGCCCCGGGGCGCCCGCGTCGGCACCGGCTCGCCGCGCCGTGTCGCGCAGCTGCGTGCCCGCCGTCCCGACCTGCGCGTCGACGGCATCCGCGGCAACGTCGACACGCGGCTGCGCAAGGTGACCGACGGCGAGTTCGACGCGATCGTGCTCGCCGAGGCGGGCCTCAACCGCATCGAGCGCGCGGGCGTGATCACCGACCGCTTCCCCTGGCCGGCCTCGGCCGGCCAGGGGGCGCTCGCCGTCGAGATCCGTGACGACGACGCCGGCATGGCCGCCGCGGTCGCGGCCGTCGACGACGCCGATGCGCGCACGACCGCGCTGCTCGAGCGCGCCGTGCTGCACCGGCTCGAGGCCGGGTGCGCGGCGCCCGTCGGCATCGCCGCGCAGACCGACGCCGACGCGGTGCGGCTCGTCGCCGAGGTGTACGCGCTCGACGGCACGCGGTCGGTGCGCGCCGAGCGCGCGGTCTCGCGCGCGGACGCCGTCGAGGACGCCCCGGCGGTCGCGGAGCTTGTCGTCGCCGAGCTGCTCGCCGGCGGGGCGGCGGCGCTCGCCGACCTCGGCGGGAGCGCCCGGTGAGCCTGCGCGGCCGGCGCGTGCTGATTCCGAGGCGGGGCGCGTGGGGCGAGCGGGTGCGCGCCGACGTCGACGGGCGCGGCGGCATCGGCGTCATCGCCCCGCTCATCGCCTCGGCTCCGCCCCGCGACGAGGAGGCGCGCGATCGGGCGTTCGCGGCCCTCGCGGCGGGCGAGTACGAATGGCTGTTCGTGACGAGCGCGGCCGCCGTCGAGCAGCTGGTGCGGCACGGCGTCCGCGTGCCCGCCACGACGAGCATCGCCGCCGTCGGCCGCGCGACGGCCCGCGCCGTGGCGGACGCCGGCTTCGAGGTCGCGTTCGTCCCCGACGGCCAGGCCTCGGCGGCGACCCTCGTGACGCAGTGGTGCGCCGCGCACACGCCCGGCGAGGCGGGGCGCTGCCTGATCGTGCGCTCCGACCTGGCGACCGCCTACGTGAGCGACGAGCTGGAGCTGCGCGGCTTCGACGTCGACGTGTGCATCGGCTACCGCACGGTGGGCGTCGACCTCGAGCCCGACGTGCTCGAGGACGTGCGCTCGGGGCGGATCGACGTCGTGCTCCTGACCTCGCTGAGCGTCGGCCGCGAGCTGCGACGACAGGTCGGACCGCTGCCCGCGGGCACGTTCGTCGCGTCGATCGGCCCGGGCACGACGCGCGACGCGGAGGCGATCGGCTATACCGTGAGTCATACCGCGCATGCGCAGTCGATCGATGCGCTCGTCGCCGAGCTCGATGCGCTCATGCCCGACGTCACCGCAGAGGAGAACCCGTGACCGTCTTCCCCGACCGGCGGCTGCGCCGCACGCGCGCGACGCCCGCACTGCGGCGCCTCGTCGCGCAGACGCGACTGCATCCGGCGCAGCTCGTGCTGCCGGTGTTCGTCAAGGAGGGCATCGACGCGCCGCAGCCGATCGCGAGCATGCCGGGCGTGTCCCAGCATCCGCTCGACGGGCTGGCGGCCGTCGTCGACGAGGCGGCACGTGCCGGCATCGGCGGCGTCATGCTGTTCGGCGTGCCCGCCGGGCGCGACGCGACCGGCACGGGCGCGGTCGACCCGGGCGGCATCCTGAACCGTGCGATCCGCGTGGCCGCGGAGGCGGCCGCGGGACGCCTCACGGTGCAGGCCGACCTGTGCCTCGACGAGTTCACCGACCACGGGCACTGCGGCGTGCTCGACGAACGCGGCGGCGTGGACAACGACGCCACGCTGGAGATCTACGCACGCATGGCGGTCGCGCAGGCCGAGGCGGGCGCCGACGTGCTGGGGCTGTCCGGCATGATGGACGGCCAGGTCGCCGCGGTGCGGCAGGCGCTGGATGCCGCGGGGCACACCGGCGTCGTGATCCTCGCCTACGCGGCGAAGTACGCGTCGGCGTACTACGGGCCGTTCCGCGACGCCGTCGAGTCGACGCTCACGGGCGATCGGCGCACGTACCAGCTCGACCCCGCCAACGCGCGCGAGGGCGTCGAGGAGGCGCTCGCCGACATCGACGAGGGCGCCGACGTCGTGATGGTCAAGCCGGCCGGACCCTACCTCGACGTGCTGGCGCGGGTCGCCGACGTGTCGTCGGTGCCAGTGTGGGCCTACCAGGTGTCGGGGGAGTACGCGCTCATCGAGAACGCCGCGGCCGCCGGGCTGGTCGACCGCGAGCGCGCCATCGGCGAGACGCTCGTCGGCATCCGCCGGGCGGGCGCCGAGACGATCCTGACGTACTGGGCGATCGAGGCCGCCGGCTGGCTGCGCGACGGAAGGGACCTGGCATGAACGAGGAGCTGTTCGCCCGCGCGCAGGGCGTGATCCCGGGCGGCGTCGACTCGCCCGTGCGCGCCTACGGCTCGGTCGGCGGCACGCCGCGGTTCTTCGTCGAGGCGTCGGGCGCCTACGTGACGGATGCCGGCGGGCGCCGCTACGTCGACCTCGTCGCCGGATGGGGACCGGCGCTGCTCGGCCACGCGCATCCCGAGGTGATCGACGCCGTGGTCACGGCGGCGCGGCGGGGCCTGTCGTTCGGCGCCCCCAACCCGAGCGAGACGGAGCTGGCGGAGCTCATCCGCGAGCGCGCCCCGTTCGCCGAGCGCGTGCGGCTCGTCTCGACGGGCACGGAGGCGACGATGACCGCGATCCGCCTCGCGCGCGGCGCGACGGGCCGCGACCTCGTGGTGAAGTTCGCCGGTCACTACCACGGCCACTCCGACGGCCTGCTGGCCGAGGCCGGCTCGGGCGTCGCCACGCTCGCGCTGCCGGGCTCGGCGGGGGTGCCCGCGGCGATCGCCGCGCAGACGCTGGTGCTGCCCTACAACGACCTGTCCGCGCTCGAGGAGGCCTTCGCGTCGCACCCCGGGCGCATCGCGGCCGTCATCACCGAGGCGGCCGCCGCGAACATGGGCGTCGTGCCGCCCGTCGCGGGCTTCACGGCGTCGCTCGCGGCGATGTGCCGTCGCGACGGCGCGCTGCTCATCAGCGACGAGGTGCTCACCGGCTTCCGGGCGGGGCCCAGCGGATACTGGGGCGTGCTGCGCGATGCCGGCGAGCGCACGCTGCCCGACCTCGTGACGTTCGGCAAGGTCGTGGGCGGCGGGATGCCGGTGGCCGCGGTGGGCGGGCGCGCCGACGTCATGGGCCTGCTGGCTCCGGCCGGTCCCGTGTACCAGGCGGGCACCCTGTCGGGCAATCCCGTGGCGGTCGCGGCGGGCCTGGCGACGCTGCGCCTGGCCGACACGGCCGTGTACGAGAGGCTGCGCGAGGCGTCGCGCGTGCTGGCGGACGCCGTGCACGCCGCGCTCAACGCGGCCGGGATGCCGCACGTCGTGCAGCGCGCCGGCACGCTGTTCAGCGTGTTCTGGGGCGAGCGCGTCGCGCACGGCGTGGCCGACTACGCCGCGGCGACGCGGCAGGACACCGCGGCATACGTCCGGTTCTTCCACGCGATGCTCGACGCGGGCGTGTCGCTGCCGCCGTCGGCGTTCGAGGCGTGGTTCGTCACCGCCGCGCACGACAACGAGGCGCTCGCGCGCGTGATCGACGCGCTCCCCGCCGCCGCCCGCGCCGCCGCCGGATAACCGGCCGCACCCGGCACAGGAGAAATCACCGGGACAGGTGCAATCACCGGCGCGGGACAGATCACCAGCGCAGGAGAAATCACCGGGACAGGACGATGTGCCACGGATCGTCCTGCCCCGGTGATTTCTCCTGTACCCGTGATGCGCATGGGCACTGACCCCGCGGACACCGCGGGGTCAGGAGGCCTGCGGGTCAGGAAGCCAGGGGGCCAGGGCCTCAGGGGGTCTCGGCGGGGTCGGGCTCGTCGCCGGCCGGCTCGGTGTCGTCGGCCGGAGTGTCGTCGGCCGGGGCGTCGGACGGCTCGACGAACGTGAAGCCGCACTCGTTGGACTCCTGCTTGATGGTCTGCTGGGCCGGCATCCGCTTGCCCTCCGCGTAGGCCTGGGCGACCGTGCCGGTGCGGATCTCGTTGGCCTCCGACTCCAGGTTCACGTAGCGGGCCTCCTCGCACAGGTGGAACACCTTGCCGGCCGGGGTCCAGTACACCTGGTCCTGTCCCGTGATGGCGATGATCTGCTGCGTCTCGCTCGCGTACTGCTCCTGCGACACCGGCGCCCAGTCGGCGCTCTGCCAGAACACGAGACCCGCGACGACCACGCCGATGACGCCCGCGACGGCCTTCTGCGTGCCGTTGAGGTTCTTGCTCAGCAGCACGACGATGATGAGCGGCAGGAACGCGATGACGGTGATGATCGCGCCCAGCTGGTTCTGCACGAAGAAGCGGAACCTGTCCTTCTCGGATGCCGGGTCGAGGCGGTTCGCCTTCTTCCACAGCCACGAGCCGCCCAGCGCGAGCGCGCCGATCACGACGAACGCGACGATCAGCCAGATCGTGTGCGCGGTCGTGAACGGCACCTGCCGCAGCAGCCAGAACAGGGCGAACAGCTCGGCGGCGATCGCGACCGCCCACAGGCCCGCCGCGATCCACCGGAAGGTGACGGCCTTCTTCTTCGCCTCGGGCGTCGGCGTCCACGCCGGCCCCTCCGATTCCGGCGCCTTCGCCGGTGCGGCGGTCGAGGCCTTCACGACCTTCTTCGATCGTGCGGTCTGGCTCTCCTCGGTCATGCGACGCTCCCCTTCGTGTCAAGTACCGGTGCCGCGATCATCGTAGCGGTCGGGCGTGGCCGGGTCGGTGCTCGTCGCCTCCGCCGGGGGAAGCGCGCACGGCCGTCGTATTTCACGGCGCGGCCCGGTCGTTCGCGGCATCGCGCAGGGTAGCGTCGTGAGCACTGTGAAGCGACGGACCGGATCGATCGCGGCGGCACTCGTCTCCGCGCTCCTCGTCGTAGGCCTGCTGCCGGCCGGCGTGGACGCCGCGGCCGCGATCCCGGCGTCGGCTCCCGCGGTGCAGCGCGTCGCGCGCGCCGCGGCGCTGCCCCTGTCGAGCCCGATCGATCAGCTCTGGCTCCGCAACCAGCCGCAGTTCGGGGCGCCGCTGGCGCGGGGACTGTGCTTCGCGAACGGCGCGTGCGCGCGCCGGTTCCAGGACGGCGTGATCACCTGGGCCCCGGCCATCGGCGTTGGCATCGTGCCGGAGGGGGCCGTCCATCGGCAGTACGAGGCGATGGGCGGCGCGGGAGGCGTGCTCGGGCCCGCCGTCGACCGGCGCCTGCGAGAGCTCCCGGACGGCGGCGCATGGCAGCGGTTCGCGGGCGGCGGCGTGTTCCAGCGGCCGGACGCGACCGAGGCGCACGCGGTGCTCGGCGACGTCTGGGCGGCATGGAGCCAGGCGGGCCGCGAGCACGGCGCGCTCGGCTACCCCCTCAAGAACGAGTACACGATCGCCGGCGGCACCGCCCAGGACTTCGAGCGGGGCAGGATCCTCTGGTCGCCGGCGACGGGAGCGCACGCCCTCGTCGGCGGGATGCTGTCGTCGTGGAGCGATCGCGGCGGCGAACGGTCGTGGCTGGGATTCCCCGTCGGCGAGGAGCACGAGGTGCCGGGAGGCGTCAGCCAGGTGTTCCAGGGCGGCGAGCTGTACTGGCATCTCGCGACGCAGCAGGTGGTCGGCGTCGCCGCCGGGGGGATCCGCGACCGCTACCACGAGTACGCGGGCCAGTACGGCCCGCTGGGCCTCCCCACGGGCGAGAAGACCGCGTACGCGGACGGCTTCCTGCAGCGGTTCGAGGGCGGCGCGATCGTGTGGGGCCCCCGCACCGGCGCGGCGACGATCACCCACCGCGCCCTCGACGCGTGGCTGCAGGACCCGGCGGGGTACGGCTGGCCCACGCAGGACTCCGTGGCCGACCCCGCGCGCGGGTCGATCGACACGTTCGAGAACCGCCAGGTCATCACCTTCGACGACCGCCTCTGGTCGGCCGAGCCCGTCGACGAGGGCACCGCGATCCTCATCTGCGACTCGCAGTGCCAGCTGGACAGCTGGGTCGAGCAGGGCGTGCGCGCGGCCGGATACCCGCACGTCGTCGAACGCGCCTTCGGGGGCGGCGGATACGGCGCGTCGTCCTCCGCGCTCGGATCGTCCGTGCCCCAGGCGCTGCGGACCGACGGCTTCCTCCTTCCGCAGGGCTCGCCCGGCCTCGTGGTCGTGACCCTCGGCGGCAACGACGCGAGCCAGGGGATCTCCGACGGCGTGATCGGCGACGAGGAGCGTGCGCTCGTCGAGATGCTCCGCGCGCGGTATCCCGACGCGGAGCTCGTCGTGAACGGCGTGATGAGCCGATCGAGCGCGGACCATCAGCGGCGCCGGGCCGTGGACGCCCTCGTCGTCCGCACCGCGCAGGAGCTGGGCGTGCACGCGATCTCCGTCGCGGGGTGGGCGTCGGCCCACGGCGCCGCCTATCTCGACGGCGTGCACCTGTCGCAGGCGGGACATGACACGATCGGGGCCGCCTACGCCGAGGCGCTGAGGGCGGCGCTGGGAAATATAGGCTGAAGCCCATGCCCGTGACCCTGCTCGGCGCCGCCGAGATCCGCGCGCTCGCCGCCGAGCTCGACGTGACGCCGACCAAGAGGCTCGGCCAGAACTTCGTCGTCGACGCCAACACGGTGCGCAAGATCGTGCACGTCGGCCGCGTCACGGCATCCGATCGCGTCGTCGAGGTCGGCCCGGGCCTCGGCTCGCTGACCCTCGCGATCCTCGAGACCGGCGCCGCCGTGACCGCGGTCGAGATCGACCATCGGCTCGCGGCCCGGCTCGCGGCGACGGCCGAGGCGCACGGCGTGCCCGCCGGGGCGCTGACCGTCGTCGACGCCGACGCCCTCGGCGTCACGCGGCTCCCGGGCGACCCCAACGTGCTCGTCGCCAACCTTCCCTACAACGTGAGCGTCCCCGTGCTGCTGCACTTCATGCAGACCTTCCCCGGCCTCGAGCGCGGCGTCGTCATGGTGCAGGCCGAGGTGGGGGAGCGCCTCGCGGCGCCGCCCGGCTCCAAGGTCTACGGCGCGCCGAGCGTCAAGGCCGCGTGGTACGGCCCCTGGCGCCTCGCCGGCACCGTCTCGCGGCAGGTGTTCTGGCCCGTGCCCAACGTGGACAGCGTGCTCGTCGCCTTCGAGCGGGATGCCGAGCCGCGAGGCTCCGACGAGGAGCGGCGCCGCGTGTTCGAGATCGTGGACGCCGCGTTCCAGCAGCGCCGCAAGATGCTCCGCCAGGCGCTGTCGGGCGTGCTCGGCGGGTCGGCGGCATCCGCGTCGGCGATCCTCGAGCGGGCCGGCGTCGACCCCACCGCTCGTGGCGAGAACCTGTCGGTCGACGACTATCACCGCATCGCGCTCGCGCCCTGAGGCCGCCGCCCGACTAGCCTGAACGCATGAGCCCCAACGAGCCGCGCTTTCCCCCCGCGCGCGGCGGAGACCTGCACCGCCCGTACACCGCCGCCGAAGACCGCTACACCGTCGCCGACTACCGCCAGGTGGGCACGAGCGGCCTGTACCTGCCGCCGATCTCGCTCGGCCTGTGGTGGAACTTCGGCGACAACATCCCGTTCGACGACCAGCGTGCGCTGCTGCGGCACGCGTTCGACCGGGGCATCACGCACTTCGACCTCGCCAACAACTACGGGCCGCCGTACGGCTCGGCCGAGACGAACTTCGGCCGCATGATGCGCGAGGACTTCGCCCCCTACCGCGACGAGCTCATCATCTCGTCGAAGGCCGGCTGGGACATGTGGCCCGGACCCTACGGCCAGCAGAGCGCGCGCAAGTACCTCCTCGCGAGCGCCGACCAGTCGCTGACGCGGATGGGCCTCGACTACGTCGACGTCTTCTACTCGCATCGCTTCGACGCCGTCACGCCGCTCGAGGAGACGGTCGGCGCGCTCGACACGCTCGTGCGGCAGGGCAAGGCGCTCTACGTCGGCATCTCGTCGTACAGCGCCGAGCGCACCGCCGAGGCCGCGGCGATCGCCCGCAGCCTGGGCACGCCGCTGGTGATCCACCAGCCCGCGTACTCGATCCTCAACCGCTGGATCGAGGACGGGCTCACAGGCGTGCTGGCGCAGGAGGGGATGGGGGCGATCGCCTTCACGCCGCTCGCGCAGGGACTGCTGACCTCGAAGTACCTTGGCGACGGCACGGCCGTGCGCGCGCAGCAGCGCGGCTCGCTGCGCGGCGACCGGCTGAGCGAGCACGGGCTCGCGACCCTCCGCGGTCTCGACGTGATCGCGCGCGAGCGCGGGCAGTCGCTCGCGCAGCTCGCGCTCCAGTGGGTGCTGCGCGAGCCGGTCGTGACGTCGGCGCTCATCGGCGCCTCCCGCCCGGAGCAGCTCGACGAGAACCTCGCGGCGCTCGACGGCCCCGCGTTCACGATCGAGGAGCTCGAGCGCATCGACGCCCTCTCCGACGGGCTCGACGTGGACCTCTGGGCCACGTCGGCTCAGGCATGAGCCTCGCGCGCGCGTTCGCCGATCGCGTGCACGCACGCGCCCCGGGCAAGATCAACGTCTCGCTCGACGTGGGGCCGCGGAAGGACGACGGGTACCACGACCTCGTCTCGGTCTTCCTGGCCGTCTCGCTGTACGAGGACGTCGTCGTGAGCCACTCCGACGGGTTCAGCGCACGCATCACGGGCGACATCGACGTGGCCGGCGTGCCCGTCGACGAGACGAACCTCGCGGTGCGGGCCGCCCGGCTCGTGGTCGAGGAGGCCGGCTGGAACGGCGGGGTGCACCTCGACATCCACAAGCGCGTCCCGGTCGCGGGCGGCATGGGCGGGGGGTCGGCGGATGCCGCGGCCGCCCTCGTCGCGGTCGACGACCTGCTGCACGCGGGTCTCGGCGCTCCGCGGCTGCACCGGCTGGCGGCGCGTCTGGGCGCCGACGTGCCCTTCGCGCTGCACGGCGGCGCCGCCGTGGGCGTGGGGCGCGGCGACGAGCTCACGCCGGCCCTCACGGGCGGCCGCTTCGACTGGGCCCTGGTCTCCCACCCCCAGGGACTGTCGACGCCGGCCGTGTATCGCGAGTTCGACCGCCTGCGCGAGGGCGACGATGCCGCCGCGTGCGGCTCGACGGCGGCGGGCGACACCGCCGTGCTGCAGGCGCTGCGCGCGGGCGACCCGCGCGCCCTGGCGGCCGCGGTGTTCAACGGCCTGCAGCCCGCGGCGCTCAGCCTGCGGCCCGATCTGGGCGCCGTGCTCGTGGACGGCGTGGAGCGCGGGGCCCTCGCGGGCATCGTCTCGGGATCGGGGCCGACGCTCGCCTTCCTCGCCGGCGGCGAGAGCGACGCCCGGGCGCTCGCCGCGAGCCTGGTCACCGCGGGTCACGACGCGCGGCACGTGCACGGGCCGGTGCACGGCGCGCACATCGTCAGCCGCGCCGGATGACGATGTGACGCCCGTCTCCGGACGGTGGGGCACCCGGCCGTGGGCCGGATGCCCCACCGTCTCGGAACCGGGCGGTGCGGGTCAGAGGAAGAACGTCGCCGACTCGAAGAGGATCTCGTTGTCGCGCACGTGATAGGTCTCGGTGCCGTGGCGGCCGTCGCCGAGGTCGACGATGAGGTGGCCGTACTCGCCCTTCGTGATGAGCAGCCGCAGGGCGGGCGGCGTGCCGTCGCTCGAGGCCAGCGCCGCCTCGAAGCTGTCGATGTTGTCGCGCACCCAGTCGGCCACGCCCTGGCGGCCGATGACGAGTCCGTCGGCGAGGGTCGTGGACACGACGGTGTTCTCGGCGTAGTCGGCGGCGATGGTGTCGGGGTCGCGGGTGGTCATCGCCTGCATGTGGCGCTGCATGACCGCGAGCGTGGCGGCCGAGACCGGGTCGAGCTCGTCGGCGCTCATGTCGACGTCATCGGTGTTCACGGTGAGGTTGTCCGTGCTCATGTCATCTCCTTTGATGATCCTGCGGTTGGGGTCGCCCGCGGTCGCCGGTGGCGTCCGCCGTGGCGGGTCGTGGAACTCGACGATGAGTCCTGCATTCTATTGTTCACAGAACTGCAAACTTTTACCAGTCATTCGGGATTTGATTTTCCTGAGACCGCCCCATGTCGGACACCCCGCGTAGCCTGGGACGCGATGAACGATCTCGCCCGCTCCCACCACGACGCCCCTCTCGACGATCTCTCCCTCGCCGCCGTCGCCGGCCAGGGGCTCGCCCTGCGCCGGGTCGACGACGCCGACGCCGCGCAGGTCGCCGCCTGGCTCGACGCCGTGTCGCGCGGCTTCCTCGACGGCGAACGCAACGAGACCCAGCACCGGGCGTTCTTCGACCTCCTGGGCTACCGCCGCAAGCTCGGCGTGTACGACGAGGACGCGCCCCATCCCGAGACGCCGTCGGCCACGTTCGCATCGTGGGCCGCGGAGCTGACGGTGCCCGGCGGCACCGTCCCCACGTGCGCGATCACGTCGGTCACGGTCGCCCCCACGCATCGCCGCCGCGGCCTGCTCCGCAGCCTCATGACGGGCGAGCTGCGCACCGCGGCATCGCTGGGCCTGCCGGTCGCGACCCTGACCGTGAGCGAGTCGGGCATCTACGGCCGGTTCGGGTTCGGCCCGGCGGCGCACGCGACGTCGTGGACGATCGCGTCGCGTCGCGCGACGTGGACCGGCCCGATCGCCCCGGGGCGCGTCGACTTCGTGTCGCGGGAGCACGCGCGCACGCTCGTCGAGGCGCTGCACGAGCGCATCCGCCGCACGTCGCCCGGCGAGGTCGACATGCCGGGAGGGCACTGGGACCGCTTCCTGGGCACGCGGCCCGACGCGGAGAAGGCCGATCAGCGGCGCGTGCTGCAGTACCGCTCGCCCGCGGGAGAGGTCGACGGCCTCGTGCTCTACAGCGTCACCGAGAACGAGCACGACTACTCCGAGTCGACGCTCGACGTGGCCCTGCTGATGGCGGCGACCGACGAGGCGTACGCCGGCCTCTGGCGCTTCCTGCTCTCGATGGACCTGATCGGCACGGTCCGGGCGGGCGAGCTGTCGACCGACGAGCCGCTGTGGTGGATGATCGCCGACCAGCGGGCCGCGAGGATCGCGGTGCGCGACCACCACTACGTGCGCATCCTCGACGTGCCGGCGGCCCTGCGGGCGCGCCGCTTCGGGGCGCCCGGACTCGTCGCGCTCGAGGTCGCCGACGCCCTGGGGCTCGCCGAGGGACGCTGGCTGCTGCGCGCCGACGCCGACGGCACGGGCCACGTCACCGCCTGGGAGGGCGCCGCGCCCGCCGGTGCGATCACCGCCCGCCTGGGCGTCGCCGAGCTGTCGGCCGCCTACCTCGGCGGCGTGTCGCTCGCGACGCTCGCGCGCGCGGGTCGCGTCGAGACGACGGATGCCGACGCGCTCGCCCGCGTCTTCGGATGGTCGCGGGCGCCGCGGCTCAGCTACTGGTACTGAACGGCGGGCGACTGGTGCCGAACGGCGGGTGCTGGTGCTGAGCGGCGCGCCGAGGCGGAGCCGCGCCGGCCGGCGGTGAGCCGCGCGCGCCGCCCGGCTCTGCGCGAGCCCGGGTAGGGTGAGAGACATACCGTGACACGGGGTGCCCCGCGGGGCTGAGAACACACCCGTCGAACCTGATCTAGCTCGTACTAGCGAAGGGATGTCGCGCATGACGCGCACGCCAGAAGACCTGCTCGAATTCACCTGTTCCGCGCTCGACCGGCTGCGCGAGAGCCAGCCGCTCGTGCAGTGCATCACCAACAGCGTCGTCGTGAACGTCACGGCCAACGCGCTCCTGGCCCTCGGCGCCTCGGCCGCCATGGTCGACATCCCCGAGGAGGCGGGCCCGTTCGCGCGCGTCGCCTCGGGGCTGCTCGTGAACCTCGGCACGCCCACGGCCGAGCAGCGCGAGGCCATGCGCGAGGCCGTCGTCGCCGCGAACGAGGCGGGCACGCCCTGGGTGCTCGATCCCGTCGCTGTGGGGGCGCTGCCCGTGCGCACGCCCCTCGGCCATGCGCTGCGCGACCTGCGGCCCGCCGTCATCCGCGGCAACGCGTCGGAGATCCTCGCCGTCGCGGGCACGGGCGCCGGCGGCCGCGGCGTCGACGCCACCGACGACGTCGACAGCGCCGAGCCGGTCGCCCGAGAGCTGGCCGCGCGCACGGGCGGTGTCGTCGCCGTCTCGGGGCCCGTCGACCTCGTGACCGACGGGGAGCGCACGGTCCGCATCGCGAACGGCACGCGGCTGCTGACGCTCGTGACGGGCGGCGGCTGCGCGCTGGGCGCCGTCATCGCCGCGTTCGCGGGCCTCGACGACGACCGCTTCGCGACCACCGTCGCCGCGATCGCGGTCTACACGGTCGCCGCCGAGGTGGCCGGGGAGCGCTTCCCCGCCCCGGGCACGTTCGCACCCGCGTTCCTCGACGCGCTCCACGCGCTCGACGCCGACACCCTGCGTGCACGGGCGGCGCTGTCATGACCGTCGACCTCTCGCTCTACCTGGTGACCGACGCGGGGCTCGCCGATGCCGCCGGCCACGACCTCGCCGATCTCGTCGCGGCCGCCGCGTCGAACGGCGTCACGGCGGTGCAGATCAGGGAGAAGGACGCGCCGGCGCGCGTCTTCCTCGACACGGTGCTGCGCGTGGCCGCCGTGACGCCCCCGCACGTCTCGCTGCTCGTGAACGACCGCGTCGACGTCTTCCTCGCGGCGCGCGCCGCGGGCGCCCGTGTCGCGGGCGTGCACGTCGGGCAGTCGGACCTGCCGGTCGACGCGGTGCGCGCGCTGATCGGCGCCGATGCCGTGCTGGGCCTGAGCGCCGCGACCGAGGACCAGCTGCGCGGCGCGGCCGCCAGCCGCGCGCGGGTCGACTACGTCGGCGTCGGCGCCGTGCACGCCACGCCCACCAAGAAGGACGCGCCGCCCGCACTGGGCCATGACGGTTTCGCGCGGCTCGCGGCGGCCAGCATCCTGCCCGCCGTCGCGATCGGCGGGGTGAAGGCCGACGACGTTCCCGCCCTGCGCCGCGCGGGCGCCGCGGGCGCCGCCGTGGTGTCGGCGATCTGCGCGGCCGAGGATCCCGGCGTCGCCGCCCGCGCGCTGCGCGCCGCATGGGAGGCCGCCGCATGACCGCGCGCCGCCCCGTTCCGCGGGTGCTGAGCATCGCGGGCACCGATCCGACCGGCGGCGCCGGCATCCACGCCGACCTGAAGAGCATCGCGGCGAGCGGCGGCTACGGCATGGCGGTCGTCACGGCGCTCGTCGCGCAGAACACGCGCGGGGTGCGCTCGGTGCACGTGCCGCCGGTGCCGTTCCTCGCCGAGCAGCTCCAGGCGGTCTCCGACGACGTCGAGATCGATGCCGTGAAGATCGGGATGCTCGGCACGACGGAGGTCATCGAGACGGTGCGGGCGTGGCTCGACCGCGTCGCGCCCCCGGTCGTCGTGCTCGATCCCGTCATGGTCGCCACGAGCGGCGACCGGCTGCTCGACGCCGACGCCGAGCAGGCGCTGCGCGATCTCGCCTCCCGGGTCCATCTCGTCACGCCGAACGTGCCGGAGCTGGCGATCCTCGCAGGCGAGCCCGTCGCGGCCGGCTGGGAGGATCTCGTCGCGCAGGCCGCGCGCGTCTCGGCGCGGCTGGGCGTGCGCGTGCTCGCGAAGGGCGGGCACCTGTCGGGCGCGTCGCTGCCCGACGCGCTCGTCGACGCGACCGGCGAGGCCGTCCGGGTCGCCGAGTTCGCCGGGGTGCGCATCGAGACGACGAGCACGCACGGCACCGGATGCTCGCTCTCGTCGGCCGTCGCGACCCGCTACGCGGCCTCGGGCGACTGGCACGAGGCCGTCGCCGAGTCGAAGCGCTGGCTCGCCGAGAGCATCCGCCACGGTGCGGCGCTCGAGGTCGGCGCGGGGTACGGGCCGGTCAGCCATTTCGCCGGCCTGTGGGAGCGCGGCGGCACGGCGACGCGGCCGTCGCCCGAGGAGGTCGCGCGCGACTGGTGGGAGCACATCGACGGCATCCGCGCCGGCATCGACGAGCTGCCGTTCGTGCGCGGGCTCGGCGACGGCACGCTCGACCGGGCCGCGTTCACCTGGTATCTCGCGCAGGACGCGCTGTACCTGCGCGACTACTCGCGCGCCCTCGCGGAGGCGAGCAGGCTCGCCCCGACGGCCGAGGAGCAGGTCTTCTGGGCGACGGGCGCGCAGTCGGCGATCGCCGCCGAGCTGCAGCTGCACGAGAGCTGGGTCTCGGCCGCCGACATCGCGGAGACACGGCCCAGCGATGTCACGACCGCCTACCTCGACCACCTGCGCGCCGCGTCGTTCCGGGGTGGCTACCCCGAGCTGATCGCCGCGCTGCTGCCGTGCTACTGGCTCTACCAGGACATCGGCGAGCGCCTGCGCGCGCTGTCTCACGCGGACCATCCGTACGGGTCGTGGCTCGACACGTACGGCGACCCGGTCTTCGCCGCATCCACGCGTCGCGCGATCGACATCGTCACGCGCGCGGCCGCGGATGCCGACGAGCAGACGCGCCGCACCATGCGGGAGGCCTTCCGCCGGTCGGCCGCACACGAGCACGCGTTCTTCGCAGCCCCGCTCGCGGGCGGGGCGTCCCTCCCCGCTGGTTGAGCAGCCCGCGCAGCGGTCCGTGGGAGGGATCTCGATACACTCGCGGCTCCGCCGCGAGCACTCGATCAGCGGGTGTGGGCGCCTGCCTCTGGGTGAGCACTCGATCAGCGGGTGGTGGCGGGGCCGCTGCCGCGGGGCCTCTCGTCCCCGCTGGTTGAGTAGCCCGCGGAGCGGGCGTATCGAAACCCGTGTAGCGGCCCGTGGGAAGGATCTCGATACACTCGCGGCTCCGCCGCGAGCACTCGATCAGCGGGTGTGGGCGCCTGCCTCTGGGCGAGCACTCGATCAGCGGGTGGTGGCGGGGCCGCCGCCGCGGGGCCTCTCGTCCCCGCTGGTTGAGTAGCCCGCGGAGCGGGCGTATCGAAACCCGTGTGACGGCCCGTGGGAAGGATCTCGATACGCTCGCGGCTCCGCCGTGAGCACTCGATCAGCGGGGTGGTGGGGGAGCCCGCCCCGGTCGCGGGCACTCGGTCGGCGGGGTTGAACCGCGGCGATGTGCGGGTGCGTGTCGCCAGCACCCGCACATTGCCGCGGTTGAAGCGTGTTCTGGGTCGGTCCAGGCAGCCGCGGTCAGGCGAGGCGGCGCGCGAGCACGACGGTGTCGTCGAGCGCGGCGGTCTGGCCGTCGAGGCCGACCGCCTCGCGCGTGCGGGTCTCGGCGGTCACGATCCGCCAGTGCGCGGGGTCGAGGCCGAGCTGCGCGACCTCCTCTTCGGTGGTGGGGAACCGGTGCGCGTGCCCGTCCGCGTCGGCGTGCGCGGCCGCCGACCACGGCGGTGGCGCGGCGTGCGAGGTGATGAGCAGGTGGCCGCCGGGTGCGACGCGCGCGGCGGCGCGGCGCAGGATCTCCTCGCGCGGCAGCTCGACGGGCGAGTGCAGGAAGCTCGCGGTGACGAGGTCGTCCTCGCCCTCCGGCAGCGCCGCGAGGTCGACGGCCAGGAATCGTGCGCGATCGGCGACGCCCGCCGCCTCCGCGGCCGCGGTCGCGCGGCGCACCGCCGTCGGCGAGATGTCGATGCCCGTCGCCTGCCAGCCCTGCTGCGCGAGCCAGATCACGTCGGCGCCCTCCCCGCAGCCGAGGTCGAGGGCGCGTCCGGGCGTGAGGGACGAGGCGACGTCGGCGAGCACGCGGTTGACCCGGCCCGACCAGACGCGGTCCGAGCCCGCGTAGCGCTCCTCCCAGTAGTCGGCGGGGGCGACGCGGTGCCAGGTCGCGGCCTCGCGCGCCGCGGCGGTGTCCCAGGTCACGAGCGCGGCGTTGACCGCCGCCCCGGTCATCGACCCCGCGCCGATCGACAGCGGCACGTTCGCGCGCGGGTCGGCGACGTTGCCCACGGCCCACACGCGCTCGTCGCTGGTGCCTCCCATCTCGTCGACGGCGAGGAAGGCGCCGAACGGCGTCTCGGCGCGCCGCAGCGCCAGCGGGGCGAGGGCGTCGTCGAGGGGACGCGGCGCGCCCGCGGTGAAGATCGCGTCGACGGCGACCTCGCGTCCGTCGGCGAGACGCACGAACGCGATGCCGGTGCCGTCGCCGACGATCTCGGCGACGGGCTCGGGCTCCAGCGCGATGCCGCGCGCCCGCAGGTCGTGCTCGCGGTCGTCGTCCAGCGGGCCGAGCCCGGCGGAGAACACCGTCACCCGGTCGCTCCACTGGCGCACGAGCTCGGCCTGGTGCAGGCCGAGCGGCGACGTGGTCAGCACGCCGAGGCGCCGGTCCCGCACCTCCCAGCCGTGGCAGTACGGGCAGTGCAGCACCGTCGTGCCCCAGCGCTCGGCGAGGCCGGGGACCTCGGGCAGCTCGTCGCGGAGTCCCGTGGCGACGACGACGGTGCGCGCCGTGAGCACGGCGCCGTCGTCGAGCACGACGCGCAGTCCGGGTGCCGCGTCCTCGACGCGCGTCACGGTGCCGTCGGCGAAGGCGACCCCGTAGGCGGCGGCCTCGTCGCGGCCGCGGGCGCGCAGCTCGTCGGGCGAGAGGCCCTCGAGCCCCAGCACGCCGTGCATGTGCGCCGCGAACCGGTTGCGCGGCCGGCCCGCGTCGACCACGAGCGTGCGGCGGCGCGCCCGTCCGAGCATGAGCGCCGCCGACAGGCCCGCGGGCCCGGCGCCGACGACGATGACATCCCAGGTCTGTTCGTGCGAGTCGTGTGCGTGCATGCGCCCAGCCTGACCGGCATACTGATGATGTTGCAAACGAGTTTGCGGAATTGGCAAGGAGACGCGGATGCCGGAAGAACGCGCCCCGCAAGACCGGGTGCAGGACGAGCTCGGGCAGATCGGTCCCCGGCTGCGCACGGCCCGGCGCGCCCGGGGCCTCACGCTCGACGAGCTGGCGTCGAGCGCGGGGATGTCGGCGAGCACGCTCTCCCGGCTGGAGTCGGGCAAGCGGCAGGCGAGCCTGGAGCTGCTCCTGCCGCTGACCCGCCGGCTCGGCATCCGCCTCGACGACCTGCTGCCGCCGGCGCCCGAGGACCCGCGGGTGCGCCGGCCCGTGATCCGCCGTGAGGGCATGGTCATCGCGCCGCTCGCCCCCGAGGGGTCGCCGGTGGAGACCTACAAGATCACCTACCTGCCGATGGCCGACCCGCCCGCGCCGCGCGTGCACGACGGGTACGAGTGGCTGTACGTGCTGGCGGGCCGGCTGCGCCTGCGGCTGGGGGAGCAGGACCTCGTGCTGACCCGCGGAGAGGCGGCCGAGTTCGACACGCGCACGCCGCACGCCATGTCGGCCGCCGGCGGGCGGCCCGCGCAGGTCCTCAGCATCTTCAACGGGTCGGGCGCGCGCATGCACACGCACACGGGCTGAGCCCGTGGCGCCCGCCGCCCGTTGCGTGCGCCGCGGGCGTAGCATGAGCACATGGCGAGCACCCCGGCGACACCGCTGCCGTGGACCGATCCGCGCGACGAGATCTCGTTCAGCGTGCTGATGGCGAACGGCCGGCTCGCGCCGCGCGCGTTCGCGGACCGCGCGGAGGCCGAGGCGTGGGCGCGCCCCGAGGAGGGCGATCAGGTCGTCTCGTTCAACCGCATCTGCGAGTGCGACTCCTGAGAGCGGCTCGCGTCGTCCTCACGCGCGCCCCGGCAGCACGACCGGCACGCCCGTGTCGGGATCGGCGATGACGCGCGCCCGCAGGCCGAACAGCTCGAGCAGGAGCGCCGCGTCGACGACGTCGGAGGGAGATCCCTCCGCGACGATCCCGCCGTCCTTCATCGCGATGAGGTGCGACGCGTAGCGCGCCGCCTGGTTGATGTCGTGCAGCACCGCGACGATCGTGCGCCCCTCCGCGCGCAGGCGCGAGACGAGCTCGAGCACCTCGATCTGATGCCCGATGTCGAGGAACGTCGTCGGCTCGTCGAGCAGGAGGATCGGCGTCTCCTGCGCGAGCGCCATCGCGATCCACACGCGCTGCCGCTGTCCGCCGGAGAGCTCGTCGACGTGCCGGTCCGCGAGCTCCGACACGCCCGTCGCGGCCATCGCCGCGGTCACGGCGCGCTCGTCGTCGGCCGACCAGCTCGACAGCACGCTCTGGTGCGGATAGCGGCCCCGGCCCACGAGGTCGGCGACCGAGATCCCGTCGGGGGCGAGCGGGCTCTGCGGCAGCAGGCCCATCCGCCGGGCGACCTCCTTCGTCGACAGGCGCCGGATGTCGCCGCCGTCGAGCAGCACGCGTCCGGCCGTCGCCGGCAGCAGGCGCGACAGGGCGCGCAGCAGCGTCGACTTGCCGCACGCGTTGGGCCCGACGATCACCGTGAGGCCGCCGTCGGGGATCCGCACGTCGAGATGCTCGAGGACGCCGCGCGTGCCGTAGCCGGCGCGGAGCCCCTCGGTCGCGAGCCGTGTCATCCTCGTCCTCCTCGGGTGTGGCGCCGGCTCTCCCTGATGAGCAGCGCCAGCAGATAGACGCCGCCGATGCAGATCGTGACGGCACCGGTCGGCAGGGTCACGCCGGCGAACGCGTGCTGGGCGATCACGTCGGCGCCGAGCAGCAGCACCGACCCGGTCAGCGCCGCGCCGGCGAGGTCGCTCGAGGCGCCGCGTCCCGTGAGCCGCTGCGCGACCTGCGGGGCCGCGAGCGCGACGAAGGCGATCGGCCCCGCCGCGGCGGTGACCGCCGCCGTCGCGGCGACGCCGAGCACCATGAGGGCGGCCCGCGTGCGCTCCAGCGGGATGCCGAGCATCGCCGCGGCGTCGTCGCCGAGCTCCAGGCGGCGCATCCGCCGCTGCGCGGCCGGCGCGCACAGCAGCACCGCGAGGATCGCGAGCGCCGCGACCCCGAGCGTCCCCCAGTCCACCGCGGCGAGCGAGCCCGCGCCCCAGACGGCCGCGCGCAGTGCCAGGTCGACGTCGGCGCGCGTGCTGAACCAGGTGTTGAGCGAGCCGAGCAGGGCGCCCGTCGCGATGCCCACGATGATGAGCCGGAACCCCTGCACGCCCCGGCGGTAGGCGAGCAGGTAGACCGTGAGCGCCGTGAGGATGCCGCCGATGAGCGCGCCGGTCGTGTATCCGAGGTAGCTCGTCGCGCCGAGGAGCATCGCGACGACGACCCCCGTGTACGAGCCGGTGCTGAAGCCGATGACATCGGGGCTGCCCAGCGGGTTCCGCGTGAGCGACTGGAAGACGCCTCCCGAGATGCCCAGCGCGGCGCCGAACAGCAGCGCGGCGGCCACGCGCGGCGCGCGCCACTCGACGACGACCTTGCGCACAGGCCCCTCGGCCCGCCCGAGCAGCGCCGCTACGACGTCGTCGCCGCCGACGTCGTAGCTGCCGAGCGTCATCGACCACACCGCGAGCACGAGCGCGACCACGAGCAGGGCCGCCCACACGAGCAGCGAGCGGGCGGTCGTGCGCACCGACAGGCCGCCGGCGCGCAGGACGATCGCGGCGCTCACAGCGCCCGCGCCCGTCGGCCGCGCACGAGGGCGATGAGCACCGGCGCCCCGAGCAGCGGCAGGACCACGCCGACCTGCAGCTCGGCGGGGAAGACGACGAGCCGCGCGAGGATGTCGGACGCCAGCACGAGCACGGGGGCGAGCACGGCGGAGTACGCGGTGACCCACACCCAGTCGGGACCGGTGATCCAGCGCACGGCGTGCGGCACGACGAGCCCCACGAACAGCAGCGGGCCGGCCGCGGCGGTCGCGGCCCCGCACAGGAGCGTGACGGCGACCACGACGCCCGCGCGCGCGAGGCCCACCCGCAGCCCGACGGCACGGGCGGCGTCGTCGCCGAGCGCGATCGCGTTGAGCGGACGCACGCAGAACGCGGCCACGACCGCGCCCAGCACGATCGCCGGCAGGATCGCCTCGATCGTGCCGGCGGGACGGTCGGTGATCGTGCCCGCGCCCCAGAACCGCATGCGGTTGAAGGTGTCGACGTCGATCAGCGCGAGCGTGTGCGAGAACCCCGTGAGCACGGCGGCGAAGGCGACGCCGACGAGGGTGAGGCGCACGGGGGAGCCCGATCCGCGACCCGTGCCGGCGGCGAGGTAGACGATCGCGGAGGCCGCGATCGCCCCGGCGAACGCGAACGGCAGGTACTCGTGGATGCTCGTGACGCCCAGGAACGCGACCGCCAGCGCGATCGCGAATCCCGCGCCGGCGTTGACGCCGAGGATGCCGGGGTCGGCGAGGGGATTGCGGGTGAGCGCCTGGATGAGGGCGCCCGAGACGCCGAGCGCGACGCCCACGAGCACGCCCAGCACGGTGCGCCCGAGCCGCGCCTCGGTGACCGTGACCTGCGTCGCGGAGCCGTCGGGATCGGCGAAGGCGCGCCAGACGACGTCGAGCGGCAGCATCGCCGAGCCGATCGCGATGCTCAGCAGCACGAGCGCGGCGAGCAGTGCCGCCGACAGCAGGATGCCGATCCAGCGGCGTCGCGAGCGATGCCGCCGCGGCGGCGCGGCGACGGTCGCGGGGATCGTCTGTGCGGTCATGTGCGCTCCTCTGAACGCCGACACGCTAACAGCAGTCGCGGGCCGCGACCGCTGCATCCGGCCTCGCGCTCATCCCCGTGCGAGCGCCGTTCGCGCGTCGCGGCTGAGCGCGTCGGCGGGCAGGCCGGTCTCGCGGCTGAGCGCCTTGAGCAGTCCCGTGCGCGTCGTGAAGCCCGACATCCGGGCGGCCGTCGACAGCTCCCCGCCGCCGAGGATGTGCGCGACCGCCGCGTTCAGACGGGCGCGCACGCGCCAGCGCGAGAACGGCAGCTCCGTCTCGGCGAGGAAGATGCGCTGCACCTGCCGCGTGCTCATCCGGTGACGGGCGGCGAGCTCGTCGAGCGGGAGCGGCAGACGCACGGCATCCCTCGCCAGCCGGCGCGCCGCCGGGTGCTCGGGGAAGACGACCGAGAAGTACGGGCGCGACACGCTCCGCAGCACCTCGCCCAGCGCACGGCGGAAGGGGACGACCTGCGCCGCGGTCTCTGGGGCGGCGACGAGCGCCGTCGTCATGACGTCGACGAGGGCCGGCACGACGCCCAGCGCCCGCACGGGCGACGGGGGCGTGACATGGTCCTCGAGCATGGGGCCCAGCACCATGCCGCCGTCGCGGATGCGCACGGCGTGCGGCACGTGCGGCTGCAGCCAGGCGGCCTCGTGGGCGCGCAGGGGGATGTCGATGCCGTCAACGGTGAGGATCGCCACGCCCGTGACGACGTAGACGAGATGCGGCACGTCGTGCTCGTGGGTGTCGTGGCCGAGGAAGCGGATCGAGTTCGCGGGAACGGTGCTTCCGAGTGCCGTGGCGCGCACGTTGTCTCCCTCCGAGGCATGTCGCGTCTGTCGCCGTCGATGTCGCCTCCGTGGCGATCCGGCGGTGTGGTGAGAATAGCCTCACCTTACCCCCCTTTGCGCGGCGGTCGCCCTGCTCCGTCCGTCGCGCTCGGGGGCGCCCGATCCGCAGCACTCCGATCAACGAGGTCCTCATGTCCAGATTCACCCGCGCCCTCGCGGTCCTTCCGCTCGCCGCCGTCCTCGCGCTGGCGTCGTGCGCCGGCGAGACGACGCCGCGCACCGACGCGCCCGCCGCGTCGTCGTCGGAGAGCGCCGCCGCCGAGGCCACGACGCGCGTCGTCACGACCGACCAGGGCGAGGTCACGATCCCCGCGGACCCGCAGCGCGTCGTGCTGCTGAACTTCGCGCTCGCCGGCTACCTCTTCGACCTCGACGTGCCGGTCGTCGGCCTCACGCAGGAGGACTTCGACTACGAGGCGTCGTTCTCCGACTTCTGGGCCGACGACGCCGAGGCGCAGGGCACCGAGTTCATCTCGTGGAGCGGCGACGGCTTCGACCTCGAGGCGATCCTCGCGCTCGAGCCCGATCTCATCGTCGGGGGCGGGGTCGGCTTCCCGCTCATGCTCGCGACGCAGGCGTACGACGACCTGGGCGACATCGCGCCCACGGTCATCGTCAGCGGCACCAAGGCCACGTGGCAGGAGCAGTTCTCGTTCCTCGCGGGCGACGTCTTCGGCAAGGGCGAGGTCTACGACGAGGCGCTCGCCGCCTACGAGAAGCGCGTCGACGAGGTCGCCGCGGCGATCACGCCGCCGCCCGCGCCGTCGGCGTTCCTGTCGATCCTGCCCGACGGCCGCGTCTTCGTCGCCCGCGAGGACATGGGCCTGCCGGTCGTCTTCGCCTCGGTCGGGATCGAGGCCGCACCCCTGTGGGCGACGGGCGACTACGAGCCGTACACCCCCGGCGGGGACTCGTTCGAGCTGTCCACGGAGCAGGTCGGCCAGGTCGTCACGCAGCCGTCGGTGTTCATCACCGGCTTCAACACCGACATCGGCGACATCGACGCGCTCTCGCAGAACCCCGTGCTCGCCGCGCTGCCGTCGTTCCAGAGCGGCGACGCCCACGTGCTGCCCTACTGGGTGGCCCGCGGCGACTACGACGAGGCGCTCGCGCTGCTCGACATCATCGAGGAGCTGTTCGGCTGACATGGCACCGCGCGCATTCACCTCGCATCCGCTGGTCGTGCGCCGCGTCACGGTGCGCCGCATCGAGGAGGTCACTCCCCGCATGCGGCGCATCGTCGTGGGCGGCGAGGCGCTGGGCGACACGGTCGTCGACGGCCATCCGCACCGCGCGTTCGCCGCGCCGGGCTTCGACGACCACGTGAAGCTCGTCTTCGCGAACGACGGCGACCTGGAGGCGGCGCTGCCGCTGCAGCTTCCGCACGGCATCGAGTGGACCTCGACCGACAACCGCGTCACGCGCGACTACACCCCCCGCTGGATCGATGCGGACGCCGGCGAGATCGCACTCGACTTCGTGCTGCACGGCGACGGCCCCGCGGCATCCTGGGCGCAGGCCGCCGCGGTCGGCGACGCGCTCGCGTTCGTGGGCCCGAAGTCGTCGGTGCGTCTGCCGGGCGACATCGACTGGATCGTGCTCATCGCCGACGAGACGGGCCTGCCCGCGGTCGGCCGCTTCCTCGACGAGCGCCCCGTCGACGCGCCCGCGCACGTCGTGCTGCTCGTCGAGGACGAGAGCGGGGCGCAGCAGCTGACGCTGCGCGACGGCGACACGGTCGCGTGGCACGTCGCCGCCGCGGGCGACGCGGCGGCGGTCGAGGCCGCCGTGCGCGCACTGCCGCTGCCGGAGGAGGGGAGCGGCTACGTCTGGGCGGCCGCCGAGAGCCGTGCCCTCCTTCCGGTGCGCCGCTACCTGCAGCGCGAGCGCGGACTCGCCAAGGACCGGCTCAACATCACGGGCTACTGGCACGTCGACGTCACGCAGGAGGGCGAGGCCGTCGTCGCCGACGACGCGCCGCCGCCCCTGCAGCCGCCGGCGTCTCCCGTGCCGTGGCTCGTGACCCGCGCCGCCGTGCAGCTCGGCATGATCGACGCTCTCGCCGACGGCGCGGTCGCGCGGGACGCGCTCGCGGCGCGGCTCGGCGTCGGCGAGGGCGCCCTGGCCGCGCTGCTGCCGGTGCTCGTCTCGTCGGAGATCGTCGCGGTCGACGGCGACGATCTCCGGCTCGGCAGGATGGGCGACGAGCTGCTCGACGAGCACCACCGCGAGGAGTTCGACGGGCTCGAGGCCGACGCCGTGCTCGCCCTCGCCGAGCTGGCGCCCGCGGCCCGCGCCGGCGTGTCGCCGTGGCGGAGCGCGCACGGGGAGACCCTCGCCGAGCAGGCGCGCGCCCGCGGCGCGCACGTCGACGAGCTCGTCGAGAACGCGGGCCGCCTCGCCTACCTGCTCGACGGGCTCGCGGCGCACGAGATGTGGGAACGGGTCTCGAGCGTGCTCGTCGCGGGCCCGGGAGCGCCCGCGGTCGTCGGCGCGCTGGAGGACGCCGGCCGCTCCGGCATCGCGATCGCCGTGCACGAGCACGGGCGCGTGAGGGAGGCGCTGCGCGACGAGGTCGAGCGGCCCGGCGGCCTGTCGTGGGGAGCCGCGCCCGCCGACGTCGCCGTGCTCGCCCTCGCCCTCGCGCACCGCACCGACGCCGAGGCCGTGGCGCTGCTCGGCGAGGTCGCCGCGTGCACGCGCCGGGCCCTCGTGATCGAGTCGAGCAGGCCCGACGCGCTGAGCGCCGACGCCGACGCGCACGGTGCGGTCGTCTACGCGATGACCGGCGCGCCGTTCCGCACGAGCGATGCGCTCGCGGCGCTCGCGGCGGATGCCGGATGGCGGCGCGAGCAGTCGATCCCGCTCGGATGGGGCGTCGAGGTCACGGTGCTGGTGAGAGACACGGTGCTGGTGAGCGACTGAGCCCGCGCGGGAGAGATCCCGGGCCGCGCGGGCCGCGCGGCCCTACGGCGCCTCGCCGCGCTGCAGCGCCGCGACGAGACGCGCGATGCGCGCCGCGCGGGTCTTGTCGGTCGCGGCGGTGACGACGCGGTGCAGCACGGCGTAGCGGCCCTGCGCGTTGAGGCCGGCGAACACCTCGGCGGCGGGCGGATGCGCGTCGAGCGCCGCGCGCAGGTCGGCCGGCGTCTCGATCGTCGCGGAGCCCGCGTAGGCGCGGTCCCACCGCCCGTCGCCGCGGGCGCGCTCGACCTCGGCGAGCCCGCGCGGCCGCAGCCGGCCCTCCTCGGCGAGGCGGGCGATGTGCCCGACGTTGCGCGCCGACCACATGCTGCGGGCGCGCCGCGGCGTGAACCGCTGGCGGTAGGTCCGCTCGTCGATGCTCTTGCTCTGGCCGTCGATCCAGCCGCTGCACAGCGCCTCGTCGAGGGCCTGCGCGTACGAGAGCGAGGTCGGCTCCGTGACGCCCTTCTTCGCGAGCAGCAGCCACACGCCGTCGGGCTCGTGCTCGTGCTCGTCGAGCCATGCGCGCCACGCGGCGGCATCCGCTACGACGAGGATCTCCGGTTCGGTCACGATCCGATCCTGCCGCACGCCCCCGACATCCGCGAGGGAGAGGCTGGCGCCCGCGCGACGGCTACCCTGGGAGGGACATGGCGCATCTTCTCGGGGCCGAAGCCCTGCACCTCGAATTCCCCACCAAGGTCGTCTTCGACGGCGTCTCGCTCGGCGTCGACGAGGGCGATCGCATCGGCATCGTCGGCCGCAACGGCGACGGCAAGTCGAGCCTGCTCTCGATGCTCGCGGGGCGGCAGGAGCCCGACGCGGGCCGCGTGACTGTGCGCGGCGGCGTGCGCGTCGGCATGCTCGACCAGGCCGACGTGCTCGCCGACGACGACACCGTCGGGCACGCCGTCGTCGGCGACCGCCCGGAGCACGAGTGGGCGGGGGATGCCGGGGTGCGCGACGTGCTCGCCGGTCTCGTGGCCGACCTCGACTGGGATGCCGCGATCGGCTCGCTCTCGGGCGGTCAGCGTCGCCGCGTCGCGCTCGCGCGCCTGCTCGCGGGCGACTGGGACGTGCTCGCCCTCGACGAGCCGACGAACCACCTCGACGTCGAGGCGATCTCGTGGCTCGCGCAGCATCTGAAGCGCCGCTGGCCCGCGAACGCGGGGGCGCTGCTCGTCGTGACGCACGACCGTTGGTTCCTCGACGAGGTGTGCACGCGCACGTGGGAGGTGCACGACCGCATCGTCGAGCCGTTCGAGGGCGGCTACGCCGCCTACATCCTGCAGCGCGTCGAGCGCGACCGGCAGGCCGCCGCGATCGAGGCGCGGCGGCAGAACCTCGCGCGCAAGGAGCTCGCCTGGCTGCGCCGCGGGGCGCCCGCGCGCACGTCGAAGCCGCGCTTCCGCATCGACGCGGCGAACGCGCTCATCGCCGACGTGCCCGAGATCCGCAACGCGACCGAGCTGCGGTCGCTCGCCGTCGCCCGCCTCGGCAAGGACGTCGTCGACCTCGTGGACGCCGGCGTCTCCTACGGCGACCGCGAGGTGCTGCGCGGCGTCGAGTGGCGCATCGCGCCGGGGGAGCGCACCGGCATCCTCGGCGTCAACGGCGCCGGCAAGTCGACGCTGCTGGGGCTCGTGGCGGGCACCGTCGAGCCCACCGCCGGACGCGTCAAGCGCGGCAAGACGGTCAAGGTCGCGACGCTCACGCAGCGGATGGACGAGCTCACGCCGCACCTCGACGACCCCGTGCGGGTCGTGATCTCACGGCTGCGCACGACCTACACGTTCGGGAGCGGGTCGAAGGCGCAGGAGCTGACGCCCGGTCAGCTGCTGGAGCGCATGGGCTTCTCGTCGGCGCAGCTGTCGACGCCCGTCAAGGACCTCTCGGGCGGGCAGAAGCGGCGCCTGCAGCTGCTGCTCATCCTGCTCGACCAGCCCAACGTGCTCATCCTCGACGAGCCGACGAACGACCTCGACACCGACATGCTGGCGGCGATCGAGGATCTGCTGGACTCGTGGGCGGGGACGCTGCTGGTGGTCTCGCACGACCGGTATTTCATGGAGCGGGTGACCGATCAGCAGTACGCGGTGCTGGACGGGCGGCTGCGGCACCTGCCGGGCGGGGTGGACGAGTACCTGAGGCTGCGGGCGGCGTCGGGTGCTGCGCCGTCGTCATCGGTGAAGGCTGCTGATCAGAAGCCGTCTTCCACGCTTTCCGGCGCCGAGCAGCGTGCTGCGGAGAAGGAGCTCGCCTCCCTGGAGCGCCGCATCGAGAAGCTGCAGCAGCAGGCAGCGGATGCCCGCGCGAGGCTCGCCGATCTGGACCAGTCCGACTACGAGCTGCTCGGCGCGGAGATGGCGAAGATCACGGCGCTGGAGGACGAGGCGGCCGGTCTCGAAGAGCGGTGGCTGGAGCTGTCCGAGCTCGTGGAGTAGCCCGGGGAACGCGCACGAACCGCACGTCCTCGGGCGCGACCGCGCGCCCGTCCGCGTCGACGAGCTCGGCGTGCACGCGCACCTGGCGGTCGGCGGTGACGGGAACCACGCGCAGCTCGGGGTCTTGCGGAACGTGGGCGTGCCCCCACTGCTGCATCGCCACCAGCACCGTCTTGAGCTCTTCCCCCGCGGGGGTGAGCTCGTACGCGTCGCGGGTGCGCTGACCCGGCTCCCGGTAGGGGGTCTTCGCCATCACGCCGTGCGCGACGAGCGACGCCAGCCGCGCGGACAGGACGTCGGAGGCGATGCCGAGCGCATCGCGGAACTGCGCGAACGTCCGCGCTCCCAGCAGGGCCTCGCGCACCAGCAGAAAACTCCACGTGTCGGTCAGGACGCCGAGGCTGCGGACGATCGCGCACGGGTTCTCGAGCGCCTGGGCGAGGGTCGGCGACGGGCGAGGCATCTCAGACCAGCTCGGCCTCGTGGGCCTTGTCGTAGAGGCGGATCTCGTCGAGCCGGCCGTCAGCGAGCTTGCGGGTCCATTCGGCATCCGAGAGCACCGCCCGTCCGAGGCCGACGAGGTCGAACTCTCCCCGCTCGAACAGCTCGAGCAGGCGCGCCAGGCTCAGCGACGGAGTCACGGCGTCGTCCTCGCGGAACGGCGACGCGACGCCGATCGAGCCCAGGGCGATGGTCGGAAGGCCGGTGAGGGCCTTGGTCCAACCGGCCAGCGTACGCTCGTCGCCGTCGAAGGCGGGGAGCCAGTAGCGGCGGGTGGAGACGTGGAAGCCGCTGACCCCCGCGTCGGCGAGCGGCGCGAGGATCGTGTCCAGCTCGTGCGGCGTGCTCGCGATGCGGGCGTCGAAGTCGGATCCCTTCCACTGCGAGTAGCGGAACACCACGGGAAAGCCCGGGCCGACGACGTCTCGCACCGCCGTGACCACCTCCGTGCTCAGGCGGGCGCGGGATGCCGGCGTGCCGCCGTACGGATCGGTGCGCCGGTTGGTGCGCGACCACAGGAACGCGTCCAGCAGGTATCCGTGCGCCCCGTGCAGCTCGACGCCGTCGAACCCGATCTCCTTCGCGGTCGCCGCGGCCCGGGCGAACGAGGCGATGACCGCGTCGATGTCGGCGACGGACGCGGCGATCCCGCGGGGTGCGCCGTCGAAGCCGACGCCGGAGGGACCGAGCACCGGTGCGTCGGGTCGGGGGCCCGTGCCCTCGCGGCGTGCGAGGCCCACGTGCCACAGCTGGGGGAGGATCCGACCGCCCTCGTCGTGCACGGCGTCCACGACGGCCTTCCAGCCGGCCGCGGCATCCTCGCCGTAGAACCGCGGCACCCGGTCGCTGCTCCCCGCGGAGGGATGGTCGACGTAGGTCCCCTCGGTCACGATCAGGCCCAGGTGAGCGGCCCGGCGACGATAGTAGTCGGCCACGTCCGCGCCCGGGACGCCGCCGGGGGAGAAGGCGCGCGTCATCGGCGCCATCACGAACCTGTTCGACAGCTCCACGCCCGACAGCGTGAACGGAGTGAACAGGGGCGCCGGATCGGCGCCGTCGAGCAGGGTCCGCGCGGGCGCGGGCTGGTTCGTCGTCTGCGTCATGTCTTCCTCCAACCGCGGCGGGGCGCCGATCGTTCCCCTCCGGCGCCCGCCAGTGCCTCTGTGACGCCCGATGACGTCGACCCGCGGACGTGCGTCCATCTGGGTTGCTAAAACCAACTTAGCCCCGATAGGCTCGGCGGAGCCACCAGCTGGGCGACGCCGCCCACGACAGACGGGGAGGACGCGGCATGCGTGACACCACGTTCGAACGCGACGCCGGAGAGCGATCGCGCACCATCCGCTACCAGGTCCCCGGCACGGACAAGCGGGCGCTGTTCGCCCGATCCGGCATCGAGCAGCTGCGTGCGCTCGCCGCGGGAGACGCGCCGCCGCCGCCGATCAGCAGCCACATCGGCCTCGAGATCGTCGCCGTGGACGACGGCGACGTCGTGATGACGGCGGTGCCCGACGAGTCGCACTACAACCCGATCGGGTCGGTGCACGGCGGGTTCTTCGCGACGGTCCTCGACTCGGCGTGCGGGTGCGCCGTGCACACGACCCTGCCCGCCGGCGTCGGCTACACGAGCCTGGAGATCAAGGTCTCCTTCCTGCGCCCGATCACCGCCGACACCGGTCGCGTCACCGCGCACGGATGGGTCACCCGCCGCGGGCGGGGCGTCGCGTTCGCCGACGCCGACATCCGCGACGAGGAGGGCCGCGTCCTCGCGACCGCGTCGAGCACCTGCCTCATCGTCGATCCGCGCCCGGCCGTGTGACGGCTCCGGACGCCGAGAGGGTGGCGTCGAGTCCGGCGATGGTGGTGTCGACCACGAAGCGGTAGTACTCCCAGCGCATGCGCGCGGCGGCCTGCCCGCCCTGGGCGAAGCGACCGATGAACTCCTGGCCCATCGCCCGCACGTGATCGGATGCGGTCGCCATCTGGCGGAACTCGGCCATCATCGTCGCGTGGTCGCGCGGCCCGTCCTCCTCGTGCTGGAGCCGGTCGTCGCCCATCGAGACGCTGAGCATCGCGTTGTTGAGCAGCGCCGCGTACGCGAACGCCGCGCGCTCGCCGAAGCCCGCATCGCCGAGCCTGGACATGCCGGCCTCGAGCACGGGCAGCACCGCGGGCAGCGTGGGCCCGTGCATCAGCATCCATTTCGCCGTGCCGGGATACTCGGAGGCCGTCGGTCCCGCGGAGTACAGCAGGACGCGGAACCACTCCTGCCACGGCAGCCGCGGATCGGGCAGCGCGATCCGTTCGAGCATCCGCTCGACCACCGCGCGGCACAGCAGGTCCTTGCCGCCGACGTGGTGGTAGATCCCCGACGCCGCGATCCCGAGCCGGGCGGCCAGATCGCGGATCGACCAGCTCATCAGATGCGTCTCGCGGGTCAGCTCCACCGCCGCGTCGACGACGCGCTCGGGGGTGAGCCCCACATGGAACGGGGCGGGATCCGTCGCGGCCACGGTGGCTCCTCCGGCCCGGCTCGCGGGCGCTGAATGTACGGGAGAGTTTGAGGCAAGGCTTGCCTTACCTATATGCTCTCGGGTGCGATTAGAACACTGTTCATCCTAGTGTGTGATAATCGTTCTCAATTACGAGGTGAGGAGCGCCGATGGAGCACGGACGAGGCGAGACGCCGCAGACGCCGGCGGCGGAGGAGTCGTTCTTCGCCCCGGTGCGGGGCAGTCTCGCGGGGATCATCGCGCTGGCCGTCCTCGGCGCCGCGAGCAGCGTGATCCCGTTCATCGCGATCGTCGAGCTCGCGCGCACGCTGCTGCCGACCCTCGACGGCGCGCCCGTCGACGCCGGACGGGTCTGGACGATCGTGATCGTCGCGGTCGTGGCGCTGGTCGTGAGCTTCGGCTCGGCGTTCCTCTCCGGCATGGTCAGCCACTTCGCCGACGGCGAGCTGCAGCGGTCTCTGCGGCAGCGGATCATCCGGCACCTGCAGCGGCTGCCGCTCGGCTGGTTCGACCGGCGCAGCTCGGGGTCGGTGCGCAAGCTCGTCGAGAACGACGTCGTCGCGCTGCACCAGCTGGTCGCGCACTCGATCCAGGACGTCCTCACCGCGATCACCGTGCCGGTGATCAGCCTGGTCTACCTGTTCGTCGTGGAGTGGCGGATGGCGCTCGCCACCCTCCTGCCGCTCGTTCTCGTGATGCTCGTCTACCCGCTGATGATGCGGGGCGCGGGGGAGAAGTACCAGCAGTACGACGCGGCGACGCAGGCGCTGTCCGGCGCCACCGTCGAGTTCGTGCAGGGCATCGCGGTGGTCAAGCGATTCGGGCAGGTGGGGCGCAGCCACCGCCGCTATCGCGATGCGACCGGCGAGTACGTGCGCTTCGTCGGCGAGTGGACGCGCGAGACCGCCGTCGTGTTCACCATCGTCGAGCTGATCGCCTCGCCGATCGTCGTGCTGGCCTGGCTGCTGACCGCCGCCGTCTGGCTCGTCGCGAACGGCGGCGCCGCGCCGGTCGACGTGCTCCCCGGCCTGCTCCTCGGGCTCGGGCTCACCGCGCCGCTCATGAAGCTCGGGGCGTCGGGCCAGTTCCTGCGCAATGCGATGAAGGCGCAGCAGTCCCTGACCGCGTTCTTCGCCCTGCCGCCGGTGACCCGGCCCGACGTGCCGCAGACGCCGGAGGGCCGCGACGTCCGCTTCGACGACGTGGCGTTCAGCTACGACGGCGAGCACCGCGTGCTCCACGAGATCGCCGCCGCGTGCGCCCCGGGAACCGTGACGGCCCTGGTCGGAGCCTCCGGCTCGGGCAAGTCGACGCTCGCGAAGCTCGTTCCCCGGTTCTACGACGCGGATGCGGGCACGGTCGGGATCGGCGGCGCCGACGTGCGCCGGGTCGCGTCCGGCGAGCTCTACCGGCAGGTCGGCTTCGTGTTCCAGGACGTGCAGCTGCTGCGCGCGAGCCTGCGCGACAACATCCGGCTCACCCGCCCGGCCGCCTCCGACGCCGAGGTCGAGGCCGCCGCCCGCGCGGCGCAGATCCACGAGCGCATCCTGCGCTTCGCGCGCGGCTACGACGCCGTCGTCGGCGAGGACGCGAACCTCTCCGGCGGCGAGGCCCAGCGCGTCACGATCGCCCGGGCGCTGCTCGCCGATGCGCTGATCCTCGTGCTCGACGAGGCGACGGCGTTCGCCGACCCCGACTCCGAGGCGGCCATCCAGCAGGCCCTCAGCACGCTCGCGGCCGACCGCACCGTGCTCGTCATCGCGCACCGCCTGCACACCGTCGTCGGCGCCGACCAGATCCTGGTCCTCGACGGCGGCCGCATCGTCGAACGCGGCACGCACGCCGAGCTCGTCGCCGGCGGCGGGAGGTTCGCCACGATGTGGGCCGACTACCAGGCCAACCATGCCCGCACTCTCCCGGAAGGAGCCGGCGCATGATCCGTCGACTGCTGCACTACTGCTCGCCCCAGGCCCGGCGCCTCGTGATCGCCGAGCTGGGCTTCGTCGTGGTCGCCGCGTTGCTCCAGGGCATCGCGTTCCTCCTGCTCGTCCCGCTGCTGCGCGCCCTGTTCGTCGGCGACCTGGATGCCGTGTGGGGCTGGCTGCTCGTCGTCACCGCGGCCGCTCTCGGCTACGTCGTCGCGTCCTGGTTCGCGAGCCAGATCGGGATGGAGGCCGCGACCGCGGTGCTCGACTCGCTGCTCGAGCGCCTGGGCGACTCCGTGGTGTCGCTGCCCGTGTCGTGGTACTCGACGGACAGGACCGGTCTCATCACCGGCGTGGCGACGCAGGGCGCGATGTTCGTCTCGACGATGCCCTACGCGATACTGCGGCAGATCCTCGCCGGATTCGTCGCACCCGCGACCGTGCTCGTGGGAATGTACTTCTTCGACTGGCGGCTGGCGCTCGCCATGACGGCGATGGTGCCGATCATCGCGATCGGCTACCGCTGGCTGAGCCGGGGGATCGGGCGCGGCGACCGGGCGCACTCCCTGGCCGTCGCGGAGGCCTCGAACCGCGTCGTGGAGTTCGCCCGCGCCCAGCCGGCGCTGCGCACCGCCGGCGAGGGCTCGATCGCCGACCGCCTCGTGGACCAGGCGCTGGAGAACCAGCACCGGGAGTACCGGGGCCTGCTGATCACCGGCGGCGCCGCGATCGCCCTCTTCGCGGGCATCGTGCAGCTCTCGATCACCGTGCTCCTGGTCGTCGGCGCCGTCCTCGTCATCGGCGGGACGGTCGACATCGCGACGCTGCTCGCGCTGCTGGTGCTCGGCGTGCGCTTCAACGAGCCGATCGTCGCGGCGGGCGACCTCGGCGGCGGCATCGCCGTCGCGCGCACGACCATCGACCGCCTCGACGAGTTCGCCGCGGTCGCGCGTCTCTCCGAGCCGGCGCAGCCCGCCGAGCCCGCGGACTGGGGCGTCGAGTTCCGGGACGTCACCTTCGGCTACGGCGGCGACCCGGTGCTCCGGGATCTGTCGTTCACGGCGCCCGCCGGCGGCATGACCGCGATCGTCGGCCCCTCGGGATCGGGCAAGACGACGATCACCAAGCTCGTCGCGCGCTTCTACGACCCCGAGGGCGGCACGGTGCTGATCGGCGGCGTGCCGCTGCCCGACCTCGGCACGAACGCGGTCGAGGCCGCGGTCGCCCCCGTGTTCCAGGACGTCTACCTCTTCGACGACACGATCCTGAACAACGTCTGGATCGGGAACCCCGACCTCGGCCGGGACGAGGTGATCGCCGCCGCCACGCGAGCCCGCGTCGACGAGATCGTCGAGCGACTGCCGGGAGGATGGGACGCCCGGGTCGGCGAGGGCGGGTCGAACCTGTCCGGCGGCGAGCGTCAGCGCGTCTCCATCGCCCGCGCCCTGCTGAAGGACGCTCCCGTCGTGCTGCTGGACGAGGCCACCTCGGCGCTCGACATCGGCAACGAGATCGCGATCGGCGAGGCGATCGACTCGATCCGCCCCGGCCGCACCCTCATCGTCGTCGCCCACCGACTGCAGACGATCATGACGGCCGATCGCATCATCATGCTCGACGGCGAGGGCGGCATCCGCGAGTCCGGCAGCCACGCCGAGCTGCTCGCCCAGGGCGGTGCCTACGCCCGCTACTGGCACGAGCGCGTCGAGGCCGCCGGCTGGCAGCTCACCCACCGCGACTGAACCCGACCGAACCCTCCGAAAGGACCCGACATGACCGACGAGACCGTGTCCGTCGCCGCGCCCGCATCCGGTGCGCCCGCCGCGGAGCGCCCCCGCTTCTCGCTGACGTTCCGCGCCCGCGACTTCCTGACCGTCGCGATCTTCGCGGTGATCTACATCGTGGTGATCTTCGCCGTCTCGATGCTCGGCATCATCAGCCCGCTCGTGATGGTGCTGACCCTGCCCCTCGCGCCGCTGGTCGCCGGCATCCCCTACATGCTGTTCCTCAGCCGCGTGCGCCACGGCGGCATGGTCACGCTGTTCGGGATCGTGTTCGGGCTCGCGTCGATGGGCTGGGGACACCCGTGGCAGAGCGCCCTGGTCATCGTCGCGGTCTCGCTCGTCGCCGAGGTCGTGCTGTTCGCCGGCCGGTACCGCTCGACGTGGGCGGCGATCTGGGCCTACACGATCTTCTCCGCGTGGATGATCGGCCCGTGGATCCCGTTCTTCCTCGATCCCGAGGCCTACCTCGCGGGCCAGGCCACGCAGTCGATGGGCAGCGACTACGTCGAGCAGATGGATGCCGTCCTGGCCGCGCCCGTCGTCCTCGGCGTCTGGGCGGCCGGCATCGTCTTCGGCTTCCTCGGCGGCCTGCTCGGCGCCGCGGTGCTGCGCAAGCACTTCACGCGCGCCGGCCTTGCCTGAGCCGACGGCTCAGGTCGCGGCCCCCGCCGGCGTCGCCGCGCGGCGGGGGCTCGACCCGCGCAGCAAGATCCTGCTCGTGCTGCTCGTCAGCCTCGCCGTGATGAGCCCGGGCGGGCTGGTGTTCGTGCCGGCGGGCGTGCTGCTGGCGACGGGGCTCGCCGTGTCGGAGCGCGCCTGGTCGCGGGTCGTGGCCATCCCGCTCGCCGCGATCGCGATGTACCTGCTCGGCTGGGTGCTTCCGCTCGTCTGGGCGAACCCGGTGGTCACGGTCGTCGCGATCGGCTGCGGCTACCTCATCCGCTTCGTGGCCGCGTTCGGCGTCGGCGCCCACCTCGTCGCGACGACGTCGCCGACGCAGCTCAGCGCCGCGCTCCGGGCCTGGCGCCTCCCGCGGGCCGTCTCGGTGACCCTCGCCGTGATGCTCCGGTTCTTCCCGGTGGTCGCGGCCGAGTCCTCGGCCGTGCTGGATGCCATGCGGCTCCGCGGGCTCGCCGGGGCGACGGGCCTGGCGCGGCATCCGATCCTCAGCATGGAGCGGTTCACCGTGCCGATGATCGCCGCGAGCCTGCGCGCCAGCGAGGACCTGTCGGCCTCGGCGATCCTGCGGGGGCTCGGCTCGCGTCACGTTCCCGTGTCCCTCGACCCGCCCCGCTTCGGCGGGCGCGACCTGGCGCTGGTGCTCGCCCTGGCGGGTCTCGCGGCGGCCGGCGTGCTGCTGCCGAACCCTCTGACGCTGGTGATCGCATGATCGAGATCTCGAGCGTCACCTGGACCTACCCGCACGCCGGCGCCCCGGCGCTGCGCGATCTCGACCTGCGGATCGAGCCCGGCCAGTTCGTCGTCCTGTGCGGTGCCTCCGGGTCGGGCAAGTCCACCGCGTTGCGGCTGATGAACGGGCTCGTGCCGCACTTCCACGACGACGGGGTGCTCGCCGGCTCCGTCACGGTCGACGGCATCGTCACGGCGGACGTCGAGCTCGACGCCCTCGGCCTGGTGAGCGGCACGGTGCTCCAGCATCCGCGACGGCAGTTCTTCACCGACTCCGCGCGCGAGGAGACGGCGTTCGCGATGGAGAACTTCGGGTTCCCGCGCGAGGAGATCCGCGCGCGCGTCGAGGACAGGGTCGCCGAGCTCGCCCGCTGGGTGCCGGTGGGCCAGCGCCTGCAGCACCTGTCCGGCGGACAGCAGCAGCAGGTCGCGATCGCCGCCGCGACCGCGCACGATCCGCGCATCCTGCTGCTGGACGAGCCGAGCTCGAACCTGTCCGCCGACGCCGTGCACCGGCTGACCGCCGCCCTCGCAGAGCTCAAGGCGGCGGGCATGACGATCGTCGTCGCCGAGCACCGGCTCCGCTACCTGCAGGACCTGATCGACCGGGTCGTGGTCATGCGGGACGGGGCCATCGACATCGAGTGGAGCGCGGCGCGGTTCCGCGCCATCCCCGACGAACTGCTCGCCGAGGAGGGCCTTCGCGGCGAGATCCGCTCGCCCGAGGTGCCGGTCCTCGCCGCCACGGGAGGGAGCGTCGCCCATCCGCACCGGGTCGGGGACGTCCCCGCCGGGGCGCTGCAGCTGGAGGGCGTCCGCTGCCGGCTCGGCGGGCGCACGGTGCTCGACCTCGAGCGCGTGGTGTTCGCCGCGGGCGAGGTGACCGCGATCCGGGGCGTCAACGGGGCGGGCAAGTCCACTCTCGCCCGCGTCGTCACCGGCCTGCAGCGCGCGACGGGCACGGTGCGGCTGGACGGGAGGGTCCTCGGCCGCAAGGCGCGGCAGCGGGCCAGCGCCATCGTGATGCAGGACGTCCAGCGCCAGCTGTTCACGGAGAGCGTCGAGGCCGAGATCGAGCTCGCCGGCTCCGGTGCCGTCGCGCTCCCCGACACGGCCGCGGTCCTCGATGCGCTGGACCTGGCGCCGCTGGCCGAGCGGCACCCGCTGTCGCTGTCCGGAGGGCAGCAGCAGCGGCTCGTCGTCGCGGCCGTGCGCGTCGCCGGCCGGCGCATCGTCGTGTTCGACGAGCCCAGCTCCGGCGTCGACCGCCGGCACCTGGGGTCGATCTCCGACCAGATCCGCCGGGTCGCCGCCGACGGCGCCGTCGTGCTGCTGATCAGCCACGACGACGACCTGCTCGCCCTCGCCGCCGACCGGCAGCTCACGCTGACCGCGGTCGCCGCGCACTCCGCGGAACAGGCCGGCGTGCTCGTCCCGGACCGATCGTCGAAGGAGCCCCGATGACCGGGCCGACACACGGAACGGCGCCCGGGGCGCCGTCGTCCCCGCCGCAGATCGCCCTGCTGCTCGGCGCGGTGTTCCTCGTCTACCTGGGGCAGATGACGCTGAACCCGATCATCGCGCCGCTGTCGCGCGAGGTGGGGCTGGCCGAGTGGCAGATCGGCGTGACCATCAGCACCGCAGCGGTCGTGCTCGTGCTCACGAGCCAGTTCTGGGGCCGCCGCTCCCAGTCCTGGGGCCGCAAGCCCGTGCTCGTCGCCGCCTTCACCCTCGCCGCGATCACGATGGCGCTGTTCGCGCTCGTCTCCCACCTCGGCATGATCGGGCTCCTCACCGGAACCGGGCTGTTCGCGCTGTTCGTGCTGCTGCGCGGCGTCGGCTTCGGCTCCGCGATCGCGGCCGTCCCTCCCACCGCGCAGGCCTACATCGCGGATGTCACCGACGACGAGGCCACCCGGGTCAAGGGCATGGCGGGCATCGGCGCCGTCTCCGGCATCGCCATGATCGCCGGCGCCGTCGTCGGCGGCGTGCTCGCCGTCGGCGGCCTCATCGTGCCGCTCATCGCCGTTCCCATGCTCCTGTTCGCCGGGCTCGTGCTGATCGCGGTCCGGCTGCGCCGCGAGCCCCGGCACGAGCTCATCGAGCGGCCGGCCCGGGTGAGCCCGTTCGACGCGCGGGTGTGGCCGTTCCTGCTCGCCGGGTTCGGCATGTTCACCGCGCTGGGCTTCATCCAGGTCATCACCGGCTTCATCGTCCAGGACCGCCTGGGGCTCGACGCGCGCATGACCGGCGTCCTCACCGGCGCCGCCCTGTTCGCGGCCGGCGTCGGACTCGTGGTCGCGCAGGCCGTCATCGTGCCGCGCAGCGGCTGGTCGGCCCCGACCCTGCTCAAGGTCGGGGCGCCGATCGCCGTCGCCGGCTTCGCCGTCTACGCCGTCGACGGCGGGCCCGTGCTGCTGTTCGCGGCGCTCGTGGTCATGGGGCTGGGCCTGGGGATCGCGATGCCCGGCTACACCGCCGGCCCCACGCTCCTGGTGCGCCGCGAGGAACAGGGCGGGCTGGCGGGGCTCACGACCGCGACCACCGGCCTGACGTTCGTCGTCGCCCCGACCCTCAGCACCGCGCTGTACGGCGTGTGGGCGCCGCTGCCGATCATCATCGGCGGCGTCATCATGGCGATCGTCGCGGTGTTCGTGCTGGCCCATCCGCGATTCCGGCGCCCGCCCGCGCCTCCCGCCGACGCCGGAGCCTAGCGTCGTCTGCTCAGCCCTGCCGCGCGCGGCGCGCGGCCAGGGCGTCGAGGCTGAGCACGGCGCGATCGACCAGGCGCTCGAAGAGCTCGTCGCTGGTGCTGTCGGGCAGGTCGGCCGCCGCCCGCGAGCGGGGGGCGTCGATCTCGGGGTGCGCGTCCAGCCATCCCCGGGGCACCGGGTCCTGCATCGAGCGGCGCTCTCTCGCATCGGCGCGGTCGTAGCGGTGGTCGATCATGAGGGCGAAGCCGAAGACGTCGCCGAGGAACTGCGCGCGCCATGCCAGCGCGTCGGGCAGGCTCAGGCCGACGTCGGTGAGGAACGCGAGCAGCCGCTCCGGCAGGAGGACGCGCTCCGGCGGCACCTCGACGGGAGTGACGGTCTCGTCGAGCGAGAACAGCAGCGCCCGGCCCATCCTGCGGTAGGCCTCGCGCGTGTCGTGATAGAGCGCCCGCACGCTCGTCTCCCGGTCGGCGGCGTCGAGACGGCGCTGCGGGTGCAGCTCCATGATGCGCGCCGCGACGAGATCGACGACGTCCTGCCGGTCCGCGACGTGGTTGTAGAGGGCGCGCACGGTGACGCCGAGCCGCTCGGCAAGGCTGCGCATGGTGAGCGCGGGGAACCCGCGATCGGCGGCGAGGCCCAGGGCGGCCTCCGCGATGGACGCGCGGGTGACCGGCGGCACAGGGCCGTCGAGCCTCGGGCGGCCGGGGCGCCGGGGGCGGTCGCTGTTCTCGTTCTCGTCCACGGCTCCACGCTATCGTTCCCTGGCGTTTATTACATGCTCTGTTGATTTATTGGACCGGCGTCCCTATCGTGATTTAGGTGACCCTTACTCCTCTCGACGAGAAGACCTCTCCGCTCGGCGACGCCCCGGCGGGCGAGCGTCTCACGGTCGGCGCCGTCGTCTCCCGCCATCGGCGCGGCCTGATCCTGTCGGCCGTGTTCGCGATCGTGGCGGGCGTGTGCTCGCTGGCGCCCTACGTCGCTGTCTACGCGGTGACGGTCGCACTGTTCGACCCCGACGGCGGGGGAGCGGACGCGATCGGATGGATCGCCGGGGCGACCGCGGCGGCGATCGTGGTGCGGGCCGTGGCCTCGGGCCTGTCGACGCACGCCGGACACGTCGCCGCGTACCGTGTGCTCGCCGATCTGCGACGGGCGATCGCCCGCACCCTGCAGCGGCTGCCGCTCGGCCGCGTGCAGGCGCGCTCGGCGGGGGAGATGAAGAAGCTGCTGCACGACGACGTGGAGCAGCTGGAGGAGGCGCTCGCGCACGGCGTGCCCGACATGGCGGCGGCCGCGGCGGTGCCCGTGGCGACGACGGCGCTGCTGTTCGCGGTGGACTGGCGCCTCGCGCTGGTCGCCCTGGGATCGCTCGCGCTGCTGGTGCTGGTGTCGGCGGTGGGCGTGAGAGCGGCGATGCCGGGCAACAGGCTGCTCGCCGCGCACACGAGCGTGCTCAACCGGGCGGTACTCGGCTACCTGCAGGGGATCAAGGTGATCCGCGGCTTCCTGCGGCCCGACTCCGGCTACGACCAGGCCCGGGACGCCATCGTCGCCTCCGGGGAGCTGAGCGCCCGCGTCACCGCCGGACCGCTGCGGTGGCTGGTCGCCACGATGTCGGCCGCGACCGGGCTCGCGGTCGCCCTGCTGATCCCCGTGGCCGGCGTGTGGTTCGCCGACGGCGCGATCGGGCTGCCGACCCTCGCGCTGTTCCTGCTCGTCGGGCTGGCCTACCTGTCTCCCGTCATCGGGCTGGTGGGGACGATCGCGACGATCATGGCGCGCATCCAGTTCTCGGCCGGCTCGATCCGCGAGATCCTCGCCGAGCCGGTGCTGCCCGAGCCGGTGCGCCCGCGGGAGCCCGAGCGGTTCGACGTCGCCTTCGACCGGGTCTCCTTCGCCTACGGAGAGGATGCCGGCCCCGTGCTGTCCGACCTGACCCTGCGCATCCCCGAGGGCGCGCGGTTCGCGCTGGTCGGCCCGACCGGTGCCGGGAAGTCCACGGTCGCCCGGCTGGTCGCCCGGTTCTGGGACGTCGCCGCGGGCGCGGTCTCGATCGGCGGCGTCGACGTGCGCGACATCCCCCAGGCGGCGCTGGCCCGGCTGGTCGCGTTCGTCCAGCAGGACGAGTACCTCTTCGCCGCGAGCCTGCGGGAGAACATCCGCATCGCCCGCCCGGGGGCGACCGACGCCGAGGTCGAGGCCGCCGGTCGCGCCGCCCAGCTGGACGAGCTGGCGGCCGATCTCCCGCACGGCTGGGACACCGAGCTCCCGGGCGGGGGCGGGACGCTGTCCGGCGGGCAGCGTCAGCGCGTCTCCATCGCCCGCGCCCTGCTCAAGGACGCTCCGGTGATCGTGCTGGACGAGGCCACGGCATCGCTCGACGCCGAGACCGAGCGGGCGACGCTCGCCGCGATCGCCGAGCTGACCGCCGGCCGCACGGTCATCGCCATCGCCCATCGGCTGGCGACGATCCGGAGCGCCGAGCGGATCGCCTTCCTCGAGCGCGGCGTGCTCGAGGCCGAGGGCACGCACGACGAGCTCCTCGCCGCGAGCGACGGCTACGCCCGGCTCTGGGCGGCCTACACCAGCGCGACCGGCTGGCATCTGGATCGCGACGCGGGCGCGCCCCTCGTCCCGATCCCGGGACCCGCACCGCACCCCGCCGCCGTCGACGAACGCGACGCCGCGGCGCGGGCGATCGTCACGCCCGGCCTCGGTGCGCTCGGCTTCGGCCGGCAGTGGATCAGGCTCCTCGGCCGCGGCCGGCCCGCCCTGCTGCGCCGCGGACTGCCCAGGCTGCTGCTGGAGGGACTCGTGCGCGGGATCCCGCTCGTGGCGGTGTTCCTGATCCTGAACGCCGCGATCGCCTTCGTCTCGGGCGGCGCGGCCCTCGAGGCGCGCCTCGTCTGGATCGTCACCGGCATCCTCGTCGCGGGGCTCGTGCTGCGGCTGCTGGTCGCGCAGTGGGCCAACCGCACGGTGTGGTCCATCGCGGCGGCGTCCAAGACCGACCTGCAGCTGTCCGTCGTCGAGCGGCTGCGCCGCGTGCCCCTCGGCTTCTTCTCCCGCATCGACAACGGGCGCGTCACGACCCTCATCGGCAACGACATCGTCATGATCGACTTCCAGAACGTGCCGCAGCAGATCGCGGGCGCCCTCGTCCAGCCGATCTACGTCACGATCGCCCTGCTCGTGATCGACGCGCGCCTGGCCCTCGCCGCCCTCATCGGGCTGCCGGTCTTCTGGGCGATCACAGCACTGAGCGACCGCGTCTACCACCGCGTGTTCACCGACGTGCACGCCGCCCGCCGCGAGGCGACCACGATCCTCCTCGAGCAGGCGAGGGGAGCGGCGGTGCTGCGCGGCAACCCCGCATCCTTCATCGCGAGCCGCTTCGAGCACGCGGTCGCCCGGCTCGAACGGGCGAGCGTCGACATGTCCGTGCGGGCGACCCCCGCGATCGGGCTCGGCGCGATCGCCATCGAGTCCGGCCTCGTCGCCCTCATCGTCGCCGGCGGCGCCCTGTACGCCGGTGGCGCGGTGCCCGCCACGACGCTGCTGCTGTTCCTCCTGCTGTCCCTCACGCTCTACCAGCCCATCCAGGAGCTCGGCGTGCTCGCCGGCTACCGTCACAACCAGGAGCAGATCGCGCAGAAGATCGCCGAGGTCTGGGACGCGCCCGTCCTGCCCGAGCCCGCCCGCCCCGCGACGCCCGCGGACGCCTCGGTCGAGTTCTGCGACGTGACCTTCGGCTACGACGACGCGGATGACGCCGACGGCCGCGGCCCGGTGCTCCGCGGCGTCTCGTTCCGCGTCGAGCCCGGCGCGATCGCCGCCCTCGTCGGCCCCTCGGGATCGGGCAAGTCCACGATCGCGAACCTCGCCGCCAGACTGTGGGACCCCGACGCCGGCTCGGTCCGCATCGGCGGCCGAGATCTGCGCGATCTCGGCACCGACACGGTCATGCGCATGGTCACGACCGTGTACCAGGACGTCTACCTCTTCCACGACACGATCCGCTTCAACGTCGCCATCGGGCGCCCGGGCGCGACCGACGACGAGGTCTGGGGCGCCCTCGCCGCGGCGCAGATCGACGACGAGGTGCGCGTTCTGCCGAACGGGCTCGACACCGTCGTCGACGACGGCGGCACGAACCTCTCCGGCGGGCAGCGCCAGCGGATCTCCATCGCCCGCGCCCTCCTGAAGGACGCGCCCATCGTGATCCTCGACGAGGCCGTCGCCAGCGTCGACCCCGACACCGAGGCGCGCATCCAGGACGCCATCGGCCGGCTCGCCGCGGGCCGCACCGTGCTCGTCGTCGCCCATCGGCTCGACACCGTCCGCGACGTCGACCAGATCCTCACCGTGGCGGGCGGGACCGTCGCCGGTGCGGTCCCGCGGTGAGGCGCGACGCTCCTCGTGCACCCGGCTGCGGGATCGGTCCCGGTGCGCGGTGCTGTGCTTGTAGTCTATTGAGAACGATTCTCAATAATTGGAGATTGCGAGCCCATGCCGACCCAACCCCAGATCCTCGACGCCCTCGTCATCGGTGCCGGCCCCGCCGGCATCGGCACCGCCCTCGCCCTCGCCGCCGTGGAGGACCTGACCTTCGGCGTGCTCGAACGCGGGCGGATCGGGCAGACGTTCCTGGACTGGCCCGCGCAGCAGACGTTCCTCACGCCGTCGTTCACCGGCAACGGCTTCGGCGCGACCGATCTGAACGCGGTGCACCCGAAGACCTCTCCGGCGTTCAGCCTCGGCGTCGACTATCCGACCGGGCCGCAGTATGCGAGGTACCTGCGCGGCGTCGCGACGCACTTCCGCGTTCCGGTGCTCGACGGCACCGAGGTCACCGCGGTGGTGCGGCGCGACGACGTCTTCGCGCTCGAGTCCAGCAGGGGACCGGTGCTCGCGCGGTCGCTCGTCTGGGCCGGCGGGGAGTTCCACGAGCCTCTGGCGCCGCGCATCTCCGGCAGCGGCCTCTCCGACCTCGCCGGTGCGCCCGCGGCGTGGGAGCCGCGCGAGGGCCGCGTGCTCGTGATCGGGGGCTACGAGTCGGGCGTCGACATCGCCTGCCATCACGTCGAGCACGGCGCGCACGTCACGGTCGTCGACGGCTCGACCCCGTGGCACGCCGGCGCCGGATCCGACCCGTCGTTCCAGCTGGCGCCGCGCTCGAGGGTCCGGCTGAGGGCCGCGGAGGCCACCGGACGGCTGACCCTCCTCGGCGCGCGCGCCGGCGCCGTCAAGCGTGACGGCGCCGAGTGGAGCGTGCGTCTCGACGACGGCATCCGCGTCATCGCCGACTCGCGTCCGATCGCCGCCACCGGCTACGGACCCGGCCTCGGTCCGGTCGATCGGCTGTTCGCGCGCCGCGCCGACGGCTGGCCCGAGCTCGACGACGACGATCAGTCGACGATCGCGCCGGGCCTGTTCCTGTCGGGCCCGGCGATCCGCCACGGCGGCCTGAAGTTCTGCTTCGTCTACAAGTTCCGGCAGCGCTTCGCGCACATCGCGCGCGTCATCGGCGAGCGCGCGGGCAAGGACGTCAGCGCCCTGGAGGCGTGGCGCGCCGCGGGCATGCTCACCGACGACCTCTCCTGCTGCGGCGTGGAGTGCGCATGCTGACGGCCGCGCCGCGCGGCGGGCTCACGACCGTGCTGTTCCTCGCCGCGATCGCGGTCGGGAGCCTGCTCGGCTCCCTCGCGCCGACCGCGGCCGAGGGGGTCGCGGGTCTCACGGATCCGCTGATCCTGCTGCTGGTCGGACTGCTCTTCCTCACGCTGCGGCTCGACGGCCTCTCCGCGCTGCGCCGCGCGCCGCGCACGGTGCTGCTCGCGATCGGGATGAACTTCCTCGTGGTGCCGCTGGTCGCCCTCGCGCTCACGGCGCTGCTGCCGGACCAGGCGCTGCGCCTGGGCGTGCTCGTCTACTGCCTCGCGCCGTGCACGGACTGGTTCCTCGGCTTCACACGCCTGGCCGGCGGCGACACGATGGCCGGAGCCGCGCTCATCCCCGTGCAGCTGACGCTGCAGCTGCTGCTGTATCCGGTGTGGCTGGCGCTCTTCGCGGGCGCGCACGCCGACGGGGTCCTCGCCGCGGCGGGACCGACGCTGCTGGCCTGGTTCGTCCTCCCCGCCGCCGCCGGTCTCGGGCTGCGGCTGGCGCTGCGCGCCGTGCTGTCCGGGGCGCAGCGCAGCACGGTCGTCGCGGCCGCGGATCGTGCCGTGCCGGCCGTCATCGGGGCGGTGATCGCGACGATCTTCGCGGGCAACGTCGGCACGATCCTCGCGGACCCGACCGCGTTCGCCCGCGTGCTGGTCGTCGTGTTCCTGTTCTTCGCCGTCACGTACGGGCTCGGCGAGGGCGTCTCCCGGATGCTCCGGCTCCGGCATGCGGAGCACGCCGCGCTCACGATGGCCGTGTCGGCCCGCAACGCGCCGCTGATGCTCGCGCTCACGACGATCGCCCTCCCCGATCAGCCGATGGTGCACGCGGCGATCATCCTGGGCATGCTCATCGAGTTCCCCCATCTGACCGTCGTCACCCAGCTGCTGCGCCGGCAGCGGCGGCCGGCCGGTGCCTCCGCCGCCGAGCCGACGGTGCCGGCGTAGCCGGCGCGGGCCGGCGCCGCCGCGCTCAGTAGTGCTGCCCGTGCCGGTAGTCCCACGTCGGGAACTGTGCGGCGAGGTTGGCGACGATGCGATCCTGAGCGAGCCCGCCGCGGATCACCGTCGGGGCGGGGGAGACGCCGCGGGCACCGCGCTGCTCGGGCACGAGCTCGCCGTCGCCGTCCACGAAGGAGACCATGACGCCCTGCTCGTACCGGCTGCCCGTGTCGGGCTGGACCGAGCGCACGTAGTCGTCGGCCTCGATGACGAGATCGACGCCTCGGGCGATGCGCTCGCCGATGCCGTCGACGCGGCCGCGATTGCCCTGTCCCGATGGGTTCGCCGAGCTCGCGAAGAGGACGGTGTGATCGCGGTCCCACAGTGCGCGTGCGATCCGTTCGCCGGGCTCGCCGAAGCGCACGACGAAGCAGCTCGTCGCGCGGTCGTCCATGACGAGCTCCTCGGCCCCCGGCGGGATGTGGGCGCGACCGTGCCGCGTCCACGGCAGGATGCAGCCGAGCAGCACGTCCTGCCGCCAGTGCGTGCGGTAGAAGCCCTCGACCTCGTCGCTGAGCTCGGCGAGCGTGACGAGCTGGTCGAGCGAGCCGCAGAGGACGACGCCCGGCTTTCGACGCGGGCGGCGTTTGACCTCGAACTTGCGCTCGAGGCCGGCGGCGTCGACGGCGACGATGACGTAGCCGACCTTCGTGGGGCTGACGACGAGCCCGCCTCCGGATCGGAGCAGCTCGACGGCCTCGTGCTGCAGGCCGCCGTTCCAGCGGACGGTCGGGGCGGATGCGGTCGTGTTCGGCATGAGGTTCCTCCGGGTCTGTGCGGCGGATCCCGCGGGACGCCGCGGATGGCGGCCTCCCGCGGGATCTCGCGTTCAGGCAGGGTTGATGACCCGGCCCCAGGTGGACTTGTTCCCCCAGATGTTCTGCCGCAGTCCCTCGAGCTGGAGGATCTGCGAGTGGTCGACGAAGAGGTTGACCTCGTTGCCGTAGTTCTTGACGTACCACTCGAACACGGGACCGTCTGCGGCCTCGAACATGACGTTCTCGAGACCGACCCCGTTGATGATGGCCGCCGCCGCACCCGTGTTCCACTCGGTGACGTTCTCGGTGATGCCCTCCGACTCGATCATGATGATGTCGGCACCGGCCTCCAGCGCCTGCTGCGCCCGGTCGACGAGGTCGCCGACGTCCTTCTTCGTCTCGGCCGCCAGCTCGGCCTCGCCGGAGTCGCCGCCGGAGCCGATCTGGATGCCCAGCTCCGGCTTGGCCTTGAGGCCCGCCTTGACGACCTTGTCGACGAGCCGCAGCAGGCCCGACGTGGGGAGCATGATGAACCCGGTCGAGATCTCGATGACGTCGAAGCCGACCTCCTTCGCCTCCTTCAGGTACTGGTCGACGGCATCCGGGCCGTAGCGCAGCACCGTCTCGATCCAGCCGCCCGACGACACGTACGCGCCGTTCTCGTGCGCGATGTCGCTGAAGGCCCGCACCTGCTCGGGCGGGACGAGCGAGAACGACCCGCCCGCCCATTTGATGCCGTCGACCCAGTTGCCGGCGACATCGAAGACGTCCTGCAGGTGGCGCGTGCCGAACGTGGCGTAGTAGGGCGCGCGGATCTCGGTGATCCCGAACCGGCGCGGCTTCTCCGGCCGATGGGCGCGGGGGACGAAGTTGAACGCGGTGTCGAAGGGGATGGCGTTGCTCATGGTGTTTCTCCTTTTCCTCTGGGTCTCGTGCGCGTGCCGGTGTGTCACGCGCGTGTGCGGCTGACGCGGGCGAGAGCGCTCGTGAGCTCGGCGACCGTGCGATTCTCGAGATCCGCGACGATCGCGGCGATCTCATTGCGCAGCTCGGGCGTCGTGAACGGCGTTGCGAGCGCGTCGAACTTGCGCCGGGCGCCGTCCCAGCCGAGCGGGTCGTCGTGGAATCCTTCGTAGGAGCTCTGCACCGAGCGCAGCACGGTGCCGTCCTCGAGCACGACCTCGAGCTCGGCGGGCATCTCGTCGGGGAAGCGCGCGGAGAAGCCGTCGTCGGGCGTGATCTCGACCTTCGCCATCAGCGCCTGCACGTCGTCGGCGACGATGCGCGCGGGCGCGTACTGGGCGGGGGTGAGCTCGCCGTCCAGCAGGACGACGGCCAGCATCCAGGGCAGCGAGTGGTCGGCCTCCTCCTTCGTGCGCACCGTGCGCTTGTCCCCCTCCTCGCCGCCGCCGATGATCGAGAAGGCGACGTCGAAGGTGCGCAGCCGCACGCTCGCGATCGAGGAGGCGGCGAAGCCCGTCTGGGAGCGGACGTGCTGCGCGGCGTCCAACGCCGACTGCGAGTGGATCTCGGCGTTGTGCTTCTTGACGATCGAGCGCCGCACCCGTTCGAGGTCCTCCGTCTGCCAGTCGATCTCGAAGGGACCCGCGATCGCGTCCTTGAAGCCCTTGTTGCCCTCGAAGACCTCCTCGGGCCCGGTGATGCCCCGTGCCGCGAGGAGCGCCGCGAAGGTGCCCTCCTTCGAGACCTGCGGGTAGGCGAGGCCCTTCCAGTGCGACAGGTTGCCGGTGCGTGTCACGCGCAGGGCGTTGTTGGCCGTGCCCGAGATCGAGATCGCGTTCGCAATCTGCGTCGCGGGCAGCCGCAGCGCCTTGGCCGCCGCGGCGGCGGCCGCATAGGCGCCCTGCGTCGTGTGGTCGAAGCCGCGGGCGCGGACCGGTGCCACGTCGGACAGGCGCGCGTGCACCTGATAGGCGACGGCGAACGCCGTCAGCAGCTCGCGCCCGTCGGCGTTCACGGACTCCGCGGCGGCCAGCACCGCCCCGAAGTTGTCGGAGGGGTGGTTGGTCTCGCCCTTGGCGAGGTAGGAGTCCATGAAGTCGAGGTAGCGGCTCAGGGCGCTGTTGTAGAAGGCGGCGCGGTCGGGCGCGGTCTTGCCGCCGCCGATCAGCGTGGCCGCCGGCGCGCCCCCGAGATCGTCGATCAGCTCTCTGATGGCGACGACGGGTTCGGCGTCGAGGGCGCCGATCGCGACCCCGATCGTGTCGAGGACGCGGATCTTCAGCTGTTCGAGCGCCGTGGCGCTGAGATCCTCGAAGGCGGCGGCCGCGACGAAGGCGGCCAGACGAGAGACTTCCGTGCTCATGAGAGCGTCCTTTCCAGAGAGAGAACGCGATCGCTTAGGTAAGGCTTGCCTAACTACAAGTAGACCTCAGATTTATCTCGATGTCAAGATAAATTTCTCGATCCGTCACTCGGCAAGCTTGCCGACGGGGGAGTCGTCGATCTGCGTTCGCGCGAGCTCGCGGAACGAGTCGGGCGCCTCGCCGACCGGCTCGAAGACGACGCCGGCGGCGGGCGACCACACCATGCTTCCGCGCAGCTCGTCGCGCTGCTCGGGGTGGTCGGAGCGGTTGTGGCATCCGCGGGTCTCACGTCGTTCCCGCGCGCATTCGAGCGTCGCGCGCGCCGCGAGCAGTGACCCGTAGAGGTCGAAGGCGTGCGCGAGGTCGTCGAAGCCCGCGATGTCGGGATGTGCCGTGAGGTTCGCGACGCGGCTCTCCAGCTCGTCGAGCTTCGCCAGCCCCTCGCTGAGCCCCTGCTCGCTGCGCACGACGCCCGCGTGCTCGGTCATGAGGTCGCGCAGGCTGCGCTGGAGCAGGCGCGGGCTCTCCTCGCCGCCGCCGGTGAGCAGACCCTGCATCTCGGCCCGCGCCTCCGCGACCGCCGCGGGGTCGCGTCGCAGCCCCGTGAGGCCCCGCACGTACTCGGCGGCGTCGCCGCCCGTGAGCCTGCCGTACACGAGCAGCTCGATGAGCGAGTTGCCGCCGAGCCGGTTCGCGCCGTGCAGGCCGCTCGCGGCCTCGCCGATCGCGTAGAGCCCGTCGACGCCCGTGCCGTGCGTCTCGGGACTCACCCAGACCCCGCCCATCGAGTAGTGCGCGGTGGGCGCGACCTCGATCGGCTGCTTCGTGATGTCGAGCATCTGCAGGTCGATGAGCGTGCGGTAGACGCGCGGCAGCTTGGCGAGGATCTGCTCGCGCGGGAGGTGCGAGACGTCGAGATAGACGCCGCCCTTCTCGGTGCCCCGGCCCTCTGCGATCTCGGTGTAGTTGGCGAGGGCGACGCGGTCGCGCGTCGACAGCTCCCGGCGCTCGGGGTCGTAGCGCTCCATGAAGCGCTCGCCGAGCGCGTTGCGCAGCACGCCGCCCTCGCCCCGCGCCGCCTCGGACACCAGCGTGCCCGCGGCGTCGGAGGGCTCGAGCAGGCCGGAGGGGTGGAACTGCACCAGCTCGGCGTCGCGGATCCGCGCTCCCGCGAGCGCCGCGAGCCGGAACGAGTCGCCGGTGTTCTCGTCGCGGCGCGACGATGTGTGCCGCCAGATGCGGTTGTGGCCGCCCGCGGCGAGGATCACCGCGTCGGCGTGGATGACCACGGGCGTGCCGTCGACGATGTCGAAGCCGTACGCGCCGAAGATGCGCCCGTCGCTGACCAGCAGGCGCGTGACGTAGACCGTGTCGACGATCGGCACCTGCAGCTCCTGCGCCCGCCGCAGCAGCGTGCGCTGGATCTCCAGCCCCGTGTAGTCGCCCGCGTAGCACGTGCGCCGGTAGAGGTGCGCGCCGAAGAAGCGCTGGCTGAGGCGTCCGTCGGCCTCCCGGGCGAAGGGCATGCCCCAGCGCTCGAGGTCCTCGATGCCCTGCGCCGCGTTCTTCGCGACGATCTCGACGATGCGCGGGTCGGCCAGGAAGTACGACTCGCGCAGCGTGTCGGCGGCGTGCTGCTGCCAGCTGTCCTCGGGGTCCATGGTGCCGAGGGCCGCGTTGATCCCGCCCGCGGCGAGCGAGGTGTGCGCGTCGTGCTTGCGCCGCTTTCCGACCGCGAGCACCTGCACCCCGCGCTCGGCGAGCTCGATGGAGGCGCGGAGCCCCGCGCCTCCCGTGCCGACGACGAGGACGGACGTGGAGATCAGGCGTTCGTGCGTGGTGCTGTGGGGCGCGGTGCTGTGGGGTGCGTTCATGCGCACAACGGTAGGTACGCCTCGATGATTACTCCAATGAATAGTGTCGATCAAGACGATACGTCTACGCTATCGACATGAACCTCGAACAGCTGCGAGGGTTCGTCGAGGTCGCGCAGACGAGCCACTTCACCCGCGCCGCCGAGCGGCTGCACGTCGCCCAGCCGACGCTCAGCAGACAGGTCGCGACGCTCGAGTCCGAGCTCGGCGTCGACCTCTTCCACCGCACGCGCGGCAACGTCGCCCTCACGGCGGCGGGGGAGCGCCTGCTGCCGCTCGCGCGCCGCATGCTCACGGATGCCGAGACGGCGCGCAGCGAGATGGCGGAGCTCGCCGGCCTGCAGCGCGGCCGCGTGCGACTGGGAGCGACCCCCACCCTGTGCACGAGCCTGGTCGCCGAGGTGCTCGCCGAGTTCCACGAGCGGCATCCCGGCATCCACATCGAGATCCTCGAGCGCGGCTCGCGCAGCCTCATCGAGGCGCTCGTCGACGGCGCCCTCGACCTCGCGCTCATCGTGACGAGCGTGTCGTCGGGCGCCGCCCGTGCCGTGCTCGAGCGCGAGCCGGTGCTGAGCGAACGCCTCGTCGTGGTCTCGTCGGCGGCGCAGCCCGACCCGTTCGCCGGCCAGGACGCCGTCACCCTGCGCCGGCTCGCCGCGACCCCGCAGATCGTCTTTCCGGAGAACTACGATCTGCGGGTCGCCGTCGACGCCGCCCTCGCGCGTGCGGAGCTGACGCCCGCGATCGCCGTCGAGGGGGCGGAGATGGATGCCGCGCTGCGCTTCGCCGAGCGCGGCCTCGGCGTCGCGGTCGTGCCGGCGATGGTCGCCGTCGACCGCCCCGCCCTGCGCGTCGCGCCCCTGGCCGACCCCTCGCTCGCCCGCACGGTCAGCGTCGCGCGCCGCACCGACATGGCCCCGACCCACGCGGGTGCGGCGCTGCGCGCCCTCATCCGCGAGGTCGCCGACCGCCTCGCCGTGCCCGGCACCGAGACCTCGCGCCTCGTGAGCCGCGTCGCGGGCTGACGCCTCCCACCCCTCCCCGCGAGGGTGCTGGTTGTCCCCGCGAGGGTGCTGGTTGTTTTCGCGAGGGTGTTGGTTGTACCCGCGAGGGTGCCAGTCATGTTCCCGCGGGAGCACCCTCGCGAACGCAAGTGGCACCCTCGCGGGAACATGTGGCACCCTCGCGAGCGGTGTCGGGCGGCGGGGTGCTAGCGCCGTCCCGCGCGGCGGCGGAACAGCCAGGCGCCCCACGCGACCGCGACGACGAGCACGGCGGTGCACCACAGCAGCGCCCACCACGGGTTCGTGCCGAGCGGCGCGCCGAGGAGCAGCCCGCGGATGGTCTCGACGATCGGCGTGATCGGCTGGTGCTGCGCGACCGGCTGCAGCCACGCGGGCATCGTCGACACGGGGACGAAGGCGCTCGACAGATAGGGCAGGAACAGCAGGATGAAGCCGTATCCGTTCGCGGCCTCGGGGCCGCCTGCGGCCAGGCCGATCGCGGCGAACAGATAGGTGATCGCGAGGATGTACAGCGCGATGAGCGCGATCGCGCCGAGCCCTTCCGCGGGCGACGCCGTCGGCCGGAAGCCGAGGGCGAACGCGACGCCGATGACGACGCCGGTCGCGAGCAGGTTGCGCAGCAGGCTCGCCACGACGTGGCCCGTGAGCACGGCGCCGGCGCGCAGCGGCATCGTCCGGAAGCGGTCGATGATGCCCGTCTTCATGTCGTTCGCGACGTAGACGGCCGTCGACGACGCCCCGAAGCCGGCGCACAGCAGGACGATGCCCGGCACGATGTAGTCGACGTAGCCGCCCGCCGGGTCGAGCGCACCGCCGAACACGAACGTGAACAGCAGCATGAGCATGACCGGCAGCGTGATGGCCATGAGCAGCGACTCGCCGTCGCGCAGCGAGTGCCGCAGGCTTCGCGTCACGAAGACGCGCTCGGCGACGAGGCCGCCGACGCGGGGACGGAGCGCGGGGACGGGCATCGCGGTCATGCCGCCACCTCCTCGGCCGGCGCAGCGGTCAGGGCGAGGAAGACGTCGTCGAGCGTGGGCCGGCGCACCGACACGACGCCCTCCACGGCGCCGAGCGCGTCGAGCGCCCGGCGCACGCCCGCGACGGTGCTGTCGGTGGGCACCTCGCGCAGCAGCTCGCCGTGCGCGTCGCGCAGCTCGACGACGTCGGAGCCCGTGGCCGCCTTCAGCTCGTCGGGCGTGCCGAGCGCGACGATGCGGCCGTCGTGCAGCACGGCGATGCGGTCGGCGAGCTGGTCGGCCTCCTCCAGGTACTGCGTCGTGAGGAAGACGGTGACGCCCGCGTCGGCGAGGGAGCGGATGACGCTCCACAGCTCGCGACGGCTGCGGGTGTCGAGGCCCGTCGTCGGCTCGTCGAGGAAGAGCACCTCGGGGGTCACGACGAAGCTCAGGGCGAGGTCGAGGCGCCGGCGCATGCCGCCGGAGTAGGTCGCGACGCGGCGCGATGCGGCGTCTGCGAGGTCGAACCTGTCGAGCAGCTCGGCGGCGCGCGCCCGGGCCGCGCGCGACGAGAGCCCCGAGAGGCGGCCGAGCATCACGACGTTCTCGATGCCCGTGAGCGCGTCGTCGACGGCGGCCGACTGGCCCGTGAGGCTGATGCGCCGCCGGGCGGTCGCCGGGTCGCGCACGACGTCGGTGCCGAGGATGCGGACGGTGCCCTCGTCGGGCGCGACGAGGGTCGTGAGCACGCCGATGGTGGTGGTCTTGCCCGCGCCGTTGGGCCCGAGGAGCGCGAGGATCTCGCCGCGCGCGACGTCGAGATCGAGCCCGTCGAGCACCACGTGGCGCCCGAACGCCTTGCGCAGTCCCCGCACGACGACGGCGGAACGGTCGTCAGTCATGAGATCGCCTTTCTGTGTATGCCTGAAACTGTTTATGACGGTAACACACTGTTTACGTAATACACAGTCCTAGACTGTGGGGATGGACGACGCCGCAGATCTCGACCTGCCGCGCGGCATCGCGCTCGCGTGGGGCATCGCCGCCGATCCGCAGCGCGGGCCCAAGCGCGAGATGAGCGTCGAGCGGATCGTCGAGGCGGCGGTCGAGCTCGCCGACGCCGACGGGCTGTCCGCCGTGTCGATGGCCGCCGTGGCCGCGAAGCTCGGCTACACGCCGATGTCGCTGTACCGCTACGTCAGCGCGAAGGACGACCTGATCCTGCTGATGCTGGAGGAGGCGACGGGGCTGCCGCCCGAGGCGGCGCGCGAGGGTGCCTGGCGCGCGCAGCTGCGGGCGCTGTACGACGCGCAGCTGCAGGCCTATCTGCGGCATCCGTGGGCCCTCGACATCCCGATCAGCGGCTCACCGACCACGCCGAGCACCTCGGCGTGGATGGATGCGGGTCTGGGCGCGCTCGCCGACACGCCGCTGACGCACGACGAGCGGATGTCGGTCCTGCTCCTCGTGACCGGACAGGCGCGGTGGGCGGGCATGATCATGGCCGGGTACGCGCGCATGGTGCGCGAGCGGCAGGTGGACGACGGCGACATCGCGCAGCAGGAGGACGCGCTCTACCGCCTGCTCATCACCGCCGACGCGTACCCGCATCTGCGCGCCGCGATCGACGCCGGGGTCTTCCTCGACGAGAGCGATCCCTTCGCGTTCGGGCTCGAGCGCAGCCTCGACGGGGTCGCGGCGTACATCGACGCCGTCTCCGCCGCGGGCGCTCGCGCGCAGCCGTCGACGTGGCCGGGGACCGACGATGGCGACATCGCGGACGACAAGCGCTTCCGCGAGGCGCGCAAGGCCGTGCGCGAGGCGGAGAAGGCGCTCCGTGAGGCGCGCAGGCGCGAGCGTCAGGAGGCCCGCGAGGCGCGCGAGCGCCTGGAGCGCCGCCGCCGCGACGGGTGAGGGATGTCCCCGGCGGCGAGCCCGTGCCCTGGAGCCCCCGGTGGTGAGCCCGCGCCCTAGAAGGGCGCCGGGTCGCAGGGGATGGCGTTGCCGGTCGGGCTCGTCCAGGTGATCTCCCCGGTGCGCGGGTCCCGGCGCATCCTCCACGCGGTCTCCTCTTTGAGGACGTGGTGCGATCGGCAGACCGGTGCCGTGTTCTCGGCGGACGTCGTCCCGCCGTCGGCCCAGCGCGTGCGGTGGTCGATGTCGCAGCGGTCTGCGGGCGTGCGGCATCCGGGGAAGACGCACGTGGGGTGGTGGACGCGGAGCCAGCGTCTCAGGTCGGCGGGGACGCGGTAGGCGGTGCGGTCGATGTCGACCACCGTTCCCGTGACGGGGTGCGTGAGCACCCGGACGAGGCTCGTGGCCGTCGCGGCGAGGTCGCGGGCGGTGTCGATGTCGATGGGACCGTAGCCGTCCAGGGTGGCGGGCTCGTCGGAGCGGCCGAGCAGGCTGAGGGCGGGGATCGTGAGGTGCACGGTCGCGGCGGGTGCCGGTGCGGCCGGCCGGTCGGCGCTGCTCGCGTCGACGGGCGGCACGAGCGTCGTGAGCAGGTCGCAGAACGCGTCGGCGCGGAGCTGGGCGCTCGTCCGGTGCTCGTCGGGTCGTGCCGCGAGGTGGCGGGCGTGGCGTTCGAGGAGGTTGTCGATCGCGTGCGCGCCGGTGGCGGGCAGGAGCGCCGTGAGCGTGGCCATGCCGTCGAGCTCGGGCGCGATCCACACGGCGCGGTCGCCCATCGCGCGGGCGTGGCGCTCGCCGAGCGACGTCGGGTGCACGCGTTCGCGAACGGCTCGCGCACGGGTGCGGAACCTCCCCGGCGTGAGCGCGGCCGCGGCGTCGGCGAGGGTCTCGTCGAACCGCTGCCATGCGTGGGGCATGCGATCGGGGAGCGAATCGGCGAGGGTCGCGACCGTGGCGGCGTTCTGCTCGCAGATGTCGCCGCCGAGATATCGTGACCACAGCACGGGGCAGCGCCGGGAGAGCACCCGTGCGCGATGGCCGCGGGAGCGGACGGCGTTCTCCGACAGACGCAGGCGCGTCGCGAGGTCGGCGGCCGCGGCGCGGACGGCGAGCTGCACGCGGTGGCGACGCACGGTGCGGACGTCGCGGTCGCGGGGATCGACCCAGGCGGGGTCGAGAGCGGGGTCGGGGCCGAGCCAGGGCACCGTGTCGGTCTCCGCCCGGGTGAGGACGGCGTCGATCACGCGATCCTGCTCTGCGACCAGGGCTCGCTGCCGCCGCGCGATCCGCTCGATGTCGAACAGTCCCTCGAACGCCTCCTGCGCCTCGTCGGGCGTCGCGTCGACCGGGCACAGCAGGTCTGCCTCGTCGATCAGCCGTGCCCGGTCGACGTGGTCGCGGCAGAGCGCGTCGAAGTGCGCGTCACGGAACGCGCGATCGGCGAACAGGTCGCCGATCGGATCGACGGATATCGTTGAAAGATCCATATCTCAAGCCTACTATGTCGCTCGATAGATAGAAGATAACTACGAAGAAGATTCTCAGGGACACGACCCGGGGATCTGACAGGCGGCCCGGGTACTCTGGGTCGCGATCATGTCCGACCCTCCGCGCATCCGGCCGCCACGGCTCCGCTGGATGCTGCCCGCGCTCGTCGTCGCGATGATGCTGGGCGGCGGTGCGCTGCTCGCCGCCGCGGCCGTGACCTCGATCGGCGGCCTCGACCGGGCCGGCGATCCCGAGGAGCCGCGCGTGGCCACGGCGCCGACCGAGACGGCCGCCCCCGCACCGACGCGTACGCCGGCGTCGGCCTCCGCCCCGGTCTCCGGCATCCCGATCGCCGAGCTCGCCGACCCGGCCTGGACGCAGCGGATCGCCGCGGCGGGCGACATCCCCGAGCGCGCGATGGCGGCCTACGCGGGCGCCGCCCTCGCGGTCGCCGGGACGCACCCCGCGTGCGGCCTCGGCTGGAACACGCTCGCCGCGATCGGGCTCGTCGAGACGCTGCACGGCAGCATGCACGGCGCGACGCTGCACGCCGACGGCACCGTGCTGCCGGCGATCGTCGGCATCGCCCTCGACGGCGACGGCACGATCCCCGTCCCCGACACCGACGGCGGCGCGATCGACGGCGACGCGGTCTGGGACCGCGCCGTCGGGCCCATGCAGTTCATCCCGTCCACGTGGGCGCTCGCGGCGCAGGACGGCGACCGCGACGGCGTGACCGACATCAACCAGATCGACGACGCCGTCCTGGCCGCCGCCGTGCACCTGTGCGAGGTCGGCGGCGACCTCACGCAGCCCGAGAACTGGATCGCGGCCGTGAGCGCCTACAACCCCTCGCTCGACTACAACCACCGGGTCGCCGCCGCGGCGAACTCCTACGCGACGCTGGAGTGACGCCGTGTTCGACATCCTTCTCGTGATCCTGCTGGTCGTCGCCCTCGTCGCGGGCCTGCGCGCGGGGTTCTTCTCGGCGATCGGCACCGTGTGCGGTCTCATCGCGGCGGGCCTCGTCGCCCCGTGGGTGCTGCCCTTCGTCGCGGGCCTCGTGACCGATCGTGCGTGGCACGGCATCACCGTCGTCGGCAGCGCGATCGTGCTGCTCGCGCTCGGCGCGGCGATCGGCGGCGCGATCGGCCGCGTCATCCGCAGCGGCGCCGACAAGCTGCGGCTGAAAGGCATCGAGCGCCTGCTCGGCGGCGTCGTCTCGCTCGTCGCGGCGACCCTCGTGCTCTCGCTCACGGCCGCGGGCATCGCGTCGGCCGGCATCCCCGTGCTCTCCGCGGCCGCGGCGTCGTCGACGGTGCTGCGCACGATCGACCGCATCACGCCGGCGCCGCTCGCCGAGGCGATGGCGCGGCTGCACTCCGCGGTCCTCGGCGACACGGTGCTGCCCACGATCGACGGCCTGCTCGACGACGGCGAGCTCGCCCCCGCGCCCGACCTCGGATCGATCGACACCGACGATCCCGCCCTCGCGGCGGCGGCCGGCTCGGTCGCGCGCGTCTCCGGCATCGCGCACCAGTGCGGCACGATCGCGAGCGGAACCGGCTTCGTCATCGCCGAGGACCGCATCGTCACGAACGCGCACGTCGTCGCCGGGGTCGACACGCCCCTCGTCGAGCTGCCGGGCGAGCCGGCGCGCGACGGCCGCGTGATCTACTTCGACCCGGTCGACGACCTGGCCGTCATCGCCGCCGACGTCGACGCCGCGCCGCTGCCCCTCGCCGATGCGCTCGTGCCGGGGGATGCCGCGGTCGTGCAGGGGTACCCGTACGGCGGGCCGTTCCAGACGGTTCCCGCGGGGGTGATCTGGAGCGGCTCGGCGCCGATCGGCGACATCTACGGGTCGGCCACCGCCGACCGCGCGATCTACAGCCTGCAGGCCGAGGTGCACCCCGGCAACTCCGGGGGCCCCGTGCTGACGGCGTCGGGCGCCGTCGCGGGCGTCGTGTTCGCCCGCGACGAGGTGCGCGCCGACGTCGGCTACGCGATGACGAACGACGAGCTGCGTCCCGTGCTCGACGCGCTCGACGGCAGCGACGACGCCGTGGCCACGGGCGTCTGCCTCGCGGCGTAGCTCCGCGCCGCGTCGGGGCCGGCTACTCCGCCGGGCGCGTCGCCGGGACCCACGTGGGGAACGGGTCGGCGAAGCCCGCCCACGCGGCCGGGCCGGCCGCGAGCTCCTCGTCGGTGAGCGCCGTCGCGTCGAGGGCCGCGGCGAGGGCGTCGCGATCGAGGTCGATGCCGATGAACGCGAGGTCCTGCCCCACGGCGAGCAGCTCGTCGTCGTCGGCGACCAGGTCGTCGCCGCCGAGCGGCTCGAACGAGATCATCGACCCGACGTGCTCCCAGCGGCCGACGAGGTGCGGGCGCGTCGCGAACCGGCAGAACCCCGCCGAGCGGATCACGGTGCCGAGCTCGCCCGGCTCGATGCGGTCGTCGAGCAGGCGCTCCAGCCGGCCGGGATGCAGCGGGCGCACGTTCTCGTAGCGCATCGCGCGCACGCGCGGATCGGTCATGTGCGGATCGAAGTCGTCGCTCAGGATGCCGAGCCAGCCCGCGCGCGTCTGCGCGGGCGTGTACGGAGGGCCGGCGGGCCACTGGCCCGCGCCGTCGCGCTGCAGCCGCAGGCGCGCGTGCGGCGCGAGATGGCTGATGAGCGACATCACCGTGGAGAGCGTCGCGGTGGGCAGGGGCTCCCAGTTCACGAGGACGATGACCGACGCGTACTCGAGCTGCGTCACCGTGAGCATGGCGTGCGCGACGTACTGCGGGGGAGAGGGATGCCACCACGGCGGGGCGAGGCGTCGCGCGTACGTCTCGCGGCGCAGGTCGTCGAGCAGGTGCGAGGCGTCGGCGACGCACACGACGTCGAGCAGCCGGGTCGTGGCGTCCGGCGCCGCGAGCGCGCCGATCACCTCGGTCGTCAGCGTCTCGTGCGGGAACTCGAGCACGGCGCCGGCGGGTGTGTCGGCCCACGAGGCGAGGGCCGCGGCCTCGTCGACCGGGTCGGGCGAGAGGGCGAGCCGTCGCGCCGAGACGAGCATGCGTCCCGTCGTCTCGGCCAGCCGCTCGGCGTGACGCTGCCGCTCGGCGCCGCAGCTGCCCACGACGGCGATCACATCGATCTGGGTCATCCGGTCTCCTTCTTCTCTCCGGGCGCGTGCGGGTCGCGCGGGCGCGATCCGCACTCCCGCCGATCTTCCCACTATAGTGATAATCGTTCTCAATAGAGGGAGATGGAAGATGAAGGTCCGTGCGTCGATCAAGTCGTTGAAGAACCAGCCCGGTGCGCAGGTCGTGCGCCGTCGCGGGCGCGTCTACGTGATCAACAAGCTCAATCCGCGGTTCAAGGGGCGGCAGGGGTGAGGCGCCGGGCGATCGGGCGGCCGATCGCCCGGCGGGCTCGTCAGAGGTGCGCCTGGGCCCGCGCCGTCATCCTCGACACGCGCCAGCCCGTCTCGGTGCGCACGTACTCGTCCTCCATGGTCTCGTAGCCGAACACGCGGTTCTCGCCCGTGAGCAGGCCGGCGACGAGCCACATGCCGCGCGCGTGGTCGGCGTCGTCCACCTCGATCTGCGGCATCGTGGCGAAGTGGACGACCTTGGCGGCGCCGACGATCATGCGCACGAAGTCGGCGAAGGCGTCGGTGCCGTTCACCACGTTGTCGGGTCGGCCGTTGCCGGTCTCGTCGATCGAGGTGACGACGACGTCGTCGGTCAGCAGTGCGGCGATGGTCTCGAAGTCTCCGAAGTCGATCGCTCGAAACAGCCTCATGCGCATCTGCTCGATCTCGTCGACCGCCACCAGGCGCTCCACAGCATCCATGTCAACTCTCCTTTGAGTCTCTCGTGCGCCGCGACGATGCGGCACCGTGGTCACGCTATCGCCTAATTCCGAGCGTGTCCACGGTTTCGCTCGCGGCGCGTCCGTCGCCGACGGTGCGCCCACCACACAGTGGCCAGCACCGCGAGCGCCGCCGCCGCGAGCACGAGATCGGGGATGCCCGAGGTCGCGCGCAGCGCGTCGGCCTCCAGGGCGGCCTGCGACTCGGCGCCGAGCACGCTCGGCAGCCCGGCCGTGCCGTCGGTCGCGATGAGGAGCACGCCGACCGCGATGGTCAGGATGCCGCCGACCAGCTGCGTCGAGGTGTTGCGCCAGCGTCCGACGCGCACCTCGCGCGGGCGCATCCACCGGCGCACCGCGGGCACCCGGTCCCACACGAGGGCGAGCACGAGGAGCGGCACCGTCATGCCGACCGCGAACGCGGCGAGCACGAGGCCGCCGTAGAGCGCGTCGCCGCCGAAGGCGCCGAGGGCGAGCACGGCGCCGAGCAGGGGACCCGCGCACACCCCGGCGAGGCCGTAGACGGTTCCGAGCAGATACACCGAGGCGACCGAGGTGCCCTCCGACGCGGCGGTGCGCGACAGCCCGGGAACCCGCAGACCCGCGGCCATGACGACGCCGAGCGCGATGACCAGGGCGCCCAGCACGGCGACGACGGCTCCGCGGTGCGCGCTCACGAACGCCCCGACGCTGCCCGCGAGCACACCCAGCGGGACGAGCGTCGTCAACAGGCCCAGGAAGAACACCCCCGTGCGGGCGAGCAGCCGCCCCGCGCCGGTGAACGCGTAGGCGAAGAACGCCGGCAGCAGCATGACCGAGCACGGGCTGAGCAGCGTGAGGATGCCGCCGACGACCGCCCCGGCGAGCCCGACGTCCATCAGCGGGCCGCCGCGGCGACCTTCTCGTCCAGCAGCAGGCGGAAGGTCTCGACGGGCTGCGCGCCGGCGAGGGCGGAGCCGCCGGCGACGAAGAACGGCACGCTCGTGATGCCGAGCCGCTGCGCCGCACGCGTGCTCGTGACGACCGCCTCGTGCAGCGCGGGATCGTCGAGATCGGCCGTGAACGTCGCGATGTCGGGCACCCCGGCCTGCTCGGCGAAGCCGACGAGCCTCTCGCGCGGCATGTCGGGATGCCCCGAGGAGGGAGCGGCCGCGAAGAGCACCTCGACGAACTCGTGGAAGCGTCCCTGGGCCGCCGCGGCGCGCCCGGCGACCGCCGCGGCGAGGGAGTCGTCGCCGAAGAACACGACGTCGTGGTACTCGATGCGCACGAGACCGGCATCCACGTACTCGTCGACGATCAGCGGCAGCGTGCGGACCGCGTGCGCGGCGCAGAACGGGCACCGGTAGTCGAACCACTCGATCAGCACGACGGGCGCGTCCACGGCGCCGACCGCCATCGGATCCCCGTCGACACGCCGGGCGAGGTCGGGCACCGCGCCCGACGCCGTCGCCTCGGGCGCGGTGTCGCGGGTCGCCGTGTCACCGGCCTCGGGCGGCGCCGTCGGCGCGGCCGGCGGGCCGGAGAGCTGCCCCGCCACGACCACGGCCAGGAACGCCGTGACGACCGCGAGCACGAGACTCGTGAGGCGCCACCGGCGCACGCGGCGCTCGAGCTCCGCCTCCCGAGAGGGCGAGGCGGACGGCGGCGGATCGGTCGGCATCGTCTCGGGGCTGAGGGCACTCACCCGCTCGACGATACCCGGCCCGCCGTCGGCGCCCGGTCCGCCGGAACGGCGCCGGCGATCGTCCGGCCCGGCGACCGTCCGGCCCGGTGTCCGGGGCTACGCCTCGATCGGCAGGATGACCGAGCTCGGGCCGTCGGCGAACCGCAGGCCGGTCGGCGTCGGGGGGTGCTCGGAGCGCACGATCGTGCCGTCGGCCTGGATGCGGTAGCTCGTGATGACGACGTGCGAGCCGTCGACGAAGATGGGCGACGAGACGAGATAGAGACGGGTTCCGTCGGTCGACAGGCTCAGCATCGCGGGTCCGGGCAGTGTCGGGTAGGGCGATCCCGGGAGATGCGCGAGCGCGCCGTCGGGGCCGATCTCGTAGGCCGTGATGCTGTCGGACATCGTGTTGGCGAAGTACACGAACCGCCCGTCGCGCCCCGCGACGGGGTTGTGCGGGAACTTCTCCGCGGGGTAGGGCGAGTCCGCGAGCCGCGCGAGCGACCCGTCGTCGCCGACGCGGTAGCCCGTGATCGACTCGGAGCGCTCGTTCGGCACGTAGAAGAAGCGGCCGTCGCGCGAGAGCACCGGCGTGATCGGGAACTCGCCGTCGGCGAGGATGCTCTGCAGCGGCCCCGACAGCGCGCCGTCCTCGCCCACGGCGAAGCGCAGCACCGATCTCTTCGGCGTGTCGGCGACATAGAGCGTCGTGCCGTCGGGCGTGAGCACGAGCTGGGGGATGCCGTCGCGCGCAGTGCCCATCGAGATGGGCACGCCGGCGAGGTGGGGCAGCCCGTCGTCGTCGATGCGGAAGCGTGCGATGGCGCCCTTGAACATGCCGGCCGGGCCGCGGCCGACGCCGACGTAGAGGTTGCGGCCGTCGGGCGAGATCGCCATGCCGACGGCGGTGACCTGCCAGGGCAGCCGGATCGGCTCGGCCGCCTCCTCCAGCGTGCCGTCGTCGCGCACGCGGAAGGTGGCCAGCTGCGGCCGGCGCGCCTGCTTCCAGCTGAACGGCATCCCGAGCCCCAGTCCCGGGGCGACGTAGAGGCGGCGCCGGTCAGGGCTCGCGACGATGCTGAAGGTGCCGGCGCCGCTCGGATAGGGCGACCCGGGCAGCGGGGTGATCGAGCCGTCCTCGTACAGGTCGAACGCCGCGATGCCGCCGCTCTGCGCGACGACGTACATGCGGTCGACGGGCCCGCTGCCCGCGCTCTCGGAGGTGTTCGTTGCGGTCGCCATGGCCGTGCTCCTCAGTCTCGCCCGCCGCGCGTGATTCCCTATGCCGTCCTCGGCATTGGCGGTGGCCCCAACTATAGGCCGCTCAGACGTCGAAGCTGAGGCTCAGTTTGCGCAGCAGCACGGCGAGCCGGTCGCGGTCGCTGCGCGAGAGCGCCGCGAGCAGCGCGGCCTCCGCGTCGACGAGGCGCGTGATCGCGGCATCCACGCGGGTGCGGCCGTCGCTCGTGAGCGTGACCAGCACGCTGCGCCCGTCGCTGGGATCGGCGGCGCGGCGCACGAGCCGGCGCCCCACGAGCCGGTCGATGCGGTTGGTCATCGTGCCGCTCGAGACCAGCGTCTGCTGCAGCAGCTGCTTGGGGCTGAGCTGGTAGGGATCGCCCGCGCGGCGCAGCGCCGAGAGCACGTCCCACTCCCACGGCTCGATGTCGCTGCGGCGGAAAGCCTCGCGGCGCGCGCGGTCGAGGTGACGCGACAGCCGGTCGACCCGCGAGAGCACCTCGAGGGGCGAGAAGTCGAGGTCGGGCCGCTGCGTCCCCCACGCCTCGATGATGCGGTCGACCTCGTCGTGCTCGCCTCGTTCGTTCACGGAACCATTATCCGCGCGTGGCAGACTGGGACCTGCGGTGCGCGCCCGTCGCGTGTCCGCGTTCCGCCGTGGTGTAACGGCAGCACGACAGCCTTTGGAGCTGTGAGGTTCAGGTTCGAATCCTGGCGGCGGAGCATGGCAGACAACGCACTCGACCAGACTCTGGCCGTCGTCATCCTCGCCGCGGGGCAGGGCACGCGCATGCGGTCCTCGCTCCCCAAGGTGCTCCATCGCATCGGCGGGCGCCCGCTCGTCGGGCACGTGCTCGACACGGCCCGCGACCTCGGGCCCGCGCACGTCGCCGTCGTCGTGCGGCACGAGCGCGACCAGGTCGCCGACGCCGTGCTCGGCGTCGCGCCCGAGGTCATCGTCGTCGACCAGGACGAGATCCCCGGCACGGGGCGCGCCGTCGAGGTCGCGCTCGACGCGATCCCGGGCTTCGAGGGCGACGTGCTCGTGCTCAGCGGCGACGTGCCGCTGCTCGACGCCGACACGCTCATGGACCTCGTGCGCACGCACCGCGAGAGCGCCGCGGCCGCCACCATGCTCAGCGCCGTCGTCGACGACCCCACGGGCTACGGCCGCGTCATCCGCGGCTCCGACGGGGCCGTCGAGCGCGTCGTCGAGCAGAAGGACGCGAGCGCCGACGAGGCCGCCGTGCGGGAGATCAACGCGGGCGTCTACGTCTTCCAGGCCGCGCACCTCCGTGCCGAGCTCGCGCAGGTGGGCACCGACAACGCGCAGGGCGAGAAGTACCTCACCGACGTCATCGGGCTGCTGCGCCGCGACGCGCTGCGGGTCGCGGCGTCCGTCGCCCGCGACGTCTCGGTGACGCTCGGCGTCAACGACCGGGCACAGCTCTCGGAGGCCGGCCGGCTGCTCAACGCCCGCACGGTGCGCCGGTGGCAGCTCGCCGGCGTCACCGTGCAGGACCCCGCCACGACGTGGATCGACGTCACGGCGACGATCGAGCCCGACGCGACGATCCTGCCGAACACGCACATCCTGCGCGCGACGGCGGTCGCGGCCGGCGCCGTCATCGGCCCCGACACCTCCCTCGTGGACTGCGAGGTCGGGGAGGGCGCGACCGTGACGCGCTCCGACGCCACCCTCGCGGTCATCGGCGCCGGCGCGACCGTGGGACCGTTCTCGTACCTGCGGCCCGGGACCCAGCTCGGCGCCCGCGGCAAGATCGGCACGTTCGTCGAGACGAAGAACGCCACGATCGGCGAGAACAGCAAGGTGCCGCACCTCAGCTACGTGGGCGACGCCGAGATCGGACGCGGCGTCAACCTGGGCGCCGGCGCCATCACCGCCAACTACGACGACCTGGCCAAGCACCGCACCGAGATCGGCGACGAGGTGCACACCGGCTCGCATAACGTCTTCGTCGCGCCCGTTAGAATCGGAGACGGCGCGAAGACAGGCGCCGGGGCCGTTGTCCGGAAGGACGTCCCGGCAGGCGCACTCGCCTTGAGCGTCGCCCCTCAGCGCAACGTCGAGGGGTGGGTCGAGAAGAATCGATCGGGAACCGCGGCGGCCGATGCGGCCGCGCGCGCCCGGTCCGCAGAGAAAGCCGGCGATGGCGCGCAATAAGAACAAGGCCGAGAACAAGCACCGCGTGGATCTCGACGTCGAGCGGGGGATCGCACCGGGCCTGGTCGCCAAGACCAAGAAGCGGCTGGTCATCGCCTCCGGGCGTTCGCACGAGGCGCTCGCCGTCGACGTGGCGGAGGCGCTCGGCACCGAGCTCGTGCCCACGGAGCACCGCACGTTCGCCTCGGGCGAGGTGCTCACGCGCTTCGAGGTGTCGATCCGCGGCTGCGACGTCTTCCTCGTGCAGTCGTTCGGCCCGCCCGTCAACGAGTGGCTGATGGAGCTGCTGATCATGCTCGACGCCGCCAAGCGCGCGTCGGCCAAGCGCATCACGGTCGTCGCCCCCTACTACCCGTACTCCCGCCAGGACAAGAAGGGCCGCGGCCGCGAGCCCATCTCGGCGCGTCTGGTCGCCGACCTGCTGAAGACCGCGGGCGCCAACCGGGTCATGAGCGTCGACCTGCACGCGGCGCAGATCCAGGGCTTCTTCAACGGCCCCGTCGACCACCTGTTCGCCAAGCCCGTGCTGCTCGACTACTTCGAGAAGAACCTGTCGGAGGGCGACCGCGCCAAGCTCACGGTCGTCTCGCCCGACACGGGCCGCGTGCGCGTCGCCGACACGTGGTCGGACAGCCTCGACGCGCCGCTCGCGATCATCCACAAGCGCCGCGACCCCAACGTCGCCAACCAGGTGACCGTGAACGAGATCGTCGGCCACGTGGGGGGCCGGGTCTGCCTGCTCGTCGACGACATGATCGACACCGGCGGCACGATCGTCAAGGCCGCCCAGGCGCTCAAGGCCAACGGCGCCGAGCGCGTCATCGTCGCCGCGACGCACGCCGTGTTCAGCGCTCCGGCGACCGATCGGCTGCAGGACGCCTCGATCGACGAGGTCGTCGTCACCGACACGATCCCGCTGCCCGACGAGAAGCGCTTCCCGGGCCTGACGGTCCTGCCGATCGCGCCGCTGCTGGCGCGCGCCATCCGCGAGGTGTTCGAGGACGGCTCGGTCACGAGCATGTTCGACGGCGCGGCCTGAGGCATCTCGCGCGCGGCGCCGGGTTTTCCCGGTGCCGCGCCGGGGACGTGTCGGCGCCCCGACCTAGACTCTGTGCATGGCAGATCCCGTCGCGTCGCCCGCTCTGCACGTCCCCCGGCCGTTCGCCGCGGATGCCGGCGAGGTCGCCGCCCGGCTCCGCACCGACCCGGGCACGGGGCTGTCGTCGGCCGACGCCGCGGCGCGGCTCGCGGAGCTCGGGCCCAACCGGCTGCCCGAGGCGCCGCGCAAGCCCGCGGTGCTGCGCTTCCTCGCCCACTTCAACGACACGCTCATCTACATCCTGCTGGGCGCGGCCGCCATCAAGGCGGTCATGCGCGACTGGCTCGACTTCTGGGTGATCATGGCGGTGGCGATCATCAACGCCGTCATCGGCTTCGTGCAGGAGGGGCGCGCCGAGAAGGCGCTCGACGGCATCCGCGGCATGCTGTCGTCGGATGCGAGCGTGCGTCGCGACGGCGCGTGGGCGACGATCGCGGCGGAGGACCTCGTCGCGGGCGATGTCGTGCGGCTCATGCCGGGCGACAAGGTGCCCGCCGACCTGCGCCTCACCCAGGCGTTCCAGCTCCGCATCGACGAGGCGGCGCTGACCGGCGAGTCGGTGCCGGCGAGCAAGAAGACGGATGTCGTCGCCGAGGACGCCGGCGTCGGCGACCGCACGTCGATGGCCTTCTCGGGCACGATCGTCGCGGCCGGCCAGGGCCGCGGCATCGTCACCGCCACGGGGGCGCGCACCGAGATCGGCCGCATCCAGGAGCTCGTCGGCGAGGCCGGGAAGCTCGCGACCCCGCTCACGACGCAGCTCGCTGCGTTCGGGCGGGTCCTCACGCTCATCATCCTGGGCATGGCCGCCGTGATGATGCTCATCGGCACGTACCTGCACGAGATGCCGCTGCCCGAGCTCGTGTCGGCCACCATCGGCTTCGCCGTGGCCGCGATCCCCGAGGGCCTGCCGGCGCTCGTCACCATCACGCTCGCGATCGGCGTGCAGCAGATGGCGCGACGCAACGCGATCACGCGCAAGCTGCCCGCGGTCGAGGCGCTCGGCGCCGTGACGACCGTGTGCTCCGACAAGACCGGGACGCTCACGAAGAACGAGATGACGGTGCGCACGATCGTCACGCCCGTGCGCGCGTATGACGTGCGCGGCCTCGGCTACGACCCGCGCGGCGACATCGTGAGCGACGGCGACGTCGTCGGCGACCCCGCGCCCGACCTCGCCGCCCTGCTCGCCGTCGCCGATCTCTGCAACGACGCGCACATCGTCGCCGAGGGCGATCGCTGGACCCTCGTCGGCGAGCCGACGGAGGGCGCGCTGAAGGTCGCGGCGATGAAGGCCGGCCTCTCGTCGGCCGGGCGGCGCATCGGCGTCGTGCCGTTCGACTCCGCGAACAAGTTCATGGCCACGCTCAACGAGGCGCCCGACGGATCGCGCGCGATCCTCGTCAAAGGCGCCCCCGACCGCCTGCTCGAACGCTCGCTCACGCAGCGCGGCGCCGACGGCAGCGAGCCGCTCGACGTCGTGTTCTGGCAGGCGCAGATCGACCGTCTCAGCGGTGCGGGGCTGCGCGTGCTCGCGGGCGCGCGGCAGCGCACGCGCCGGGCGGAGGTCTCGATCGACGATCTGCACGACCTGGAGTTCCTCGGCGTGTGGGGCATTCTCGACCCGCCGCGCCCGGAGGCGATCGAGGCGATCGCCGACTGCCACCGCGCCGGCATCCGGGTCAAGATGATCACGGGCGACCACGCGGGCACGGCCGTCGCCATCTCGCGGGAGATGGGCGTCGTCGCGGACGGCGACGCGCGCGTGCTCACGGGCGCCGAGCTGGAGGACCTCAGCCAGGACCAGCTCGCCGCGGTCGTGCGCGACGTCGACGTGTTCGCGCGCACGAGCCCCGAGCACAAGATCCGCATCGTGCGGGCGCTGCAGAAGCACGGCGAGGTCGTCGCCATGACCGGCGACGGCGTCAACGACGCCCCCGCGCTGACCCGTGCCGACGTCGGCGTCGCGATGGGCATCAAGGGCACGGAGGCGACGAAGGAGGCGGCCGAGATCGTGCTCGCCGACGACAACTTCGCCACGATCCGCGGGGCGATCCGCGAGGGCCGGCGCATCTACGACAACATCCGCAAGTCGATCGTCTTCCTGCTGCCGACCAACGGGGCGCAGTCGCTCGTGATCCTCGTCGCCGTGCTGTTCGGCATGACCATGCCGCTGACGCCCGTGCAGGTGCTGTGGATCAACATGGTCACGGCGGTCACGCTCTCGCTGGCCCTCGCCTACGAGCCCGCGGAGCCGGGCATCATGTCGCGGAAGCCGCGCACCCCGGGCGGATCGATCGTCTCGGCGACCGACCTCGTGTTCGTGCTGCTCGTGTCGCTGCTCATCGGCGGTGCGACGCTCGCGGTGTTCGCGATCGCGATCGCGGCGGGGCACGAGCTCCCCGTGGCACGCACCGAGGCCGTCACGATGCTCGCGCTCGGCCAGCTCGCGTTCCTCTTCAACTGCCGCATGCTGACCCGTTCGAGCCTCACCCCCGCGGTCCTGCGGGGCAACCGGGTCGTGTGGGCCTCGGTCGGGGGCCTGCTGGTGCTGCAGCTGCTCTACACGTATCTGCCGTTCATGCACACGCTGTTCGACTCGCGCCCCCTCACCCCGACGGGATGGCTGCTGCCGGTCGGCTTCTCCATCGCGGTGTTCCTCGTCGTGGAGGTGCTGAAGGCGTGGCGACGCCGCTCGGCATCCACTGCCAACGCATAGGTCCGCCACAGGATGCCTCGTGGATGCGGCGGTTAGCGTGGTCGCACCACCACCCGCCACCGCGCCGGCCCCGGGCCGGTTCGACGGAGGCACGACCGCTGAGGCACGACTGAAGGAGAGCAGCATCATGATCCGCACCCACGCCGTACCCCGCCCCCTCCGCACCGGAGCCGCTCTCGTGTCGGTCGCCGGCATCGTGCTCGTCGCCGCCGGCTGCGCCCAGACCGCCGACGAGGCGATCGCCGACGGCGACGCCACGACGCAGGCGCCCTCGGCCGCCGTGACCGAGACCGACGAGGCGACGACCGAGACCGAGACCGCCGAGCCGACCGGAGAGGCGGCCTCGAGCGGCAGCATCTACACCGACGGCACCTACTCCGCCGAGGGCTCCTACGCGACGCCCGAGACCGTCGAGACCGTGTCGGTCACCATCACCCTCGAGGGCGACGTCGTCACGGCCGTGGAGGTCGTCGGCGATCCGCAGACGCGCGAGTCGGTGCAGTACCAGTCGCAGTTCATCGGCGGCATCTCCGACGCCGTCGTCGGCCAGCGCATCGACGAGCTGTCGGTCTCGCGCGTCGCCGGCTCGTCGCTCACGAGCGGCGGGTTCAACGCCGCGCTCGAGACGATCAAGTCCGAGGCCGCCGCGTGAGCGTGCGCGCCGACGTGTCGCAGTGGGAGCTCGACGCGATCGGCACACGCTGGCAGGTGCAGACGTTCGACGTGCTCTCCGACACGGCGCGCGACGCGGTGCGCGGGCTCATCGACGCCTTCGACCGCGACTGGTCGCGGTTCCGCGACGACTCTCTCGTGAGCGCCCTGGCGCGAGGCGCGGGCGTCGTCGCCGCGCCGCCCGACACGCGCGCCCTCCTCGACACGTACGCCGCCCTCGCCGAGGCGACCGCGGGCGCCGTCAACCCGCTCGTCGGCGACGCGCTCGCGCGGCGCGGCTACGACGCCGCCTACCGGTTCGTCGACCAGGGCGCCGAGGCGGCGCCGTCCGACTGGCGCACACGGCTCGCGTGGACCGACGACAGCCTGCTGCTGACCGAGCCCGCGACCCTCGACGTCGGTGCGATCGGCAAGGGCCGGCTCGTCGACCACGTCGCGAGCCTCGTCGCCCAATGGGCCGAGGGCCCCGTCGTGGTCGACGCCGGCGGCGACATCGTCGTGCGCGACGGGCACGAGCGCATCGCCCTGGAACATCCCTACGACACCTCGCGCGCGATCGGCGTGTGGGAGGTGACGGATGCCGCCCTGTGCGCCTCGGCCACCAACCGCCGGGCGTGGGGCGACGGCCTGCACCACGTGCTCGACGCGCGCACCGGCGAGCCCGTGCGGCGCATCGCCGCGACCTGGGCGGTCGCGCACGACGCGATGACCGCCGACGCCGTCGCGACGGCGCTGTTCTTCGACGGCGGACCCGAGATCGCCGCCGAGTGGGACGCATCGTGGGTGCGCATGACGACGGACGGCCGCGTCGACTGGTCGCCACGCTGCGACGCCGAGCTCTTCCTCTCGCGCTGACGGCGATCCGCCGCGCCGACCCCCTACGCCGCGCCGACCCCCTACGGTAGGAGTCATCATGAGAGCCGTCGTCATCGCGGCCAACCGCCTGCTCGCCGTCACCGGCCGCATCTCGATGTACCGGCTCACGCTCCTCGCGCTCGCCGTGCTCACGGTCGCCTCGATCGGCGTGTCGCTGTTCGGCCTCGTCGCCCCCGGGCCCGGCGAGCTCCTCGCCGCCATCGCCGTGCTCGGCGGCGCCTGCGCGGTCGCCGACGTGGTCGGCCACCGGATCGTGCGGCGCGCGTGGCGGCCCGAGTCCACCTTCATCACGGCCGCGATCCTCGTGTTCGTGCTGCGGCCCACGCTCGATCCCGCGGGCCTGGCGGGCCTCGCGATCGCCGGCATCGCGGCATCCGCCTCGAAATACCTCCTCGTCTGGCGCGGACGGCACGTCTTCAACCCCGCCGCGCTGGGGGCGACCGTGCTGACGGTCGTCAGCCTGTGGGCGCCGCAGCTCGGCGCGTCGGCCTGGTGGGTCGGCACGCCCGTGCTTGCCGTGCCGCTCGTGCTGCTCGGCATCCTCGTCGTGCTGCGCACCGAGCGACCGCGCCTCGTCGTCGTGTTCCTCGTCGTCGCGGTCGCGACCGCGTTCATCCGCACCTCGCTGCAATACCGGCAGGCGGGGCTCGACATGGCGCCGGGGGAGCTGTTCTGGCAGATCCTGTGGTCGTCGCCGTTCCTCTTCCTCGGCGCGTTCATGCTCACCGAGCCGCTCACGCTGCCACCCCGGCGCGGGCAGCAGCTCGCGGTCGCGGCGCTCACCGGCATCCTCGCGGGATGGCCGATCTCCCTGGGCGAGATCACGCTCGGCCAGGAGCGCGCGCTGCTCGTGGGCAACCTCCTCGCCTTCGCCCTCGCCTTCGCGGCGCGCGGATCGGCGCGACTGATCCTCGTCGACCGGCGCGAGCTGACCCCCACGGTGCGGGAGCTCACCTTCCGCGCCGACGGCGCGCTGCGCTTCGCACCCGGGCAGTTCCTCGAGCTGGAGGTGCCGCACGCGCGTCCCGACGCCCGCGGCACGCGTCGCGAGTTCAGCCTCGTGTCGGCCCCCGAGGAGCTGCCGCTCGTCAGCATCGCCCTGCGCGAGAGCGCGTCGGGCGACGGCCGCGCCTCCAGCTACAAGCGGGCACTCGCGCAGGTCGCGCCGGGAGACGCGCTGCCCGTCACGGGCGTGTGGGGCGACTTCGTGCTGCCGGCGCGCGCCGAGGCGCCCGTGCTGATGATGGCCGCGGGCATCGGCGTGACCCCTTTCGTGTCGCAGCTGCGGCACGCGCGGCTCGCCGCGCAGCAGCGCGACATCGTGCTCGTCTACGTCGCGCCGCGCGCCGACGAGCTCGCCTTCCGCGACGAGATCGCCGCCTCGGGCATGCCCGTCGTCGTCTACACGCCCGACGAGCCCCCCGCGCTGCCCGCGCACTGGCGCTGGGCCGGCGGCTCCCGCATCGACGCCGAGGGCCTCGTACAGGCGGTGCCCGACATCGCCGCCCGGCACGCGTACGTCTCCGGCCCGCCGACGCTCATCGCCGCGCTCACCCCCGCCCTGCGCCGCGCGAGATCGCTCACGACCGACGCGTTCGCGGGGTACTGAACGGCGGGGTCCCGCCCTCCGCGCCGTCGTCGACGCCCGCGCCCCGCTCCGCGCGGCCCGTCTCCGGATGTGCGCCATGCAGGACGTTTTCGCGATCTCGGGCGTGTCGTGCGGTGCTCCGGCCGTCGAGCCCGGAAGCTCCTGCACGGCGCACGGGTCTGAGCCGGCATCCGCCGAGATCCCGGGCCTGTCGCCGACAGCACGGGCATCCGCAGGCATCCCGAGCCTGTCGCCGACAGCACGGGCGGTATGCCGGCATCCCGGGCCCGTGCGGCCGAAGAGCCAGTGCGGCGGCGGGGGCACAGTCCTCGGCGGCACCGGCCCGCGAGAGCCGCGCTACGGCGCGGCGACGGGCGACGGGTCGTCCGGCCGCACGGGCAGGCGCACCTCGAAGGTCGTGGCGCCGGGGGCGCTGTCGACGCGAATGGTGCCGTGGTGGGCCGCGACGATCGCGCGTGCGATCGACAGGCCCAGCCCCGTGCCGCCCGACCGGCGGGCGCGCGAGCGGTCGGCGCGCGAGAAGCGCTCGAACAGCTCGCCCGCGACGGCCTCGTCGATGCCGGGGCCGTCGTCGTGCACGCGCAGCACCGCCCAGCCGTCGTCGACCGACACGCTCGTCGTGACCGTCGTCCCCGCCGGCGTGTGCACGCGCGCGTTGGCCAGCAGGTTCACGGCCACCTGGTGCAGGCGCGCCTCGTCGCCCGCCGTGACGACGGGCCGGTCGCCCACCTCGAGCACCCACTCGTGGTCGGGCCCGGCGGCGCGGGCGTCGGCGACGGCCTCGATCGCGAGGCGCGTGAGGTCGACCGTCCCGACGACGAGCTCGGCGCCCTCGTCGAGCCGCGCGAGCAGCAGCAGGTCCTCGACGAGCGCGGTCATGCGCACCGACTGCGCCTGGATGCGCTCGAGCGCCTCGGTCGTGGTCTGGCCGGCATCCGTGCCGTGCGCGAGCGCGCGCAGGCTCAGCTCGGAGTACCCGCGAATGGATGCCAGGGGCGTGCGCAGCTCGTGGCTCGCGTCGGCCACGAAGGCGCGCATGCGCTCCTCGTTGCGCTGCCGCGCCGCGAGCGACTGGTCGACGTGGTCGAGCAGGGTGTTCAGGGCCGCCCCGACGCGGCCGATCTCGGTGCGCTCGTCGGCCTCGCTCGCGGGGACGCGCTCGGGGATCGACACCGCGCCCTCGGCCATCGGCAGCCCGGCGACCCTCGTGGCGGTGTCGGCGGCGGCGCGCAGCGGGGCGAGCGAGCGCCGGATGACGAGGCTGATCGCCGCGGCGAGCACGAGAAGCCCCGCGAGCGTCATCAGCCCCACGCTCGCGGCGATGCGCCCGAGCAGCGTGTTCAGCTCCGAGGTCGGCAGGCCGACGGCGACGAAGCCGCTCACCGTGTTGTGCACGCGCACGCGGTAGTCGCCGATGCCGTCGATCGTGAGCGGACCCCACCCCGAGGGCTCGATCTCGGCCACGATCCCGGAGAGCTCGTCGTCCGTGAGCGAGACGAGCGCGCCGCCGTCGGCGACGTAGGCGCCCGAGGGGCCCACGAGACTCTTCATCACGACGAGCGTCCCCTCGTCGTGATGCCCCGACGAGAGCACCTCGTCGGCCGTCATCGTCGGCCCGATGGGGGGCATGCGCGCCGCGGCCTGCGTGATCTGCGCGTCGAGGTTCTCGGCCATGATCGTGCGCAGCGCGGCGCCCGTGGCCAGTGCGACGACGACGAGGATGAGCGAGACGACGCCCACGACCAGCACGATGAGGCGGGTCTGCAGGCGCCACGGCGCGCGGCGTCTGGTCACTGCGGGGCTTTGATCACGTAGCCGACGCCGCGCACGGTATGGATGAGGGGCTCGCGGCCCGCGTCGATCTTCTTGCGCAGGTACGAGATGTAGAGCTCGACGACCGACGAGCGCCCGCCGAAGTCGTAGTTCCACACGCGGTCGAGGATCTGCGCCTTCGACATCACGCGCCGGGCGTTGCGCATGAGGAAGCGCAGCAGCTCGAACTCCGTCGCCGTCAGCTCGATCTCCTCGCCGTCGCGGATCACCTCGTGCGAGTCCTCGTTGAGGCTGAGGTCGCCCACGCGCAGGATCGGGTCGGCGCCGCCCGCGGTCGCGGCGCCGGCGCGGCGCACGAGGCCGCGCAGGCGTGCGACGACCTCCTCGAGGCTGAACGGCTTGGTCACGTAGTCGTCGCCGCCCGCGGTGAGGCCCGCGATGCGGTCGGCGACGGCGTCCTTCGCGGTCAGGAAGAGCACGGGCACGTCGTTGCCGCCCTGGCGCAGGCGCTGCAGCACGGCCATCCCGTCGAGGTCGGGCATCATGATGTCGAGCACGAGCGCATCGGGCTCGAACTCGCGCACGGTCTGCAGCGCCTCGAAGCCGCTCGCGGCCGTGCGCACGTCCCAGCCCTCCATGCGCAGGGCCATCGAGAGCAGGTCGGTGAGCATCTGCTCGTCGTCGACGACGAGCACCCGCAGGGCGGAGCCGTCGGGACGGCGCAGGGGAGTGGAGGTGGTCGTGTCGGTCATGCCACCCATTGTTGTCCGCGAGCTATGGGATTCCTATGGATGCCACTATGCGCGGGCTGTGAGTCCGCCGAGGCGGCACCCCGCCGTCTTCAGTGCGTGTCCTCGGCCTCGATCTCGGTGCGGTCGCCCGACCACAGCGTGTGGAACGTGCCCGGACGGTCGACGCGGCGGTAGGTGTGCGCGCCGAAGAAGTCGCGCTGGCCCTGGATGAGCGCGGCGGGCAGCCGGTCGGCGCGCAGCCCGTCGTAGTAGGCGAGCGACGACGAGAACGCGGGTGCGGGGACGCCGACCGACGCCGCGGTCGCGACGACGTGCCGCCACGCGTCCTGCGCGCGGCCGAGCGCCTCGACGAAGTACGGCGCCGTCAGCAGCACGGGCAGCTCCGGCGCGGCGTCGTAGGCGTCGGCGATGCGGTTGAGGAACTGCGCGCGGATGATGCAGCCGCCGCGCCAGATCTTCGAGACGGCGCCGAGGTCGATGTCCCAGCCGAACTGCGCGGCGCCCGCGCGGATCTCGTCGAACCCCTGCGAGTAGGCGACGATCTTCGACGCGTAGAGCGCGAGGCGCACCTGCTCGACGAACAGGCCGGCGTCGTCCACGGCGAACGCCTCCGGCGACGGGCCGGGCAGCTCGCCGGCGACGTCGCGCTGCTCGCGGTGGCTCGACAGCGAGCGGGCGAACGTCGCCTCCGCGATGCCGGAGACCGGCACGCCGAGGTCGAGGGCGGTCTGCACCGTCCACGCGCCCGTGCCCTTGGCGCCGGCCTCGTCGACGATCACGTCGACGAGCGGACGGCCCGTGGCGGCGTCGGTCTGGCGCAGCACCTCGGCGGTGATCTCGATGAGGTAGCTGTCGAGCTCGCCGCTGTTCCACGCGGCGAACACGTCGGCGATCTCGGCGGGCGTCTTGCCCGTGCCGCGGCGGATCAGGTCGTAGGCCTCGGCGATGAGCTGCATGTCGGCGTACTCGATGCCGTTGTGCACCATCTTGACGAAGTGGCCCGCGCCGTCGTGGCCGACGTGCGTGACGCACGGCTCGCCCTCCGCGACGGCCGCGATCGAGCGCAGGATGGGGCCGAGCGTGACCCACGACTCGTCGGGGCCGCCGGGCATGAGCGACGGACCCCGCAGCGCACCCTCCTCGCCGCCCGAGACGCCCATGCCGACGTAGTTGAACCCGCGGTCGCGCACGGCCTTCTCACGGCGGATCGTGTCGGTGAACAGGGAGTTGCCGCCGTCGACGATGATGTCGCCCGGCTCGAACACGTTCATCAGCTCGTCGATGACGGCATCCGTCGGTCCGCCCGCCTTGACCATGATGATCGCGGTGCGCGGGCGCTGCAGGCTCGCGGCGAACTCGGCGTACGAGAAGGCGGGCACGAAGCCGGCCTCGGGGTGCGCCTGGACCAGCTCGTCGGTCTTCGACCGCGACCGGTTGAACACTGCGACCGTGTTGCCCTCGCGGCTCGCGAGGTTGCGGGCGAGGTTCGAGCCCATCACGGCGAGTCCGACGACTCCGATGTTCGCCTGTGCGCCGGCGTTCTCTGTGCGGGGGGCGTCTGTCACGGGTTCTCCTCGAGCGTGCTTCCAATACGGCGGCGTCGGGTCAAGAGTAGCGGCCCGGTCTCGGTGCGAACCACGAGCGGCCTCGTTGACGACGATCGTTCTGAGCGCTAATCTACCCGGTTAAAACCTACATAACTAGGTATCTGATCAAATAAATCTGATGTAAGGATGCATCGAGTCGATGAAGACGAGGCACGCCCATGACTGATCTGAACTGGACCCTGCCCACGTGGGGGCTGCTCCTGGTCGCCGTCGCGGCGATCGGCGTGCTGCTCGTGCTCATCATGCGGCTGCGGATCCACGCCTTCCTCTCCCTGATCATCGTGAGCGTGCTCACGGCGATCGCCGCCGGCATCCCCTTCGGCCAGCTCATGCCCACGCTGCTCGGCGGGTTCGGCGGCGTGCTCGCGAGCGTCGCGCTGCTCGTCGGCCTCGGCGCCATGCTCGGGCGGATGCTGGAGATCTCCGGCGGCGCGCAGGTGCTGACCGACGCGCTCATCGCCCGCTTCGGCGAGAGGCGCGCGCCGCTCGCCCTCTCGGTCGCCTCGCTGCTGTTCGGCTTCCCGATCTTCTTCGACGCCGGCCTCGTCGTCATGCTGCCGATCATCTACACCGTGGCGCGCCGGGTCGGCGGCTCGCTGCTGCTCTACGCCTTCCCCGCCGCCACGGCGTTCTCGGTCATGCACATCTACGTGCCGCCGCACCCCGGGCCCGTCGCCGCGAGCGGACTGCTCGGCGCGAACGTCGGGCTCGTGATGATCCTCGGCGTGCTCGTCGCCGTGCCCACGTGGTACATCGTCGGCTACCTCTTCGGCACCTTCCTCGGGCGTCGCATCCACCTGCCCGTGCCCGACCTGCTCGACGCCGAGGAGGGGTCGATCGAGACCGAGTTCCGCTCCGACCCGAAGTTCGGGACCATCCTCTTCCTCCTGCTGCTGCCGCTCGGCCTCATCTTCCTCAACACCGGCCTCAACTTCGCGGCGACCGCGGGCTGGGTGTCGCTCGACGACGTCTGGGTGCAGGTGCTGCGCAGCCTCGGCGAGACCCCGATCGCCCTGCTCATCACCGTCGTGTTCGCCATGTGGCTGCTCGGCTGGCGCCAGGGCAAGAAGCACGGGCTCATCGAACGGGTCGTCGACTCGGCCCTCGGCCCGGTGTGCTCGATCATCCTGATCACGGGCGCCGGCGGCATGTTCGGAGGCGTGCTGCGCGCCACCGGCATCGGGGGCGCCATCGCCGACTCGCTGGCCGCCGTCGGCCTGCCGATCTTCGTGGCCGGCTTCGTCATCGCCGCCGTCGTGCGCGTGGCGCAGGGCTCGGCGACCGTCGCGCTCACCACGGCCGCCGCGCTCGTGCAGCCGGTCGTGCTCGACAACCCCGACTTCAACGCCGTCCAGGTCGTCGCGATCGTGCTGGCCCTCGCCGCGGGATCGGTCTTCGCCGGTCACGTCAACGACTCCGGCTTCTGGCTGGTCAGCCGGTTCTTCGGCATGGACACCAAGACGACGCTGAAGACCTGGACCGTCGGCCAGGCGCTCCTCGGGCTCGTGGGCTTCGCGCTCGCGAGCGTCGTCTACCTGCTCAGCAGCCTCGCGCCGGCGGGTGCGCTGTGAGCGGCGCGGCCCTGCCCGAGGCCCGCGCCGTCCCCCTCGAGTCCGCGGTCGCCCCGCTCGTGCTCGCGATCGACGTCGGCTCGGGATCCACGCGCTGCTGCCTCTACGACGGATACGCGCGGCCGGTCGAGAAGCGCACGGTCAAGGCGGACCACGCCTTCGTCGAGGCCGCCGACGGCACCGTCGAGATCGACGCCGACCGGATCGTCGCCGAGGTCGCGTCGGTGATGACCGCCGTGCTCGAGGGGATCGAGCCGGGCGCGGTCGCGGGCGTCGCGATGGACACGTTCGCGTCGTCGCTCATCTGCGTGGATGCCGGCGGCGACGCCCTCACCCCCTGCATCACCTACGCCGACGCGCGCTCCGCCGACCACCTCGCCCGCCTGCGGCGCGAGCTCGACGAGGCGGCGGTGCACCAGCGCACGGGCGTGCGCCTGCACACCAGCTACCACCCCGCGCGGCTGCGGTGGCTGCGCGAGACGCGCCCCGACGTCGTGGCCAGGACGGCGCGCTACGTCTCCCTCGGCGAGTACGTGTACGCGCGGCTCGCGGGCGTCGAGGGCGCCGCGACGTCGACGATGGCCTGGGCCGGCATCCTGAACCGGCACACGCGCGACCTCGACGACGAGCTGCTCGAGGCGGCGGGCGTCGAGAGGGCGCGGTTCGCCCCCGTCGTCGACCCCGACGAGCCGATCGCCGACGTCTCGCCGGGCGTCGCCGCGCGGTGGCCGGCGCTCGCCGGCGCCGCGTGGTTCCCCGCGATCCCCGACGGGTACGCGTCCAATCTCGGCGTCGGCGCCGCCGCACCGGACGTCGCGGCGCTGTCGGCCGCCACCTCGGGCGCCATCCGCGTCATCGTCCCGGGCGCGCTCGACGAGGTGCCGGCCGGGCTCTGGGCCTACCCCGTGTCGCGATCGGCGTCGATCGTGGGCGGCGCGCTGAACGACGTCGGGCGCGCCATGGACTGGATGACGTCGACGCTCGCGCCGGTGCGCGCCGACGAGCTGCACGAGACGCTCGTCGCGCCGCCCCGCGCCGGCCGTCCCCTCGTGCTGCCCTTCCTCACGGGAGAGCGGGCCACGGGATGGGCCGGCGGCGCGCGGGCCGTCATGTCGGGCGTCTCGTCGGCGACGACCCCCCTCGACCTGTGGCGCGGCGTCGGCGAGGGCATCGCGATCAGCTACGCGCGGGTCTTCGCGCAGCTGCGCGGCGTGAACCCCGGCCTGCGGCGCGTGATCGCGTCGGGAGGCGCCGCGGGGGAGTACCCCGGGCTCATGCACATCGTCGCGAACGCCCTCGGCTCGCCCGTGCAGACCGTGAAGGCCAAGCGCGTCACGATGCGCGGCGCCGCCGTGTTCGCGCTCGCGACGCTGCGGCCGGGCGAGCCCGTCGCGGTCGTGCCGCCCGCCGCGCCCGTCGTTCCGGCCGCCGATCAGCGGCCGTACTACGACGACCTGCTCGAGCGGTTCACGGGCCTGTACGACAGCGTGATCGCCTCGTAGGGCGCGTCGTCGCCGGGGACCGTCAGTCCAGGAACACGCGCGGGGCGCCGTCCCAGATGTGCGCCATCTCCTCGGTCGCGCGGTGCATGATGCGGGCCATCGCGGCGCGGGCGTCGTCGGGCCGGCGCCCGAGGATCGCGTCGGCGACGTCGAGGTGCAGCTGCAGCGCCTCCTCGTGCGGCTTCTCCGGCATGAGGCCGTCGGCCGTGCGCCCGCGCAGCACCTCGGCGATCACGCCGTGCAGCTGCGCGAACATCTCGTTGCCCGACGACGAGAGGACCGTCTCATGGAAGCGGATGTCGAGCTCGAGGAAGGCCACGAGGTCGCCGGACCTGCCGATCGCGCGCATCCGGCCCGCCAGCGAGATGAGCTCGGCGCCCGCGAGGTCGCTGGCGTTGTCGGCCGCGAGCGCCGCCGCGGCCGGCTCCACCGCCGCGCGCAGCTCGGTCAGCGACCGCAGCTGCGTTCCCTTCGCGCCGCCGTGCAGACGCCAGCGGATGAGCGCCGGGTCGAGCAGCAGCCACGAGCTCATCGGCTGCACGCGCACGCCCACGCGCTTGATCGGCTCCACCAGGCCGAGCGACTGCAGCACGCGCACGGCCTCGCGCACGACCGACCTCGACACGCCGAGCTCGACGGCGATGCCGTCGGCCTGCATGGTGCGTCCGGGCGCGAGCTCACCCGACACGATGCGCTGCCCCAGGGACTCCACCACGCGCTGATGCAGCGGGGAACTCATCGTTCAGCGGTTCCCGGTGAGGCGTCGGGCATTCAGTCCTGGTCGTTGTAGCCGGTGCGGCCCATCGCGAACATCGCGGACAGGGCACCGATCGCCGTCAGGACGGACATCCCGGCGATGAGCCAACCGAGCGCGTGCGTCATCCAGCCGTAGTCCATTGCGTGCTCCTTCGTCGGTGGGTGCGTCCCTATCGTAGCGGGGTCGCTGATAGACTGTTCTCACTTCGGCGAGGGGTGCGACGGCATCGCATCCGTGATCGACGCGGTGATCCGGCCTGGTGGGCGATCCACTCGGGACTTTCCTCACGCGTGCGTTCGAGTCGAATCCCCGATCCCAGAGCCCGGGCCACCGCCCGCAAGGAGTAGTCATCATGTCGACCGAGACCGACAACAAAGTCATCGCCGAGCCCCGTCACAGCTTCGGCAAGGGCTTCGCCCGCCGTCTGCGCGCCGCCGGCCAGATCCCCGCCGTCCTCTACGGCCACGGCACCGACCCCGTGCACCTCGCGCTGCCGGGCCACCAGCTGTCGCTGCTCGTGCGCCGCGCCAACGCGCTGCTCGAGCTCGAGATCGAGGGCGGCTCGCAGCTCGCCCTCGTCAAGGACGTGCAGCGCGACCCGGTGCGCCAGATCATCGAGCACATCGACCTGCTCGTCGTGAAGAAGGGCGAGAAGATCCAGGTCGACGTCCCCGTGCTCGTCGTGGGCGAGTCGTTCGCGGGCACCATCGTCAACCTCGACAACGCGACCGTGTCGCTCGAGGCCGAGGCCACGCACATCCCCGAGCACATCGAGGTCGACGTCGAAGGCCTCGAGGAGGGCGCCCACATCACCGCCGGCGACCTGAAGCTGCCGAAGGGCGCGTCGCTGCTCGCCGACCCCGAGACGCTCATCGTCGCGATCACGGTGCCCGCTGGCGCGAGCGCCGACGCCGCGGGGGACGAGGCCGCCGAAGAGGCCGCCGAGTAAGGGACGATCCGTCGCACAGAGCCCGTCGCGCCCGCCGCGGCGGGCTCTGTCGTCGAGGGGCCGCCGACGAGGGGAGTGGCATGGCCGACACGTGGCTCATCGTGGGACTGGGAAACCCCGGACCCCGCTACGAGGCGACCCGCCACAACGCCGGGCAGCTCGTGGTCGACGAGCTGGCGGCACGACGCGGCGTGGGCTTCAGGGCGCACCGCGCCAACGCGCGCGTCGCCGAGACCTGGCTGCGTCCGGGCGCGGCGAAGCTCCTCCTCGCCAAGCCCAACTCGTTCATGAACGTCTCCGGCGGTCCCGTCTCGGGGCTCGCCCGCTACTACGGCGTCGAGCCGGAGCGCGTCGTCGTCGTGCACGACGAGCTCGACATCCCGTTCGACACCATCAAGCTCAAGGTCGGCGGCAGCCCGGGCGGCCACAACGGCGTGCGCGACGTCGCCAAGGCGCTGGGCACGCCCGACTTCCCGCGCGTCCGGGTGGGCATCGGGCGCCCGCCGGGGCGGCAGGACCCGGCCGACTGGGTGCTCGACCCCTTCTCGGCGTCCGAGCGTGAGACCCTCGGCATCCTCGTCGGCGACGCGGCCGACGCCGTCGAGCTGCTCGTCGCCGACGGCCTCGTCGCGGCGCAGCAGAAGTACCACGCCCCGCGCGCCTAGGGTCCTCCGCCGGCCGTCGCCGCCTCCGCCGAAGCCCCTGCTCTTCGGGATCAGGCGTTCCGGCCGGGCGGGTCGGCGGTGCGACGTAGACTCTTCCGGTGACAGTTCCCGGGATCGTGCGCGCCCTCACGCAGGCAGAGTCGTTTCGGGAGGCGGTGGATGCCGGCATCGTCGATGCCGATCTGTCGGCTCCGCCGGGACTCATCGCCCCGCTGCTGGCGGGCCTCGTCGCGCGCCGCGCCGCCGCGGGGAATCCCGCGACGCTGCTCGTCGTCGCCCCCACCGGGCGCCGCGCGGAGTCGATCGGACAGGCGCTGTCGAGCCTCGTCGACGGGGCCACGGTGCTCGACTTCCCCGCGTGGGAGACGCTGCCGCACGAGCGGCTGAGCCCCAGCGCCGAGACGATCGGACGCCGCATCGACGTGCTGCGCCGCGCCGCGGCGTGGGACGGCGAGCATCCGCTCATCGTGACGGCGTCGGTGCGCAGCGCGCTGCAGCCCGTCGCCGCGGGCCTCGCCGACGCCGCGGCCATCGAGCTCGCGGCGGGCTCGCGCGGCCACGACCTCGCCGACGTCGCCCGCCGGCTCGTCGAGCTGGCCTACCACCGCGTCGACATGGTGTCGCGGCGCGGCGAGTTCGCGGTGCGCGGCGGCATCCTCGACGTCTTCCCGCCCGTCGCCGACCACCCGTACCGCATCGAGTTCTTCGGCGACGAGGTCGACCAGATCCGCGCCTTCTCGGTCGCCGACCAGCGCTCGCTGCCGGGCGACGTGCCGGGCGTGACGCTCATCCCCAGTCGTGAGCTGCTGCTCACCGACGAGGTGCGCACCCGCGCCCTCGAGCTGCAGGAGCGGCTGCCCGGCCTGAGCGGCATGCTCGAGAAGATGAGCGAGGGCATCCCCGTCGAGGGGATGGAGTCGATGCTGCCCGTGCTCGCCGACGGCGTCGTGCCCCTCATCGACTATCTGCCGCGGGGGACCGCGACCGCGCTCGTCGACCCCGAGCGCGCCGTGACGCGCGCGCTCACGCTCGGCGAGACGAACCGCGAGTTCCTCGAGGCCGCCTGGAGCGCCGCGACCGCGGGCGGCGAACGTCCCGTCGACGCGTCGACGATGCTCGCGGCGGGCCTCGACGGCGGCGACTTCCTCACCCTGCCCGCGTTGCGCGAGGCCGCGCACGAGCGCGGCGGCGTGTGGTGGACGCTCAGCGCCTTCGACCCGGGCGCCGACGACGAGGCCGGCGGCCACGGCGGCGCCCTGCGGGTCGACGCGTCGGCGGTGCCGTCGTTCCACGGCAACGTCGAGGGCGCCGTCGACCACGTCGCCGGGCTGCTGCGCGACGGCTGGCGGGTCGTCGTCGCCGCCGGCGGCACGGGTCTCGTCGACCGCGCGCGCGACGTGCTCGCCGAGCGCGAGCTGGCCGTGCGGGTCGCCGAGCGGCTCGACGAGCCCGCCGAGCCGGGCGTGGCGATCGCCGTCGCCGCACGGCTGGAGGCGGGCTTCCAGCTCGACGAGGCGAAGCTCGCGGTGCTCACCGAGGGCGAGTTCTACGGGCGCACGATCGGCGGCGACGGCCGCGTCGTCAAGAAGCTCGCGTCGCGTCGGCGCAACGTCGTCGACCCGCTGCAGCTCAAGCCGGGCGACTTCGTCGTGCACTCCACGCACGGCATCGGCAAGTTCGTCGAGCTCGTGCAGCGCGAGGTGTCGATGGGCGGGCGCAACGCCGTCAAGACGCAGCGCGAATACCTCGTGCTCGAGTACGCGCCGTCGAAGCGCGGCTACCCGGGCGACAAGCTCTTCGTGCCGACCGACCAGCTCGACCTGCTCAGCCGCTACGTCGGCGGCGAGGCGCCCGCCCTGTCGAGGATGGGCGGCAGCGACTGGGCCGCCGCGAAGGGCCGTGCGCGCAAGGCCGTGCGCGACATCGCCGTCGAGCTCGTCAAGCTCTACTCGGCACGCATGGCGTCGAAGGGCCACGCGTTCGGCCCCGACAGCCCGTGGCAGCGCGAGCTGGAGGAGGCGTTCCCGTTCGCCGAGACGCCCGACCAGCTGCAGACGATCGACGAGATCAAGGCCGACATGGAGCGCCCCATCCCCATGGACCGGCTGCTGTCGGGCGACGTCGGCTTCGGCAAGACCGAGGTCGCCGTGCGCGCCGCGTTCAAGGCGATCCAGGACGGCAAGCAGGTCGCCATGCTCGTGCCGACGACGCTGCTCGTCAAGCAGCACCTGGAGACGTTCGCCGAGCGGTTCGCGGGCTTCCCCGTCAAGGTGCGGCCGCTGTCGCGGTTCCAGACCGACAAGGAGGCGCGCGAGACGATCGCGGGGCTGCTCGACGGCTCCGTCGACATGGTCATCGGCACGCACCGGATCCTCACCGAGAAGGTGGTCTTCAAGGACCTGGGGCTCATGATCATCGACGAGGAGCAGCGCTTCGGCGTCGAGCACAAGGACGCGCTCAAGAAGCTCAAGACGAACGTCGACATCCTCGCGATGAGCGCGACGCCGATCCCGCGCACCCTGGAGATGGCGGTCACCGGCATCCGCGAGATGTCCACGCTGCAGACGCCGCCGGAGGACCGGCATCCGATCCTCACCTACGTCGGCGCGCGCAACGACAAGCAGGTGGCCGCGGCGATCCGTCGCGAGCTGCTGCGCGAGGGCCAGGTGTTCTACGTGCACAACCGCGTGCAGTCGATCCAGCGCGTCGCCGCGCAGCTCGCCGAGCTCGTGCCCGAGGCGCGCATCGCCGTCGCGCACGGGCAGATGGGCGAGCACCAGCTCGAGCAGGTCGTCGACGACTTCTGGGAGCGGCGCGCCGACGTGCTCGTCTCGACGACGATCATCGAGACCGGCCTCGACATCTCGAACGCCAACACGATCGTCATCGATCGCGCCGACAAGTACGGGCTCAGCCAGCTGCACCAGCTGCGCGGCCGCGTCGGCCGAGGCCGCGAGCGCGCGTACGCGTACTTCCTGTACGACGAGAACAAGCCGCTGAGCGAGACCGCCGCCGACCGGCTGGAGACGATCGCCGTGCACAACGACCTCGGCAGCGGCATGCAGGTCGCTCTCAAGGACCTCGAGCTGCGCGGCGCCGGCAACCTGCTGGGGGCCGAGCAGGCGGGGCACATCGCGGGCGTCGGCTTCGACCTGTATCTGCGGATGATCGGCGAGGCGGTCGCGACGTTCCGCGGCGAGGATGCCGAGGGTCCCGCCGAGCTGCGCCTGGAGCTGCCCGTCGAGGCGCGCATCCCGGAGAGCTACATCGACAGCGAGCGCCTGCGGCTGGAGGCGTACCAGAAGCTGTCGGCGGCGGCATCCGTCACCGCGTCCGACGAGGCGATCGCGCTCGTCACCGAGGAGCTGCACGACCGCTACGGCGCGCCGCCCGCGGAGGTCGAGGGACTCTTCGCGATGGCGCGCCTGCGTCGCCGTGCCGCGCAGGCGGGTCTCACCGACGTCGTCGCGATGGGCCCGAACCTGCGCGTCGCGCCGGCGCACCTGCCCGACTCGATGCGCGTGCGCCTGCAGCGCCTGCACCCGAAGTCGAAGATCCTTGCGGCGGGCGAGGCGATGATCGTGCCGCTGCCCACCGCGGGCGGCGAGCTCGTCACGGGCGCCGACCTCATCGCGTGGACCGCGCAGCTGCTCGACCAGCTCTGGCCCGTCGCACCCGTCGTCGCCCCCGCGTAACCCTGACCATCCCGCCGAGGGTGCCACTTATCTCGCCGAGGGTGCCACTTATCTCGCCGAGGGTGCTTTTCAGGAGCACCCTCGTGGGGACAACTGGCACCCTCGCGAAAACAAATGGCACCCTCGCGCGGGGTGAGGGTTAGATCACGCCCTGGGCGAGCATCGCGTGGGCGACGCGCTCGAAGCCGGCGGCGTTGGCGCCGACGACGTAGTCGCCCGGGCGGTCGTAGCGCTCGGCGGCGGCGTAGGCGGAGTCGTGCACGCGCTGCATGATGGCGCGCAGCTTGGCCTCGCTGTCGGAGAAGCTCCAGCGCTGGCGCGCGGCGTTCTGGCTCATCTCCAGCGCCGAGGTCGCGACGCCGCCGGCGTTGGCGGCCTTTCCGGGGCCGAACAGCACGCCGGCCTTCTGGAACGCGGCGACCGCGCCCGGCGTCGACGGCATGTTGGCGCCCTCGGCGACGGCGCGCACGCCGTTCGCGATGAGGGCCTGCGCGTCGGACTCGTCGAGCTCGTTCTGCGTGGCCGAGGGGATCGCGACGTCGACGGGGACCTCCCAGGGGCGTGCGCCCTCGACGAAGCGCGCGTCCGGGCGGGCGAGGACGTACTCGCTGATGCGGCCGCGCTCGACCTCCTTGATGCGGCGGAGCAGGTCGAGGTCGATGCCGGCGTCGTCGACGACGTAGCCCGACGAGTCGGATGCCGTCACGGGCACGGCACCGAGCTGATAGGCCTTGTCGATCGCGTAGATCGCGACGTTGCCCGAGCCCGACACCGCGACGCGCTTGCCCTCGAAGGTCTCGCTGTGCACGGCGAGCATCTCCTCGGCGAAGAAGACGGCGCCGTAGCCGGTCGCCTCGGTGCGCACCTCGGCACCGCCCCACTGCACGCCCTTGCCGGTGAACATGCCCGACTCGTGGCGGTTGGTGACCTTGCGGTACTGGCCGAACAGATAGCCGATCTCGCGCGCGCCCACGCCGATGTCGCCGGCGGGCACGTCGGTGTGCTCGCCCAGGTGGCGGTAGAGCTCGTTCATGAACGACTGGCAGAACCGCATGATCTCGGCGTCGGACCGGCCGCGCGGGTCGAAGTCGCTGCCGCCCTTGGCGCCGCCGATCCCCTGCCCGGTCAGGGCGTTCTTGAAGATCTGCTCGAACCCGAGGAACTTGATGATCGAGAGGTTCACGCTCGGGTGGAAGCGCAGGCCGCCCTTGTAGGGGCCGAGCACCGACGAGAACTGCACGCGGAAGCCGCGGTTGACGTGGATGCCGCCCGCGTCGTCGGTCCACGGCACACGGAAGATGATCTGGCGCTCGGGCTCCACGATGCGCTCGACGATGCCGTTCGCCACGAACTCGGGGTGCGCCTCGAGCACGGGGACGATCGAGTCGAGCACTTCGTGAACCGCCTGCTGGAACTCCGGCTCGTGCGGATTGCGGGCGACGACGACGTCGTAGACGTCACGGACGACGGCGGGAAGGGGGGTGAATTCTTCGGTCACGGTGGAGCTTTCTTGCCAGTGGACACGGGCGGCGGCGCCCGGGCAACCCGTTCACTCTAGCGCCCAGACTCTCGCACTCGACGCACCCGCCGACGGCGCCGTAGGCTCGCAGCATGCGCTTCGAACACCTGGGAACCGTGCCCCGTGTCCACGCCGAGGCCGTCGTCGCTCCGACGGCGGTCATCTCCGGCGACGTGACCGTCTCCGTCGGATGCCAGATCCTGCACGGCGCCGTCATCACGAGCGAGGGCTCTCCCATCACGATCGGGGAGCACACGATCGTCATGGAGAACGCGATCATCCGGGCGAGCGCGGTGCACGCCGCGCACATCGGGTCGCACGTGCTGGTCGGGCCGATGGCGAGCGTGTCGGGCGCGGTCGTCGACGACGAGGTGTACCTCGCGACGGGCAGCCGCGTCGTGAACGGCGCCCACGTGGGCCGGGGGAGCCTCGTGCGCACGAACGCCGTCGTGCACCTGCGCACGGTCGTGCCGGAGAACACAGTCGTGCCGCTCGGGTGGGTCGCGATCGGCGACCCCGTGCAGCTGCTGCCCGCCGACGAGGCCGAGGCGATCTCGGCGGTGCACGCCGAGCTCGACTTCCCGGGCTTCGTGTTCGGCCTCGACCGCTCGGCGCCCGACTACATGGTGCAGCTCACCGAGCGCTACGGCGCGGCCCTCGCACGGCACGCGCTCGACCGCCGCGTCGACGGCTGAGCGCGCTCAGCCGGTGTTCTGCAGGCCGGCCGCGACGCCGCTCACCGACAGCAGCAGCAGGTGCTGCCACGGCGTGACGTCCTGGTCGTCCGACGCGGTGCGCAGCGCGCGCAGGGCGCGCAGCTGCAGCAGCGAGAGCGCGTCGACGTAGGGGTCGCGCATCTTCACCGCCCGCTGCAGCACGGGCTTGTTGGCGAGCAGGTCGTCGCCGCCGACGATGCGCACGACCCAGCGCTGCGTGAGCTCGAGCTCGTCGAGCACGAGCGCGGCCAGGTCGTCGCGGTCGCCGAGGTCGAGGTAGCGGCGGGCGATGCGCACGTCGCTCTTGGCGAGGCTCATGCCGATGTTGTCGATGATGGTGCGCAGCAGCGGCCACTCATCGTACGCGCCGCGCAGCAGCTCCTCGTCGCCGACCGCCTCCAGGGCGGTGCCGAGCCCGAACCATCCGGCCAGGTTGATCCGCGCCTGCGACCACGCGAACACCCACGGGATCGCGCGCAGGTCGGCGAGCGACTCGACCGACAGGCCGCGGCGCGCGGGCCGCGAGCCCAGCGCCAGCAGGCCGATCTCCTCCATCGGCGTGACGGTCGCGAACCACGGCGCGAAGCCGGGCGCCTTCACGAGCTCGAAGAACTTCGCGCGCGACGCGGCGTCCATCGTCGCGGCGACGTCGGCGAACCGCTCCGCGGCCTCGCGGTTGAGCGCCGCGTACGACGGCGCCGAGGCCAGCAGCACGGCGGCCGCGACCTGGTCGATGTGGCGCATCGCGATGTCGGGGTCGCCGTAGCGGGCGAAGATCACCTCGCCCTGCTCGGTGAGCTTGAACCGGCCCTCGACCGAGTGCGGCGGCTGCGCGAGCACGGCGGAGTTCGCGGGGCCGCCGCCGCGTCCGAGGGCGCCGCCCCGGCCGTGGAACAGCGTCAGCTGGATGCCGTTCTCGCGCGCCCACTCGGCGATGAGCGCCTGCGCCTCGTAGAGCGCGAGGTTCGCGGCGACGGGGCCGACGTCCTTCGACGAGTCGGAGTAGCCGAGCATGACCTCCAGGCGGCGGCCGGTCGCGGCGAGCCGCTCCGCGAACGCGGGGTGCTCGATGATCTCGGCCATGATCGCGGGCGCGGCCTGCAGGTCGGCGAAGGTCTCGAACAGCGGGATGACGTCGAGCACGGGCGGGGTGCCCTGCTCGCCGACGGCGAAGCGCGCCAGCCGGTGCACGGCGGCGAGGTCGGCGGCCGACTGCGTGAACGACACGATGTAGCGGCCCGCGGCGCGCGGCCCGTACCGGCGCTGCAGCTGCGCGATCGTGCGGAAGACCTCGAGCACCTCCTCGGCGAGCGGGCTGAGCGGTTCGCCCGCCTCGCATTCGGCGAGCACCTTCGCGTGCACGGCCGAGTGCTGCCGCACCTCGAGCTCGGCGAGGTGGAAGCCGAACGTCTCGACCTGCCAGATCAGGTGCTGCAGCTCTCCGTAGGCCTGGCGCGGCGCGCCCGCGGCGACGAGCGAGTCCTGCACCGTGCGCAGATCGGCGAGGAACGGATCGGGGTCGGCGTAGGCGAGGTCGGCGTTGCGCGCCCGCGTCGCGGCGAGGCGCCGCGTGAGCAGCATGAGCACGCGCTTGTGCGGCTCGTCGGGGGCGCGCTTGGCGACCTCGACGGCGGCATCCTCGTCGGCGTCGGAGAGCCGCTGCCACAGCGCCAGCAGCGCGGTCGACGGCGGCGTCGAGTCGCCGGAGAGCGTGAGGGAGCGCGCGACGCGCTCGGCCGTGTGCTCGAGGCCCAGGAGGATGTGCTCCGAGGCGATGGCGGCGGCCTTCTTGGTCACCGACGCCGTCACGAACGGGTTGCCGTCGCGATCGCCGCCGACCCAGGTGCCCACGCGCACGAAGGGCTTCACGAGGGGCGCCCGCGCTCCCGCGTCGCCGCCCTGGAGCACGTCGTCGACGCGCCGGTACACCTGCGGGATCGTCATGTACAGGGTGTCGTCGAAGATCGCCATGACCGCGCGCACCTCGTCGACGGGCGTGGGCTTCTCGGCGCGCAGGGGCGCCGTGCGCCACAGCGTGTCGATCTCCTGCAGCATGAGCCGCTGCAGACGGCGCTGCTCCGAGCTGAGGCGCTCGGCCCCGTCGGCGTCCCCGCGGACCTGCTCCGGCGCCGCGTCGTCCGCGCCGTCGCGCTGGGCGGCGTCGTGCGCGGCGCGATCGTGCTCGATGAGCAGGGCCGCGAGACGGCGGATGCTCATGGACACGGCGCGCCGCCGCGCCTCGGTGGGGTGCGCCGTGAACACCGGGTGGAAGCGCAGCTGCTGCAGGCGCTCGGTCGCGGCCTCGGCGCCGATCTCACCGGTCAGCCGCGCGTACGCCGATGCGACGGAGTCCTTGGCGTCCCGCGCCTCGGGGCGGCCGTCGCGCTCGCGCAGCACGCGCACGCGCTGGTGCTCCTCGGCGAGGTTGACGAGGTGGAAGTAGGCGGTGAACGCGCGCGCGACCTCGTCGGCGCGCTGCACGTCGAACGAGTCGGCGATCTCCTCGGCGCGGGCGAACGCCTGCGGCGAGTCGTCGGTGTAGGCGGCGATCGTCGCGTGCCGCAGCCGCTCGACGTCGTCGAAGAGCCCCTCCGAGCCGCTCTCGCGCAGCACGCGGCCCAGCAGGCCGCCGAGCATCCGCACGTCGGCGCGCAGGGGGCCGGGCAGCTCGTGCTCGGCCTCGCCGCGGCCGACGACGTCGATCGCTTCCGTCACCGTGAGATCTCGCATGCCCCCACGCTAGTCGCGCCATGTTGCGACGAGATGACGCGTCGTCGCGGTGACGCGGCGGCGTAGCATCGGGGGAGCCGAAGGAGAGTGGTTCCCGTGACCGATGCACTGCGAGCCGCGGCCGAGACGATGCGCGCCGTGCGCGACCGCTGCGTCTGGACCCAGCGGATCACGCACCGCGACCTCGTCCCCTACCTCGTGGAGGAGTCGGCCGAGGTGGTCGACGCGGTCGAGGCGGGTTCGCCGGGCGACCTACGCGAAGAGCTCGGCGACCTGCTGTGGCAGGTGCTGTTCCACGCGGAGATCGCGTCGCGCGACGAGGACGACCCGTTCGACATCGACGACGTGGCGCGCACGCTCACCGAGAAGATGGTGCGCCGGCATCCGCACGTCTTCGCGGATGCCGTGGCGACGACGCCCGAGGAGGTGCTCGTGCACTGGAACGCCGCGAAGGCCGCCGAGAAGCGCGAGCGTGCGAGCGTGCTCGACGGCGTCTCGCACCACATGCCCGCCCTCGCCCTCGCCCAGAAGCTCCTCGCCAAGTCCGCGGCCGTCCTCCCCGCCCCCCTCCTCCCCGCCGCTCCCGCCCCCGGCATCCCGGATCCCGCGAGACTGCACCCGCGCGACGAGACAGCCGATGTGACGGGCAGTCTCGTTGCGCCCGTGCAGTCTCGTGAGGAAGGTGCGGGGCCGGTGAGTGAGGAGGAGCTGGGGGAGGCGCTGTTGGGGCTGGTGGCGGCGGCGCGGGAGAACGGGTGGGATGCGGAGCGGGCGCTGCGGGGGCGGCTCCGGGTGCTGGAGGCGGAGGTGCGGGCGGCGGAGGCCCGGGGCAGGGGCGGAGAGAACGGCGCGGGCTGAGCGGAGGGCGCGGGCTGAGAGAATGGTCTCCATGGCATCCGTCACCCCGCCGCGCGGCATGCGCGACTTCCTCCCCGCCGACAAGGCCCGTCGCGAGCGCGTGCTCGCCGTCATCCGCGAGCGCTATCGCGCGCACGGCTTCGACGAGATCGAGACGCCCGTCATGGAGGAGTTCTCGCGTCTGCACGCCGGCATCGGCGGCGACAACGAGAAGCTCGCGTTCGCCGTGCTCAAGCGCGGCATGGATGCCGACGCGATCCGCGCGGCGGCCGACGAGCCGGCGGCGCTGTCGGACCTCGGCCTGCGCTACGACCTCACGGTGCCGCTCGCGCGGTTCTACGCGAGCCACCGCGCGGAGCTGCCGACGGTGTTCCGGTCGATCCAGATCGCGCCGGTGTGGCGTGCCGAGCGGCCGCAGAAGGGCCGCTACCGCCAGTTCGTGCAGTGCGACATCGACATCATCGGCGACCCGTCGGCGCGCGCCGAGGCCGAGCTCGTCGTCGCGAGCCTCGACACGCTCGATGCGCTGGGTCTGGCCGGCGGGGCGATCCGCATCAACGACCGGCGCCTGCTCGACTGGATGCTCGGCGCCTTCGGCTTCGCGGCCGACGAGCGCCCGGGCGTGCTCATCACGATCGACAAGCTCGACAAGATCGGGCCCGCGGGCGTCGCCGACGAGCTGCGCACGCGCGGCGCGACGGCGAGTGCCGTCGATGCGTTCGAGGCGTTCCTGCTGCGGCCGCAGACGCTCGAGTACACGCCGTTCGGCGAACGGCAGATCCGCAAGGCGCTGCCCGAGGGCGCTCCCGACGACGTCGTCGCCGCGCTCGCCGGCATCGGCGGCGCGGTCGCGGCGGCGCGGCCCGTGCGCCCCGACGACATCGGGGGCGTGCCGCTCGTCTTCGACCCGTTCCTCGTCCGCGGGATGGGCTACTACACCGGGACGATCTTCGAGCTTGCGCACCCGTCGGTCGACTACTCGCTCGGCGGCGGTGGCCGCTACGACGGCATGATCGGGCGCTTCCTCGGCCAGGACGTGCCCGCCGTGGGCTTCTCGATCGGGTTCGAGCGCATCGTCGACCTCGTCGCGCAGACCGAGGATGCCGGGGACGCCGCGGTCGTGCTCGTGCACGACGCCGACGTCCCCGTGGCCGAGCTGGTGGCGCTGAAGGCCGCGCTCGTCGCGGAGGGCGCGCGCGTGCGCCTGGAGAGGCGCCCCAAGAACATCAAGGGACTGCTGGAGCGCGCCACGGCCGACGGCTATGCATCGTTCGCGACCGTGCGCGCCGGCGCGACGCGCGACGAGCTGGAGCTCAGGCCGCTCGACCGCTGAGCGCTGTCACGCGAACAGCGTCTCGCCCACGAACCCTCCCTCGGCGCAGCCCGGCGGCACGGCGAAGACGGCCGAGCCGATCGGCGTCGTCCACTCGTTGAGCAGGTCGAGCTCGGCGAGGCGTCGCTGGATCGGCGTGAACTGCGCATCGACGTCGGCTTGGAAGGAGACGAAGATCTGCCCCGAGTTCGACACCTCGCCCGCGTGCGGCACGTCGTCGTAGTTGTACGAGCGACGGAAGATGCGCTGCCGTTCGTCGTCGGGCCGCGCACGGCGCAGGTGCGCGAAATCGGCGATCACGGGAAAGCCGAGCGCGTTCTTCGCCTCGAGATCGGGCTCGTCGTGCTCTCGCGCACCGGTCAGCGGCGCACCCGTCGCGAGCGTGCGCCCGACCGACTGCTCGCGCCCGTGCGCGTCGACGCGGTCCCATCCCTCGAGATCCATCCGGATGCGGCGGACGACCACGCTCGTGCCGCCCGCGAGCCAGCCGTCGTCGCTCCATACGACACGATCGAACTCGGCGGTCCCGGGCCGCGCGTTGGCGGTGCCGTCCACCTGGCCGAAGACGTTGCGCATCGTCGTGCCGGGGGAGACCGTGCCGTAGGCGCGGCGGAAGCCCTGCTGCAGCCAGCGCACCGACGCGAAGCTGCGGGCATCCTTCAGCAGCATGCGCGCGGTGTGCGCGACCGTGAGGGGATCGTCCGAGGCGATCTGCAGCAGCAGGTCGCCGTCGCAGACCTCGGGCTGCAGCCGGTCGATCGCGAACGCCGGCAGCGGGCGGAGCCAGACGGGGGCGTCGGGCCGCGCGCGTGCGACCAGGCCGGGGCCGAACCCGAAGGTCACCGTGAGCCGCCCGGGCGCGGTCGCCAGCTCGGGCTCGGTGTCGGCGAGGGCCGGCATCCCCTGGCTGAGCCGCGCGGCGTCGTCGGAGAGGATGCGCAGCAGGCGCCGCAGGCCGTCGCGGTCGACGTCGGCGTTCAGGTCGAGCGCCACGAACGTCGCGTGCGCCTGCGCATCGGTGTCGATGCCGGCCTGATGGATGCCGTGGAAGGGCACGACCGACGTGCCGTTGAGCGGCGGGTCGCCGGCCGCGGCGAGCGGGGCGTCCGGCTCGCCGCCGCGGTTCAGCACCTGGTCGAGGCCGATCGCGGCGGCGGCGCCGACGCCGGCGACGGCTCCTCCGAGGAGGAACTGCCGCCGGGTCGAGCGCGTGCCGCGGGGCCGCTCGTGCGGGGTCGCGGCCGTCATGTCAGTGCCCGCCGCCGTGCTCGTACGTCTCGTTCGCGCCCGCGAAGTCCTTGACCGGCGCGGTGAACGCGGCCTCGGAGCCGTCGGCGAACGTGAGCGTGAACGTGATCTCGTCGCCCGCGCGCAGCGGCCCGGCGAGGTCGATGAGCATGAGGTGGTCGCCACCGGGCTCGAGGGTCAGCGACCCCCCGGCGGGGATCGTGAACCCGCCCTCGACCTCGCGCATGACCATCTGGCCGGCGCTGTCGGGCGCTGTCTCGTGCAGCTCGAGGCGGGCGGCCGCGTCGGTGGCGGCCGACACGATCACGGCGTCCGCGGAGGCCGTGTTCTCGAGCACGCCGAACGCGGCCGACATGCCCTCGTCGGCGGCCTTCACCCACGCGTCGGTCAGGGTCACGGCCGCGCCGGCGGCCTGATCGCCGGTGGCCTGATCGCCGGTGGCCTGATCGGTGGCGGCCGGCGTGGAGGCCGAAGAGGGCGTCGTGTCGGTGCTGGCGTCGGTGCTCGCGGCGGTCGAGCAGCCGGTGAGCAGCAGGGCCGCGCCGACGAGGACGGCGCCGGCACGGGTGGAGGGACGGAGGGAACGGAACATGATGGGCCTTTCGAAGGATGCGGGGCGCTGCGGCGGCGGTGTGCGCCGCGGCAGGGGTGCGCCGTGACGGTGTGCGTGGCGCGCTGCGCGCGGCGGGCACGCCGGGAGCACCGCACGCTCCCGCGCGGAGGCGCCGGCGGAGCGGCGCCGGGAGGGATGGTGAGGGGTACGGTCAGGTGAGGGGTACGGTCAGCTGTCTCGTGCGGCGCCGCGGCGCCGCACGAGCACGACGATGACGAACACGGCGACGGCGACGAGGGCGCCCGCGGCGCCGATCAGCACGGTGCGCAGCACGCCGTCGTCGGCCGCGGGCTCCTCGGCGGCCGGCGGCTGTGCGTGGTCGTGCGCCGTCCCGCCGGCCTCATCGGTCGCGGTCGCGGTCGGCATGACGGACGTCGCGGCCGGTGCGGGCACGGCGTCGCCGATCGTGAACGGGATGAGCCCGTCGATCGGGTGGCCGTCCGACGAGGCGACGCGCCAGCGCACCTCGTAGGCGCCGTCGGGCATGGCCTCGTCGACGGGAACCGTGACGGTGGAGCCCGCGACGACGGGATCGCCCGCCGTCCAGTCCTGGCCGGCGTCGTCGACGACGGCGACCGAGGCGCTCGCGTCGATGACGTCGTTGGAATAGGTCAGCACGATCTCGCTCGGCGCCGCCTCCAGGCGGGCGTCGGCTGCGGGATCGCTCGAGACGAGCGCGTCGTGCGCCGACGCGGGGGCGGCGACGAGCAGCGTCGCGAGGGCGGATGCGACCGCGGCGACGAGCACGCGGGTACGCAGACGGGTACGGGTCATGAGAGGTCCTCTCGGGCGTCGCGGCGCGACGCCGATGCGTGGGATGCCGGCGGATCAGAGGGCCGGCGGATCGAAGGGACGCGCGAAGGCGCGGGATTCAGGCCACGACGAGAGAGGGAGGACCGCGACGGTCGACGGCGTCGGCGCCGAGCCGCGGCCGCAGGACGACGACGGCGCCCGTGTCACGGGGACGCCGCATGCCCGCCGGCGCGAGGGCCGGCACGGCGGGGAGGAGAAGCAGGCGGCGGCGCAGCCACGCCGCGAGGCCGGCGGCGGCCCGCAGGAGTGCGAGCACGGTGCGCTCGCCGCGGTGCAGGACGGCGACGGTCACGACGGCCGCGACCGCGTGACCGAGCCACATCGCGGGGTCTGCGGGCACGAGCGAGGGCGAGGCCGCGGCGAGCACGACCGGCGAGTGGTGCGCGTGCGCCCCGAGCGCGGGCAGGCCGTCGGCCGCGCCCACGACGAAGAGCACGTGGAAGAGGGTCTGGCTCACGGCGACCGAGGCGGAGAGCCGCACAAGCGAGAGCCGGCGACCCGCGAGCATCGTGCACACCGCGAGCGAGAGCACCCACGGCACCGCGATGCCGAGCGGTCCCGGCAGGGCGCCGCCCGCGACCACGTGCGACAGCAGCGCCGCGAACGTCGCGATCGACGCGGCGAGAGCCGCGCGTGCCACGCGGGGGGCTCTCGACGCTCGCATGCGTCCCATTGTGCCAGGCTCCGCCGACCTCGCCGGCACGTCGCCGCCGCGCCGGGAACCCGCGATGCCGGACGGCGTGCTCAGCCGTTCATCGAGGCCGCCCACTCGGCCACGCGACGCGCGCTCTCCTCCTCGGAGATGTCCTCGACGCGCGTCATGATCGACCAGCGCACGCCGAACGGGTCGCGGATGCTGGCGAAGCGGTCGCCCGACACGAACGTCGACGGGGCCTCGCGCACGGTCGCGCCCGCGGCCTCGGCGCGCGCCGTGAGGTCGTCGACGTCGGGGCAGTACAGCCCGATCGAGTAGCAGTCGTCCTCTCCGGCCGGCGCGGGCACCAGGTGATAGTCGGGGGTCGGCTCGCCGAGCTGTAGGTGGCCGGCGCCGAAGTCGAGCTCGGCGTGCACGACGAGCCCGCCCATCTCGGTGACGTCGACGACCCGCGCGCCGAACACGTCGCGGTAGAAGGCGATCGCGTCGGCGGCGGGGGAGACCGCGAGGAACGGGGTGAGGCTCGTCAGGCCGTGCGGCCGCCCGTCGGTGGTGTGACGGCCGTTCGCGGCGGGAGGGATGGCAGCAGTCATGGCACGACGCTACGCCGTCCGCCCGTCCGTGCGCTTGAAGATTCGCGACACGTCCTGCGGGAGGCGGCGCCCGCGGCCTAGTCTGGGCGCGATGATCGATGCGACCCGCGGCGTGCTGTTCCCGGAGCGGCTGCCGACGTTCACGCGCCTCGAGCCCATCGGGCGCGTCGCGGCGCTCGTGCGCTGGTACTGGATCCCGGAGTGGGACCTCGCGCCGGGCCAGGCGTCGGCGCAGCAGCTCGTCGGCTATCCGGCCGTGAACCTCGTCGTCGAGCCCGGCGGGGTCTCGCTGTCGGGTCCCACGACGCGCAGCGGCCGGCGCGAGCTGACGGGCCGCGGGTGGGCGGTCGGCGCGCTGCTGCGCCCCGCGGCCACCGCGGCGCTCGCGGAGCGGCCCGAGGCCCTCGTCGACCGGCTCGCCGCCGTGCGGCATCCCGAGCTGCACGCCGCGGTCGCCGCGGCGATGTCGTCGGCCGACGCGGGGGAGCGGCACGCGGCCGCGACCGCGGCGTTCTCCGCGTGGCTCGAGGCGACGGTGCCGCCGCCGGCCGGCGACGCGCTGCTCGCGAACGCGATGGCCGACCTGCTGCTGCAGGATGCCGGCATCCTGCACGTCGGCGACGCCGCCGACCGGCTGGGCGTCTCGCCGCGCACCCTGCAGCGCCTCGCGCGGCGGTACGTGGGCGTGCCGCCCGCCGCGATGATCCGCCGTCGGCGCCTGCAGGAGGCGGCGCAGCGCCTGCGCGAGCGGCCGGACGCCGACCTCGCGGCGCTCGCCGCCGAGCTCGGCTACGCCGACCACGCGCACCTGACCCGCGACTTCCGCACCGTGCTCTCGTTCACCCCCAGCGAGTACCGCGCCGTTCGCGAGCCCTGACGCCGCGCCGCCGCACGCACTCGTGGGCACCCGTGGCCGCCTCGCCGACCGGCATCCGCCCACGACCGCCCACCAGCGTCGGCCGTGGGCGGATGCCGGGCGCTCGTGGTCGTCTCGCGGGACGGCATCCGCCCACGACCGCCCACTACTTCTGGGCGTCGCGGGCTGCGGCGGTGATCTCGGGGCGTTCGCGCACGTAGACCTCGCGGCGCACGCGCGCGACGACGTCGCCGCTCGCGTCGTGCACCTCCGTCTCGAACCACTCGAGCACCTTCGCGCCGCCGCGCGCCCGTTCCCGCAGCTCGGCGGCCTTCTCGCGCGAGACCTCGAAGCGCGCCGTCAGCACGCCGCGACCGGGCTTGACGAACTCGATCTCGCCGCGCGTGTCCCACACCACCACGTCGCGGCCGAGCTGGTGCGCGATGAGCATGAAGTAGTACGGGTCGGTCATCGCCGAGAGGGAGCCGCCGAACGCCGTCCGCACGTAGTTGCGCGTCAGCACGTTGACGCGCAGCTCGACGACGGCCTCGGTCCAGTCGTCGGAGAACCGTCGCACGCGGATGCCGCTGAACAGGTTGGGCGGGTACAGGCTCATGCCGACGGCGAGCCGCCTCGGGGTGATGCGCATGACAGGTGATTGTGCCGATGAACCGGATGCCACGCACGCGCGTTGTCGGTGATCTACAACGCGACGACGTCGGACGCGGCATGATCGAGTCATGTCACGGAACGAGAGCGCACGCGTCCCCGCGCGCCGCCCCGTGCCCGCGAACCCGCGCCGGGCGCGGCACGCGTTCGTCTTCGCCGGCATCCTGCTGCCGGCGGCGATCGTCGTCGCGGGCGCCATGACGGCCTACATCCATCACGGCGATCCGCTCGCGTCCGTCGTCGTCGACGAGAACCTCGACGGCGTGCTCGACGACGACACCGTCCTGTTCCTGCCGCTGGGGATCCTGCTGGCGTCCGGCCTCGCCCTGCCCGCCGCGCTGAGCCTGTGGGCGGCGCCCCGCGTGCGGCGCGGCGCCCGCGGCATCCGCTACCGCATCCTGTCGGCGCTGTCGCTGGGCGCCGCGGTCTTCGTCACGATCGCGATGGTGCGCATGATGGTCCCGCCGCACGCGGCCGAGACCTGGGAGCCCGTCGCGGGCTCGCCCGCGCTGCCGGTCGCCGCCGCCGGAGGCCTGCTCGCCGCGATCGCGGGCTGGGCGGCGCAGCCGGCGATCGCGCGACGCGGGGAGCGGCACGAGCCCGCGCCGGGGCCCGACGAGGACGACGACGCGCTCTGGGAACGCCACCTCATGCTGTCCACCGCCGGCCTCGTCTCGCTCGCGGTGGTCTTCGTCCTGGCGACGGGCGCCGTCATCGGCATCCTCGTCATCGCGCCCGCGGGCCTGCTGTGGGTCGCCGCGCTGACGGCCCTGCTGCTCACGATCCTGGTGCTCGTGACGAACGTCGCCTTCCGGGCGCGCGTGGATGCCACCGGCCTCACCCTGCGGTCGGCGGCCGGCTGGCCGTGCGTGTTCGTGCCCGCCGACGAGATCGCGACGGCCACCGTCGTCACGGTGCATCCGATGGAGCAGTTCGGCGGCTGGGGGATGCGCCGGCTGCCCGGCGGGCGCCGGGCGGTCGTCGTGCGCGGCGGCCCCGGCATCGAGGTGCGGCTGCGCGACGGGGGCACGGTCACGGTCACGGCCGACGACGCCGAGGCGGGCGCGGCGCTGCTGCGCACCCTGCCGCGACGACCCCGCGGCGCGGACGGGCGCGACGGCGAGGGTGGTTGACGGCGCCGCCGGGCCGGGGTTGGCTGGGGGCATGACCGAGCAGCCCAGCGCCGACGCGTGGCAGCGCGTCGACGCCTACCTGACCGACGCCCTCGTGGGGCACGACCCCGTGCTCGACGCCGCGATCGCGGCGCAGCGCGAGGCGGGGATGCCGGCGATCGAGGTCGCCCCCGTGAACGCCAAGCTGCTGCACCTGCTGGCCCGTCTCGCGGGCGCGCGGCGCGTGCTCGAGGTCGGCACGCTCGGCGGGTACTCCACGATCTGGCTCGCGCGCTCCCTGCCGCCGGGCGGTCGCGTCGTGACGATCGAGGCCGAGCCCGCGCACGCCGCCGTCGCCCGCGCGAGCATCGACCGCGCGGGCGTCGGCGACCGCGTCGACATCCTCGTCGGGCTCGGAGCCGACGTCCTCCCGACGCTCGTCGGCGGCGAGCCCTTCGACCTCGTCTTCATCGACGCCGACAAGGAGTCGAACACGGTCTACCTCGACTGGGCGGCGCAGCTCGGCCGCCCCGGCACCGTGGTCGTCGTCGACAACGTCGTGCGCGGGGGCGCCGTCGCCGACCCCGCCGCGCAGACCTCGCAGATCCTCGGCGTGCGGGCGGGCCTGGAGATGCTCGCGGCCGACCCGCGCTTCGACGCGACCGCGCTGCAGACCCTCGACGCGAAGGGGTGGGACGGCGTGGCGATCGCGCTCGTCGCCTGAGGCCGCACGGCGAGGATGTCGGCCTGTGCCAGCGGCATCCGTCTCACTAGACTCGAAGGCGGGCCGACAACGCTCCCACCATCACCCTCCACGAACAAGGAGTCCCTGTGGCACTGATCGAGGCTGTAGGCGCACGCGAGATCCTGGATTCGCGTGGCAACCCGACCGTCGAAGTGGAGGTGCTCCTCGACGACGGCATCGTGCAGCGCGCCGCCGTTCCGTCGGGCGCGTCCACCGGCGCCTTCGAGGCGTACGAGCTGCGCGACGGCGACAAGAGCCGCTATGGCGGCAAGGGCGTGCTGAAGGCCGTCGACGCCGTCATCGACGAGCTCGGCCCGGCGATCGAGGGCATCGACGCGAGCGAGCAGCGCGTCATCGACGAGATCCTCATCGGCACCGACGGCACCGAGAACAAGTCGCGCTGCGGCGCCAACGCGATCCTGGGCGTGAGCCTCGCGGTCGCCAAGGCCGCCGCCGACAGCGCCGACCTGCCGCTGTTCCGCTACATCGGCGGGCCCAACGCGCACGTGCTGCCCGTGCCGCTGTTCAACGTCATCAACGGCGGCGAGCACGCCGACAACGGCATCGACTTCCAGGAGTTCTTCCTCGCGCCGATCGGCGCCGAGACCTACGCCGAGTCGCTGCGCTGGGGCACCGAGGTCTACCACGTGCTGAAGGGCGAGCTCAAGGCCGCCGGGTTCGGCACCGGCCTCGGCGACGAGGGCGGCTTCGCCCCCGACCTGCCGAGCAACCGCGAGGGCCTCGACTTCCTCATCCAGGCGATCGAGAAGGCGGGCTTCACGCCCGGCCGCGACATCGCCGTGGGACTCGACGTCGCCGCCACCGAGTTCTTCGCCGACGGCGTCTACACCGTCGAGGGGCAGGCTTGGTCGGCCGAGAAGCTCACCGACTACTTCGCCGACCTCGTCGCGAGCTACCCGATCGTCACGATCGAGGACGCGCTCGCCGAGGACGACTGGGACGCCTGGAAGGCGCTGACCGATGCGATCGGCTCGAAGGTGCAGCTCGTCGGCGACGACCTGTTCGTCACCAACCCCGCACGCCTGCAGCGCGGCATCGACCTGGGCGTCGCGAACGCGCTGCTCGTGAAGGTCAACCAGATCGGCACGCTGTCGGAGACGCTGGACGCCGTGGCCCTGGCCACGTCGAGCGGCTACCGCTCGATGCTGTCGCACCGCTCGGGCGAGACCGAGGACACCACGATCGCCGACCTGTCGGTCGCGACGAACTGCGGCCAGATCAAGACCGGCGCGCCCGCTCGCAGCGAGCGGGTCGCGAAGTATAATCAGCTTCTGCGCATCGAGGAGGAGCTGGGCGACGCGGCGGAGTTCATCGGCCGCGCGGCCTTCCCGCGCTTCAAGGGCTGACGCACGCGAACGGACGAGAGGGGGACGCCGTGGATTCCAGGACGGCGTCCCCCTCTCGCGTCGGCTCCCCGGGCGCCTCGCCCCGCGCCGGCACGGGCCGCGTGAGCGTGCGCGAGTGGTTCGCCGACGTGCGCTTCTCGGGGTTCGTCGCGATCATGCTGGGCCTCGTCGTGCTCGCCGTCTTCGTGCTGATGCCGACGGTGGGCACCTACATCGACCAGCGTCAGCGCATCGCCGAGCTCGAGCGATCGGTGCAGGCGAGCGCCGAGCAGATCGCCGAGCTCGAACGCGATCGCGAGCGATGGACCGACCGGGCCTACCTCGTCGCCCAGGCGCGCGAACGCCTCTACTACGTGTTCCCCGGCGAGGTCGTGTACCTCGTCGACAACGACCTGCCGCCGGTGCTCGCCGGCCCCGATCGCGCGCCCGTCAGCAGCGACGTCGAGCAGACCGTCGTCGACTGGCCCGCGCAGCTGCTGCGCTCGGTCGTGTCGGCCGGCGTCGCGCAGACGGTCACGAGCCGGTGACGCTCAGGTCGCATCCGGCCGGCCGCCGGTAGCCTGGGCGGGTGCCCGCAACTGCTCTGACCCCCGCGACCGCCGCCGATCTCGCCGTCATGCGCGCGCAGCTCGGACGTCCCATGCGCGGCGTCGTCGGCATCGCGGCACGGTGCGCGTGCGGCAACCCCGCGGTGGTCGCGACGGCGCCCCGCCTCGACGACGGGACGCCGTTCCCGACGTTCTACTATCTGACCCACCCCGGGGCGACGGCCGCGATGTCGGCGCTCGAGGCGGTCGGCGTCATGCAGGAGTTCAACGACCTGCTCGCCGACGACGCCGAGGTGGCGTCCGCGTACCGGGCCGCGCACGAGGCGTACCTCGCCGACCGCGCGCCCTACGGCGAGGTGCCCGAGATCGAGGGCGTCTCGGCGGGCGGCATGCCCACCCGGGTCAAGTGCCTGCACGCCCTCGCCGCCCACGCCCTGGCGGCCGGCCCCGGCGTCAACCCCATCGGCGACGCGGCCCTGGCGCGCGGCACCTGGTCGCCGCAGCGCTGCACGTGCGAGACCCCCGGGGACGCTCCGTGAGATCGATGCGCGCGGCGGTCGCTGCGGCGATCGTCGCCGCGACGATCGCCCTGGCGGGGGCCGCGGCGACCTCCGCCCCGGCGACGCCCACGCCGACGCCGACGCCGACGCCGAGCCCGACGGCGCCGGTCGATCCGATACGCGCCGCGCAGTACTGGCTCGACGACTACGGCATCCGCACGGCCTGGGAGACCACGCGGGGCGAGGGCGTGCGGATCGCGATCATCGACACCGGCGTGGGGCGCGGACCGGTCGAGTTCTCCGGCGTGGTCGGCGGCGCGGACTTCTCCGGCCTCGGCGCGTCCGACGGGCGGTCGTCCGTCGGCGCCGTCGACGCCGACCACGGCAGCTGGGTCGCCTCGCTGGCGGGCGCGCGCGGCACGGGCGCGGAGACGGGCATGCTCGGTGTCGCGCCCGACGCCGAGCTGCTCTCGCTGTCGATCGGCTTCGGCTCGTCGGTCTCGGTGCCGTTCGTCGAGCAGGTCGCCGACGCCATCCGGTGGGCCGTCGACAACGGCGCCGACGTCATCAACCTCTCGTTCACGACCAACACCCTCACGTGGGACCCGCTGTGGGACGACGCGTTCCTGTACGCGTTCGACAACGACGTGGTGGTCGTCGTGGCGGCCGGCAACCGCGGCAACGGGACGGAGGAGGTCGGCGCGCCCGCGACGATCCCCGGCGTCCTCACCGTGGCGGGCGTCGACCGCTCCGGCCAGGTGAGCCAGGGGGCGTCGACGCAGGGCATCACGGTGGGCATCTCCGCGCCGAGCGAGCAGCTGCTCGGGGTGTCGGCCGACGGCCGCGTCGTCCAGTGGGAGGGCACGGGCGGGGCGGCGCCGATCGTCGCGGGCATCGTGGCGCTCGTGCGCGCGGCGCACCCGGAGCTCGACGCGAACAACGTCATCAACCGCATCGTGAGCACCGCCCGCCCCGCCGCGGGCGCGACCGCCGTGCCCGACAACCTGTACGGGTTCGGGCTCGTGGATGCCGCCGCGGCCGTGTCGGCGCCGGTGGACGCGGTCGACGCGAACCCCATGGGCGACCTCGCGGAGTGGATCCGCCTGTACCGCCGCGCGGAGCAGACGCCGGAGCCGGAGCCGACCGTCGCGCCGGTCGACGTCCCCGCGCTTCCGCAGGCCGAGTCGGCGCCGCGGGTCTCGCCTCTCGTGCCCTCGACCGACACGCTCAGGTACGGGACGCTGCCGCTGGCGGCGGGAACCCTGGCCGCTATACTGGTCGCGCTCGGTGTCACCGCGGCTGCCCGGCGAATCCTTTCGACACGCGCAATGCGCACTCCGAACCCACGAACCGAGGAGTCTTTTCCACCGTGACCACCACCGTGCCCAAGATATTGATCGTCGGCGGCGGATATGCGGGTTTCTACACCGCGTGGAAGCTCGAGAAGCACCTCCGCAAGGGCGAGGCCGACGTCACGGTCGTCGACCCGCTGCCGTACATGACCTACCAGCCGTTCCTGCCGGAGGTCGCCGCGGGCGAGATCGAGGCGCGTCACGTCATCGTGGGCATGCGCCGTCACCTCAAGCGCACGCGCGTCGTGACGGCGAAGGTCACGGGCATCGACCACGCCTCGCGCACCGCGACGATCACCCCCGTGGTCGGCGAGCCGTGGCAGGAGACCTACGACCAGGTCATCGTGACGGCGGGCGCCGTGTCGCGCACGTTCCCGATCCCCGGCATCGCCGAGAACGCGATCGGGCTCAAGACGATCGAGGAGGCCGTCGCGATCCGCGACCGGATCATCTCCAACTTCGACCACGCCTCGAACCTCCCGCCCGGCCCGCAGCGCGAGCGCCTGCTGACGGTCGTCGTGGTCGGCGGCGGCTTCGCCGGCATCGAGGTGTTCGCCGAGACCCGCGCCCTCGCGTCGTCGCTGCTCGAGTACTACCCGGGCATCGGCTTCGACGAGACCCACTTCCACCTCATCGAGGCGATGAGCCGCATCATGCCCGAGGTCTCGCTCGAGACCAGCCAGTGGGTGCTGAAGGACCTCGCCAAGCGCGGCGCCTACGTGCACCTCGACACGCAGGTCACGGGCGCCGTCGACGGCAACATCGAGCTGTCGACGGGCGAGGTGATCCCGAGCGACGTGATCATCTGGACGGCCGGCGTCATGGCCAATCCCGAGGTCGTGCGCGGCAGCGACCTCCCCGTCGAGGAGCGCGGCCGCATCCGCACCCGCGCGGACCTGCGGGTCGGCACCGACGACGAGATCGTCGAGGGCGCGTGGGCGGCGGGGGACATCTCGGCCGTGCCCGACCTGACCGGGGCGGGCGTGGGGGGCTACTGCGTGCCCAACGCCCAGCACGCCGTGCGTCAGGCCAAGCTGCTGGCCAAGAACGTCGTGGCGGTGCTGCGCGGCGAGGAGCCGCAGCAGTACATCCACCACAACCTCGGCGCCGTGGCCGGCCTGGGCCTCTACAACGGCGTGTTCCAGTCGGGCAAGATCGCCCTCAAGGGCTTCATCGCCTGGGTTGCGCACCGCGGCTATCACGGTCTCGCGATGCCGTCGTGGGAGCGCAAGTGGCGCGTCTTCGGCGACTGGTGGCACAACTTCTGGCTCGGCCGCGAGAACCTCTCGCTGCAGACGGTGCAGAACCCGCGCTACGTCTTCGAGGAGTTCGCGGCCCGGCCGCGTCCCGCCGCACCCGAGACCGGCGCGGTCAAGACGCCCGCGTCGAGCTAGCCGCGCGACGGGGCGCCCGCGGCGGACCCGCTACCGTGGGACGTGCTGTGGGCCCCCGTAGCCCAATGGCAGAGGCAGGCGACTTAAAATCGCCTCAGTGTGGGTTCGAGTCCCACCGGGGGCACGCGACGCGCCGGAGCAGCGGCATGCCGCTCGCCGCCGGCGGTCAGTCCCGCCAGCGCATGACGAGCACGCCCTCGGCGACGTCGTCCCCGAGGGCGCGATAGCTGTGCTCGACGTCGGCCGTCCAGGTCGCGGCGTCGCCGGCCTCGAGCGTGGCCTCCTCGCCCCGCCCGCCGACGCGTGCGCTGCCGCGGGTCAGGACGAGGTGCTCGGTGACGTTCGGCCCGTGCGCCTCGGACACGTGCGGCGGGCCGGGATCGAGCCGCAGCAGGTAGACCTCGACCGTCAGGCCGTCGCTCGTGCTCGAGTCCAGCAGCCGGGCCGTGATCCCGGGGGACCGGACCTCGGCGCCCGCGCGTTCGGCCAGCAGCCACGACAGGGGCGCCCCGAGGGCGTCGCCGAGCGCATAGAGCGTCGAGAGGGTGGGGTTGCGGATGCCGTTCTCGATCTCCGACAGCGAGCCCTTGCCGATGCCGGCGAGGCGCGCCAGGGCGGCGAGCGACAGTCCGCGGACGGCGCGGGCCGTCCGCACGCGTTCGCCGATCAGCGTTGACAGCTCGTCGCTCTCCATCGCCCCAGCCTAGTCGCCAGGGTTCTGTTTGCAGAACGATGCGTCGCCCTCTACGGTTCTGTTTGTGGAACGATGGCTGTGGCGTCCGATATCGGTGGGGGTGACCGCCGCGCTCGTCGGCTTCCTGAGCTCGTTCGCCGTGGTGCTCGCGGGACTCTCGGCCGTGGGGGCGACGACGGCGCAGGCGACGACGGGGCTGATCGCCCTGTGCGCCCTGATGGGCGCGGGGACGATCCTCCTGACGCTGCGGCACCGCACGCCGTTGATGCTGGCCTGGTCGACGCCCGGCGCGGCGATCCTCGTCTCCGCGGGGGCGGCCGAGGGCGGCTGGCCCGCGGCGGTGGGCGCCTTCCTCGTCACGGGGCTGATGATCGTGCTCACGGCCGCGCTGCCGGCGCTCGGCCGGCTCGTCGCGGCGATCCCCGCACCGCTCGCGCAGGCGATGCTGGCCGGCGTCCTGCTCACGCTGTGCGTGCAGCCGGTGATCGCCTTCGCACAGACGCCGCTGATGGTCGGGCCCGTGCTGCTCGCCTGGGTGGTGCTGGCGCGCTTCGCGCCGCGGTGGGCCGCCCCGGTGGCGTTCGCGCTCGCTCTCGGGATCGCGGTCGCCGACGTGCTCGCGCGGGGGGAGGCGCTCGTCGTGGCCTCCCCGCTGCCGACGTTCACGATGCCGTCGTTCACGTTCCCCGCCCTCATCGGCATCGCGCTGCCGCTCTACATCGTCACCATGGCGTCTCAGAACGTGCCGGGGGCGGCGATCATGGCATCCTTCGACGTCGCCGTGCCGTGGCGCGAGTCGCTGTTCCTCACCGGCGCCGGAACCATGCTCGGATCGCCCGCGGGCGGCCATGCGATCAATCTGGCGGCGATCACCGCCGCGCTGTCCGCCTCGGCCGAGGCGCATCCCGACCGCCGGCGCCGCTGGATCGCCGCGCACGCCGCCGGATGGGCCTATCTCGTCCTCGGTGCGCTCACGCCGCTGCTCGTCGTGCTCGCCGCCGCCGCGCCGGCCGGTCTCATCGAGGCCGTCGCCGGGCTCGCCCTGCTCGGAACGCTCGCCTCCGCGCTGTCGGCGGCCGTCGCCGAGCGATCCCGGCAGGTCGCGGTCGTCCTCACCTTCGTCATCGCGGCGAGCCCCGTCGTCCTCCTCGGCATCGGCCCGAGCCTCTGGAGCCTCGTCGCCGGCCTGATCGTGTGGGGGCTGTCCGCGGCACGGCCGTTCCGGGGCCCGACCGGCCCCTCGGCCGTGCGCGCCGCGGCCCGTCCGCGGGGGAGGCGGCCGGAAGGGCACGGGTCCCCGGACCCGCGCGGATGATCCGGCGGTCGTCGTCCACGGCGGGACGGCCCGGAGCGTCGTTCGCTACGCTAGGAGGCGCCACGGGAGAGGCCAGAGGCGACGGTGCTCAGCGCACGCCGCGGTTCTCAGGCTCTCGACGAGGGGCGCGCACGGAGCAGACGCCGAGAGGGAGACCGATGAAGACGAGACGATCCCGGGCGATCATCGCCGCCCTCTCGCTCGCCGTGATGGCGGGGGCGTCCGTGATGACGGGCTCCTTCGCCGCCGCCGAGCAGGCCGTCGACGCGACCCCGAGCGAGGCGGGCGTGCAGCGGCCGGCGTCTCAGGCGGCGGGGACCTACGCCTACAACGCGGGGCATCCGATCTTCTTCGGCTCGCCGGGCAGCAATCCGGGGTCGTGCACCGGCGGCTACACCGTCTACGGCACCTCGGGGTCGTTCATCCTGACCGCGGGGCACTGCGGCACCGTCGGCGGCACGGTCTACGGCACCGGGGCGGCCTTCGGGACGCTGGCCCACAAGAAGAACGGGGCTCCGCACGGAGACTCCGCGCTGATCTCCTTCTCCTCGAACGTCATCGCGTACCAGATCGTGGTCAACCCGCTCAACGGCGCCCGTCCGGGACCGGGCGGGCAGGGACGCATCACCGGGATCATGCCGACCTCGGAGCAGACGACGGGCAAGGCCGTGGGCAAGATGGGCAAGACCAGCGGCTGGACCGAGGGGACGATCGTCGGCACCTACGACTGGAAGGGCGTGGACGCGGTCCTGGCCGACTACCCGAGCGGCAAGGGCGACTCGGGCGGACCCGTCTGGCGCTGGGACTCCGCGGGCCTGCGGGCCGTCGGCATCAACGTCGGCTACGTCACCCAGGGCCAGGGCGGTCCCTACGTGGCCGGTGTGTACCTGCCCATCGAGACGGTGCTGAGCCAGTGGGGCGCGAGCATGAACGTGTTCTCCTCGGCCACGGCGCGGCAGGCGGACGGCGTGCTCGGAGCGGACCGGCCGTCGGAGGCGCTCAGGAAGGTGTCGCCCGGTCCGGTCACGGACCTGCCGGTCGGTCTTCCCGACATCTGCGCCGACATCGACTGCGTGTTCGTCGAGGGATGACGCCCGCCATGTGGAAGCGAGCCGTGGTGACCGCGGGGCTCCTGGTCGTGCTCGTCGCCGCGGGCGGGCTCGCCGCCTCCGCCAGCGAGGACGAGCGCATGCCGCACGTGGATCAGCCGTCGCCCCATCTCACGACCGTGACGCCCGGCCCGTCGGAGATCTCGCCCGACCTCCGCGACATCTGCGCCGACATCGACTGCGTGCCGGTGGAGTCGGGGCGCTGAGGGCGGCCGCGCCGACCCGGTCCCGCGTCAGCACTCGTTCCGGATGCGTGACGGCGTGCTGCCGTAGAGACGTTTCATCGCGTAGCGCATCGAGTCCACCGAGCCGAACCCCGCGCTCTCCGCGATCTCGGCCATGCTCAGGTCGGAGGCGCCCACGAGCATCTCCTTCGCCCGCGTGGCGCGGGCGCGCATGAGCAGGGCGCCGACCGTCACGCCGGCCGACGAGCACACGCGCTCCAGCGTGCGGCGCGTGACGCCGAGCTCGCGGGCGATCTCGCCGACGGTGAGGTGCGGCTCGCCGAGCCGCCGTTCGACGACGTCGACGAGTGCGCCGATCAGCGGGTCCTCGTTCTGCGGGAAGTCCTGCGACGTGAGCGTGTGGGCGATGCTCCGCAGGATCTGCACCGTGGGGCCCACCGTGTCCTCGTCGTGGTCGGGCGTGGTGTCGAGCAGCGCGGCGAGGAAGAGGAAGAACGGGCCGTGCAGGGTGTTCTCCCGCACCGTCGACGTGGGCGATCGCGGCGACCGCCGGTGCGCCTCGATGGACGGCGATCGGAAGTCGGCGTCGGTGAGCCCCGCGTCGCGGTAGTCGAAGCTGAACACCAGCACGTCGAAGGCCTCGGTCGCCGAGAGCCCGACCGCGGTCGAACCGGGTCGCACGACGCACACGCCGGTGTCGACGTGCGAGGTCGTGCTGCCCGTGACCGTGATGTCCCCGCGATTGATGAAGACGTACATGCAGCGGTACTTCGACGCGAGCCGGTCGCGGGGCCAGAGCGCGTCGATGCTGCGAGCGCTCACCCGGGCGATCATGTAGTGCCGGAGCCGGGCCAGCGTCGTGACGGCGCTGTCGATCCCCTTCAGGCTCAGGCGCGAGCATCCCGTCTGCAGGATCTCCGCCCGCAGCAGCGCGTCCGCCGACGCCTGGTCGAGGCCGCGCATGCGACGTACCTGTAACCCGAAGCCCTCGGTGCTCCCGCTGTCGGCCGTGTTCGTGTCCACTCCTCGCCCCCCTCGCGCGGACGGGTGGGGTCTCCGGACGGATCCGTCCGCCGATGCCGCTGCGTCGCTGACATCGTCGGCGCCCCCGCCGCCGTGACCACCGGTGTCCCCCGCCCCTCGCCTGCCCCGTTCCCCCGCACCCGTGAAAGGATGCCCTGACGATGCGAGCGTATTGCCTCGAAGGCGACGGCGGCGGTCATGCGCGGCCGTGGAAAGAGGCCTCTCTCCGAGGCCCCTCCGGCGAACGCGCGGAACGACGCGGAGCGCGGGCCCGTCGTGATCATCGGGGCGAGTACGGCGGCACCCCCCAGTGTCGCCGTACTCACCCCGACGACCACGTCGAGGCCGTTCGTCGTCTTCTTCTCGCATGCCCGCATCGCCCGGACCCGCATCGCCCGGACCCGCACCACCCGGACCCGCACCACCTCAAGGGGCAGCCGAGGACGCGGGCGTCCATGTCGTTGCCTCCTTCGGGGATTCGTGCGTCATCGACCGCGCGAACACCGCGTTCGTCGCACATCGCTCACCCATGCTCGACGGCATTCGACGAACGACGGTGGCAAACCGAAGAATGCGTCGATGGCAACGCAGAACCCGCCAACTTCGCGGCTCGGTTAGCCTGACAACGTCGCGCGACCGCGCCGTGCCGGGAGACCCGTACGTAAGGAGCCTGCCCCATGAGCCTCGATCTTGTGCAGGATGCCGGCGTCGCGCACGAGCCGTGGACCGATCCGGCCGCGTACTGGCCCGCCCGCACCGCGGCCGTGAGCGCGCTGTCCGGGCCCGTGGCGACCATCGACGTCGACGCGCTCCGCTTCAACGCCCTCGACCTGGTCGTGCGCGCGACCGGCGTGCCGATCCGGGTCGCCAGCAAGTCGGTCCGCGTTCGCGGCGTGCTCGACGCCGTGCTCGGCATCGCGGGATACCGCGGCATCCTCGCGTACACGCTCCCCGAGGCGCTCTGGCTCGCCCGCACCCACGATGACGTCGTCGTCGGCTACCCGACGGCCGACCGCGCGGCGATCGCCCGGCTCGCCGCGGACGAGCAGGCGGCGGCACGCGTCACGCTGATGGTCGACGACGTCGCCCAGCTGGATCTGATCGACGCCGTCGCGGCGCCGGCGGGGCGCCCCGCGCTGCGCGTCGCGATCGACGTCGACGCCTCGTGGCGGGCGCCCGTGCTCGGCCATCTGGGCGTGCGCCGATCGCCCGTGCACGAGCCCGCCGAGGCCGAGCGCCTCGCCCGCCGCATCGTCGCGCGCGACGGCTTCCGTCTCGTCGGCCTCATGATGTACGAGGCGCAGATCGCGGGCCAGCCCGACGCCGCCGGCGGCCCCGACGACGCGGCGATCCGGTGGATGCAGCGCCGCAGTGCCCTCGAGCTGCGCGAACGCCGGGCGCAGATCGTGGCCGCCGTCGACCGCGTCTCGCCCCTCGAGTTCGTCAACGGCGGGGGAACGGGCTCGCTCGAGTCGACGGCGGCCGACCTCGCCGTCACCGAGGCGACCGCCGGCAGCGGGCTGCTCGCCGGTCACCTGTTCGACCGCTACCGGGCGTTCGCACCCGCCCCGGCCGCCGCCTTCGCCCTCGAGGTCGTGCGCAAGCCGGCCCCCGACATCGTCACGGTGCTCGGCGGCGGATGGATCGCGTCGGGACCGCCGGCCGCCTCGCGGCAGCCCGTGCCGGTGTGGCCGCGCGGCCTGCGCACGCTCGCGCGTGAGGGCGCGGGCGAGGTGCAGACGCCGCTGCGGGGCGACGCGGCGCGCCGTCTCGCCGTCGGCGACCGCGTGTGGTTCCGGCACGCGAAGAGCGGCGAGCCCGCCGAGCACGTCGACCGGTACCACCTCGTGCGCGACGGGCGCATCGTGGGCGAGCTGCCCACGTATCGCGGCGAGGGGCGGGCGTTCCTGTGACCCGGCCCGGCGGCGTCTGGCAGAACTGGGCGCGCACCGAGCGCGTGCGTCCCGTGCGCGTCGAGCACCCGCCCACCGTCGCGGCCGTGCGGCGCTCCGTGCACGCCGCGGCCGCGCGGGGCCTGCGCGTCAAGGCCGTCGGCGCGGGGCACAGCTTCAGCGGCGTCGCCGTCGCGCCCGACGTGCTCCTCGACCTCAGCGACCTGACGGGCCTCGTCGACCTCGACCGCGAGCGGGGCCGGGCGCGTCTGCTCGCGGGCACCAGGCTGCACCGCATCCCCGCCCTGCTGGCGCCGGCCGGCCTGGCGATGCAGAACCTCGGCGACATCGACCGCCAGTCGATCTCGGGAGCGATCTCGACGGGCACGCACGGCACCGGCCGCCGTCTCGGCGGGATCGCGACGCAGGTCGTCGCGGTCACGCTCGTGACCGCCGACGGAGAGCTGCTCACGATCGACGAGCACCAGAACGCCGAGCTGCTGCCGGCGGTGGTCGTGGGCCTGGGCGCCCTCGGCATCGTCGTCGACGTCACCCTGCAGTGCGTCCCGGCGTTCGCGCTGGCGGCCGCGGAGCGTCCCGAGCCGCTCGACGCCGTGTGCGACGCGGTCGTGGCGCGCGCCGAGGAGGCCGACCACTTCGAGTTCTTCTGGTTCCCGCACACCGACCTCGCGCTCACCAAGACCCTGACGAGACTGCCCGCCGACGCCCCCACGCGGCCGCTCGGCGCGGCGTCCCGGTTCGTCGACGACATCGTGATCGGCAACGGCGCGCACCAGGCGCTGTGCTCGATCGGACGCGCGATGCCGCCGCTCGTCCCGGCGATCAACCGGCTGTCGGCGCGCGTGTGGGGCGACCGCGCGTTCTCCGACCTCTCGCACCGGGTGCTCGCGACGACGCGCGGCGTGCGGTTCCGGGAGATGGAGTACGCGATCGCGCTCGACGACCTCCCGCGTGCGCTGCGGGCAGTGCGCCGGCTCGTGGAGGAGAGCCGCTGGCGCATCGAGTTCCCGATCGAGGTGCGCACGAGCGCCGCCGACGGCCTCTGGCTCTCGACCGCGCACGAGCGGGCGACCGGATACATCGCGGTGCACCGGTACGCACGCGCCGACCACACCGCGTACTTCGCCGCCGTCGAGGAGGCGATGCGCGCGCTCGGCGGGCGGCCGCACTGGGGCAAGATGCACACGATGGACGCCGACGGGCTGCGCCGCGTCTACCCGCGGTTCGACGACTTCGTCGCGCTGCGCGACCGCCTCGACCCGGGGCGCGCGTTCGCCAATCCGTACCTGACCCGCGTGCTGGGTGAGTAAGGGCTGGGAACTGCTCGCCAGGTCCGCATCGGCGTCTGAGCGCGTCGGTAGGATGGGAGCACAATCGATGGGAGAACCGCAATGGAATTGCTGATCCCGATCCTGATCATCGTCGGTCTCGTCGTGATCGTCGGCATCTACCTGTGGGCCACGTACAACTCGCTGGTCACGCTCAACGTCCGCGTGGACGAGGCGTGGAGCGACATCACGGTGCAGCTCAAGCGACGGGCCGACCTGCTGCCGAACCTGATCGAGGCGGTCAAGGGCTACGCGGCGCACGAGAAGGCCGTCTTCGAGAACGTGACGCGCGCGCGGGCCGAGACGCTGTCGGCGCAGAGCCCGGCCGACGCCGGCGTCGCCGAGGGGCACATGCAGCAGGCGCTGAAGTCGCTGTTCGCCGTCGCCGAGGCGTATCCGCAGCTGCAGGCGAGCCAGAACTTCCTGCAGCTGCAGCAGGCGGTCGTCGACACCGAGGACAAGATCCAGGCGTCGCGCCGGTTCTACAACGGCGGCGTGCGCGAGCTCAACACCAAGATCAAGGTCTTCCCGAACAACCTCTTCGCCCGCAACCTCGGCTTCCGCGAGCGCGAGTTCTTCGAGGTCGTCGACGGGGCCGCCATCGCCGAGCCGCCGCGGATACAGTTCTGACCCGGTCCCGACACGCCGGCGGCTGAGCCGCCGGCACTCGACCAGCGGGGGCGCGAACGCCCCCGATCGGCGGCATTCCACCAGCGGGGTGTGACCCATGTACACCGCGATCGCTCGCAACAAGCGCAACACGTGGCTGATCCTGACCGGCTTCGTGCTCTTCCTCGGCCTGATCGGGCTCGCCGCGGGCTGGCTCGCGGGCAACAACTGGTTCATCACGGCGTTCGTGCTGATCTTCGCCGCGGGCTACGCGACCGTGCAGTACTTCGCCGCCGACCGCGAGGCGCTCGCGCTCGCGGGCGCCGTCGAGGTCACCGCGCAGGAGGCGCCGCGATTCCACCGCATCGTGGAGAACCTGTGCATCACGACGGGCGCGCCCATGCCGCGCCTCTACGTCGTCGACGACCCGGCGCCGAACGCGTTCGCCACCGGGCGCACGCCCGACAAGGCGGCGATCACGGTGACGACGGGGCTGTTCGAGCTGATGACCGATCGCGAGCTGGAGGGCGTGCTCGGTCACGAGCTCGGCCACATCCGCAACTACGACATCCGCGTGTCGCTCGTCGTGTTCGGGCTCGTCGTCGCCGTGGGGATGCTCGCCGACATGTTCATGCGCATGGCCTTCTTCGGCGGCGCGCGCCGGAGCAACAACGCGCAGGCGCAGCTGCTCTTCCTCGTCTTCGGCGTCGTCGCCGCGCTCGTCGCGCCCCTGTTGGCCGGCGCGGTGCAGGCGGCGATCTCGCGCCAGCGCGAGTACCTCGCCGACGCGACGAGCGCCATGACGACGCGCGACCCCGACGGCCTGGCGTCCGCCCTCGGCAAGCTCGCCGAGCACGGGCAGCCGCTGCGCAAGGCGAACACGTCGATGGCGCACCTGTGGATCAGCGATCCGCTGCGGCCCGGGGCGATGACGCGCCTGTTCGCGACGCACCCGCCGCTGCCCGATCGCATCGCACGCCTCGGCCGCATCGGCGGCGAGTTCTAGGATTGACGAGTGAGCGGTAAGGAAGAGCCGAAGCGGGGATCGCTGCGAGACGCGCTGCGCACGCGCGTGCTGTCCAACGACGTCACCGACCATCTGCCGCGCGCGCTGCGCGTCACGACCGCCTACGCGTGGCGGTTCGTCGTGATCGTGGCCGCCGCGGCGATCCTGGTGTGGCTGATCATCCAGCTCAAGCTGCTCGTCATCCCGCTGCTGATCGCGATCCTCGTGACCGCGCTCGTCTGGCCCGCCTTCACCTGGTTGCTGCGGCACCGCGTCCCCCGCTGGATCGCGATCGTGATCAGCGTCGTCGGCACGCTCGCCGTCATCACCGGGCTGTTCTACCTCGCGATCTGGCAGATCACGCGCGAGTGGGCGTCCGTGCGCGAGCGCACGCTCGGGGCGATCGACCAGCTGCGGCAGTACCTCATCGACGGACCGCTGCACCTCACCGCCGAGCAGATCGACGATCTGCTGAACCAGGCCGGGTCGCTGCTGGAGCAGCAGGCGTCGATGCTGTGGTCGGGCGCGCTCGCGATCGGCACCACCGTGGGGCACGTGGCCACGGGCGCCCTGCTCGCCCTGTTCATCCTGCTCTGCACGCTCGCCGACGGGGCGGGCATCTGGCGCTGGACGCTGCGGCTGTTCCCCGCGACGGCGCGGCCCGCGGTCAACGGCGCCGGCAAGGCCGGCTGGGTCACGGTCGTCAACTACGCGCGCACCCAGCTTCTCGTCGCCACGATCGACGCGGTCGGCATCTCGCTCGGCGCGTTCCTGCTCGGCGTGCCGCTCGCGATCCCGATCGGCGTGCTCGTCTTCCTCGGCGCGTTCATCCCCTTCGTCGGCGCCGTCGTGACGGGAGCGCTCGCGGTGTTCCTGGCACTCGTCTACAACGGCCCGTGGATCGCGCTGTGGATGCTCGTCGTCGTGCTCGGCGTGCAGCAGCTGGAGGGCCACGTGCTGCAGCCGCTGCTGATGGGCTCCGCGGTGAAGGTGCACCCGCTCGCCGTCGTGCTCGTCGTCGCCGGGGGAGCCATGATCGCCGGCATCCCGGGAGCCCTGTTCGCGGTGCCGCTCGCCGCGTTCGTCAACGTCGTGGCGATCTATCTCTCCAGACGGCAGTGGGAGACCGGCGACCTGCCCGGCCCCGACGAGCTGATCTGGAGCACCGTGCCACGTGGAAAGGAAGACCGGTCGTGACCATCCCCACCCTGGCCGAGTTCGAGGACGCCGCGCGCGTCCTCGCCGACGTCATCACCGAGACCCCGATGGAGGGGTCCGATCATCTGAGCGACGTGCTCGGCGCACCGGTGTGGCTGAAGCTGGAGAACCTGCAGCGCACGGGCTCGTTCAAGATCCGGGGCGCGACCTACCGGCTCTCCCGGCTGAACGAGCAGGAGCGCGCCCGTGGCGTCGTCGCCGCGTCGGCCGGCAACCACGCGCAGGGCGTCGCGCTCGCGGCGCAGAAGCTGGGCATCCCCGCGACGATCTTCATGCCGCTCGGCGTCCCCGTGCCCAAGCTGCTCGCGACGCGCGGGTACGGCGCCGACGTCGTGCTGGAGGGCGCGACCTTCGAGACGCCCATGCGGCTGGCCGTCGAGTTCGCCGAGCGCACGGGCGCCGTGCTCATCCACCCGTTCGACCACCGCGACGTCATCATCGGCCAGGGCACGCTCGGCCTCGAGATCTACCGCGCCGTGCCCGACATCGAGACCCTCCTGGTCGGCATCGGCGGCGGCGGCCTCATCGCGGGCGTCGCGGCCGCGGTCAAGGCGTGCGCGGCGGCCGACGGCCGCACGGTGCGCGTGATCGGGGTGCAGGCCGAGAACTCGGCGGCGTTCCCGGCCTCCCTCGAGGCGGGCGAGCCGCTCACCGTCGCGACGACGCCGACGATCGCCGACGGCATCGCGGTCGCGCGCCCCGGCGACCTGACCTTCGAGGTCGTGCGCGAGCTCGTCGACGAGGTCGTCACGGTGAGCGACGACGACATCGCGCGCGCCCTGCTCGTGCTCCTCGAGCGCGCCAAGCAGGTCGTGGAGCCGGCGGGCGCGGTGGGCGTCGCCGCGATCCTCGCGGGCAAGGTCACGGCGAGCGGACCCACGGTGTCGATCCTGTCGGGCGGCAACATCGACCCGCTGCTGCTGCAGCGCGTGGTCGCGCACGGCCTCGCCGCGTCGGGCCGCTACATGACGCTGCAGGTCCCGCTGCCCGATAGGCCCGGGCAGCTCGCCCGCGTCGCCGAGCTCCTCGCCGTCGCGGGCGCGAACGTCATCGAGGCGATGCACACGCGGCACGGGCAGGGCCTGCAGATCAGCGACGTCATCCTGCAGCTCAGCGTCGAGACCCGGGGCGAGGAGCATCGCCGCCAGGTGATCTCGATCCTCGAGGACGCGGGCTTCCGGCCGCGCATCGTGCCGGACTGACAGAGTGATGAGAGCGATCGGATCCTGTGGATCACATGGGTAGTGTGGATCTATGTCGCTCTCGTCCGGTCGCCCCGCACGCTCCCGCTCTCGACGACGTCTCACCCGCATCGCGGCGCTGGCCGCGGTCGCGGCCGTGACGCTCACCGGCTGCACCGGCACCGGGTCGACCGAGTCCGACGGGATCTTCGAGAGCGACGGGTGCACGCACATCGTCGTGGCGACCTCGTCCGAGAAGGTCAACATGCTCGACGCGCTCGCCGAGGCGTTCAAGCAGTCGCCCGAGCACGACGCCCTCGACACGTGCGCCACGGTGCGCCCCATCAACGTCTCGTCGGGCAACGCCGCGCGCTTCCTCACCTCGGGCGAGGAGTGGCCCGCGCAGGACCGCGCGCTCTGGCCGACGCTGTGGTCGCCCGCGTCGACCGTGTGGACCGACCGCGTCGCGGCGGCGGCGCGACCGGCGCTCGTCGGCGATCCCGTCTCGTTCACGCGCACGCCGGTCGTGTTCGGCATGCCCGAGCCCATGGCGCGGGCGCTCGGCTGGCCCGACACCCCCCTCAGCATCTCGTCGTTCGCCTCGATGTGCCAGGACCCCGCCGGCTGGGGCAGCGTCGGCAAGTCGATCTGGGGCTCGTTCAAGATCTCCAAGACCAACCCGAACACCTCGACGACGGGGCTCTCCGCGATCCTCATGCAGTCCTACGAGGCCACGCAGAAGAGCGAGGGACTCACCGCCGCCGACGTCGACGCGGCCGCCGACTTCTCGCGCGTCTTCGAGGAGTGCGTCATCCACTACGGCGACACGACCGGCAACGTCCTCACGACGCTCTACAACGACACGCAGCACGGCGCGGGCGGCTCCGGCTACGTCTCGGCCGTCGCGCTCGAGGAGACCTCGCTGCTCAACTACAACCTGGGCAACCCCGACTCGCACACCGTGCAGCCCGGCGAGACGCTCACGCCGCCGCGCGAGAAGCTCGTCGCGGTCTATCCCGAGGGCGGCTCGATGTGGTCGGACAACCCCATCACGGTGCTCGGCGCCGACTGGGTGACGCCCGAGCAGCGCACGGCCGGCGAGGCGTTCGTCGCCTACCTGTCGACGAAGCCCGCCCAGGAGATCCTGCCGGAGTACGGCTTCCGCCCGCTCGACGAGTCGGTGCCGCTCGGCGAGCTCTTCACCGCCGCGTACGGCGTCGACCCCGCACAGCCGGCGATCACGCTGCCCAAGCCCGAGGTGAGCGTCATCTCGGCCGCGATCGATCAGTGGACGCAGGTGCGCAAGCCCTCGTCGGTGCTGGAGCTCATCGACATCTCCGGCTCGATGGACGAGTCCATCGGCGACGGCCGCAGCCGTCTCGACGGCGCGATCGAGGGCGCCCAGACGACGCTCGGCCACTTCCGCCCCACGGACGAGGTCGGCGTGTGGGCCTTCACGACCGGCATCCGCTCGGAGGCGGGCGAGGGCGTGGAGGTCATGCGCGACATCGTGGCGCTGAGCTCCGACCGGGAGAGCCTCAACGCGACCCTCGACGACCTGCGCTACGCGAACCGGGCGGGCACGCCGCTCTACGACGCGATCGCCGCCGCCTACGACGTCATGACGGCGCGCGCGGAGCCCGGGCGCATCAACGCGATCGTCGTGCTCTCCGACGGGCAGGACACCGACTCGCGCCTCTCGCTCGACTCCCTGGTCGCGCGGATCTCGCCGTCGTCCGCCGAGTCGACGGACAGCGCGCGCGTGCGGATCTTCCCGATCGCCTACGGCGAGGACGCCGACACGACGGCGCTGCGCCGCATCGCGGACGCCACGGGCGGGCAGCTGTTCGACGCGTCCGACCCCGAGCGCATCGACCTCGTGTTCGCATCGGTCATCAACAACTTCTGAGCCCGACATGGAGGCACGCGTGGCGGTGGCAGGCGGCTGGCTCGACGACGCCGTGAGCGGGCTCGCGCAGGGACCCGTCTACGTCTCGCCCGACGTGCGCGACCAGGCGGGGCTGAGCGACGCGCTGCGCGCCGTCGTCCCCCAGGACGGCAGCATCGGCGTCGTCGTGCTCCCCGCCGACGCGCGGCACGAGGTCGTCTACCAGGCGTACCCGATCGATCGCATGCTCGACGGCAGCGACTACGACACCGTCGTCATCGCGATCGGCAGCGACCTCATGGCCGGCTCGCGCGTCATCGACAGCGCGACCGCCCTGAGCATCGCCAACCAGGCCGAGGCCGATGCGGGCAGCGACCTGACGGGGGCGCTCACCGAGACGGTGCAGCAGATCGCCGACGAGCTGCCCTCCGGCGCGCCGGCGTCGCCGGGCGGCGATTGGATGCTCCCCGCCGTGATCGCGGGCGTCGTCGTGGTCGCCGCGGGCGCGGGGGTCGTGGCCGTCGCCCGCCGGCGTCGCCGCGCGCGCACGCCGTCGGGCCGCATGCCCGCGCGCATCCGGGCCGCCGTCGAGCGGCTCTCGGCGCTGCGCTCCGAGTACGCGCGGCGCGCACGGGCCGGCGACGCGACGGCGGCGCGCGTGGACGCCGAGCTCGCGCGCATCGTCGCGAACGTGCCGCAGCTGTTCGCACGCCTCGACGCCAAGGGCGGCGCCGACCAGCGCGCGCTCGCGGAGAACGAGTACGCCGACAAGCTCGGACGGCTGCTGGCCGCCGTGTCGAACGACTATCTGCTCGACCTGCTGGCGCACCCCGACCTGTGGGAGGACCCGCAGCAGCGGGTCGCCGAGGTGCTGGAGGCCCTGGAAGCGGTGTCGGTGCAGCTCGTCGACAACATCAAGCAGGTCAACGCACGCCACGCCCTGCGCTTCCAGGTGTCGCTCGACTCGCTCGTCGGGCGCGAGGAGCTGCGCGACTGGGAACGCCAGTTCCGCCGCGCGACCGACGGTGCGTGAGGCGGACGACGGGTGTCGTCGCCTCAGCCCGTGTAGGTGTCGACCTTGACGACCTCGACGGCGATCTCGCGTCCGTTGGGGGCCGTGTACGACGCCTTGTCGCCCTCCTTGAGGCCGATGATCGCGGCGCCGAGGGGCGAGGCCTCGCTGTAGACGTCGAGGTCGGAGCCGACGCCGATCTCGCGGCTGCCGAGCAGGAACACCTCTTCGCCGCCCGCGACGATCGCGGTGACGACGGTGCCCGAGCGCACGGTGCCGTCCGACTCGGGCGCCTCGCCGACGGTCGCCTCCTTGAGCAGCTTCTGCAGCGTGCGGATGCGCGCCTCCTGCTTGCCCTGCTCGTCCTTCGCGGCGTGATAGCCGCCGTTCTCCTTCAGGTCGCCCTCTTCGCGCGCCGCCTCGATGCGCTTCGCGATCTCCTCACGGCCGATCGTCGTGAGGTGCTCGAGTTCGGCGGCGAGCCGGTCGTAGGCCTCTTGCGTGAGGAAGGTCGCCGTGCTGTCGCTGGCCACGTCTTCTCCTTTGGTCGTCGTGAAACGGGTCTTCGTGAAAGCGGCCGTCGTGGACGACCGCGTCGATCCCGGCAGCTAAGCCAAACGCCCCGGCGTCGAGCCAGGGCGCACAGATGTCAGATCGAAGATGTTCGGAACAGCTTAGGGGATCCAGCACGCCTTGACAAAAGCGGTCGTCGCCTCGGCGACCGTGGGAACGGTCTCGGTGAAGATCCGGCTGTGCGCGGCGTCGGCCGGATACTCGACGATGCGCCAGCCGACGACGCCGTGCTCGGCGTCCTGCGCCTCGAGCGCGCACGCGACCGGCACGTCGGGCCGGGTGGTGATCTGGAAGCGCAGCGTGATCTCGTGCGCCGTCGGCGGCTCGAAGCCGAGGTCGATCGCGTCGGCGGTGCGCAGCGACGACGCGATGGTCGACCAGACCGTGACGCCCAGCGCCGCCCCGGCGACGATCACGACGCCGGCGACCCACCAGCGCGTGCGGCGCTGCGAGCTGCGCCGGCCGTAGCGGTCGGCGAGCAGCTCTGCGTGGGCGGCGGTGTCGGTGCTCATGTGCTCTCGATGCGGGAGGGACGGTGCGAAAGGAGTTCCAGGGGCCGATTAGGCTGGTGGTCCTAGGCTACCGCCGAACGAGAGCAGAGGTTGATGCACGTGTCGATGTCATGGATTCTCAGCGCGACAGTGCCGACCCCCACGATGACCGTCGATCCCGAGTCGGTGACGCCGGGCTTCGCGGGGTTCGTCGCGATCGCGATCCTCGCCCTCGCGGTGGTCGCGCTCGTGCTCGACATGCTGCGCCGGGTGCGCCGGGCCAAGTACCGGTCGATGATCAACGAGGAGCTCGACGCCGAGCTCGCGGAGCAGCAGGGCTCGTCGGCCACGGGGACGGCTACAGGGGAGAGCCCAGCGAAGGAGTGACCGGCGTCAGCGTGATGAGCAGGCACGCGGTCCAGTGGCACAGGAACGCCAGCACGGTGCACACGTGGAAGATCTCGTGGAAGCCGAAGTGGTCGGGCCACGGGTTCGGGCGCTTGAGCGCGTAGATGACGGCGCCCACCGTGTAGAGCAGGCCGCCGACGATCACGAGCACCATCATCGCGACGCTGGCGTTCAGCAGGTCGCCGAGGTACATGACGGCCGCCCAGCCGAGCGCGAGGTAGAGGGCGACGTAGAGCCAGCGCGGCGCGCCGATCCAGAACACGCGGAAGAGGATGCCGAGGATCGCGCCGCTCCAGACCACGACGAGCAGGATCGCGCCCTTCTCCGGCGGCAGCGCGAGCACGGCGATCGGCGTGTACGTGCCCGCGATGAGCAGCAGGATGTTGGCGTGGTCGATGCGCTTGAGGACGGCCTTCGTCAGCGGCTTCCAGTCGAACCGGTGGTAGAGCGCCGAGTTGCCGAACAGCAGCAGCGAGGAGATCGTGAAGACGGTGCACGCCCACGTCGCCGCAGCGCCCGTGGCGAGCACGATGAGCACGATCCCGGCGGCGATCGCGACGGGCAGCGTGCCCGCGTGGATCCATCCGCGCCATGAGGGCCGGAGCTCCGCATGGGCGCTCTCGGCGGCCGCGTCGAGAAGCGGCAGCTGGGGCATCTCGACCCCGTCATCGGTGAGATCTCGTTCCACGAGAAGAGCCTACGCGTGCACGTATACCGCGGCTTACATACGGCCGCCGCCTGCGACGTTCGCACGGGCGGAGGCGATAGCGTGGGGGAGTGAAACCCTTCGGCACCGGCGGGGGGCCGGGCCCCCTCTACCGCCTCTACAGTTCGCGGCTGCGGCGTCAGCTGACCCCGGGGGAGGTGCCCCACCACGTCGCGATGATGATCGACGGCAATCGCCGCTGGGCCCGTCAGGCGGGCTTCGCGACGGTCGCCGACGGGCACCGGGCCGGCGCCGCCAAGATGCACGAGTTCCTGCGCTGGTGCGACGGCCTCGGCATCCGCGTCGTGTCGCTCTACCTGCTCTCGACCGACAACCTGCGCAAGCGCGACTCCGCGGAGCTCGCCGACCTGATCGAGATCATCGCCGACCTGGCCCGGTCGCTCTCGCACGAGCGCAACTGGCGGGTGCAGCACGTCGGCCGCGCCGAGGCGCTGCCCGACGACCTCGCCGAGACGCTGCGGGAGGCCGCGCAGCGCACGGCGGGCAACACCGGCCTGCACGTCAACCTCGCGGTCGGCTACGGGGGACGCAGCGAGATCGTGGATGCCGTGCGCAGCATCATCGCGCAGCACGGCGAGCGCGGCGGCACCCTCGACGAGCTCGCCGCCAGCCTGACGCCCGAGCAGATCGGGGAGCACCTCTACACGGGCGGGCAGCCCGACCCCGACCTCGTCATCCGCACGTCGGGCGAGCAGCGCCTCAGCGACTTCCTGCTGTGGCAGTCGGCGCACTCGGAGTTCTACTTCGTCGAGGCGCTCGGGCCCGACCTGCGCGAGGTCGACTTCCTGCGCGCGATCCGCGACTACGCCACGCGGGACCGTCGCTTCGGCGGCTGACGCCGCACGGCGCGTGCCGAGCGCGCCACCAAAAATTCACCGGCCGGAAACGCGGTGCCGCGTGTCGCGATTGGCGTGCCGTGCGCGGGAGACGTAGCTTGGCCTCATCGGGCACGGTGCCCGGTCGAGTCGGCCTCTCACGACTCGGGACAACGGTCGACTCGTAGGTGCCGGGGAAACCCCGGGGCAGGAGCGGGTTGTGACCACACAAGCACTTCAGACGCAGCACCCCACCGAGATCGACACCGTCGTGTCGGCCGACGAGCGGACGCGCACCTACGTGATCGACACGTCGGTGCTGCTGAGCGACCCGGGTGCGTTCTTCCGCTTCGCAGAGCACACGGTCGTCATCCCCGTCGTGGTCATCTCGGAGCTGGAGGGCAAGCGTCACGATCCGGAGATCGGGTACTTCGCCCGGCAGGCGCTGCGGCACCTCGACGAGCTGCGCATCGAGCACGGCCGTCTCGACGTGCCCGTCCCCGTCGGCGCGGGCGGCACGCTGCGCGTCGAGCTGGCCGGCACCGACGCCGCCGTGCTGCCCTCCGGCATGCGCCTCGGCGACAACGACAGCCGCATCCTCGCGGTGGCCGCGAGCCTCGCCCTCGAGGGCGAGGGCGTCACGATCGTCTCCAAGGACCTGCCGATGCGGGTGAAGGCGGCCTCGCTCGGCCTGCACGCCGAGGAGTACCTCGCCGAGCAGGCCGTGGACAGCGGCTGGACCGGCGTGGCCTCGATCGACGTGTCGGGCGACGAGATGAGCGACCTGTACGAGAGCGAGGTGGCCACGCACGACGCGGTGCGCGGCCTGCCGGTCAACACGGGTCTCGTGATCCACTCCGAGCGGGGATCCGCGCTCGGCAGGGTGAACGGCGACGCGTCGTACCGGCTCGTGCGCGGAGACCGCGACGTGTTCGGGCTGCACGGGCGCTCCGCGGAGCAGCGCATCGCGATCGACCTGCTGCTCGACCCCGACGTGGGCATCGTCTCGCTCGGCGGACGCGCCGGCACGGGCAAGTCGGCGCTCGCGCTGTGCGCGGGCCTGGAGGCGGTGCTGGAGCGCCAGCAGCAGAAGCGCATCCTCGTCTTCCGGCCCCTGTTCGCCGTCGGCGGCCAGGAGCTGGGCTACCTGCCCGGCGACCAGAACGAGAAGATGAACCCGTGGGGCCAGGCGGTCTTCGACACCCTCGGCTCCGTCGTGTCGGGCAACGTGATCGAGGAGGTCGTCGACCGCGGCCTGCTCGAGGTGCTGCCGCTCACGCACATCCGCGGGCGCTCGCTGCACGACGCGTTCGTGATCGTCGACGAGGCGCAGTCGCTGGAGCGCAACGTGCTGCTGACGGTGCTCAGCCGCATCGGGCAGAACTCCCGCGTCGTGCTGACGCACGACGTCGGCCAGCGCGACAACCTGCGCGTGGGGCGGCACGACGGCATCGCCTCGGTCATCGAGACGCTCAAGGGACACGACCTCTTCGGCCACGTCACGCTCACCCGCAGCGAGCGCTCCGCGATCGCGGCGCTCGTCACCGACCTGCTGGAGGCGCGCGAGCTCAGCTGAGCCGAGGGCGGCGGGGGATGCCGGTGGCGGGGCAGCGCCTCACGGCCACCGGTATCCCTCGCCGCGCACGGTCTCGATGCAGCCGGGGCCGAACTTCGTGCGCAGGTAGCGCACGTAGACGTCGACGACGTTCGAGCCCGGGTCGAAGTCCATGCCCCACACGCTGCGCAGCAGCGCCTCGCGCGTGAGGACCTCGCCCGGATGCCGCAGGAACTGCTCGGCCAGCGCGAACTCTCGCGCCGACAGCACGACCTCGCGGCCGCCGAGCGTCGCCCGGCGGGCGAGCAGGTCGAGGGCGACGTCGCCGCGCGTGAGCGCCGACACCTCGCCGCGCTCGCGCAGCCGTGAGCGCACGCGTGCGCGCAGCTCGACGACCGAGAACGGCTTCGGCACGTAGTCGCTCGCCCCGGCGTCGAGCCCCTCGACGGTGTCGGCGGTGGCGCTGCGGGCCGTGAGCATGATGACCGGCATCGTCTCGCCGCGCGCCCGCAGATGCCGCAGCACCTCGAAGCCGTCCATCGTCGGCAGCCCCACGTCGAGCACGATGAGGTCGATGTCACCCGCCTCCACATGGTCGAGCGCCTCCGGACCGTCCTCGGCCGTGACCGTCTCGTGGCCGTCGGCGGCGAGGCCGCGCGTCACGAGCGAGAGGATGTCGGGCTCGTCGTCGACGACGAGGATGCGTGTCATGGGTTCGCCTCTCGTTGCTGCAGCACGTCGCCGGCGCGCACGGGGGCGGGCAGGGCGGCGGAGGTGCCGATCGGGATCTCCAGCGTGAAGGTCGCGCCGCCGCCGGGCGTGTCGGCCACGCGGCAGGACCCGCCGTGCGCCTTGGCGATCGCGTCGACGATCGCGAGCCCGAGCCCGGAGCCGCCGACGGTGCGGCGGCCGTTGCCGCGGTCGAAGCGCCGGAAGATGCGATGGCGCAGCGCCGGCGGCACGCCGGGGCCGTGATCGCGCACCCAGAACTGCGCCGCGGCGGCGTGCGCGGCGCAGCCCACCTCGATGGGCGTGCCCGCGGGGGTGTACTTCGCGGCGTTGTCGGCGAGCTGCAGCCACGCCTGCAGCAGCCGGTCGCGGTCGCCGCGGATGACGGCATCCGACGTCTCCTCGATGCTCCACGCGTGGCCGGGGATCACCGCGACGAGCTCGAAGAGGCGGGCCGACAGCGTCGGCAGGTGCACGTCGCCGATCTCGACCTGCCCCGCCTCCACGGTCGCCAGCACGTCGATGTCACCGATGAGCCGGGTCATGCGGTCGAGCTCGGCGATGCCGAGCTGACGCACCGCGTTGACGTCGTCGCCGTCCGCGGCGTCCATGATCTCGAGGTGGCCGCGCACGATCGTGATCGGCGTCTTGAGCTCGTGCCGGATGTCGTCGAGCAGACGGCGCTGCGCCTGGAACGACGCGTCGGCGCGGTCGGTCGCGGCCGTGTCCTCGTGGGCGGCCGGCAGCGGCGCGGGCGGCGTCTCGGGGGAGGGCGCGGCGGGCGGTGCGGTGCGCTCGTGCGCGACGGGCTCCGGCGACGGCGCGAGGGCTCCGGCCAGCACCCAGGCGAGGGCGCCGGCGGTCGCGGTCGTCAGCGTGCCCCCGATCGCGAAGAGCACGACCGGGAGCCACGCCAGCGAGCCGCCGCGGACGACGATCGGCAGCACCAGGGCCAGCGCCGTAAGGGCGAAGCCCGTGCCCACGACGACCGCGACCAGCGCGGCGATGCGCAGTCGCATCGCGCGCCGGTCGGTCGTGCCTTCCGTCATCCGGCGCCGATCGATCAGCCCGGGTGGGTCATCGACAGCAGGTCGAGCTTCTCGTCGAGCTGCGCCTCGGTGAGCTCGCCGCGCTCGACGTAGCCGAGGTCGATGACCGCCTCGCGCACCGTGATGCCCTTGGCGACCGAGTGCTTGGCGATCTTCGCGGCGGCCTCGTAGCCGATGAGCTTGTTGAGCGGGGTGACGATCGACGGCGACATGCCGGCGTAGGCGGCGGCGCGCTCGACGTTGGCCTCGAGGCCGTCGATCGTCTTGTCGGCGAGCACGCGCGTCGCGTTCGACAGCAGGCGGATCGACTCGAGCAGCGCGGTGCCCATGACCGGGATCGCGACGTTCAGCTCGAACGCGCCCGACGCGCCGGCCCATGCCACGGTCGCGTCGTTGCCGATCACGCGGGCCGCGACCATCAGCACGGCCTCGGGGACGACGGGGTTGACCTTGCCCGGCATGATCGACGAGCCCGGCTGCAGGTCGGGGATGTGGATCTCGGCGAGTCCCGTGTTGGGCCCCGAGCCCATCCAGCGGATGTCGTTGTTGATCTTCGTGAGCGACACCGCGATCGTGCGCAGCGCGCCCGAGGCCTCGACGAGGCCGTCGCGGTTGGCCTGCGCCTCGAAGTGGTCCTTCGCCTCGGTGATGGGAAGCTCGGTCTCGGCCTGCAGCAGGGCGATGACCTTCTGCGGGAAGCCGAGGGGGGTGTTGATGCCGGTGCCGACGGCCGTGCCGCCGAGGGGCACCTCGCCCACACGCGGGATCGTCGACTGCACGCGCTCGATGCCGAGGCGGATCTGGCGGGCGTAGCCGCCGAACTCCTGGCCGAGGGTCACAGGCGTGGCGTCCATCAGGTGGGTGCGGCCCGACTTGACGGCATCCTTCCACAGCTCGGCCTTGGCCTCGAGCGCGACGGCCAGGTGATCGAGGGCGGGGATGAGGTCGTCGATGAGGGCCTGCGTCACGGCGATGTGCACCGAGGTGGGGAACACGTCGTTCGACGACTGCGAGGCGTTGACGTGGTCGTTGGGGTGCACGGTCGCGCCGAGCTTGTCGGTGGCGAGGGTCGCGAGCACCTCGTTCATGTTCATGTTCGACGACGTGCCCGAGCCGGTCTGGTAGGTGTCGACGGGGAAGTGCTGGTCGTAGCGGCCCGTGACGACCTCGTCGGCCGCCCACGCGATGGCGTCGGCGATGGCGCCGTCGAGCGTGCCGAGCTCCTTGTTCGCGAGGGCCGCGGCCTTCTTGATGCGCGCGAGCGCCGCGATCTGCGTCGACTCGAGCCCCTTGCCCGAGATGGGGAAGTTCTCGACGGCTCGCTGGGTCTGGGCGGCGTAGAGCGCATCTTTGGGCACGCGCACCTCGCCCATCGTGTCGTGTTCGATGCGGTACTCGACGGCGTCGGTCATGGCAGTCACGTCCTCGTTTCTTGCGTTCGTTGATGCGGAGTGCGGATGGAGGTCAGGATTCCGGGGTCAGGACTCTTCCGGCAGGCCGACGGCGACGGCGGGAACCACCGCGCCCTGGGCGAGGCGATAGTTCGCGCCCACGATCGCGAGGCGTCCCTCGCGGACGGCCTCGCTGATCAGATCCGACGAGTGCAGGAGGTCGGCGACCGTGTCGCGCAGGTGCTCGCGGCCGACCTCCTCCGCGTCGACCGCCTCGGGTACCGTGACGGCGCCCGAGCGCATGACGCGGCGCACGGCCGGCACGATCGGGGCGATGTGCTTCCAGATGTGCACCGGCAGCGTCGGCGCGTCGATGCCCGTCGAGTCGATCGCGGCGCGCACGGCGCCGCACTCGTCGTGCGCGAGCACGATGATGAGGGGCACGTCGAGCACCGCGACGGCGTACTCGATGCTGCCGATGACCGAGTCGGAGATGACCTGACCCGCGTTGCGGATCACGAACAGGTCGCCCAGGCCCATGTCGAAGATGATCTCGGCGGCCAGGCGCGAGTCGGAGCAGCCGAACAGGGCGGCGATCGGCGTCTGCGTGTGAGCGAGCTCGTTGCGACGGTCGACGTTCTGCCGCGGATGCCGCGGGGCTCCTTCGACGAAGCGGGCGTTGCCCTGCTTCATCGCGTTCCAGGCGTCGCGCGGCGTGCGGACCTCGCTCATTCAGTTCCCTCTCTGCAGGGCGCGGATGTCATCGGCGAGCGCGGCGGCGATGAGCGCGGCGTCGTCGGCCGTGGTCGGTCCGGCCAAGACGACGATATCGCCGCCGACGCGGGTCGACAGCCCGTAGGTCACCTCGGTGCCGCGTGACGTCGCGACGTCGTACTCGTCCCAGACGACACCGTCGATTGCGACGGTCCCGGTCGGGGCGAAGCCGCCGACCGTCTCGGTGACCCACCGCTCGTCGTCGGCGGGCGCCTGCGTGAGGCGCACGAAGCCCTGGTCGGAGTCGAAGACGTCGGGGGTGAACACGACGACCCAGGCGGCGCGCTCCATGCGGGCGGTGTTCGCGCGCCAGCCCTCGGGGACCTCGGGGGCGAGGAAGGTGCGGCCGAGCCCGGCCTGGGCGGCCTCGGCCGCCGCCGCGACGTCGACGGACTCCTGGCCGGGCAGTGAGCCGCGCGGCACGCCGAAGATGACGATCGCGACGACGACGAGCGTGACGCCGAGCGCGACGAGGAGGTTGCGGAAGGTCTGGCTCGAGCGGTAGGCGCGCGACGACGCGGCCTTGCGCGCCGCGGTCTCGTCGGGCGTCTCGGGGCGGCCGAGCTCGGCGACGACGCGCGGGGTGGATGCCATCAGTCCTCCGTGGTCTCGGCCGACGGACGGGCGGCCTGCAGGCGCTGCTTGGCGCCGAGCAGCCACTCGTCGCAGCGCGCGGCGAGCGCCTCGCCGCGCGTCCACAGCTCGAGCGACTGCTCCAGCGTGGGCGCGCCCTGCTCCAGCTCGGCGACCACGCGCACGAGCTCATCGCGAGCCTCCTCGAACGAGAGGCCCGCCACATCGACGAGGTCGGCGGTCATGCCCTCCATCCTACGGCGCCCCGCCGACACGCTGTGCCCGCCCGGACGGATGCCCGCACCCACCCCCGCTGGTTGAGCAGCGCGAGCAGCGCGCGTATCGAGACCTGTGTAACGGTCCGTGGGAAGGGTCTCGATACACTCGCGGCTCCGCCGCGAGCACTCGACCAGCGGAGTGTGGGTAGGGGGCGATGACGGCGTGGGGGCGATGGTGGTGACCGGTGCCCCCCACGCCCGCTGGTTGCCCGCGACCCCCGCTGGTTGAGTAGCGCGCGTCAGCGCGCGTATCGAAACCCGTGTATCGGTCCGTGGGAAGGGTCTCGATACACTCGCGGCTCCGCCGCGAGCACTCGACCAGCTGGAGGAACCAGCGGGAGGAAGATGCCCAGCGTCGGCCCCACGCCCGCTGGTTGAGTAGCGCGCGTCAGCGCGCGTATCGAAACCCTTCCCACGGTCCGTTACATCGGTCTCGATACACCCGCGGCCGCGCCGCGGGCACTCGACCAGCGGGGTGGGAGGAGGGGCTGTGGCGTGGGCACTTGACCAGCGGGGTGGGGATCGGACTACCCGTCTTCGGGGATCTCGCCGTCGGAGCGGGCGGCGAAGGAGCCGCGGGCGACGGTGACGGTCACGGCGGTGCCGGCCGGGGCCTGCGCGGCGTCGCGCACGATCGTGCCGTCGCCGGTGTGGGCGATGGCGTAGCCGCGGGCGAGGGTCGCACCGGGGGAGAGCGCGCGCAGGCCGGCGCGCAGCTCGGCCGTTCGCCGCTCGGCGGTCTCGAGCCGTCGCCGCATCTGGTCGCGGCCGCGCGAGACGAGCGTGAACAGCTCGTGCGCACGCCCTGTGAGCATCGACTCGGGGTCGCGCAGCGCGGGGCGGGAGCGCAGCTGCTCGAGCTGGGCGATGTCGTGCGCCACGCGCTGCGCGAGCCGTGTGTAGGCGCGGCTGCGCAGCTGCTGCACGAGCGCGCGCTGCTCGGCGACGTCGGGCACGATCTTCTTCGCGGCGTCCGTCGGCGTCGACGCGCGCAGGTCGGCGACGTCGTCGAGCAGCGGGTGGTCGTTCTCGTGACCGATCGCCGAGACGACGGGCGTGGATGCCGCCGCCACCGCGCGCACGAGGCGCTCGTCGCTGAAGCCCATCAGCGTCTGCGGGTCGCCGCCGCCGCGCGCGATGACGATGACGTCGACCTCGGGATCGGCATCCAGGGTCTGCAGCGCGGCGAGCACCTCGGGCACGCATCGCTCGCCCTGCACGGCGACGTGCACGGTGCGGAAGCGCACCTGCGGCCAGCGCAGCTCGGCATTGCGGTGCACGTCCTTCTCCGCGTCGCTGCGCTCGCCCGTGATGAGGCCGATCACGCCGGGCAGGAAGGGGACGGGCCTCTTGCGCGACGCGTCGAACAGGCCCTCCGACCGCAGCTGCGCGCGCAGCCGCTCGAGGCGCTCGAGCTGGTCGCCGAGGCCCGTGTGCCGCATCGACGAGACCGTGAAGGTGAGGTCGCCGGTCTTGATGAAGTAGTCGGGCTTGACACACGCGACGACGCGGTCGCCCACCTTCAGGTCGTCGGTGACGCGCTGCAGCGTCGACGACCAGAGCCGGAACGAGAGCGCCGCATCGGTCTCGGCATCCTTGAGACGCCCGAACACGTGCCCGCCGCGCAGGTTCCACGAGGTGATCTCGCCCTCGACCCACACCGCGCCCCAGCGCTGCACGAAGTCGCGGATCGTCTCGTTGAGGCGCGACACCGACGTGGGCGCCTGCGGCGACGAATCGCGCGGGTGCACGGCGTCGGGGGGCGCGGTCTCGCCGGCCTCGGCCTGGAACGACGGCATCTGACCCCTTCCGGGCGCTTCTCTCGGGTACGGCTCAGACGGGCGTCGATAGGATCGAGACGTGAGCTCGACCACCGTCTCCCTGCCGGCACCGCGCGTGCCGGGGCCGCGCGGACGGCTCCAGAATAACCCGGTGCCCGGACACAAGCGCGTGCTCCTCGCCGCGCCGCGCGGCTACTGCGCGGGCGTCGACCGCGCCGTGGTCGCCGTCGAGAAGGCGCTGGAGCAATACGGCGCCCCCGTCTACGTGCGCAAGCAGATCGTGCACAACATCCACGTCGTGCGCGAGCTGGAGGCCCGCGGCGCGATCTTCGTCGACGAGGTGGATGCCGTGCCCGAGGGATCCACGGTCGTCTTCAGCGCGCACGGCGTCGCGCCGGCCGTCGTCTCGGCCGCCGCGGACCGCGACCTGCACGCGATCGACGCGACGTGCCCGCTCGTCACGAAGGTGCACCGCGAGGCGGTGCGCTTCGCACGCGACGACTACGAGATCCTCCTGATCGGCCACGCCGGCCACGAGGAGGTCGAGGGCACGGCGGGCGAGGCGCCCGACCACGTGACGATCGTGAACTCGCCCGACGAGGCCGACACGGTCGAGGTGCGCGATCCGTCGCGCGTCGTGTGGCTGTCGCAGACGACGCTGTCGGTCGACGAGACGATGGAGACGGTGCGGCGCCTGCGCGCGCGCTTCCCGCAGCTGAGCGATCCGCCGACGGACGACATCTGCTACGCGACGCAGAACCGTCAGGTCGCGATCAAGAAGGTCGCGACCGGCGCCGATCTGGTCATCGTCGTCGGCTCGGCGAACTCGTCGAACAGCGTGCGTCTCGTCGAGGTCGCGCTGGAGCACGGCGCGAAGGCCGCGCACCGCATCGACTACGCGCACGAGATCCGGCAGGAGTGGCTCGACGGCGTCGCCACCGTCGGCGTGACGAGCGGCGCCTCGGTGCCCGAGGTGCTCGTGCGCGAGGTGCTCGAGGAGCTCGCCGGCGCCGGCTACCGCGACGTCGAGGAGGTGCGCACGGCGCACGAGGACCTCATGTTCTCGCTGCCGAAGGAGCTGCGCCAGCAGGGCGAGGCGCGCGGCGGACGGTCGCGTCCGTGAGCACGCCCGACGAGCCGCGGCCCGTGCCGCAGTACGGCGAGTACGCGACCCCCGAGCAGCAGCGGGCGGCGATCCGGCAGCCGCTGCCGCAGGCCCCGCACCCGGCTCCCGAGCCCGAGCGCGCCACGACCACGGCGGCGCGGCCCCGGCGCACGGCCGATCGCGTGCTGACGATCGCGCTGCTCGCCTACGGGCTGCTGACGGTGCTCACCGCGATTCCGCAGCTGCTCGACTTCCAGGGCTTCGTCGACGCGTGGATCGACGTCGCCGGCGTCGACGCCGAGTTCACCAACTTCGCGCAGGGGCGCGTGTGGGGGCACATCGGCGCGGTCGTGTTCGGCCTCGGGTGGGTCGTCACGGCCCTGGCATCCGTGCGCGCGCTGCGCCGCGGGCGCGTGGCCTGGTGGATCCCGCTCGTCGGCGCGATCGTCACGTTCCTGATCGCCAGCATCTGCCTGAGCGTGCCGATCCTCGGCGACCCCGGCATCGCCGCGCACTTCGGCCGCTGACCGGCCGTCGGCGCCGCTCGCCCGGCATCCACCGGCATCCATCCCGCTCACCGCAGCAGGAGAAATCACGGGGGCAGGACGTTTCCGCTGGAATTGTCCTGTCCCCGTGATTTCTCCTGTATCTGCGCGGTGCGGGCCCGCGCGAGGATCAGGCGCTGATCGAGTTGCCGACCGAGCCGAGCTGCTGCGTCGCCTCGACGACGCGGGCGGCCATCGCCGACTCGGCGACCTTGCCCCAGGCGCGCGGGTCGTACTGCTTCTTGTTGCCCACCTCGCCGTCGACCTTGAGCACGCCGTCGTAGTTCGACAGCATGTAGCCGGCGACCGAGCGCGTGAACGCGTACTGCGTGTCGGTGTCGATGTTCATCTTGATGACGCCGTTGGCGACCGCCGTGGCGATCTCCTCGGCGCTCGAGCCGCTGCCGCCGTGGAAGACGAGGTCGAGCGGCTTGGGGCCCGTGCCGAACTTCGCGGCGATGCCCTCCTGGATCTCGCCGAGCAGCTCGGGGCGCAGCTTGACGTTGCCCGGCTTGTAGACGCCGTGCACGTTGCCGAAGGTGAGGGCCGCGATGTAGCGGCCGTTCTCGCCGAGGCCGAGCGCCTCGACGGCCTGCGTCACGTCGCCGAGCGTCGTGTAGAGCGCGTCGTTCGAGCCCTCGTGCTTGACGCCGTCCTCCTCGCCGCCGACGACGCCGATCTCGACCTCGAGGATCGCGTTGATGTTGCGCATGCGGGGGAGCAGGTCCTTGGCGATCTCGATGTTCTCGGCGAGCGGCACCGCGGAGCCGTCCCACATGTGCGACTGGAAGATCGGCTCGCCACCCGCCTTGACCTCTTCCTCGCTCGCGGCGATGAGCGGCAGCACGAAGCCGTCGAGCGCCTCCTTCGGGCAGTGGTCGGTGTGCACGGCGACCGTGATCGAGTAGTTCTTGGCGACCTCGCGCACGTAGCGGGCGAAGGCGATCGCGCCCGTGGCGCGCGCCTTGACGGTGTGGCCCGCGAAGTAGTCGGCACCGCCCGTGCTCACCTGGAGGATGCCGTCGGAGCCGGCCTCGGCGAGTCCCTGGAGCACGGCGTTGACCGTCTGCGAGCTCGAGACGTTGATCGCGGGGAAGGCGAACCCGCCGGCCTTGGCGCGGTCGAGCATCGCTGCGTACTGGTCAGGGGTGGCGATGGGCATGTCAGCTCCTCGGATCGACTGTGGTGAGCGCTTCCGACTCTATCCACTTTGTCCGCTCGGCTGGGAGCGCGGCCGGGGAAAAACGGCCCTTCGCCGCGGCATCGCGACATGCGGCGCCGACGCTCCTGGATAGGCTGGTCGCGGAGCCGGGGACCCCGGGGCGGGAGAATGCGAGAGGGTGGCGCACGGATGGCACGCAAGTCGCTCGTGAACGTCGTGGCGGACGCCCTGCTCGACCGCATCGTCGCGGGCGAGCTGGACGTCGGCGCGGCGCTGCCCAGCGAGGCGGAGATCGGCGAGGAGTTCGAGGTCAGCCGGGTCACCGTGCGCGAGGCGCTGCGCGTGCTCACGGCGCAGGGCGTCGTGCAGGTGGCGTCCGGCATCGGCTCGTCGGTGCGGCCGATCGACGAGTGGCGCTCGATCGACGCGCTCGTGCGCTATCGCTCGGCGCACGCCGACGACGGCGACGTGGCGGTGCAGCTCATCGCCGTGCGGCGCATGTTCGAGACGGAGGCGGCGGCCCTCGCGGCGACCCGGCTCTCGGACGAGGCGCTCGTCGAGCTCGACGGGTGCATCGACGGGATGCGGGATGCCAGCGCACGCGGCGACGTCGACGCGTTCGTCGCGGCGGACCTGCGCTTCCACGACGTCATCATGCGCGGCTCGGGCAACATCTTCCTGGCCGCGCTGTTCGACCCGATCACCCGCGTGCTGGCCGAGCGGCGCGCCGAGACGTCGCGCGTCCCCGAGATCCAGAGCCACGCGATCGCGGAGCACCGGCGGGTGCTCGAGGCCCTGCGCGCCCGCGACGAGGCGGCGGCGCGCACGGCGATGGACCTTCACATGCAGCAGACGCTGGACGACCTGACGCACTACGTGCTCGGCCGCGACTGAGAGCTCCGCCGCGGCAAGGCTCCGGTGGGGCCGAGGCTCCGGCGGCGCGGCAGCCCGCGGCATCCCCGCGACGGGTGGGGAGGAGCGGGTTGACGGCGACTGCTTTGTCTTCTATCCTGTATGACACCTGCTAGCAGGTAGCTGACAAAGAAGTCTCAGACACCGGAGTTGCCATGAACCTCGACACATTGCTGGCCTCGTACCCTGAGCCGCGCCCCGTCGACCCCGATCGGATCGCCGAGCTGGTCCGCGAGGCCGGCCGCGTGCTCATCGTGCTCGACGACGACCCCACGGGGACGCAGTCGGTCGCCGACCTGCCCGTGCTCTCCGGCTGGACCCCGGCCGACTTCGAGTGGGCGTTCGACTCCGGCGCGCCCGCCGTCTACGTGCTCACCAACTCCCGCAGCTTCGACCCCGAGACCGCCGCCCGCATCAATCGCGAGGTCGTCACCGGCGCCGTCTCCGCGGCGCGGGCCCGCGGCATCCGGGTCGCGTTCGCGAGCCGCGGCGACTCCACGCTGCGCGGCCACTTCCCGCTCGAGCCGGACACGATCGCCGAGACGCTCGCCGAGCTGGGGGAGAAGCGGCCCGACGGCGTCCTGCTCGTCCCCGCCTTCCCCGACGCGGGACGCATCACGATCGGCGGCATGCACGGCATGGCCGACGGCGACGCCTTCACGCCCGTGGGCGAGACCGAGTTCGCGCGCGACTCGACGTTCGGCTACCGCTCCTCGCTCCTCGCCGACTGGGTCGAGGAGAAGACCGGCGGCGACGTCTCGGCCGACGCGGTCGTCGTGCTCGCCCTCGACACGATCCGGGCCGGGGCGGATGCCGTCGCCGACGCCCTCCTCGCCGCGCCCGCCGGCAGCGTGCTGGCCGCCGACGTCGTCGTCGAGGACGACCTGCGCCAGCTCGCCCTCGGCCTGGAGCAGGCGGAGGCCGCCGGCCGCGACTACGTCTACCGCGTGGGTCCGCCGTTCGTCCGCGCGCGCATCGGCCAGGAGCAGCGCCCGCCGATCGAGATCGACGACAGCGGCGCCGAGACCGCGCCGGGCGGCCTCGTCGTCGTCGGCTCGCACGTGGGGCTGACCAGCCGCCAGCTCGCGCACCTGCTCGCGCACCGTCCCGCCGCCATCGTCGTCGAGCTCGACGTGCCGTCCGTGCTCGACCCGGCCACCGCGCGGGACACGATCGACGCCGCCGTCGCGCGCGTCGTCGAGGGCATCGCGTCGGGCGACGTCGTCTTCCACTCCAGCCGCACCCTCGTGCGCACCGACGACCCGGACGAGAGCCTGGCGATCTCGCGGAAGGTCTCCGACGCCCTCGTCGAGGTGGTGCAGCGCACGATCGCCGCGCGCCGGCCGCGCTTCGTCATCGCCAAGGGCGGCATCACCTCGAGCGACGTCGCCAGCCGCGGCCTGCAGATCGCCCGGGCGACCGTTCGCGGCTCGCTCTTCCCCGGCCTGGTCTCGGTCTGGCAGCCCGCCGACGGCCCCGCCGCCGGCATCCCGTACATCGTCTTCGCCGGCAACGTCGGCGGCGAGACGACCCTCACGGAGGCGGTCGAGAAGCTCTCGATCTCCGCCTCCGGCGCTCCCGCGCAGGGCTGACCGCCCGCCATCCCCTCCACCCCCTCAGAGAAGAGAGAAGGACCACCATGACAACGACGACGGTCGCCGTCCTGGGACTCGGCGCCATGGGGCTTCCCATGGCCACGCGTCTCGCCGAGACCATGCCCGTGCGCGGGTTCGACATCGCCGAGGCGCGGCTCGCGCTCGCCGAGGCGGCCGGCGTGGCCCGCTGCGCATCGGCCGAGGACGCCGTCGCCGGCGCCGACGCGGTGCTGCTCGCGGTGCGCGACTCCGCGCAGCTGGACGACGTGCTGTTCGGCGACCGCGGCATCGCCGCCGCGCTCCGCCCGGGAGCGATCGTGATCCTCACGAGCACGGTCGGCACCGACGGCATCCAGAGCGTCGCCGCGGCGCTCGCCGAGCGCGACATCGACCTCGTCGACGCGCCGCTGAGCGGCGGCCCCGCCCGCGCCGGCGCCGGCGACCTGCTCATCGTCGTGGGAGCGACGCCGCAGGCCCGGGAGAAGGCGCAGCCCGTGCTCGAGCGGCTCGCCTCCACGCTCACGGTCGTCGGCGACCGGCCCGGAGACGGCCAGGCGCTCAAGACGGTCAACCAGCTGCTGTGCGGCGTGCACATCGCCGCGGCCGCCGAGGCCCTCGCCCTCGCCGACGCCCTCGGGCTCGACGCCGAGCGCACGCTGGAGGCGCTCGGCGCGGGCGCCGCGGCATCCTTCATGCTCGGCAACCGCGGCCCGCGCATCCTGCAGGCGTACGACGACGGGGGAGCCGAGGTGCTCAGCCAGCTCGACATCTTCGTCAAGGACATGGGCATCGTGAACAAGGCCGCCCGCGCGGCGCGCCTGGCCACGCCGATCGCGGCGGCCGCCGAGCAGCTCTACCTGCTCGGTGCCGCCCAGGGCCTCGGATCCGCCGACGACTCGGCGGTCATCCGCGTCGTCGCGCCGCAGCGCCTCAGCAACTGATCCACCCCGCCTCGAACGTCGAAGGAGACACTCGTGCCTACACCCTTGCTGCTCGCGATCGGCGCGGCGGGCATCGCCCTGCTGCTCGTGCTGATCGTCCGCTTCAAAGTCAACGCCTTCCTGGCGTTGCTCATCACCAGCGTGCTCGTCGGTCTCGCGACCGGCGTGCCGCTCGCGAACGTGCCCGCGACCGAGACGACCCCCGAACGACTCGGCATCATTCCGGCGATCATCGCCGGGATGGGCGGAACGCTCGGCTCCGTCGCCATCCTCGTCGCGCTGGGCTCCATGCTCGGCCGCATCATCGAGCTCTCGGGCGGCGCCTCGAGCCTCGCGGGGCGCTTCACGAAGCTGCTCGGACCGCGCCGCGTGTCGGGGGCGCTCACCGCGGCGGCGCTCGTGCTCGCGATCCCGGTCTTCTTCGACGTGGGATTCATCATCCTCGTGCCGATCGTCTACGGCTTCAGTCACGCCGCGGGCCTCAACCCGGTGAAGTTCGGCCTGCCGATCGCGGGCATCATGCTCGCGGTGCACGTGGCGGTGCCGCCGCACCCGGGAATCGTCGGCGGGGCCGCGCTGCTCGGCGCCGACGTGGGCTGGCTCACGATCCTCGGCATCCTCATCGCGATCCCGCTCGGCGTCCTGGCACACTTCGTGTCCAAGGTGCTGAACCGTCGTGAGTACCCCATGCTCGCGAGCACGAAGGAGATGTTCGACGCGTTCGGCGGCGGCGACGAGGTCGACGCCGCCGGTGCCTCCGCCGCGAAGACTGCGACGAAGACCCTCGCTCCGCCGTCGGCGGGCATGATCCTGACGCTCATCATCACCCCGCTCGTGATGATCGGCCTCGGCACGACGGCCGCGACGCTGCTTCCGGCCGACTCGGCGCTGCGCGCCGTGCTCGGCTTCATCGGTGCGCCGGTCTTCGCGCTGCTCGTGACCGTCGTGCTCGCCGGCTACTTCCTCGGCATCCGCCGGGGCTGGAGCGCCGCGCACCTCTCCGACGTGTTCGAGGGCGCGCTCCCGCCCGCCGCGATCGTCATCCTGGTCACGGGCGCCGGCGGCGCGTTCGCCAGGATCCTGACGGAGTCGGGCATCGGCAAGGCTCTGGCCGACACGCTGCTCGCGACGGGGCTGCCGATCATCCTCATGGCCTTCCTGGTCTCGCTCGCGCTCCGGGCGGCACAGGGCTCGGCGACGGTCGCGATCCTGACGACCGCCGGCCTGCTCTCGAGCGCGATCACCGGCGGCGGCTACTCCTCGCTGCAGATCGTGGTCATCGCGCTCGCGATCGCGTTCGGCGCCCTCGGCCTGTCGCACGTCAACGACTCGGGGTTCTGGGTCGTGACCCGCTACCTCGGACTGAGCGTCAGCGACGGCCTGCGCAGCTGGACGGTGCTGACGACGGTGCTCGGCGTGGCGGGCTTCCTGATCACGAGCGTCATCTGGCTCGTGGTCTCGGCCGCCGCGTAGGCCATGGGTCCGGGCGCGGGACGACCTGCGCCCGGACCCTCCGGCTCTCATGAGCCCTCTGCAGAGAGAAGAAACCAGAATCCTTCGCACTCGGACCGGCGAAAGCCGCCGTGGAGGGATCGATCGAATGAGTAGGCTAGCGAACATGGTGAGTCTGAAGGCCGACATGAGCCCCCTGCATCCCGACCGCAACCTCGCGCTCGAGCTCGTGCGCGCCACCGAGGCGGCGGCGATTCGCTCGGTGCCGTTCATCGGCCGAGGCCAGAAGGAGCTCGCCGACGGGGCGGCCGTCGACGCGATGCGCGCGTTCCTGCAGACCGTCGACTTCGCCGGCGTCGTCGTCATCGGCGAGGGCGAGAAGGACAACGCGCCCATGCTCTACAACGGCGAGCAGGTCGGCACCGGCGACGGCCCGCAGTGCGACATCGCCGTCGACCCGATCGACGGCACCACGCTGACGGCCGAGGGGCGCAACAACGCGCTCTCGGTGCTCGCGGTCTCCGATCGCGGCTCGATGCTCGACGCATCGAGCGTGTTCTACATGGACAAGCTGGTCACGGGCCCCGCGGGCGTCGGCGTCGTCGACATCCGCCTGCCGATCGGCGAGAACATCCGCCTGCTCTCGAAGGCGATCGGCAAGCCCGTCGACGAGATCGTCGTCTCGGTGCTCAACCGCCCCCGGCACGCCCGCATCATCGAGGAGATCCGCGAGGCCGGTGCCGGCACGCGCCTCATGAGCGACGGCGACGTCGCCGGCGGCATCAACGCGGCGCGTCACAACGCGCGCACCGACATGTGCGTCGGGGTCGGCGGCAGCCCCGAGGGCATCGTGACCGCGTGCGCCATCAAGGCGCTGGGCGGCCACATCCAGGGCCGGCTGTGGCCGCGCGACGACGACGAGCGTCAGCGGGGCATCGACGCCGGTCTCCGCGTCGGCGACGACGAGGTCTACGAGGCCGACGACCTCGTCAAGGGCGACAACACGATCTTCGTCGCGACGGGCGTGACCAACGGCGAGCTCGTCGCGGGCGTGCGCCGCGAGGGCGACTACATCTACACGGAGTCGGTCGTGCTGCGCGGCCGGTCGGGAACGCTGCGCCGCATCTCGTCGGAGCACCTCACGTCGAAGTGGCTGTGACGGTCTTCGGGGACTGATCGGCCGAAGATCACGTTTTCGCGGCTTCCCGGTCGCGCTCAGGGTTCGTGCCGCGGGCTCTGGCACAATGGGCCGCGGTGTGCGGCGCATCCGACTGACCACTACCGGTCGGCACGGCGCGTCGGGCGCCCGCGCATGAGGTGATCCACGAGAGGCAGTCATGTCCGCAGCATCCGAGCAGCCGCAGGTCCGTCCCGTCTCCGACGACCCGGCACGGCGACCCGACGTCCTCCTCCGCCGTCGCATGCCCGACGGGCACCAGGTGAGCGCGTGGTGGATGATCGGCGCGTTCGCCTTCGTGACCGTGGGCGTCGTGCTCATGCTGAACGTCTTTCCCGCGAGCTGAGGGGCCTTCACGGGGTCAGCCGTGACCTCAGCTCGCCGATCTCGGCGGCCGTCCCCTCCTCCCGGGGCGGGGCAGCGTCGTCCTGCGCGTGCAGCAGCTCGGGAGCCGTGAGCGGTCGCGTGCCGCGATCGATGACCGCCGGCGCGGCGACGGCGTCGAGTCTCGTGTCGTCGATGCCCGGGAACTTGCGCGCCGTCACGAGCACGCGCGTCTCGAGCGAGCCGACGAACCGGTTGTAGCTGTCGACCGTGCGCTCGATGGCCCGCCGCAGCTCGTCGGCGTGCGTCGTGAGCGAGCCGAGCCGGCGGTACAGCTCGGTGCCCAGGTCGAACAGGCGCCGCGCCTCCGACGACACGTCGTGTTGGGTCCACGTGTACGCCACGGTCTTGAGCACCGCCCAGAGGTTCACGGGCGAGGCGAGGGCGACGCGCCGCGAGAACGCGTAGTCGAGCAGCGTCGGGTCCTCGTCGAGGGCGGATGCCAGCAGCGACTCGCTCGGCAGGAAGCACACGACGAACTCGGGGCTCGCCGTCAGGCCTGCCCAGTAGCTCTTCTTCGCCAGCGCGTCGACGTGCGCCCGCACCGCCGCGACGTGCGCGGCGAGCAGCGACGCGCGTCGCGTCGCCTCGGCGCCGGTCGCGGTGACGGGGATCTCGCTCGCCGCGAGGTAGGCGTCGAGCGGCGCCTTCGCATCGACCGCGAGCGCCTTGCCGCCGGGCAGGCGCACGACCATGTCGGGTCGTCCCGCGCCGGCGTCGCTCGTGACGGTCGCCTGCAGCTCGAAGTCGACGTAGCGGGTGAGCCCCGCCGCCTCGACCACGCGACGCAGCTGCGTCTCGCCCCACACGCCGCGCACCGAGCCCGAGCGCAGCGCGCCCGCCAGCGACTCGGTCGTCGCGCGCAGCGCCTCGTTCTGCTCGGCGGTGCGCCGCAGCTGCTCGGCGACCGAGCCCAGCTGCTCGTGCCGCTCGCGCTCCAGCTGGTCGACGCGCGTCTGCATGGCCTGCAGGCTCTCGCTCACGGGGGCGAGGGCGCGCAGCACCAGCTGCTCGCGCCGCTCGCGCTCGTCGCGGGCGGCCTGCTCGTCGCGCGCCCGGTCGGCGAGCTCGCGGGTCAGCGTGCGCTGCTGGTCGAACTGCGCGGCGAGCGCCGCGTACGCGGCCTCGTTCGCCGCGAGCTTCGCGGTGAGCGCGGCGCGCGCCGCCTCGCCGCGTGCGGCGCCGCGCGCGGAGGCGGCGAACCACCCGGCGAGGAGCCCGGCGAGCAGGCACAGCACGGCGAGGGCGACAGAGGCGACGGCATCCATGACCTCAGCATGCCCGCACCCTCCGACATCCGCCGGAGCCCGCCCCGCGGGGAGCGGATCAGGCCGCCGCAGGGGCGGCGGCGGGCAGCTGCGACAGCCGCAGCCCGAGGGCCGCCGCGAGCTGCGCGACGTCGCCGGCACGCGCGCGCCGGGCGGCGTCGATCACGATGTGCGCGCACGCGAGGGCGTCGGAGACGGCGTCGTGGTGCCGCAGATCGGTGAAGCCGGCCGCGGCGGCCGCGAGCGGCAGGCGGTAGGAGTCGAGCGCGTAGGTCTTGCGCGCCACCTGCACGCTGCAGAGGTAGCGATAGGGTTCCCACGCCGAGCCGGTGGCCTCGCACGCGCTGCGCAGCACGCGCATGTCGAACCCCGCGTTGTGCGCGACGAGCACGTCGGCGCCGACGAACGCGGCGAGATCGGGGAGCTGATCTGCCCAGCCCTTGGCGTGGACGACGTGCTCCGCGGCGATGCCGTGGATGCCCGTGTTGAGCTCGAAGAACCGGTCGTGGCCCGCCGGAGGACGGATGAGCCAGCCGGCCCGATCGACGACGCGGCCGCCGCGCACGCGCGCGAGCCCGACCGCGCACGCCGACGCGCTCGAGGAGTTCGCCGTCTCGAAGTCGATCGCAGTGAACTCCAGCATGGCTCCAGCCTCGCTCGCCGACGCCGATCCGCGCGACAGGCGCGCCGCGGGACGGCGACCCCGCGTAGGGTCGAAGCATGGCGAACGCGGACGACCTGGCGACATCATTCGGGCAAGCGGCCGACGTCTACGAGCGGGGACGTCCCGAGTATCCGGCCGAGGCCGTCGCGTGGATGCTGGAGCCGGTGCGCCGGCATGACCGCTGGCCGCGCGTCGCCGACGTCGGCGCGGGAACGGGCAAGCTCACGCGCGCCCTCGTCGACGCCGGGGCCGAGGTCGTCGCCGTCGACCCCGACGCCGACATGCTCCAGGCACTGCGCGACGCGGTGCCCGGCGTGCCCACGTTCGTCGGCGCCGCCGAGCGGATGCCCCTGCCCGACGCGGCCCTCGACGCCGTCGTGCTGGGGCAGGCGTGGCACTGGGTCGATCCCGCCGCCGCATCCGCGGAGGTCGCGCGCGTCGTGCGCTCCGGCGGTGTGCTGGGGCTCGTCTGGAACGTGCGCGACGAGGACGTGCCGTGGGTGCATCGGCTCACCGGCATCATGAAGGGCAGCAACGCCGAGCGCATGCTCGCGGCCGGAGACCCGCCCATCGCGGCGCCGTTCGCGGGGCTGGAGCGTGAGACCTGGCGGTGGTCGCGGGCCGTGACGCGCGAGACCCTCACCGCGATGGTGCGCTCCCGCAGCTACATCATCACGGCGCCCGACGACGAGAAGGCGCGCATCGACCGCGAGACCGCCGAGCTGTTCGACGAGATCGGCGCCGTGGGCGAGCGGCTGGTCGAGCTGCCGTACGTCACGCAGGCGTTCCGCAGCATCCGCCCGTAGCGGCCGCCCGGCACGGGCGCGGGCCATCCGCCGGTAGGCTGGGTGCCCGTGGCTCTCACCATCGGAATCGTCGGTCTCCCGAACGTCGGCAAGTCGACCCTCTTCAACGCCCTCACCAAGAACCAGGTGCTCGCGGCGAACTACCCGTTCGCGACGATCGAGCCGAACGTCGGGGTGGTGAACCTCCCCGACCCGCGTCTCGACACGCTCGCCGGGATCTTCGGCTCCGAGCGCATCCTGCCCGCCGCCGTGTCGTTCGTCGACATCGCCGGCATCGTGCGCGGAGCGAGCGAGGGCGAGGGGCTCGGCAACCAGTTCCTCGCGAACATCCGCGAGGCCGACGCGATCGCGCAGGTCGTGCGCGGCTTCGCCGACGGCGACGTCGTGCACGTCGACGGCAAGGTCGACCCGGCATCCGACATGGAGACGATCAACGCCGAGCTGCAGCTCGCCGACCTGCAGACCCTCGAGAAGGCCATCGCGCGCTACGAGAAGGAAGTGCGCGGCAAGAAGCTCGACCCCGTCGTGCTCGAGACCGCGAAGGCCGCGCAGGACGCCCTGCAGCGCGGCGAGCTGCTGTCGGCGACGGGCATCGACCTCGGGCCGATCAAGGAGCTGGGGCTGCTCACCGCCAAGCCCTTCATCTTCGTGTTCAACGTCGACGAGGCCGTGCTGACCGACGACGTTCGCAAGGCCGCGCTCGCCGCCCTCGTCGCCCCCGCGCAGGCCGTGTTCCTCGACGCGAAGATCGAGTCGGAGCTCATCGACCTCGACCCCGAGGATGCCGCCGAGCTGCTGGCGTCGACGGGTCAGACCGAGTCGGGTCTCGACCAGCTCGCGCGCATCGGCTTCGACACCCTCGGCCTGCAGACCTATCTCACGGCCGGGCCGAAGGAGGCGCGCGCCTGGACGATCGGCAAGGGCTGGAAGGCGCCGCAGGCCGCGGGCGTCATCCACACCGACTTCGAGAAGGGCTTCATCAAGGCCGAGGTCATCTCGTTCGAGGACCTCGTCGCGACCGGATCCGTCGTCGAGGCCCGTGCGAAGGGCAAGGCCCGCCTCGAGGGCAAGGACTACGTCATGCAGGACGGGGACGTGGTGGAGTTCCGCTTCAACGTGTGACCCGGGTCGGTCATCGAGCGATCAAAGCGGATAGAAACGGGCCGAACTCCCGGATGGCACGCGCAGAGCGGTGACGTCGAGGGACTCGGGCGTGCGTCGATGCGGTCAGTCCAGTTCCAGGCGAACGTCCGGGTCGTGTGCGGCGAACACGTCCTGGACGATCTCGAAGTAGGTCTTCCCCTCGCCGGACATCAGCGCGTCCCGTTGCGCACGGATCGCTCGCACGTCGAAGGAGTGCGGGTGACGGAGCTTGTCCTCAAGCCAGCGCTCGGTCGCTGCCCGGCCGAGGGCTTCCCGACTGCGCCCGTGATCCGCCCAGACGAACACCGTCGGACCGACGGCGCTTCTCGGGCTGAAGCGGTACAGCACGTCGTCGAGCGCATCCAGGCTTGCGCCGAGCTCCCAGTCCTCCTCCTTCATCAGCAACGCGTTCAGCTGCGCGTACAGATCCTCGATCGTGTCGATGCGGGCACCCTCGATGCGGAACACCTGAGCGGAACCGCCACGGGACTCTTCGGCCATGCTCCGAGTCTGACAGACGCCGCGCGCACCGGTCGGGAGCGCGCTCGCCGGCCTTCGCCGACGTCGCCGGTGGCGCGGGCTTGGTGCTTCAGCACTCGTGAGCGTAGACGCCCCTCTGTGACGTGACCCAGTCGAGCTCCGGTTCGACGCGTGACCCCCGCGTGCGGTCCGTTCGATGGAAGCCGAGGTGCGTGACATCCTCACCAAGGCGGCTCAGCGTCCGAACATCGGCGTCGCGTTGATGCACGCCGCGCGGAGCGCCGGGGGAGCCGATGATCTTCTTGTTCCTGATCGCGACGATGTCGCTCGCGCGGTGAACTTCGAATGATCGTCCTTGACACCAACGTGATCTCCGAGCTCTTCCGTCGAGACCCCGATGCGCGGGTGGCGTCATGGCTGGAGTCGCTCGATGACGAGGTCGCGATCACGGCCGTGACGCTCGCCGAACTGCTCGCCGGCGTCCGCAGGATGCCGGAACGGCGGCGCAGAGCAGAGCTCGAGAGAGCGGTGGTGGCGGCCCAGCGAAGCGCACGGCACGCCGCGCGGTCCGTGACGAGATCTCGTCACAGCAGGTCGAGCCGCAGTTCAGCTGGAGACGATCGCACTGTCGATGGTCATGAGTGGTGCGACATCTGCGGTGATCGGCTCTGGGTCCCGAGCCACGGTTTCGACCGATGCCTATCGGCGACGTGACCCGGTGGAGCTCCGGTTCTCGAACTGACGATGGGGACGAGAGCCGCACCCTGGTGCGGTCGAGCGCCGCTTCGTGCGATCGCAGAATCGGCCGCTGTTGCGTGCACGCATGATATCGTGATATCAAGCAGACCCTGGAGGTGGTTATGACGAACGTGCTGATTCGCGGACTGAGCGATGCCGCTGTCGAGCGGATCGATGCGGAGGCGGCCGCGCTGGGGCTGTCTCGCAACGAGTTCCTTCGACGTCGGCTTGAGCTGGAGGCGTCTGCGGCGATGGTCGCCACGGTTACCGCCGATGACTGGAATCGATCTGCCGCGACCTTCGGCGACCTCGCCGATCCCGGAGTCATGGACGCCGCGTGGCGGTGACGAGTTGGCTCATCGACAAGTCCGCCTACGTGCGGATGCAGTCGGGGCAAGCGCTGAACATCGCAGAATGGAACGCGCGGATCGAGCGCGGTCTGGTTCGCATCTCGACCGTGACGAGGCTGGAACTCGGCTTCTCGGCGCGCTCAGGTGGGGCAGGCCGCGAGGCGTTCGGTCTGCCGCCGTTGTCGCTCATGCCGATCGAGCACCTGAGCCCCGCGATGGAGGACCGCGCGTTCGAGGTTCAGATGCTGCTTGCCGATCGCGGACAGCATCGTGCCGCCTCCATCCCGGACCTTCTCATCGCGGCAACTGCGGAAAAGGTCGGGCTGACGGTTCTCGCGGTTGACAAGGACTTCGATCTGATCGCCCAGACCACCGGCCAACGGGTGGAAACGCTGGCGCTGAGGTGAGTCCTGCACACCGCCAACGCTGACGCGACGTGGTGGAGTTCCGGTTCGACGTGTGACCCCCAGAGCGCCGTCGACGCCCCGCCGATCGTCGTGATCGGCGGGGCGTTCCTCTTCCGGGCACCCGACAGAATCGGACCGGGACGATCGGGCGCGCGTCGCGCCGGTCGAACGAGAGTGGAGGGCGAAGGGAGCGACCATGATCAAGATCCTCAACCGCCTGGTCGACGAGGTCGAGCACCGTCTCGGCGACGACATCGACATCGAGGCGCTCGCCGCATCGATGGGGACGACCGGCTATCACCTGCGTCGGATGTTCTCGTCGCTGGCGGGCATGCCGGTGTCGGAATACGTGCGCCGGCGTCGGATGACCGTCGCGGCGTCCGACGTGATCGGCGGCGAGGATCTCCTGACGATCGCCGTGCGCTTCGGCTATGGATCCGTCGAGGCGTTCGGGCGTGCGTTCCGGTCGGTGCACGGTGTGAGCCATGGCGCTGTCCGCCGGGACGGCGGCCCCCTTCGAACCCAACCCACCCTCAGGTTCCGCCTGACCGTCGAAGGGAGCTCCGCCATGGACGCCCGCATCATCGAACGACCCGCCTTCCGTCTCATCGGCCACGCCGCGCGCGTGCCGCTGATCCACGAAGGGGTGAACCCGCACATCCAGCGGCACATCGCCTCGCTGCCGGCCGAGGAGCACGAGCGGCTGAAGGGCCTCAGCAGTGCGGATCCGCGTGGACTCCTGCAGGTCAGCGCCGACGTCGACCCCGACTACCGGGAAGGGAGCGAGCTCACCTATCTCCACGGCGTGGCGGTCGACGCCGATGCCGATGCTCCCGCCGATCTGGACGCGATCGATCTGGATGCTGGAGCGTGGGTCGCCTTCCGCTCCTCGGGACCGCACCCGGCCGCGCTCCAGGAGGCGTATGCCGCATCCGCTGCGGAGTGGTTCCCCTCCAACCCCTGGCGCCTGCGCCCGGGACCGTCGATCGTGACGATCCTCGAGCGCGCGGAGGACTTCAGCACGGCCACGTGCGAGCTGTGGTTCCCGGTCGAGCGGGAGTGACCTCGGAGCTTCTCCGCGGTCGCTCCGTGCGGAACGTGGTGGAGGCCCGGTCCAACGTCTAGCGTTGTCGATGTGCCGCCTCCGACGTACGAGCCCCGCCGTGCGCGGCCGAGCGGAGCGATCGCCCGGCCAGAGGCCGCCCATCATCCTCGTTGCGCCGATGTCGTGGGCAGCCGTGGCCGCCTTCCGGCGTCTCATCCGACCACGGCCGCCCACCGCTTCGGTGCTCGCCGGCCGGGGCGGGTCCCTCGCCGCGCAGCGGCGGGGTGCTGCCTCCGGTGCGGGGTGATGCGCCGATGACCGATGCCGTTCCCGCGCGGCCGCGCCGGCCCTCGCCGATGGCGGGGCGCCGGCCCGCCCGCGACGAGCTCGCGCGGTTCGCGACGGAGGACCCGCAGGCGATCGACGACGTGCTGCCTGCGCCCGGGCATCCGCTGCGACTGCTGATCGTCGGCATCAATCCCGGGCTGTGGACGGCCGCGGTCAACGCGCCGTTCGCGTATCCGGGCAACCGGTTCTGGCCGTCGCTGCATCGCGCCGGCCTCACCGACCACGTGATCGACGCGACGACGGGGCTGCGGCCGGAGGACGAGGCACGGCTGGTCGGTCGCGGCATCGGGATCACCAACCTCGTCGGGCGCGCCACGGCGAAGGCGTCTGAGCTGAGTCGCGAGGAGCTGCGGGCCGGCGGCACGGCGCTCGTCGCGCGCGTCGCCGAGCTGCGGCCGGCGATGGTGGCGCTCGCCGGCGTCACGGCGTTCCGCGTCGCGTTCGGTCAGCCCCGGGCGCGGATGGGGGAGCAGGATGCCACGCTGATCCCGGACTGGCCGCACGGCGTCCCGCTGTGGGTCGTGCCCCAGCCCAGCGGACTGAACGCGCACGAGACCGTCGACTCGCTCGCCGCGCGCTGGCGCGAGGTGTGGGACGCGATCGGCGGCTGAGTGCCGGCCCCGCGCACCCCGGGGATGGCAGGCGGTGCGCAGCCTGCACGACGTCAGAGCAGTGCCGCGACCTTCGCCGCGGTCTCCTTGGCGGAGCCGGGGTTCTGGCCGGTGACCAGCCGGCCGTCGACGACGGTGTTCGACACGAACGGCAGCAGGGCCTTGGAGTAGTGCGCGCCGCGCTGCCGGATCTCCTGCTCGACGTTGTAGGGAACGAGCCTGTCGACGCGGGCGAGGACCTCCTCGCGCCAGGAGAAGCCGGTGAGGTTGCGGCCGGCGACCAGATGGCCTCCGTCCGAGAGCCTGGTGTCGAGCAGACCGCAGTAGCCATGGCACACGGCGCCCACGACGCCGCCGCGCTCGAAGATCTCGCGAGTGAGGCGTTGCAGGCCCGTGCTCCCGGGAAAGTCGAACATCACGGCATGGCCGCCGGTGAAGTAGATCGCGTCATAGTCGGCGGCGTCGATCCGGTCGGGATGCGCGGTGTCGTCGAGCATCGCCATGCGGGCGGGATCATCGCGCCACGCCCGGGCGGAGCGGTCGAGATTCGGGAACGTCAGCGATCGAGGCTCCAGCGGCGACTTTCCGCCGCGAGGGCTGACGATGGTCTGCTCGAACCCCCGCTTCTCGAAGAGGTCGAAGGCGTGGGTCAGCTCCGAGAGCCACAGACCCGTCGGATGCTCGGGATCGGTCTCGTAGCGGTCGACGTTGGTCACGACGAGGAGGACGCGCGTGCTCATGATTCTCGGATCTCCTCTTCAGACGGCGGTGAGGGAAGACGTGCGGGTCGTGTCGTACGAGCGTAGCGATGTCGCCCGGCTGCGACCGCCCGGCGATGCGCAGGCGGACGAGGACGTGCGAGCGGTATCGTGGCGCGCGCGACGCCGACGCATCCCGAGAGGACGACGAGATGACCCGACCGAAGACCGCCGTCGCCGTCCGTCACCTGCTCTTCGAAGACCTCGGCATCCTCGATCCGCTGCTGCGCGAGCGCGGATACGACGTCGGGTACATCGACGCCGGGCTCGACCGGATCGACCCGGACGCGATCGCGGATGCCGACCTTCTCGTCGTGCTCGGCGGTCCGATCGGCGTCGGCGACCAGGCGGCGTATCCGTTCCTGCGGGACGAGATCGACGCGATCGCGCGGCGGGTCGAGCTGCGCCGGCCGACCCTCGGCATCTGCCTGGGCGCCCAGCTGATCGCCGCCGCGCTCGGCGCGGCGGTCGCTCCCACGGGACGGGCGGAGATCGGCTACGGACCGCTGACGCTCGACGCCGCCCCCGGCAACCCGCTGGCGCCGCTGGGCCGCGTCCCCGTGCTGCACTGGCACGGCGACCAGTTCGACGTCCCTGACGGTGCGACGCTGCTCGCCTCCACGCCGGGCTTCCCGCACCAGGCGTTCTCGCGGGGACCCGCCGTGCTCGCGCTCCAGTTCCACCTCGAGGCCGACCACCGCCGCATCGAGCAGTGGCTCATCGGACACGCGCACGAGCTCGCCGCGCACGCCGTCGACCCCGCCCGCCTCCGTGCCGACGCGCTCACGCACGGTCCCGAGCTCGCCGATCGGTCACGCGCCGTGTTCGCGGCATGGCTGGACGGCGCCGAGAGCGGCGGCGCCGCCGGCGCGCAGGTCACGCTGGTCGGCGAGCTCGTCTGCGCGACGCCGGACGAGGCCGCGACCGTGCGCGAGCATCTGCCGCGGCACGTCGCGCTGACGCGGGCCGAGACGGGATGCCTGTCGTTCGAGGTCGTGCAGACCGACGACCCGCTCGTGTGGCGGGTCGCGGAGCGGTTCACCGGCGCCGCCGCGTTCGCGGCGCACCAGGAGCGTGTCGCGGCGAGCGAGTGGGGGCGGGCGACGACGGGCATCGAACGGCGGTACACGGTGAGCGGTCTCGACCAGCGCTGACGGCCTGCGCGAGAATGGGAGACCAGGCGCCGCCCGACGGCGCGTCGTCGAGCCTCGGCCCGACAGACGGCCTCCGCGCCTCCGCTGCCGAAAGGACCATCGATGACCGCGCCGCGCTCGCTCTCCACCCTTCGTCACGTCGGCGGCCTCACCGTCGCCGCGGGAGCCCTGCTCCTCGTCGCCGGCTCCGGCGCGTGGTGCGCAGTGACGAGGCAGCTGCGGGACGAGGGCATCACGGTGCCCGGCAACGCTCCGATGCTCGCGGGGAAGCGCGTCCAGGACCCCGTCACCGCCTACGTCGAGGCGCTCGTCATCAAAGGCAACGCCGAGCGTGGCGCGGGCGGTCGCACCTTCGCGGACATCAGCGCGGCGCTGCGCGACGTCGACAAGAACAGCGACGAGGCGCGCGAGCTGCGGAACCAGAGCACGGCGCTGGCGACGGCGGCATCCCTGCGCACGTCGCTCATGACGTCGGTTCTCGCGTACGGCGTGAGCGCGCTCGCGGCGGGTCTCGGCGTCCTCTTCCTGGCGACGGGACGCCGCCTGCGACGGCTCGGCCGCGAGTAGCGGCGGGGCGCCGGTCGCGCTCGTGCCTGGCCGTCGGGCGCGTTCGCGTGCAAGGATGGATCGTCGTGGACGATTCGGACAGGAAACAGACCACGGATGCCGCGGGCCCGGTGCCCCCTCTCGCGCGCGAGGCGACGGTGCCGGCGCGGGCGTCGCAGGCGGCCCGGCGGGTGGTCAAGGAGATCTCGACGCTGCCGCCGCGGAGCATCCACCCGGCCCTCGTCCCGGGCGTCGGCGTGGAGGAGGTGCCGCGCCGGTTCCGCACCGACGGGCTCGTGCTCGGCATCGCGCTGGCCTTCGCGCTCGGCTTCATCGCGTGGGGCGTGCTCGCGGGCGACAGCCTCGCGGCGACCGCGAGCACGGCGCTGAACTGGGTCGTCGACTACCTCGGCTTCTTCTTCACGTCGATCGCGACGGTCATCCTGGTCTTCATGCTGTTCGTCGGGTTCAGCCGCTACGGGCGCATCCCGCTCGGCCGCGACGACGAGGCGCCCGAGTTCTCGATGTTCTCCTGGATCTCCATGCTGTTCGCCGCGGGCATGGGCATCGGGCTCGTGTTCTGGGGCGCCGCCGAGCCCCTCACCTTCTTCGAGAGCCCGCCGCCGGGCACCGTCGAGGCGCAGACCCTCGAGGCGATGCACACCGCGCAGACGCAGGTGCTCTACCACTGGGGCCCGCAGGCGTGGGCGTTCTACGCGCTCGTCGGCGGCGCCATCGCGTACGGCGCGTTCCGTCGCGGGCGCACGCCGCTGATCTCGTCGATCTTCGCGCCGCTGCTGGGGGAGGACCGCACGACGGGGCCCCTCGGCAAGACCATCGACATCTTCGCGATCATCGTCACCCTGTTCGGCACGGCGGCCTCGCTCGGCCTCGGCGCGCTGCAGATCGGCCACGGCATCGAGATCGTGAGCGGCGCGGGGGAGCTGGGCAACGGCATCCTGATCGCCGTCATCGCGCTGCTCACCGCCGCGTTCATCGTCTCGGCCGTCTCGGGCGTCTCCCGCGGCATCCGCGCCCTGTCGAACATCAACGCCATCGCGGCGATCGTGCTGGCGGTGTTCGTGTTCGTCGTCGGGCCGACCATGCTGATCCTCAACGTGCTGCCGGCCGTGGCCGCGCAGTTCATCGCCGATCTGCCGACGATGGTGGGCCGCTCGGGCTCGCAGGGCGAGGCGACGCAGGCCTTCCTGTCGGGCTGGACGATCTTCTACTGGGCGTGGTGGATCTCGTGGTCGCCCTTCGTGGGCATGTTCATCGCGAAGATCTCGCGCGGCCGCACGCTGCGGCAGTTCGTGTCGGTCGTGATCCTCGTGCCGTCGGTGATCTCGTTCCTCTGGTTCGCGATCTTCGGCACGACCGCGATCGATCAGCAGATGAACGGCGCCGGCCTGCAGGTCAGCCCGCCCGAGTCCGTGCTGTTCGGCGTGCTGGCGAACCTGCCGTTCCCCCTGATCACGAGCGTCGCGCTCATCCTGCTCGTCGCGATCTTCTTCATCACGGGCGCCGACTCGGCCTCGCTCGTGATGGGAACGCTGTCGCAGCAGGGGCGTCCCGACCCCGCGCGCTGGGTGACCGTCACGTGGGGAACCGTCGTCGGCGTGATCGCCGCCGTGCTGCTCGTCTCGGGCGAGGCCGGCAGCGGGCTGCGCGCCCTGCAGAACACGACGATCGTCGCGGCCCTGCCGTTCGCCGTGATCATGGCGTTCATGATGATCGCCTTCCTGAAGGACCTGCGTCGCGACCCGATGATCCTGCGCGAGCGCTATGCGCGCGCGGCGGTGCAGCACAGCGTGCAGGCGGGTCTCGAGGAGTACGGCGACGACTTCGCGCTCGTGCCGGTCGAGTACGACCACTCCCGCGACAACATCGCGTGGGTCGACGAGGAGCAGGTCGACGAGACGCTCGCCGAGGTCTACGAGGCGGCGACGACGGGCGCCGTCGAGATCATCCCCGAGGCGGCGATCGTCCTCGAAGAGGAGGACGCCGGGCGGACGGATGCCGCGGACGCGGCGGATGCCGGGGACAAGGCCTGACATCGCCCCTCACGGGCCGCCGGCGACGCGGCGGCCCGGCTCAGCCGGCCGGAGGGGCGGCGCGGTCCGCGTGTCCGAGGGAGCGGTCGGGGAAGGCGGCGTCGCGCACGCGCTTCTTGAGCGCGACGGCGTCGGGGAAGCCACCGTCCCGCGCGCGCTCCCACACCTGTTCGCCGTCGACTTCGATGTGGAAGACGCCGCCCGTGCCGGGGACGAGGGTCACCGCGCCGAGGTCGGTGCCGAACGTCGAGAGCAGCTCGCCGGCCATCCACGAGGCGCGCAGGAGCCAGTTGCACTGTGTGCAGTAGGTGATCGTGACGTGTGGCCGGGTCATGTCTGCAAGGATCGCAGATCTCCCGGGCCCGGGCATCCGCCCGCCCCCGCGCGTCGCGGTCAGTGGCCCCGCTGCGACGGCAGCAGGATCGTCTCGGTGATCGGCGCGGCCTCCGACGTCCCGCCCGCATCGCCCGCACCGGGCAGTGCGGGAAGCTCCGGCCGGTCGAGCCACGCGTGCAGCAGCGCCGCGAGCGGCACGCCGCTCACCGTCTCGGCGAGCACGCGGAAGTCGGCGGTCGTCGCGGTCGCGTCGCGGTGCTGCGCCGTCCACGTGCGCAGCAGCCGGAAGAACGGCTCGTCGCCGATCGTGAGGCGCAGCGCGTGCAGCGTGAGCGCCCCGCGCTTGTAGACGCGGTCGTCGAACATGAGGTCGGGGCCGGGGTCGCCGACGACGATGTCCTGCGGCAGCCGGGCCAGCCGGGCGTGGTGGCCGCGCGCCTTGGCATCCGCGGTCGCTCCGCCGGAACGCTCCGACCAGATCCATTCCGCATAGCACGCGAAGCCCTCGTTGAGCCAGATGTCGCGCCACTGCCGCACGCCCACGCTGTTGCCGAACCACTGGTGCGCGAGCTCGTGCGCGACCAGGCGCTCGAGCCCGCCCTTGCCGTCGATGTGGTTCGCGCCGAAGACGCCCATGCCCTGGGCCTCGAGCGGGATGTCGAGCTCGTCGGGCGTCACGACGACGCGGTAGGCGGGCAGGGGATAGGGGCCGAAGGCGTCCTCGAACGCGGCCATCATCCGCGGCAGCGGCGCGAAGTCGGCCTTCACCCGCGCCGCGATCGCCGAGGGATAGTGCAGCTCTCCGCGCACCGATCCGAGGTCCAGCGCCTTGTGCGCGTACGTGCCGATCTGCACCGTCACGAGGTACGTCGCCGTCGGCACGGCGCTGTCGAACACCCACGTGCGGCGGCCCTTGCGCGTCGACCGCTCGGTCACGTCGCCCACGACGACCGTGTACTCGGGGTCGGTCGTGAGCTCGATGCGGTACGTCGCCTTGTCGGACGGCACGTCGTTGCACGGGAACCACGTGGGCGCCCCCGTCGGCTGCGATGCGACGAGCGCGCCGTCCTCGAGCTCCTCCCAGCCGATCGCCCCCCAGCGCGAGCGGCGCGGGCGCGGCGCCCCGGCATACGCCACGGTGAGCGTGAACGCGTCGCCGGGCTGCAGCGGAGCGGGGAGGGGCACGGTGAGCTTGCGGTCGCTCTGGCGGAACGGCGTCTTCGACCCCGCGAGCTGCACCTTGCTCGCGCGCAGCCCGACCAGGTCGAAGGTGAGCGCCGAGGTCGCCTCGACGACGTGTCCGGTGATCACGGCGGTGCCGCTCAGCCGATTGGTCGTGACCCGGTAGTCGATCGACAGGGCGTAGTGATCGACGCGCAGCCGGTGGTCGCCGCTCTGCGGCGTGTACGGGTCGCTCGTCACGACGTCTCCGCCTGGTACGGCCGGGTCTTCACGACGCGCCACGGGCCGATCGGGTTGCCGCTCCATCGGCTGCCCGCGGGCACCGTCTCGCCGCGCATGACGAGCGACGCCGGACCGACCGTCGCATGGGCTCCGAGCGAGGCGGCGGGCAGGATCACGCTGTGCGGGCCCAGCGTCGCCCCCGCTTCGAGACTCACGGTATCGATACTCATCACTCGATCATGGAACAGATGCGTCTGAACCACACATCCGCGGTTCACGGTCGCGCCGTCGCCGAGCGTCACGAGGTCGGGCTCGGGGAACCAGTAGCTGTCGGTCCACACGCCCGTGCCGATCCTCGCGCCCAGCGTACGCAGCCAGATCGCCAGCGCCGGTGTGCCCGCCGCGGCGTTCGCGAACCAGGGCGCCGCGATCATCTCGGTGAAGGTGTCGGACACCTCGGTGCGCCACACGAAGCTCGACCACAGCGGGTGCTCCCCGGCGCGGATCACGCCGACGAACGCCCACTTGGCGATCGTCGTGACCGCCGCCGCGACGGCGCCCGCCACGATGAGCACGGCGCCCGACAGCAGGATCGCGACGCCGAGCCCCCACGCCTCGATCATCGCCGCGAGGGCGAGCAGCACCGCGAGCCCCAGCGCGCACGTGAGCACGACCGGCACGAAGCGGCACAGCTCCCACGCCGTGCGCGCGACGCGCAGCCCCGTGCGCGGCCGGTAGGTGCGCTCCAGGTCGGCCTCGTTCACCACGCGGCGCAGGCGCACGGCGGGGGAGCCGAGCCACGACGACCCCGCCTTCGCCTTCGGCGGCGCCACCGAGAGCACCGCGACGAGGCCGTCCTTCGGCACCCGGTGCCCGGCTCCCGCGAGCCCGGAGTTGCCGAGGAACGCGCGCTTGCCGATGCGTGCCCGGGCGATGCGCATCCAGCCGCCGCGCAGCTCGTAGGTCGCGACCATCGTGTCGTCGGCGAGGAACGCGCCGTCGTCGATCGTGGTCATGCAGGGGATGAGCAGCACCGTCGACGCCTCGACGTCGCGCCCCACCTTCGCGCCGAGCAGACGCAGCCAGACGGGCGTGAACAGGCTCGAGTAGACGGGGAAGAGGATCGTGCGCGCCGAGTCGAGGAGGCGCTCGGTGCTCCAGGCCTGCCACGCGACGCGGCTGCGCACGGGATGCACGCCCTCGACGAGACCGATCGAGAGCAGGCGCACGAGCCCGACAACGCTCACAGCGAAGACGAGACCCGTGACGATCGTGGCGGGCACGAGCGCCGCGAGCAGGCCCGGCACGGCGTCGGCGAGCGACGGCGCGTCGCGGAACGCGGGCACCAGCACGAGGCCGCCGATCACGAACGACAGGATCGGCAGCAGGCCGATGAGCGACGACGACGTCGCGTACGCCCACAGCCAGCGCTTGCGCGCGGGCGGACGCTCGGACGCGAGCGGGGTGGAGGTGCCGCCGACGCGCACGGCGGGGGAGCCCGCCCAGCGCTGCCCCGCGCGCACGCGGCCGAACACGGCCGACCCGGGCGCGACCTCGGCGCCGCGCCCGATCTTGGTGCCGGGGGCCAGCGTCGAGCGCGAGCCCACCGTCGCGTCGGCGCCGATGCGGATCGCGCCGATGCGCACGGTGTCGCCGTCGATCCAGTAGCCCGAGAGGTCGACCTCGGGCTCGATCGCCGCGCCCGCGCCGATCTGCAGCATCCCGGTGACGGGCGGCAGCGTGTGCAGGTCGACGCCGGGGCCGATCTTCGCCCCGAGCGCCCGCGCGTAGTAGGTCACCCAGGGCGCGCCGGCGAGGCCGACGGGGTCGATCTGCTGCGCGACCTGCTCGGCGAGCCACAGCCGCAGGTGCACGCCGCCGCCGCGCGGATAGTCTCCGGGCCGGAGGCCCGCGAGCAGCACGCGCGCCGCGAGCGCCGACAGCGCCATGCGCCCGAACGGCGTCGCGACGACGATGAGGCCCACCAGAATGAGCCACAGCGGGGCCTCGGGCAGCACCTCGAAGCCGGGGAAGAGGCGCAGGATCCAGCTCGCCGTGAGCAGCCACAGGATCCAGCGCAGCCCGCTCAGCACGAACAGCGGCACGCTCGCGATCGTCTGCACCCACTGCATGATCCGCGGCGTCGGCGCCGCGGTGCTGAAGCCGCCCGCCGGCTCGGCGTCGGCGTCGTCGGCCTCCGCCTCGATCGCGTCGGCCATCTGGCGCAGCCGCGGCAGGTCGTAGACGTCGGCCATCGTGAACTCGGGCGCGCGGGTCCGGATGCGCGAGACGAGCTGCGCGGCGGCCAGCGATCCGCCGCCGAGCTGGAAGAAGTCGGCGTCCTCGTCGGCCGGCCGCGTGCCGAGCACCGCGAGCCACTGCTCGGCGAGCCAGGCCGACGTGCCCGTGAGCGTCGAGTCGGCGGCATCCGTGTCGGTGAGCGGCCACGGCAGCGCCGCCTTGTCGACCTTGCCGGAGGTGCGCACGGGCAGGTCGTCCATGACGGCCAGCAGCGGGATGAGCGGCGCGGGCAGCGTCGCCGCCAGCTCGGCGCGCGCCGTCTGCCGGTCGAACCCCTCGGCCGGCACGACGTAGCCGACGAGCAGCGGCACGCCGCCCTCGGAGCGCTGCACGACGACCGTCGCCGCCGACACGGCCGACAGCGACTGCAGGGCCGCCTCGACCTCGCCCAGCTCGATGCGGCGGCCGCCGATCTTCACCTGGTCGTCGGCGCGGCCCTGGAAGACCAGGCCCTCCGGCTCGGCGCGCACGAGGTCGCCCGAGCGATACGCACGGCCCCAGCCGAGCGTGGGCATGGGGGCGTACTTCTCGGCGTCCTTCGCGGGATCGAGGTAGCGGGCCAGCCCGACGCCGCCGATGATCAGCTCGCCCACCTCTCCGTCGGCGACCCGGTGCCCGTCGGCGTCGACGACCGCGAGCGACCAGCCGTCGAGCGGCAGGCCGATGCGCACGGGCCCGACCCCGTCCATGAGCGCGCCGCACGCGACGACCGTCGCCTCGGTGGGGCCGTACGTGTTCCACACCTCGCGGTCGTCGCCGACGAGCCGCGCGGCGAGCTCGGGCGGGCACGCCTCGCCGCCGAAGATGAGCAGGCGCACGTTCTCGATCGCGTCCTGCGGCCACAGCGCCGCGAGCGTCGGCACGGTCGACACGGCCGTGATGCCGTGGCCGACGAGCCAGGGGCCCAGGTCCTCGCCCGAGCGCACGAGCGCGCGCGGCGCGGGCACGAGGCACGCGCCGTGGCGCCACGCCAGCCACATCTCCTCGCACGACGCGTCGAAGGCGACCGAGAGCCCCGCGAGCACGCGGTCGCCGGGACCGAGCGGCTCGCCCTGCAGGAACATGCGCGCCTCGGCGTCGACGAAGGCCGCCGCCGAGCGGTGCTGCACGGCGACGCCCTTCGGCACGCCCGTCGACCCCGACGTGAAGATGATCCATGCGTCGTCGTCCAGCCCCGGAGGCTCGACGACGAACAGCGGCGCGGATGCCGGATGCGGGTCGTCGCCGTCGAACAGCCCGGCGGGCGCGGGCGGCCCGTCCCGGCCCTCGTCCGTCCGCCAGGGCGCGTATCGTCCGCGGGCGCCGATGACGCCGCGCACCGCGGCCTCGCCGAACACGAGCTCGGCGCGCTCCTCGGGGTCGTCGGCGTCGACGGGCACATAGGCGGCTCCGGCGGCCATGATGCCGAGGATCGCGATGTACAGCTCCCGGTCGCCCGACGGCATGCGCACGCCCACGCGGTCGCCGCGCCGCACGCCGCGCTCGCGCAGGCGCACGGCGGTCTGGCGCACCCGCACGCGCAGCTCGCCGTAGCTGAGCGCGCCGGCCGCGTCTTCGATCGCCGACGCCTCGGGATGCCTGCGGGCGGTCTCGTCGAGGATGTCGATGAGCGTCCGGGGGGCCGGTGCGCGGCCGCCCCGGTCGAGATACTCCTGCACGTCGGCTGTGCCTTTCTGCGTTCGCGGTTCCCCTGGCTGTGGGGCCGCTGTGAGGGGCACAGGATACAGGTCCGAAGGGAACCGCCGGTGGACTAGCGTCGGAGCATGGGTCTTTTCGACAGGTCGCCGCGCACGGTCCGGATCGAGAACGTCGAGGTCGGGCTCCGCGCCGGCAGGGCGCCGTGGAGCCTCTGGGCCGACGGCCTCGGGCGCACCGCCATCCGCTCGCTGCAGATCATCCTCGTCGTCGCGCTCGTCGGCGCGCTGATCTACGGCATCCGCCAGGTCACGGTCGTCACGATCCCGCTGATCCTCGCGCTCATCTTCGCGTCGGCGTTCTGGCCCGTCACGAAGTGGATGCGCTCGCGGGGCGTGCCGCCGCTGCTCACGACCCTCGCGACGTTCTTCGCGGTGATCGTGCTGCTCGCCGGCATCGGGTGGCTCATCGTGTGGACCGTGCGCGACCAGTGGGACGAGCTGTCGGAGCAGGCGACCGGGGGCTTCACGCAGTTGCTGGAGTGGATCCGCACCCTGCCCATCGCCCCCAGCGACGAGCAGATCCAGGAGTGGACCGGCGCCCTCACCGACTTCGTCACGAGCGCGCAGTTCGGCTCGGGCGCGATCGCGGGCGTGAGCGCCGTCGCCAGCTTCGTCACCGGCTTCGTGCTGCTGATCGTCGTGCTGTTCTTCTTCCTGAAGGACGGCCCGCAGATGTGGGAGTTCCTGCTGCGGCCGTTCGAGGGCGAGCACTATGCGCGCGCGCAGCGCATCGGCGCCGTCACCGTGTCGACCCTCGGGTCGTACGTGCGCGGCACCGCGACCGTCGCGGCCGTCGACGCGATCGGCATCCTCATCGGCCTGCTCATCCTGCAGGTGCCGCTGGCCGTTCCGCTCGCGGTGCTCGTGTTCCTGCTCGCCTTCATCCCCATCGTCGGGGCGACCCTGGCGGGCATCCTCGCCGCCCTCGTCGCGCTCGTCGCCAACGGCTGGTTCATCGCCCTGCTCGTCGTCGGCGTCGTCGTGCTCGTCAACCAGCTCGAGGGCAACTTCCTGCAGCCCGTGCTCATGTCGCGGTCGATGAAGCTGCACGCCTTCGTCGTGCTCATCGCGCTGACCGTCGGCACGGCGCTCGGCGGCATCCTCGGCGCGGTGCTCGCCGTTCCCATCACGGCCGTCGTCTGGGGCATCGTGCAGGTCTGGGACGGGCCCGGCACCCCCGTGCGCTGGGCCCGGCAGAAGCGGGTGGAACAGGCGTAGCGGGCGCGGGCCTCGCGCCCGGGCGCCGTGAGGCTAGAATCGCACGCATGGCCACTTCGCACCTCCCCTCGCCGCAGACCGTTCCCACCGTCGACGCCCCCCTCGAGATCATCGGCGAGTCGTCGTCGTGCTGCGGCGGCACCTCGTGCGGCGGCAGCGCGAACAGCGAGAGCTGAGCGACCCCGCCGCCCGCGACCCGGGGCGTGGTGCCCGGCTGTCGCGGATCCTGCTCTCCGAGGAGTCGATCTACGGGCTCATCCTCGTCTCGGGGATGATCGTCGTCAGCAACAACCTCGCCGGCACCTCGGCCAACGCGCTGCTGACCGTCGTGATCACGGTCGTCGTGTTCTTCTTCGCGCACGTCTACGCGGGCACGGTGTCGCGCCTCGCGACCGCCCGGAAGCCGGACGTGCGCCGCAGCATCGGCGCGGCCGTCCAGCACTCCCAGGGGATGCTCGTCGTCGCCCTGCTGCCGATCGCCGTGCTGTCGCTCGGCGTCGCGCGCGTCTTCGACGACGACGTCGCGATCTGGACCGCCCTCCTCGTCGACGCGCTGCTGCTCGGCACGCTCGGCTGGGTGGTCGCCGCGCGGTGGTCGCCGCACCTGTGGGTGCGTGCGCTCAACGCCCTGGTCACGGCCGGGTTCGGGATCGTGCTCGTCGCGCTCAAGTCGCTGATCCACCACTGACCGCCGCGGGCCGCGGACGAGGGTCAGTGCACCTGCGGACGAGGGTCAGTGCACCGGCGGCGCGCTCTCGCCCGCGTCGTCGGCGGGCTTGCGGATGAGGAAGGCGCCCACGATGATCGGCAGCGACACGATCGCGGCGAGCAGGAACGCCGCGTGCGCGCCCGCGGCGCCGGCGCTCGCGGCATCCATCCCGGCATCCGTCCCCGAGACCGTCACGCCCGACATCACCGCGATCATGACCGCGACGCCCGCGGCCCCGCCGACCTGCTGCACCGTGCCGACGACCGCCGAGCCGTACGAGTAGAAGCGTCGCTCGAGCGAGCCGAGCGACGCCGTGAACAGCGGCGTGAACGACAGCGCGAGACCGAGCGAGAGCAGCGTCTGGCACACGACGATGAGCCACAGCGGCGTGGTGGCCGTGAACGTGAGGGCGAACACCCACAGCATGGCGACCGCGATGATCGCTCCCGGCACGAGCAGCACCTGCGTGCCCCGGGCGTCGTAGACGCGCCCGATGAACGGGCCCGCGAAGCCCATGAGCAGCGCGCCGGGCAGCACCGCGAGGCCGGTGTCGCTCGCCGAGATCTCGAGGACGCGCTGCATGTACAGCGGCAGCACCGTGATCGTGCCGAAGAACGCGAGCGACAGCACGCCCAGCTGCGCGACGGCGAGCGAGAAGTTGACGGAGCGGAACACGCGCAGGTCGAGCAGGGCGTCGTCGATGCGCTGCAGGCGCACCTGCCGCCAGAAGAAGAGCGCGAGCGTCACGACCCCGACGACCAGCGAGACCGTCAGCGACGTGGTCTGCGCCGTCTGGGCCGCCTCGGCGGCCGCGCCGCCACCGTGGCCCGCCGCGCCGCCGATCTGGCTCAGGCCGTAGACGATGCCGCCGAAGCCGAGCGCCGACAGCACGACCGAGAGCACGTCGACCGGCGCGTGGGTCGTCTCGCCGAGGTTGCGCACCCAGACGGTGCCGGCGACGAGCGAGGCGATCGCGATCGGCAGCACGATGCCGAAGTTCCACCGCCAGCCCAGGTTCTCGAGCACGAAGCCCGACATCGCGGGGCCGATCGCGGGCGCGAGCGACATCACGATCGACACGCGGCCCATCATGCGGCCGCGCGAGGCCGGCGGCACGATCGTCATGAGCGTCGTCATCAGCAGCGGCATCATCATCGCCGTGCCCATCGCCTGCACGACGCGCGCGACCACGAGCACGACGAAGCCCGGCGCCAGCATCGCGAGCGCGGTGCCGACGGTGAACAGCGTCATCGCCGTGATGAAGACCTGCCGGGTCGTGAAACGCCGCAGCAGGAAGCCCGTGACCGGGATGACCACGGCCATCGTGAGCATGAAGGCGGTCGTGAGCCACTGCGCCTGCACCTCGGTGATGCCGAGGTCGTCGACGAGGTGCGCGATCGCGATGCCCATCGTCGTCTCGTTGAGGATCGCGACGAAGGCGGCCGCGAGCAGCAGCCACACGATGCGCGTCTGCTCGCCGGTGAGGCCGGTCGCCGACGAGACGACGGGCGACGGAGCGGTCGTAGGTCCAGACACGGAGACTCCCAGGGAAGGCGCGATCGCGCGATGCGCGAGGCGCCCGGCGCGGGCGCATGACAGAGCGTAACCGACGGGGTTGACATCGTATTCCCGTCGCTTCTCCTAGGCTGGCGGGATGGCGATGGGCGGCATGGGCGGCGGTGGGGGTGGCGGACGCGGCAGCGGGTTCCGCCCGGTCGACGAGGAGGCGCAGCGTCGGCTCAACGCCGAGGCCCCGCGCATCGCGAGCCTCGGCCCGCGCGTGGTCGCGCTGTTCCGGCCCTACCGCTGGCGCATCCTGTTCACCGGCATCCTCGTCGTCGCGGGCGCCGCGATCGGGGTGGTCCCGCCGCTCATCGTGCAGCGCATCTTCGACGACGCGCTCTTCCCCGCGGGCGCCGCAGGCCCCGACCTGTCGCTGCTGGGCGTGCTCGTCTCGATCATGGTCGCGCTCTTCCTCGTCGCGGCCGGCCTCGGACTCGTGCAGACGTGGCTGACCGCGACCGTCGGCAACGCCGTCACCGGCGACCTGCGCGTGCGCCTGTTCGAGCACCTGCAGGCGATGGAGCTGAGCTTCTTCGCGCGCACGAAGACGGGCGTGATCCAGTCGCGCCTGCAGAACGACGTGGGCGGCGTCGCGGGCGTGCTCACCAACACCGTCGCGAGCATCCTCGGCAACACCGTGACGGTCGTCTCGGCGCTCGTCGCGATGGTGCTCATCGACTGGCGCCTGACGCTCATCGCCGTCGTGATCATGCCGGTGCTCGTGCTCGTGCAGCGTCGCGTGGGGCAGGTGCGCGCCCGCATCGCCGCGCAGACGCAGGAGTCGCTGTCGGAGCTGACGTCGATCACGCAGGAGACGCTCTCGGTCAGCGGCATCCTGCTGTCCAAGTCGTTCAACCGGCAGCGCACGGAGTCGGAGCGCTACCGCGTCGAGAACGCGAAGCAGGTGCAGCTGCAGGTGCGCCGCGCCATGAGCGGCCAGGGCTTCTTCGCGGTCGTGCAGGTGATCATGTCGTCGGTGCCCGCGGTCATCTACCTCGTGGCGGGTCTGCTGATGGGCGCCGAGCCTGGGGCGATCACGGCGGGCGCGATCGTCGCGTTCACGACCGTGCAGGCGCGGCTGCTGCAGCCGCTCATCGGGCTCATGCGCGTGTCGCTCGACGTGCAGACCTCGCAGGCCGTGTTCGCCCGCATCTTCGAGTACCTCGACCTGGACCCCGCGATCGAGGACGCGCCGGATGCCACCGACGCCGCGCACGCGCCCGGACCGCGCGGCCGCATCGAGTTCCGCGACGTCGTCTTCCGCTATCCCGACGCCGCACCGGACTCGACGCCCACGCTCGACGGCGTCTCGTTCGTCGCCGAGCCCGGCCAGCACGTCGCGTTCGTCGGCGCCTCGGGCGCGGGCAAGACCACGATCCTCTACCTCGCGCCCCGGCTGTACGAGGCATCGCAGGGGACCGTGCTGTTCTCGGGCGCCGACGTGCGGACGCTCACGCAGGAGTCGATCATCGACGACGTCGGCATCGTGTCGCAGGAGACCTACCTGTTCCACGCGACGATCCGCGAGAACCTGCGCTACGCGCGGCCCGACGCCACGCAGGAGGAGATCGTCGCGGCGTGCACGGCGGCGAACATCCACCACGTGATCACGGGCTTCGAGCGGGGATACGACACCGTGGTGGGCGAACGGGGCTACCGCCTCTCCGGCGGCGAGAAGCAGCGCATCGCGATCGCCCGCGTGCTGCTGAAGGATCCGCCCGTGCTGCTGCTCGACGAGGCGACGAGCGCGCTCGACACCGTCTCGGAGCGCATCGTGCAGGAGGCGCTCGACAACGCCGCGCGCGGCCGCACGACCCTCACGATCGCGCACCGCCTGTCGACGATCTCGGGCGCCGACGTCATCCACGTGCTCGATCGCGGCCGCATCGTCGAGTCGGGCCGGCACGCCGAGCTGCTCGCGCGCGGCGGGCGGTACGCGGAGCTCGCGGCGCAGCAGCTGCCCGGCTGAGGGGGCGTGCGTCCGCGGTGCCTCGCGGGTGCGCGGCTACCAGAGGCGGGCGGCGGCGAGCAGGGGAGCGGATGCCGGGTCGAGCGCGATCGACTCCGTCTCGGCGCGCGCCCAGAGCGCACGCACGAACGCGCCGACCGTGCGGCGGTAGCCGGGGTCGGGGTGGTCGCGCGCGGTCCGCACGAGGGCGGGCGTGTCCATGTCGAGGATGAGCCGCACGCGCGCGCGGGCCGCCGCGCGATGCCCCGCCGCGTCGAGCACGGCGAGACCGCCCGTGAGGGCCGCGAGGTAGTCGCGCATGACGGCGGGCGAGCCGGTGCGCTGCGTGATGGAGGAGCCGTCGGCGCGCTCGCGCCACTGCACGATCACGTCGGGGATGACGTCGAACGCCCGCGCCGTCGTGTACATCCGCTGCGCGACGATCTGGTCCTCGTAGAGAGAGCCCTCGGGAAAGCGCAGGCCGCCGCGGCGCCAGAGCTCGATGCGGCTCGCCTTCGACCACGCGACGACGTTGCCCGACGCCGCCGGATGCTGCGCGAGCGTGACCCCGCGGCGCTCCGGATCGGTCGCCGCCGCGACCCAGGGCTGCACGGTGCCCGCCGTGTAGCCGCCCGCCGTGTCGGGCCGCAGGCGCACGTAGGCGCCGACGGCGAGATCGCTGCCCGACGCGTCGAGCGTGCCGATGAGCCGCTCCAGGGCGCGCGGCATGAGCACGTCGTCCGCGTCGAGGAAGCTGACGAACGGCGTGGTGACGAGGTCGAGGCCCGCGTTGCGCGCGGCGCCCAGTCCGCGCGGCGTCTCGTGGCGCACGAGGCGGAACCGCGGGTCGGCGGTCGCCTGCGCGAACAGCGCGGAGGTGGCATCCGTCGACCCGTCGTCGACGAGCACCGCCGTCCAGCGTTCCAGCGTCTGCGCCCGCAGCGAGTCGAGCGCCTCGGACGCATAGGGGGCGACGTCGCGGCCGGGAACGACGACGGTCACGACGGGAGGGCTGCTCACTCGCCCGATCGTACCGCCGCGGTCCCCGCGGCGGACGCGATGTGACGGCGGGGGACGCCGGCGTCGTGCCGTTCCCGGAGTCGTGGGCGCGCGTGGTCGCTTGGAGCGACGGGATGCCGCCACAAGCGCCCACGATCTCGACGTGCCTCGGAACGCCGGGCGCGGACGGCACGCGAAGGGGCGGATCCGAGGCCGCGCCCGCCGGTGTGTGCGGATGGAGGGGGATGCGGGCCGGCGGTCCGTTACACGGGTTTCGATACGCCGCCTCCGGCGGCTACTCAACCAGCGGGGGTAGACGGGGGTGCGTTTCGTCCCGCTGGTCGAGTGCTCGCGGCGAAGCCGCGAGTGTATCGAGACCCTTCCCGCGGTGTGTTACGCGGGTTTCGATACGCCGCCTGCGGCGGCTACTCAACCAGCGGGGGTGAGTCGGGCGGGCCGGGGCGCCTGGCCCCGCTGGTCGAGTGCTCGCGGCGGAGCCGCGAGTGTATCGAGACCCTTCCCGCGGACCGTGACATGGGTTTCGATACGCCGCCCGTGGCCGCTGCTCAACCAGCGGGGGTGGAGGGGCTATCCGCCGGCGTGCACGGCGGCGACGCTGGCGGCGACGGCGTCGGCGACGAGCGGGAGATCGTCGGGCGCGGCGTGGCCCAGGGTGAACCGCACGGCGGTCTGGGCGATCTCGGGGGCGATGCCGCAGGCGAGGAGCACGTGCGACGGCTCATCGCTGCCCGCGGCGCACGCCGATCCGCTCGACGACACGACGCCGCGCCGCTCGAGCTCGAGCAGCACCGCCTCGCCCGAGACGCCGGGGAAGACGAAGCTGGCCGTGCCGGGCAGCCGATGCACGGGATCGCCCGTGAGCCGCGCCTCGGGCACCCGCTCGAGCACGCGGCCGATCAGCGCGCGGCACAGCGCGCCCACGCGTGCTGCCGACTCCTCCCGCTCGCGCTCGGCGAGCTCGAGCGCCGTCGCGAAGCCGACGGCGCCTGCGACGTTCTCGGTGCCGCTGCGCCGGTCGCGCTCCTGCCCGCCGCCGTGCAGCAGGGGCTCGAGGGGGATGCGGCCCCGGATCGCGAGGATGCCGGTGCCCTGCGGCGCGCCGACCTTGTGACCCGCGACGGCGATCGCGTCGGCGCCCGTGCCGGCGAGCGGCAGCCAGCCGGCGGCCTGCACGGCGTCGAGGTGCAGGGGCACCCGTGCCGCTCGCGTGACGGCGGCGATCCCGCCGACGGGCTGCACCGTGCCGATCTCGTTGTTGGCGTAGCCGATCGCGACGATCGCGGTGTCCTCGCGCAGGGCGCCCGCGATGTCGTCCGGATCGACGATGCCCGTGGACGAGACGGGCACGTGCGTGATCTCGGCGCCGTGCACGCGGCGCAGGTGGTCGCACGAGGCGAGCACCGACTCGTGCTCGATGGGGGTCGTCACGACGTGCACGGGCGCGCCGCGCGCGATCGTGCGGGCGACGGCGACGCCCTTGATCGCGAGGTTGTTCGCCTCGGTGCCGCCCGAGGTGAACAGGATGTCGCCCGCGCGCATCCCGACGATCGCGGCGACCCGCGCGCGGGCGTCGGCGAGGGCCGCGGCGGCGCGCTCGCCGACGGTGTGATGGCTCGACGGATTGCCGAACCGCTCGCGCAGGTACGGCAGCATCGCCTCGACCACCTCGTCGCGCACCGGCGTCGTCGCGGCGTGGTCGAGGTACAGCATCAGCGGGCCCCGCCCGGATCGATCTCGATGTCGAGCCCCAGGTCGAGGGCCCGGGCCGAGTGCGTGAGGGCGCCGACCGAGACCACGTCGACGCCGGTCTCGGCGATCGCGCGCACGGTGTCGAGGCTCACGCCGCCCGATGCCTCCACGACCGCGCGGCCCGCGACCTGCGCGACGCCCGTGCGCAGGTCGTCGAGCGAGAAGTTGTCGAGCATGATGACGTCGATGCCCGCCGCGAGCACCGGCTCGATCTGGTCGAGCCGGTCGACCTCCACCTCGACGGCCGTCGTGTGCGGCAGCCGCGCGATCGCGGCGCGCAGCGCCTCGGTCACGCCGAGCCCGCCGGCGGTGAGCACGGCGAGGTGGTTGTCCTTCGCCATCACGGCGTCCGACAGCGAGAAGCGATGGTTGTGCCCGCCGCCGCTGCGCACGGCGTGCCGCTCGAACTGCCGCAGCCCCGGGGTGGTCTTGCGGGTGTCGGCGATGCGCGCGCCCGTGTGCGCGACCTCGGCGACGTACCGGGCGGTGAGGGTCGCGATGCCCGACATCCGCTGCACGAAGTTGAGCCCGATGCGCTCCGCGGTCAGCACGGCCTGCGCCGGGCCGGAGACCTCGGCGAGCGCGTCGCCGGGGGCGAAGACGTCGCCGTCGGCCGCCCGCAGACGCACGTCGACGGCCGGGTCGGTGAGCCGGAACGCGGCGGCGAACACCTCGCCGCCGCTGAACACGCCGGCCTCCCGCGCGATCAGGCGCGCCGTCGCCGCCGCCTCCTCCGGGATGAGCGCGGCACTGGTGAGATCGCCCCACGGGGCGTCCTCGTCGAGGGCCGCCTGCACGACGCGGTCGATGTGCGCCCGGCTCAGCACGCCGGCACCTCCGCCCGGCCGGTGGCCGGGACCGTCGTGCCCGAAATCCTTCGATCCGGTGCCGGAGAGGCCGGATCGCTGTCCGTCGCGACGTTCGCCGGCGGTTCTGGAGGAGTCTGGGCGTCCGATCGGAAGTGCGCCCCGACGGATGAGGGGCGGGCGCGGGCGGCATCCACCAGCGCCGCCGCGACGACCAGCAGGTTCTCGTCCTCCAGCTCCCGTTCGGTGCGCGGGGTGCGGGGGAGGGCGCGCCACGCGGCGAGCACGGCCGCGGCGCGCTCCAGGCCGGCGCCGTCGCGCACGAGACCCGCGTGCTGCCACATCAGCCGCTGCAGGGCGGCGCGCGTGAACGGCGGCGCGTCCGGGGCCGGCGCGGCTGCGGCCGGCACCGGCGCCCGCACGGAGCCCGCGACCGGCCACACGCCCGACGCCGCATCGCCCGCGATCGCCTCGCCCGCGCGCGCGCCGAACACGGCGCCCTCCAGCAGGGAGTTCGAGGCCAGCCGGTTCGCGCCGTGCACGCCCGTGCGCGCGACCTCGCCCACGGCGTAGAGGCCCGGCAGGCTCGTGCGGCCGTCGAGGTCCGCCGTCACCCCGCCCATGAGGTAGTGCGCGGCGGGCGTGACGGGGATCGGCTCGCGCGCCCAGTCGAGCCCGCGCTCGCGCACGGCCCGGTCGATCGTCGGGAAGCGGCGCGCGAGGAACGCGGCGCGCTCGGCGGGGTCGTCGGAGTGCAGGCGCGTCGCGTCGAGCAGCACGGGTCGTCCGTCCTGCGCCGCGATCCGCCGTGCGATCGCGCGGGCCACGACGTCGCGCGGGGCCAGCTCGCCGTCGGGATGCGCGTCGAACGCGAAGCGGCGGCCGTTCTCGTCGACGAGGGCCGCCCCCTCGCCGCGCACGGCCTCCGACACGAGGAACGCGTCGCCCTTCGCGATGATCGTGGGGTGGAACTGGAAGAACTCCAGGTCGCTCACGTCGGCGCCGGCCCGCAGGGCGGCGGCGATGCCGTCTCCGGTCGCGACCGGAGGGTTCGTCGAGTACGCGTAGAGCTCGCCGGCGCCGCCGGTGGCGAGCACCACGGCATCCGCCCGCCGCGTCTCACGGATGCCGGGGGAGCCGGGCCGCTCGCCGACGAGCAGCTCGACGCCGGTCACGCGGCCGCCGTCGACGACGAGATCGACGAGGAAGGCGTGCTCGACCACCTCGACGGCGCTCTCGCGCAGCCGCGCCACGAGCGCGCGCTCGATCTCGGTGCCGGTCGCGTCGCCGCCCGCGTGCAGGATGCGGGGGTACGAGTGCGCCGCCTCGAGTCCCTTCACGTAGGCGCCGTCGCCGTCGCGGTCGAAGCCCACGCCGAGCGCGACGAGCTCGCGGATGCGGTCGGGCCCCTCGTCCACCAGCACGCGCACCGCGGCCTCGTCGTTCAGCCCGGCGCCCGCCACGATCGTGTCGCGCACGTGGTCTTCGAGCCGGTCGTCGTCGAACATGACGCCCGCGATGCCGCCCTGCGCGAAGCGCGTGTTGGCGTGGTCGAGCACGTCCTTCGTGACCAGCGTGACGCGGCAGCCGCGTCGCACCGCGTGCAGCGCCGTCGTCAGCCCCGCGATCCCGGAGCCGACGACGACGACCTCTGCGGCTCCGGCGCTCACGGCCGTGCCGCCAGCATGCGCTCCAGCGCGAGGCGCGCGGGCTCCGCGACGTCGGCGGTCACGGCGATGCGGTTGTGCACCTCTCCGTCGACGAGTCCCTCGAGCACCCACGCGAGGTAGCCGGGGTGGATGCGGTACATCGTCGAGCACGGGCACACGACCGGGTCGAGGCAGAAGATCTCGTGCTGCGGGTACTGGGCGGCGAGGCGCTGCACGAGGTTGATCTCGGTGCCGATCGCGAACGTGGTCGGCTCGGTGGCCCCGTCGATCGCGCGCCGGATGTAGTCGGTCGAGCCCGACTCGTCGGCGGCGTCGACGACCGGCATGGGGCACTCGGGGTGCACGATCACGCGGACGCCCGGGTGGTCGGCGCGCGCCTGCGCGATCTGGTCGACCGTGAACCGGCGGTGCACCGAGCAGAACCCGTGCCACAGGATGACGCGGGAGTCGCGCAGCTCGTCCTCGGTCGAGCCGCCGAAGGGCTTGCGCGGGTTCCACATCGGCATCTGCTCCAGCGGCACGCCCATCGCCTTGGCGGTGTTGCGGCCCAGGTGCTGGTCGGGGAAGAACAGCACGCGGCGGCCGCGCGCGAACGCCCACTCCAGCACCGTGCGCGCGTTCGAGGAGGTGCACACGATGCCGCCGTGCCGGCCGACGAAGCCCTTGATCGCGGCCGAGGAGTTCATGTAGGTGACGGGGATGACGGGCACGAGGCCGTCGGCGTCCGCGGCATCCATGTCGCCGAAGACCTCCTCCAGCTGCTCCCAGCACTCCTCGACCTCGTCGATCGAGGCCATGTCGGCCATCGAGCAGCCCGCCGCGAGGTTGGGCAGGATGACCGCCTGGTCGGGGCCGGAGAGCAGGTCGGCCGTCTCGGCCATGAAGTGCACGCCGCAGAACACGATCGCCTCGGCGTCGGGGTGCTCCAGCGCCGCGTTCGCGAGCTGGAACGAGTCGCCCACGTAGTCGGCGTGCTGCACGACCTCGTCGCGCTGGTAGAAGTGGCCGAGCACGACGACCCGGTCGCCGAGGGTCTGCTTCGCCGCGCGGATGCGCTCGTGCAGCTCCTCGTCGCCGGCCTCGCGGTACGCGGCGGGCAGCTCGCCCTGCCGCGGCGCGCCGGTGGGGATCACGTCGCCCATCGAGGAGCCCGGGCCGTAGCCGGGCCGGGCGTCGAAGTCCCAGGGGCCGGCGGCGAGGTCGGTCGAGCACGTGCTTCCCTGCGCGCTGCCCGACACGATGGCCTGGATCGCGTGGTCGACGCTGGGGTCGACGGGGCGGGGCTGAATCGTCACGGAGGTACTCATGATCGGCTCCTTCAGGCCGGGAGCGGGCCGCGGTCGGCCAGCTCGACATCGTGGTTGTAGCGGTAGAGACGTGCGGGGCGGTGATTGCCCGTGCGGAACGACGGAGTGGGGATGAGGGTGCCCGAGCTCTCCACCTGCCGCCGGAAGTTGGGCGGGTCGAGGCGGCGGCCGAGGATGGCCTCGTAGACCTCGCGCAGGTCGGCGAGGGTGAACTCGTCGGGCAGGAAGCCGTGCGCGATGCGGCTGTAGCCGACCTTGTTGCGCAGGCGCCAGAGCGCGTAGTCGACGATCTGGTTGTGGTCGAAGGCGAGCAGCGGCAGCGCGGTCGCGTCGAACCATGCGGTGTTCTCGGGCGCCGCGGGCGCGTCGTCCTGGCGGACGAGCGCCCAGTACACGATCGAGACGACGCGGCTCGTGGACCGTCCGACGTCGCCGAAGGCGTACAGCTGCTCCAGGTAGCTCGGCTCGATGCCGGTCGTCTCGGCGAGGGTGCGGGATGCCGCGGCCTCGAGGTTCTCGTCGATCCCGAGCCATCCGCCGGGCAGCGCCCACAGGCCCTCGAAGGGGTCGCGCGTGCGGCGGACGAGGGGGAGGGCCACCTGCGACGTGTCGCCGATGCGGCGCAGCGTGAAGATCACCGTCGACACGGCGACGCGCACGTCGTCGGTGCGCCTGGTTTGTGTCTTCATGACCCTAACCTCCCGGGCACGATCTTAGTGTCATTGCGACCTGAAGTGCAACCGGGGTCGACGTCGTCGCGGCGGGGCCGCCGTGCGCCTCAGCCGGCCAGGTCGTACGGCAGGATCGTGATGAGCTCGCGGACGAGGTCCTCCGCGGTCAGGCCGTCGCCGTCGCGCAGCCACCACGAGATCACGCGCATGAGCCCGGCCGCGGCGAAGCGGGCGGTGACCTCCGCGTCGGCCTGGAGCGACGGTCGCGAGTGCAGCGCCCGCAGGACGTCGGCGACCAGGATGTCCTCGATCGTCCGGGCGAACTCGCTCCCGGGATCCTCCAGCCGCTCGCGCACGCCGGGCTGCTCGGCGAAGTGCCGGACGAGGTCGAGGATCGCCTCGGTGTTCACCGTGCGCCGCTCCCCGCCCGCCTGGATCAGCGTGCGGGCGCGCGCCGTCCGCGCCTCGGTGGACTCGGCCAGCGCCGCGAGGGCGAGGGCGTCGACGCTGCGGAAGTGGGCGTAGAACGACGACCGGGGGACGCCGGCGCGCCGCGAGACGGCCATGACCGTCGGCCATCCGCCGCCCGACTCCTCGACGAGCGCGCGGTAGGCGGCCGTCAGCCTCGTCCGCGTGCGCAGCACGCGCGGGTCGTCGTTGTCGATCCGGCGCGAGCGCAAGTCCTCTTGCTTGGCGGGGCTGCTCACGCGATCACGATAGCCGCGATGAGCGTTCATCCGTCCGAAACACCGGTGAGACCGACAGGAAATCGGACAGTGTCCATAATGTTCTCATGCACGACGACAACTGAAGATCGCACGGGCATCCCGGTTCGACCCGGGATGCGCGACACGGCTGCTGGGGAGAGTTCCGCGAACGCGGACGCCGAAGGGGCAAGTACCCGCAAATCTCTCAGGCATCAGGGACCCGCAGCCGTCAACTCTGGAGAGAGGCTCGGCGACGAGCCCGCCGAAGGGGAAAGCGCCGCACGCGGCGCGACGCTCTCAGGCACAAGGGACAGAACGGGCAGGCAGCATCGCGCCGCGGTCCGCGGAGCGTTTCCCTTTCCAGAGGAGCCCCCATGCCATCGTTCCCCCTCGCCCTCGATCCGGACTCGACGGATCTCGCCCCGATCGTCAACGCGCCGGTGCTGTGGCTGACGGTCGTCGCCGTGTTCGGCGTGATCATCGCGCAGAGCGTCATCTACTACGTCGCCGTGCGCAAGGCGGCCCCCGCCGTCGGGATGTCCCGCAAGGAGGTCGCCACCTCGTTCCGCGCCGGCGCCGTGGCATCCATCGGCCCGTCGCTCGCCGTCGCGCTCATCGCGCTCACGCTCATCACCGTCTTCGGGACCCCGGCGGCGCTCGTGCGCATCGGCCTCATCGGGTCGGCCGCCTTCGAGGTGGGCGGCGCGGCGATCTCCGCGAACGCGCAGGGGGCGGAGCTCGGCGGCGAGGGCTACACGCAGTCCGTCTTCGCCAGCGTGCTGCTCTCGCTGTCGCTCGCCGGAACGGTCTGGATGCTCGTGACGCTGATCGCGACGCCGCTGCTCAAACGGGGCGCGAACCGGCTCGAGGGCCGCACCGTCGGCCGGGCGGCCGGCGCCATGTCGATCATCCCCGGGGCGGCGCTGCTGGGCGCGTTCGCGACGCTCGGCATGCAGCAGGTCCAGCGCGGCCTCGGCGCGACGCTCGTCGTGGCGACGACGGCCGCCGTCATGGCCATCGCGCTGTGGATCGCCCGCCGCTTCTCGCAGAACTGGCTGCGGGAATGGGGCCTCGGCATCGCCGTCGTCATCGGCCTGGTCGTGGCCGTCCTCATCAACGCCGCCGGCATCGCCTGAGCGGCCCGCACATCACCCCCTGGAGCCGAACGATGTCCACCGAGACCCCGTCCCCTTCCCCCGCCGACGTCGACGCCGCCTGGAACAGGTTCGACAAGACCACGTCGCGCTGGGGCCGCATCACGATGATCCTCGCCCTGATCTCCATGGTCGGTGGCCCCGCTCTGCTGGCCGCGCAACTGGACGTGCCCGTCGCGGGCGTCGTCACCGGCGTCGTCGCCATCCTGGTCGCCTTCGGCATCGTCATGGCGATCGAGCCGCTGGCGTACTTCCCGATCCTCGGGTCCGCGAGCATGTACCAGGCGTTCATGATCGGCAACATCTCGAACAAGCTGCTGCCGGCCGCCGTCGTCGCGCAGTCGACGATCGGCGCCGAGCCGGGCACGAAGCGCGGGCAGTTCGCCTCGGTGCTCGCCATCTGCGGCGCCGCCGTCGTGCACCTGGCCTCGCTCGCGCTCTTCGTCGGCCTCCTCGGAAGCGTCATCTCGCGGGCCATTCCCGAGAACGTCGCCGTGAGCGTGCAGACCTACATCCTGCCCGCGATCATGGGCGCCGTCGTCGTGCAGGCCATCGCGAGCAGCCGGCAGCCGCGGGTCATCGCGATCGCCCTCGCGGTCGGCGCCGTCGTCACCTTCGTGCTCGCCCCGCTCGTGCCCGCCATCGGGCCCTTCGCGATCGCGCTCACGGTGGCCGCGACGATCCTGCTCGCCCTCTTCCTCCCCGGGGCGAGCAAGAAGCAGGACGCCGCCGCATCCTCGGATGCGCCGTGACCGCTCGCCCCGCCGCTCCGTCGGCCAAGCCCGTCCCATCAGGGACCCCCGCCCCATCAGAGAAGAGAAGGAAGAGAACGATGACGCAATCCACGAAAGCCCCCTCGGTGTCGGGCATCGGCCCGCTCATCGCCGAGCTGGCCCCCCGGTTCATCTGGCTCAGCGACGACGTCTGGGACCACCCGGAGCTGCGCTGGGAGGAGCACGCGTCCGTCGCGGCCCACATCGCCGCCGCCGAGGAGTTCGGCGCCCGCATCGAGCCGCAGGCCGGCGGTGTGCCCACGGCCTTCCGGGCGGAATGGGGCTCGGGCGGCCCCGTGATCGCCTTCCTCGGCGAGTACGACGCGCTCGCCGGACTGAGCCAGGCGGCCGGATCGGCCGTGCGCGAGCCCGACCCGCAGAACGTGGGAGGCGCCGGGCAGGGCTGCGGTCACAACCTGCTCGGTGCGGGAGCGCTGCTGGCCGCCGTCGCCACCGCCCGCCGCCTCGAAGAGCTGGGTCTGCCCGGCACGGTGCGCTACTACGGATGCCCCGCGGAGGAGGGCGCGGCGGGCAAGTCGTTCATGGTCGCGGGCGGCGCGTTCGACGGCATCGACGCGGCCGTCACGTGGCATCCGGCCGACGTGATGTCGACGAGCCAGGTGCGCCTGCTCGCCTACACGCAGGCGTACTTCCGGTTCACGGGGCTCGCCGCGCACGCCGCGGCCGTGCCGCACCTCGGGCGCAGCGCGCTCGACGCCGCCGAGCTGATGAACACCGGGGTCAACTACCTGCGCGAGCACATCCGCGACGACGAGCGGATCCACTACGCCTTCACGAACGCCGGCGGAACCTCGCCGAACGTCGTGCAGGCCTCCGCCGAGCTCTACTACATCGTGCGCTCGCCCACGGTCGCCGGCATGCGCACGCTGTACGACCGCGTCGTCCGCGTCGCGCACGGCGCCGCCTGGATGACCGAGACCGAGGTCGAGGTCGTCTTCGACGGGGCCAGCGCGCAGATCCTCCCCAACCGCGTGCTCGAGGAGGCGCTGCATCGCAACGTCGAGGTGCTCGGCGGCGTGCCCTTCGACGACGAGGACCAGGCCGCGGCCCGCGAGATCCAGGCGACGTTCCCGCCCGATGCCGTCGACTCCGTCTTCGCCGACCACGACCTGGAGAACGAGCCGCAGACGCTGTTCACCGGCGTCCTGCCGCTGGCCGATGAGCGTCGCCGGCTGCTGCTGCACGGCTCGAGCGACGTCGGAGACGTCAGCTGGACGGCGCCCACCGTCCAGATCTGGGGCGGCACGGCCGCGTGCGGCACGCCCATGCACTCCTGGCAGATGGTCGCCCAGGGCAAGAGCGCGTGGGCGCACAAGGGCATGGTGCACGCGGCGACGGCGATCGCCGCGACCGCGCTCGACCTCTTCACCGACGAGGGGCTGCTCGAGGCGGCCAAGGAGGAGTTCGCCGCGCTGACGGCGCGCACGCCCTACGACTGCCCCATTCCGGAGGGGACGGCCGTGCCTCCGCTGCGTCCCGGATACCGTCCGGCATGACGGGGCGACACGGCGGGCGTGCGCACGCCCGCGCCACCTCGGGCACCGCGCGGGCCGCCGCGCTGGTATGCTCGGCGGTACAACTGAACGACCACTCACCCGCCACGGGAGAACGCCGCCATCGCGCGGCTGCCGTAGGAGCAACTCCTCCCGGAATCTCTCAGGCCCACGTACCGTGGCGGCAGGTCACTCTGAAAAGCGGCGAGCCGGATGTCTCATCCGGCCTCGCCCGCCGACGGGGCAAGCGCTACGGCGCGGAAACTCTCAGGCCTATGACAGAGCGGGAGGAACTCACCGCATCCGCGTCGCGGATGCCTCACGAAGGAGTTCCTCGATGGTGACGACCGATTCCACCGCAGCCGTTCTCACCGCGTCGCTCGCGACGATCGACCCCGAGGTCTCGGCGGCGATCGCGGCCGAGCTGCAGCGCCAGCGCAGCGGCCTCGAGATGATCGCATCCGAGAACCACGCACCGCTCGCGGTCATGCAGGCGCAGGGGAGCGTGCTCACCAACAAGTACGCCGAAGGCTATCCGGGCCGCCGCTACTACGGCGGCTGCGAGCACGTCGACGTCATCGAGACGCTGGCGATCGAGCGGGCCAAGAGCCTGTTCGGCGCCGCCTACGCGAACGTGCAGCCGCACTCGGGCGCGCAGGCGAACGCCGCCGCGATGCACGCGCTGATCAAGCCCGGGGACACCATCCTCGGCCTCGACCTCGCGCACGGCGGCCACCTCACCCACGGCATGCGGCTCAACTTCTCGGGGCGTCTCTACGAGGTCGTGCCGTACCACCGCTCGCCCGACACCGAGGAGATCGACCTCGGAGAGGTCGCGCGCCTCGCCCGCGAGCACCGGCCCGCGCTGATCATCGCCGGCTGGTCGGCGTACACGCGCGCGCTCGACTTCGCGCCCTGGCGCGAGATCGCCGACGAGGTGGGCGCCTACCTGCTCGTCGACATGTCGCACTTCGCCGGCCTCGTCGCCGCGGGCCTGCACCCCTCGCCCGTGCCGTACGCGCACGTGACGACGACGACGACGCACAAGACGCTGGGCGGTCCGCGCGGCGGGCTCATCCTGTCGATGGACGCCGACATCGCCAAGCGCCTGAACTCGGCGGTCTTCCCGGGACAGCAGGGCGGCCCGCTCGAGCACGTCATCGCCGCGAAGGCCGTGGCCCTCAAGCTCGCCGCCGGCGAGGAGTTCCGCCGTCGGCAGCAGCGCACCGTGGCGGGCGCCCGCATCCTCACGACGCGCCTCAGCGCGCCGGACTGCGTCGCCGCGGGCGTGCGGGTCGTGGGCGGAGGGACCGACGTGCACCTCGTGCTCGTCGACCTGCGTGACAGCGCGCTCGACGGCCGCGCCGCCGAGGAGCGCCTGCACCGCATCGGCATCACCGTCAACCGCAACGCCGTGCCGGACGACCCCCGCCCGCCGATGGTCACGAGCGGCCTGCGGATCGGGACGCCGGCGCTCGCGGCCCGCGGATTCGACGACGCCGCGTTCGTCGAGGTCGCCGACATCATCGCGGCGGCCCTGCTCGCGTCCGACGACGAGCTCGCCCCGCTCGCCGGTCGCGTCGACGTCCTCGCGGCGGCCCACCCGCTCTACGCCGGCACCGACGACACGCTCCCGGGGATCCGATGAGCGGGTACGTGGGCGTCTTCGACCTGTTCACGATCGGGGTCGGGCCGTCGAGCTCGCACACCGTGGGGCCGATGCGGGCCGCCGCCGACTTCGCGGCCCGTCTCGGCCCGCGGGCGGCGCACGCGACCGGGGTCGACGTCGAGCTGTTCGGCTCGCTGGCGGCCACCGGCGCCGGGCACGGGACGCTCACGGCCGTGCTGCTCGGGCTCGAGGGATGCCGGCCCGACGCCGTGCTCCGCGACGAGGTCGAGCGGCGTGCCGCCCGCATCGCGGACGAGCGCCGGCTGCGGCTGGCCGGCGGCGGCGAGATCCCCCTGTGCGCCGACGACATCGTGCTCTCGCCCCGCACGGTCAAGCCCCGTCACGCGAACGCCGTGCGATTCCGTGCGACCGGACCCGACGGCGCCGTCCTCGACGAGGCGGTCTACTACTCCACGGGCGGCGGCAGCATCGAGCGGGAGGGCGACGTCGCGCCCGCCGCGCCCGCGGACGCCGTTCCGCTGCCGTTCCGCAGCGCCGCCGAGCTCCTGGAGCTCTGCGCCGCGGAGCGCACCGACGTCGCCGGCATCGCCTGGCGCAACGAGACGTCGCGCCGAACGGCCGAGGAGGTGCAGGACGGCATCCTGCGCATCCGCGACGCCATGGACGACTGCGTCCGCAGCGGCGTCGCCGCCGACGGCGTCCTTCCCGGAGGGCTGCGGGTGCGCCGTCGGGCGCCCGACTGGCACGACCGGCTCCTTCGCGAGGACCCGCGGCGCGACGTCGCCTACGCGCAGGAATGGGTCAACCTCGTCGCGCTCGCCGTCAACGAGGAGAACGCCGCCGGAGGACGCATCGTCACGGCGCCGACCAACGGCGCCGCCGGCATCGTGCCCGCCGTGCTGCACTACGCGCGCACCTACACCCCGGCCGCGGCATCCGGCGTCTCCGACGGCGAGATCACCCGGGTCTTCCTGCTGACGGCCGCCGTGATCGGTGCGCTGTGCAAGACGCGCGCGTCGATCTCGGGCGCGGAGGTGGGATGCCAGGGCGAGGTCGGCTCGGCGTCGGCGATGGCCGCCGCCGCGCTCGCCGCGGTGCTCGGCGGCACGCCCGCCCAGGTCGAGAACGCCGCGGAGATCGCGATGGAGCACAGCCTCGGGCTGACGTGCGACCCCGTGGGCGGGCTCGTGCAGATCCCGTGCATCGAGCGCAACGCGGTCGCCGCGGGCAAGGCGATCAACGCCGCCCGGATGGCGATGTGGGGCGACGGAAGCCACCGCGTCTCGCTCGACGAGGTGCTCGAGACGATGCGGCAGACCGGCCGCGACATGAGCTCGAAGTACAAGGAGACGGCACGGGGCGGACTCGCCGTGAACGTCGTGGAATGCTGAGCGGAAGGACACCATGACAGACAGCAACGACGCCGGTCCCGGCGAGCGGTCCCGGTTCACGCCCCTGAGGGAGCGGCACGAGGCGCTCGGCGCATCGTTCACCGATTTCGGCGGCTGGCAGATGCCGGTGCGCTACACGTCCGACCTCGCCGAGCACCGCGCGGTGCGCGAGGCCGCCGGCATCTTCGACATCTCGCACATGGCGGAGTTCACGATCGACGGCGCGGAGGCCGCGGTCTTCCTCGACCACGCCCTCGCGGGCCGCCTGTCGAACATGGCCGTCGGCAAGGCGAAGTACTCGCTGCTGCTCGCCGAGCCCCGCGGCATCGTCGACGACGTCATCGTGTACCGCCTCGCCGAGGACCGGTTCCTCATCATCTCCAACGCGGGCAACCGCGACGCGGTGTCCGAGGCGCTCCGGGCGCGCACCCGTTCCTTCGCGTTCGGCCGCACCCCCGAGCTCGTCGGCGACGACGGATCGTTCGGCTTCGTCGTGGGCGAGACCGGCGTGCGCGTCGAGGACGTCTCCGACCACTACGCGCTGCTCGCCGTGCAGGGCCCGAACGCCGAGGCGATCGTCGCCGCGACCGAGGGCATCACCGAGGTCTCCACGCCCTGGTCCGAGCAGAGGTACTACGCCTGGGCCGACGGCCTGTTCCAGGGGACTCCGCTGCTGATCGCCCGCACCGGCTACACGGGCGAAGACGGCTTCGAGCTGCTCGTCGCCGCCGACCGCGCGCCCGCCCTGTGGGACGCCGTCGTCGCCGCGGGCGCCGGCCACGGCCTGGTGCCGTGCGGCCTCGCCGCCCGTGACACCCTGCGCCTCGAGGCCGGGATGCCGCTGTACGGCCACGAGCTCTCGCTCGACGTCGTCCCCGCCCAGGCCGGCCTCGGCCGGGTCGTCGCGGCCGACAAGGAGCGCTTCGTCGGCAAGGAGGGCATCGAGCCCGCCGACGGCGCCCGCGTGCTCGTCGGCCTCGCCGCCTCGGGCCGCCGCGCGGGCCGCGCCGGCTACGCGGTGACGGATGCCGACGGCGCCGTCGTCGGCGAGATCACCAGCGGCGCGCTCAGCCCCACCCTCGGCCATCCGATCGCGATGGCCTTCGTCGACCCGTCCGCCGCGGACGGCGACCTGTTCCTCGACGTGCGCGGCACCAGGATCCCCGCGACCGTCACCGACCTGCCTTTCTACCGGAGGAAGAAATGACCGATCTGAACACGCTCCGCTACAGCGAGGAGCACGAGTGGGTCGCCCTCGACGGCGACGTGGCCACCGTCGGCGTCACCGACTACGCCGCGGAGCGGCTGGGCGACGTCGTCTTCGTCGAGCTGCCCGCCGTGGGCACCGAGATCCAGGCGAACACCGTCGTCGGCGAGATCGAGTCGACCAAGTCGGTCGGCGAGCTCTACGCGCCGATCTCCGGCGAGGTCGTCGAGATCAACGACGACGTCGTCGCCGACCCGGCCCTGGTCAACTCCGGCCCCTTCGAGGGCGGCTGGCTGATCAAGGTGCGCGTCGCCGACGGCGCCCTCGACGGCCTGCTCGACCGCGACGCCTACGTCGCCCTCACCGAGGGCTGATCCCGCGTGACCCGGGACACCACCGGCGGCGACGTCTTCGCCGACCGTCACATCGGCATCGACGCGGCCGCCGAGCGCGTCATGCTCGACGCGCTCGGCCACGAGAGCGTCGAGTCCCTCGTGAAGGCCGCCGTGCCGGCATCCATCCACGCCCGGCCCGTGGCCGACAGCGCGATCCCGGAGGCCGCGACCGAGGCCGAGGCCCTCGCCGAGCTGCGGGAGCTCGCGGCGCAGAACACGGTGCGCCGCGCGATGATCGGCCTCGGGTACCACGACACGATCACCCCGTCGGTGATCAGCCGCAACGTGCTCGAGAACCCGTCGTGGTACACCGCCTACACGCCGTACCAGCCGGAGATCTCGCAGGGGCGCCTGGAGGCGCTGATCAACTTCCAGACCATGGTGACCGACCTGACCGGCCTGGCGACCGCGAACGCGTCGATGCTCGACGAGGGCACCGCGGTGGTCGAGGCGATGCTCATCGCCCGCCGTGCGGTGCGCGGCAAGGGCGCGGTCTTCGCGGTCGACGCCGACGCGCTGCCTCAGACGAAGGCGCTGCTCGCCTCGCGCGCCGAGGCGCTCGGCATCGAGATCGCCGAGCTCGACCTCGCCGCGGGAGAGATGCTCCCGGACGGCGTCTTCGGCGTCGTCGTCCAGTACCCCGGCGCCTCCGGGCGCGTGTGGGACCCGTCGGGCGTCATCGACGCCGTGCACCTCGCGGGCGGCCAGGCGGTCGTCGCCGCCGACCTGCTCTCGCTGGCCCTGCTGGCCTCGCCGGGCTCGCTCGGCGCCGACATCGCCGTGGGCACGACCCAGCGCTTCGGCGTGCCGCTCGGCTTCGGCGGCCCGCACGCGGGCTACCTGGCCGTGCGCGCGGGCCTCGAGCGTCAGCTGCCCGGCCGCCTCGTCGGCGTCTCGCAGGACGCCGAGGGCCACCCCGCCTACAGGCTCGCCCTGCAGACCCGCGAGCAGCACATCCGCCGCGAGAAGGCGACGTCGAACATCTGCACCGCACAGGTGCTGCTGGCCGTCCTGGCATCCATGTACGCCGTGTACCACGGGCCCGACGGCATCCGCCGGATCGCGACCGAGACGGCGCAGAAGGCGGAGGCGCTCGCCGCCGCGCTGCGCGCAGCGGGCCTGAGACTCGCGGGCGAGGCGTTCTTCGACACCCTGCAGGTGACGGGCGTCGACGCCGCCGCCGTCGTCGAGAGGGCGAGGGAGGCAGGCTACCTGCTGCGCCTCGTCGACGAGAGCACCGTCGGGATCACGGCCGACGAGACCACGACCGCGGCCGATCTCGCCGCCGTCGCGGCCGCCTTCGGCGTCGAGGTCGCGGGCGGCGCGTTCGGCACGGGCCTCGCCTTCCGCGACGCGACCCCCCTCGCGGGCGTCGCGGCCGCGCTGCACCGCGCCGACGGCTACCTGACGCATCCCGTGTTCACGAGCCACCGCTCCGAGACCGCGATGATGCGCTACCTCAAGCGCCTCGCCGACCGCGACTACGCGCTCGACCGCGGCATGATCCCGCTGGGCTCGTGCACGATGAAGCTCAACGCCGCCACCGAGATGGCGGCGGTCACGTGGCCGGAGTTCTCCCGCATCCACCCGTTCGCCCCGGCGGAGGACGTGCGGGGATACCTCGAGCTCATCGATCAGCTCGAGGCCTGGCTGGCGGAGGTCACCGGCTACGACGCGGTCTCCCTGCAGCCCAACGCGGGCTCGCAGGGCGAGCTCGCCGGCCTGCTCGCGATCCGCGGCTACCACCGTGCGAACGGCGACGCCGGGCGCGACGTGTGCCTCATCCCGTCGTCGGCGCACGGCACCAACGCGGCATCCGCGGTGCTCGCGGGCATGCGCGTCGTCGTCGTCGCGTGCGACGAGGCCGGCAACGTCGACCTCGACGACCTGCGGGCCAAGGTGGCCGACCACGCCGACGACCTCGCCGCGCTCATGATCACCTACCCGTCGACCCACGGCGTGTACGAGCACGACGTGCTCGACATCACCCGCGCGGTGCACGACGCCGGCGGCCAGGTGTACGTCGACGGCGCGAACTTCAACGCGCTCATCGGCTACGCCCGCCTCGGCGAGCTGGGCGGCGACGTCTCGCACCTCAACCTGCACAAGACGTTCGCGATCCCGCACGGCGGCGGCGGTCCCGGCATCGGCCCCGTGGCGGCGAAGGCGCACCTCGCGCCCCACCTGCCCGGGCATCCCCTCGCGCAGCGCGACGCGCACGCGGGCGGGCACGTCTTCGCGGGCGGCCCGGTCTCGGCCGCGCCCTACGGCTCGGCGGGCGTGCTGTCCATCTCGTGGGCGTACATGCGCATGATGGGCGCCGACGGCCTCGCCCGCGCCACGGCATCCGCGGTGCTCTCGGCGAACTACATCGCCCGGCGCCTCGGCGCGCACTACCCGGTGCTCTACACGGGCGACGACGGCCTGGTCGCGCACGAGTGCATCCTCGACCTCCGCCCCCTGCGGGACGAGACGGGGATCACGGTCGACGACGTCGCCAAGCGGCTCATCGACTACGGCTTCCACGCGCCGACGATGTCGTTCCCGGTCGCGGGGACCCTGATGGTCGAGCCCACCGAGTCGGAGGACCTCGGCGAGGTCGAGCGGTTCATCGAGGCGATGATCTCGATCCGGCGCGAGGCGCTCGCCGTGCAGGCGGGGGAGTGGCCGGCCGACGACAATCCGCTCGTGAACGCCCCGCACACCGCGGCGGCCGCCGTCTCGGACGCCTGGGACCACGCCTATTCGCGGGAGGTCGCCGTGTACCCCGTGCCCTCGCTGGTGCGCGCCAAGTACTGGCCCCCCGTGCGCCGCGTCGACAACGCCTACGGCGACCGCAACCTCGTCTGCGCCTGCCCCCCGCCCGAGGCGTTCGCCGCCGTCTGACGCGCCTCTTCCCTCCTGCTCCCGCCTGCCTCCCCGCGAGAATGCATCTGGCGGCCGAGAGTGCGGTTCGTCGCCGCGTTCTCGGCCACGGGATGCGGTTTCGGCCGCCAGATGCGTTCTCGGCCGCGGGATGCGGTTTCGGCTGTGGGGTGCGGTTGGGTGGGGAGGGGCTCAGGTGTCGTGGCGGCGGGGTGCGAGCAGGCGTTTGACGCCGGCGAGGGCGGCGGTGTTCTCCGGGGCCACGGTCTGCAGGCCCTGGCCGAGCAGGAGCGCGCGGTAAGGGTCCACGAACGTGACCTCCGTCCACCCGAAGTGCGCGATCTTCGACACCTCGCCCGCGAGGAGGCGGATGTCGCGTGTGCGCCGCTTCTGCAGCGCCTCGAGCGGATCGCCGTGGGTTCCGTCGTATTTGACGTCGCCGTCGGCCTCCGCGAGGAGGCGCAGATGCGGCCACCAGAGATCCCCGCGATCGGTCGTGCCGCCGGTCGCGACGAACTCACGCTGGAGAACGGGATCGGGAAACCCCAGCCACTCCGTGACGGCGCGGGACACCGACTCGAGCGGGCTCTCGGCGAGCGGGGTCGCGCGATCGATCACCCAGCGCGCGCACGCCCGTCCGCGGCCGCTGGCGCGATGCTCGTTCTCCGCGCGCAGCATGTCGCGCGTGAGGGAGCGGTCGAGCCGCAGGATCGAGTCGGCGACCGCGAGCCCGATGACCGGGTGGCGGTGCCGTGCGAGGGTCACGGCGGTGACGACGGCATCCGTCGCCGTCATCCCGGCTGACGAGAGGATGCCGTCGGTCTCGGTGCGCACACGAGTGCGGATGCCGCCGGACTGCCGCGAGGTCGCGCCGGCGGGAACGCTCACGTGCACGACGTGGGGATCGCCGAAGACGGCGGCGCCGAGAAGCGCCGCGGCGGATTCGTCGCAGAAGACGGCGCCGGGATGGTCGAGCGCCACGGCGTGCACCCGCGCGAGATACCGGTCCCACGGCGCGAGAGCGCGCCACGCCTCCCGCTCGGCGAACACCCCGCGCCGCACCTTGACGGCTTCGCCGCGGGCTATGGCACGCTCCGGGTGGGGCAACGTGTCACGTCGCAGGAGCGCGATCGGGCTCGGACGGAAGAGGATGCCGGTTCTCGATGGCATATGCATGCCCGCTAGCGTGCACTCTTCCCTGCCCCGGCATGCGGCATCCACCCCACACCCGTGGACAGTCCGCCACACCCCCGCCCTGTGGACAACAACTCGCCCACCGCCCCTGCCGCCCCGCCCGACAGTGCATCCGGCGGCCGAGAGTGCATCCGGCGGCCGAGAGTGCGCGCTAGGACCGCACTCTCGGCCGCCAGATGCACTCTCGCGATGTGGGATGTGGGATGGGCGGGTGGATGCGTGGGGCGTGGCGTTGTGAACGTGGGCGATATCCCGCGCGGTCAGGCGAAGAGGGCGGGCCACCAGGCGGCGGCGAGGGGGTAGCCGACGAAGGCGATGACGTCGATCGCGACGTGGGTGACGACGAGGGGCATGACGCGGCCCCAGCGCTGGTAGACCCAGCCGAAGACGATGCCCATCGCGATGTTGCCGACGATCGCGCCGAAGCCCTGGTAGGCGTGGTAGGCGCCGCGCAGGGCGGCGGCGGAGAGGATGATGGTCCACGTGCTCCAGCCGAGCCGGCGCAGCCGGTCGAACAGGTAGCCGACCATCACGACCTCCTCGAGCAGGCCGGCGCGCACGGCCGCGAGCACGAGCAGGGGGATCGTCCACCACGACGGGTCGAGCGGCGCGGCGTCGACGCGCATCGTGACGCCCAGGGCCCGGCCGGCCGCGTAGAGCCCGAGGCCCGGCACGCCGATCACGAGCACGAGCGCGAGCCCCGTGCCGAGATCGCGCCCGGCGCGCGTGAGGTCGAGGCCGATGCGACGGAACGCGGATGCCGCGGGCTCCCACAGCAGGTACAGGGCGAGCGCGACGGGCACGAGGCCGAACAGGATCCCCAGGAACTGGTACAGCACGTCCCAGAACTGCTCGGCGTTCGCGCCCGGGTTCAGCGCGGTGGACTGGTCGCCGAGGGGCGTATCGCGCGTGAGCGCCTGCACCAGCGAGAGCACCGAGTACAGCGCCGACCGTCCCACGGAGAGGGCCAGCACGATCGAGACCTCCCACCACAGCCGAGTGCGGGAAGGCTCGCGGGGGAGGAGCGTCACGCTGTCAGAATGCCACATTCTGAGCCGCTCGAGTCAAGGCTTTGTAACGGTTGGCGATCCCATGTGGTGCATTCGGCATAGCAGTGCCTACGCTGGGACTTTGGCCGCATCGCGCACCAGGCGTGCGGCGGCATCCCTTTACAGGAGGAATTGTGAAGCGCAACAAGATCGCCCTTGCCGGGCTCGCGCTGCTCGCGGCGGGCACCCTCGCCCTTGCGGGCTGCAGCGGCGGCAGCGGCTCGCCGGAGTCCACCGGCGACGGCAGCACCAGCCCCGAGACGTCGGCGGCCATCATCCTGGCCAACGGCACCGAGCCGGAGAACCCCCTGCTCCCTGCCGACACCAACGAGGTCGGCGGCGGCCGCATCCTCGACGCGATCTTCGCCGGTCTCGCGTACTACGACGCCGACGGCGAGCTCGTCAACGACGTGGCGAAGGAGATCGCGGTCGACGACGAGAGCAACCTGACGATCACCCTCAACGAGGGCAACACCTTCACCGACGGCACGCCGGTCACGGCCGAGAGCTTCGTGAAGGCGTGGGACTTCGGCGCGCAGCTGTCGAACGCCCAGCAGAACATGTCGTGGTTCGAGGACATCGAGGGCTTCTCGGCCGAGAAGGACTCGCCCCTCACCGGTCTCGTGGTCGTCGACGAGCACACCTTCACGATCGCCCTGAACAAGCCCGTGGCCGCCGACTTCGCGACCCGCCTGGGCTACTCGGCGTTCTACCCGCTGCCCGAGGTCGCCTTCGAGGACATCGACGCCTACGGCGAGAACCCCATCGGCAACGGCCCCTACAAGCTCGCCGGCGAGGGCGCGTGGCAGCACGACGTGCAGATCGACCTCGTCAAGAACGAGGACTACACGGGCGGCCGCCAGGCCCAGAACGGCGGCGTCACGTTCACGTTCTACGCCTCGTACGACGCCGCCTACGCCGACCTGCTCGGCAACAACGTCGACGTCATCGACAACATCCCGCCGTCGTCGCTCGCCACGTTCGAGGCCGACCTCGGCGACCGCGCCGTGAACCAGCCCGCCGCCGTGTTCCAGTCGTTCACCATCCCGGAGCGCCTCGAGCACTTCGCCGGTGAGGAGGGCGCCCTGCGTCGCGCCGCGATCTCGATGGCGATCAACCGCCCGGAGATCACCGACACGATCTTCAGCGGCACCCGCACGCCCGCGAGCGACTTCACGTCGCCCGTCGTCGGCGGCTGGTCCGACTCGCTCACGGGCGCCGAGGTGCTCGACTACAACGCCGACGAGGCGAAGAAGCTGTGGGCCCAGGCCGACGCGATCGCACCGTGGTCGGGCTCGTTCCAGATCGCGTACAACTCCGACGGCGGCCACCAGCCGTGGGTCGACGCGGTCGCCAACCAGCTGAAGAACACGCTCGGCATCGAGGCGTCGGGCGCTCCCTACGTCGACTTCGCCGGTCTGCGCAAGGACGTCAACGACCGCGTGATCGCGACCGCGTTCCGCACCGGCTGGCAGGCCGACTACCCGGCGGTGTACAACTTCCTCGCGCCGCTCTACGCCACGGGCGCGTCGTCGAACGACGGCGACTACACGAACGCCGAGTTCGACGCGCTGCTCGCCTCGGGTGCCGGCTCGACCGACATCGACGCGGCGAACGCCGACTTCACGAAGGCCCAGGAGATCTTGCTCACGGACCTCCCGGCGATCCCGCTCTGGTACTCGAACGTGACCGGCGGCTTCTCGGAGAACGTCGACAACGTCACCTTCGGCTGGAACTCGGTTCCGCTGTACTACGAGATCACCAAGGACTGACCTCTGTGATCGGACGCGGGGCGGCGGCCACACCGGCCGCCGCCCCGTCGTCTGCGCCGCCACGCCTTCGCTCGTCGCTCTGACCGCGCGAAGCTTGTAGGCTTTCCGCACTCGCCCGCGGTCGATCCGGCCGCGCCGTCCATGCCCGAGGGAGAGCAATGCTGGGCTACATCCTCAAACGCGTCTTGCAGGTCATACCCGTCTTCTTCGGGGCGACCCTGCTCATCTACTTCCTCGTCTTCGCCATGCCCGGCGATCCGATTCTCGCGTTGTTCGGGGACAAGACGCCCAGCCCGCAGCTGCTCGAGAAGCTGCGCGCGCAGTACCTGCTCGACGAGCCCTTCATCGTGCAGTACTTCCACTACCTCGCCGGCATCTTCCAGGGCAACATGGGCGTCACCTTCTCGGGGCAGTCGGTCAACGACGTGCTGGCCCGCACGCTGCCCGTGACGATGCGCCTGGGCATCATGGCGATCGCCATCGAGTTCATCCTGTCGATCGTCATCGGCACGATCTCGGCGCTGCGCAAGGGCAAGATCTTCGACAACGCGTCGCTCATGCTGGCGCTGGTCTTCCTCGCGGTGCCGATCTTCGTGCTCGCCTTCCTCGCGCAGTACTTCCTGGCGATCCAGCTCGGCTGGTTCAAGCCCACCGTCGGGGGCAACAACGACTGGGGCGACCTGTGGCTCCCGGCGATCGTGCTCGGCGTGAGCATGTACGCGACGAGCATGCGCCTCATGCGCGGCTCGGTCATCGACACGCTCAACCAGGACTGGGTGCGCACGGCCTACAGCAAGGGGCTCCCGCGCCGTCGCGTGATCCCCGTGCACGTGCTGCGCAACTCGCTCATCCCGGTGATCACCAACTCGGCGACGAACTTCGGCGTCCTGCTCGTGGGCGCGACCGTCACCGAGGCGATCTTCAACGTCCCGGGCGTCGGCAACACGCTGTTCCGCGCGACGCTCGCGCACGAGGGCCCCACGATCGTGTCGTTCGTGACGGTCTTCGTCATCATCTACGTGCTCGTCAACCTTCTCGTCGACCTGCTGTACGGTCTGCTCGACCCGAGGATCCGCTATGTCAAGTAACGCCAGCCGTATGGAGCACTACGTCGCACCCGTCGAGGAGGCGACGGTCACGGTCGACCAGGTGCGCGTGAGCGACAAGACGTCGAACCTGTGGAACGACGCGTGGCGCGACCTGCGCAAGCGTCCGATGTTCTGGATCTCGCTCCTCATCATCCTCGTCCTCCTCCTGATGGCCGCGTGGCCGACGCTGTTCACGCACACCCCGCCGAACAACGGATGCCAGCTGGCGAACAGCAACGGCGGCCCCGCCCCCGGGCATCCGCTCGGCTTCACCTTCCAGGGCTGCGACATCTGGGCGCGCATCGTGTGGGGGACCCGCACCTCGCTCGCCGTCGGCGTGCTGTCCGCGCTCATCGGCGGCGTCATCGGCCTGGTCATGGGATCGCTCGCCGGCTTCTACGGCGGATGGCTCGACTCGGTGCTCTCGCGCGTCGGCGACATCTTCTTCTCGATCCCCTACATCCTGGCCGCGGTCGTCGTGATGAGCGTCTTCTCCCAGTACCGCAACGTCTTCACCCTCTCGCTCGCGATCGGAGGCTTCGCGTGGGCGTCCACGGCGCGCGTCGTGCGCGCCGAGGTGCTGCGCGTGCGGCAGGCCGACTACGTCACGGCCTCGCAGGCGCTCGGCCTCTCGAGGTTCCGCACGCTGCTCGTGCACGTGATCCCCAACGCCATCGCGCCGCTGCTCGTGCTTGTCACGCTGAGCCTCGCGGCGGCGATCACCGCGGAGGCCACGCTGGCCTTCCTCGGCGTCGGGCTCGGCAGCGAGACGATGTCGTGGGGCAACGACGTCAGCCAGGCGCAGACGTCGCTCCGCGTCGCGCCGATGGCGCTCATCTGGCCGTCGATCGCGCTGACCGTGACCGTGCTGGCCTTCATCATGCTGGGCGAGCTCATCCGAGACGCCCTCGACCCGAGAGCGAGGGCGCAGCGATGAGCGACCACGTCGACACCCCGCTGGTCTCCATCCGCGATCTGCGCGTCGGCTTCGACACCCAGTCGGGCACGCGCGAGGTGCTGCACGGCGTCAGCCTCGACATCTTCCCCGGCGAGACCGTGGCGATCGTGGGCGAGTCGGGGTCGGGCAAGTCCACGACCGCGACGGCGATCCTGCAGCTGCTGCCCGGCACGGGTCGCGTCACGGGCGGCTCCATCACGCTCGCGGGACGCGAGCTGACGGGGCTGCGCCGTGCGCAGATGGAGCAGATCCGCGGCCGCGACATCGGCTACGTGCCGCAGGACCCGATGTCGAACCTCAACCCGGTGTGGAGCATCGGCTTCCAGGTGAAGGAGGCGGTGCGCGCGAACGGCATCGCGACGGGGCGCAAAGAGGTCGAGCGCCGCGCGATCGAGGTGCTGCAGCAGGCGGGACTCGCGGATGCCGCGAAGCGGATGCACCAGTTCCCGCACCAGTTCTCGGGCGGCATGCGCCAGCGCGCGCTCATCGGCATCGGCCTCGCCGCCGACCCGAAGCTGCTCATCGCCGACGAGCCGACCTCGGCGCTCGACGTCACGGTGCAGCGCGTCATCCTCGATCACATGGCGTCGCTGACGCGCGAGAAGGGCACCTCGGTGCTGCTCATCACGCACGACCTGGGCCTGGCCGCCGAGCGCGCCGAGCGCCTCGTCGTGATGAAGAACGGCGAGGTCGTCGAGTCGGGTCCGAGCCGTGAGATCCTCGTCAACCCGCAGCATCCGTACACGCAGCGTCTCGTCGCGGCGGCGCCGAGCATCGCCTCGAAGCGCATCCAGGCCGGTGCCGTGCGCGTGCGCGAGGCCGTCGTCGCGGCCGAGCCGGACGAGCCCCCCGTCGTCGCCGTGCGCGAGCTGGTCAAGGAGTACCGGATCCGCGGCGGCGCCGGCCTGCGCAGCACGCCGTTCCGCGCGGCCGACGGCGTGTCGTTCGAGATCCCGCGGGGTCAGACGCTCGCGCTCGTGGGCGAGTCGGGCAGCGGCAAGTCGACGGTCGCGAAGATGGTGCTCAAGCTGGAGAACCCCACCTCGGGCTCGATCGCGATCGACGGCCAGGAGATCTCTCAGCTGTCGCCGCGGCAGACCTTCGACCTGCGCCGCCGCATGCAGCCGGTCTTCCAGGACCCGTACGGGTCGCTCGACCCGCTGCGCGACCTCGGCAGCCTCATCTCCGAGCCCCTGCACATCCACAGGGTGGGGGACCCGGCGTCGCGCCGCGCGCGGGTGCTGGAGCTGCTCGACCAGGTCGCCCTGCCGCGCGACCTCGTCTCGCGCTACCCGAACGAGCTCTCCGGCGGCCAGCGTCAGCGCGTCGCGATCGCGCGCGCCCTCGCGCTCAAGCCCGACATCGTCGTGCTCGACGAGGCCGTCTCGGCGCTCGACGTGCTGGTGCAGGACCAGATCCTCACCCTGCTCGCCGAGCTGCAGTCGGAGCTCGGCCTCACCTACCTGTTCATCACGCACGACCTCGCCGTCGTCCGCGTCGTCGCCGACCTCGTGTGCGTCATGGAGAAGGGACGCGTCGTCGAGCAGGGGCCCGTCGACGAGATCTTCGTCGCGCCGCAGCAGGAGTACACGCGGCGCCTCCTCGACGCCATCCCCGGCGCGTCGATCCAGCTCGGAGCCGGGATGGGCGAGGGAGCGGCCGACGGAGGGGTCCGGTGACGTGAGCTCTTCGGGCAGCGAGCCCCGGCCGCGCGTGCTGCGCGCCGGCTCGTCGCAGGTGGCGTTCTGGATCGCGGTCGCCCTCGTCGTCTTCTTCACGGCGGATGCCGTCGTGCGGGGCGCGTGGGACGTCGTGCTCTCGTGGGGCGCGGCGGGCGCGCTGATCGTCTGGGCGCTGTGGCTCGTGCAGTATCATTCCTGCGTCCGGCTGGAGCCGTCGCGCATCGTGGTGCAGAACCTGCTCCGTCGCCACGAGGTGCCGTGGGGCCGGGTGGAGGGCATCGTGGCGCGCCCGCAGGTCGCGCTCGAGCTCGCCGACGGGCGGCGTCTGGTCTGCTGGGGCGCGCCCTTCCCGCGTCGGCAGAGCCCGCGGTCGGCCGACGCCGACGCGCGGCCTTCCGGGCACGACGAGATCGTCGACGCGCTGGAGCACGCCCGCGCCGAGAGCGCGCCGAGCGATGCCCCGGTGCGCTCGAGCTGGGACCTCCGCGCGCTCGTGATCGGCGTCGCCCTGCTCGTCCTGACCGTGGCGGCGACGGCGCTCACGGTCGGATGAGGGCCGCGCGGGAGGCGCACAGGACGCGGTCTGTAGAATAGAACGCCCCCGGATTCGGGACGGCATCCCCTTCTGCATTGGAACACCCTCATGGCGCATGCCCTTCGCCCGGACCTCCGCAACGTCGCGATCGTCGCCCACGTCGACCACGGCAAGACGACGCTCGTCGACGCGATGCTGCGTCAGACCGGCTCGTTCGGAGAGCACGCGCACGTCGAGGAGCGCGCGATGGACTCCAACGACCTGGAGCGTGAGAAGGGCATCACGATCCTCGCCAAGAACACGGCGATCACCTACAACGGCATCCACACCGACGTGCCCGTGACGATCAACGTCATCGACACGCCCGGCCACGCCGACTTCGGCGGCGAGGTCGAGCGCGGCCTGTCGATGGTCGACGGCGTCGTGCTGCTCGTCGACGCCAGCGAGGGGCCGCTGCCGCAGACCCGCTTCGTGCTGCGCAAGGCGCTGGAGGCGAAGCTGCCGGTCATCCTGCTCGTGAACAAGACCGACCGACCCGACGCGCGCATCGCCGAGGTCGAGGAGGAGGCGCACGACCTGCTGCTGGGCCTCGCGGGCGACCTCGTCGACGACGTGCCCGACCTCGACGTCGACGCGCTGCTCGACGTGCCGGTCGTCTACGCCTCGGGACGCGCGGGCGCCGCCTCGCGCAACCGGCCCGAGAACGGCGAGCTTCCCGACAACGCCGACCTCGAGCCGCTGTTCGCCGCGATCCTGGAGCACGTGCCCGCGCCGTCGTACGACGACGAGGCGCCGCTGCAGGCGTGGGTCACGAACCTCGACTCGTCGCCCTTCCTCGGCCGCCTCGCGCTGCTGCGCGTGTTCAACGGCACGCTCAAGAAGGGGCAGACGGTCGCGTGGGTGCGCCACGACGGCACGCACGCGAACGCCCGCGTCACCGAGCTGCTGAAGACGCGCGCGCTCGAGCGCTACCCGGCCGAGTCGGCCGGCCCCGGCGACATCGTCGCGATCGCCGGCATCGAGGACATCACGATCGGCGAGACGATCGCCGACCCCGAGGACGTGCGCGCGCTGCCGGCCATCACGGTCGACGACCCGGCCATCTCGATGACGATCGGCACGAACACGTCGCCGCTCGTGGGCAAGGTCAAGGGGCACAAGCTCACGGCGCGCATGGTGAAGGACCGCCTCGACCGCGAGCTCATCGGCAACGTGTCGCTCAAGGTCGTCGACATCGGCCGTCCCGACGCGTGGGAGGTGCAGGGCCGCGGCGAGCTGGCCCTCGCGATCCTCGTCGAGAACATGCGCCGCGAGGGCTTCGAGCTCACCGTCGGCAAGCCCCAGGTGGTCACCCGCAAGGGCGAGGACGGCAAGGTCAAGGAGCCCTTCGAGCACCTCACGATCGACGCGCCCGAGGAGCACCTCGGCGCGATCACGCAGCTCATGGCGGCGCGCAAGGGCCGCATGGAGACGATGACCAACCACGGCACCGGGTGGGTGCGCATGGAGTTCATCGTGCCCTCGCGCGGTCTCATCGGCTTCCGCAGCGAGTTCCTCACCATCACGCGCGGCACGGGCATCGCCAACGCGATCTCGCACGGCTACGACGACTGGGCCGGTGCGATCCAGTCGCGCCAGAACGGCTCGATCGTCGCCGACCGCGCCGGCGTCGCGACGCCGTTCGCGATGATGGCGCTGCAGGAGCGCATGTCGTTCTTCGTGCAGCCCACCGAAGAGGTGTACGAGGGCATGGTCGTGGGCGAGAACACGCGCGCCGACGACATGGACGTCAACATCACCAAGGAGAAGAAGCTCACCAACATGCGCTCGTCGACCGCCGACGAGCTCGAGCGTCTCACTCCGCCGCGTCAGCTCTCGCTGGAGGAGTCGCTGGAGTTCGCCCGCGACGACGAGTGCGTCGAGGTGACGCCCGAGAAGGTGCGCATCCGCAAGGTGATCCTCGACCAGACCGAGCGCGGCCGCGCCGCGAGCCGCCTGAAGCGCCAGGACGCGAACGCGTAGGGCCTGCTCACCCGCTCAATCCCCGGTTCGACCGCGGCGAAGTGCGGGTGCGGCATCCGCACACCCGCACTTCACCGCGGTCGAACGGAGTGAATGGGTCAGCGCAGCTCGCTGATGAGGACGGCTGAGGTCCGCGGCTCGAGGGCCTCGAACACGTGCGGGGCGTCGCCGGGGTAGCTCAGGTAGTCGCCGGGCTCGAGCGTCACGGGCTCGTCCCGGGGACCGGCGACGGCGCGGCCGGCGATGAGCACGACGTGCTCGATCGTGCCGCGCGCGTGCGGATCCGAGGGCTTCGGGGTGCCGGGCTCGGCCTGGATGAGGTAGATGTCGCGCCGCGCGTTCGGCGGGCTGGCCGACAGCAGCGACGCGGCGTAGGGCGCGGATGCCGACAGGATGCGCCGCGCGTCGCCGATGCGCACGAGCGTCAGTGGGGGAGCCTCGTCGTGCACGAAGACCGAGAACGGCACGCCGAGGGCGGTGCCGAGCGCCCACAGTGTCTCGACGCTCGGATTGCCCGAGCCGGCCTCCAGCTGCGAGACCGTGGCCTTCGAGACGCCGGCGCGCCGCGCGAGCTCCGACACCGAGAGCCCCGCGCCCTCGCGTTCGCGGCGGAGGGCGGTGGCGATGCGCGTGCCGAGCGGTTCCATGCCGTTCATCATTTCATCCGACTGTTCCGTTTGACGAACGGTGCCGCGAACGTTCAGAATAATGACCATGCGTTCATCTGACCGGCCGGACGGGCGGACACCGGCCGAGGTGCGCCTCGCGCGCCGCGAGGGCCTCGGCGTGGCGATCGCGACGAGCGCCTACGGCGTGTCGTTCGGCGCGCTGGCCGTGGCGTCGGGCCTCGACGTGTGGCAGACCTGCGTGCTGAGCCTCGTCATGTTCACGGGCGGCTCGCAGTTCGCCTTCGTCGGCGTCATCGGCGCCGGGGGACTGGCCGCCGCGCCCGCCGCGATCGCGTCGGCGGCGCTGCTCGGCGTGCGCAACGTCGCCTACGCCATCCGCATGGCGCCCGTGATCGGCGGGCCACTGCAGCGCGCCGCGGCCGCCCAGTTCACGATCGACGAGTCGACGGCGGTCTCGCTCGCGCAGACCACGCCGGCCGCGCGACGCGCGGGCTTCTGGATCACCGGCATCGGCATCTACGTCGGGTGGAACCTGACGACGCTCGCCGGCGCCCTGCTCGGCGACGTGCTCGGCGACGTGCGCGCCTACGGGCTCGACGCCGCTGCCGCCGCCGCGTTCCTCGCCCTGCTGTGGCCGCGGCTGAGACAGCGTCAGGCGATCGCCGTGGGCGTCGGCGCGGCGGTCGTCGCGACCGCGCTCACGCCCGTGCTGATGCCCGGCCTGCCGGTCATCGTCGCCGCGCTCGTCGCGGTCGTCGTCGGCGCCGCCAACTGGCTCGCACCCCGGGAGCGCACGCCGTGACGCTGTGGACGGCGACCATGATCGCCTCGATCGTCTGCGTCGCGCTCAAGGCGATCGGCTACCTCGTCCCGCCGCGCTGGTTCGACGCCCCGACGCCCGCGCGCATCACCGATCTGCTCACGGTCGCCCTGCTCTCCGCGCTCGTCGCCGTGCAGACCCTCGGCGCGGGCCAGGCGGTGATCGTCGACGCCCGCGTGCCCGCCGTGCTCGTGGCCGCGGGACTGCTCATGATGCGGGCGCCGTTCCTCGTCGTGGTCGTCGCCGCGGCCGCCGTCGCGGCGCTGCTGCGACTGTGGGGCGTCGCGGCCTGAGCCGGCCTGCGGACCGCCTTGGCCCGGGAGGGGAACGGAGACCGTCCATAGCGCGTTCATCAGTCGCGCAGAACGCGCGCTTAGCCGTGCTCTCTATGGTCGGCTCGTCGGTGACTATGGCAGCGTAAGTCGGACCCACCAGGGCAATCTAAGCGGAGACCACTTGCTGCTTGACGGGGTGTCCACGGCAGCCTGAGCCGAGTCCACCTCCACCGTTGACGGAACTGTTGTTCCGGATGCTGATGGTGGAGGTTTGGGATGGGATCTCGGGTGGATGTGTTCGCGGCGATTCGGCGTGATGCGCGGGTGGAGGAGCTCTCGATCAGAGAGCTTGCGCGCCGTCATCACGTTGGGCGAGCGACGGTGCGGCAGGCGTTGGCTTCGCCGGAACCGCCGCCGAAGAAGACGCGGGTGAGGTCGGCGCCGAGGCTTGACCGGTTCAAGCCCGCGATCGACGCGATGCTGCGGGAGGATCTGACGGCACCAAGGAAGCAGCGCCACACCGCGACCCGGGTACTGGATCGTCTTATTGAGGAGCACGGAGCGACTGAATTGTCGTATTCGACTGTTCGTAACTACGTCCGCTTTCGCCGGCCCGAGATCGACGCGGTCGCGGGCCGGCGGGTGGAGGTCTTCATCCCTCAAGACCACCAGCCAGGTGCGGAGGCTGAGGTCGATTTCGGCGAGGTGTGGGTGGTGCTAGCTGGGGTGAAGACGAAGTGCCACATGTTCGTGTTCCGGCTCTCTCACTCGGGGAAGGCGATCCACCGGGTTTATTCGACTCAGTCGCAGGAAGCATTCCTCGAGGGCCACATTGATGCGTTCGAAGAGATTGGCGGCATCCCGACCCGGCATATCCGTTACGACAATCTGACATCGGCAGTCCAGGCGGTGCTCTATGGCAACGGGCGCGGCCGGATCGAGAACGAGCGGTGGGTGCTGTTCCGCTCCCACTACGGGTTCGATTCGTTCTACTGCCAACCCGGTATCACGGGCGCACATGAGAAGGGCGGCGTTGAGGGTGAGGTCGGGCGGTTCCGGCGAACACATTTGACACCCATGCCGGTTGTCGATTCCCTCGCAGAACTCAACGCGAGAATCCGCGCCTGGGACGCGGCGGATGACAGGCGGCGGATCGCGTCGCGGATTCGCACAGTCGGCCAGGACTTCGCCGTCGAACAGGCACTGCTGTCGCCGCTGCCGTATGAGCGATTCGATCCAGGCCTGACGCTGCATCCGCGGGTCGACAGGTCGAGTCTGATCACGGTTCGGATGGCGAAGTACTCCGTCCCCGCCCATCTGATCGGCCGGAACGTCCGCGTCTCATTACGCGCGTCCGTGGTCGTCGTTTTCGACGGGCACCAGGAAGTTGCCCGCCATGAGCGAGTTGTCGCGCGCGGCGGACAATCAGTCGTCCTCGACCATTACCTCGAGGTGTTGCGTCAGAAGCCCGGAGCGCTCCCGGGAGCCACCGCCTTAGCGAGGGCGCGGGAGGCCGGAGTGTTTACGGCTGCCCACGATGCGTTCTGGGCGGCCGCCCGCAAGACCGATGGTGATGCCGTCGGCACGCGAGCCCTCATTGATGTTCTGCTTCTGCACCGGAGCATGCCCGCAGAGGAAGTGATCGCCGGCATCCACGCAGCACTCCAAGTCGGGGCAGTCACCGCCGATGTCGTCGCTGTCGAAGCCCGCAGACAAACTTCGACGGGTGGGCCTGGCCTGCATGGTCATCTCCGTGAACTCGCGTCTGGCCGCGAGCAACGAGTTGTCAGTCTCACCCAACGCCGTCTCGCTGATCCGGCCGCGGTGATCGCAGGTCTCCCGGCCGACACGAGACCACTGCCGAGTGTCGCCGGCTACGACGAACTCTTGGAACGTCGGGCACGCCCGACGCTCACGGACGAAGCGATTGATCGGGAAGGAACCACGGGAACATGACCACGAAACCCACCACCGTCACGACGACGCTGCGCCGGAGACGCGGGCTCACCGAAGAAGCAGCGATCGCGGCTGTCGATCAGGCCTGCCGGCGTCTCCGGCTCCCGACTGTCCGCGCCGTCGTTGACGAGGCCCTGGTGACCGCGAACCGAGAGCAGCTGTCCTACCAAGGGTTCCTGGCAGAGCTACTGCTCGCGGAGTGCGATGATCGCGATCGGCGCTCCTCGATTCGGCGCGTGTCTGCGGCTGGCTTCCCGCGGAGCAAGTGGCTCGGTGACTTCGATTTCGACGCGAACCCGAACATCAACCCGGCCACGATCCACCAACTCGCTACCGGTGACTGGATCCGCAAAGGCGAACCGCTCTGCCTCATCGGCGACTCCGGTACCGGGAAATCGCATCTACTGATCGGTCTGGGAACCGCGGCTGCAGAGAAGGGCTATCGGGTCAAATACACGCTCGCGACGAAACTCGTCAACGAACTCGTCGAAGCCGCCGACGAGAAGCAGCTCGCCCGCACCATCGCTCGCTACGGCCGCGTCGACTTGCTCTGCATCGATGAACTCGGCTACATGGAACTCGACCGCCGCGGAGCCGAGCTCCTGTTCCAGGTCCTCACCGAACGCGAAGAGAAGAACTCCGTCGCGATAGCCTCCAACGAATCGTTCTCCGGATGGACGAGGACCTTCACCGACCCGAGGCTCTGCGCTGCGATCGTCGACCGACTCACGTTCGGTGGCAGCATCATCGAAACCGGCACCGACTCCTATCGCCTCGCCCACACCCGCCGACTCACTGACCAGGTCTGACCGAGGTCCTAGTAGATCGTCCCCATTGCTTCGCGCACCTGGGCCAGTGTTGACTCCGCCGAAGTGTTCGCAGCCTCATTGCCGTGGCGAAGAATCGCCCGCACGAGATCCTCGTCTTTGGCGAAGGCTTGCCGCCTCACGCGCAACGGTTCCAAGAAGTCGTTCACGGCTGTCGCCGTCATGGCTTTCAGGGCGCTGCTGCCGCCATCACCGATCTCGTCGGCTAACTCGGCTGGCTCGACACCGCGGCACAGCGCGGCCGTCGACAACAGCGCCGAAACACCAGGCCTGTCCTCGGGATCGAAACTGATCCGCCGGTCCTGATCGGTCCGAGTCTGACGAATCACCGCAACTGTCTCGTCCGGTGTCATAGATAACGCGATCGCGTTCCCGTAGCTCTTCGACATCTTCCGACCGTCCAAGCCCGGAACCTCCGGCGTCGACGTGATCAACGCATCCGGAACCGGGAAGACATCCCCATAGCGCTCGTTGAACCGTCGAGCGATCACGCGAGTCATCTCCACATGCGGGAGGTTGTCCTTGCCGACGGGCACGAGATTGCCTTTGCAGAACAGAATGTCGGCCGCCTGGTGCACCGGATAGGTCAAGAGCAACCCGCTCAACGCGCGCCCGGACGCCGCGAGTTCCGCTTTGACGGTCGGATTACGATGCAGTTCCGCCTCGGTGACCAAGCTCAGGAACGGCAGCATCAACTGATTCAGCGCCGGCACCGACGAGTGGGTGAAAATGGTCGTCCGTTCCGGGTCGATGCCCGCGGCGAGATAGTCGAGCACAGCGCTATAGACGTTCTCGCGAACGTGAGCCATCGTGTCTCGGTCGGTGATGACCTGATAGTCCGCGAGCACGAGGAACATCTCGACGCCAGCCTGCTGGAGACGCACCCGTTCCCTGATGGTGCCAAAGTAGTGGCCCAGATGCAGCGGCCCAGTCGGCCGCTCACCCGTGAGGACTCGAAAGTGCTCGGGGTGCTCGGCCACGAGGACCGCGACCTCTGCCGAGCGTTGCGCGGTTGCGATGAAGGACTCCATTTGTGTCTCCCGATGATTGGGAGCTACACGGAGTACTCGGGCCGTTCCACGAGCTGCCGTGCAGCCCGTGAACATACTTCAACCGGCTGCTATCGCAGCCACCACCAAGCGGAACGGTTGAAGTTCATGAACGAGATACTACCGGGGCCCGGAACCAAGACCAGAAACCACAGGGTGGGTCCCGTTTAGATTGCCGCCCTGGGCCCAGCTGAGGTTGACATTCTCACGTCGGCGTGCTCCGAAGCACCGGGAAGGAACGTCCATGTACTGGATCTATCTGCGTCGCGAGCTGGCGGGGCGCGCGAGACAGACGGCGATCGTCGCCGCAGGCCTGACGATCGCGATCGCGCTCGTCGTCGTCGTCAACGCGCTGTCGGCCGGGGTGCGCGATGCACAGGCAGCGGCCCTGCAGTCGGTGTACGGCGTCGGCACCGACCTGACCATCACGGGCGCGCAGGCGGAGCCGGGCCAGCGCGGGGGCGCGGCGGGACCGCAGTTCGAGTTCGGCGAGGGCGGCGGAGAGCAGCGTGAGGACGGTACGACGGCGCTGAGCCAGTCGCGGCTGACGACAGGCTTCGGGCGCGGCACTCTCGATGCCGCTGCGGTGGACGCGGCTGCCGCGATCGACGGCGTGGCCGCGGCGACGGGCGCGCTGAGCCTCACGAACATGACCTTCTCGGGAGAGCTGCCGCAGATGCCGTCGGGAGAGGAGACAACGCCCGACGCCGCGCCGCAGCAGGGACAGCTGCCGCAGCAGGGCGGCGGCGGCTTCGGCGGCGACTCCTTCGGCATCGACTCGTTCGACGTGCTCGGTGTCGAGCCGGGGGAGGCCGCCGTGGGACCCCTGACCGCGACGTCGCTCCAGGAGGGACGGGCCCTGGCGGACACCGACGCCGGCTCGCGCGTCGCGGTGCTCGACGCGACATACGCCAACTCGGCCTCGCTCGCCGTCGGCGACACCATCGACCTCGGCGGCGAGCCGTTCGACGTCGTCGGCGTCGTCTCGTCGGCCTCGGACGAGGCCGACACCGCCGCCGACGTCTACGTCCCCCTCGACGTCGCGCAGGAGCTGTCGGGCGTGGGTGCCGTGGTGTCGACCGTCTACGTGCAGGCAGACTCGGCCAACGCCATCGACGGGGTGCAGTCGGCGCTGCAGGACGCGCTGCCCGATGCCACCGTGAGCTCCCAGTCGCAGCTCGCCGGCACCGTGTCCGGCTCGCTGGCCAGCGCGTCATCGCTGATCTCGAGCCTCGGCACGTGGCTCTCGGTCGTGGTGCTCGGCGTCGCGGTCGCTCTCGCCGTGCTCTTCACCCTCTCCGGCGTGTCTCGCCGGACACGTGAGCTGGGAACGTTGAAGGCGATCGGCTGGTCGAACGGCCGGGTGGTCGGTCAGGTCGCCGGCGAATCGGTCGTGCAGGCGCTTCTCGGCGGTGTGGCGGGCGTGCTGCTGGGGCTCGGCGCGGTCTGGGCCGTGAACCTCGTCTCGCCGACGGTCTCCGTCGCCGCCGGGTCGGCGGCCGGGCCCGAAGGCGCCGCCGGCGGAATGGGCGGGATGGGAGGGGCGGACCGTCCCGGGTTCGGCGCCGGATCGGCCCAGGCCGCGAGCGACATCGTGCTCTCCGCGCCGCTGTCGCCCGGGATCATTCTCACCGCGGTGGCACTGGCGGTCGCCGCGGGCCTGGTCGCGGGCGCCCTCGGCGGCTGGCGCGCCGCCCGGCTCCGTCCCGCCGAGGCGCTTCGCGCCGTCGCCTGATCCGATCCGCAACGACAGAGACGAGAACACGCATGAGCATCACCGCACAGGCCGAGGCGGTCATCGCCCCGGCCGCCTACCGCCTCACCGGCGTGACCAAGACCTACCGGCAGCGCGATCGCGAGGTGACGGCCCTCAAGGGCGTCGACCTGCAGATCGCCGAGGGCGACTTCGTGACGATCCAGGGCCCCACAGGGGGAGGGAAGTCGACGCTTCTGCAGCTGCTGGGCGCCCTCGACACCCCGACCTCCGGTGAGGTATCGCTGGGCGACGTCGATCTGGCCGCGGCGTCTCCCGCGCGGCTCCAGCGCGTGCGTGCCACCGACGTGGGGTTCGTGTTCCAGGCGTTCAACCTGATCCCCACGCTCACGGCGGCCGAGAACGTCGACATGGGCCTCGAACCGCTGCGGCTGGCCCGTGCCGAGCGGTCTCAGCGGGTGAGCGATGCGCTGCGGCGCGTGGGCCTCGCCGATCGTGCGGACCATCGGCCGGGCGAGCTCTCGGGCGGTCAGCAGCAGCGCGTCGCGATCGCTCGGGCGATCGCGGGCCACCCCCGCGTGCTGCTGGCCGACGAGCCCACGGGCAATCTCGACGAGTCGATGCGCGACGAGATCCTCGCGGTGCTCGAGGAGCTGAACGCCGAGGGGCTCACCCTCGTCGTCGTGACGCACGATTCGGCGGTCGCGCGTCGCGCACGGCGTCGGCTGCGCCTCGATCGCGGCACGGTGACCGACATCACCACGCGCTGACCAGCACCGACACCGGCGCAGGGGAGAGGCGGGGGATGCCGCGACGGCATCCCCCGCCTCTCGTCTCGGATCAGCTCGTCGCGACGCACGCCGCCGAGTAGTCGGTCTTGTCGAACGTCGACCCCGCGTAGTCGTTCGCGATCGTCTTGAGGCCGAGCTCGACCTCCGCGCTCGGCTCGCCGACGTTGGCGGTCTGCTGCGCGTGCTCCTGCGGGTCGCCGCCGTAGACGTGCGCCGGCGCGAGGCCCTCGAAGTCGACCTCGAGGCCGTCGACGACGGCGCGCAGCCCCTCGGGCGTCAGGTCGCCCGCGGCGGCGGCCGCCTCGATCGCCGCCTTGAACGGGTAGCCGATCGTCCAGCCGATGATGTACCCGGCGTTGGCGGGCGGCGTGCCGCCCAGCGACTCCTTGATGGCGTCCATGCCCGCGCTCGTGCCGTCCCAGTTCTGGTAGGGCGTGAGGTGGTTGTACATCGCGGTCAGGGCGGGAGCGGCCGCCGACTGCAGCAGCGCGCCGTTCCACGTCGGCAGTGCGCCGAGGAAGCGACCCTGGAAGCCGCTCGCGGCGAGCTTGCCGACGATCTCGGCGGTCTCGGCGGGACCGACGGCGAGCACGACGACGTCCGGGCTGCCGGCCAGGACGGCCGCGACCACCTGGTCCTGGTTGCCCACGACCTGGTTGGGGCCCGTGCCGATGGCGTCGAGCGCCGTCGCCCCGTTCACCTCGGCCCAGCGGCGCACGCCCTCGGCCGAGTCGCCGCCGTAGTCGCCCGGATAGCCGACGGCCTGCACCGTCGCGGGAGCCGACTTGTTCTCGGCGAACCAGTCGAGGCCCACGATCGCCTCGGTGCAGTACGAGTAGCCGGTCTCCAAGACGATGCCGGAGTCGTTCTCGTCGAAGGCGAAGCCCGACCACCACGTGGTGGGGACGGCGACGAGGCTGCGGCTGACCATGTCGTCGAGCACCGACTCGGTGTTGACGGTGCCGAGCGTCTGCGCGATGCCGGCGATGTTGCCGGCGATCTGCTGGTACTGGGCGGCGTGCTCGGCCGGCTGGTACTTCGTGTCGCGCGTGTAGGTGTCGATGTCGATGTCGTAGCCGCCGATGCCGCCCTCCTCGTTCACCTTCTGCCAGAAGGCGCGCTGCCCGTCGGTGATCGGCACGGCCAGCGCCGCGAACGGACCCTCGGTGAGGTCGGAGAGGACGCCCAGGTAGATGCATCCGTTGTCGGTGTTGACGGCGTCGGGGCACGGCTCGGCGGTCACGCCCTGACCCGTCTTGATCGTCCCGTCGTCGCTCGGCGGCGGCGCATCGGTCGCGGCGGGCGTGTCGTCGACCGCTGTGCAGGCGGTCAGGGCCAGAAGGCCGGCGGCCGAGAGGGCAAGTGCCATGCGGCCACGTCGACGCAGTGTCATGCTGTGCTCCTTGGTGATGTGTGATGCGGCAAAGGGTGTTCAGTTGTGTCAGTACGAGAACGGCCAGGCCGTGAAGTAGTTGCGCACGCGCACCCACAGGCCGTAGAGCCCTCGCGGCTCGAGCGTGATGAACAGGATGATCAGCACGCCGAAGATGATGGTCTGCAGCTGGAAGACGTTGATGAGGCCGCCGCTGGAGACGCTGATCCACGGGATGACGTGGGTGAGCTCCTCGAGCAGGCGCGGCAGCAGCACGACGAAGCAGGCGCCGATGAGCGTTCCCGAGATCGTCGCGATGCCGCCGATCACGACGACCGCCAGGAAGTCGATCGACAGGAACAGGTTCCAGGTCTCGGGCGCCACGCGGCCGATGAGCATCGCGAACAGCGCGCCGGCGATGCCCGCGTAGGCCGACGACAGCGCGAAGGCGAGCGTCTTGGTGCGCAGCAGGTTGACGCCCATGACCTCGGCGGCGATGTCGCGGTCGCGCACCGCGGCGAACGCCCGGCCGTAGCGGCCGCGCACGAGGTTGCGCGCGGCGATCGCGAGCACGACGAGCAGCACGAGGCTCAGCAGCATGAACGAGACGTGCGGGGCGATGTGCAGCGGCCCGATCGCATAGGTCTTGGTGAGGTCCACGCCGAAGAGCGTGCGCTGCGCGACGCCGCGTCCCACGCCCTGCCCGCCCGTGACCGGCACCATGACCTTGAACAGGTGCTCGCCGAGGATCAGCAGGCCGAGCGTGAGGATCGCCAGGTACAGGCCCCGCACGCGGGTCGCCAGCGGGGCGACGATGAGGCCCACGATCCCCGGGATGATCGCCGCGAGCGGCAGCACGATCGCGAGGTCGAGGCCGAGCCCCCACGTCGTCGTGCCGGGCGTGCCGCCGAAGACGGCGCCGGTGTAGGCCCCGAGGCCGAGGAAGAACGCGTGGCCCAGCGACACCTGGCCCGCATACCCCGTGAGCAGGTTGAGCCCGATGCCCCCGATCGCGTAGACCATCGCCATCGTGAGCAGGTAGACGAGGTCGGCGGCCACGAGGAAGGGCGCGGCGACGACGAGCACGACGAGGCCGACGGTCCACCACAGCTTGGCGGGGGTGTTCCAGATCCGCTGCTCGGCCGCGTAGCTCGTGTAGAGGCGGGAGCGTCCCCGGCGCACCCGCGACGAGACGACGCCGCGCGCGCCCTCGACGTCGAGCGCCTGCGACCTGCCGGTCAGCCGCCTCGAGGCCACGTCTGTCGTGCGCTTCTCTGCGATGGTCATACGCGCTGCACCTCCTTGGTGCCGAACAGGCCGAAGGGCCGGATCAGCAGCACCACGATCATGATCAGATAGGGGACGACGTTCTCGACGTTGTTGCCGAGCCACGGCGCCATCGTGGGCTGATAGGTCTTCGTGAGGGCCATGGCGAGGCCCACGACGAACCCGCCGACGACCGCGCCCTTGAGCGAGTCGAGCCCGCCGACGATGATCGCGGGCAGCGCGACGAGGGCGAAGAACGCGTCGGTGGCCTGGATGACCGAGCCGTTCGCCGCGAGCAGGGCGCCCGCGAGCCCGACGAGCGCGCCCCCGATGGCCCACGAGACCGAGAACATGCGGCCGACGTTGATGCCCTGCGCGAGCGAGGTCTCCTGGTCGAGCGAGGTCGCCCGCATCGCGAGGCCGACCTTCGAGCGCGCGAGCCACCAGCCGAGCAGCCCGATGACCGCGAGGGCGATGACGACGCGCGCGACCGCGTTCTCGTAGATCTGCACGCCGCCCGTGCAGCTCACGACGCCGAACGACTCCCTCACCTCGCCGCCGAGGCACAGCGTCTTCAGCTGCCACGGGTCGCCGACCGTGCGGGGGTTGGAGTCGAACAGCCGGAACGCCAGCACGAGCAGCACGATGAACAGGCCCACCGTGACGATCGCGGCCGAGAACGGCGGGCGGCCGACCATCGGCCGGATGGCGACGCGCTCGACCGCGACCGACAGCGCCGCGAGCACGAGCATGGCGACCACGACCGCGGCCCAGAACGGCAGCCCGATCTGCGTCGCGAAGACGCTCGTCGCGAAGGCCCCGAGGATCATGAGCGCCGGCTGGGCGAAGTTCAGCACGCCCGTGGCGCGGTAGATGATGACGAAGCTCACGGCGATGAGCGCGTAGACGCCGCCCTGGCCGAGGCCGTTGGCGATCGAGGACAGCAGCGTGTTCATCCGTTCCTCCCGAGGTCGGCGCCGGGGTACGCGTCGGAGCCGGCGTACATGTCGTCGATGAGATGCGGCACCGTCTTCGCGAACGCCTGGCGCTTGAGCTTCTGCGTGGCCGTCAGCTCGCCGTCCTCGTGATCGAGCTCCTTCGTGAGCATGCGGAACTTGCGGATGCTCTCGACGCGCGCGAACCGCGTGTTGACGTCGCGCACGACGCCGCCCACGAGGTCGATCACCTCGGGCTTCGTGGAGAGGTCGCGATACGTCGTGAACTCGATGCGGCGTCGTGCCGCCCAGTCGGCCACGGTGTCGTACTCGATCCCGATGAGCGCCGTGAGGTACGGGCGCTTGTCGCCGATGACGACCGCCTCCTTGACGTACGGCGAGGCCTTCAGCGCGTTCTCGATCTCGCTCGGCGAGATGTTCTTGCCGCCCGCGGTGATGATGATGTCCTTGATGCGGTCGATGATGCGCAGGTGCGTGCCGTCGACCCACTCGCCGACGTCGCCGGTGTGCAGCCAGCCGTCGGCGTCGATCGTCTCCGCCGTCGCCTCGGGCCGGTTCCAGTAGCCGACGAAGTTCGCCGGATGCCGGGTGAGCACCTCTCCCGTGCCCTCGGCCAGGGCGACCTCGACCTGCGGCTGCGGCTCGCCGACCGTGCCGAGCCGCATGCGCCCGCGGCGGTTGGTCGTCGCGATCGCGGCGTTCTCGGTCATGCCGTAGGCCTCGTACAGCGGCACGCCGATGCCGACGAAGAACGAGAGCACCTCGGGGGCGATCGGGGCGGCGCCCGAGATCGCGTGCTGCACCTTGAGCAGGCCCAGGCGCTTGCGCAGCGGGCGGTAGACCGGCAGGTATCCGAGCGCGTAGAGCGCGCGGGCCTTGGGCGTGAAGCCGCCGGCGTTGTCGATGCGCTCGCGTGCGATCGTCGCGCTCCACTTCGCGCCGACCCGGTAGACGGCGCGCTTGGCGGGGGAGGCCCCCGCCATCTTGATCGCGACGGTCGCCTGGATCTTCTCCCAGATGCGCGGCACGGCGAACAGGATCGTGGGCTGCACGTCGGCGAGGTCGGCCGTGACCGTCTCGATCGACTCGGCGAAGTGCACGACCGTGCGCGCCGCGATGTTGGCCCAGATCGAGATGCCGCGCTCCACGACGTGCGAGAGCGGCAGGTACGACAGCAGCACGTCGTCGGGACCGGGCTTCGCGCCCAGCAGCCCGTCGTCGAGCGTCAGGATCGACGACGAGAACGAGACGTTGCCCGCGCTCAGCATGACGCCCTTCGGCGGACCGGTCGTCCCCGAGGTGTAGATGAGCGTGACGATGTCGTCGGGGGAGCGCTCCGCGTCGATCTCGTCGAGCAGCGCGGGGTGGGCCGCGCGGTGCGCGTCGCCCCGTGCGATGAGCTCGTCGATCGTGAGCAGCTTCGGGTGGTCGTAGCCCGACGTGCCGCGGCTGTCGAGCGCCACGATCCACTGCAGCCCGGGGGCGTGCGGCTCGGCCTCGAGCGCCTTGTCGACCTGTTCCTGGTCCTCGGCGATGAGCACGCGCGCGCCGCTGTCCTGCAGCAGGTACACGATCTCCGCCGTCGGGTTCGTCGGATAGAAGCCGACGATCGCGGCGCGCAGCGCATTGCTCGCCTGGTCGCAGAACAGCCATTCGGGCCGGTTCTCCGACTGGATCGCGACGCGGTCGCCCGGCGTCACGCCGAGGGCGGCGAGGCCGAAGGCGATGCGCTCGACCGCGTCGAGGTAGGCGCGCCAGGTGATGTCGCGCCACACCCCCGACTGCTTCACGCGCAGCGCCGTGCGGTCGCCGACCTCGGCGGCCGAGGTCCGCAGCATCCGGATCAGGTACGTCGTCTCGGTCATGCCGGGCCTCCCTGCGCCGGGCCGTCGTCCGCGAGGGCGTCGGCGCCGTCGATCACCTGATGGGCCATCGTCTCGGTCGCGCCGCCGAGATAGGCGGCGATCACCGCGGGGTCGCGCTGCACCTCGTCGGGCGTCCCCAGCGCGATGCGCTTGCCGAAGTCGATCACCATGATGCGATCGGCGAGGTCCATGACGAGGCGCATGTCGTGCTCGACCATGATCATCGAGGTGCCCAGCTCGCCGCGGATGTCGAGGATGAACCGCGCCATGTCCTCGGTCTCCTCCGAGTTCATGCCCGCGACGGGCTCGTCGAGCAGCAGCAGCCTGGGCTCCATCGCGAGGGCGCGGCCGAGCTCGATGCGCTTCTTGATGCCGTACGGAAGGATGCCGACCGGCATGCGACGGTACGGGGCCAGCCCGAGGAAGTCGATGAGGTCCTCCACGTGGCGGCGCGCCGCGAGCTCCTGCCGGCGCGCGCGGCCGAACCACCACAGTCCCTCGGGCCACGAGTACGACGTCTTCTGGTGACGTCCCAGCAGCAGGTTGTCGAGCACGGTCAGGTTGTCGAACAGCTCGACGTTCTGGAACGTGCGGGCGACGCCGCGGCGCGCGATCTCGTCGGGCGCCTGTCCGAGCAGCGACTCGCCCTCGAGCGTGAGGGCGCCCTCCTGCGGGCGGTAGACGCCCGAGATGCAGTTGAACGTCGACGTCTTGCCCGCGCCGTTCGGGCCGATGATCGCGAACAGCTCGCCGTGCCGCACGTCGAACGACACGCCGTTCAGGGTGGTCGCGCCGCCGAAGCGCAGCGTGAGGCCCTGGGCGTCCAGCAGCGTCACGACAGCCACCTCTTCCGTCGCTTGTAGTGCTTGACGTCTCTCAGGCTGGCGACCGACGCGCCGGTGCCGAGATAGAACTCGCGGATGTCGTCGTCGTCGCGCAGGGCCTGGGCCGGGGCGTCCATGACGATCTTGCCGTTCTCCATCACGTATCCGTGATCGGCGATCGACAGCGCCATGGCGGCGTTCTGCTCGACGAGCAGCACGCCCGTGCCGCTTCTGCGGATCTCGACGATGAGGTCGCGGATGCGCTCGACCACCTGCGGGGCCAGGCCCAGGCTGGGCTCGTCGAGCAGGATGTACCGCGGCTCGGCCATGAGAGCACGGCCGATCGCCAGCATCTGCTGCTCGCCGCCCGAGAGGTATCCGGCACGCTGCCCGCGCCGCTCCTTCAGGATCGGGAACATCGCGTAGATGCGCTCGAGCTTCTCGGCGTTGGCGGCGGTCGGGCGCGTGTAGGCGCCGACGCGCAGGTTCTCCTCGACGGTGAACTCGACGAAGACCCGGCGTCCCTCCATCACCTGACTCACTCCCGCGCGCACGACGTCGGCGGCGCGGCGCGTGTCGAGCGGGGCGTCGTCGATCGAGATGTGCCCGCGCGAGATGCGTCCTCGGTGCACGTCGAGCAGGCCCGTCATGGCGCGCAGCAGCGAGGTCTTCCCGGCCCCGTTCGCTCCGAGCAGTGCGACGATCCCGTCGCGCGGCACGCGGATGCTCGCGCCTTTCACGACGAGCATCACGTCTTCGTAGACGACTTCGACATTGTGTACGGCCAGCGTCATGGCTTCCCTCCGGTCACGGCGCTGTGACATGAACGGGTGTCGACGACATCGTCGGCACCGGCTCACCCCCGTCGTGCAGGGGTGGAACTGGGGACCACTGTAACTGATATTCCGTCTCACGCGAGTAACGATTTCGGCACGCTCGTAGACTTGCGTGGTGAGCCGACTCTCGAACCTTGCCGCTCGAATCGTTGCGTTCGTGATCGGCGCCGTGTACGGCGTCGCCGGCACGATCGGCCAGGCCGCGCGCTGGGGCGTGCTGCCGATCGGCCTCGTCGTGGCGGGCGTCGGCGTCGCCGCGCTCCTCGTCGCGATGCGCCTGCTGACGTCCGACCGATGGGCCGCGCTGGCCGGCGGGCTGGGCGCCATGGCCACGATGCTCGTGCTGTCGGGGCGGGGCCCCGGAGGCTCGGTCGTCGTGCCCGCGGCGCCCGAGGGCGAGCTGTCGACGGGCGTGATCTGGACGGTCCTCGTGCCTCTTGTTACGGCTCTTGTCGTCGCGTGGCCGACCCTTCGGGGCAGGGAGTCTAAGCTGGAGGGGTGACCTATGTGATCGCTTTGCCGTGTGTGGATGTGAAGGACCGGGCCTGCATCGACGAATGCCCCGTGGACTGCATCTACGAGGGCGAGCGCTCGCTGTACATCCACCCCGACGAGTGCGTCGACTGCGGCGCCTGCGAGCCCGTGTGCCCCGTCGAGGCCATCTACTACGAGGACGACCTGCCGGACGAGTGGCAGGACTACTACACCGCCAACGTCGAGTTCTTCGACGACATCGGCTCGCCCGGCGGCGCGGCGAAGACGGGCGTGATCCCCAAGGACCACCCGCTCATCGCGGACCTTCCTCCGCAGGGCCACTGACGCGCCATGGGCGTCCGTGACCTGGACGAGTACCCCTGGGACGCCGTCGCACCCTACGCGGAGCGTGCGCGAGCCCACCCCGGAGGACTGGTCGACCTGTCGATCGGGTCGCCGGTCGACGAGACCCCCGAGGTCGTGCGCCGCGCGCTGACCGCGGCGACCGACGCCCACGCCTATCCGCAGACCGTCGGCACGCCCGAGCTCCGCGAGGCGATCGTCGACTGGTTCGCGCGCCGCCGGGCGGTGCCCGGGCTGACCCCGGCGCACGTGCTGCCGACGATCGGCTCCAAGGAGCTCGTCGCGCTGCTGCCCCTGCTGCTCGGCATCGGTGCGGGCGACGTCGTCGTGCATCCCCGTGCCGCGTATCCCACCTACGAGGCCGGCGCGAAGCTCGTGGGCGCGACGCCCGTCGCGGCCGACGACCCGGCCGAGTGGCCGGCCGGCACGCGGCTCGTCTGGCTCAACTCGCCGGGCAACCCCGACGGCCGCGTGCTCGACGTCGACGCGCTGCGCGCCGCCGTCGAGCGGGCCCGCGAGCTGGGCGCGGTCGTGGCGTCGGACGAGTGCTACGCGGAGCTCGGCTGGGACGGCCCGTGGCGGACGGCGCCCGTGCCGAGCGTGCTCGACCCGCGCGTGGCCGGCGGCGACGTCGGCGGCCTGCTGTCGGTCTACTCCCTCTCGAAGCAGTCGAATCTCGCCGGCTATCGCGCGGCGTTCGTCGCGGGCGATCCCGGGCTCGTCGCCGGGCTGCTCACCGCGCGCAAGCATCTGGGCCTCATGCTCCCCGCGCCGGTGCAGGCGGCGATGGCGGTCGCCCTGCGCGACGACGCCCACGTGGCGCAGCAGAAGGAGACCTACCGCGCGCGGCGCGACGCGCTGCGTCCCGCCCTGGAGGGCGCCGGGTTCCGCATCGACGCCTCCGAGGCGGGGCTGTACCTGTGGGCGACGCAGGGCGTCGACGCGTGGGAGTCGATGGGCCGGCTCGCCGACATCGGCATCCTCGCCGGACCGGGTCACTTCTACGGGTCGCACTTCCCGCAGCACGTGCGCTTCTCGCTCACCGCGACCGACGAGCGCATCGCCGAAGCGGCCGCTCGCCTGGCCGCTTCGTAGACGATCGCCTAGCGATCGCACGATCCTTTGTCGGCTGTCGGAGTATGCCCCGGTGGCGGATAGGCTGTACACACCCGCACTGCAAGGAGGCTTCGTGAGCGACACGCCCACCCCCGAACTGGCGAGCGTCACCGTCGGCGACCGTACGGCGCAGCTGCCCATCCTGAAGGGGAGCGACGGTGTGCCCAGCGTCGACTTCTCGACGTTCACCAAGCAGACCGGGCATACGGCGCTCGACTACGGGTTCGTGAACACGGCGTCCACCAAGTCGTCGGTCACCTACATCGACGGCGACGCGGGCATCCTGCGCTATCGCGGCTATCCGATCGAGCAGCTCGCGCGCAACTCGACGTACCTCGAGGTCGCCTGGCTGCTGCTCTACGGCGAGCTGCCGTCGGCCACCGAGCTGGCGGACTTCGACGAGCGGATCCGCCGCCACACGCTGCTGCACGAAGACCTCAAGCGCTTCTTCTCCGCGCTGCCGCACACGGCCCACCCCATGTCGGTGCTGTCGTCGGCGACGGCCGCACTGTCGACCTACTACGAGGGCCAGTCCGACCCCGACAACCCCGAGCACGTCGAGCTGAACACGATCCGACTGCTCGCCAAGCTGCCGGTCATCGCCGCCTACGCGCACAAGCGCAGCGTCGGACAGGCCTTCCTGTACCCCGACAACTCGCTGAGCTTCGTCGACAACTTCCTCAAGCTCAACTTCGGCGTGCTGAGCGAGATCTACCAGATCAACCCCGTGATGTCGCGGGCGCTGGAGCGCCTGCTGATCCTGCACGAGGACCACGAGCAGAACGCCTCCACCTCGACCGTGCGCCTGGTCGGGTCGACGGGCGCCAACCAGTTCTCGTCGATCTCGGCGGGCATCAACGCGCTCTACGGCCCGCTGCACGGCGGCGCGAACGAGGCGGTGCTCGACATGCTCGCGCGCATCCGCGACTCGGGCGAGAGCGTCGAGCGCTTCGTCGAGCGGGTCAAGAACAAGGAGGACGGCGTCAAGCTCATGGGCTTCGGCCACCGGGTGTACAAGAACTACGACCCGCGCGCCAAGCTCGTCAAGGAGTCGGCCGACGAGGTGCTCTCCGAGCTCGGCGTGCACGACCCGCTGCTCGACCTCGCCAAGCAGCTCGAGGAGATCGCGCTCAACGACGACTACTTCAAGGAGCGCCGTCTCTACCCGAACGTCGACTTCTACACGGGCGTCATCTACAAGGCGATGGGCTTCCCCACGCGCATGTTCACGGTGCTCTTCGCGATCGGCCGGCTGCCCGGCTGGCTCGCGCACTGGCGCGAGATGCAGCTCGACCCGCAGACGAAGATCGGCCGCCCCCAGCAGCTGTACACGGGCGCCCCGGCACGGGACTACCCCGGCGCCGTCTGAGACGCGCGCACGGGCGGGTGGTACACTCGCCGCATGACAACGGTACACCCTCGTATCCAGGTGACGCCGGACGAAGAGCTGCTGGCGGCGCTGGAGCGCGCTGCCGTGCGCTGGCCGGGCGTGTCGCGCAGCGAGCTGGTGCGCAGGCTCGCTCTCGCGGGCGACCGCTCGGGGCTGGAGGAGCGCGCGCGCCGCACCCTCGAGCGCCGAGCCGCGCTGCAGAGGCTGCGCGCGCTCGGCGCAGATCTCCACGAACCGGACGAGCGCGAACGCCTCCGTGAGGAGTGGCGTCGATGATCCTGGACGCGAGCGTGCTGATCGCCCTCCGCTCGCCGCAGGACGTTCATGCCGAGCGCGCCGCCGCACTGGTGCTCGACGCCGACCGGCTCATCGTCCATCCGGTGACGCTCGCCGAGTGTCTCGTCCGGCCGGCGCGGGCCGGACGAGCCGGGCAGGTGCGACAGGCGCTGCTCGACGGGCTCGGCATCCGGCTCTGGAGCCCCGACGACGACGAGCCGGAGCGCGTCGCGCTTCTGCGCGCCCAGAGCGGCGTCGCCCTGCCGGACTGCTATCCTCTCGCCCTCGCCGAGCAGACCGGCCGACCGCTCGCGACGTACGACGATGCACTGCGCGACGCGGCGCGGGCGCGCGGAGTCGGCGTGGCCTGATCCGCGACCGCGCGGGGGAGGATCAGCCCTTGCGGTGCGCGTGGGCGATGAGCTCGGCCGCGTAGTCGGGCACGTAGTTCTGCTGCTCGCGCGGCGGGCGCTCGTAGCCGCCCGACGCGGGACGCTCGGGGATCGCGATCGCGGGTCGCTCGACCTGGTGGTACGGGACCTGCGAGAGCAGGTGCGCCATCATGTTGACGCGCCCGCGCCGCTTGTCCTCGTTGTCGACCTCGAACCAGCGCGCCTCGGGGATGTCGGTGTGCACGAACATCGTGTCCTTCGCCCGCGAGTAGTCCTCCCACTTCGTGATCGACAGCACGTCGTTGGGGGAGAGCTTCCAGCGCCGCATGGGGTCGTCGTTGCGCGAGCGGAAGCGCTTCTCCTGCTCGACGTCGGAGACGCTGAACCAGTACTTGAGCAGCAGGATGCCGTCCTCGACGAGCATGCGCTCGAAGATCGGCGCCTGGTGCAGGAAGCGGTGGTACTCGGCGTTGCTGCAGTACCCCATGACGTGCTCGACGCCCGCGCGGTTGTACCACGACCGGTCCATCAGCACGATCTCGCCCGCCGCCGGCAGGTGCGGGATGTAGCGCTGGAAGTACCACTGCGTCTTCTCGCGCTCGGTGGGGGTGGGGAGCGCCACGATGCGCGTCACGCGGGGGTTGAGGTACTCCGACACACGCTTGATCGTCGAGCCCTTGCCCGCGGCGTCACGGCCCTCGAAGATCACCACGATGCGGGCGCCCGAGGACTGCACCCACGCCTGCATGTCGACGAGTCGCGCCTGCAGGGCGGCGAGCTCCGTCTCGTACAGCTTCTTCGGCATACGTTGCGTCATGCGCCGAGCCTAGCGGCGCACGACGCAACGTGATGATTCGATGACCGGAGAAAATACCGGGTCAGGCGTGCAGAGCCGCGTTGAGCGTGGTGCCGACGCCGTCGCGGCGCACGGCCTCGATCGCGCCCGTCAGCGAGTTGCGCCGGTACAGGATGCCCGACTCGCCCGACAGCTCCGATCCCTTCACGACGGCACGCGAGCCGTCGTGGCGCAGCGGTCCGAAGGTGAGCTGGATCTTGGAGCCCGCGGTGACGTAGAGGCCGGCCTCGACGACGCAGTCGTCGCCGAGGGAGATGCCCACGCCCGCGTTGGCGCCCAGCAGGGTGCGCGCGCCGATCTCGATGCGGTGCGTGCCGCCGCCCGAGAGCGTGCCCATGATCGAGGCGCCGCCGCCGATGTCGCTGCCGTCGCCGACGACGACGCCCTGCGAGATGCGGCCCTCGACCATCGAGGCGCCGAGCGTGCCGGCGTTGAAGTTCACGAAACCCTCGTGCATGACCGTCGTGCCCGGCGACAGGTAGGCGCCGAGGCGCACCCGCGCGGCATCCGCGATGCGCACGCCGGGCGGCGTGACGTAGTCGAGCAACTGCGGGAACTTGTCGAGGCTGTGCACGTGGATGCCGGCGCGCGTGAGCTGCGGGCGGAGCCGCTGCGCGTCGTCGGGGTGCACGGGGCCGGCGTTGCTCCAGGCGACGATGGGCAGGTGGCCGAAGATGCCGTCGAGGTTGAGGTCGTTCGGGCGCACGAGGCGCGTGGAGAGCGCGTGCAGACGCAGATAGGCGTCGGTCGTGCCCGCCGGGGGCGCATCCAGGTCGATCTCGGCGGTCACGACGTCCACGGTGACGGCGCGGCGCTCGTCGGGGCCCGCCTGCGCCTCGAGCCCGCTCGTGTCGAGATCGCCGGGGACGCGGCCCAGAGCGGGCGCGGGGAACCAGGTGTCGAGAACGGTGCCATCGGCGCTGCGCGTCGCGAGCCCGGCGCCCCATACCCATCGTTGTTCGCTCATCCGTCCAGGCTATCGCCCGCGGATAGACTCGGCAGCATGCCCGGGCTGGATCTGACCGCATCTTCCGTCGACATCACGCGCGCCATCTGCGACATCCCGAGCGTGTCGGGAGGCGAGACGGCGCTCGCCGATCTCATCTTCGAGGCCGTGAGCGCGTGCCCGCACCTCGACGTCCATCGCGACGGCGACACGATCGTGGCGCGCACGCAGCTGGGCCGCGCCCGCCGCGTGGCGATCGCGGGGCACATCGACACCGTGCCGATCAACGCGAACCTGCCGACGCGCACGCTCGAGACCGACGGGGAGACCGTGCTGTGGGGCCGGGGCACCGTCGACATGAAGGCGGGCGTCGCGGTGCAGCTCAAGCTCGCCGCCGAGCTGACGGCGCCGCCCGTCGACATCACCTGGATGTGGTACGACCACGAGGAGGTCGCGGCCGAGCTGAACGGCCTCACCCGGCTCGCGCGCACCCGCCCCGATCTCTTCGCCGCCGACTTCGCGATCCTCGGCGAGCCGTCGGACGGCGAGGTCGAGGGCGGATGCAACGGCAACCTCCGCGTCGTCGCGCGCACCCACGGCGTGCGGGCGCACAGCGCCCGGGCGTGGATCGGCGAGAACGCCATCCACCGCGCGGCGCCGATCCTGCAGCGCCTCGCCGACTACACGCCGCGCGACGTGGAGGTCGAGGGTCTCGTGTACCGCGAGGGGCTGAACGCCGTGCGCATCGGCGGGGGCATCGCGGGCAACGTCATCCCCGACCTGTGCGAGGTCGAGATCAACTACCGCTTCGCGCCGAGCCGCGACGTCGCCGAGGCCGAGGCGCACGTGCGCGACGTGCTCGCGGGCTTCGAGGTCGAGGTCGTCGACGCGGCGCCCGGCGCCCGGCCGGGGCTCGACGCGGCGCTCGCCCAGGAGTTCGTGGCCGCCGTCGGCGCGCGCCCGCGGCCCAAGTACGGCTGGACCGACGTCGCACGGTTCTCGGCGATGGGCGTGCCGGCGGTCAACTACGGCCCGGGCGACCCGCACCTGGCCCACCACGACGAGGAGCGCGTGCCGGTGCGGCAGATCATCGACGTCGAGCGCGGCCTGCGCACGTGGCTCACGGCATCCTGACCGGGTTCCGTGCGTGGCCCGCGTGGGCCCGGGTCGCCGCGATCTATCTCGCGGCACGCATCGCGACGACGGCGATGCTGATCCTCGCCGCGTCGCTCGCGGGACCCGGCTCCCGGCACGGCGCGCACGCGACGCCCCTCGACCTCATGATGGGGTGGGACGCGCAGTGGTACTGGCTCATCGCCGTCGAGGGGTATCCCGCCGAGCTGCCGCGCGACGAGACGGGGCTCGTGGCCACGAACCAGTGGGCGTTCATGCCGCTCTACCCGATGCTCGCGCGGCTTCTCTCGTCGTTCTCCGGCGACTATCGGGTGACGGCCGTCGCGGTGTCCGTCGTCGCGGGATACCTCGCGAGCCTCGTGCTGCATCGCCTGCTCCGCCGGCGCGTCGACGACGCCGCCGCGACGTGGGCGGTCGCGTTCTTCGCGGCCGGGCCGCTCGCCGCCCTGTTCCAGATGGGATACGCCGAGGCGCTCTTCCTGCTCTGGCTGTTCCTCGCGCTCGACGTGCTCGTGCGGCGGCGGTTCGCGTGGCTGTACCTGCTGATCCCGCTGATGGGCTTCACCCGGCCCGGCGTGCTGGCGTTCTCGCTGCTGCTCGCGCTCTACGGCATCCAGCGCTGGCGGGACCGTCGTCGCGACCCCCTGCCGGTGGGACACGTCGTGCACATCGTCGCGACGGGGCTCTGGGCCGCCGTCGTGGGGTTCTCGTGGCAGGTGCTCGCGGGCGTCGTGACGGGCGACGCCGAGGCGTACCTGGAGACGGAGCTGTCGTGGCGGCGCACCTGGCTCGACGGCGACGACGGCGGGTTCGTGCCGTTCGAGGGCTTCGTCCAGGCCGCGGGCATCTGGTTCCCGTACTGGGGCGTTCCGGTGTGGTTCGGGCTCGTCGCGCTCGTCGTGCTCGTGGCCTCCTTCGCCGCGCTGCTGCTGTTCGATCCGCACGTGCGGCGGCTCGGCATCGAGATCCGGCTGTGGTCGGCGAGCTACGTCCTGTACCTGCTGGCCGTCTTCTTCCCGCAGTCGAGCATCTTCCGCCTGCTGCTCCCGCTCGCCCCGCTCGCGGGCGCCCTCGCGCTGGTCCCCGCGCGGCCGTGGCGGATCGGGGTGCTCGTGGCGGGTCTCGCGGGGCAGTGGCTGTGGATCCACCAGATGCTGGTGCTCGGCAACGCGTTCTATCAGGTGCCGTAGGGGGCGTCGCCGTCCTCTCGGGCGAGCGGAAGCGACGATGTCGCGCGCGGCCCGGTAAACTCTCTGGGAGAGACCGATGGAAAGGGAGCCGCAAATGGCAGCCATGAAGCCGCGAACCGGTGACGGACCGATGGAGGCCGTGAAGGAGGGGCGCCTCATCATCGTGCGTGTTCCCCTGGAAGGCGGAGGACGTCTGGTCGTGTCGGTGAACGACGACGAGGCCAAGGAACTCCACAGCGTGCTCGGTGAGGTCGTCGGCGCCGCCTGACACCCCCGCACCAGCGGCCGGTCGCCTCGCGACCGGCCGCTTTCGCTTTCCCGTGACGGGTCGCCCTTCTGCTGTCTGCGGCAGGGAAGGGCCGGCCGGCGTCAGGCGAACGCGAACACCGGCGGGAAGACCACCACGACGACGGCCGCCCACGCGAGGTACACCGGCACGTAGGACGTCTGCCACGACTCGAGCGCCGAGAACCTCTCGCGGCCGCGCAGGAAGCCGAGCTGCAGCCAGCCCGCTCCCGCGAGATTGGCGAACAGCACGAGGTTCACGCCGAGCGACGCGAGCTTGTTGGCGCTCAGCCCGTACTCGCCGATGCGGCCGAGCATCGCGGCGAGCACGATGAGGTCGACGATGAGCGCCGCCGCGATCATCGCCAGCTGCGTGCCCTCGAACCAGCCCGGGCGCGCGTCGGGGTCGCGCGCCGACATCGTGTACAGCAGGAGCGCGAGCGTCGCGACGAGCACGACGTCGAACACGATCAGCAGCTCGCGGCTGCCGTCGATGAGGTCGTTCTGCACGACCGCGGCGGCGACGAGCGCGAGCAGCACGATCGTGAACAGCGGCGTGAACAGGCGCGTGAGCACGGGGACGATGTTCTCGATGACGCTCTGCTTCTCCTCGACGAGCCAGGCGCCGATGACGAACGCCGCGGCCGTGCCCGCGGGCGCGATCCACTCGACGGCCGGCTCGAGGGCCGAGACGCCGACGGTCGCGAACGCCCCGACCGCGATGGCCGTGAGCACGACGCCCCCGACGAGGATCAGGGCCACGTAGACGATCCACTCGCCCGTGAAGCGGATGAGGTTCATCCGCGCGGGCCCGCTGCGGGCGTCGCCGTCCGCGTACGCGAAGCCCACGGCCAGCCACAGGACGACCGCCGCGTGCGCGATCGCGAGCACGTGCGTCATGCCGAACGCGTCGAACGGATACCACGCGAGCAGCGCGCCGACCAGCACGAACGGGAGCAGCGTGCCGACCGTCGTCGTCGCGCGGGCGCCGCGGCGGATCAGGAGGTAGGCGGCCAGCGGAGCGAGGTAGAGCACCGGCAGCGCGGGCACCATGATCTCGGGCGTGTCCCACGGCGTCAGGCCGAACAGCGTGGGCGCCGTGACCCACAGCGCCGCCGCGATCGCGGCGACGACGGCGACGGCGAGCGTGTGCCGCCGGGGCTGCGGCGTCGCCTCGTCGCCCGCGACCAGCTGCTTCCAGAGCCGGTCGGCGTGCTCGCGGCCGAACTCGCGCGAGAGGTCGTCGACGCGGCCCAGGCGGCGCACGGCGACGAGGAAGGCCTCGTCGTCGCTCAGCCCCGACTGCTCCAGTGCGTCGATCTGGTGCCGCAGGTGGTCTTCCAGCTCGTCGACGTCGTCGTGCGCGATCGAGCGCCCGCGGCTGACGAACGACCGCCAGTGCGCGATGCGCTGCTCGGCCGGCGACGACGCGGCGCTCATCGTGCGGCTCCCCAGGCGAGGCCGTCGCCGCTGTCCCACACGCGGCCGAGGGCGGCACCCACGACCTGCCACTGCGCGCGCTGCTCCGCGAAGACGCGCGCCCCGCTCTCGCGGAGGCGGTAGTGCTTCCTGCGGCGCCCGTTGGGCGCCCGCACCCAGGTCGACTCGATGTGCCCGAGCCGCTCGAGGCGGTGCAGCAGCGGGTAGAGCATGCCGTCGCTCCACTCGAGGCGTCCCTCGGAGAGCTCGGCGATGCGCTGCAGGATCGCGTAGCCGTACGACTCGCCCTCGGCGAGGATGCCGAGGACGAGGGGCGTCGCGGCGGCGGCGACGAGGTCTTTTCCGATGTGCATGCGGCCTCCCGGTGTCGGTGACCTGATCATATGCCTCGCAGCTCTATGTATAACTGTGAGAGGTATGAGAGCCCGCCGACGAGGGGATCCCCTCGTCGGCGGGCTCAGCAGCGAACGGGCGGGTCAGCTCGCGATCTCCTCCAGGGAGCGGTTGCGGGTCCGCACACCGAAAGCAATGATCACGGCCGACAGCACGACTGCTGCGATGATCGCGATGCCCGCGGGCACGGCACCGGACTGCACGAGGATCGGCAGCACGATCAACGGTGCGACGGCGCCGCCGAGATGGCCGATGCCGTCGCAGATGGATGCGGCGGTGCCGCGTGCACGGGTGGGGAACACCTCGGCGGTGTACGTGTACGCGGGGGTGGCCATCACCGCGATGCCGAAGGTGGCCAGCAGGGCCCCGGCGGTTGCGGCCCATTCACCGAGTCCGGAGATGACGAGGGCCACTGCCGCGGCGAACAGGAGCACTCCGCCGATCACGATGGTGCGTCGTTCCATGCGCTCGATGAGGAACACCACGATCAGTGCGGCGACGATCGGAGTGGCACGGGTGAGCACCGTGATGATGAGCGCGTTCGAGGTGGAGACGCCGATTCCCTCCAGGATCAGCGGCAGGTAGCTGGTGAAGGCGTACATGCCGATGTAGAAGATGAACCAGAAGCCGAGCACGACCAGCAGGCGACCGAGCAAGGGGCGGCGCAGGAGAGAGCGCAGCGGCGACTCGACCGGACCGTGCGCAACGGGCTTGAGCTCTTCGGCGAAGTCCTCGTCCACGGCCTCCGGGGGAAGGCCGGCGAGGCCACGCATGCGGTGGGCGATCACGGAGGCCTCGCGGATGCGGCCGTGCTCGGCCAGCCAGCGCGGAGACTCCATGAGCGACCGGGAGTTGATGAACGGCACGACCAGCAGAACGGCGCCGCCGAAGCCGAGGAGCACCCGCCATCCCGAGTCGGGGAGAGCCTCGAGGAGCGGCAGCGACAGCAGTCCGCTCGCCAGCAGGAGGAAAGCGCCCCACAGGTAGATGCGGGCGAGGTACTGACCGCGTCGGTTCTGCGGTGCCATCTCGCCGATGTACGCGGTGCACAGGGCGAGAACGGCGCCCATGCCGCATCCGGCCACGAAGCGGAACAGGGCCAGCGAGAGTCCGTCCCAGACGAATGCTGTCGCAAGCCCGCCGACACCCAGCGTGATGAAGGTGAGCAGCAGTCCGAGCTGACGGCCCTTGCGGTCGGCGATGTAGCCGAACGCGTACGCGCCGATGGCGTAGCCGACGAGGTTCAGGGTGACCGGGAGACCGAAGTCGGCGGTCTCCAGCCCGAGGCTGTTGCGGATTCCGGGGATGGTCAGTGCGAACACTGAGATCTCGTAGTTCGTGAAGAAGTAGGCCAGGAAGAGGGCGAACCAGGCTCCGCGGTTGAGACCCACGCGTGGCATCGCGTCGATCGCCTGTGCGATTGTCGGTCTGGTCTGCGCCACGGAGGCGGGGACAGTGGTTTCGTCGGACATCGTTGTCGCTTTCTCGAAAAGGCGCGGCCTGTCGCGGATGGGGCCGGCCGCCGCGCCGCGCGGTCCGGCCCCAGGATCGTTCAGGTGATGGTGAAGGCGGGAACGGTGGCGTGCTCGGGCTCGGGACCGGTGCGAAGGAACGTGACGTGCGCGGCGGCGCCGGTCAGCTGCTCCGGCACGCGGTCGGTGAGCAGCTCGGCCCACAGCCACGGGCCTTCGGCGAGCTGGACGATCCCGAAGAGGACCTGCGTCGGCGATCCGTCAGGACCACGGTTGTGGCCGATGGACCAGCTGACGACGGTGCCCTCGCCGGAGGCCGGAACGTAGCGCAGGTGCTCCGGGTCGGCCGTGACGTCGGTCTGCGCGTCGAGGTGCTCGCCGGTCTGCGTGTTCTGGACGATGAGCAGCTCTCCGCGTTCGCAGCCGTCCAGGAACGTGCTCGTGGCGTCGTCGCGGACGATCGGGAAAATGGGCATGGCGGTGTCTCCTAGTCGTCGTTGCCGAGGATGAGGGTGGAGTGATAGTCGAGGACGCCGCCGTTGCCGGACACGAGCACGCGGGCGTGCTTGTCGACCTGGCGTTCGCCGGCCTGTCCGCGGGCCTGGATGATCCCTTCGGACAGGGGCGTCATGCCCCAGAGGTAGTACGACGACAGCTGGCCGCCGCCGGTGTTGACCTTCAGCGAGCCGTTGGGGCCGAGCACGCCCGGCTGCGACACGAACGCGCCGCCCTCCCCCTTCTCGCAGAACCCGTAGTCCTCCAGGCTGATCAGCGCGGTGAAGGTGTAGCAGTCGTACAGCTCGACCACGTCGATGTCGGCCAGGCTCAGTCCCGCCATCCTCAACGCGGCCGGCCCCGCCGACGCCGCCCCGCTGACGAGTCCGAAGTCCTCGTTGCGGATCCCGGTACGGCCGGGGTGAGCCTGGGCCCACCCGAGGACGTCGACGACGGGCTGGCGAAGCCCCTCGGCCCGGTCGCGGCTGGTGACGATGACGGCGATGCCGCCGTTGGAGACGAGGCAGCAGTCCAGCAGGCGGAACGGGTCGGAGATCATCCGCGATGCCTGATGGTCTTCGAGGCTGATCGGCTCGCGCATCTGCGCGCGGGGGTTCATCGCGGCCCATTCCCGCTGTGCGACCGCGATGGACCCGAGCTGCTCGCTGGTGGTGCCGTAGGCGTCCATGTGTCGACGGGCGGCGAGGGCGTACATGTTGTTGGCCGTCAGCGCGCCACCGGTGTTGCGGATCGACATCCATCCTGAGGGCGTCTTCTGGGCGTACGCGCCATAGGCGGCGCCTCCGCCGCGGTTCTGCTTCAGCGGGTTGTCGGCCCACACCACGGCGACGGTGTCGGCCATGCCGGACTGGACCGCCATCGACGCGTACTGCACCATCTGGCCGGCGGTCGAGCCGTATCCCTGCATGTAGGTGAACAGCTTCAGGTCGGTCATGCCCAGCTCGTTCTGCATGTCCAGGCCGATGTCGTTGCTCAGCCCGCCCGAGACGATCAGACCGTCGATGTCGGCCAGACCCAGGCCCGCGTCGTCGGCGGCCAGGCGCACGGCCTGCGCGGCGAACTGCGGCGCAGTGGAGCCGAACACCTTGCCGACCTCGGTGATTCCCAGACCCGCGATGGCGGGGGAACGGTGAGTGGTGGTCATCGCCGTCACCGTCCCGTCCACCGCGGTGCGCGCTTCTCGGCGAACGCCGCGAGACCCTCGCGCGTGTCGTCGCTGGCCAGGAGGATCTCTCCTTCGGCGGCGTTGCGCTCCCAGTCGGCCACTTCGTCGTCACGGTGCCCGTCGGTGATGCCCTGCGCGATGCGCTTGGTGACCTGCACGGCCAGCGGCGCGTTCGCGCAGATCCGCTCGGCGAGGTCGCGGGCGGCGTCCGTCAGCTGATCGGCGGGAACGACGCGATTGACCAGGCCGACCTCCAGGGCGCGCTGCGCCGAGATCGGCTCACCGGTAAGCATGGCCTCCATCGCGATCTTGCGCGGGATCTGGCGGCCCAGGCGGAACGCCCCGCCGGCGCCGGCGTAGATGCCGCGCTTGACCTCCGGCAGGCCGAAGGAGGCGGTGTCGATGGAGACCGCGAGGTCGCACTGCAGCAGGATCTCGGTGCCCCCGCCGAGGGCGAAGCCGTTCACCGCTGCGATGACGGGCTTGGAGACGTGGTGCTCCACGAAGCCGGCGAATCCCCATGCCTTCACCCTGTCGTCGGTGGGCGTCAGCTCTCCGCGTGCCGCCGCCTTCAGGTCCGCTCCTGCGCAGAACGACTTGTCGCCGGCGCCGGTGATGATCACGACCCAGATGTCGTGGTCGTTCTCGGCGACCTCCAGCGCTTCGCCGATGCCGATCATCACGTTCATGTTCACGGCGTTGCGCGCTTCGGGGCGGTTGATCGTCACGGTCAGGATGTGGCCGTCCCGGTGCGCCAGCACCGCTCCGTCGCCGCCGATCTGCACCTGTTCGCCACTGATCGTGGTTGCGCTGTCGGTCATGAGTCCTCCTTGGTTCGTTGGGTAGGGGTGTTTGTCGGGCAGGGGTCTTCGGGTCGGGCGAGCACGGTCAGGAGCGCGTCGGTGCCGGGACGGGATATGGCTGCAGGACGTCCGCGGCGACCAGCCGCGCGATGGCGGCGTCGTCCAGGCCGAGGATGTCGCGGGCGATGTCCTCGGTGTGCTGACCCTGCAACGGTGCGGGGCGCAGCAACGGGCTGAGGCCGCTGCTGAACCGGGCCTCGGACAGGAACGTGGGCAGCGGCTCCTCGAACTGCGGCTGCACGAGCAGGCCGAGCAGCTCCCGGGCCGCGGCATGCTCGTCGGCGGCGAGGTCGGCGACGCGCAGCATCCGCCCGCACGCGACCCCCGCGGACTGCAGCTCGTGCTCGATGCGCTCCGGGTCACGCTCACCGGTCCATGCCGTCACCGCGCGCTCGAGCTCTCCGGCGCGGGCGAGGCGTCCCTCGGGGGTGTGCAGGACCGCGTCTTCGAGCCAGTCGGTCCGCGACATCGCCCTCGCCAGGCTGAGGAAGGAGCGCGTGTCGGTCACGTCGACGACGACCCACTCGTCATCACCCCGGGCGGGGTAGGGGCCGGACGGCGCATCGTGTCCGCGACGGTTGCCTTCGGCGCGGATCCGCCCGGGGTGCAGGTGCTCGGCGGCGAACCTCTCGGCCAGTCCGGCGAAGATGACGTCGATCTGCGCACAGGACAGGTGCCCGCCGAGGCCGGTGCGCTCGCGACGCAGCAGCAAGGCGACGACCCCCGCGGCGATGGCGCGTGCGGCGACGTGGTCGGGGTAGATCGTGATCGCGTCGCTGTAGCTGTCGGGCACGCCGGGGTACATCCAGGAACGGCTCAGGGCCGAGCTCGCCCGAACCAGCGGGCCGTATCCCATCCGCCCGCTCCACGGGCCCTTGCGTCCGAACGCGCTCGATTCCGTGAGGATGATGCGCGGGTTGAGGGCGGCGAGGTCGGCGTAGCCGATGCCGAGCTTCTCCAGGGTGCCGGGCTTGAAGTTGGAGAAGACCATGTCGGCCTCCGCGACGAGGTCGCGGAAGATCCCCATGCCCTCCTCCGTGCGCAGGTTCAGGCCCAGGCTGCGCTTGTTGCGATGCCCCCAGGAGAACCCCTCGGTGATCAGCTGCCCGCCGTAGGTCTGCCGGCTGCCGTCGGGGAACTGGCGGCTCTCGATCTTGATGACGTCGGCGCCGTAGTCGGCGAACAGCCGGCCCAGTTCCGCACCGACGACGATCACACCGAGGTCGAGCACACGCAGGCCCTCGAAGGGACGGATCCGGTGGCGCCGTCCTCTCACGGAGGAGCCGTCTTGAGGGGACGGGTGCGGCGCATCGGACGCGGGTGCCGTCGGCGCGCGTTTCGCGTCGTCGATCTCGAGCACCCCGGTGGGCACGGGAACGCGGGTGCCGTCGGCGAGCTCGGTCTCGCGGAACGTGCCCGCCGCCGCGAACGCGGGCTCCGCGAGCACTTCCCCTGCGGTGAGGACCGCAGCGATCGGCACGCCGTGACGGGTTCCCGCCTCGACCGCTTCGGCTCGGGTGAGACCCGCGAAAAGACGCTCGTAGTACGGGCGGATGACGGCGTCGGCCTGCTGGCGAGAGGTGAGCTCGTCGTACCGGTCCCCGGCGAGCTGCTCCGGCCGGCCGAGCCAGTCGAGCATGCTCTGCCACTGCCGCGGGCTCAGCACGCAGATGCGCACATCGCCGTCCTTGGCGGGGAAGGTCGGGTACAGGTGGCGGGCATCGGGCCGGCCGCGCGGCAGATCAGCCATGGGCGCGCCGGCGCGCGCGCTGCCGCCGATCCCGAACCCGGGGTCGAGCAGATGCGTCATCGCGTCCAGGACGGAGAAGTCGATGTACTCGCCGCTGCCCCGCTGGCGGGCGTGCGCGACGCCGAGCATCACCACCCACGCCGCCTGCATCGTGGCCGCCTCATACGCGAGATGCTCCGGCGGAAGCAGCGGCTCGACGATCTCCGGAAGCCCCGATCGAGACAGCACGCCGCTGAGTGCGAACAGCACATCCGGCGTCGCGGACCACGCGGCACGCGGGCCCGTCAGACCGAAGTCCGTGACCGACAGGGTGACCAGCTGCGGGGCGATCTCGGCCAGACGCGCGGCGGTGTACCCCCAGTCGTCGAGCACACCGGCGGGAAGATTCACCAGGAAGACGTCCGCTCCGACGAGCATCGCTTCGAAGGCACGGCGCCCCGCGGGCGTACGCGGGTCGGCGACCGCCCGCCGCTTGCCGGATCCACGCACCGCGCGGGCCAGCGGATCCGTCCCGGTCGCGTCGTCTCGCGGCAGATCGACGGCCGTGACATCGGCCCCCAGCTCTGCGAGATAGGCGCCGAGGCTCTCGTTGCGACCAGAAACGGCATCCAGGATCCGGACTCCGTCCAGAGGCGGCTGATAGGTGAGGTGCGTCGGCATGCCACATACTCCTTTGTCGTGACTCGCGCTGCGAAGCGGTCACCACCCACTGTCGCATCGCGCCCCGTGCACGTACATCGCCGCTTCGGACTGCTGCATACGCGCCGATTTGGGCGCTGCACCTGCTAATCCATGCACGGTGATGGCAGGATGGGGGAATGCAGCTCTCGCACCTGCGTGCCTTCCTCGCCGCCTCCCGCACCCACAACATCGCCCGTGCCGCAGAGTCCCTGCATCTGACCCCGTCACCGGTCAGCCGCACGCTCCGGCAGCTCGAACAGGAGCTGGGCGTCCAGCTCTTCGAACGGCGGTATCACGAGCTCGCGCCCACCGATGCCGGCCGGGATCTCCTGCCCCGGGTCGTGGAGATCCTGTCGCTGGTGGACGATCTGGTCGTGCCCGCCGACCGCCCTCGGGCCATACGGGTCGGCTGCACGCCCTGGGCACCTGCCCGGTACATCGAACGGGTGCGCGAGGCCATGCACCAGCACGACGAGCCCCTCTCGACCGTCACCGAGGCGATGTCGTCCACACTCCTGGTCCCGCTCGCACACGGCGACCTGGACCTCGCGGTCGTGCACCTGCCCGTCGATCTCCCGGGGGTCAGCGTCCGCCCGCTGGCCCGCTACCAGTTCTATGCGTTCAGCTCCGCAGACTCCGGCCTTCCCGAGACGACCATCCACCTGTCAGAGCTCGCCGGACGCCGTGGCCTCACCCTCCCGTCGGCGCTGCAGCCGGCGCCCATGGAGGAGCTGGTCGCATCGGCACGAAACGCGGGACTGGACATGCACGAGATCGACTTCGCCCAGCTGGTCATGCTCGAGTCGCTCCTCCGGGGCGAACAGGCCGTGCTGCTCTGCAACGCCCCGCCCGACACCCCGCTGTGGCCCATGCTCAGCCGCGGCAACCTCATCCGCACACCGCTCGACCTCGATGACATCCACTTCGAGCTCGGCCTCGTCTGGCGCACCGCCGACAGCCTGCGCGGCGACCGGATCCGAGCCCTCGTCGAGCACGTGCATCCGAGCGACAAGCCCGCAGAGGTCGTCTAGGGCGCCCCTCACGACCTCGCGGTGTGCCGTGCGAGGTGGGGGGACACGCCCTAGTCGTGACGGATCGTCGTGAGCTGCAGCAGCCCCTCGCCGGCGATCGACAGGGCCTCGAGCACGGCGGGGGAGTCGCGGGTCTCCTGGATGAGCGAGCGATAGGCGCGCGTGACCGGGTCGCGGCGCACCGGGTCGGCGACGGCGCCGCCCGCGAGCACGCGCGGCACCAGCACGGTGCCTCCCGGTCGCACGAGCCGGAGGCCGTGCTCGACGTACTCGATCACGCCCTCCGGGTCGGCGTCGACGAGCACGATGTCGTAGGCGGCCTCGTTCATGCGCGGCAGCACGTCGGCGGCGCGGCCGGTGATGAACCGTGCGCGCGTCGTCGGCACGCGCGCATCGGCGAAGGCGCGGCGCGCGAGCGCGAGGTGCTCGGGCTCGCAGTCGATCGTCGTGAGCGTCGCGCGGGGGGCGCCGTGCAGCAGCCACAGGCCCGAGACGCCCGTGCCCGTGCCCACCTCGACGATGCTGCGCGCGTCGGTCGCCGCGGCGAGCACGGCGATCTGCGCGCCGACGGCGGGGCTCACGGGCGCGGCGCCGACCTCGAGGGCGTGCGTGCGCGCCCGCGCGATGACGTCCGGCTCGACGGTCGACTCGTCGAGGAACCTGCGGATGGCGTCGATGTCGCCCATGTGGTGAACCTCCCCCGGCAAGGGTACGGCCCGTCGGAACAACCCGTGCTGAGGCGCACGGGTAACCTTGAGGGCATGTTCTTCGGGCTCGACATGGAGAAGCTGATCATCATCGGCGTCATCGCGGCGCTGCTCATCGGCCCCGAACGTCTGCCGAAGGCGGCGGAGGCGCTCACGCGCTTCATCCGGCAGGCGCGCGACTGGATGCGCGGCGCGAAGGGCAAGATGAAGGACGAGCTCGGCGACGACTTCGACGAGATCGAATGGCGCAAGCTCGATCCGCGCCAGTACGACCCGCGTCGCATCATCCGGGACGCCCTCCTCGACGACGCGCCCGTGCGCACCGTGCAGGCCGCGGCCGTCGGCGGGGCGATCACCGCCGCCGCGGCGCCGCCGCAGCGCTTCGAGCCCGACGGCCCCGTGCCGTTCGACGACGAGGCGACCTGAGCCCGGCGCGCGGCGTCAGCGGCCGCCGGCCGCGGAAGGATCGGCCGACGACGGCAGGCGCACCGGCAGCGCCCTACCGCTGAGGCGCCGGCCGCCGCGGGCCAGCAGCTGCGCGATGCGCGCGATCTCTGCGGCCGCGGCGTCGCCCGGCACCGCGGTGACGATCGGACGGCCCGCGTCGCCGCCCTCGCGCAGGGCGGGGCTCAGCGGCACCGAGCCGAGCAGGGGCACCGGATCGCCGTCGGACGAGAGCGCCGCCGCGACCTGGGCGCCGCCGCCCGAGCCGAACAGGTCGAGCACCGAGCCGTCGGGCAGCACCATGGCCGCCATGTTCTCGATGACGCCGATGACGCGCTGCCCCGTCTGCCGTGCGACGCGACCGCTGCGCACCGCGACGTCGGATGCGGCGGTCTGCGGCGTCGTCACGACCACGACCTCGGCGTGGGGGAGCAGCTGCCCCACCGAGATCGCCACGTCACCTGTGCCGGGGGGCATGTCGATGAGGAGGACGTCGAGATCGCCGAAGAACACGTCGGTGAGGAACTGCTGCACCGTGCGGTGCAGCATGGGCCCGCGCCAGGCGACGGCCGCGCTGCGCTGGTCGCGCGGCAGGAACATGCCGATCGAGATGGCCTTCACGCCGTGCGCGACGGGCGGCAGCATGAGATCGTCCACGCGCGTGGGCTGCGGCGGCACCCCCTCGTCGTCGACGAGCCCGAGCAGCGCGGGGATCGAGAAGCCGTGCACGTCCGCGTCGATCAGCCCCACCGACAGCCCGCCGGCCGCGAGGGCGACGGCGAGGTTCGCCGTGAGCGTCGACTTGCCGACGCCGCCCTTGCCGCTGGTGACCGCGATCACGCGGGTCAGCGAGTCGGGGCCGAAGGGCATGACGCGACGCTCCGGTCCGCGCAGGCGCTCGGTGAGCGCGTGCCGCTCGGCGGGCGTCATCACGCCGACCTCCACGACGACGCCGTCGATGCCGGGCACGGATGCCGCGGCCTCGCGCACCTCGCGCTCGATGCGATCCGCCGCGGGGCAGCCCACGATCGTCAGCGCGATGCGCACGTGCGCCGTCGTGCCCTCGACCTCGACGCCGCGCAGCATGTCGAGCTCGCTCAGCGGACGACGCAGCTCCGGGTCGAGCACCGCGCCGACGGCCCGTGTGACGGCGGCGGCGTTCATGCGGGATCCGATCCGTCGTCGGCGTGCTCGGGGCGCTCCGCGCGCTCGAGCCGTTCGAGCATCGCCTTCAGCTCCTGACGCAGCGCGTCGCGCGTGAGCACCTGCTCGTTGAGCTCGGTGAGCGCCATGCGCAGTGCGACGACCTCGCGGGCCAGGTACTCCGTGTCGGCGAGGTTGCGCTCCGCGCGCTGGCGGTCCTGCTCGATCTGCACGCGGTCGCGGTCGTCCTGGCGGTTCTGCGCGAGCAGGATGAGCGGCGCCGCGTACGACGCCTGCAGCGACAGCATGAGCGTGAGCGCCGTGAACCCGAGGGCCGCGTCGTCGAAGCGCAGCTCGGGCGGCCCGACCGTGTTCCACAGGATCCACGCGGCGCAGAAGAGCGTGAGGATCAGGAGGAACATGGGCGTGCCCATGGCCCGGGCGATCCATTCCGTGAACCGGCCGAAGCGGTCGCGCGACGGCTGCGGCGGCCGCGACAGCATCGCGACGCGGCGGCCACGCGGCGCGTCGAGGTTGGGCGTCCGGGCGCGTGCCATCATCGCCGCCCCCCGCTCGCGTGCGCCGTGCGCGGTGCGGGCGTCTGCTCGGCGTCGTGCGAGCGCCAGTCCTCGGGCAGCAGATAGTCGAGCACGTCGTCGACGCTCACCGCGCCGACGAGCCGGTGCGCCGCGTCGACGACGGGGAGCGACACCAGGTTGTAGCTCGCGAGCAGGCGCGCCACCTCGGCGGCCGACGCGGTCACCGGCACCGGCTCGAGGCTGTCGTCGATGATCGTGCCGAGCCGCTCGTGCGGGGGATAGCGCAGCATGCGCTGGAAGTGCACGGTGCCCAGCAGCCGGCCGGTGGGCGTCTCGTACGGCGGCAGCGTGACGAACACGGCGGCCGCCAGCGCCGGATGCAGCTCGTGCCGCCGGATGAGCGCGAGCGCCTCGGCGACCGTGGCATCCGCCGAGAGCACGATCGGCTCGTTGGTCATGAGGCCGCCGGCCGTGTCGGCGCCGTACTTGAGCAGCTCGCGCACGTCCTCGGCCTCTTCCGGCTCCATGAGCTCGAGCAGCTCCTCGCGCTGCTCCTCGGGCAGCTGGGCGAGCACGTCGGCGGCGTCGTCGGGCTCCATCTGATCGAGGATGTCGGCGGCGCGCTGCTCGCCGAGGGCCTCCAGGATCAGCACCTGCTCGTCCTCGGGCATCTCCTCCAGGGCGTCGGCGAGCCGGTCGTCGGGCAGCTCCTCGGCCACCTCGAGCAGACGCTCCTCGGGCAGGTCGAGCAGCGTGTTGGCCAGATCGGCCGCCCGCAGCTCGGAGAAGCTCGCGACGAGCTGCTCCGCCGACTGCGACTCGCCGGGCGTCTGATGCTCGCGCACCGCCGACCACGCCGCGAACGTCGTCGGACCCTTCGCGAACGGCGACGAGCTCGTCTTGGGCTTGCGCAGGAAGAGCTGCGCGACATCCCACTCGCCGAGCCGGTTGCGCTCGATCGCGACGTCCTCGATGACCGCCTGGCCCGACCCGTCGGTGAAGAAGACCCGGCGTCCGAGCATCTCGGCCATGACGCGCACCTCGCCGCCGCGCTGCTGGAACCGGCGCACGTTGATGAGGCCGGTCGTGATGACCTGCCCGGTCGCGATCGAGGTGACGCGGCCGATCGAGAGGAACACGTGCCGGCGGCCGGGGATCTCGATGACGAGGCCGACGACGCGCGGCGGGTCGTCCTTGCGGTACACGACGACGACGTCGCGTACCTTGCCCAGTCGATCGCCGGCGGGGTCGAAGACGGCGCATCCCGCGAGACGTGCGACGAAAACCCTCTGCGTGCTCACCCGTCCAGCGTAGTCCGCTCCCCGCCGGCCGCATCCGTCGCCGTGACAAGATGGAGGGATGAGCATGATGGGCGGCATTCCGCGTGAACAGGGCGAGAAGATCGCCGAGTTCGCATCGTACGAGGCCGCGCAGAAGGCGGTCACGCAGCTGATCGAGGCGGACGTGCCGGCCAAGGACATCCAGATCATCGGCCGCGGGCTGCGATCGGTGGAGACCGTGACGGGCCGGCTGGGATACGCCGCCGCGGCGCGCCAGGGCGCGGTCAACGGCATCCTGTTCGGCCTGCTCTTCTCGGCCATCTTCGTGCTCGGCACGCCGGACGCGGCGATCCAGGTGTTCGCGGGCGTCATGCTCGTCGGCATCGCGCTCGGCATGCTCATGAGCCTGCTGATGTACGCGATCGTGCGCCGCCGCCGGTCGTACACGTCGATCACGCAGATCGTGGCCGACAGCTACGAGCTGCACGTGCTGGAGGGCAGCATCCACCGTGCGCGCGAGGCCGTCGGCACGCGCGCCGCGACACCGCCCCCCGCCGTCGACCTGTCGACGCTGCCGCCGCCCCAGTACGGCGAGCGGATCCTGCCCGGCGAGACCCCGTCGTCGCCGCGAGCCGGAGAGGCCTCGCCCGGGGCGCCCGAGCCGCCGAGCGCCGCCGAGCCGCCGCGCTACGGCGAGCGCGTCGACCCGGCCGCGCCCTCGGGCGACGACCCGCAGCGCTGAGGCGTCAGCGGCGCAGTCGCGCCACCCACGCCTCGACCTCGTCGGCCGTGCGCGGGATGCCGGCCGAGAGGTTCACGGGGCCGTCCTCGGTCAGCAGGATGTCGTCCTCGATGCGCACGCCGATGCCGCGGAACTCCTCGGGCACCGTGAGGTCGTCGATCTGGAAGTACAGGCCCGGCTCGATCGTGAACACCATGCCGGGCTCCAGGACGCCGTCGTAGTACATCTCGCGGCGCGCCTGCGCGCAGTCGTGCACGTCGATGCCCAGGTGATGGCTCGTGCCGTGCACCATGTAGCGGCGGTGCTGGCCGCCGCGGTCGGCGTCGAGCGCCTCCTCGGCCGAGACCGGCAGCAGACCCCACTCGGCGACGCGCGCGGCGATGACGCCCATCGCGGCCTCGTGCACCTCGCGGAAGCGCGCCCCGGGCCGGGCCGCGGCGAAACCGGCGTCGGCCGCCTCGCGCACCGTCTCGTAGATGCGGCGCTGCACGTCGGTGAAGGCGCCCGACACGGGGATCGTGCGCGTGATGTCGGCGGTGTAGAGGCTGTCGACCTCGACGCCGGCGTCGATGAGGATGAGGTCGCCCGGCACGACGGCGCCGTCGTTGCGCGTCCAGTGCAGGTAGCACGCGTGCGGGCCCGACGCGGCGATGGTGTCGTAGCCGACGCCGTTGCCCTCGGTGCGTGCGCGCTGGTGGAAGACGCCCTCGACGGCGCGCTCGCCGCGCGGCGTCTCGACGATGCGGGGGAGGTCGGCGACGATGTCGTCGAAGCCGCGCGCGGTGACCTCGACGGCCAGGCGCAGCTGCGCGATCTCGTACTCGTCCTTGACGAGGCGCAGCTCGGAGAGCGCGCGCGTCAGCTCGTCGTCGGCGTCGGGCACGCGGTCGGCGTCCGACGGCGAGAACTCGTCGAGATGAGCGGTGCGGATGCCGAGGTCGGCGGCGACGCCGGCGAGCGACGGGCGCGGCCCGATCCAGAACTCGCCGATCTGCGCGTCGGAGTAGAACTCCGTCGTCGTGCGGTCGGCGCGCTCGCGCAGGTACAGGGTGATCTCGTGCCCCGACGGCGTCGGGTCGAAGACGAGCACCGAGCCGGGCACCGTGTCGCTGCCCCAGCCGGTCAGGTGGGAGAACGCGGAGTGCGCGCGGAACGGGTAGTCGGTGTCGTTGGAGCGCTGCTTGAACTCGCCGGCGGGGATCACGAGGCGCGCGCCCGGGAAGGCCGCCGAGATCGCCGCGCGCCGCGCCGCGGCGAACGGGGCCTGGTCGCGTCGCGGGGGCGCCTGATCGGGCCGGTCGGCCCATCCGGTGCCGATCGTGTCGAGGAATCCCCGCGGGAAGGGCTGCTTGCGGTTCGTGCCGGTCTGTTCGGTCGCGATTGTGTCGCTGTCGCTCGTGCTCATGACGCCTAGTTTCTCAGACGCACGGCGTCGGCGGAGCGGCGTCCCCGCCGGGATGCGGGGCGTCAGCCGGCCGACGCCGGCTCGTACTGCACGATGAGCGGGCGGTGGTCGCTGCCGGCGTCGTCCAGCGACGAGAGCACGACCGAGCCGGTCGGCTCCCAGGCCGACGTGGCCATCACGTGGTCGATCGGGCTGCCCAGAAGCTCCGGCCACGCGGTCGACCACGTGCCGACGGCGCCGTTTCCGGTCGCGACCGCCGCGTCGTGGCATCGGCCGAGCAGGCCGCCGTCGACGCCCAGGCGCATCATGCTGTCGACCGTCGCGTTGAAGTCGCCCGCCATGATAACGCTGTCGCTGGCGCACTGATCGGCGAGCCACTGCAGGTCGGCGCGCCACCCCTCCATGTCCTGCGGGCGCGGCGCCACGGCGTGCACCGCGACGACCGTCGGCCCCGCGCCCTCGACGACCGGCATCGCGACGACGGTCGGCACGGTCGACGTGTTCGTGGTGCCGTCGGAGTTCGACTGGATCACGGCGTAGTCGCCGAGATCGGGCGAGATCAGCAGCGTGGTCGAGTTGGCCGCCCACTCCGCGTACCCCGGACGGTCGGCGAACGACTCGTGGTGCGCCCACATCGGCCTGCCGAGCTCGCGCATCGCGACGGCGACCTCGGTGCCCGTGTCGATGGTCGTCTCGGGCAGGGCGACGATGTCGGCATCCGCCTCCACGGCGGCCCGCGCGATGACCTGCGCGTCGACGCCGGCGGTGTTCCACGTCATGACCCGCACGCTGCTCGCCGTGGGCTCGGGGAGGGTGTCCTCGCCCAGGCCGCGCACGACGAGGATGCCGGCGCCGGCCACGACCGCGAGCAGGGCGACGAGCGCGATCGAAGCCGCGAAGCCGCGCACCGCGCGCACCGCGCACGCCAGGAGCGCGAGGACCAGGATGGCGGCGAACGCGAGCGTCAGAGCCCCGCGCATCGACACGATCTGCGCGATCGGGAACGTGCGCTCGAGCCGGAAGAACTGCGGCCAGGTCAGGACGGCTGCGGCGATCGCGAACAGCACCGAGGCGAGGATCCCGATCAGTCGCAGCACGCCTCCGACTCTAGGCGAGGAGCCTGAGCGGTCCCCGCGCGACGCGGATGAGCGGCCTGAGCGCTCCTCGGGCACGGCGCCGATACGCTCGATGTGTGACAGCACGCGATCTCGACTGGGGCGTGAGCGACCTGCACATGCACTCGCATCACTCCGACGGCACCGACGCGCCGGCGGACGTCGTCGCCGCGGCGCACCGCCACGGCGTGCGCACCCTCGCGCTCACCGACCACGACACGACGACCGGATGGGACGAGGCCGCGTCTGCGGCGGCGGCCCTGGGGATGGCGCTGCTGCCCGGGATCGAGCTCTCGGCCCGACACGGCTGGCACAGCGTGCACGTGCTCGGCTACCTCTTCGACCCCGCGCACGACGCGATCCGCACGATGACCGATCGCATCCGCGACGCCCGGTTCGGGCGCGTGCGCACGATGGCCGACCGCATCGCGCGCGACTACGACGTGACGTGGGAGGACATCGTGGCGCAGACGACCGACGGGGCGACCGTGGGCCGGCCGCACATCGCCGACGCCCTCGTGGCCCGCGGCATCGTGGCCGACCGCGGCCAGGCGTTCGCCCGCATCCTGCACCCCGGGAGCCCCTACTACATCGAGCACTACGCGCCCGAGCCCGTCGACGCGGTCGGCGCGATCGTCGCGGCCGGCGGCGTGCCGGTCATCGCCCACCCCGCCGCGCGCGACGGGCTGCTGCCCGCCCGCGTCGTCGACGACCTGCTCGACGCGGGGCTCGCGGGCTTCGAGCTCGGCCATCGCGAGAACCTGCCCGGACCGACCGAGCGGCTGCGGCGGCTGTGCGTGCGGCGCGACCTCATCATCACGGGATCGAGCGACTACCACGGCACCGGAAAGCACAACCTCCCCGGCGAGAACACGACGGCGCCCGAGATGGTCGCCCGCATCGTGGAGCGAGCGACCGGAAGCGCGCCGCTGCCTCCCGGATGAGCGGACGACCGCTCGGGGACGGCGACGGCGCGCCTCCGGTCGTGACGATCAGGCCAGGGCCTTGGACTTCAGCCGGTCGAACTCCTCCTGCGTGATGGCGCCCGACTCCAGCAGCCCCTTCGCCTGCGCGATCTGCTCGGCAGGGGAGATGCCGGCGACCTCGCGGATGTAGGCGTCCTGCGCGTCCTTGTACGCCTGAGCCTGCTGCGACGCGCGCTCGCCCATGCCGCCGCCGCGGGCGATGAGGTACACGAGCGCGGTCAGGAACGGCAGGAAGACCAGGAAGATGATCCAGATCGCCTTGGCGACGCCGCCGAGCTTGCGATCGCGGAACAGGTCGCTGATGATCGCGAAGATCGTGTAGATGTACGCGATGAAGACGAAGATCGCGAGGAACCACCAGATCAGATCCCAGAACGATCCCCAGAATCCCTGATACTCGACAGGTGCGTTAACGAAGCGCATTATGCCCTCACTCTTGGTGTGATGCGGACCCCGGTGGGCCCGACCTCAAGAGTACGCACGTTCGAGGGTCGGCGACCGATCTTCTCGCCGTAAGAATACGGATCTTTTCAGCCGGTCGGCGAGCCTCGGCCCGTCAGGGCGCGGCGACGGGCGCCGCACCGCCGCCGCCGCCGCGACGACGCCGGCGGCGCGCGGGCGCGGGCTTGCCGTCGTGGTGCTCCCGGCCGCCGCCGTCGTGCGTGCCGGCGCCCTCCTGCGCGGCGTCGCCCGACGCGGGACGCTCCGCGCCGGCCGTGGTCGCGCCCACCGTGGCATCCGCCTCGGCGAGGAACGTCTCGCCCACGCGGTCGGAGGCGCGGCGACGGCGCCGGCGCCGGCGCGTCGTGCCGACCGCGTCGCCCTCCGCGGCGACCTCGGTCGCGCGCTGGGGGCGCTGTGCGGGCGCCGTCTCGGTCGTGCGCGCCTTGGCGATGCGGCCCTTCGTCCCCTCGGGGATGCCGAGGTCGCCGAACAGGTGCGGGCTCGACGAATAGGTCTCGACGGGATCGGGCTGGCCGAACTCGAGGGCGCGGTTGATGAGCGCCCACTTGTGCAGGTCCTCCCAGTCGACGAACGTCACCGCGATGCCGGTCTTGCCGGCGCGTCCGGTGCGTCCGGCGCGGTGCAGGTAGGTCTTCTCGTCGTCGGGGATGGTGTGGTTGATGACGTGCGTGACGTCGTCGACGTCGATGCCGCGGGCCGCGACGTCGGTCGCGATGAGCACGTCCTTCTTGCCCGCCTTGAAGGCCGCCATCGAGCGCTCGCGCGCCTCCTGGCTCATGTCGCCGTGCACGGCGCCGGCGTTGAAGCCGCGGTCGTTCAGCTCGTCGACGAGCTTCTGCGCGGCACGCTTGGTGCGCGTGAACACGACGGTCTTGCCGCGGCCCTCGGCCTGCAGGATCCGCGCGATGATCTCGTCCTTGTCGAGGGAGTGCGCGCGGTAGACCAGGTGCTTGATGTTCGCCTGCGTGAGGCCCTCGTCGGGGTCGGTCGCGCGGATGTGGATCGGGTTCGACATGAACCGGCGGGCGAGGGCGACGATGGGCCCCGGCATCGTCGCCGAGTAGAGCATCGTGTGCCGCACCGCGGGGAGCTTCGCGAAGATCTTCTCGATGTCGGGGAGGAACCCGAGGTCGAGCATCTTGTCCGCCTCGTCGAGCACGACCTCCGCCGCGTGCGAGAGGTCGAGCAGGCGCTGGCCGGCGAGGTCGATCAGGCGGCCGGGCGTGCCGACGACGATCTGGGCGCCCGCCTTGAGCTGGTCGATCTGGCCCTCGTACGCCTTGCCGCCGTAGATCGCCACGACGCTCGTCGAGCGGTTCGAGGTGAGCATGTCCATGTCCTCGTACACCTGCACGGCGAGCTCGCGCGTCGGCACCACGATGAGCGCCTTGACGCCGGGCGCCGGGTCGAGGCCGAGGCGCTGCACCACGGGGATGCCGAAGCCGAAGGTCTTGCCCGTGCCGGTCTTGGCCTGGCCGATGATGTCCTGGCCGGGAAGGCCGAGCGGGATCGTCTGCTCCTGGATGGGGAACGCGTCGACGATGCCCTTGGCCGCGAGGGCGTCCACGATGTCCTGATCGACGCCGAGCTCGGAGAAAGTCGTCATATGTCATGCCTGTCTGGCGGTGAGATGCCGCCGGGGAGGAGGTCCACGCCCTCTACTCATCCGCAGGCGCGGTGGTCTCGATCCATCGCCGAGACGTGACCAAGCCTACCCGAGGCGCCATCGGTCCTAGGCTAGGCACGTGGTCACGTGGTTCTGGCAGCGCAAGAAGAGGCCGACAGGTCGTACGCTCCGGCTGCGCTCGCGCGGCGACTACGGCGACGTCGACCGCATCGACTTCGAGGCGCTCGCCCCCGACATCGAGACCTTCCTGGGCCAGGCCGCCTACCTGCAGCTCGGCTACTTCGAGACGATCACCCGTCTCATCCGCACCACGCCCGGGCTCGCCGACAAGGAGGCGCTCTCGTCGGCGGCCGGCGCGGCCCTCGCGAAGCACCAGCGGCTCGTCGCCCTCATCCGCGATCGCGGCGACGACCCCACCGAGATCATGCTGCCGTTCCGCGAGGACCTCGACGCGTTCCGGCACAACACCAAGGGCGCCCGTCCGCAGGAGACGATGCTCACCGTGCACGTCACGGCCGGGCTGCTCGACGACTTCTACTTCGCGCTCTCGGCCTCGTACGGGTCCGTCGGCACGCGCGTCGCGCAGATCCTGCGCGAGGACGACGCGCGCGAGGCGATCGTCGACCTCGTGCGGCGATCGATCGACGGCGACGACCAGCTGCGCGCGCTGCTCGCCCTGTGGGGACGGCGTCTCGTGGGCGACACGCTCCTCGTGGCCCGATCGGCGCTGCGCACGGACTCCCCGCAGAGACTGGGCGAGGCGGGGGAGCGCACCGTCGAGCCGGTCTTCACGCAGCTCATGGCCGCGCACGCGCGCCGGATGAACGAGATCGGGCTCGACGCGTAGACGTCGTCTCAGACGATGCCGAGCCGCGCGCGCTCGCGGGCGTCGCGCGCCGTGCGCGCCCGGGTGAGGCCCGCGAGCACCGCCCAGACGCCGAGGGCGGGGAGGACGACCGACGCGAGCCACGGCCAGGGCGTCGCCGCCCCCGCGCCCGCCCAGGTCAGCGCGAGCCAGGCGAGGCCGGCGATCACGGCGCCCAGCAGGGGGCCGAGGGCCGCTCCGCGCTGACCGCGCCGGGGCAGGGCGTAGTGGAGGGCGGCGCCGATCGCGGCGCCGAAGACGAGCCCGAGGGCGATCTCCATGGGTCGCGGGCGGGTCAGGCGACGAAGCCGACGCGGCGCGACTCCTCGGTGCCGATCTCGACGAACGCGAGCGACGCCGTCGGCACGATGTAGGAGTTGCCCTTGGCGTCGGTGAACGAGACCGACGCGGCCGCGGAGTCGAGGGCCGCGGCGACCGCCTGCTTCACCGCGTCTGCCGTCTGGTCGGACTCGAAGCTGAGCTCGCGGGCGGTGTTCGCGATGCCGATGCGGATCTCCACGTGATGCTGCCTTTCTCACCCGCCGTCGCGGGCACGCTACGAGCCTATGTCACGGGCGGCCGTGTCGGCGCCGCCCGCTACCGTGAACGTCATGCCTTCGACGCCCTCCGACGCCCCCGCCGTCGCGCTCGACGCCGCGCAGCTCGCCGTCGCCGCCCTGCCGGCCGACGCGTCCGGCGTCGTCGTGGGCGCGCCCGGGTCGGGCAAGACCGCGACGCTCGTGGCGCGGGCGCGCCGCCTGCTCGCCGAGGGCCTGCGGCCCGACGAGCTGCTCGTGCTCACCCCGACGCGCCAGACCGCCACCGTGCTGCGCGACCGCCTCGCCCTGGAGGTGCGGCTCGCCACGCCCGGCGCCCTCGCGCGCTCGGTCGCCGCGTTCGCCTACGACATCGTCCGCGCGCACGCCGCGCATGCCGGCGCCGAGCCCCCGCAGCTGCTGACGGGCGCCGACGAGGACCAGATCATCGCCGACCTGCTCGACGGCGACCTGGAGGACGAGCGGGCGGGGCGCTCGCGCTGGCCGGAGTGGCTGCCCTCGCACGTGCGCGGCACGGCGGGCTTCCGTGCGGAGGTCCGCGCGTTCCTCGCCGAGTGCACGACGCTGGGGATCGATCCCGCCGGGCTCTCCCGCCGGGCCGCGGACGGCGGCCCCGAGGTCTGGTCGGCGATGGCCTCGTTCGCGAGCGAGTACGACGACGTGCGCGGCTCGCTGCGGGCGGCGCACCGCGACGCGGCGGGTCTCGTGCGCGAGGCGCTCGCGCTCGTGCGCGTGGCGGATTCCGGTGCGCCCGCGCTCGAGCGCGTGCGGCGGCTGCGCACGATCCTCGTCGACGACGCGCAGGAGCTCACGCTCGGCGGCATCGAGCTGCTCGAGGCGTGCCGTGCGCGCGGCGTGGCGGTGCTCGCCTTCGGAGACCCCGACGTCGGATCGGGATCGTTCCGCGGCGCGACGCCGCAGAACTTCGCGCGGCTGGCCGCCCGCGTCGACGTGCACGTGCTGCCCGCCGTGCACCGCGGCACGCCGATGCAGCGCGACCTGTGCGCCGAGGTGACGAGCCGCATCGGCGCGATCGGGGTCGTCAGCCATCGGCAGCCGCGCCGCGACGCGGCGCCCGACGAGAGCGTGCGCGTGTGGACGGCGCGCTCGGCGACCGAGGAGTACGACATCGTCGCCCGGGTGCTGCGCGAGCGGCACGTGCACGCCGGCGTGCCGTGGGAGCAGTGCGCGGTCGTCGCGCACGACGCCCGGCAGGTGGCGGCCCTGGAGGCCGAGCTCGCCGCCCGCGAGGTGCCCACGCGGGCGGGCTCGCACGGCGCGCCGCTCGCGGCGTCGCGCAGCGTGCGCGATCTGCTGCGCGTCGTGCTGCTCGCCGAGAGCGGTCCCGGAGCGTGGGAGGCCGACGACGTCGCGGTGGCGCTGGCCGCCGCCGGTCTCGATGCGATCGAGCAGCGGCGGCTGCGCATGGCGCTGCGTCACGCGGCGCTGCGCGAGGAGACCGCCGACGGGACCGCCGATGAGAACGTCGGCGAGACGCCCGGCGAGCCGCTCTCCGGCGGCGCGCTGCTGCTCTCGGCGCTCGCGCACCCGCTGGAGCTCGAGCTCCTCGACACGCGCGAGGCGCGTCGCGCCGCGCGCGTCGCGCGGGCCGTCGGCGCGATCCGCGCGGCGATCGAGGCCGACGCCACGGCGCACGAGCTGCTCTGGGAGGCGTGGGACGGACTCGGGGGGGAGCGGGCCTGGACGACGATCGCGGCGGGCACCGGGCCGCTCGCGGCGCAGGCGCACCGCGAGCTGGACGCGGTCGTCGCGCTGTTCCAGGCGGCCAAGCGCCACGGCGAGCGCGCGGACGGCACGTCGCCGCTCTCGTTCCTGCGCGGCGTTCTCGACTCCGACGTCGCGGAGGACCGGCTGGAGGGGCCTGCGCCGCGCGGCGCGGTGCCCGTGCTCACGCCGGCCGGCGCGCTCGGGCTCGAGTTCGACACGGTCGTCGTCGCGGGCCTGCAGGACGGCGTCTGGCCCAACCTGCGCGTGCGCGGCACGCTGCTGGAGACGTGGCGGCTCGCCGACGACGCCCCCGCGGCGGACCGCCGTCGTGGGGTGCTGCACGACGAGCTGCGGCTGTTCGCCCGCGCCGTCTCGCGTGCCCGCTCCCACCTCGTGGTGACGGCGGTCGACGACGACGACGCGGGTCCGTCGCCCCTGTTCGATCTGCTTCCCCCCGCGCGGCCGCGCACCGACGAGCACCCGCTGTCGCTGCGCGGCATGGTCGCCGCGCATCGGCGCACGCTCACGTCCGATCGCGTTCCGGCGGCGCAGCGCGACGACGCGGCGGCGCAGCTCGCGCTGCTGTCGGATGCGGGTGTGGCCGGCGCCGACCCGGCCGAGTGGTACGGCATCGCGCCGCCGACGACGACGGCGGGGCTGTACGGCCCCGGGGCCGACAGCATCCGGGTGTCGCCCTCGCGCGTCGAGCGCCTGGAGCAGTGCGCGCTCGACTGGGTCGTCTCCGAGCTCGGCGGCGACGCGCGCACGACGGTGGCGGGCCTGGGCACGATCATCCACTCCGCCCTCGAGGACGCCGCGGGCGCCGACGAGGAGGCGCTGTGGGGCGTGGTGGAGTCGCGCTGGGGCGAGCTGGAGTTCGCCGCGCCGTGGCAGGAGCGCGCCGAGCGCGCGCGTGCCCGTGATCTGGTGCGTCGCCTCGCGCTGTACCTGCACCGGTTCGAGGCGGCCGGAGGACGGCTGCTCACCGCCGAGCCCCATTTCGAGGTGCCCGTCGAGGTGCCCGGCTTCCGCGAGGCGATCCTCAGCGGATACATCGATCGCGTCGAGGAGACGGCCGACGGCCGCGTGGTGATCGTCGACCTCAAGACCGGCAAGAACGAGCCGCAGACCGACGCGAAGGTCGCCGACAACGCCCAGCTCGCCGCCTATCAGCTCGCCCTGGACGCCGGCGCGATCCCCGCGGCCGCGGAGCTCACCCCGGGCGGCGCCAAGCTGCTCGTGCTGAGGCCGACGGCGAAGACGAAGCCCTACGCCGATCCGCACCAGCCCCCGCTCGACGCCGAGACGCGCGCGGCGTTCGTCGCGCGCCTGCGCGAGGCCGTCGCGACCATGGCCCAGCCGACGTTCGCGGCGCCCTTCGAGACGCACTGCCGCGACGAGCACAGCTACGGCGTGTGCCGCATCCACACGATCCCGGCGGTGAGCGCCTCGTGAACGCGGCGCTCACTCCGCACGTGCTGGCCGCGGCGCTGGGCCAGCCCGCGCCGACCGATGCGCAGGCGCGCGTGATCTCCTCGCCGCTGCAGCCGTCGCTGGTCATCGCGGGTGCCGGCAGCGGCAAGACCGAGACGATGGCGGGCCGCGTCGTCTGGCTCGTCGCGAACGGCCTCGTGCGCCGCGACGAGGTCCTGGGGCTCACGTTCACGCGCAAGGCGGCGGGCGAGCTCGCCGAGCGGATCCATCGACGGCTGCGACGGCTCGGCGAGTTCGAGCGCCGCGGGCTGCTGCCGGCGCTGCCCGGGCTGCACGCGCGCGGCGCCCTCGACGTGTTCGGCGAGATCGAGCGCGCCGGAGCGGGCGAGCGGGCGTGGCACGACGCGCTGCAGCGGCTCGGCACGGTCGACGCGGATGCCGCGCCCGCTGCCGACGCGCTGCTCGACCGGCCGGTCGTCGCGACCTACAACAGCTTCGCCGACCAGATCGTGCGCGAGCACGCGGTGCGCGCGGGGCACGATCCCGAGGCGGTCGTGCTGACCGAGTCGGCGGCCTGGCTGCTGATGCGGCGCGTCGTGCTCGACAGCGACGACCCGCGCCTGGAGGAGCTGACCGAGAGTCTGAGCACGATCATCGACGCCGCCCTGCGCATCGCGCGCGACGGTGTCGACAACCTCGTCGATCTCGATGCGCTTGCAGCGTTTCCGGCCCGGTTCGCCGGCATCGCGGAGCTGCCCTCGGTGAGCAAGCGGGTGACGGTGTACAAGGAGGTCGGGGAGGCCGTCGCGGCCGTCGGCGGCCTCGCGCCGCTCGTCGAGCTCGCGCGCGAGTACGCGGCGCAGAAGCGGCGGCGCGGCCTCATCGACTTCTCCGACCAGGTCGCCGGCGCCTGCCGTCTCGTGCGCGAGCACGCCGCGGTGCGGGACGACCTGCGCACGCGTCATCGGGCCGTGCTGCTCGACGAGTACCAGGACACGTCGGTCGTGCAGACCGAGCTGCTCGCCGCGGCGTTCGCGGGCGGCGCCGTCATGGCCGTCGGCGACCCGCACCAGTCGATCTACGGCTGGCGCGGCGCGAGCGCGGGCAATCTGGGCGGCTTCGCGGCGGCGTTCGCCGCCGGCGGCGGCGAGCCGGCGTCAGCGGGTGCCGCCGGCGCCTTCTCGCTCATGACGAGCTGGCGCAACAGCGTGCGCGTGCTCGACGCCGCGCAGGCCGTGCTCGCCCCGCTGGCCGCCTCGGCGCCGGTGCGGGTCGACCCGCTCGAGCCCCGTCCGGGCGCGCCGGCGGGCGAGGTCGAGATCGTCGTGGAGCGCGACGTCGACGCGGAGGCCGACCGCGTGGCCGAGTGGTTCTCGCGGGTGCGCGCCGCCCGCGGTCGCGCGACGACGGGCGCGGTGCTCTTCCGCAGCAAGAGGCACATGACGCGGTTCGCCGACGCGCTGGCGCGTCACGGCATCCCGCACCGGATCCTCGGCATGGGAGGACTGCTCAGCACCCCCGAGGTCGTCGACGTGGTGTCGGCGCTGCGCGTCATCGCCGACCCGCAGGCGGGCTCCGCGCTGCTCCGCCTGCTCGGGGGGCCGCGCTGGCGCATCGGCATCGCCGATCTGCGCGCCCTCGCCGAGCTGGCCGACCGGCTCACCCGGCACGACGCCGCGCTGCAGCCGCTGCAGCGCGAGCACCGTGCCGACGACGCGAGCTCGCTCATCGACGCGCTCGACTTCGTCGGCCGCAGCGCCGCGGACCACGGCTGGCTCGCGTCGTTCACCCCCGAGGCGGTCGCGCGCCTGCGCGACGCGGCGGGCGTGTTCGCGGGCCTGCGCCGTCAGGCCGGGCTGCCGGTCGCCGAGCTCGTGCGCCTCATCGAGAGCGAGCTGCGGCTCGACATCGAGCTCGCCGCCAACGAGGCGCGCGGTCCCGCGCGGGTCGCGGGCGACCAGCTGCGCGCCTTCGTCGACGAGCTGCACGGCTTCCTGGCCAGCGACGACAACACCTCGCTCACGAGCCTGCTCGCCTGGATCGACCGCGCCGAGCGCGTCGACGAGTTCGCTCCGCGCACCGAGCCGCCCGAGGACGACGTCGTGCAGCTGCTGACCGTCCACGGCTCGAAGGGCCTCGAATGGGACGCCGTCGCGGTCGTGCGGCTCGTCGAGGACGAGCTTCCGGGCGCGCTGCGCGAGACCAAGGGATGGCTGCGCTTCGGCGTGCTGCCGTCGGAGTTCCGCGGCGACGCGGCGTGGCTGCCGCGGTTCGCATGGGCGACCGCCCGGACGCAGCAGGACCTCAAGGCGCTGCTCGACGGCTACGTGGAGCAGAACCGCGCCCATCACCTCGACGAGGAGCGCCGCCTCGCGTACGTCGCGGTCACCCGGGCGCGCGACCACCTGCTGCTGTCGTCGTCGGCGTGGTCGGGGGCGCGCCGGCCCCGGCCAGCGAGCCGCTTCCTCGCCGAGATCGCGACCGCGCTGGGCAACGAGCTCGCGGAGCAGGATGCCGGCGACGACCCGTACCTCGGCGAGCGGAAGCAGCTGGTCTGGCCGCTCGATCCGCTCGGCGCGCGGCGTCCCGTCGTCGAACGGGCGGCGGCGCTCGTCCGCGCCGCGCTCGACGCGCCGCGTCGCGAGCCCGGCGGGGACCTCGCGCTGCTGCTCGCCGAGCGCGACGACGCGCGGGCGGGCGCCCCGCCGGTCGTGCCCGACCGCATCCCGGCATCGCGCTTCAAAGACGTGCGCGCCGACGGCGGCGCCTCGTTCGCGCGGCCGCTTCCCGAGCGCCCCTACCGGCAGACGCGCGTGGGCACGCGGTTCCACGCGTGGATCGAGCAGAGGTCGGGCCTCGCCGGCGCGGGCTCCTCGCTCGACGACGCGCTCTGGGACGACGACGCTCTCGCCGACGACGTCCCGCACGACGGCGAGGAGGCGCAGACGCTCGACGCGCTGAAGGAGGCCTTCCTGGCGTCGGAGTGGGCGGGGCTGCAGCCGGTCGAGGTCGAGTCGGAGATCGACTTCGTCCTGCCCGACGCGCTCGGCGACGGGCAGGACCGCATCGTCATCTGCAAGCTCGACGCGGTCTACCGTCGCGGCGACCGCGTGGAGATCGTCGATTGGAAGACCGGCGCGGCCCCCCGCACGGCGGCGCAGCGGGAGGCGCGCATGCTGCAGCTGGAGCTGTACCGCACGGCGTACCACGCCGCGCGCGGCGTGCCGCTGGAGCAGATCGACGTCGCCCTCTTCTATGTCGCCGAGGGCCTCGTCCTGCGCGGCTGAGCCCGCCCCCGGGCCGCGTGCGCCGCGGACGTCCGCTCAGGCGGTGCCCGTCCAGCGGCGCAGGGCGTTCTGCGCCGCCGTGTCGACGTCGGCGTCGGTCTCGTCGTCCGGCGGCGTGTCCACGGGCCCGCGCGCATGGCCCTGCGTGTCGCGCAGGCGCGTCATCGTCGCGTTCCAGCCCGACAGATCGATCGGAACCGTCGGCTGCGCCGCCGAGGTGTGCTCGTCGTCGACCAGCAGCGCCAGCTCGTCGGGGGAGTACGCGTCGGTCTGCATCGAGGTGTCGACGCCCGGCGCGGGCGTGACCCGCCCGCCCGCCGTGATCGCGTCCTGCACGCTGATCGTCTGCGTCGCGAGCGGCGGCTCGTCGCGCACCGCGGCGTCGAGCGACACGAGCAGCTCACGGGCGTCGGCGATGATCGACGCGGAGCCGACCGCCGTGCCGTGCACGAGCCACTTCGCGAACTCCAGCTCGGCGTACAGGCGCGTGCGCGCCGTCAGCAGCGCGTCCGGGGCGCGGTGCGACCGCTCGGCGTACGTCGCGATGACGTCGTCGCGGGCCATCGGCGACGACGCCGTCCAGTGCAGGTCGACCGCCGGGTCGCCGACGCCGAGGCCGCCCCACGTGAGCAGCCCGGTCACCGCGGGAACGCCCGCGGCGGTGTCCTCGAGCACGAACGACGCCGGGTCGGCGCCGCCGAGGGTGACCGTCGTCTCGAAGCGCCACAGGCCGTCGGCGCCGAGGGCGGTGCTCCAGCGGCGCAGCAGCCCGAACGGCAGCTCGCCCGTCGCCTCGGCGCGGTCGAGCAGGCGCTCGGCGTCGTCGCGGGCCTGCGCCGCGCTGCGCACGGGCAGTCCGGCGTCGCGGATGACGGCGACGGGAAGGTCGTGCACGCGGGCGATCGCGTCGGCGATCGCCGTGGCGACGCCCGGTCCGGGCGGCACGTGCTTCGCGTCGACGCGGTAGCCCGGCAGGAGGGTCTGCACGACGGCGTGCCGTCCGTCGACCACGGTCTCGCCGAGCACGTCGGGCGCGCCGAACGGCAGCACGCCGCGCACGCCCGCCGTGAGGGCCTTGAGCGCGCGCGCCTCGCCGCGCAGCTCGTCGTCGGCCTCGTCGCTCGTGGGAACGCGCACGACGACCCGGCGGCCGTCGTCGAGGGTCGCCACGGCGCTGTCGAACCGGCCGCCGCCGCCCTCGGTGAGCGGGCGCACACCGGTGACGGCGGCCTGCGGAAGAGCGGCGGTCACCGACGCGGCTAGAGTGAGAGCTGAGCGTGCCATGACCTCCACAGTAAGTGGGGCGCACGCCATCGGCTTCGCGCCACGCCCGGCAAGAGAGGTCCCCGATGACGTCCGATGACACTTCCTCGCGAGCGCCGCTCCCTTCGCTGGCGCCGCTGGCGCGCGGCGGCCTCGACCGCTCCGCGGCGGAGCGCACCCAGCCCGATCTGCTGGAGCGGCTGCGTGCGGATGCCGGCACCCGCGTACTCCCGGCGCACGCCGACCGCGCGCCGCTCGACGAGGCGGGGCGCCTGCTGCTCGTCGCCCCGCACGACGTCGCCGAGCACGCCCGGTGGGCGTTCCTCGGACGCGACGCCGACGGCACGGCCCTGCTCGTGGCCGCGACCGCGGCCGAGGAGCCGGCGCCGGTCGAGGCGGAGCGGTGGGGCGCCCTGCGCGCCGTCGGCGGCGATCTGCCGGCCGACCAGTCGGGCGCCTTCGTCGAGGCGGTCTCCCTCGGCCGCTGGCTCGTCGACGCGCCGCACTGCGCCGGGTGCGGCGCACGCCTCGAAGACCGTCAGGCGGGCTGGGCCCGGCGCTGCCCCGCGTGCGATCGCGAGCACTTCCCGCGCACCGATCCCGCCGTCATCGTCGGCGTGATCTCCTCCGACGGCGAGCGGCTGCTGCTCGGGCGGAACGCGCTGTGGGCCGCCGCGAACATGTTCTCGACGTTCGCCGGCTTCGTCGAGGCGGGGGAGTCGCTGGAGACCACGATCGTGCGCGAGGTCGAGGAGGAGGCCGGCGTGCGCGTCGCGCGGCTGGAGTACCGCGGCTCTCAGGCCTGGCCGTATCCGCGCTCGCTCATGCTCGGCTTCCACGCGCACGCGATCGACGACGCCGAGGCCCGCGCCGACGGCGAGGAGATCGTGGAGGTGCGCTGGTTCACCCGCGAGGAGCTGCGGGCGGGGCTGCGCGGCGAGGCAGACTTCGGGCTGCCCGGGGCGGCTTCGATCGCGCACCGCCTCATCGTCGATTGGGTGGAAGAGCGACCATGACGGGAGCGGGTGCGGCCGGACGCGAGCCGGCCGCGACGGGACCGCTCGCGGGTCTCGACCCGCAGCAGCTCGAGGCCGCGACGGCCGTGCGCGGTCCCGTGTGCGTGCTCGCCGGGGCGGGCACGGGCAAGACCCGCGTCGTCACCCGCCGCATCGCGCACGCCGTCGAGACGGGCGCCTTCACGCCGCAGCGGGTGATGGCGGTGACGTTCACGACGAAGGCGGCGGGCGAGATGCGGGGCCGGCTGCGGGCGCTCGGCGTCGACGGCGTCGCGGCGCGCACGTTCCACGCCGCCGCGCTCGCGCAGCTCAACTACTTCTGGCCGCAGGTGGCCGGCGACACGGCGCCGGCCGTGCTGTCGGGCAAGGTGCGCCTGCTCGGGCAGGTCGCCGACGAGGCGCGCGTGCGCGTCGACGGTGCGACGCTGCGCGACCTCGCGGCGCGCATCGAGCGGCGCAAGGTCACGATGCTGTCGATCGAGGAGGACGCCGCGCGGCATCCGCGCGGGCTCGGCGCGCTCGACGCGGATGCGGTCGCCGATCTGCAGCGCGCCTACGAGCGGCACAAGGACGGCCGGCGGCAGCTCGACTTCGAGGACGTGCTGCTCGCCTGCGCGGGCATGATCGAGGCCGAGCCCCGCGTCGCGCAGGCCGTGCGCGAGCAGTACCGGCACTTCACGGTCGACGAGTTCCAGGACATCTCGCCGCTGCAGTTCCGGCTGCTCGAGCTGTGGCTGGGCGCGCGGCGCGATCTGTGCGTCGTGGGCGATCCGAGCCAGACGATCTATTCGTTCGCGGGCGCCGACCCGGCGTATCTCCTCGAGTTCACGCACCGGTATCCCGACGCGCAGGTCGTGCGCCTGGAGCGCAACTACCGCTCGGACGCCGCCGTGCTCGCCGTCGCGAACACGCTCATGCGGGGCCGTCCGGGTGCGCTCGAGCTGCGCGGCGACGCGCCGCCGGGCCCGAAGCCGCGGCTGCGCGGCTACCCCGACGAGCGCGCCGAGGCCGAGGGCGTGGCGGCGCTCGTCGCCGCGCAGCTGGCCGCGGGCGCCCGGCCGGCCGAGGTCGCGGTGCTGTATCGCGCGAACGCGCAGTCGGCGCTGCTGCTGTCGGCGCTCGCCGCGCGCGGGATCGCCGCGAAGGTGCTCGGCGGCGCCCGGTTCTTCGACCTGCCCGAGGTGCGCCAGGCGGTGCTCGCGCTGCGCGGCGCCGCGGTGGCCCCGACCACGGCCCCGCTCGCGCAGGCCGTGCGCGACATCCTGCGCTCGCTCGGGCTGACCGACGAGCCGCCCGCGGCCGACGGCGCGCTGCGCGAGGGCTGGGAGGCGCGGGCCACTCTGCTGCGGCTGGCCGAGCAGGCCCCCGAGGACATGACGATGCGCGCGTTCGCCGACGATCTGCAGGCGCGCGCCCGCGATCAGCACGAGCCGACGATGGAGACCGTGACGCTCGCGACGCTGCACGCGGCGAAGGGCCTGGAGTGGCCGCACGTGCATCTCGTCGGACTCGCGGAGGGGCTGCTGCCCATCGGCTACGCGACGACCTTCGAGCAGGTCGACGAGGAGCGGCGGCTCGCCTACGTGGGCATCACGCGGGCCGCGCGAACCCTGTCGCTGTCGTGGGCGGACGGTGCGCGGGGTCCCTCGCGGTTCCTGCAGGAGATCGGCACAGACACGCTGGATGCGGGCGGTGCGAGAACCAGCGGCGGCGCTCGCTCGTCGCGCTGAGCACGACCGAGAACGACGGCGTCGCGGCGCCCGCGCGCAGGAGGCGCACGGCGACGGCGGCCGCCTCGACCAGCAGCGGCGGATCGGTCGCGACGGCCGCGCGGCCGAGCAGCTGCGTGGCGAGCTGCGGCCACTCGGGGTCGCGGTCGCGCCGGTCGGCGCTGCGGCACGCGAGGCAGGCCGTGCGGCCGGGCACGACCAGGGGGCCGACCGTGACGCGATCGCCGGCCAGCTCGATCGGCAGGTGCGCGACGTCGGCGGACATCAGGCGCCCGGCCCGCTGGGGGAGCGTCAGCCGGTGGCTCACGGCGACGACCGTGTGCCGGGGATCGGGGTCGTCGACGACCCATCGCGTCGTGCTCTCGGGCGAGGCCCCCGCGGCCCGCAGGCCGGCGACCAGCGAGGACTCGTCGGCATAGGCGGTGTCGGGCGGCATCTCGAGGCGCAGCGGCGGCAGGCCGGGCGGGCCCGGGTGCAGCGCCGGCGCGATCTGCGCGACGAACCTCTCCGTCTCCGCGGCGGACGCCCCGAGCGAGCGCGCGAGGGGGATGAGCATCGCGTCGGGGATGCCGGTGCTCAGCTCATCGAGCAGCGCCTCCTGCCACGGCGTCACGTCGTCGAGACGGATGGGGGCGTCCGTGCCCAGCTGCACGGAGGAGTCGCGCCGCCACAGGGGCGGGCTCGAGGAGGCCAGTCGGAGCATGTCCCGATCGTGGCATCCCGCCGCCCGCTCGGCGGCCGCTGTCCACAGGTCAGGTCGCGACGTCGCCGAGAACGCCGCCTGGGGACGAGGACTCGTCCGCCGGAGAGCGCCGGACGGCGCGGTCAGCGCTCGCCGGCATCCGCCTCGTCGTCGCCCGGCTCCCCGTGGCCGGCCCGCTCGTCGTCCGCCCCGCGCAGCAGCTCCTCGAGCGCGTCGTCGAGCGCGTCGCGCGGGGGCTCCTCGCCGCGCGCCCGCGCCTCGAGCCGGGCCACGAGCGCGGCGGGGTCGTCGATGTCCTCGGCGGTGGGCATGAGGTCGGGGTAGTCCCAGAGCGCGTCGCGCGCGGCGGGACCGACCGCGTCGGTCACCGCGCGCCACATCGCGGCCGCCTCGCGCAGGCGCCGAGGCCGCAGCGTGAGGCCGACGAGCGACTCGAGCGCGTCCTCGGCGGGGCCGCCGACGGCGCGCCGCCGGCGCACGGTCTCGGAGATGCGGCCCGCGGCGGGCAGCCGCCCGGTGGCGTCGTCGGTGACGACCTCCACCCAGCCCTCGATCGTCGCGAGCACGTTCTCCAGCCGCGCCAGCGCGGCGGTCTGGGCCGGCGTGCGCGCCGGCAGCAGGGCGCCGCTCTGCAGCGCGGCCTGCAGCTCCTGCGGGTTCGACGGGTCGAAGCGCGTCGCGAGGTCTTCGAGGGCGCTCGTGTCGACGTGGATGCCGCGGGCGAAGTCGGTCACCTGCGAGATCACGTGCAGGCGCAGCCAGCGCGCGTGCCGGAAGAGGCGGGCGTGCGCGAGCTCGCGGGTCGCGAGGTACAGCGCGAGCTGATCCTGCTCGATGTCGAGGTCGCGGCCGAAGTCGGCGAAGTTCTGCGGCAGGATCGCCGCCTCGCCGTCGGGCATCACCGGCAGGCCGACGTCGCCCCCCGAGACGACCTCCTGCGACAGGCGCCCGATCACCTGGCCGAGCTGCGCGGCGAACAGCGAGCCGCCGAGCGAGCGCATGAGGCGTCCCGCGCCCGCGACGATGCCCTTCATCTCCTCGGGGGTCTGCTCGTCGATCGCGGCGGTGAGCGCGTCGGCGATCGAGAGTGCGACGGGCTCGGCGAGCTGCTGCCACACCGCGATCGTGTGCTCGACCCACTGCCCGCGCGTCATCGCGACGGGCACCGAGGCGAGCTCCGAGATCGACGTCGCCTCGCTGAGCCAGAGGTTCGCGAGCGCGAACGCCTGGGCGAGGTCGCCGCGCGAGCCGTCGGTGATCGAGAGCCCGTCCCGGTTGGCCAGGTGCAGCGCCTGCGTCTTGGCGGCGTTCCAGTCGATGCCGCCGTCGGCGCCGGCCCCGCCGGCGAACAGGCCCTGCATCGCGCGCATCGCCTGCTGCATCATGGCGGGCTCGACGCCCATCGCGCGCAGCTGCTCCATCATCGCCGGGTCGACCGCGCCCTGACCGCCGAGAAGGTTTCGCAGCAGCTCCTGGAAGTCGTCGTCGCCGGGGCGGTCCTCGTCGGTCATTTCGGGCGCCTTTCAGCTGTGGGATGACGTCGCGCTCTAGGCTAATCGCACGTTCCCTTCGAGTGGCCGCGAATCCGCGCGCACCGGGAGCGCACGTGTACGCCGGTCGCGAACGACCGGATCAGGAAGGACCCCGTGGCTCTGTTCGACGAGGCGCCCGCGCGCCCGAGGCGTCGCTCGCGCAGCATGGTCGCCGGCATCTGGGCGGCGACGGTCGCGCTGGTCGCGCTGTTCGTGCTCACGATCCTGCCGACCTCGTTCGTGATCCAGCAGCCCGGTCCCGTGTTCAACACGCTCGGCACGGCGACGGGCGCCGACGGCGAGGAGCTGCCGCTCATCAGCGTCGAGGGCGCCGAGACGTTCGCCGCCGAGGGCTCGCTCGACCTGCTGACCGTGCAGGTGCGCGGCAACCGCGAGAGCACGCCGTCGTGGCTCGACCTCGCGGCCGCGTGGCTCGACACGTCGCGCGCCGTCGTCCCCCTCGACCAGGTCTTCCCCGTCGGCCAGACGCAGGAGGAGCGCAAGGAGCAGAACTCGGCCCTCATGGTCGACTCGCAGCACGAGGCCACCGCGGCGGCGCTGCTCGAGCTCGGCTACGACGTCGACGCGCGCATCGTCATCACGGGGTTCACCGAGGACTCGCCCTCGGCGGGCGTCCTGGAGGACGGCGACATCGTGCGCGCCGCCGACGGCACGCCCGTGGACTTCGTCGAAGACCTGCGGTCGATCATCAACGCGGGCGGCGGCACGCCCGTCGAGCTGACGGTCGAGCGCGACGGCGCCCTGCACGACGTGACCGTGACGCCCGTGGCGGCCGAGACCGACGGCGCGACCACCTGGCTCATCGGCGTGACGACGATGCGCACGTTCGACTTCCCGATCGACGTCACGATCCAGCTCGACAACGTCGGCGGGCCCAGCGCGGGCATGATGTTCGCCCTCGGCATCATCGACCTCCTGACCCCCGGCGACCTCACCGGCGGCCACGCGTTCGCCGGCACCGGCACGATCGACGCGCACGGCGAGGTCGGCCCGATCGGCGGCATCCGGCAGAAGATGCACGGCGCGCTGTCGGCGGGCGCCGACTACATGCTCGCGCCCCTCGACAACTGCGGCGAGGTCGTCGGCAACGTCCCCGGCGGCCTCCGGGTGTTCGCCGTGGAGACGCTCGACGAGGCGCTCGAGGTGCTCGAGACGGTGCGGGAGGACGGCGACCTCGACGCGCTGCCGACGTGCACGACGGCGGCGGCGCCGACGCCCTGACCGACCGCTCCCGAGGCCGTCCGGGCGGCCGTCCGGACCGTCACGCGGCGCTCGCCCAGCCAGTCCTGCCTAGGATGGACGGGTGACCACGACCTCTGCGCCGAATCAGGCCACGCCCAGTCCCGCCCGCCGTGCACTGACGATCACCCTCGTGATCATCGTCGCCCTCGTCGCCGCGTTCTTCGTCTTCGCGAGCCTCTACGCCGATTGGCTGTGGTTCAGCCAGATCGGCTACGAGAGCGTGCTGCTGACGCAGTGGATCGCGCGCGCGATCATGTTCGCGGTCGGTTTCCTCGCGATGGCGCTGCCGGTGTTCGTCGCGATCCAGCTCGCCTACCGGCTGCGCCCCGTGTACGTGCGGCTCAGCTCGCAGCTGGACCACTACCAGGAGGTCGTCGAGCCGCTGCGCCGGCTCGCGATGTGGGGCATCCCCATCTTCTTCGGGTTCTTCGCCGGCTTCGCGGCCTCGGCGCAGTGGGAGACCGTGTGGCTGTGGATGCACGGCTCCGACGTCGGGACGCAGGACCCGCAGTTCGGCCTCGACATCGGCTTCTACCTCTTCGACCTGCCGTTCCTCGGCTCGGCGGTCGGGTTCGCGTCGGCGGTGCTGCTCGTGTGCCTGCTCGTCACCGCCCTCGTGTCCTATCTGTACGGATCGGTGCGCATCGGCCAGCGGGAGCTGCGCATCTCGAAGGCGGCGCGCATCCAGCTCGCGGTGCTGGCGGGCCTCTACCTGCTCGTGCAGGGCGCGAGCCTCTGGCTCGACCGCTACAAGACGCTGCTGGAGCCGGGCGAGCGCGTCACGGGCGCGACCTACGTCGACGACAACGCGATCATCCCCGGCCTGGAGATCCTCGCGATCGCGGCGGCCGTCGTCGCGCTGCTGTTCTTCGTGACCGCCGTGATCGGCCGCTGGCGCTTCCCGCTCATCGGCACGGCGCTGCTCATCGTCACCTCGCTGGTCGTCGGCATCGGCTACCCGTGGATGGTGCGCCAGTTCCAGGTCGCGCCGAACTACGAGACGCTCGAGAGCAAGTACGTGCAGCGCAACCTCGAGGCGACGAAGCTCGCCTACGGCATCGACGGCCTGGAGAAGAGCGACTTCGAGGCGGTGACCGACGTCGAGCCGGGCCAGCTGCGCGCCGACGCCGAGACGACGGCGTCCATCCGCATCATGGACCCCGCGATCATCAGCCCGACGATCCAGCAGCTCGAGCAGTACCGCTCGTACTACCGCTTCCCCGACAACCTCGACGTCGACCGCTACGAGCTCGACGGGCGCTCGCAGGACGCCGTCGTCGCGGTGCGCGAGCTGAACCTTGCGCAGCTCGGAACGCAGGGCGCGTCGTGGTACAACACGACCCTGGTCTACACGCACGGCTACGGCATGGTCGCCGCGAAGGGCAACGACCGCACGGCCGACGGCAACCCCGTGTTCATGGAGCGCGGCATCCCCACCGCCGGCGAGCTGACCACGGGGCGCGCGTACGAGCCGCGCGTCTACTTCGGCGAGTCGTCGCCGCTGTACTCGATCGTGGGCGCCCCCGAGGGCTCCGACGACATCGAGATGGACTACCCGCGCGGCACCGACGGCACGCGCACGACCTTCACGGGCGACGGCGGGCCGAGCGTCGGCAACCTGTTCAACCGCCTCATCTACGCGATGAAGTTCCAGTCGACCGACATCCTGTTCTCGGACGGCGTCAACGAGGAGTCGCAGATCCTCTACGACCGCAACCCGCGCACGCGCGTGGCGAAGGTCGCGCCCTACCTCGAGCTCGACAACGACCCGTACCCGTCGGTCGTCGACGGCCGCATCGTGTGGATCGTCGACGGATACACGCTGAGCGCGAACTACCCGTACTCCGAGGTGCGCAGCCTGCGCGACGCGATCAGCGACACGTCGAACGCCTCGCCGCGCGTCGCGCTCGACGACATCAACTACATCCGCAACTCCGTCAAGGCGACGGTCGACGCCTACGACGGCTCGGTGACGCTGTACGCGTGGGACGAGGAGGACCCGCTGCTGAAGGCGTGGCAGGAGATCTACCCGGCCACGACCAAGCCGATCTCGGAGATGAGCTCGGAGCTGATGAGCCACGTGCGCTACCCGACCGACCTGTTCAAGGTGCAGCGCGCCATGCTCGGCACGTACCACGTCGACGACGCGGCCTCGTTCATCCGCCGCGACAACGCGTGGCGCACCCCGAACGACCCGCCGAACCCGACGACGCTGCAGCCGCCGTACTACCTGACCATGCAGATGCCGGGCCAGGAGGCGCCGACGTACTCGATGTTCACGTCGTTCATCCCCGCCTCCGAGGGGGAGGGCGCCCGCAACGTGCTGATGGGCTACCTCGCGGTGGACGCGAACGCGGGCAGCGAGGCGGGCGAGAAGGGCGAGGGCTACGGCAAGCTGCGGCTGCTGGAGATCAGCGCCGACGTGAGCGTGCCGGGACCGGGTCAGGTGCAGAACCGGTTCAACTCCGACCAGGAGGTCTCGTCGCAGATCAACCTGCTCAAGCAGGGTCAGTCGGAGGTGCTCAACGGCAACCTGCTGACGCTGCCGGTCGGCGGCGGCCTGCTCTACGTGCAGCCGGTCTTCGTGCAGGCCTCCAGCGGCACGAAGCTGCCCGCGCTGCGGAAGATCCTCGTGGCCTTCGGCGACGAGGTCGCGTTCGAGGACACGCTGCAGGAGGCGCTCGACGCGCTCTTCGGCGGCGACTCCGGCGCCGCGACCGGCGACGGCGACGTCGTCGACGCGACGCCCACGCCGACGCCCACCGAGCCGGGCGAGCCCACGCCCACGCCGACGCCGGGGGAGCCGGGCACGCCGCTGGAGACCGCGAAGGCCGACGCGCGGCAGGCCATGCTCGACCGCGACGCCGCGCTCAAGTCGGGCGACCTCGCGGCCTTCGCCGAGGCCGACGCGCGGCTCACCGACGCCGTCGAGCGGCTGCTGGAGCTCTCGGGGGAGTAGGCCGAGGAGGACGGCTCCCGCTCATACGCACAGGGCCCGCGGCATGCGCCGCGGGCCCTGTGCGCTGCCGCGCGCCGCGCATCCCGGCGTGAGCTAGAGTTGCATGGCTGCGTATATGCAGACCTGCACGTATTGAAAGGATGCTGCGATGAGCACACCCGTCGCGCCCCCGGTCATGCTGCTCACGAAGCGGCGCATCTGGCTCATCTTCTCGGCGCTCATCGCGGGGATGCTGCTGTCGAGCCTCGACCAGACGATCGTCTCGACGGCCATGCCGACGATCGTCGGTCAGCTCGGCGGCGTCGAGCACCAGATGTGGATCACGACGGCCTATCTGCTCGCCACGACGATCGTGATGCCCGTGTACGGCAAGTTCGGCGACGTGCTCGGCCGGCGCACGCTCTTCCTCGTCGCGATCGCGATCTTCACGCTGGCATCCGTCGGCTGCGCCGTCGCGCCCGACTTCTGGACGTTCGTCGTCTTCCGCGCGATGCAGGGCCTGGGCGGCGGCGGCCTGATGATCCTGTCGCAGGCGATCATCGCCGACATCGTGCCCGCGTCGGAGCGCGGCAAGTACCTGGGGCCGCTCGGGGCGATCTTCGGGCTCGCGGCGATCGCGGGGCCGCTGCTCGGGGGCTTCTTCGTCGACCACCTGACGTGGCACTGGGCGTTCTACATCAACATCCCCGTCGGCATCGCCGCCTTCCTCATCGCCCTGTTCACGCTGCGCCTGCCCAGCAAGAAGGCCGAGAAGCCGGTCGACTGGCTCGGCGTCGTGCTGCTGTCGGCCGCCACGACCTGCCTCATCTTCTTCACCGACTTCGGCGGCAGCTCCGATCACGGCTGGGGGTCGCCGGCGACCTGGGCCTGGGCGCTGGGCCTGCTGGTCGCCGCCTCGCTGTTCGTCTTCGTCGAGTCGCGCGCGGCCGACCCGATCATCCCGCTGTCGCTGTTCCGCAACCCGATCTTCGTCAACGCGACGGCCATCGGCCTCACGCTGGGGCTCGGGATGTTCGCGGCCATCGGCTTCGTGCCGACGTTCCTGCAGATGTCGTCGGGCACCTCGGCGGCCGCGTCGGGCCTGCTCATGCTGCCGATGATGGCGGGCCTCATGCTGACGTCGATCGGCTCCGGCATCCTCATCACGAAGACGGGACGGTACAAGGTCTTCCCGATCGTGGGCACGCTCGTCACGGGCGCCGCGATGGCCATGATGACCTCGCTCGCGGCGTCGACGCCCATCTGGCTCATCTGCGTGTACCTGTTCGTGTTCGGCGCCGGCCTCGGCCTGATCATGCAGGTCGTCGTGCTCGTCGTGCAGAACGCGGTGCCCGCGACCGAGCTCGGCACGGCCACGAGCACGAACAACTACTTCCGCGAGGTGGGGGCCTCGCTGGGCGTCGCCGTGTTCGGCGCCATGTTCACGTCGCGCCTGAGCGAGAACCTGACGAGCGTCTTCGTCGACGCGGGCGCCAGCGCGGAGCAGGCGGGCGAGGCGATGTCGACGATCGACCCGGCGACCCTCGCGGAACTGCCCGACGCCGTGCGCGAGGGGGTCGTCACCGCCTACGCCGACGCGCTGGCGCCGGTGTTCTGGTACCTGCTGCCGTTCGTCGCCGTGGCGTTCGTGCTGTCGCTGCTGCTGAAGGAGATCCCGCTGTCGGACGAGTCGGGTCTCGTCGCGCGCGGCGAGGCGATCGGCGGCGAGGACGCGGAGCGGCTGGAGGCCGAGCAGCGTGCGCAGGCGCGTGCGGAGCGCGCCGGAGTGCGCGACGATGGATGACATGACCGAGCCCGCCCCCGAGGGCCTGCGCGCCCGCAAGCGCCGTGCGACACGCGATGCGATCGAGCTCAACGCCGTCGATCTCGTGATCGAGCACGGATACGAGAACGTGACGGTCGAGATGATCTGCGAGGCCGCGACGATCTCGCAGCGCACGTTCTTCAACTACGCCGGATCGAAGGAGCGGGCCGTGCTCGGCATCGAGCCGCCGCTGCCGAGCGACCGGCGGAGGGCGGCGTACGTCGCGGGCCTCGGCGGGTCGCCGCTGCGCGACCTGCTCGCGACGATGACCGGGGCGTTCTCCGACGCCGGGGGCGGCGCAGGGGCGCACGACCTCGTGCGCAAGCGCCGAAGGATCCTGGAGGCGAACCCCGAGCTCGCGGCCCGCGAGCTGTCGCGTCTCGAAGACGCCCAGCAGGTCATCGTCGGCCTCATCCGCGAGCGCCTCGCCGCCGACATGCCGCGGGCGGAGGAGGCCGACCTCGTGCAGCGATCGGGCATGCTCTTCTCCCTCGCGTTCGGGGTGCTGCACCACCTGGCGCAGGAGTGGCTGCAGCACGGCATGCCCGCCGATCCGCAGCCGTCGATCGACGCGTCGTTGGCGCTCGTCCGCGAGCTCGTCGCGGAGTGATCCTCCGCGCCGGGCCGGCGAGCCCGCGCGGCGGCCCGCGTCAGAGGATCAGGCCGACCGCGAGGGCGATGACGCCGAGCGCCGGGGCGGCCCCCTGGGCGAGGGCGGCGGAGAGCCTCTTCGGGCTGGAGATCACCAGCACCGCCGCGGCCGCCGTCATGGCGCCCGCGCCGGCGAACACGAGCGCGGCGCCGACCGCGTCCTGACCCGCGACGAAGAAGGCGATGCCCGCCGCGACCATGACGGCGAGGAAGAGGTTGTAGAAGCCCTGGTTGAACGCCAGCTCCTTGGTCGTCCGCGCCTCCTCGGCCGTCGTGCCGAAGACGGCGCGCACCCGGCGGGACGTCCAGGCGATCGACTCCATGTAGAAGATGTAGACGTGCAGCGCGGCGGCGATGCCCGCGAGGACCAGTCCGGCCACGATCATGCGCAGCCCCTTTCCGCACTCCGTCGAGTGCTCCCATCCGTATCCTTCCAGAGCGCGCCGCGGGTCACCCCGCGTCTGCGGGGGCGTGCGGCGGCTCGTCGCCGTCGAAGCCCCAGCGGATGCCGAGGCTGCCGGGGCCGAAGCCGCGGCGGGTCGCGTGCACCGTGGAGCCCGTCATCGTGCGGGGGATGACGAGCTCGCCGTCCTCGTCGTCCTCGACCTCCTGAACCCATGCCGGCCGGATGCCGGGAGGGAAGCGCACCTGCACGACGAGCTCCCTGCTCGCGCGGAGGACCCCGTGGACCGCATACCGATCCGGCGGATAGCTCTCGGGGACGCGTATGCCGTACTCCACGATGAAATCCCCCGGAGCGGCGACGGGGGCGTCGAGCTCGAACCGGGCGCCCATGAGATGGCCGCTCGGGTGCTGGTGCACGGCGGTGATCGCCCCTCCGCTGATCGCGTAGACCTCCGGCCGATCCGGCTGCTCGGTCACGAGCGGGACCCTGAAGATGATCGGGATGGCGCGCACGACGCGGGTCGTGGCCTGCACGAGGGCTCTGCTCGTGTACTCCCGGGCTCCGCCGTTCGCGCCGACGACGGCGATGTTGACGGACGAGGTCTCTCGGAGCCAGGACTGGGGATCGGTGCCCAGCTGCGCCCTCGTCTCCTCGAGCGCGGCGCTGATCTCCTCGTCGGACATCGCGATCCCCGGGGTGCGCGACCGGCCGACGCGACGGGTGGGGCCGATCAGGCTCGTGAGAGAGCGCGGCGCGAGGCCGAGGAGGTGCTCCAGCTCGCTGACCGCGGCCAGCGATGCGGCCCCCTCGGGGCGACGGGCGCCGGACCTCCAGAAGCTGAGCGTCGCCGCAGAGACGGGGCTTCCCGCATCGGCGAGACGGCGGTGGAGCCGGGCGAGCGAGATCCGCCGAGCCGCGATCGCCTCGCGAAGCGCGGCGGCGAAGGGCGACGGCGATGACGCCGACGTGTCGCCTGGTGCTGCTGCCATGTCTGCGCCTGCCCGAACGCGAGCCGTGCCGATGCGATCTGCGTCGTACGAGCGATGCTAGAGGACCGAGGCGGCGGGCCGGAAGGACGAGGTTCCGTTCCGGCCCGCCGCCTGTCAGGGCCGACGGTCGCGAGGCGTCAGGAGCAGCCGCCCTGCACGATGCTGTTGCCGAGCGAGTGACCCGCGTGGTTTCCGTTGTTCGCGTCGGTCCACAGGCCGGAGGCCGTGAGGCTGAGCTGAGGGCTCAGCCCGCCGATCATCGTGTCGAGGCCGCTGCTCACCCACGAACCGAGGAACGGGATGGCGCCCAGCGCGAGGACGAGGGTGTCGTACGCCGGAAGGCTCTTCGCGTCGGGGGGCACGATCGCGCCGAGGTAGTTCCACCCGGTCTGACCGCACGGCTGCAGGCCGACGATCTGCAGCTGGCGGGCGATGGAGAACGTCACCGCGAGGTGGGCGACGCGGTCCGCGCCCGTGCCCGAGTAGGTCGTGGTGGTGTTGAACGTGAGGAAGTCGGCGACCGAGAGGGGCGTGAGCCAGTTCGGGCCGGTCACGCCGGGACCGCGACCGCTGAGCCCGGCCTGGGCGGCGACGCTCGCCACGATCGCCGTCGCATACGCGAGGGAGTACGTGGCGAACAGCGGGGTCGCGAGGGCGATCGCCGCGTCAGCGGGGATCGTGCTGCCCAGCACGGTGGGCGCGGGCAGCGTGTAGGTCCACGTGCCCACGGCGGTCTCGCTGATCAGCAGCGGGCTGTCGGGGACGGTCGTCCCGCACTGCGCCGACACCGTGAACCCGGGGAAGAGGTTTCCGGATCCGGCGAAGTCGAGCACGCAGCCGCCGCCGATGGAGACGTCCCACGGGGTCGTGGCGGTGGCGGCGGCGACGGGCGAGGCGACCGCCGCGGCGATGACGGGAAGCGACCAGGCGGCGCCCTTGACGAGACTGCGGCGGGGCATCCCCGCCGACGGTGATGCGGTGATCTCTTCGGTCACGAGAGCACTCCTTCAAGTTCATGGGTCACGGGGAGAGTCTTGGCTGGTTGCGCCGCCCTCCCCCCGGTGAACGGCGCAACCGACTCCGTTTCTAGCCGCCGGGTCGTTCGATGACGGCGCCGTGGTCGGGTGCGACCTGAACTGTGGCGGGTTCTCCCGGGTTCCGGCGCGCGGCGCGCGAGCGACGCGGTGTCGGCATCCCCTCGCGGAGGAACGCCGAGCGCATGGAGCCGCCGTCGGCGAAGCCCGCGCTGCGGGCGATCTGATCGAGCGACAGCACGTCGTAGTCCGGGTTCCCGAGCATCGACGACGCCACGTCGACGCGTGCCCGGCGGAGCGCGCCGCGAGGCGTCGCCCCGTGCTCGGCGAAGAGGCGCTGGAGGTGACGTTCGGATATCGCCATGTCGTGCACGAGGGAGGCGACGCCGTAGTGGGCGTCGGCGGCGTTGAGCCGGATGAGGGCGTGCGCGCGCTCGTACAGGGATCCTCTGCGGTAGGCCGTCCGCGGCATCCCCGCGGACTCGAGCACGAGGCCCCAGACGTGCTCGATCAAGAGGCGTTCGAGGAGATACGCGCTCACGGTGCCGGCCTCCGGCGGCGCGGACGCCGAGAGCGTTCCGAGAAGCGCGCGCAGCCCGCGGGCGAGCAGTCCCTCCGAGAGGACGCGGGGCAGCTCGATGTCCGTGCCGGCGAGGTCGGTCAGGGCGCGCCGCGGCAGCCAGACCATCGTGCACGAGCCCGGTCCGTTCCAGCGCACCAGCTCGTCGATGCCGTCGTGCAGGAGGAACGGCGACGTCGTCGCGCCGTCGGTCGCGGAGACGCGGAGACGGGCCGCCACGCCGTCGGGGAGCACGACCACGGCGAACCCGTCCTCCTGCCCGCTCCATCGCCATGTCGTCTGCTGCGTCCACCTGGACCTGCTGATCAGCACCGCGCGGTACCGTCGGGCGCCCACGAACTGCGCGCCGTGCTCCGACGGCTCCGCCGTGATGCGCGCAGCCAGATAGGTCAGCGCGTCGTCGCCTGTCGCCATGTCTCGCCTCGCATTGCTCGCTCCGGTCGCGCGCGATCGCGGCGGCATCCGCACGCCACGCGATCGCGCTCCTCGGTAGGAGACGCCGTCGGCCGGCGATCGTTTCCCGTTCGGCCGAGATAGATCCGCTTTTGCAGGGATGGCGTTCCGGTTTCCCCGGAGTCCGTAACGGAGCAGATGGTGTGTTGTCACTGACCTATGAGACTCGGCGTCCGGGAGCAGCGATGCGATACCCAGGCGTGCCGGCAGAGCTCACCCATCGTCCGTTCGAGCCGAATGTCGTCCGAATCCATGCGCAACGACCCCGTACCCGAGGCGCGATCCTCCGCGTCGGCCGCAAGGCTGGCCGCGTTCGGGTGGCGCACGGGCCGCCGCGGCGCCGCTCCGACGTCGTCGGTCGAGGTCGTCGCGAGCGGCACCTGGGCGGTCGCGAGGCTCTGGAGCAGCCCGTGCGTCCTCACGTCGTCGCCGCTGCCGCCTCGATCCATCCGTGTCGTCGTCGGGGTCCAGGGCGAGGCGGAGGTCGTCGCGGGCGGGGTCGGATCCGCCCTCCGCGCCGGGCAGATGATGGTGAGCGCCGGCGACACGCCCCTCTCGACGGACAGCTCCGGTCTCTGGGCCCGGTGCGAGTGGCGTCTGCCCTGGCGGGCCGCGCAGCACGAGCGGTTCGCACCCCACTTCGACCGGCCGCTCCCTCTGCCGGTCGCGAACCACGCGCTGCTGACGTCCACGACGAACGCACTGTGCGGCCACCCCGCTCTGGGCCGGTCGCCGAGCGCGGGGATGCTCGCCGACGTGCTGTCCCTCATCGTGCAGTCCGCGATCGTCGACGCGACCGGCGAGGCGATGGCGTTCACCACGGGTCAGCAGGCGCTGTTCCGGCGGGCGATGTCGGTCATCGAGTCGCGCTACGCCGACAGCGCCTTCGACGCCACGGCCCTGGCCGCGGCGCTCCACGTCTCGTCGAGGTATCTCAGGACCGTCTTCGCGGTGGCGCACACGACGCCGCGGATGGCGATCGAGGCCAGACGGGTGCGGGCGGCGTGGACGCTCCTCGGCAGCGACGACGCGTCGCACGGCGGCGCCCTGACCGCCGTCGCGCGAGACGCGGGCTTCTCGACGGTCGCCCGCATGCAGGCGGCGCTGCGGCGCAGCGACGCGCCGGGCGGGCGTCCGGCGTAGGCCGGCCCCCGGCGGACGCGAGCCGGCCTCGCATCGTCCGCCGGGAGCCGGCCGTCGTCATTCCGTTCCCAGATGGGCGAATCGGCCGAACCGCGCGCTGGAGATGGGGTTGGCGTCGGCGACGATCTGCTCGTAGCGGTGGTTGACGATCTTGGACACCTCGATGAGCGCGGCCTGCCGCTCGGTCGCGGGGGAGTTGTCCATGCGGGTCCAGCCCGCGCGCAGCACCTGGTCGTAGCGCTCGTGCTCGCGTGCCGACATGACCAGCGGGAACCCGAAGCGATCGACGTACGCGCGGGAGAGCTCGGCGATCTCGGCCTGCTCGTCCTCTCCGATCCCGTCGAGCGCGCCCTGACCGTGCTCGCGGGCGACCGGCTGCCCGTCGTCGTCGAGCCGGCCGAGGTCCGGGAACGTGTTCAGCAGGGCGGCCTGCTCCTCCGGGGTGGCCATGAGGAGCGCGTCCTGGAACGCCTCGCCGAGGGCCGCGGCGGAGGGGTAGGGGCGCAGCGCGAAGGCCCGCTCGATCGCCCAGGCGCTGCCCTGCACGACCGAGGAGAAGGTCCGCTCGAACTGCTCGCGATCCATGTCGTTGATCTCGGCGAGGTGCACGCGGGTGCCCGTCGCGCTCTTCGCGATCGCCGGGCCGCGGTCGGGGCCGACGTGGAAGAAGAGCACGTTCAGCAGGAGCGCCGTGAACGCGCCCGCGGCGATGCCGCCCGAGAAGTACCACTGCAGCCATTCCGGCACCGCATCCTGCACGGCCGGGAAGGCCATGACGTAGACCCCGATCGCGATGGATGTGCCGGCGACGATCAGGTTGCGGTGGTCGTTGAAGTTGACGGTCGACAGGGTCTGGATGCCGACGACCGCGACGGCGGCGAACAGCACGAGCGCGGCGCCGCCGAGCACCGGCTCGGGGATCATGCCGACGAGCGCGGCGGCCTTGGGGAACAGCCCGAGGACCATCATGAAGCCGCCCGCGACCGCGACGATCCATCGGCTCTTGACTCCCGTCACCCGCACGAGCCCGATGTTCTCCGCGAAGCACGTGTAGGGGAAGGATCCCATCGTGCCGCCGAGCACGGTCGACAGGCCGTCGGCCCGCAGGGCCGCGGCGATGTCGTCCTTGCGGATGCGCCTGCCGACGATGTCGCCGGTGGCGTAGAGGCTGCCGACCGTCTCCACCGCGGTGATCATCATGACGAGGAGGATGAGGAGAGCCGGGACGATCTCGAACCGGGGCATGCCGAAGTGGAACGGCGTGGCGAACCAGAACCAGCCCGCGTCGGCGACGCCGGACCAGTCGGAGTCGGGGTGCACGATGTACCAGACGACGGTCCCCGCGATCAGGCCCAGCAGCACGGAGATCGTGGACAGGAACCCCTTGAAGAACCGCTGCAGCAGCAGGATGACGAGCACCGTCCCGATCGCGAAGGCGAAGTTCACGGAGCTCGTGGGATCGCCGTGGCCGCCCGGGGACGCACCCATCACGCCGTAGGACCAGTCGAAGCCGGGGAGGCCGAGCTGACCTCCGATCGCGTGATTGGCCGCGACGGGCAGCAGGGTGATGCCGATGATCGTCAGCACGGAGCCCGTCACGACGGGCGGGAAGAACCGCACGAGCCGGGCGATCAGCGGTGCGACGAGGAAGAACAGGATGCCGCCGACGATCACCGATCCGAAGACGAGCGGCAGAGACTCCGATCCGCCGCCGGCCATGAACCCGATCGTGATGATCGGCGCGACGCCCGCGAACGCCACGCCCTGCAGCAGCGGCAGCTGCACGCCGACGCGGAACCTGCCGATGCGGAATCCGATCGCCTGGAGCAGCGAGGCGATGCCGCAGGTGAGCAGGTCGGCCTGGATGAGCTTGATCATGTCGTCGCCGGAGACGCCGAGCACGCCGCCGATGATGAGCGGCACGATCACGGCGCCCGCGTAGAAGGCGGCGACGTGCTGGAACCCGTAGGTGAGGAGCTTCGGCACCGGGGGCACCTGGTCGACCGGATGGACGCGCCGGGCGCGCACGCTGACGTCGGTGGAACGGGACATGCGGGATCTCCTTCGGAATGCAGAGCAGCGGGCCTTGAGAAGGGCCGGCCGTGTGACGACCGGCGGACGCCGGCCGGTCTTCCGGGGGGAGGTGCGAGTCACGCTATCGACGCCCCGCGACGCCGCGATTGCGCGGCTGTTTCCGTGTCGTGACGGCTCTCCGGCCTCGGCGGCCGACGCGCACGGAGGGCCGCGGAGGAGGCAGGCGTGCCGGAGGGACGCGGAAAAAGAGAGTGGCTCTCCACCGCACTCGTCGTGGGTGAGGAGCCACTCTCGGTCTCCTGCGGCTCTGCCGCCGCTCTCGCCGGGACGCTGGGGCAGGGGGTGGGCGAGAGCGGTTGTGCCGTAGGAAGCCGTCGGCGAACGCGAGCCCGGGAGTTCCTCCGGTGCGTGCGCCGTCGCTCCATGTCTATCGATCCGAGGCGCCGAGGGCGCGCCGGATGTCGGCCCGCGGGCGAAGCGCGGCGGGTCCGTGCGGATCGCGGCTCCGGCATCCGGCCCGGGTCGGCGCGGAAGGCGCTCCGACGCGGCGATGAGGGCGATGCCGCTGGATCGCGGCCGGCAGGCGCCGAGGGCCACCGACCCCGCATCGTATGCGGGCCGGCCGGCCCTCGTTCGAGGCCGCGCGGGCAAGGCGAGAGGCCCCTGTCCTGGGACGAATCCCAGGCCAGGGGCCTCTTCTTGGTTGCGGGGGCAGGATTTGAACCTACGACCTCTGGGTTATGAGCCCAGCGAGCTACCGAGCTGCTCCACCCCGCGGCACAAGTAAAGAGCCTAGCACGGGTTTCGGGAGAAGGCGAATCGCGTGCACCCGGCGCCGGCGTCCATCGCCGGAACAGGCGTTCTGACGGCGTCCTGTTCCCGGCGCGGCCCGTGCGCGGAACGGCCCCGTGAGAGGATGACGTCATGCCCCTGGAGACCGGAACGGATGCCGTCGCCATCGCCGTCGCGCAGTTCGCGCCGACGCCCGATCGCACGGCGAACCTCGCGCTCATCGGCGACCTCGTCGACCGCGCCGAAGACCGCGGCGCGCGCATCGTCGTGCTGCCCGAGTACTCCAGCTATTTCGTGCAGCCCTTCGACGAGACGCTCGCCGCCAACGCCGAGGGCGTCGACGGGCCGTTCGTGAACGGGCTCACCGAGATCGCGCGCGCACACGGCGTGCACGTCGTCGCGGGACTGCTCGAGCGCGGCCACGACGGGCAGCGCGTGCGCAACACCGTGGTCGCCGTCGGGCCCGACGGCGTCGAGGCCGCCTATCGCAAGCTGCACCTGTACGACGCGTTCGGGCAGCGCGAGTCCGACTGGGTCGAGCCCGGCGAGATCGGGGAGCCCGAGACGTTCGAGGTCGGCGGCATCCGGTTCGCCCTCATGACGTGCTACGACCTGCGCTTTCCCGAGGTCGCGCGTCTGCTCGCCGACACGGGCGCACAGGCGATCCTCGTCGCGGCGGAATGGGTGCGCGGCCCCCTCAAGGAGCACCACTGGCGCACGCTGCTGCACGCGCGCGCGATCGAGAACACCCTCTACATCGTCGCCGCCGACCACCCCCCGCCCCTCGGCGTGGGCGCCTCGATGATCGTCGACCCGCAGGGCGTCGAGATCGCCGCGGTCGGCACCGGGAGCGACGTCGCGGTGGGCTGGATCGAGTCGGACGCCGTGGATCGTGTGCGCCGGGTCAACCCGGCCCTCGAGCTGCGGCGCTTCACTGTCGCGCCCCGCGGCTGACCGCGCGGCCGCTACCGCAGGGCGGCGAGCCGCGCCGACGCCTCCTCCAGCACGTCGCGCCGCTTGCACGCCGCGAAGCGCACGAACGTGGCGTAGTCGGCGCGGCGCTCGGGCGTGACGAAGGCCGTGAGCGGGATGCCGACGACGCCCGCCCGCTCGGGAAGCGCGCGGCAGAAGTCGGCGGCATCCGTCGCGCCCAGCGGAGCGGCGTCGGCGACCGTGAAGTACCCGCCCGCGGGCGGCGCGACCTGCAGGCCCGCGGCGCGCAGGCCGGCGCCGAGCAGCTCGTGCTTCGCGCGCATCGTCTCGGCGATGCCGGCGAAGAACGCGTCGGGCAGACGCAGGCCGGCGGCGATCGCCGGCTGGAAGGGCGACCCGTTCACGTACGTGAGCCACTGCTTGACGGCGAGCACGGCGTCGACCAGCCCCGGCGTCGCGGTCACCCAGCCGATCTTCCATCCCGTCGTCGAGAAGGTCTTGCCCGCCGACGAGATCGACACGACGCGGTCGCGGGCGCCCGGCAACGTCGCGAGAGGCACGTGCGGCCCCTCGAACACGAGATGCTCGTAGACCTCGTCGGTCACGATGAGCGCGTCGTGGCGCTCGGCGAGCCGCACGATCTCCTCGCGCACCTCGGCCGAGAGCACCGCGCCGGTCGGGTTGTGCGGATCGTTGACCAGGATGAGCCGCGTGCGATCGGTGACCGCGCGCCGCAGATCGTCGAGATCGGGCTGAAAGCCGGGCCAGCGCAGCGGCACCGTGACGAGGCGGGCGCCCGCGAGCGCCACGCAGGCGGCGTACGAGTCGTAGTAGGGCTCGAAGACGACGATCTCGTCGTCGGGGGAGTCGATGAGCGCGAGCAGGGTCGCTGCGAGCGCCTCGGTCGCCCCCGCGGTCACGAGCACCTCGCGTTCCGGATCGACCGCGAGACCGTAGAACCTCTGCTGGTGCTCGGCGATCGCGGCGCGCAGATCGGGCGTTCCCCGGCCCGGCGGATACTGGTTCGCGCCCGCCGCGATCGCCTCGCGCGCCGCCTCCAGCACCTCGGCGGGCCCGTCCTCGTCGGGAAAGCCCTGACCCAGGTTGAGGGCCCCCGTGCGCACGGCGAGCGCGGTCATCTCCGCGAAAATGGTCGGCTGGGCGGTGCCGTCGGCGCTGAGCAGACCCGCTCCGATCGCCGCGCGCCGCCAGGCTCCGGGAATCTGTGGCATTCGCCACACGCTACACGTCCGCGGGCCCGCCGACGGCGCGTCACGTGCACGGACACGTCCATAGACACGTCGTGGTGCCGCCATAGCCAATGCACAGCATCGCCGAGCAAGCTGAACATGCTCGTGAAAGAAGGAATCAGCGATGAGTGACACCACCCCTCCTCCCCACTCGGAGATCCCCCCGCGCCCGCCGCTGCCGACACCGGCGTACGCACCGCCCGCGGCCGGCACGCAGCTGTACAGCACGCCCGCGCCCGCGCACGGCTCCGCCGCACCGGCGGATGCCGCGGACACGCTGCCCTACGCCACCACGGGCCCGACGCAGCCGCTGGGCCCGCTCGGCGTCGCACCCGAGGCGCCGCCGCAGCCCGACAACACGCCCGAGGGCAAGGTGGGCACCGGCCGCATCGTCGCGATCATGGTCGCAGCGGCGCTCATCGGCGGCGTCGCGGGCGTCGGCGGGTCGGCGCTGGGCGCCACCCTGTTCGCCCCGACGAGCGTCGTGGGCGCGTCGTCGCCGACCACGGTCACGGTCAACAACCCCGACGCCGTCACCCCGACCACGGCGATCGCGGCGAAGGTCGTGCCGAGCGTCGTCACCATCTCGGCGTCGAGCGGCACGGAGGGCGGCACCGGCTCGGGCGTCATCCTCTCCGAGGACGGCTACGTCGTCACCAACACCCACGTCGTCACCCTCGACGGCGCGACCGGCGAGCCGCGGCTGAGCGTCACGACGTCCGACGGCCGCGTGTACGCGGCCGAGATCGTCGGGCTCGACCCCGTCTACGACCTCGCCGTCATCAAGCTCGTGGACGCCTCGGGCCTCACGCCCATCGAGTTCGCCGACTCCGGCGCGCTCAACGTCGGCGACCAGACGGTGGCCGTCGGCGCGCCCCTGGGCCTCTCCAACACCGTGACGACCGGCATCGTCAGCGCGCTCAACCGCTCGATCCAGATCGCGTCCTCGGCGGTGCCCGACAGCTCCGGCGCTCCGGAGGACGAGGGCACGTCGCCGCAGTCGCCCTTCGAGTTCGACTTCGGCCAGGGCCAGCAGCAGCGCCAGGCGACCGGCACGATCTCGATCGCGGTCATCCAGACCGACGCGGCGATCAACCCCGGCAACTCGGGCGGTGCGCTGGTCGACGCCGAGGGGCGGCTGATCGGCATCAACGTCGCGATCGCCTCGACCGGCGGCTACGACGGCGGAGCCGGGTCGATCGGCGTCGGCTTCTCGATCCCCTCCGACATCGTGCAGCGCGTCACGGGCGAGATCATCGAGGACGGCGCCGCGACGCACGGCCTGCTCGGCGCGAGCGTGCGCGACGCCGCCGCGCAGGACGGCGCGACGATCTCGGGCGCCCTGCTCCAGGAGGCCACCGGCGGCGGCGCGGCCGCGTCGGCGGGCCTGCGCGCGGGCGACGTCATCACCTCGTTCAACGGCGTGCCGATCACCGGCGCGATCGACCTCACGGCTCAGGTGCGCGCGCTCGCGGCGGGCAGCGAGGCCGAGGTCGTCTACGTGCGCGACGGCAGCACGCACACCGCGACGGTCACGCTCGGCACGCTCGACCTGTAAGCCCCCTCACCCGCGGGCCGCGCCCGCGAGGACCACGCCACCCGCCGGACGATAGGCTCGGCGGGTGGCGTCTTTCTCGTTCGGCGCCGGCAATGCCGGAAAGCTGTTGCGCATTCCGCTGTACGTGCTCGGGCGCATCGCGACGGCGCTCATCCCGCGCTCGCGCGACGAGTGGGTCTTCGGCTGCGCCGTGGGCATCGCCGACGGCGCGCTCGCGCTGTGGCGACGTGCGGAGGCCGAGGGCACGCGCGCCGTCTGGCTGGTCGACGACGGCCAGGCCGCCGCGGCGCGCGACCGCGGCATCCGCACGGTGACCAGACACTCGGTGCGGGGGTTCTGGCGCACCGCCCGCGCGCGCGTCATCGTCGTCACGCACGGCTTCGGAGACGTCAACCGGTATGCGGCGACGGGCGGCGTGGTGGTGCAGCTGTGGCACGGCATCCCGCTCAAGCGCATCGGGCTCGACGCCCCCGTGACGACGCACAGCCCGGTGCCGTTCGCGCGTGCCTTCCTCGCCTCCTCGTACCGGCGTACGCAGGCGCGCATCCGCGTGCTGCCGGCGGCGTCGCAGCTCGTGCGCGGCCGCCTCGAGTCGGCGTTCGGGCTGCCGTCGTCGTGCGTGCCGGTGACGGGGGACCCGCGCGTCGATGTGCTGTCGGCGGGAACGCCCGCCGAGCGTCGCGCGAGCGCCCGTGCGGGCCTCGCCGGCGCCTTGGGCGAGGACATCGGGGACCGTCGCGTCGTGCTGTACGCGCCGACGTGGCGCGACGGCGCGCCCGATCCGGCGGCGCCCACGCCCGAGCAGTGGAGGCTCCTGCTCGACGTGCTGCGGCGTCACGACGCGGTGCTCGCGATCCGCTCGCATCCGCTCGGGCGAGGCGAGTACGCGCCGCCCGTCGCGACCGACCGGGTGCGCGCGCTGGGCTCCGATCTCGTCGCCGACGTCACGCCGCTGCTGCCGGCGATGGACGTGCTCGTGACCGACTACTCGTCGCTCGCCTACGACGCCGGGCTCGTCCCGCTGCCCACGGTGTACCTCGCCCCCGACATCGAGGACTACGCGCGCTCGCGCGGCTTCTACGGCACCTACCGCGACGTCGCCGGCGACGACCCGGCCCGCGACTGGCGCGATGCGGCCGCACAGCTCGATGCCGTATGGTCGGACCCCGCCGAGCACGCGCGCCGTCGCGCGGCCGCCGAGGTGCTGAGCCTTCGTGTGCACGCCTTTCGCGACGGCCGCAACACCGATCGCGTGTACCGTGCGATCACGGCGAGACTGCGAGGAGACACGTGAGCATGCAGGCGGAGTTCGAGGGCACGACGCTCGTCGTGCGCGGCACGGGCGACGCCCCCGGCGCCGTCGGCCTGCGGGGACGGCGGGCGCACACGGAGGGCGGCGTCACGCAGACCGCCGACGGCTGGACGGCGGTCGTGCCGCTGCAGGCGGCGCGATGGGGCGGACCCGAGCTGCCGCTGCCGGCCGGGGAGTACCGGCTGCAGGTCGACGGCGCGGATGCCGCCCTCGCCCGCGAGCTTCCCCGCGTGCTGCTCGGCCCGTTGGGTGCGACGGTGCTGAGCGCCGCGCTGAGCGGTGCGACGGTGCGCATCGGCCCGCCGATCGACGCGGTCTACGAGTCGGACGAGGCGCAGACCGCGCTCGAGCAGCGCTACGCGATCTCGCCCGCGCCGCTGGAGAACGCGGTGTTCTTCGAGAGCTTCTACGGGCGCACCACCGGCTGCAACCCGCTCGCGATCGACCGGGAGCTCGCGCGCGTGGCGCCCGGCGTCACCCGCTACTGGAGCGTCGTCGACCTGTCGGTGCGCGTGCCCGAGGGGGCGATCGCGGTCGTCGAGGGGACGCCGGAGTGGTGGCGCGTGCGCGGCGCCGCGCGGCTGCTGGTGGTCAACGACTGGCTGCGGCGCCGCTACGCGCGTCGCTCCGGCCAGACCGTGCTGCAGACCTGGCACGGCACGCCGCTCAAGCGGCTCGCGCTGCACCGGCCCGGCTTCGATCCGCGCCGTGACGTCGCGGTCGTGCGCGAGGGCCGCCGCTGGAGCGTGCTGCTGGCGCAGAACCCGTACGGCGAGCGCGTGATGCGCCGCGCCTACGCGATCGGGCGCCGTCCCGTGTGGGTCGAGGGCTATCCGCGCAACGACGTGCTCGCGCGGGGCGAGGGCGGCGAGCGGATGCGGGCGCTGCTCGGCATCGATCCCGCCGAGAGGGTGCTGCTGTACGCGCCGACGTGGCGCGACGACCGCAGCGAGATCGTCGACTTCCTCGACCTGGAGCGCCTCGCCGCCGACACGGGCGCGGTCGTGCTGGTGCGCGGCCACTCGCGCACCATCCTGCCGGGGGCGGATGCCGTCGGCACGCGCGTGATCGACGTCACGACCTATCCCGACATCACCGACCTCATGCTCGCCGCCGACGCGCTCGTCACCGACTACTCGTCGGCGATGTTCGACTTCACGGTGACCGGGCGCCCCGTGTACTTCTTCGTGCCCGACCTGGAGCACTACCGCGGCGAGCTGCGCGGCTTCTACTTCGACCTCGCCTCGCAGGCGCCCGGACCCGTGACCCGCACGGCCGAGGAGCTGACCGCGGTGCTGCGCGACCCCGCCGTGCCGGAGCGGTTCGCGCAGCGCTACGCCGCCTGGCGCGAGCGCTTCAACGCCCGTGACGACGGCTGCGCCGCCGAGCGCGTCGTCGCCCGCATCCTCGACCAGGGCTTCGTGGACCGCTGACCCGGCACCCGCCCCCGCCGGCCGACATCCCCCGCCGGCTGAGCAAGCGCCCGGCACCCCCGCTGGTTGAGTAGGCGCCGCAGGCGCCGTATCGAAACCCTTCCCACGGTCCGTTACACGGGTCTCGATACGCTCGCGGCTCCGCCGCGAGCACTCGACCAGCGGGGTGGTGGCCGCGGTCCTCGGGGTGGCGGGCGAGGGCGCCGGGCCACGTCGCCGCAGGAGCCTGGCACTCCCGCTGGTTGAGTAGGCGCCGCAGGCGCCGTATCGAAACCCTTGCCACGGTCCGTTACACGGGTCTCGATACACTCGCGGCTGCGCCACGAGCACTCGACCAGCGGGGTGGTGGGTGGGGTGTGTGCGGGGTGGTGCGCGCAGTCCACGGGGTGGTGGCCCCGATCCACGGGGTGGTGGGGCGGGCTGCCGCGGGTGTCCGTCCGGCGGTCGGCTACGCGGTCACGGCAGCGGGGTGTTGCGGTGCAGCCGGGACGTGTCGACGGTGTCGTGCGCCCCGCGCGTCATGCCGGAGAGGAAGCCGATGCCCCACGCGATGTGCATCGTCGGGATGACGGCGAGCGACCAGAGCCGTTCGCGCAGGCCGCCGCCCCCGGGTGCGAGCGCGTTGGCGATCACGAGCACGGCATATGCGGCGAGCGGCACATACACGAGGGACGCGGCCGCCGACCAGACGCCCGTGAGCACGCTCGTCAGCTGCAGGATGCCGGTGAGCACCGCCACGGCGAGCAGCACGACCAGCGCGGGCGGAGCGAAGAAGCGCAGCGAGTTGCGCCGGCCGTAGCGGCGCACGAGCTCGGCGCGCCACGCGCCCGTCGAGTGGAACTGGCGGGCGAGCCGCGACCAGCTCTCGCGCGGCCAGTAGGTCACGCCCAGGCCCGGGTCGAACCACACCCGGTAGCCCGCGGAGCGGATGCGCAGGTTGAGCTCCCAGTCCTCGCCGCGCCGGATCGACTCGTCGAACAGCCCCACCTCGTCGAGCACGGCGCGGCGCATGACGCCCAGGTACGCGGACTCCGCCGGCCCCTCGGGCGCGCCGCCGTGATACGCGCCGCCGCCGAGGCCGATGCGCGCGTTGTAGCCGCGCGCGACGGCGCGCTGGAACGGCGTGCGCCCCTCGGCGCGCATGACGCCGCCGACGTTCGCCGCGCGAACGCGCTCGAGCGTCGCGAGCGCGCGGCGCACGTAGCCCGGCTCGAGCTCGGAGTGCGCGTCGACGCGCACGATTGTCGGCAGCGTGCCCGCCCGGATGGCGCGGTTCAGCCCGATCGGGATGTGCGCGGCGGGGTTGTCGACGAGCACGATGCGCGCGTCGGCCTCTGCGAGGGCGCGCGCGACGTCGGCCGTGCGATCGGTCGACGGGCCGAGCGCGATCACGAGCTCCATGGGGCCGTCGATCTCCTGCGCGAGCACGCTCTCGACCGCACGCCGCAGATACCGCTCCTCGTTCAGCACGGGCATGACGAACGTCACCCCCGAGCCGGCGGGCGGCACGGGGGCGTCACGCGCCGTCATCGTCGCCGGTTCGCCATCGTGCACCTGTCGATCCTCCCATGCGGGCGCGGGCCGCGGCGGTCACGCGGCGGCGAGACGCTGCACGGCGGCGAGCGGGATGCCGACCCAGTCCGGTCGGTTGCGGGTCTCGTAGAGCGCCTCGTACACGGCCTTGTCGAGCTCGAAGGCGGCCAGCAGCAGCGGGTCGACGGGGCCGTATCCCTCGCGGAACGCGTCGCGCGCGTCGCGCGTCCATGCGGCCGCGTCGTGGCCCTCGCGGGCGAGCGACCCCGCGATGTAGTCGAACGAGCGCAGCATGCCCGCGACGTCGCGCACCGGCACGTCGGCGCGCCGGCGCTCCTCGATCGGGCGCAGCGGCTCGCCCTCGAAGTCGAGCAGCACCCAGCCGCGCTGCGGCACGAGGATCACCTGGCCCAGGTGGTAGTCGCCGTGCACGCGCTGCAGGGCGGGCCAGTGCGCGTCGCCCGCCGCGGCGTAGACGGCGCGGATGCCGTCGGCGTGCGCGACGAGGCCCGGCACCTCGGCCGTCGCGAGACGTAGGCGGCGTTCCCACGCCGCGGCGACGGCGGCGCGCGCCGCGGCATCCGCGGCCGGGGCGGGGAACAGCCGCGCGAGGTCGGCGTGCACCGCCGAGGTCGCCCGGCCGAGCGCGAACGCGGACTCGGCGAACGGCGTCCCGGCGGTGGCGGCGCGCAGCGCGACGCGCCACGCGTCCTCGACCCCGGAGAGGAACTCCTGCGCGAACGCGAACGAGCCCGCGTGCGCGGCGCCGCCGTCGCGCCACGTGCCCTCGACGTGCCCGACGACCGCGGGGACGTACGGAGACCCCGCCGACGAGAGCGCCGTCTGCAGCTCGATGTCGGGGTTCAGGCCGTCGTGCAGCTGGCGGAACACCTTGCAGATCACCGCGGTCTCGCGCCCGTGGGCGGGATAGATCACCGACGTGTTGGACTGCTCGCCCGCGAGCACGTGCGCGGCCCGGGCGACCGGTGCGCCCGTGAGCCCGCTCAGGAGCGCGTTCGTGAAGGCCTCGTCGTGCACGCCGTCGAGGAGCACCGATCCGTCCGGCAGCGTGCCGATCGCATGCGCCGGAATCGTCTGCGCCGGCACGGCGGGTCGCACGACGACCGGCACCTGGTACAGCGTGGCGCCGTCGGCCACCAGCAGCGTGCGCACCAGCGCGCCGGGCTCCGGCGAGGGCGTCTCGCGCACGTCGACGAGCCGGAGCGCGGGCTCGCCGCCCTTCGCGGCGTACCAGCGCTGCGCGGGCATCCACGCACGGAGCAGGGGGAGCAGGTCGTCCATGTCGTCGATCCGGGTCACAGCAGCAGCGCCACGCCCGCGACGACCGACAGCACGGCGAGCACGATCGCGATCGAGACCAGCACGAGGTGCACGGTGTAGAACCGCGTGCGGCGGCCCGCGGCATCCGTCGCCCGCGGATCCTTCGCGACGCGGCGCAGGAAGGTGGGCCAGGTGAAGACGTTGAAGGCGGCGGAGACGAACAGCACGAGAGCGGCGAAGACGGTCACAGCCTCGACGTTACCGTTCCGCGCCGGACAGCACAGCGAGCCGTCCCGTCGCCCGCGTCATCGCGACGTAGCGGTCGACCGCGCCTTCGACGCCGTCGCCGAAGCGCTCGGGCGCGACGAGCACCACGAGGTCGAACTCGAGCCCCTTCGCGGTCACGGGGCTCAGCGAGCGCACCCGGTCGGTCGCGGCGAACGCGTCGTCGCCGATCACGCAGGCGATCCCCTCGGCGTGCGCGGCGAGCCAGCGTTCCAGGATCGCGTCGCGCTCCGCGACGCTCCCGTGCTCCACGGGCACGCCGATCGACCGCACCGAGGTCGGCACGTTGGCATCGGGGATCGCGGCACGGATCACGGGCGCGGCCTCGGCCATGATCTCCGACGGCGTGCGGTAGTTGACCGTGAGGGATGCCACGCGCACGTCCCGCAGGCCCACGCGCCGCAGCCGCTCCGCCCAGCTCTCCGTGAACCCGTGCCGGGCCTGCGCGCGGTCGCCGACGATCGTGAGGCTTCCCGAGGGGCACCGCCGCGCGAGCATGCGCCACTGCGCGTCGGTGAGCTCCTGCGCCTCGTCGACGACGATGTGTCCGAACGGCCCGGCGAGGGCGTCGGGCGTGGGCGGGGGCGGCGCGTCGACGTCCTGCAGCACGTTGCGGGCGTCCTGCCCGCGCAGGATCGACATGACCTGCATCTCGCTGTCGTCGCTCTCGACGAGATGGTCGACGACGTGCGAGACCTGGTCCTGCGCCGCGGCGATGACCGCCTCGCGCCGGTGCCGCTGCCGCACCGCGTCCGGGTCGCCGATGCGCTGCCGCGCCGCGTCGAGCAGGGGCAGATCGGCGACGGTCCACGCCCGCGCGTCGTCGCGCTGCAGCAGCTCGACGGCGGCGGCGTCGAGCCGGGGCGCGCTCAGCCGAAGATACGCGGGCGACGACCACAGGTCGGCGACGACGCCGCGCGGATCGAGCAGCGGCCAGGCCCGCGCGAAGGTGCGCGCGAGGTCCTCGTCGCGCGCGAGCCAGCGCCGCGCGGCCGGCACGGGCGCCTCGCCGAGCTGGTCGAGGAGGATGTCGAGCACCCCCTGCCACACGGCGTCGCGCGCCTCGTTGTGCGGAGCATCGGGGTCGGCGGCGTCGAACGCCTCCGCCCAGTCGGCGGCGTCGATCCACGCGTCGCCCCACGGCGTGTCCAGCTGCAGGGGCCGCGCGGGCGGCTGCTCGTGGTAGCGCACGGCCCTGTCGACGACGGCGACGGGGTCGAGGTCCTCCTTGAGCGCCGCGACGCGCCGGTCGTTCTCGTCGCCCGCATCCGCGCCCTCCGGCACGAGGTCGCGCAGCGTGCACATGCGCACGCTCGTCTCGCCGAGATTCGGCAGCACGTCGTCGACGTAGGCGAGGTAGGCGGCGTGCGGCCCCACGAACAGCAGGCCCCCGCCGCCGCGGGTGAGGTGCGGCTCGGCGTAGAGCAGATGGGCGGCGCGATGCAGCGCGACGACCGTCTTCCCCGTGCCGGGGCCGCCGTCGATGACGAGCGCGCCGCGGGACCCGTCCCGGACGATGGCGTGCTGATCGGCCTGGATCGTCGACAGCACGTCGCGCATGCGTGGCGAGCGACTGGCCGAGAGGCCGGCGATGAACGCCGACTGGTCGTCGAGCGCCGCGGTGTCCCGCCGCGCCTCGTCGGTGAACGCCTCGTCCCAGAAGTCGGTGACGCGCCCGCCCGTCCAGCGGTAGCGGCGCCGGGCGGCGAGACCGCGCGGATCGGCGTGCGTCGCGGCGAAGTAGGGCTCCGCGGCGGGGGCGCGCCAGTCGATCAGCAGCCGGCGTCCGTCCGCCGCCGAGAGTCCCACCCGGCCGAGGTACACGGGCTCTCCGCCGACCGGCGTCATGCGGCCGAGGCACAGGTCGGCGCCGTAGCGCTGCAGAAGGCGCAGGCGCCCGGAGAGGCGGCGGATCTCCAGGTCGCGCTCCATCGCCTGCTCGCCGGCGCCGCCGGGGGAGCGGCGCAGCTCGGCGATGCGCGTCGTGAGCTCTGCGCGCTGCGCATCCAGCGAGCGGGCGATCTCGGTGAAGTGCGCGCGATCGGCGTCCACGAGCGCGTCGATGCGCGCCGTGCGCCGGTGGACGGGCAGGTCGAACGGGTCGGCGATGGGACGGATATCGGGCATGATCCTCCTCCAGACCCGCGCAGAACGCGCGAGCGAGGATCGATCCTGCCCCATCAGGGGGCCCTTGCCGCAAGCCCCCACCCCCTCGGTACAATGGAAAGGGCGGAGGGGATTCTCGCCTGTGGACAACTTCCGCGGCCGATGGATGCCGGTGGCTACCGTATCGGCCATGCGACGCCGATCCCTTCCCGTGTTCCTCCTGCTCGCCGTCTCGCTCGGGACGGGCTGCGCTCCTGGCGCGGAGCCGAGCCCGAGCCCTCCCGCGTTCGCCAGCGACGACGAGGCCCTCGCCGCCGCGGAGGCGACGTATCGGGCGTACGTGGATGCGGTGAATCGTGATCGAGATGATCCCGAATCCGGAGCCAACCCGCGCGACTATCTGACGGGGTTTGCGTTGGAGGACGATGTCGCACTTCTTCGCTATGAGAGAGCGAACGGCGTCCACATCGAGGGCCACACCAAGATCGACTCCGTCCGCCTGATCGAAGTGGACGGAGCGACGGTCACCATCGACGTCTGTCTCAACTCGGCCGATACGAAGGTGGTCGATTCGACGGGTCAGGACGTCACGCCGACAGGACGTCCGGACAAGGTGGCCGCACGTGCAACCGTGGTTCAGACGCCGAACGGCACTCTCATCTCAAGCGGTGAGACGAGTCCGGAACCATGTTGAGCCCGCTTGTCGCACTGGCTTTGTCGCTTGCAGCGATGCCATCATGCAACGCTGGATTCTCAGCGCACGGGTACTGCCCTGATGTGTCGAATACGGGTTCGTCGGTGGAGGTGAGCGGGTCGTACGAGGTCCCGGGCACGGGCGGAAACGACGGCCGCTCTGGCGACGGCGGCTCTGGCGACGGTGACCCCGGTGACGGTGGCTCCGGGTGGGCGCCGGGCACGGACGATGCCGACTGGGAACCCCGGCTGGTCCCGGCCGGTCCGCCGCCGGAGCGTCACGACGCCCGCCCCTGGCCCCTCACCAACCCCACACCCGCACCGGGCACCTGCACCAATGACTGCACCACCCCCACCTACGCCGACACCGTCCCGGGTGTCACGATCACCGACCTGGCCTCCTTCACCCCCGCCCCACCCGACCTGATCGGAGAGCCCTTCGGATTCGGGATCACCGGAGCACCCACCAACCTCTACACCCACGCCGACACCCACACCACCACCGGAGACCTGCTCGGCCACCCCGTCACCGTCCGCTTCACCCCCACCCACTACCACTTCGACCACGGCGACCACACCACCCACACCACCACGACCGGCGGCGTCTCCTGGGAGACCCTCGGGGTCCCGCAGTTCACCCCCACCGATACGACCCACATCTACAACACCCGCGGCATCTACTCCGCGACCGTGACCGTCGTCTACACCGCCGAAATCGACACCGGCACCGGCACCGGATGGCACCCCATCCCCGGCATCCTTCCCCTCACCAGCCCCACCACCGAGATCACCGTCCTGGAGAAACGCACCGCCCTCGTCCAGCACACCTGCATCGAAGACCCCCACGGACCCGGCTGCCCCCCACCCTGACCGAGGTCCCCCCGCTCATCCCCACGGTGCCAGTTACCTCCGCGAGGGTGCCAGTTGTCCCGCCGAGGGTGCCAGTTGTCCCGCCGAGGGTGCCAGTTGTCTCGCCGAGGGTGCTTTCGAAAGCACCCTCGCGAGAACAATCAGCACCCTCGCGAGAACAATCAGCACCCTCGCGAGAACAACCAGCACCCTCGTGAGAACAATCAGCACCCTCGCGAGAACAACCAGCACCCTCGCGAGAACAAGTGGCACCTTGGGGAGGCAGGCACGTGGGGCCGCGGCCCTGCGCGATACCCCGCGCGGCCGCGCGCGGGGCTACAGCTGCGCGGTGCGGCGGTGGCGCAGGTGCTGCACGCCGCTGAAGACGACGATGCCGGCGAGCACGAGGTAGAGCACGATCGTCAGCGGCGACGACACGAGGATCGACGGGTCGCTCTCCGACACCGCGAGCGCACGGCGCAGCTGCGTCTCGGCCATCGGTCCGAGGATCGCCGCGATGAGCACGGGCGCGAGCGGGATCGAGAAGTGCCGCATGCCGAAGCCCACCACGCCGATGCCGAGCGCCATCCACAGGTCCACGGTGCGCGAGCCGATCGCGTAGACGCCGAGCACCGAGAGCACCGTGATCGACGCGTACAGGTAGTGGCGCGGGATGACGAGCAGCTTCGCCCACACCGCCGCGAACGGCAGGTTGATGATGAGCAGGATGACGAGCCCGAGGAAGAGGCTCGCGAGCAGCGGCCACACCAGGTCGGCACTGCGGTCGAAGAGCAGGGGACCGGGCTGCATGCCGTACTGCTGGAAGGCCGCGATCATCATCGCCGCGGTCGCCGAGGTCGGCAGGCCGAGGCCGAGCAGGGCGCCCATCGCCGAGCCCGCCGTCGCGTTGCCGGCAGCCTCCGGCGCCGCGACGCCGCGGATCGAGCCGGTCGTGCCGAACTCCGTGTCGCCGCGCCGCGCGGCCAGCTTCTTCTCCGTGCCGTAGGCGAGGAACGTGGGCACCTCCGAGCCGCCGACGGGGATCGCGCCGAACGGCACGCCGAAGGCGGTGCCGCGCAGGTAGGCGGGCAGGGCCTTGCGCCAGTCGGACGCCGTGAGGAACGGCGAGCCGTCGGCCTTGAGCACCTTCGCGTCGACCGGCCCGCGGCGCACGTGGCTCGCGACGTGCAGCACCTCGCCGATCGCGAGCAGGCCCACCGTGATGACGATGATCGAGATGCCGTCGAAGAGCACGGGGCTGCCCATCGTGAAGCGCTCCGTGCCGCTCATGCCGTCGATGCCGACGAGCGCGAGGGCGAAGCCGATGCCGAGGGCGACGAGGCCGCGCACGATCGAGTCGGCGACGACCGCCGAGATCGCGACGAACGCGAACACGGCGAGCGCGAAGTACTCGGCGGGGCCGAAGATGCGCGCGAGCTCGACGATGTAGGGCGCGAAGAACACGACGAGCGTGCAGGAGATGATGCCGCCGATGAAGGCGCCGATCGCCGACGTGCCGAGCGCCTTGGCGGCTCGTCCGCTCTTGGCCATCCGATGGCCCTCGAACGTCGTCGCGATCGCGGACGAGTTGCCCGGGGTGTTGAGCAGGATGCCCGCGGTCGAGTCGCCGAACAGTCCGCCGAAGTAGATCGACGCGAACATGATGAAGGCGCCGGTCGGGTCGAGGCTGAAGGTGACCGGCAGCAGCAGGGCCACCGCCATCGCCGAGCCGAGGCCGGGCAGCACGCCCACGGCGGTGCCGAGCACGGCGCCGATGACGAGGAAGAGCAGGTTCTGCGGGGTGAAGGCGACGGCGAAGCCCTCGAGCAGGTGCGTCAGCTGGTCCATCAGAAGATCCCTCCCAGGATCCCGGCCGGCAGCGACAGGCCCAGGCCCGCGCCGAAGGCGATCTGGATGATCGACGACGTGATGACTGCGACGCCGATGTCGAACAGCGGACGCCTGCTGCCGAACGCCCAGGTGAGCAGCCAGAACAGCAGGGCCGCGGAGACGAGCCAGCCCACGGGCTCCAGGATCAGGATGAACACGACGAGCGCCGCGACGGTGATGCCCACCGTGCGCCAGTCGAGCCGGCTCTGCGCGGTGTCGCTCGGTGCGGCGACCGCGGTCTCCGGCGCGACGACGCGGATCTCGCTCGTGGCGTCCAGGCCGCCGAGGTCTTCGAGCATGTCGGTCGAGACCTCGGTCGTCTCGCCGGCCGCGTGCGCACGCTTCGGCGAGACGAGCACCTCGATCGCGAGTGCGATCGCGACGCCGTACAGGAAGACGGCGACGATGATGGGGAAGAACTGCGGCCCGGGGAACGCGGTGCCCTCGGGCACGCGCATCGTCACGATGCCGATCGTGAGGCCGACGGCGAGCAGCAGCACGCCCGCGACGACGATGAGCTCGCTGCGGCCCGTGTACCACCGCGGCATCCTCTGCAGCCGGGTCGTCGTCGTGGTCGCCACAGGCGGTTCGTTCACGCTCACAGTCCCAGCTCCTTCATGATCGCCGTGGTGCGCTCGGTCTCGGTGCGGATGAACTCGGCGAACTCGTCGCCCGCCATGTAGCTGTCGACCCAGTTGTACCGCCGCAGCGCGTCCTGCCACTCCGCGCTGTCGCGCATCTCGGTCACCATGTCGATCAGCTCCGCGCGCACCTCGTCGGTGACGCCGGGCGGGGCGACGTAGCCGCGCCAGTTCGACATCGCGACGTCGAATCCCTGCTCGACGAAGGTCGGCACGTCGATGCCCTCGACGGGCTCGGCGGCGCTCACCGCGAGCGCGCGGATGTTGCCCGCCTCGATCTGGTCGCGGAACTCGTTGTATCCCGACAGGCCCGCCTTGGTGGTGTGCGAGAGGATCGAGGTGACGACCTCGCCGCCGCCGGGGTAGGCGACGTAGTTGACGTCGACGGGGTCGACGCCGATGTCCTGCGCGAGCATGCCCGCGAGCAGGTGGTCGATGCCGCCGAGCGAGCCGCCCCCGATCGCCGTGCCGCCCGGGTTCTCGGCGAGCGCCTCGGCGAAGTCGGCGAGCGTCTCGTAGGGGGAGTCGGCGGGCACGACGAGCACGTTGAAGTCGTCGGCGAGCCGCGCGATGGGCGTGACGTCCTCGAGGTCGACGGACGAGCCGTTGATGATGATGCCGCCGACCATCACGCCGCCCGTGACCATCATGATGTCGTGGCGGCTGCCCATCTCGGCGAGGGCGCCGAGACCGATCGTGCCCGACGCGCCGGGGATGTTGACGACCTGGATGCTGCCGGCGATGCTCTCCGCGCGCATGATCCGCTGGGCCTCGCGGGCGAACCCGTCCCATCCGCCGCCCGGCGCCGCGGGGGCGATGAGGGTGAGCCGCGCACGCGGGCTGTCCCCGCCGCCGCCGCTGCCGGCCGTGACGGCGGCGACGACGAACAGCGCCGCCGCGGCGATCCCGACGATCGTTCCGGTGACTCTCTGACGCACCATGGTCCTCCTGCACCTCACCGTGCGTGGAAATGTATCCGGAAGCCTGTCACGAACGCCGGCGGTGCGGGAGGGGCGGCGCGCGTTACGCTCATTGATCATCATGGCCATGACGCGATCGACCGGCCGTGCGTCGCAAGGACTGCGCGCACGGGTGCTTTTCGTGCTCGTGCTGCAGTGCCTCGTGGTGCTCCTGTGCGTCGCGGTGACGACGGCCGTCGCGATCTCGGTCACCGAGCGCGCCCTGCGCGACGCGACCGCCGAGCGGGTGCTCGCGGTCGCGCAGCACCTCGCCGAGATCGACCTCGTGCGCGAGAGCGCGGGGCTGCCGCGGCAGGCCGCGACCGAGGCCCTGCAGCCGCTCGCCGAGACGATCCGCGCGGCGTCGGGCGTCGACTACGTCGTCATCATGGATGCCGAGGGCACGCGCCTCACGCATCCGTCGCGCGGCGAGATCGGCGAGGCGGTGTCGACGGACCCCTCCGGCGTGCTCGACGGCGAGACGTATCTCGGCACCCAGGAGGGCACGCTGGGACCCACGCTGCGGGCGAAGGTCCCCGTCGTCGCCGACGGCGCGGTCGTCGGCGGCGTCTCGGTGGGCATCCTGGAGAGCCGCATCGCGGCCGACTTCGCCGATGCGCTGTGGGGCCTGCTGCCGTGGGTCGCGGGCTCGGTGATCGTCGGCTGCCTGCTGAGCGCCGCCCTCACCTCGATCGTGCGGCGTCGGGTGCGGCGGCTGGAGGCGCAGAGCGCGGAGCTGGAGACGCAGCGCCGGGTCGCGGCGGCGCTGCGCGACCAGACCCACGAGTTCCACACGCGACTGCACGTCATCCGCGGTCTCGTCGCCGAGAACGACGCCGCGGCGGCGCTGGACTACATCGGCTCGTTCGTCGAGGTCGCCGACGCGCCCGCGGCGACGCTCGTGCGCGATCCGGCGGCGCGCGCGATCCTCGCCGCGACCGCCACGCGGATGGAGGGCCGCGGCGCGGCCCTGGAGGTCGACGAGCGCAGCAGCGTCGATCCGGGCACGCTCGACGACGACGCCCTCACGGTGCTCTCGAACCTGTGCCGCAACGCCGCCGAGGCGTGCCGTGCGCACGTGCGCGTCTTCGTCGCGACGGATGCCGCGGGCGCGCACCTCGCGGTCGGCGACGACGGGCCGGGCATCCCGGCCGCCGACGTCGCGCGCATCTTCGACCGGGGCGTCTCGTCCAAGGGGCCGCAGCGCGGCATCGGGCTCGACCTCGTGCGGCGGACCGTGGGGGAACGCGGCGGGACCGTCGAGGTCGGCGTGTCGCCCGCCGGCGGGGCGCTGTTCACCGTCGACCTGCCGGCGCGGCGCGCCGGACGGCGCGCCGGCGTGGATCGTGCGGGGGCGCAGGCGTGAGCGGCATCCGCACCCTCGTCGTGGATGACGACGCCGCGGCCGCGCAGCTGCACGCGCGCTACGTCGCGGGGACCGACGGTTTCGTCGTCGTCGGCACCGCGGGCACGGGCGCGCGAGCGCTGCACCGCGTCGCCGCGGGCGACGTCGAGCTCGTGCTGCTCGACGTGAACCTGCCCGACTTCAGCGGCGTCGAGGTGCTGCACCGGCTGCGCACCGTCCTGTCGGCCCGCGTCGACGTGCTCGTGATCAGCTCGGCGCGCGACGCGACGACGGTGCGCCAGGCGCTGTCGGCGCAGGTCGTCGGCTACCTCGTGAAGCCGTTCACGCGCGAGGCCCTGACCCGCCGGCTCGACGAGTATCGCGCGCAGCGGGCCGAGCGCCCGCCCGAGGTGCCGGTGCCGCTCGGCCAGGGGGACATCGACGCGATCGTCGCGGCGCGGCGGGCGGACGCGATACCGTCCGCCGCGCGCGCTCCGGCGCCGGCGTCCTTGCCCAAGGGGCTGTCGGCGTCGACGCTGCAGGTCGTGCTCGATGCGCTCGACCCCGTGACGGCGGTGACGGTGCGCGAGATCTCCGAGCGCTCGGGCGCGTCGGCGCCGACCGTGCGCCGCTACCTCGACCATCTGGGGCGCACGGGGCAACTCACGGTCTCGCATCGCTTCGGCGCGCGCGGCCGTCCCGAGGTCCTCTACCGTCGCGCGCTCTGACCGTCCGGCCCGGGCTCTGGCTCCGTCTCCGGCGCGGCGATCTCGGCCGGGGCCGCGTCCTCGCCGCGCCGCCGTGCCGTGACGGCGCCCGACACGGCCTTGCCGACCGCGCGCGTCGCCGAGGTGACCGAGCCGCCCACGCGACGGAGGCCGGCGACGGCGGCATGCTCGAGGCGCAGCGCGTCGGATGCCGGCTCGAGCTCCGGCGGGAACTGCAGGGGCGGCGGGCCGAACGCGCGTCGTGCGCCGTCGACGACGCGCCGTCCCAGGATGTTGTTGCCCATGCCGCCGATCGCGGCGCCGATGCCGAACGGCAGCGCCTTGCCCACGAACGACGCGCCGCCCTTCGCCGCGAACTGGCGGATGAACGCGGCCTTGAGCCTGTCGACGAGCGGCCCGATGGAGGCGCGCGGCAGTGACGTCGTCACGAGCGTGCCCCAGTACCTGTCGCGGCCCTGGCCGCGGCCCGACGCCTGCTGGGCGAGCTGCGACACGAGGTCGACGCCCTCCTTGCCGAGCATCAGGGTCAGCACGAGCGCCCGGGCGCGGTCGGGGTTCTCGACGGGGATGCCGTGCAGCTCGGCGAGCGACTGGGCGAAGAGCGCCGTCGCGTCGAGGAAGCCGACCGTCTCGACGCCGCTCAGCGCGAGGGTGACGCCGGTCGTGATGCCGGGCACGACGGCGGTCGCGCCCACGGCCGCGCCGCCGGTCGTGATGGCGGCCAGGTACCGCCGCTCGAGCATGCGCGTGATCTCCGCGGTGCTCGCGTGCGGGTTGCGGAGCCGGATCGACCGTAGGTGCGCGACGACGGCGGGACGCTGCACCGAGAGCGCGCGGTCGAGCAGGCGGATGACGTACGGGTGCTCCTCGTGACCGGCAGGCGGCAGCCCTCCCGCCCAGGGAGTGTCGGGCGGGAGCGAGTGGATGCGGTGCACCTTGGCCATGTCGTCGGCGATCCTAGGCGCGTGTGCTGGAGGCCCGCTGAACGCCCGGCGCGATCAGACGTAGAGGTTGGCGCGCTCGAGGTCCTCGGCGAAGTCGACCTCGACGGCGTAGAGGTCGCTGATGTCCATCGGCACGACCTTCACGCCGTTCTCGGCGATCGCGAGCTCGAGGCCGCGCTCGAAGTAGTCCTGGTCGTCCACGCGGCGCAGCTGTGCGATGAGGGCGCGCTTGTCGTGCGACGAGACGTAGTTGATGCCGACGGCCTCGCCCTGTCCGCCGCGCACGGTCTTGGACAGCTCGCGGATCGTGCCCTCGGGCGTCAGCGTGTACTTGACCTCTTCGTCGCTCACCTTGTCGGTGTTGACCGCGACGAACGACTGGTCGCGCTCGATGAGCGGGATCGCGCGGCCGAGCACGCGCGGGTCGAACACGACGTCGCCGTTCATCCAGAGCACGCCCCCGCGGCCCGTCGTCGTGAGCGCGCGCAGCAGGCTCTTCGACGTGTTGGTCTGGTCGTAGCGGTCGTTGTAGACGTAGTCGACGTGCGGGAAGGCCTCGACGATCGTCTCGGCGCGATACCCGACGACCGTCGTGATCCGCACGCGCGTGCCGAAGGCGGCACGGATGTTGTCGTGCTGCTGACCCATGATCGAACGGCCGTCGCTGAGGGGGGTCAGCGGCTTGGGCAACGGGCGCCCGAGCCGTGAGCCCATCCCGGCGGCGAGGATGACGATCTGCAGGGTCAAGACGCGCTCCTAGGTAAAGTGTTCACGGTGTGTTCTCCACGGTGACACTCCGTCGTGCCGGGGCCATGCTAGCGATCGCGCCTGAAAAGGCGCCGGAAATCCGTGTGCCGTGGCCAGGTCGTTATATGAGAGTCTCCTCATCGTCTGCGCACGGCCTCGGGCGCAGCGCGCGACCGCTTGCTAGCGTGGGGGTGTGACCTCCGACGACGTCGTGAACGGTCCGGATGGCGGCTCCGACGGGTTCGGTCGCGTGGAACTGCCCCCGAAGCCGTCGATCCCCGCTGCCGTGGCCGCGGCGCGCCCGATCGTGGTCCCGACGGTGACGGAGAGCGCCGAGACGGCCAAGCCGCGTCAGCCGCGCAAGACGAAGAAGGCCGTGCGCGCGGCGGCGCCCGAGCGCCCCGCGTCGCCGCCCGTCCCCCCGCCCGTCGCCGTCCAGGTGGCCGAGCCGCCGGTCGCGCCGTCGGGGGAGGAGCCCGTGCCCGACGAGGCGTTCGTCGTCGAGCCCTCGGTCACGGAGTCGTCTGTCGTCGAGTCACCCGTCGTCGAGCCGCTCGTCGCGGAGCCCTCGGCCGAGCCGGCCGCGGAGGCCGCCGCCGGCGAGGCTCCGGCCGACGTGCCTCTCCTCGACGAGCCCCGCCCCTCGCAGCCGTCCGGCTCCGGCCCCGACGCTCCCGAGCCGCCCGCCGCCGTCGCGCACCCGGCGCCCGTGCCGGTCGCGGCGAGCGGCTACGAGAGCGACGTGCTCGCGGTCCAGGCACGCGGCCTGTCGAAGTCGTTCGGGGCGACGCGCGCGGTGGACGGCATCGATCTGCAGATCCCCGCGGGCTGCTTCTACGGCATCGTCGGGCCCAACGGCGCGGGAAAGACCACGACGCTGTCGCTGCTCGCGGGCCTGCTGCGCCCCGACGCGGGAACGATCGAGGTCGCCGGCGTCGACCTGGCCGCCGACCCCCGTGCCGCGGCCCGTCGCCTGGGCGTGCTGCCCGACCGTCTGCGCACGTTCGACCGGCTCACGGGGCGCCAGCTGCTGCACTACTACGGCGCGCTCCGCGGCCTCGAGGCGGATGCCGTCTCGCGGCGCGCCCACGATCTCACCCGTGCGCTCGACATGGCGGAGGCCCTGTCGCGTCCGGTCTCCGACTACTCGACCGGCATGACGAAGAAGATCATGCTGGCGGGCGCCCTCATCCATTCGCCGCGCGTGCTGGTCCTCGACGAGCCGTTCGAGTCGGTCGACCCGGTCTCCTCCGCGGTCATGCTGGAGATCCTGTCGGCGTTCGTGCGGCACGGGGGCACCGTCGTGCTCTCCAGCCACGGCATGGAGCTCGTGGAGCGCACGTGCTCCGGCGTCGCGGTCATCGTCGCCGGCCACGTCGTCGCCGCGGGCACGGTGGCCGAAGTGCGTGGCGAGATGTCGCTGGAGCAGCGCTTCCTGCAGCTCGCCGGCGCCGGCGACGACGCGGAGGGCCTGGAATGGCTGCACACGTTCTCCGACTGAGGACGGCGCTGCTGGGCGGCGCCCTGCAGGCGGCGGCGCGGGAGCTGATCTCGGGAGGCCGTCGCCGACGGATCGCGATCGTCGTCGCGCTCGCGGCGACGGTGCTCGCCGTGCTCGCCGTCGCGGCCGGCATCCTGGCCCTGGGCGACGCCGATGCGCCGGTCGCGCGCACCGCGGTCGTGCTGGGCGGGGCGGTCGTGCTGCTCGGATGCGTCGCGGTGCCGCTCCTGACCGGCACGGAGGACGTGCTCGATCCGCGCCGGTTCGCGGTCGTCGGCCTCGACGCGCGGGCGATCGCCGGCCCGCTCGCCCTCGCGGCGCCCGTCGGCGCGACCGGCATCGTGCTGCTCGCGCTCTCGGCGTGCCTCGTGACGCTATGGACGGCGCAGGGCGTCTCGCCGCTCGCGTCGGTTCCCGCCGCCGTGCTCGGGGCGGCGACGTGCCTGCTGACCGTGCGCGTGTCGCAGGCGGCGGGCGCCCTGCTGCTGCGTCCGCGGCGGGCCCGCACGCTCACCGGCGCGCTCGTCGTCGCACCGGCGGTCGTGCTGCTCGTGGCCGTGTTCGCCGTCGCCCGTCCCTGGCGCGACGCGGTCCCGCCGTCCGTCGCCGCGATCGCCGACGTGCTCGCGGTCACGCCCCTCGGCGCCGTCTGGGCCCTGCCCGCGGTGGGCGCGGAGGGCGGGACGCCGTGGTCGGTCGTGGTCGCGCTCGCGACGTCCGCCGCTCTCGCGGTCGCCTGGGTGTGGCTGGTCGGCCGCGTGATCGCGTCGGTCGGCCGTCCGCGGGCGACGCGGATGCGCGCGGGCCTCGGCTGGTTCGCCGTGCTGCCGTCGACGGCGACGGGCGCGATCGCGGCGCGAAGCCTCGTGTACTGGTTCGGCGACGTGCGCTACGTCACCAATCTCGTCATGGTCCCCGTCGCCGCCGTGCTCACGGCGGTGCCGCTCGTGCTCGTCGGCGTCGGCCTGCCGACGGCCGCGCTGCTGTCGGTCTCGATGATGGCGCTGCTGTTCGGCTGGCTCGCCCACAACGACCTCGCCTACGACGCGACGGCGCTGTGGATGCACGTCTCGGCGCGCGTCGCGGGTCTCGCCGACCGGGTGGGCCGGCTCGTGCCGGTCGTGCTCGTCGCCGTGCCGCTCCTCGCCGTCACGGTGCCCGCGGCCGTGTGGCTGCAGGGCTCGTGGGCGCTGCTGCCGGTCGTCGCGGGCGTCTGCGCGAGCCTGTTCCTGAGCGGCCTCGGCCTGTCGTCGGTCAGCTCCGCGCTCCTGCCGTACGCGGTCGCCTCGCCCGGCGACGGCCCGTTCCAGCAGCCGCAGCGGTCGCGCGGCACGGCGGGCCCCGCGATCGTGCTGTTCGGCGCGCTCGCCGTGACCGCGCCGACGCTCTGGCTCGCCTGGCGCTCCCTCGACGACCCCGAGAGCGCGGGCACGTCCGTGCTGTGGGCGGGCGTCGGCACCGGTCTGGCCGTGATGGTGCTCGGCATCCTGAGCGGTGCGTGGGCCTACCGGCGACGCCAGCGGGCGCTGCTGGAGCTCGCCGAGTCGCAGTAGGCGGCGACGGGCGCAGACGGCGCCGCCGCTGACCGCGGCGGCTACACTGAGTCGCTATGAGCACGCCTCTCGACAGCCCCGACCAGGGTGGCCTGGCCACTCTCGACCGCGAGCTCGAGGAGCTCCTGCGCGAAGAGACGATCGAGCCGGGCGACCACGAGCGCTTCTCGCACTACGTGCAGAAGGACAAGATCGTCGAGTCGGCGGTCACGGGCAAGCCCGTGCGTGCCCTGTGCGGCAAGAAGTGGACGCCGGGCCGCGACCCGCAGAAGTTCCCCGTGTGCCCCACGTGCAAGGAGATCTACGAGCGGATGGCCTGAGCGGCCCCGCGATCACACCTGGCGGTAGACCGTCGGGATCGCCGGATCCGACCGGCTGAGGGCGAGCGCCCGCACGGGCAGCTCCTCGCGCACGCGCAAGTGATGGGCGCGCGCCGCCTGCGTGCCCGCGACGCCCTCGAAGGCCGGGTCGGGCTCGCCGTGGTCGACGAGCAGCGTCTGCAGCGCCCGCGCGTCCTCGAACGCGTCGGCGGAGGGCACCGACTCGAACCCGTCGGCGACGGCGACGATCTCGCGCGTCGCGGTCCCGGCATCCAGCTCGCGGAACGCGGCCTTGCGGCCGCCCACCGACGCCTTGTCCGCGGACGCCTTCGCGACCGCGATCCACGCGCCGTCGGCGGCCTGGCGGGCGACGAGCTTGTACACCATGCCGGCGGTCGGCGCCCCCGATCCCGTGACGACCGACGTGCCGACGCCGTACGCGTCGACGGGGGATGCCGCGAGCGCGGCGATCGCGAACTCGTCGAGATCGCTCGTGACCGTGATACGGGTGCCGGTGGCGCCGAGGGCGTCGAGCTGCTGCCGCACCTCGGCGGCGACGGTCGGCAGGTCGCCCGAGTCGAGGCGTACGCCGCCCAGGCCCGTGCCGGCCACCCGGATGGCGGTCTCGACCCCCGCGCGGATGTCGTAGGTGTCGACGAGCAGCGTCGTGTCGGTGCCCAGCGCGTCGATCTGACTGCGGAAGGCGTCCTCCTCGCTATCGTGCAGCAGCGTCCAGGCGTGTGCCGCGGTGCCCATCGTGGGGATGCCCCACGTGCGCCCGGCCTCCAGGTTGCTCGTGGCGCCGAAGCCCGCGATGTACGCGGCGCGCGCCGCCGCGACGGCGGAGGTCTCCGACGCGCGGCGCGAGCCCATCTCGGCCAGCGGGCGCTCGCCCGCCGCGATGCTCATGCGCGCGGCGGCCGTGGCGACGGCGCTGTCGTGGTTCAGGATGCTCAGGGCGACCGTCTCCAGCACGACCGCCTCGGCGAACGTGCCCTCCACGGTCAGCACGGGGGAGCCGGGGAAGTACAGCTCGCCCTCGCGGTACCCGGTGACGGTGCCCGAGAAGCGGAAGCCCTCGAGATAGGCGAGGGTGTCGGCGTCCACGATGCGCTCGTCGCGCAGGAACCGCAGCTCGTCGTCGCCGAACCGGAACTCGCGCAGGCGCGCCAGCAGCCGGCCCGTGCCCGCGACCACGCCGAAGCGGCGCGCGCCGGGCAGGCGCCGGCCGAACAGCTCGAAGACGCACTGCCGGTGCGCGGTGCCGTCGCGCAGGGCGGCGCCCAGCATCGTGAGCTCGTAGCGGTCGGTCAGCAGCGCGCTGGAGACGTGACTCATGGCCGCCACTCTATCGAGACGGCCGGTAGGCTGATCGATTGTGAATGACGCGCCCATCGGGATCTTCGACTCCGGCGTCGGCGGTCTCACCGTGGCCCGGGCCGTCTCGCAGCTGCTGCCGCGGGAGTCCATCCACTACATCGGCGACACCGCGCACTCGCCCTACGGTCCCAAGCCGATCGCCGACGTGCGCCGCTACGCCCTCGAGGTGCTCGACGTGCTCGTCTCCGAGGGCGTGAAGATGCTCGTGATCGCCTGCAACACGGCGTCGGCGGCGATGCTGCGCGACGCCCGCGAGCGCTACGACGTGCCCGTCGTCGAGGTGATCGGACCCGCCGTGCGCACTGCGATCTCGACGACGCGCAACGGGCGCATCGGCGTGATCGGCACCGTCGGCACCATCGGCTCCCGCGCCTACCAGGACATGCTCGAGGTCAACGAGCGGCTCACCGTGCTCGCCCGCGCGTGCCCGCGCTTCGTCGAGTTCGTCGAGGCGGGCGTCACCGACACGGCCGAGGTGCTCGCGGTCGCCGAGGAGTACCTCGCGCCGCTGCGCGACGCCGACGTGGACACGCTCGTGCTGGGCTGCACGCACTATCCGTTCCTGGAGGGCGCGATCAGCTACGTCATGGGCCCCGACGTCTCGCTCGTCTCCAGCGACACCGAGACCGCGAAGGACGTGTACCGTCAGCTGGTCTCGCGCGAGCTGCTCGCCGGCACCGGCGCGCGCCCACAGCACGTGTACGAGGCCACCGGCGACTCGGCCGACGACTTCATCCGCCTCGCCGACCGCCTCATCGGGCGGGGCGTCTCCGCCGTGCGCCTCGTGCAGACCGGGGCGATCGACCTGCCGAAGGGAACCCCATGACCGATCTCGTCCGCGCCGACGGCCGCACCCCCGACCAGCTGCGCCCGGTCACGATCGAGCGCGGCTGGAGCGCGCACGCCGAGGGATCGGCGCTCATCTCCTTCGGCGGCACGCGCGTGCTGTGCACCGCCTCGTTCACGGGCGGCGTGCCGCGCTGGCTCACCGGCAAGGGCAAGGGCTGGGTGACCGCGGAGTACGCGATGCTGCCGCGCGCGACGAACACGCGCGGCGACCGCGAGTCGGTCAAGGGCAGGATCGGCGGGCGCACGCACGAGATCTCGCGTCTCATCGGCCGCTCGCTGCGCGCCGTCGTCGACACGAAGGCGCTGGGCGAGAACACGATCGTGATCGACTGCGACGTGCTGCAGGCCGACGGCGGCACCCGCACGGCCGCGATCACGGGCGCCTACGTCGCCCTCGCCGACGCGATCGAGTGGGGTCGCCGCAGGGGACACGTGACCAAGAACGCGGTCGTGCTGCGCGATTCCGTCGCCGCGGTGTCGGTCGGCATCGTCGACGGCACCCCTCTGCTCGACCTCGCCTACGTCGAGGACGTGCGCGCCGAGACCGACATGAACGTCGTCGTGACGGGGCGCGGCCTGTTCGTCGAGGTGCAGGGCACGGCCGAGGGCGCTCCGTTCGACAAGCGTGAGCTCGACCAGCTGCTGGAGCTCGGGCTCGCGGGATGCGCGAGCCTGCGCGACGCGCAGGCGGCCGCGCTGGAGGCCGCCGAGTGAGCGGCATCCCGAACTCCTCCGATTCGCACGTGACGGGGCGCCGTATCGTGCTGGCGACCCACAATCCGCACAAGGTGGAGGAGTTCGGCGGCATCGTGTCGCGCGTGCGCCCCGACCTGGAGCTCGTCGGCTACGACGGCCCGGAGCCCGTCGAGGACGGCGTGACCTTCGCCGAGAACGCGCTCATCAAGGCGCGCACGGCCGCGGCGCACACGGGGCTTCCCGCGCTCGCCGACGACTCCGGCATCTGCGTCGACGTGCTCGGCGGGGCGCCCGGGGTGTTCAGCGCCTACTGGGCGGGGCACCGCAAGGACTCCACGGCGAACCTCGCCCTGCTGCTCGACCAGCTCTCCGACGTCGCCGACCGTCACCGGGCGGCGCGGTTCGTCTCGACCATCGCGCTCGTGACGCCGGACGGCGACGAGCACGTCGTGGAGGGCGTCTGGCCGGGCCGGCTCGCGACGGCGCCGCGCGGCGAGAACGGCTTCGGCTACGACCCCGCCTTCATCCCCGACGGCGACGACCGCACGGCCGCCGAGCTCTCGCCCGAGGAGAAGAACGCGACGTCGCATCGTGCGCGCGCGTTCGTCGCGCTCGCGGAGCTGCTGCGCGCGCTCTGAGCACGCGACGCGAGCACGCCCCTCGGGCGCGGCTGAGAATCACACTCATTCCCGAGTTGGCCCCGGCGGCCGCCAGGCGCCGGGAGCGCTCGTAGGCTCGAGGACATGCACGATCACGCGCCCGCCGGGGGCATCCGCGGCGCGAGCAGCCGCCGCCTGCTCGCGTTCTCGCTCGCGCTCACCGCGACGGTCATGGTCGTGCAGGTCGTCGGCGCGCTGTGGAGCGGATCGCTTGCGCTGCTCGCCGACGCGGCGCACATGTTCACCGACTCGTCGGCGCTCGTGATCGCGCTCATCGCGAGCGCCGTGGCGGCGCGTCCCGCCGACGCCCGCAACACGTACGGCTACCGGCGCGCCGAGGTGTTCGGCGCGCTCGTCAACGCCGTCATCCTCATCGTCCTGAGCGCCTGGGTCGCGGTCGAAGGCGTCGGCCGGCTCGTGCGCGGCGACGAGGTCGAGGTCGCGGGCGGCGTCATGCTCGTGATCGCGTGCGTCGGCCTGCTCGCCAACGCGGTCTCGCTGTACCTGCTGAGCGCGGCGCAGAAGACGAGCATCAACGTGCGCGGCGCCTACCTGGAGGTGCTCGGAGACCTCGTGGGCTCGGCGCTCGTCATCGTCGCCGCGATCGTCGTCGCGACGACGGGATGGATGGCGGCCGACGCGCTCGCCTCGCTCGTCATCGCCGCGCTCATCGTGCCGCGCGCCGTCTCGCTGCTGCGCGAGGTGTTCTCGGTGCTCGGCGAGCGCGTGCCCACCGGAACCGACGTGCGGGAGATCCGGGATCACCTGCTCGGTGCCGAGGGCGTGGTCGCCGTGCACGACGTGCACGTGTGGCAGCTCACGCGAGGGGCGCCGGTCTTCACGGCGCACGTTGTCGTCGATCCGGAGATCCTCAGCGCCGAGGGCACGGGCCGGCTGCTGTCGCAGCTGCAGGGCTGCCTCGCCGAGCACTTCGACGTCGAGCACTCGACGTTCCAGTTCGAGCCGGCCGGTCACGTCGAGCACGACGTGCACCACTGAGGTCGCTCAGGCGTCCTCGGTCGCGCCGTCCGCCGCCACGGGGTTCGCCTTCTCACGGCGCACCTTGCGGCGCTCGGAGAAGTAGTGCCAGATCGTGACGAGCGCCGTGCCGCCGACGGCGGCGAGCAGGATCAGGTCGATGTAGTCCTGCACGAAGCGCGCAACCGGCGGGATGAACCCGATGAGGTAGCCGAAGACGGTGAGGCCGAAGCCCCAGAGCACGGCGCCGACGAGGTTGTAGAGCGTGTACTTGCCCTTGGGCATGTGTCCGACGCCGGCGGCGACGGGCGCGAAGGTCCGCACGATCGGCACGAACCGGGCCAGGATGACCGTGAGGCCGCCGTAGCGCTCGAAGAACGCGTTCGTGCGCTCGACGTTCTTGCGGCTGAACAGCCCCGACTCCTTGCGCTCGAAGACCGCGGGCCCGCCCTTGTGGCCGATGACGTAGCCGACCTCTCCGCCGATGAACGCCGAGACGCCGATCAGCAGGGCGACCCACCAGACGTTGAGACCGAAGACGCCGTCGGGGGCGTACGGCGTCGGATGCGACAGGAGCCCGGAGATCACGAGGAGGGTGTCGCCGGGCAGCAGGAAGCCGACCAGCAGCCCCGTCTCCGCGAAGACGATGAAGCAGACCACGGCGAGCGCCCAGGGGCCGGCCGCGCCGATGATGGTCTCGGGGTCGAGCCAGGGGATGAGGGCGAGGGAGTGCAAGCGGGGGTCTCCGTCGGTGCGAGTCGGGGCCGTGAGCGGATGCCGGGGGTGCGCATTCCTGGGTTCAGTCTAGCTCTGCGCGTCGCTCGGTCCTCGAGACGTCGCCCGTCGGAGCCGTGGTCGCCGATAGCCGTCGGCTAATTCATGAGAAGAGAAGAACGACATATCTTCACATCGCTTCTGGTCGGAAGATGCATTCTTCTTGGTGCAGAGTCGAAGTAACGCAACAGCGGGTGAAGCACCATCGCAAAGGAAACACCATGACTGCCTACCAGGACGACATCACCGCCATCCAGGCGCTCAAAGAGGAGAACGGCTCCAGCTGGGACGCCATCAACCCTGAGTACGTTGCCCGGATGCGCGCTCAGAACCGCTTCAAGACCGGCCTCGAGATCGCGCAGTACACCGCGGACATCATGCGCCGCGACATGGCCGAGTACGACGCCGACTCGTCGGTGTACACCCAGTCGCTCGGCGTCTGGCACGGCTTCATCGGCCAGCAGAAGCTGATCTCGATCAAGAAGCACCTGAAGAGCACCAACAAGCGCTACCTGTACCTGTCGGGCTGGATGGTCGCCGCCCTCCGCTCCGAGTTCGGCCCGCTGCCCGACCAGTCGATGCACGAGAAGACCGCGGTCCCCGCCCTCATCGAGGAGCTCTACACCTTCCTGCGCCAGGCCGACGCCCGCGAGCTCGACCTGCTCTTCACGAAGCTCGACGACGCCCGCGCGGCCGGCGACACCGTCTCGGAGGAGCTCATCCAGTCGCAGATCGACAACTACGAGACCCACGTCGTGCCGATCATCGCCGACATCGACGCCGGCTTCGGCAACCCCGAGGCCACGTACCTGCTCGCCAAGAAGATGATCGAGGCGGGCGCCTGCGCCATCCAGATCGAGAACCAGGTCTCGGACGAGAAGCAGTGCGGTCACCAGGACGGCAAGGTCACCGTGCCGCACGAGGACTTCATCGCCAAGATCAACGCCGTCCGCTACGCGTTCCTCGAGCTCGGCATCGACAACGGCGTCATCGTCGCGCGCACCGACTCGCTCGGCGCCGGCCTCACCCAGAAGCTCGCCGTGACGAGCACCCCGGGCGACCTGGGCGACCAGTACAACGCGTTCCTGGACGTCGAGGAGATCTCGGACGCCGACCTCGGCAACGGCGACGTCGTCATCAAGCGCGACGGCAAGCTGCTGCGCCCGAAGCGCCTGGCCAGCAACCTCTACCAGTTCCGCTCCGGCACCGGCGAGGACCGCTGCGTGCTCGACTGCATCACGTCGCTGCGCAACGGCGCCGACCTGCTGTGGATCGAGACCGAGAAGCCGCACGTCGAGCAGATCGCCGGCATGGTGGACCGCATCCGCGAGGAGATCCCGAACGCGAAGCTCGTCTACAACAACAGCCCGTCGTTCAACTGGACGCTCAACTTCCGCCAGCAGGCCTACGACCTGCTCGCGGAGCAGGGCAAGGACGTCTCGGCGTACGACCGCGCGAACCTGATGAGCGTCGAGTACGACGAGACCGAGCTCGCTCAGCTGGCCGACGAGAAGATCCGCACCTTCCAGCGCGACGGCTCCGCCCGCGCCGGCATCTTCCACCACCTGATCACGCTGCCGACCTACCACACGGCCGCGCTCTCGACCGACGACCTGGCCAAGGGCTACTTCGCCGACCAGGGCATGCTCGCCTACGTCAAGGGCGTGCAGCGCCGCGAGATCCGCGAGGGCATCGCGACCGTCAAGCACCAGAACATGGCCGGCAGCGACATCGGCGACAACCACAAGGAGTACTTCTCCGGTGACGCCGCGCTCAAGGCCTCGGGCAAGGACAACACGATGAACCAGTTCAGCTGACCCGAGCCGAACGAGCAGGAGCGGCCCCCGGCAACGCGCCGGGGGCCGCTCCTGCCGTTGCATGCCGTGCGGAAGGTGGGACTTGAACCCACACGCCCGAAGGCACAGGAACCTAAATCCTGCGTGTCTGCCGATTTCACCACTCCCGCGGGAGCTTCAGTCTAGCCGCGTGGCCATCGGCGGCCCCGGCGTCGGCCGGCTGTGGATAACTTGCGCGGGGGATCCGGCGGACCTGCCAGCATTCCTCGCGTGAGCCTCGCGAACGTCACCTCCCTCCCGTCGTCGATCGTGCCGGTCATCGCCGAGCGCGTGCGCGATCGCCTGCGCGAGGAGCAGACCGATCCGGCACGGCAGCCGGGCCGTGCCGAGCAGGTCGCGCTGCGGGAGGTGCGCCGCCACAACGACGTCGCGCCCGCCCGCGGGTGGGAGGAGATCGAGGACGAGGCGGCGTGCGTGCGCGCGGCGCTCGCGCTCGTGACCGGATACGGCCCGCTGCAGGCTCTGCTCGACGATCCCGAGGTCGAGGAGATCTGGATCAACGCGCCCGACCGCGTGTTCTTCGCCGTCGCGGGTCGCGCGCAGCGGGCTCCCGTCGTGCTGACCGACGCGGCCGTGCGCGACCTCGTCGAGCGGATGCTGCAGTCCACGGGACGGCGCGTCGACCTGAGCCAGCCGTTCGTCGACGCGTCGCTGCCCGACGGCAGCCGCCTGCACGTCGCGATCCCCGACATCACCCGGGCGCACTGGGCGGTGAACATCCGCAAGTTCCTGCCGGGCCGGCGCACGCTCGACGACCTCGTCGACGCGGGGTCGCTCACCCGTGACGCCGCCGAGCTGCTGCGCTCGGCCATGGCCGCGGGCCGCAGCGTGCTGGTGTCGGGGGCGACGCACGCGGGGAAGACCACGCTGCTGTCGGCCCTGATCGGCGCCTGTCCTCCCGACCGCCGCATCGTCACGGTCGAGGAGACCTTCGAGCTCGCGATCGACGCCGCCGACGTCGTGGCACTGCAAGGCCGCCAGCCCAGCCTCGAGGGCACCGGCGAGGTCGCCCTGCGCCGTCTCGTGAAGGAGGCGCTGCGCATGCGGCCCGACCGCATCGTCGTCGGCGAGGTGCGCGATGCCGAGGCGCTCGACCTGCTGCTCGCCCTCAACACGGGCGTGCCCGGCGCGGCGACCATCCACGCGAACTCCGCGGGCGACGCGCTGCGCAAGCTCGCGGCGCTCCCGCTGCTGGCCGGCCGCAACATCGACCTCGGGTTCGTGCTGCCCGCGATCGCCGCGGGCGTGCAGCTCGTCGTGCACTGCGCGATGGATGCCGGAGGGCGCCGCCGCGTGCAGGAGATCGCCGAGACCACGGGAGAGGTCGTCGGCGGCGTCGTGCAGACCCGATCGCTCTTCCGGAGCGCCGAGTGACCGTGCTCTGGGGCGTCGTCCTCGCGGCGGGCCTGCTGCTGACGCTGTCGCCGTGGCTGTGGCCGCCACGACCCGTCGCCGTCCGGCCCGAGCGGGCGGGACCGATCGGGCGCCTGCTAGAGGAGTCGGGCTACGCCCACGCGCCGGTCGGCCGCGTGCCCGCGATCGGGGCGCTGCTCGGCGCCCTCGCCGGTGCCGCCGCCTGGCTCGCGACGTCGCTCGCCGTCGTCGCGATGCTCGCGCTGCTGGCCGGCGCGGCGGCGCCCGTCGTGTGGCTCCGCGCCCGCGCGCGACGTCTGCGCCGGTCGCGGCGCGCGTTGTGGGCCGACGTGTGCGACCTGCTCATCTCGTCGGTGCGCGCCGGGTCGTCGCTGCCCGACGCGGTGAGCGCGCTCGCCGCCAACGGCCCGCCGGCGCTGCGGCCCGCGTTCGCCGGGTTCGCGTCGGACGTCGCGGCATCCGGGCACTTCGACTCGGCCGCGCTGCGCCTCAAGGCGGCGCTGGGCGACCCGGTGGCCGATCGCATCGTCGAGACGCTGCGCATGGCCCGGCAGGTCGGCGGCACGGAGCTGACCGGCGTGCTCCGCGCGCTGTCGGCGTCGGTGCGCGCCGACGCGGCGGTGCGGGCCGAGGTCGACGCCCGCCAGTCGTGGATTCGCGGCGCCGCCGTCGTGGGCGTCGTCGCCCCGTGGATCGTGCTGCTGCTGCTCTCGCTGCGCCCCGAGGGGGTCGCCGCCTACTCCAGCCCCGAGGGCGTCGTCGTCGTGCTCGCCGGCGCGGCGGCGTCGGTCGTCGCCTTCCGCGTCATGCTCTGGCTCGGCCGCCTGCCCGAGCCGCAGAGGTGGTTCTCGTGAACGTGCTGGGCCAGCTCGCCGGGGCCGTCGTGCTCGGCGCGGCGCTCGCCGCCGGCATCCTGCTCGTCGCGACGCGCGTGCCGCGCTGGGCGGCCCCGTCGCTCTCCCGACGCATCGCCCCCTACGTGCGCGACGTCACCGATCCGCGCGGGCTCACCCCGCTCGCACCGCCGCGTCCGGCGTGGCACGCCGCGCGCGACCGCGTCATCGCCGCGTGGGGCGGCGCCGACGCGCTCGCCGTCCGCCTGCGCCGCGCCGGCCGCCCGCAGGACGTCGCGGGGTTCCGCGCCCGTCAGCTCACCTGGACGCTCGTCGGACTCGCCGTGGGTGGCGCGCTCGCGGTCGCGCTCGCGCTGGCGGGACGCGCGCACGCCGGCTCCGTCGTGCTGCCGGTGCTCGGCGCGGTCGCGGCGCTCGCGCTCACGGAGGCCGAGCTCACCGCGGCGGCACGCCGCCGTGCCGCCCGCATCGCCGACGAGCTGCCGACCGTGCTCGAGTTCCTCGCCCTGTGCCTCGCCGCCGGCGAAGGCCTGCGCGACGCCCTGCGCCGCGTCGGCGACATCGGCAGCGGCGAGCTCACGGCCCAGCTGCGCCGCGCCGTGCTCGCCACCGACACCGGCTCGAGCCTGTCCGACGCCCTGCTCGACATGGCCCGCGCCCTGCACGTGCCCGCGCTCGGGCGCGCCGTGGAGCACATCGTCGCCGCGCTCGACCGCGGAGCGCCGCTCGCCCAGGTGCTGCAGAGCCAGGCGGGCGACGCCCGCGAAGACGCGAAGCGCGTGCTCATCGAGTCGGCGGGCCGCCGCGAGATCCTGATGCTGCTGCCGCTCGTCTTCCTCGTGCTCCCGCTCTCGGTGCTGTTCGCGATCTTCCCCGGTGTCGTGATGCTGCGGCTCGGCACGGGGTGAGCCGCCACCACGAGACCCCCATCCACGAGACACCGCAAGAGACACAGAAGGAGACAGCGATGATCGAGAAGCTCAGGACGCGCGTGCGATGCGAGGCACGGGGGATCGTCGCCGACGACCGCGGCGACGTGCCCGGCTGGGTTCTGGTGACATTGATGACGGCCGGCCTGGTCGTCGCGATCTGGGCCCTCGCGGGTCCGGCGCTGGAGGACCTGTTCGAGCAGGCGATCCGGCAGGTGCAGGGCTTCTGATGCCCGCCGGCTCGCTCGCGCGCTGCGAGCGGGGCTCCGGTCCGGTCGAGTTCGTGCTCGTGGGCGCCGTGCTGACGCTGCTGACGCTCGCCGTCCTGCAGCTCGGCCTCGCCGTCTACGTGCGCGCCCTCGTGCACGACGCCGCGGTCGAGGGCGCCTACCACGCGGCGCTCGCCGACACCGACCTCGCCGACGGCGCGGTGCGCGCGACCGCGATCGTCGACCGCACGATCGGCGAGGGCTTCGTGCAGGGCGCGACCGCGGCGGTCACGGATGCCGGGGGATACCCCGCGGCATCCGTGACCGTCGTCGCGACGTTCCCGATCGTGGGGCTGTGGGGCGTGCCCGAGGGATGGGAGGTGACGGCGCATGCGCCGCTGGAGACTCTGGACTGACGACGGCGGGAGCGCATCGCTGGAGTTCATCGCTGTCGGCGTGCTGCTGCTCGTGCCCCTGATCTGGCTCGTCGTCGCCCTCGGGTCCGTGCAGTCCCGCGCGCTGGGCGTCGAGGCGGGCGCCCGCCACGCGGCGCGCGCGATCGCGACGGCGTCGAACGCCGACGACGCGGGCACCCGCGCCGCCCGCGTCCTCGGCGCGATCGCGGACGAGTACGGCCTCGACCCGGACGAGCTCGATCTGCGCGTGCAGTGCGCGCCGGCCGGTCGCACATGCCCCGCGGCGGGCGCCCTGCTCACGGTCGAGCTCTCGTCGATCGTGACGCTCCCGCTCGTGCCGGCGATCCTCGGGCTCGACCGGCACGCGCGCATCCCCGTGACCGCCACGAGCGTGCAGAAGGTCTCGCAGCACTGGCAGGACGCACCGTGACGACGCCGCGACGCGGCCCCCTGCATCGGGACGAGGCGGGCACGATCCTGCCGCTCGTGCTCGGCTACGCCGTGCTGTCGCTCGTGCTGCTCTTCGTGTGCGTCAACGCCACGAGCCTGTACCTCGCGCAGAAGCGCGCCGACGGCATCGCCGACGCCGCCGCGGTGGCCGCGGCCGACGGCGTCGCCCTCGTCGTGCGCGACGGGGTCGCGACCGCCGCGCTCACCGACGCCGAGGTGTCGGCACAGGCGCGGCACGTCGTCGACGCGGTCCGCGACGTCGAGCTGGTCGCGGCCTCGACGCCCGACGGCGCATCGGTGCGGGTGACGGTCGCCACCCGCTGGCATCCGCCGATCGTCTCGCCGTTCGTGCCCGGCGGCGTCGCCCTCGAGGCCACGGCGACGAGCCGCACCGCGCTGCGATAGGCGGGCGCGCTCAGGGGCGGATGCGTGGCACGAACCGCGGCACCCAGCGCGCGAATCCGGCGGCGCCCAGTAGCCCGAGAACGCCGACGACCGCGACGGCGAGGGGCAGCGAGCCGGCCGCCGCGATCGCCGCGACGAGCACGGGCGCGAGCGCGCCGCCGGCGTCGGTGAGCGTGCGCCACGACCCCAGGAACGAGGCGGGATCGTCACGCGGCGCGATGTCGGCGCCGAGCGTGAGCAGGATGCCGCTCGACAGGCCGTTGCCGATGCCGAGCACCGCCGCGAGCATCGTGAACCACATCGCCGCGTCGGAGAGGTCGTGTGTGAACGACAGGGCGAGGAAGCCCGCGCCCATGAGCACGGTGGCGGGGAGCGCCGCCCACAGCCGCCCGAAACGGTCCATCACCTGGCCGCTCGCGTAGAACAGGGCGAAGTCGACCGCGCCCGAGATGCCGACGGCGAGCGCGATCGACGACGCGTCGAGCCCGATCGACACGCCCCAGACGGGCAGCACGATCTGACGGGCCGAGCGCACCGCCGCGAGCGCCGCCGCGGCCAGCCCGAGGCGCGCCAGCACGCCGCGGTAGCGCCACATCGTGACGAGCACGCCCGCGCGCTCGGGCAGGGAGACCGCCCCCGTGTCCCCGGAAGCGGAGGAAGGCAGCGCGGCGACGCGCGTCTCGGGGTCGGGGCCCAGGAGCACCAGCACGACCACCGCCACGAGGCATCCGAGGAACAGCCACAGCGTGGAGCGCTCGTCGCCCGTCAGCGCGAGCAGACCGGCGGCGACGAACGGCCCCGCGAACATGCCCAGCCGAAAGCTGCCGCCGAGCAGCGAGAGCGCCCGCGCGCGGAATCCCAGCGGCACGCGCGTCGCCATGAAAGAGTGCCGCGCGAGACCGAAGGCCGCCGCGCACAGGCCCGTGACGAACATCGCGAGTGTGAGCATCCAGACGGTCGTCGCGAGGGCGGCGCCGACGGCCCCGGCCATCGCGACCACGCCGGCCCCCGCCATCGTGGCGCGCTCGCCGACGCGCGAGACCGCGGCGCCCGCGGGCAGGTTGCCGCACAGCTGGCCGACGACGAGGGCGGATGCCACGACCGCCGCCGTCGGGACGTCGGCGCCGAGGCGGGCCGCGAGCACGGGCAGCACCGGCAGCACGGCGCCCTCTCCGATCGAGAACAGCACGGTCGGGCCGTAGATCATCGGGGCAAGACGCCACAGGACGCGGCGGATGGGCTCGTCCGGCACGGCATCCACGTTAGTCTGAAGTGTCATGCTCGAATTCGATGCTTCCGCCGATATCCAGGCCCTGCGCTCCACGTTCGCCGAGATCACGGCGGTCGTGGACGTCGAGGCGCTGAACTCCGAGATCGCTCGGCTCAGCGAAGAGGCCGGCGCGCCCGACCTCTGGGACGACCCCGAGAAGGCGCAGCGCGTCACGAGCGCGCTCAGCCATCGCCAGGCCGAGCTCAAGCGCATCACCGACGTGCAGCAGCGGCTCGACGACGTCGAGGTGCTGATCGAGCTTGCCAACGAGATGGAGGACGCCGACTCGATCGAGGAGGCCAAGCGCGAGATCGCCGACCTCGAGCGCGTCATCGGCGACCTCGAGGTGCAGACGCTGCTCGACGGCGAGTACGACGAGCGCTCCGCCGTCGTGACGATCCGCTCGGGCGCCGGCGGCGACGACGCGACCGACTTCGCCGAGATGCTGCTGCGCATGTACCTGCGCTGGGCGGAGCGGCACAAGCATCCCGTCAAGGTCATGGACACGTCCTACGCCGAGGGCGCGGGCATCAAATCGGCGACGTTCGAGGTCGACGCGCCCTACGCCTTCGGCACGCTCTCGGTCGAGGCGGGCACGCACCGGCTCGCGCGCATCAGCCCGTTCGGCTCGGCCGACAAGCGGCAGACCTCGTTCGCCGCGGTGGAGGTCATCCCCGTGATGGAGGAGGCGCAGGAGGTCGACATCCCCGAGACCGACATCCGCGTCGACGTATTCCGCTCGTCGGGCCCCGGCGGGCAGTCGGTCAACACGACCGACTCCGCGGTGCGCATCACCCACCTCCCGACCGGCATCGTCGTCTCGATGCAGAACGAGAAGAGCCAGATCCAGAACCGCGCCGCCGCCATGCGCGTGCTCCAGACGCGGCTCCTGCTGCTCAAGCGCGAGGAGGAGCAGGCGAAGAAGAAGGAGCTCGCCGGCACCATCACGGCCAGCTGGGGCGACCAGATGCGCTCCTACTTCCTCTACGGCCAGCAGCTCGTGAAGGACCTGCGCACGGGCTTCGAGTCGGGCAACCCCGCGACGGTCTTCGACGGCGACCTCGACGGCTTCATCGCGGCCGGCATCCGCTGGCGCAAGCGCAAGGACGACGACTGAGCGAGACCCGGTGAGCGCGGCGCGCCCCGTGGACCGACATGCGGCGCGCAGAGTGTCGCGAGCGGCTTTCACCAACGGCGCGCTTAGGCTCGACGAGTCATGATCCGGTTCGAACAGGTCACCAAACGCCATCGCGGAGCCAGCAAGCCCGCGCTGCACGACATCGGCTTCGATGTGCAGCGCGGCGAGTTCGTGTTCCTCGTCGGCGCCTCGGGGTCGGGGAAGTCGACCTGCCTGCGGCTGATCCTGCGCGAGGACATCGCCACGGAGGGCCGCGTCGTCGTGCTCGGCCGTGACGTGCGCACGCTGCCGGGGCGCAAGGTGCCGTACTTCCGCCGGCACATCGGATCCGTGTTCCAGGACTTCCGGCTGCTCCCCGCCAAGACGGTGTTCCACAACATCGCCTACTCGCTGCAGGTGATCGGCGCGTCGCGCGCCTTCGTGCAGCAGTCGGTGCCCGAGGCGCTCGCCCTCGTCGGCCTCGAGGGCAAGGAGAAGCGGATGCCGCACGAGCTCTCCGGCGGCGAGCAGCAGCGCGTGGCGATCGCGCGGGCGATCGTGAACCGTCCGCAGATCCTGCTCGCCGACGAGCCGACCGGAAACCTCGACCCCGCCACGTCGACCGACATCATGCAGCTGCTCGCGCGCATCAACGCGGGCGGCACGACGATCGTCATGGCGACGCACGAGGCGGGCTTCGTCAACCAGATGCAGCGCCGCGTCATCGAGCTGCGCGACGGCGTGCTCGTGCGCGACGTCGACCGGGGCGGCTACGGCGACATGTCGTCGCTGCCGTCGCTGGCCCCGACGGAGGGGCGCGCCGAGGCCGCCGTCGCGGCGAAGACCGCCGTGCAGAACCTGCGTCTCGAGATCAGCCGCGAGCGGCAGGGCGTGCCGCGCGCGGACACCGCCCCCGCACGGCCCGACGCCCGCGAGACCCCGGTCCCGAGGGATGCCGCGGACTCCGCGTCGGCCGTCGCCTCGGCAGAGCCGGCCCCGGCCACGCAGCCCATCCGGATCGATGCGCCGGAGGTCGACCTGGGCGATCTCGGGCTCGACGGGATCGACGTGTCCAAGCTCGGCCTCTCGCGGCGCGACGACTCCGTGGGACCGACCTCATGAGGCTGCGCCTGATCCTCGCCGAGGCGCTCTCGGGACTGCGCCGCAACGTCTCGATGGTCATCTCGGTCGTGCTGGTCACCTTCGTGTCGCTCACGTTCGTGGGCGCGGCGATGCTCATGCAGATGCAGATCGGCACGATGCGGGCGTTCTGGGCCGACCGCGCGCAGGTGGAGATCTGGCTGTGCCGCGACGGCGCCGCCGAGACGACGTGCGCCGGGGGCGTCGCGACAGAGGAGCAGATCGCCGCGGTCGAGGAGCGCCTGGGCGGCAGCGCGCTGCAGAAGGTCATCCGCGACCACCGGTTCGAGAGCCGCGACGAGGCCTACCAGAAGGTGCTGGAGATCTACGGCGAGGACTACGTCGAGTTCGTCACCCCCGAGCAGCTCAACGAGACGTTCTACGTGAACCTCTACGACCCGGGCAACATCGCCGTGATCGACGAGGCGTTCTCGGGCATGGACGGCGTGCAGCAGGTGCGCAACCAGATGCAGTACCTCGAGCCGCTGTTCTCTGCGCTGACGGTCGCCACCTACATCGCGATCGGGATCGCGGCGCTCATGCTCATCGCGGCCGTGCTGCTCATCTCGACGACGATCCGCCTCTCCGCGTACGCGCGAAGACGCGAGCTGAACATCATGCGCCTCGTGGGCGCGTCGAACCCGTTCATCCAGACGCCGTTCATCCTGGAGGGGGTCTTCGCGGCCCTGCTGGGGTCGCTGCTCGCGAGCGGCGCGATCCTCGTGGGCGTGCGCTACGGCGTGGGGGAGTACCTGAAGCCGCGCATGGACTTCGTCACGACGTGGATCGGCGTGCCCGAGGCGCTCACCGTGCTCCCGTTCGTGATCGGCATCGGCGTGCTGCTCGCGGCGTTCTCGGCCGGCTTCGCGATCCGCCGCTGGCTGCGCGCGTAGGCCGCACGCGCGAACAGGCGCTAGACTGGCAGGCTGCCGCGGATGTGCGGCATCCATTCAGCGAGGAGTCACCATGCCCAGGGAACGCGGCGAGAAGGTCATCGCGACCAACCGTCGCGCGCGCCACGACTACACCATCGAGAAGACGTATGAGGCGGGTCTCGTGCTCACGGGCACCGAGGTCAAGTCTCTGCGGCAGGGGCGTGCGAACCTCACCGACGGCTACGCCTACATCGACGGCGGGCAGGCGTTCCTCGATGCCGTGCACATCCCGGAGTACTCGCAGGGGCACTGGACCAACCACTCCGCCAAGCGCACGCGCAAGCTGCTGCTGCACAAGGAGGAGATCGTCAAGCTCTCGCACGCGGTGAGCGCGGGCGGCTACACGCTCGTGCCGCTGAAGCTGTACTTCTCCGACGGGCGGGCCAAGGTCGAGATCGCGGTGGCCAAGGGCAAGCGCGAGTACGAGAAGCGCCAGACGATCCGCGAGCGCGAGGACAAGCGCGAGGCCGAGCGCGCGATGCGCACGCGCAACCGGCTGGGGGAGTAGCCGCAGGCGCCGCTCAGACGGCGCGGAACCGCGCCTCGACCGACGACGTGATGACGATGTCGTCGGGGCGGAACTCGATGGCGCTGTCGGACGCCGACGCCGCCATCGCCATGCGCATCATCGGAGCGCCCTCGGGGTGTGCGACGCCCGACGAGAGCAGGCCGAGGTCGGCGATCTCGATCGGCGTGACGTCGTCGCGCCCGATCGCGGCGGCGTACGCCTCGGCGCGCGCGACCGCCACCGCGACGGCGGCCGTCGCGGTCTCGCGCTCGACGCGGGCGCGCGTGCCGGGGGAGAGCTGCCAGTCGACCGTGCCGATCTGGATGCCGTCGCGAGCGGCCAGGCCGTTCAGCCAGTCGGAGAGCGCCATGGTGTCGTCGAACGTCGCCGTCAGGTCGACGCGGCCGTGGTGCACGGGCGCGAGCTGCCGCCCCTCGCTGTTCCACGGGCGTTCCGCCCACACCGTGACGCGCTCGCTCGACCAGTCGACGATCGTGTCGGCCGCCTTCCGCGCCGCCAGGTCGTCGCGCACGGGCTGCGCGATCGCCGCGAGCGCCTCGACGACGGGACCGCGCTCGGGACCCTCGGCGACGGCGCTCACGTGCGCGACGCCGAGCTCGGGGGCGATGCGGGTCTGGTGCGAGCCGCGGACGGTGATGATGACATCGCTCATACACGAGACTCTACGCCGCGAGTGGCGCGACGCGAGGGAACGACGTAGAATGGAGGGCTCGGGTGCCCTGGCATCCGAGATGGCAACTCCACAGTGTGACAGTGGCTCGCTGCGCACGCGGCACACGGGGCTGATCGGTTTCGACAGCGTCTGTGAAGCGGCGAGAAGCGGGCCGAGGATGCAGGGTTATCTCGTTAACGATCTCTGCGAACCAATAAGTGCCGATGCAAAGCGCACTGACTTCGCCCTCGCTGCCTAAGCGAGCCCGATAGTCCGTCAGACCGTGGCTGATCCCGACACGGACCCTGGCGTCATCTAGGGATCTCGCTGAACGACGGCGTCTGGACGTCGTTCGGGACTCTTCCCAGACTGGGCCCGTCGACTTAGGCGTCTGTGACAAAGGTCGGGGCCGAGCAGAACGTCTCCACAGACTGCGCCCGGAGAAGACGCCGTATCCCAGCGTTGGACGGGGGTTCGATTCCCCCCAGCTCCACCGGCCACTGTCACCGAGTTGAGAAGAGAGGAGACCGCCCCGAACGATGGGCGGTCTCCTCTCTTCGGTCTTTCTGCTCGACTTCCGGGCGGATGGCACCGCCCGTCCGCTGCGCGCTACTGCGCCGACCAGCCGCCGTCGACGGCGAGCGCGGTGCCGGTGACGAGGCTCGCCAGCGGGCTCGCGAGCCACAGCACGGCGGCGGCGACCTCTGACGGCTCGCCCACGCGGCCGATGGGCTGGGCCGAGAGAAGTCCCTCGTGCACCCCGGGGGCGAGGCTCGTGAGCCGGTCGGCCATCGGCGTCTGGACGTAGCCCGGACAGACCGCATTGATGCGGATGCCGGTCGTGGCGGTGCTCAGCGCGGCGGAACGGGTCAGGCCGATGACGCCGTGCTTCGTCGCGGAGTAGACCGGCATGGCGGCCACGCCGACCAGGCCGCCGACCGACGCGCAGTTCACGATCGCGCCCTTGCCCTGCTTCTTCATCTGATCGAGCTCGTACTTGTCGCACAACCAGATCCCCTGCAGGTTGGTCGCGATGACCTTCTGCACATCGGGGAGCTCCTGAGCGTCGACCGGGCCCAGCGCGCCCTCGTAGGCGGCGCAGTTGAACGCGACGTCCAGCGATCCGAACTCCGAGACGGCTGCATCGATCATCGTTTTGACCTGGGCTTCGTCGCTCACGTCGGTCTTCACGAAGATCGCCCGGTGTCCGCCGTCGACGAGACGCTGCGCCACCTCGGCGCCGCGATCGGAGACGTCGGCGATGACGACGGCCGCTCCCGCCTCGGCGAAGGCGACGGCGGTCGCCTCGCCGATGCCGGACGATCCGCCGGTGACGAGCGCCACCTGATCCTTGAAGGTGATCTCCATGTCAGCTCACCCAGCCTTCCTCGGTCGTGAACGTCTCCCAGTCGGCGGTGTCGTGCATGACCCAGATGTCGGCGCCCGCGCTCTCGGCGACCTGGCGGATCCGCTCCACCGATCGCAGCGCCGTGCTGGTGTCGAGATCGACGGGGCACGGGGTCTTCTGGTCGATGTTCGCGCGCACGTGCACGGCGTCGGCGGTGAGCAGCACGGGGCGGCTGGGCAGGTCGACCAGCAGGCTGAGCTGACCGTGGGTGTGCCCCGGCGTGCGGAGGATCTGGATGCTGCCGTCGCCGAACAGGTCGAGGTCGGAGCTGATCGGGTGCCACTCGAACCCTCGGGTGCGTTCGATGTCCTCATGCCGGTAGAAGCCGGCGCAGAAGTCGTCCGGCCAGAACGTGTAGCGGAGGTCTTCCTCGGACATGTAGAACTTCGCCTGCGGGAAGAGGTACATGCCGCCCGTGTGGTCGAAGTGCCCGTGCGAGACGATGACATGGGTCACGTCGTCGAACGTGTAGCCGGTCTTGGCGAACTGACGTTCCAGCAGGTTCTCGGGCGGACAGGTGAGCTCGAACACGTCCACGAGCGGCCCGTACACGGCGCGGGGGTCGTCCCACGCCTCGGGCGCGACGCCGGTGTCGAACACGATCAGCCCGTCAGGGTGCTCGATCACGTAGACCGGGATCGGAAGGGTGGTCATTCCCTGTCCGCCCAGCACGATCAGGTTCAACGGCAGTGTGAAGAACGCGCCGTCCAATGCCCAGAGTCGAGTTGCATTCGTCATCGAATGTCCTTTCATTTGTCGGGTTCTTTTTCCGAGGCCGCTGCGATCCGGTATTCCGTCGGCGTCATGTCGGTCCATCGGCGGAAGGCGCGGCGAAGATTCGCGGCATTGTCGAATCCCATGATCGATGCGATCTGATCGATGGAGAGCGATGTGTCGCGAAGGTATTTCATGGATATCTGGCTTCGCACGTCATCGCAGACCAGGCGATAGCCGCTTCCCTCGGCGCTGAGCTTGCGACGGAGGTCTCGCTCCGACATGCCGAACTGCGCCGCGATCTCTTCGATCGGCGGTATGCGGCCGCGATAGGCGATGAGCGCCTCGCCGACGCGGTGGGCGAGCCCCGCCTGCGCGCGCAGCTCGCCGAGAAGGGCGGCGCAGGTCTTGCGGGCGGAGCTGTGCACGACGCGATTGCCGAACTGCAGCGGCGCCGACAGCCACGACGCGTCGAACACGAAGGCGCTGGTCTTCTCTCCGAACGAGACCGGGACCCCGATGAGCTCGGCGAGCCTGGTCGCCGAGTCGTGCTCGGGGTATGTCAGCCGGATGGCGGACGGGGAGAACGCCTCGCCCAGCATGTCGCGGAACGCCGAGAAGGCCAGGCCGAGCAGCTCCTCCACGAGGAAGCGGTGGAGCGTGGTGTCGATGTCGTGGTGTATGAGCGGCTCGATGCAGAGCGCGACCCTGTCGGCGTCGCGCTCGATCCGCAGGTCGACGAGGTTCGCGGAGAGGGTCTGCGCCTCGCTGATGAAGTCGAGCATCGTCGCGAGGTCCGGGGCGCTCATCACGGCGAAGCCGTACATCCCGTAGTAGGTCACCTTGTTGCGGGTGCCCATGAGGAAGGCGAACTCCGGGTCCGCCGACAGCGACGCGGCGGTGCGGTAGGCCTCGAGGATCTGACGGAGCGACACCCTCGTGTCGGAGGAGCGAAGAGACTCCGCGTTCACGTGAGCGGCCGCGAGGATCGCCGACGGATCCTCTCCGATCCCGGCCACTTCGTCGTAGAGGCGAGCGATCTGAGTGGGAAGGAAAGACGCCTGATCCCATCGGGTCAACGGCGTCGACCCGGCTTGTCGAAGTGGATCTCCGGTGATCATGGGCATTCGATGTCTTTGTGCGAGGAAAGGACCGCGAAAATGCAAGACACGGCTTCTCCTCGCTCGAATCGCGGTGTTTATCGATCGACGCTCCTTCGCGTGATCCCGCAACAGCACTCTAGCGCCGGAAGGGGGGTCTCTATCGGCCAGGATGCGCGGTGGAGCGGGCATCTTCGGACACGGCGAGATCGTCGTCGCCCCGGCGTGAGGGGAGAGGCGGGAACGTTCTCGCGGGCGTCTCTCCGGAACGCGCGGCGGGCGGGTGCCCAATGCGGTGAGGAGGACCGTTTGTCTGTGGATGACAGGCTGTGTCGTGCGGCGAGGCTAGTCTGGAGCGGGGATTCGCACGCGATGCCGAGGAGGAGCACGGGACCGTGACAACGGATCGGAACGCGCCGCCGGCCGCGGCGAGCGGTGCGGTCCGCTGCCTGGCGATCATCCCCGAGAGCTATCTGCTGACGACGAGGCTGATGCGCGACGAGTACGTCGACGACTCCTATGGCTGCCCGCCGCACATCCCGCACGGCCATCCCGAGCACGTCGTCTTCTGGCCCGTCGTCGGTGCCGATTCCGTCGAGGTCGGCGGCGTCCGCCACGACCTGACGGTCGGCGGAGGACTCTGGGTCCCCGCCGGGGAGGCGCACGTCGTGCAGCGGATGCCGTCGTCGTCCCTCGCCGCGGTGCACATCGATCCGGTCGCGTGGGGCGAGCCCGGGGCGGAGGTGCGAGGCGTGGCGGTGCGCCCCGCCCTGCGCGAGATGCTGCTCTACCTGATCCACGCGCCGATCCCGCCGCAGCAGCGACGGCGCGCGCAGCGGGTATGCCTGGAGCTGCTCACGAACGAGGGGCGGCCCGAGTTCGAGCTCGTCATCCCGCAAGACGCTCGGATCGTCCCGATCGTGCGCGCGCTGCTGGGCGATCCGGGCGATCGGCGCTCGATCGAGGAGTGGGCGTGGCAGCTCTCGATGAGCAGCCGGACGATCTCTCGCGCGTTCCGCAACACGACGGGCATGTCGTTCAACGAGTGGCGGACACGGGTTCGCATCACGCGGGCGGTCGAGCTGCTGAGCGACGGGATGCCCGTCGGCGTGGTGGGCCGTCGCGTCGGATACGCCACGATCGGGGCGTTCAGCAACGCGTTCCATCGCGTGGTGGGCCGCCGGCCGCACGAGTTCCATCCCGTCCAGGGATAGCAGACGACGCTCTCGACACCTGTCCGCTACGCGTAAACGACTGACCACCCGCGCGCGCCGGCGAACAGTAGCCTTCTTAGGTTAGCTTGCCCTACATAAGCCTAGGAAGTGAACGTCATCACATGAAAGCCCATCGTTCTGCGCTCGGCGCAGCACTCCTCGCCGCGGCGCTGCTGGTCACCGGTTGCACGGGAGCGCCCGGTGCCGGTTCCGGTTCGACCGCCGGCTCGAGCGACGCGTCGGCGGCCTCCCCGTCGGACGGCTTTCCCGTCACCTTCGAGCACGCCTACGGCGAGACCGAGATCGTGAGCAAGCCCGAGCGCATCGTGACGCTCGGATGGATCTCGCACGACATCGTGGCGGCGCTGGGCATCGTTCCCGTCGGTGTCACGGAGGCCTGGGGCGGCGACGAGGAGGGATACACGACCTGGTTCCGGGAGCACGTCGAGAACGTGCTCGGCGCGGAGGTGCCGGGGATCGTCCCGTGGGGCGAGGACGGCGTGGACTACGAGGCGCTGCTGGCTCTGGACCCCGACCTGATCCTGGCCCCGTACTCGGGCTTCACCGAGGTCGAGTACGAGCGCCTCAGCGAGATCGCCCCCACGATCGTGCACGCCGAGCGCGCATGGGCGGCGGGATCCTGGCAGGATCTGACGGCGCTCGTCGGAACCGCGATCGGCGAGAAGGCGGCCGCCGACGACCTCATCGAGAGCGTCAGCGCACGCATCGACGAAGAGGTGCAGCAGCATCCGAACCTGGCGGGGACCTCGTTCATCTACACGACGTCGGGCGGGGAGGGGCTCACCGAGCTCGCGCTCTACATCTCCGAGGATGCGCGCGTGGCGTTCCTGCACGAGCTCGGGCTCGTGGACAGCCCCAGCCTCGCGTCCGCGACCTCCGGGGTCGGCAACGACATGTGGTACGGCGGGGTGAGCCTGGAAGAGCTCGACGGCATCGACACCGATCTCGTGGTGTCGTGGTCGTACCTGCCCGAAGAGACGCAGTACACGCTGCAGAACCCGCTCATCGCGAGGTGGGCGCCCATCGCGGCCGGACGCTACTACTTCATCGACGATCCGGCGATGTCGAGCGCGACGAGCGCACCCAGCGTGCTGAGCATCCCGTGGGCGCTCGATGAGGGGTACGTGGACGACCTCTCGTCGGCGATCGACGGCGGCGCGGTCATCCGCGAGATTCGATGAGCGTGCGGGCACCGTTCTCCCCGGCCCGTCGGTGAGGGGACGCACGGCGGCGCTGACCGCGGCGGGGACCGCGGCGGAGGAGGAGACCGCCGCGGGGATCGCTCGCAGCGTCGCCCTCCGTTCCGCCGGACTGATGCTGGCGGTCGGCCTGCTCGCCGCGGCCGTTGTCCTGAGCATCGGCGTCGGCGCCCGGGAGATCCCTCCGGCGACCGTGTGGGACGCGCTCTGGGCCTACGACGACGCCCTCGACGAGCACGCGATGGTCCGCGAGCTGCGGATCCCGCGCACGATCACTGGCGTGGTCGTCGGCGTCGCGCTGGGGCTGTCGGGGGCGCTGATCCAGGCGTTCACGCGCAATCCGCTGGCCGATCCCGGCATCCTCGGCGTCAACGCCGGCTCCGCGTTCGCCGTCACGATCGCCGTCGGACTGCTCAAGATCACCGCACCCCTGGGATACGTCTGGTTCGCGCTGGCGGGCGCGGCGATCGTGACCGTCGCCGTCTCCCTCCTCGGCGGGGCGGGCGGCGGACGGGCGACGCCCGCCAAGATCACGCTCGCCGGGGTCGCGATCGGCGCCGTGCTCGGCGGCGTGACGACGGCGGTGGTGCTCACCAGCCGCGACACGTTCGACATCATGCGCTTCTGGGGCGTCGGCTCCGTCGGCGGTCGCGACCTGTCGGTGGTCCTGTCGTTCGCGCCGTTGATCGCGCTCGGCGCGCTCGTCGCCGTGCTGGTGGCGCGGCCGCTGAACGCGCTCGCACTGGGGGACGAGCTCGCCACGTCGCTCGGGGTGAGGATCGGACGCATCCGCATCGCGGTGATCGTCGCGGTGACTCTGCTGGCGGGAACGGCGACCGCCCTGGCCGGGCCGATCGCGTTCGTCGGACTGATGGTGCCGCACGTCGTGCGGTGGTTCGTGGGACCGGATCAGCGATGGATCGTCGCGTACACGATCGTCGTCTCGCCGATCCTTCTGCTCGCGGCGGACATCGTCGGCCGGATCATCCTGCCCAGCGGCGAGCTGCGCGTGGGGCTGGTCACGGCGCTCATCGGGGCCCCGGTGCTCATCGCGCTCGCGAGACGCTCGTCGGTGAGCGGGCTGTGACCGCCGTGTCCTCGACGACGGCGGAGCACGTCGATCACGGCTATCGGGCGCTGTCGCTCCGCCTGGGCCGCGTCTCGCTGCTGGTGGGGATCCGCAGCATCGTCGTGTGCGGCGTCCTCGCGGCGGCCACCGTGGCCCTGGGGGTCGCGACCCTGGGGATGGGGGCCTTCGAGCTGTCGCCGGCGCAGGTGATCGAGGCGCTGATCTATCTCGACGCCGATCCGCAGGCGAGGCTCGTCGTCTTCCAATGGCGGCTGCCGCGGGCGCTGTTCGCGGTGCTCTGCGGTCTCGCGCTGGCGCTGTCGGGCGCGATCTTCCAGTCCTTGACGCGGAACCCCCTCGGATCGCCGGACATCATCGGCTTCTCGACCGGCTCGTACACCGGCGCGATCGTCGTGATGCTGTGGATCGGCTCGACGCGGTACCTCGACATCGCCGTCGGGTCCCTCGTCGGGGGAGCCGTGACCGCCGCCGTCGTGTACGTCCTCGCGATCAAGCGCGGCAGCGTCGGCGGGTTCCGGCTCATCATCATGGGCATCGGCGTCGCCGCGCTGCTGGGCTCGCTGAACTCGATGCTGATGCTCGCCGTCGACATCGACTCGGCGATGCTCGCGGCGGTCTGGGCGGCGGGCTCGCTGAACGGACTGGGGCACGAGCAGCTGTGGCCGATGGCGGCGATGCTCGCCCTGCTCCTCGTCGCGGTGGCGGGGCTCGCTCCCGGCATCCGTCAGCTGGAGCTCGGCGACGACGTCGCCCGGTCGCTCGGCACCCGCGCCGACGGGGTGCGCGCGACGGCCGTCGTCGTCGGAGTGGCGCTGACGGCCCTCGTGACCGCCGCGGCCGGACCGATCGCGTTCGTCGCGCTCGCGGCACCGCAGATCGCGCGCCGCCTGGTCGGCGGCACGGGGCTGGTGCTCGTGCCCTCGGCGCTCGTCGGCGCCCTCGTGCTGCTGGCGTCCGACGTCGTCGCGCAGAGGCTGGGGCTCCCCGTCGGCGTGGTGACGGTGTCGGTCGGCGGGACGTATCTCGTGTGGCTCCTGACCGCGGAATATCGGAGGAAGAAGTGACGAGCATCGCATCGTCGGCCGCGATCGAGGTCGTGGGGCTGAGCGTCGGATACGACAAGAGGCCGGTCTGCGACGACGTCGACCTCTTCATCCCGACGGGCGGGTACACGGCGATCGTCGGGCCGAACGCCTGCGGGAAGTCGACGCTGCTGCGTGCGATCGCCCGCATCCTGCCGCCCTCGGCGGGAAGCGTGCTGCTGGACGGGCAGGACATCGCGCGCATCCCGACGAGGCGGTTGGCCGCGCGGCTGGGACTGCTGCCGCAGTCGTCGCTGTCGCCGGACGGGATCCGCGTCGCCGACCTGGTCGCCCGGGGCCGGTACCCGCATCAGGGGATGTTCGACCGGTGGTCGAAGGCCGACGAGCAGATCGTCCGCGACGCGATGGCGGCCACGGGCACCACGGACCTGTCCGGACGTCCGGTCGACGAGCTCTCGGGCGGCCAGCGCCAGCGGGTGTGGGTCGCCATGGTGCTGGCGCAGCAGACGCCGGTGCTGCTGCTCGACGAGCCGACGACGTTCCTCGACATCACCCACCAGTACGGTCTTCTCGAGCTCTTCGAGACGCTGCGTCGCGAGCTCGAGCGCACCGTCGTCGTGGTGCTGCACGACCTGAACCAGGCCGCGCGGTACGCGACGCACCTCGTCGTGATGAAGGACGGCAGGATCGTGACGGCCGGGCCGCCGGCCGACGTCCTCACGGAGGAGCTCATCGAGAGCGTGTACGAGCTGCCCTGCCGCATCCAGCCCGACCCCGAGACCGGCACGCCGATGGTGATCCCGAAGGCCGTGCGCCGATAGCCCGCGCGGTACCGTAGCTGGGTGATCGCGATCGTCAGCACCGCCGGTCGGCTGCTCGCCGCGCACTGGCCCGCGATCCTCGCCTGGTTCTTCGCGGGCGTCCTCGCGAACCACCTGCTGCTGCAGCTGGCCGGCACGGTCGGCGCGTACTCGGCCCTCGGCGGCGCGCTGCTGCTTCCCCTCGGCATCCTCGCGCGCGTCGTCAGCTACGTCGCCATGTTCCTCGTCGTCCGCGACGGGATGCGGCAGCTCGGCCTCGTCGCGCCGTACCCGCCGCGCGGCCGTGAGCGCCGGCAGACGTTCGTGCGGTCGCTGCTCGCCTCGATCCTGCCGTTCATCGCCTTCTACGGTGCATCGGGTCTGCTGCGCGACGACGTGAACGCCTACTTCCAGCGCGTGCTGCAGGTGCGCACGCAGCTTCTCCTCCAGCACGGGCCCGATGCGGAGGTGGGGGATGCCGCCAACGGCTGGCTCGAGCTCGGCCCCGGCACGCTCGCGCTCATCGTGGTCGCCTTCGGCATCCGCTGGCTGCTCGATCGCCATCGCGATCGGCTCCCGCGCTGGTCCGTGCTCCTCTCGGTCTACCTGGAGACGCTCTGGGTGTTCCTCGCCGCCACGGCCGTCGGCGACCTCGTCGCCCGCGTCAGCGCGTGGGTGCAGACGCGGCAGGCGATGGTGTGGCTCGACGACGTCCGCTCCTGGCTGGCCGACCTCTTCACGCCGGTGATCTGGGCGTGGGACGGCGTCCTGTGGCTGGCGGGCCAGGTCGGCGAGGTCATGCTGCTGCCGCTCGCGTGGCTCACGATCGCCGGCGTCGTCTACGGTCAGGCCGTCGCCCACGCGCCGGTGCGCGTCGCGCATCGCTCGGTGGCCGCCGCGCAGGCGCGATGGGCCGGCGTTCCCGGCTGGCTGCGCACGCGGCTCGTGGACCTGTGGAACGACCTCACTGGGCGGTTCCAGCCGATCTGGCGCGCGATCGTGCTCATGTGGCGGGCGGGACCCGTGCTCATCGGCACGTACGTGCTGGCGTTCGCCGTGCTGCGCGCGCTCGAGCCGGTCGTCGGCTTCGGGATCACGCGGCTCATCGGTCCCCACGATCTGCAGGGCTTCTGGATGGTGAACGACCAGATCATCCTGCTGGCGATCCCGCTCGTCATCGAGCCCCTGCGCATCGCGCTCGTCGCGGGCGGATACGACGCGGTGATCGGGCGGCTGCGCGGACACGACGCCGATGCCCTTCCCGCAGAGGAGCCTTCGGCCCCGCTCAGGGCTCGAGCACGAACCCGGCGAACGTCGGCAGGGCAGGACCGGACACGAACTCGAGCGTGAACGGGCCGGCCGCGTCATCCGGGACCAGGTAGAACAGCGAGAGCGTGAACGGTGCCGTCTGAGCCTGGTCGCAGTACGTCGTGCGGTCGGGGTCGTAGGGAACGCCGACGCTCGACGCCGAGTCCTCGTCCCACTGACGTCCCGTCGCCTGCTCGCGGAGCACGAGCCCCGTGCAGGCGATGCCGTCGGGCCCCGGGGCGACGTCGACGGTGACGGCGACGACGCGCGCTCCCGGCGGGGCGCTCTCGGCCTCGTCGGTGAAGGCGGCCTCGGCGGGACCGATGCGGGAGCCGACGAGGTCGATGACCCCGCCCGGCGCGACGGTGATCTCCTCGGACGCCCGCTTGCCGCCCTCCTCCGCCCAGACGCCCAGCGAGATCGCGACCGCCGTCGCCGGAGCGAGCACCGCGAGGGCGACCAGGGAGACGGCGTTGCGTCGCCACCACCCGGTCACGGGGTCGCCCATCCGCTCGGGCGAAGCGCGGTCTCGTCGTCGACGGGCAGTGAGCCGAGGTCGATCCGGGTCTCGACGACGGAGTCGAGACGCGTGTCGACGCGCTGCGCGATGCGCAGCGTCGCGATGCCGCCGTCGACGTCATCGGGCAGCTCGAACGCGACGCTGCCCGAGCGGGGGATGCCGACCGCCAGCCACGCCTCGCGGAACGACGCGGGGCGCTCGCTCGCCGTGTACGTGTCACCGTCGACGTCGAGCGCGATCGTGAACAGGCTCATGCCGGTCTCCCGTTGCGTCGCCACGGCGGTGAGGTCGGCGACGAGCCAGTTCGCCTCCGCGCTCCACGCGCCGTCGGTCGCGGCGCGGGCGCGGCGAACCCCGTCGACCGTGACCTCGAACGTGCGTGCGACGCCGGTCTCGCCGACGGCGATCGTCACGGGGAACGGCGCCTCCCGCGAATCCGTCGGCGGTGCGATCGCGAGAACGACCCATGCCGCGGCGATGAGCGCGACGCCGGCGCCCCATTGCAGCGCCCGGCTCACGGGGCGCCCGTCCCGACGTCCGTGAGGGAGAGCGTCACGCGTGCGGCGGGGACCGGGTCCTTCCACCATCGGCCGGAGGCCACCGACGACCCGGTGTGCAGCGTCATGTCGTTGAGCGTCAGGGCGAGGGGGTCGCCGTCGGCGAACCGTTCCGCGGGGACGGTCCAGGCGAGCACCACGTCCACCGGCACCCGCGGCTGGAGGATCGGGTTGCGGGTGGCGTCGTCGAGACGTGAAACCGCCGTCGGCGCGGTGCCGGCGAGCTCGGCGACGCTGATCGTCTCGAGGGTCGTGCTGGTCGTGTACAGCGTGAGCGGCTCGGTCCAGGCGTTCTCGAGGCGCACGTGCACGGCGAGCACGCGCTCGCCGTCGGCGGGGGAGGCGCCCGCCTCCGCGAGGTCGTCGACGAGCACGGCACGGACGGGGGTGATGGCCACCTGCGTGCTGCGATGCTCGTCTCCGGGCTGCAGCTCCGGCAGCGGGGGCGGCTCGGCGGTGGCGATGCCGCCGAAGGCGGCGGTGGTGCCGAGGAACAGCACCGTCAGGATGCCGGCGAACCATCTCGTCGGCGTCTTCGCCGCGAGAGCGCGTGCCCGCTCGCGACGGGTCGGCCTCCGGGATCGCCGGCGGGCCCGCAGCTGCACAGCCGCCTGCTGCTCCTGTGCCTCCGCCATGCCTCCAGCCTACGAGCCCGCGCCGGCTCTCCCGATCCGGCGAGCGGCGCTCGGGCTAGCGGCGCTGGATGAGGGCGAGGTTGGCGCGCGTGTCGGCGGCGATGACCCAGCCGTCGCCGAACAGGTACGTGAAGCCGAAGCCCTCGGCATCCACGACGGGCGCGTTCTCGGGGTCGTCGGTGAGGTAGACGCCCTCGGGCGCGTCGTCGCGCTCCATGCCGAGCGCGACGAGGTTGTCCTGGAGCGTCTGGGCGAGCTGGTCGTCGACCGGCGCCCATGCGAAGAGCAGGATGTTGCCCGACGGCGCCGTGAAATCGGCCCAGATGCACTGGATGCCGTCGGTCAGCTCCGTCTCCCCGATGTAGAAGGGGTCCTCGCGCGCCGAGAGCCCCGCCTCTTCGAGCTGACCGACGGTGGCGGGCGTGACGAGCGTCGTGCAGTCCAGCGGCAGGGTCGGGTCGACGCCGGGATCGGTCGTGGCGTCCGGGCCCGCGCCGGCCGACGGCGACCCGGAGGAGCCGTTCGGGCCGGCGGGATCCAGTTCGGCGCACCCCGCCAGCAGGAGCGTCAGCGTCGCGGTGATCGCGAGTGCGGTGCGCGGGCGAGTCCTCATCGTGATGGCCGTTCAGTCGGGGCGGGAGAGCAGGGCGAGGAAGTCGTCGTGCAGCACGCGGTTGGTGGCGAGCGACGATCGCGACGACAGCGCGTCGGCGCCGTCGATGTCGGTGAAGCGCCCCCCGGCCTCGTGCACGATCGGCACGTGCGCGGCGATGTCGTACTCCTGCACGCCGAACTCCGCGACGAGCTCCAGCCGTCCCTCCGCGAGCAGCATGTAGGGCCACGCGTCGCCGTAGCCGCGGTCGCGCCACACCTCGGCGCTGACGCGCAGCAGGTCGTCGAGGCGCCCCGCGTCGCGCCACTGCGCGATGCTCTGGAAGCTGATGCTCGACTCCTCGACCGCCGACACCGCCGACACGGAGAGACGCCGGGGGCCGTCGGTGCCGTCGGTCCAGGCGCCCTGACCCGTGGCACCCCACCAGCGTCGTCCGATCGCGGGCTGGCTGACGACGCCCACGCGGGGGACGCCGTCGATGACCAGCGCGATGAGCGTCGCCCACATCGGGATGCCCTTGAGATAGTTGGCGGTGCCGTCGATGGGATCGATGATCCACTGACGGTCGCCGGAACCGCTCGTGCCGAACTCCTCGCCGAAGACCCCGTCCTCCGGCCGCTCGCTCTGCAGCAGATCGCGGATCGCGCGCTCCGTCGCGAGATCGGCCTCGGTCACGTGCGACGCGTCGGCCTTGACGCGCACGTCGAGATCGGCCGCGTCGAACCGCGCCATCGACACGCGATCGGCGGTGTCGGCCAGCCGCAGGGCCAGCCCGAGATCGGCTGACAGGTCGCCGTCGAAGGGCGCATCCCAGCGGCGCCGCACGGGGGAATCGGTCACGCTCCCCAGGATACGGGGGTCTCGCGCCCTCGATTGGCGGAGCGCGCCGTGGGATGGTAACGTTTCTCCTCGGTTCGCCTGATGCGGACCGACGCGCCTCTAGCTCAATCGGCAGAGCAACTGACTCTTAATCAGTGGGTTCAGGGTTCAAGTCCCTGGGGGCGCACCCACACGAGAGGCCCTGCCTCCCAGACCCCCTCAGGGGATGTCCGGGGGCAGGGCCTCTTGCAGCACGCGGGCCAGCGAGGCCGAGTACTGCTGGGTCAGGTGCGCGCCGTCGGCCATCACGACGTAGCCGTCGATCGTCGCCGGGCAGTCGCCGTGCCAGCAGAGGAACGGGTCGGCGGGAACGAACGTGGCGTTGTCGACGCTCGCGGTGGCCCGCGCGAGCTGGGCCGCCGCGGTCCGGTGGAGGTCCTGGATCGTGCCCGCGCACGTCGCGGGACCCGCCGTGCGGGTGTAGCACTCGGCGATGTCGGGGATGCTCTGCGGTGCGCCGAGCACGATGACCCGTTCGCTCGACGCCGCGAAGGCGCTGATCGTGTCCTCGGCCGCGCGGCGGACCAGCGACGCCGACTCGGCCTCGTCGTCGGCGTCGACCAGCCGACGCAGCGTGCTGTCCGTCTGCGAGAGCACGATGAGGTCGGGCTCGGTCTCGCGGACGATCTCGCGGGTGAGGGCATGGAAGTCGTCGCAGTCGGCGTGATCGCTGCCGTCGTTCTTCGTGACGCTGACGTCCGCGAACGGGCACTGCTGCAGCGCCACCACGCGGATCGACCAATCCGGTCCCAGGGCGCCCTGGAGAGCCGGCAGCCAGCTGATGGCCATCGAGTCTCCCGCCAGCAGCGCCGATCTCGGCGCGTCCGGATCGCCGTACACGCATCGCTCCGCCGTCTCGTGCGGATCGGCGTCGGTGCCGGGGCCGAGCGCGAGGCATCCGTCGTCGACCCACGCCTTCGCCTTGGCGTCGGGGCCGACCTCGTCGACCGACGGGGTCAGCTCCTGCGGCCACGACGTCGTGCGCAGGCCGTCGAACACCTTCGTCGCGTGCGTGCGCAGTGCGGGCGCGGGGTCCGACGGCGACGCGGAGGGCGCGGGCACGGACGAGCCCGCGGAGGCCACGCTCGCGGGCGGCGGCGAGGGGAGGAACACGACGCTCATCGCGACGAGGAGGAGCACCGCGCACCCCGCGGCGAGACCGTGGACGATGCGGCCCGCGTGCTCGCGTCGCCACGAGGCCCAGGATCCGCGCGCACGCCGCCGGCCCAGCGGGGACTTCCAGAGCGGCTTCTCGACGCCGTAGTACTGCGCGACCGCGAGGGCGAAGCCGACGGCGACGATGCACAGCGAGACCCAGGGGCCGGCGCCCGGATAGAGGGCATGGCCGAAGACGACGACGGGGAAGTGCCAGAGGTAGAGGCTGTACGAGATGTCGCCGATGAAGACCGACACGCGGTTGGTCAGGGGCGCCAGATGCGGTGCCTGTGCGCCGATGCCGGAGACGATGACCAGCGCCGTGGCCAACACGGGCAGCAGGGCCCACGGCGCGGGCCAGGTCGTCTCAGAGGTGATCAGGAGGCACGAGGCGAAGATCCCGCCCAGGCCGATGTAGGCGAGCGTCGTGCGCGCACGCGCCGGGATGCCGGTGAACAGCGGCGCCGCGATGGCGATGAGCGCGCCGACGCCGAGCTCCCACCCGCGGGTGAAGGTGGAGAAGTACGCGACGGTGGGGCTGGTCGCCGATTGGACCAGCGCCCAGGCGAACGACGCGAGGCTCACGATCGTGATCGCGGTGCCGGCGATCCAGCGTGCGCGCACGGGAGTGACGGTCGTGAAGCGGGCGAAGACGACGAGCAGGCCGAGCAGGAGCCAGGGCCAGACGAAGTAGAACTGCTCCTCGACGGACAGGGACCAGTAGTGCTGCAGAGGCGAGACGGCGCCGCCCTGCTGGAAGTAGTCGGTCCCGGCGATCGCGAAGTTCCAGTTGGCGCCGAAGAGGAAGGCCCACAGCGCGTCCCAGGTGATGGACGTGGCGCGTTGCGCGGTGAACAGGGCATGGGAGAAGGCGACGGTGAGCAGGAGGACGACGGTCGCCGACGGGACGATGCGCTTGAGGCGTCCGGTGTAGAAGGCGCGGAAGGAGATGTGTCCGGTGCGTTCGTACTCGCGCAGGAGCAAGCCGGTGATGAGGAACCCGGAGATGACGAAGAACACGTCGACGCCGAGGAAGCCGCCGGCGGGCCACCCGAACATGTGATCGGCGAACACGACGAGCACGGCGACCGCCCGCAGGCCCTGCATGTCGAGTCGGAAATGTGACCTGTCGGCCGCCGCAGCTTTCACGGTCGAGGCCTGAGTCGGCATCAGCTCCCCCTCAGATCTTCCTCTCGATGCTAGGTCGGCTCGCGCTGAGCATCAAAGGGGCTTGCGTCGGCGCGGTTCTCGTGGCAGCGAGTCGGCTCGCCAGGTTGACAGGCGGGGCTGTCGGGCGCACAATGTGAATACCTGAATCAGGTTTCAGGTCAGTTCTTCCAATGGTGAAAGGCACTCACATGCGGGTTACGAAGAAGTTGCTCCTGGGATCGGTGGTGGCGGTGTCGGCGCTCGCGTTCGCGGCGTGCGCGCCCACGGCCGACGCCCCGGCGACGGGTGACGGCACGGCGGCGACCGAGGAGGGTCCCGCGACCGTCAGGGTCGGCATCATCACGAGCGAGACCGGGCCGCTCGCCGGCTACGGCAAGCAGTACCTCGACGGCTTCAAGGCCGGTCTCGACTACGCGACCGACGGCACGGGCGAGGTCGACGGGACGACGATCGAGGTCATCTACCGCGACGACACGGGCGATCCCGACACGGCCGTCACGATCGCCAAGGAGCTCATCGGCGACGGCGTGAACATCCTCGGCGGCTCGGCGTCGTCGGGCGTGGCCCTCGCGCTGGCCGAGCAGGCGGCGCAGAACCAGGTGCTGTTCCTCTCCGGCCCCGCGGCGGCCGACGGCGTCACCGGCATCAACGAGTACACGTTCCGCACGGGCCGCCAGTCGGCGCAGGACGTCGCCACCGCCGGAACGTTCCTCGACGACCTCGAGGGCAAGAAGATCACCGTCCTCGCACAGAACACCGCCTTCGGCCAGGGCAACGAGGCGGCCGTGAAGGCGATCCTCGGCGCCCAGGGCGCGACGGTCGACAGCGTGCTCGTGGCCGAGGACGTCACGGAGTTCACGCCCGCCGCCCAGCAGGTGATCGCCGCCGCGCCCGACCTCGTGTTCGTCGCATGGGCGGGCGCCACCTCCGGCGCCATGTGGCAGGCGATGAGCCAGCAGGGCGTGCTCGACTCGATCCCCGTCGTCACGGGTCTCGGCGACGCGGCGACCTTCGGCGCGTACGGCGCCGCGAGCGAGCAGATCAGCTTCCTCAACCACTACTTCTCGGGCGGACCCGACAACGCGGTCAACACCGCGATGGTCGAGGCCGTCACGGCCGCGGGCGGAACGCCCGACCTGTTCACACCCGACGGGTTCGTCGCCGCGCAGCTCCTCGTGCACGCGATCGGCGAGGGCAAGGGCGACGTGGATGCCATGATCGCGGCCCTCGAGGGCTACTCCTTCGAGGGCCCCAAGGGCACGACGACGGTGCGCGCGAGCGACCACGCCCTGCTCCAGGAGATGTACCAGGTGAGGCTCGTCGCCGACGGCGGCTCCTTCGTGCCCGAGCTCATCGAGCGCGTGCCGGCCGACGCCGTCGCACCCGCCGAAGCGAACTGACCTCTGGAGAGCATCGCGTCATGAACGCCCCCGTCCCGCCCGCCCTGCGTGCCGAAGGCCTCGGCCTGCAGATCGGCGGAGCCACCATTCTGAAAGACGTCGACCTGGAGGTCGCGCCGGGCACGCTCGTCGGCGTGATCGGCCCGAACGGCGCCGGCAAGACCACGTTCTTCAACGTGATCTCCGGCCTCGTCGCGCCGACCTCGGGCCGCATCCTCATGAACGGCGCGGACATCACCCGCACCTCCGTGCCCCAGCGGGCGCGGGCGGGACTGGGGCGCACCTTCCAGACATCCAGCCTCTTCCCACGGCTCAGCGTGCTGGAGAACGTGCGCATCGCGGCGCAGGTGTCGCTCGGCGGCAACTACTCGCTGCTGCGCTTCCCGCGCAGATCGGATGCCGCGACGCAGCTCGCCCGGGAGAAGCTCGCCCTCGTGGGCCTCGACCACCGGCTCGACAGCGCGGCGGGCGACATCTCGCACGGCGACAAGCGCAAGCTCGAGATCGCGGTGCTGCTGGCCACCGACGCCCGGATCGTGCTGCTCGACGAGCCCATGGCGGGCGTCGCGTCGGGCGACGTGCCGGGCCTCATCGACACGATCCGCCGCATGCAGATCGAGAAGGAGTGCACCGTGCTCATGGTCGAGCACCACATCGAGGTGCTCATGGGCCTCGTGGACAAGGTCGCCGTGATGTACTCGGGGTCGATCATCGCGTTCGACACGCCGCAGGCCATCATGGCGAACCCGCTCGTGCAGAGCGCCTACCTGGGGACGGCGGCATGACCGCGGCCCCCGTCCTCACCGTCGAGCACCTCTCGGCGTCGATCGCCGGCCAGCAGGTCGTCGAGGACGTCACGTTCTCGGTGCCGCCCGTCGGCATCACCGCCGTCCTCGGCCGCAACGGCGCGGGCAAGACCTCGACCATCCGCGGCATCCTGGGCCTGATCCACCGCCGCGGCGCCGTGACGCTCGCCGGCGAGCGCATCGACGGCCTCCCGACGCACCGCATCGTGAAGCGCGGCGTCGGCTACGTTCCGGAGGACCGCGAGGTGTTCGCCAAGCTCACCGTCGCCGAGAACCTCGCCCTCGCCGAGCGCGACGGCAGCCCGCGCCGCGAGTTCGTCGCCGAGCTGTTCCCCGACCTCGTGAAGCGCCGCGCGCAGATGGCCGGGACGCTGTCGGGCGGACAGCAGCAGATGGTGTCGGTCGCCCGCGCCCTGCTCAACGACAACAGGATCCTGCTCGTCGACGAGCCGACGAAGGGGCTCGCGCCCAAGATCGTCGCCGAGGTCGCCGACGCGCTGCAGGAGGCCTCGAAGACCGTGCCGATCCTCCTCGTCGAGCAGAACCTCGACGTCGTCCGGCGTCTCGCCGCGGGAGCGATCGTCATCTCCAGCGGCCGCGTCGTGCACACCGGCGACGCGCGCGAGATCCTCGACGACACCGCTCTCACGACGCGCCTGCTGGGCGTCAGCGGGGAGGTGCACGCGTGAGCACCCTCGTCGTCATCCTCGTCACGGGCGTCGGCCTCGGCGCGCTGTACTTCCTCGTCGCATCGGGCCTCAGCCTCATCTACGGCCTCATGCACGTGCTGAACTTCGCGCACGGGGCGTTCCTGACCCTCAGCGCCTTCATCGGCTGGCAGGTCGCGCAGGCGCTCGGCACGGCCTCGTGGGGCTCGTTCCTGCTGTCGGTGCTGGTCGGCGCGCTCGTCGGCGCCGTCTTCGCGACGCTGACCGAGCTCGTGCTCATCCGGCCCCTCTACGAGCGCCACATCGAGCAGGTGCTCGTCACGGTCGGCCTCTCGTTCGCCGCGATCGCCCTGTTCGAGGGGATCTGGGGAACGGATGCCATCAACATCGCCGGCCCCGCCTGGCTCAAGCAGACGACGCCCGTGCTGGGCGCCAGCATCCCGAACATCTACTGGCTGCTGATGCTGGCGGCCGGCGTCGTGCTGGCCGCGATCGTCCTGTTCCTGCGGAAGACGCGCTACGGCATGATCATCCGCGCCGGCGTCGAGAACCGCTCGATGGTCACGGCGCTCGGCATCGACGTGCGCCGCTCGTTCACGATCGTCTTCGCGATCGGCGGGGCCGCGGCCGGCATCGGCGGCGTGCTCGCGATGCACTGGTACACGTTCGTCTCCGCGCACATGGGGTCGACGCTGCTCATCTTCGCGTTCATCGTGACCGTGATCGGCGGACTCGGCTCGCTCACGGGAGCGGCCATCGCCTCCGTGCTCGTGGCCGTGCTCCAGCAGTTCGCGAACTTCTATCTCGGCGGCACGGGAGACTTCATCGTCGTCGCCCTTCTCGCGGTCGTGCTCCTCGTGCGTCCCGCCGGCATCCTGGGGAGGAAGGCATGACGCTCACGACCGGCGCCCCCGCGCTCGTTCCGGGCCGCAAGGGCGCGTACGTGCCGTTCGTCGTCGGCGCCGCGCTCATCGTCCTGATGGCCGTGCTGCCGCTGCTGAACGTGCAGATCCCCGGCATCCTGCCCGGCGCGACCTACACCTCCGGCACGCTCGCGCTCCTCTCGCTGTGCATGGTGTTCGCCGCCCTCGCGCTGTCGTACAACATGCTGCTCGGCACCGCGGGCATGCTCTCGTTCGGCCACGCGCTGTACTTCGGCGCGGGGGCCTACGGCCTCGGCATCGCGCTGAAGTACCTGGGCGTGCCCCTGTGGCCCGGCGCGCTCATCGCCCTCGTCGGCGGCCTGCTCATCGCGCTGCTGACCGGATCGGTCGCGATGCGGGTCTCGGGCATCCCGTTCGCGATGGTGACGCTCGCCTTCGCGCAGGCGGGCTCCGTGCTCGTGCGACGCAACCAGCAGGTCACGGGCGGCGAGGAGGGCATGCGGCTGCCCGTCGCGCAGGTGCCCGAGTGGCTCGTCGGGGTCGTCAACACGCGCAACCTCTATTGGCTCACGCTCGTCGTTGTCGTCGTCGTGTACCTGATCGCGCTGTGGGTGGACCGCTCGCGCCTCGGGCACCTCGCCGAGGCCGTGCGCGAGAACGAGGTGCGCGTGCGCGTGCTCGGCCTGCATCCGTACGCGGCGAAGCTCGTCGTCTTCGTCGTCGCGGCCGGCTGCGCGACGCTCGCGGGCATCATGTACATGCTGCTGCAGTCGGGCACGCAGCCCAGCGCCGTCGGCGCAGACCTGACGATCACGGTGCTCGTGATGGTCGTGCTCGGCGGCGTCGGCTTCCGCTGGGGTGCCATCCTGGGAGGCGTGCTCTACACGATCCTCGACCAGCGCCTCGCCGTGCTCGCCCGCTCCGAGTGGATCGCCGACCTGCCCGGCGTGCTGCGCGTGCCGCTGTCGGAGCCGCTGTTCCTGCTGGGCGTGCTCTTCATCCTCGTCGTGATGTTCCTGCCCGGCGGCATCGCCGGCACGATCGACGGCTGGGTGCGCCGCCGTCGCGGCGAGCGCACGCGCACGCAGCTGCGGCAGCTCGACGATGCCGAGGCCGGCGCCGACGAGGCCGTCGAGGTGCGGGGATGAGCGGCCCGCAGCACGCCGGGCCGCACACGATCGGGCGCCTGCTGGCCGACCGGGCCGCCGCCACGCCGCACCGTGTCGCGATCGACGACCGCGGCGTCACGATCGCCTACCGCGCCCTCGACGCGCGGGCGGCGGCACTGGCCGACCGGCTGCGTCGGCGCGGCTACGGGCCGGGCGACCGCATCGCGACGGTGTCGGGCAACTCCATCGACCACGTCGTGGCCTTCTTCGCGTGCGCCCGTGCGGGCATCGCGTTCGTGCCGCTGTCGTGGCGGCTCGCCCCGCGCGAGCTCGCGGAGGCGCTCGCCTCGGCGCGACCCGCGCTGCTGCTCGTGGAGGACGAGTACCTCGGCACGGCGGGCGATGCGCTGCGCCGCCTCGAAGGGCGTCCGCCGATGGCGCTGCTGGGAACGACCGAGGTCGAGAGCGAGGTGCCGACCCGGCGCGGGGCGCCGGCCGACCTGCGCGAGGCGCGCGACGACGATCCGCTGCTGGTCATCTACACGTCGGGCAGCGAGGCCGCCCCGAAGGGCGTCGTGCTCACGCACGCCAACGTGTTCTGGAACAACCTCGCCTTCGCCGGCGCCGTGCAGCTGACGGCCGACGACGTCGTGCTGGCGGTGCTGCCCCAGTTCCACATCGCCGCGTGGAACTGCCAGCCGCTGCTGGCCTGGTGGGTGGGCGCGACGGTCGTGATGGAGCGGTCGTTCCGTCCCGAGCGCGTGCTGCAGCTCATCGCCGAGCGCGGGGTCACCGCGATGATGGGCGTCCCGACGCACTACCGGATGCTGGCCGACGATCCGTCGTTCTCCGCCGCCGCCGTCCGCACCGTGCGCAGCGCGCTCGTCGGCGGCGCGGCGCTGCCGCAGGACGTGTCGGACGCGTGGCGCGACGCGGGCTGCGGGCTCACGCGCGGCTACGGCCTGACCGAGGCGGGCCCGAACGTGCTGGTGCTGCCCGCCGCAGAGACGGAGGCGCATCCCGGTGCCGTGGGCCGGCCGTACCCGCACGTCGACGTGCGGCTGTCCGACCCCGAGACCGGACTGGAGCTGCGGGGCGCGGCGACGGGGGAGCTGTGGGTGCGCGGCCCGAGCGTCTTCGCGGGCTACCTCCACGACGACGAGGCCACGGCCCGCGCGATGGCGGGCGACTGGCTGCGCACGGGCGACATCGCCGGTCGCGACGACGCCGGCGTCTATCGCATCGTCGACCGGCGCAAGGACATCTTCATCTCCGGGGGCGAGAACGTGGCGCCCGCCGAGGTGGAGCGCGCCCTGTGCCTGCATCCCGCCGTCGCGGAGGCCGCCGTCGTCGGCGTGCCCGACGACGTGTGGGGCGAGCGCGGCGTCGCCTTCGTCGTGCGCCGTCCCGGCCGCACGCTCGGCGAGGACGAGGTGCTCGCGCACGCGCGTTCGCAGCTGGCCGGGTTCAAGGTGCCGGTGCGGGTGGACTTCGTCGACGAGCTGCCGCGCTCGGGGATCGACAAGATCGCCCGTTCCCGGCTGCGCGATCGTGCGCGCGCATCGCTCGGAGGCGACGCATGAGCGCGGAGGGCTTCGCCGTCGACGACCTCGATGCCGACGCCGCGTCGCTGTCGGCCGCGGGCAAGCCGCTGACCAAGCGCGGCGAGGCGACGCGCCGGCGACTGCTGGATGCCGCCGAGCACGTCATCTCGACGCTCGGCTACCACGAGGCGTCGATCGTCAAGATCACCGAGCGCGCCGGGGCCGGCCTCGGCACGTTCTACCTCTACTTCGACAGCAAGCAGTCGATCTTCGAGGCGCTCGTGATCGATCTCAACCGCCGCGTGCGGCACGCGATGGCCGAGGCGATGGAAGGCGCGGCCAACCGCATCGAGGCCGAGCGGGCGGGCTTCGAGGGGTTCTTCCGGTTCACCGTCGCGCACCCGTCGCTCTACCGCGTCATCCGCGAGGCGGGATCGGTGTCGCCCGAGCTGCTGCGGCTGCACTACTCCCGCATCGTGGAGGGCTACGAGGCGGGGCTCCGTGCGGCCCAGGCCAGCGGCGACGTCGACCCCGGGCTCGACCCCGAGGTCACGGCATGGGCGCTGATGGGGGCCGGCGAGCTGATCGGCATGCGCTACCTGCTGTGGGAGGGCGAGGCCGACGGCCGGCTGTCCGACGACGTGCCCGCCGAGATCGCGGGACACATGGCGAGATTCATCCGCAACGCGCTGGAGCGGCGCGAGGAAGGGACGGGACGATGACGGGTCTGCAGCTGGAGGGCAAGCGCGCCCTGGTCACGGGAGGCGCGAGCGGCATCGGCCTCGCGTGCGCCCGCGCGTTCGCGGCGCAGGGCGCCCACGTGACCGTCGCCGATCTGCACGGCGACAGCGCCCGCGCCGTGGCCGACGAGATCGGCGGCGAGGCCTGGGTCGTCGACCTCTCCGACACCGCCGCGCAGGAGTCGCTCGACCTGCGCGTCGACGTGCTCGTCAACAACGCCGGCGTGCAGACGGTCGCGCCGCTGCCCGAGTTCGAGCCCGACCGCTGGCGGTTCATGCACCGGCTGATGGTGGAGTCGCCGTTCCTGCTCATCCGCGCGGCGCTGCCGGGGATGTACGAGCGCGGCTGGGGGCGCATCATCAACATCTCCAGCGCGCACGGCCTGCGCGCGAGCGCCTTCAAGTCGGCGTACGTCTCGGCCAAGCACGCCCTCGAGGGCCTGTCGAAGGTCACCGCCCTGGAGGGCGGGCCGCACGGCGTGACGAGCAACTGCATCAATCCCGCCTACGTGCGCACGCCGCTCGTGGAGCGGCAGATCGCCGACCAGGCGAAGGTGCACGGCATCGCCGAGAGCGAGGTCGTCGAGCGGATCATGCTCACCGAGAGCGCCGTCAAGCGGCTGATCGAGCCCGACGAGGTCGCCTCGCTCGCCGTGTGGCTCGCCTCGGACGCGGCCGGCATGGTCACGGGCGCGAGCTACACGATCGACGGAGGGTGGACCGCACGATGACACGCGAGCATCGCATCGTGGAGGTGCCGGTGGACGGCGGCACCCTGTGCGTGGGCGTCTGGGACGCCGCGGCCGACGACGCCCCGACCGTCGTGCTCGTGCACGGCGTGACCTCGTCGCACCTGGCGTGGCAGTTCGTCGCCGACCTCCTGCCCGACGTGCGGATCGTCGCGCCCGACCTGCGGGGGAGGGGCCGCAGCAACGGCGTGCGGGGTGCCGCGGGCATGTCGGCGCACGCCGACGACCTCGCGGCCGTGTTCGCGCACCTCGGCATCGCTCCCACGCTCGTCGTGGGCCACTCGATGGGCGGGTTCGTCGCGGTCGTGTTCGCGCACCGGCATCCCGAGCTCGTCACGCGCCTGCTGCTCGTCGACGGCGGGGCGCCGCTCGCGACGCCCGAGGGGCTCGACCCCGACGCGCTCATCGAGGCGATCCTGGGCCCGACGGCCGCCCGACTGTCGATGAGGTTCGCCGACGTGGACGCGTACCTCGACTTCTGGCGTGCGCACCCCGCGTTCGTCCGCGACTGGTCGCCCGAGCTGGAGCGCTACCTCGCGTACGACCTCGTGCCCGACGGCGAGACCCTGCGGCCCGCGACGAGCTACGAGACGACCCGAGACGACACGGTCGACCTCAACGCGGGGACGGCGCTGCTCGACGCCCTCGGCGCGCTGCGCCATCCGGCGGACCTGATCACCGTTCCGCGCGGCCTGCAGGACGAGACGCCCGGCCTGTATCCGCCGGCGCACCGCGACGCGCTGCGCGAGCGGTATCCCGAGCTGCGACAGCTCGAGCTCCCGGATCTCAACCACTACACCGTGGTGATGTCGGAGCGCGGCGCGGAACAGATCGTCGGCCGGATCCGGGAGCGGCTGGCGGCGTAGGGCGCGCGGCGGGCTCACGGGCGCGCCCGGCGGGAAGGGCTCAGCGCGGCAGGTCGAGCGTCGCCGACTTGTCCGCGAGGATCTCGGTGACCCGCTCGAGGGCCGCCCAGTCCGCGTCGTCGAGGTCGGCGAAGTGCGGGGACACGGTCGACGACAGCAGATCGAGCCAGTCGACGAGCGCCGCCTCGCCGTCGGGCGTGATCGACAGCACCGAGGCGCGCGCGTCGCCCGGATCGAGCGAGCGCTTGAGCAGTCCCGCATCGATCATGTGACCGGCCAGCCGCGTCATGCCGGGCTGCGTGACGCGGCTCAGCCGGGCCAGGTCGCCCACGCGCTGAGGGCCGTGGTCGCGCAGCAGCGCGAGCGTGCGCCACTGGGCGACGGGGGTCTCGTTGCGCGTCTCCAGCGAGGCGACGCGCGTGAGCGTGTGCACGCTCATGATCAGGCGCAGCAACGTCTCCTCGCGGTTCATCCCTCCAGTATGGATGGCGGGCGACGATGCGCGCGGCTGCGCGACGCGGCGCGTCAGCGACGCAGCTGCGCCGCGAGCAGCTTCTGCTGCTTGACGTGTGCGGGGGAGTCGGGGGCGACCTCGACGCCGTGGCTGACGCGGCGCTCGTCGACGATCGCGCCGATGGCGTAGGCGAGGGTGATCGCCCATCCCAGCCAGGCGAGCGCGTGGCGCCAGGTGAAGGGCTGGCCGCCGCGCGTGGCACGGAGCAGCGCCAGCCCGCTGGTCACGGCGGAGATGATCCCGGTTCCGAACACGTACTTGCGCATGCCCTCCACGGTAGCGCGATGCGGGTGGCCCGGCGTGGCTATCGCACGTGTCCGCGCCGCGTCGCGGCGATGCGCGTGGTGAGCTGATGCGCGTGGGCCAGCAGCAGCCGGCCCAGCGCGGGAAGCCTGTCCGCGTTGAAGCGGAACGCGACCCCGGTGAGGCTCAGCGCCCACTCCGGGCGGCCCGCGGGGTCGAACACCGCGGCGCCCATGCCCCAGCTGCCCTCCACGATGAGGCCGGGGTTCACGGCGTAGCCACGGTCGCGCGTCTCGGCCAGCCGAGCCCGCAGCGGTTCCGCATCGTGGGCGCGTCCCCAGCGCTCGCCGAGCTCGGGATGCCGGGAGAGGTAGGCCTCCAGGTCGTCGTCGGGCAGGAAGGAGAGGATCGCGAGCCCCGCCGACGCGACGCCGAGCGGGAACCGCACCCCCTCGGCGAGCACGAACGAGCGGATCGGGAACGAGCCCTCCTCACGGAGCAGGCACACCGTCTCGTCGCCGCGTCGCACCGAGAGGAAGGCGCTCTCCTCGGTCGTGACCGCCAGCGAGCGCACGATGTCGCGGGCGAGGCCGGCGACGTCGTACCGGGCGGCGGCCACCGATCCCATGAGGAACAGCTCGGGCCCCGGCATCCACCTGGCCGTGTGCTCGTCCTGATCGACGAGCCCCTCCGCACGCAGCGCCGAGAGCAGGCGGTGCGCCGTCGATCGCGAGAGGCCGGCGTCGCGCGCGAGCTCCTGCACGCCGCGTCCCGTGTCGCCCGCGGCGGTCACGAGTCGCAGCAGGTGCGCGGCCCGGGCGATCGCCTGCGCGCCGGGCACGGAGCGTCTGGTGTCCACCATATGGACACTAGAGCGCCACGGTTCCACATCGCAAGCGGCGGCTTGGCGCCCGCGGGCACCGCGCAGGATGCTGGACGAGAGACGACGACGAAGGAGCGCGCGTGATCGACAAGACCTTCCCCTCGGCGGCGGACGCCGTCGCCGACATCCCCGACGGGGCCTCGATCGCGGTCGGGGGATTCGGCCTCTCGGGCAATCCCATCGCGCTGATCGAGGCGCTGCTGGCGCAGGGCACGACCGACCTGTCGATCGTGTCGAACAACTGCGGGACGGACGACTGGGGCCTGGGCGTGCTGCTGAACGCCAAGCGGATCCACAAGATGACCTCGTCGTACGTCGGCGAGAACAAGGAGTTCGAGCGGCAGTTCCTCTCCGGCGAGCTGGAGCTCGAGCTGACGCCGCAGGGCACGCTCGCCGAGAAGCTGCGCGCCGGCGGCTCCGGCATCGCCGCCTTCTACACGCAGACGGGCGTCGGCACGCAGGTCGCCGAGGGCGGCCTGCCGCGCCGGTACGACGACCACGGGGGCGTCGCCGTCGCGTCGGCGCCGAAGGACGTGCGCACGTTCGACCTGACGGGGGAGCCGCGCGAGTACGTGCTCGAAGAGGCGATCGCCACCGACTTCTCGCTCGTGCACGCCGTCGCGGGCGACACGCACGGCAACCTGGTCTTCAACAAGGCGGCGCGCAACTTCAACCCGCTCGCCGCGATGGCGGGCCGCGTCTGCATCGCGCAGGTCGAGCGGCTCGTGCCGCCGGGCGGGCTCGACCCCGACCGCATCCACCTGCCGGGCGTGTTCGTGCACCGCATCGTCGAGGTCGGTCCCGACATCGAGAAGCGCATCGAGCGCCGCACCGTCGCCCAGCCCGAAGGAGCATGACATGGCCCTCACCCGCAACGAGATGGCCGCCCGGGCGGCCCAGGAGCTGGCCGACGGCTCCTACGTCAACCTCGGCATCGGCCTGCCGACGCTCGTGCCCAACCATGTGCCCGAGGGCGTCACGGTCGTGCTGCAGTCGGAGAACGGCATCCTCGGCGTCGGCCCGTACCCGACGGAGGACGCCGTCGACCCCGACCTCATCAACGCCGGCAAGGAGACCGTCACGACGCTGCCCGGCGCCTCGTTCTTCGACTCGGCGACGAGCTTCGGCATGATCCGCGGCGGCAAGATCGACGCGGCGATCCTCGGCGCGATGCAGGTGTCGCCGAGCGGCGACCTCGCCAACTGGATGATCCCGGGCAAGATGGTCAAGGGCCCGGGCGGCGCGATGGACCTCGTGCACGGCGCCGGCAAGGTCATCGTGCTCATGGAGCACGTGGCGCGCGACGGCGCCCCCAAGATCGTCGACGAGTGCGCGCTGCCGCTCACGGGGCGCGGCGTCGTGGACCGTATCATCACCGACCTCGCCGTCATCGACGTGACCGACGCCGGGCTCGTGCTCGTCGAGGTCGCCCCAGGCGTGACGATCGACGAGGTCGTCGCCGCCACCGAGCCCGAACTGATCATCGCCGACACGCTGAAGGAGAACGCATGAGCGCTCAGGACATCGTCATCGTCGCCGCGGCCCGCACGCCGCAGGGCCGCCTCAAGGGAGGCCTGGCGTCGTTCAGCGCGCCTCAGCTGGGCGGGCTCGCCATCGCGGGCGCCCTCGCGCAGGGCGGCATCGACGCCGGCGACGTCGGCGCGGTCGTCATGGGCCAGGTGCTGCCGGCCGGCTCGGGGCAGAACCCCGCGCGCCAGGCGGCCATCGCGGGCGGCATCGGCTGGGACGTGCCGGCCTCGTCGGTGAACAAGGTGTGCCTCTCCGGCCTCACCGCCATCATCGACGGCGCGCGCATGATCGCCACGGGCGACGTCGACGTCGTCGTCGCCGGCGGCATGGAGTCCATGACGCGCGCGCCGCACCTGCTCGTCGGCTCGCGCGACGGCTGGAGCTACGGATCGGTCGAGGTCCTCGACCACATGGCCTACGACGGCCTCACCGACGCGTACGACCGCGAGAGCATGGGCCTGTCGACGGAGCGCCTCAACCCCTCCTTCGGCATCACCCGCGAGGAGCAGGACCGTATCTCCGCCCTGTCGCACCAGCGGGCCGCGGCGGCGCAGGCGAGCGGCGCGTTCGACGCCGAGATCGTCGCGGTCGAGGTGCCGCAGCGCAAGGGCGACCCGATCGCGGTGACCCGCGACGAGGGCGTCCGCCCCGACACGACGGCGGAGAGCCTCGCGGGGCTGCGGCCGGCGTTCTCGAAGGACGGCACGATCACGGCGGGCAGCTCGTCGCAGATCTCGGACGGCGCCTCGGCCGTCGTGCTCACGACGCGCGGGCACGCCGAGCAGAAGGGCTGGGCGGTCCTCGCGACGGTCGGTGCGAGCGGCCAGGTCGCCGGCCCCGACAACTCGCTGCACGCGCAGCCCGCGCGCGCCATCGCTCGCGCCCTCGACAAACAGGGCATCGCCGCCTCCGACCTCGACCTCGTCGAGATCAACGAGGCGTTCGCCGCGGTGGTCGCCCACTCGCAGCGCGAGCTGGGCCTGTCGGAGGACGTCGTCAACATCCACGGCGGCGGCATCGCGCTGGGCCACCCCATCGGCGCCTCCGGCGCGCGTCTCGTGGTGCACGCGGCGCACGAGCTCGCACGGCGCGGCGGCGGCACGGCCGCCGTCGGCCTGTGCGGCGGCGGGGGACAGGGCGAGGCGCTCATCCTCACGCGCTGACGGCCCCAGGTTCCGCCTGGACGGCCCGGCTCCCCCCGCCGGGCCGTCCAGGCGGTCTGTCCGCGCTCGTCCCGCCCGCGGGACGTTTGCGGTTATGTTGGTTCACGGAGAGGAGCTTCGTGAACCTTCCGCAAGATCGAGCCGACTTCGTCGTCGTCTCCAACCGCCTCCCCGTCGATCGGACCGATGACGACGACGATCCGTGGCGTCACTCGCCCGGCGGGCTCGTCACGGCGCTCGAGCCCGTGATGCGCGCCGCCGACGGGGCCTGGGTGGGCTGGCCCGGTCGCGCCGGCCTCGACCTGCCCCCGTTCACGTTCGACGGCATGTCGCTCGTGCCCGTGCGGCTGAGCGAGGACGACATCGCGGAGTACTACGAGGGCTTCTCGAACGACACGATCTGGCCGCTCTACCACGACGTGATCGCCGCGCCGACGTATCACCGGGCGTGGTGGGACGCCTACGTCAAGGTCAACCGGCGCTTCGCCGAGGCGACCGCGGACGTCGCGGCGCACGGCGCCACCGTGTGGGTGCAGGACTACCAGCTGCAGCTCGTGCCGCGCCTGCTACGCGAGCTGCGTCCCGACGTGCTGATCGGCTACTTCCATCACATACCGTTTCCGGCATACGGCATCTACTCGCAGCTGCCCTGGCGCCGCCAGGTGATCGACGGCCTGCTGGGCGCCGACGTGATCGGCTTCCAGCGCGTGGCCGACGCGGGCAACTTCGCCCGGGCCGTTCGCCGCCTGTTCGGCTACGAGACGAAGGCGGGCTCGATCACGGTGCCCGAGGGCGACGGCGTGCGTCGCGCCGTCGCGAAGGCGTATCCGATCTCGATCGACGGCGCGCAGTACGAGGAACTGGCGCGCCGGCCCGAGATCCAGGCACGGGCGCGGGAGATCCGCGAGAGCCTCGGCAACCCGCGCGCGATCCTGCTCGGCGTCGACCGGCTCGACTACACGAAGGGCATCCGGCACCGGCTCAAGGCCTACGGCGAGCTGCTCGACGAGGGCCGGCTCGACAGCGAGGACGTCACGCTGATCCAGGTCGCCAGCCCCAGCCGCGAGCGGGTCGCCGCCTACATGCAGCTGCGCGACGAGATCGAGCTCATGGTCGGCCGCATCAACGGCGACTTCGACACCGTCGGCCACTCGGCCGTGCGCTACCTGCATCACTCCTATCCGCGCGACGAGATGGTCGCGCTCTACCTCGCCGCCGACGTCATGCTCGTCACGGCGCTGCGCGACGGCATGAACCTCGTCGCCAAGGAGTACGTCGCGAGCCGCATCGACGGACGGGGCGCGCTCGTGCTGAGCGAGTTCGCCGGGGCGGCCGACGAGCTCACGCAGGCCGTGCGGGTGAACCCCCACGACATCGAGGGCGTCAAGGACGCCATCGTCGCGGCCGTCGAGATGTCGGATGCCGAGCAGCGGCGCCGGATGCGCGCCCTGCGCCGTCGCGTGCGGGTGAACGACGTCGCGGGCTGGTCGCGACGGTTCCTCGCCGACCTCGAGGCCATGCGCGGTTCGCGATGACGCTCGACGCGCTCGTGACGACGCCCGTGCTGCTCGTCGCGCTCGACTTCGACGGCACGCTGTCGCCGCTCGTCGACGAGCCGATGTCGGCGCGCATGGCGCCCGCGGCGCGGCGCGCGGTCGACGCGCTGCTCGCCGTGCCCGACACGCGCGTCGCCTTCGTCTCGGGCCGCAGCCTCGCCGACCTGCGCGTGATCGCCGAGCACGACGACGACGCGCGCGAGCTGCTGGCCGGCTCGCACGGCGCGGAGTTCTGGATGCCGGGGGCCGGCGCGTCCGCCGACACCGACGAGGCCGCGACCGCGCTGCGCGACGCGCTGCGCGCGCGGATCGCGGCGGAGATCTCCGGCGTTCCCGGGGCCTGGATCGAGACGAAGACCTTCGGCCTCGCGCTGCACACCCGCCTCGCCGACGGGGCGCTCGCCCCGCGCGCCCGGGACGCCGTCGACGCCGTGATGGCCGAGGCGGCGCCGCACTGGCGCCGGCGCGAGGGCCACGACGTGGTCGAGTTCTCCCATCGCGCCGAGGGCAAGGATGCCGCGATCGCGCGGCTGCGCGCCGAGACGGGCGCCTCGGCGGTGCTCTTCGCGGGCGACGACGTGACCGACGAGGACGCGATCCGCAGCCTCGGCCCCGGCGACGTGGGCGTGCGGGTGGGGCCGGGGGAGACGGCGGCGGCCGTGCGCGTCGACGACATCGACGCCCTCGCGCGGCTGCTCACCGGCCTGGCGCACGAACGGGCGGCCGCTCGGGAATAGACTTTCACAATGGCCTCCAGCGACGACACCATCGACATCAAACCGCGTTCCCGAGTGGTCACCGACGGCATTGAAGCCACGACGTCCCGCGGAATGCTGCGCGGCGTCGGCATGGGTGACGAGGACTGGGACAAGCCCCAGATCGGCATCGCCTCGAGCTGGAACGAGATCACCCCCTGCAACCTCAGCCTCGACCGGCTCGCGCAGGGCGCCAAGGAGGGCGTGCACGCCGGCGGCGGCTACCCCCTGCAGTTCGGCACGGTCTCGGTGTCGGACGGCATCTCGATGGGCCACGAGGGCATGCACTTCTCGCTCGTGAGCCGCGAGGTCATCGCCGACTCCGTCGAGACCGTCGTCATGGCCGAGCGCCTCGACGGCACGGTGCTGCTCGCCGGCTGCGACAAGTCGATCCCCGGCATGCTCATGGCCTCGGCGCGCCTCGACCTGTCGAGCGTCTTCCTCTACGCCGGCTCGATCGCGCCCGGCTGGGTCAAGCTCTCCGACGGCACGGAGAAGGAGATCACGATCATCGACTCCTTCGAGGGCGTCGGCGCGTGCCTCGCCGGCCGCATGTCGGAGGCCGACCTCAAGCGCATCGAGTGCTCTTTCGCGCCCGGCGAGGGCGCCTGCGGCGGCATGTACACGGCGAACACGATGGCCTCGGTCGCCGAGGCCCTCGGCCTGAGCCTGCCCGGCTCCGCCGCCCCGCCGTCGGCCGACCGCCGCCGCGACGCGTTCGCGCACCGCTCGGGCGAGGCCGTCGTCAACCTGCTGCGCCTGGGCATCACGACGCGCGACATCCTCACGCCCGAGGCGTTCGAGAACGCGATCGCCCTCGCGATGGCGCTCGGCGGCTCGACGAACGTCGTGCTGCACCTGCTCGCGATCGCGCGCGAGGCCGAGGTCGAGCTGAGCCTGCACGACTTCAACCGCATCGGCGACCGGGTGCCGCACGTCGGCGACCTGAAGCCGTTCGGCCAGTACGTCATGAACGACGTCGACCGGCACGGCGGCATCCCCGTGATCATGAAGGCGATGCTCGACGAGGGCCTGCTGCACGGCGACGCGCTCACGGTGACCGGCAAGACGGTCGCCGAGAACCTGCGCGACCTCGACCCCGACCCCATCGACGGCAAGGTCATCCGCACCTTCGACAACCCGATCCACGCGACGGGCGGCCTCACGATCCTGCACGGCTCGCTCGCGCCCGAGGGCGCGGTCGTCAAGACCGCCGGCTTCGACGCCGCCGTGTTCGAGGGCCCGGCACGCGTGTTCGAGCGCGAGCGCGGCGCGCTCGACGCCCTCGCCGCCGGCGACATCGCGGCGGGCAGCGTCGTCGTGATCCGCTACGAGGGGCCCAAGGGCGGCCCCGGCATGCGCGAGATGCTCGCGATCACCGCCGCCATCAAGGGCGCCGGGCTCGGGAAAGATGTCCTACTATTGACGGACGGTCGATTCTCCGGCGGCACAACCGGCCTGTGCATCGGCCACATAGCACCCGAAGCGGTGGACGCAGGTCCCATCGCCTTCGTGCGCGATGGTGATCTGATTCGGGTCGATATCGCGACTCGCACTCTCGACCTACTCGTCGATGAGGCTGAGCTGAGCTCCCGCCGTGAGGGCTGGGAGCCCCTTCCTCCGCGCTATACCCGTGGCGTCCTGGCCAAGTACTCGAAGCTCGTGCGTTCGGCTGCCGAAGGCGCCACCACGGGCTAGGCCCACACACACTCCGATTCCCGTTCTTCTCCTGAGGACAACACACCTATGTCATCCGACACCGCGGCCGTGCCTCGGCCGCCCGCCCGTTCCACAGCCCCGCAGACCCTGACCGGCGCGCAGGCGGTCGTCCGCTCGCTCGAGCTCCTCGGCGCCACCGACGTCTTCGGCATCCCCGGCGGCGCGATCATGCCCGTCTACGACCCGCTCATGGACGACCCGGCGGTCAACCACATCCTCGTGCGCCACGAGCAGGGCGCCGGCCACGCCGCCGAGGGCTACGCGAGCGTCTCGGGCCGCACCGGCGTCGCGATCGCCACGAGCGGCCCCGGCGCGACGAACCTCGTCACCGCGATCGCCGACGCCTACATGGACTCCGTCCCGATCGTGTGCATCACGGGCCAGGTGCACGCGCCGCTCATGGGCACCGACGCGTTCCAGGAGGCCGACATCGTCGGCATCACGATGCCGATCACGAAGCACTCCTTCCTCGTGAAGAAGGCCGAGGACATCCCCGGCGCCCTCGCGGCCGCGTTCGAGATCGCCTCGACCGGCCGCCCCGGTCCGGTGCTCGTCGACATCACCAAGGACGCGCAGGAGGCGAGCGCCCCCTTCGTGTGGCCGCCCGTCGTCGACCTGCCCGGCTACCGCCCGGTGACGCGCGCCCACGGCAAGCAGATCCAGGCCGCCGCGGCGCTCATCGCCGAGGCCAAGAAGCCCGTGCTCTACGTCGGCGGCGGCGTCATCCGCGCGCACGCGTCGAAGGAGCTGCTGCGGCTCGCCGAGACGACGGGCGCGCCCGTCGTGACGACCCTCATGGCCCGCGGCGCCTTTCCCGACTCGCACCCGCAGCACCTGGGCATGCCGGGCATGCACGGCACCGTCCCCGCGGTGCTGGCGCTGCAGGACTCCGATCTCATCGTCGCCCTGGGCGCCCGCTTCGACAACCGCGTGACGGGCTCGGTGGCGGGCTTCGCGCCGCACGCCAAGGTCGTGCACGTCGACATCGACCCCGCCGAGATCTCGAAGATCCGCACGGCCGACGTGCCGATCGTGGGCGACGTGCGCGAGGTGCTCGTCGACTTCGAGGCCGCCTACCGCAGCATCGTGGGCGCGGACAGGCCCGACATCTCGGAGTGGTGGTCGTTCCTCGACGGCCTGCGCGCCGAGTTCCCGCTCGGCTACGCGCCGACCGAGGATGGCCTGCTCGCCCCGCAGCAGGTCATCCAGCGCATCGGCGAGCTCACGGGCCCCGAGGCCGTGTACGTCGCCGGCGTGGGCCAGCATCAGATGTGGGCGGCGCAGTTCATCAAGTACGAGCGCCCCGACTCGTGGCTCAACTCCGGCGGCGCCGGCACGATGGGCTACTCGGTGCCCGCGGCGATGGGCGCCAAGGTCGCGCAGCCCGAGCGCGTCGTGTGGGCGATCGACGGCGACGGATGCTTCCAGATGACCAACCAGGAGCTCGCGACCTGCGTCATCAACGACATCCCGATCAAGGTCGCGATCATCAACAACTCGTCGCTGGGCATGGTGCGCCAGTGGCAGACGCTCTTCCACGGCGGCCGTCACTCGAACACCGACCTGAACACGGGCCACGACACCGTGCGCATCCCCGACTTCGTCAAGCTCGCCGAGGCCTACGGCTGCGTCGCGCTGCGCGTCGAGAAGGAGGACGAGGTGGATGCCGCGATCCAGCGGGCGCTGGAGATCAACGACCGCCCCGTGGTGATCGACTTCGTCGTGAGCGCCGACGCGATGGTGTGGCCGATGGTGCCGCAGGGCGTCAGCAACAGCTATGTGCAGTACGCGCGCGACCACGCGCCCGCGTTCGATGAGGAGGTGTGACATGAGCCATCACGTCCTGAGCCTGCTGGTCGAGAACAAGCCGGGCCTGCTCACGCGTGTCGCGGGCCTGTTCGCCCGCCGCGGCTTCAACATCGAGTCGCTCGCCGTGGGCGTCACCGAGGTGCCGGGTCTCTCGCGCATCACGGTCGTCGTCGACGTCGAGTCGGCGCCGCTCGAGCAGGTGACGAAGCAGCTGAACAAGCTCGTGAACGTCATCAAGATCGTGGAGCTCGACGCCGCGGCATCCGTGCAGCGCGACCACATGCTGATCAAGGTGCGCGCCGACAACCAGAACCGGTCGAACGTGATCGAGGTCGTCAACCTCTTCCGCGCCTCGGTCGTCGACTACGGCCCCGACTCGCTCGTGGTCGAGGTCACCGGCGACCGCGGCAAGGTCGAGGCGCTGCTGCGCGCCCTCGAGCCCTACGGCATCAAGGAGCTGGCCCAGTCGGGCCTGCTCGCCATCGGTCGCGGCAGCAAGAGCATCACCGAACGCGTCCTGCGCGGCTGATCCAGACCACAACCCCCAAGGAGAAACACACACCATGGCCGAGATGTACTACGACGACGACGCCGATCTGTCGATCATCCAGGGCAAGAAGGTCGCGATCGTCGGCTACGGCTCGCAGGGTCACGCCCACGCGCAGAACCTTCGCGACTCGGGCGTCGAGGTCGTCATCGCCCTCAAGGACGGCTCGAAGTCGATCGCGAAGGCCCAGGAGGACGGCTTCGAGGTGAAGAACGTCGCCGACGCCTCGGCGTGGGCCGACCTCATCATGATCCTCGCGCCCGACCAGCACCAGCGGTCGATCTACAGCGAGTCGATTAAGCCGAACCTCGCGCCCGGCAAGACGCTCGCGTTCGCGCACGGCTTCAACATCCGCTTCGGCTACATCGAGGCTCCCGAGGGCGTCGACGTCATCCTCATCGCGCCGAAGGCCCCGGGCCACACGGTGCGCCGCGAGTTCGTCGCGGGCCGCGGCATCCCCGACATCATCGCCGTCGAGCGCGACGCCTCGGGCTCGGCGTGGGCGACCGCGCTGTCGTACGCGAAGGCCATCGGCGGCACCCGCGCGGGCGTCATCAAGACGACCTTCACCGAGGAGACCGAGACCGACCTGTTCGGCGAGCAGACCGTGCTCTGCGGCGGCGTGTCGCAGCTCATCCAGTACGGCTTCGAGACGCTGACCGAGGCCGGCTACCAGCCGGAGATCGCGTACTTCGAGGTGCTGCACGAGCTCAAGCTCATCGTCGACCTCATGTGGGAGGGCGGCATCGCCAAGCAGCGCTGGTCGGTCTCCGACACGGCCGAGTACGGCGACTACGTCTCGGGCCCGCGCGTCGTCGACCCGCACGTCAAGGAGAACATGAAGGCCGTGCTCGCCGACATCCAGTCGGGCGCGTTCGCGGAGCGCTTCATCGGCGACCAGGACAACGGCGCCAAGGAGTTCCTCGAGCTGCGCGAGAAGGCCGCCCAGCACCCCATCGAGCAGGTCGGCCGCGGACTGCGCGCCCTGTTCGCCTGGAAGCAGGAGGACGCCGACTACACCGAGGGCAGCGCTGCGCGCTGACCTCCTAGGTTCAGGGCAGCGCTGCGCGCTGACCTCTTCGGTTCAGCGCAGCGCTGCGCGCTGACCCGGCACCAGACTGCCGGCACCACCGTGCCGGCCCGTGGCATCATGCCGCACGGAGCCCGGCCCCCACAGGGGCCGGGCTCTTCCGTTCGCCGTGCGGCGCCGCCCGCTAGGCTGATGCCGTGATGAGCGGAAGAGACGACGACGCCCTGAGATGGGACGGCGACGACGATCCCACGCTGGAGGCGGGCACGGCGGCACCGGTCGCCGAGGAGCCCACTGCGCAGCAGGATCCGGTCGCGCAGCAGGATCTGGCCGCCCAGCAGGATCCGGCGGCGACGGCGGACCCCCTGGCGCTGCCGGACGGCTTCACCGCGGTGGGCAAGGGCGCGAACGCCGTGGGGCACATCGCCCCCGACGGCACGGTGACCATGCCGTCGGAGCCCGCGCCGATGGGCAACGCGGCGCTCGTCACGCTCGGCGTGCTCGCGGGCGTGTACCTGCTCTACACGATCGGCTGGTTCATCTCGGGCGACCGGCTGCGCGTCGTCGCCCGGCTCCTCGTCTCGGACGCCGCGTATCTGCCCGCGTTCGTGTTCGCCGTCGCGGCGCCGCTGCTGTGGTTCGTGACGGTCGTCGTCGTCACGCGCGCCTCGGCGGCGTGGGTGCGACTGGCGCTGCTGGTCGCGGGGGTCGTGCTGCTCGTGCCGTGGCCGTTCGTGATGGTGGGGGCGGTGGGGCAATGACGGAGAAGACCGCGAAGCCCGCGAAGGCGGAGAAGACCGCGAAGACCTCGGCGCTGCCACGTTGGCTCGTCCTGACGATCACGGGCTTCTTCGGCCTGCTGTACGCCTACTTCGTGTGGGCGGCCATCTCGTTCCTCGTCTCGCAGGCGATCGGGCCGCTCGGGCTCAACGGCATGGGATGGTTCGTGCTGCTGCTCGCCGTCGTGTTCCCCATCGCGGTGTTCGCGGGCGGGGTGGCGCTGGGCTCCCGCCGCCCGGCGGTGCCGTTCCTGCTGATCATGCTGGCCGGCATGGGCCTCGTGGGGGTGTTCTGGCTGAACATCCTCGCCTACGCGTACTCCAACGGCGCCTCGCTCGTCGGCGGCTGAGCGTCACGCTGTCGGGAGTCGTGCCGCGCGTTCGATAGGCTGATCCTCGGTCTCGCCCCGTGCGTGCGGCGTCGACCCGTTCCCTGCTCCCACGCATCCGCGTCACACCGAAGGTCTGCCAGCGTGTCTAAGCCCGTCGTCCTCCTCGCCGAAGAACTGTCTCCCGCAACGATCGACGCGCTCGGTCCAGACTTCGAGATCCGCAGCGTCAACGGCGCGGACCGCGCCGAGCTGCTGCCGGCGCTGGCCGAGGCGGACGCCGTGCTCATCCGCTCGGCGACGAAGATGGATGCCGAGGCGATCGCGGCCGCGCCCCGGCTGAAGGTCATCGCGCGCGCCGGCGTCGGCCTCGACAACGTCGACATCAAGTCGGCGACGACCGCCGGCGTCATGGTCGTCAACGCGCCGACCTCCAACATCATCTCGGCCGCCGAGCTCACGGTGGCCCACATCCTCGGCCTCGCCCGCCGCATCCCGGCCGCGAACGCCTCGCTGGCCGCCGGGCAGTGGAAGCGCAGCGCCTACACGGGCGTCGAGCTGTACGAGAAGACGCTCGGCATCATCGGCCTGGGCCGCATCGGCGCGCTCATCGCGGCGCGCCTGCAGGCGTTCGGCATGGACGTCGTCGCGTACGACCCCTACGTGACGAGCGCCCGCGCGCAGCAGCTGGGCGTGCAGCTGGTGTCGCTCGACGACCTGCTGCAGCGCAGCGACTTCGTCACGATCCACATGCCGAAGACGCCCGAGACGACGGGCATGATCAGCACGGCGCAGTTCGCGCTCATGAAGCCGACCGCCTACGTGGTCAACGTCGCGCGCGGCGGTCTCATCGACGAGGCCGCGCTGCACGAGGCGCTCACGAGCGGCCAGATCGCGGGCGCCGGCCTCGACGTGTTCACGAGCGAGCCGCCGAAGGAGGACGGCACGGCGTTCCCGCTGCTGAGCCTGCCCAACGTGCTCGTCACGCCGCACCTCGGCGCGTCGACCGACGAGGCGCAGGAGAAGGCGGGCGTCTCGGTCGCCAAGTCGGTGCGCCTCGCGCTCGGCGGCGAGCTCGTGCCCGACGCGGTCAACGTCGCGGGCGGCGTCATCGACCCGTACGTGCGCCCCGGCATCCCGCTCGTCGAGAAGCTCGGCCAGATTTTCGCGGCGCTCGCGCAGTCGCCGCTCACGAGCCTCGACGTGGAGGTGCACGGCGAGCTCAACCAGTACGACGTGAGCGTCTACAAGCTCGCCGCGCTCAAGGGCGTGTTCACCAACATCGTGAGCGAGAAGGTGTCGTACGTGAACGCGCCGCTGCTCGCGGAGCAGCGCGGCGTCGAGGCGCGCCTCATCGTCGACGACCGCTCGGAGGAGTACCGCAACGTCATCACGCTGCGCGGCGCGCTCTCCGACGGCTCGCAGCTCGCGGTCTCGGGCACGCTCACGGGCACGAAGCAGATCGAGAAGCTCGTCGGCATCGACGACTACGCCCTGGAGCTGCCGATCGAGACGCACCACGTCGTCATGCGCTACGCCGACCGTCCCGGCATCGTCGCGGTCTACGGCCAGAAGTTCGGCGACGCGGGCATCAACATCGCCGGCATGCAGATCGCCCGGCACGCCGCCGGCGGCCAGGCGCTGTCGGTGCTCACGGTCGACTCGCCGGTGCCCGACGACCTGCTCGCCGACGTGCGCGCGCAGATCCACGCCGACCTGTTCACGCAGATCCAGATCACCGAGTCCTGAGAGGCCGCAATGTCGCGCATCGTCAAGCTCGCCGTCATCCCCGGTGACGGCATCGGGCCCGAGGTCATCGCCGAGGCGGAGAAGGTGCTCGACGCCGTGACCGCGGGCGGCGAGGTCACGTTCGAGAAGACCCGGTTCTCGCTCGGCGCCGACCGGTTCCTCGCCACGGGCGACACCCTCACCGACGACGACCTCGCGTCGATCGCGGCGCACGACGCGATCCTGCTCGGCGCCGTGGGGGGAGTGCCCGGGGACCCGCGCCTGAAGGACGCGAACATCGAGCGCGGGCTGCTGCTGCGGCTGCGCTTCGCGCTCGACCACTACATCAACCTGCGGCCGTCGAAGCTGTACCCCGGCGTTCCCGGCCCGCTCGCCGAGCCGGGCGACGTCGACTTCGTCGTCGTGCGCGAGGGCACCGAGGGGCCCTACGTCGGCAACGGCGGGGCGATCCGCGTCGGCACGCCGCAGGAGATCGCGAACGAGACGAGCGTCAACACGGCGTTCGGCGTCGAGCGCGTCGTGCGCTACGCGTTCGCGCAGGCCGCACGCCGCCGCAAGAAGCTCACCTACGTGCACAAGACGAACGTGCTCGTGCACGCGGGCGGCATCTGGAAGCGGCTCGTGGATGCCGTGAGCGCGGAGTATCCGGATGTGGCCGTAGACTATCTGCACGTCGATGCGGCCACCATCTTCTTGGTCACGAACCCCGGCCGATTCGACGTCATCGTCACCGACAACCTCTTCGGCGACATCCTGACCGACCTCGCCGGTGCGATCACCGGAGGTATCGGGCTCGCCGCCTCGGGCAACATCAACCCCGAGGGCGCGTTCCCCTCGATGTTCGAGCCGGTGCACGGCTCGGCCCCCGACATCGCCGGTCAGGCGAAGGCCGACCCCACGGCCGCGATCCTGTCGGTCGCCCTCCTGCTCGATCACCTCGGGCTGGTGGACGAGGCGGAGCGCGTGACCCGGGCGGTCGAAGACGACATCGCCTCGCGAGGCGACGGCGCGCGCACGACCGGCGAGGTCGGAGACGCGATCGCCGCCCGCGTATCGGCGTAATCTGGAATCGCGCGTGGGCGCCTCCCACGGCGCGTGGAACAAGGATCGCTCATGACACTCACCGACACCGCGTCGAACATCACTCCGCTGGAGTTCGCCGTGACGAAGAACCTCGCCGCCAAGAGCACCGCCGAGCGCGATGCGATTCTGGCGAACCCCGGCTTCGGCACCAACTTCACCGATCACATGGTCGACATCTGCTGGTCGCGAGGCGGCGGGTGGCACCGGCCCCGGGTGCAGCCCTACGGGCCGATCTCGCTCGACCCGGCGGCGGCCGTGCTGCACTACGGCCAGGAGGTCTTCGAGGGCGTCAAGGCCTACCGGCACGCCGACGGCTCGATCCACACGTTCCGGGCCGACCAGAACGCGCTGCGGCTGCAGCGCTCGGCGCGCCGGCTCGCCCTGCCCGAGCTGCCGGCCGACTACTTCCTGCAGTCGCTGCGCGAGCTCATCGCCGTCGACGGCGCCTGGGTGCCGTCGGGTGACGACCAGAGCCTGTACCTGCGTCCGTTCCTGTTCGCCAAGGAGGCGTTCCTCGGCGTGCGCCCGGCCGAGAAGGTCGCCTACTACCTCATCGCGAGCCCCGCGGGCGCCTACTTCAAGGGCGGCGTGACGCCGGTGTCGATCTGGCTGAGCGAGCAGTACGCGCGCGCCGGCAAGGGCGGCACCGGTGCGGCGAAGACCGGCGGCAACTACGCGGCGAGCCTGCTCCCGCAGTCGGAGGCGTACGCGCAGGGCTGCGACCAGGTGGTCTTCCTCGACCAGGACGGCAACGTCGAGGAGCTCGGCGGCATGAACGTGGTGTTCGTGTTCGCCGACGGCACGATCGTCACGCCGCACTCCGACTCGATCCTCGAGGGCATCACGCGCGACTCGATCCTGCAGCTCGCCGTCGACCGCGGCCACCGCGTGGAGCGCCGGCCGATCTCGCTCGCCGAGTGGCGCGAGGGCGTGGCATCCGGCGACATCGTCGAGGTGTTCGCGTGCGGCACCGCGGCGGTCGTGACGCCCATCGGCGTGCTCAAGGCCGAGGGCTTCGAGGACGCGCAGCCGACGGGCGAGCTCGCGCTGTCGCTGCGCCAGGAGCTCACCGACATCCAGTACGGACGTCGCGAGGACACGCACGGCTGGCTCATCCGCCTGGACGCCTGACGCGATGAAGATCGCGCGGTTCAGTCACGGCGAGCGCATCCGGTACGGCGTCGTCGACGAGGGCGATCTCGTCGTGCTCGCCGGGGATCCGCTGTTCGCCGGGTTCGAGACGACGGGGGAGCGGGTCCCGCTCGCGGATGCCACGCTGCTCGCCCCGGTCATCCCGCGCTCCAAGGTCGTGTGCGTCGGCAAGAACTACCGCGACCACGCGGCCGAGATGGGTGGCGAGGCGCCCGCGGAGCCGCTGCTGTTCCTCAAGCCGAACACGGCGGTGATCGGCCCGGGCGACGCGATCGTGCGCCCGCCGCAGTCGCAGCGCACCGACTTCGAGGGCGAGCTCGCCGTCGTGATCGGCAGGATCGCGAAGAACGTGCCCGCGGAGAACGCCCTCGACCACGTCTTCGGCTACACGATCGGCAACGACGTGACGGCGCGCGATCTGCAGCGGTCCGACGGGCAGTGGTCGCGTGCGAAGGGGTTCGACACGTTCTGCCCGCTCGGCCCGGTCATCGAGACGGAGTTCGACCTCGACGGCGGAGCGCGCGTGATCTCGCGCGTGGGCGGCGAGGTGCGGCAGGACGGGCCGATCAGCGACATGGTGCACACGGTGCCCGACATCATCGCGTACGCGTCGGCGGCGTTCACCCTGCTGCCGGGCGACGTGATCCTCACCGGAACGCCGGCGGGCGTCGGCCCGTTCGTCGCCGGCGACACGCTGGAGGTCGAGATCACCGGCATCGGCGTGCTGCGCAACACCGCACGCGATGCCTGAGTCCTCGGCATCCGGGCCGGAGGCGGCGACCGGCGTCGACGCGACGACGCTCGCCCGCGTGCAGCGTCGCACCGTCGCGGTGCTGTCGGCCGGGCAGGTGCTCGGCGGCGTGGCGTTCGGCGCGACGATCTCGCTCGGCGCGGTGCTCGCCGCGGACGTCTCGGGCGACGACGCCCTCTCCGGCTTCGCGACGGCGTTCGTGACCCTCGGCACGGCGGCCGTCGCGGTGCCGCTCGCGACGCTCGCCCGCCGGCGGGGCCGTCGCATCGGCCTCGCGATCGGCATGGTCATCGCCCTGCTGGGCGTCGGGGTCGTCGTGCTCGGAGCAGCGGTGCGGGTGTTCCCGCTGCTGATCGCGGGGTTCGCGCTCATCGGCGCGGGGCAGGCGGCGAACCTGCAGTCGCGCTTCGCGGCCGCCGACCTGGCGACCGATGCGTCGCGCGGACGCGATCTGTCGGTGGTCGTGTGGGCGACGACGATCGGCGCTGTGCTCGGCCCGAATCTCGTCGGGCCCGGCGAGGCGATCGGGCAGGCGCTCGGGATGCCGCCGATGACCGGCGCGTACGTCTTCACGGTCGTCGCGCAGGTGCTGGCGATCGTGCTGTATCTCGTGCTGCTGCGTCCCGATCCGCTGAAGCTGGCGCAGCGCGTCGCGGGCGAGCGGGCGTCGGGCGCCGGCGCGGCCATCGCGCGCGACGACCGTCCGCGCACGGCGCTGTTCGCGATGATCGCGATCGCCGGGGCGCACGGCGTGATGGTCGCGGTCATGGCGATGACGCCCGTGCACCTCGTGCACCACGGCGCGTCGCTGGAGGTCGTCGGCCTGACCATCAGCCTGCACATCGCGGGCATGTATGCGCTGTCGCCCGTGTTCGGCATGCTCGCCGACCGCGTCGGACGCGTCGCCACGGTGCTGGTGGGGCAGGTGCTGCTCGTCGCGGCGATGCTCACGGCGTCCTTCGGCCAGGACTCGAACACGGCCGTGACGATCGCGCTCGTGCTGCTCGGGCTGGGCTGGAGCGCGTCGACGGTCGCCGGCTCGACGCTGCTCACCGAGTCGTCGTCGGAGGAGAGGCGCACGGTGCGGCAGGGACGCAGCGACCTCGCGATGAGCCTCGTCGGCGGCCTGGGCGCGATCGCGGCGGGCGGCGTGCTCGGCGCGATCGGCTACGGCGGCCTGGCGCTCGTCGCGCTGGTCATCGTCGTCGCCGTCGCGGCCGCGGCGCCGCTCGCCCGGCAGCGCTGAGCCGCCGGGCACGCATGCGGCGCGCCGTATGCCCAGGCCCCGGCATCCCCTCAATACAGGAGATATCACCGGGACAGGAGGTTTCGCCGCGGATCGTCCTGTAGCGCTGATTTCTCCTGTCTTCGTGATGCGCATCCTCACTGCCAGACGTGCACACCCCACCGCCACACGTGCACCCCGCCGTAGACTGGAACGCCTATGGCTACTCCGCATCCTCGCACCACCACGGCGACCGGCAGCGATGTCCGCGTGCGCTTCTGCCCCTCGCCGACGGGGCTTCCGCACGTCGGCCTGATCCGCACCGCGCTGTACAACTGGGCGTACGCACGGCACACCGGCGGCAGGCTCATCTTCCGCGTCGAGGACACCGATGCGGCGCGCGACAGCGAGGAGAGCTACCGGCAGCTCATCGATGCGCTCACGTGGCTGCGCATCGACTGGGACGAGGGCGTGGAGAAGGGCGGGCCGCACGAGCCGTACCGCCAGTCGCAGCGCACGGAGATCTACGCCGAGACGCTGCAGAAGCTCATCGCGAGCGGTGCCGTCTACGAGTCCTACTCGACGGCGGAGGAGATCGACGCCCGCAACGAGGCGGCCGGCCGCGCCAAGCAGCTCGGCTACGACAACCACGACCGCGACCTCACCGACGAGCAGAAGGCCGCGTTCCGCACCGAAGGTCGCGAGCCCGCGTGGCGCCTGCGCGTGCCCGACGTGGACCTCACCTACGTCGACCTGATCCGCGGCGAGGTGACGTTCCCCGCCGGTTCGTTCCCCGACTTCGTGGTCGTGCGGGCCGGCGGTCAGGCGCTGTACACGTTCACGAACCCCGTGGACGATGCGCTGATGGGCATCACGCACGTGATCCGCGGCGAGGACCTGATGCCGTCGACCGCGCGGCAGCTCGCGCTGTACGACGCGCTCGTCGAGGCGGGCGTGGCCGACTTCGTGCCGCGGTTCGGGCATATGCCGCTCGTGCTCGGCGAGACCGGCAACAAGAAGCTGTCGAAGCGCGACCCGCAGGCCGACCTGTTCCTGCAGCGTGAGAAGGGCTTCATCCACGAGGGCCTGCTGAACTACCTCGCGCTGCTCGGCTGGTCGATCGCGCCCGACCGCGACGTGTTCTCGCTCGACGAGCTGGTCGCGGCGTTCGACATCGCCGACGTGAACCCCAACCCCGCGCGCTTCGACCAGAAGAAGGCCGAGTCGATCAACGGCGACCACATCCGCCTGCTCGAGCCCGCCGACTTCGCGGGTCGCCTCGTGCCGTACCTCGCGTCGGCCGGTCTGGTGTCGGAGCCGCTGACCGACGACGAACGACGGATGCTGGATGCCGCGGCGCCGCTCGTGCAGGAGCGCATGCAGCTGCTGGGCGACGCGCCCGGGCTGCTCGGCTTCCTCTTCCGCGACGAGGTGACGTACGAGGACGATGCGCTCAAGGGGCTGCCCGCGAACGCGGGCGAGGTGCTCGTGGCATCCGTCGCCGCGCTCGAGCTGGTGCCGGAGCAGGGCTTCACCGCCGCGGCCGTGCAGCAGGCTTTGTCGGACGCGCTCATCGACGGGCTCGGGCTCAAGCCGCGCGTCGCATACGGCCCGCCGCGCGTCGCGCTGAGCGGACGTCGCGTGTCGCCGCCGCTGTTCGAGTCGATGGAACTGCTCGGCAAGGCCGAGACGGTGCGCCGGCTCGGGGCGCTCGTGCAGCACCTGGGCTGAGCTCGGATGCGTGTGCGGTCGTGGGGCCGTGCGCGGCCCTAGGATCGACGCATGACCGCCGCGGATGCCGTTCGTGACCTGTCCGCCGACGACGTGCGGCAGCGGCTGGAGCTGTTGAGCGCGCTGGGTCTCGGCTTTCTGGAGTCCGGTCAGTCGGGCGGCCAGACGTCGCGCGTGCTGACGTCGTGCGCCTCGCTGCTGGGGCTGGCTCAGGCGTCGGTGACCGTGTTCGGTCGCGTGGTGCTGACGCAGGCGCATGCGCCCGACGGGGGCTCCGTGAGCGTCTCGGGCGCCGCGCGGACGCTCGACGTGATCGACTGCTCGCGCCTGCGCGGCCTGGCCGATGTCGCGGCGCGCATCGGCGAGTCGGCGCGCGTGGACGTGCTGCGCGACGACGTCTCTCGCGTGCGCGACCGCGCGACGAACGGGGCGGTGACGACGGCGGGGCTCACGATGCTCGCCGTGTTCATCACGATGCAGGTCGGGGTGCTCTGGCAGGCGTGGGTCACGGCCGCGGTGTTGCAGCTGATCAGCTCGTTCGTGGGGCTCGGCGCGTCGCGCGTGCTCATGCCGCGGCTGTTCGCGGCGGCCGTGCAGAGCGCCGCCGGGGGAGCGGTGGCGACCGCGCTCGTGCTCGCCGGGTTCGTCGATCCGGTCGGCGCCGCCGCGGCGATCGCCGTGACGTGGCTGCTGATCCTGCCGTTGCCGCAGCTCATCAGCGCCGTCACCGACGCGATCGACGCCGACTACCTGTCGGCGATGAGCCGTGCCGGAAGCCTCGCGGTGACGGCCGTCGGCATCGCGCTGGGCGGGGTGGTGACGTTCGCGCTCGGCGAGCTGTTCCACATGGAGCACCCGCGCATCGACGACCTGCCGAGCATGCCGTGGTACCTCGTGCTGGTGTTCTCGGGACTGGGCGCACTGTCCAATGCGCTCGCGAACGGCGGCCGGCGTTCGCTGATCCTCCCCGCGCTCGTGCTCGGCGTGGTGACCGGCGCGACCAACCAGCTGCTGCTGCGTGTCGTCGGGCTCGACGCCCTGTGGGCGAGCTCGCTCAGCGGCGTCGTGCTCGGCGTCGTGACCGTCGTGTTCGCCGCGCGGACCGGATACCCGCAGCAGGTGCTCGCCCTCATGGGCATCACCGGTGCGCTGCTGCCCGGACTGCAGGTGTTCCTCGGCATCCTGCAGCAGATGAGCGGCGGATCGGGCCTCGCGCACTTCGGCACCGCCGCGGCGATCTGCCTCAGCGTCGGCGTGGGCGTCGCGCTGGGCGCGTACCTCGCGAGCCTGTTCGACCCGTCACGGTTCTCGGTGCGGGAGCAGCTCCGGGGACAGGGGTAGGAGCGGGTTCCTCGTTTTGGCGGTTCGGGGATCGTCGGCTAAGCTTGACCCTCGGTGCACGGCTTCGGCTGATGCCCTTGGGGTATGGTGTAATTGGCAACACGGCTGATTCTGGTTCAGTTGTTCTTGGTTCGAGTCCAGGTACCCCAGCAGTGAGGACGTTACTCGAACCATGGTCAATCGAACTGGCCTTGGCCCCTTGATTCTCAGGGGCTCCCTGCGGTTTCGGCGGGTCTTCCGTTCTCCGGGTTCTGTGCGCTGGGCGGCGCATGGAGCGGCCGCACACCGACGTTCGCAGCGTTCCGTTCGCCGACGACGCGAACCTTGTAGTCCGGGCCTGTTAGTTCAATGGTGCAACTGGGGTGTTGTCCACTAGCGTCGGTGGGCGCTGAGGTGAACCGGCCTGGGGCTGTGGGAGGGCATGATCTAACAAGGAATGATCATGTCAGCAGTGAGGACGTATGACGCGGAGATCCAGGCGCGCGTGGTGCGGATGTACGAGTATCGGATCGCGGAGGGTAGTGAGAGACTCCGTGGCACGATGACTCCGTCACAGCAGCTGACCGCTCGAAGGAGGTCCGTGATTGCTACCAAGGCATGGAATTTCTTAGGCGCAATTTTGTGCAATCCCTTGAAGAAGATGGCGAGCATCATGTCTACCTTGGGGCGTCCGACGGATAGGGTGAACGTGATCGATCAGCAGGATTCTCACGATGCGCTGTTTACGTCGCCTACTATTCACTTCACGATGACCAGCCATGCCGGTGGGCCAATCGACCTCGAATTTGCAGTGCGGCGACTGTTTCGAGCGGACATTGCGGTTGCAGCGGCATGGCCATCGGAATCCGGGGTCCGACTCACACCGAAGATGCGCTCGCTGGTCAAGGTCATTCGTTCGGGTGAGAGACTGCGAGATGATGTGGCTGACCTCAGGTCGGGCAAGTCGTTTGCAGCGGCCGCGAGGTTCGCTTGGCGGCACCCACGACTCGTCACCAATGCACTGCGACGCAGGTGGTCTCGATCCGCGGCTGTCGATGCTCCCGTCGTCGATGCGGCGGATAGCGGCGCTGACTCGCTTGATGGGGCGCTCAGCATGGCTCGGAAAGTAATCGTAGATGCCCAGAAGATTGCGGCTGCCGAGCATCAGATCGACGAGACGCTGTTCGGTGGTGCAAGCCGCATTGGCGATGACTTCGTACGGCTGATTCTCCGAGGCTCCTACCATGACCTGCGGATCCCAGGGGTGAGCGAGACTGCGCACGCGGCGTTCGAGCCGCGGCTGCTCATACACCGATGCGGCGTAGTTCAGCTCACAATCGCGCTTCCCATTCATCGAGAGATGACGACCGCACAGCTTGTCGAGATCGCCCGATCTGATCGCGCGGTTCTCGTACGATCGGAAATCCCAGAGCCACTGCTGATCGGCCTCCCAGTGAAACGTCTTCTGGGGGAGTGGCGGACGATCTCTGATGCAGGTGCACGCCTGCGGGCGATGGAGTTCCCTGACTCGCCAACCATGGCGGACTCGCTCGAGCGGCATTTTGGTGCCGTCGGGACAGCACTTGGAGTTCCCCTCCCACGAGAGTGGAACACTCATGCCACCGTGATGGCCGCGATGGGCCATTGTTGTGGGTCTGCGGAGCTGTGGCAGGTCCGTCACAAGGACGCGATCGCTCGGGTGGCTACTCGATTCGACTCAGACGCCAACGTCAATCTTGACCGACTCTCCGGCGCAGATCTCTCGGTGAGTGCCGACCACCAGCTTTATACGAACCTCGGCTCGACGACCCGTATTCAACTCATTGGAGCGCCCCCAGAGCCAATCCGTGATCTTGATACCGTGCTGATCGTCGAGCACACACTCGTGCAATACTTCCGTCTGCGAAATCTGGAATCGGCCGTTACCGGCGGCGCGCTGTATGGCAAGAAACTTGAACGCGCTTATGCCGAAGCCATTAAGGTCTTGGCCGACATGCGACAACAGGAGATTCGCTTTGGATCAGCGCGCCAGATTGCAACCCGCCTCCTGACGGACCTTGGCGGGGAGGAGATGCGACGCACAGTCGAGACCGCATTGGATCTATCGTCGCAAGCCAATGCCACTCGGTCTGCAAATACTCAGGCGAGCCGCTCGTTGCGGTTGGCCTGGATTGCGACCATTCTCGCGGCGCTCGTGGCTGTGCCAGCCTTGCGGGATCTGCTCGACTACGTCTCGGAGGTCGATACGTCGACCGTGATCGGCAAGATGCTGTTTCCTCTCAGGTTGGCGGCCGATACCGGTGAATGGGGGCCGTGGGTAGTATTGGCATCTCTCGCGGCTATCCTTGTTTCTGTCTGGCTATTGGGACGAGCGACGAAACTGCCTGCTGTGCTCCGTCGTTGCGCTGAGTGTTTCCGACGCCGTCGCTCCTGGCTACCTGCGGATCTCAAACTCCATGTTGAGAGCGAGCGCGCGTCTCGCCCCGCGTCTGATGCTGAACGGTTGTCGGTCGCAGCGGGGCAATCAGTCCCGCCAAGCCAGTAAGGGGCATTTCCGTGCTCCTAGTGCACTGTGTCGTTGGTTCCTGGGTCGTTGGCATATTGGGAGCGTAGTTCGATGAGGGCAACTTCCACGATGTGCCGGGGGAGGGGCGAACCGACGTGGTCCCCACCGAGATGAGCCGCATGATTCACTTCAGCTCGCGCAACTTCCTCTCCGTCAAGAACGAACGAGAACCAGGCAGTACTTTTGCTGGCTCATCGGTACAGCTCGGCTGATCCACCAACGCTCGTTGAAACCCAAGACACTGGCTTCAAGGGGTAAGTAGTAGCGGTCGATCAACTCGAGCTGCCGAACTTCGGGATGCCACGAGGCGCGTGAGCAAGAGGTCAATCCATGGTCAGGAATCCTCCGTCGGCCTGAACGCCTTCAAGCCTGCGCTTCGTGCTCGGAAGATCATCGCCTGATCGTACGTTGCGAGAGCAACGTTCGACGTGAAGGGGCGCAGCCGAATTGCCTGATCCATAATCTCCAGATCGGCGTCGCGCGTGCGTGTGTGGTGAAGATCGTCGACGATCAGTATTGCGTGGAGCTCATCTGGCAGCTGCATGCCACCTGCCCCGCGTTCTCGGATCTGCCAGTTCAAGTAGCCCGCCTTGAAGACGGTATCGAGGGAGCGAAGCGCTTTCCGCGCAAGCGTCCGCACAGCGAGCTTCTCATCTCCGAGGTACATGGCACCGTTGCTGTCCTTCAGCCTGTCGAGTTCTTCGACGACAACCATTGGGATCCCGAGAGCGATGGCTTCGTGGGGGAAGATGTTGAGCCCGACATTCCAGGGGATGTCGATCAGATTCTCGGAGTGTCGAAGCAGCACGTTGGTGTCCAAGACGACGGCGGCATAGGGCTTTCCGGCGATGCCGTGTTCTCGCCACTTCGACCAAACATCCGCCTGCCCCCGCAAGTCCTTGAGTGCTGCACTTACGGCTTCGATGCAGCTAGTGACTTCTAGATCCACGAGTTCACCCACCGCTGCAACGCCATACGCGATAGGGTCGAGCGACTGGAGCAGCCAGTGTCGACGCGAGGCCACCAGTTCTTCGATCGAAGCGGGCATGAGCTGGCCGGTGAGCGACCTAATCTGGCGAGTGGACCACGTACGATACTCGTTCAGCCGATCGACGGGCATCCCTGCTCCGACGATGTTTGAGGCTGTGCGGGATGTCTCTTCGAGTGCCGCGATCGCGCTCTGAAGCGAAGCGCCAGGAGTTAGTTGGACCACCCGCTCACCGTATCCGTGACCGCAGACAGTGGGACTCAATGAGCCTCTCACAACGCGCCATGGGGCGGATTGTCGCGAATGGTTCTGGGCCAGCCGGATAGGCGGAGTCGTGTGGGCGATGGTGGCGGCGAAGTCTCTGGCCAGGAGAGCATTACTGGGCAGAGAATTATAGGTGGGATTGCGGAAATACCACATGGGATCTCTGACGCTAGTACGACCTCTGCGAGTTTCGGTGTCTGGGGAAGCTCGGCTCGGTCACACGGTCGGCTTCGCTCCTGAGCTGTGATCGTCCGGTCTTGTCATGATCCATGCCTCACAGTCGGAGAGGAAACCGCGGTAGAGGGCAAGTGCCGCCTTCTCGGTCTGCTCGATGTCGAGTCGTTCGCCGAGCCAGCCCCAGATCGGGCCGCCGTCCTCGGCGACGTCGAGGTACCAGGTCTGCACCTGCTGGCGGCTAACTGTTCCGTCGCGACCTTCGTCAAGGGTGTACTCGTCAATGTGCTCGCTCACGTTTCTGACCCGGAGTAACCACGGCACTTCGCCGTCGAAGGCATGGAGGCGCTTACCGAGGGGAGCATCGAGTCCAGTGACACGTTTGGCGGTGCGTTCGATGCAGCGGCGGAGACGAACCACCGCCACGAGGAAGAAGTGCAGGTCGACTTCGAGGGCCTGAACTTCCACCTGCTCGGGATGCTGCTTACGGAAGCGGCGGCCCACACGTCCTGACTGAAGCGAGACCGCATTGATCCAGTTGGTCGCTTCGGTACGCAGGCGCTCCACGACCACTCCCTCGGAGGGTGTGTCCATGTGGTCGAGGCTCATCCTCCTATTTTGCCGATGCGGGGATGGGCGCTCTGCGATTGCGGCGTGCGAGCCTTCTCGGTTGCTCGATGCAGGCTGAGAAGGCTCAGTGTCGGCGGCGCTCGAACTCTGGACGCTTTCGGCGCTCGAAAAGTGAACGGTTGCGGGCAGTCTAGCTAGGTGTTTCGTCGGTGGTGGTGCGGATGCTGGGGAGGCTGTCGATGCCGCGGCCGCGGAGTCGGTAGCTGGCGCCTTTGAGGGTGAGGACGTCGGCGTGGTGAACGATGCGGTCGATCATCGCGGCGGCAACGGCCTGGTCGCCGAAGACCCCTCCCCAGCTGGAGAACGGCAGGTTCGAGGTCAGGATCAGTGACGCGTGCTCGTAGCGGCTGGAGACGAGTTGGAAGAACAGGTTCGCTGCGTCTTGTTCGAACGGGAGGTAGCCGACTTCGTCGACGATGATCAGCCCGTAACGCCGCAGCCGGGCGAGCTCTTTCGGGAGGTTGCCTTGCCGGTGGGCGTCGGTGAGGCGGGTGACCCAGTCGGTCGCGGTCGCGAACAGCACTCGGTGCCCGTGGCGGGCGGCGACGATTCCGAGCGCGGTCGCGAGGTGGGTCTTCCCGGTTCCGGGAGGGCCGAGCAGGACCACGTTCTGCGCTTCGAGGAGGAACCCTCCCGAAGCGAGCGCCGCGATCTGCTGCCGAGTGGCTGGTTGCGCGTCCCAGTCGAAGTCCTCGAGCGTCTTCCGGCTCGGGAACCCGGCCGCTTTGATCCGCAGCTCCGCGCCGGAAGCGTTGCGAGCGCTCACTTCGCGTTCGAGGACGGCGGCGAGGTAGTCCTCGAACGACCACCCGGCGTCGCGTGCTTGGTCCGCCATCCGGGCTGCGGCCTCCGTGATCCGGGGTGCCTTGAGTGCGCCGGCGAGGTAGGTGATCTGCTTCACCGACTCGCTGGTCTTCGAGGTAGCCATCAGGCGACTCCTTCGATCCCGAACGCCCGGTCGTAGTCCGCGAGATCACGCGCCAGGTCATCAACGGGATCAGGACGTGGGGTCTGGAACTGTTGCCGCAGCCGTTTCGCGGCCTCCAGATGTGCGGGATCGGTGATCGTGGAGCCGCGCGCCCAGACCCGCGCGTGGTCAGCGACCAGCCTGTCCTCCAGGCGCACCCGAACACGGTCGAGATCGGCGATTACGTCGACAAACCGGCCTATCGCGGCGGGATCGACGGAGTAGTCGCTCGCGTCGAGGCGGACGTAGTAGTCCCGCCCGAGGCGGACTCGTTCTCGCCAGCCCAGTTGCAGCGGGATCGGCGGCAACGGGAGCATCCGTGAACGGTCGTGGCCGATCAGATCGACCGGGCGTGCCTTGATCGTCCGCACCACCCTCGCGTTCGCTCTCTCCAGCCAGCCCTCCAGCTGGGCGTTGAAGTCCGCCGGGGAAGTGAACGTGCGGCCGGGCATGAACGAGGTCTCGAGCCAGCCGTTGCGGCGCTCCACGATCCCTTTCGATTCCGGGTCGTAGGGCCTCAGCTGCACGACCTTCGTCGCGAGGGTCCCCGCGAACGCCGCAACACCTTGCGCGAGGCGGCCGCGCTGCCCGATGCCGGACTCGTTGTCCCAGATCAGCCGCCGCGGGACCGCGCCGAGCCGTTGGATGAGATCCCAGTGCCCGAGCAGCAGATCCTCCGTCTTCCTGGTCGGGATCATCCGCGCAGTCACGAACCGCGAATGCGCCGCGACGATCACCAACACCGGCAACAGCGCCGTCGTGCCGTCCTCGAGCGGGATCTTCCGCGGCGGGAACCAGAGATCACATTGAGCCGCATCGCCCGCCGCCCACGAGAGCCGATCCGCCGGGTCGACCGGGTGATGCTCAGGTCGCAGTCTCACGACATTGTCCCGGAACCAGCGGATCGAGCCCTCCCAACCAACCCGCTCCGCGAGCACCGTCGCCGGCATCCGCGGATGCTCGGCGAGCAACGCCCGCACCCGCACCTCGAACGGCGTGAACGACGTCGGCCGCGGCGACCGCTCATACTTCGGCGGCCCGTCGGAGTTCACCGCCTTGATCACGGTCGTCCGCGAGATCCCCAACCGCGCCGCGATCTGCGCTTTCGGAACCCCGTCCGAAGCCAGCCTCCTGATCAGCGCCCAGTCTTCCAAAGTGATCACTCTCCAATCGTTGAGTGTCCACTTTTCGAGCGCCGCTATCGATCAGTTCTCAAGCGCCGTCGACACTCAGGGGGAGAGCGCCGATGACGCTCTCCCCCTGAGCTACCAGGGCTCGATTGTGATTTCGAGTCCGGCTACAGTGATACGGACGGTAAGACGGAATCCGCGACTCATGGGTTGCTCCTTTCGTTCTGTCAGATGCCCCTCTGTCCTGACCGACAGAGGGGCATCGTCTGTCATGTACCTCCACCTTGGCTTGTGCTTCACTTCGATGCAACGCGCTCACCCTCACTATCCAAGCGGAGCGAACTACCGCTCGTAGCGGAGTTACACACCCACTATCAGCGGAGTAGCATCGTCTCAACAGCGGAGGCAAGAGTGCGCTTGCAGCGGTATCCATAAGAAGTACGGGTACCCCAGAGGACCCCATGTACCCCCGGACTCCCTGTTACTCCGCTACAAACGACATGAGCTCCGGGAGGCGAACTGATGGTATCCGCTGATGCAGTCGCAGCGATGAAGGCCACGGTTGCCCGATCCAAGCGCACGGCAAGTGTCCAGTTCCCCGTGGAGTTCGTTCGTTCGATCGGGGATGAGCCCCCGATGCTCGCGCAACTCATGGCAGGTGGTCAGGGCGGCAGCGTCCGACTGAAGCTCTACCTCACGTTGGCGATGCAAGCGACGAGGCCGCCGCGCACCGTCGCCCCTCGCACCTCCGCCGGCTATGCCCGGCTGCTCGACCTTCCGGAAGCCTCAGGTAGTCGACGTGTGAACGAAGCCCTGAAATGGCTCAGTTCGCGGCAACTCATCGACCGAACTCCTCGACCCGGAAAACCCGCTCAGATCACACTCCTGCAACCAGACGGCTCGGGAGAAGATATGGACGACCACCGGAGGAGCGCGATGGGTAACGCTTCCCATCCAACTCTGGGAAGCAGGATGGATATTCGAGCTCTCTGGCCGAGCGCTCGCTGTCTACGTCGCCCTCCGCGAGTTGCTTGGAGGTAACAAGCACCCGGACGGACAGTTCATGGACGGCTACCGGAAGCCGCAGTACGGCATGTCGGACGACACTTGGACTCGCGCCACGAAGGAACTAGACGAACTCGGCCTCCTGACGATCACCATCGAACCCTGGGGAGACGACGAACGAATGCGGCGCGTCAGACGGCGCTACCTACTATCCGACCTCGCCCTGCTGCCATCCCCGATCTGAGACACCGCCCGTCGAGACTCGAAGCCAGGCAAGAAATCGATGTGGAACTGCAACGAATGCTGCAATAACCCCTACATTTCTTTGAAAGAACCCAGATCTGACCTGGGCTTCATGTGACACCGTTGCCTCCTTCAGGACGCGCCCCGACCCGCGTTGTTATATATGACACCCCTACGCCCAGCGCCGGTGGCGGACACTCTGGTTGGCTGCATCACTAGCATCGACCCGGACCTCAGCGCCACCATCCAGCGCACGCTGGCGCTGCAGGGAGAGTTCGGCGGCGAGAATCTCGGGGTAGCCGCGTCGTCGTCTCATCGGCGCAGGAATCCCGGGTTGGACGCCCTGATGGCTCTGTCGCACGCCTGGGGACAAGTGCGCTGGGCGGCCTTCGGAGCCTGCTCAGGTGACCAGATTGGTGACCAGAAACCCCCGGATCGGCCGGCATCAGCCGGTAGGTACCGGTAGCGTTGTCGGCATGAGAACCACGGAATCACGCGGGTTCTAGCCGGATCGGCACCCGCGGCGTCACCTGGTCCGAGCCCCTCAGTTGTTCTCGGTCCGAGTCCACCCATCACGCGCCCTCAGCGCCCGCGCAACCCACCCCCGACAGGCCCACCAACACCCTGGCAGGATGGACCCATGCCCAGCGCCGTCCGCCTGATCCGCGCATCCACGCTCTCCGACGTTGCCGAGTACGCCTACGCCGCGACAGCGCCCAAGGATGCGCGGTTGATCTTCCTGGCAGGCTCCTGCCCTCTGGATGAGGACGGCGCGACTGTCGCCGTCGGCGACTACGCCGGCCAGGCGGCCGCGTGCATCGAGACGATGAAGCGCGCGCTGGCGGCGGCCGGTGCGACGATCGACGATGTGATCAGCACGCGCGTGCTGGTCGCGTCAGCGCGGCAGGCCGACCTTGTGACGGCGTGGGAGGTCGTGCGCGACGCGTTCGGCGAGCACGACGTACCCAGCACACTCTTGGGCGTCACGGTCCTGGGCTACGACGAGCAGCTCGTGGAGATCGAGGCCATCGCCGCCGTCACCGACTGAGCAATCAAACGCTCCCGCAACAGACACACCCGCGCCGCACGACGGAGGGCACGCGCCCCGGCTCCCGCCGGTACGCGCGCCCTCCGCCGCACGTTCAGCGCTTCGTGCGATCCACCAGCCGCGGCTCAGCCGCCACCGCACGGCACAGCTCCAGGAACGAGAACCGCCACAGCTCCTCCGAGCGTCCGCGGGGCCCGCTGCCGATGCCGTGGCTCGCGCCGTCCACGCGTGCGGCATCCACGTACGGCGACCGCGTACGGAACGCGGCGGCCAACTCGGCGATCTGCTCGTCGCCGGTCTTCCACAGCGGGTCGAACTCGCCGAGGCGATAGCGCACCGGAACCGTCACCGCCGACGCCTCGCCGAGGGCGATGCGGGGCCAGCCTCCCGAGGAGATCTCGGTGGCCTCGACGCGGGGCGTCAGCTCGGCGACGGTCGTGCGGGGGATCTCGACGCGGCACCACGACGGGCCGAGGTCGAAGTTGTCGAGCAGCTGCAGCAGCAGGTCGTCGAAGAAGTCCACGACCCTCGTCGACTTCCACACGTCGATCGCCCGCTGCGACGGGTCGTGCCCGACATCGGTCACCGAGATGCCCAGCAGCGGCCACCGCTGCGCCTCGCCCGCGACGTCGCGCCGGCCCCAGCGCGCGGCCAGCATGATCGCGATCGCGCCGCCGGTCGACGCGCCGTGGACGATGATGCCGCGCGACGCGCCGCCGAAGCGCTCCCAGATCTCGGCGAGCGCGTCGTCGAAGCGCTCGGCCGTGATCGGGAAGTACCGGTCGTCGACGGTCGGGTCGATGCCCGGCCACTCGCTGCCGCCGTAGCCGGGCCGGTTCAGCGCGAATCCCGGCATCCCGAGGTCGGCATACTTGCCGAGCTCCGACGCGCCCGGCACCACCGCGCCCCACGCGATGCCGCCCCCGCCGTGGATGCTGATCACGAGCGGCGCGTCTCCCGTGTCGCCGAGGCGCAGTCGCACGCCGGTGGTGCGGCCGCCGTCGAGGGACAGCTCCTCGATCCGCTCGTCCGATGCCTTGATCGCGTCGATGATCGCCTGTTCCATGATGCGGCCGTCGCTCAGCGCTTGCTGTGGTCGATGAGGCGCGGCTCCTTGGCGGCCGCGCGACACAGCTCGAGGAACGCGACGAACTCGAGGATGCACGAGGCGCCCCGCGGCCCACCCGTGATGCCGTGGCTCGCACCGTCCACGCGCCCCCCGTCGACATAGGGCGACGACGTGCGCAGCGCGGCGTTGAACGCGGCGATGTGCTCGTCCTCCGTCAGCCACAGCGGGTCGAACTCGCCGACGCGATACAGCACCGGCACCGTGACCGACGCGGCCTGATCGAGCGCGCGACGCGCCCAGCCGCCGGTGATCTCGAGCATCTCGGCGCGCGGGATGACGAGTGCGCGGCCGCCCTCGCCCGGCGAGCCGAAGCGGCACCAGTCCGGCCCGAAGTCGAAGTACTGCTGCACGAGCGGGGCGACGCTGTCGACGACCTCCTTGACCTCCGTCGCATTCCAGCAGTCGAACGCCTCCTGCGTCTTCGCGTGCCCGACGTCGGTGGCGATGAGCCCGATCAGCGGCCAGCGGTTGCTGCCCGTCGCGGCCTGCTCGCCCCAGATCCTCGCGAGGTCGATGGCGACCGCGCCGCCGACCGACGCGCCGTAGACCACGATGCCCCGGGACTCGCCGCCGAAGCGCTCCCAGAGGTCGGCGAGGGCGTCGTCGATGACCTTCGCGGTCGGTTGGTAGAGCGCGTCGTCCTCCGTGGCGCCGACGCCGAGCCATTCGCTGCCGTGATACCCGGGCCGGTTCAGCGAGAACCCGGGGATGCCGTGGTCCGCGGCCGTGCCGAGCGCCGACCGGCCGGGTGTGAGGCACTCGAACGCCCCGCCTCCGCCGCCGTGCAGGTAGACGACGAGCGGCGCGTCACCGGCATCCTCCACGCGCACGCGGAACCCGGTGACGCGTCCGTCCAGCAGCGAGAGGTCCTCGATCCTGCTGTCGGCCTGCTTGATCATGGCGACGATTTCTTCGCTCACGCGATCCTCCTCGATCTGTTGCGGTGCCGGGCCGAGCCCCGCGGGCGAACCCCGGGACGACGGGCGATGCCGCGACCGTCGTTGGCGGGCATGCTCCGGCGTCGACGGGCCTTCCCGAAGCCCTCGTGGGAGCAACTGGGATACCCGTTTATGAAAATCTATCAAGTGGCAGTTGGATTTTGGGCCGCCGCGTCCTAAGGTGACAAAACCGAGCGTGATTTCGAAGGAGAAATTGTGAAGCTTCCCCGTTCCCTGGCGGCCGTCGTGGCCGTCTCGGCCCTGTTGTTCGCCGGCTGCGCCGGCGGTGGTGACGGCGGAGGCGGTGATGGCGGCAGCGGCAGCACCGGCGGCGACGGCGCGTCATCGAACGCCGTGACGGTGCTGTCGATCGCACAGCACGCCGGACCTCCCTCCCTCGACCCGGAGCAGGCGCTCGCGGGCGAGCAGCATTTCGTCTTCCAGACCACGTACGACTCGCTCATCCTGCTGACGCCGGACGGCCAGTTCGAGCCCATGCTGGCGACGTCGTGGGAGTTCAGCGACGACCTGAAGACGCTCTCCATGGAGCTCCGCGACGACGTGTCGTTCACCGACGGCGCGAAGTTCGACGCGGAGGCCGTCAAGGCGAACATCCTGCACTACCGCGATGGCACCGGCGCGACCGCGGGCAACCTGCGCCTCGTGCAGGACGTCGTCGTCACCGGCGAGTACTCGGTCGACATCGTCCTCTCCGACGTCGAGCCCTACCTGCTGATGTACCTGGCGAACGGGTCGGGCTTCATGGGCAGCCCCGAGAAGCTGGGCACCGAGGAGATCAAGACGAACCCCGTCGGAACGGGCCCCTACATCTACGACGCGACGGCCAGCAGCGTGGGGGAGAACCTCTGGTTCACGAAGAACCCCGACTACTGGAACCCTGACCTGCAGCACTTCGAGAAGGTCAACCTGCAGATCATCGGCGACCAGACGGCACGCGTCAACGCGCTGGTCAGCGGCCAGATCGACGCGGTCAACGTCGACCTCAGCTCCGCCGACCAGGTCGAGGGCGCGGGCATGATCTACGTGGGCACCGAGAACGCCGGCTACGGCCTGCACCTGACCGACCGCAACGGCACCAAGTCGGCCGCGATCGCCGACGTGCGCGTCCGGCAGGCGCTCAACTACGCGTTCGACCGCGAGAAGATCGCCGCGTCGCTCTTCAACGGCCGCGCCGCCATGAACACCCAGCTGTACGCGCCCGGCGTCGACGGCTACCTGGAGGAGCTCGAGGAGCTGTATCCCTACGACCCCGCGAAGGGCAAGGAGCTCGTGAGCGAGGCCGGCTTCGAGGGCGCCGAGGTGGGCGTCACGTGGCTCACGTACACCGACCCCGCCGTGAAGGCGGTCATCCAGGAGGCGTTCACCTCGATCGGCCTCGTCCCGGTGGTCAACGAGCTGGTCGCCAGCGACGCGTTCGGCCTCATCCGCCCCGACATGCCGACCGTGCTCTGGTCGGCGGGCAACCGCCCCGACCCGTGGAACGGCGCCATGTCGGCCGCGCCCACCCAGCCGTTCAACACCTTCAAGATCGAGGACCCCGAGGCGAACCGCATCATCGCGGACATGCGCGCGAACTTCCTCGACGAGGAGAAGCTGAAGGCCGGGGCCGAGGAGCTGAACCGCTTCGTGATGGAGCAGGCCTGGATCGTGCCGATCTATGCGCAGCCCTACGGCTACTACCACTCGCCGCGGCTCGAGGTCGACGCGCAGTACGCCGCGTCCATCCCGTTCCTGTACAACTTCCGGCCGGCGAGCTGACCGGAAGCCGTCCGACGGCATCAGAGCGCCGGAGAGGGTGCGGCGGTTCGCATGAGCCGCCGCACCCGCCGGCCCGAGGAGAGACATGATCGGCTATCTGCTGCGCCGCATCGGCATGAGCGTGCTCCTGCTGTTCGTGGTCACCCTGCTCACCTATGTGATGGTGTTCTCCGGGGGACGCAACATCGCGGCCCGCCTCGCGGGGCTCGAGGCGACCGACGAGATGATCGAGGCGAGGCTGGTCCAGCTCGGCCTGGACCAGCCCGTCCTGCAGTCCTACTTCCAATGGGCGATCGGGGCCCTGCAGGGCGACCTCGGCACGTCGTGGTTCACCTCCGAGCCCGTGACCTCGGCGATCCTCAGCCGCCTTCCCGTCACGCTGTCGCTCGTCATCGTCACCATCGTCCTCTCGGCGATCCTGGCGGTCGCGCTCGGCATGGCCGCCGCCGTGCGGCGCGGCTGGGCCGACCGCGTGGTGCAGGTGCTCGCGATCGTCGGCTATGCCGTCCCGGGGTTCATCATCGCGATGCTCCTCGTGACGCTGTTCGCGATCAACTGGCGCATCTTCCCCGCCACGGGCTACGTGCCGATCGAGCAGGGCCTCGGGGGATGGGCGTGGTCGCTCGTCCTCCCCGTCACGGCCCTCGTCGTCGGCACCGTGGCCGCGACCGCGCAGCAGGTGCGCGGCGCGCTCATCGACGTGCTCCGCCGCGACTACGTGCGCACCCTGCGCAGCCGCGGCATCGGCGAGCGGGAGATCCTCTGGAAGCACGTCCTCCGATCGGCGGCCCCGCCCGGACTCACGATCCTCTCCCTGCAGATCATCGGCCTGCTCAGCGGCTCGGTGATCGTGGAGCAGATCTTCAACATCTCCGGCATGGGCTACCTCGCCGTGCAGTCGACGGCCCGTGGCGACATCCCGATCATCCAGGGCGTCGTCACGGTCACGATCCTGATCGTCGTCATCGTCAACTTCGCCATCGACCTCGCCGTCGCGTGGCTCAACCCGAAGGCGCGACTGTCATGACCCAGCCCGCACTCAACACGACGTCCGTGAAGTCGCTCGTGGCCGGCCGCCGGCCGCAGCGCAACACCTTCCTGCGGGTGATCCGGGAGCCGCTCGGCGCGATCTCCGTCTTCATCCTGGCGCTCACGCTCATCGTCGGACTGCTCGCGCCGTGGATCATGCCCCACGACGTGAGCACCATCGACCTCGGCAACATCTTCAAGCCGCCCGGGCCCGAGTTCTGGTTCGGCACCGACAGCGCGGGGCGCGACATCTTCTCGCAGCTCGTCAGCAGCACGCTGCTCACCCTCGCCGCGGCCATGGTCGCGGTCGGCGTGGGCCTCGTGATCGGCGTGCCCGCCGGTCTCGTCGCCGGCTTCTACGGCCGCTGGTTCGACTCGATCTCGTCGTGGTTCACCGAGATGCTCATGGCCCTGCCCGGCATCATCATCCTGCTCGCGGCGCGCGCCGCCTTCGGGCCGAACCTGTGGCTCGCGATGGTCGTGTTCGGCGTCCTGCTCAGCCCCGGCTTCTTCCGTCTCGTGCGCACCGCCGTGATCACCGTGCGCGGAGAGCTGTACGTGGATGCCGCCCGCGTGTCGGGCCTCTCCGACGGGCGCATCATCGCGCGGCACGTGCTCACGGTCGTGCGCGCGCCGATCATCATCCAGGCGTCGCTCGTCGCCGGCATCGCCATCAACGTGCAGGCGGGCCTGGAGTTCCTCGGCGTCGGCGACCCCTCCAACCCGACGTGGGGCGTCATGCTCAACGAGGCGTTCCGCAACATCTACGTCAACCCGATCGGCCTGCTGTGGCCGGCGGCCGCGATCTCGATCGTGACGGCGGCGTTCGCGCTGTTCGGCAACGCCCTGCGCGATGCGCTGGAAGAGGGCGAGAAGACCAAGAAGGCGAAGAGGAAGACGCAGCCGCGCAAGACCCCGGGGCGGCGGGCCGCGGCATCCACCGGCGCCGTCGAGACGAGCCCGCACCTGCTCTCGGTCTCAGATCTCTCCATCGAGTACCCGCGGCCCGACGGCACGGCGAGCCGCGTCGTCGACGGATTCTCCTTCCACGTCGACCGCGGCGAGGTGCTCGGCATCGTCGGCGAATCGGGTTCGGGCAAGTCGCAGACGGCGTTCGCGATCCTCGGGCTGCTGCCCTCCGAGGCGGTCGTCGCCGAGGGCCACATCGTCTTCGACGGCATCGAGCTCGTGAGCTCCGCGAACGGGGCGATCTCCGCGTCGCGGATGGACCCCCTGCGCGGCGTGCGCATCGCGTACATCCCGCAGGAGCCGATGTCGAACCTCGACCCCGCCTACACGGTCGGCTACCAGCTGACCCGTCCGCTCGTGAAGCGCATGGGCATGTCGCGCGCCGACGCGAAGAAGCGTGCGCTCGAGCTGCTCGCGACGGTGGGGATCGCCGACCCGGAGCGCACGTTCCGCTCCTATCCGCACGAGATCTCGGGCGGCATGGCGCAGCGCGTGCTGATCGCGGGGGCGGTGTCGTGCGAGCCGGACCTGCTGATCGCGGACGAGCCGACGACGGCGCTGGACGTGACCGTGCAGGCGGAGGTGCTCGACCTGCTCCGCGACCTGCAGAAGCGCTTCGACATGGGCATCGTCATGGTGACGCACAACTTCGGCGTCGTCGCCGACCTGTGCGACCGCGTCGTCGTGCTGCGCCATTCGAAGTTCATCGAGTCGGGCGAGGTGACGCAGATCCTGCGCCACCCGCAGGACCCGTACACGAGGATGCTGCTGGACTCGACGCTGGAGGGCAAGGAGCCGCGCACGATGCTCCTCACGACCGACAAGGAGGGCGCGGAATGAGCGCGCAGAACGACGACCTGCTCGTCATCGACGACCTCGCGGTCAACTACCGCAAGCGCGGGCTGAAGCGCGAGATCTTCCAGGCCGTGCGCGGCGCCTCGCTGCGCATCGGCAAGGGGGAGACGCTCGGACTCGTCGGCGAGTCGGGATCGGGCAAGACCACGATCGGCCGGGCCGTGCTCGGGCTCGCCCCCGTGAGCGAGGGACGGATCCTCCTGGAGGGCCGCGACATCTCCCACCTCAGCCGCCGCGCCCGACGAGGGCTCAGCAACGACGTGCAGGTCGTCTTCCAGGACCCGTACTCGTCGCTGAACCCGTCGATGACGGTCGGCGACATCCTCGCCGAGCCGCTCAGCGCACAGGGCGTCTCGCGCCGCGACGCGCGCACGCGGATCGACGAGCTGCTCGACCAGGTGGGGCTGCCCGCGGGCGCCCTCGACCGGCTGCCGCGGGAGTTCTCCGGCGGCCAGCGGCAGCGCGTCGCGATCGCGCGGGCGCTGTCGCTCAGCCCGAAGCTGATCGTGTGCGACGAGCCGGTGAGCGCCCTCGACCTCACGACGCAGGCGCGCATCCTCGACCTGCTGCTGTCGATCCAGAACGAGACGAAGGTGTCGTACCTGTTCATCTCCCACGACCTCGACGTCGTCCGCCACCTGAGCCATCGCGTCGCGGTGATCTACCGCGGCGACATCGTCGAGCAGGGCGACGCGCTGCAGGTGACGGATCATCCGCAGCATCCGTACACGAAGAAGCTGCTGTTCGCGTCGCCGCTGCTCGACCCCGAGAAGCAGGCCGAACGCCGGGCCGAGAGACGCCGGATGCTCGCCGCGGAGGCCGCCGCGTCATAGCCGACCGGGCCATGCCTCCACGGTACGCGCATCCCCGCATCGGCGACGGGGCGCGTACCGTGGAGGCATGGCCCGCCGGCTCGAGAACGCGCTCAGCCCCTACCTCCGCGCCCACGCGGACAACCCCGTCGACTGGTTCCCGTGGGGGCCGGAGGCGTTCGCCGAGGCGCAGCGCCGCGACGTGCCGCTGCTGATCTCGATCGGGTACTCGACCTGCCATTGGTGCCACGTGATGGCCCGGGAGTCGTTCTCGGACCCGGCGATCGCGGCGCGCATCGACGAGGGCTTCGTCGCGGTCAAGGTCGACCGCGAGGAGCATCCCGACGTCGACGCCGCCTACATGGCCGCGGCCTCCCTATTCACCCGCGGCCTCGGCTGGCCGCTCACGGTGTTCGCGACGCCGGACGGGCGGGCGTTCTTCGCCGGCACCTACTGGCCGCCCGTCGCCCGGCCGTCGCAGGCGGGCTTCGTCGACGTGCTCGCGGCCGTGCGCGAGGCGTGGACGCGGCGCCGCGACCGGCTCGAGTCCGCGGCTGCGACCGTCGCCGAGGCGCTCGCCTCGATCCCGGCGGACGCTCCCGGGACGCCCCCGGATGCCGCGGCGCTGGCGGCGGCGGCCGACGCGATCGCGGCGGGCGAAGACCTCGTCCACGGCGGGTTCGGCTCCGAGCCGAAGTTCCCCGTCGCGACCGTGCTGCGCTTCCTGCAGACGCCGCTCGTGCGGCGCGAGGCCCCGGGTGCCGCGGCCTCCGCCTCGCGTGCGCTCGCGGCGATGGCGGGATCGGAGCTGTGCGACCTCGACGGCGGCTTCTTCCGCTACGCGACCCGCCGCGACTGGAGCGTGCCGCACTACGAGCGGATGCTGACCGACAACGCCCAGCTGCTCGACGTCGCCCTCGACGCGGGATCCCCGGAGATCGCCCGGGGCATCGCCGGCTTCCTCCTCGACACCCTGCGGCTCGAGGGCGGGGCGTTCGGTGCCGCGCAGGACTCCGAGTCGACGATCGACGGGGCCCGCAGCGAGGGCGGCTACTACCGGCATCCGCTCGCCGACCGCCCCGCGCTCGTGCGGCCCGCGGTCGACGAGAAGGCGATCACCGGCTGGAACGGACTCGCCATCGGGGCGCTCGCCCGCGCGGGCGCCGTGCTCGGCGAGCGGGAATGGGTGGACGCGGCGGCGACCGCGGCATCCACGATCCTGCGGGTGAACCGGGATGCCGCAGGGCGGCTCGTGCGTGCCTCGGTGGCGGGCGTCGCGTCGGACGCCGTCGCCACCGCGGCCGATCACGGACTGCTGGCCGAGGGGCTGTTCGGGCTCGCGCTCGCGACCGGCGCCGCCTCGTGGGCGGTGCGGGCGCGCGACGTCCTCGACGACGCGCTCGAGGGCAGGCTCGCCGCCGACCCGGTGCTCGCCGCGCACGGGCTCGCCGTGGCGGGCGGCGAGGGCGACGGCGATCTGCCGTCGGGGCCGTCGTCGCTCGCGCTCGCGGCGCTCACCGCCTGGCGGCTCGGCGCGGGGGAGCGGTACCGCGAGGCCGCGGTCGCGATCGTCGCCCGCGACGCCGAGCGGGCGCGGAGGGAGCCGTTCGCGCACGCCGCATACCTCCGGGCCGCGGCGGGACTCGTCGAGCCCCCGCGGCAGATCGTCGTCGTCGACGGTGCGGCGCCGCTCCGCGAGGCGGCGCTCCGCGCCGACGCGGACCTCGTGGCGTGCGTCACGGCGGACCAGGCGAGCGCGCTCGCGGATGCCGGCTTCGCGCTGTTCGAGGGGAAGGCGGACACGCCCGGTCTCGCCCACGACTGCCGCGGCTTCGCGTGCCGCCTGCCCGCTTCGGACCCGGACGCCGTCCCGGTGTCTCGGGCGTGAAGCGGTCCCCTCCCGCTGGTTGGGGAGCCCGCGCAGCGGGCGTATCGAAACCGGTCTAACGGTCCGCTACACGGATCTCGATACGCCCGCGGCTCCGCCGCGGGCACTCGATCAGCGGGGTGGGTGGGGTGGGGTTTCGGGGGTGCTCGGTGGGTGCGGTGGGGCGCGGGCGCGGCTCGCCCCGACCCCGCTCGCTCGCCCCAACCCCGCTGGTTGAGTAGCCCGCGGAGCGGGCGTATCGAAACCGGTCTAACGGTCCGTTACACGGATCTCGATACGCCCGCGGCTCCGCCGCGGGCACTCGATCAGCGGGGTGGGTGGGGCGGGGTGGGGTTTCGGGGGTGTGGTTCGCCCCACACCCCGCTGGTTGAGTGGCCCGCGGAGCGGGCGTATCGAAACCCGTTTGATGGTCCGCGACGCGGAACTACCCGGATGCCGGTGGGCCGACCGTCGGGGGCGGGGTGTCCCAGGCGCGCCAGAGGCGGGCGTACTCGCCGTCGGCGGAGACGAGCTCGTCGTGCGTGCCGGTCTCGGTGACGCGCCCGTGCGCCATGACGACGATGCGGTCGCAGGCGGCGGCCTGCGACAGGCGGTGCGCGATCACGAGGCCCGTGCGGCCGGCGAGCGCGGCATCCGCGGCGTCGTCGAGCGCCTGCGCGTGCGCCGACCCGGCCTCGGCGGTCGCCTCGTCGAGGATGACCAGGTCGGGGTCGGCCAGCGCGATGCGGGCGAGCGCCAGCTGCTGCGCCTGCGCCGCCGTGAGCCGGTGCCCCGCCGACCCCACCGGCGCGTCGAGCCCCTCGGGCAGCAGGTCGAGCAGGTCGTGCGCGCCCGCCGCCGCCAGCGCGGCCACGACCTCGTCGTCGCTCGCCCCGGGCGCCGCGAGCGTGAGGTTGTCGCGCAGGGTGCCGGCGAACACGTGGCTCTCCTGCGTGACGAGCACGGTGTCGCCGGGCCGCTGCACCGATCCGCTGACGGGCGCGTGGATGCCGGCGAGCAGCGCCGCGACCGTCGACTTCCCCGCGCCCGAGGTGCCGACGACGGCGACCCGCTCGCCCTCGTCGATGAGCAGCGTCACGTCGTGCAGCACCGGCTGGCCGGGCTCGTAGCCGAAGCCGACCCCGTGCATGCGCACCCGCCCGCCGGCCGGCGACCCGTCCGCTCGCTCGGCCGCGTCGGGCGCGATGCCGATCACGCCGACGATGCGCGCGAGCGACGCGGTCGCCGACTGCAGCACATCGGCGACCATCATCAGCTGGCGGATCGGACCGCCCAGGCGCAGGAAGAACAGCACCGCGGTCGTCGCGGCGCCGAGCGTGCCGACCCCGGCGTCCACCAGCCAGAACCCGGTGCCGATGACGATCGCCAGCGCGACGCCGAACGCGAGGTCGAGGCGGCCGAAGAACATCGTCAGCACGGTCCGGGCGCGCAGCGACCAGCGCGCGACGTCCCACGACGCGTCGGCGATGCGGTGGGCGTGCCGGTCGGTGAGCCGGTACGCCTGCACCGTGTCGATGCCGCGCAGCGCCGAGAGCAGATGGTGCGCCCGCGTGCCGACCGACGCCCGCTCGGCGGCGTACATCTGGGGAGCCGTGCGCAGGTACCAGCGCAGCGCGAGCGCGTAGAGCGGCAGCGCGACGACCACGGCGATGCCGTAGCGCCAGTCGAGCACCGTCATCCCCGCCACCGTCAGCGCGATCGTGAACACCGTCGCCGAGAGCGTCGGCAGCACCTGTGACAGCGCCTCCGACACCTGGCCGACGTCGTCGCTCGCGCGCGACACCAGGTCGCCCGTGCCCGACCGCTCGACGCGCTGCTGCGGCAGATCGAGCGCCGTGCCGACCAGCCGCTCCCGCAGGTCGGCGAGCACGCGCTCCATGACCCGCGATGCGACGATCACGCCCGCCGCCGACAGGGCGGCAGAGGCGACCGAGGCGCCCGCGATCGCCGCGCCGTACGTCCACACCGGCACCTCGGCGCGCGCGGAGATGTCGTCGACGATGCGTCCCAGCACCGCGGGGGTGACCAGGCTCAGCGCGGCTCCGCCGGCGGACGCCAGCATCGACAGCACCAGCGTCCACCGGTGTCCGCGCAGCGCCCTCCAGATCGTGCGCGCCGTGTCGCGCCCGTTCGCGATGGGCAGGCGTTCCGGCATCCGCTCGGCGCCCGTCTCGATCCCGCTCACGCCCGCACCGCCTCGTCGGCGACGACGCGGTCGCAGACCGACAGCAGCGCCCCCGAGCCGGTGATCAGCAGCGTCGAGCGCCCGGCGCGCATGGCGCGCAGGCGCTCGGCGATCGCCGCCTCGGTCACCGAGTCGACGGCCGTCGTGGGGTCGTGCAGCACCAGCACCGGCGGATCCGCCGCATACGCCCGCGCGAGGGCGATGCGCTGCCGCTGCCCGCCCGACAGCCGCGTGCCGCCCTCGCCGACGTGGCTGCGGATGCCGTCGGGCAGCACGTCGAGGATGTCGTCGCACGCCGCGGCGTGCAGCGCCTCGAGCACGCGGCCGTCGTCGTATCCGGGGCTGACCAGGTTGTCGGCGATGCTGCCGTCGAACAGGTCGGCGGAGTGCGGGGCGACCAGCACCCGCGTGCGGTAGTCCTCGACGGGCAGTCCGTCGCCCGGCACGTCGTCGAGCCGGATGCCGCGCCCGAGCGCGAGCGCGTCGACGAGCCGCCGTGCGCGCACGCCGTCGAGTCGCATGCCGACGCACTCGCCCGGACGGACGACGATGCCGGACGCGCCGCCGAGCGCCGGGTCGTCGAGCGCGATCCGCGGGGGCGCCGTCGCGGGCGCGGGCAGCGCCCTCGGCGGCACGGCGACGCTGCCGGGCGGCACGGCGTACGGGGTGCGCAGCAGGTCGAGCACGCGCCGTGCCGAGGCGATCGCGACCGCCCACACCGCGCCGACACCCGCCGGCAGGGCGGTGAGCGGGGTGATCAGGAACTGCATCAGGCCGACGGCGGCGATCAGCTCTCCCACGCTGATGCGGCCGGCGAGCGCCAGCGCCGCCGCCGCGATGGTCAGCCCGGCGATGAACAGGCCGGTCACGATGTTCATGGACCCTACGTAGAGGCCGCGCGTCGTGCGGGCCGCCAGTGCGCTCTGCAGCGCGGTGCGGCTGGCCACCCGATACCGCGCGGCCGCCTCGGCCTCGGCGCGCACGCCCTTGATGATGCGGTACCCGGCGACGAGATCGGACCCCTGGCCGGTCGCCGCCGCGACGAGGACCTGCTGCTGCGCGCTGCGGCGCTGCAGCGGGCGCCCGGCGATCGTCATGACCCACAGCAGCACCGGGGCGGCGACGAGCACGGCGACGCCGAGCGCGACGTCGATCACCAGCAGGCCCACCCCGCAGGCCACGACGGCGGCGAGGTCGCCGACGGGATAGAGGCTGAGCTGCCGGCTCGCGGCCAGGCGCAGCACGTCGCTCGTCGCGATCGACAGCATGGCGCCGTCGAGCCGGCGATCGGCCATGCCTGCGGGGTGCAGCAGGCGGTCGGTGACCTGCGTGCGCAGCCGGTGCTGCACGGTCTGCATGCCGAAGAAGCCCATCCGCGAGCCGAACCGGAAGCCCATCGACATGACGGCGATGTCGGCCAGCAGCACCGCCAGCCACCAGACGAGGGCGCCCGGATCGCCCGTCGCGATGCTCCGGTCGATCGCGAGGCCCGCGATCACCGGCAGCATGGCGGCGGCGACCTGGCCGACGATCAGCAGCAGCGTCGCGGGAACCGTGTACGACCAGGCGGCGGCGATCACCCGCCACGTGAACCGCGTCGGCGTGGTGCCCTCGTCGTACGCGATGGGCGCCGACGTCAGCGGCTCGCGCGGAGCCTGGAACCACAGCGGCCAGCGCACGCCGAACCAGCGGGGCCGCAGGGCGGCATCCGCCGTGCTCTCGGCATCCGTGACGGGGGAGACGGGGACCATCCGGGGCGCGTTCATCGCTCCCAAGGATAGGCATGCCTTAGCGCGGACCATGCTTTCCGGGCGCGGTGTCAGGAGGTGAAACAGGGCGTCGACGGCATAGGTTAGCCTGGGCTAATATTCAACCGATGAATGTGCAATCGATGCGGGCCGGCCTCGGCGTCCCGGCGACGTCCCCGGTGCCGCCGGCCGCGTTCGCCGTGAGCGGCGCCGCGTCGGGCATCGGGCGCGCGATCGCCCTGCGGCTGGCCGCGGCCGGCGCGTCGCTCGCCCTGCTCGACCGCGATGCTGATCGGCTGCACTCGGTCGCCGCCGAGACCGCGCGAGCCGGTGCGGCGGCGACGCTCGTCCTCGCGGCCGACGTCGCCGACGACGACGCGGTGGCCGCGGCGTTCGCGCGGGCGGAGGCCCGGGGCCCCCTCGACGGCCTCGTCTCGGCGGCCGGCGTGCTCGAGCCCGGCAGGCTCGACGACACGACCCCCGGCGCCTGGCAGCGCCACCTCGACGTCAACGCCACCGGTCCCTTCCACCTGCTGCGGCACGGCGCCCCGCGCGTGCGCGACGGCGGCTCCGTCGTCGTCGTGAGCTCGAACGCCGCGCGCGTGCCGCGCACGGGCATGCTCGCCTACGCCGCCTCGAAGGCCGCCGCGTCGGCTCTCACGCGATGCGCGGGCCTGGAGCTCGCCGAACGCGGCATCCGCTGCAACGTCGTAGAGCCCGGCTCGACCGACACGCCCATGCAGCGCACGCTCTGGCCCGATGCCGAGGCGGGAGCGCGCGCGGCGATCGGCGGCGACCCCGCGGCGTTCCGCGTCGGCATCCCGCTCGGGCGCATCGCCGACCCGGGCGACGTGGCGGAGCTCGTGTGCTTTCTGCTGTCGGATGCCGCCCGGCACATCACGCTGCAGCAGATCTTCGTAGATGGAGGTGCGTCGCTATGACGGGGCAGAAGAGAGTGCTGTTCGCGGGGGACACGACGGTCGACGGCGCCGTCGTGCGCACGCTGCGCGGGGCGGGATCGTCGTGGGCGGACGAGGTGATCGGCGGGCTGGCGCCGGGGGAGCGCGCCGTCGCCGCCCTCTCGTTCGAGCCCGACGGCCCCGGTGTCGCGCACGTCGTCTCGGGCGGCACGGACGATCGCGGGCGCGAGGCGCCCTCCGGCGACGACCCGGAGCGGTCGCATCGCATCGAGGCGCGCCCCACGCCCGAGGAGTACGCCGCGAACGTGCGGTTCGCGCTCGAGCGCATCCGCGCCGGTGCGGTGCAGAAGGTCGTGCTGGGCCGCGGGCTCGACGTCTTCAGCACGCCCCCGCTCGAGCCGGCCGCCGTGCTGGGCGGACTGCTGCGTCGTCGTCCCGGGCGCTACGTGTTCGGCGTGCCGCTGGACGACGGGCCGGAGTCGCCGCAGCTCATCGGCGCGAGCCCCGAGCTGCTCGTGCGGCGCACCGGCCGCGACCTCGTGAGCTTCCCGCTCGCGGGCTCGGTGCCGCGCTCGGACGACCCGGTGCGCGACCTGGAGCGCGCGGCGCTGCTCGCCGAGTCGGCGAAGGACCTCGCCGAGCACGCGTTCGTCGTCGACGAGATCGTCGCCATGCTCCGCCCGCACTGCGTGCGCATCGAGGCCGACGCCGCGCCGCGCGTGATCTCGACCGACACGCTGCACCACCTCGGCACGCAGATCCGCGCCGAGCTCGCCGATCCCTCGAGCCGCGCGCTGAGCGCGCTGCACGTCGCGCAGCTGCTGCAGCCGACACCCGCGGTCGGCGGCGTGCCGCGTCGCGCGGCCCTCGACGTGATCGCGCGCCTGGAGAGCGACCGGGGCCCGCTGACCGGCGCGGTCGGCTGGGTCGACGCCGACGGCGACGGCGAGTTCGCCGTGACCATCCGGGCCGGCGTGCTCGAGGGCGACCGGCTGCGGCTGTACGCCGGGGCGGGCATCGTCGCCGGCTCCGACCCCGACGCCGAGGTGCGCGAGACGGGCGCCAAGCTCGCCACGATGCTGGGCGCGGTCGGACTGTGAGCGGCGGCGGAGCGGTGAGGAGCGCGATCGCCGACGTGCGCGGCTGGCCCCAGGAGTTCCGGGAGCGCTACCGCGCGCGCGGCCACTGGACCGACGAGACGTTCGCCTCGTTCGTCGAAGACCGCACGGCGCGGTTCGCCCCCCGCGTCGCCGTGGTCGGCGTCGACGCCTACGGCACCGAGCAGAGCTGGACCTACGCCGAGCTGGGCTCCCGCGCCCGGGCGGCGGCGTGCCGCTTCGCGGGGCTCGGCGTCGCGCCGGGCGACCGCGTCGTGGTCGCGCTGCCCAACGTCGTCGAGTACCTTGAGGCGCTGCTCGGGCTGTTCCGCCTCGGCGCCGTGCCCGTGTTCGCGCTGCCGTCGCACCGCGAGGTCGAGCTCACGCAGTTCTGCGCCCTCGCCGACGCGGCCGCCCTCGTCGTCTCGGCGGGCGCCGACCGCGTCGACCATGCGGCGCTGTACGCCGACGTGTCGGATCGGCTGCGCGCGGAGGGCGTGCGCCCCCCGCAGCTCGTCGACGTGAACCTGTGGCGGCAGAACCCGTGGACGGCCGCGCCGTCGACCGTGCCGCTGCCGACCGCGCACGCCGAGCAGATCGCGTTCCTGCAGCTGTCGGGCGGCACGACGGGCGTGTCGAAGCTGATCCCGCGCACGCACGCCGACTACCTCTACTCCGTGCGCGCGAGCGCCGAGATCTGCGGGCTCGACGAGAGCACGCGCATGCTCGTCGCGCTGCCTGCGGCGCACAACTTCCCCATGAGCTCGCCGGGCATCCTCGGCGTGCTGCACACCGGAGGCACGGTCGTGCTGGCATCCGATCCGAGCCCGCGCACCGCGTTCCGCCTCATCGAGCGGCACCGCGTGACGACGGCGGCGCTCGTGCCGCCGCTCGCGCAGGCGTGGATCGCGGCGGCACGGCGCCGGGCGCCCCGGCTGGAGAGCCTGACGACGCTGCAGGTCGGCGGCGCACGACTCGCCGACACCGTCGCCGCCGAGATCGGCGAGGTGCTCGGCGCGCGCCTGCAGCAGGTGTTCGGCATGGCCGAGGGGCTCGTGAACTACACGCGCGCCGACGATCCCGACGAGCTCGTCGTCTCGACGCAGGGACGGCCGATCAGCCCCGACGACGAGATCCGCGTCGTCGACGAGAACGACGTCGACGTCGCCCCGGGCGAGGAGGGCAGCCTGCTCACCCGCGGTCCGTACACGATCCGCGGCTACTACCGCTCGCCCCGCGCCGACGCCGACTCGTTCACCGACGACGGCTTCTACCGCACGGGCGACCGCGTGCGCCGGCTGCCGTCGGGCCACCTCGTCGTGACGGGCCGCGACAGCGACCAGGTGAACCGCGGCGGCGAGAAGGTCTCCGTCGACGAGCTGGAGAACGTCGTGCTCACGCATCCGGACGTGCGCGACGCGGTCGTCGTCGGCGTGCCCGACGCCTACCTGGGCGAGCGCGTCGTGCTCGTCGCGCAGACCGAGCGAGCCGCCGACCGCCCCGATCTCGCGGGCTTCCTGCGCGACGCGGGGCTCGCCGCCTACAAGATCCCCGACAGCGTGGTGTTCCTCGACGAGCTGCCCGTCACGCACGTCGGAAAGAACAGCCGCCGAGAGCTGCGCCGCCTGCTCTCCCAGAACCTTCGGAAGGACGTGCCGGCATGAGCCTCCCCACCGCCGTCGACTACGCCGCCCCCGTGACCGAGCTGCCCGCGAGCCGGGCGGCGTGGAGCCTGGACGCCGCGCGCGCGGCCGTGCTCGTGCACGACCTGCAGCGCTACTTCGTGCGCCCCTACGCCGAGACGTGCGCGGCGCTGCGCACGGCGATCGCCGCGACGGCCGAGATCCTCGCCGCCGCGCGCGAGCGGGGCGTGCCCGTGTTCTACACGGCGCAGCACGGCGACCAGGACCAGGCGGAGCGCGGCCTGCAGCGCGACCTGTGGGGCCCCGGCATGCGCGCGATCCCCGAGCACACCGACATCGTCGCCGAGGTCGCGCCCGCACCCGGCGACACCGTGCTGCAGAAGCACCGCTACAGCGCCTTCGCGCGCAGCGACCTCGCCGAGCGGCTCGCCGCCGCCTCCCGCGACCAGCTCGTGATCGCGGGCGTCTACGCGCACATCGGCATCGCGGCGACGGCGATGGAGGCGTTCCAGCGCGAGATCCAGCCCTTCGTCGTCGCCGACGGCGTCGCCGACCTGGGCGAGGAGCAGCACCGGCTCGCGCTCGCCCAGATCGCGGGATGCTGCGGCGTCGTGCTGCGCGCCGGCGACGTCGTCGCGACGCTGCGCGATCGCGGTGCCGGCGAGGGCGACGCCGATCCGGGTGCCGGCGAGGGCGTCGACGCCCTCCTGCACGAGAGCCTGCGCACGCTCGTCGACCCCGAGCAGGTCTCCCAGGCGTTCGCCCAGCCGGATGCCGACCTCTTCGCGCTCGGTCTCGACTCGCTGCGCGCGTTCGAGCTGCTCGACGCCCTCGCCGACGACGGCATCGACATCGAGTTCGGCGACTTCGTGCGCACGCCCACCGTGAGCTGGCTGCGCGCGCAGGCCGCCGTGGCTGTGCGCTGCTGAGATGCCGCACGACGCCGACCACGACTGGCTTCCGCTCACCGCCGCGCAGCAGGGACTGTTCTTCGCGCACCAGCTCGACCCGCGGAGCACCGCCTACACGACGGCCGAGGTCGTCGACCTGCACGGCGACGTCGACGCCGACCGGCTCGCCGCGGCGGTCGCCGCCGCGTATCGGGAGTTCCCGCAGCTGCGCACCGAGTTCCGGCTCACGGCGCAGGGACCCGAGCAGCGCGTGCGTCCGCCCGCGCCCGTGCCGTTCGACGTCGTCGGCGCGGGCAGCGACGAGGATGCCGATCGCGCGATCCGCGCCGCCCTGGAACGGCCGTTCGACCTGCCGGCGGGCGAGACCACGAGGACCGGGCTCGTCCGGCTGCCCGGCCGTCGTGCGCAGTGGTGGCACGCCGCGCACCACGTCGTATGCGACGGCTACGGCGCCCAGCAGCTGCTGCGCCGCATCGCCGAGCTGTACGCGGGCGCCGAGGAGCGGCCGCCCGTGCCGCTCGCGGCGCTCGTCGCGGAGGACCACCGGGCGCCGGCGTCGGAGGCGTTCTGGGACGAGCGGCTCGCGGCGATGACCGGATCGGCCTCGCTCGCGGGCCGCGTGCAGACGCCGGCGCCCCGCGCGATCCGCCGCGCGCTCGCGCTCGACGACGAGCTGCAGGCGGCGATCGCCGGCGGCGCACGCCGGCTCGGCACGACCTGGGCCGACCTGCTCGTCGCCGCGGCCGGGAGCTACGTCGCCCGGTTCACCGGAGGCGCATCGGCGCGCATCGGCCTGCCGCTCATGAACCGCGCCCTCCCCGGCGTCGGCGCGCTCGTCGCCGCGCAGACCGTGTGCACCGCGATGAACGTGCTGCCCGCGACGATCCCGGCATCCGGCACCGTCGCCGACGCCCTCGACGCGACCCGCGCCGAGCAGCGCGCGCTGCGCGCGCACCCGTTCGAGCGGCAGGAACGGCTCGCCCGGCGCCTCGCGCGACGATCGGGGACCGACCTGTTCGGCCTGCAGGTCAACCTCATCCCGTTCGGCCTCGAGCTGACGTTCGGCGACACGTCCGGGACGGTGCGCAACGTCACCGCGGGTCCCGTCGAGGATCTCACGCTCACGGTGCGCGGCACCCCCGGCCGCGGGCGCGACGTGCGCCTCGAGCTCGACGCGCACCCGGCGCTGTACGACGACGATGACCTCGACCTGCACCTCGAGCGGCTGCGGCACTGGATCGGCGTGTGGGCCGCCGCCGACGCCGAGACGCCGGTCGACGATCTCGAGCTGCTGCCGGACGACGAGCGGCGACGCCTCGTCCCGGCCGGCGGGTTCAACGACACGGCCGTCGCACGCGAGCCGCGCACCCTCGGACAGCGGTTCGCCGCCCAGGCCGCGCGCACGCCGTCGGCCGTCGCCCTGCGCCACGCCGGCGAGAGCCGCGCCTACTGCGACCTCGACGCGGCCGCGCGCCGCATCGCGACGCTGCTCGTGCGCGGTGGCGTGCGGCCGGGCGACGCGGTGGGCGTGCGGCTCGAGCGGGGATTCGGGCTCTACGAGGCGATCCACGCGCTCGCGCTGATCGGCGCGGTCTACCTGCCGATCGACGTCGAGCTGCCCGCCGCGCGCATCGCCGACATGCTCGAGGACGCGCGGTCGGTCCTGGTGATCGACGATGAGACGCTCGCCGACGCGCGGCGGGAGCAGCCGTGGCAGGGCGACGTCTTCGACGACGTCGACGCGCCCGCGTACCTGCTCTTCACCTCGGGCTCGACGGGACGGCCGAAGGGCGTGCTCGTGTCGCACCGCGCGATCGACAACCGCCTCGCGTGGATGCAGCACCATCTCGCGCTCGCGCCCGATGAGCGCGTGCTGCACAAGACGCCGATCTCGTTCGACGTGTCCGTGTGGGAGCTGTTCTGGCCGCTGCAGCAGGGCGCCGCGGTCGTGATCGCGCCGCCCGGCGCGCACCGCGATCCCCGCGAGATCGCCCGCCTCCTCGTCGACGAGCGCGTCGGCGTCGTGCACTTCGTGCCGTCGATGCTGCGCGCCTTCCTCGACGATCGCGTCAGCCGCGGCGTCCTCGCGACGGCGGACGCCGCCCGTCCGCGGGCCGTCGTCACGAGCGGCGAGGCGCTCACCGCCGAGCTCGTCGCGGGCTCCCGGGAGGTGTTCGGCGTCTTCCCCGTCAACCTCTACGGCCCCACCGAGGCGGCCGTCGACATCACCGCGTGGGACTGCGGGCCCGACGATGCCGCGCCCGGCACGGCCGTGCCGATCGGACGGCCGGTGTGGAACTCCTCGTGCCTCGTGCTCGACGCCCGCCTGAGGCCCGTGCCGATCGGCGCCACCGGGGAGCTCTGGCTCGGCGGCGTGCAGCTCGCGATCGGCTACGTCGGCCGGGCGGACCTGACGGCGCAGCGCTTCGTGGAGACCCCGTGGGGCCGCCTCTACCGCACGGGCGACCTCGCCGCCTGGCGCCCCGACGGCGCCCTCCGCTACGGCGGGCGCATCGACGACCAGGTGAAGATCCGCGGCCAGCGCGTCGAGCTGGGCGAGATCGAGGCCGTGCTGCTGGGCGCGGCCGATGCCGCCGGCGTGCGAGGGGTCGCGGTCGGCGCCGAGGGCGGGCGCCTGGTCGCCTGGTTCGCGGCGGACGGCGAGACGGACGGCGACGGGGCCCGCGGCCTCGTCGCGGGGCTGCGCGCCGCCGCCGAGGCCCGCCTGCCGGCCGGGTTCGTGCCGGCGGAGTGGATCCGCGTGCCGCAGATCCCGCTGTCGCCGAGCGGGAAGACCGACCGGCGTCGCCTGCGCGAGCAGTGGCCGGCCGGCACGTCCGTGCCCGCGGACGGCACGGGTCCGCGGGATCTGCTCGAGCAGCGCCTCTGCGCCGCGTTCGCGGACGTGCTCGGGATGCCGTCGGCGCCCGCCGACGCCGACTTCTTCGCGCTCGGCGGCGACTCGCTGTCGGTGCTGCGGCTCATCGGCCGCATCGAGGACGAGTGCGCGCTCGAGCCGCGGCTCTCGGACGTCTTCGCGCACCCCACGCCCGCCGCCCTCGCCGCGGCCCTCGCGGGGCGCGGGACGGACGACGGCGCCGCGACCTCCGACTTCGACGAGCTGCTGACGCTGCGCCGCGGCGAGCCCGGCGGCGCCCCGCTCTTCCTGCTGCCGCCCGCGGGCGGCCTCGGCTGGTGCTACACGAGCCTGCTGCCGTCGCTGCCCCGCGACCTCCCCGTGCACGTGGTCCAGGCGCCGGGGCTGGGCGAGGGCGCGCCGCAGCCGGCGGCCTCGCTCGGCGCGCTCGCGCGCCGCCAGCTCGCGGCGATCCGGGCGGTCGTCCCGGACGGCCCCTTCCACGTCGCGGGCTGGTCGCTGGGCGGCATGGCGGCGCACGCGGTGGCCGCCCTGGCGCGGAGCGAGGGCCAGCCGGTCGGAGCGGTCGTGCTGCTCGACGCCTATCCCGCCGAGCAGTGGCAGCACCTGTCGGAGCCGACCGAGGCAGACGCGCTGCTCGGCGTGCTGCGGCTCGCGGGCCTCGACGAGACCGATCCCCGCCGCGCCGCCCGGCTCGACCGCGCCGAGGTCGCCCGGCGCCTGCGCGGCTCGGGGAGCGCGCTGGCCGCCCTGCCCGAACGGCTGCTGAACGGGTGCATCGCGAGCGTGATCGAGGCCGCGCGCATCGTGCGCACGGCGCCGCCGGGCGTCCTGCCCGGCGACCTGACCCTCATCGAGGCCGCCGCCCCGCGCAGCGAGACCCATCTCGATCCCGAGGGATGGCACGGCCACGTCGCGGGCGAGGTGCGGATCGTGCGCTTGCCCGTCACGCACGCCGAGCTCGTGCGCCGGCCGGCCGCCGCCGAGGTCGCCGCGGTGATAGCGTCGGAGGTCCAGCGCCAGGGGCACCGCGAAAGGACTCTCGTGTGACCGTCGTCCGGTTCGTGGAGGCCTCGGGGCACGGGCTCGCCGGGGAGCGAGAGCGCGGGTTCACGCGGACGCGCGGCACGGCCTCCCTGACCGACGTCGAGACGGCGCGCCGCGATCGCCTCGTGCACGCCGAGGATCGCGCCGCCTACGAGGCGGCGCATCTGCTGGCGCGCGACGTCGCCGGCGAACTGCTCGGCCGCGATCCCGGGGCGCTCGTGCTGGCGCAGCGATGCGAGGGATGCGGGAGCGACGAGCACGGCGTGCCGCGGATCGTCGGCGCGCCCGACGACGTGCACGTGAGCCTGAGCCACGCGCGGGGCGTGGTCGCCGCCATCGCCGCGCGGCGGCCGTGCGGCGTCGACGTGGAGCGGATGCCGGGCGCCGTGCCGGCGGGGGCGCTGACGCCCGCCGAGCGCGCGTGGCTGGAGGGCGAGGCGCAGCCCGCGCGGGCCGCCCTGGCGCTGTGGACGCGCAAGGAGTGCCTCGTCAAGGCGGGGCTCGCGACGCTCGACCGCGTGCACGCGGTCGACGCGCGACGGGCGCCCGACGGCGTGCGGTTCGGGGAGTGGCAGGGGCGATCGGCCCTGGGCTCCTGGTGCGTCGTGGACGAATCGGGAGGAATGTCCGGCTTCTGACCTAGGGTCGATCTATGGGAACGACCGCGACCGCCTATCTCACGGGGTTCGGTCGGTATCTGCCGGGACCGCCCGTCGACAACGACGGCATCGTGGCGCGACTGGGCGGCGACGACGCGGTCACGGCGCGCATCCGCCGCCGCGTGCTCGAGGCCAACGGCATCCGGCAGCGCCACTACGCGCTCGACGAGCACGGCGAGCCGACCGAGCTGAACGAGGAGCTCGCGGTAAAGGCGCTGCGGGCGGCCCTCGACGACCGGGGGATCGCGGCGGGCGACCTCCGCATGCTCGCGTGCGCCACGACCATGGGCGACGTGCTCGTCCCGGGCTTCGCCTCGATGGTGCACGGCCGGCTCGGCGGCGGGCCGATGCAGCTCCTCTCCGCGTCGGGCGTGTGCGCTTCGAGCCTCGCGGCACTCGACGCGGCGGTGAGCAAGATCCGCCTCGGCGACCACCCGCGGGCCGCCGTCGTCGGCTCGGAGCTCGCGAGCCGCAGCCTGCGCGAGCGCCGCTACGACGGCATCCGCGCCGGCATGGACGCGCACTTCCTGCGCTGGATGCTCTCCGACGGCGCCGGCGCCGTGATCGTCGAGTTCCAGCCGCACCCGGCCCGGCCGTCGCTGCGCGTCGACTGGGTGCGCCACGTGTCGCTCGCGCACGAGCACGACGTGTGCATGCGCGCCGGCATGGACGGCCTCGACCCGCTCGTCGGACGCACGTGGCAGGACGTCGACGTGCAGACCGCGGCGGATGCCGGCATGTTCCTGCTCCGCCAGGACGTGAGCGTGCTCGACGGGCTCGCCGAGGCCGGCATCGCGCAGTTCGAGCAGCTCGTCGACATCGGCCTCGTCGACGTGCGGCATCTCGACCACGTGCTCTGCCACTACAGCACCAACGTCTTCCGCGACGTCGCGTTCGACGCGCTGCGGCGCCGCATCCCGACCCTCGACACCGGCCGCTGGTTCTCGAACCTCGAGACGAGGGGCAACACGGGATCGGCGAGCATCTTCATCGCCCTCGAAGAGGCGTGGCGCACGGGCCGGTTCGCCCCGGGCGAGACCGTGCTGCTGGCCGTGCCCGAGTCGGGACGCTTCTCGTTCGCCTTCGCCCACCTCACCGTCGTCGCCCCGCCGTCCTGACCGTCTCGTCCCCGCAGAGGGCTGCCTGCGTTCAACCGGTCGTTGCAACACCGGGTTGTTGAAGCGAGCGTAGCTGCTCTTCGAACACCTCGGCGGGTGTCTTCCAGTCGAGGGCCTTGCGTGGCCGGTTGTTCAGCGCGAGAGCGACTGCTTCGAGGTCTTCCGCGGACCACCGTGAGAGGTCGGTGCCCTTCGGGAAGTACTGTCGCAGCAACCCGTTGGTGTTCTCGTTCGTCGGGCGTTGCCAGGGCGAGTGGGGATCAGCGAAGAACACCTTCGTGCCCGTCTCGAGCGCGAACTGGGCATGCGCTGAGAGTTCCTTGCCGCGGTCCCACGTGAGCGTCTTCCGGAGCTGTTCGGGGAGCTTGGTCATCGTCGCGATGAGCGCGGCGTTCATCGCGACGGCGCCGTAGCCGCCCAGCGCAGGACCGTTCTTGACCGGTGGGATCTCGCCATAGCCTTCCAGCCGCGGCAGATGCACCAGCAGGGTCGAGCGGCTCTTGCGCTCGACGATCGTGCCGATCGCCGACCGGCCGGTGCCGATGATCAGGTCGCCTTCCCAGTGCCCAGGGACGGCGCGGTCCGCAGCCTCTGCGGGGCGTTCGGAGAACACGACATCGGCGGTGACGTGCCCTTGCGGGCGGTTCTGCGTTCGAGCCCGTGGCCGCCGGAGCGCACGGCCGGTTCGCAGGCAGGTGACGAGCTCGCGTTTGAGCGCGCCACGGCCTTGGATGAACAGCGACTGGTAGATCGCCTCGTGGCTGATGCGCATGGACTCATCATCCGGGAAGTCGATCTCCAACCGATGCGAGATCTGCTCCGGGCTCCACGCGATCGCCCACCGCCTGTCCTGCCGGTGCGGCTTGTTCCGCCCCTTCCATGCCAGCGGCTCCGGGCCAACGACGACGCTGCCATCAGGCCGGCGAACGTTGCCGGCGAGACGGTCCTGGACGTACTCGCGCAGCCTAGCGTTGGTCACCAATCTCGCCGCCTTCGGTCGTTTCGCCGCCTGCTGCGCCTTCCACTGCGCCACCAGCGCCCGGTATTCCTGCTTGCCGCTGCGCGTAGCGGCATTGCGGCGTAGCTCGCGGGAGATCGTTCCCGGGTCGCGGCCGATCCTGCGTGCGATCTCACGCACCCCGACATCCTTGGCGCGTAACAGCGCGATCTCCTCGCGCTCTTCGAAGGACAGGTAGCGGCCGGTGGGCTCGGCCAGTGAGATCGGTGGCATGCCGCCAGCGTGACGAAACCAACGGGTCCCGACCGGCACGGACACGCCCACCTTCAGCGCCGCCTCGGCCGAGGTGATGCCCGTCGCGATCAGACACCAGAACTGCCGCTGCACCGCCCGCGAGGGCTCAGGTCGTCCAGGCGAACGCATCGGCGGCCGCAACGCTCGATCCGCACGCCACTGCCGACGCGCACCCTCAGGAACCTCGCTCGTCTTCGCGAGCCAATCCTTTGTCGCCACTGCTGAACACCTCCACGATCAAGGTGTTGCGACGACCAGTTGAATTCGCCCTGTAAAGGAGCACCACAATGCCGACCACCGCGACCTCCACCGACACGCTGTTCGAGCGCCTCTCCGACGTCTGGGCCTCGCTCGAGGAACGGCTCGATCAGGTGCCCGTGCTGCGCAGGCTCGCCGAGGGCACCGTGACGCTCGACGACTACAAGCGGCTGCTGTTCAACCTGCGGCAGCAGGTGGTCGACGGGTCGCCCTGGATCTCGCGCGCCGCGTCGAGCTTCGACATGGACCACTTCGTGCTGCGCTCGGCCGCGATCCGCCACGCCGAGGAGGAGCACCGCGACTACCAGATGATCGAGCGCGACTACGTCGCCGTCGGCGGCACGCTCGACGAGATCCGCGCCGGCCGCAAGAACATCGGCTCCGAGGCGCTCTCGGGGTACATGTTCCACTACGCGTCCCGGCCGAACCCGGTCGGGCTCATGGGCGCCATGTTCATCATCGAGGGGCTGGGGGCGAAGCGCGCCGCGGGCTGGGCCGCGCGCTTCCAGGAGGTGCTGGGCCTCGCCGACGACCAGGTGCACTTCATGACGTACCACCAGCAGGCCGACGCGGAGCACACCGGCGCGCTCGAGGCGATCCTGACGAGCGGCATCGTCGACGACGCGGGCGCCGACGAGATCGTGCGCTGTGCCGAGGTCGTCGCGCGCCTGTACGCGATGCAGCTCGAGGAGCTGGACAGCTGACGATGCCGAAGCTCCCGCACCTGCCCGAGCTGCCCAGGGTCCCGGAGTACGTCCGCAGCGACCCGAGCATGTGGGAGGCGATCTACTCCGACCCGTCGGTGCCGCTCGACCGATCGGTGGTGCGGCAGATCATCGACGACCAGCGGCGCCTGTCGCGGCGCTGGCTGTACCCGGTCGCGCGCATCCTCTCGCGCCTGCTCGTTGGCGTCGTCTCCGTGGTCAAGCGCGTCCTGCCGTTCCGCTGGATGCCGCTGCACACGATGGACCGGCTGTGCATCTGGTTCCTGCGCCGGTTCGTGGCGCCGGACGCCGTCGAGCTGCTCATCCGGCACTTCGTCGTCGAGACGAACCTCGTCAACTTCATCATCCGCAACTGCTCCGTCGACATGGAGCCTGTCACGCTGCGGCCCACGGCGCTCACGTGCCTCGGCGACAACGCCGTGGTCGAGCACGACATCAACGTCTACGACGTGCTCATCGCGCTCGACGGCACGCCGCTCGTGCCCGCCGAGACGCTGGACTTCGCGCAGCTCGACATCCCGCCCCTCGATGCGGAGCGGCACGTGCGGCGGTTCATGAGGCTCGACATCCAGACGGCCCTGTGCTTCATGAACATCCCGTTCTCGATGGCGCTCACCCTGGAGGAGTACCGCCGCGCGGTGCACTCCATGAGGTTCGACGACTCCTTCCTCGAGATCCTCGCCCTCATCTGCGACGACGACACGTTCCGGCACTGGAAGATCGCGGGCATGAGCCTGTGGATGGACTCGAACGTCGACGTGCCGCGCATGGTCTACCGTCACGCGCTCATCTGCGAGTACGCGCACGCGCAGCTCGTGAAGATCGCCGGCGGCGCGTATCCGCGTGAGACGCCCGCGGAGTTCGACTGACGCGTCGGCGACCGCCGCTACAGTGAAGGCATGGCGAACATCACTTTCCGCGGCACCCCTGTCAGCACCGTCGGCGAGCTGCCCGACACCGGGTCGGCGGCGCCGGCCTTCGAGCTCGTGGGCTCGGGCCTGGAGCCCGTCGCGTCGGGCGACTATGCGGGCCGCCGCGTCGTGCTCAACATCTTCCCGTCCATCGACACGGGCGTCTGCGCCACCTCGGTGCGCCGGTTCAACGAGCTCGCCGCGGGGCTCGACGACACCGTGGTGCTCGCGGTGTCGAAGGACCTCCCGTTCGCGCACGGCCGCTTCTGCGGTGCGGAGGGCATCGAGAACGTCGTCACGGCGTCGGCGTTCCGCTCCGGCTTCGGCGAGGACTACGGCGTGACGATGGCCGACGGCCCGCTCGCCGGACTGCTGGCGCGCTCGGTCGTCGTCCTCGACGCCGACGGTCGCGTCGTCTACACGCAGCTGGTGGCCGAGACCGCGGACGAGCCCGACTACGACGCCGCGATCGCCGCGCTCGGCTGAGCGGCGGCGATCGCGGGGGACGGGGGCCGCTACTCGGCGCGGCTCCTGTTCCGTCCCGTGATCAGCCCGTAGATCAGCAGGACGACGATGGAGCCGCCGATCGCGAGCGCCCAGGTCTCGAGCGACCAGAACCTCCCGAGGTCGGCGTTGAAGAGCAGCCCGCCGAGCCAGCCGCCGACGAACGCGCCGACGACGCCGAGAAGCAGGGTCGCGAACCAGCCTCCGCCGTGCTTGCCCGGCAGGATCGCCTTGGCGATGGCGCCGGCGATCAGGCCGAGAAGGAGAAAAGCGAGGAAGCTCATGATCGATGTCCTTCCGTTGTACGAACCACGGATGTGCGGTTGACAACGAGGCTAGGTCGATCGGCGGCGTCGCCCCAGGGGATTGTGGAGCGACGGCCGGGCGTGGTATCCGCGATGCGTCAGGAGAACCGCTGCGCGAGCAGCAGCGCGGGGAGCGCCCCGGCCGTGACGGACGCCAGCCACGCCGCCGCGAACACGGCGGCGTGGCGCACCGGCAGCCCGTGCACCACGAGGCTGCGTCCGTCGAGCCGGCGGCGCCCGAACACCGAGCGCGGCCATCCCATGCGCAGCAGCGGCGCCGGCAGCAGCGCGAGGGCGAGGAACAGGATGCCGCAGACGAGCCATGAGACCGAGACGCCGGCCGGCGGGGCGAACGCCGAGACGAGGAACGCGACGCCCATCGACCCGAACACGAGGCTCCACGCGTAGCCGTGCACCGGCGGGCCGAATCCGCGCGCGCCGAAGATGCCGAGCAGCACGCCGATCGCGATGAGCAGGAAGCCGAGGTTCATCACGAGCGCCGTGCCGTCGGGGCAGTGCACGGCGATCTCGTAGGGGCCGCCCTCGGCGCAGAACCCGCCGACGCCCATGATCGCCAGGCCGCCCGTGAAGAGGCCGACGACGCCGAACGCGAGCAGCGCCCAGGACCCGACGAACGCGGCCCAGGTCTTCGCGCCGGCGCGCTCCTGGACGAGCCCGGCACCCGTGTCGGTCTTCAGCCTCGACGGCACGAGGCGTTCCGGACGCGGAGGCTCTGTGGGGGATGCGGTCATGGGGGTCTCCGTCGTCGGTCCCCGGGGCTCTATCTGGCCGTGCCGGCGAGCGTGCCCGTCGTGAGCGCCTGGTCGTAGACGAGGCAGTCGACGGCGCGGTCGCCGCCCTGCACCCAGCTCTGCACGGTGGGCGTGTAGTAGGTGAAGCCCAGCATCGACTCCTCGAAGGGCACGCCGACGAAGTCGGCGAACGCCGCCATGCAGAGCGCGTCGGCCTGCTCGTCGAGATCGGCCGGGTACTCGCCGTCGGCGAGCTCGGCGTGATGGTAGACCTCGTAGTCGTGCGGCTCGCCGCAGGGCACCGTCGTCACCTCGTAGACCTCGCCGTCGGTCGTGGGGTCGTTCAGGCAGTCGCCGACGCGGATCGTGAACACGTCGGTCGTGCCGCCCTCGACGATCTCGCCCGTCTCGGCGTCTCGCGTCTCGGTGTCGGCCGGGCCGCCGGACGCGGCCGCCTCGAGCAGATCGAACGCCGAGCCGCAGCCGGCGAGGGGCACGGTCGCGACGGCGATCGCGGTCGTCGCGATGAGGAGGGGGAGCGGGCGGGACGTCTTCATCGGGGTCTCCTTCGTTCAGGTCGGCACGGTTCGGGGTGCGTCATGATCAGTAAAGCAAATATCATTAGTTTTAGTGGGGCAGCCAAGTGCCAATGCATCATCCCGCCACGCCGCCGTCGAGCCAGGGGACGACGAGCCGCAGCGCGATCGCGAGGAGGACCAGCGCGGACGTGCCGAGGAAGGCGCCGAGCGCGACCCCGGTCATCTGCACGTACCGCAGCCCGTCGCCGCGTGCGCGGACATCCTGCCACACGGCGTGCGGGCGCTCGTAGAAGAAGGTCCAGAACTCGTTGTGCCCGCGGGTGATCCGCCGATACGTCTGCGTGTCGCGGAGGGGTGCGTGCACGGCCTCGCGCAGCGACGGCGCGGCGCGGCACACCGCGTCGAGCCGCTCCCGCTCCTCGGCGGTGAGCAGGTCGCCGAGGTCGTCGGGCAGGATCGCGATGTCGGGTGCGACGTCGGAGAACCGGGCGGCCGGCAGCACGGTTCCCGGCCAGAGCCGGTCGTCGTCGCCCGGCAGGAGGTGCAGCAGGATGCGCGTGCGGTATGCGCGCCGACCCGGGGCCGTGACGAGGACGGTGACGTCGTGCAGCTCGGTGCCCGCGGAGAACCGTCCGGAGCGTCGCTTCCCGCACACGCTCGCCGCCGCGAAGCCGCCCGTGCACGCCGCCTCGAAGGCGCCGATCGGAGGCCCTCCCGCCAGGTGGCGCGCGTCGACGACCCGGCTCCCGTCCAGGTCGGCCCATGTGCCGTCCGACCGCGGGAAGAAGATCTCCCCGGCCGGACGGCCCTGCGCCGCCGACAGCGTGCCGCACGCGATCGCGGCGGCGAAGAGCACGGCGGCGACCCAGGGCGGCACGATCTCCCACCCCAGCGCGAGGGCGCCGACGAGGGCGGCGCCGGAGCCCACGAGCGCGCACACCGCGAAGGCGAGTCGCCGGCGGGGCGGCGACACCGGCCGGCCGTAGCTGCCGATCGCGTAGCGATAGCTCACGCGAGCGAGGTGCGAAGCCGATCGCGGTACGCGATGACGGGCGCGAGGAAGGCCTCGAACCGGCGGAACGCCGGGTCGTCGAGCTCGAAGCGCAGCACCGCGAAGCGATGGTGCGCGCCGCGCGATCCCAGGACGACCTTCATCCCGCCGCGCGATGGCAGCGCCTCGATCGTGAGGTACTCGATGTCGTAGACGAAGGTTCCCGGGTCCCAGCGGGTCGTGGCCAGCGTGAGGGCGTGCCGGTCCCACGTGAGGTGCAGGTCGTCGGCGAGCGCGATGCGACGGTAGTGGGGCGTGTCCTCGGTCATTCGTCGTCCTCCTCGGCATCCCGGCGGTCTTCGGGCAGGTGATCGTCTTCGGCCCCGGCATCGGATGGCGGCACGCGCGACGGGCGGGTCGCGGTGAGGACGCCGCGGACCAGCAGCAGCGCGGCCAGCGCCCACGAGACGAGGGTCAGCTCGATCGAGATCGAGAACGGGTTCGTGCCCAGCGTCGGCGTGCCCGTGAGCATCATGCCGGCACCGAGCGGCCACAGCACGAGGATGAGCACGGCGCCCCCGATGTCGAGCACGGCGCGCAGCGCGCGGCGTCGCAGCGCCTCGGCGCGCGTGCGCGGCGGTGCGCGCCGATCGCGCCGTCTCCGCAGCAGGCCGACGAGCGGCACGGCGCCGACGGCCACGAGCCCGAAGGCGACGAAGATCGCCGCGGTCACGGCGGCGGGCTCGCCGACGCCCTCCGCGTCCTCGCCCGCGAGAGCCGCCGCCGCGGCGTGCACGGTGGCCGCCTGATCGTAGAGGCGGCCGTTCGCCGCCTGCAGCACGACGACCGCCCGCCGGCTCTGCGGCATCAGGAGCGCGTGCGCGAAGAAGCCCTCGGTGCGGCCGATGTGCGCCGCGATCGGCCGCTCGACGGTGCCTCCCGTGCCCCAGCCGAGCCCGTATCCGTCGGTGCCGGGCGCGGCGGCGCCCGTCTCGGTGGCCGCTGCCCGGGTGCGGAGCATCGCGTGCACGGCGGCGTCGCTGAGCACGCGCGTGCCGTCGTCGGCGAGTCCGCTCCGCAGCAGCATCCGCAGGAACGCCGCGAGGTCGCGGGCCGTCGAGACGGTGTAGCCGTCGGGTGCGGCGCCGGCCGGCACGATCTCCTGCACGCCGACCGGGAAGCCGAAGGCGAACAGATGGCCGTGGCGCGCGATCTCCTGCGCCGTCGCGGGATCCGCCGAGGAGTCGTCCATGCCGAGCGGGGAGAAGACCTCGTCGCGCACGAACGCCGCATAGTCCCGCCCGCTGACCCGCTCGACGATCGCGCCGACGATCGCATAGTTCAGGTTGGAGTAGGCGAAGCCCGGCGAGGGCGCGTCGACGCGCTCGACGCCCTCGGCCCCGGCGGCGCGCTCGGCGATCGTCAGGGCCGGATCCTTGCGCGCGTCGAGCCCGGCCTCGGTGCTCAGGCCGCTCGTGTGCGAGAGCAGCTGGGTCACCGTGAGCGGATTCGCGTCGTGCGCGCGGAATCCCGGAAGGTACTCGTGCACCGCCGCGTCGAGCCGCACCGCGCCCGCGTCGACCAGCCGCAGGAGTGCGGCCGCCGCCACCGGCTTGCTCAGCGAGCCGATGAGGAACGGCGTGTCGGCGCCCGCGCCCCCGGCACCGCCCGTCGCCGCGACGAGGTCGTCGCCGGCATCCGGCTCGACGATCGCCCAGGCGGCCGGGGCCTGCGCGCCGGGCAGGGTCGCCGTGCGCGCGAGGGCGCCGGTCATCAGCCCCTCCCATGCGCCCTCCGTCGCGGGAGCGCTCGTCGCGGCGGCCTGCGCCGGCGTCGCGCCGAGGCCGGGCGTCGCGACGAGGAGCACCGCGGTGATCGCGGCGGCGATCGATCGTGCGCGTCGCGCGCGCAGGGAGGCGCCGGCGGACGAGGGCGTGCGGCGGGTCATGGTCACTCCTGGGGCGCGTCGGCGATCGCATGGTGCGATCCGTGCTCCGATGGGGCACAATGGCACCATAAGCAAAGGCGATTAGTTTATGCGTGGCGTCCAGAGGACATGACACAACGCTGCCAGAGCGTCCTGGCACCGAGCGTCTGTCGCGGCGGGCCCGCGCAGCCGGTGTCCGGCGATCGATCGAGAGGTGCCGAGATGGCTCAGTTCCCCGAAACGCAGGATCACATTCGCGTCGGACGCCTCCAGCCGTTCGTGCGCGCCTACGCCGACGCCCTGGTCCCGCTCATGCGGGTGCGCCCCACGAGCCGCGACGAGGCAGCCGCCCTGCTCGGCGCGGGCGAGGCGAGCGCGGGGGAGGCGCGCGCCGACGCGGATGCCACGATCGACGGCCTCATCCACGCGGGCTTCGCGGTCGAGACCGACGGCCGCCTGGAGTTCATCGCGCCCGAGACCGTCATCGGCGAGCTCGCGGCCGCCCAGCTCGAGCACGAGCAGCGGGTGCTCGGCGATCTCGTCGACCTCATCTCGGGCTTGCCGGAGCTCTCGCGCGCCTGGCAGCTCGGCGCGGCGCCCGCCGGCCAGGAGATCCAGGGCGAGATCACGCAGGGCGCCGACACCGCGATGCACCGCTGGTTCGAGATCGCGTCGCGCGTGCCGCCGGGCACGCCCAGCGCCGTGCTGCCCGACATGGGCTGGATCCACGAGCACGTCATCCCGATGATCGGCAACCTGCAGGAGGCGCTCGGCGCCGGCGGCTACGAGATCCGCTACCTGTTCCACCACTCCGCGCTCGACCGGGCGGAGGACCGCGAGGCCCTCGACGCGCTCGTCGGCATCGGGATCCGGGTGCGCCTCGCGCCGCGGCTGCCGAGCTGGTTCTACGTCGACCAGCGCGTGATGACCGCACTGCCGACGACGTGGGGCGCCGACTCGCCCGTGGGCATGGCGATGATCTACGCGACGCCCGTCGTGCACGCGATGCACACGCTGTTCGAGTCGCTGTGGGCGACCGGCGTGCCCTATCCGCAGACCTCCGACGGATGGCAGTCGGTGCTCGAGCTGCTCAGCGAGGGCAAGACCGACGAGCACGTCGCAGAGATCCTGGGCATCGGCGTGCGCACCGTGCGCCGGCGCATCGCCGACGCGATGGACGCCTACGGCACCACGTCGCGGTTCGAGCTCGGCGCGGCCTGGGCCGCGGGGCGCGCATGAGCGCGGCGGCCGCGATGGCGGCCGTGCTGCGCGACGGGAGCACCCTCGACCTGCTGCTGCGGCTGCAGCGCGGCAAGCCGCGCACGCTCGAGCAGATCAGGCGGATCGCGCCGCCCGGCGTCGACCTCGGACCGGCGCTCACGGCGCTGGAGGCGGCGGGGCTCGTGCGCGTCGCCCGCGACGGGCTGGAGATCGTTCCCCCCGAGACGACGGTGACGCGCGCCGTCGCCGACGAGCTGAGCCGATCGCGCGGGCGCATGCGCGAGTGGCGTGACCTGCTGGCCGCGCTGACGACGTGCGCGGACCGGCCGGCGGTCCCCGCGGCGCCGTCCGCGAACGGGGCGAGCCGGGCCGCGGAGCACTCGCTGTCGCTGATCTTCGTCGCAGGCAACATCGACGTGTGGTGGGACGAGCTCTTCGGGGGCGTCGCGGCCGGCGTGAGCGCGGCGATCCCCGACCTCGTCCGCGTGCGCGATCACCTCGAGAGCTGGGCGTCCGAGCCGCGGCCGGCCGATCACCGGCTGCTGCTCGGCGTCGGGGCCCTGCGGGATCCCGCGCTGCGACCGCTCGTGTCCGCCCTCGTCGCGTCGGGCGCCCGAGTGCGCGTGTCGGCCCGGGTCCCGACGTGGCTCGCGCTCGCCCCCGCCCAGCGCGCCGCGCTCTCCGCCGACGAGGGGAGCCGCCCCGTGTCGGGCGCCCTCGTGACCGAGAACCCCCTCATGCTGCACGCGCTGGGCGAGGTCTTCGAGAGCTGGTGGACGACGGGCCTGGCGCTGCCGCTGGAGGGCGGCACGACCGATCGCGCGCTCGCCCTGCGCGCGCACGGGCTGAACGACGACGACATCGCCCGGGTGCTCGACGTATCGGCGCGCACGCTGCAGCGCCAGCTCGCCCGCCTGATGGACGCCGTGGGCGTGCGCTCGCGGTTCGAGCTCGGCGTGTGGTGGGCGACGCACGGCCGTGCCGACGCGCCGGGCGCGGACGACACGGAGAACGACGCTGTGAAGAAGAACGACGCTGTGAAGAAAGAAGGACGCCGCTGATGGCCAGACCCAAGATCCCGATCCTGTCGCGCGAGCGCATCGCGCGCGCGGCGCTCGAGGTCGCCGACGATCACGGCCGGCTCACGATGGCCCAGCTCGCCAAGCACCTCGGCGTGACCTCGCCGTCGCTCTACAACCACGTCGGCGGGCTCGACGAGGTGCTCGAGCTGATGCGCGAGACGATCCACGTCGAGCAGGGGCCCAAGATCGATCGCAGCTGGACCTGGCAGGAGGTCATCCGCCACGTCGCCCGCCACGACCGCGACTCGATCGGCCAGCATCCCTGGCTCGCCGCCGACCTCATGATCTCGCAGGTGACGGCGGCGGAGCCCCTGGCATCCGTCATCGACTTCGCCGAGGTGCTCAGCGACGCCGGCTTCACGACCGAGGAGGTGTATCGCATCATCGGCACGGTCGACCTGCTGACCGCCGGCGGTGCGCTCGACCTCGGCGCGCCGGAGCGCGTCTATCCGATCGAGACCGAGCTCGCCGACAACGCGCTGGGCGCCTCGCTCCGCGCCAACCCGAAGGGGAGCGCGCGCGCCGACGCCGTCTTCGCCTTCGCCGTCGACGCGTTCATCGAGGCGCTCGAGCACCGCCTGGCGTCCCGCGCCTCGTAGCCGTGTCGCCGCCTGTCAGATGCGTGCCGTGACACAAAGGAGTCACGCATAAACTAATCCGGTTAATATAGCGTGGCGGCATGACCACCGAGACCCCTCGCCGTCACGGCGCCGCCGGCGGACTCGTGACCGCCCTGCTGATCGCCGCGCTCGCGCTCGTCGGCGTCGCGCCGGCGGCGCACGGGGCGACGGGCGCCCCGGCCTCGGCCCCGGCCGGCGTCGACGACTTCGAGTTCGCCTCGTTCCACGCCGAGTACGCCCTCGACCGCGATGCCGACGGCCGTTCGGTGCTCACGACCCGCGAGACGCTCGTCGCGGTGTTCCCCGCGCACGATCAGAACCGCGGCATCCTCCGCGCGATCCCGAGCCACTACCAGGGCATCGACACGCACCTGGAGATCATCGCGGTGACCGACGAGACGGGCCGGCCGCGCGACTACTCGGTCGAGGCCGACGGCGACCTCGACGTGCTCACGATCGCCGTGCCGAAGGGGCGGTTCGTCCACGGCGCGCAGACCTACGTCATCGAGTACGCGCAGCGCGACGTGACGCACTTCTTCGCCGACACGGCGCGCGACGAGTTCTACTGGGACGTCAACGGCACCGGCTGGCGTCAGCCCTTCCATCGCGTCTCGGCGGAGCTGCGCGTCGCCCCGCAGCTCGTGGCCGGCCTCACGGGTCACACCGCCTGCTATCAGGGCGTCGAAGGGTCGGGCGACCCCTGCACGATCGCGCGCGTCGACGAGCCCGACGGCGCGGCGGTGTTCACCGCCGTGGTCGAGAGCCTCGCCGCCCGCGAGAACCTGACGATCGCGGTCGGGTTCGCGCCGCGCACCTTCGCCGAGCCGGAGCCGAGCCTCGTGCAGCGCTTCGCGCCGCTGATCGCCGCCGGCCCGGCCGCCGGCGCCGCCCTGCTGGGCGTCGTGATCCTGCTGCTGCGCGCGAGCCTCTGGCGCGATGCGCCGCGCCGCCGCGCCATCGTCGCGCAGTACGAGCCGCCCGCCGGCGTCGACCTGTTCCTCGCCGCCGACCTCGCCGGTCAGCAGCGGCGCGCCGCGGTCGCCGGCATGCTCGATCTCGCGGTGCGCGGCAACGCGCGCATGCTCGAGCACGTCGTGCCGCTCGGCGGCTATCCCGGTCTCACCGTCGGCGCTGTCGCCGGACCCGCGGGACGGCGGCCGGGCGTGCCGGTCTTCGGCATCCAGGCGCTGGCGCACCACGGCCTCACACCGGCCGAGCGCACCTTCGCGGACATGCTCGTCCCGCCGGGCTTCGCGATCGGCGCCGCACGCTGGTTCGACCGGGTGGACACGACCCTCGCCGAGCGGATCGTGTCGTGGCGCCGTGAGACGGGGCGTCGGGCCGTCGAGCTCGGACTCCGCCGGACGCTCGGCGGCGCCGTCGCCCTCGTCCTCGCGCTCGGCCTCCTCGTCGTCGCCGCCGAGACGGTCGGGCTCGTCGTGCTGATCGACCGGATCGAGCGCACGCCGTGGCTCATGGCGCCGTGGCTGCTGGGCTCGGCGGGCACCGTCGCCACGGTGCTCCTCGTCGTGGCCGCGCTCCGGCGCCGGCCGCTGACGGCCGCGGGCCGCGACCTGGCCGACCATCTGCGCGGCCTGCAGCTGTTCATCCGCATCGCCGAGGCCGATCGCCTGCGCATGCTGCAGAGCGCGTCGGGCGCCGAGCGCATCGCCGTCGCGGCCGGTTCCGGCGGACCGGCGGGCGCGGCGATCGACGCCGAGCTCGCCGTCGTGCGGGTGTACGAGCGCCTGCTGCCCTATGCGGTCGTCTTCGGCCTCGAGCGCGAGTGGCTGGAGAACCTCGCCCGCTGCTACCAGCACCTCCGGCCGTCGTGGATCGTCGCCGAGGGAGGCTTCCACCCCGCACACCTCGCCGGTCACGTCGGCGGGTTCGTCGCGCAGACCTCGTCGAGCTACTCCGGCAGCGCCGGATCGTCGAGCTCCGGCGGTTCGGGCGGCGGCGGCTCCTCGGGCGGAGGCGGAGGGGGAGGGGGAGGCGGCGGTGTCTAGACGCGCACGCCGTGCCCCGGACCTCGCGCCCTCCCGCATCCTCTTCCCCCTCACTCTCCTCGGAAGGACAGACCTGCCATGATCGCCGTCCTCTTCGGCGCCGCCAGCGCCCTCTTCTTCGGCGCGGCCGACTTCATCGGCGGCTTCGCATCGCGGCGCATCGTCGCGATGCTCGTGACCGGCGTCGCCGCCCTGGCCGGCGTGCTCGCCCTGACGATCGCGGCGCCCTTCGACGGCGGCGTGTGGCACGCCGAGACCTGGATCGGCGGCATCGCGACCGGCATCGCCTCGTGCCTCGGCATCTGGCTGCTCTACTCCGCCTACGCGGTCGGCCCCATGACGACGCTGTCGCCCGTCGTCGCGATCGTGTCGACCGTCGTGCCGATGCTCGCGGGCCTCGCGACGGGCGAGACGTTCAGCCCGCTCGGCTGGGCCGCGGTCGTCGTCGGGCTCGTCGCGATCGGCCTCGTCGCGGCGGCGCCCGACGCGCGCACATCGAAGGCGCGTCCGGTGGACATGGTCAAGGCGGGTCTCGCCGGGGCGTTCCTCGGCGTCTTCTACATCTACCTCGACGGCGGTCTCGGCAACGTCCACGTCGACGAGGCCGGCCTCACGCCGCTCATGGCCAATCGCATCACGTGCGCCGTCGTCGCCTTCCTCATCGTCGCCGTCCTCCTGGTGCGGCGGCGCCCGATCGTGATCGATACGCGTGCGGCCGACCCGCGCTCGGGCGCGCCCGCACCCGAGCTGTTCGCGGGCTCGTCGCGCGGCGCGGCCGTCGTCGGCGACGTCGCCGGCGGACGGCCGCCGGCGACGGCCGCCCCGCTGCTCGCGGAGACGCCGGGCGTCGCGGCACGCGTGTCGGTCTCGCCGGCCGCGCGGCGCACGGTGCTGATCTCCGCCGTGCTGCTCGCGACGTTCAGCGGCACGCTCGACGCCACGGCGAACGCCCTCTTCACGTTCGGCCTCGGCTTCGGCGATCTCGCCGTGCTCTCCGTCGTCAGCGGCTTCTACCCCGCCGTGACGATCGCGCTCGCCTACCTGCTGCTGCGCGAGCGCCCCAACCGCCTGCAGGCCGCCGGCATCGTCCTCTCCCTCATCTCCCTCGTCGGCATGTCCCTCGCCTAGGCACTCCGCTCCCGCCCGCTTCCTCTCCCGCTGGTTGAGTAGCGCGCTTACCCCTGACCCCGCTGGTTGAGTAGCGCGCGCAGCGCGCGTATCGAAACCCGTCTAACGGACCGCTACACGGGTTTCGATACGCCGCCTACGGCGGCTACTCAACCAGCGGGGGTGGGGTGGGTGGGGTGGTCGACCAGCGAGGGTGCGAGGCGGAAACCGGGGCGGAGGCCGAGGTCGGCCCTGGCCCCCGCCCCACCACCCGACCTGCCGCGTTCACGGCCGGCATCCGCCTACGTCCCCTGCACCGCCGGCTGGTTCTGCGTGATGCAGTGGATGCCGCCGCCCAGCGCGAAGACGGCGCGGGCGTCGACACCGATCAGCTCGCGGCCGGGGTAGGCGGCGCCCAGCACCTCACGGGCCTCGTCGTCGGCCGGGTCGTCGAAGACGCCCATGATCACGGCGCCGTTGACGACGGCGTGATTGGCGTAGTTGAGGTCGACCCAGCCGCCCGCGTCGCGCAGCACGGTCGGGGAGGGCAGGTCGACGATGCGCAGCGGACGGCCGTCCGCGTCGGTCTCCCGTGCGAGCTGCGCACGCAGGCGCCGCGTGAGGGCGTGATCGGGGTGCGCGGGGTCGCGCTGGTCGTGCAGCAGCACGGTGCCCGGGGCGCTGAACGCCGCGACCATGTCGGCGTGACCGCGCGTGCCGAGGGGGCTGTAGTCGCGGGCGAGCCCGCGCGGCAGCCAGATCACGTGCCGGGCGCCGATGGTGCGGGTGAGCTCGCGCTCGATCTCGGCGCGGCTCCATCCCGGGTTCCGCTGCGGGTCGCGCTGCACGGTCTCGGTCACGATGACGGTTCCCGCGCCGTCGACCTGCATGCCTCCGCCCTCGTTCACCATCGCCGAGCGCACGAGCGTCGCGCCCGCGCGTTCGGCGACGAGCGGGGCGAGCGCGTTGTCGGCCGCGGTCTCCGCGAGCTCCAGGCCGCCCCAGGCGTTGAACTCCCAGCTCACGGCGGCGAGGGCGTCGCCGCGCGCCGTGTCGCGCACGAACGTGGGGCCGCTGTCGCGCAGCCATGCGTCGTCGACCGGCACGACGAGCAGCTCGACGGCACGGGGGAGCAGGCGCCGGGCCGTGTGCTCGTGACCGGGCGCGACGAGCATCGTCACGGGCTGGACGTCGACGATCGCGCCGGCGACGGCGGCCCATGCTCCCCACACGTCGTCGACGGGCACGATCGAGCCGTCGAGCATGTAGCTCGCGGCCGGCCATCCCATCCACGTGCGGGCCTGGGGCTCGCTCTCGTGCGGCATGCGATGGCGCGGCTGCGGATGCCGGTCGCGCGGCGTGGTGCTCGGCGTGGTGCTCGGGGTGGTGCTCGGGGGTCGAGCGACGTTCGTCATGGTCCCCGAGGTTAACAAACCGAATTAGGTTAATCGATGTCAGCCCGCGCCACGGCAGGATGTCGCCAGCGCCGGCCGACCGCGCGCGACGGCGGCGGCGCGTGCGCGGCGACGCCGCCCGCGTGCGCGACAATGTCCGAGTGCGTGCGCAAGAGTGGATGGAACGGCATCAGGTCGTGCTGTACCTCGCCGCGCTCGCGCTCGGCGCCGTCGCAGGGCTGGCCGTGCCCGCCGTCGCGGCCCCCGCCGAGGCGCTCGTCACGCCCGTGCTCGCGCTCGTGCTGTACGCGACGTTCCTGGGCGTGCCGTTCTCGCGGCTCGGCGCGGCGCTGCGCGACCGCCGCTTCCTCCTCGTCGCGCTGGTCGTGAACTTCGTGCTCGCGCCGCTCGTGGTGTTCGCGGTGTCGCGGGTCGTGGCGCACGACGACGCCCTGCTCATCGGCGTGCTGCTCGTGCTGCTCACGCCGTGCGTCGACTACGTCATCGCGTTCACCGGGGTGGCCGGGGGAGACCGCACGCGGCTGCTCGCCGTCACGCCGGTGCTGATGATCGCGCAGATGCTGCTGCTGCCGCCCCTGCTCTGGATCATGACGGGCGGATCGGCGGCCTCGGCGATCGACCTGGCCCCGTTCGCCGAGGCCTTCCTCGTGCTGATCGTCGTGCCGCTCGCGGCGGCGGGCCTGACGCAGGCCGCGGCGCGCACCGCCGTGGGAGGGGCCCTGCTGCGCGGCGGGGAGACGGCGATGGTGCCGCTGATGGTGCTCACCCTCGCCGTTGTCGTCGCCTCTCAGGTGCACGCGGTCGTGGGCCGCCTCGGCGCGCTCGCGCTCACGGTGCCGGTCTATCTGCTCTTCGCGATCGCGATGACCGCGATCGGCGTGCTCGCGGGCCGTGCGGCGCGCCTGGCGGCGCCGGCGCACCGCGCGATCGTGTTCACCGGCGTGACGCGCAACTCGCTCGTCGTGCTGCCGCTCGCACTCGCGCTGCCCGCCGCGCTCGACCTCGCCCCGCTCGCGGTCGTGACGCAGACGCTCGTCGAGCTCGTGGTGCTCGTCGTGCTCGTGCGGCTCGTGCCGCGGCTCGTGCCCGGCGTGCCGGGGGCGCGCGCATGAGCCTCGCCCTGTGGATCTCGCTGCTCACGGCGTCGATCATCATCAGCTTCACGCCCGGCGCGGGCGCCGTGAACACGATGTCGAACTCGCTCACGGTCGGATGGCGCCGCTCGCTGTGGGGCATCATCGGGCAGCAGCTGGCGCTGGTGGTGCACGTGCTCATCGTCGCCGCGGGCGTGGGCGTGCTGGTGGCCGGATCGCCCGTGCTGTTCAACGCGATCCGCTACGCGGGCGCGGCATACCTGGTCTTTCTCGGCATCCGCCTCATCCTCACGAAGCCGAGCGCGGATGCCGGCGACGCCGAGCCGTCGCGCTCGACGACCGGGGCGTGGGCGATGCTGCGCCGCGGGCTGTGGGTGAACCTGCTCAACCCGAAGGCGATCGTGTTCTTCCTCGCCTTCATCCCGCAGTTCATCCGGCTCGACCAGCCGCTCGTGCCGCAGTACGTCGTGCTCACCGTCACGGTCGTGGTCGTCGACGTGATCGTGATGTGGTTCTTCTTCGCCGCCGCCGCGCGCCCGTTCCGCCGCTACGTGTCGACCCCGCGCGGCCAGCGCACCCTCAACGCCGTCTTCGGCGCCCTCTTCATCGTCGTCGCCGCCCTCCTCCTCTTCGTCCACTGACCCGCCCCGCCCCGTCCGCGCGCACGCCCGCCCACCCACGCGCCCACGCGCCCACGCGCACCCCGGCATCCACCCCCTCCGTCCATCCCGCGAGAATGCATCTGCCGGCCGAGACTGCAGTCGTGAGACGCACTCTCGGCCGGCAGATGCACTTTCGGCCGGCAGATGCACTCTCGGTGGCAGAGGCGGTCTCGGCCGGTGGATGCACTCTCGGCCGGTGGATGCACTCTCGGCCGGTGGATGTGGTCTCGGTGGGGTGGAGGGATGCGGGGGCGTGTGAGTGTGAGGGGTCTTGTTTTGTGTGGGTTTGGGTCGTATTCTGTGGGCGAGCCACAGGAGGCCAACGTGTATGCGCCGGAGCGACAGCAGATCGTCGAGCAGTTGATCGACGCTCACGGTCGCGTCTCGGTCATCGATCTCGCGCGGCGTTTCGGCGTGACCACCGAGACCGTGCGACGCGACCTCCACCAGCTCGAGGACCGCGGCGTGCTGCGCCGCGTGCACGGCGGCGCCGTCGCCCCGAACCGCGTGAGCACGGCCGAGTTCTCCCTCGCCGAGCGCGAGCAGCGCGGCAGCGAGGCCAAGCACGCCATCGCACAGCGCGCCCTCGATCTCGTGCCCGAGGGCTTCACGGGCTCGATCTACCTCGACGCGGGCACGACGACGGGCGTCTTCGCCCACGCGCTCGGTGCGCGCGTCGCGCAGCGGTCCATCGAGGTCGTCACGCACTCCATGACCATCGCGCACGCGCTCGCGGGCGTGACCGGCCTCGGGCTCACCGCGATCGGCGGACGCGTGCGCGGGCTCACCGCCGCCGCCGTGGGCGCCCACACCGTCGCGACGATCGAGCGGATGCGGCCCGACATCGCCTTCGTCGGCACGAACGGCATCTGCGAGCGCTTCGGGCTCAGCACGCCCGACCCCGACGAGGCCGCCGTGAAGCAGGCGATCGTCGCCGCGGCGCAGCGCGTCGTCGTGCTGAGCGACTCGAGCAAGTTCGGGCAGCAGCTGCTCGTGTCGTTCGCGCCGCTCGCCGACATCGACGTGCTCGTCACCGATCGTGCCCCCGACGCCGCCCTGTCGCAGGCGCTCATCGAATCCGAAGCGGAGGTCTGGACCCCATGATCGTCACTCTCACCGCGCATCCGTCGCTCGATCGCACCGTGACGCTCGCCGCGCCGCTGCGCGTCGGCGAGGTGCAGGGCGCCCGCTCCCTCCGCGAGGACGCGGGCGGCAAGGGCATCAACGTCGCCGGCGTGCTCGCGGGCGCCGGGCGCGCGGTCGTCTCCGTGCTCCCGCTCGACGACGCCGACCCGTTCGCCACCGTGCTGCGCACGACGGGACTCGCCGTGCGCCCCGTGCGCGTGCGCGGCAACGTGCGCGCGAACCTCGCGATCGTCGACTCCGACGGCGTGACGACCAAGCTCAACCTGCCCGGCGTCGCGCTCGGCGCCGTCGAGCTCGACCGGCTCGTCGACGAGACCGTCGCCGCCGTCGAGGACGCCGACTGGCTCGTGATCGCCGGCTCGCTGCCGCCCGGGGCGCCCTCCGACTTCTACGTCACCGTCATCGAGGCCGTGCGCGAGCAGTGGGGCGACGCGGCTCCGCTCATCGCGGTGGACACGTCGGGTCCCGCCCTGCACGCCGTCGTCGACCGCGCGCGCCCCGACCTCATCAAGCCCAACGACGAGGAGCTCGCGGAGCTCGCCGGCGTCGCGCTCGACCCGCAGAGCGACCTGGCGGATGCCGTCCACCGCGTCGCCCGCGAGCTCGTGCCCGACCGCGTGGCGGCGGCCTTCGTGACGCTCGGCGGCGCGGGCGCGGTGCTCGTCACCGCCGACGGCGCCTGGTTCGGCACGCCGCCGCCCATCCGCGTGCGCAGCACGGTGGGCGCGGGCGACAGCTCGCTCGCCGGCTTCGTCCTCGCACGGTCCGAGGGCGCCACGCCCGAGGAGTGCGTGCGCAGCGGCATCCGCTACGGCTCCGCCGCCGCATCCCTCGAGGGCACCCAGGCCCCGACGGCTTCCGATCTTCCCTCCGGCGACATTCCGGTGCGCGCCCTCTCCCTCTGAAACCCCCACGACCACAGGAGGTCACCGTGGCAGACATCATCACTCCGCAGCTCGTCAGTCTCGACGAACCGCTCGGCGGCGACAAACGGGCCGTGATCGAGGCCCTGGCCGCGCGCGTCGCGGGCGAGGGCCGTGCGACCGACGCGGCCGCCCTCGCCGCCGACGCCTGGGCGCGCGAGGAGAAGGACGAGACGGGCCTGCCGGGCGGCATCGCGATCCCGCACGCCAAGAGCCCCGCCGTCACGACCCCGTCGCTCTCGTTCGCCCGTCTCAAGCCGGGCGTCGACTTCGGTGCGTTCGACGGACCGGCCGACCTCGTCTTCCTCATCGCGGCGCCCGACACGGCGGCCGAGGAGCACCTTGCGGTGCTGTCGAAGCTCGCCCGCGCCTTCATGCGCGAGGAGTTCACGACCGGGCTGCGCGAGGCCGCGACGCCCGAGGACGTCGTGCACCTCGTGCGCGTCGCCGTCGGCGAGATCGAGGAGGCCGCGCCGGCCGAGGAGGCCGCAGCGGCCCCCGTCGCCGCGGTTCCCGCCGACGCGGGCGTGCAGGTCGACGGCCGGCCCGCCCGCATCGTCGCGGTCACCGCCTGTGCCACGGGCATCGCACACACCTTCATGGCCGCCGACGCGCTCACCGCCGAGGGCAAGAAGCAGGGCATCGAGCTGACGGTCGAGCCGCAGGGCTCCAGCGGATACAAGGCCATCGACTCGGCGGTGATCGATGCCGCGGATGCCGTCATCTTCGCCGTCGACGTCGACGTGCGCACCCCCGAGCGCTTCGCGGGCAAGCCCGTCGTGCGCGCGGGCGTGAAGGCCGGCATCGAGCGCCCCGCCGAGCTGATCGGCAAGGCGATCGCCGCGGCGAAGGACCCCAACGCCGAGCGCGTCAGCGGCTCGGCGACGGCGTCGAGCTCCGCTCCCACCGAGGCGGAGTCGGTCGGCGCGCGCATCAAGCGCTGGCTGCTCACGGGCGTGAGCTACATGATCCCGTTCGTCGCGGGCGGCGGCCTGCTCATGGCGCTGGGCTTCCTGCTCGGCGGCTTCGACGTCACCGACGAGGCCGCGAACGTCATCATCCAGAACTCGCTGTGGGATCTTCCGGCGGGCGGCATCGGCCAGTACCTCGGCTCTGTCGCCTTCATGATCGGTTCGACGTCGATGGGCTTCCTCGTGCCCGTGCTCGCAGGATACGTGGCGTTCGCGATCGCCGACCGTCCCGGCATCGCGCCGGGCTTCGTCGCGGGCGCGGTCGCCAACCTGATGAGCGCCGGCTTCATCGGCGGCATCATCGGCGGTCTGCTCGCGGGCTTCATCGCCTGGTGGCTCGGCACGTTCGACGTGCCGCGCTGGCTGCGCGGCCTGATGCCGGTCGTGATCATCCCGCTGATCGGCTCGATCGTGGCATCCGGGCTCATGGTGCTGTTCCTCGGGCGTCCCATCGCGTCGCTCATGGTCGCGATGACCGACGGGCTGAACAACCTCGCCGCGACGGGCGCGATCGTCGGCGTCGGCGCGCTGCTGGGCCTCATGATGTGCTTCGACCTCGGCGGCCCCGTCAACAAGGTCGCCTACTCGTTCGCCGCCGTGGGGCTCGGCGCCGCCACCGCGGGGAACAACACGCCGTACCTCATCATGGCCGCCGTCATGGCCTCGGGCATGGTGCCGCCGCTCGCGATGGCGCTCGCCTCGACCGTGCTGGGCCGCAAGCTCTTCACGCCCGTCGAGCGCGAGAACGGCAAGGCGGCGTGGCTGCTCGGCGCATCGTTCATCTCGGAGGGCGCGATCCCGTTCGCCGCGGCCGACCCGCTGCGCGTGATCCCGGCGTCCATGATCGGCGGCGCGCTGACCGGGGCGCTCAGCATGGCGTTCGCGGTCGAGTCGCGGGCGCCGCACGGCGGCATCTTCGTGTTCTTCGCGATCAGCCCGGTATGGGGCTTCCTCGTCGCGCTGGCTGCCGGTACGGTCGTCTCGGCGCTGGCTATCATCGCCCTCAAGGCGTGGGTGCGCAAGAAGCCCGTCGAGGCGGCAGCCGTCGCCGTTCCGGCCTGAGTCCGACCACACATCGACCACACACAAAGGAGAAACACCATGGCAGAACGTACGGCCACCGTCGCGAGCAGCTCGGGTCTGCACGCTCGTCCCGCGAAGCTGTTCGTGCAGGCGGTGCAGGAGACGGGCGTGCCCGTCACGATCGCCGTCGAGGGCGGCCCCGACCTCAACGCCGGCAGCATCCTGAGCCTCATGGGCCTCGGCGCCACGCAGGGCACGGTCGTCACCCTCAAGGCGGAGGGCGACGGCGCCGACGCCGCGCTCGAGAAGCTCGTCGCGTTCCTGGAGACCGACCACGACGCGGAGTGACCGCACGGTGATCCAGCACCGGGACAAGGCGGATGCCGCGGGGGAGACCCCGCGGCATCCGCCTTTCCGTCGTCGTCAGACCTCGGTGCTGTCGCCCGCCGAGAGCGCGAGGAACTCGCCGCCGTGCTGCTCGGTCGCCCAGCGCAGGCGATCGCGGTGCATGCCGAGGCCGATGCTCGACAGGCCCATGTCGTGCGTGCCGAACGCGCGGCGCGGCCGGGTCGCGAGCACGAAGTCCATCGCCTCGCCGATCTTCAGCCACGGAGCGCCGATCGGGGCCGCCAGCAGCTGCACGTCGACGCCCTCGGGCACCGCGTACGAGTCGCCGGGATAGTAGAAGACGTCGTCGACGAGCACGCCGACGTTGTCGATGACGGGGATCGACTCGTGGATGACGTTGTGCCGCCCGCCGAAGAAGCGCAGGGCGAACGGCCCCGCCTGGGCGGTGTCGCCCGCGTGCACGACCGTGACGTCATGACCGGCGGCCGCGGCGGCGAGGCCCGCGGGGCCGAAGATCGGCGCCTCAGGGGCGTCGCGACGCAGGCGGTCGAGGTGCTCGGGCGTCCAGTGGTCGGGGTGCTGGTGGGTCAGCACGATGCCCGCGAGCGCCTGCACGCCGTGCAGCGGCGGGGTGAAGTCGCCGGGGTCGATGACGAGGGTGCTGCCGCCCTGCTCGAGGCGCAGGCAGGCGTGTTCATGCTTCGTGACGCGCATGCGACCAGTCAACCGCGCGACGCACGCCGGTGGCAAGCGGCGCCCGAGCGGCGCGATGCCCGTCCGATTTTGCGGAGCGTGAAGAGCTGTGGCATGATGTAACGGTTGCCCCGCAGGGCGGAGCAACACGGTGAGGCCCCATCGTATAGCGGCCTAGTACGCCGCCCTCTCACGGCGGTAACGCGGGTTCGAATCCCGCTGGGGTCACCAACGGAACAAGCCCCCGCTCTCCAGAGCGGGGGCTTGTTCATTGTCGGCCGGGTGGTCGGGCCACCCCCCGCGGGCTACTCGGCCAGCGGTGGTGCGGCGGTGTCCTTCGTGTCCGTGCGGCGGGCGCGGCGGACGCGGCGGACGGCGATCACGATGAACAGCACGACGGCGGCGGCGACGAGCCAGGGGAGCAGGAAGCCGAGGCCGATGACGATCCCGTTCACCGTGGCGACGAAGCCGTTCCAGCCGGCCGCGAGGCCGTCGCCGAAGCCGGCCGGGTCGGCCTTCACGGGGGGAGCGGGCGTGCTCAGCGAGATCGACAGGGTCGACAGCTGCACCTGACCCTCCAGGTACGTGAGCTGCTGCCGGTAGGAGTCCAGCTCGGCCTGCCGCTGCGACAGCGCGCTCTCGGCGGCGAGCAGGTCGGCCGTCGAGCCCGCCTCGCCCATGAGCGTCGTGAGCCGCTCCACGGAGGCCTCCAGCGAGGCGACGCGCGCGCGCAGGTCGATCGCCTGCGTCGTGACGTCGTTGCGGTCGATCTGCGACGCGGTGACCCGGCCGATCTCCCGAAGCTGGGTGTTGACCTCGGTGAGGACATCGGACGGCACGCGCACCGTGATCCACGCGTGCGACGAGGCGGGCGCCGAGTACACGTCGGGCGCGTAGGCGCCCGAGTCGTAGACGGGCGAGCCGCCGTCGCCCACGCTCATGTTCTCGACGAAGCCTCCGCGGCTCGTCACGGCCGATTGGATCGCCTCCAGCGCCGTGTCGATGTCATCGACCTCGACCGATGCGCTCGCGGTCACGATGACCTCGCGCGGCGCGTCGGCCTCGACCAGCTCCGAGGCCTTGACGCCGTCGATGCTCTGCGGCAGCTCCGGGTCGACCGCCAGCGAGTCGCTCGTGCTGCTCTCCCTCAGCCCGCTCCCGCCCATGAAGGACGAGCCGTCGGCCGGCATCGGCGCCGACTCCGCGGCGCTGCTGTCGGCCGACATCCCGCCCGAGATCCCGCCCGACACGAGCTGCGGGCCGATGAACGCGGCCACGGCGACGATGCCCGCCGCGGCGAGCCCGCCCGCCCACGCGCGGCCACGACGGCGCGTGCGGCGGGTCTCTGCGGATCGGCGTGCGGCGTCGTCACGGGCGATCCGGTCGAAGAGCGCGTCTTCGATCTCATCGATGCGCGCCTCGCTCAGCGGCGGCAGCGCGATGGTCCTGTCGTTCATGTCATCTCCGAGTCGATCGTGGTCCGCAGCCGGGTGCGGATGCGGGAGAGACGATTGCGAACGGTGCCGTGCGACACCCCGAGCTGCTCGGCCGCCGCGTGATAGGCGTAGCCCTCGGCCGCGCAGAGGCGGAAGATCTCCTGGTCCAGCGTGCTGAGCGCGCCGACCTCGGCGAGCACGGCGTCGACGAGCAGGCCGTCGACGACCTGCCGTTCGACGTCGACGGTCGCGGGAAGCGTCTCCTCCACGGCGCCGGCGGTGTGCTCGCGATCGCGGATCTGCCGTCGCACCCTGTTGGCGCTCTGGAAGCGGCAGATCGTCACGAGCCACGGCAGGAGCGACTCGCCGGCGAGCTCCAGCCCGGGCAGCTTGCGCCACGCGGCGAGGAACGTCTCCTGCACGACCTCCTCGGCATCCGCGGGATTGCCCAGGAGCCCGTGCGCGATCCAGTACACCGGCCGCACGTACGCGCGATACAGCCGCCGGAACGCGTGCTCGCTGCCGCCCGCGGCGGCCGCGACGAGCTCCGCGTCAGTGGGAGGGGATGCCGTCTCGCTCATGCCGTCCTCATCGTTGCCGTCCTCATCGTCTCTCGACTGCTCAGTGTCATCAAAGAGAGAAACGTCTCACGGGTCATCCCGCACACCGCATCCCCTGTATTCTTCTCAGAGCGAGAGGGAGTATCCCGTCCTCGCGCACCCGTCATCACGAGCTCCATCGTTGCGCTCCGGGTGCGCGCCGCGCGAGCGGGGGAGAGACTTTCGGGAATTCTCCCTACCCTCCGAAAGGCCTGCATGGACCTCCCCGTCTGGTTCGAGATCGGCTCGATGGTCGTTCTCGTCGCCATCCTCATCATCGACCTCCTGCTCATCATCAAGCGCCCGCACATCCCGTCGGCCCGGGAGTCGACCCTGTGGGTCGTGTTCTACGTCGTGCTCGCGCTCATCTTCGCAGGGCTGCTGTGGATGTTCGCGGGCGGCGAGTTCGCCGGCCAGTTCGTCGCCGGCTGGCTCACCGAGTACAGCCTGTCGATCGACAATCTCTTCGTGTTCGTGCTGATCATGGGGCAGTTCGCGGTGCCCAGGCAGTACCAGCAGAAGGTGCTGATGGTGGGCATCATCATCGCGCTCGTGCTGCGCGGCATCTTCATCCTGCTGGGCGCCGCGATCATCGAGAACTTCCTGCCGATCTTCTACCTCTTCGGCGCCTTCCTGATCTACACCGCCTGGAAGCAGGCGTTCCCCGGCGAGGAGCACGAGGAGCAGAAGGAGGGCTTCCTGGTGCGGATGATCCGCCGCCGGGTCGCGATCAGCGACGACTACGACGGCGCCAAGGTGCGCACCGTCGTGAACGGCAAGAAGATCTTCACGCCGATGGTCATCGTGTTCGTCGCGATCGGCATGACCGACCTGCTGTTCGCCCTCGACTCGATCCCGGCGATCTTCGGCATCACCCAGAACGCGTTCATCGTGTTCACCGCGAACATCTTCGCGCTCATGGGCCTCCGCCAGCTGTACTTCCTGCTCGGCGGGCTCCTCGACCGGCTGCGCTACCTGCACTACGGCATCGCCTTCATCCTCGCGTTCATCGGCGTGAAGCTCATCTTCCACGCGATGCACGAGAACGAGGTGCCCTTCATCAACGGCGGGCAGCACATCACGTGGGTGCCCGACATCTCCACCTGGACGTCGCTGCTCGTGATCGTGGTCTCGATGACCGTCGCGACCGTCGCGAGCCTCATCGCATCGGCGCGCGAGGCGCGCCGCGGTCCCGAGGCGAAGATCGCCCCGCGCTCCGACGACGCCTGAGCCGCGGGGGCGGTTTGGGGGCGCCCAGCGGGCGCGGTGTTAGAATCGTGGGATGCGGATCGCGCGCCTCCTCCTTAGCCGCCGCGACGGGACCTCGTTCTGAGCCCCCTCTCGTCGCGGAGTCTGGCGCGGGCACATCCGACCCACAGGAGCACGAGAGACATGACAACGCAGATCCCCGATCGCCCCCGCAACCTGGCCGAGAAGGTCTGGGACGATCACCTGGTCGTGAAGGGCGAGGACGGCCAGCCCGACCTCATCTACATCGACCTGCACCTGGTGCACGAGGTCACCAGCCCCCAGGCCTTCGACGGTCTGCGCGCGGAGGGACGGCCGCTGCGGCGGCTCGACCTGACGATCGCCACGGAAGACCACAACACCCCGACGCTCGACATCGACAAGCCGATCGCCGACCTCACGAGCCGCACGCAGATCGAGACGCTGCGCCGCAACGCCGAGGAGTTCGGCGTGCGCCTGCACTCGCTCGGCGACGCCGAGCAGGGCATCGTGCACGTCGTGGGCCCCCAGCTGGGCCTGACGATGCCCGGCATCACGGTCGTGTGCGGCGACTCGCACACGAGCACGCACGGCGCGTTCGGCGCGATGGCGTTCGGCATCGGCACGAGCGAGGTCGAGCACGTCATGGCGACCCAGACGCTGCCGCTCAAGCCCTTCAAGACCATGGCCATCACCGTCGAGGGCGAGCTGAAGCCGGGCGTGAGCGCGAAGGACATCATCCTCGCGGTCATCGCCAAGATCGGCACCAACGGCGGCCAGGGCTACGTGCTGGAGTTCCGCGGCAGCGCGATCCGCTCCCTCTCGATGGAGGGCCGGATGACGATGTGCAACATGTCGATCGAGGCGGGCGCCCGCGCCGGCATGGTCGCACCCGACGAGACGACCTTCGCCTACGTCAAGGGCCGGCCGCACGCGCCGACCGGCCAGGACTGGGAGGACGCCGTCGCCTACTGGCGCACGCTGCCCAGCGACGAGGGCGCGGTCTACGACGCCGAGATCTTCCTCGACGCGAACGAGCTGGAGCCGTTCGTCACGTGGGGCACCAACCCCGGCCAGGGGGTGTCGCTGTCGGCGACGGTGCCCGACCCCGCGTCGTTCGACGACCCGAACGAGCGCGTCGCCGCCGAGCGCGCGCTCGAGTACATGGACCTCGCCCCCGGCACGCCGATGAAGGACATCCCGGTGGATGCGGTCTTCATGGGCTCGTGCACGAACAGCCGCATCGAGGACCTGCGCCAGTTCGCCTCGATCGTCAAGGGCCGCACCAAGGCCGAGGGCGTGCGGGTCATGGTCGTGCCCGGCTCGGCGCGCGTGCGCCTGGAGGCGGAGGCCGAGGGCCTCGACAAGGTCTTCACCGACTTCGGCGCCGAATGGCGCTTCGCCGGATGCTCGATGTGCCTCGGCATGAACCCCGACCAGCTGGCGCCGGGCGAGCGCTGCGCCTCGACGAGCAACCGCAACTTCGAGGGCCGCCAGGGTAAGGGCGGGCGCACGCACCTGGTGTCGCCGCTCGTCGCCGCCGCGACCGCCGTGCTGGGCCGCTTGGCGAGTCCCGCCGATCTCGACGCGGCAGCCGACGCCGCGTACTCGATCAGCGGCATCAACGGGGCGGAGGCCTGACATGGACAAGTTCTCGACGCACACCGGCGTCGCGGCGCCCCTGCGCCGCTCGGCGGTCGACACCGACCAGATCATCCCGGCCGTCTACCTCAAGCGGGTGACGAAGACCGGGTTCGACGACGCGCTGTTCGCGAACTGGCGGCAGGACCCCGAGTTCGTGCTCAACCAGCCCGTGTACGCGAACGCGTCCGTGCTCGTCGCGGGCCCCGACTTCGGCACCGGGTCGAGTCGCGAGCACGCCGTGTGGGCGCTGCGCGACTACGGCTTCAAGGCCGTGCTCAGCCCCAAGTTCGCCGACATCTTCCGCGGCAACTCCGGCAAGCAGGGCCTGCTCACGGGAGTGATCGGCGAGGCCGACCTGGAGCGGCTGTGGGCCGCGATCGAGGCGCAGCCCGGCGTGCAGATCACGATCGACCTCGTGGAGCGCACCGCGGTCCTGGGCGACCTCGTCGTGCCGTTCGACATCGACGACTACACGCGCTGGCGGCTGCTCGAAGGCCTCGACGACATCGGGCTCACGCTGCGCAACGAGGACCGCATCGCCGAGTTCGAGGCGCGCCGCGAGGCATGGCGTCCTCGTACGCTGCCCATCCGATAGTGTGCGACGCGCCCCTCGGGGCGCTTCGGCCGCAGCATCCGTCAACCAGCAAGCGAGATCCTCCGAATGAACACACTTCCCAGCGTCGAGACGGCACCGAACAACGGTGACGTCCACGGCGGGACCACGCTCGTCATCCGCGGCGGACGACCCCTCGCGGGGCGCGTCGAGGTGAAGGGCGCGAAGAACCTCGCGACCAAGGCGATGGTCGCATCGCTGCTGGGCGGGAGCGCGAGCGTGCTGCGCGACGTGCCCGACATCAGCGACGTGCGCGTCGTGCGCAGCCTGCTCGAGGCGCACGGCGTGCACGTCGACGACGTCGAGGAGGGCGTGCTGCGGCTCGACCCGAGCGACGCCGTCTCGGCCGAGATGGACGAGATCGACGCGCACGCCGGCTCGTCGCGCATCCCGATCCTGTTCTGCGGGCCGCTCCTGCACCTGCTCGGCCATGCGTTCATCCCCGACCTCGGCGGATGCCGCATCGGCGACCGTCCCATCGACTTCCACCTCGACGCGCTCCGCGCCTTCGGCGCCGTCGTCGAGAAGCTGCCGAGCGGCATCCGCCTGTCGGCGCCCCAGGGGCTGCACGGCGCGAACATCTCGCTGCCGTATCCGAGCGTCGGGGCCACCGAGCAGGTGCTGCTCACCGCCGTGCGCGCGAAGGGGACGACGGAGCTGCGCGGAGCGGCGATCGAGCCCGAGATCATGGATCTCATCGGCGTGCTGCAGAAGATGGGCGCGATCATCTCCTACGAGCCGAACCGCGTCATCTTCATCGAGGGCGTCGACGAGCTCGCCGGATACGACCACCGCTGCATCTTCGACCGCAACGAGGCCGCCTCGTGGGCGTGCGCGGCGCTCGCGACCGACGGCGACATCTTCGTCGGCGGTGCGAAGCAGCAGGAGATGCTGACCTTCCTCAACGTCTTCCGCAAGGTCGGCGGCACGTTCGACATCGCGGAGGACGGCATCCGCTTCCGCCGCGGCGCCGAGCTGAAGCCGGTCATGGTCGAGACCGACGTGCACCCCGGTTTCATGACCGACTGGCAGCAGCCGCTCATCGTCGCCCTCACGCAGGCGGCCGGCACGTCGATCGTGCACGAGACCGTGTACGAGAACCGGCTCGGCTTCACCGAGGCGCTCAACCAGATGGGCGCCGACATCGTCATCCACCCCCAGGGGCTCGACAGCCCCGACCGGCGCGTCGCGCGGCGTGCGCTCGAGCAGGCCGCGGTCATCAACGGCCCGACCCCGCTGCACGGGGCGGACGTCGTCGTTCCCGACCTGCGTGGCGGGTACAGCTACGTGATCGCCGCCCTCGCCGCGAAGGGCGAGTCACACGTGAGCAACGTCGGCATCATCCGCCGCGGCTACGAGAAGCTGTTCGAGAAGCTCGCCGCGCTCGGCGCCGACTTCGACGTCGTGGAGTGACCGCCGTGGTGACGCGGCGAGGAGGCCCCGAGAAGTCGCGGCCCAGCGCGTTCTGGCCGCTGGCCGTGATCGTCATCCCGCTGACGGGCCTGCTCGCGAAGATCGAGATCGAGGGCGGCGAGCACCTGCCCGCCGAGGGCCCCTACGTGCTCGCCCCCAACCACTACAGCGAGCTGGACCCCATCATCATCGCCGTCGCGACGTGGCGGCTCGGCCGCGCGCCGCGGTTCATGGCCAAGGAGAGCCTGTTCCGCGTGCCGGTGCTGGGCTGGGTGCTGCGGGCGACCGGCATGGTCCCGGTCGCGCGGGCGTCGTCGGCGTCGTCGGCGAAGCAGACGATCGCGCAGGCCGAGGAGCTCGTGCGCCTCGGGCGCGGCGTCATCGTCTACCCCGAGGGCTCGCTCACGCGCGATCCCGACCTGTGGCCCATGCGCGGCAAGACCGGCGCCGTGCGCCTGGCGCTCGCGGGATCGATCCCGGTCATCCCCGTGGCGACGTGGGGCGTGCAGCAGATCCTGCCGCGCTACGGCAAGCTGCGCCTGTGGCCGCTGCGCCGCCGCGTGCGCGTGCTGCTCGGCCCGCCCACCGACCTCTCGGCGTTCGCCGGCACCGCGCAGTCGGCGGCCGCGACCGACGCCGTGATGGCCGACATCTCCGGCCTGCTTGGACGCCTGCGCGACGCGGAGCCGCCGGCCCAGCGATGGAACCCATCGGACCACGGGCAGAAGGAGACGGGACGCCTTGAGTCCTAGGGGAAGCGACGGAGCCAAGGTCGCGGTGATCGGCGCCGGCAGCTGGGGCACGACGTTCGGCAAGGTGCTCGCCGACGGCGGCGCCCGCGTCGTCATGTGGGCGCGCCGTCCCGAGCTGGCGCACGAGATCCGCGAGGCGCACCGCAACACGCAGTATCTGCCGGGCATCAACCTGCCCAAGCGCATGACCGCGACGCCGCACCTGTCCGAGGCGCTCGACGGCGCGACGCAGATCTACATCGCGGTGTCGAGCCAGGCGCTGCGGCAGAACCTCAAGGGCGTCCGCCCGCTCGTCGCGAAGAGCGAGGTGCCGATCATCTCCCTGATGAAGGGCGTCGAGCGGCGCACGGGGCTGCGGATGAGCCAGGTGCTCGAGCAGGAGCTGCACTGCGACCCCGACCGCATCGCGGTCGCATCGGGGCCGAACCTCGCCCTGGAGATCGCGCGCGAGCAGCCGACCGCCGCGGTCATCGCCTCGACGAGCCCGCAGACGGCCGAGGCCGTCGCGCTGCGGGCCCGCAACGCGTACTTCCGGTCGTTCGTCAACAACGACGTCATCGGCACCGAGTTCGGCGGCGTGCTGAAGAATCTCATCGCCGTCGCGATCGGCATCGTCGACGGCGTCGGCTATGGCGAGAACACCAAGGCGTCCATCATCACCCGCGGTCTCGTCGAGATGACCGACTTCGCCGTCGCGCAGGGCGCCCAGCCCGAGACGCTGCAGGGCCTCGCGGGGCTCGGCGACCTCATCGCGACGTGCCAGTCGCCGCTGAGCCGCAACAACACGGCGGGCCGCCTGCTGGGGCAGGGGCTGAGCCTCCCCGACGTGATCAAGCAGATGGACCAGACCGCCGAGGGGCTGGCATCCGTCGCGCCCGTGCTGCAGCTCGCCCGCGAGGCGGGCGTGCAGATGCCCATCGTCGAGCAGGTCAAGATGGTGCTCGACGGCGCAATGAACCCTCGTGACATCGCACCTCACCTGACGACCGACGACGACAAGCCGAAGGGCGAGAGGACTCAGAATGACCAGACCGGCGGTGGTGCTGCTCTTTGGCGGACGCTCCAGCGAGCACTCGATCAGCTCCGCAACAGCGGGGGGAGTGCTGCGGGCCATTGACCGCGATCGCTTCCGCGTGATCCCCGTCGGCATCACGCGGGACGGCGCCTTCGTGCTGGAGGACGACGATCCGGCGAAGTTCTCCCTCGATCCGCAGCGCCTGCCCGAGGTCGTCGACAACGGCACGCGCGTGCTGTGGCCGGAGAGCGCGACGACCCGTGAGCTGCGCGTGCGCCGGGCCGACGGCTCGATCGAGTCGCTGGGCGACGTCGACGTGGTGTTCCCGATCCTGCACGGCCGGTTCGGCGAGGACGGCACGATCCAGGGCTTCCTGGAGCTCCTCGACATCCCCTACGCCGGTGCGGGGCTGCTGATGTCGGCGATCGCGATGGACAAGCACACGACCAAGAACGTGCTGAAGGCGGCCGACGTGCCCGTCGTGCCGTGGGTGACCGTCACGCGTGCCGATCTCGGCGCCGATCCCGAGCTGTGGCAGCGACGTCTGCGCTCGCTCGACCTGCCGGTGTTCGTGAAGCCGGCGCGCGCCGGGTCGAGCGTGGGCGTCTCGAAGGTCGCCGACTGGAACGATCTCGACGCGGCGCTCGACATCGCCTTCGCCGAGGATGCCACGGTGCTCGTCGAGCAGGGCGTCACGGCCCGCGAGCTGGAGTGCGGCGTGCTGCCCGCGCGCGACGGCGGGCGCCCGCGCGTGAGCCTCGCCGGCGAGATCGTCGTGACGGGACGCGAGTTCTACGACTTCGAGGCGAAGTACCTGGGCGTGCCCGGCGTGGAGCTGGTCTGCCCCGTGCCGCTGCGCGACGGCGAGCTCACCGAGATGCAGCGCATCGCCGCCCGCGCCTTCGAGGCCGTGGGCGGGCAGGGGCTCGCCCGCGTCGACTTCTTCTACACGGGCACGGAGTTCTACGTCAACGAGATCAACACGATGCCCGGCTTCACGCCGATCTCGATGTTCCCGAAGTGCTGGATCGCGTCGGGCATGACGTACGAAGAGCTCGTGACGGAGCTCATCGAGGCCGCCCTCTGAGCCCTCCCCACGAACGACGATCCCCCCACCCCCCTCGCGAGGGTGCCAGCTATCTCGGCGAGGGTGCCAGTTGTCTCGGCGAGGGTGCTCTCGCCGCACGGCTGGAAGCACCCTCGCGACAATAACTGGCACCCTCGTGGGCAGGGGGGTGCTCGCCCGGGGGGAGGGAGAGAGAGGAGAGCTCTCAGGTGGAGGGGCGCTCGCTGCATGAGCGGTCGGTGCGGGGGAGCAGCAGCACGGCCGATGCGAGCGCGTCCAGCGCGGTGCGGCCGGGAACGAGCTCGCCGTCGAGATACACCTCGACGGCGGGCGAGGTGCCGTACGTCGTGAACCGGTAGTTCGGCGCCTCCGAGTCGTCGACGATCCAGTCCGTGCCGCCGACGGTCTCGCACGGCAGCGCCGAGGGGCCCGGCTCGGGGACGCCGCAGCGCAGCAGCACCGTCGTCGCGGGCGCGCCCCACGCCCCGGTCGCCTGGGCGTCGGTCCACCGGCGCTCCTGTCCCGCGACGGTGTCGGGCAGGCGCACCGTGACGGCGGCGCAGTCGGGGTCGTTCGCGTCGGCGGCGGGCGTCATCGCGACGGTTCCCGCACAGCCCGTGAGCCCTCCGGCCAGCACGAGCGCGCACAGCGAGACGACGGCGAGGCGGGGTCGGGGCACGGTTCAAGGCTACCGTGGACGTGTGGGCACAGAACGCGAGCAGACCGTCGGCAGCCTGAGCGAGGGGGCGATCCTGCGTCGCATCCTCGCGGTGCTCGGGCCGTCGGACGCCGAGGTCGGGCCGGGCGACGACGCCGCGGTGCTCGCGGCCCCGGGCGGGCGGATCGTCGTCACGACCGACACCCTCGTGCACGGTCCCGACTTCCGGCTCGCGTGGTCGAGCGGCGTCGACCTCGGGTTCAAGTCGGCGGCCGTCAACCTCGCCGACGTCGCCGCGATGGGAGCGCGTCCCATCGCGCTCGTGGTCGCGCTCGCCCTGCCCCCCGAGACCACGATCGGCTTCGTCGAAGACCTCGCCCGCGGACTCCGCGACGCGTGCCGGCTGCTGGCGCCGGGGTGCGCCGTCGAGGGGGGCGATCTCACGGTGTCCGACACGCTCACGATCGCGGTCACGGCCCTCGGCGTGCTCGACGGCGTCGAGCCCGTGCTGCGGTCGGGCGCCCGGCCCGGCGACGTGGTCGCCGTCGCGGGCGAGCTCGGCGCGGCGAGCCGCGGCCTGCGCGTGCTGTTCGACCTCTTCCGGGATGCCGCGGGCGAGCCCGTGCCGGTGCGACGCGACGAGCTGTCGCCGGCGCAGCGGCGCGACCTCGACGTGCAGCTGCGGCCGCATCCGCCGGTCGCGCTCGGCCCGATCGCCGCGGCGGCGGGAGCGACGGCGCTCATGGACGTCTCCGACGGCCTGCTGCTCGACGCGACGCGTCTGGCCGAGGCGTCGGGCGTCACGGTCGACCTCCCGCCCGGCCTCGACGACGACGCCCTGCACGGCGGCGAGGACCACGCGCTCCTGGCCTGCTTCCCCTCCGACGTCGCCCTGCCCGACGGCTTCCGCCCCCTCGGGAGCGTGCACCCCCTGACGGATGCCGCCGTCACGATCGGCGGCCTCCCGGCCACGGGGCGCACCGGCTGGGACCCCTATCGCGACTGGGACGCCCACCGCGGCTGAACGCCTCGTCGCCGCCTTCCACCGGCATCCCCGCCTCACGATCGGGGCGTGGGGGGTGCCGGGCGGAGGATGTCGCGGTCAGGGGGCGGTGGCGGGCGCGAGCCACCAGAGCGTCGTGTCGCCGTAGCGCTTCGAGCGCTCGACGACGAGACCGTCGGGCAGCGCGGGCTCCGGCGAGCGCGTGGCGCGCTCCACGACGACGAGGGCGTCGGGGGACAGCCGCGGCACGAGCAGCTCGAGCGTGCCGCGCAGCTCGTCGCCCGCGAGGTCGTACGGCGGGTCCGCGAACACCAGCGACCACGTGCCGGCGACGGCGCGCAGGAAGGCCTCGGCGCTCTGACGGTGCACGCGCACCCGTGCGTCGGGCACCGCCCGGCTCACGGCGCGCACGTTGCGCTCGGCCACCGCGGCCGCGCGCGGCGCCTTCTCGACGAGATCGGCGGCCGCGGCGCCGCGGCTGACGGCCTCGAGCCCGAGGGCGCCCGACCCCGCGTAGAGGTCGAGCACCGCGGCATCCGCGATCGCGTCGGCGGACTCGAGGGCGGCGAACAGCGACTCGCGCACGCGGTCGCTCGTCGGACGCGTGCCGGCGTCGGGCACCGCCAGCGGCAGCGATCCGGCCAGGCCCGCGATGATCCTCGTCACCGCTTCACGATATCGCCCGCCTCGCTCGTCGACGCCCGCCGTGCACGTCGCCGCGCGGCGGGCATGTCGGCGACCGTGCCTAGACTGCTGGCATGCCGCCGCTCTCGCTCTCCAGCCCGCTCGAGAGCGCGCTCGGGCCGAAGACGGCGAAGACGTTCGCGCGCGCCTTCGGCATGGAGACGGTCGGCGACCTGCTCGACCACTATCCGCGCCGGCACGCGCAGCGGGGCGAGCTCACCCCCATCGCATCGCTGCCCGTGGGGGAGCAGGTGACGATCGTCGCCGAGATCATCTCGGTCACGTCGCGTCGCATGCGCCAGCGCAAGGGCAGCCTGCTCGAGGTCGTCATCGGCGACGGCTTCGGAACCGTGAGCCTCACGTTCTTCAACCAGGAGTGGCGCAAGAACGAGCTGATCGCGGGACGGCGGGGGATCTTCTCCGGCAAGGTCGGCGAGTTCAAGTATCAGAAGCAGTTCGCGCACCCCGAGTACGAGCTGTTCGACGATCCGGTCGCCGCGAGCGAGAGCACCGAGCGGTGGGTCAACCGTCCGATCCCGATCTATCCCGCCACGAGCACGCTCACGAGCTGGACGATCGCGAAGAGCATCGCGACGGTGCTCGACGACCTCGGCGACGTGCCCGATCCGCTGCCCGACGCTCTGCGCGCCGAGCACGGCCTGCTCGATGCGCGCACCGCCCTCGTGCGGCTGCATCGTCCCGACACGCTCGATCAGATCGAGCCGGCGCGGCGGACGCTGCGCATGCACGAGGCCTTCGTGCTGCAGGCCGCGCTGCTGCAGCACCGTCAGCTGCTGCGGGCGATGCCCGCCGTCGTGCGCCGTCCGGGCGCGCTGCTGGAGAGGTTCGACGCCGATCTGGCGTTCACGCTCACCCCCGACCAGGCGGCGGTGGGGCACATCGTCGCCGATGAGCTGCAGGGCGAGAGGCCGATGAACCGCCTCGTGCAGGGCGAGGTCGGCTCGGGCAAGACGCTGGTGGCGCTCCGGGCGATGCTCCAGGTCGCCGAGTCCGGCGGCCAGTCCGCGCTCATCGCCCCGACCGAGGTGCTCGCGGCCCAGCACGTGCGCTCGATCGCCCGCATGCTCGGCCCGCAGCTGTCGCCCGAGCTCATGCCGACGCTGCTGACGGGACAGCTGCCGGCCGCGGAGCGGCGAAAGGCGGCCCTGCGCGTCGCCTCGGGGCAGGCCCGCATCGTCGTCGGCACGCACGCGCTGCTGAGCGCGTCGACCACGTTCGCCGACCTCGGGCTCGTCGTCGTCGACGAGCAGCATCGCTTCGGCGTGGAGCAGCGCGACAGCCTGCGCGCAAAGGGCATCGCCCCGCACGTCCTCGTGCTCACGGCGACGCCGATCCCCCGCACGGTCGCGATGACCGTGTTCGGCGACCTGGACGTCTGCACGATCCGCACCATGCCCGAGGGACGCGCGGGCATCTCCACGTTCGTCGCCCCGCTCGCGGAGAAGCCCGCGTGGTGGGCGCGCGTGTGGGACCGCATCGCGGAGGAGGTGGCGCAGCGCCGTCAGGCGTTCGTCGTGTGCCCCTCGATCGACGCCGACGCGTCGACGTCCGACGAGGCCGATGAGCCGTCGGAGTCGGCGACGCGCTGGGGCGTCGTGCAGGTGCACGACATGCTGTCCCGGCATCCCTCGTACCGCGACGTCCGGTTCGAGATCCTGCACGGCAAGATGCCCAGCGACGAGAAGGACGCCGTCATGCAGGCCTTCTCGCGCGGCGACATCGACGTGCTCATCGCGACGACCGTCGTCGAGGTCGGCGTCGACGTGCCGAACGCCTCGACGATGGTGATCCTCGAGGCGGAGCGGTTCGGCGTGTCGCAGCTGCACCAGCTGCGCGGCCGGGTCGGGCGCGGCGGCCTGCCGGGCCTGTGCCTGCTCGTGACCGAGGCGGCCGCGGGCACGCCCGGGCGCGAGCGCGTCGAGGCGGTCGCGTCCACGACCGACGGGTTCGAGCTCGCCGAGATCGATCTGCAGCTGCGCGGCGAGGGCGACGTGCTGGGCGACGCGCAGTCGGGCGTGCGCTCCTCGCTGCGCCTGCTGCGGGTCGTCGCCGACGCCGATCTCATCGCGTACGCGCGCATCGAGGCCGACCGCGTGCTGCAGGACGACCCGGCGCTGCTGCGTCATCCCGGCCTCGCCGCGGCGATCGAGCGCCGCCTGGGTCAGCGCGAGCGCGCCGCGCTGACGAGGAGCTGACGAGAGCGCGGGCGGTTCGCGTCCGCGCGCGTCCAGGCTGGAGGCGGAGTCACAGCGAGGCAACGATAGGCTGGAGACCATGAACAACCGGATCGCAGTTGTCCCGGGATCGTTCGATCCGCCGACACTCGGCCATCTCGACGTCATCCGCCGCGCGGCCTCGCTGTACGACGAGCTGCACGTCCTGATCGTGCACAACCCCGGCAAGGAGGCGATGCTGCCGATCGCGCAGCGACTGAGCCTCCTGGAGCAGTCGATCACCGAGCAGGGGATCGAGGGCAACGTCGTCGTCGCCTCGTGGAGCGTCGGGCTGCTGGTCGACTATGCGCGCGACGTCAACGCCGGCGTGCTGGTGAAGGGCATCCGCTCGCAGGTCGACGTCGCCTACGAGACCCCGATGGCGATCGTGAACCGGCATCTCGCGGAGATCGAGACCGTGTTCCTCCTGCCCGACCCGTCGCACGCGCTGGTCTCCAGCTCGCTGGTGCGCCAGGTCGCGGCGCTCGGCGGCGACGTGTCGCCGTTCGTGCCGGGCCCGGTCGCCCGCTTCCTCGACACGGGCGCGCGAGGGTTCTGACATGGCCCGTTCACGCTTGAACGGCCCGTTCGTCTTCTCGGCGCACGACATCGTGCGCCGTCCCGGCGAGATGCGCGAGCTGGAGCGGACGGTGCCCGCTCCCGAGCGCTGGGGCGAGGGTCTCGTCTCCGTCGACAAGGAGACGCCCGTCGACCTGCGGGTGCGGCTGGAGTCGGTGCACGAGGGGATCCTGGTGACGGCGGAGGTCGACACGGAGTACGCGGGAGTGTGCGGACGATGCCTCACCGACATCGTCCGGCCAGTCGAAGTCGAGTTTCAGGAGCTGTTCGGGTATCCTGGGGATGAAGCGACTGACCTGCAGGTTCAAGACGACCACGTGGATCTTGAAACTCTGGTCAGGGATGCGATCGTCCTGTCGCTTCCCTTCCAGCCGGTCTGTCAGCCGGATTGCCCCGGCCTCGACCCGGTGACGGGCGAGAAGCTGACGGAGCCTCCCGCGCCGGATGCCACGATCGACCCGCGCTGGGCCGCGCTGCAGGCCTACACCCCAGACCACGAAGGCGACGCGTCAGTGCGCGCCGCCGAAGAAGAGAAGAGCTAGTCATGGCAGGTAACCCCCCGAAGCGGAAGGTCTCCCGTTCGAACACCCGCTCGCGTCGCGCGCAGTGGAAGGCCGAGGCGCCCGCGCTGGTGAAGACGGTCGAGAACGGCAAGGTCGTCTACAGCCGCCCGCACCAGGCGAAGGTCGTCACCGACTCGCAGGGCACGGAGCTGTTCCTGGAGTACAAGGGCCGCAAGGTCGCCGACGTCTGACGTCGTGACCGGCGCTCCTGCACAGCACGCTGCGCTCACTCAGAAGCTCGGGGTCGATATCGATCCCGAGCTTCTGGTGCTTGCGCTGACGCACCGTTCGTTCGCCTACGAGAACGGCGGCATCGCCCACAACGAGCGACTCGAGTTCCTCGGCGACACGATCCTCGGCCAGGCCGTGACCGTGCACCTCTACACGAGCCATCCCGAGCTCGACGAGGGGGCCCTCGCGAAACGGCGAGCGAGCGTCGTGTCGACCGTCGCCCTCGCCGAGGTGGCCCGCGGCATCGGGCTGGGGGAGTACATCCGGCTCGGCCGCGGGGAGGACCGCACCGGCGGGCGCGACAAGGACTCGATCCTCGCCGACGCGACCGAGGCGATCCTCGGCGCGGTCTACCTCTCGGCCGGCCCCGAGGCCGCCAGCGCGCTCGTGCTGCGGCTGGTCGAACCGCTGCTCGCCGATCCCGACCGCTACGGCGCGGCGATCGATCCGAAGACGAGCCTGCAGGAGCTCGCGGCACGTCTCGGCATGGAGGCGCCCGTCTACACGGTCGACTCGACCGGTCCCGACCACGACCGTACCTTCACCGCGACGGTGTCGGTCGGCGACGCGTCGTGCACGGGCACCGGCACGAGCAAGAAGCAGGCCGAGATGGCCGGTGCGCTCGCGCTGTGGCACGAGCTCTCGGCGCGTGCCTGAGCTGCCCGAGGTCGAAGTCGTCCGGGCCGGCCTCGAGCCCGCGATCACGGGCGCCCTCATCGAGGGCGTGAGCGTTCTCGACGAGCGGGCGCTCACCCGGCACCGCGGGGATGCCGCCGTCTTCACGTCCGCGCTCATGGGGCGACGTCTGACGGCGGCGGTGCGACGGGGCAAGTTCCTGTGGATGCCGCTCGACGGCGGGCGCGAGGCCGTCGTCGGCCATCTCGGCATGAGCGGCCAGCTCCTGCTGCGCGAGTCGGGTGCGCCGGCCGAGCGGCACGAGCGCGTGCGCATCGACATCCTGCATCCCGCGCACGGATCGCTCGCCGTCGTCTTCGCCGATCAGCGCACGTTCGGCTCGCTCGCGATCGACGAGCTGCGACCGTGTGCCGACGGGCTCGCGGGCGGCCGGGGGAGCGAGCTGCGCCTCGTGCCCTCGCAGGTCGCGCACATCGCGCGCGATCCGCTCGACCCGGGGTTCTCCGACGAGCGGTTCCGCGCGCTGCTCGCCCGCAAGGCGAGCGGCGTCAAGCGCGTGCTCCTCGACCAGACCGTGGCGAGCGGCATCGGCAACATCTATGCCGACGAGGCGCTGTGGGCGGCCCGCATCCACCCCGAGACGCCCGCGTCGGCGCTGGCGACGCGGAGCGTGAACCGGCTCCTCGCCGAGGTGCGCGCCGTGCTCGCGAAGGCACTGGCCGAGGGCGGCACGAGCTTCGACGCCCAGTACGTCAACGTGAACGGGCAGGCGGGATACTTCAGCAGGAGCCTCCAGGTCTACGGGCGTTCCGGGGAGCCCTGTCGTCGCTGCGGGGCGGCGATCAGGCGGGTCGCGTTCATGAATCGCTCCTCGCACTTCTGCCCACGTTGTCAGCGGGGGAGGAGCATTGAACCATGAGGCCCGATCAGACGGAAACGGAAGACGAGCGGCAGCGCATCCTGCGATTCTGGTGGATGCTCGAGCTCTTCAGCCCGCAGCGGGTTCCGAAGCCCACCCCGCGAGCAGTCCGATCCGGGGACCGGCAGGTGGTCGAATGGAGGCCCGGCGATCCGCTGCCGTGGGACGCGCTTCGGCCGCCGGAGCCCGTCGGCAAGACGAGACGGGTCTGGCAGCACACCGTCTATCTCGGCGTCTACGACCTCGAAGCGACCTACGAGAGCCTGCACGAGGCCTTCGGCGAGGACAGGGACGCGTACGATGAGCGCCCCGCCGGGCGAAGCGCGTGCGCCGGGCTTCTGGTCGACGGCGGCGGGCGGCTGGCGGCCGACTCCGCGGTTCTGTCCTCTGCGCTGTGGGGCGTGGGACGGATCGAGACGCTCGGCGCGCGCGGCGGCGCGTGGGCGGACGGGTTCCCGGCGGCCCAGCAGCGCCTGCTCGAAGCGGTCGACGAGCACGAGGGGCGTCGTCGCGAGGCAGCGGGGATAGACACGCCTCTCGCGCAGGACGGGGAATCGCTCGTGACGCTGATGCGCACGGCGCAGACCGTCGCGGGCGTCGCCGGCCGTCCTCGCCTCGCGACGGAGACGATCGTCGTCCAGTCCGTGGCGGTCTCGCTGCAGCGTGCGGATGAGACCGGCGACGCCGATTTCCTGAACAGCTTCTTCCTGGACGATCTCGCCGCCGTCCGGGAGGAGGTCGTCGGCGGTCGTCGCATGGGCGACGCCTTCGCGAGCTACCTGACGACCGACGGCGCCCTCGATCGTGCCGAGCGCGTGGATGTGATCCGAACCCGGGATGCGGCGGACCGCGGTGTGGCGGTGGAGCGTCTCCCGAAGGGACGCTGGCCCTCCGACCCGGCGCACGGTCTCTCGCTGCGGCAGCAGTTCGCGGTGAACCACGCCCTCGCCGACGTGGCGCCCGCTCGCGGGCTGATGGGGGTGAACGGTCCGCCGGGCACGGGGAAGACCACCATGCTGCGCGACGTCCTCGCCGGCAACGTCGTCGAACGCGCTCGGCGGCTGGCGTCGCTCGCCCGTTCTGAGGACGCGTTCACGTCGACGACCCACCTGTGGACCTCGGGGGACGGGCATCGCCGGGCCGTGCGCCAGCTGCGGCCCGAACTGACGGGTTACGAGATGGTGGTCGTGTCGGCGAACAACGCCGCCGTCGAGAACGTGACGGCGGAGATCCCCGCGCAGGGCGCGATCCACTCCCGGTGGCACGACGAGGCCGACTACTTCGCCGACATCGCCACCGAGGTGCTCGCCGACGTCGACGCGCAGAACGGCCACGCGCCGGAGGCCCGAGCCTGGGGACTGGTCGCCGCTCGCCTCGGCAACAAGCGCAATCGCAGCTCCTTCCGGTCGGCGTTCTGGTTCGACAAGAAGGATCCGCGCACGGGAGAGCCGGTGCCGGACAGCCCGCCGCGCATGCAGACCCGTCTCGTTCAGTGGCGTGACGGGACCGTTCCGCACAAGAGCTGGAAAGACGCGCGTGACGACTTCGCGCGGGCCGAGCAGCGGGTCGACGCGCTGCTGGCGAGGCGACGAGAGGCCCAGGAGCGCTGGGGCCGGCTCCCGCAGGCGATCGAGACCGAGCGGAGCCGGCTCGAGCACACGGCACGGGTCCGATCTCAGCTCCACGGCGTCGAGGAGGAGGTGGCCGCCGAGCGGAGCGTCGTCGAACGGGCGCACGGCGAGACCGCTCTCGCCGCGACGGTCCGCGATCGCCATGTCGGCGCCAGGCCAGGCGCGTGGGAGACGATCTTCACGTTCGGACGCGCCGTTCGCGAATGGCGTGCGGCGCTGCATCCCCTCGAGGAACGCCTGCACGCCGTGGAGACCGCCCTGCACGATGCGGAGACACGCCTCCGCCTGCAGGAGGAGCGCGCCGCCGAGCTCCGGCGCGAGCTCGCCGAAGCCGAGGAGGGAGCAGCGCGCGCGTCGGCGTCCCTGGCCGACCTCCGGCAGCGGATCGAGACCGACAGGATGGACGTCGGGCCGTCGTACCCGGACGAGGCGTGGACCGGCGAGGCGCGCGAGCTGCGCGCCCCCTGGCTCGACGCAGAGCTCGACGCCGCACGGTCGGATCTGTTCCTCGCCGCGATGCGGCTCCACCAGGATTTCCTCGCGAACACCGCCGCCACGGTGATCGACGGGCTCCGGGCCGCGCTGGAGATCGTCGCGGGCGGCGGCCCGCGCCACCTCGAGCCCGAGAAGCGGCTCGCAGCGTGGCAGCTGTTCTTTCTCGTCGTCCAGCTGGTCTCGACGACGTTCGCGTCGTTCGGGCGCATGTTCGGCGACATCGGCGCCGAGAGCATCGGATGGGTCCTCGTCGACGAGGCCGGTCAGGCCTCGCCGCAGCACGCCGTCGGCGCGATCTGGCGCGCGCAGCGCGTGGTCGCCGTCGGCGACCCGCTCCAGTTGCAGCCCGTCGTGACGATCCCGCACAAGGCCCAGCGCGACATCGCCATCGCCTACGGGGTCACGGAGACGTGGCTGCCTCCCCAGGCGTCGGTGCAGACGCTCGCCGACCGGGTGTCGCGCCACGGCACGACCCTTCAGCAGGGCGATCAGCGCGTGTGGGTGAGCGCGCCGCTGACGGTGCACCGCCGCTGCGACGACCCGATGTTCACCCTCTGCAACGAGATCGCCTACAACGGCATCATGGTGAACGGCGTCACGCGTCGCCCGGACGATCCGGACGAGCCGGATCCCTTCGACAGCGCCACCGGCCCGCTCATCGCCCGAAGCCATTGGGTGGACGAGCCGGCGCCGACCCGCGGGAGCCACCTTCAGGAGAACCAGATCGTCCGCCTGGAGAAGGCTCTCGCCTACCTCTCGGAACACGGCATCCCTCCGGAGGAGGTGATCGCGATCTCGCCGTTCCGAGCCGTCGCCGACCGGCTCGAGACGCTCTCGCGAAGCCATCCCGGACTCACGGCGGGCACGATCCACACGGCGCAGGGCAAGGAGGCGTCGGTGGTCTTCCTCGTCCTCGGCGGCGATCCCGCCTCTCCCGGTGCGAAGGCATGGGCGGCATCCACCGTCAACCTCGTCAACGTCGCGGCCAGTCGCGCGAGACGCCGGCTGTACGTCATCGGCGACCGTGCCGCCTGGGCGAGGCACAACTACTTCCAGCAGCTCGCGGCATCCCTCGCGCCGTAGTCCTGCACGACTGTGCAGCGGCACGTTCCGCACCACCGGATCGGGGCGGCTCGGCTAGGGTGAACCCGACACGGGAGAACCCGGGCCTTCGATCGAACGAGGGAGATCGGTGAGATGAGACCGCTTCGATACTCGATCAATGTCACGCTCGACGGCTGCTGCCATCACGAGGCGGGGCTCCCGCCCGACGAGGAGTCGATGCGCTACTGGACCGACGAGATGGCGCGCGCGGATGCCCTGCTCTTCGGACGGATGACCTACCGGATGATGGAGTCGGCGTGGCGGAGGCCCGCCACCGGTGCGTGGCCCGACTGGATGAACGAGTGGGAGGTCCCGTTCGCCGAGGCCATCGACGGGGCGAGGAAGCACGTCGTGTCGAGCACGCTGAGCGAGGTCGACTGGAACGCCGAGCTGGTGCGAGGCGACGTGGGGCAGGCTGTCCGGCGGCTCAAGGAGGAGCCGGGCGAGGGACTGTGGGCGGGCGGAGTGACGCTGCCCCTGGCGCTGGCGGATCTCGGGCTGATCGACGAGTACGAGTTCGTCGTGCAGCCGGTCCTGGCCGGACACGGACCCACGCTCCTCGCCGGCCTGCGCGAGCGCATCGAGCTCGAGCTCGTGGACCGCCGGGAGTTCCGGTCGGGAGCGCTCGCCCTGCGGTACCGGCCCGTGCGAGCCCGAGCCTGACGCGATGCGACCGGGCCGGCGCGAAGGGACCACGCCGCCGTCATCGTCGCGAGAACGTCAGATGGACGACGCCGCTCGGCGAGGCGACCGCCTCGATGCGGAAGCGCTGCTCGAGCCCCTCCGCTCCTTCCCAGAGCCGTTCGCCCCGCCCGAGCAGGATCGGCACGACGGCGATGTGCATCTCGTCGATCAGGTCCGCGTGCAGGAACTCGCGGATCGTCGTGGTGCCGCCGCCGATGCGCACGTCCAGGCCGCCGGCGAGCTCACGGGCCCGTGCCAGCGCGTCGGCGGGCTCGGCGTCGACGAAGTGAAAGGTGGTGCCGCCCTTCAGCTCCAGCGGCGGACGCGGATGGTGCGTGAGCACGACGACCGGCGTGTGGAAGGGCGGGTCGTCGCCCCACCAGCCTCGCCAGTCGTCATCGGGCCACGGGCCGGGCTGAGGGGCGAACTTGTTGCGCCCCATGATCTCCACGCCGATGCCCGTGTTCCACCGGCTCGCGAAAGCCTCGTCGACGCCGACCGTGCCCTCCTGATCGCCGTGGAACCCCATCGCGGCGAAGGTGCGCGTCGGAACGGCCCATTCGAGCAGCCGGTGTCCGGCGTGCCCGAACGGCGCCTCCAGACGCTGGCCCTCGCCGACGCCGAAGCCGTCGAGCGAGACGGAGAAGTTGTGCACGCGGACGAGTGACATGATGCCTCCTGGCTATCGGTCGGTCTGCGAGATCTCGGCGACGTAGGCCGCCAGACCGCGCAGGGTCTGCTGGCCGCCTTCGATCGCGTGGTACTTCTCGACGGCTTCGTCTCGGAGCGCCTGAGTGGGGAACACGGTGCGCATCACGATCCGCGTGCGGTCGCCCGCCTCCTCGAAGCTGAGGAAGGAGTCGAAGGCGTCGGGGTCGTCGCGGAACGCGCCGTGCAGCAGCACGAGCCGCTCCGGCGGGGTGATCTCCCGCCACAGGATCCATTCGGGGTAGTGCGTGCCGTCGGGCCCGTGCATGACGAAGCTCCATTCGCCGCCGACGCGGAACTCGAACGACCGGGTGGTCGTCGTGAACCCCTCGGGCCCCCACCACCGCGAGAGATGCCGGACGTCGGTGAACGCCTCGAAGACGAGGTCCCGTGGGGCGTCGATGATGTGGGAGACCACGATCTCCCGGTCGGCCGTGTCACTCATGCGTCTCCTCCTGTCGCGTCCGGCTCAGGTCCTGGACGTAGTCGTTGAGGCGGTCGAAGCTCTCGTTCCAGAACTGCTCGAAGCCGCCCAGCCATTCCTTGACGGGCAGCAGCCCGTTCGCATCGAGGTCGTACAGCCGCTGCTTGCCGTCGCCGCGAACGTGCACCAGTCCGACCTCGCGAAGCACCCGCAGGTGCTTCGACGCCTGGGGCTGGGACATCCCGAGCTCCTGGGCCAGATCGCCCACCGCACGCTCGCCGCGTCGCAGCCGGATGAGGATCTCCCGGCGCTGCGGCTCGGCGATCGCGTTGAACGCGTCGGAGGTCGTCGCTGCTCGTGCCATGAGACGATCATATGCCCATATCGGAAAATGTACAGAGGCAAGCGAGATTCGGTCCGCTGTGCGCAAGACCCCTCCGGTCTCGCGACGGTCCGCCGGCTCTAGGCTGAGGGGATGGACGGCAGAGCCGATGCGAGCGCGAAGCGCCGGCACGCGGCCGGCGGGGCAGGGACGGGATGTCGCTGAAATCGGTCCGAGCCTCGTACGGTGCCCGGGCGGGCGAGTACATCGACGCGGTCGGGCGCATCGAACACGTGGCTGGACCCGACCTCGCTCTCATCGAGGAGTGGGCGAGCGGCATCGACGGGCGCGTGCTCGACGTCGGCTGCGGTCCCGGTCAATGGACCGATCATCTCACCAGGCGCGGAGTCGACGTCGAGGGCATCGATCCCGTTCCCGAGTTCATCGAGCATGCGAGGGCTGCCTACCCCGGAGCGCGCTACCGGCTCGGCCTGGCCGAGGACCTCGGCGTCGAGAACGGTTCGCTGGGCGGCGTGCTCGCCTGGTACTCGCTCATCCACACGGACCCTGAGCTGGTCAGCGCACCGCTGGACGAGTTCGCGCGGAGCCTCGGGCCGGGCGGCGGTCTCGCGATCGGGTTCTTCGCCGGCCCGAGGCCGGAGCCGTTCGATCACGCGGTCACCACCGCGTATTCCTGGCCGATCGAACTGCTCGCGGCGAGCGTCGAGGCGGCGGGCTTCGTCGTCACCCGCACGGAGGGGCGCACGGATCCCGGCGCTCGGCCTCACGGCGCGCTCCTTGCCGTCCGCTCGCCGAGTGCCTCGCGCACGGCCGCGGTGCGGAACTCCGCCTCCCGAGCCCGAGGTGCCCGATGAGCGACAAGATCGATGTCAAGAAGTCTCTCGACAGCTACCGGGCCGTCCGCGGCCGGTTCCGCATCGTCGACGTGCCCGACATGCAGTACCTCATGGTCGACGGGCACGGGGATCCCAACAGCTCGCCGGCCTATGCCGACGCTCTCGCCACGCTGTATCCGGTCGCCTACAAGCTGAAGTTCGCCAGCAGTCGGGAGCTCGGCCGGGACTACGTCGTGCCCCCTCTCGAGGGGCTCTGGTGGGCGGAGGACATGGATGCCTTCACCGTCTCGCGCGACAAGTCCCGCTGGGACTGGACGATGATGCTCATGGTGCCGGAGTGGATGGGCCGCGGCATGTTCGAGAGCGCGATCGAGCTGGTCGGGGAGAAGGCCCCGCCGCCGCGTCTCGACGACATCCGTCTCGAGTCGCTGTCGGAGGGGCGCTGCGTGCAGACGCTGCACATCGGCTCGTTCGACGACGAGGGGCCGGTGCTCGAGCGGATGCATCACCGGTTCATCCCGGACAACGGGCTCCGCGTGCGCGGGAAGCATCACGAGGTGTACTTCAGCGACGCCCGGAAGGTCGCGCCGGAGAAGCTGCGCACCCTGCTCCGCCAGCCCGTCGCCAACGTCTCCGCGCAGTAGTCCTCGCCGACGCCGCGACCGGGCCGGGTTGCAGGGGCCGCGTGATCAGGCGGACCGCTCGGGCAGCTCCCACAGCTCGATCGGCAGGCCTTCGGGGTCGTGGATGCGCACGAACCGCCCGTACTCGGTGTCCCACTCGTCGCGGCGCTCGACCTCGATGCCCGCGGCCTCCAGTCGTGCCGTCAGCTCGTCGAGGCCGGTCACGCGGAGGTTGAGCATGAACGGCTGGTCGGCGGCGAAGTAGTCGCTGTCCGCGGCGAACGGCGCGAACACGGTCATGCCCTCGCCCTGGGTCCAGATGGCGTCGTGCCCGGCGTCGATGCCGAGGTGCTCCCGATACCAGGCGGCTCGGGCCTCGGGGTCGCGGCTGCGGAAGAACAGGCCGCCGATTCCGATGACGGGCATGCGGTCAGTGTACCCACCGCCCGCCCTCGCACAAGGGGGCCCGGCATCCCGCAGGCAAGGATGAGATCCCGTCTCACTCCTGCTCGGGAGGGCCGTAGGAGAGCCGGTCGAAGATCAGCACGCTCGCCGTGATCCTCCCGCCTGCCACGGTGAAGAGCTCCGCGGCCGGCGCCGTCGAGGTCGCGGCCGTCTGCGGGTAGTAGAACAGCGCGACGCGATCCCCGTCGACGAGCTCGGCGATGTCGCCGATGCCGGTGAGCATCGGGGCGAACCCGCCGATGAACGCGCGGTAGGCGTCCTTGCCGTTCAGGTCGATGCCCGGGGCGCGGCAGACGACGTCGTCGGCGATATGGCGCATCGCGGCCTCGACGTCGCCGCTCGTCCACGCGCGATGGTACTGCTGCACGATGTCGCGGGCGGTGTCGGGTGCGGTGTCGGGTGTCATGGGATCCTCCGGGTCGGTGCGGGTGTCGGTGCGTGGCGGATCGGTTCGGTCGGGGAGCGGGCGCCAGTCATCCGGTCCGGCGTCGCCGCCCGCGCCGGCGACGGCGAGGCGCGGCAGGAAGTTCGCCCAGCCGTCCGCGTGGCCGCGCGCCTCGGTGTCGGGCAGATCGGAGTGGCGCAGATCGACCCGGGTGCCGCCGCGGATCGGGGTAAGCCGGAACTCCACGGTCGAGGAGCCGGGGGGCAGGTCGTCGCTGCCGGCGAACCCCCAGGAGACGACCACGCGGTTCGGGGGCTCGACGTGCAGGTACGCGCCCCGCACGGGGTGGCCCGCGATGTCGACGGCGAACCGTCCGCCGGGCGTCGGATCGAGATCGGCGTACTGACCCATCCAGGCGGTCATGCCGTCGTTCGTCGTGAGGTACTGGAACACCGTCTCCGGCGAGGCGGCGATGTCGATGGAGTCCCGGAACTCAGCCACGGTCCTGTTCCTCCCGGGCCTCGATCGCGGTCTTCAGGTCGGCGAGCTTTCGCGGCCAGAAGTCGTCCAGGTACGAGCGCACCGCCGCGAGGCCGTCGGTGTCGATGGCGAACAGGTGACGGGTGCCCTCTCGCGTGCCGACGGCGAGCCCGGCCTTCCGGAGCACGCCGAGGTGGTGGGAGGTCGTCTGCTGCGACAGCCCGACCCGGTCGGCGATCGCGCCGACCGGCTGCGGCGTGGAACGGATCGCCTGCAGGATCGCGCGCCGGTTCCCGTCGGCCAGGGCGCGCAGCGCCAGATCGAGATCCGCTGCGGCTGCGTCGGTGCTCATCGTGCGCCTCTCTGCTCGGCTGCGATCATCATAGCACAAGCATACGTTTGTACTTATGGATATTGGTGAAGAATCGATCCCAAGGCGGTCGTGCGAACCGGGGCCGGCATCGAGCGCGCGCAGCAGCGCGGCATCCCGCGCCGTGCGTCATCCGTCGAGGCCGCGAAGCGGGCGAAGGCCGCCGTTCCTGCGGATGTCGCGATAGTTCCACTGGATGTCGCGCGCGTCGGCGAGCCAGCGGCGCACCGCCTCGGCGTCGACCTGATCCGGGGCCGTGTACCGCGCCTCCGCGGCGCGGAACGTGCCCTCCGGGCTCAGGCCCGGCACGCGGAACGACTGCCCGCTCCAGAACAGCAGGCGCACGGACGCCTTCAGCCGGTCGTATCCGACGACGGGGTTCCCGTCGAAGAACCAGACCGGATGCGCGTGCCAGATCTTGCGGTCGGCGTCGGGCAGCTCCCGCTCGACGATCGCGAGCAGCAGGTCGCAGACCGGTCGCGCCTCGGCGTCGAGCCGCGCGTGATAGTCGAGGATGTCATCGGGCACGGCGCGCATGCTGACCTCCGCTGCTCCTGCGATCTGGTCGGACGTGCACCGAGCGTATCGCTCCGCAGGGCGCGGATACACTCCCCGTATGCGCATCGCGATCGAGAGCCCCCGCGCCGCCGACGTGCTCGCGCTGCTCGGCGAGCACCTCGGCGACATGCACACCCTGTCGCCGGCCGAGAGCGTGCACGCCCTCGACGTCGAGGCGCTGGAGCATCCGTCGGTGACGATGTGGTCCGCTCGCGCCGACGACGGCGGCGCGCTCCTCGGCGTCGGCGCGCTCAAGGTGCACGACGACGGCACCGGCGAGGTGAAGTCGATGAGGACAGCCGCGAGCGCCCGCGGTCACGGCGTCGCGGGCGCGCTGCTCGCCGAGATCGTCGCCGCCGCGCGGGCCGCCGGCCTGCGGGAGCTCAACCTCGAGACCGGCACGCACGACTACTTCGCGGCGGCGCAGCGGCTTTACGAACGGCACGGCTTCGTCGCCCGCGGGCCGTTCGCCGACTACGCCGACGACCCGCACAGCCGGTACTACGGCATGCCGCTGGGGCCCGCCGCGTAGATCCCCTGCCGTGGGTCGGTTCGTGGATGCCGGGGCCCTTCAGCGACGACCGGCGCCTTGCCACACTGGTGACATGGGAATCATCGTGCGCCCGGCGACCGTGTTCGAGGACGTCGCGGCCGTCATCGGGCCGAAGAAGCCGACGTCGAACGTGTGCTTCTGCCTGAGCTACCGCATCGGCAGCAAGGAGAACGTGGCCCTGCGCGAGCCCGGCCGGTCCGCGCGCGTGCGGGAGCTGTGCGCGGAGGATCCGCCGCCGGGAGTGCTCGCCTATCTCGACGACGAGCCGGTCGGCTGGGCGGCGGTGCATCCGCGCGCCGCGACGAGCTTCGCGCGGAACCGGCTCATCCCGCACGTGGACGACCTCGACGTCTGGTCGCTGTGGTGCTTCCGCGTGCGCCCCGGTCACCGCAAGCAGGGGATCATGCACGCGCTCGTCGACGGCGCGGTCGCGCACGCGCGCGAGTCCGGCGCTCCGGCGATCGAGGGGTACCCGGTGGACAACGAGGGTGCCCGCGTCAATCTGACCATGGCCTACGTGGGCACCCGCAGCCTCTTCGAGCACGCCGGGTTCGCGAAGGCCGCCGACACCGGCTCCGTGCTCGACGGCTTCCCGCGCGTGCTCATGCGACTGCCGTTCGCCTGAGCCGCGACCGCCGCGTTCGTTCCCGAGGGGAGGGTCGTTCCCGAGGGCCGGATGCCGGCGTGTCGCTCCTCGGGAGGGACTCATCTCCTCGGGAACGACGGCGGCGGGGCGGGTCGCGCGCCGAGCGGCGGGCCCTCCCAGTGCTTCGCGGCGTCGCGCGGCGCGTAGGGGCCGCGCGTGCTCGTGCGCTTGCCCAGGGCGACGAGGTCCTCCGCGAGCCGGGTGGCGCACGCGACGCCGTCGAGCACCGGCACGCCGAGGCGCCGCTCCAGCTCGGCGTCGAGGCCGGCGAAGCCCGCGCAGCCGAGCACGATCGCGTCGGCACCGCGCGCGAGCGCCTCGCGCGCGGTGGCCTCGAGGGTGTCCGCGGTCGCGACGGGGTCGGTGCCCGCGTGCAGCACGGGGACCCCGCTCGCGAGCATCGCCGCGCACCGGCCCGACAGCCCGATCGTGCGCAGCGCCTCGTCGATGCCGGCCAGGGTGGAGGGCAGCGTCGTGACGATGCCGAAGCGGTGCGCCACGAGGCAGGCGAGGTACGCGGACGCCTCGGTGATGTCGACGACGGGCTGCCGCACGAGCTGTCGCATCCCCTCCCGGCCGTGCTCGCCGAAGCCCGCCATCACGACGGCGTCGAACGGCTCGGCGTGGGCGGCCACGGCGTCCATCGTCGCCACGGCGCTCGCGAAGCTCTCGACGTAGCCCTCCGCCGACGCGGGCCCCCACGCGGGCGTCACGGGGACGATGCGCGTGCCCGCGGAGGCCGCGGTGCGCGCGACGCCGGCGATGGCCTCCGACATCGCCGCGTCGGTGTTGCAGTTGACGACGAGGATCGTCGGCGCGCTCACGCGAGCTCGCCCCCGGCCGCGACGACGCGTCCCGCGTGGATGACGACGCGGTCCGCGGAACGGTCCATCACGGCCGCGGCGGGGGAGTCGCCCTGGACGACGACGAGCTCGGCGGGGTCGCCGGGCGCCACGCCGGGATGGGGCGAGCGGCCGAGTCTCGGCAGCGCCGCGTCGATGACGGTCGCCCCGCCCCACGTCGCGACGGCGAGCGCCGCCTCGACGTGCTCGTCCTTCACGTAGCCCTGGGTGAAGGCGAGCATCCAGGCGCGTTCGAGCATGTCGCCGTTGCCCCACGGCGACCAGTAGTCGCGCTGGCCGTCCTCGCCGAGGCCCACCCGGATGCCGCGGTCGAGCACCTCCAGAAGCGGCAGGTCGGCGGGCCACGCCGCCGAGCCCTTCGGCGCCACCGTCGTCAGGGCGATGTCGAGCTCCGCGACCTCGTCGAGGGCGTGTCCCACCTGCGGCAGCCCGGAGGCGAGGGAGAACGCGTGCGACACGGTCACACGGCCCGCGAGCCCGAGCGCGCGGGTGCGCTCGGCGATCAGCCCGAGCGAGAACAGGCCCAGGGTGCCCTGCTCGTGCAGGTGGATGTCGATGCGCACGCCGTGCCGCTCGGCGAGTTCGAAGACGGTGTCGAGGTGGCGTCGCGGATCCCGGTCGATGCCGCAGGGGTCGAGCCCGCCGATGATGTCGGCGCCGTTGCGGAGCGCGGCGTCGAGCAGGTCGGGCACGCCGTCCTCGAGATGGATGCCGACCTGCGGGAACGCCACGATCTCGACGTGCGCCCGGTCGCGGTGCGCCTCGCGCGCGCTCACGACGCCCTCGAACTTCTCCAGGCCGGAGTCGGCGTCGACCTGCGCGTGCGAGCGCACGCGCGTCGCCCCCTGCGCGATCATGCGGCCGAGCGTGTACGCGGCGCGCTCGGCGACGGGCTTCTCGGCGGAGCGCCAGTTCTTCCGGTCGTTCATGATGCGATCCCACAGCGTGTCGCCCGCCGTGTTGGGCCGGAACGGCAGACCCATGCGCGTCGAGTCGAGATGCACGTGCACGTCGCTGAACGACGGCAGCAGGATGCCGCCACGCCCGTCGAGCTCCTCCGCGGCGGCGGGCGGCGGCGCGCTCCCGGCCGTCTGCACGGTCGCGATGCGCGCGTCGCGCAGGACGACGTCGGAGGCGGGTGCGCCCCACGGGCGGACGTTGCGGATGAACAGCTCGGTCATGGGCATGATCCTTCGTCGGAGGGAGGTGTCGTCGGGGAGGACGGGGTTCGGTCCAGGATGCCGCCGAAGGGTGCGCGGCGGTATCCTGGACCGTCTCGGCTCAGCCGCCGAAGGTCAGGTCGGCGAGCGAGTACAGCCCGTCGACGCGGGGCGTCCACTCGATCCCCGGGGCGACGGCGTACGCCGTCTCGGGGGTGAACAGCGGGATGAGGTAGGCCTGCGCGAAGTTGAGCTCGGCGAGCTCCTGGAAGACCGCGTCGCGGTCGGCGCCCTCGACGCGGCGCTGCGCGTCGACGAGGGCCGCGGTCTCCGCGCTCTTCGCGTAGTCGTTCTGGCCGCCCGCGAACATGTTGGTGATCGGCATGTCGCCGTCCATCGTCGAGGGCGCCCACGTGTTGAGGAAGATGCCCTTCATGTCGACCGTGCCGTAGATGCGGTTGGACAGGCTGGCCTGGTCCATGCCGACGAGCTCCACCGTGATGCCGACGCGCTCGAGATAGCCGGCGATCGCCTGCGCGATCTCGGAGCTGAGCGGGATGCGCCCGTCGGTCGCGTACTCGAGGGGGATCGGCGTGCCGTCGTAGCCCGCCTCGGCGAGGAGCGCCTGCGCCGCCGCGGGGTCGAAGGCGGGGCCCGCGATGTCCGCGACGTGACCCGCGACGTTCGGCGCGACGACCTGGTCGTTGGCCACTGCGCGACCGCTCAGCACCGACGTGACCAGCTCCTCGCGATCGATGGCGTGCCAGACGGCCGTGCGCACGCGCGCGTCGGCGAGCGGTCCGCTCGTCGAGTTCATGCCGAGGAACGTCACGCCGTTCGACGCGCGCTCGGCGATCTCGACGCCCGATCCGTCCGCCGACGACACCTGGTTCGGCGAGATGAGCGCGATGTCGAGGCTGCCGGAGATCACGCCGTTGAGGCGGGCCTGCTCGTCGGCGACGGTCTGGAAGGTGAGTGTGCCGATCTCGGGCACGGTGCCCCAGTAGTCCTCGTTGCGCTCCAGCACGTAGTCGACGCCGCGCGTCCAGCTGACGAAGCGGAACGGCCCCGTGCCCACGGGCGCTTTGGCGAAGCCCTCCGACCCGAGCTCCTCGTACACGGCCTTCGGCACGATCGACTGGGTCGTCGTGATCGACGGCCAGGGCGAGAACGGCGAGTCGAGGTGGAAGACGACGGTCGACTCGTCGGGGCTGCTCACCGACTCGAGCATCCCCATGTAGCCGAGGTTGTCGGCATCCGGGGTCGCGAGCACCGTCTCGTAGGTGAAGACGACGTCGTCGGCGGTGAGCGGCGAGCCGTCGTGGAACACGACGTCGTCGCGCAGCGTGTACGTCCACTCGGTGAAGTCGTCGTTCGCCTCCCACGACGTGGCGAGGGCGGGCTGCACGGCGCCGTCGGCGTCGAGAAGCGTGAGCTGGTCGAACAGGTTGTAGTAGACGTTGTAGCCGGCGAGCGAGCCGTCGACGATCGGGTCGGGGGAGCGCTCGGGCTCGGTGACGACGCCGACGGTCAGCTCGGTGCCGGCGTCCTCGGCCGGGGCGGAAGACGCGCAGCCGCTGAGCAGCAGGACGGAGGCCGCGGCGACGGCGGCGGCGCGCCGCCCGGCGGCAGTGTGACGTGACATGGTTCTCCTTGGCAGGGGGATCGGGGTGTGGGGTCAGGTGGTGGTGGTGCGGGACGGGCTCGGTCGTGGGCGGGCGTGCGGGTCGGGGATCGGGATCGCGTCGAGCAGCATGCGCGTGTACGGGTCGCGGGGGCGCTCGAAGACCTCGTCGCTCGCGCCGGTCTCGACGATGCGGCCCTGGCGCATGACGGCGACGCGGTCGGAGAGGTAGCGCACGACGGAGAGATCGTGCGCGATGAACAGGTAGGACAGTCCGCGGCTCGCCTGCAGGTCGAGCAGCAGGTTGACCACCTGCGCCTGCACCGAGACGTCGAGCGCCGACACGGGCTCGTCGAGCACGAGCACGTCGGGCTGCAGCGCGAGGGCGCGCGCGATGCCGAGCCGCTGACGCTGGCCGCCGGAGAACTGCGCGGGCGTCTTGCGCAGGGCGTCGGCGCCGATGCCGACGCTGTCGAGCAGCTCGACGACGCGGTCCTTGGAGTACCGGTGGTGGATGACGAGCGGCTCGGCGACGATGTCGTGCGCGCTGAGGCGCGGATCGAGGGACGAGTACGGATCCTGGAACACGAGCTGCACGCGGTTCTGCAGCTGGCGCCGCCGCCGCGCGGGGAGCGTGGCGAGATCCTCGCCGAAGACCCGGATCGTGCCGGAGGTCGGCGTGTTGATGCCGAAGATCGTCTTCACGAGGCTCGACTTGCCGCATCCCGACTCTCCGACGAGGCCGAGCGTCTCGCCGCGATGCAGCGTGAGCGAGACGCCGTCGACGGCCTTGGTCACCTCTCGCCGGCGCGAGAAGTGCACGTGCAGGTCCTCGATCTCCAGCACCGCCTCCCGCTCGGTCATGCGGTCACCTCCTCGGCGAAGGCGCGCACGTCGTCGGCGTGATGGCAGGCCGACCGGTGCCCCGCCCCGACCAGCCGGAACGCGGGCGGCGTCGTCTCGCACACGGCCGACTTCGCGGCGAGCTCGCAGCGCGGCGCGAAGGCGCAGCCCGCGGGCCGGCGCGCGGGCGCCGGGGGCGCGCCGGGGATCGAGTAGGCGCGGCCGCCCGCGTGCGCGCTGGACAGCAGGCTTCCGAGCAGGCCCGCCGTGTAGGGATGCCGGGGCCGGTCGAAGACGTCCCAGACGCTGCCCTGCTCGACGATCCTGCCGGAGTACATGATGCAGATCGTGTCGGCGGTCTGCGCGACGAGGCCGAGGTCGTGGGTGATGAGCACCATCGCCGCGCCCGTGCGCTGACGGGCGTCGGCGAGCAGATCCATGATCTGCGCCTGGATCGTGACGTCGAGCGCCGTGGTCGGCTCGTCGGCGACCAGCAGGCGCGGATCGTGCGCGATCGCCGCGGCGATGACGGCGCGCTGGCGCATGCCGCCCGACCATTGGTGCGGGTACGTGCGCGCCCGCGCGGCGGCGTCCCGCACGCCCACGGCCTCGAGCAGCTCGATCACGCGAGCGCGCACCTGCGCCCGTGTCATCCCCCGAGCGTGCAGCCGCACGGCCCGGGCGAGCTGGGCGCCCACGCGCTTGACGGGGTTGAGCGCCGTCATCGGGTCCTGGAAGACCATCGACAGCTCGTTGCCGCGCAGCGACCGCAGCTCGCGCTCGGTCATGGCGAGCAGGTCGCGCCCGCGGTAGGTCACGCTGCCCCCGCTCACCTCGACGCCCGCGGGGAGCAGCCCCAGCACGGCGGCCATCGTCAGGCTCTTGCCCGACCCCGACTCGCCGACGAGGCAGAGCACCTCGCCGTCGTGCACCGTGAACGACACATTGTCGACCAGGCGCACGTCGCGGCCCTCCTCGGTGCGCGTGGTCACAACGAGGTCGTCGACGCGGAGAAGCTCGGCGGTCATGAGGCATCCTTCCTCCAGCGCGACACGCGTCGGCGTCGCAGCGTGGACAGGTCGCGCTCGGCGGTGAAGCGCTGGCTGACGAGGTTCGTCGCGATGACGACGAGGAAGATCGCCACGCCGGGCATGATCGAGAGGTACGGGGCGTCGCGGATGAACTTCTGCCCCTCCGAGATGAGCAGGCCCCACGAGGGCGTGGGGGGCTGCACGCCGAGGCCGAGGTAGTCGAACGACGACGTCAGCAGCAGGATGCCGCCGATGTCGGACGACGCGAGGATGAGCGTCTGCACGCCGACGTGCGGGGCGATGTGCGTCGAGACGATCCACTGGGGCGTGCCGCCCTGGATGCGCGCCGAGGTGACGAAGTCGCGTTCGCGCAGGGTCAGGGCGGTGCTGCGCGCGACCCGCGCGTAGCCGACCCAGTAGGTCGCCGCGAGGGTGATCACCATGAGCGCGCTGCTCGGCCCGAAGGTCGCCGAGAGCGCGATCAGGATGAGGATGACCGGCATGGCGAGCTGCACGTCGGCCCACGACATGAGGAGGCTGTCGAGCCGCCCGCCCGCGTAGCCCGCGATCATCCCGATCGTCATGCCGATGATCGCGTTGACGATCACGACGAGCAGCACGATGCCGAGGGAGACCTGGCCGCCCTGCGCGAGCCTGCTCATCGTGTCGCGTCCGAGCACGTCGGTGCCGAGGGGATGGGCCGGGTCGGTGAACGGCGGGACGAACGTGCGGGACAGATCCTGCCCGAGCGGGTCGTAGCCGGGCGTGAGCGGCAGGATCAGGATGAAGGCGACGACGACGGCGAGGATGCCGACGCCCGTCCACTCCAGCGCGGAGAGCCGGGGGAGGCGAAAGCGCGCGGCCGTGTCGGGGGCCGCCACGGCGGGCGGCGTCGTGTCCGTGCTCAGGGGAGCGTCCGTGCGCGTGACGGCGTCACGGCTCATCGGAGTCTCGGGTGTCATCGGAGCCTCACACGGGGATCGAGGGCGGCGGTCAGCACGTCGACGAGGGCGTTCGAGAGGATGAACAGGAGCGCGACGACGATGAGACCGGATTGCACGACGGGGAAGTCACGGGCGTAGACGGCGCTGAGCATGAGCTGGCCCATGCCTGGCCACGCGAAGACGTTCTCGACGATGACGAGGCCGCCGAGGAAGGTGCCGAGGCTGATGCCCGCGATCGTGAGCACGGGAAGCGCGGCGTTGGGCAGCAGCTCGAACACGACGACCCGGAACCTGCTCTCGCCGCGCGCGAGCGTGGTGCGCGCGTAGTCGAGGCGGAACTGCTCGCCCAGCGCGTTGTCGAGCAGCCGCATGTAGACGACGAACTGCGCGGTCGCCACCGTGGCGGCGGGCAGCACGATGCCCAGCGGATCCCGGTTGCCGAGCGAGGGCAGCACGCCGAGCCCGACCGAGAACACGAGCACGAGGAGCAGGCCGAAGAAGAAGTCGGGGATCGCCTGCCGCGCCGAGCCCAGGGTGAGGAAGGTCGTGCGCAGCGCGGAGCTGGCGCGCAGCTGGATGAGGAGCGCCGCGCCGATCGCGAGGACGAGCCCCAGGACGAGTCCGACGGCGCCGAGCTGGAGGGAGGCGGGAAGACGCTCCAGCACGAGGTCCATGGACGAGACGCCGCGCTGTCGGTACGAGTCCCCGAAGTCGCCGCGGACGAGGCCGGCGAGGTAGTCGAGGTACTGCAGCCACAGCGGCCGGTCGAAGCCCAGCTCCGCGTCGAGCGCGGAGATCTGCTCGGGTGTGGCGTTCTCGCTCAGCAGCAGGGCGGCGGGGCTGCCGCTGAGCCGGCCGAGCAGGAACGCGATCGTGCAGACCACGAAGATCGTCGCGAGCGCTTGCGCGGCGCGTCGCAGCAGCCAGCCTGCCATGTGTCCTCGATCCGCTCGTTCCGGTATTTGGTATACAGGATCGCCATCCCGTGTTTCAGGCGTGTGGCATCGCAGTTTCGCCGAGCGAACATTCCGGACGCGTGCGATCGTCGCAGATGTTGATTTTTCAGGGAGAAACGGTGTTCGACTCGCGACTACCCGTGCTCATGCGGCACCGGGGAACGCCGTCGACTTGAGGTCGGGATGCCGCCTACCTTATGTTCGGTATACCAAAACTGAGGAGGCCATCGGATGCACGTGCTGACATCTGCCGACGTCGAGCAGCTCGTCGACTGGGACGGACTGGTGGCGGAGCTCGAGCGGGTCCACGTCGGCATGGCCCGGGGCCATGTCGTGCAGCCCGCGCCGCACGCGCTCCGCGATCCCCGTTCGTCCGCACCCGACGCGGCCGCGATCGTGCCGATGATGTCGATGGACGCCGATCGCCGCCTCTTCGCCGTCAAGGTGCTCGCCGACGCCCCTGCCAACAGGACACGGGGGCTGCCGGCGCAGAGGTCGACGGTGTCGCTCTACGACGCCGACACGGGCGCCTGCCTGGCGATCGTCGACGGCGCGGCCCTGACCCGGCTCCGGACCGCGGCGATGACGCTCCTGGCCACGAGGGCGCTCGCCCGGCCGGATGCGAGGACGCTCGCCGTGGCGGGGGCGGGGCCGCTGGCCGTCGAGCACGTGCGCGCGCTCACGGCGGGCCACCGGTACGACGACGTGAGGCTCTGGTCGCGATCCGAGGACCGCGCGCGGACGGCGATCGCGGCGCTCGACGGCGCCGGCATCGCCGCCCGGGCGGTGCCGCGCATCGACGCGCTGACCGACGGCGCCGACGTCGTGTGCACCCTCACGCCCTCGGCCCGGCCCATTCTCGACGTCGGCCAGCTCGCCGACGGCGTGCACGTCAACGCGGTGGGCTCGCCGCCGCGTCCCGCCTACACGGAGGTGACGCCGGCCGTGTTCGCGCGCGCGCACCTCGTCGCCGTCGACGCGCTGGCCGTCGCCCTCGCCGACTCGGGCAACGTGCGCAACGCCGTGGACGCCGGAAGCGTGGCCGTCGAGGAGCTCGTGGAGCTCGGCGCTATCCTGGCCGGGGACGCACGCGGACGCACCGGCGCGAGCCAGGTGACGGTGTTCAACTCCGTCGGCATCGGCGGGCAGGACCTCGCCGCGGTCGTGCACGTGCTCGACCGGGCACGCGCCGTCGGCGCGGGCACGACCATCGCGCTGCGGGGATGAGACGAGGGCCCCGAGACGGGGCCGGGAGAGGCGGGAGGGCACGGCGATGGTCGAGGCCGGTGCGGGCGGCGGGGCGGAGACCCCCGACGAGTCGCTGGCGCAGCAGGCCTACCAGAAGCTGCGCACCGCGATCATCACGGGTCACTATCCGCAGGGCACGGCGATCAAGGAGGGCCGTCTCGCGAGCGAGCTGAACGTCTCGCGGGTGCCCGTGCGCACGGCGATCCACCAGCTCGACAACGACGGGTTCCTGCGCACCGCCCACCGCCGCAGCGCGCGGGTCGCCGAGTGGACGGCCCGCACGATCGAGGAGTTCTTCGACGTGCGGCTCGGGCTCGAGACGCTCGCCGCACGCCTCGCGGCACGCCGTGCGGCCGAGGCGGGGAGCGTGCAGCCGCTGCGCGCGGTCCTCGAGCGCGCCCACGACGCCGTCGCCCAGGGCGACCGGCTCGCGGTCGCCGAGGCGCACGCGCACGTCCACGACGAGATCGTGCGCATGGCCGGCAGCGAGCTGCTCACGGCGCTCATGCGGCCCGTCATCGGCAGGATGACGTGGCTCTTCTACCTCACCGCCGACCGCGACCCGCACACGCAGTCGCACGAGCACGACGACTTGCTGCACGCGATCGAGACCGGCAACGAGCGCCTCGCCGAGAGCCTGGCCTACGCGCACATCGAGAAGGGCCGCGTGCCCACGCTCGTGCTGCTGGGCGGGGGAGAACAGGCGTAGTCCCGCGCGCGGCGCAGTCAGTCCTCGATGAGCCGCTTGCCGAGCACGAGCACGTCGTTCGCCTCGTAGCCGAGCGCGGCGTAGAAGCCCGTGGCGCGCCGGTTGTCGGATCGCACCATCAGCTGGGCCTTGGGGCAGCCCCGCACCTCGAGACGTCTCTCGACCTCGGCCACGAGCGCGCGACCCAGGCCCTGGCCGCGATGGCTGACGGCCGTGGCGAGGTAGTACATCCAGCCGCGATGCCCGTCGTAGCCGGCCATGACGCTGCCGACGATCCGGGACGCGTCCTCCGCGACGAGGAAGAGCTCGGGCTGCGAGGCGAGCTTGCGCGCGATATCGGCGCGCGGGTCGTTCCACGGGCGGGTCAGCCCGCAGGCCTCCCAGAGGGCGACGGTCTCGTCGGTGTCGCGTGCGTCGAACTCGCGGATCTCGGCGCGGGGCCTGCTGTCGGGCATGGCAGCACGGTATCGCGGATGCCGAAGGGGACACGCACGGTGGGGCCGGATGCCCGAGCATCCGGCCCCACCGTCACGTCGTCGCCGAGCGTCAGCCGGCGTGCCGGCGGCGCACCGCCAGCAGCACGCCACCGGCGATCAGCAGGAGCACGCCGAACGTCAGGCTCAGCGCGTACGGCGCCTCGCCGCCGGTGGCCGCGAGGCGGTCGGCCGCGTCGGCCGAGCCGCCGCCGTTGGAGCCGCTGCCGTGCGAGCCCTGTCCGCCGACGCCGTCGGTGGAGCCGCCGGGCGTGCCGGAGCCGCCGCCGTTCGCCCCCGGCTGCCCGCCGGGCGTGCCGCCCGTGCCGGGCTGGCCGCCACCGGGGGTCTGGCCGCTTCCGCCGCCGTTGCCGCCACCGGGAGCGCCGTTGCCATTGCCGCCGTCGTTCCCGCCGCCGCCGTTGTTGTTCCCGCCGTCGTTCCCGCCGCCGTTGTTCCCGCCGCCATTGTTGCCGCCGTCGCCACCGCCATTGTTCCCGCCCCCGCCGTTGCCCGACGCGACCTTGGCGCGGCCGAGCGGAGCGGGGTCCACGACGTCGTGCGCCGCGAAGTACGCGACGGTCGCCTGCAGGTCGACCTGTCCCGTGTCGGTGCGGTCGGCGCCGCTCGCGAACGTGACGAAGTTGTCACCGCCGTCGGCGAGGAACGAGTTCGTCACGACCGTGTACGTCGACGCGGGATCGATCGCCGCGCCGTTCAGCGTCATCGACACGATGCGCGCGCCGCGCGCGGCATCCGGGTCGTAGGTGTAGGCGAAGCCCTCCGACACGCCGAGGTGCAGCTTGGGCCGCGACGAGCCGTCGGGCTGCCACTGCTCCTCGAGCACCGACTTCAGCTGGGCGCCGGTGAGCGAGACGGTCACGAGCGTGTTCGCGAACGGCTGCACGTTCGCCACGTCGCGGAAGGTCATCGTGCCGTCGGTGCCGTAGAGCAGGTCGGCGCGCAGGCCGCCCGGGTTCATCAGGCCGATGACGGCGGGCGTCCCGACGTACTCGTCGTTCGACGTGGCCCACAGATAGAGGTCGGCGACGAGGTTGCCGAGCGAGGACTCCACCCCGCGGTCGTCGCCGGGAGGCGTTCCGCCGCGGAGGATGTCGGCGCTGATGCGCCCGACCTGCACGGCGCCCTCCTGCTCGGCGAGCTCGACGGCGGCGGCCACGATCTGCTCGACGACCGTGTTGACGCCGAACGCGGGCTGCTTGTCGACGACCAGCGGCACGAGCGAGGCGTCGATCGAGAGCAGGTCCTTCGTCGCGGCGTCCACCGAGATGTCGAGCTTGCCGAGCGTCGTGCCGTACTGGTGCGCCTGGATCACCGGCCGGCCGGCGATCTCGCACGAGTAGCGCTGGTGCGTGTGCGCCGACACGATCGCGTCGATGCTGTCGGCCGCGCCGCGGATCAGGTCGCCGTAGAGGGTGTCCTCGTCCGCGATCACGGCGCAGTCGTCGGAGTCGGAGCCCTCGTGCGTGAGCAGGATGGTCACGTCGGCGAGGCCGTCGCGCTCGATCCGCTCGGCGACGCGGTTCGCCGCCTCCAGCTGGTCGCCGAAGCCGATGTCCGCGATGCCGGCGGGGCTGACCATGGCGGCCGTCTGCTCGGTGACCGTGCCGATGAAGGCGACGCGCACGCCGTCGACCTCCTCGACCGCGAACTCGCGCAGGGCCGGCGTCGTCGTGCCCTTCTCGTACACGTTGGCGCCCAGGGCGAACCGGTCGTCGCCGTAGCGGGGGATGACCCGGTCCACGAGGTCGTCGAAGCCCTGGTCGAACTCGTGGTTGCCGACGACGCTCACGTCGAGGCCCGCCGCGACGAGCGCGTCGATCGTGGGGTTGTCGTCGTCGATGAACGAGGTGAACGTCGAGGCGCCGATGTTGTCGCCCGCCGAGACGAACAGCGTGTTCGGGTTCGCCGCGCGGAACGCGTCGACGGCGCCCGCGAGCACGGCCGCGCCCGCCTCGCCGTTCTCGTGGTTCGCCTCGATGCGGCCGTGGAAGTCGTTGATCGTGAGCACCTGCAGGTCGATCGTCGACGGCGCGAGCAGGTCGTCGATCTCGAACACCGTGGTCGTGCCTGACACCTCGTTGCCGACCGCGAGCAGCGGCGTGCCCGTGGGCGAGTCGCTCGCCGCGACGAAGGCCAGGCCCTCGGGACCGAGGTCGCCCGCGGCGGCGAGGTCGCCGCCGTCCTCGACCGACTGCGCGAAGTCGCGGTTGTTGACGTAGGTCACGAACGACGGGGCGGATGCCTCGGTCACGTCGTAGACGGCGACCCCGCCCACGCGCTCGAAGCCGATGAAGGCGTACGTGCGTCCGCTCAGCGTGCCGATCGCGACGGCCTCGGGCTCGGGGCCCTTGTCGTCGCTGCGGCTCTCGAAGCCCGACGCCGTGTGGTTGGAGTTCACGAAGTCGGGCGCGGCCGCGAAGGTGATCTCCTCGAACGCGGATCCCGAGTCCCACACGAGGTCGCCCGCGGTCGTCCAGATCGAGAAGGAGCGGCCGCCGAAGGCGTACAGCTCGCGGTAGCAGCCGGCGGCCTCGTCGAAGCCCGACTCCTTCGTGACGTTGAGGCGTCCGAGCCCGTCGTCGCCGAGGTGCGCCGCCAGCGGGCTGTCGGCGCACACGGGGCCGAAGCCGTCCTTGGGCTGGCCGTTCTTGTCCGCGAGGTCCTTGACGCGCGACGGCTCGACGTAGTCGCCCCACTCGCGGGCGTCGCCCTCGTTCGCCGTCACGAGGTAGGTCGCGCCGTCGGCGCCCGTGAACGACGCGATGGCGTCGGGCATGTACAGCCCCTTCAGCCCCTCGTACGTGCGCAGCGAGAAGACGCCGTCCCGGTCGCTCGGGTCGAGCGCGTTCGCGGCGACGCCGTGGTCCTTCGTGCCGAGCGGTGCGATCGAGGTCACCGTCGCCGTGTCGAGGTCGATCGTCGCGATCGCGTTCGCCTCCTGCAGCGTCGCGTACGCGGTGCCGCCCACGACCGTGATGTACTCGGGCTCGAGGTTGCGGCTGACCGGCAGGTCGGCGCCGTGCGGCTGCGGGCCGAAGACCCGCACGCCGGCGGGCAGCGCGCCGCCCTCGAAGGCGTGGAAGTCGGCGATGCGCACGTCGGCCTGCGCGGGGGCCGCGAGCGTCGAGGGCAGCGTCACGACGCCGATCGACCCTTCGGGGTCGATCTGGAAGTCGTCGGCGGGCTCGCCCTCGTTCGCGACCACCGCATAGCGCCCGTCGGCCGAGATCGCCACCATGTCGGGGAGCGCGCCGACCGTCACCGAGCCGAGCACGGCCGTCGCGGCGTCCTCCGCGGCGGCGTCGAAGAACACGAGGTGTCCCGGGTCGGTCTTCGTCGTCGCCTCGAACGCGATGACGCCGAGGCCGTCGGCGCGCACGGCGACCGAGTTCGCGACGCCGTCGGAGGAGATGGCGAACAGCTCGGTCATCGCGGTCGGGTCGGAGTAGTCGAGCACCGTGACCGAGCCGGCCAGTGCGTTGACGACGAAGAGGCGGTCGCCGTGCGCCTGCACGATCTCGGCGGCGGACTCGTCGAACACGCCCGTCTCGAAGCTGCCGATCGGGGTCAGGGTCAGCGCCGCGTCGGCGGCGGAGTGGACGATGGGGGCGTCGACGATCGCGGCGGATGCCGCGGTCACCGGAGCGAGCGCGAGCGCGCACGCGACGGCGGTCGCGGCGGTCATCGCGCCGGCGCGGCGTCGGGGATGCGAAGGCATGGGTGTCCTCGGGGTCGGTGACAGGTGCCCTCCCTGCGTACTCACCCGGGGTGACGGCGGAGTGAACGGCCGGCGACGGGGCGCTGTCGCGCGGGCGCCGCGATCAGGGCGCGTCAGCGCGGCGCGCGGCGGGGCGTCCGCTACCGTGGACGACAGTTCCGAGTCGCGGAGGCGCCCCGTATGCATCTCAAGAGCCTCACGCTCAAGGGCTTCAAATCGTTCGCGCAGCCGACGTCGTTCGTCTTCGAGCCCGGCGTCACGTGCATCGTGGGACCGAACGGATCGGGCAAGTCCAACGTCGTCGACGCGCTCGCATGGGTCATGGGCGAGCAGGGCGCGAAGACGCTGCGCGGCGGCAAGATGGAGGACGTCATCTTCGCCGGCACCGCGACGCGCGGCCCGCTCGGGCGCGCCGAGGTGCAGCTCACGATCGACAACGGCGACGGCGCCCTGCCGATCGAGTACAGCGAGGTGACGATCAGCCGCACGCTGTTCCGCAACGGCTCGAGCGAGTACGCGATCAACGGCGAGTCCTGCCGGCTGCTCGACGTGCAGGAGCTGCTGAGCGACTCGGGCCTGGGCCGCGAGATGCACGTGATCGTCGGCCAGGGTCGGCTCGACAACGTGCTGCAGGCGACGCCCGAGGACCGCCGCGGGTTCATCGAGGAGGCCGCGGGCATCCTGAAGCACCGGCGCCGCAAGGAGAAGACGCTGCGCAAGCTCGAGGCGATGCAGGCGAACCTCACGCGCCTGAGCGACCTCGCCGGCGAGGTGCGCCGTCAGCTCAAGCCGCTGGGCAAGCAGGCCGAGATCGCGCGCGAGGCGGCATCCATCGCCGCGGTCGTGCGCGACGCGAAGGCGCGCCTGCACGCGGACGAGCTCGTGGCGCTGCGCACGCAGCTCGCCGACCACGCGCGCAACGAGCAGGAGCGTCACGCCGAGCGCATCGTGCTGCAGGACGAGGCCGATCAGCTCAAGCGCCGCATCGCGGAGCTCGAGGGGCAGCGCCGGTCGGAGGCCGTCGATGCGGCGAGGGCGACCGCGTTCGCCCTCGAGCAGGTGCAGGAGCGCCTGCGCGGACTGTACGGGCTCGCGGGTCAGCGCCTCGCGCTGCTCGAGGACGACGGCGGGCTCGTGCTCGACGTGACGACGGTCTCGCAGGCCGCGATCGACGAGGCGCGCGCGGAGAACGACGAGGTCGCAGCGGGCATCGGCGAGGTGCAGGATGCCGCGGAGGCCGCGTCGCGCGACGTGACCCGGGCCCGGGCCGAGCTCGACGCCCTCGACGCCGACATCGCCGCGCAGAGCGCCCTCGTCTCGGAGCACGACATGCGGCTCACGGCGCTGCGCGGGTCCGCGAAGGCCGCGGCCTCGCGGCTGGAGGCGGTGCGCGCGGCCGTCGAGCGGCAGGAGCGCGCGCTGGATGCCGCACGTCAGCGCCGCGCGGAGGCCGAGGCGGCGCTCGCCGGCATCGACACGAGCGCGGCGCCGCAGGGGTCCACCGACGAGTACGCGACGGCCTACGAGCAGGCCCAGCGCGACGCGACCGAGGCCGAGACCGCGGTGGGCGAGTTGCGCGAGCGGCTGCACGTCGCGGAGCGCGAGATCGACGCGCTCACGGCCCAGACCACGGCGCTCGGCCGAGCGCTCGACGTGCGCAACGCGGCGGCGGCGCTCATCGAACGCGGCGGCGAGGGCGTGCGCGGGCTCGTCGGCGACGCCGTGAAGGTGCGCAAGGGCTTCGAGACGGCGATCGCCGCCGCGCTGGGATCGCTCGCCGAGGGCGTGCTCGTCGACGACGTCGGGGCGGCGCGCGTGCTGGCCGCCGACGCCCGCGGCGCCGACCTCGGCGTCGTCGACATCGTCGTCGCCGCGGTCGAGCGCGGCGCGGCGGGCCCGCCCGGCGGGCTGACGCCGGCGGGCGAGGTCGTGACCGCGCCCCCGGGCGTCCTCACCGTGCTCGCCGGCGTCGCGATCGCCGACGACCTCGACGCCGCGCACGCCGCCGTCGCGGACGCCGAGGGGCCGCTCACGGTCGTCACGCGGGACGGCGAGGTCGTCACGGCGGCGACCGTGCGCGCGGGATCCGGCGCGAACCGGTCGCGTCTCGAGCTCGCGGCCGAGCGCGACGCGGCCCGCGCCCGCCACGACGAGCTGGTCGTCGTCGCCGACGCGCTGCGGGATGCCCTGGCCGAGGCGCAGCGCCGGTGGGATGACGCGCGCCGGCGCACGCGGGAGTCGCTCGCGGCGCTGCGCGAGCACGACGCCGCCCTGGCCGCGCACTCCGAGCAGCTCAATCGCGCGACCGTGCGCCTGGAGTCGGCGGTCGCCGAGTGCGAGCGGCTGGAGGCCGGCGTCGCGCAGGCGCAGAGCGCCGTCGCCGAGGCGGAGAACGCAGCGCGGGCGGCCGACGCCGAGCTCGCGCGCGCCGAGGACACGCCGCGGCCCATCCTCGACGCGTCGGCGCGCGACGAGCTGCTCGCCGCGCTCGAGGAGGCGCGCGAGGCCGAGATGCGCGCGCGCCTCGACGTCGAGACGCTGCGCGAGCGCGTGCGCGCGGGGCAGGCGCGCGTCGTGCAGCTGGAGCGGCAGCGCGAGCGTGAGCGCGCGGCCGCCGAAGAGGCGGCGCGCCGGGCCGTGATCCGCCGTCAGCAGCGTGAGATCGCCGCCGAGGTCGCCGACCAGCTGCCGGCCCTGCTCGACTCGGTCGACCGGTCGGTGACGCAGGCGCGCGTGGCGCTGCAGCTCGCCGAGCGGGCCCGCACCGAGCTGTCGGCGCAGCTGCGCGACCTGCGGGGCAGGGAGTCGACGGTGCGGGAACGCCTCGCGGTGCTGACCGAGAGCGTGCACGGCCTCGAGCTGCAGATGCACGAGAAGCGGCTGCACGTGACGAGCCTGCTGGAGCGCGTGGCATCCGAGCTCGCCCTCGACGAGGAGATCCTCGTCGCCGAGTACGGACCCGACCAGCCCGTCCCCGCCGACGGCGAGGACGCCGATCCCGTGCCGTTCGACCGCGCGCGGCAGCGCAAGCGGCTGCAGGAGGCGGAGCGCAAGCTCGTGCAGCTCGGCCGGGTGAACCCGCTCGCCCTGGAGGAGTTCGCCGCGCTGGAGCAGCGGCACGCGTTCCTCACGGAGCAGCTCGCCGACCTGACCCGCACCCGGCAGGACCTGCTCACGATCATCGACGAGCTCGACGAGCGGATGCAGACGATCTTCCTGGCCGCCTTCGAGGACACCCGCACGGCCTTCACCGAGGTGTTCCCGATCCTGTTCCCCGGCGGCACCGGCAGCATCTCGCTGACCGACCCCGACAGCCCCCTCACGACCGGCATCGAGGTCGCGGTGCGGCCGGTCGGCAAGAAGATCGAGCGGCTGTCGCTGCTGTCGGGCGGCGAGCGGTCGCTCGCCGCGGTCGCCTTCCTCACCGCGATCTTCACGGCGCGGCCGAGCCCCTTCTACATCCTCGACGAGGTCGAGGCGGCCCTCGACGACGCCAACCTCGGCCGCCTGCTCGGCGTGTTCGAGAAGCTCCGCTCGTCGAGCCAGCTCATCGTCATCACGCACCAGAAGCGCACCATGGAGATCGCCGACGCGCTCTACGGCGTGTCGATGCGCCAGGACGGCGTGTCGGCCGTCGTCGGCCAGCGCGTGCGCGCCGCCGAGTGAGGGCGCCACGATCCTGCCCGCGCGGCGGAGATCTCTCGCGCCGCGGCAGGAGACCGCCGCCATCGCGGGGCAGGATGGCGGAGCGGCGGCGGCCTTAGGGTGGATGCATGGCGGAGAAGTGGTCACTCGGGCGCGCGCTGCGCGGCATGTTCGTCAAGCCGACGATCGACGAGACAACCTGGGACGATCTGGAGACGGCGCTCATCACCGCCGACTTCGGCCCCGACATCACCGAGCAGATCGTCGACGACCTGCGCGAGAAGGTCGAGCGGTACCGCACGACGGACCCGCGTGACCTGCAGCGGATGCTCAAGGAGTCGCTCGAGGAGCGCTTCGCGCGCTTCGACACGACCCTGAAGCTCACCGAGCGTCCCGCGGTCGTGCTCGTCGTGGGCGTGAACGGCGTCGGCAAGACGACGACGATCGGCAAGTTCGCCAAGTTCCTGCAGCGCTACGGGCGCTCGGTCGTCGTCGGCGCCGCCGACACGTTCCGCGCCGCCGCGGTCGACCAGCTCGCGACGTGGGCCGAGCGCGGGGGAGCGCAGATCGTGCGTCCGCAGCAGGAGGGGCAGGACCCGGCCTCCGTCGCCTTCCAGACGATCGACTACGCCAAGCGCACCGGCACCGAGATCGTGCTCGTCGACACGGCCGGGCGGCTGCACACCAAGGGCGGGCTCATGGACGAGCTCACCAAGATCCGTCGTGTCATCGAGAAGCAGGCCCCGATCAGCGAGGTGCTGCTCGTGCTCGACGCCACGACGGGGCAGAACGGGGTCATGCAGGCCGAGGCGTTCCTCGAGCACGCCGGTGTGACGGGACTCGTGCTCACGAAGCTCGACGGCTCGGCCAAAGGCGGCTTCGTGCTGGCGGTGCAGGAGCGCACCGGCATCCCGGTGAAGCTGCTCGGCCAGGGCGAGGGCATCGGCGACCTGACGGGCTTCACACCGCACGTGTTCGCGGCGTCGCTCGTGGAGTAGTCTTCGGGGTCGCGCGCGGCGGCCGGGGCTGGTTGTATGGAGGCATGGCCATCGAGCACGACTACTTCGGACTGTTGGAGACGGGCCCGGACGGCTCGATCTTCTGGTCGTCGGAGGTGGACTTCGGCGACCAGCGCGTCGTCGTGGATCTGACCGCGCCCGACCAGGAGGACGTCTCGGCCCACGCCCTCGACGTCGCCGCCTCGATGATCCTCGCCCTGGAGGGCATCGACCTGCAGGCGCGCAACGCGATGGTCTCCGAGCTCGACGATCGCACGAGCGAGGTGACCGAGTACATCCTGCAGGCGCAGGAGCGCCACGGCGAGGAGATCACCGACTTCCTCACGGAGCTGACCGGCGACGTGCACATCGACGTCATCCAGTCGATGCAGCTCGTGAGCATGACGATCCTGGCCGACGAGCTCGGCGGCTCCGACCCGTTCGCCGTGCTGGAGTACTGCCTCGACCTGGATGACACCGACGCCGTGCTGCTGGTGAACCTGCACAGCGACGGCTCCGTGCAGTCCGTCACGAGCGCCGACTAGCGCTCTCCGACGTCGGCGGACTCGCGGCGCAATGCGCCCTGGACGCCGTCGAGCCGCGTAGCGTGGGGGAGTGGCATCCGCTCTTCGCGTTCTCGGAGTCGACCCCGGCCTCACCCGCTGCGGCGTCGGGATCGTCGACGTGCGGCCCGACCGCACGGCGCGCCTCGTGCACGTCGGCGTGCTGCGCACCCCGCCGGAGCTGGCGATCGAGCGGCGTCTCGCGCTCATCGCGGAGGGACTGCGCGCGACCGTGGCCGAGCACCGGCCACACGTCGTCGCGGTCGAGCGCGTCTTCTCGCAGCAGAACCGCCACACGGTCATGGGCACCGCGCAGGCCAGCGGCATCGCGCTGCTGGTCGCCGCCGAGAACGGGCTGCCCGCCGCCACGCACACCCCCTCCGAGGTGAAGGCCGCGGTCACGGGCTACGGCTCGGCCGACAAGCGTCAGGTGCAGGCGATGATCGCCCGCGTGCTCCGCCTCGACACGCCTCCGCAGCCTGCGGACGCCGCCGACGCGCTCGCCCTGGCCCTCTGCCATGCGTGGCGGGGGGGCGCCCCGGGTCCCGCCGCGCCCTCCGCGGGGACGCTGACGCCCGCGCAACGCGCGTGGATGGATGCCGAACGTCTCTCCCGCCGCTGATCCGCCGCCCGCCGCGGCGTGTCGGTCGAACAAACATCCGAATCGAATCCTAGGCTATCGACATGATCTCCTCTCTGCGCGGCGTCGTGCTCCTCATCGACGCCGACCTGCTGGTCGTCGACGTCGGGGGAGTCGGCTTCTCGGTCGCGGTCTCGCCGCAGCTCGCGCGCGCGTCGCACGTCGGCGACGAGATCACGCTGCACACGAGCCTCATCGTGCGCGACGACGCGTTCTCGCTCTTCGGGTTCCCGGACCGCGAGGAGCTCACGGTCTTCACCCAGCTGCTCGGCGTCTCGGGCGTCGGCCCCAAATCGGCGATGGGGGTGCTGTCGTCGCTCACGGTCGACCAGATCGCCGACGCCGTCGCCGCCGAGGACGACGCCCCGTTCCGCCGGGTCTCCGGCATCGGCCCGAAGACCGCGAAGCTCATCGTCGTGCAGCTCGCGGGCAAGATCGACCTGGCGCGCGCGCGGCCGGCGGGCCCGGCATCCGCCCCCGCCGCGGGCGTCGCCGCCCAGGTGGTGTCGGCGCTCGTGTCGCTCGGCTGGAACCAGCGGGTCGCCGACGAGGTCGTCACGGATGTCACGGGCGCCTCCGACGCGCCCGACAGCGTGCCCGCCCTGCTGAAGCTCGCCCTCGCGCAGCTCGGCCCCGCACGTGCGGAGAAGACCGGTGCCTGATCCGCGCGATCCCGGCCTCGCCGAGGACGAGACCGAGCTCGCCGTCGAGGGCGCGCTGCGTCCCGGCTCGCTCGGCGAGTTCGTCGGGCAGCACAAGGTGCGCGGACAGCTGCAGCTGCTGCTCGACGCGGCCCGCATCCAGCAGCGTCCGCCCGACCACATCCTGCTGTCGGGCCCTCCGGGCCTCGGCAAGACGACGCTCGCGATGATCGTCGCGCACGAGAGCGAGCGCCCCCTCCGTCTGTCGAGCGGCCCGGCGATCCAGCACGCGGGCGACCTCGCCGCCCTCCTGTCGAGCCTCGTGCCCGGCGAGGTGCTGTTCATCGACGAGATCCATCGCATGGCGCGGTCGGCCGAGGAGATGCTCTACCTCGCGATGGAGGACTTCCGCATCGACATCATGGTGGGCAAGGGCGCCGGCGCGACGAGCATCCCGCTCGACCTGGCTCCGTTCACGCTCGTGGGCGCGACGACGCGCGCGGGCCTGCTGCCGAACCCGCTGCGCGACCGCTTCGGCTTCACGGCGCACCTGGAGTACTACGAGCCGGCGGAGCTCGAGCAGGTCATCGAGCGCTCCGCGCTCGTGATCGGCGTCGACCTGCGACCCGAGTCGCGCGCCGAGATCGCGCGCCGGTCGCGCGGCACGCCGCGCATCGCCAACAGGCTGCTGCGCCGCGTGCGCGACTACTCCGTCGTGCACGGCAGCCCGCGGGGCGGCGCGGTCCCGACGGGATCGGTGTCGGCGGCGCTCGACCTCTACGACGTCGACGAGATCGGGCTCGACCGTCTCGACCGCGCCGTGCTCGACGCGCTCGTGCGCCGGTTCCGCGGCGGCCCCGTGGGTCTCAGCACGCTGGCCGTGACGGTCGGGGAGGAGGGCGAGACGATCGAGTCGGTCGTGGAGCCCTACCTCGTGCGCATCGGACTGATGGGACGCACGCCCCGCGGCCGCATCGCGACGCCGGAGGCCTACGCGCATCTCCGTGTTCCGCATGCCGAGCAGGCCCTGAGACTCGATGACCTATAATCGCTGGAGGCTTTCGCCGTCCTTCCTCTTCCCGCGCCGCTGCGCCGTGCCCACCGTGAAAGGTGACCCGACTCTATGATCTTCGCTACGACGCCAGCCACCGAGCAGCAGCCCGGATTCGGCGCGATGGACCTCCTCTTCCCCCTCGTGCTCGTCGCGTTGATCGTCTTCATGTTCTGGAGCTCGCGGCGCCGCACGAAGCGCATGAAGGAGGAGCAGGAGGCGAAGGCGCGGCAGATGCTGCCCGGCGTCGAGGTGCTGCTGCAGGGCGGGCTGTACGGAACCCTCGTCGAGTTCGACGGCGAGGACCTCTCGCGTCCCGCGGTCGTGGAGCTCGCCCCCGGCGTGCAGATCAAGGTGCACAGCCAGGGCATCCTCCGCGTCGTCGAGCCCGAGGGCACCGACGTCCCCGGCGACGACCTCATCGACGACGCCACGCCGGACGACGTGACGCCCGACGGCGACGACAAGCCCAAGGCCTGATCCCCCCTCACTTTCCCGGAAAGCTGCCCGCACCGTGGCCACACCAACACCCGTTCGCCATGCCTGGCGCGCGCTGACAGCGCTGCTGGCGATCATCGCCGTGCTCTTCGGCATCAACGCCCTCGGCGTGCACGTCTTCGAGCGCAGCTCCTGGGTCCCCGAGCTCGCGCTCGACCTGCAGGGCGGCACGCAGATCGTCCTCGAGGCGCAGACGCCCGACGGCGCCAACCCCTCGGCGGAGCAGCTCGACCAGGCCGCCTCGATCATCCGCCAGCGCGTCGACGCCTCCGGCGTGAGCGAGCCGCACATCACGACGCAGGCGGGCAACCAGATCGTCGTGCAGATCCCGGGCCAGGCCGACGAGGACACGCGCAACCGCATCGAGGCGGCGGCGCAGCTCCAGCTGCGCGCGGTGATCTTCACGGGTGCGCCGGCCACGTCGTTCGTGGGCGAGGACGGGGTCGAGACGCCGTATCCGTCCCCCGACCCCACGCTCAACGCCACCCCCACGGCGGAGCCGACGGACGGATCCGATCCCGCGTGGATCACCGACGCGCTGTACGCGCAGTTCCTCGCGCACGACTGCGCGGATCCGGCCAACGACCCCGCGAGCGCTCCCGTCGATCAGCCGCTCATCACGTGCGACCGGGAGGGCGGGGCGAAGTACATCCTCGGGCCCGTCGAGCTCGACGGGTCGTCGATCGCCGACGCGACGAACGGCGTCAACCCGCAGAACGGGCAGTGGTCGGTCAACATCCGCTTCGACGAGTCCGGCACGGAGGCCTTCGGCGCCGTCAGCCAGCGCGTGTTCGGCCTGGAGAGCCCCCGCAACCAGTTCGCGTTCGTGCTCGACGGCTCCGTGCTCACGGCCCCGCGGATGAACTCCGTCATCCTCGACGGCCGTCCGCAGATCACCGGCAACTTCGACCAGGAGTCGTCGAAGACGCTCGCCGACCAGCTGAAGTACGGCGCGCTGCCGATCAGCTTCGAGGTGCAGAGCTCCAGCTCGATCTCCGCGACGCTCGGCTCGCAGCAGCTGCAGATCGGCCTCGTGGCGGGCCTCATCGGCCTCGCGCTCGTCGCGCTGTACTCGCTCATCGTCTATCGCGCGCTCGGCTTCGTCATCATCGCCTCGCTCGCCGTGATGGGCGTGCTCACGTATCTCACGCTGTGCATCCTGGCGTGGCGCATGGGATTCCGGCTCTCGCTCGCCGGCGTCGCGGGCCTGATCGTCACGATCGGGTTCACGGCCGACTCGTTCATCGTGTACTTCGAGCGCATCCGCGACGAGCTGCGCGACGGCAAGTCGATCACGAGCGCGGTCGAGGACGGATGGGCGCGCGCGAAGCGCACGATCTACATCTCGAAGTCGATCAACATCCTCGCCGCGGTCGTGCTGTACATCCTCGCCGACGCGACGGTGAAGGGCTTCGCCTTCACGCTGGGCCTGACGACGTTCATCGACATCCTCATCTTCATCCTGTTCACGCACCCCGTGATGCAGCTCGCGGCGCGCTCGCGCTTCTTCGGATCCGGGCATCCGCTGTCGGGCATGGATCCCACCGCGCTCGGCGCCGTCTATCGCGGGCGCGCCCAGTTCCGCGCCCCCGTCACCGCCGGCGGCGGGACCGCCGCCGAACGGCGCGCGTCGCGCTCGCGCGGCGAGGCCGTCAAGCGGCAGACGATCGCGGAACGGAAGCAGGCCGAGCTCGAGGCCGGGATCGGCGCGGGCAAGGGAGAGGATCGCTGATGCGCACCATGACGCAGGTCGGCAACGACCTCTACACCGGCAAGACCTCGTTCCCGTTCGTCGCCCGGCGGCGGCTGTGGTTCATCATCGCCGCGCTGCTCGTGATCGGCTCCGCGCTCGTGCTCGTCGTCAAGCCGCCGCAGTTCTCGATCGAGTTCACCGGCGGATCGCAGTTCACCGTCAACAACGTGCAGTCGACGGACCAGCTGCTCGCGAGCGACGCCGTCCGGTCGGTCGTCTCCGACGCGACGGCGCACGTCACGACCGTCGGCGAGGACGCGATCCGCGTGCAGACGAACCAGATGACGGATGCCGAGACGCGCGCCGTCACGGCCGCGCTGGCCGAGGCGTACGGCGTCTCGACCGACGAGGTCAGCTCGTCGTTCATCGGCCCGGCCTGGGGGCAGGACGTCACGCGGCAGTCGCTGTGGGGCCTCGCGATCTTCCTCGCGCTGACCTTCATCGTGCTCGCGATCTACTTCCGCACCTGGAAGATGTCGGTCGCCGCGATCATCGGCCTGCTCGACGTGCTGATCATCACGGTCGGCATCTACGCGCTCTGCGGGTTCGAGATCTCGCCCGCCGCCGTGATCGGCTTCCTCACGATCCTCTCCTACTCGCTGTACGACACCACGGTCGTGTTCGACAAGATCCGGGAGACGACGAGCGAGGAGGGGACGTCGCGGCTGTTCGGCGAGTCGGTCAACCTCGGCGTCAACCAGACGCTCGTCCGCTCGATCAACACGACGGTCGTCGCGGCCATCCCGACCGGCGCGATCCTGTTCATCGGCGCGCTCTGGCTCGGCGCGCAGACGCTCACCGACATCTCGCTGTCGATCTTCGTCGGCACGATCGTCGCGGCGTACTCGACCCTCTTCGTCGCCGCCCCGCTGTTCTCCCTCATGCGCGAGGGCGAGCCGGAGATCCGCGCGCACGACGCCCGCATCCTCGCGGCCCGGGCCAAGGAGGCGGGCGACGTCTGAGCGACCCCTCCGGCGGGCATAGGATGAGGGCGTTGCACAGTGTGGAGGTGAGGGCATGGCCGATACGGTGACCCCGCCCGCCTCCGGCTCGCCGCAGTCGCCGAGCCTGCGCCGCCTGGTGCCGCGGATCTTCTCGCGCGCGGCCTCGCGCGACGGCGTCGACCAGCTGATCCGCACCGTGCGCACGCATCACCCCAAGGGCGATCTCGCGATCATCGAGCAGGCCTATTCGGTCGCCGCCGCCGCGCACGCGTCGCAGAAGCGCCAGAGCGGCGAGCCCTACATCACGCACCCGCTCGCCGTCGCCGAGATCCTCGCGGATCTGGGCCTCGGCCCGCGGGCCGTCGCGGCGGCGCTGCTGCACGACACGGTCGAGGACACCGATTACAGCCTCGAGCAGCTGACGCACGACTTCGGCGACGAGGTGGCGATGCTCGTCGACGGCGTCACCAAGCTCGACAAGGTCACCTACGGCGACGCGACGCAGGCCGAGACCGTGCGCAAGATGATCGTCGCGATGTCGAAGGACATCCGCGTTCTGCTCATCAAGCTCTCCGACCGCCTGCACAACGCGCGCACCTGGGGGTTCGTGCCGCCCGAGAAGGCCGCGAAGAAGGCCACCGAGACGCTGGAGATCTACGCCCCGCTGGCCAACAGGCTCGGCATCCAGGCGATCAAGAACGAGCTCGAGGACCTCTCGTTCGCCGTGCTGCACCCCAAGCTCTACGCCGAGATCGACAGCCTCGTCAAGCAGCGCACACCGCAGCGCGAGCAGTACGTGCACACGGTGATCGACGCCGTCGAGGACGATCTGCGCGAGCTGCGCATCCGCGGCCGCGTCATGGGCCGCCCGAAGCAGCTGTACTCGGTGTACCAGAAGATGGTCGTGCGCGGTCGCGAGTTCGACGACATCTACGACCTCATCGGCATCCGCGTGATCGTCGGCACCGTGCGGGACTGCTACGCGGTGCTCGGGGCGATCCACGCGCGCTGGACGCCGCTGCCGGGCCGGTTCAAGGACTACATCGCGACGCCGAAGTTCAACCTCTACCAGTCGCTGCACACGACCGTGATCGGTCCCGGCGGACGCACCGTCGAGATCCAGATCCGCACGCACGAGATGCACCACCAGGCCGAGTACGGCGTCGCGGCGCACTGGAAATACAAGGAGCAGGCCAACGGCGGCAAGGGCAGCACGTCCTCGGTCGACGCGGACATGGCCTGGCTCGCGCACATCTCCGACTGGCAGGCCGAGACGGCGGACCCGGGCGAGTTCCTCGACTCGCTGCGCTTCGAGATCGGCGCCAAGGAGGTCTACGTCTTCACGCCCAAGGGCCGCGTGATCGGGCTGCCCGCGGGCGCGACGCCCGTCGACTTCGCCTACGCCGTGCACACCGAGGTCGGTCACCGCACGATGGGCGCGAAGGTCAACGGCCGGCTCGTGCCGCTGGAGTCCGAGCTGCACTCGGGCGACGTCGTCGAGGTGTTCACCTCGAAGAACCCCGACGCGGGCCCGAGCCAGGACTGGCTGGGCTTCGTCAGGAGCACGCGTGCGCGCAGCAAGATCCGCGGCTGGTTCACGAAAGAGCGGCGCGACGAGGCGATCGAGCAGGGCAAGGATGCCATCGCACGCGCGATGCGACGTCAGAACCTGCCGCTGCAGCGGCTCATGCAGCAGGAGTCGATCGCCGAGGTCGCCCGCCAGCTGCGCTACGAGGACGTCACGGCCCTGTACGCCGCGGTCGGTGAAGGGCACGTCTCGACGCAGTCGGTGATCGAGAAGGTCGCCGCGATCGTCGCCGCGCAGGAGGACACCGCGACGGGCCCGATCGACCTGCCGCGCGTGGGTCGCTCGAAGGCGCCGCGCGGGGGAGACTCCGGCGTGCTCGTGCGAGGCGCGCCCGACATCCTGGTCAAGCTCGCGAAGTGCTGCACGCCCGTTCCCGGCGACGAGATCCTCGGCTTCGTCACCCGGGGCAGCGGCGTCTCGGTGCACCGCTCCGACTGCACGAACGTCGCCGCGCTGCGCGCCAACCCCGAGCGTCTCATCGACGTGACGTGGGCGCCGACGTCGAAGAGCGTCTTCCTGGTGCAGATCCAGGTCGAGGCGCTCGACCGCTCGGGCCTGCTCAGCGACGTCACGCGCGTGCTCAGCGAGCACCACGTGAACATCCTGTCGGCCACGGTGCAGACGACCGACGACAGGCTCGCGCTGAGCCGCTTCGTCTTCGAGATGGGCGACACCGTGCACCTCGACCGCGTGCTCAACGCCGTGCGGCGCATCGACGCCGTGTACGACGTCTACCGCGTCACGACCTCGTGAGGGCCGCGACCTCCTGAGCGCGGCGGCGCAGGTGCGCCAGCGCCGCGCGCTTGTGGTGCACGGGCGGGGCGGCGGCGAGCCATCGGGCCGTGCGGTCGACGAGGCCGGGCCGCCAGGCGATCATCGCGGCGATCGTCGCCTCCGCGTCGGACATGCCGGCGCAGCGGTCGCGCACCAGATCGGCGAGCGTGCGCTCGGGCGTGCTCACCAGCATGCCGCCGACCTCGCACATGTGCGCGAGCGGAAGGCGCTGGTCGGAGTAGTCGATCCGCGCATCGACGATGCGGTGCACGCGGGTGTCCGACGCCCGCTGCAGCGTCAGCCGCACCGGGAGGTCGGCGAGGGCGCCGTGCACCCACGCCGCGGTCGCGCGCGTCGCCGCGAGCTGCGACGGCACGACGCCGCGCAGCGAGCGCCCGCGCAGATCGGCCGTCTCGACGGCGTCGGTGGGCATGAAGGCCTCGCCGATCTCCGTGAGGTCGCCGTCGATGCGCGCGGCCGTCAGCTCGGCCGGCGAGAACCGGTCACCGGGACGGTAGAGGTAGAGCGAGCCCATACCGGCATGATCGCGCAGTGGCGGCGGTCCGCACGGCCAGGAGCCGTCCATCTGTGGACAACATCGCGATCGCGCGCGATGGGGACGAGGAGTGCCCTCGCCCCGGGTCTCGCCCGCGTGCGACGACTACGCGTTGCCGCCGAGCGCGGTGAGCCACGCCTTGCGCGCGTCGAGGGCCTCCTGCGCCCGCGCGATCTTGCCGCGGTCGCCGGTCTGCTGCGCGGCCACCAGCTCGGCCTCGAGCTTGGCGATCGCGTCACGCAGTTGCTGGGTCATGTCGTTCTGACGCGCCTTGGTCTCGGGGTTGCTGGCCTTCCACTCGGCGTCCTCGCGGCTCTTGACGGCCTGCTCGACCTTGCGCAGCTGGTCGTCGAGGGAGCGCTCCGTCTCACGCGGATAGATGCGGCCGAGATCGTCCCAGCGGCGCTGGATGCTCGTGAGCAGCGCGCGCGCCCGCGCGACGTCCTTCTCCGTGCCGATCGCCGCCGCCTCGTCGAGCAGCGCGCGCTTGGCGTCGATCTTCTCCTTGGAGGCCTCGTTCTCCGCCGTCTCGCGGTCGGTGCGCGCGCCGTAGAGCACGTCGCCGGCGGCCTTGAACCGCACCCACAGGGCGTCGTCGGCCTTGCGGCCCGCCCGCCCGGCCGACTTCCACTCGTCGAGCAGAGCGCGATACGCGGGGATGCCGTCCTCGCCGCGGCTGGCGAGCGCCTCGGCGCGCTCGATGAGGCGCGTCTTGGCCGCCTGGGCGTTCTTGTGCGCGGCATCGAGGCTCGCGTAGAACTCGCGGCGGTGCTTGTCGACGACCGAGCGCGCGTCGCGGAAGCGCTTCCACAGCTGCTGCGCCGTCGACTTGGGCAGCCGCGGCCCGAAGGCCTGGTGCCGCTGCCACTGCTCGAACAGCGCGGTCACATCGGCGGAGGTCTGCTTCCACTGGATGCGCTGGGGATCGCGCGCGGCGATCGCCTCCATCTGCTCCACGATGCCGGTGCGCTCGGCCACGGCGGCGGCGAGGGCCTCGCGCTGGGCCTGCTGCTCCTCGACGGAGGCCTCGGAGAGGTCGGACTCCAGCGCGTCGAGGCGCGCGTGCAGCGCGGCCAGGTCGCCGACCGCGGCGGCGTCGGTGATGCGCCCGCGCACGGTCTTGACGGTCGAGCGGAGATCCGACGCCGAGCGGCCGCCGCGGCGGTAGCGCACCTCGAGCAGCGTGACCTCGCCGGCGAGGTCGGCGTACTTCCGCTCGAAGTAGGCGAGCGCCTCCTCCGGCGTTCCGTCGGGGTACTGGCCGACGACGCGCCACTGGTCGCCCTCGCGCACCGAGACCGTGCCGTCGGGATCGACGCGGCCCCAGGGGCCGGGGTCGGCGGAGTCGGCGGTCGCGACCGCCTCGTTCTCGGTCGCGGGCGCGGCCTCGGACTCGGCGGTGGAGTCGCCTGCGGGGGTCTCGCTGGAAGCGGACTCGGGGGAGATGGCGTCGTCAGTCACGGGATACCTCATCGCGGCGGGATCCGCCTGGTGGTTCGAACGAGCTTCAGCCTACCGGGCGGCACCCGGCGCCGTCGCCGAAGGGGTCGCGGAGGGGGTGCTCGGGGCGGGATCGGGGGTGCTCGGCGGGGGAGCGCTCACGCTCGGAGAGGGCGCGTCGGGCGTGGGCGACACGCTCGGCGACGGCGACGGGGACGGGGCACCGGCGCCGACCGTGAAGTACGCGGTCTGGCCGGCGACGATCGCGATCAGCAGCAGGCCGCCGCCGACGCCCGCGATGAGGTTGTCGCGCCGCCGCCGCGAGATCACCCCGTCATGGAACCGCTGTCGCGCCTCGTAGACCCGCGCGCGGTCGCGTGCGGCGCGCGCCGCCTTCTTGTCGTTGCCCGTTGCCACAGAGACTGCCTCTCTCCCGGTTTCCCGGGCCGCCTCCAGAGTACTGGGCGCCATCGCCCGGCGGACGATCGTGCGACATCGGCGCGGGGATGCCGCGACGCCGTGTCGGTGCCCGCGATTAGCCTGGATGCGTGACCCCTGCTGCCCTCTTCCACGGCCAGACGCCCCTGGCCGTGCGCATGCGCCCCACGTCGCTCGACGAGGTCGCCGGGCAGTCGCATCTCTTGCGCCCGGGGTCGCCGCTCGTGGCGCTGGCCGACCCGGCCACCTCGTCGGGCAGCGCCGTCTCGGTGATCCTGTGGGGGCCGCCGGGAACGGGCAAGACGACCCTCGCGCAGGCGATCGCCCGCACGTCGGGGCGGCGCTTCGTGGAGCTGTCGGCCGTGACCGCCGGGGTCAAGGACGTGCGCGAGGTCATGCACGACGCGATGACGCAGCGCGACCTGTACGGCGCGTCGACGATCCTGTTCCTCGACGAGATCCACCGGTTCACGAAGGCGCAGCAGGACGCGCTGCTGCCGGGCGTCGAGAACGGCTGGGTCATCCTCATCGCCGCCACGACCGAGAACCCGTCGTTCTCGGTGATCTCGCCGCTGCTGTCGCGTTCGCTGCTGCTGACGCTGCAGCCCCTCACCGACGCGGACCTCGGCGTGCTGATCGATCGTGCCGTGGCCGACGCGCGCGGGCTGGCCGGGGCCGTCGAGGTGTCCGCGGAGGCGCGGACGGCCCTGATCAGCCTCGCGTCGGGGGATGCGCGCCGCGCCCTGACCTCGCTCGAGGCCGCGGCGTCCATGGTCGAGGCCGCCGACGGAGACGACGACGAGAGCGGGGACGACGGTGAGAGCGGGGACGATGGTGGCGAGACGCCGGTCGTCACGGCCGAGCACGTCGCGCAGGCCGTCGACCGCGCCCTGCTGCGATACGACCGGCAGGGCGACGAGCACTACGACGTGATCAGCGCGTTCATCAAGTCGATCCGCGGCTCAGACGTGGATGCCGCGATGCACTACCTCGCGCGGATGATCGAGGCGGGGGAGGACCCGCGGTTCATCGCGCGCCGGCTCGTGATCTCGGCGGCCGAGGACATCGGGCTCGCCGATCCGCAGGCCCTGCAGATCGCCGTCGCCGCGGCCGACGCCGTCGCGTTCATCGGCATGCCCGAGGGGCGGATCCCGCTCGCCGAGGCGACCGCCTACCTCGCGACGACGGCGAAGTCGAACGCGGCGTGCATGGCTCTCGAGCAGGCGATCGCCGACGTGCGCGCGGGCGGGTTCGGTCGCGTGCCCGTGCATCTGCGCGACGCGCACTATCCCGGCGCGAAGCGGCTGGGGCACGGCAAGGGGTACGTCTATCCGCACGATCTGGAGGTCGGCGTCGCGCGCCAGCAGTACCTCCCCGACGAGCTGCGGGGCCGGCGCTACTACGAGCCCACCGCGCGCGGCGTCGAACGCGAGATCGGGCCGCGCCTCGACAAGATCCGCAAGATCCTCGGCGACGACGGGCCCCCGTCCGGCTCCGGCCGGTAGCGTGGGGGAGATGGCCCTCTCCTCGCGCACCGCAGCACGCCCCCCGCGTCCCACGATCGACCTCGTCGTCGTGTCGTCGACGTTCCTCACCCCGCACCTCGTGCGCGTGACCCTCGGCGGACCGGGCTTCGCGCAGTTCGAGGACCGGCCCGAGACCGACAAGTACGTCAAGCTGCGCTTCACGACGCCCGCGCCCGAGTCGCTGCCCGTGACGCGCACCTACACCGTGCGCCGCGTCGACGCGGCGGCGCAGACGCTGGACATCGACTTCGTCGTGCACGGCGACGAGGGCCTGGCCGGACCGTGGGCGGCGAGCGTGCGGCCCGGCGCGACGATCTCGCTCTTCGGGCCCGGCGGAGGCTACGCTCCCGATGCCGCCGCCGACTGGTACCTGTTCGCGGGCGACCTCTCGGCGGTGCCGGCGATCGCCGCCGGTCTCGAGGCCCTGCCGGCCGACGCCGTCGGCGATGTGCTCATCGAGATCGACGCCGACGACGCCGTGATCGAGCTGGCGGCGCCCGCGGGCGTGGCGGTGCGCTGGATCCTCGACACGGGCCACGACGCGGGCACGCTCGCGGCCTCGGTGCGCGGGCTCGCCTGGCGCGAGGGACGTGCGAACGTCTTCGCGCACGGCGAGCGCGAGTCGATGAAGGCCCTGCGCCGGCTGCTCTTCGACGAGCGCGGGCTGGAGCGCGCGCAGGTGTCGCTCTCGGGCTACTGGGCGCGCGGGCGCACGGAGGACCGCTTCCAGGCCGAGAAGCGCGAGCCGATCGGGCAGATCTTCCCCGACTGACCGGCTCGTCGCACGTGTGGCCGCGCGGGTCGCGGCTTCGGCACCTGATAAGATGGACCGGCTCGAGACCGTGTTCTCGGGCATCCCCCTTCTCTGATCACGACCTCTCGGCGTGCTCCGGCGTGCAGTCCGACGAGGGCGAGAAGCGGGAGATACGTCCGCGAGCCGTGAAAGACACGGCCGCGTCATCGGAAGGAGAGCTTCGTGGTCACGAAGTCTCAGGACCGCCGCAAGGTCCGCCTGTCGCGCGCGCTCGGCGTCGCGCTGACCCCGAAGGCCGCCCGCTACCTGGAGAAGCGTCCCTACGCCCCCGGCGAGCACGGCCGCACCAAGCGCAAGGCCGACAGCGACTACGCCGTCCGCCTGCGCGAGAAGCAGCGTCTGCGCGAGCAGTACGGCATCCGCGAGAAGCAGCTGCGCATCCAGTTCGAGGAGGCCCGCCGCAAGGACGGCCTGACCGGTGAGAACCTGGTCGAGCAGCTGGAGATGCGTCTCGACGCGCTCGTGCTGCGCGCCGGATTCGCCCGGACGACGGCGCAGGCGCGCCAGCTCGTCGTGCACCGCCACATCCTCGTCGACGGTCAGCTCGTCGACCGCCCGTCGTTCCGCGTGAAGCCGGGCCAGCTCATCCACGTCAAGGGGAAGAGCGAGTCGCTCGAGCCGTTCCAGGTCGCCGCCGTCGGCGGTCACGCCGAGGTCCTGCCCCCCGTTCCGGGCTACCTCGAGGTCGAGCTCGACAAGCTGCAGGCCCGTCTCGTGCGTCGCCCCAAGCGTGCCGAGGTCCCGGTCGTCTGTGACGTCCAGCTCGTCGTCGAGTACTACGCGGCGCGCTGACGCTCGCGTCCCCACACCGAAGGGCGCCGGGACTCCCCGGCGCCCTTCGGCGTTTGCGCCTAACATGGAACCCATGAAGAACGTGCTCTGGTTCGTGCTGGGGATCGCCGGCGGCTTCGTCGTGGCGCACTTCGTCAACAAGGACCCGCGCGGGCACGAGCTTCTCGCCGAGGTCGACGCGCGCATCTCCGAGTTCACCGACCGCATCGGTGAGGCCTACCGCGACCAGGAGGCCCAGATCGCAGAGCTCGCCGAGAAGGCGAAGGACACGGCATCCGATGTCGTCGACGCCGCCCGCGAGGCGCTGACCGACGCGGCCGACGCCGTCACCGACAAAGACTGACCCCCCGCTCGCCCCGCGCCCTCCGGGCCGGGGATGAGCCATGCCCGAGGACCCCACATGCAGACCGCTGAGATCGCCCAGCGCTTCCTCTCCTATTTCGAGAAGAACGACCACGTCATCGTCCCGTCGGCGTCGCTCGTCAGCCCCGACCCCTCGGTGCTGTTCACGATCGCCGGAATGGTGCCGTTCATCCCGTATCTCAACGGCACGGTCCCGCCGCCCTACCCGCGCGCGGCCGACAACCAGAAGTGCATCCGCACCAACGACATCGAAGAGGTCGGCAAGACCGCGCGCCACGGCACGTTCTTCCAGATGCTCGGCAACTGGTCGTTCGGCGACTACTTCAAGGAGGGGGCGATCGGCTATGCATGGGAGCTGCTGACCGCCTCCGAGGCCGACGGCGGCTTCGGCTTCGACGAGAAGGACCTGTGGGTCACCGTCTACGAGACCGACGACGAGGCCGCGGCCCTGTGGCAGAAGGTCGCCGGGCTGCCCGCCGACCGCATCCAGCGCATGGGCCTCGAGGACAACTACTGGCACACGGGCCAGCCCGGTCCCGCCGGTCCCTGCTCGGAGATCTACTTCGACCGCGGTCCCGCCTACGGCCGTGACGGCGGTCCCGCCGTCGACGACAGCCGGTTCACCGAGATCTGGAACCTCGTGTTCATGCAGGAGCAGATCGCGAACGTGCGCTCCAAGACGGAGTTCGACATCCTCGGCCCGCTGCCGAAGCAGAACATCGACACCGGCATGGGCCTGGAGCGCGTCGCCTTCATCAAGCAGGGCGTCGAGAACATGTACGAGATCGACCAGGTGCGCCCCGTGCTCGATCGGGCGAGCGAGCTGTCGGGCCGCCGCTACGGCGCCGAGCACGCCGACGACGTGCGCTTCCGCGTCATCGCCGATCACGTGCGCTCCTCGCTCATGCTGCTCTCCGACGGCGTGACGCCGTCGAACGAGGGCCGCGGCTACATCCTGCGCCGCCTCATGCGTCGCTCGGTGCGCGCCATGCGCCTCCTGGGCGTCGACGGCCCCACCTTCCCCGAGCTGTTCACGGCGTCGCGCGACGCGATGAAGAGCGCCTACCCCGAGGTCGAGACCGACTGGGCGCGCATCTCGCAGTACGCGTTCGCGGAGGAGGAGACCTTCCTGCGCACGCTCGCGGCCGGCTCGACGATCCTCGACCTGGCCGTGACGGAGACCAAGGCGGCCGGCGGCGGCGCGCTCGCGGGCGCCGAGGCGTTCCTGCTGCACGACACGTACGGCTTCCCGATCGACCTCACGCTCGAGGTCGCCGAGGAGGCGGGCCTGAGCGTCGACCGCGAGGCGTTCGACCTGCTCATGAAGGAGCAGCGCGACCGCGCGAAGGCCGACGCCAAGTCGCGCAAGCGCGCCCTCGCCGACCTCAGCGTGTACAGCGAGCTGCGGGGGCGCGGAGAGACCGTCTTCACGGGATACACCGACCTGGAGACCGAGTCGAGCGTCCTCGGCATCCTCGTCGACGGACGGCCGGCCCCGCGCGCGACGCAGGGCCAGATCGCCGAGATCGTGCTCGCGGAGACGTCGTTGTACGCCGAGTCGGGCGGCCAGGTCGCCGACAAGGGCGTCATCGTGGGCCCCGGCTTCGAGCTCGAGGTCATCGACGTGCAGCGTCCCGTCGCGGGCCTGGTGAGCCACACCGTCGAGGTCACGGCGGGCGAGGTCGGCGTCGGGCAGCCGGCGACGAGCGTCGTCGACGCCGCGAACCGCCGCGCCGCGCAGCAGGCGCACTCCGCCACGCACCTCGTGCACGCGGCCCTGCGCGACACGCTCGGCAAGACGGCGACGCAGGCGGGCTCGCTCAACCGCGCCGGCTACCTGCGCTTCGACTTCTCGTGGAGCCAGGCGCTGTCGGACGCGACGAAGAGCGAGATTGAGGAGATCGCGAACAACGCCGTGCACGACAACCTGCAGGTCACGACGCGCGTGATGCCGCTGGCCGACGCCAAGGAGCTCGGCGCCATGGCACTGTTCGGCGAGAAGTACGGCGACACCGTGCGCATGGTCGACATCGGCGGCCCGTGGTCGCGTGAGCTGTGCGCGGGCACGCACGTGGCGACGAGCGCCGAGATCGGTCTCATCTCGCTCGTCGGCGAGTCGTCCGTCGGCGCATCGAACCGGCGCGTCGAGGCGCTCGTGGGCCTCGACGCGTTCCGCGAGCTGGCGGCCGAGCGCGCGATCGTCTCGCAGCTGACCACGAACCTCAAGGCGCCGCGCGACCAGATCCCCGCGCGCATCGCCGAGCTGCAGGCGAGCCTCAAGGCCGCCGAGAAGAAGATCGCGCAGTTCGAGGCGAAGGCGCTGGGGGAGAAGCTCCCGTCGCTCGTGCAGTCCGCGCAGCGCGCGGGCTCGAGCCTCGTCGTGGCCGAGTCCCTCGGCACCGCCGCGTCGGCCGACGACGTGCGCGCGCTCGCCCTGCAGGTGCGCGAGCGCCTGGGCGGCGACGCGGCCGTCGTGGCGCTGGGCGCCGAGGTCGGCGGACGTCCCGTCGTCATCGTCGCGACCAACGAGGCCGCGCGTTCCGCGGGCGTGCGGGCCGGTGCGCTCGCCAAGGCCGCGGCGGGCGTGCTCGGCGGCGGCGGCGGCGGTCGCGACGATCTCGCCCAGGGCGGCGGAACCGACGTCGCGGCGCTGCCCGCGGCCCTCGGGTCGCTCGTGTCGGCCGTGGAGACGGCGGCGGCGTGAGCTTTCGGCGGGGCGTCCGGCTCGGCATCGACGTCGGCACCGCACGCGTCGGGGTGGCCCGCTGCGACCCCGACGGGATGCTCGCGGTGCCCGTCGAGACCGTTCCGCGCGACGACCGGGCGCTCGCCCGCGTGACGCAGCTCGCCGAGGAGCACGGCGCGTTCGAGATCCTCGTCGGGCTGCCGGTGTCGCTGCGCGGCAACGACACGTCGTCGACCGAGGACGCCCGGGCCTTCGCGCACGGCATCGCGGAGGCCACGGGGCTTCCCGTGCGGCTCGTCGACGAGCGGCTCAGCACGGTGACGGCGCACACGGCGCTGCGTCAGTCGGGCCGTACCCAGCGCTCGTCTCGTAGGATTGTCGATCAAGTCGCCGCGGTCGTGCTGCTGCAGCAGGCCATCGACGTCGAGAAGGGCACGGGAACCCCCGCCGGTGCCCTCGTGCATATCCCCCAGGAGCCCGCCTGATGCCCGATCTCTCGCCGGACGACCGGCTCGCTGACCATCGCGGACAGCGTCGCCGTCATCGTGCCGATGCCTCATCGCCCCCCACGATCGAGTCGCTCTTCGCCGAGCAGTCGTCCTCCGCACCCGGCCGGCAGAGCCGGCACGACCGAGATCGGCGCAAGAGCCGCATCGCGGCGTGGGGCATGTTCGTCGTCGTGCTCGCGCTGCTCGGCGGCCTGGTGTGGGGCGGCGCGGCGCTGTGGAACGCCTACGAGGCTCCGATCCGCGCCTTCATGGGATGGGGGGAGCCGGAGGACTACGAGGAGGGTCTCGCGAGCGGCGAGGTGCTCGTCACCATCGTCAGCGGCGACGACGGGTCGACGATCTCCGAGACCCTGCACGAGGCCGGCGTCACCAAGACGCCGAACGCCTTCTACAACTACCTGATCCGCGCCGGCAAGAACCCGACGTTCCAGCCGGGCGTCTACGCGCTGCAGCGCACGATGACCTCCGAGGCCGCGCTGACGATGCTGAGCGATCCGACGAGCAGACGCGACTCGGTCGCGCAGCTGCGCGAGGGCCTCACCGTCGTGCAGACGGTGCAGATCCTCTCCGAGAGCCTGGACATCCCGATCGCAGACCTCGAGGCGGCGATCGCCGATCCGAGCGTGTACGCGGTCTCGGCATCCTCGCTCGAGGGCTGGCTCTTCCCGGCGACGTACACGTTCGACCCGGGCGTGACCGCGACCGAGGTCATCCAGACGATGGTAGAGCGGGCGGAGCAGTCGCTCGACGCCGCGGGGGTGCCGCTCGAGCGCCGCCAGGAGATCCTCACGATCGCCTCCATCATCCAGCGCGAGGCGCGCTTCGAGGCCGACTTCTTCAAGGTGTCGCGCGTCATCCAGAACCGCCTCGACCCGGGCAACGACCAGACGCACGGCCTGCTGCAGATGGACTCGACGGCGCAGTACGGATACGACGAGATGCACTCGGGCAGCGCGAGCTCGTCGGAGGCGGCCCTCACCGACGACAACCCGTGGAACACCTACGTGCACACGGGCCTGCCGGTCGGGCCCATCTCGAACCCGGGAGATCTGGCGATCGACGCGGCGATGCACCCCGCCGACGGGCCCTGGCTGTTCTTCGTGACCGTCGACCTCGACACCGGCGAGACGATCTTCACCGAGACCTACGACGAGCACCTCGTGTACGTCGAGCAGTGGGACCAGTGGTGCGAGGCGAACCCCGGCTCGGGGTGCTGATGGGGCCCGACCGGCTGGAGGTGTGGGGCGATCCGATCTCCCACAGCCTCTCGCCCGCCCTGCACGCCGCCGCGTACCGCCGGCTCGGACGCGGCTGGTGCTACGGGCGCCGGCGCGTCGACGAGGCGTCGTTCCCGCGCGAGCTGGCATCCCTCGACGCCTCGTACCGCGGCCTGTCGCTCACGATGCCGCTGAAGGGCGTCGCGCACGCCGCCGCCGCGACCCGCGACGACCGCGCGGAGCTCACGGGCGCCGTGAACACGCTGCTGCTGACCGGGCCGGAGCGGCGGGGGTTCAACACCGACGTCGGCGGCATCGTGCGGGCTCTCGCGGAGGAGGGCGTCACCGAGGCGGAGCGGGCGCGCATCGTCGGCGCCGGCGCGACGGCGACGTCGGCGCTCGTCGCCCTCGCCGAGATGGGCGCGCGCGACGTGGAGGTCGCGGCGCGCCGCCCCGAGGCGGTCGTGCCGCTCGTCGCGCTCGGCGAGCGGCTGAACGTCGTCGTGCACGCCGCGCCGCTGGCGGCCGGCCCGTTCGGCCCGCGCGACGTGACGATCGCGACGCTCCCGGGCGACGCGCCGCTCGATCCCGCGGTCGCCGACGCCCTCGCGGGCGGCGAGCACGCCGGGGGCCTGCTCATGGACGTCGTGTACGGCCACTGGCCCACCGTGCTGTCGAGCGCGTGGGAGCGGGCCGGGCTGCGCGCGGTGAGCGGGGCGGGGATGCTGCTGCACCAGGCCGTGCTGCAGATCCGCGTGTTCTCGACGGGCGACGTGCACGCCCCGCTGCCCGACGAGGACGACGTGCTGGCGGAGATGCGCCGGGCGCTCGTGGGAGGATAGACGAATGCTTCGCGTGATCACGGCCGGCGAATCGCACGGCCCCGAACTGGTTGCCGTCATGGAGGGACTGCCGGCGGGCGTCCCGATCTCACGAGCCGCCATCCAAGCCGACCTCGCGCGCCGAAAGCTGGGCTACGGGCGCGGCTCGCGCATGAAGTTCGAGGAGGACGAGCTCACGATCTCGGCCGGCGTGCGCCACGGTCTCACGCTCGGCAGCCCGATCGCCCTGCGCATCGGCAACACCGAGTGGCCCAAGTGGGTCGAGGTGATGAGCGCCGAGCCCGTCGAGCTCACCGAGAAGTCCCGCGGCCGCGGCGCGGCGCTCACGCGTCCCCGTCCCGGTCACGCCGACCTCGTGGGCATGCAGAAGTACGGCTTCGACGAGGCGCGACCCGTGCTCGAGCGCGCCAGCGCCCGGGAGACCGCGGCGCGCGTCGCCCTCGGGGCGATCGCCCGCGCGTTCCTCGGCGAGCTCGGCATCCGCCTCGTCAGCCACACGCTCTCGATCGGTCCCGTGCAGGCGCCCGCCGGCTCGGCGCTGCCGTCGCCCGACGACGTCGCGGCCCTGGACTCCGATCCGCTGCGCTGCTTCGACGCGGAGACCTCCGCGGCGATGGTCGCCGAGGTCGACGCGGCACGCAAGGACGGCGACACGCTCGGCGGCATCGTCGAGGTGCTCGCCTACGACCTGCCGCCCGGGCTCGGCTCGCACGTGCACTGGGACCGCCGCCTCGACGCGAAGCTCGCGCAGGCGCTCATGAGCATCCAGGCCATCAAGGGCGTCGAGGTCGGCGACGGCTTCGAGACGACGCGTCGTCGCGGCTCGGCCGCCCACGACGAGCTGTTCTCGACGGAGTCGGGCATCGCGCGCGCGAGCGACAAGGCCGGCGGCACGGAGGGCGGCATGTCGACCGGCACCGTGCTGCGCGTGCGCGCCGGGATGAAGCCGATCGCGACCGTGCCGCACTCGCTGCGCACGATCGACGTCGCGACCGGAGAGGCCGCCGGCGCGCACCACCAGCGCTCCGACGTGTGCGCCGTGCCGGCCGCGGGCGTCGTCGCCGAGGCGATGGTCGCGATCGTGCTCGCCGAGGTCGTGCTGGAGAAGTTCGGCGGCGACAGCGTCGCCGAGACGCGCCGCAACCTCGAGGGATACCTCGCGGCGATCCCCGAGACGCTGCGCAGCTCGGGCGCCAGCGACGCCTCGCTCGGATGACGGCGCTCGTCCTCATCGGCCCGATGGGCGCCGGCAAGTCGAGCGTCGGCCGGCGGGTCGCGAAGGCGCTCGACGTGCCGTTCGTGGACACCGACGCCGCGGTCGTGCGCGACCACGGGCCCATCGACGCCCTGTTCGCGACCCACGGCGAGGCGCACTTCCGGCGTCTGGAGCGCGCGGCCGTCGCGTCGGCCCTCGCGGGCGAGGGCGTCGTCGCGCTCGGCGGCGGCGCGGTGCTCGACACCGACACGCAGCGTGATCTCGCGGACCATCGCGTCGTGCTGCTGACGGTGTCGCCCGAACGCGTCGCCTCGCGCATCCGGGGCACGAGCCGCCCCCTGCTCGACGACCCCGACCCCGTGCAGCGCTGGCGCGACGTGTATGCGGCGCGCCGCGAGACCTACGAACGCCTCGCCGACCTCACCGTCGACACGTCGACGGGCCCGCTGCAGCACGTCGTCGACCGCGTCGTGGCGTGGGCCGCGGAGACCGGCACCGCCGAGACCGCAGACCCCGCCGCGACCGCAGAAGGAGAGATGCCATGACCGACCACACCGTCATCACCGTCGCGGGGGAGGCGCCCTACGAGGTGACCGTGGGCCGCGGCATCCTCCCGCTCGTCGCCGACGCGCTGCCGCCCTCGGCGCAGAAGGTGCTCATCGTGCACCCGCCGACGCTCGCCGACCAGGCGTCCGCGCTGCGCGAGCTGCTGAGCGAGGGCCGTCAGGTGCTGCTCGCCGAGATCCCCGACGCCGAGCAGGGCAAGCGCGTCGAGGTCGCGGCGTTCTGCTGGCAGGTCATGGGCCAGGCCGACTTCACGCGCACCGACGCCGTCGTGGGGTTCGGCGGGGGAGCGGTCACCGATCTGGCGGGCTTCGTGGCCGCGACGTGGCTGCGCGGCGTCGCCGTCGTGCAGGTGCCGACCACCGTGCTCGCGATGGTGGATGCCGCGGTCGGCGGCAAGACGGGCATCAACACGGCCGAGGGCAAGAACCTCGTCGGCGTGTTCTGGCCGCCGCGCGCGGTCGTGTGCGACCTCGACCTGCTCGACGGGCTCTCGCCGAACGAGCGCACGGCGGGGTTCGCCGAGGTCGTGAAGGCGGGGTTCATCTGGTACCCCGAGATCCTGGAGCTCATCGAGGCCGATCCGGTCGCCGTCGTCGACCCGCGCAGCGACGCCTTCCGCCGCTGCGTCGAGCTCGCGATCGACATGAAGGCGCGCGTCGTGGGCGAGGACCTGCGCGAGGCCGGGCTGCGCGAGGTGCTCAACTACGGGCACACCCTCGGCCACGCGATCGAGCACGCCGAGCGCTACCGCTGGCGTCACGGTGCCGCGATCTCGGTCGGCATGCTGTTCGCGGCCGAGCTGTCGCGCCTCGCGGGGCGGCTGTCCGACACCGCGGCGCAGCGTCATCGCGACATCCTCGAGTCGCTCGGCCTGCCGACCTCGTACCGCGCCGGCGCGTTCACCCAGCTGCTCGCGACGATGCAGCGCGACAAGAAGACGCGCGGCTCGATGCTGCGTTTCATCGTGCTCGACGACATCGCCAAGCCGACGGTGCTGCAGGCCCCCGACGAGTCGCTCCTCTTCGCCGCCTACCAGGAGGTCGGCGCCTAGCGGATATCCGCCGGATCAGGTGCCCTCCGCCGGATCTCCCGAACCTTCCGGGAAGACGACGGCCTAGCGTTCCGAGCATCCGGCGCCATCCGGGCGCCCTCGCGAACGGAGGCGCCATGCGCCCTTTGCTCCGACTCACCGGCTGGTCCGCGCTCGTGGCCGGGCTCGCCCACCTCCTGCAGTTCCTCGTGCTGGGGATCGGCCCCGCGCTGAGCGAGGCCGAGCATCCGACTCCCGCCGAGGCCGCCGCGAACTACTGGTTCGGCCTCGCCGGCGGGCTCACCTTCACGATCGTCGGCCTCTGCTACCTCGTGTTCTTCGCCGCGGCGACCGAACTGGTCTGGCGCAGCGCGGCGGTCGACGCCGTCGTCTGGCGGCGGGCGATGCAGTCGGCCGCGATCATCGGCATCACGAGCTGGTTCCTGGCGGGCATGACCAACATCGCGCGACGCGGATTCAACGCGACGGCCATCGCCGAGCTCGCAGGCGACGACGGCATCGCCAGGGCGGCGCTGCAGTCCACCTACGTGGGCTTCTCCGCCGCCGCCATCACGACGGCGGTCGTCTTCTGCGCCTGGTGGATCGCGTTCGCCGTCCGCGGCGCGCGGACACGGACGATCGGGCTTCCCACCGCGATCGCCGTGACGGTGCTCGGAGGGCTCGTCCCGCTCGCCGGCTGGGTGGCGAACCTCGGCGGCATCCCCGCGATCGTCCTCGCCTTCCTCGTGCTCGGACCCGTGCTGCTCCGCCGTGCGCGCCGCATGGAGCCATCGGCGCCTGTCATCGATGCGAGCCCCGTGACAGAGTGACGACATGACGACGCAGCAGGAGCCGGCGCGCGCATCCTCACGCCGGTGGATGATCGCCCTCGTCGTCGTGCACCTCGCCGCGCAGCTCGCCGACGTCGTGTGGCCGCGCACGGACGAGCGTGCCGGCTCGCCCGCCTCGTTCGTCTTCGCCGCGACGCTGTTCCTCCTGCTCGCGCTGTACCCCAGCGGGCGGTCCGTCCCGCGCTGGATGATCGGCATCGCCGCACTGGCCGTCGGGCTGGTCGCGGTGTCCGTGCTGGTCGGCCCCGACGTCGCCGAGCGCTTCCTCTGGCCGCTGCCGCTCGCGCCGCTCCTGCTGCTGCTCGTCATCGGGGGTCAGGGGTACCGGTACTGGCGGCGATCGAGCGCTGCCGAGCGCGAGTCGGTGCGGTGGCCGCTGCTGGGCGCGCTCCTGCTCCTGACGCTCGTCGTCCCGGCGGACCTGATGAGCGTCCTGCTCACCGGCTCGGCCCTCGGCGACCCGCCGCCGGTCGTCTCGGTGCTCCTGCAGGTCGCGTTCCTGCTGCCGGGCGCCGGGTTTCTCGCGGGCCTGGTCGCGCCGAGGACCGAGCTCGTCGACCGTCTGCTGGCGCTGTGGCTGGCGGTCGTCGTGGCCGGTGCCGTGCTCGGCGCCGTCTTCGCCGCGGTGCATGCCGTCACGGGAATGTGGCTGCCGCCGCCCTGGCCCGCCCCGGCGGGTGCGGCGGCAGCGGTCGTCGCCGGCATCTGGGTCGTTCCGCTGGCACGCCGGCTCGGGCGACGCCTCGTGTTTCGCGGGCGCGCCGACGAGCATGCGGCGCTGTCGTCGCTGATGACACGCCTGCGGAACGCGGTCGACCCCGTCGAGATCCCGGCGCAGTTCGCGGAGTCGGTGCGCGTCGCGACCGGCGCGCGGAGCGTCGTGCTCCGCCGGTCGGGGCACGTGGGCGTGTGGGCGCAGGCGGGCCCGGGCGCCGAGCCGGATCATCCGGGACGATACGCCAGCGCCATCCTGCACCTCGGTCTTCCTCTCGCAGACCTCACCGTCTGGCCGCGTCCGGCCGAGTCGGCGCTGTCGGGCGCCGACCGTCACCTCGTGGACACGCTGGCGGCCGCGGCGGCGCCGGCGCTGCACGGGGCGCGGCTGGCATCCGCCTTTCCCGAGCTCACGGATCGCGAGCGCCAGGTGCTCGCCGGCATCGTGCGCGGGCTGCCGAACACGGCGATCGCCGAGCGGCTCGGCGTCTCGAGCAAGACGATCGCGAACTACGTGTCGATCGTGCTCACGAAGCTGCGGGTGCCCGACCGGGAGCGAGCAGCAGAGCTGGCCCGCCGTCGCGGCGCCGAGCTCGGATGAGCAGGTCGCCGCGCCCGGTGTATGGTCGCATCGTGACCCGACGCCTGCTGCTCGTCAACGGACCGAACCTCAACCTGCTCGGCACGCGCGAGCCCGACATCTACGGCCACGAGACGCTGGCCGACGTGGAGAGGCTCGTCGCCGGGACGGCGTCCGTGCGCGGCTATGAGGTGCGTGCGGTTCAGAGCAACCACGAGGGCGTGCTGATCGACGCGATCCACGAGGCGCGGCACGACTGCGCGGGCATCGTGATCAACCCCGGCGGGCTCACGCACACCTCCGTCGTGCTGCGCGACGCGCTGAGCGGCGTCTCCCTCCCCGTCGCCGAGGTGCACATCTCCGACGTGTACCAGCGCGAGGACTTCCGTCACTTCTCGTACGTGCGCGATGTCGCCGTCGTGCACGTCATCGGCGAGGGCGTCGCCGGCTATGCCCGCGCGACCGAGTTGCTGATCGACGCGATCGCGTAGAATCGAGAGTCGGGCGCTCGCCCGACGGACTCTTACGAACGGAAACTCCACACTCATGGCATCCACCGCAGACATCAAGAACGGCGTCGTGCTCTCGATCGACGGGCAGCTCTGGAGCGTTGTGGAGTTCCAGCACGTCAAGCCCGGCAAGGGCGGTGCGTTCGTGCGCACCAAGCTCAAGAACGTCGTCACGGGCAAGGTCGTCGACCGCACGTACAACGCCGGCGCCAAGGTCGACATCGAGAACGTCGACCGTCGTGACTTCCAGTACCTGTACAACGACGGCGACAGCTTCGTGTTCATGGACCTGACCAACTACGACCAGATCAACGTCCCCGCGGCGACGGTCGGCGACGCCAAGAACTTCCTGCTGGAGAATCAGCAGGTCACGATCGCGCTCAACAACGACACGCCGCTCTACGTCGACCTGCCCGCGTCGGTGGTGCTGGAGATCACCTACACCGAGCCGGGCCTGCAGGGCGACCGCTCGTCGGCCGGCACGAAGTCGGCGACCGTCGAGACCGGCTACGAGATTCAGGTGCCGCTGTTCCTGGAGACCGGCACCAAGGTCAAGGTCGACACGCGCACGGGCGACTACCTCGGCCGCGAGAAGTAATCGGGCGTGAGCGCCCGAAGCAAGGCGCGCAAGCGCGCGCTCGACATCCTCTTCCAGAGCGACATCCGGGGCGAGGCGCTGCCGGTCATGCTGGCCGCCGAGGCGAAGCGCGCCGCCAGCGAGCCCGCCCGCGAGGCCTCCTGGCTGTACGCGCGCGAGATCGTCGACGGCGTCATCGACCACGGCGAGGAGATCGACGAGCAGATCGTCACGCACGCGCGCGACTGGCGCATCGAGCGGATGCCGGCCGTCGATCGCGCCGTGCTGCGGCTGGCGACCTGGGAGCTGCTCTTCAACGACGAGATCCCGGCCGCCGTCGCGATCGACGAGGCGGTCGAGCTCGCGAAGGAGTACTCCACCGAGGACTCGGGCGCGTTCGTGCACGGCGTGCTCGCGCGCATCGCGCGGTCCTGACGACCCCGTGGGTGGCACGTCCCGCGCGAGGCCGGCCACCCACGTCGAGCCCTCAGCGACGGTAGTGGCGCGCGCGCCCCGTGACGCCCGTGAAGTGGAACGGCCCCGATGAGACGGGCGCGATCGTCACGTCCTGGACGCTGCCGATCGCGGCGCCCGCATGCAGGGCGCGGTACTGCTCGATCGACAGCGTCGTGCGGGTGTCAAGGGCGGCGAGCGTCGCGGCCGCGCGGCCGTGGTCGCGATAGCCGGGGACGACGCGTCCCGCGAGGAACTCGCCGATGCTCCCCGAGCCGTAGCTGTAGAGGCCGATGCGGGCGCCGGTGAGATCGTCGTCGCCGTCGAGCAGGCTCGCGAGCCCCGCGTACAGCGACGCGGTGTAGGAGTTGCCGATGCGCCGGTTGTAGCGCGTCGATCCCAGATGACGCGCCTCGTCGATCTCGGCGCCCACGTGCTCCGCGAGGGCGCGCTGCGCCTTGGCGGCCATGCGGGTGAACGGCTGGTGGTGGCAGAACCGGTCGATCTGCTCGATCGGCACGCCGCCGTGGGCACGGTAGTCGTCCCACGCGCCGAGATAGGCGTCGATGTAGGCGTCGACCGAGAGCTTGCCGTCGACGAGCGCGGTCGAGCTGTCGTTGGGGCGCCAGAAGTCGTCGACCTCGGCCGTGTAGATGCCCGTGGCGCTCTCCAGCTCGACGAGCGCGGGATCGGCGGAGACGAGCATCGCGACCGCCGCGGCGCCCTGCGTGACCTCCGCCGCCGAGTCGAGCGCGTACCGCGCGATGTCGGCGCTGATGACGAGCACGCGGTCCTCGGGCGAACGCGCGATCTGCCCCAGCGCGGCCTGCAGCGCCGCCGTGCCCGAGTAGCACGCCTGCTTCAGCTCGACCGCGCGGCACGACGACGGCAGCCCCAGCAGGCTGTGCACGAAGACGGCCGCCGACTTCGACTGGTCGACGCCGCTCTCGGTCGCGACGTAGAGCGTGCGGATGCCGTCGACGCCGTGCCGCTCGAGGATCGGCGCGGCGGCGCGCGCCGCCATCGTGACGATGTCCTCGTCGGCGCCGGGGACGCTCATCTGCTCCTGCCCGAGGCCGAGGCGGTACTTGTCGGGGTCGACGCCCGCGTACGCCGCGAGGTCGTCGAGCTGCACGACGAACGACGTCGTCGCCAGGGACAGATCGTGGATTCCCAGTCGCAGGCTCATCGCCGGCCTCCCGCCTTCCGCTCGAGCACGAGGTGTGATGCCATCAGCTCTTTGTGATTGGTCTGCGCCGCCAGCAGCGACAGCTCGCCGCACAACACGGTAGCGGCGATGAGCGCGGCCAGGCGACGCGCGTTGCCGCCGCTGGAGCGCTCCTCGCGGCATCCGAGCCTCGTGAGCACCTCGTCGACGAACGGCAGGTCCTTGCCGTTGCCGACCGTGCCGACGATGAGGTTCGGGAGGGTGCACGAGAAGTACAGGTCGCCCTCGCCGCGCACCTCCGCGTAGGTGATGCCCTGGGAGGCCTCGACGATGTTGGCGGCGTCCTGGCCCGTGGCCAGGTAGAAGGCCAGCAGCATGTTGGCGTAGTGCGCGTTCGCCGAGCGCAGGGCGCCCGCGATCGTCGATCCGACGAGATTCTTGCGCACGTTGAGGTCGGCGATGCGCTGCGCGCTCGAGCGCAGCTGATCGGCGACGACCGCGGCGGGGATGAGGATCTCCGCGACGGCGCTGCGACCGCGACCGAGGATGCCGTTCACGGCGGTCGCCTTCTTGTCGGAGCAGTAGTTGCCCGAGATCGAGCCGTACTCCAGCTCGGGATGCCACGCCAGCACGTGGTCGATGAAGGTCTCGGCCGCGAGGGTCGTCATGTTGTGGCCCGACGCGTCTCCCGTCGTGAGCGCGAAGCGCACGAACAGCAGGTTGCCGACGACCTCGGTGTGCACGTCGATGAGCCGGGCGAAGCGGCTCTGCGCGGCCACGATCGCGGCGAGGTCGTCGAAGCGCGCCGTCAGCGCGCTGCCCGCCGCGACGGCGTCGGCGGCGGTGCGTGCGACGAACAGCGAGGAGCGCGTCATGCGCTCGTCGACGATCGTCACGCGGATGCCGTCGTCGACCAGGCGCGAGACCCGGGCCGAACGTCCCACCGACGGCCACAGCGGCGTCTCGTAGGTGGCGAGCGGCACCTCTTGCTCGCCCGTCACCTCGCCGCTGAGGCGAAGCGGTCCGACCCAGCTGGTGGGGATCGGCGTCACCGTCTGGCTCATGGGGAGACCTCTTCTCGGGTGTTCTCGGGATGGAGGGGAGAGGACCGGTGCGCGAGGGCGCGCACGTCGATGCCGCGCACGTTCGCGAAGTGGGCGAGCCCGCCGTGCACGATGACGTCGGTGCGGGTCAGGTCGGCGGGGGCGGCCGCGCCGAGCAGGGCGAGCAGCGCGCGCGTGTGGCTCTGCCACTGCGCGAGGGTGGCGACGAGGCCGTCGGCGCCGCCGTCGAGCGCGACCTTCAGCAGCGCGCCGGCGGCGCCCACGGCGCGGGCGCCGAGGGCGAGGCCGCGCACGACGTCGAGGGGGGTGCGCACGCCGCCCGAGGCGAGCAGCGTCGGGCCGTCGGCGGGCGCGTCGATCAGGCACGCGGGGGCCGGCTGGCCCCAGCCGGCCAGGTAGGCGAGGTCGCCGCCGACGCGCCGGTCGTTCTCGACGCGCGCGAAGTCGGTGCCGCCCGTGCCGGCGACGTCGGCCACGCGCACGCCGATCGACGCGAGCCGCTCGAGCGTGCGGCGGCTGAGGCCGAAGCCGACCTCCTTGACGATGACCGGCACCTCGACGCCGGCGACGATGCGCTCGAGCGAGCCGATCCACGACGAGAACTGGGTCGTGCCCTCGGGCATGACGGTCTCCTGCACGGCGTTGACGTGCACCTGCAGGGCGTCGGCGGCGACGAGGTCGATCGCACGGCGCGCGTGGTCGACCGTGCGCTCGACGCCGATGTTGGCGAACAGCAGCCCGTCGGGGTTCTCGGTGCGCAGCACGCGGAACGTGCCGGCGGTCTCGGGATGGTCGAGCGCGATGCCCATCGACCCCGAGGCGAGCGGCACGCCCGTCTCGCGCGCGGCGATCGCGAGCGCGCGGTTGACCTCGCCGGTGCGCTCGCTCCCGCCGGTCATCGCGTTGATGTAGAACGGCGCGGCGGCGCGCAGGCCCGCGAACTCGACCGAGAGGTCGCACCGCGCGGGGTCGATCGCGTCGAGCGCGTGATGCACGAACTCGATCTCGTCCCACGCGTTGCGGCGCGGGGCGCCCTCGTGCTGCGCGGCGGCGAGACGCAGGTGGTCGTCCTTGCGCGCGGCGACCGCGGCGCTACGCGCGGCGCCGGCCGGATCCTGCGCGGCGCTTTCGGGGGACGCGTCGTCAGGCGATCTCACGCCGGCCTCCTTCGACGTGCTCGACCCGTGCGACGGAGCGGGCGTCCGCCACGCGAAGCGGGAGCGGGAGGATGCCGTTCGCGTGCCACGCTTCGACGATACCGACCGCATCGGCATCCGGGGGCGCCAGGGCGATGCCGCAGTCGCCGCCGCCGGCGCCCGACGTCTTGGCCGCGGCGCCGTGCGCGACGGCGGTGTCGCAGAGCACGCGGAGCCGCTCGGTCTCGATGCCGACCCCGGCGCCGGCCCCGAGGCCCTGGAGCAGGTCGCGGGCGCGGCGCACGGCGTCGAGCACGGCGCCGTCGTCGCCGGCCGCGAGGCCGTCGCCAAGCTGCGCGACGACGGAGCGCGATGCGCGCACGAAGGCGGCGTGCGCGTCGGCGCCGATGCGCGCGGCGACGTCGGCGACGAGCCTCGTCGTCGCGGCGGGGGAGCCCGTCCAGCCGACGAGCAGCCGCAGGTCGCGGGGCGCGGGCAGCGCCTCCAGGCGGGATCGCCGCCACGCCTCGTGGGCGAGGACGCGTTCCACGGGCTCGGCGTCGACGACGCGCGCGAGGGCGGCGCGGTCGGGGGAGCGGTATCCCACCCATCCGCCGAGGCACGACGCCGCGAGGTCGCCGCCCGAGGCGGCGGGGGCGACGCGCACGGTCGCGAGCAGGCAGAGCCGGAACAGCTCGTGCGGCTGCAGCCCGAGACCCAGGTGCGCGTCGAGGGCGCGCGCCGTCGCGACGACGACGGCCGCCGAGGAGCCCAGTCCGAGCTTGCGCCCCGCGTCGTCGTCGAGGCCGCTGTCGATCGCCAGGTCGAAGCCGGCCGGGGCGATGCCGCGCTCGGCCCGGAGCCGGTCGGCGAGCGTGAGCAGCGAGGCGAGGTAGGCGGCGCGCCCGGTGCCGTCGATCGCGATCGAGCCGTCGGCCGCGCGGCGCCAGGGGAGCGGCGACGCCGAGAGCGCGGGCGAGGCGATGCGTCCGCCGTCGCCGCCGTGCGGGGTGAGCGTCGCGGTGAGGAAGCGGTCCACCGCCACCAGGACCGCGGGCTCGCCCGGCGACACGACGGCGTACTCGCCGGCCACGAAGAGCTTGCCCGGCGCGCGGGCGACGACGGAGCGGGACATCCCGGCGGTCACCCGTCGGCGTCCGCGTGCAGCGCGAGGCCGGGGCCGGGGCGCGCCACCACGAGCTCCGCGAGCGGGCCGAGCCCCTGCCGCACCGCGGCGACGTCGTCGGGGTGGCACATCGCGACGACGTTCGGGCCGGCATCGGCCGTCGCCCACGCGCGCACGCCGTGCGCGCGCAGCGCGGCGACCCGGTCGAACAGCGCGACGCTCGTCGCCGTCAGATAGCGGATCGGCGGATCGCACGCCTGGATCGCGGCGTGCATGCGCATCGCGTTCGTCTCGGCGAGCGCGCCGAGACGTTCGAGGTCGCCCTCCGCGCACGCGGCGATCGCCGCCTCCAGCGTCTCGGCGGTGGACGAGACCCAGGCCGGGTAGTACGGCGACGTCTCGCGCGTGCGGCGCATCGCCTCGCGGCTCGACACGGGCTTCTGCGCGCGATCGACGATCGCGATCACCATCGCCATGTCCGGGGCGCGGACGGGCTCGGCGACGGAGTGCGCGTCGTCGCCCGTGCGCCAGAGCGCGAACCCCGGGAAGACCGAGCGCGACGCCGAGCCCGAGCCGCGCCGGGCGAGCCTGCTGAGCGCGGTCGGATCGAGATCGAGCCCGTAGGCGGCGGCCGCGGCGCCGGCGAGCGCCGCGAACCCCGAGGCGGACGAGGCGAGCCCGGCCGCCGAGGGCACGTCGTTGCGGGACTCGACGCGCGCATGCGCCGCGCTGCCCGCCTGCGCGCGCACGAGATCGAGGAAGCGCGTCACGCGCTCCGCGGGCACGCCGCTCTGCGGCTCGCCGCCCAGGACGAACTCGTCGCGCGCGAGGGCGTCGTCGACGGTCACGGTCGTGACGGTCGGGAAGACGTCGAGGGTCATCGACAGGCTGCCGGTGGCGGGCAGGTTCAGGGCCGCGTCGGCCTTGCCCCAGTACTTGACGAGGGCGATGTTCGGGTGCGCCGTACAGGTCGCACGGGTCATGTCGTCGCCTCCACGGTCGTCGTCCACACCGCGCTCGCCCCGGCGCCGCGCAGGTGCGCGGCGATCGCCGTCGCATGGTCGGCGTCGGTCGCGAGGGCGAGCACGCATCCGCCGCGGCCGCCGCCGGTGAGCTTGGCGCCGAGCGCGCCGGCGCCGGCGGCGGCGCGGGCGAGATGGTCGAGTGCGGGATCGCCGACGCCGAGCTCAACGAGCAGCCGGTGCGCCTCGCTCATGCCCGCGCCGATGCGCGGCAGGTCTCCGCGGGCGAGGTCGTCGCGGGCGGCGACGCTGAGCCCGCCGAGCGCGCCGATGAGCGCGTCGATCGTCGCGGCATCCGCCTCTCGCCGGTCGGCGACGCCCTGCACGGCCTCGCGCGTGCGGCCGCGCACGCCGGAGTCGGCGATCACGAGGTGCAGGGGGGTCGCGACCTCGAGGCCCGCGACGGCGCCGCGCTGGAACCACAGCGGACCGGTCGCCCGTACCGCGCGCGCGTCGAGGCCGCTCGGCGAGCCGTGGGCGCGTCGCTCGGACACCTGGATGAGCTCGTGGATCGTCTCGTCGTCGGCGGTCGTGCGCCACGCGTCGAGGGCGGCGTGCACGATCGCCGCCGAGACCGCGGCGCTCGAGCCGAGGCCGCGCTCGACCGGGATGGTGCTCTCGATCGTCATCGCGACGGCGGCGCCGGGCTCGCCCAGGTGGTCGAGCACGGCGTGCAGCGCGGTGGTCGTGACGTCGAGCCGCAGCGGAGCGGTGTGCAGCGGGCCGTGGTAGAGGGCGCTGTCGAGGCGCGCGCTGCCGTCGGTGCGGTGCAGGCGCACGGATGCCGTCAGCGAGCGCACCGGCACCGCGATCGCGGGCTCGCCGAACACCACGGCATGCTCGCCGAAGAGGATCGCTTTCGCACTGGCATGTCCCACACCGGACGGGGGTGCGACATCGATCTCTGGACGGGCATCCGAGGTGTCTGGGACATCTACGCGTGCACTCATGTGAAGTGTCTGAATGCTAACAGCCCCGTCTCCCATGTTCTTCAACCGCGGCAAAGCGCGGGTAGCGCCAGCCCGCACCCGCACTTTGCCGCGGTTGAAGAGGGAGGTCTGACGTGGGGTGCAGGGGGATGCGGGGGTGGGGGGTGTGCGTCTCACCCGCGTCACCGCTGCGTCATCTTGGGCTGTTAGCGTGCGCGCACGGATCTGCGACCGGAGGGGGGGAGCATGAACCTCACTCGTGTGGTCGTCCTCGGCGGTCTGGCGGTGCTGAGCCTCGCTGTCTCTGCGGTGGCGCAGTTCGCCGCCTCGATGCAGCGCTGGGTGACGGCATGGGACACGTGGGAGCTTGCGGGCGCATGGGTCGAGGACCACCGCTTCGACTACTTCCTCCCGGCCGACCCCTGGGAGCCGATCGGCAACGCCGCGGAGCTCTTCGGCCTCGGCCACCTGCTCATCGCGGTCGCGCTCGTGCTGATCTCCGGGATCGCCACGCGCTCCCGGAGACGGCTGGGCCTGGTCGCGGCGCTCGCCGCAGCGACACCGTTCGTGCTCATGGGCGTCCACTGCGTGTGGTCCGGGATGACCGGCGCGGTGTCGCCGCTCGCAGCGGTCCTCGACGGATGGGGAGTGATGCTCCCGGGTCTGCTCGGCCTGATCGGCTTCGTCGTCCTGATCGTCGCGCTCGCCCGCGACGATGCCGCGTGGATCCCCGCCGTCGCCCTGCTCGTGCCGACCACCGTGTGGGGCTACCTGGTCGCGACCTTCGCCATCGCCCCGATGTTCGCCGAGAGGTCGTACGACACGACGCGGTGGACCGAGACGGTGCTCGCCGTCTGGACCGCGCTGGCCGCGATCGCCGCCCTCGCCGCTCTGATCGCCCGGCTCGCACGACGCCGACGCGACGTCGGATGAGGGACGCACGATAGACTGAGCCGACAGCAACCTTTAACCCCGTCCCGTGAGGCGGAGAAGGGAGCGGCGGATGAGCACGCGCACCGTGCTGCATGACGCTGACATCGCCCGCGCACTGACTCGGATCTCGCACGAGATCCTGGAGGCGAACAAGGGGCCCGACGGCCTCGTGCTCCTGGGCATCCCCACCCGCGGCGTGGCCCTCGCCCGCCGCATCGGCGCCCTGCTCGGCGACTTCGGCGGGCAGCCGGTGCCCGTGGGCGCGCTCGACGTCACGATGTACCGCGACGATCTGCACCGCAACCCCACGCGCACCCCGCAGCCCACGCAGATCCCGGACAGCGGCATCGACGGCAGGACGGTCGTGCTCGTCGACGACGTGCTCTTCTCGGGCCGCTCGATCCGCGCGGCGCTCGACGCGCTGAACGACATCGGCCGCCCCGCCGCCGTGCGCCTCGCGATCCTCGTCGACCGCGGCCACCGCGAGCTGCCGATCCGTCCCGACTTCGTCGGCAAGAACCTGCCGAGCGCGCGGGACGAGCGCGTGTACGTGCGCCTCGCCGAGGTGGACGGCGAGGAGTTCGTCTCGATCGGCGGGGAGTGACCGGCATGCGACACCTGCTCGACACCAAGACGCTCTCGCGCGCCGACGCCGTGCGCATCCTCGACGTCGCCGAGGACATGCGCGCGACGCAGAGCCGCGAGGTCAAGAAGCTGCCGACGCTGCGCGGCAAGACCGTCGTGAACCTCTTCTTCGAGGACTCCACGCGCACCCGCATCTCGTTCGAGGCCGCCGCCAAGCGCCTGTCGGCCGACGTCATCAACTTCTCCGCGAAGGGCTCGTCCGTCTCGAAGGGCGAGTCGCTGCAGGACACCGCGCAGACGCTGCAGGCGATGGGCGCGGATGCCGTCGTCATCCGCCACGGCGCCTCCGGCGCGCCGCACACGCTCGCGACGAGCGGCTGGATCTCGGCCGGCGTCGTCAACGCGGGCGACGGCACGCACGAGCACCCGACGCAGGCGCTGCTCGACGCGTTCACGATGCGCAAGCGCCGGCACGGCGACGACAGCCGGGGTCGCGACCTCGCGGGCATGCGGGTCGCGATCGTCGGCGACATCCTGCACTCGCGCGTGGCCCGGTCGAACGTCTGGCTGCTCACGACGCTCGGCGCCGAGGTCACGATCGTCGCCCCCGCGACCCTCGTGCCGCAGGATCTCTCCGCCTGGCCCGTGTCGGTGCGCTACGACCTCGACGAGGCCGTCGCCGAGGGGCCCGACGCGCTCATGATGCTGCGCATCCAGCTGGAACGCATGAACGCCGCGTATTTCCCCACCGAACGGGAGTATTCCCGGCGCTGGGGGCTCGACGCGGGGCGACTGGCCGCCCTTCCTGCCGGTAGCATCGTGATGCATCCGGGACCGATGAACCGCGGCCTGGAGATCTCCGCCGACGCCGCCGACTCACCGCGCTCGACCGTGCTCGAACAGGTCGCGAACGGCGTGTCGGTGCGCATGGCGGTGCTGTACCTGCTGCTGGCGGGCGAACGCGAGACGAACACGGAGGAGAACGCATCATGACCATCGTCATCCGCGGCGCCAGGATCAACGGGGGAGAGGCCGCCGACGTCGTCGTCGAGAACGGCGTGATCGCCGAGGTCGGCAGCGGACTGAGCCGTGCCGGCGCACGCGTCGTCGACGCCGACGGGCTCATCGCGCTCCCCGGGCTCGTCGACCTGCACACGCATCTGCGCGAGCCGGGGTTCGAGGCCTCCGAGACGATCCTCACCGGCTCGCAGGCCGCTGCGGCCGGCGGGTTCACCACCGTCTTCGCGATGCCCAACACCCAGCCCGTCGCCGACACCGCCGGCGTCGTCGAGCAGGAGCTCGCGCTCGGCGAGGCGGCCGGCTACGTGCACGTGCAGCCGATCGGCGCCGTCACCGTGGGCCAGAAGGGCGAGCGCCTCGCCGAGCTGGGCGCCATGGCGACCTCGCGCGCCCGCGTGCGCGTGTTCAGCGACGACGGATCGTGCGTGTGGGATCCGCTCATCATGCGTCGCGCGCTCGAGTACGTGAAGGCGTTCGACGGCGTCATCGCCCAGCACGCGCAGGACCCGCGCCTCACGCAGGGCGCCCAGATGAACGAGGGCACGGTCTCCGCCGAGCTCGGCCTGGCCGGCTGGCCCCGCGTCGCCGAGGAGTCGATCATCGCGCGCGACGTGCTGCTGGCCGAGCACGTCGGCTCGCGCCTGCACGTCTGCCACCTGTCGACCGCCGGCTCGGTCGACATCATCCGCTGGGCCAAGAAGCGCGGCGTGAACGTCACCGCCGAGGTCACCCCGCACCACCTGCTGCTCACCGAGGAGCTTGTGCGCGGATACGACCCGCGGTACAAGGTCAACCCGCCGCTGCGCCGCGACGAGGACGTGCGGGCGGTGCGCGAAGGGCTCGCGGACGGCACGATCGACATCGTCGCGACCGACCACGCCCCGCACCCGGCCGAGACGAAGTCGTGCGAGTGGCAGGCCGCGTCGCACGGCATGGTGGGGCTCGAGTCCGCCCTGCGGGTCGTGCAGCAGGCGTGCGTCGACACGGGCATGCTCACCTGGGACGACGTCGCGCGGGTCATGTCCACGGCCCCCGCGCGCATCGGCCGCCTCGACGACGCCGGCACGCCCGTCGAGGCGGGCGCACCCGCCTCGCTCACGCTCTACGACCCGGCGCCCGCGCGCGCGTTCTCGGTCGACGACCTGCGCGGCCGCAGCCGCAACTCGCCCTACCTGGGCCAGGAGCTGCCGGGCGAGGTGCGCTGGACGATCTCGCGCGGCGTCGTGACCGTCGCCGACGCGCAGCTGCAGGACCTGACCGCATCCGGCGCCGAGGGGGCACGCGCATGACCCGCGAGATCGCCATCGGCATCATGATCGGCTTCGCCGTCGTGCTGCTGGCCCTCGGCCTGTGGGGCTGGCTGCGACGCGCGCGCCGCGACAGCGGCATCGCCGTGCCCGTGGGCGAGGCGCCCGCGAACGCCGCGACGCGTACGGTCGTGTCGGGACTGTACGTCGCGACCACGCGGCACGCCGAGCCGCTCGAGCGGCTCTCGATCCGCGGCCTGACGTTCCGCTCGCGCGCCGACGTCACCGTCACCGACGCGGGCGTGGCCCTCGACCTCACCGGCCAGCCCCGCATCTTCTTCGACCGCGAGCGCATCGCCGCGGTCGAGCAGGCCACCGTCGCGATCGACCGCGTCGTCGAGCGCGACGGCCTCGTGCGACTGAGCTGGCGCACCGACGCCGGCGACGTCGTCGACAGCTACTTCCGGCCCCAGGAGAGCTCCGCGCGCGCCCTGACCGACGCGATCTCCGGCATCCTGACGCCGGCATCCCCTCCCTCGGCATCCGCCGATCCCTCCGACCTCGCGGAAAGCGACGCATGATCCTCACGACAGACCCCGCCGTCCTGGTCCTCGAAGACGGCACCCGGCACACCGGACGCGCCTACGGCGCGCGCGGGACGACCCTCGGCGAGGTCGTCTTCGCGACCGGCATGACGGGCTACCAGGAGACCCTGACCGACCCCTCGTACGCCGGCCAGATCGTGCTGCAGACCGCGCCGCACATCGGCAACACGGGAATGAACGGCGAAGACCCCGAGTCGCGTCGCGTCTGGGTCGCCGGCTACATCGTGCGCGACCCCTCGCGCGTCGTCTCCAACTGGCGCGCGGAGGAGTCGCTCGACGACGCGCTCGTGCGCGACGGCATCGTCGGCATCAGCGGCATCGACACGCGCGCGATCACCCGTGTGCTGCGCAGCGCCGGGTCGCTGCGCGGCGGCATCTTCTCGGGCGAGGCCGCGGCGCTGGATGCCGGGGAGCAGCTGCGCATCGTGCGCGACGCGCCGCCGATGGCGGGCCGGAACCTCTCGGCGCAGGTCTCCGTCGACGTCGCCAGCGTCACCCCCGCGCAGGGGGAGCGCCTCGGCAACCTCGCGGTGCTCGACCTGGGCGTCAAGCAGGCGACGATCGACAACCTCGCCGCGCGTGGCTTCGAGGTGCACGTGCTGCCCCAGGACGTCACGATCGACGACGTCCGCGCCATCGACCCCGTCGCCGTCTTCTACTCGAACGGCCCGGGCGACCCGGCCGCCAGCGACCGGCACGTCGCGCTGCTGCGCGCCGTGCTCGACGCGGGGCTGCCGTTCTTCGGCATCTGCTTCGGCAACCAGCTGCTCGGCCGCGCGCTCGGCTTCGGCACCTACAAGCTGCCGTTCGGCCACCGCGGCATCAACCAGCCCGTGCTCGACAAGGCGACCGGACGCGTCGAGATCACGGCGCACAACCACGGCTTCGCCGTCGACGCGCCGCTCGAGGGCACCGTGGACAGCCCGAACGGCTACGGCCGCGTCGAGGTCAGCCACATCGGCCTCAACGACAACGTCGTGGAGGGCCTGCGCGCCCTCGACATCCCCGCGTTCAGCGTGCAGTACCACCCCGAGGCGGCCGCGGGCCCGCACGACGCCAACTACCTGTTCGATAGGTTTGCGGACCTGGTGAAGGAGAACCGTGCCTAAGCGCACCGACATCAACTCAGTCCTCGTCATCGGGTCGGGCCCGATCGTGATCGGCCAGGCGTGCGAGTTCGACTACTCGGGCACCCAGGCCTGCCGCGTGCTGCGCGAGGAGGGCGTGCGCGTCATCCTGGTCAACTCGAACCCGGCGACGATCATGACCGACCCCGACTTCGCCGACGCGACCTACATCGAGCCGATCACCCCCGCGGTGATCGAGACCATCATCGCCAAGGAGAAGCCCGACGCGATCCTGCCGACCCTCGGCGGGCAGACCGCGCTGAACGCCGCCATGGCGCTGCACGAGCAGGGCATCCTGGACAGGTACGGCGTCGAGCTGATCGGCGCCAAGGTGGACGCCATCCGCAAGGGCGAGGACCGCCAGATCTTCAAGGAGCTCGTCATCGCCGCCGGCGCCGACGTGGCCCGCTCGGTCATCGCGCACACGATGGACGACCTGCTCGCGGGCGCCGCGGAGCTCGGCTACCCGCTCGTCGTGCGGCCCTCGTTCACGATGGGCGGCCTGGGCTCGGGCTTCGCGTTCGACGAGGACGACCTGCGCCGCATCGGCGGGGCCGGCCTGCGCGACTCGCCGACCACCGAGGTGCTGCTGGAGGAGTCGATCCTCGGCTGGAAGGAGTACGAGCTCGAGCTCATGCGCGACACGTCCGACAACACGGTCGTCGTGTGCTCGATCGAGAACGTCGACCCCGTCGGCGTGCACACCGGCGACTCGATCACGGTCGCCCCCGCGCTGACGCTCACCGACCGCGAGTACCAGAAGCTGCGCGACATCGGCATCGACATCATCCGCGCCGTGGGCGTGGACACGGGCGGCTGCAACATCCAGTTCGCCGTCGACCCCGACACCGGGCGCATCATCGTGATCGAGATGAACCCGCGCGTCTCGCGCTCGTCGGCGCTCGCGTCGAAGGCCACGGGCTTCCCGATCGCGAAGCTCGCGGCGAAGCTCGCGATCGGCTACCGCCTCGACGAGGTGCCCAACGACATCACGCGGGCGACGCCGGCGAGCTTCGAGCCGACCCTCGACTACATCGTCGTGAAGGTGCCGCGGTTCAACTTCGAGAAGTTCCCCGCCGCCGACGCGACGCTGACGACGACCATGAAGTCCGTCGGCGAGGCGATGGCGATCGGCCGCAACTACGCGACGGCGCTGCAGAAGGCGCTGCGCTCGCTGGAGAAGCGCGGCTCGTCGTTCCACTGGGGCGAGGAGCCGCGTTCGGTCGAGGAACTGCTGGAGACGGCGAAGACCCCCACCGACGGCCGCATCGTGACGCTGCAGCAGGCGCTGCGCAAGGGCGCGACGATCGAGCAGGCGTTCGAGGCCACCAAGATCGACCCGTGGTTCCTCGACCAGATCGTGCTGATCAACGAGGTCGCCGCCTTCGTCGCGGATGCCGCGGAGCTGGACGCCGCGACGATCCGCCTCGCGAAGGAGCACGGCTTCAGCGACGCGCAGCTCGCACAGCTGCGCGGTCTCACCGAGGCGGAGGTGCGCGGCGTGCGCCACGGCCTCGGCATCCGCCCGGTCTACAAGACGGTGGACACGTGCGCCGGCGAGTTCCCGGCGCTCACGCCCTACCACTACTCGTCCTACGACACCGAGACCGAGGTCACGCCGTCGGAGCGCACGAAGGTCGTCATCATCGGCTCGGGCCCCAACCGCATCGGCCAGGGCGTCGAGTTCGACTACTCGTGCGTGCACGCGTCGTTCGCCCTCGCCGACGCCGGGTTCGAGACCGTCATGGTCAACTGCAACCCCGAGACGGTCTCGACCGACTACGACACGAGCGACCGCCTCTACTTCGAGCCGCTGACGCTCGAGGACGTGCTCGAGGTGCTGCACGCGGAGTCGCAGTCGGGCGAGATCCTCGGCGTCGTCTGCCAGCTCGGCGGCCAGACGCCGCTGGGGCTCGCGAAGGGCATCGAGGAGGCCGGCTACACCATCCTCGGCACGAAGCCCGCGGCGATCGACGTCGCTGAGGAGCGCGAGCAGTTCTCGCAGCTGCTGGAGCGCGCGGGCCTGACGGCGCCGCGGCACGGCACCGCGACCGACGAGGCGGGCGCGATCGCGATCGCCGAGGAGATCGGCTATCCGGTGCTCGTGCGCCCGAGCTTCGTGCTCGGCGGACGCGGCATGGAGATCGTCTACGACACCGCGAGCCTGCGCGACTACTTCGTGCGCATCGCCGACCAGGCGATCATCGGCGAGAGCGCGCCGCTGCTCGTCGACCGCTTCCTCGACGACGCCGTGGAGATCGACGTCGACGCCCTCTACGACGGGAACGAGCTGTACGTCGGAGGCGTCATGGAGCACCTCGAGGAGGCCGGCATCCACTCGGGCGACTCGTCGTGCACGCTGCCGCCGATCTCGCTCGGCCGCACGGAGGTCGACCGGGTGCGCGCCGCGACGCTCGCGATCGCCGAGGGCGTCGGCGTGCGCGGACTGCTGAACGTGCAGTTCGCCGTGTCGGCGGGCGTGCTCTACGTCATCGAGGCGAACCCGCGGGCGTCGCGCACCGTGCCGTTCGTGTCGAAGGCGCTGGGCATCCCGATGGCCAAGGCGGCGTCGCGGATCATGGCGGGGGCCACGATCGCGGAGCTCAAGACGGAGGGGCTGCTGCCCGCGCAGGACGGCTCGCGCGTGCCGCTCGACGCCCCCGTGTCGGTCAAGGAGGCGGTGCTGCCGTTCAAGCGGTTCCGCACCGCCGACGGCCGCACGGTCGACTCGGTGCTCGGCCCCGAGATGCGCTCGACCGGCGAGGTCATGGGCATCGACCGCGACTTCCCGACCGCGTTCGCGAAGAGCCAGGCCGCGGCGTACGGCGGCATGCCGACGTCGGGCACGGTGTTCCTCTCGGTCGCCGACGACGACAAGCGCGCCGTCATCCTGCCGGCGCACCGCCTGCAGGAGCTGGGCTACCGCATCGTCGCGACGGAGGGCACCGCCGAGATCCTGGCCCGCAACGGCATCCGGGTGGAGACCGTCGAGAAGTACTCCGAGACGCAGGGGACGGGCGAGCGCAACATCGTCGACCTCATCAACGCGGGCGAGATCGACATCGTCGTGAACACCCCGTCGGGCGGCATCGCGCGCGCCGACGGCTACGAGATCCGCGCGGCCGCCGTCGCGGGCGACAAGGCCCTGTTCACGACGATGGCCGTGCTCGGCGCCGCCGTGAGCGCGCTGCCCGTGCTGCGCGAGGGCTTCGCGGTGCGGAGCCTGCAGGAGTACGCCGCCGACCGCCGGGAGCGTGCATGACCTCGTTCGGCGCGCGCCTGCGCGCCGCACTCGAGGCGCACGGGCCGCTGTGCGTGGGCATCGACCCGCACGAGGCGCTGCTGCGCGAGTGGGGACTGGATGCCGGCGCCGCGGGCGTGCGCGAGTTCGGCCTGCGCGTCGTCGAGGCCGCCGCCGGGCAGGCGGGCGTCGTGAAGCCGCAGGTCGCGTTCTTCGAGCGCTTCGGCTCGGCCGGGTTCGCGGCGCTGGAGGACGTGCAGCGGGCAGCGCGCGACGCCGGCCTGCTCGTGATCGCCGACGCGAAGCGCGGCGACATCGGCTCGACGATGGCGGGATACGCGGCGGCGTGGTTCGACGCGGGCGCGCCCCTGGAGGCGGACGCCCTCACGGTGAGCCCGTACCTCGGCCCCGACTCGCTGCGCGAGACGCTGACGACCGCGGTGCGCGCGGGCAAGGGCGTGTTCGTGCTGGCCGCGACGAGCAACCCCGAGGCGTACGCGCTGCAGAGCGCGCACACGGTCGACGTGGCCGCGGGCGACGGCGAGACCGTCGCGCAGCGCGTGGCGCGCGACGTGACGGCGATCAACTCGAGCGCGGCGTTCGCGGGCGACGGGCTCGGGCCGATCGGCCTGGTCGTCGGCGCGACGGTCGACCGCGCGTCGGTCGGGCTGAGCGACGACGTGCTGCGCGGGGCGCCCATCCTGGCGCCGGGCTTCGGCGCGCAGGGCGCCGAGCCGGCCGACCTGCGCGCGATCTTCGGCGCGCTGACCCCCGGCGTCGTGGCGAACGAGAGCCGCAGCGTGCTGTCGGCCGGCCCCGACGGCATCCGCGCGCGCATCGCAGAGCGCGCGGCGCTGTATCGTGCGATTCGTGACGGACTCTCTGCTCAGGAGGGCAAGGATGGCTGACTCGCGTACCCCGCCCGAGGTCGACCGCGCCGCGGCATCGCGGCGCGCGGTCGAGGTGCGCCGCGCCCGCGCCGCGCTCAAGCGCGACGTCTCGACGCGCGTCGTGACCCCGCAGGAGCTGCTGCGCCGTGCGTGGGCCGACCCGGCGTCGCCGGCGGGGACGATGCGCGTCACGGAGTTCCTCACCTCCATCCCCGCGATCGGCGAGGGCAAGCGCGACCGCATCCTGTCCGAGCTCGGCATCTCGCCCGTCAAGCGGCTGGGCGGTCTCGGCTCGCGGCAGCGCACGGTGCTGCTCGACTTCATCGACGGGCGTCTCCCGGAGGCGGTCGCGCGCCCGGGTCGCAGCCGCCTGCTCGTGCTTGCGGGCCCCACCGCCGTCGGCAAGGGCACCGTGGCGGCGCACATCAAGGAGCACCACCCCGAGATCCTGCTCTCGGTCTCGGCGACGACGCGGGCGCCCCGCCCGGGCGAGGTCCACGGCGAGCACTACTTCTTCGTCGACGACGCCGAGTTCGACCGGCTCGTCGCATCGGGCGAGCTGCTCGAGTGGGCGACGGTGCACAACAGGCACCGCTACGGCACGCCGAAGGCGCCGATCGACACGGCGCTGGCCGAGGGCCGCACCGTGCTGCTGGAGATCGACCTGCAGGGCGCGCGCCAGGTGCGCGCGGCGGCGCCCGACGCGACCCTCATCTTCCTGCTGCCGCCGAGCTGGGACGAGCTCGTCGACCGGCTCGTCGGACGCGGCACGGAGGACGCCGAGGAGCGCGCGCGACGCCTGCGCACCGCCAAGGTCGAGCTCGCGGCGCAGGGCGAGTTCGACTACCGCGTCGTGAACGACGACATCGCCCGCGCGGCGGCAGAGGTGGCGACGCTCGCGCGGTAGGGCGCGGTCCGTCCCCGCGGAGAATCCGCGGGGGCTGTGCAACGGTCGGCGGGAGGGGTTTCGATACGCTGCCCCTCCGGGGCAGCTCCTCAACCAGCGGGGTGGGGCGGAGGGCGGCTACCGCCCCCGCTGGTCGAGCAGCGCACGGAGTGCGCGTGTCGAAACCCGATTCGTCGACCGACGGGAGGGGCTCGTCGCGCCGCGTCGGGTAGAATGATCGGATGCCGTGATCGCTGCGCTCCGGCGGCGACGCACCGGCGACGACTCTCCACCCGCATCCGACCTCAGGAGGTCCTCCATGACCACGCGTGACAAGGGCATCATCGACCCGCCCATCGACGCACTGCTCGAGAAGGTCGACTCGAAGTACCAGCTCGTGATCTACGCGTCGAAGCGCGCGCGCCAGATCAACGACTACTACTCCGACCTGCACGAGGGCAACCTGTTCGACAACGTCGGGCCGCTCGTCGACTCGAGCATCGAGGACAAGCCCCTCACGATCGCGCTGCACGAGATCCACGAGGACAAGCTGCGCCTGCGCCACGTCGACTGATCTTCCCGTGACGCCGTGTGGCGTTCTCGTGCCCCTGGGATCCGGATGTCGGATGCCGGGGGCATGATTGTGTGACACCCCTTCTGTTCTGCTTGGAGCACATCCATGAGCCAGCTGCGCCTCTTCACGTCCGAGTCGGTCACCGAGGGCCACCCCGACAAGATCTGCGACCAGATCTCCGACAGCATCCTCGACGCCCTGCTCGCCGTCGACCCGGGCAGCCGCGTGGCGGTCGAGACCCTGGTGACGACGGGTCTCGTGCACGTCGCGGGAGAGGTGCGCACCGACGGCTACGTCGACATCCCCGGCATCGTGCGCCGCATGGTCAACCGCATCGGCTACACGTCGAGCGAGACCGGCTTCGACGGCGACTCGTGCGGCGTCACGGTGTCGATCGGCGAGCAGTCCGGCGACATCGCGGCCGGCGTCGACACGGCGATCGAGCACCGCGAGGGCGGCTCCGACGACCCGGTCGACGCACTCGGCGCGGGCGACCAGGGCATCATGTTCGGCTACGCGACGACCGAGACGCCGCAGCTCATGCCGCTCGCGATCTGGACCGCGCACCGGCTCGCGGAGCGGCTGACCGACGCGCGTCGCAGCGGCGCCCTGCCGTTCCTGCGCCCTGACGGCAAGACCCAGGTCACCCTCGGCTACGACGGCGCCGTGCCGCGCACGGTCGACACGGTCGTGCTGTCGACGCAGCACCATCCCGACATCTCCATCCCCGCGCTGCGTGCGGCGGTGCAGGCCGAGGTCATCGACCCCGTGCTGCGGTCGACGGGTCTCGACCTGTCCGACGTGAAGTACGTGATCAACCCCGCCGGTCCCTTCGTGACGGGCGGCCCGAAGGGTGACGCCGGCCTCACGGGGCGCAAGATCATCATCGACACCTACGGCGGGGCCGCGCGTCACGGGGGCGGCGCGTTCAGCGGCAAGGACCCGTCGAAGGTCGACCGCTCGGCGGCGTACGCGATGCGCTGGGTCGCGAAGAACGCCGTCGCCGCAGGCCTCGCCGACCGGCTCGAGGTGCAGGTCGCCTATGCGATCGGCCGCGCCGCGCCCGTCGGGCTGTACGTCGAGACGTTCGGCACGGGGCACGTGCCGGACGAGCGCATCACGGACGCCATCCGCGAGGTGTTCGACCTGCGCCCGCAGGCGATCATCGAGCGGCTCGACCTGCTGCGCCCGATCTACGCCCAGACGGCGGCGTACGGCCATTTCGGCCGCGAGCTGCCCGACTTCACGTGGGAGCGCACCGACCGCGTCGACGAGCTGAAGGCCGCGGCCGGGCTCTAGACGGGACGCCGACATGATCCGCGTCGCGCGCGTGCTCGTCGACGTGCCGCTGCCGCAGCTCGACCGGCTGTTCGACTACGAGATCCCCGCCGAGCTCGCAGAGACGGCGCTGCCCGGCGTGCGCGTGAAGGTGCCGCTGCGATCGGCCGGCCGCGTCGTCGAGGGCTGGATCGTCGAGCTCGCCGAGATCTCCGAGCCGCCGCGACCGCTGTCGCAGCTCGACGCGGTCGTGTCGCCGGTCGCCGTGCTGCCGCTCGCCCTCTATACGCTGGCGCGCCGGGCGGCCGATCGCGCGGCGGGGTCGGCGAGCGACGTGCTGCGCCTCGCGATCCCCAAGCGCATGGTGCGCGCCGAGAAGGCGTGGCTCGCCGCGCCGCCGCCCCCGGCGCCGGCGATCGACGCCGCGGCCGCGCTCTGGGCCCGCGACGTGCTCGGCGGCTTCCCGACCCTCGACGACCGGATCGCGGCCGGCGAACGAGTCGCCGTCGACGCCGTGCCGCATCCCGTGCCCGGCGAGCCGCAGGGCCAGTGGGCCGAGCTGCTCGCCGCGATCGCGATCGCGACGCTCGCCCGCGGGCGGAGCGCGCTCGTCGCGCTTCCCGACCACCGCGACCGCGCACAGGTCCTGAGGGCGCTGGAACGGCACGCCCCGGCCGACGCCGTCGTGCGCGACGACGCCGACCGCTCCGGCCCGGAGCGCTACGCCGCGTACCTCCGCGTGCTGAGCCCCGTGCCGTGCGTCGTGGTCGGGACGCGGTCGACGGTCTACGCGCCCGCGCACGACGTCGGCGTCGTCATCGTCTGGGACGACGGCGACCCGCTGCTCGCCGAGCCGCTGAGCCCCGGCGTGCACGCGCGCGACGCGGCCCTGCTGAGGCAGGAGCTCGAGGGCAGCGCGCTCGTCTTCGCGGGACACACGCGCACGACCGACGTCGAACGGCTCGTGCTGCTCGGCTGGGTGCACGACGTCCCGGCCGCGCGGCGGCAGAGCCCGCGCGTCGTGCTGTCGGCGACGGGCGAGAGCGAGCCGCGGGGCGCCCGCATCCCGTCGACGGCGTTCGCGGCGGTGCGCGACGCCCTCGCGGACGGCCCGGTGCTCGTGCAGGTGGCCCGTCCCGGCTACGCGCCCGTCCTCGTCTGCGCGCAGTGCCGGCATCCCGCGCGCTGCCCGCACTGCGCCGGCCCGCTGCGGGCCCGCCGCCCGGGCTCCGCCCCCGACTGCGCGTGGTGCGGCCGGGCCTTCGCGGCGTGGGCCTGCGCGGAGTGCTCGTCGAACCGGCTGCGCATGGTGTCATCGGGCTCGGAGCGCACCGCCGACGAGCTGGGGCGCGCCTTCCCGCACACGCGGGTCATCGTCGCCGACGGCGAGCACCAGGTCACCGAGGTCGAGGCGAGGCCGGCGCTCGTGATCGCCACGCGGGGCGCCGAGCCCCTCGCCCCGGGGGGCTATCGCGCCGTGGTCCTGCTCGACGCCGAGCGCATGCTGCTGGCCGAGCAGCTGCGGATCGGCGAGTCGTGCCTGCGCTGGTGGTCGAACGCCGCCGCCCTCGCGGCCCCCGGGGCGCCCGTGCACCTCGTCGGGGTCGACGGCCCCGTCGCGCGTGCGCTCGCGACGTGGACGCAGGCCGCCTACGCGCGAGCGGAGCTCGCCGACCGCGCGCCGCTGCGGATGCCTCCGACCGTGCGCGTCGCGACGGTGGAGGGGACCGCGACGGCCGTGAAGGCGGCCTGGGAGCGGCTGCGCGGCGACGTGCCGGCGCTTCCGGCCGACGCCCTGCTCGGCCCCGTCCCGCTCGCGGCCACCGGCGCCGCGACGGGCACGCTGCCCGACGACGCGGTGCGGTCGCTCGTGCGCTTCGACTACGGCCTGGGCAAGGCGGTCGCGGAATCGCTGCGCGCGGCGGTCGTCTCGGAGGCGCTGCGCGGCCGTCGCGGGCGAGACCGCCGAACTACACTCAGGGTGCGGCTCGACGTGCCCGAGCTGGAGCTGTGAGGAGTCTCATGCGCATCGTCTTCGCGGGAACGCCCGCGCCCGCCGTCCCGTCGCTGCGCGCGGTCGCGGCGTCGCCCCACGAACTGGTCGGCGTCGTCACGCGCACGGACGCGCCGCTTGGTCGCAAGCGCGTGCTGACGCCGTCGCCGGTGGCGCAGGCGGCCGCCGAGCTGGGGGTTCCGGTGATCAAGGCCGACCGTCTCGACGACGACGCGACCGCGGCGATCGCCCGGCTCGAGCCCGACCTCGGGGTGATCGTCGCCTACGGCGGGCTCGTGCGCGAGCCGTTGCTGTCGCTGCCGCCGCACGGGTGGATCAACCTGCACTTCTCGCTGCTGCCGCGGTGGCGCGGCGCGGCGCCCGTGCAGCACGCGCTCATCGCGGGGGATCGCGAGACGGGCGCCGACGTCTTCCGCCTCGTGCCGGCGCTGGATGCCGGGGACGTCTACGGGCGGCTGCGCTACGACGTCCCGCCCACGGCGACGGCCGGTGACGTGCTCGCCGAGCTCGCCGCTCGCGGCGCAGAGCTGCTCGTCGACGTCCTCGACCGGATCGCCGACGGCACCGCCCGGCCTGCGCCGCAGACGGGGGAGCCGACGCTCGCGCCCAAGCTGACGATCGCCGACGGCGCGCTCGACCTGTCGCAGCCGGCCGAACGCGTGCTCGAGCGCTACCGGGGGACGACGCCCGAACCGGGCGCTCACGTCATGTTCGCCGGGCAGCGGCTCAAGGTGCTCGCCGCTCACCGCGGACCCGATGTCGCGCTCGACGCGGGCCGCCTCGCTCTGCACCAGCGTGGAGTGATCGCCGGAACGGGCGATGGCACGATCGCCCTCACGACCGTGCAGCCGGCCGGCAAGGGCGCCATGGCCGCCGCGGACTGGTGGCGCGGCCTGCGCGCCGACGACCCGCGCATCGCGCTGCCGGGGGAGGCCCCGTGAGCGCGACGCCGCGGTGGGTCGCCTACGACACGCTGCGCGCCGTCTCCGAGTCCGACGCCTACGCGAACCTGCTGCTGCCGCGCGCCCTGCGGCGTGCCGGGCTGGGCGGCGCGGACGCCGCGTTCGCGACGGAGCTCTCCTACGGCACGCTGCGGATGCTCGGCACCTACGACGCGATCGTCGCGGATGCCGCGGGCCGCGACGTCGCGGCGATCGATCCGGCGGTGCGCGACGCCCTGCGGCTGGGCGTGCACCAGCTGCTCGCGATGCGCGTGCCCTCGCACGCCGCCGTCAACGAGACCGTGCGCCTCGTGCGCAAGGCCGCGGGCGGCCCCGCGTCGGGATTCGCGAACGCCGTGCTGCGCCGGGTGTCGGAGCGCGACCTCGACGCCTGGATCGCGCGGCTGGAGGACGCCGCGCGGTCGGACGACGAGCGTCTCGCCGTGCGGTTCGCGCACCCGGTCTGGGTCATCCGCGCGTTCCGCCGCGCCCTCGCCGCCGAGGGGCGTGCCGACGAGCTGACGGCGCTGCTCGCGAGCGACAACGTACCGCCCGTCGTCACGATGGCGGCGCTGCCGGGCCTCGCCGAGATCCCCGCCGACGCGGAGCGCACGGGCGCCTCGCCGTTGGGCTTCCGGTGGCCGGGCGGCGATCCGGGGCCGGTCGTGGCCGGCTCGGGCGGACGGCTGCGCGTGCAGGACGAGGGCTCGCAGCTCGCGGCGCTGGCCCTCAGCCGCGCGCGTCCGGTGCGGGCCGGCGAGCGCTGGCTCGACCTCTGCGCGGGCCCCGGGGGGAAGACGGCGGTGCTGGCCGCGGAGGCCCGCCTGCACGGCGCCGCCCTCGAGGCGAACGAGGTCGCGCCGGCGCGCGCGCAGCTCGTGCGCGACTCCGTGGCGGGCGTCCCCGGGGGCGTGCCGGTCTCGGAGGAGGACGGCCGCACGCGCGCGGGACGCGCGCGTTACGACCGCATCCTCGTCGACGCGCCCTGCACGGGCCTGGGGGCGCTGCGCCGCCGGCCCGAGGCCCGGTGGCGCAAGGCGCCGGGCGACGTGCCCGAGCTGACGGCGCTGCAGGGCGAGCTGCTGGGCGCGGCGGCGTCCGCGCTCGCGCCCGGGGGCGTCGTGGCGTACGTGACGTGCTCGCCGCACCTGGCCGAGACGGCCGGCGTCGTCGCCGACGTGCGGCGCGCCTTCGACGGCGAGCTCGTCGAGCTCGACGCCCGCGCCGTGCTGCAGGACGTCGCGCGGCATCCGCTCGATCTCCCCGCGCCCGTCGACGGCACGGGACGCGCACAGCTGTGGCCGCACCGGCACGGCACCGACGCGATGTCGATCACGCTCCTCGGCCGGCGGTGACGGGGCGGGAGCGAGCCGGCTCCGCTGAGATACTCCCGGCTCCGCTGAGATACTCCCGGCTCCGCTGAGATAATCGACGGGTGCCGCGCATCAATCCCAGCATCCTGTCCGCCGACTTCGTGAACATGGAGGCGGATCTCGCCCGCATCGCCTCCGCCGACTTCGTGCACGTCGACGTCATGGACAACCACTTCGTGCCGAACCTCACCTTCGGCCCGCAGATGGTCGAGCGCATCCAGGCGACGAGCCCCGTCCCGCTCGACGTGCACCTCATGATCGCGGATGCCGACCGCTGGGCGCCCGGATACGCGGAGCTGGGCGCGGCGAGCGTCACCTTCCACCTCGAGGCCGCGACGGCGCCGATCACGCTCGCGCGGCGCCTGCGGCGGATCGGCGCCCGGGCGGGCGTCGCGATCAAGCCGACGACGCCCGTGGAGCCGCTGTTCGACGTGCTCGACGAGTTCGACCAGATCCTCGTGATGACCGTGGAGCCCGGCTTCGGCGGCCAGTCGTTCCTGGCCGGCATGATGCCCAAGCTCGCCCGGCTGCACGACGAGGTGCGTCGTCGCGGCTCGCAGGTGTGGCTGCAGGTCGACGGGGGGGTCTCGGAGTCGACGATCGCGCAGGCGGCCGAGGCGGGCGCCGACACGTTCGTCGCGGGCTCGGCGGTCTTCGGCAGAGAGAGCCCCGAGGCGGCGATCGCGGCGCTGCGCGACGAGGCCGCGGCGCACCACCGCCACTGACGCCCGGTACCCTGGCAGGGTGAAGACCTTCGACGAGCTGTTCGCCGAGCTGACCCATACGGCCGCCACCCGCCCCGAGGGCTCGGGAACCGTCGCGCAGCTGGACCGCGGCGTGCACGCGATCGGCAAGAAGATCGTCGAAGAGGCCGCCGAGGTGTGGATGGCCGCCGAGTACGAGTCCGACGACGCGGCCGCCGAGGAGATCTCGCAGCTGCTGTACCACCTGCAGGTGCTGATGCTCGCCAAGGGCCTGACGCTCGAGGACGTGTACCGACATCTGTGACCCCGCCCCGGTGACCCACGTACACGACTGACACGAAAGACCTACGCATGCTTCGCATCGCCGTGCCCAACAAGGGCATGCTCGCCGACACCGCGGCCCAGATGCTCGCCGAGGCCGGATACACCGGCCGGCGCGACTCCAAGGACCTCCACGTGCTCGACCCCGTCAACGACGTCGAGTTCTTCTACCTGCGCCCCAAGGACATCGCCACCTACGTCGGCTCGGGCGCCCTCGACGTCGGCATCACCGGCCGCGACCTGCTGCTCGACGCGCGCATGCCCGGCGCCCGCGAGGTCGAGAAGCTCGGCTTCGGCGCCTCGACCTTCCGCTTCGCCGGTCCTCCCGGACGGTTCGGCGAGCTCGCCGACCTCGACGGTCTGCGCGTCGCGACCGCCTACCCGGGCCTCGTCGACGCCTATCTCGACCGCCACGGCGTCGCCGTCGACCTCGTGCCGCTCGACGGCGCGGTCGAGTCGGCCGTGCGCCTCGGCGTCGCCGACGCGGTGGCCGACGTCGTGTCGACCGGCACGACGCTGCGTCAGGCGGGCCTGGAGATCTTCGGGCCCGTGCTGCTGGAGTCGGAGGCGGTCCTGATCGCCTCGCCGCACGACGCGGAGGGCACCGAGACGCTGCTGCGGCGGCTGCGCGGCGTCATGGTCGCGCGACGCTACGTGCTCGTCGACTACGACCTTCCCGCGCGCCTGGTCGACGAGGCCGTGAAGATCGCCCCCGGCATCGAGTCGCCGACGATCTCGCCCCTCCGCGACCCCGAGTGGGTCGCGGTGCGCGTCATGACGCCGCGCGCGACGGTCAACCAGGTCATGGACGCCCTGTACGCGATCGGCGCGCGGGCGATCCTCGTCACCGCGATCCACAACGCGAGGCTCTGATGACGCTCGCCTGCCGGGTCATCCCGTGTCTCGACGTCGCCGACGGCAAGGTGGTCAAGGGCGTCAACTTCGAGAACCTGCGCGAGATGGGCGACCCCGTGGAGCTCGCGCGCCGGTACTTCGAGCAGGGCGCCGACGAGCTCACGTTCCTCGACGTCACCGCGACGGTCGACGAGCGGGCGACGATGTTCGACGTCGTCCGCCGCACCGCGGAGCAGGTCTTCATCCCGCTGACCGTCGGCGGCGGCGTGCGCTCGGCCGACGACGTCGCGCGCCTGCTCGGCGTGGGCGCCGACAAGGTCGGCGTGAACTCGGCGGCGATCGCGCGACCGGCGCTCGTGGACGAGATCGCCGACCGGTTCGGCGCGCAGGTGCTCGTGCTGTCGCTCGACGTCAAGCGGGCGCCGGACACGCCGTCGGGCTTCGTCGTGACGACGCACGGCGGGCGCACGCTCACGACGCTCGACGCCCTGGAATGGGCGAGGGAGGCCATCGAGCGCGGCGCGGGGGAGCTGCTGGTCAACTCGATCGACGCCGACGGCACGCGCGACGGCTTCGACCTCGAGCTGATCGCGCTGATGCGCGAGATCTCCCGCGTCCCGGTGATCGCGTCGGGCGGCGCGGGGGCGACCGAGCACTTCGCTCCCGCCATCGCCGCGGGCGCCGACGCCGTGCTCGCGGCCTCGGTCTTCCACTCCGGTCAGCTGACGATCGGCGAGGTGAAGGCCGCGCTGGCCGACGCCGGCGTCGAGGTGCGGCGATGAGCCCCGACGAGGCGATCGCGCGCGTCGCGTTCAACGGCGACGGGCTCGTGCCCGCGGTGATCCAGCAGCACGACACCGGCGAGGTGCTCATGCTCGCGTGGATGGATGCCGAGGCGCTCCGCCGCACGCTCACGACCGGCCGCGTGACGTTCTGGTCGCGCTCCCGGGGGGAATACTGGCGCAAGGGCGACACCTCGGGTCACGTGCAGTACGTGCGGGGCGTGCGTCTCGACTGCGACGGCGACACCCTGCTCGTCACGGTGGACCAGATCGGCGCCGCCTGCCACACGGGGGACCGGACGTGCTTCGACGGCGTCGACCTGACGCCGGTGGTGGGACTGCCGTGATGCGCCGCGCGCGGCTGGTCGCACTGCTCGTCATCGTCGTGGGCGGCGCCCTGGCCCTGATCTCCTCGACGCAGAGCTGGCTGCTCGTGACGCTGGGCGACACGGGCGACGTCCTCGAGGTGTCGGGCGACGCGGCGGTGCCGCTCCTCGCCCCGCTGAGCCTCGCGGCGCTCGCCCTCGGGCTCGCCCTCGCCCTCGTGGGCAGGCCGCTGCGCTATGCGTTCGGCGCCCTCGCCCTCGCGATCGGGGCGACGCTCGCCTGGTCGGCGTGGCGCATCGCCGCCGAGCATCCGCTCGACGCCGTGGCCGCCGTCGTCACCGAGGCGACGGGCCTCGCCGGCACCGCCGCGGTGTCGGCGCTCGTCTCGTCGATCTCGGCCACCGCGTGGCCCGTGCTCGCGCTGGCCGCCGCCGTCCTGATCGGCGCCGGCGGCGTGTTCACCCTCGCCACCGCGCACCGCTGGGCCGGCTCGGGGCGGCGCTACCGCACCGACGCGGCCGAGGCCGATCGCGTCGACCGGTCGCGTCCGCACGACGCGATCGACTCGTGGGACGACCTGTCGCGCGGCGACGACCCCACGGACCGCTAGACTGGCGGCATCCCGTAAGCGTAAGGAGAACCATGAGCAACCCGATCGCCGACCCCGGACACGGACATTCGCCCGCCGCCTGGACGGCCGTTGTGATCATGCTGCTCGCCTTCGCGCTGGGCACGCTCTTCTTCTGGCTCGAGATGCCGGCGCTCGTCGTCGCCTCGGCGGTCCTGCTCGTGGTGGGCGCGATCGTGGGCTGGATCATGGCGAAGGCCGGCTACGGCGTGAACGGACCCAAGTACACCCCGAAGCAGCATTGAGCATGCTCGCGGACCTCACCGCGGGCGCGGTGGAGGACGCCGACGCACGCGCACAGGATCGGCCGACGGCCGTCGTGGAACGCGCCGCCCTGGCGCAGACGCCGGCCCTCGACGCCCTGGCCGCCCTCGCCCCCTCGGAGCGGGTGAAGATCATCGCCGAGGTGAAGCGCGCGAGCCCGTCCCGCGGCGACCTGGCCGCGATCCCCGACCCCGCGCACCAGGCCGGCCTCTACGAGACCGGCGGCGCCTCGGCGATCTCGGTGCTCACCGAGGGACGCCGCTTCAAGGGGTCGCTCGCCGACCTCGAGGCCGTGAAGGCCGCCGTCCGGCTGCCCGTGCTGCGCAAGGACTTCATCGCGACGGAGTACCAGGTGCTCGAGGCGCGCGCCGCGGGCGCCGATCTCGTGCTCCTCATCGTGGCGGCGCTGGAGCAGCCCGTGCTCGAGCGGCTGCACGCGCTCATCCTCGAGCTCGGGATGACCCCCCTCGTCGAGACGCACGCGCTCGACGAGGTGCACCGGGCCGCCGACGTCGGCGCGCGACTGGTCGGCGTGAACGCCCGCGACCTGTCGACGTTCGAGCTCGACCGCGATCTGTTCGGGCGGCTCGCCGCGCACCTTCCGGCCGACGCCGTCAGGATCGCCGAGTCGGCCGTGCTCACGCCCGCCGACGTCGCCCACTACCGCGCCGCCGGCGCCGACGTCGTGCTGATCGGCGAGGCACTGGTGACCAACGACCCCGTGACGACGCTGCACGCCTTCCTGGAGGCGGGCTCGAGCGTCGCACCGACCGAACGGAGCGAGTCCACGTGAGCCTGCGAGAGGCCGCAGGGCCGTTCTTCGGCGACTTCGGCGGCCGGTACATGCCCGAGTCGCTCATCGCCGCGATCGACGAGCTGACGGCGGAGTACGAGGCGGCCAAGGCCGATCCCGCCTTCCAGGCCGAGTTCGTGCGCCTGCTGCGCACGTACGCGGGCCGTCCGTCGATCGTCACCGAGGTGCCGCGGTTCGCCGAGCACGCGGGCGGTGCGCGCGTGCTGCTCAAGCGCGAGGACCTCAACCACACGGGCTCGCACAAGATCAACAACGTGCTCGGCCAGGCCCTGCTCACCCAGCGGCTGGGCAAGACCCGCGTCATCGCCGAGACCGGCGCCGGCCAGCACGGCGTCGCGACGGCGACGGCGGCGGCGCTGTTCGGATTCGACTGCACCATCTACATGGGCGAGGTCGACACCGAGCGGCAGGCGCTCAACGTCGCGCGCATGCGCCTGCTCGGCGCGGAGGTCGTGCCCGTCACGACGGGCTCGCGCACGCTCAAGGACGCCATCAACGACGCGTACCGCGACTGGGTGGCGTCGGTCGAGACCACGAACTACATCTTCGGCACCGCCGCGGGCCCGCACCCGTTCCCCGCGATGGTGCGCGACTTCCAGAAGGTCATCGGCGAGGAGGCCCGCGAGCAGCTGCAGGAGGTCACGGGCCGGCTGCCGGACGCCGTCGTGGCGTGCGTCGGCGGCGGCTCGAACGCGATCGGCATGTTCGACGCGTTCCTCGACGACGAGGACGTGCGCCTCTACGGCGTCGAGGCCGCGGGAGACGGCGTCGACACCGAGCGGCACGCGGCCTCGATCGAGCGCGGCCGTCCGGGCGTGCTGCACGGCTCGAAGACCTACGTGCTGCAGGACGACGACGGCCAGACGATCGAGTCGCACTCGATCTCGGCCGGCCTCGACTATCCCGGCGTCGGTCCCGAGCACGCGTGGCTCGCGGCGATCGGCCGCGCGGAGTACATCCCCGCCACCGACAGCGAGGCGATGGACGCCCTGCGGCTGCTGAGCCGCACCGAGGGCATCATCCCCGCGATCGAGTCGGCGCACGCCCTGGCGGGCGCCCTGCGGCTCGGGCGCGAGCTCGGCCCCGACGCGGTGATCGCCGTGTGCCTCTCGGGCCGCGGCGACAAGGACATGGACACCGCCGCCCGCTGGTTCGGGCTCTACGACGAGGGGGCACAGCCGTGAGCCGAGTGGCCGAGGCGATCGCGGCGGCGCGCGCGGAGGGCCGCGGCGCCTTCGTCGGGTACCTGCCGCTGGGCTTCCCCGACCTGCAGACGTCGATCGACGCGGCGGTCACCCTGGCCGAGAACGGCGCCGACATCCTCGAGCTCGGCCCTCCCTACTCCGACCCGGTGATGGACGGCACCGTCATCCAGGAGGCGACGCAGGCCGCCCTCGCGGGCGGGTTCCGCGTGCGCGACACGTTCACCGCGGTGCGGGAGATCACGGCGCGCACCGACAGGCCGGTGCTGGTCATGACCTACTGGAACCCCGTGCTGCAGTACGGCGTCGACCGCTACGCCGACGACCTCGCGGCCGCGGGAGGCGCGGGCCTCATCACGCCGGACATCACGCCGGAGGCCGCGGAGGAGTGGATCGCCGCGTCCGAGCGCACGGGTCTCGACCGCGTCTTCCTCGCGGCCCCGACGTCGACGGACGAGCGGCTCGACCTCATCGTGAAGAGCACGACGGGCTTCGTGTACACGGTCTCGACGATGGGCATCACGGGCGAGCGCGCCGAGCTCGACGCGGCCGCGCGGCGGCTCGTCGAGCGGCTCCGCGCGCACGGCGCCGAGAACGCGTGCGTCGGCATCGGCATCTCGACGCGCGAGCAGGTCGCGGGCGTGCACGAGTACGCGGACGGCGCGATCGTGGGCACGGCCCTCGTGCGCGCGCTGCGCGACGGCGGGCTCGACGGCCTCGCCGAGGCGACCCGCGCGCTCACGTCCTGACGTGCGCGCGGGGCGGGGCGGGCTAAACTCGCGGTCGTGACTTTCTCCGCACTCTCCGTGGCAGCCAGCATCCCGAGCCCGAGCATCAACAGCTTCTCGATCGGCCCGGTCCCCATCCACTTCTACGCCCTGTGCATCATGACGGGGATGGTGCTGGCCGCGCTGCTCACCAACAACCGTCTCACGCGGCGAGGGGCGGAGCGGTGGGTCGTGATCGACATCGCCCTGCTCGCGGTGCCGTTCGCGATCGTCGCGGCGCGCCTGTACCACGTGTTCACGCACGCGGACTTCTACTTCCGCGAGGGCCACGAGTGGTGGAACCCCTTCGTGCGCGACGCGATCTGGAACGTCTGGGACGGCGGCATCGCGATCTACGGGGCGCTCATCGGCGGCGCCGTGGGCGCGTGGCTCGGATGCCGGTGGACCGGCATCCGGTTCTGGACCTTCGCCGACGCGCTCGCCCCCGGCCTGCTGCTGGCGCAGGCGGTCGGCCGGTTCGGCAACTGGTTCAACCAGGAGCTGTTCGGCCTGCCCACCGACCTGCCGTGGGGCCTGGAGATCAGCGAGACCAACCCCGCCTTCCCCGCGGGACTGGAGCCGGGCACGCTGTTCCACCCCACGTTCCTCTACGAGGTCGTCTGGAACCTGATCGGCGTGTTCGTGCTGCTCTGGGCGGGGAGCCGCTTCACCCTGCAGTGGGGTCGCCTGTTCGGGCTCTACCTCGTGTGGTACAGCGCCGGACGCATCGTGTGGGAGTCGATCCGCATCGATCCGAGCGACATCATCCTCGGGCTGCGGACGAACGTGTGGGCCGCGATCATCGGCGTCGTCGTCGGCCTCGCGATCATGATCGTGCAGAAGCGCCGCCACCTCGGGCTCGAGCCCTCGCCCTACGTGGCCGATCGTATGCCGCAGGCCGACGGCGCTGTAGAATCGCAAGACACTGAGGACTACGTGGACCTGAGTGAACCGCCGGCACACGTCGAGATCGGGGCGATCGCGAAGAGCACATCCGCAACCGAATAGCAACCGTGGGCCGATGGCGTCCCCCAACACAGCACACGTGAGGACACAACATATGGCCCATCGATCCCGCCGCCCCACCCCGGGCACCGGCCTCGCAGGACTGCCGCGGAAGCAGGGACTCTACAACCCCGCTTTCGAGAAAGACGCCTGTGGCCTGGCCATGGTCGCCACGTTGCGCGGAGAGGCCGGCCACGACATCGTGGAGCTCGCCCTCGAGGCCCTGCGCAATCTGGAGCACCGCGGTGCCATCGGGTCGGACGCGGGAACGGGCGACGGTGCGGGCATCCTCACGCAGATGCCCGACGAGTTCCTGCGCGCGGTCGTCGGGTTCGACCTCCCGCCGCGCGGCGAGTACGTCGCGGGTCTCGCGTTCCTGCCGCTCGACGACGGCGCGCGCGACGAGCTGAAGTCGCACATCACCCAGCTCGCGGCCTCGGAGGGCCTCACGGTGCTCGGCTGGCGCTCGGTGCCGACCGACGACGCGCACCTCGGCAAGCTCGCGTTCGAGGCGCGTCCCGCCTTCGAGCAGATCTTCCTCTCGCGCCCCGCGGTCGGCGACGCGCCGGCGCTGTCGGGCATCGCGCTCGACCGGGTCGCATATCGCCTGCGCAAGCGGGCCGAGCACGAGCTCGGCGCCTACTTCGTCTCGCTGTCCAGCCGCACGCTCGGCTACAAGGGCATGGTCACGACGCTGCAGCTCGAGCCGTTCTACGCCGACCTGCGCGACCCGCGCTTCGCATCGGAGCTCGCGGTCGTGCACTCGCGCTACTCGACCAACACCTTCCCGTCGTGGCCGCTCGCGCAGCCCTTGCGCATGCTCGCGCACAACGGCGAGATCAACACCGTCGGCGGCAACCGCAACTGGATGCGCGCCCGGCAGTCGCAGCTCGCCTCCGACCTCATCGGCGACATCCGTCCCCTGCTGCCGATCTGCGTCGAGGGGCAGAGCGACTCGGCCTCGTTCGACGAGGTGCTGGAGCTGCTGACCCTCACGGGCCGCAGCCTGCCGCACGCGATCATGATGATGGTGCCCGAGGCCTACGAGAAGCAGGCCGACATCGCGCCCGACCTCCGTGCGTTCTACGAGTACCACGCCGCCCAGATGGAGCCGTGGGACGGGCCCGCCGCCCTCATCTTCACCGACGGCACGGTCGTCGGCGCGACCCTCGACCGCAACGGCCTGCGCCCGGGGCGCTGGACGGAGACGACCGACGGCCTCGTCGTCATCGGCTCGGAGACCGGGGTGCTCGACTTCGCGCCCGAGCGCATCAAGCGCCGCGGACGCCTGCGCCCCGGCCGCATGTTCCTCGTCGACACGGCGCAGCGCCGCATCGTCGAGGACGACGAGATCAAGGCCGAGCTGGCGGCCCTGCACCCGTGGCAGGAGTGGCTCGACGCGGGACGCGTGCGTCTCAAGGAGCTTCCCGAGCGCGAGCACATCGTGCACCCGATCGCGTCGATCACGCGCCGTCAGCGCACCTTCGGCTACACCGAGGAGGAAGTGCGCATCCTGCTCACGCCGATGGGCCAGACGGGCGCCGAGCCGCTGGGCGCGATGGGCTCCGACACGCCGATCGCGGCGCTGAGCGACCGTCCGCGGCTGCTCTTCGACTACTTCGTGCAGCAGTTCGCGCAGGTCACGAACCCGCCGCTCGACTCGATCCGCGAGGAGGTCGTGACCTCGCTGTCGATCGGCCTCGGCCCCGTGCGCAACCTGCTCGACTGGGGCCCGGAGCACACGCGCTTCATCACGCTCGACTTCCCGGTCATCGACAACGACGAGCTCGCGAAGATCCAGAACCTCGATCGCGCCCTCTCGGGACGCCGGTCGGTGACCATCCGCGGCATCTACCACTTCGATCAGGGACCCGACGCGCTCGCGCACCGCCTCGAGGAGATCTGCGAGGAGGTCGACCACGCGATCGCCGACGGCGCCGAGTACGTGATCCTCAGCGACCGCGACTCGAACAAGGACCTCGTCCCGATCCCGTCGCTGCTGCTCGTCTCGGCCGTGCACCACCACCTGATCCGCAACGAGAACCGCATGAAGGTGGCGCTCGTGGTCGAGGCGGGCGACGTGCGCGAGGTGCACCACGTCGCGACGCTGATGGGCTACGGCGCGTCGGCGGTGAACCCGTACCTGGCGATGGAGACCGTCGAGTACCTCGTGCGGGCGGGCTTCATCACCGGACGCACCCCGGAGCAGGCCGTGAAGAACCTGATCTACGCGCTCGGCAAGGGCGTGCTGAAGATCATGTCGAAGATGGGCATCTCGACCATCTCGTCCTACGCGGGCGCCCAGGTGTTCGAGGCGGTCGGTCTCTCGCAGGAGTTCATCGACCGGTACTTCACGGGCACCGAGACCAAGCTCGGCGGCATCGGCATCCGTGAGGTCCAGACCGAGAACCAGCAGCGGCACGACTTCGCCTACCCGGAGGACGAGGCGGCGCGCGCGCACGAGCGCCTGTGGACGGGCGGCGAGTACCAGTGGCGCCGCGATGGCGCACCGCACCTGTTCAACCCCGACACCGTGTTCCGGCTGCAGCACTCGACGCGCACGCGGCGCTACGACGTGTTCCGCGACTACACGCGTCGCGTCGACGACCAGGCGGCGGAGCTGAAGACGCTGCGCGGCATGTTCCGGCTGAAGACGGGCATCCGCCCGCCGGTGCCGATCGACGAGGTCGAGCCGGTGTCGTCGATCGTGAAGCGGTTCTCCACCGGCGCGATGAGCTACGGCTCGATCTCGCGCGAGGCGCACGAGACCCTGGCCATCGCGATGAACCGGCTGGGCGCGAAGTCGAACACGGGGGAGGGCGGCGAGGACGTCGACCGTCTGCTCGACCCGGAGCGCCGCAGCTCGATCAAGCAGGTCGCCTCCGGCCGCTTCGGCGTGACGAGCATGTACCTCACGCACGCCGACGACATCCAGATCAAGCTCGCCCAGGGCGCCAAGCCCGGCGAGGGCGGCCAGCTGCCGCCGCAGAAGGTGTACCCGTGGATCGCGCGCACGCGCGGCGGCACGCCCGGCGTCGGGCTCATCTCGCCCCCGCCGCACCACGACATCTACTCGATCGAGGACCTGAAGCAGCTCATCTTCGACCTGAAGCGGGCGAACCCGTCCGCGCGCGTGCACGTCAAGCTCGTGAGCCAGTCGGGCATCGGCGCGGTCGCGGCGGGCACGGCGAAGGCCCTCGCCGACGTCATCCTCGTGTCGGGCCACGACGGCGGCACGGGCGCGAGCCCGCTGAACTCGCTCAAGCACGCGGGCACGCCGTGGGAGCTCGGCCTCGCCGAGACGCAGCAGACGCTCATGCTCAACGACATGCGCGACCGCGTCGTCGTGCAGGCCGACGGTCAGCTCAAGACGGGCCGTGACGTGATCGTCGCGGCGCTCCTGGGCGCCGAGGAGTACGGCTTCGCCACGACGGCGCTGGTCGTCGAGGGCTGCATCATGATGCGCGTCTGCCACCTGGACACGTGCCCCGTGGGCGTCGCGACGCAGAACCCCGTGCTGCGCAGCCGCTTCGCCGGCAAGCCCGAGTTCGTCGTCAACTTCATGGAGTTCATCGCCCAGGAGGTGCGCGAGTACCTCGCCGAGCTCGGGTTCCGTTCGCTCGACGAGGCGATCGGCCGCAGCGACCTGCTCGACGTCGACGGCGCGATCCACCACTGGAAGGCGAGCGGACTCGACCTCACGCCGATCCTGCGCGGCCCGCAGATCCCGGCGGGCGCGCCCCGCCGGCACCTGCGCGCGCAGGACCACGAGCTCGACGCGCACTTCGACGTACAGCTGATCGAGATGTCGCGCGACGCGCTGCAGGACGCGGCGCCGGTCGTGATCGAGCTCCCCATCCGCAACACCGAGCGTGCCGTCGGCACGATGCTGGGCCACGAGGTGACCCGCCGGTACGGCGAGGCGGGCCTGGCGCGGGACACGATCGACATCACGCTGCACGGCACGGCGGGCCAGTCGCTCGGCGCCTTCCTGCCGTCGGGCATCACGCTGCGCCTCGAGGGCGACGCCAACGACTACGTCGGCAAGGGCCTGTCGGGCGGCGACATCACCATCCGCCCGCCGCGCGGCGCGTCGATCGCACCGCACGAGAACGTCATCGCCGGAAACGTCATCGGCTACGGCGCCACGGGCGGCTCGATGTTCATCTCCGGCGTCGTCGGCGAGCGCTTCCTCGTGCGCAACTCGGGCGCGACGGCCGTCGTCGAGGGCGTGGGCGACCACGCGCTCGAGTACATGACGGGCGGTCTGGCCGTGATCATCGGCGCGACGGGCCGCAACCTCGGCGCCGGAATGTCGGGCGGCACCGCGTACGTGCACGCCCTCACCCCCGAGCAGGTCAACGCGCAGGCGCTGGCCTCGGAGGAGCTGTCGCTCCTGCCGCTCGACCGCGCAGACCTCGAGGTGCTGCGCAGCCTGCTCGTGCAGCACGTCGAGAGCACGGGATCGCCGCGCGCCGCGGACTTCCTCGCGCGCTTCGATGACGTGTCGCTCGAGTTCGTGAAGGTGCTGCCGCGCGACTACGCGGCGGTGCTGCAGACCCGCCAGGAGGCGGTCGCCGAGGGGCTCGACCCCGACGGCGACGTCGTCTGGAACCGAATCCTGGAGGTGACCGGTGGCTGACCCCAAGGGCTTTCTCAAGACGACCGAGCGGGAGCTGCCCGCACGCCGTCCGGTGCCCGTGCGCATCCTGGACTGGAAGGAGGTGTACGAGCCGGGAGACTCGGCCGTGCTCCGCCGCCAGGCCGGTCGCTGCATGGACTGCGGCGTGCCGTTCTGCCACCAGGGCTGCCCGCTCGGCAATCTCATCCCCGAGTGGAACGACCTGATGTGGCGGGGGGAGGGACGCGCGGCGATCGAGCGGCTGCACGCGACGAACAACTTCCCCGAGTTCACGGGCCGGCTGTGCCCGGCGCCGTGCGAGAGCGCGTGCGTGCTGGGCATCAATCAGCCCGCGGTCACGATCAAGCAGATCGAGGTCTCGACGATCGACGACGCGTTCGCCAACGGCTGGGTCGAGCCCGAGCCGCCCGCGCGGCTGACGGGCAAGACGGTCGCCGTCGTCGGCTCGGGGCCCGCCGGCCTCGCGGCCGCGCAGCAGCTCACGCGCGCCGGCCACACCGTCGCGGTGTACGAGCGCGACGACCGCATCGGCGGCCTGCTGCGCTACGGCATCCCCGACTTCAAGATGGAGAAGCGCCACATCGAGACCCGCCTGCGGCAGATGCAGGACGAGGGCACGCGCTTCCGCGCAGGCGTGGAGATCGGCGTCGACATCACGTGGGACGACCTGCGCGCGCGCTACGACGCGGTCGTCGTCGCCACGGGCGCGACGGTCCCGCGCGACCTGTCGATCCCCGGTCGCGACCTCGCCGGCGTGCACTTCGCGATGGAGTACCTCGTCGAGTCGAACCACGTCGTCGCGGGCGACGCCGTCCCCGACCAGATCAGCGCCGCGGGCAAGCACGTCGTCGTCATCGGCGGCGGCGACACCGGCGCCGACTGCATCGGCACCGCGCACCGCCAGGGCGCCCTCAGCGTCACCAACCTCGCGATCGGCAAGCAGCCCCCGGCGGCGCGTCCCGATCACCAGCCGTGGCCGACGATGCCGACGCTCTTCGAGATGCAGTCCGCCCACGAGGAGGGCGGCGACCGCGCCTACCTCGTGTCGACCGTCGAGTTCCTGGGCAACGCGGCGGGGGAGGTGCGCGCGCTGCGCGTGGCCGAGACCGAGTACCTGCCCGACGGCCGCCGCGTGCCCCGCAGCGGCACCGAGCGGGAGATCCCCGCTGACCTGGTGCTCATCGCGATGGGCTTCACGGGCCCCGAGCAGACGACGCTCCAGGAGCAGATCGGCACGGTCTTCACCTCGCGCGGCAACGTGCAGCGGGAGAACGACTACCAGACCACGGCACCGGGCGTCTTCGTCGCCGGCGACGCCGGGCGCGGCCAGTCGCTCATCGTCTGGGCGATCGCCGAGGGCCGTGCCGCCGCCGCGGCGGTCGACGAGTACCTGATGGGTCGTACGTCGCTGCCGGCCCCCGTCTCTCCGACCGACATCGCGATCGGTCTGGACTTCGCTCGTTTCTGACCTGAACCATCCACCACCATCAAGACATCCACCACCATCAAGGACCGGAGTCATACCAGTGAGACGTGCGAAGATCGTCGCCACCCTGGGTCCCGCCACCGGCTCGTATGAGATGATCCGATCGATCATCGACGCGGGCGTGGACGTGACCCGATTCAACCTCAGCCACGGAGACTACGCCGACCACGAGCAGCGCCTCGCGCACGTGCGCAAGGCCGCCGACGACGCTGCGCGCGCCGTCGCGGTGCTCGTCGACCTGCAGGGCCCCAAGATCCGGCTCGGCCGGTTCGCGGACGGGCCCCACGAGCTCGCCGTCGGCGACGTGTTCAAGATCACGACAGAAGACATCGTCGGGACCCGGGAGATCGTCTCGACGACGTTCAAGGGCCTGCCCGACGACGTGAAGCCGGGCGACACCCTGCTGATCGACGACGGCAAGGTGCGTGTCGAGGTCACCTCGGTCGACGGCCCCGTCGTCACGACGACCGTCGTCGTCGCGGGAGCCGTGTCGAACAACAAGGGCATCAACCTTCCGGGCGTCGCGGTGAACGTGCCCGCCCTGAGCGAGAAGGACGAGGCCGACCTGCGCTGGGGCCTGAGGGCCGGCTGCGACATCGTCGCCCTCTCCTTCGTGCGCAGCGCCACCGACGTCACGCGCGTGCGCGTCATCATGGCCGAAGAGGGGCGTCGCGTGCCTGTCATCGCCAAGATCGAGAAGCCGCAGGCCGTCGACAACCTCGAAGAGATCATCGACGCGTTCGACGGCATCATGGTCGCACGCGGCGACCTCGGCGTGGAGCTGCCGCTCGAGGCGGTGCCGATCGTGCAGAAGCACGCCGTCGAGCTGTGCCGGCGCATGGCGAAGCCCGTGATCGTCGCGACGCAGATGCTCGAGTCGATGATCGACAGCCCCGTGCCCACGCGAGCCGAGGCAAGCGACGTGGCCAACGCGGTGCTGGACGGAGCCGACGCCGTGATGGCGTCGGGTGAGACGAGCATCGGGGCCTACCCCGTGAAGGTCGTCGAGACGATGGCGAACATCATCGACTCGACTGAGGAGCACGGGCTCGAGCGCATCCTCCCGGTCACGGCGAAGCCGCGCACGCAGGGCGGCATCATCACCCTGGCCGCCGAGGAGGTGGCCAAGTTCGTCGAGGCGAAGTACATCTGCATCTTCACGGAATCCGGTGACACCGCGCGCCGGATGTCGCGGCTGCGCTCGCGGATCCCGATGATCGCGTTCGCGACCGACCCGGCGATCCGTCGCCGCATGGCCCTCACCTGGGGCGTCCAGTCGTCGCTCGTCGATCCCGTGGCCCACACGGACCTGATGTATCTGCAGGTGGATGAGTACTTCCTGGGGCGGGGCCTGGCATCAGACGGCGACAAGGTCGTGGTGATCTCGGGCTCGCCTCCCGGAATCATGGGCACGACCAACGACATCCGCGTGCACAAGATCGGTGACGCGGTCTACGGTCGTGCGCCGATCTACAAGGGCGAGAGCCTGGGCTGAGACGGCGAAGAGGTGTGGGGCGGATGCCGGACGGCATCCGCCCCACACCTCTTTCCGCGCTCCGCGCCGCTCGTCGTGCCGGTGGTGGGAGTCGAACCCACACGCCCTCTCGGGCAACCGAGTTTGAGTCGGTCGCGTCTGCCATTCCGCCACACCGGCAGGTGCCGCAGTCGACAATACCGCAGGAAGAGGCCGCGCCAGGCCGTAAGATAAACGAGTGACTGAGCAGGAGATCAACACCGGGACCGTACCGCGTCGTGTCGTCGTGGCCGAGGACGAGTCGCTCATCCGACTCGACATCGTGGAGATCCTTCGCGACAATGGCTTCGACGTCGTGGGCGAGGCCGGCGACGGGGAGACCGCGGTGCAGCTGGCCACCGAGCTGCGTCCCGACCTGGTGATCATGGACGTGAAGATGCCCGTCCTCGACGGCATCAGCGCCGCCGACCGGCTCACGAAGAACCACATCGCCCCCGTCGTGCTCCTCACCGCCTTCAGCCAGAAGGAGCTCGTCGAGCGGGCCACCGAGGCCGGTGCGCTCGCCTACGTCGTGAAGCCGTTCACGCCCAACGACCTCCTGCCGGCGATCGAGATCGCCCTGGCCCGGTACGAGCAGATCATCACGCTCGAGGCCGAGGTCGCCGACATGGTCGAGCGCTTCGAGACCCGCAAGCTCGTCGACCGGGCGAAGGGCCTGCTCAACGAGAAGATGGGCCTCACCGAGCCCGAGGCGTTCCGGTGGATCCAGAAGGCCTCGATGGACCGCCGTCTGACGATGCAGGACGTCGCGAAGGCGATCATCGAGCAGCTCTCCCCGAAGAAGTGAGTCGAGCCGCCGTCCGTGGACGGCGCGTCGAGACCTTCTCCTGAGCTCGCACGCCCCTAGGCGTGCGGCCCCGGCTTCCAGTTCGCCGGCAGATCGCGGATCATGTTCGTGATGCGCACCGTCGAGCAGCGGTTGCCCGCCTCGTCGGTGACGACGATCTCGTGGACGGCCATGCTGCGACCGAGGTGCAGCGGCGTGCACACGCCCGTGACGATGCCGTCGATCGCGGAGTGCGTGTGGGTCGCGTTGATGTCGACCCCGACCGCGAGCCGCCCGGGACCCGCCCACAGGTTGGCGGCCATCGACCCGAGCGACTCGCCGAGCACGACGTAGGCGCCGCCGTGCAGCAGGCCGACCGGCTGGGTGTTGCCCTTGACGGGGATCGTCGCGACGCAGCGCTCGACCGAGAACTCGAGCAGCTCCATCTCCATCTTCTCCGCGAGTCTGCCCAGGCCGCGCTTGCGGGCCCATTCCAGGCCGGGGCTGACGGCCGGGGAGTTGTCGGAAGTCATTGCTCACCTTTGAAGGAAACCGGTTCGGATGTCCGCGCCCGCGTCTAGGCTGGCAGGGTGTCGGACTCGGAAAAGCCTACCCTCCTCGTCGTCGACGGCCACTCGCTGGCCTACCGGGCGTTCTTCGCACTGCCGGTGGACAACTTCTCCACGAAGGACGGACAGCACACCAACGGGATCTACGGGTTCCTGTCGATGTTCGTGAACCTCGTCAAGGCCGAGAAGCCGACGCACCTGGCGGTCGCGTTCGACACGTCGCGGGAGTCGTTCCGCACGCGCGAGTACGCGGAGTACAAGGCGAACCGGTCGGAGTCGCCGCCCGAGTTCAAGGGTCAGATCCCGCTGCTGCAGGACTGTCTGCGCGCCATGAACGTGACGGTGCTCACGAAGGAGGACGTCGAGGCCGACGACATCCTCGCGACCCTCGCGACGCAGGGCGCCGAGCAGGGCTACGACGTGCTCGTGTGCTCGGGCGATCGTGACACGATCCAGCTCGTGACCGAGGAGGTGACGCTGCTCTATCCGAGCGTGCAGGGCGTGTCGCAGCTCAAGCGCTACACACCGGACGCCGTCGTCGAGCGCTACGGCGTGCCGCCCGAGAACTACCCCGACATCGCCGCGCTCGTGGGGGAGACCAGCGACAACCTGCCGGGCGTGCCCAAGGTGGGCGAGAAGACGGCGGTCAAGTGGCTGACCCAGTTCGGCACGCTCGACGAGCTGCTCGCGCGCGCCGACGAGATCAAGGGCGTCGTGGGGGGAAACCTGCGCGAGCACCTCGACGACGTGAAGCGCAACCGCGCGCTCAACCGGCTGCTGCGCGACGTGGAGCTCGACGTGACACCCGCCGAGCTGGAGGTGCGCCCCGTCGACGCGCAGGCCGTGCGCGACATCTTCGCGCGCCTGGAGTTCCGCACGCTGCTGCCGCGGGTCTTCGAGGCGCTGGAGGCCGACGGCGAGGACGCCGGCGCCGCCGCGGCGCCCAAGCCCCCCGCGCCCGTGCGGACCGACCCTGCCGGCCTCGCGGCCTGGGCGGAGGCGGCCGAGGGGCCCGTGGCGCTCACCGTGGAGATCCAGGGCGGCCTTCCCACGTACATCGGCGCGGCGACGCTCGCGGCCGCGGCGGAGAGCGACTGGAACGATGATGCCGCCGACGCCCTGCGCGCATGGCTGCAGGGCGACGCCCCGAAGGTGCTCGCCGACGCCAAGCCGCAGCTGAAGGCGCTGCGTCGGGCGGGCGTCCACCTGGGCGGGCTGTCCTACGACCCGGTGCTCGCGGGCTGGCTGCTGCGCCCGAGCTTCCCGGACAAGACCCTCGCGCACCTCGTCGACCGCTTCCTCGGCGAAGAGCTGCCCGAGGCCGACCCCTCGCAGCTGGTCCCCGAGAAGGAGGGCGCCTCGGCCGCCGAGCGCTCGTGGTTCACGCTCCGGGTGACCGAGGCGATGCGCGACGAGCTGCCGGAGGGCGTGGCATCCGTCCTCGTGGACATCGAGCTGCCCACGCTGCTGACGCTCGCCGACATGGAGCTCGCGGGCGTCGCCGTCTCGCACGAGAAGCTCTCGGCGTTCTCGGCCGAGCTGGGGGAGCGGGCGGAGGACACCGCGCAGCGCGCCTACGCCACGATCGGCCGCGAGGTGAACCTCGGCTCGCCCAAGCAGCTCCAGGAGGTGCTGTTCGACCAGCTGGAGCTGCCGAAGACGCGCAAGATCAAGACCGGCTACTCGACGGATGCCGCGACCCTCGCCGACCTGCAGGAGTCGAACCCGCACCCGTTCCTCGACCTTCTGCTGCAGCACCGCGAGACGACGAAGCTGCGCCAGATCATCGAGTCGCTCGACACCGCGATCGCGGACGACGGCCGCATCCACACGACCTATCTGCAGACGGCCAGCCAGACCGGACGCCTGTCGAGCACCGATCCCAACCTGCAGAACATCCCGATCCGCACGGAGGAGTCGCGTCGGATCCGCGGCGCGTTCGAGGTGGGCGAGGGGTACGAGACGCTGCTCACCGCCGACTACTCGCAGATCGAGATGCGCATCATGGCGCACCTGTCGGAGGACGCCGGGCTGATCGACGCGTTCAACTCGGGCGAGGACCTGCACCGCTATGTCGGCGCGCGCGTGTTCAACGTCGATCCCTCCGAGGTGACGGGCGTCATGCGCACGCGCGTCAAGGCCATGTCGTACGGCCTCGTGTACGGGCTCAGCGCCTTCGGGCTGTCGAAGCAGCTGCGCATCGAGCAGGCCGAGGCGCGGCAGCTGATGCAGGAGTACTTCGCGCGCTTCGGCGCCGTGCGCGACTATCTGCGCTCATCGGTCGAGCGTGCGCGCGAGGACGGCTACACCGCGACGATCTTCGGCCGGCGCCGCCCGTTCCCCGATCTCACGAGCCCGAACCGCGTGCTGCGCGAGAACGCGGAGCGCGCGGCGCTCAACGCGCCCATCCAGGGCAGCGCGGCCGACATCATGAAGATCGCGCTGAACCGGATCCACGCGGAGTTCGCGGCCGCCGGGCTCGCCTCGCGCGTGCTGCTGCAGATCCACGACGAGCTGGTGCTCGAGATCGCGCCGGGCGAGTGGGACGAGGCCGAGCGCATCGTGCGGGCGCGGATGGGCGACGCCGCGGAGCTTCGCGTCCCCCTCGACGTGCAGATCGGGCGCGGCCCGAACTGGGACGAGGCCGGGCACTGATCCGCTGCCTGCCGTCGTCAGTATCCTCGAGGAATGACTGACGAACTCCGTCCCCAGACCCCCGTCGACGCGATCGCGGAGCAGTGGGTCGACACGATCGCCGCGCTCTCACCGGGGCTCGCGACGTACATCGGTCGCTCCGAGCACAACGACCGGCTCGACGACCTGTCGCCCGAGGGCACCGCGCGCGTGCTCGAGGCGACGAGGGCGACGCTCGCGGCGCTGGAGGCGGCGCAGCCCGTCGACGACGTCGACGTCGTGACGAAGGCGGACCTCTCCGCGGAGCTGGCTCTCGGCATCCGGCTGCACGAGGCGGGCGCGCACCTGCGCGACGTGAACGTCATCGCGTCGCCCGCGCAGGAGCTGCGCAACAACTTCGATCTCATGCCGACCGAGACGGTCGACGACTGGGCGACGATCTCCCGCCGTCTGGCCGCGATGAGCGACGCGATCGACGGATACATCGCGACGCTGCACGAGGGCGTCTCCCGCGGCGTCGTGCCCGCGCGGCGCCAGGTCGCCGAGGTCGTGACGCAGATCGATCGCTACACCGCCGCCGACGGGTTCTTCCGCACGTTCGTCGAGGGCGCGGCGCCGGCCGACGGATCGCTGCCCGCCTCCCTCTCACGCGACCTCTCGACGGGCGCGGATGCCGCGCGCGCCGCCTACGACCGGCTCGCCGCCTTCCTGACGACGGAGCTCGCCCCCGCCGCCGGCACCGACGACGCCGTGGGGCGCGAGCTCTACGCGTTGCACTCGCAGCGCTTTCTCGGCGCGGTGATCGATCTCGACGAGACGTACGAGTGGGGTCTGGAGGAGCTCGCGCGGATGGTGGCCGAGCAGGAGGCCGTCGCCGACGAGATCCTGCCGGGCGCATCGGTCGAGGAGGCCGTGGCGCACCTGGAGCGCGACGGCTCGCGCACCCTGCACGGCACCGACGCCCTGCGCGAGTGGATGCAGCGGACCAGCGACCAGGCGATCGCGGAGCTGGGGCGCACGCACTTCGACATCCCCGAGCCGATCCGCCGGCTCGAGTGCATGATCGCGCCCACCACCGAGGGCGGCATCTACTACACGGGACCGACGGACGACTTCTCGCGCCCCGGGCGGATGTGGTGGTCGGTGCCCGAGGGCGTGACGACCTTCGACACGTGGCGCGAGCTGACCACGGTGTACCACGAGGGCGTTCCCGGCCATCACCTGCAGATCGCGCAGGCCGTGTACAACCGGGCGGAGCTGAACTCCTGGCGCCGGCTGCTCGCCGGCTCGAGCGGGCACGCCGAGGGATGGGCGCTCTACGCCGAACGGCTGATGGAACAGCTCGGCTTCCTCGACGATCCGGCCGACCGGCTGGGCATGCTCGACGGCCAGCGCCTGCGCGCGGCACGCGTCGTGCTCGACATCGGCGTGCACCTGCGAAAGCCGACGCCCGAGGGCGACGGCACGTGGGACTACGCGTACGCGCGCGAGTTCCTGCGCCGCAACGTCAACATGCCCGACGAGTTCGTCGACTTCGAGGTCAACCGCTACCTCGGCTGGCCCGGGCAGGCGCCGTCGTACAAGGTCGGACAGCGCATCTGGGAGCAGATCCGCGACGACTACCGCGCGCACCAGGGCGAGGCGTTCGACATCAAGGAGTTCCACCGGCGGGCGCTCGCGCTCGGCGGCGTCGGCCTCGACACGCTGCGCGCGGCGCTCCGCGAGGGCTGAGCCGTGACCGGGACAGCGCCCTCCTCCTCGCCCGCGCAGCGGCTCGACGCGCTGCCGTTCACCCGCGCGCACCTGCGCGTGCTCACGGGCTCCGGCGTCGGCTGGGCGCTGGACGCCATGGACGTGGGCCTCATCTCCTTCGTCATCACCGCCCTCGTCGCCCAGTGGTCGCTCTCGCCCACGGAGGCGTCGTGGATCGCGTCGGCGGGCTTCGCGGGCATGGCGATCGGGGCGAGCGTCGGCGGACTGCTGGCCGACCGCATCGGACGCCGGTCGGTCTTCGCGCTCACGCTCCTGGTCTACGGCATCGCGACGGGCGCCAGCGCCCTGGTCGGCGGCCTCGTCGCGCTGCTCGTGCTGCGCTTCCTGGTCGGCCTGGGGCTCGGTGCCGAGCTTCCGGTCGCGAGCACGTACGTCAGCGAGTTCTCGCCCGCCCGCATGCGGGGACGCGTCATCGTCATCCTCGAGGCGTTCTGGGCGGTGGGCTGGACCGCGGCGGCGCTGATCGGCTACTTCGTCATCCCCGTCTCGGAGGCCGGGTGGCGGTGGGCGTTCGCGCTCGGCGCGATTCCCGCGGCCTACGCCCTCATCGTGCGGTGGGGGCTGCCGGAGTCGCCGCGGTGGCTCGCCCAGCAGGGTCGCGACGCGCAGGCGAGCGCGGTCGTCGCGACGTTCGAGACCTCGCCGCCGCTCACGCGCGGCGCGCCCGCCGCGGAGCCGCCGGTCGCCGTCGTCCCGGCGACCGCGACCGTGGCACGCACGGGGCGCGAGCGCCTCCTGGCCCTGTGGACGACGGAGTTCCGCGCGCGCACCGCGAGCCTGTGGATCGTCTGGTTCTGCGTCAACTTCGCCTACTACGGCGCGTTCATCTGGATTCCGACGCTGCTGTTCAGCCAGGGCTACGACCTGGTGCGCTCCTTCCAGTTCACCCTCATCATCACCCTCGCGCAGCTGCCCGGCTACGCGGTCGCCGCCTGGCTCATCGAGGTGTGGGGACGGCGTCTCACGCTCTCGGTCTTCCTCGCCGGCTCGGCCGTCTCGGCCGTGCTGTTCGGCGTCGCCGCCGGCGAGGCGATGATCATCGCGACGGGGATGGCGTTGTCGTTCTTCAACCTCGGAGCGTGGGGCGCCCTGTACGCCGTGACGCCCGAGACGTACCCGACGTCGCTGCGCGGAACGGGGGCGGGGTGGGCCGCCGGCGTCGGCCGCATCGCGTCCATCCTCGCGCCGCTGAGCGTGCCGCCCATGCTGCTCATCGGCGGCGTCCCGCTCGCGTTCGGCGTGTTCGCCGTCTTCTTCATCGCCGCGGCCGCCGCCGCGTGGGGCCTCGTCGACCGGCGCGGCGCGGCGCTGGACGACCGATGACCGCGGCATCCGTCCGCTACGTCGCGATCGGCGACTCGTTCACCGAGGGCGTGGGGGATGAGCTGCCCGACGGCACCGTGCGCGGGTGGGCCGACCTCGTCGCGACGGGCTGGGCCGCGTCGCGAGGCGCGCCGGTGGAGTACGCGAACCTGGCCGTGCGGGGAAAGCTCGTCTGGCCGATCGTGCGAGAGCAGCTCGAGGCGGCGCTCGCGCTGCGGCCGACGCACCTGTCCTTCAACGGCGGCGGCAACGACATGCTGCGGCCCCGCACGACCGTGCCGCACATCGCCGCGGCGTTCTCGCACGTGCTGCGCCGCTGCGACGAGGAGGGCGTGCGCCTCATCCTGCTCTCGGGCGCGAACCCGTCGGCGCAGCTGCCGCTCGGCGGGCTCGTCCAGCGGCGCGGCGACGCGCTGTCGGAGGCCGTCGCCGCGCGGATCGTGGGGCGCGACGACGTCGTGCGCGCGTTCAACTGGCCCGACACCGAGCTTTCGCGCCCGGACCACTGGTCGCAGGACCGGCTGCACATGAACGCGCGCGGCCACCACCGCGTGGCGGCGCGCGTGCTGGAGGCGCTGGGGGAGAGGGCGCCCGACGGGTGGTGGTCGCTCCCCGACGTGCCGGAGTCTGCACGTCTGAGCGGCCGCGACTACGCGCGCGAACATCTCGGGCCGTGGGTCCGACGGCGCCTCACCGGCACGTCGTCGGGTGACGGACGGCCGCCGAAGCTGCCCGACTGGGTGCGCGTCGCCGGCTGAGCGCGCTCACGTCGTGCGCGGCTCGTCGAGTCCCATCAGGATGCGGGTGCGCTTGCGCTCCACGAGGATGAAGGCGGTCCCGAGCAGCCAGAGGGGGATCTGGGTGAGGAAGGCGATGCGGAACGCGTCGAGCGTATAGGTGTCGGGCGTGCCCGCGCCCTGGATGTCGAGGGCGAGCCCGATGAGCAGCACGGCGGCGAGGGCGGCCACGAACCCGCCGACGTTCGTGAGGCCCGTCGCGGTCGAGAGCCGGTGGGCGGGGTTGTGCGTGCGCGCATGGTCGAAGGCGACCATCGACGCCGGGCCGCCCGTGCCCAGGGCGACGACGAGCACGATGAGCAGCCACATCGGGGCGGGCCCGGGCCACAGGATCACCGCGAGCCAGGCGACGAGCTGCACGGCGATCGTCGGCAGCACGAGCGCCAGCGATCTGCGGTGCGGTACGCGGCGTGAGACCTCGCCCATGACGGGCCCGAGCGCCATGCCGACGAAGACGTAGAGCGACGTGATCCCCGCCGCCTCGGCGAGCGTGAGCCCCTCGCCCGCGGTGAGGAAGGGGACGCCCCACAGCAGGATGAACGCGGTGCCCGCGAACGGCGTGGTGAAGTGCGACCAGAACGCGAGACGCGTGCCCGGATGCGCCCAGGCCGCGCGGATGCCGGTCCGCGCGTCGACCTGGGACGTGACGACGCGCACGGCGCCGGTGGTCGTGTCGACCGCGACGTCCTTCTGCCGTTCGGGCGGATGGTTGCGGATCAGCACGAAGACGAGGACGGTGAAGAGCACGCCGAGGCCCGCGACGCCGCCGAACGCGACCGACCAGCTCGTGGCGTGCAGCAGGGCGGCGAGCGGGACGAGGGAGACCAGCTGACCGCTCTGGCCGACGATGCCGGTGAGCTGCACCATGAGCGGCGCGCGATGCATCGGGAACCAGGTCGCGATGAGGCGCAGCACCGACGGGAAGACGGCCGCATCGCCCGCGCCCAGGAGGATGCGTGCGACGAGCGCCATGCCGACGTTCGGCGACAGCGCCATCATCAGCTGGCCCACGGCCATGAGCGCCATGCCGATCGTCATGACGGGCCGGGCGCCCCAGCGGTCGAGCACGACGCCGATCGGCACCTGCATCCCGGCGTACACGGCGAGCTGGACCACGGCGAACATCGAGAGCGTCGACGCGTCGATGCCGAAGCGACCCGCGGCATCCACGCCGACGGCCGCGAGCGACGTGCGGTTGGCCACGGCGAGCACGTACCCCGTGACGCCGACCGTCCAGATGAACCACGCCCGCACGGCATGGGGGTCGTTCGGCTGGGTCACCCCACAACGCTACTCTCCGATGCCGACCGGTCTCCGCACCGCTAGAGTCGTCGGCGTGGTGGACATCGAGCTCGCGCGCATCGCCGGCGGATCGCTCGCGCAGGGACGTCCGCGACGATCGGTCGCGGTCGACGACTTCGAGCTCGGCGTGTTCCCCGTGACGCAGGAGGTCGTCGCCGAGCTGCTGGGGGAGCCGGTGTCGCGCCCGCGCGTGCCGGCCACCGGCCTCTCCTGGCTGCGGGCGATCCGGCTGTGCAACGCCGCGTCCGAGTGGGAGGGGCTCGACAGCGCCTACTCGTTCGACGGCGAGGACGTCACGTGGCACCGCGACGCCGACGGCTATCGCCTGCCGACCGAGGCGGAGTGGGAGTTCGCGTGCCGCGCCGGATCGACGGGCGCCCACTACGGACCGTTGCGGGAGATCGCGTGGACGAGCGCCGACGGCGTGTCGTCGCCCCGGCCGGTCGGCCACCGGCTGCCGAACCTCAACGGCCTCTTCGACACGCTGGGCAACGTGTGGGAGTGGTGCTGGGACCTGTTCGACGCGGATGCCGGGGGAGCGGAGCGCGTGCTGCGCGGCGGCAGCGTCGCGGTCAGCCCGCTGAGCGTGCGCGCCGACCTGCGTCGCGGCGCCGCGGCGCGACGGGGCGGCAGCGACATCGGCATGCGGCTGGCGCGCGGCGCGTCGTAGACCCTCTCGTTCCCGAGGAGATCGCGCCTTCCCGACGGCGGACGCCCGGCGTGTCGCTCCTCGGGAACGACGTCGTCCTCGGGAACGACGTCGTCCTCGGGAGCGCAGGCCCCGGCGATCGGCCGGTGCTACCGGAGCAGCCGTTCCACGGCATGCTGCGTCGCCGCGCGGTCGTCGCCCGCGTCCTCGCGCGGCGCGAACAGCAGGCTGAGCAGCCGCCCCATCAGATAGTCGACCAGATCGTCGGCCGCCGGCGATCCGGGCGGATGCCCGAGCGCGACGACGAGCCCGCCGGCCAGCTCGCGGGAGAAGAGACTGCCCATCAGGCTGCGCCGGAGCGCCGGCACCTCGGCGACCTCGGGAAGCAGGGCCACGACCGCCAGCGCGTGCTCCCGCCGTCGCGTGGCGAGGTCGTGCAGCTGGTCGGCGATGAACGCGGATGCCGTGCCCGGCGTGAGCGGATCGGGCGCCGCCGCGGCGTCGAAGGCCGTGCGGGAATGGTGCCGGATCCGCTCCACCGCGGCGGACACGAGCGCGTCGCGGGTGCGGAAGTAGTAGGACGTGGACCCCGCGGCGATGCCCGCCTCGCGGTCCACGGCGTGGTGGGTGAGAGCGCGCGCGCCGCCGCGCGCGAGGATCGCGATCGCCTGATCGGCGATCAGCGGTCGACGGTCTCCCGGGCGGGCCATGTGGCATCCTCCTGTTACTCTATGTTTGTAGAGTAACAGGAGGATGCCACATGCGCTTCCGGCGTCGAGGATCCGGTCCAGAGGGACAGCCGAGCAGCATCGCATCGGCGACGTCCCCACGATTCCTGTGCGCCGTGCACGCCTCGGGGCTCGCGTTCGACGAGGCGCAGCGGTCCGCGATCGCACGACTCGCCGAGCCGCCGACGCACGGCTTCTATCTCTGGGGCCCGGTGGGGCGGGGGAAGTCGGTGCTGCTCGACCTGTACTACGGGGCCGTGCCGACCTCTCGCAAGCGGCGCTTCCATTTCCATGACTTCTTCCGCGACCTGCAGGCCGAGATCGCGGCGGCACGGAAACCCGTGGAGGCGTCGATCGGCGGCATCCTCGGGTCCGCGCGCGTCGTGCTCTTCGACGAGTTCCATGTCCACGACGTCGCCGACGCGGTCTACCTGACGACGACGCTCGAGGTGCTCGCAGCGCGCGGAATCCTCCTTCTCGCCACCTCGAACGACGAGCCCCGCGGGCTGATGCCCAACCCGCTGTTCCACGAGCGGTTCCTGCCCGCGATCGCTCTGATCGAGTCGCGCCTCGACGTCGTGTCGATCGGGTCCGGCCGCGACTATCGCCGGGACGTGGCCGGCGGCTCGGGCTTCGGGGGAGGGAGCTGGGAGGTCGACGCCGGGGCGCCGGGTGGGCAGCCTGCGGGCGGCGTCGACCTGACGATCAACGGGCTGGTCGTCCGCGCTGCCGCCGCGGACGGGACGGCCGCGACGTTCACCTTCGCGGAGCTGTGCGACCGGCCGCTCGGCACGGGGGAGTACCTGCGGCTCGCCGACCGGTTCGCCCGCATCCGCGTGCTCGCCGTTCCCGACCTGTCGTCCGTCGGATGCGATCCGCTCACCCGGCTGTGCCGGCTCGTCGACGTGCTGTACGACCGCGATCGGCGGCTCGACGTCCGGGCGGCCGGCGCACCGCGCCGCATGCTGGATGCGAGGGAGCCGCCGCTCGACGCGGCCCGCACGCTCAGCCGCCTCGCGATGCTCGAACCCCGACGCGAGGGTGCTGGTTGTTCTCGCGAGGGTGCTTTCACCGGAGGAGGGGAAGCACCCTCGGCGGGATAGCTGGCACCCTCGGCGGGATAGATGGCACCCTCGCGGGTTCGTTGCGCTCAAGCTGACATAATGTGCATTATCGGCGAATGGTGACATCGCAGGAGAGATCGCGGTCCGTTCGCTTCGGCAGCGTGAACTCGAGCGTGGCGGAAGGACCGAAGCCGGCGCGATCGGCGTCGTACGAGACGTGGAGCTCGTCGCCGTCGTCGACGAGCGTGTACGCGCCGTCCTGGAACGGACGGTATCCGTCGTCGCCCCCGATCCACTGGACCGGCGTGGCGAGAATGCCGTCCGTCCTGTAGACGGTGCCGGTCCCGAGCAGCAGGAACGATCTCTCCTGCACCACGTAGCCGGTCTCGCATCCGTCGCTGACCAGCGGCACCACCGACGCCGAGGACGCGAGCCAGAACGCGAGCAGGGCCAGGAACGAGGCGGCCATGGCCGCGAGGCGGGCGGGCACCAGGAGGAGCAGCCACGGCCCGCGCACGGGGATCGCGCACAGTCCTACGACGAGGCTCGACAGCGCCGCGAGCACGGCGAGACCGGTGATCCGGGCGGAGTCGAACGATCCGATCAGCACCGTGACCTCGTCGTCGGACGCCGCGGCGATCGTGAGCACGGTCGCCAGCGCGGTCACGGCGGCCGCGAGCACGACGCCCGCGACCAGCGCGATCATCCTGCGCGCACGGACGGACACGAGGCCCGACGACCGCTCGAGCCGGTCGGGCGCCGACGCGCGTGCCTCTCGCCCCGGTGCACGCGGCGGGTCTAGCATGGGCATCGCCACCTCACAGAACGGTCCGGGAAAGAGGCGCTCATGTCCATTGTGCTCGACAAGTCAGAGATCAACGCGATCCGCACGGCGCTGGGTGTCGGCGGTGTGCTCGCCCTCATCGCCGGAATCCTCATCCTGGTCTGGCCCGGCAAGACGGCGATGGTCGTCGCGGCGATCATCGCGATCTACGCCATCGCCGCGGGGCTCGCCTACGCCGGGCTCGGCATCTTCTCGAAGCAGAAGGGCGGATGGGCGCGCATCGGGCACATCCTGCTCGGCCTGGTCTTCATCGCCGCGGGCATCGTCGCCTTCGCGAACCTCGGTGCCACGGCCCTCACACTCGCCGTCTTCATCGGCGTGCTCGTCGGCATCATGTGGATCATCGAGGGCGTCGTGGCGCTCTCCACGCTGAGCGCCGCACCCTCGAAGGGCTGGACGATCTTCTTCTCGATCATCTCGATCATCGCGGGCATCACGCTGCTGTTCTCGCCGGCCTTCGGCGCGGCGGTGCTGTGGTGGCTGCTCGGGATCTCGGCGGTCGTCCTCGGGGCCATCCAGATCGGACGCGCCTTCACGTTCGGCAAGTGAGCGCGGCGGCGTCACCGGCTCCTCACACGGGCAGGTGACGCCGCCACCACTCGAGCACGGCGTCGAAGCGCTGCACGCGGTGCCGCGGCTGCCCCGATCGGGTCAGTTCGTGGTCCTCCCCCGGGAAGATCAGCATCTCCGTCTCGACGCCCCGGCGCTTCAGCGCGGTGTAGTACCGGGTGCCCTGTTCCAGCGGACACCGGTGGTCGAGCTCGGAGTGGATGACGAGCGTCGGCGTCGTGACACCGCCGACCGCGGCCAGCGGGCTCTGCGCCGCGATGCGGGTCTCGTCGGTGCCGACGTACTCGTCGCCGAAGTAGGAGCCGATGTCGCTCGTGCCCTGGAAGCTGAGCGGGTCGAGAAGCCCGCGCTCGACGATCGCCGCGGCGAACCGATGATCGTGAGCGGTGATCCACGCGGTCAGGTAGCCGCCGTACGACCCGCCCATGATGCCGAGCCGCGCGGCGTCCACGCGCGGGTCGCGCTCGAGCACGCCGTCGAGGAAGTCGAGAACGTCGGTCATGTCGACCGTGCCCATGCGCTGCCGGATGCTCCGGCCGTGCGCGAGACCGTAGCCCGCACTCCCCCGCGGGTTGCAGTACGCCACGGCGTATCCCGCGTCCACGAGCACCTGGGTCTCATCGAACACGTGTATGCCGTACTGGGCATATGGGCCGCCGTGGATCTGGAGGACGACGGGGAACGGCCCCTCCCCCTCGGGAACGGCGAGCCAGCCGTGCACGGGATACCCGTCGCGCGCCGGGACGACGTGTTCGGCCGGTGTGACGACCGACCGCGCGCGCAAGGCGGCGGAGAAGTCGGTGACGGCGCCCTCGCCGACGACCACCAGCTCGCCGAAGCCCTCCGGGGTCGCCACCGCGGCGACGATCGTGCCGTCGTCGGATGCCGCATGCCCGAGCACCTCGACGTCGCCGTCGAGAACGGTACGGAGGTCTCCGCCGCGTGTGAGCCGCATCAGCGTCACGCGGCCACGGGCGCGGTTCTGCACGAGCACGTCGTCGCCGAGGAACGACAGGTGGCTGCCGATCTCGCCGGGGTCGACGACGTCCGGGTCGGTCAGCCGGCGCGGGCCGGCGTCGTTGAGCATCCACACGGCCAGCCGCGGCCCGACGAAGTCGACGCCCGACTCCCCCACGTGATGCGCCACGACGAAGACGTGACCGTCGGGGGCGACCTCGACGTCCTGGATGCTCAGCTGCGAGGCGACGCCGATCCGCTCCCGCACCGCGCCGTCGGCGATCGCGATCGAGACGAGCGGCGTGCGCAGGTCGCGGCGATCCCGCTCGATCGGCTCGTGCACGGTGAGCACCTCCGCGCCGTCCGCCGAGAACGCGACGCCCGCGTGCGAGACGTCGCCGAGGGTGAGCTGACGCGACGTCGGGACCGCCGTGCGAGCCGTGTCATGCGAAGGCGCCGCGTCATGCGAAGGCGCGGCGGCGGGCTCGTAGCGCGGCTCGTCGCCCAGCGAGGGCACGTCGACGACGAACACGTGCGCCGGCCGGTCGGCGATGTAGCCGACGCCGTTGGCGAGCCAGCGGATGCCGGTGATGCGGCGCGGCGGCTCGTGCGCGGCATCCACGCCCTCGACCGTGCCGTAGCGTCCGTGCTCGGCGACGCGGGCGGTGTACGCGATGCGCGCGCCGTCCGGCGACCACGCGAAGGCGCCGACGCCGCCGTGCGCGTCGGTGAGCCGAACCGCCTCGGAGCCCGACGCGGCGACGAGGAAGAGCTGCGCGCGACCGCGGGCGTCGGGGCGCAGGAAGGCGACCGTCAAGCCGTCCCGGGAGAGCCGGGGAGATGAGTCGGCGACGCCGAGCGTGAGCCGCCTCGGACGCGAGCCGCTCCGATCGCCCCGCAGCTCGACACGCCAGATCTGGCCGACGTACCGATTCGCCTCGAGCGACGGCCGTGAGGTCGCGAACAGCGCGAACGAGCCGTCGGGCGCGAGCGCCGGGCGTCCGACCGCGATCAGATGCTCGATGTCGGTCGGACGCATCCCCTCACTCTCCGTCGAAGAACGAGGTGTCGCCCACGAGGCGCGTGTTGTCGGCGGGCACCGGGTCGACGGCGGCCCGGGCGACCTCGGCGGCGAACTCCGACACGTTGTAGAGCTTTCCCGCCGACTCGCGGCGCGAGGCGATGGCACCGGGGCTGGCCCGCTCCAGCAGCGTCGCGGTGATCGTGCCCTCGATCATGTCGCCGGAGACGACGACGAACTCGATGCCGCTCTCCGTCAGCCCCGGGATCCGCTCGCGCAGGGCGTCCTCCCCCGCCCGCTTCGACAGGGCGACCGCCTCGTACTCGGGCATCGTCGGCGTCGTGCGGATGAAGTGCGCCTGGTGGCTCGTCACGAACACGACGCGGGATGCCGGCCGCCCGTCGTCAGCGCCGTGCAGCAGCGGGAGGGCGTGGTCGAGCACGCTCAGCTGCGCGTCGCGGTTGAGCGTGAGCGCGTAGTCCTCGGCCATGCCGCTCTCCATGCCGCCGGAGGCGTTGAGCACGAGGACGTCGAGGCTCCCGAAGGTCTCGGCGACCTGCGCGAACATGTCGGCGACGGATGCCGGATCGGTGAGGTCCGCGCCGACGACGAGCGCCTGCACGCCGAGCTCGCGCAGCTGCGCGGCGAGCTTCTCCGCGCGCGGCGCCTTGTTGCGGAAGTTGATGACGACGTTCGCGCCAGCCTCCGCGAAGTAGCGGACCGTGTCGGCGCCGATGCCGCGGGACGAGCCCGTGACGAGGGCGGTCCTGCCGCTGAGCGTGCCGGCGGGGATGGGCTGGGACATGTGAGCTCCTGCTGCGTCTGACTGCTGCGTCTGGGTCGGGCCGCCGCGCAAGGGCGGACCTACCGACACTATCAACGCATCGTGTCGACGGCGGGTGTTAGGGTTCGATCAACCTCCCCGGAAGGAGTACGCCGTGCTGCCCGATCTCACGCAGTTCCTGTGGATCGCCTGGCTCGTGCTGGCGGTGCTCTTCGTCATCATCGAGCTGCTGACGCTCGAGTTCACGTTCCTCATGCTCGCGGCCGGCACGCTCATCGGCGGGCTCGGCGCGAACCTCCTGGGGTCCGTGTGGTGGCTTCAGATCCTCGCCGCGGCGGCGGTCTCGGCGCTGCTGCTGTTCACGATCCGACCCCTGCTGCTGCGCGCGCTGCGCCGGTCGAGCGCGCTCGTGCCCACCAACGTCGACGCCATCTTCGGCCAGCGCGGTCGCGTGGTGGCGCCGTTCGTGCACGGCGAGGGCTCGGTCAAGCTCGACAACGGCGAGACCTGGACGGCGCGGTCGTCGACCCTCGATCTCGCCTCGGGGGACGTCGTGACGGTCGTCGCCGTGCGCGGCGCGACCGTCGAGGTCTCCCCCATCCCACAGGAAGGAGAGCCGGCATGATCGACGTCGGCGCGTTCATCGGACAGATCTTCATCGCTGTCCTGCTGGTGGTGGTGGCGATCTTCGTGGTCGTCGTCATCTTCAGGTCCATCCGCATCATCCCGCAGGCCTACGCCGGCGTCGTCGAGCGGCTCGGCCGCTACCAGCGCACGCTCTCGCCGGGACTCAACCTGCTGGTGCCGTTCATCGACCGGCTGCGGCCGCTCGTCGACATGCGCGAGCAGGTCGTCTCGTTCCCGCCGCAGCCCGTCATCACCGAGGACAACCTGGTCGTCTCGATCGACACCGTCGTCTACTTCCAGGTCACCGACGCCCGCGCCGCGACCTACGAGATCGCCAACTACCTCAGCGCCGTCGAGCAGCTCACCACGACCACCCTGCGCAACGTCGTCGGCGGGCTCAACCTCGAGGAGGCGCTGACGAGCCGCGACGAGATCAACGGCCAGCTGCGCGTCGTGCTCGACGAGGCGACGGGCAAGTGGGGTCTGCGCGTCTCGCGCGTCGAGCTCAAGGCGATCGACCCGCCGGTGTCGATCCAGGACTCGATGGAGAAGCAGATGCGCGCCGAGCGCGACCGCCGCGCGGCGATCCTCACGGCCGAGGGCTCCAAGCAGTCGCAGATCCTGGAAGCCGAAGGCCGGCGCCAGGCGGAGATCCTGCGCGCCGAGGGCGACAAGGAGGCCGCCGTGCTGCGCGCGCAGGGCGAGGCGCAGGCGATCCAGGCGGTCTTCGACGCGATCCACGCGGGCAACCCCGACGACAAGCTGCTCGCCTACCAGTACCTGCAGACGCTGCCCAAGATCAGCGAGGGCGCCTCGAACAAGGTGTGGATCATCCCGAGCGAGTTCACCGAGGCGCTCAAGGGCTTCAGCACGGCCTTCGCGCCGCGTCCGCCGAGCGACGGACTGCGGAGGTCGGGCCCGGCCGGCACGGGCTCCTCGTGACGCATCCCTGGTTCGGCGGCGTCACGGCCCCGCGCGCGCTCGCGCATCGCGGGTTCGTGCCCGCCGACGCCGAGGACGTCTCCGAGAACTCGCTCGCGGCGGTGGCCGCCGCGCACGCGGTCGGGGCACGCTACGTCGAGTCCGACTGCCACCTGACCGCCGACGGGGCCGTCGTGCTGTTCCACGACGACACGCTCACGCGCGTGACGGGCGACGCCCGTCCGATCGCCGACGTGACGCACGCCGAGCTCGAGCAGCTCATGGCGACGCGCGGCGGCCTGCTCTCGCTCGAGCAGGCGCTGGACACGTTCCCCACCCTGCGGTTCAACCTCGACGTCAAGGCGGCCGCGGCCGCCGAGCCCGCCGGGCGCATCGTCGCCCGCCACGCCGATCGCGTGCTGCTGACGAGCTTCTCCGACGCGCGCCGTCAGGCCGCCGTCGCCGCCTGCCGGGCCGCGGGCGGCGACCCGGCCACCTCGGCCGGGCGGGCCACCATCGCGCGGCTGCTCGCCGCCGTCGGCGTGCGCTCGAGGGCGCTCGTGCGACGCGTCCTGAGCGGGATCGACGCCGTCCAGCTGCCGCCGCGACAGCGCGGCCTTCCGATCGTGACGCCGCGCCTGATCGATGCCGTGCACGACGCGGGCGTCGAGGTGCACGTGTGGACGATCAACGACGCCGACGAGATGCGCAGGCTCCTGGACCACGGGGTCGACGGCCTCGTCACCGACCGCGTGGACGTGGCTCTCCGCACGATCGGAACCGTCGGATAGAGCCTCCTCCGACCCGCCCCTGAGCATCACCTGTGAATGCAGTGGTACCGTCGAAGGTTGGGATGATGCGCACAGGTCCGAACGCTATACCTGTGTGACGACGAGAGGACCACACAATGGCAGATCGCAGCCTGCGCGGCATGCGGCTCGGCGCTTCCAGCCTGCAGAGCGAGGAAGGCGTCGTGTTCCATGAACGCGCGAACCACACCTATGTCTGCACGCAGTGCGACCGTGAGACGGTCATGACGTTCGCTGCCGACGCAGAGGTGCCCGACACCTGGGAGTGCCGCACGTGCGGTGCGGAGGCGCGACGTCGCGTCGGCGACGATGTCGTCGAGGTCGACCACTCGGGCGACAAGGCCGCCCGCACGCACTGGGACATGCTCATGGAGCGCCGGACGATTCCGGAGCTCGAGGAACTGCTCGAGGAGCGCCTCGCGCTGCTCCGCGAGCGCCGCGGCGCGGCGCGTCAAGAGCGCCTGAGCGCCTGACGTTCACGAAGAGCCGGTGTCGGTCCCCTGGGGGCTCGGCACCGGCTCTTCGCGTCGCCGGCGCACGAGCACGCCCGTGGCGAGCAGGGCCAGCACGCTCCCCCAGCCCACGACGAGCTGCACCGCGAAACCGATGACCACGGCCGGTGTCCGTCCCTCGCGCAGCGGCACGTCGGTGACCATCGCGCCGGCGACGTCGGCGTCGAGCGCGTCGAGCTCGCGTCCGTCGGGCGCGATCACCTGGCTCGTGCCGACCGTCGAGATGTTCACGACGGCACGTCCCGTCTCGATGGCGCGCATGCGCGCGAACGCGAGCTGCTGCAGGTTCTCGTCGGTGTCGCGGAAGTCGGCGTTGTTGGTCTGGAAGACCAGGACCTGGGCCCCGTCGCGCACGCCCGACCAGATCACGTCGTCGTAGATGACGTCGAAGCAGATCGCCAGGCCCACGCCGACGCCGTCGACGTCGAAGAACGGCGGGATGGTGCCGGGCGTGTACTCGCGCTGGATGAGGTCGATGAGGTCCGGGGCGAAGAGACGATAGAACCAGCGGTCGGGCACGTACTCGCCGAAGGGCACCGGCCGCGTCTTGTCGTGCATCGCGACCGGGTTGTCGGAGCCCGCGACCCACAGCATCGACGTGTTGAAGATGTCGTCGCCGCGCCGCGTCGCCGCGTTGAGGAGCAGCGGCGCGTCGAGGCGCTCCGCGAGCCGGTCGAGCTCCTCGGCCACGTCGACGTTGTTCGTGGGATCCGCGTCCACACCCCCCTCGGGCCAGACCACGACGTCGAGGTCTTCGCCGACGAGCGGGAACGTCGCGGCGCGCTGCGCCTCGAACACCGCGTACGGGGCCCGGGTGTCGAAGTACGCTGCCGGACCGTTGCCCTGCACGGCCCCGACGCGCCACGTGCCGGCGTCGGCGGTGGGGAACGCCGGCACGGCGACCAGCGCCACCAGCGCCGCCAGCGCGGGCACGCCGCCGCGCCAGTGCGCCGTGCGCCGGCATCGCACGGCCTCGATCGCCGCCGCGACGGCGAACACCATGACGAACGTGAGGCCCGTGACCCCCAGCCACGACGCGAGCGCGGCGAGCGGGCTCTCCGACTGGCTCATGCCGATGCGGCCCCACGGGAAGCCCGTGTACGGCCACGTGCCGAGCCACAGCTCGCGCGCCGTCCACACCCCCGCGACGAGCAGCGGAAGCCCCAGGACGCGGCCCGTCGTGCCGGGCGCGACGCGTGGCATCCATCGGTAGGCCAGCGCGATGCCGACCGCGCCGACGGCCGACAGCAGCGATTCGAAGCCCGCGAGCGCGAACCAGGGCAGCACACCGAGGTAGCGGCTCGTCCACGAGACGTGCGTGAACCAGAAGGACGCCGCGAACGCGAGCCCGACGAGGAACGCACCGCCGGCGCTCCGGCCGATCAGCGAGACGAGCGAGAGGCCGACGCCGACGAAGGCCAGGGGCCAGACGCCGGCGTCCGGGAAGGCCAGATCGAGCGCGAGCCCGCCGGCCACGGCGCCGAGGAGCGCCGCCCACATCGGAAGGATCGGGCGGGGGGTGTCGGGCACAGAACGAGCCTACGCGAGCGCGGGTCTACACCGAGCTGTACGCGACGATGCCACGGCGCACGGCGTCGACGGCCCGGTGCGCGGTCGACGCGATCGGCCCGTCGGCGGTGCGTGCCAGCTGGTCGAGCAGGTCGATCGTCTGCTTCGCCCAGCGCACGAAGTCGCCCGCGGCGAGGTCGGTGACGACGAGGGCGCGATCGAGCGAGCCGCCGCGCGCCCAGCCGTGCATCGCCTCGGCGAGGCCCGTGGCGACGGGCTCGGAGCCGGGCAGCCGGTGCTCGCGCTCGAGGTCGTCGAGCTGCGCCCACAGCGTCTGCGTGGCGTCGAGCGCGCGCCGGAAGGGTCCGCGCGGCAGCGCGCGCATGTCGGTCTCGGCGCCCTCGCGTCGCGGCTCGTAGACGAGGCAGCATGCCATCGTCGCGAGCCCCGCCGGATCGAGATCGTTCCACAGGCCTCGGCGGAGGCACTCGGCGACGAGCAGGTCGCGTTCCCCGTAGATGCGCTTCATGGTGGCGCCCGCGTCGGTCAGCCGCGTCGTCCCGTCGGCGTCGATCGCGACGTAGTCCAGCTCGGCGAGCACGTCGACGACGCGGTCGAAGATGCGCGCGACGGTGCCCGTGCGCGTCTCGATCTCATGCCGCTTCTTGTCGATCTGGCGCTTGAGCTTCGTATAACGCTCTCCCCAGCGCGCGTGGTGCTCGCGGTCGGGGCAGCTGTGGCAGGGATGCCGCTGCAGCCGTCGGCGCAGCGACGCCACCTGCTGCTGTCGCTCGTGCTGCTGCCGCTTGGACGCCGCGCGGTCGGCACGGTTCAGCCGCTCGACGTCGCCGAGCTCGCGGCGCAGCGCCGCGTAGGAGACGAAGTCGCCGCGGTCGCACGCCATCGCGGTGACGTAGCCCTCGAGCGACTGCTCGCTCTCGCGCACCTGCCGCGCCAGCCCGACGACGGCACGATCGGCCTGGAACTGCGCGAACGACGACTCCAGCAGCTCGCGGGCACGTTCCCGCCCGTACCGGTCGATGAGGTTCACGGCCATGTTGTAGGTCGGGCGGAAGCTCGAGTTCAGCGGGTAGGTGCGGCGGGATGCCAGCGCGGCGACGGCCTGCGGGTCGACGCCGTCGCGCCACTGGATGACGGCGTGTCCCTCCACGTCGATGCCGCGCCGCCCCGCGCGTCCCGTCAGCTGCGTGTACTCCCCCGCCGTGATGGGCACGCGCGCCTCGCCGTTGAACTTCTCCAGCCGCTCGAGCACGACCGTGCGAGCCGGCATGTTGATGCCGAGCGCGAGCGTCTCGGTCGCGAACACCACTTTCACGAGGCGGCGCTGGAAGGCCTCTTCGACGATCTCCTTGAAGACCGGGAGCAGGCCCGCGTGATGCGCGGCCATGCCCCGCTCCAGGTTGTCCTTCCACTCCCAGAAGCCCAGGACGCCGAGATCCTCGTCCCCCAGGTCGTAGGTGCGCTGCTCGACGAGCGCGCGGATCTCGTCGCGCTCCTCGCGCGAGGTGAGACGCACGCCCGCGCGGCGCAGCTGCTGCACGGCGGCGTCGCAGCCGGCCCGGCTGAAGATGAAGAAGATCGCCGGCAGCAGCGTCGCCCGTCCCAGCAGCTCCACGACCTGGGGACGGTCGATGCGCTCGGCACGGACCGGGCGCGGACGGGGCGCGCCACGGTGTCCGCGGCCCCTCGCGCCGCCGGCCCCGCCGACCGAGCCGAGCCGGAGCAGATCGCGGTTCACGCGTGCGGACGGGCCGCCGCCGGTGTCGAAGAGCGGCAGCAGGTCGCCCCGCACGAGCATGTGCTGCTCCAGCGGCACGGGACGCGTCTCGCTGACGATCACCTCCGTGTCGCCGCGGACGGTGTCGAGCCAGTCGCCGAACTCCTCCGCGTTCGAGACGGTCGCCGACAGCGACACGATGCGCACGTGCGGCGGAAGATGGATGATGACCTCTTCCCAGACTGCTCCGCGGAAGCGGTCGGCGAGGTAGTGCACCTCGTCCATGACCACGTAGCTCAGGTCGTCGAGCGCCGACGAGCCCGCGTAGATCATGTTGCGCAGCACCTCGGTGGTCATCACGACGACGCGGGCGTGGGCGTTGACGCTCGTGTCCCCGGTCAGGAGACCGACCTCCCCCGCTCCGTAGACGTCCTGCAGCTCGCGGAACTTCTGGTTCGACAGCGCCTTCATGGGCGTCGTGTAGAACGCCTTCTCCGTCACGGTGCGCATCGTCAGGTCGATCGCGAACTCGCCGACGATCGTCTTCCCCGCCCCCGTGGGCGCCGCGACGAGCACGCTGCGGCCGTCCTCGAGCGCGTGGCACGCCGCCACCTGGAACGGGTCGAGCTCGAACCGCTGGCGCGCCGCGAACGACGCGGTCAGCGGGTGTGCGCGGGCGGCCTCGGCGCGTGCGTAACGCGACGCCGCGTCGGTCACGCCGAGGGCTCCAGGAGCTTGGGAGCGCGCTTGGCCCGGCGTCGGTCGAGGAGCAGCGTGAGACCGGCGGCGAGGAAGTACAGCACCGTGAGCACACCAGCGAGCAGGAGCATGCTCGGGATGTCGGCTGCGGGCGTGGCGAGACCTGCGAACAGGCACGCGATGAGCACGGCGGTGCGCCAGCCCTTCGCGATGGCTTTTCCGCTCATGATCCCCGCGAAGTTGAGAGCCACGAGAAAGACGGGGAGCACGAACGCGATGCCGACGGCGAGCACCAGCTTGAAGATGAAGTCGTAGTAGAGCTTCGCGTCGTAGTTGTTCGAGGCGAAGTCGGTCGTGAAGCCCGCCATCACCTCGATGATGTGCGGCATGACGAGCCAGCCGACGAAGGCCCCCGCGAAGAAGAGCGGAATGGCGGCCGCTGCGAACCCGATCGTGTAGCGGATCTCCTTGCGGGTCAGCCCAGGCATGAGGAACGCCCAGATCTGCCAGAGCCAGATAGGCGCCGACAGCAGGATGCCGACGGCGAAGGAGATGCGCAGACGCTGGTCGAACGCGCCCGTGATGGTCGTGTACATGAACGACACGTTCGCCTCTTCGCCGCGGAGCTCCTGGACGATGCGGACCGGCTCCGTCATCGCCACGATGATCGGATCCGTCAGGATGAACGCCACGATCATGGCGACGACCATGCCGATCGCCGAGATGATCAGGCGCTTGCGGACCTCTCGCAGATGATCTGCGAGCGACATGCGCTTGTCGCGCAGCGGAACGTCGTCCGCTTTGACCTGCGGACGTTCGTCAGTGGCCACGTCCCGCTATGACTTGGGGTCGCTGGCGGGCGGAGCCGGCGGGTTCTCGGGGCCGGCCGGCGGGGTGTCGGCCGCGGTGTTCTGAGCCGTACCCTGCGTCTCGTCGTCCTTCATCGCCTTCATCTCGCCCTTGAAGATGCGGGCGGACTGGCCCATGCTCTTCGCCAGGGCGGGAAGCTTGGCGGCACCGAACAGCAGCAGGATGACGATCAGGATGATCCACAGGTGCGGACCTGCGAAGAGATTGCTCATGACGTCCCCCAAACGGATGTGATGACCTTCAGTCTAGTCGTCCACGCTATGAACGTGGTGCACGTCTGCACGACGAGCCTCAGCGGTACTGCTCGAGGGCGCGTGCGGCCCAGGAATGCGCGGCGGCGCGCGCCGGGCCGGGGGCGACGATCTCGACCTCGCGGGCGTGTCGCGCGGCCAGGCGGCGGAGGCTGCACGGGTCGGCCACGCGCACGCGCAGCGTGTGGTGGTCGCCGTCGTCGGTCACGACCGCGCCGCGCAGCGCGTCGGTGAGCAGCCGCGCTGCGCGGGCGGCGACGCGCAGCTCGGCGATGATCTCGCCGTCGGAGGGCTCGAAGAGCGCCGGGACGGGCACGTCGCGGTGGGAGATCGGGGTGTCGGTGAGGCGGACGTCGGAGATGCGCTCGACGTGGAAGGTGCGCATCGCCTGACGCAGATGGCACCAGCCCTGCAGGTACCACTGCCCGTCGGCGATGCTGATGCGCGCGGGATCGACCGTGCGCGTCGTGGGCTCGGCATCCGGCGCCTTGTAGGCGAAGCTCACGGCCACGCCGCGCTGCAGCGCCTCGCCGACGACGCGCCGCGCCTCGTCGACCTCGGTCGGCGCGACGATGACGTCGGCGGGGGCCGCCGCGGCGCCGCGGGCGAGCTTGGCGAGCAGGCCCTTGATGACGGGGCCGTCGCCCACGCCGGGCAGGCTCGCGGCGAGCTGCAGCCCGGCGAGCAGGGCGGCCGCCTCTCCCGCGGTGAGCCGCGGGCTCCGCTCGAGACCGACGCTGTTGGTGATCGAGATGAGCCCCTGCTCGTCGAGGAGGTCCCAGTCGATGTCGAAGAGGTCGTTGGCCATCTGCCAGAAGCCGCCGTCGCCGGGCAGTCCGATGACGGTGAGCTTCTCGACCATCTCGCGCATCTGGCCCGGCGAGACGTCGAACGCCTCGGCGGCCTCCTCGAGCGACACCTCGCCGCGCGCGATGAGGTACGGCACGAGCTGCAGGATGAGCGCGGCGCGATCGGTCGCCGGCGACAGCCTCTCGCTCATGCGGCACCTCCCGGCGCGCCGGCATGCGCGGCGAGCACGGCCTCGAGCCGCCGGACCACCTGGTCGCGCAGCTCGACGGGCTCGACGACCCGCACCTCGGGACCGTATGACGCCAGCTCGTCGGCGAACACGTGCACGTCGACGTAGGGCACGCGGATGCCCTGGACCGCCGGCTGGGCGCGGCGGGCGAGCCGCAGGGCGGCCTCCGTGCCCGGCACGACCTCCAGCAGCGCGCGCTGCCGCGCCGCGACCTCTCCGAGCCCCGCGAGCGCGCGCTCCCCCGCGCCGTCGCGCAGCCGGGGGTCGAATCGCGTCCGCGTGAGCCGCACGTCCGACACGACGCGCGAGAGCAGGAAGGTGCGCTCGGCGCGCTGGTCGAGGTCGTTGCCGAAGACGTGCCAGCGCGCGTCGTACTCCACGAGTGCGAGGGGCTGCAGCCGCCGGCGCCGGGCCGCGTGCTCGCCCGCCTTGAGATAGTCGAACTCGACGACGCGACCGAACTCGATCGCCCGCTGCAGCGGCGCGAACGAGGGCTCGCGCAGGCTGATGCGCGGCGAGTAGCCGACGATCGGCGCATCGACGTCGATGCCGAGCGCCTGGATCTTGCGCAGGCCGCTGCGCGCCTGCACCGACAGCGAGCTCTCGCTCCAGACGCCGCCCGCGAGATTGAGCAGCGCGAGCTCGGCCGGCGTGAAGGAGATGTCCTCGGGGAGCTCGTACTCCGCGGTCGGCACGCGATAGCGGGCGTCTCGGAGATCGAGCGGGTCGGCGGCGTCGCCGATGGTCTGCACGGGCACGCCGAGCGCGCGGAGGTTCTCCTTGTCGCGCTCGAACATCTTCTCGAGCGCGTCCTTGGACGCCCCGGCCTCGTGCTGCTCGCGGTAGCCCGAGACCGACGTGAGGATCGCGTCCTTCGTCAGTCCCTGTTCGGTGGCGAGCAGCGCGACGACGAGGTTCACGAGCCGCTCTTCGGGGGCCGTGCGGATCGGTGGGCCTGCCACGCGTGCCTCTCAGTTCTCCGCGGTGTCGATTCCGAGAATGTCGATGACGAAGATCAGCGTCGAGCCGGCCGGGATGCCGGGCAGCTCCCTGTCCTCGTATCCGAGGTCGGGCGGGATGACGACGAGCACCTGCGAGCCGACCGTCTTCCCCTCGAGCGCCTGCGCGAAGCCGGGGACCACGGTGTCGAGCGGGAAGGTCGTCGGCGTGCCGCGTGACCAGGACGAGTCGAAGACCTCGCGCTCGGCCCAGGTGACGCCCGTGTACTGCACGCGCACCGATGCACCGGCCCCGACCGCCTCGCCGTCGCCCTCCTTGAGCACCTCGACCGAGAGCTCCTCGGGCGGGGACGACGAGGGGACGACGATGCCCGGACGTCCGTCGGGCGCGAGGACGACCGACGGGAGGTGCGACGATCCGACGCGCTGGGGCGTGCCGTCGGCGCGCGCGAGGAAGACGTTCTGCAGGTCGATCGCGATGACGGCGGACGAGTCCTCCGTCATCCCGAGGCTCTCCGCGGCCGCGGCCGAGAACCCGCCGGCCGGGGCGGCCGCCACGATCCGCGACCCCGCCGACGCGCACATCAGCATCTCGGCGATGACCGGGTAGTCGGTCTCCCAGTTGGAGACGAAGGTGGGTGCCGCGGCGCCCTGCAGCAGCACCTCGCCGGTCTCGCCGTCGGCGATGGCGATCGTGAACTGCGCCTCCTGGTCGGCGGAGACGACGGCGGGGCCGTCGCCCGCCGTGACGTCGCCGAAGACCGTGCCGACCGCGACGACGCGCTCTGCGAGGGTGACGCTGGGGCGCGAGAACTCCCCCGACACCGTCACGTGGTCGAGCCCGCCGCCGGTGGCCGACGGACGCTCGCAGGCGGGGTCGGCCGAGCCTCCCGCGCTGCAGCCCGTCAGGGCGAGAGCGGACAGGCCGACGACGGCGAGGAGAGCAGGGAACTGGCGCACCGCAACAGTTTACGGCGTGGGCTCGTCCTGCCCGACGGCGCGCCGCGCGCCCTCGGCCGCGCGCTGGGCGTCGCGCACCCGCTTCCGCAGGTTCTTGTCGGTGATCTCGCGGTCGCCGACCGCCCCCGGCGTCCACAGCTCGACGTCTTCGTCGGCGTAGCTCGGCTTCTTCAGCGCGCGCTTGCGCACGTCGGGCGGGATCGCCCCGGGGGCGAGCCGTCGCGCCGTGATGAGGAAGCCCGTGTGCGCGACCATGCGGTGGTCGGGACGCACGGCGAGGCCCTCGACGTGCCAGCCGCGCACCATCGTCTCCGTCGCCTCCGGCTCGGTGAACAGGCCGCTGCCGCGCAGGTTCTCGGCGATGCGGCTCAGCTGCGTCGCGGTCGCCACGTAGCAGAGCACGACGCCGCCCGGCGTGAGGGCGTCGGCGACGACGTCGAGGCACTCCCACGGGGCGAGCATGTCGAGCACGACGCGATCGGCCGACGCGGGGGCCACGGCCGACGGCAGCGCCTCGGCCAGATCGCCCACGACGACCTCCCACGTGTCCGGCCGATGCCCGAGGAAGGTCTCGACGTTCGCCTCGGCGACCTCGGCGAACTCCGACCGGCGCTCGAACGAGACGAGCCGGCCGGCGGCGCCGATCGCACGCAGGAGCCACAGCGAGAGGGCGCCGGAGCCGACGCCGGCCTCCACGACGGTCGCGCCCGGGAAGACGTCGGCCGCGGCGAGGATCTGGGCGGCGTCCTTCGGGTAGACGATCGCCGCGCCGCGCGGCATCGACATCACGAAGTCGCGCAGCAGCGGGCGCAGCGCGAGGTACTCGTGTCCCCCGCTTCCCGTCACGACCGATCCGTCGGGAAGGCCGACGATCGAGGCGTGCCGCAGAACGCCGTGGTGCGTGTGCAGCTCGCCGCCCTCGCGCAGCGTGACGGTGTGCAGGCGGCCCTTGGGGCCGGTCAGCTGCACGCGGTCGCCGTAGCGGAAGGGTCCGCTGGGGCGCAGGTCGATGCTCATGGACGTGTCCTTCTCTCGGCGTGGACGCGGCCGAGGTCGGCCGGGGTGCGGCCCTCCAGCGTCGGCCACAGGGTGTCGGCGCCGGCGTCGTCGAGCGGGACCATGAGCGGCACGCCCACCGTGACCACTCCGGCGGCGACGGCGGCGCGCACGCCCGTGGGCGAGTCCTCGATCGCGACGGCGGCGGCGGGATCGATGCCCAGGGCCGCGCACGCCTGCAGGTACGGGTCGGGATACGGCTTGGGCCGGGTCGCGTCGTCGCCGGCGACGATGACGTCGAAGCTGCCGTCCGGCAGCCTCTCCACCATCGCCTCCGCCATGCTGCGCAGCGACATCGTGACGAGCGCCGTCCGCACGCCCGCCTCGCGCAGCGCGGCGAGCAGCTCGCGCGCCCCCGGGCGGAAGTGCACGCCGCCGTCGCGGAGCGCCGTCGTGACCTCGTCCGTCAGATGCTGAACGATCGCGTCGCGGTCCATCTCGACGCCCACCCTCTGCAGGATGGCGGCCGCGTCGTCGAGCCCCAGCCCGACCATGCCCAGGGCCTGCTCGTGCGTCCACCGCCCGCCGTGACGGGCGACGAGGGCGACCTCGGCGGCCATCCACAGCGGCTCGGTGTCGACGACGGTCCCGTCCATGTCCCAGAGAACGGCGGCAGGCAGCGCGGATGTCACCGGTCCATCGTAGCCAGCGCGCGATGTCCGGCCTGCGCGCACCCGGCGGCGCGTATCGTGGATGCCGATGAGGGGAGTTCTGTGAGCGGGAGTTCTGTGAGCGGACTGGGCGAGCGCGTCCTGGTGGTCGCGTTCGACGGCTGGAACGACGCGGGTGACGCGGCATCGTCGGCGACGGCCCACCTGCGCCGGATGGCGGAGTACGAGCCGATCTTCTCGGCCGATCCGGAGCCGTACTTCGACTACCAGTACACGCGGCCGCAGCTCCGGGTCGGCGACGACGGCGTGCGTCGCATCGCCTGGCCGGAGATCACGGTGTGGCGTCCGCGGAAGACCGACGGGCCGGTGTCGTTCTGGCTGCTCACGGGCGTCGAGCCCGCGCGGGCCTGGCAGCACCTGACCGCCGATCTCATCGACGTCGCGCTCGGCGAGGACATCACGGGCATGGTGACGCTGGGCTCGATGATGTCCGACGTGCCGCACACGCGCCCCATCACGATCTACTCGGGCAGCGACAACGACACGCTGCGCGCGGCGCTCGGCCTCGAGCGGCCCACGTACGAGGGCCCCGTCGGCATCCTCAGCGTCCTCGAGGAGGCCGCCGAAGAGGCGGGCATCCCCTCCGCCTCGCTCTGGGCGAGCGTGCCGCACTACATCGGCGGGCACACGCCGTCGCCGAAGGCGACGCTCGCGCTCCTCGACCGGCTGGCCGAGCTGGCCCGCTCCGACATCGCCCGCGGCGACCTCCCCGCCGAGGCTCTCGCCTGGGAGGCGTCGATCGACGCGGCCGCGGCCGACGACGAGGACATGACGGAGTACATCCGGCAGCTGGAGCGCACCCGCGACACCTGGGACTCGCCCGAGGCCTCGGGCGACGCGATCGCGCAGGAGTTCGAGCGCTACCTCCGTCGTCGCGGCGACGGGCCGGGCGAGCGGGGCCCCGGCGACAAGGGCCCGTCCGGCTGGGACGGGCCGCGGCGCTAGAACGCCTGCAGCACGCCCGTGGCGAGCAGCACCATCAGCAGCACGCCGAGGGCGAGGCGGTAGATCACGAACGGCAGGAAGCTGCCGCGCTTCAGGTAGCGCATGAGGTAGGCGATCACCGCCCAGCCGACGCCGAACGCGACGATCGTCGCGGCGGCCGTCTCGAAGAGCGTGAACACCGCGGCGCCCGGCTCCCGGATCGCCTGCAGCAGCTCGTACAGGCCGCTGCCGAACACGGCGGGGACGGCGAGCAGGAAGGCGACCTCGGCCGCCGCGGGACGGGTGTAGCCGAGGGCGAGGCCCATCGTCGTCGTGGCGCCCGAGCGCGAGACCCCGGGGACCAGCGCGAGCGACTGCGCGACGCCGAGCGCGAGGCCGTGCGAGTAGGTGAGGTCCTTCTCGGTGCGCGTGCGGCGTCCGAACGCGTCGGCGGCCCACAGCAGCAGGCCGAACACGATCAGCACCGTCGCGACGAGCCAGAGATTGCGGAACGTGTCGCGGATGACGTCCTGGAAGAGGAAGCCGAGCACGCCGATCGGCAGCGTGCCGATGATCACGATCCAGCCCATGCGCACGTCGGGGTCGTTCTTCGGCACGCCCCCCGTGAACGAGCGGAACCAGCGGCCGATGATGCGCGTGATGCGCCCCCAGAAGTAGACGAGCACGGCCAGCTCGGTGCCGATCTGCGTGATCGCGGTGAACGTGGCGCCCGGGTCCTGCGCCGAGGGGAGGAACTCGCCGATGATGCGGAGGTGCGCGCTGGAGGAGATGGGCAGGAACTCCGTGAGTCCCTGCACGAGCCCCAGGATGATCGCCTCGATGAGCTGCATGGGTGTCCTTCAGTAGGTACGGATCAGATCGGTCAGCACCCGCTGACCGAACACGAGCGCATCGATCGGCACGCGTTCGTCGACACCGTGGAACATCCCGGTGAAGTCCAGGTCGGCGGGCAGTCGCAACGGTGCGAATCCGTACCCGGCGATGCCGAGGTCGGCCAGCGCCTTGTTGTCGGTGCCGCCGCCCATGAGGTACGGGATGACCGGGATGCCTGGGTCGTGGCGCCCGAGGGCCCCTACCATGGCCTCCACGAGGTCACCTCTGAAGGGTACCTCCAGACCCCGCGCCTGCTGAACGATCTCGATGTCGATGTCGTCGCCCACGATCCGCTGCACCTCGGCGAGCACGCGCTGCTCCTGCCCCGGAAGGGTGCGGATGTCGACGGCCGCGAGCGCCGCGTCCGGGATCACGTTGTGCTTGTACCCCGCGGTCAGCCCCGTCGGGTTGGCCGTCGTGCGCAGCGTCGACCGCACGAACGCCGCCGTCGGCCCGGTCGTCGCGGCGACCGCGTCGGGGTCGCCGGCGTCGACGCCGGAGAGCTCCGCGAGGCCCTCGATCGTGAGCGCGGTCGTGTCGACGAGCTCGATCGGCCATTCCGTGCGCCCCAGCGTCGCGACGGCCTCCGCGAGCCGCGTCACCGCGTTGTCGGGGTGCACGCCGCTGCCGTGCCCGGCGCGGCCCCGGGCGTGCAGGCGCACCCAGACGAGCGCCTTCTCCCCCACCTGCAGCAGGTAGGCGCGGCGGCCGGACACCGAGATCGAGTAGCCGCCGACCTCGCTGATCGCCTCGCCCGCTCCGGCGAACCACTCCGGGCGATCGCGCACGACCAGCATCGAGCCCTCTGCGCCGCCGTTCTCCTCGTCGGCGAAGAACGTCACGACGATGTCGCGTGCGGGCTGCTCGCCGGCGCGCAGGATGTCGGCCACCGACGTGAGGATCATGGCATCCATGTCCTTCATGTCGACGGCGCCGCGGCCCCAGAGCATGCCGTCCCGCACGACGCCCTCGAACGGGTCGACGCTCCACTGCTCCGCGATCGCGGGGACGACGTCGAGGTGGCCGTGCAGCACGAGCGCAGGCTTCGAGCGGTCCCGACCCGGGATGCGCGCCGACACGTTCGTGCGCCGCGGGATCGGCTCGTAGTAGTCGGGGGTCAGCCCGAGGCCCTCCAGATAGGCGCCCACGAACTCCGCGGCCTCGCGCTCGCCGCGGGCGCGCCCCTCGCCCCAGTTGGTCGTGTCGATGCGGATCAGGTCGCGCGCGATGCGCGCGACCTCGGGAAGGTCGTCGTGCGAAGACATGGGTGTCACGCTACCGCGGTCGCCGGTTACTCATTGCCCCGCAGACGTGGTAATGTCATTCCTCGTTGCGCAAGCATCGAAACCACCTCGCGCGGGTGGCGGAATAGGTAGACGCGCTAGCTTGAGGTGCTAGTGCCCGTATAGGGCGTGGGGGTTCAAGTCCCCCCTCGCGCACGAATGGAAAATGGCCTCTGACCTGGGGTTTTGATAACCGGGCCGGGGGTCATTTTCATGCCATGTGCTGAAATATGTGCTAAGCGTTCCCGAGGTGCTGTGCGAAGCGGTCGGCTGCGGCTTTCTGCATCGTCGGGGTGACATGGCTGTAGATGTTCATCGTGGTGGTGATGGTGGAGTGCCCGAGGCGCTCCTGCACCACCTTGGGATGCTCGCCCAGCTCCAGCAGGAGCGTGGCGTGCGTATGGCGAAGCCCCTTGATCGTGACCCGCGGGAGGCTCGGGTGCTGCTTGCTCAGCCACTTCATGCGGCGATCCCAGCGGCTCGTCATCGCGTCGGGTGAGCGCAGCTTCCCGTCATCGTCACCGAAGACATAGGCGTCGGCTTTCGCCAGCTCGAACGACACCTCGGCGCGTGCGACCTTGTACGAGGCGAGCACCTTAAGGGTCGCGGCGTCCACGTCGATCACGCGGGCGTTGCCCGTCTTCGTGGTCTTCGTCTCCGTCCAGTCCTCGGTGTTGACCGCGCGACGGATGCTGACACGACCTGTTCTGGTGTTGATGTCGTTCCACTTCAGCGCGAGGGCTTCGCTGCGTCGCATACCGGTGTAGGCGATGAGCCGCCACAGCGGGAACATCTCGTCTTGCCGGTCGTCGCGGTTCCAGGTGAGGAACGTGTGCAACTGCTCGCCTGTCCAGGTGACGATCTCGGGCTTCTGCGCCCGCACCTCGCTCGATTTCGGCGCGTTGACGGTGCGGCGCTTCTTCGACGGGTTCACCGAGATCAGCCCGTCGTCGATCGCGGCATCGAGGATCGCTCCGAGCACGACATGCACCTTGTGGACGCTGTTGGCTGAGAGGGGCTTGCCCTTGCCATGCTCGTCCTTGCGGCCGTGCTTCTCCAGCTCTCGGTAGTGGGAGCCGATGCGGGTTGCGGTGAGCTTGTCGAGCTTGATCTTGCCGAGATCGGGGGTGATGTGGTTGCGGATGATCTTCCGGTACCCCTTGATCGTGGAGTCCGCCAACCGGAGGCTGTCGGCCCAGTGATCGGCGTAGACGGCGAGGGTGGGCACCTTGCCGAGGAACTTCTCGTTCTTCGCTTTCTTCTTCAATGCCTCGGTGAGGGCGGCCTGGGCTTCTTCGAGGTCGGTGAACCCGCCACGGGTGACTCGCTTCTCGCCCAGCTCGGGCTTCTCGGGGTCGATGAGCACATAGATCTGGAACTTCCACCGCTTGCCCTTGCGGGTCTGGTAGTCGCCCAGCGATCCCTGATGCCGCGACCTGGAACGCCGCTGCTTTTTCTCACCCCCGCCGCGCTCATCGGCACCGGATGGGGTCTTAATGGTCATGACAGGGTGCTCCTTGCTGTCGTCTGTCCGGGCTGGTGGGTCTGGGCGTAGTTGTCGATGTAGTCGGCGGCGTTGAACACGCGCCCCTCGGGATCGAGTTGCACGCCGCGTTCCCGGATCGCCCGCGCTCGCGCCCGCGCTGTCTCCAAGCGCTCCTGGTAGGCGGCAATCGTCTTGGGATGCGCCTGCGGCTTCTCAGGATCGTCCTGACTCGGTGCAGTCATGCCCGCGAGCGTGGTTTCGAGGTAGTGGATGCGGTCGGTGCAGATGACCCATTCCTGCTGCCAGTAGTTGAACAGGCCCTCGTCGGTGAGCACGAGTTCCCCGCGCATCCACCGGTCGATCTCCTCCGGCTCGTAGTCGTCGGGTACGCCGGTGAGCGTCGTCGCCTGCCCTGGCGGGGTCAGGAGCGCGGCGGGGCTGGTGCGCAGCAGGTAGGCGATGACGATGAGGTCGTCCACGTCGACGCGGCGGTCTCCGGCCTCTAGCTTGCTGATCCCCGACGGGGAGAGTTTCCGCCCGGCCTGTGCCATGCCGTCGGAGAGGGTGCGCAAGTCCATGCCGATCGCCTGCCGGGCGGTGCGGATGTTGTTGGCGACGTGCGTGTTCGTGATGCCTGCGGGGTTGCCCCGTACTCGTTCTGTTTCCATGTAAGAAATCTACAACGCGATGCTTGACAGCGCAAGCCCGGTCGTTCTATCTTGGTATGCACCCCGCGCGCGCGTAACTGGAACGGATGGTGTGATGATGCGGCAGAGCACTCTCGACATGGAAGACTTGCGCAGGCGGCGCAGCCTGGTCATCACCCGGAAAGAAGCCGCCGAAGCCCTCGGGGTCGATCCCCGCACGATCACAACGAGCATCAACGAGGGCACGATCCCCTCGGTCAGGCTCGGCCGCCGGGTCGTGATCCCGCGCGAGAAGTTCCTCGCCCTGTTCGCCGATGTCCGCCCCGAGGACGGATGAGACGTTGCCGGGTGTGCCGAATCGGCACCACCGCCCTGGGCACGGTCAGTCGACCGCGGTAAACTCCTAGTAGATGAGGAACGGAGGAGCGCATGAGTGACACGATCCTGACCCAGCCGCCGCAGGCGCGGGCGGACTTCGAGCATGTCTCCGACGCGATGGTCTACGACATCGCTCGGCACACCGCTTCGGTGCTCTCCTCGATCCTCCTCACCCGCAAGAACGACGCCGCCGATGATACTGAGCGCGATCACTGGGCGGCGCGACGCCGCCTGGTCAAGAAGCAGGTCCGGGCACTGGACGCGGACGACCGGGCCGGGCTCATCGCACAAGACGAAGTGTGGCGGCTGGAAAAGCTCGCCCTCACTGGCACCGAGTGACCGAACCGGTCGGCTCCCACGCCTGGCTCGCCCAGGCCTTCGACGCTGACGTTCGCGACGAACTCTTTACCGGGCACGCTCCCGACCAAGCAGCTCCCGTTCTGGTGCTCCTCGGCGGGCAACCGGCGCCGGGAAAGACACGGGCACAGCGAGTGATCCTCCGCGAGCACGCCGCCGATGATCTGGTCGAGATCACCGGAGATGATCTGCGCGAGTACCACCCCGACTATGCGCGCCTGGCCGATCACGCACCATTGGAGATGCCCGCCGCGACCGCCCCCGTCTCGGGCGGCCTCGTCAGCCTGGCCCTGGACCACGCGCTCGCACATCGGTACTCGGTGCTGTTGGAGGGCACGTTCCGCGACGTGGGCATGGTCACCGCCACCGCGACCCGGTTCGCCGAAGCCGGGTACCGGGTCGAGGTCGTCGCGGTGGCGACCCCGGCGGCGGTCTCCCGACTGTCGGCGGAGATGCGTTCCCTCGACGCCGGATACCCGGCCGTGGGTCGCTGGACACCGCCCCAAGCTCACGAAAGCGCGCTGTTGGAGTCGGCGGGCGTTGTGGCCGCGCTCGAAGCGCTCCCGCACGTCCAACGGATGCAGGTGTTCTCCCGCGAACAGCTCCTGTTCGACAACACGCGCACCGACGCCGGGGACTGGGAACGGCCCGCTGAGGCGGCAGCCGTGCTTCGCCGGGAACAGCACCGCCCATTTAGGGTGCGCGAGGCGTTTGACTGGTTGCAGGGCTACGCCGCCGTCTTTGCCAAAGCCCAGGCACGCCCCGGCTACCTCGGACGGGAGACCGCTCCGGCCTACATCGGTCTCCAACGTGACGCGCAGACCATGATTCGCACCCTGAGTCAGACGCCCGGCGCGCCGCTCGGTCAACTGGAACGGGAACAGCGGGCACGGCGGAAGCCTCTGGAACGGGTGCTACCGACCGGGCTACTGCCGCCCCAAAGACGGCTCGCAGCGCCGCCTGAACTGCCAGACTGGCCGGAACACCCTGGCCCGACCAGCCGCCGCGAACCGCCGACCCTCGGACGGTAGGACACCCCATCCGAGAGATGAGCCCTCTGTATAGGCGCGATCTGGTGTCAGGTGAGCTCAGAAACGAGGTCGCGGATGCGGGATGCGATGTCGTCGCGTATAGCACGCACGGCGTCGAGGCCTTGGCCGGCGGGATCGTCGAGCTGCCAGTCCTCGTAGCGTTTGCCGGGGAAGATCGGGCACGTGTCGCCGCAGCCCATCGTGATGACCACATCGGCGGTCTCCACGGCGTCGATGGTGAGCAGCTTCGGACGCTCGGCCGTGATGTCGATGCCGACCTCACGCATCGCCTCCACGACAGCCGGATTGAGGTGATCGGCGGGTTCGGACCCGGCGGAGCGAACCTCGATGCGTCCCGCGGCGATGTGGGTGAGGAAGGCGGCGGCCATCTGGGAGCGTCCGGCGTTATGGACGCAGACGAACAACACGGACGGTATGGCTTCGGCGGTCATCGGGGGCTCGTTTCTGTCTGGTAGGGGTCGGTGTGGAACCAACGGCGTGCAGCCCACAGGGAGACGTAGACGAGACCGACAAGAACGGGCACCTCGATCAGCGGCCCGACCACCCCAGCGAGAGCCTGTCCACTGGTGGCGCCGAACGTGCCGATGGCGACGGCGATGGCGAGCTCGAAGTTGTTGCCCGCCGCGGTGAACGCCAGCGTCGTGGAGCGGGCGTAGCCGAGGCCGATGCCCTTGCCGAGCAAGAGGCCCGCGAACCACATGAGCGCGAAGTACACCAGCAGCGGCAGCGCGATCCGGGCCACATCGAGGGGATTCTGCGTGATCGCCTCGCCCTGGAGGGCGAAGAGCAGCACGATCGTGAGCAGCAGTCCATAGAGTGCCCACGGCCCGATGCGCGGGATGAACTTCTCTTCGTACCATTCGCGGTTGCGGTGCTTCTCGCCGATCCACCGGGTCGCGAACCCCGCGACCAGCGGCACACCAAGGAAGACGAGCACGTTGAGGGCGATCTGCCCCACCGAGACGTCCAAGCCCTGCGTGTCGAGGCCGAGCCAGCCGGGGAGGATCGTGAGGTAGAACCAGCCGAGCACGGAAAACATCACGACCTGGAAGATCGAGTTGATCGCCACCAGCACCGCTGTTGCTTCCCGGTCGCCGCAGGCGAGGTCGTTCCAGATCACGACCATCGCGATGCAGCGTGCGAGGCCGACGATGATGAGGCCGGTGCGGTACTCGGGCAGGTCGGGCAGGAATACCCAGGCGAGGGCGAACATGACCGCGGGGCCGAGCAGCCAGTTCAGCACCAGCGACGACGCCAAGAGCTTCTTGTCGCCGGTGACGGCGGCGATCTTGTCGTAGCGGACTTTCGCCAGCACCGGGTACATCATCACCAGCAGGCCCAGGCCGATCGGCACCGAGATGCCCGCGACCTCCATCCGGGCGAGCACGTCGGCCAGGGCGGGGATGAAGCGTCCGAGGAGGAGGCCGGCGATCATGGTCAGCCCGATCCAGACGGGCAGCCACTTATCCAGCGTCGACAACCGCCGCGTCGCCGCAGCCGCAGGCGCTGGAGTGTTCGTGGTGTTCTGGGGTGCGGGCATCGGGACGCTCTATCTCCTCGTCAGTTCAGTTGGTGGGTTTGGTGGCTCGGATGATCGCGGCGTGCATCCCGTCCGCGGCCTCGTGGGTGAACTTCACGCTCGCATCCGTGAACCCCGCCTTGTCGAGTCCGTCGAGGTACTCGGTCTGGGAGAGGGCTCCGGCGATGCAGCCGACGTAGGAGCCGCGTTCGGCCCGCTGCCCGGGGGTGAGGCGGTCTTCGGCGACGACATCGGAGACCCCGATCCGCCCGCCGGGGGTGAGGACGCGGAACATCTCGGCGAGCACGGCGGGCTTGTCGGTGGAGAGGTTGATGACGCAGTTGGAGATCACCACATCCACCGCCCCGTCCGAAAGCGGCACCTCCTCGATGGTGCCCTTGAGGAACTCGACGTTCTCCGCACCGGCCTCGGTCTTGTTCTTCTCGGCCAGGGCGAGCATCTCGTCAGTCATGTCCACCCCGTAGGCGAACCCGGTCGGCCCAACACGACGGGCAGACAGCAGCACATCGATGCCGCCGCCGGAGCCGAGATCGAGGACGCGTTCACCCTCGTGGAGCTCGGCGACCGCGGTGGGGTTGCCGCAGCCCAGGCTCGCCTCAACAGCTTCGAGGGGCAGACCGGCCGCGGTGGCCTCGTCGTAGAGGCCCGCGCCGAAGCTCCGCTCGGTCGGGGCGCAGCACGAACCCGAATCCGAGCCCGTGCCCTCGGCAGCAGGCACGCTCGAACAGCACGAGGAGACAGGCGTCTCCTCGATCAGGAGGTCGGCGTTGCGGGTGCCGCCGGTGACCGCGGTCGCGGCCTGGGCATAGCGGGCGCGGATCTGTTCGCGCAGCTCGGTGTTCTCGCTCATCATCTACTCCTCGGGATCGTGCATCTCTACGCATTGATACTCTTCGATGTATCGACAGTTGTCAATGCGTGCCGTAGGATCAGGATCATGACGACCTCATTACCGCTGATCGCGACTGATGCCGGAGGATGCTGCGCCCCGGTGACGGGCGGTGTGCTCGCGGTCGAGGACGCGCAGCGGTTGGCGCGGATGTTCAAGGCGCTGGGTGATCCGACCAGGGTCCGGTTGTTGTCGATGATCGCCGCGCAGTCCGACGGGGAGGCGTGCGTGTGCGATCTGACCGAGCCGGTCGGCCTCTCCCAGCCCACCGTCTCCCATCACATGAAGCAGCTCGTCGACGCCGGTCTCGTCACCCGCGAGCAGCGTGGCAAGTGGGCCTACTACGCGATCGTGCCCGAGATCCTGACCATGCTCGCGGCAGCTCTAGACCCGCAGACACTCGGAACCGGAATCCCGGCTTCCTCCTGCTGAGAGACAAGGAACTCTAGTCGAGGACCACCGTCGGTAGCCGCGTTCACGACAGATTAGAAGCTCAGGCCCGGTCCCTCGCGGCGGGGCGTGGTGCGGTGCTCCTGTTCGACATCGTGCAGAAGCGCGCGCTCCCGCTCGACACGCCGCGCCTCGCGCGCGGCCTGCTCAGACTGGCTCTGCTCGATCCTCGCCGTCGCCTCTGCAGGAGTGAGGGTGGCGAGCAGCTCGGCGTCCTCCCTTGCCTGTTTCGCCGCCTGTGCCGCCCGCGCCGCCTGCTGCGCGGGATTGGCGTTGAGGTAGTTCTCTCGATTGCGGTGCACTCTCTCAGTGCCGAACGCGCGCGCGTACGCTGCCAACCGAGCCATCTGCGCCTGCTCGGGCCGACCGACCAGGGCGTCGCGCGCTTCCCGGTGCTCGCGCTCAGCCTCGGTCACGCGGGAGTCGCCGTCGACCAACGGCCCGGTGACGCGCTGCACCCACGCCTCGCTGTTCTCGCTCCACTTCGGCGGGCCGCCCCACTCGTCCGTGAGATGCTGGCGTGCCTGCTGGGCGCGAGCCTGCGCGGTTTCGTGGTCGGTGCGGGCACGACGCTTCCCGAACCACGACACCGCCTGTACTTGATCGGCTGCTCTCTGCTCGGCGGCGTCGGCATCCTGCCAGTCGCTCAGCGCCGCCTCTGCCGCTGATACGACCGGGGCGGCGACCTCGGCACGCACCTCAACGGCCCGCTGCCTTGCCGCCTCCTCGGCCGCGCGTGCCCTTTCCCGGCTAGCCGTCTCGCGTTCGCGGAGGTCGGCGAGGGCGGTGCCGACCTGCTGCCACCATGCCGCCTGCACCTCGGCGGTCTGGGCGCGGTGCATCAGCGCGGCGATCTTCTCGTTGACGAACTTCACCGGCCCGTCGTCGGTCAGCCCAGCTACGGCTTCCGTGGCGCGCCGTGTGGCGGTGGTGAGGCCGCGGTCGGCGCGGTCGCGTGCCATCGCCTCGATGAACTGCGCCCGCGCATCCGCCTCGCTCTCCGCCACCACGTGCAACAGGTTGTGGTCGCGGCCTCGGGTCATGCCGACGTAGACGCTCGCGGCGCTCGTGGCGTCGGTGAGGAGCGTGTGCGCTCCCGTCACGGTTGCGCCCTGGACCCCGTAGGAGGTTGCCGCGTAGGAGAGGTGGGCGTGCTCGGCCACGTATGCGGCGGGTAGGCGGACGGTGTGCTGCTGTTTGCGCCCGTTCCCGTGTTCGCGGACGCGGAGCGCACCGTCGTCCTCGACGTGTTGCACGATCCATTGCTGCCGGTTCGCCACCCCGATACCGGAGTCGTTCTGTCGCGTCTGGATCAGATCACCCGCCCCGATAGCGAGATCATCGCTGCCGTAGACGGTGCGGGTATCGTCGACGACACCCTGAGCGACACGCACCTCGCGGATGGCGGCGTTGACGGTGCGGGCCTCGTCATTCGTGCTCACTGTCACCGCCTCACCATCCTCCCGCTGCCGGGCGACATGGGCGTGCGCGTCCTCGCCGCTGGCGTGGAGCCGTACAAGCCCCTCGGCGTTGAGTCGGTCGAACACATCGCCGGGGTCGGTGCCGTCGCGCATGCGCAAGGTGAGGTCGGCGTAGGCGGGGTCGGTGAAGCGGTGCACCTCGGCCATGTCGAACGTGCGACCCCGAATCTGCGCGGCCATGTCGAGCACCCCGCCACGACCGACCGCGGGAAGCTGCGCACGATCCCCAACGAGCGCGACCGTCGCTTTCGCTTCGGTGGTGATGGTGAGGAGGGCGAGGGCGGTGTCTTGGTCGAGCATCCCGGCCTCGTCCACGATCACCCGCTCACCCCGTGCAAGCCGCGCCTCCATGTTCGGGCCGTTGTAGGTGCGGCCCGTCTCGGGGTCGGTGTCGCCGGGGGTGAGGCGCGTCCAAACACCGTCGTCGTTCCAGCGCCAGCCGTGGGCGTGCACGAGCGCTGCAACACTCGTCGCGGGCACGCCGAGTTCGTCGTGCGCGACCTGCGCGGCACGCAACGTCGGCGCCACGACTCGAGCCGCCCGACCGTGCTGCGCTGCGACCTCGATTGCAGCGCCGAGCATCGTGGTCTTGCCCGCACCGGCCGCACCCTCCACGACCACAAGCGGATCACGCGACGCGACCGCGGCAGCCGCGATCGTCTGCCCGGCGTCCAGACCGTGCGCGTGCGCGGTCTCGTCCAGGTCGGGGTGACGCGGTTCGCGCTTCGGTGCGCACTGGGTGAGGAGGTCGCGCAGCTCGGTCTCGGCCTGCACCACCCGCACGCTCGTGAGGTGCGCAACATGCTCGGGCGTCGGTGCGCCGGGCGGGAGGATCGATAAGCAATCCTCCAACACCAACCCCGTTGCGATACTGACGAACTCGCGTATCTCGGCAGGGGTGGCGTGCACGCCGTAGTCGGTCATGACGCGAGTCGCGTGCTCCTGCACGCTGTGCCGCGTCCACGCCGACCCGCCTGCCGCGCAGCGATCGAGTGCACGACTCGCCACCTCTTGCACGGAGAGGTCATCGAGCGATACCCGTGCACGTGGGGCGGGGCGTTGCAACGTGTCGGGGTCGTAGCCGGCCTCCCGTAACTCCGCGATCCACGCCTGTTCCTCGTGCAGGGTGGTGGTCTTCTTCGCGGGGCGCTCGTGCGCCCACGCTTTCGCCGCGAGGCGGGCGGAGACGACCGGCCCCATCGTCTCGCCCGGATGCGCCGCCTCCCATTCGGCCTCGAACCGTTCCAGATGCTTGCGCACCTGCTCGCCGCGTTTGCTCATCACGGGGTTGAACCGTTCGAGCTCGACCACCTCACCCGTCATGGTGTCGAGGGTGAGGCTGTGCCGGTCGAGCACCTCGGCGAGCTCGGGGTGCGCGGCGATGACGGCGGTGCCGAGGGCACGGATCGCTCCCTGCTGCTTGAACAACGCCGCCGTATCCAAGGCGCGCCATTTCCCGGCCGCTTGCACGCGGGTGCCGATCTGGAAATGGATATGCCGATGCGGATCACCCGCACGGCTCGTGCGGTGCGACACGGCAACCGTCTGCACCTCGCGGGCGGGCACGACCTCCTGCTTCCCGCGAGGGCCGACGCGAGTAACGGAGTGCTGGGCAATCCATCGCCGAATCTCCGCCACGGCATCCTGTTCCGCCAGGTCGAGGGCATCGGAGACCTCCGGGTGGAGTGCGGCGGCGATCGACAAAGACTTGGGGGCGTTGACGACCATCTCCGCGAACCGCGGCGATCCCTGCCGCCCCTGACCAGGCAGTCGCGGCTTTCCCATCGACTCGCCCGTGACCGGGTTCACCCAGTCCACCCATCCGGCGTAGGCCTCCGGGTCGAGCCCGAGAGCAGCGGTGACGTTGCCCTTACTGTCGAGGGTCGTGAACTGCGCGACAGAGGCGTCGTCCCCGAGGTAGTAATCGTCAGCGCGGGAACGGTCAGCTTCGACATAGCGGCGCGCGTCGGCTCCGGTTCTCCGGAACAGGATCACGCCGCCATGCATGAGGACCACCACCTGATGTTTCTAATACAGAAACTGTGTTACCTACCACGGTAGCATACGTTCATTCAGAAGTCAGCAGAGCGATCTTAGAATCGCACTGTGCGACACGGAAGGTTCGCGTAAGTCGGTGACGGCTTCTGAGCCGCGAGTGAACACTGCGTGAATGCAGCGCGGCGAGTAGCGCCAGTCCCGGATGGTGCCCCATTCTGAGTAAGAAATGTTATCCGCAGAAGGTGGCCGTCGAACCGACTTTGGCGCGCCATTGCTGGTCCTTCTGGTGTTCTTGAGGTTAGGGTGCACGTCGTTCGGTGGCCCGGTCGCTCATCTTGGATATTTTCGAGCAGAGTTCGTCGAGCGACGCAGATGGCTGGGTGATCGCGCGTATGCGGATCTTGTCGCATTGTGCCAGTTTCTTCCCGGCCCGGCATCAAGCCAGGTCGGCATGGCGATCGGTTTGCAGAGAGCTGGAATACTCGGTCTTGTCGCGGCATGGCTCGGGTTCACACTGCCATCTGCGGTATTGCTGTTCGGGTTCGCGCTCGGCGTATCGACCCTTGGCGACGTATCGCAGGCTGGATGGGTGCTGGGCCTGAAGGCTGCGGCGGTCGCGGTCGTGGGTCATGCTGTGCTCGGGATGGCAAAGTCACTCACGCCTGATGCGCGACGAGCGACGATTGCTGTCGGGGTGCTCACTGTCGTGCTGCTCGTACCCGGCCCGCTGACGATGTTCGGCGCGATGGCCTTGGCCGGGATCGCGGGGTTCTTCGTCTGTCGATCCCCGAGCACGACCGAGAACGATGAACCGCGTTTCCGGGTGCGCCTGCGGCCCGCAGTCGGATGGTTGAGCCTGGCTGTGTTCGTCATGCTGCTCGCAGGGTTGCCGATTTTTGCTGTGTTCACCGGCAACGCCACGGTAGGCCTGATTGACACCTTCTATCGTGCGGGGTCGTTCGTGTTCGGCGGCGGGCATGTCGTGCTCCCGCTTTTGCAGGCTGAGACAGTGCAGACTGGACTGGTGGAGCCGGGTGCGTTCCTCGCGGGGTATGGTGCCGCGCAGGCGGTGCCAGGGCCGCTGTTCACCTTCGCCGCGTTTCTCGGAGCGGTCACCACGGGCGGCCCGAGTGGGCTGCTCGGCGCATCCATTGCGCTGCTCGCGATCTTTCTGCCGTCTGCGCTGCTCGTGATGGCGGTGCTGCCCTTCTGGGAGCGGTTGCGTCGTGCGCCGAGAGTGCAGCGTGTGCTGACGGGCGTGAACTCCGGAGTCGTCGGGCTGCTCGCCGCCGCGCTGTACGACCCCGTATTCACCGCGGGTGTCACGAACGCCGCATCACTCGTCGTCGCGGCACTCGCGTTTGTCGCACTCACGTCCTGGAAAACACCGGCATGGGCGGTAGTGCTCGGGGCCGCAGGAGCCGGGGCATTGCTGCTCTGAACGCGCTACGCGGATACTCAAGCGAGGCTGGCCTACAATGCGAGAAGCGTGCCCGCCTGGGAGGATTGAAGCATGAGCCGTTTTTCATCTCTGGTCAGGGCATATCCACTCGTGATCGCAACACTGTTGGTGGCTATGATCGGGTTGGTTCTTTTAGCGACTCCGGCCATTGAGTCGGCCAGCTGGATTGTGGGTGCGTATGCGCTCGTGATTGCCGGGTGGGAGGCGGTCGGGATGATCCGGCAGCTCATCCGAGGGCACGCCGGGCTCGACATTCTTGCGGTGACGGCAATCACCGCTGCAGTGCTCGTTGGGGAGCCGTGGGCGGCGCTCGTGGTGGTGCTGATGCTCACCGGCGGGGCGGCCCTCGAAGATTACGCTGAGAACCGTTCGAAGCGGGAACTGACCGCGCTGCTGCGTAAGGCACCCCAGCAGGCCACGCGCATCCTCGCCCCAAGCGCACCCGGCGCGGACATGCACGGGCATACTGCCGAGGTCACGACCGAGGACATACCGGTCGAAGAAGTCGAGGTGGGTGATCTGTTGTTGGTGCGGCCGGGTGCACTCGTGCCTGTGGACTCGATCCTCGTCTCCGAGCACGCCGTGTTCGATGAGTCGTCATTGACCGGTGAAAGTCTGCCCGTTGAGCGTGACGCGGGAGAGAAAGTGTCGAGCGGTGCCGTGAATGGACAAGCCGCAGTCACCATGCGGGCTGCGGCTCCGGCCGCCGAGAGCGAGTATCAGCAGATTGTTCGGCTCGTCGAACAAGCCGCGGGGAGCAAAGCCAAAGTCGTGCGGCTCGCAGATCGGTACGCGGTGCCGTTCACAGTGCTCGCGCTCGTGATCGCCGGGATCGCGTGGGCGGTCAGTGGAGAGGCTGTCCGGTTTGCCGAGGTGCTGGTGGTGGCGACCCCATGCCCGCTGCTGATCGCCGCGCCGGTCGCGTTTCTCGGTGGCATGAGCCGTGCCGCGAGGTTCGGGCTGATCGTCAAGGGCGGCGGCACCCTCGAACAGCTTTCACGAGCCCGCTCGGCGGCATTCGATAAGACCGGCACCATCACTACCGGCAAGCCAGTGCTCGAACGCCTTCTGCCAGCCGACCGCGCCAGCGAAGACGAGCTGCTGCGTTTCGCAGCCTCAGCGGAGGTGTACTCCTCTCACGTGCTTGCGGACTCCGTCGTGCAGGCCGCGAAACAGCACGGCTTGTCGCTCGTCGAAGCCGAACATGCCGAGGAGATCGCGACAAACGGAGTCGCGGCTGTGTTCCGCACTCCTGACGCACCTGAGGCAGTGACGGTTCGTGTCGGCAAGCCCTCCTGGGTGCGCCACTCCGCGCCGGACCTCGTGCTGGCAGACCTTGCTCCAGGGGAACTCGCAATCTACGTCTCAGTCGATGGCCGTTTCGCCGGAGCCATCGTCATGCGCGACCAAGTGCGCGAAGAAGCAGCCCAGGCTCTCCGTCAGCTGAGCGCACTCGGTATCGAGCGTACGCTCATGGTCACCGGAGACGTTGCAGCCACCGCCGAACCCATCGCGCGGCGCCTTGGAATCAGCGAGGTGCACGCGGAGTGCCGCCCCGGCGACAAAGTTCGCATTGTCAGTAGCGTGCAGCCCCGCCCGCTCATCATGGTCGGTGACGGCCTCAACGATGCCCCGGTGCTCGCTGCTGCGGATATTGGCTTCGCAATGGGGGCGCGCGGTGCAACCGCAGCATCGGAGTCTGCGGACATCGTGAACCGCTACGACACGCTCTCGGCCCTGCCGCGCGCGGTGAGCATCGGCAAGGACACCGTGCGGATCGCACTGCAAAGCATCTGGCTCGGCATCATCATCAGCGTCGGCCTCATGCTCATCGCCGCCTTCGGGTTCCTCCCAGCACTCCTCGGCGCGTGGCTGCAAGAAGTCGTTGACCTGGTGGCCATCCTCGGCGCACTCCGTGCAGTCGGCCCACGATCTGAGCGAATCACACGATCATCACCAGTCGCATCGACGGAACAACTTCACTTCAGCACGACCCAAGACAGGAAATGAACAATATGGCATCCGACTCAAGCACCACGCCGCATCCCGGCGAAGCCCACCTGCAGAACGTGGGCCAACGTTTGAACTGGCTACGTGCAGGGGTGCTCGGCGCAAACGACGGCATCGTCTCTACCGCGGGTGTTGTCGTCGGTGTCGCTGCCGCTACACCAAACAACGTACTGGCAATCGCGACGGCCGGTATCGCCGCCGTAGTTGCCGGGGCGTTCTCAATGGCTGGCGGAGAGTATGTTTCGGTGAGCACCCAACGCGACACAGAGAAAGCGCTCATCGCAAAAGAACGGTGGGAGCTCGAAACCATGCCCGAGGAGGAGCTTGAAGAACTCACCGAGCTCTATCGACAGCGGGGCCTCTCAGATGACCTCGCACATCAGGTCGCGGTGCAGCTTACCGAGACGGACGCTCTCGCCGCTCACGCAGAGGTCGAACTCGGAATCGACCATGAAGAGTTCACAAGCCCGTGGGCAGCCGCCGTGTCATCGTTCATTGCGTTCGCCGTTGGAGCGCTGATCCCACTCATCATGATCTTGCTCCCCGTCGGCGGACACCGAGTTTGGATCGCAGCCATCGCAGTTGTGATCGGCCTCTTCCTCACCGGTTGGATCAGCGCTGCGCTCGGTGGCGCGCCGCGCGGTCGCGCAATTCTCCGGAACGTGGTCATGGGCTCAGCGACCATGATCGCCACATACGCCATTGGGGCACTCTTTGGCGTGGCCATCGGATAGGCCGCTTCTCGTGATCCGGCCCGATTTCATGTGCTAACTCATGTGCTACCGACGCTGCTAGGTTGTGAATCGCGGTGCAGTTATCCACAGGTGGGCCTCGCAGAAACCGCGGAATCATGCGGCAGAACGCCGATTCACGATTTCGTGTGCGAGGGGGAACGGATCAGTTCAAGTCCCCCCTCGCGCACAGCATGAGAATAGCCTCTGATCTGGGATTTTAATTCCAGATCAGAGGCTATTTCCTGTCGAAGTGCGAGAAGAAGTGCTCAGCGTTGCCGAGGTGGGCTGCGAAGGGATGTTCCGCCGTGACGTCTCGGTCTGCCCACGCCAGTGCCACACGAGGCCCTTGACGGTGAGCGGTGCGTACCCGTTCAGCCGTGCCCGGATCTCCTCATCGAGATACTGGCCCTCGGGCACGCCGGTAGGGTCCGGGCGTCCTCGGGCGGGGTCAGCAGCGCGGCGGGCGTCGTCTCCAGGACGTAGGCGAGCACCGTGTCGTTGAACATGGTGATGCCGGCAATGCGTGTGTCACGCTCACGGCTCTCCTTGCTGCTACGGACAAAGGGAGCGGGGACTACTCGCGGGTCTCGTTGAGGGCGTCGCGCACCGCCGCGAGGGCTGTCATTAGCTCTGCGCGCTGGGACGGACTCAGGGTGCGGGTGGTGCGGCGTTCGAGTTCGTGCCAGGCGGCCAGGGCGCGAGGAACGGCGGCGCGTCCCTTCTTGGTGAGTCGGACGTTCATGGCGCGCTTGTCCGAAGGCGATGGCGTGCGTGTGACGAGTTCGGCGCGTTCCATCGCCTGGAGGGTCGCGGTGACGGTGGAGCGGTCACGGCCCATGTAGTGGACCAGTTCGGTCTGCGGCACCGGGCCGTGGGCGTCGAGGTAGAGCAGGACGATCTCGTGCGGAGACGCGACGCCGGCCTCGTTCAGCAGTTCGGTGCCCACTCGTGCGTGGGCGCGGACAACCTGCAACAGCAGTGACCCGACCGGCGCGCCCTCGATGGTGGTGCCGACGTGCCGGGGCGGTGAGGCGTCCTTGTCGCGGTCATCTGCGGGGCTTGTCATGTGTGACAGGATAGCGAGACTGTTGGCATGCCAGCAACATTGGTATGATGTTGGCATGCCAGCAATCAGTTCGGACTCGGGCCGGATCGACCGTGCCCTCTTGGGCCTGATGGGGGTGCTGCTGGTCGGAGCGTCGGTCGCGCTGCTGGACACGACGATCGTGGCCGTCGCGATCGCCGATCTGACAGAGGCGTTCGACACGACGGTGCAGGCGGCTCAGTGGGCCACGACGGCGTATCTGCTCGCGATGGCCGCGGCGATCCCGATGATGGGCTGGCTGACCGACCGATGGGGTGCCCGGCGGGTCTGGCTGGTGACGCTGTGGCTGTTCCTGGCCGGCTCGATCCTGTGCGGACTCGCGTGGTCGATCGAGAGCCTGATCGCCTTCCGGGTCGTGCAGGGTCTCAGCGGCGGGCTCATCCTGCCGCTGGTGCAGGCGATGCTCGCCCGCGCCGCCGGTCCCCGCCGGATGGGCCGGGTCATGGGGCTGATCGGCATTCCTGGCCAGCTCGCCCCGCTCCTCGGTCCCGTGCTGGGCGGGCTCATCCTGGGCTCGCTCGGGTGGCGGTGGATCTTCCTGGTGAACGTGCCGCTGTGCCTGCTCGCCCTCGCACTGGCCCACCGCCACCTGCACCCGGCGGATGCCCGACGACAGACCGGGCTGGACTGGATCGGCGCGCTGCTGATGGTTCCGGCGACGGTGGCGATCCTGGCCGGCCTGTCCCTCATCGGTGACCTGTCGGCCGATCCGATCGTGCTGCTGACCGGAGGCGTGGTGTTGCTTGCCGGGTTCGTGCTGCACGCCCGGCGCCGCGGCGACCGGGCGCTGCTCGATCTGCGCCTTTTCCGCTATCGGTCGTTCTCGGTCGCGGCCGTGATGATGTTCCTGTCCGGCGTGTGCCTGTACGGCCCGATGCTGCTCCTGCCGCTGTTCTACCAGCAGGCCCGCGGCCTGCCCGTGGCAGAGGTCGGCTGGCTGTTGGCGCCGCAGGGCCTCGGGCTGATGGCCGGGCTCTGGGTCGCGGGACGCTACGCCGACCGGACCGGCCCACGGATCGTCGCCCTCACCGGCACCGTGCTCGCCGGCGGCGGGCTCGGGGTGTTCGTCTTCGCAGGCGGCGCGTCGCTGGTCGTGCTGTCGGCGGGGCTCGTGGCACTCGGGGCCGGGCTCGGCGGCATCGGCGTGGCCGTCTCCGCGACCAGCTACCGCGATGTCGAGCCTGCGTCGATCCCGCGGGCCACCAGCCTGCTCAACGTCGTCCAGCGTGTGGGCGCCTCGTTCGGCACCGTCGTCGTCGCACTCATCCTCCACCGACAACTCGCCGCCGAACCCGGAAGCGGCAGCGGGATCGACGCGGCGTTCGCGCACACCTTCGCGTGGACGCTGGGCCTCCTCGGCGTCGCCCTCGTCATCGTGCTGCTCCTGCCCGCAGGACCACCCCCGCTATCGACAGACGCCCGACATCCAGAGACGAGGACCATGACATGAGAGCCGTCATCGCCGACCATCCCGGCGCCCCCGACGTGTTGCATCCGATCACGCTGCCCGATCCCGAGCCCGGCCCCGAGCAGGTACGGGTCGCCGTCGAGGTCGCGGCGATCACCTTCATCGACACGCTGATCCGCGCGGGCAGCCCCGTCGCGCCGCCCGCGACGTTCCCCGTCGTCCTCGGCAACGGGGTCGGCGGCCTCATCGACCGGGTGGGGCCGGATGTGGACCCGGCGTGGATCGGCGCCCGTGTCGTCACCCCGACCGGAGGCACCGGCGGCTACGCCAGCCTCGCGCTGGCCCGCACCGCCGACCTGCATCGCGTCCCCGAATCGCTCGGCATCCCCGAAGCGACCGCGTTGCTCGCCGACGGACGGACGGCCGTGGGCCTGCATCACGCCGCCGGCATCCGGCCTGGCGAGACCGTCGTCGTCACCGCCGCCGCCGGCGGGGTGGGCAGCCTCCTCGTCCAGCTCGCGAAGGCATCCGGCGCGCAGGTCATCGCCCTCGCCGGGAGCGCCGACAAGCTCGACCACGCCCGCACCCTCGGCGCCGACACGACCGTGAACTACCGGGACCACGACTGGACCACCCGCCTCCGTGCAGCGGCACCGGACGGAGTGGATGTCGTCTTCGACGGGATCGGCGCCGACACGACCACAGCCCTGTTCGCACTCGTCCGCCCCGGCGGGCGATACGTGCAGCACGGCGCCGCCAGCGGGAGCTGGGGCACGATCGACCCGGCCACCGCCGCCGGCAAGGACATCACGGTGATCCCCCTCTCCGCGATCGGCGCCGACCCCGACGACTTGTTCTCGTTCACCGAGCGTGCCCTCGACCTCGCCGCCCAGGGAAGCCTCCGGCCGACCATCGGGCAGACCTTCCCCCTCCATGACGCCGCCGCAGCCCACGCCGCGATCGACTCTCGCACCACGACTGGAAAGACGCTCCTGTTGCCGTGACGTAGCCGCGAGAACCGTCGGATGTGAGCCTCAGTCCCTCGTCGGTGAGACGCGCCCACCGCCGCGCGAGCGTCGCCGCGTCCGCGCCGATGACGGGGGCGAGACTCGTCCACGCCGCCCGCGGCTCGATCTGCAGGGCGTGCACGATCCGCCTGTCGAGCTCGTCGAGCAGGAGGGACGGTATGAAGACTCCTCTCCCGATGCTTTTCCGCATCGGTTCGATGATCCCGCAGACTCTCGGCAGCGTCGGGCGCCGTCGGCAGGCATATCCGTAAAGTCGTTGTACGCTCGCCGATCTCTCTGTCGGCGGGAACGAACACCGACACTAAGGAGTCGACCGACCGTGACGACGTCATCCGCCCCGTGGCCGCCCGTGACCGAGGCGAAGGCGCGCGCCGCCGCCGAGGCGGAGAGCCGCCGGGCGCAGCTGACCGCGCTCAGCCACGCCATCCATGCCCGGCCCGAGCTCGCGTACGAGGAGCACGAGGCCGCCGCGCTCGTCGCCGAGGCGCTGCGCGGGGCCGGATTCGCCGTCGAGGTCGGCGCCTACGGTCTCGCGACGGCCGTCGAGGCGGTCTACGGAGACGGCGACCTGACGGTGGCGATCTGTGCCGAGTACGACGCGCTCCCCGGCATCGGACACGGGTGCGGCCACAACGTGATCGCCGCGGCGGGCGTCGGCGCCGCGCTGGCGCTGGCGCCCGTCGCCGCGGAGGCTGGCCTGCGGGTCAAGCTCCTCGGCACACCCGCCGAGGAGCACGGCGGCGGCAAGGTCGACCTGCTACTCGCCGGCGCGTGGGAGGACGTCGACTTCTCGATGATGGCGCACGGGATGACGGGCAACGACCGCTCGGCCGGGATCTACCGGTCGATGGCCGTCGAGCGCCTGGAGGTCGTCTTCCACGGCAAGACCGCGCACGCCGCCGCCTTCCCCGAGCAGGGCATCAACGCCGGCGCCGCCGCGACGCTGGCGCTCACGGCGATCGCGCTGCTGCGCCAGCATCTGCCCGCCGAGACCAGCATCAACGCCTTCGTGTCCCACGGGGGCGAGGCCACCAACATCATCCCCGACCGCAGCGTGCTGCAGGTCGAGCTGCGCGCCCGCGACATCGACGTCTGGCGCCAGCTGAAGAGGCGCGTGTCCGCCTGCTTCGAGGGCGCCGCGATCGCGACGGGATGCACGTGGGAGTGGGCCGCGACCGAGCATCCGTACGCGCCGGTCGTCCCCGACCCGACCCTCGCCGCCCTCTGGGACCGCAACCTCGAGGCGCGCGGCCGGGAGCTCGTCGTGCCCACGGCCAAGCCCGGCATGGGATCGACGGACATGGGCAACGTCACGCAGGTCGTGCCCGCGATCCACGCGACGATCGGCTTCCTGGGCGAGGTCGGCCCCGCGCACAACCCCGATTTCACCCGGTCGGCGATCACCCCCGCCGCAGACGACGCGATCCTCGACGCCGCGATCGCGATGGCCTGGACCACGCTCGACATCGCGCTGGATCCGGAGCGGCGAGCCGATTTCCGACGTCGTACCGCCGAACGTCCCGAGGGCGCCACCCGGGCCACGCTGGAGGCCTGAGCGAGCCCCGGCATCGGCGGCGCCCGCCGCTCCGCGTGCGGGCGCCGCCGATGCGGCTAGATCGCGCTCTCCGCCGCCTCGTGCTGCGCGACATGGGCGCGATAGACGTCGGCGTTGCGCCGCAGGCCGTCTTTCTCCTCCGGGGTGAGCTCACGGCGGACCTTGGCCGGAACGCCCGCGACGAGCACCCCGTCGGGGATCACCGTTCCGCCGAGCACGAGCGCTCCCCCGGCGACGAGCACGCCGCTGCCGATGACCGCGCCCGACAGCACGACGCTGCCCATGCCGATCAGCGATGCGTCGCCGATCGTGCAGCCGTGGATGACGGCGTTGTGGCCGACCGAGACGTTCTCGCCGATCACGGCCGGGCTGTCGTGGTCGACGTGCACCGACACGTTGTCCTGCAGGTTGCTGCCGGCGCCGATCACGACCGATGCGCCGTCGGCGCGTACGACGGCGTTGTACCAGACGCTCGCACCCTCGGCGAGGGTGACGTCGCCGATCACGCGGGCGCCCGCGGCGATGAAGCACGACGGATCGATCCGTGGGGTCTTGCCGTCGACGGAGAGAAGGGTGGCGTCAGAGGAGATCGTCATGCAACGACGATATCGTGAAACATGAAATCCCAGGTAAGCACGTCCTTCTTAAGCTCAGCCTTCTCTTGCTTGCGGAATATCTGAGGCTGAGTACCGTTGTATTCGAAGCGAGACAGAGAGCCCGCTGAGACGAAAGCGAGAGAAGAGAAATGACCAAGACGCTGAACATCCCCATGACCGCCGCCAACCCCGAGGTCGCCGCAGGAACCGCCCAGTTCCTCACCCCCGTCGTCCTGGGTCTGCAGGCGCTCGCCGTCAACGGCAAGCAGGCGCACTGGAACGTGCGCGGCGCGAACTTCATCGCCATCCACGAGCTTCTCGACCAGGTCGTCAGCAACGCGCAGGCCGCCGCTGACGAGGCCGCCGAGCGCGTCGTCGCCCTGGGACTGCCCATCGACGCCCGCGTCGCCACGGTCGCCGAGAAGGCCCCCAAGAGCGCCGTCGCCGCCGGGTTCGCCCAGTGGGACGACACGATCGCCGCGATCGTCGGCGACATCGACGCCGTCATCGCCGATGTGCAGGCCGCGATCGACGGTCTCGACGAGATCGACCTGACGAGCCAGGACATCGTCATCGGCATCAAGCAGCAGCTCGAGAAGGACCGCTGGTTCCTCTCGGCTCACCTCGCCGGCTGACCTCACGCTCTCGCTGAAGTCCCGGGGCCCCTGGCGGGTCCCGGGACTTTGCGTTTCCCCGCGCCGCGCCCGGTGCGACCTCGGCGGCCGGTCAGATCGCGCTGTGCGTGACCCGGCCCGCGATCATCGTCGCCGCGACGCGCGTGCCGCGCAGATCGTCGGATGCCAGGGGGTCGCGGTCGCACACGACGAGGTCGGCGAGGTCGCCGGGCTCCAGCGCGCAGCCCGTGAGCGAGCCGCCCGCCGTCGACGCGGCCAGCGCGGTCGCGGCATCCACGCGCTCCTCCGCGCGCCAGGCCGGGCGGTCGTCGCGCGTGCGCTGCACGGCGGCGGCGATCGCGGCCCACGGGTCGAGCGGGGCGACGGGCGCGTCGGATCCGAAGAGCAGGTTCGCACCGCTGTCGGCGAGCGAGCGGAGCGGATAGGCGAGCGCCGTCTGCGCCGCCCACAGCGCATCGGTCAGATCGCGGTCGTCCAGGGCGTGCTCGGGCTGCAGGCTCGCGTCCACGCCGAGACGTGCGAAGCGCGGGATGTCGGCATGAGCGACCAGCTGCGCGTGCTCGATGCTGCCGACGGCGCCGGTCACGGCGAACGCGTCGAGGGCGTGCGAGCTCGCGACGTCGCCGATCGCGTGCACGGCGCACGCGATGCCCGCGCCCGTCGCGCGCGTCATGAGCTCGACGAGCGCGTCGGGCGCGACCGTGAGCTCGCCGCGCCCGTGCGCGTCGCCGGGATACGGGTGCGAGCACGCCGCCGTGCGGGTGCCGAGCGACCCGTCGGTGATGACCTTGAACGGTCCCATGCGCACGAGGCCGTCGGGGTCGAGCGCGTCGCCCGTCGCGAAGCCCTCGACGATCGCCCGGTCGAGCAGCTCCGCGTAGACGCCGAACGACACGCGCGTCGCGTCGAACCCCGCCGCGAGACGCCGATGCCACGACTCGGCGTTCCAGGCCATGTCGAAGTCGACGATGCCGACGACGCCGCGCGCTGCCGCGGCGTCCAGAGCCGTGCGCACCAGTGCGTCGCCCGCGGCGGGATCGAGGGCGCCGAGGCGGCGCGAGATCTCGAACGCGGGCTCCTCGCGCAGCAGCCCGGAGTCGTCGAGCGGCATGCCCTCGCGCCGCAGCGCCGCCGTGTTCAGCCACACGCTGTGCAGGTCGGCGTTGATCAGATACGTCGGGACGGCGCCCGTGGCGGCGTCGAGGAGCGCCCGCGTCGGGGCGTCGGGCCACAGGGCGTCGCGGAAGCCGGCTCCCACCCGCCGGCCGTCCGCGAGCACCGGCGCGTCGCCCATCGCGCGGGCCGCCTCGGCGGCCGACGCCGCCTCGCCCAGCGGATGCCGGCGCGCGGCCAGCGCCCACGGCGTGACGTGCACGTGGTGGTCCCACAGCCCCGCGATCAGCCAGCCGCCGGCACCGTCGAGCACGGCGCCGCGGCGCGGCAGCGCGCGGGCCGGCGCGATGTCCGCGATGCGACCCTGCGCCAGGTGCACGTCGACCGGCTCCGTGCCGAAGGGGTCGATGCGATCGATGCCGGTCAGTCGCACGTCGGCGATGACGTCGACCCGCTCTCCGCGGTTCACGACGCGTCCCGCGCGGCGCGCATCGCCTGGTGCGCCCGTCGCATCTCGGCCGCGAGCCGCGGGTCGGCGTATCCGGCCTCGCCCGCCTCGAGCCCGCGGATGATCTCGTCGACGACCTCGTCGGGCCTGTTCTGGCTGAGCTTGCGCTTCGCGACCACCCTCGTCGGGGTGAGCCGGAAGCCCACCGTGCCGCGCTCCAGGCGACGGACGAACTCCTCGTCGTTCGGCGGCTGCCACATGAGCCGCGGCTGCGGCATCGCCGACTCGAACCGCGCGACCAGCCGGTCGAGCACGGCGAGGTTCTCGTCGGGGCCGAGGATCTCGGGCACGCCGCTCAGGTGCACCGAGACGAAGTTCCACGTCGGCACGCTCGGCACCGGCGGGTACCAGCCCGGCGAGATGTAGCCGTGCGGGCCCTGCACGATCACGAGCAGCTCGCGCTCCCCCAGCCCGTGGATCGCGTCGTCGGGCTTGCCGACGTGCCCGACGATCGTGAGGTCGTCGCGGGTCTGGTCGAGCAGCACGGCGTAGTGCGATGCGACGAGCCCGTCGGGCGTGTCGCTCACGAGCGTCATCCACGGGTTCTCGTCGATCACCCGGCGCAGCTCGGCGACGTCGGTCATCGCGAAGCTGGGGTTCTGTCTCATCCGCCCGTCTCCTCCCGCTGCGACGACGCGGTCATCTCTGGCATCCGGGGCACCAGTAGAGCTTGCGCGACGCCATCTCCTCGAGCACGATGGCGGTTCCGCAGACGCGGCACGGCAGGCCGGCGCGGTGGTAGACCCAGTGACGGTCGGCGCGGTTCGCCATCGCACGGCGCAGCGCGTCGGCGTCGAGCCCGTCCATCGTCAGCATCTGCCCGGTCTCGACGCCGATGGGCAGCAGGTACGCCCAGTCGCGCCAGAGCCCCCGCACGGTCTCCTCCGGCAGGTCGCGCCCGGGCGTGTGCGGGTCGAGACGCGCGCGGAAGAGCATCTCGGCGCGATAGACGTTGCCGATGCCGCTCACGACCGACTGGTCCATCAGCAGCAGGCCGATGGGCGTCGGCTTGCGTCGCACGACCGCCGTGAAGCGCTCCTCGCCCGCGTCGCCGTCGACGAGCGGATCGGGGCCCAGCCCTGCGATCGTCGTGTGCATCTCGTCGGGCGTCTGCAGCGCGCACGTCGTCGGGCCGCGCAGATCGGCGCAGGTGTCGACGGTCATGAGGCGCAGCCGCACCTGGCCGACGACGGGCGGCGGCCATTCGTCGTCGTCGCCGAGGCCCGTGGTCTGCTCGCTCATGCGCACGTGGCCGCGCGCGCGGCGGGGCGCGCCGATGGATGCCAGGGAGTTCTCCCCCGCGACGTCGAACACGGGCTCGTCGCCGTCTGCGGGCAGCACCGTGCCGCGCTGGTTCGTCTGTCCCATCCGCCCGTTGGCCGATGCGATCGTCGGGTCGACGAGGATCTCGCCCGCGAAGTCCCAGGCGCCGTACATGCCGAGGTGCACGCGCAGCCAGAGGTCGTCCTCGAAGCCGAGGAACATCTGCTTGCCCACGGCCCGTGCGGCCACGGTCTCGCGCCCGGAGATCACGGCGGCGCCGTCGGCGAAGCGGCCCTGGGGGCTCGACGCCGACACCGGGCGGCCGACGAAGTTGCGCTCGAACTGACGAGCGATGCGGTGGACGGAGTGACCTTCGGGCATCGGGCGACGATCAGGCGCGCGGGTCGGGGAGGAGCGTCCCGTCGGCCTCGTAGTCGGCGAGCTGCGCGATGCGGCGCGCGTGACGCTCCTCGCCCGGGAACGGCGTCGCGATGAACCGCTCGATGAACGACACGGCCTCCTCGAACGTGTGCTGACGGGCGCCGATCGCGATGACGTTGGCGTCGTTGTGCTCGCGGGCGAGCTCGGCGGTCGCGAGGCTCCAGACGAGGGCCGCGCGGATGCCGCGCACCTTGTTCGCCGCGATCTGCTCGCCGTTGCCCGAGCCGCCGAACACGACGCCCAGCGTCTCGATGCCCGCCTGCTGGTCGCGGGCGACGGCCTGCGCGGCGCGGATGCAGAACGCCGGATAGTCGTCGAGCGGGTCGTACTCGATCGGACCGTGATCGACGACCTCGTGTCCCTGAGCGGCGAGGTGCTGCTGCAGCTGTGTGGAGAACTCCAGGCCGGCGTGATCCGTGGCGATGTGAATGCGCATGGATTCCATCCTATGAAGCGATCACTCGGCGTCGCGCGCCTGGGCGGCCAGGGCACGCTCGACGCCGGCGAGGTTCTCCGCGACGAGGCGGCGCAGCGCGGCGGGCGCGTCGTCGTTCTCGTCGAGCCAGGCCCGGGTCGCGTCGCGCAGCGTGACGTCGGCCAGGGGCGCCGGGTAGAGGCCCGTGATGAGGTAGCTCGCGATCTGATAGGTGCGCTCGTTCCACACGGGCAGCAGCATGTCGAAGTAGGGGGCGACGAACGCGCGCAGCGTCTCGACGCCCGCGGGGTGGACGAAGCCGAGCGCGGCCGAGCGCACGATCGTGTTCGGCAGGTCGGCGCTGTCGACGAGCGACGACCAGGCGGCCTGCTTCGCCTCCGGCGCAGGCAGCGCCGCGCGCGCCTGCGCGGCGAACTCGCCGCCCTTCGCGGTGTTGTCGGCGGCCAGCGCGGCGTCGATGTCGGCGCTCGTGACGAGGCCGCCCGCGGCGAGCGACACGAGCAGCTGCCACGACAGGTCGGCGTCGATCTCCAGGCCGTCGAGCGTCGTGGCGCCCTCGCGCAGCGCGCGCACCTGCTCCCACTGCGCGGGCGTCGCGGCGGCGGACGCGAAGGCCGTCACGAACTGCAGCTGGCTGTCGCTGCCCGCGTCGGCGTCCTGCGCGAGCCGCCACAGCCCGTCGGCGACGCGCTCGCGCGACGCGTCGCGATCGGCGGGGTCGACGTACGCGTTCGCCGCGAGCTGCAGCTGCGCGAGCGTCGTGCGCACCGTCGTCGACTCCGTCTCGGCGCCGATGCCCTGCAGCACGAGATCGATGTAGTCGGATGCCGACGACTCCGCGTCGCGCGTCTGGTCCCACGCCGCGCCCCACACGAGGGAGCGTGCGAGCGGGTCGCTGATGTCCCCGATGTGGGCGATCGCGGTCTCCAGCGATCGCTCGTCGAGGCGGATCTTCGCGTAGGCGAGGTCGTCGTCGTTGAGCAGCACGAGATCGGGGCGCCGCACGCCCGCGAGCGCGGGGACCTCGGTGAGGTCGCCGTCGACGTCGATCTCGACGTGGTGCGTGCGCACGAGCGCGCCGTCCTGCAGCGAGTAGAAGCCGACGCCCAGGCGGTGCGGACGGATCGTCGGGTAGTCGGCGGGCGCCGTCTGCACGACCGCGAACCGCGTGATCACGTCGTCGAGGTCGGTGCGGACCTCGGGCGAGAGCGTGTTGACGCCGGCCGTCTCGAGCCACTTCCTCGACCACGTGGTCAGCTCGCGGCCGCTCGTCGCCTCCAGCTCGACGAGCAGGTCGGACAGCTCGGTGTTGCCCCACGCGTGCTTCTGGAAGTAGGCCGACACGCCCGCGAAGAACGCCTCGATCCCGACCCACGCGGCCAGCTGCTTGAGCACCGAGCCGCCCTTGGCATAGGTGATGCCGTCGAAGTTGACCTGCACGTCTTCGAGGTCGTTGATCTCGGCGACGACCGGGTGCGTCGAGGGCAGCTGGTCCTGGCGGTACGCCCAGGTCTTCTCCATCGCGTTGAAGGTCGTCCACGCCTCGGTCCACTCGGTCGCCTCGGCGGTCGCGATCGTCGACGCCCACTCGGCGAACGACTCGTTGAGCCACAGGTCGTTCCACCACTTCATGGTGACGAGGTCGCCGAACCACATGTGCGCGAGCTCGTGCAGGATCGTGACGACGCGGCGCTCCTTGACGGCATCCGTCACCTTGGAGCGGAACACGTAGGTCTCGGTGAACGTGACGGCGCCCGCGTTCTCCATCGCGCCCGCGTTGAACTCGGGCACGAACAGCTGGTCGTACTTGGCGAACGGGTAGGGGACGCCGAACCTCTCCTCGTAGTAGGCGAAGCCCTGACGGGTCTTCTCGAACACGTAGTCGGCGTCGAGGTGCTGCCACAGGCTCCGGCGCCCGTAGACGCCCAGCGGCACGACGCGGCCCGACGCGCTCGTCAGCTCCGAGAACGTCGCCTCGTAGGGGCCGGCGATGAGCGCCGTGATGTACGACGAGATGCGCGGCGTGGGCTCGAAGGCCCAGGTGGCGGTGCCGTCGCCGTGGCGCTGCGGCTCGGGCGTGGGCGAGTTGGAGACGACCTTCCACGGCTCGGGGGCGGTGACCGTGAACCGGAACGTCGCCTTCAGGTCGGGCTGCTCGAACACCGCGAACACGCGCCGGGAGTCGGGCACCTCGAACTGCGAGTACAGGTACACCTCGCCGTCGACGGGGTCGACGAAGCGGTGCAGGCCCTCCCCCGTGTTCGTGTAGAGGCAGTCGGCGTCGACCACGAGCTCGTTCTCGGCGCCGAGGCCGTCGAGCGCGATGCGCGAGTCGGCGAACGCGGAGGCCGGGTCGATCGCCCGTCCGTTGAGCGTGATCTCGCGCACCTCGCGGGCGATCAGGTCGATGAAGGTCGCCGCACCCTCGGCCGCCGTGAAGCGCACGACCGTGCGGGAGCCGAACACCTCGGCGCCCCGCGTGAGGTCGAGCGCGACCTCGTAGGACTGCGTGTCGACGATCGCGCGGCGCTGCTGCGCCTCGACGCGGGTGAGGTTCTCTCCGGGCACGTGTGGCTCCCTTGTGATCGATGCGGCGCGGGTGGCGCGGGACAACCCGTCAAGCCTATGCGCTCGACGCGTCTCGTTCTCGGTCGATGTGACTGCGCGCGTGCGCGATCGCGGCGTCGAGGTCGGTGAACAGGTGCTTGTGGTGTCGCAGCGACGCGAGCACCCCCACGGTGCGGAAGAGCTCGTGGTGCCCCGACCGCACGCCCTTGATGAGCACCGTGACGCCGCGCCGCTCGAGGGTCGTGACGATGTCGCCGAGCACGCGGGCTCCCGTGGCGTCGACGAGCTCGAGCTGCGACATCCGCAGGATCACGACGGAGACGTCGCGCAGGCGGTTCACCTCGTCGAAGACGCGATCGGCGGCCGCGAAGATGAGCGGGCCGTCGAAGCGGATGAGCGCGATCCGCTCGTCGCCGGGACGCGGGTCTCCGAGAGGCTCGCGCGCGACCGCGCTGGAGCGCGACAGGTTGCGCAGCGCGAAGAACCCCGCGACGACGACGCCGATGACGACCGCGACGATGAGGTCGAACGCGACCGTGATGAGGGCGGTGAGCACGAAGGCGGCCGCGTCGGCGCGCGTGGAGCGCAGGATCGAGCGCACCGTCGCGGCGTGCACCATGCGCACGGCGGTCACCATCAGCACGCCCGCGAGGGCGGCGAGCGGGATGGTGCCGACGGGGCCGGCGGCGACGAGCACGACGAGCAGCAGCACGACGGCGTGGAACGACGAGGCGACGCGGGTGCGCGCCCCCGAGCGCACGTTCACGGCGGTCCGGGCGATCGCGCCCGTCGCCGGCATCCCCCCGAAGAGCCCGGACGCGACGGACGCGAGCCCCTGGCCGACGAGCTCGCGATCGGCGTCGTACGGTCCCGTGTCGGCGAGCGAGGCCGCCACGCGGGCCGAGAGCAGCGACTCGATGGCCGCGAGCGCCGCGACGGTGAGCGCGGGGAGCACGAGCGACGACAGCAGCGCGGCGTCGAAGGCGGGGATCGCCGGCGCCGGCAGCGACGAGGGCAGCTCGCCGATGCGCGCGAGCGGCGCGGGCACGACCAGGAGCAGCAGCGTCACCACGACGATGCCGATGAGCGAGCCGGGCAGCGACGAGTGGATGCGCGGGGCGAGGAGCATGCAGGCCGCGACGATCGCGACCGCGCCGAGCGCCCAGAGCAGGTAGGCCGGCTGCGCCGCGCTGAGAGACTCGATCGCGGCGACGACGGCGTTCGCGCTGTGCTCGCCCGCGGCGGGCGTGTGCGGCGAGGTCAGCGCGGGCACCTGCTGCAGGAAGATGATGACCGCGATGCCCAGGGTGAAGCCCTCGATGACCGGCCACGGGATGAACGAGACCGCTCGCCCGAGTCGCAGCGCGCCGGCCGCGAGCACGATGAGACCCGCCATGATCGACACCACGGCCACGGCGCCCGCGCCGTGCGCGGCGACGATGGGCGCGAGCACGACGACCATCGCGCCGGTGGGGCCCGAGACCTGCACGTGCGAGCCGCCGAAGACCGCGGCGACCAGTCCCGCGATGATGGCGGTCACGAGCCCCGCCTCCGCGCTCAGGCCCGAGCTGATCCCGAACCCGAGGGCGAGCGGCAGCGCGACGATGCCGACCGTCAGGCCGGCCAGCAGATCTCCCCGCCAGGTGCGGCCGAGCCCGCGGTAGTCGGCGCGCGAGGGCAGCAGCGACAGCACCTGACCGCGCACGCTCATGCCGCGGTCCCGCCGATGGCGGGGAGCCCCTGAGCGTCGTCGAGCAGCGCGCCGTCGGACTCGAGGATGCCGAGGAGCAGGCCGCGCGCGACCGCGAGCAGATCCGCGACGCGCGGATCCGCGAGCCGGTAGTACACGTGGCTCGCCCGCCGCTCGGCCTCGACCAGCCGGTGCCGGCGCAGCACCGAGAGATGCTGCGACAGATGGGAGGCCTCGAGGCCCGTCTCGCGCTGGAGCTCTGCGACGCTCACCTCGGGCGACGCCGCGAGCAGCTCGAGCACACGGATGCGGAACGGGTGGGCGAGCCCTTTGAAGAGGTTGGCCTTCACCTCGTAGAGGGGGCGCTGGCGCTGACTGAACGGCATGATGAATCCATCATATCGTCGCGGGCGTCCGTCGCGAGGGGGATGCCGGAGACCGACATCGGTACCGCAGGCGGACGCGGGGCGACACGACCGCGACGTAGCGTCGAGGGCATGATCGTCGCAGAGAATCTCACGAAGAGGTACGGGGACAAGACCGCCGTGGCGGATGTCTCCTTCACCGTGCAGCCCGGCAAGGTGACCGGCTTCCTCGGGCCCAACGGCGCGGGCAAGTCGACCACGATGCGCATGATCGTGGGGCTCGACCGCCCCACGGCGGGTCACGTCACGGTCTCGGGCCAGTCGTACGCGAGCCTGCCGGCACCGCTCACCGAGGTGGGCGTGCTGCTCGACGCGAAGGCCGTGCACACGGGCCGCAGCGCCCGCAACCACCTGCGGGCCATGGCCGCGACGCACGGCATCAGCCGCCGCCGGGTCGACGAGGTGATCGAGCTCACCGGCATCGGGTCCGTCGCGGGCAAGCGCGCCGGCGGCTTCTCGCTCGGCATGGGACAGCGGCTCGGCATCGCGGCCGCCCTCCTGGGCGACCCGCAGACCCTCATCCTGGACGAGCCCGTCAACGGCCTCGACCCCGAGGGCGTGCGCTGGGTCCGCCAGCTCGTGCGGCGTCACGCCGCCGCGGGTCGCACCGTGCTGCTCTCCAGCCACCTGATGAGCGAGATGGCGCAGACCGCCGACCACGTCATCGTGCTCGGGCGGGGAAAGGTCCTCGCCGACGCGCCGATCGACGACCTCGTGCGCGCGTGGACGACGAGCGTCGTGCGCGTGCGCAGCCCGCGCGCCGCCGAGCTCACCCAGGCGCTCGCCCGTCCGGCCGTCGAGATCGCGGCGCCGTCGGCCGACGAGCTCGTCGTCACGGGCCTCACGGCCGCCGAGATCGGCGACACCGCGGCCGAGCGAGGCATCGCCCTGCACGAGCTGACGCCCACCACCGGGTCGCTCGAGGAGGCGTACCTCGCCCTCACCGAGCAGGCCGTCGAATACCGCACCAAGGAGCTCGCATGACCGCCGTCACCGCCGGAACGCCGCTCGACGCGACGAACGCGCCGGCACCCCGCCTCACCTTCCCGCACCTGCTGCGGGCCGAGTGGATCAAGCTCTCCACGCTGCGGTCGACCTGGTGGTCGGTCGGCATCGTCGCGGTGCTGTCCGTCGCGGTCTCCGCCATGATGGCGAGCGCGGCGAACGACTTCGGGCCGGGCTACATGCCCATCATGGCCATCGTCTCGCCGCTGCAGTTCACGATGCTGCTCGCCGGCATCCTCGGCGCCATCGCGATCACGGGAGAGTACTCGACGGGCATGATCCGGTCCACGTTCACGGCCGCGCCCCGTCGTGGCGCCGTCCTCGTGGCCAAGGCGATCGTCACGGCGACGCTCATGTTCGTCGTGAGCCTCGTCGTGTTCCTCCTCTCGGTCGCCGTCACAGCACCGATCCTCAGGGAGCCCGTCGACTGGTCCGACCCCGCGCAGTCGGTGCTACCGATCCTCGGCGGTGCGCTGAGCATGGTGATGTTCACGCTCATCGGCCTCTCCTTCGGGTTCCTCCTGCGCAGCGGCGCCGGCGCCATCTCGGCGACGATCGCGGTGATGTTCGTGCTGCCGATCGTGGCGGCCAGCTTCCCCTACGGCGACCCGGCGTGGCAGTGGGTGCGCGACATCGCGCAGTACCTCCCCATGAACCTCGCGCAGTCGCTGACCAGCGTCGGCGACGAGTACGGCCTCGCCGACGGACCCGCGCTGCTCGGCGTCGCCGTCTGGATCGTCGCGGGGCTCGTCGCGGCCTGGGGCGTGCTGCGCCGACGCGACGCGTAGAGTCGGGTCGATGTCCGCAGCACCGCAGTCCGTCGCCGGTCCCGCCGGGACCGACGACGGACTGCGCCTGCCACGTCCGCCCGGCGTCATCCGGAGGTTCTGGGCCCGGCATCCGATCGTCGCCGACGTGCTCGTCGCGCTGGTCGTCTTCCTCACCGCGCTGCCGTCGACCGTCGTCGCGTCCAACGTGCGCACGGTGTCCGCGCCCCTGACCACGGGCGTGCTCGGCGTCGTCATGATCGCCGCGTGCGCGATGCTCGTGCTGCGCCGCCGGTGGCCGCGGGCCGTCTTCGCCGCCGCGCTGTGCACGAGCCTGGCCTGCCTGCTCGCGGCCACGCCGTTCGGCTCGTCGCCGGTCCTGGTCGCCTGCTACACGCTCGCCGTGTATCGTTCGTCGCGCGCCTGCTGGGCGGGGTTCGGCATCCTCGCCACCGCCCTGCTCGTGGTCGCGACCGCCGCCACCTCGGCGGGTCTCCTGCCCTTCTCCGCCAGTGCGAACACCGTGCTCGCCCACACCGTCTCGGCGCTCGTAGGATCGCTCGTCGGCGTCAACGTCGGCAACCGCAAGCGCTACCTCGAGGCGGTCATCGACCGTTCGCGCCAGCTGCTCGTCGAACGCGACCAGCAGGCGCGGCTCGCCGCCGACGCGGAACGGCGGCGCATCGCCCGCGAGATGCACGACATCGTCTCGCACTCCCTCACCGTGATCGTCGCGCTCACGGAGGGCGCGGCGGCGACCGACGACCGCGAGCGGGCGCGGGCGGCGGGCGCTCAGGCGGCCGCGACCGCGCGCACGGCGCTGCGCGAGATGCGGGCGATGCTCGGCGTGCTGCGCGACGAGCGCGGCGACGCGCCGCTCTCCCCCGTCGACGACGACGCCGTGGCCGAGGCGATCGATCGCGCGCGGCAGGCCGGATTCCCCGTGACCTTCACGCTGTCCGGCGTCGTCGACGCGCCCCGGGCCGTGCGCTTCGCGCTGGGCCGCATCGTGCAGGAGGGGCTCACGAACGCGATGCGCCATGCGCCGCGCGCGACGTCCATCGACGTCTCCGTCGTGTCGCTCGCCGACGCGATCGCCGTCGAGATCCGCAACGACGGCGTCGAGCAGACCTCGGCGAGCGGCGGCGGATACGGCCTCACCGGCCTGCGCGAACGCGTCGCGCACGTGGGCGGCACGCTCTCGAGCGGTCCCGTCGCGCCCGGTCGCTGGCGGCTGCACGCGCATCTCCCCTTCTCGGCCGACGGCGCCGCCCCCGCGCCGGACGCCGCTCGACCCGTTCCGGAGGCCCCATGACCTCGCGCATCCGCGTGCTGCTCGTCGACGACCAGGAGCTCATCCGGCTCGGGTTCCGGCTCGTGCTCGACGCCGAGCCCGATCTCGAGGTCGTCGGCGAGGCGGCCGACGGCGAGGCCGCGATCGAGGCGTGCCGTCGGCTGCTGCCCGACGTGGTGCTGATGGACATCCGGATGCCGCGTCTCGACGGCGTCGCCGCGACGGCGCGCATCGTCGCGGAGCAGCCCCGGTCGCGCGTGCTCGTGCTCACGACGTTCGACCTCGACGAGTACGTGCTCGGCGCCCTGCGCGCCGGCGCCAGCGGATTCCTCCTGAAGGATGCCCAGCGGCAGGAGCTCGTCTCCGCGATCCACGCCGTGCACCGGGGCGACGCGACGCTCGCGCCGAGCGTCACGCGCCGTCTGCTCGACACGCTCGTGGAGCATCCCGCCGCGCCGTCGCCGCCCGGACCGGACCCCGCCGACGCCCTGACGGACCGCGAGCGCGACGTCTATCGCGCGATCGCGCGCGGCCGGACCAACGCCGAGATCGCGGCGGAGCTCTATCTCGGCGAGTCGACCGTGAAGACGCACGTCGGCCGCGTGCTCGCCAAGCTCGGCGCCCGCGACCGCGTGCACGCCGTGATCATCGCGCACCGGCACGGCCACGTGCCGCCCGATGCGCGGGGCTCGGCGCCCGAAGACTGAGCATCAGCCTTCGCAGAGGCTACGTCACTAAAATCGACGGGATGATCCTGCGTCCCCTCGACACCACCGACGACGCTCCCGACGTGCTCGATCCGAGCTTCTGGGGCGACGTCGCCGTCTGGCTGGGCAAGGCGGGCGTCAACCTGATCCAGGTCGCCCTCATCATCGTGGGCGCGGTGCTCGCCGCGTGGATCCTGCGGCTGGTGATCCGGCGGGTCGTCACGCGCATCGTGCGCGGCGCGAAGAGCAAGGCGCAGGTCACCGACACGCAGGCGCTGGAGTCGTCGCCGCTGTCGGCGATGCGCCTCGTGCAGCGCACGCGCACGCTCGGCTCCATCCTGCAGAACATCGTCAACGTCTCGCTCGTCGTCATCGCGCTGCTCCTCGTCGTGCAGACGATCGCGCCGAACGCGCTGGGCTCGTTCACCCTGCTCACCGCCGCCGTCGGCGCGGGGCTCGGCTTCGGCGCGCAGAACATCGTCAGGGACGTGCTGAACGGCATCTTCCTCGTCGCCGAGGACCAGGTCGGCATCGGCGACGTCGTCGACCTCGACCTGGCATCCGGCGTCGTCGAGTACGTGAGCGTGCGCATCACGCACGTGCGCGACGTCAACGGCACGCTCTGGTACGTGCGCAACGGCGAGATCACGCGCGTCGGCAACATGTCGCAGGGCTGGTCGCGCGCGATCATCGACCTCACGGTGCCCGTCGACGCCGACATCGACGACGTCGAGCAGGTGATGCTCGACACGGCCCGCGGCCTCGCGCACGACGCCAAGTGGCGGTCGCGCATCCTCGAAGACCCGGAGGTGTGGGGCCTGGAGTCGATCACCGGCGACGCGCTCGTCATGCGGCTCGTGATCAAGACGCTCGCCGGCTCGAAGGACGACGTCGCCGGCGAGCTGCGCGTGCGGCTCAAGCGCGCGTTCGACGAGATGGGCGTCGGATCGGCGCAGATGAGCTCCGTCATGCTCACGGGGCTCGAAGGCGCCCAGCGCGTGCGCGGCGCGAATCCTCCGCGCACGCGCCCGACGCCCGTCCCGCCGCCGTCGGGCAAGGGCATCTGGAAGGCCAAGAAGCGTCCGGGGCGCGACGCCGACACGCGCGCGACGCCCGACGACGACGCGCCCGCGGAAGGGGACGACGAATGAGCGACGAGCCGAGCACGTTCTACGAGCAGGTGGGCGGCCACGACACGTTCGTGCGCCTCGTCGACGCCTTCTACCGCGAGGTCGCCGCGGACGAGGTGCTGCGTCCCATGTATCCGGAGGAGGACCTCGGCCCCGCCGCCGTGCGCCTGCGGATGTTCCTGGAGCAGTACTGGGGCGGGCCGACGGCCTACGGCGAGCAGCGCGGGCATCCGCGGCTCCGCCTGCGGCACATGGGGTTCCACGTCAACCCGGACGCACGGGACCGCTGGCTCCGTCACATGCGCACGGCGCTCGACGAGGTGCAGCTCTCCCCCCTGCACGAGGAGACGATGTGGGACTACCTGCAGCGCGCCGCGCACGCGCTCGTGAACACCTTCGAGCCGACGCCGTCCGCTACGGCCTCGTCCGACCGGTAGGCATCACGGTCGTCAGCCCCTCGCGCACGCTGACACGGGTGAGAACGTGGCCGCGGGTGAGGCTCACCCGCGTCCACGGACCGCTGCGTCGCACCGTCGCGGGCTCGTCGCCGCCGATGAACCCGAGCGCGAAGGCCGCGAACGCGATCCCGTGAGCGAGACCGCCGAGAGCGGGGTCCGGTCTCCCCCAGACGTCCGCGCGCACCCGCTGCACGACCTCTTCGCCCGGGCTCGCGGGCAGCGCCTCCGCGACCTCGGCCATCCCCGCCTGCGCGCGCGATGCGAGGAGGGATGCCGGGATCTCGGCGACCGCCTCCCAGCCGCCCCGCGGAGGCGAGATGCCCGCCCAGCTCGCCGTCGTGCCCGTCTCGGGCAGCGTGACGGCCGTCCCCGACACGGCGAGGCCGGTCGCATCCACGACCAGGTCGCACACCAGCTCGGGGTCGACGGCGGCGACGCGCATGCCGAGCACCGTCGGCGTCGCGTCGAGCAGCGTCTGCGGCGCCAGCGGCGCGGCGCTGACGGTCAGCAGCCCGCCGGCGGCACGGAGCCGCACGTTCCCGTCGCCCACGTGCGCGGCCCGCTCGGCGAAGGTCACGACATCGCGCGCCGCCTGCGCGCTGTCGAAGAGAAGTCGTTCGGTCATCCGAACTAAGCTACCAAGCACGACGGCCAGAGATTCGCGAGGAGACTCCGTGAACGCACTTGACTCGGGGCACGACGGCCGGGCGGCGATCACCCTGCTGGAGACGCTCGAGCTCTCCGACGTCGGTGCCCGCACGACCGAGGACATCTTCGTCGGCCGCTCGCAGCTCATGCCGCATCGGCGCATCTACGGAGGGCAGGTGCTCGCCCAGTCGCTCGTGGCCGCCGGCCGCACGGTGTCGGCGGATCACGCGGCCCACTCCATGCATGCGTACTTCCTGCGGCCCGGCGACGACACGCAGACGGTCACCTTCTCGGTCGATCGCCTGCACGACGGTCGCTCGTTCGCCACGCGCCGCGTGCAGGCGTACCAGGACGGCGTGCCGATCTTCTCGATGATCGCCTCCTATCAGACCTCGAGTCCCGGCCTCGAGCACCAGGCCCCCATGCCCGAGGGCATCCCGGGACCCGAGGAGATCGGGCGCGAGAACGAGCGCACGATGCGCACGGCCAGCGGCGGCTTCCTGCTCGGCGACGTCATGGAGATCCGCCACGTCGAGGGCGCGATCCATGAGCATCCTGCCGAGCACCGCAGTCCGCGGCAGCATCTCTGGCTCCGCTCCACCGCCCGGCTTCCCGACGACCCCGACGTGCATCGCGCGGCGCTGCTCTACATGAGCGACCTCACCATCCAGGAGTCGACGTTGCGCAATCACGGCCTCTCGTGGAGCCATCCCGGCCTCAAGAGCGCGAGCCTCGACCATGCGATGTGGTTCCACCGCTTCGGCCGTGCCGACGAGTGGCTGCTGTACGCACAGGAGTCCACGAGCGCGAGAGGCGGCCGGGGCCTCTCCCGCGGCCACCTCTACACCCGCGACGGCACCCTGGTGGCCAGCGTCGCCCAGGAGTCGATGGTGCGCGTTCCGGCGCAGTCCTGACCGCGAGCGACGGTCAGCGGCGGCGGCCGTAGGCGATCGGCGCGCCCGCGTACTCCGTCCAGGCGGTGCGCATCGGCTCCGTGAGGCGCGCGGGCTTCCCCGTCTCCGCGCTCAGGACGACCAGGACGGCCGACGCACGTGCGTAGAGCGTGCGCGGCTCCTCGCCGACGGGGCTGTACACCTCGTAGCAGATCTCCGCGCTCGAGCCGCCGAGATGCCCGAACCACAGCTCGACGTCCAGCGGCTCGGGGCCGTACGGGACCGGCGAGAGATATTCGATCTCCTGCCGCGCGACCACCGTCTGCACGCCGGAGACCTCCTCGGGCTCGACCACCGCCGTCGGGTGGGTCTGCCCGCCGCTCGCCTTCCAGATCGCGCGGATGCGGGCCTCTTCGAGCAGCTTGAGCAGCGAGACGTTGTTGACGTGGTCGTAGGCGTCGAGGTCTCCCCAGCGCAGGTGGACGGGCACGTGCAGGCGAGCGCCCGTCACGGGTTCAGTCACGGGTGAGCTTCCGGTGCGCCGAGCGGTGCGGCTTCGCCGCCTCGGGGCCCAGACGGTCGATCTTGTTCTGCTCGTAGGCCTCGAAGTTGCCCTCGAACCAGTACCACTGATCGGGCTGCTCGTCCGTGCCCTCATAGGCCAGGATGTGCGTCGCGATGCGGTCGAGGAACCACCGGTCGTGCGTGATGACCACGGCACAGCCGGGGAACTCGAGCAGCGCGTTCTCGAGCGACTGCAGGGTCTCGACGTCGAGGTCGTTGGTCGGCTCGTCGAGGAGCAGCAGGTTGCCGCCCTCCTTGAGGGTGAGCGCGAGGTTCAGGCGGTTGCGCTCGCCGCCGGAGAGCACGCCGGCCTTCTTCTGCTGGTCGGGTCCCTTGAAGCCGAACTTCGACACGTACGCGCGCGACGGGATCTCGGTCTTGCCGACCGTGATGATGTCGAGCCCGTCGGAGACCACCTCCCACAGCGTCTTGTTGGGGTCGATGTTGGCGCGGCTCTGGTCGACGTAGCTGATCTTGACCGTCTCGCCGATCTTCAGCTCGCCGCCGTCGAGCGGCTCGAGGCCCACGATCGTCTTGAAGAGGGTCGTCTTGCCGACGCCGTTGGGGCCGATGACGCCGACGATGCCGTTCGGCGGCAGGCTGAAGCTGAGCCCGTCGATGAGCGAGCGGCCGTCGAAGCCCTTCTGCAGGTTCTTCGCCTCGATCACGACGCTGCCGAGTCGCGGACCCGGCGGGATCTGGATCTCCTCGAAGTCGAGCTTGCGCGTGCGCTCGGCCTCGGCCGCCATCTCCTCGTAGCGCGCCAGTCGCGCCTTCGACTTCGCCTGACGGCCCTTCGCGTTCGACCGCACCCATTCGAGCTCGTCGGCGAGGCGCTTGGCGAGCTTGGCGTCCTTCTTGCCCTGGATCTCGAGGCGCTCGCGCTTCTTCTCCAGGTAGGTCGAGTAGTTGCCCTCGTAGCCGATGAGGCGGCCGCGATCGACCTCGGCGATCCACTCCGCCACGTTGTCGAGGAAGTACCGGTCGTGCGTGATCGCGATGACCGCGCCGGGGTACTTCTGCAGGTGCTGCTCCAGCCAGAGCACGCTCTCGGCGTCCAGGTGGTTGGTGGGCTCGTCGAGCAGCAGGAGGTCGGGCTTCTGCAGCAGCAGGCGGCACAGCGCGACGCGGCGCTTCTCGCCGCCCGAGAGCACGCTCACCTGCGCGTCCGACGGGGGCGTGCGCAGGGCGTCCATCGCCTGCTCCAGCTGGGAGTCGAGATCCCACGCGTCGGCCGCGTCGATCTCCTCCTGCAGCGTGCCCATCTCGGCCAGCAGCGCGTCGAAGTCGGCGTCAGGATCGCTCATGAGCGCGGAGATCTCGTTGAAGCGGTCGACCTTCGCCTTGATGGCGATGCCGTCCTGGATGTTCTCCAGCACGGTCTTCGACTCGTCGAGCTCGGGCTCCTGCATGAGGATGCCGACGGTGAAGCCGGGCGTCAGCGTCGCCTCGCCGTTGGATGGCTGATCGAGACCCGCCATGATCTTCAGGATCGTCGACTTTCCGGCCCCGTTGGGGCCGACCATGCCGATCTTCGCGCCCGGGAGGAACGCCATCGTCACGTCGTCGAGGATCAGCTTCTCGCCCACAGCCTTGCGGGCACGGACCATCTGGTAGATGTACTCAGCCATAGGCGTCCCAGTCTACGCGGCCGGAGCGGGCGCCCGCGGTGTGCCCTCAGCCGCCGGCGCCCGCGACGTCGCCCACGAGGCATCCGCCCGACGCGAGCGCGGGCACGATCGTCACGACGGCGCCGGCATCGCCGGCGGGGATGTGGGCGAGCAGGCACTCCCCCGCCCAGCCGACGGCGATCTGGAGGCTGTCGACCGGGTCGCCGACGCTCGTGCGGTCGGCCGTGGCCTGAACGGTCTCCGCGCCGAATCCCGCGGCGACGAGGGCGGCCGTGTACGCTCCGGCGGCCATGCGTGCGTCGGAGCCCGCCACGGCCTGCACCGTGACCTCGAAGATCGGCAGGTTGTCGACCGCGGTGCCGTCGGCGACGAGCACGGGACCCGAGGGGGTCGGCTCCGGCGTCGGCTCGGTGGGCGTCGCGGTGCGCGTGCTCGTCGGCACCGGCGCGGGCTCGTCGGTCGGCGTGCACGCGCTGAGGATCAGCGCGACGCCCACGGCGGCGCCGATCAGCGAGGCGGCCCTGCGCAGGGCGCGAGGATGTCGAAGGGGCACAGCGGAGAGTCTAGAGAGACTCCCCGCCGTGCACGCGCGACGTCCGGCGTTCAGAACGGCACCTCGTCGTCCGGGCCCGTGCGCGCGTGCCAGTCGCCCGCGGTCGGCGGTGCGCTCGCGGCGACGGAGACGAGAGCGGGCCTCTCCTCGGGCGTGTCGCCCGCCGGCGGCGGCGCCCACGCGTCGGCCACGGGCGCGGCCCCATCGAGGGGATGCTGCGGAGCGGCGTGCAGGGTCTGCGGTGCGTGCGACTCGTCGCGCGCGTACGCCGTCGTGCCCCACAGCAGATCGTGGCCGAGCGCGTCGGCCTCGATCTCGGCCTCGCGCCCCTGCCTGCCGTTCGCCTCCCACTCGCGCAGCCGGAAGCGACCCGCCACGATCACGCGCTGGCCCTTGTGGAACGAGACCAGCGCGTGCTCCGCGAGCGAGCGGAACGCGCTGACCGTGTACCAGTTGGTCTGCTCCTGCACCCATTGCCGGGTCTGCGGATCGAGGCGGCTGTGCGTGCTCGCGAGGCGAAAGCTGATGACGGGCGCGCCGGTGCTGGTGCGCCGCCGTTCGGGAACGGTGGCGACCGTGCCGACGACGGTGATGCGATCGTGCATGATGCGTGTCCTCTCGTAGAGTCCGGGGACGGTCCCCGGCTGCTCCGGCACCCGTGTGCCCTGGGCGGGTGCCGGAGCACTCACATCGTCGATCGCCGCCCGGCGCCGCGGAGCGCGATCGGGCGGATCTGAGGACAGATCGCAGAAAAAGGCGGTTGGGGACGAGGACTCAGGCGAGCGCGTAGTCGGCGAAGCGCGCCCGCACCTTGTTCACCTTCGGCACGGCGACCGCGAGGCAGTAGCCCTGGCCCGGGTTCTTCGCGAAGAAGTCCTGGTGGTAGTCCTCGGCCGGGTAGAACGGCTCCGGGTCCTCGAAGGTCGTGACGAGACCGCCGCCCCACCACTCGGACGCGCGCTCCTTCGCGGCCTCGAACGCGGCGCGCTGCTCGTCGTCGACGGGGAACATGGCGGAGCGGTACTGCGGCCCGATGTCGTTGCCCTGACCGTTCGCCTGACGCGGGTCGTGCATCGTGAAGTACGCGTCGAGGATGACGTCGCCGGGGATCACGGCGGGGTCGAAGGTCACTCGTACGGCCTCGGCGTGCCCCGTCGTCCCCGTGCAGACCTGTTCGTAGGTGGGGTTCGGCACCGATCCGCCGACATAGCCCGACTCGACGTTCTCGACCCCGCGCAGCGCGCGGTAGGCCGCGTCGAGGCACCAGAAGCAGCCACCGGCCAGGGTGTAGGTCTCCATGAGATCTCCTTGGGATTGACGTTCCCATCGTAGGCGTCGCAGCGGCCGTCCGGGCCGTCGGATCGATGTCGGAGGTCGCACGTATGTTCTCCTCAGAAGAGAGCAGTCATGGTCGCACTTCTGGAGAGAACCTCGGTGCCGGCGGCACCGCCGAACGCGACGCTCATCGCCGTCGGCGAGCGGAGATGGCGGGTGCTCGATCGCCGGGGCCGCGTGCTCGGACATCTCGAACGGCACGCGCAGAGCGACGACATCCGCTTTCGCGCGCAGCGGTTCCACGCGCCGACGCGGTCGTTCCGCACGATCGGCGAGTTCTGGTCGGCGGACGAGGCCGTCGAGTGCCTGCGCCTGAGCCGGTAGACGTGGTTCGGCCGTGCTGGCGCCCCCGACAGGATTCGAACCTGTGACCCGCGGATTAGAAGGCCGCCGCTCTATCCACTGAGCTACGGGGGCATGCGCACGCACGAACAGACGTGCAGACATCCAGAGTAGCGCCGCCGGAGTGCGTGTCTGACGCCGTCATTAGGATGGTCCGCATGGTCAGTGCCGCAGAGAACGATCGCCTCGTCTGGATCGACTGCGAGATGACCGGTCTCGACCTCGCGGTCGATGAGCTGGTCGAGATCGCCGTCGTCGTGACCGACTTCGAGCTGCGACAGCTCGATGCCGGGTTCCAGATCGTCATCAGGCCGAGCGCGGCGGCGCTCGAGAACATGGGCGACTTCGTCACCGCGATGCATGAAAAGTCGGGGCTGCTCGCCGAGATCCCGCACGGCGTCCCGCTCGCCGAGGCCGAGGCCGAGACCCTCGCCTACATCCGGCGCTTCGCACCCGAGGGCAAGGCGCCGCTGGCCGGCAACACGATCGGCACCGACCGCATGTTCCTCGCCAAGTACATGCCTCAGGTCGACCGATGGCTCCACTACCGCAACGTCGACGTGTCCAGCATCAAGGAGCTCTCGCGCCGCTGGTACCCGCGTGTCTACTTCCAGGCGCCGTCGAAGGACGGCGGCCATCGCGCCCTCGCCGACATCATGGAGTCGATCCGCGAGCTGGCCTACTACCGTCAGGCGGTCTTCGTCCCCGAGCCCGGACCCACGAGCGAAGAGGCCCGCGACACGGCCGCGGCGACGGTGTCGTCGTTCGCCTCCGGTTTGTGAGAGAATCTTCTGGTTGCCCGGTGACGGGCACATGGTGGGTATAGCTCAGTCGGTAGAGCACCTGGTTGTGGTCCAGGGGGTCGCGGGTTCAAGTCCCGTTACTCACCCAGGGTCCAGCCCCAGCATCTCGATGCTGGGGCTGGTTTGATTCTTGCGTTTGTCCTGGTCAGACATTGTTTCCGTGCTGGTGCGCAATGGTGATCGCCGTGCCCGGACCGACGTCGTCGAGGTCCGCGACCCCGCCTTCGTGGTGCGCGATGGTGATTTCGGTATCTCGTGACGATGTGCCAATGATCGGGCCAGTGTCGTATGCGCGACGCCGAGTCCGCGGGCGATCTCTCTGATGCTTGCTCCCTCGCCTGTCGTGACCAGAGCCGCACCTATCTCGTCGTCGTTCAACGCCCGGAGACGAATGCGCGTGTCAACGCCAGCGGCGATGAGCCGCTTCCGAACCGTCTGGACATGGATCCCATGCTTCTCCGCGATCTGAACCTGAGTCAGACCGTCCGCGTAGTCGGCCACAAGCGGCGGAAGTAGTGCCTGCGTGGTCCCTGCCGGGAGCGGAAGTGAATGCCTCTGACGCGCACCTCGCCGATCGCTCCGGTGAGACCGCGTCCGTCCCTCGATGGCGTCTCGTTGCCGGCTCCCTCCAGCGCGATGTCTCTCTGGCTTCTCGCCGGAGGCCAAGGGTTCATCGGACTTCGGATCACGTCGCGAGAGCTCGACCATCCATACCTGGGCGGGTGAGAAATGGGCGAGGTCGTCGATCAGCTTCCTGACCATTGCGCGATCGACCGCCGGCGCGGGATCGTCAACCACTCGGTCGTTCATTGCTCCTATTCTTCCCGCGTGTTGCATGCCGGTCGAGCCTCGGCGAGTGTCGGACCCTCCGCCTACGGTCTGAGTCATGCGAGTCGGCGTCTACATCGACGGGTACAACCTGTACTACGGCGGTCGCGGCTGGTGCGGTCGCTCGACCCCCGGGTGGCGGTGGCTCAACCTGAAGGCGCTTGCCTCCGACCTGATCGTGACGCACTCACGCTGGCAAGACCCGATCATCGAGACGGTCACCTACTGCACTGCGCGTGTGAGCGGAGCTAGCAACCCCGTCGGGCAACGCGAACAGGACGTTTACCTCCGAGCGCTGGAACGCTCCGGCTCGGCCACTCGAATCAGCTACGGCAACTACGTCGCGCGGGTCGCCACAGCGCCACTCGCGATCGCCGGCCGCAACGGCAAGCCGGTCATCAGTCATCCCCAGTGGCCGCTGATGGTGCAGGACGGGGCCGAGCACGACGTCCCAGACGCCAGGTTCATGGCTTCGGTCGCACGCCGCGAAGAGAAGGGTTCCGATGTCAACGTCGCTTCTCATCTCCTCATCGATGTGCTTACCGAGGCGGTGGACGCGGCCGTGGTGATCTCCAACGACAGCGACCTGGCCTACCCGATCGCCTTCGCGCGAGATCGAGTGTCGATCGGCCTCGTCAACCCCACCAAGGGCTACCGTGCGGGCAAGCTCGCCGGCGCGCACAGCGACGGCGTCGGGAACCACTGGTGGTACCAGATGCAGCCCTCCGACTGGTACGCCCACCAGCTCGCGCCGACCATCGGCACGCGCATCGTCAAACCACAACCCTGGTAACCAGAGCCGTGGCGCTGCTACTCTTGAGTCACACCACCCGGCCCCTCTGGGGCCGGGTTTTCTCGTCTCGAGCCTTCCTCGGCGGCCTTCGGCGTACGTTGAGTCACAAGTGGCGGAATGACGCACCTTGGACTGCGCAGACGGCGGCATCAGCCATCCAACCGGCTCGCAAGCTGAGTCCTCGTCTTGAGCCGCACAACGTCGGATCCGTGGCAGAGTCTTCACACTGACCCAAGACAGGACACCAAATGAAACTTCACTGCATATATGCACGTTTCTATCGGTCGCTCAACTACGACTTCATTCGGGCATCGGGTGAGAAGTACGAGCCTGACCCGTGGGATTCCACGCCCGAGGGGGACTACCCATTCGTCCGGATCAAGCTCCGACCGGGCATCACGACCATCGTCGGCGCGAACGAGTCCGGAAAGTCCCAGATCCTGAGTGCCACCGAAGCCGCGCTAACTGGCAAAGGGTTCGAGCGCAGTGATTTCTGCCGCTACTCTCGGTTCTTTGGCGTCCACAACGACATCGTGCTCCCTGAGTTTGGCATGGTTTTCACTGACATCTCAGATGAGACGGTCAAACTGATCGAGAGCATCTCGGGGCACAGCGGTCTTCACGATGTCGAGCGGGTCGCCTTCTTCCGGATGAACGATACGCCGAAGTTCCGAGTCTACGTGAGGCAAAAGGACAACTGGACCGGCCCGGAACGTGTCGAGAAACCCACCGCGCTCGCAGAACTCGGTGTACCCGTTCCGTTCCGTATCGACGCTGACGTTCCACTCCCAGACAGCGTACCCCTGGACTACCTCGTCTCGGGCAATAAGGCCGCACCGCTGGGCCGGGACCTCCTGCGGGAGCTTTGGGATGGATTCCAGAAGCACAACGATTGGTTCGAGTCCGATCAGACCATCACGAGCAATGCCGGCGCGATCTCCAAGCTATTTCGGCCCGTTCGTCAGGCCACCGAGGAGGAGGTCGAGATGTACAAGCTCGCCGCCGATCTCATATTCAAGGTCGCCGGCATCAAGAAGGAACTCGTCAAGGAGCTCCAGGACCATGTGAAAAAGAAGAACGGCTACGCGAACAGCATCGTTGACACTATCAACAGCGAACTCGCGAAAGCCCTCGACTTTCCTCACTGGTGGTCCCAGGACTCGCAGTTCGAGCTGTTCGTCTCATTGTACGAGTTCGACCTCGTCTTCATGATTCGTGACCGAACCGGACGCACCTACGGGTTCGACGAGCGCAGCGCCGGATTGAAGTACTTCCTGTCGTATTTCGTCCAGTACCTCGCCCACGAAGTACGGCCCGACGGTCGCCCCGAAATCCTCCTTATGGACGAACCTGACCAGTTCCTGTCGGCCTCAGGCCAACAGGACCTGCTTCGGGTGTTCGACGATTTCGCCGACCCCAAGGACGCAGGTCGCGACCCTGTCCAGGTCGTATACGTGACGCACTCACCTTTCCTCATCGATAAGAACGAAGCCGACCGCATCCGCGTCGTCGAGAAGGGCGAGTACGACGAAGGCACCCGTGTCGTCACCAGCAGCTCCGCGAACCACTACGAGCCGCTGCGGTCCGCGTTTGGTAGCTTCGTCGCCGAGACCACCTTCATCGGCAACTGCAACCTCATAGTCGAAGGACCGTCCGACCAGGTACTCATCGCCGGTGCGTCACGTTGGCTGAAGAAGCTCGGCGTCGCCGATCGCGACCGACTCGACTTGAATCACATCACCATCGTTCCCGCCGGCGGTACCCGCCACATCCCTTACCTCGTCTACCTGGCCCGTGGGCGCGACATCGACAAGCCACCCGTCGTTGCTCTCCTCGACAACGACAAAGCCGGCAACGAAGCGAAGGACGACCTCGCTGCAGGCGGCGCGTACGGTGACAAGCTCATCGACGCAGATTTGGTCCTTCAACTTGCACAAGACGACCTCGCGGGCCTAGTGACAGACAATCCGCTCGGCATCGCAGGAATTGAGGACATCGTCCCGTTCAACGTCGCAGTCCTCGCGGCCACGATCTACTGCCGGGAGTTCGTTCCGAACGTAAGCCCGCTCGACCTCGAACTGACCGCTGAGAACGTCTACCCGAGCGCAACCGGTTCCGACGGGAAGGTGCCGACGAACTCCGGCATCCTAAAGTTCCTCGAGAAGGCCATCGCCTCAAAGACGGAAATCCCAACCTTCCACCTGGACAAAGTGGCGTTCGCACGCGCCACGATCGATGCCTTGACAGGCACAGTCGCCGATCTCAAGGCAACCAAGGACGACAGCGAGACCGCGATCGGGAACTTCCGCCTACTACTCAAGCACATCGCCCTGTGCCAGCGGAAAGCCGAGCGAGCCGAGTCTGTCCAGAAAATCTCCAGCCGCATCAACCGCGCCAAGAGGGACTTCACGCGCACTCACGAAAGCCAAGCCCGACGGGAGGACGTCGTCACACTAATAGAGGAGATCGGCAGCCAACTCGACCGCAGCCCTGAAGCCGAGGATGTCCGCGCGGAGATGCGCACCTGGTACGCAAGGTTCGATCTCGACACCGACCCACGCAAGCTCGTGGTCGACTTCAACGGACTCCTCAAGGCACTCGACGGCCTGGCCTACAAGGCCGTGCGTGAGGCCGCTGCCCGATAGCACCCCCAGAGTCTCAACCTTGTAGTTTCCACTCCTGAGTACAACAGAGCTCTACGCACCGCCCCTCGGTCGATCCGCATTCGAAAACCCTGCTCCATTGTGGGCGGTTCAGTTCGACATGACGATGGAGGTCGACATGAGCTAAGGAGAAGCTGGAGTCGGCGAGCCGAGGCGGACGACGGGCCACCCTCAACTCACGCACTGATCGCGGATGCTTCGACCAGGGCGCGACGTATCGAGTTCCGGTCCACGCCCATGCTTCGCGCGATCGCTCGCATCGAGACACCACCGAGGTGGAGCTTGACCGCCTCCGCCGCTTCCTCGACTCCGAGGCCCGGACGACGCCTCGACACCCCGCGGCGGGTCAGGTGTGCTGACACCGTGGCTCGGTGCACGCCGTACCGCTCGGCCAGCTCGTTGACACTCGCTCCGCTGCGATAGTTGTCCACGAGACGGTCGACCTCGGAGGCGGTGGAAAAGTTTGAAGATTTTCAGTCCTCCGCACCACGGGGCCTCGGGAGTCCCGAATCGAGCCGTTTTCCGGCCTCTGCGAGACCCGGTAGACACCCCGCTTCCACCGTGTGACCAGGGTGTTTAGTCGCGGGGCAAAGTTGGCGAACGTGCTACGTAGGGACCCCAAGAGCGCGCAGCGGAACGGGGCGTGCAGTGGTCGTCGGCATGACGACGGCTGCACGCCCCGTTCGCCGTCCTCCGGCGCACCGTGCTCTGCCGCTTAAAATCGGCGGATGTGGCATCGACGCAGGCCCGGGGAGATCCCGCTCCGCTACGACGACAACTTCCGCGGCCACATGGCGTCGCTCGTCGCGCTGGTGGCCCCGCTCGTGATCGTCGTGGTGTCGGCCCTCGAAGGCACGACGCTGCGCGGCGACGACGCCGATCTGACGACCCTGTTCGCGGCGGCGGCGGTCGCGCTGTCGACCTTCTTCGCCGTCTACATCGTGTGGACGCACCGCCTGTTCGCGCGCGCCGACCCTGCCGAGGCGGCGCGCATCGCAGCCCGGCAGCACGATCGTGAGCCCGGTCCGCTGGCCAGCTTCTTCGGGTTCGGCGGAACGCTCGACTGGGCCCTCGGGGCGGCATCCCTCGCCCTTCTCGTCTCCATCGTGGGGTCGCTCGTCGTTCCGCGGTCGGGAGAGCTCTGGATGCCGGCGCTCATCGTCATGACCACGGCGGGGGCGTGGACGACGATGACCTACGCGTTCGCCCTGCGGTACTTCCGCCTGCATGCGGCGGGCGAGCGCATCGAGTTCGACATCGACGAGGAGCCGCGTTTCATCGACTTCGTCTCGATGGCCGTCATGGTCTCGTCGGTGGGCGCCCTGTCGGCCGGCACGCCGCGCACGCGCGCGAGCCTGAGCGCCGTACGCAGCCATACGGCGCTCGCGTTCGCGTTCAACGCCTTCGTCGTCGCCATGGTGGTGTCCCTCGTCACCGGCGTCATCACGGCGTCGTCATAGTCTGGAGTCATGATGACGTGCGCGCCGGCCCGCCGCCGGCAGCCCGACCGCCGACAGGAGCCGCTTCCGTGATCGAGATGGATGCCGAAGCCTTCGAAGACCTCGTCGCCAACGAGCTGGAGCTCCTGCCCGCCGCGATGCTCGACGGGCTCGAGAACGTCGTCTTCGTCGTCGAAGACCGCCCGGAGGACGGCAGCCTCGATCTGCTGGGCCTCTACGACGGGCTCGCCCTCACCGAGCGCGACCGGTACGGCTTCGGCGACCTCCCGGATCGCATCATCGTCTACCGCGAGCCGCACCTGCACGCCTGCGACGACGCCGCGGAGCTGCGGGACGAGGTGCACACGACGCTCGTGCACGAGATCGCGCACTTCTACGGCATCGACGACGAGCGCCTGCACGAGCTGGGCTGGGCATGATCGCATCCGTGATTCCCGTGGAGCGCGTCGCGCGCGAGCTGACCGCCGTCGACTCCGCGCCGTGGCAGACGGTCGTGTGGGACGATCCGGTCAACCTCATGAACTACGTGACCCACGTCTTCCAGCAGTACTTCGGCTACACCCGCGAGCACGCGGAGCGGCTCATGCTCACGGTGCATCACGAGGGGCACGCGGTGGTGGCCGAGGGCGCGCGCGAGCAGATGGAGCTGCACGTGCAGGCGATGCACGACTACGGCCTCTGGGCCACCCTGCGAAAGGCGACCTCATGACCAGCGTCGAGCTCACCCGGGTCGAGGCGGCCCACCTCGCCGATCTGGTGCGGCAGTTCACGGATCTGCTCGACACGGCGGTGCCGACCGACGACGCGGCGTTCGCGCGACTCGCTCCCGACGCCTACCCCGACGACGCGGCGGCCGCGCGGGAGTTCCGCCGCTTCACCGAGATCGAGGCTCTGCAGCGCCGCCGCGCGGCCGCCGAGCGCATGCTCGGCACCCTCCCCGCCGACCCGGACGACGCGCCCGCGGACGTCCTCGACGCCGACGACGCGCTGCATCCGTTCGTCCTGACGCTCGGAGCGGAGGACGCCGACGCGTGGCTGCGCACGCTCTCGGCGATCCGGCTCGTCCTCGCGTCGCGACTCGGCATCGAGACGAACGACGAGCACGATCCCGCCGATCCGCGCTTCACCGTGTACGACTGGCTCGGCTACCGCCTCGACCGCCTCGTCCAGGCGATGAGCTGACGGCGCGCTGCCGGCAGGACGGGATGCCGTCGGTCTACGGGACCTCGAACACCAGATGCGCGAGCGAGCGGGGGTCGTTCCTCGCGATGTGCTCACGCTCCTGCGCGGCCCAGCGGTCCCAGTAGGGCCGGTATCCATCGCCGTCGCGCGCGAACGCGCGCTCCTGACGCGACGAGGCGGGCGAGTCCAGCCACACCGACACGTCGGCGACGGCCGCCGCGGCCGGCGTCAGCGCCCCGGACCCCTCGACGATGAGCGGCAGGTCCGGCGTCACGACGTGCGTCTCCGCCCACCGGTGCTCGTTCCAGTCCCAGCGGCGCCAGCGGCCCTCTCGCCGCTCGTGGTGCGGGATCATCACGCCGTCCGCCATCATGCGCGCCCCGTCGGCGAGCCCGTCCCAGTCGGGGCATGCCGCGTCGAGCGCGATCAGCTGCACGCCGCGCACGTCCCGCCAGCGGAACACGAGCCGCTGCGCCAGGGACGACTTGCCCGCTCCCGAGCATCCGTCGATGACGACGAGCGCCGCGCCCGTCGGCGCCCGGTCGACCGCGTCGAGGATCGCCGTCGCGGCGTGTTCGAGGACGTCCGCCGGTTCAGCGGAAGGCACGGATGATCGACCGGAGCGCGCGACCGGCGACCCAGACGAACGGGATCGCGACGGCGACCAGGGAGATCAGGTTCGGCTCGAAGCGCAGGTCGTCGCCGCGGCGGATGTAGGCGCCGATCGGCACCGCGAGGCCGCCCCCGCCCCCTCCGTTGCTGCCGTCTTCCGCCGACTCGCCGCCGCCGAAGCCGCTCCAGGAGAGCGCGACGGGAACGAAGCGGACGCCGTCGACGTCCTGCTGCTCGCCGTAGACGCTCTTCACGCCGAGCGAGGCGGCCTGCTTGCCGAGTTCATTCACGAGGTTGGCCATGCTCTCACCGTACAGCGCGCGAGGGCGCGACGCGCGGGGTCAATCGGGCAGCCGCGGGTTCGTCGGGAGCGCGTTCACGTCGCGCCGCGGGCCGAGGACGCTCGCCCGGGTCACCGCGCCGCGGCCGAACCGCGCCCGCGCGTCGTCGAGAGCCTCGTCGATGCGGCGCCAGTCGGCGTCGTCGTCCCACAGGGTCAGGGCGCCCGCGGCGGGTCGCAGCCGCTCGCCCCGCACGCCGATGAGCCGCACGGGCTGCACGAGATCGATCTGCTGGAACAGGTCGATCGCGACGTCGCCGATCCGCTGGCCCACGTTGGTCGGCTCGGCGAGGGTGTGCGCCCGCGACAGGGTCGTGAAGTCGGCGAAGCGCAGTTTCAGCGCGACCGTGGTCGCCTCCCAGCCGTGGTCGCGCAGCCGGGCGGCGACGCGATCGGCGAGGCGGCGCAGCTCGGAGCGCAGCACCGCGGGGTCGGCGACGTCCTCGCGGAAGGTCTCCTCGTGCCCCACGCTCTTCTCGACCCGTCGGGTCTCGACGTCGCGCGGGTCCACGCCGTGCGCGAGCTGCCATACGCGCTCCCCCGCCGCCGCGCCGAGCGTGCGGTCGAGCACGGCGCGCGGGGTCGCGAGGATGTCGGCGACGGTGCGGATGCCGCGGGCCTCGAGCGACTGGGCCGACTTCGGGCCGATCCCCCAGATCGCGCCGACGGGACGCGCGGCCAGGAAGGCGGCGGTCTCGGGGCCGCTGACGATGAGCAGCCCATCGGGCTTGCAGAGCGTGGAGGCGATCTTGGCGACGTGCTTGGTCGCCGCGACGCCGATGCTGCACGTGAGCCCCGTGCGCTCCTTCACCGTCGCGCGCACGCGGCGGGCGATCTGTCCCGGACTCCCCCACAGCCTCCGTGCCCCGGCGACGTCGAGGAACGCCTCGTCGATCGAGAGCGGCTCGACGAGCGGCGTCACCTCGTGGAAGATCGCCATGACCTCGCGCGACAGTGTCGCGTACCGCTCGAAGTGCGGCGGCACCACGATCGCGTGCGGGCAGAGCCGCAGGGCCTGGCCGATCGCCATCGCCGATCGCACGCCGAACCGCCGCGCCTCGTACGAGGCGCTCGACACGACGCCGCGGCCCTCCAGCCCGCCGACGATCAGCGGCCTGCCGGCGAGCGACGGGTCGTCGAGCACCTCGACCGCCGCATAGAACGCATCCATGTCGACATGCAGAATGCGCGTCTCGGTGTCGTCCGCCCCCTCCGGCGACACGACCCGCCCCCGCCCATCCCCACGTCCCATAGCCCCATTCTCACCCCGACCCCCGACACTCCCACCACGCTCCCTCTCCACCCCTCAACACAGTGAGACTGCACGGGTGCGACGAGACTGCCATCCTGACGTGCAGTCTCGTCGCACCCGTGCAGTCTCGCGGGGAAGCGGGAATGTGAACAGCGGGGCGGCTAGTGCGCGGCGCGCTCGAGGATGAGCTCGCGGACGCGGGCGGCGTCGGCCTGGCCGCGCATGGCCTTCATCACGGCGCCGATGACGGCGCCGGCGGCCTGCACCTTGCCGTCGCGGATCTTGGCGAGCACGTCGGGCTGGGCCGCCAGCGCCTCGTCGATCGCGGCGATCAGGGCGCCGTCGTCGGAGACGACGGCGAGCCCGCGGGCGTCGACGACCTCCTGCGGCGTGCCCTCGCCGGCGATGACGCCCTCCAGCACCTGACGGGCCAGCTTGTCGGTGAGCGTGCCCGCGTCGACGAGCGCCTGCAGCGCGGCGACGGATGCCGGGTCCACGAGCGACGAGGCCTCGACCTCCTGCGCGTTCGCGATGCGGGCGATCTCGCCGGTCCACCACTTGCGCGCGGCGGCGGGCGTCGCGCCCGCGGCGATCGTCGCCTCGACCTCGTTCAGCAGGCCGGCGTTGACGACACCCTGGAAGTCGATGTCGGCGAAGCCCCACTCCGCCTTCAGCCGGCGACGGCGCGCGGCGGGCGCCTCGGGCAGCGCAGCACGCAGCTGCTCGACCAGCTCGCGCGACGGCGCGACCGGCAGCAGGTCGGGCTCGGGGAAGTAGCGGTAGTCGTCGGCATCCGACTTGGGACGGCCCGGCGAGGTCGTGCCGGTGTCCTCGTGCCAGTGCCGCGTCTCCTGCGTGATCGTGCCGCCCGCCTCGAGGATCGCGGCCTGACGCTGGATCTCGTAGCGCACGGCGCGCTCGACGGACCGCATCGAGTTGACGTTCTTCGTCTCGGTGCGCGTGCCGAGCCTCTCCTGCCCCCGCGGGCGCAGCGACACGTTCGCATCGCAGCGCAGGTTGCCGCGCTCCATGCGCGCCTCCGAGATGCCGAGCGCCCGCACGATGTCGCGGATCGCCGCGACGTAGGCCTTCGCGACCTCGGGCGCGCGCTCCTCCGCCCCGAAGATCGGCTTCGTGACGATCTCGACAAGCGGCACGCCCGCGCGGTTGTAGTCGACGAGCGAGTACTCGGCGCCCTGGATGCGACCGGTGGAGCCGCCCACGTGGGTGAGCTTGCCGGCATCCTCCTCCATGTGCGCGCGCTCGATCGGCACCTCGACGAGCGTGCCGTCCTCGAGCTCGATCTCCACGCGTCCCTCGAACGCGATCGGCTCGTCGTACTGCGAGATCTGATAGTTCTTGCCGAGGTCGGGATAGAAGTAGTTCTTGCGCGCGAAGCGGCAGGTCTCGGCGATCCGGCATCCGAGCGCGAGACCCAGGCTGATCGAGTGCCGCACGGCCGTCTCGTTGACGACCGGCAGCGACCCCGGGAGGCCCATGTCCACGGGCGCGACGAGCGTGTTGGGCGCCGCGTCGTGGTTGTCGGGGTGCGCGGGGTTGCCCGCGGGCGAGAACATCTTCGTCCGCGTGTTGAGCTCGACGTGCACCTCGAAGCCGAGCACCGGCTCGAACAGCTCGAGGGCCCGGTCGAAGTCCATCAGCTTGTCCTTGGCCATCAGCGGTTCCCTCCGAGCAGCGGGGCACGATCGAGCAGCGGTCCGCCCCATTCGTCGACGAGCAGCGCCTCCAGCGCGGCGCCGACGCGGTAGAGGCGCGCGTCCTCGCGCGCGGGCGCGATGAACTGGATGCCGACGGGCAGGCCGTCGTCGTCGGCGAGCCCCGACGGCAGCGAGATGCCGGGCACGCCCGCGAGGTTCACGGGGATCGTCGTGATGTCGTTGAGGTACATCTGCAGCGGGTCGTCGACCTTCTCGCCGAGGCGGAACGCCGTGGTGGGCGCCGACGGCGTGGCGATCACGTCGACCTGCGCGAACGCCGACGCGAAGTCGCGCTGGATGAGCGTGCGCACCTTCTGCGCGCTGCCGTAGTACGCGTCGTAGTAGCCGGCCGACAGCGCGTACGTGCCGAGGATGATGCGACGCTTGACCTCGTCGCCGAAGCCGGCGTCGCGCGTCGCGGCCATGACGTCCTCGACCGTGCCGCCGGGCACGTCGACGCGCAGGCCGAAGCGCACGGAGTCGAACTTCGCGAGGTTGCTCGACGCCTCGGCGGGCAGGATCAGGTAGTAGGCGGCGACGCCGTACTCGACGTGCGGCGTCGAGATCTCGACGATCTCGGCCCCCTGCGCCTCGAGCTTCGCGAGCGCGGCGTGGAAGGACGCCGCGACGCCGGGCTGGAAGCCGCTGTCGGGCAGCTCCCGGATGACGCCGACGCGAAGCCCCGTGAGCACCTCGCCGGTCGCGCCCTCGCGCGCCGCGGCCGCGAACGACGGCCACTGCTCGTCGAGCGACGTCGCGTCGTGCGGGTCGTGCCCGGCGATGACGTCGTGCAGCAGCGCGGAGTCGAGCACGGTGCGCGAGACGGGACCGACCTGGTCGAGGCTGGATGCCAGCGCGATCGCCCCGTACCGGCTGACGCCGCCGTAGGTGGGCTTGAGGCCGACGGTGCCCGTGACGTGGGCGGGCTGGCGGATCGAGCCGCCCGTGTCGGAGCCGAGCGCGATCGGCGCCTCGAACGCGGCGACCGCGGCGGCGGAGCCGCCGCCCGAGCCGCCGGGGATGCGGTCGAGGTCCCAGGGGTTGCGGGTGGGGCCGTAGGCGGAGTGCTCGGTCGACGAGCCCATCGCGAACTCGTCCATGTTCGTCTTGCCGAGCGGCACGAGGCCGGCGGCGCGGGAGCGCGCGACGACCGTGGCGTCGTACGGCGACATGAAGCCCTCGAGGATCTTCGACCCGCTCGTCGACGGCATGTCGGTCGTCACCAGCACGTCCTTGATCGCGAGCGGCACGCCCGCAAGCTCGCCCAGCCGCTCGCCCGCCGCACGACGGCGGTCGATGTCGGCGGCGACGTCGAGCGCGTGGTCGCTCACGTGCAGGTAGGCGTGCACGTCGGCGTCGACGGCCGCGATGCGGTCGAGGTGCGCGCGCGTCGCCTCCACGCTGGAGACCTCGCCGGAGGCGAGGCGGGCCGCGAGGTCGGCGGCGGTCAGGCGGGTGAGATCGGTCACTGTTCTTCTCCGAGGATCGCGGTGACGCGGAAGCGGCCGTCGGCGGCGTCCGGCGCGTTCTGCAGCACCTGCTCGACGGAGAGCATGTCTCCGGGCTCGTCGGCGCGGAAGACGTTCTCCAGCGGGATCGGGTGGCTCGTCGCCGGCACGTCCGGGGTGGCCACCTGCGAGACCTTCGCGATGTTGTCGACGATCGCGGAGAGCTGGCCGGTCAAGCGCTCCACCTCTTCGTCGTCCAGCTGGATCCGGGCGAGCACGCCGAGATGGCGCACGAGATCGGGGGTGATTTCAGACACCCGAACAGTCTAGTTCGGTCGCCCTGCGACCCCCGCGCGGGGGCGCTGCCGCAGCGACGGCGGCGCCCCGTCGCCGTGCGACCGCCACGCGCGCGGAGCCGCGCCATAGGCTGGACGGGTGACGACCTACGACCCGCCGCGGCCCTGGACGCGCAGCTACGCCGACGGGGTTCCCGCCGACCCGCCGCCAGTCTCGGGCAACCTGCTCGATCTCGTCGAGGCATCCGCCCGCGACCATCCCGACGCGCCCGCGCTCGAGTTCTTCGGGCGCACGACGACGTACCGCCAGCTGGTCGAGCAGATCGAGCGCGTCGCCGTCGGCCTGCGCAACCTCGGCGTGCGCAAGGGCGACCGGGTCGCGATCGTGCTGCCCAACTGCCCGCAGCACATCGTCGCGTTCTACGCGATCCTCCGGCTCGGCGCGATCGCCGTCGAGCACAACCCGCTCTACACGCCCCGCGAGCTCCGCACGCAGTTCGAGGATCACGGAGCGCGCGTCGCGATCGTCTGGAGCAAGGTCGTCCGCGAGATCCAGGCGTTTCCGGCCGACCTCGCCGTGCACAAGCTGATCTCGGTGGACGTGACCCGCGCCCTGCCGCTGTCGAAGCGCCTCGCGCTGCGCCTGCCGGTGGCCAAGGCCCGGGAGGCGCGCGACGCGCTGACGACCCGCGTGCGCGGCGCCATCTCGTGGGATCTGCTGCTCGAGTCGTCGGTCATGCCGCCGGGCGTCCCGGCACCCGCCACCGACGACGTCGCGATCATCCAGTACACGAGCGGCACGACCGGCACGCCGAAGGGCGCCGTGCTCACCCACCGCAATCTCCTCGCCAACGCCCGCCAGGCGCAGTGCTGGGTGCCCTCCATCACGCGCGGCGAGGGATGCGTCGTCTACGCCGTGCTGCCCATGTTCCACGCGTACGGGCTCACGCTGTGCCTGACCTTCGCGATGTCGATGGGCGCCCGCCTCGTGCTGTTCCCGCGGTTCGATCCCGACCTGGTGCTCGAGGTGACGAAGCGGCATCCGGCGACGTTCCTCCCGCTCGTGCCGCCGATCGCCGAGCGGCTGCTCGCGGCGTCCGTCGCGCAGGGCGTGTCGCTGCGCGGCACGGGCATCGCGATCTCCGGCGCGATGGCGCTCCCGCACGACCTCGTGGTGCCGTTCGAGGAGGCCACCGGCGGCTTCCTCGTCGAGGGCTACGGACTCTCGGAGTGCTCGCCCGTGCTCATGGCGAACCCGGTCGCCGCGGGCCGCAAGGCCGGCACGATCGGCCTTCCCCTGCCCGGCACGGAGTGCCGCGTCGTCGACCCCGACGACCCGCGCCGCGATGTCCCGCCGGGCGAGCGCGGCGAGCTGATCGTGCGCGGACCTCAGGTGTTCCAGGGCTACTTCGGCAGGCCCGAGGAGACGGAGGCCGTGTTCGTCGACGGCTGGTTCCGCACGGGCGACATCGTCACGATCGACGACGACGGGTTCGTGCGCATCGTCGACCGCATCAAGGAGCTCATCATCACCGGCGGCTTCAACGTCGCGCCCACGGAGGTCGAGCACGCCCTCCGTCAGCACCCGGGCGTCGCGGATGCCGCGGTCGTCGGCCTGCCCGACGATCACAGCGGCGAGCGGGTCGTCGCGGCGGTCGTCCTCGCCGAGGACGGCGAGGACACCGAGGTCGACGACATCCGCGAGTTCGCACGCGGCATCCTCACCCCCTACAAGGTGCCGCGCCGCGTCTACGTCGTCGACGAGCTGCCGCGCTCGCTCATCGGCAAGGTCCTGCGCCGCCAGGTGCGCGACCGCCTGCTCGCCCTCTCCTCGGGCGAGTGAGCGGACGGCATGAGCGCGTGATGGGCTTCCCCGATCCGCCGCCGCGGTCGGAGGCGGTCACCCGGACCGTGCCGCCGCACGCCGCCCGCCCCGTCCCCATCGCACGCGCGGAGAGCCCCCGTATCGGCGCGCTGCGCGACCGGCTGGGCTCCGGACGGGATGCGGACGCGCTCGCCGCGTTCTGGGACGAGGTCGCGGCCGCCGGCACGCCGCTCATCGAGGACGACGACGGACACGCGTGCACCTACACCTTCGTGCACCGCGGCACCCCCGGCACCCGTCGCGTCGCGCTCATCGCGAACAAGATGGCCGACGCGCTGACGATGGAGCACGCCCTCTTCGCGCAGGTCCCGGGCACGGACGTCTGGTGGCTGAGCATGCGGCTCGGCACGTCGTGGCGCGGCAGCTACGCGATCGCCGTCCTCGACGACACGCCGCATGCCGTCTCGGGACCGGCCGCCGAGACGCTGGAGAAGCGGCGCGCGCGATCGCTCGCCGTGTCGGATCCGGGGCATCACGCGCGCATCCACGACTGGTACGAGCTGATGCATCGCGCGCGTGCCGATCCGCTGGCCCGCGAGTCGGCACGGCCGGGCGGTCGCCTGTCGTCCGTCGCGTCCGGCCCGCGCGCCCCGCGCGCCGCGGCGCTGCGACCGGCGGCGGGACCGGGCCGGATCGTGCCCGTCGGCGACGCCCGCCGCTCCGACCTGTGGTGGCACCTTCCCGCCGGACCGGCGCCCGAGGAGTGGGACGTGCTCGTGCTGCTCGACGGGCAGCGCCGCCTGCGGGAGGGCGAGGTCCTCGACGCGTGGCGTGCGTCCGACGTCGTCCCCCCGTCGATCACGCTGCTCGTCGGGTCGGGGTCGCTGGAGCAGCGCGTCGCCGACCTCACCTGCTCGCCCGACCTGCTCGCCGATCTGGTGCGCGTGCTCGACGTCCCGGCGTCCGTCTCACGGGAGCTCTTCGGCGCGCCGCTGACCCGCGACCCGCGACGCACTCGCATCGTCGGCCACAGCCTGGGGGCCCTCACCGCGCTCTACGCCCAGTGCGCCGCGCCCGAGCGCTTCGGCGTCTCGGTCTGTCAGTCGGGATCGTTCTGGTGGCCCCGCGCCGACGCCGACGGGCGCGCGGAGTGGCTGACCTGGGCGATCGCGTCGAGCGGCATCCGCCTCGGAACCGTCGCGCTCGAGGTGGGGCTGCAGGAGTGGGTCCTGCTCGAGCCCACGCGACGGCTGCGCGCCGCGCTCGAGGGGTCGTGCGAGCGGCTCGTCTACGGCGAGTTCGACGGCGGGCACGACGAGGCTTGCTGGGAGGTGTCGCTGCCGCGGCTGCTGCGGGCGACCCGCTGAGACCGAGGCTCAGGCTCCCTCCGGCTCAGCCTCCCCCTCCGGCTCGGGTGCGTCGAGCGCCCCGGGCCCCTCCGTCACGAGGACGTGGAACTGCGCCGCGTCGAGGATGCGGATGCCGAGCTCCTCCGCCTTCGCCAGCTTGGAGCCCGCGCCGGGGCCGGCCGCGACGAAGTCGGTCTTCTTCGAGACGCTCGAGGCGGCCTTGCCGCCCGCCTGGATGATCGCCTCCTGCGCGCCCTCGCGGGTGTAGCCCTCGAGCGTGCCGGTCGCGACGACCGTGAGCCCCTCGAGCACTCCCCCGGCCGCGACGGCGGCGCCCGGTCCCGGATGGCCCGGCGTGCTCCACTGCACGCCCGCCTCGGCCCACCGCTCCACGATCTCGCGGTGCCAGTCGGCCTCGAACCACTCCTGGATCGACTCGGCGATGATGGGCCCGACGCCGTCGACGGCCGCGAGCTCCTCGATGCTCGCGGCGCGGATCGCGTCGAGCGAGCCGAACCACTGGGCGAGCGCACGCGCGGCCACGGGGCCCACGTGCCGGATGTTCAGCGACACCAGCAGGCGCCAGAGCTCCTTCGTCTTCGCCCGCTCCAGCTCCACGAGCAGCTTTAGCGCCGCCTCGGAGGGCAGCACCTCGCGGTGGTCCTTGCGGATGCCGAGCCGCCGGCGCTCCGCGGCATCCATCCCCTCGGTGCCGGGCGGGTAGGTCGCCGGCCCCAGCTTCTGGAACGGCGAGCGGCGCACGCGCTCGCCCTCGTCGTCGACCTTGGGCTCACCGGTCTCCGCGTCGCGGACCAGCACCGTGATCGGCACGAGATCGTCGAGCACGAGCGAGAAGAGGCCCGCCTCCGTCTCCAGCGGCGCGACGGTCGGTGGCTCCGCCTGGGTGAGCGCCGCGGCGGTCACCTCGCCGAGCACCTCGATGTCGAGGGCCCCGCGCGAGCCGATGTGCTCCACGCGCCCGCGCACCTGTGCGGGGCACGAACGGGCGTTCGGGCAGCGCAGGTCGATGTCGCCCTCCTTCATCGGCCGCAACGGCGTGCCGCACTCGGGACAGTCGGCCGGCATCACGAACTCGCGCTCGGTCCCGTCGCGCTTGTCGACGACGGGGCCGAGCACCTCGGGGATCACGTCGCCCGCCTTGCGGAGCACGACGGTGTCGCCGATGAGCACGCCCTTGGCCTTCACGACGTCCTGGTTGTGCAGCGTCGCCTGGCGCACGACGCTGCCGGCGACGTGGACGGGCTCCATGACCGCGTACGGCGTCGCGCGTCCCGTGCGGCCGACCGACACGACGATGTCGAGCAGGCGGGTGTGCACCTCCTCGGGCGGGTACTTGTAGGCGATCGCCCAGCGCGGCGCACGGCTCGTCTGGCCGAGCTCGGCGTGCAGGGCGAGCTCGTCGACCTTGACGACGATGCCGTCGAGCTCGTGCTCGACGTCGTGCCGGCGCTCGGCGAAGCGCTCGACGAAGGCGACCACCTCGCCGATGCCGTGGCACACGCGCGTGTGCGGGCTCACGGGGAGCCCCCACGCGGCGAGCAGGTCGTACACCTCGCTCTGCGCCGCGACCGGCGGATCGGGCCACGCGCCGATGCCGTGCACGTACAGCGACAGCGACGCGATCCGCTTCAGCCCGGCCTCGAGCTCCAGCCCGCTCTTCTTGTCGAGCTGCTGCCGCAGCCCGCCGCTGGCCGCGTTGCGCGGGTTCGCGAAGGCGGGGAAGCGCCGCGCCGCCGCGGTGCGCGCCCGCTCCTCGTCGAAGTCGCGCCCCGGCGCCTTGCGCGCGTTCCACCGGTCCCACGCCTCCGCGTAGGCGCGCTCGCGATACGAGGCCTGCGCCGCGTTCAGCTCCTCGAACGCGGCCACGGGGATGAACACCTCGCCGCGCACCTCCATCAGCGGCGGGTGGCCCTCGCCCCTCAGGCGCTCGGGGATGTCGGCCAGGCGCAGGGCGTTCTCGGTGACGACCTCGCCGATGCGGCCCGTGCCGCGCGTCGCGGCCGACGTGAGCACGCCGCTCTCGTAGCGGAGGCTGAGGGCGAGCCCGTCGATCTTGAGCTCCGTAAGCCACGCGACCTCGCGCCCGGCGGCGGCGACGGTCTTGTCCGCCCACTCGCGCAGCTCGTCGACCGAGAACACGTTGTCGAGGCTGAGCATCCGCTCGGCGTGCTCGATCTCCGCGAGCCCGCTCGCCTCGGCCGCGCCCACCATCTGCGTCGGCGAGTCCTGGCCCTGCAGCTCGGGATGGAGGCGCTCGAGGGCCTCGAGCCGGCGCATCCACGCGTCGTACGTCGCGTCGTCGACGAGCGAGGTGTCGCGACCGTAGTAGGCGTCCTTGGCTTCGAGGATGCGCGAGGTCAGCTCCTCGGCCTCGACGCGGGCGGCATCCAGCGAGATCTCGTTCTCCGGCACGGGGTCAGTCTACGAGCGACCGCCGACGTCGTCAGGGTGCCCCGCGCTACGCCTCGACGGGCACGGCGGACACCGTGCGATCGATCGTGAACTGGCCGAGCACGCGCGTGCCCGCGTAGAGCACCGCCGACTGTCCCGGCGCCACCCCGTCGAACGGCGTCGCGGGCACGACGGTCACCCCGGTCGCCGACACGCGCGCCTGCGCGGGCACCGGCTCGGCGTGCGCCCGGATCTGCACCTCGCAGGCGAACGCGGGCTCGAGCGGGGCGGCGCCGGCCCACGAGAACCGCGCGCCCGAGATCTCGCCGATCGCCAGCGCCTCCTTCGGACCGACGACCACGGTGTTGCTGACGGGCCGCACCTCGAGCACGAACCGCGGCTTGCCGTCGGGCGCCGGCACGCCCAGGTGCAGGCCGCGGCGCTGGCCGACCGTGAAGGCGTGCGCGCCCTCGTGCGCGCCGACGACCGCGCCCGACCGGTCGACGATCTCGCCGGGCGCCGTGCCCACCTTCTCGGCGAGCCAGCCGCGCGTGTCGCCGTCGGGGATGAAGCAGATGTCGTGGCTGTCGGGCTTCTGCGCGACCGTGAGCCCGCGCTCGGCCGCCTCCGCGCGCACGTGCGCCTTCGACGGCGTCGTGCCGAGCGGGAAGTACGTGTGCGCGAGCTGGCCCGCCGTCAGCACCCCCAGGACGTACGACTGGTCCTTCGCGGCGTCCGACGCGCGATGCAGCTCGCGCCCGCGCGCGCCGTCGACGAGGAGGGCGTAGTGACCCGTGCACACGGCGTCGAACCCGAGCTCGATCGCGCGCTCGAGCAGGGCGGCGAACTTGATCCTCTCGTTGCAGCGCAGGCACGGGTTGGGCGTGCGGCCGGCCCGGTACTCGGCGATGAAGTCCGCCACGACGTCGTCGCGGAACCGCTCGGAGAAGTCCCACACGTAGAACGGGATGCCGAGCAGGTCGGCGGCGCGACGGGCGTCGAGCGCGTCCTCGATCGTGCAGCAGCCGCGGCTCCCCGCCCGCAGCGTGCCGCCCGCGCGCGACAGCGCCAGGTGCACGCCGACGACGTCGTGCCCCGCGTCGACGGCGCGCGCGGCGGCCACCGCGGAGTCGACCCCGCCGCTCATCGCCGCCAGCACGCGCATCACCCCAGTCTACGAACCCCGCGGGGACACGGCGCGGCGCCGTCGACCGGCTAGCCCGCGGCGCGGGAGCGCGCGACCGCATCGGGCAGGGCCGCGAGCAGCGCCGTCACATCGCCGGGATCCGACGTGCGGCCGAGGGTGAAGCGCAGCACGCAGCGCGCGTCGTGCTCGTCGTGCCCCATCGCCATCACGACGTGCGACGGCTCGGCGATCCCCGCCTGGCACGCGCTTCCCGTGGACGCCGAGACGCCGGCCGCGTCGAGGAGGAAGAGCAGGGTCTCGCCGCGGGCGCCGGGGAAGAGGAAGTGCGCGTTGCCGGGCAGCCGCCGCTCCGGGTCGCCGAGCAGCACGGCATCCGGCACGGCACGACGCACGCCGGCGACGAGCTCGTCGCGCAGCGCGCGGAGGCGCGCCGCCGTGTGCTCGCGCTCCGCGACCGCCGCCCGCAGCGCGGCGGCCAGCGCGACCGCGCCCGCGACGTCCGGGGTCCCCGATCGCAGGCCCCGCTGCTGTCCGCCGCCGTGCAGCAGCGCGACCGGCTCGGCATGACGCGAGACGACGAGCGCCCCCGTCCCCGCCGGCGCGCCGAGCTTGTGTCCTGACACGCTCAGCGCGACGAGCCCCGCGCCCCCGCGCGCGCCGGCGCGCCAGGCCGCGAAGTCGACGGGCGTCTGGCCGACCGCGCCGACCGCGTCGAGGTGCAGCGCCACGCCGGCCGCGGCGCTCACCGCCGCCAGGCCCGCGGCGTCGTTGACCGTGCCGACCTCGTTGTTCGCGACGACGGCCGTCGCGACGCCCGGCGCGGGCCCGTCGCCGGCATCCCGCGCGCCGGCGGCCAGCGCCTCGGCGAACGCCGCGACGGGGATCGCGCCGTGCGCGTCGAGCGCGACGCGCCGGATCGGAGCGCCCTGGGCGTGCAGCCATTCCGCCGTCTCCAGCGTCGCGTGGTGCTCGCCGTCCGGCAGCACCACGCTCCCGCCCCAGGCCCACCACAGCCCCTTGAGCGCGAGGTTGATCGACTCCGTGCCGCCCGAGGTGAGGACGACCTCGATGGGCTCGCAGCCGAGCCCTGCGGCCACCTCCTCGCGCGCGCCCTCCAGCAGGCGCCGTGCCGCGCGGCCCGCCGCGTGCACCGACGAGGCGTTGCCGACCTGCTGCGACGCGTGCAGCCAGGCGTCGCGGGCCTCCGGGCGCAGCGCCGTCGTGGCGGCGTGATCGAGATAGATCGACATGCGGGTTCCGAAGGGAAGGAGGCGGGAATGTCGCCGCGAGACCGGCGGGATTACTACTCTAGAGCGCATGCCCCGTGCCCTTCTGCCCGCCGACCGCACGAGCGACGCGTCCTCCCTCGGCCCCGGCTTCGTCGGCCCACGGCTCGACGACCTGGGGGTGCGGCTCCACGACGGCGTCGCGACGCTCCGCGTCTGGTCGGCGTCGGCGACCAGCATGGAGCTGGTCGTCTTCGACGCCACCGATCTCGACTGGATCGTCGAGACCATCGCCCTCGAGCACGTCGGCGACGGCGTGTGGGAGGTCACGACGCCCGTGCTCGTCGCCGGCGCCCGCTACGCGATCCGCGTCGACGGGCCCACCGGCGCCGGCCACAACTTCAACGCCGAGAAGCTGCTGATCGAGCCCTATTCGCGCGGACTCGACACCGACGGGCGCAGGCAGTGGCGATCGGTCGTGACCGACACCTCGTTCGACTGGGAGGGCGTCGCCAAGCCCGCGATCCCGTGGGACCGCACGGTCATCTACGAGGGCCACGTCAAGGGCCTGAGCAAACGGCACCCCGACGTGCCCCCCGCGCTGCACGGCACGTACGCCGCCCTCGCGCACGACGCCATGATCGGCCATCTGCGCGACCTCGGCGTCACCGCCGTCGAGCTGCTCCCCGTGCACGCGTTCGTCGACGAGCAGCACCTGAAGAGACTCGGCCTCACCAACTACTGGGGATACAACACCCTCAACTTCTTCACCCCGCACGCGGCGTACGCGACCGCCGAGAACCGCGCCGCCGGCCCCGCCGCCGTGCTGCGCGAGTTCAAGGGGATGGTCAAGGCGCTGCATCGCGCGGGCATCGAGGTCATCCTCGACGTCGTGTACAACCACACGAGCGAGGAGGGCCTCGGCGCCCCCTACACGAGCCTGCGCGGCATCGACAACCGTCACTACTACCGGCAGCAGGACGACGGCACGTACATCGACGTGACCGGATGCGGAAACTCCGTCGACACGACGACGGACGCGGCGGCCCGGCTCGTGCTGGACTCGCTGCGCTACTGGGCCGACGAGGTGCAGGTCGACGGCTTCCGGTTCGACCTCGCCACGACCCTGGGCCGCGACGAGACGCACGCCTTCACCCCCGAGCATCCGCTGCTGCGGGCGATCGCGGACGACCCCGTGCTGCAGGGCGTGAAGCTCATCGCCGAGCCGTGGGACGTCGGCATGGGCGGCTGGCAGACCGGCAACTTCGGCGCCGGGTGGCACGAGTGGAACGACCGCTACCGCGACCGGGTGCGCAACTTCTGGCTCAGCGACGTCGACTACGCGCGACGGGCGGGCGTCTCCCCCGTCAGCGTGGGCGGGTTCGCGACGCGCCTCGCCGGATCGTCCAACACGTTCAGCGACGAGCGGGGACCGCTCGCGAGCATCAACTTCGTGACGGCGCACGACGGCTTCACGCTGCGCGACCTCGTCTCGTACGACGTCAAGCACAACTACGGCAACGGCGAGCACAATCGCGACGGCACCGACACGAACCGCTCGTTCAACCACGGCGCGGAGGGGCCGACCGACGACCCGCACGTCCTCGCCACGCGCCGCAAGGCGATGCGCAACCTCATGGGCACGCTGCTGCTGTCGGCCGGCGTGCCGATGATCACGGCGGGCGACGAGTTCGCCCGCACCCAGCGCGGCAACAACAACGCCTACTGCCACGACTCCGCGCTCACGTGGCTGAACTGGCAGCACGACGCGTGGCAGCGCGACTTCTTCGCCCACGTCCAGCGGCTCATCCGGCTGCGCACCGAGAACCCCGCGCTGCGCCCGCGACGCTTCGCGCACGCGGAGTTCACGGTGCCCAGCGCGTCGGTCATCGACTGGTACGACGAGCGCGGCGAGACCATGACCGTCGAGCAATGGACCGATCCCGGACACCGCACGCTGCAGTACGCCGCGACCTCCACTCCCGAGGAGGACGCCGCCAATCGGGTGCTCCTCGTGATCCACGGCAGCGAGCGCCCGATCGACGTGACCCTGCCGCAGATCGACGGCGTGCAGCACTACGTCTCGCTCTGGTCGAGCGTCGACGAGCGCCCCGACGAGGAGTGCCGCAGCTTCGCCCCCGGCGACCGCATCCACCTCCCCGGCACGGCCCTGCACCTGTTCCGCGCGGACTGATCGCGAGGTATACCGCTGGCGGCATGACACCGGTAGGTTCGTGGTGTGGTCACCAAGACGATTCCGACTCCCCCGGCCGTGCTCCGCAGCGACGCGCAGATCCCCCCGCACGCCGGTGCGCCCTTCTCCGGCCCGTTCGACACCGTCAACGGCCGCATCGCCCTGACGCTGCCGCAGCCGAGCGTCCCCGGCGACGGCTTCGCGCCCTCCGCCTTCTCGGGCGAGGCCGTGCCGTTCACGGTGACGGCGTTCCGCGAGGGCCACGACATCATCGGCGTGCACGCGCGGCTCACCTCGCCCAGCGGGATCGAGACCCTGCACCGCCTGCGCCCGCTCCTCGACGGGCACGACCGCTGGACCGTGCTGATCGCCCCCCTCGAGCAGGGCGTCTGGACCTTCCGCTTCGAGGCGTTCGCCGACGACTTCGCCACCTGGCAGCACGCGGCGGACCTCAAGATCGCCGCGGGCGTGGATGCCGCGCTCATGCGCGAGTCGGGTGCGCTGCTCTTCGACCGGGCGGTCGCCGAGACCGCGCGTCCTGCCGCCGACCGCGCCGCGCTGACGGCCGCGGCCACGGCGCTGCGCGATGACGACGTCGACGACGACGCCGCGCTGGTGATCGTGCGCGATCCCTCGATCGCGCGGCTGTTCGCCGAACGCCCGCTGCAGTCGCTGCTGACCGTCGGCGAGGACCGGGAGCTCCTGGTCGAACGCGAGCGCGCCGGCGTCGGCGCCTGGTACGAGTTCTTCCCCCGGTCGGAGGGCGCCGAGCGGCTGCCCGACGGATCCGTGCGCAGCGGCACCTTCCGCACGGCCGCGGACCGCCTTCCGGGCGTGGCCGGCATGGGGTTCGACGTCGTCTATCTGCCGCCCATCCACCCGATCGGCACGACGAACCGCAAGGGGCGCAACAACACGCTCACGGCCGTCCCCGGCGACCCCGGCTCGCCCTACGCGATCGGCTCGCCCGACGGCGGGCACGACGCCATCCACCCCGACCTCGGCTCGCCCGAGGACTTCCGCGCGTTCGTGCGCGCCGCGGCGGAGCAGGGCCTCGAGGTCGCGCTCGACTTCGCGCTGCAGGCCTCCCCCGATCACCCGTGGGTCGCCGAGCACCCCGAGTGGTTCACGGTGCTGCCCGACGGGTCGATCGCCTACGCGGAGAACCCGCCGAAGAAGTACCAGGACATCTATCCGATCAACTTCGACATCGACCCCGAGGGCATCTACGCGGAGTGCCTGCGCATCATCCGGCACTGGGTGGCGCAGGGCGTGAAGATCTTCCGCGTCGACAACCCGCACACCAAGCCGCTGCAGTTCTGGGAATGGCTCATCGCCGAGGTGAACGCCGAGGATCCCGACGTGATCTTCCTCGCCGAGGCGTTCACGCGCCCGGCCCCCATGAAGGCGCTCGCGATGAGCGGCTTCCAGCAGAGCTACTCGTACTTCACGTGGCGCAACACCAAGGCCGAGCTCGAGGAGTTCCTCACCTGGATCACCCAGGAGACCGCCGACTTCATGCGGCCCAACCTCTTCGTCAACACGCACGACATCCTCACCGAGTACCTCCAGTACGGCGGACGGCCCGCCTACAAGATCCGCGCGGCGATCGCCGCGACGACCGGCGCGACCTACGGCGTGTACGCGGGGTACGAGCTGTTCGAGAACGTCGCGCGCCCCGGCTCGGAAGAGAACATCGACAACGAGAAGTACGAGTACAAGTTCCGCGACTGGGAGAGGGCCGAGGCGGCGGGCAACTCGCTCGCGCCCTACCTGCGCCGTCTCAACGCGATCCGCCGGGCGCACCCCGCGCTGCGGCAGCTGCGCGGCCTGCGGCTGCACTGGAGCGACGACGACGCGATCCTCGTGTACTCGAAGCACCTGCCCGCGGCGGTGTCGCCGACCGGCTCGTCCGACACGATCATCGTCATCGCCAACGTCGATCCGCACTCCGCCCGGCAGACGCTCGTGCACCTCGACCCGACCGCCTGGGGCATGCCCGCCGACGGCGGCTTCGACGTGGAAGACCTCATCACGGGGCAGCGGTGGACGTGGTCGTCCTCGAACAACTTCGTGCGCCTCGACGCCTTCGTCGAGCCCGTGCACGTCCTGCATGTGAAGGAGCAGTGATGGCCCGTCCGAACGACGATGTTCTCGACGCTGTCGCCGGAGGCGCCTACTACGCCCCGCACGATGTCCTGGGCCCGCACCACGACGGCGACGGCTGGGTGATCCGCGCCCGGCGCCCGCTCGCCCGCACCGTCACCGCCGTGCTCGGCGACGGCACCGAGGCGGCGCTCCGCCACGTCCGCTCCGGGATCTGGGAGGGCGAGGTCGCGGAGCAGCCGTCGGCGTACGAGCTCGTGACCACCTACGACGAGGGCGCCGAGCACCGCGCCGACGACCCGTACCGGCACCTGCCCACGTGCGGCGAGATCGACCTGCACCTCGTCGGAGAGGGCCGTCACGAGCAGCTGTGGCACGTGCTGGGCGCGAACCTCCATGACTTCGTCGGCGTCAGCGGCGTGAGCTTCGCGGTGTGGGCGCCGAACGCCCGGGCCGTGCGGGTGGTCGGCGACTTCAACGCGTGGGACGGTCAGGGCCACGCGATGCGCTCGCTCGGCTCGAGCGGGGTGTGGGAGATCTTCGTCCCCGGCCTCGGCCCCGGCGCGACGTACAAGTACGAGATCCTCACGCAGGACGGCCACTGGCTGCAGAAGGCCGATCCGATGGCGAAGGCCGCCGAGACGCCCCCCGCGACGGCGTCCGTCGTGGCCGAGGCGTCGCACACCTGGTCGGACTCGGCGTGGATGACCGCGCGGTCGCAGCGCTCGCCGCTCGATCACCCGATGTCGGTCTACGAGCTGCACTTCGGCTCGTGGCGGCCGGGGCTCGGCTATCGCGAGGCGGCCGACCAGCTCATCGACTACGTGACGGAGCTGGGCTTCACCCATGTGGAGTTCATGCCGCTCGCGGAGCACCCGTTCGGCGGCTCCTGGGGATACCAGGTCACCGGCTACTACGCGCCGACGAGCCGCTTCGGCTCCCCCGACGACCTGCGCTACCTCATCGACCGCCTGCATCAGGCAGGCATCGGCGTCATCATGGACTGGGTTCCCGGGCATTTCCCGAAGGACGCGTTCGCGCTGGCCCGCTTCGACGGCCGACCGCTCTACGAGCACCCCGACCCCCGGCGCGGCGAGCACAAGGACTGGGGCACCTACATCTTCGACTACGGGCGCACCGAGGTGCGCAACTTCCTCGTCGCGAACGCGCTCTACTGGTTCGAGGAGTTCCACGTCGACGGGCTGCGCGTGGACGCCGTGGCCTCGATGCTCTACCTCGACTACTCGCGCAACGACGGCGAGTGGGAGCCGAACGTCCACGGCGGCCGCGAGAACCTGGAGGCGATCAGCTTCCTGCAGGAGGTCAACGCGACGGCGTACAAGCGCTACCCCGGCATCGCGATGATCGCCGAGGAGTCGACGAGCTACCCGGGCGTGACCGCGCCCACGTCGCAGGGCGGGCTCGGCTTCGGCTTCAAGTGGAACATGGGCTGGATGAACGACTCGCTCGTCTACATCTCGCGCGATCCCATGTACCGCTCGTACCACGAGGGCGAGCTGTCGTTCTCGTTCGTGTACGCGTTCAGCGAGAACTTCGTGCTCCCGATCAGCCACGACGAGGTCGTGCACGGCAAGGGCAGCCTGTTCGGCCGCATGCCCGGCGACCACTGGCAGAAGCTCGCGAACATGCGCGCCTATCTCGCGTACATGTGGGGCCACCCCGGCAAGCATCTGCTGTTCATGGGCCAGGAGTTCGGCCAGATGTCGGAGTGGTCCGAGTCGCGCAGCCTCGACTGGTGGATGCTCGACCAGCCCGCGCACCGCGAGCTCGCCGACTTCGTCGGCGCCCTCAACCGCGCCTACACGGCGCACGCGCCGCTCTGGTCGCGCGACAGCGACGGCGGCGCCTTCCGCCGGCTCGGCGCGCCGACGTGGAACCCCAACGTCATCGCCTTCGCCCGCACCGACCACCACGGCAACACGGTCGCCGTGGTCTGCAACTTCTCCGGCGCGCCCGTGTACGACTACGAGCTGGAGCTGCCCGAGAGCGGCACGTGGACCGAGGTCGTCAACTCCGACGCGAAGGAGTACGGCGGCTCGGGCGTCGGCAACCTCGGCGCCGTGCACGCCGACGAGTACCGCCGCGCGCGCATGGTGCTCCCGCCCCTCGGCGTGCTGTGGCTGAGCCACCGCACCGCCCCGGAGGGATCAGCCGCCCGGGAGGGATGAGCCCGGGCGGCGGAGAAGGCCTCAGAACAGCAGCGACGTCAGGCGACCGCGGGCCCGCAGCACGCGCGGGTCGCTGTCGCCGACGAGCAGGAAGAGCTCGAGCAGGCGCTCGCGCACGGGACCGCGCTCGTCGGCCGGCAGCTCGGCGAAGAGGTCGAGGAGGCGCCCGAAGGCGTCGTCGACATGCCCGCCGGCGATGTCGAGATCGGCGACCGCCAGCTGCGCGCCGACGTCGTGCGGGGTCGCGGCGGCCGCGGCCCGTGCGGCCTGCAGGTCGGCATCCTGCACGCGCTGCAGCAGGCGCACCTGGGCGAGTCCCGCACGCGCCTGATCGTCGCGCGGGCTCTCCGCGATCGCCTGCTCGAACGCCGCGGCCGCGGCGGCGAGGTCACCGGCGTCGATCGCGTCGTAGGCGGCCTGGTGCAGCGGGGGAAGCGGCGGCTCGGAGCCCTCGTCGGCGGCGGCGTCGCCGGCGGGCACGGTGCCCGTGACCCCGTGCTGTGCGGCCAGCTGCAGGAACTGGTCGACGACCTCGCGCACCTGCTGCTCGGGCACGGCGCCCGTGAACATCTGCACGGGCTGGCCCGCGACGAGGCCGACGACGAGCGGGATCGACTGGGCGCGGAAGGCCTGCGCCACCTGCGGGTTCGCGTCGACGTCGACCTTGGCGAGCACGACGCGGCCGGCGAGCTCGGTGACGACGCGCTCGAGAATGGGGCCGAGCTGCTTGCACGGGCCGCACCACTCGGCCCAGAGGTCGACAACGACGGGCACCGAGCGCGAGAGCTCCAGCACCTGCGCGAAGGTCTGGTCGGTGACGTCCACGACGAGCGACGGGGCGCCGGCCTGCGGCTGCGCGTTCGCGGGCGGGGCGTTGCGCAGCGATGAGAGGTCGACGGCACCGCGGATGACGGCGCCGGGGTTCACGTCGGTCATTCGATCTCCTTGGCATCGAGGATCTGCGAAGAGACGCCGAGGAACTGGATCAGCTCCGTCGAGCTCTGCGCGGGAATGAAGAAGAACAGCTGGTCCTGGTAGGTGGTCGTGAAGCCCTTCGGCGACTGCTCCACTCCGGCCAGCGTGCTGACCACCAGGTTGCCCTCGAGCTTGATGACCGCGTCCTCGTTCGTGGAGGTGACGGTGTCGTGCTCGTAGACGGTGACCGCGACGATCGCACCGCTGTCGAGCGTCGCGAGCGCGACGGGGTCGCTCTCGCCGGGCGTCGCCTGATGCGTCAGCTCGCCGGTCTCGGCACCCGTCCTGTTGAAGTCCTCCAGGCGCCGCGCGCGGTCCTCCTCGACCCGCGTGCGGAACGAGTCCGACTGCCGGTCGAAGTACGGCGCGTACTCGCTGTCGTCGCCCTTGTCGAGGACGTCGGCGTACGCCGCCGCCAGCTGCGCGGGGGGCAGCAGGAGGAAGGGCGACGCCGGGTCGATGCGCAGGGCGCCCACGTACGCCGGCGCGAGGTTGAGGTTCGTCTCCGACCCGAGGGTGGCGATGTAGGTGAGCTTGTAGTTCGACCAGGGATCCTGCTGCGCGATCGACATGACGACGGCGGGATCGTCGGGGGTCGGCTCGACGACCGCGAAGAACACGCGCGGCCAGCCGTCGTAGGCCTCTGGCAGGAGGAACTGCAGCTCCTCGGCGGGGATCGCCGGCAGCTGGCTCTGGTCCGGAAGGGCCGTGCGCAGCCGGTAGTTCGTCTCGCGGGCGGCGAGGGCCGCGCCCTCGAGGCGCTCCGCGGCCGCGGTGGCGTCGATCGCGGCGTCGGCGGTGGCAACCTGCTCCGAGATGCGCGTGAGGATGCGCTGCGCCTGCGCCTCGGTCACGGCCGGGGCGCCCTGGCCCTCGGGGGCGACCACCGTCTCGCTCGGGCTCGGCGACGGCGTCCCCGCCAGATCCGGCCAGGCGTCGGGCGAGCATCCCGTGATCGCCAGAGCCGAGACGAGCGCGATCGGCAGGGCGACGAGGGTGCGCCGGCCCGAGCCGATGCCGCGCCGGCGCGGCGTGGCGCTGATGACGCCCTTGTCGGCGGCCGAGATCTCGATCGGCTCCGTCGGCGGCAGCGGCGTGCCCTTGCGGCGCGGCCCGCGCGAACGGCGCAGATGACGCACGCCCAGGTAGTAGAGCACGAGGCCGATGAGCATGAGGATGCCGCCGCCCACGATCAGCGGGCCCGCCCAGGGGGTCGTGACGCCCGTCGGCCAGGTGAGCGTGAGGTCCGACGGCGCCGGCTCGACGCCGTCGGTCGCGACGAGCAGGCTCATGTCGGAGGGCAGCTGCACAGAGGTCATGAGCAGGTCGTCCTGGCGGAAGACATCGAGCCAGAGGTCCGAGGAGAGCGGGTCGAGCGGCGCGATCTCGGCAGCGCCGTCCGTCGTCGCCCCCGGCTCGGCGGCGACGGCCCGGCTCACGATCTCGCCGTCGTCGACGGTCACCTGCACGTAGTCGCTGCGCGCCAGCCAGGCGGTCATGTCGGTCGTGCGCCCGTAGACCGCGAGGATCTCGCCGTCGCCCCGGGCGCGCAGGGTCTGCGATCCGGAGTGGCTCGTCAGCACCTCGCCGTCGATCACGACGTACGGGCTGTCGACGGGGATCTCGATCGCCCGGCTCTCCGTGCGCGGCCCCTGCAGCACGGTCCGCTGCGCCACTCCCGCACCGATCATCACGGTAGCCAGCACGAAGGCGACCACTGCCCACACGAAACGCACGAAATGACACCTCTCTGCGACGGCAGACGCCGCAGGACGACACGGATCCGACTGTCCAGACTAGCCGACACGACCTGAAAGCGGCCCGGGAGACACGGGATGCGACGACGGCGTGCGTATCCTGACACCACACCCCCGCACCGCACCCCCGCATCGAAGGCTCGCACAGAAGGCTCGTCCGTGAAGATCCAGCATCCCTTCCGCACCGCGCTCATCGCCACGCTCGGCGTCGGGGTGGGCCTCATGCTCATCACGAGCCTCGAGACGCTCTCGACGGTGCTGCTCTACGTGGGAACGGCCCTCTTCCTGTCGCTCGGGCTCGATCCGCTGGTGACCTGGCTCTCCCGGCGCGGGCTCCCCCGCTGGGCGGCCCTCCTCGTCACCTTCGCGGCCGTGCTGGCCGTCTTCGCCGGCATCATCCTGATGGTCGTCCCGATCATCGTCGGTCAGGTGACCCAGTTCGTGAACGAGATCCAGAAGCTCGTGCTCTCGGGCACGTTCGACCCGATCGGCGCGCTCAGCGACTGGCTGCGGACGACCTTCCCGCTGCTCGACGTCGAGCTCGTGATGCAGTACCTGAACGACGCCTGGAACTCGCTCGACGTCAGGCAACTCGGCGGCTCGGTGGGCGGGCTGCTCATCGGCGTGGGCTCGGCGATCGTTTCGGGGCTCACGGGGGCGCTGATCGTCCTGATCCTGACGATCTACTTCACGGCCTCGACGCCGTCGCTGAAGGCGGCGGTGTACCAGCTCGTGCCGGCCTCGAAGCGCCCGCGCTTCATCGACCTCGCCGAGCAGATCACGGCATCCGTCGGCTACTACGTCATGGGGCAGGTGTCGCTCGGCGCGATCAACGGCGTGCTGAGCGCGATCTTCCTCAGCATCATCGGAGCGCCGTTCCCGGCCGTGCTCGCCGTGATCGCGTTCTTCTTCTCCCTCATCCCGCTCGTGGGCACGCTCACCGGCTCGACGATCATCGTGCTCGTCTGCCTCATCCCGCAGCTCGGCTCGCCGCTCACCGCGATCGTCGCGCTGATCTGGTACGTCATCTATATGCAGGTCGAGGCATATCTGATCTCGCCGCGCATCATGAACCGCGCCGTCTCGGTGCCCGGCGCGGTCGTCGTCATCGCCGCGCTCGCGGGCGGCTCGCTGCTCGGGCTGCTGGGAGCGCTCATCGCGATCCCCGTGGCGGCGAGCATCCTCATCATCTACCGCCAGGTGATCATCCCGCAGCAGAACGAGAGGTAGCCTCCCCCGCCTCGCCGTGCCACTCGGTCGCGAGCGGGAGCGCCGCGGGATGGACGGCGGCGACGATCTCGGTGAGCACGCGCCGGGTCTGCGTCTCGCCCACCCAGAGGTGCTTGCCGCCCGCGACCGCGATGAGCGTGGCGCCGGGGACCGACGCGAACCGCTCCCTCGCCTCGTCGGGGCGCAGATAGTCGTCGAGCTCGGGGATGACCGCGATGAGACGCCGCGGGTCGTCGGCCCAGGCCGCGACCTCCTCCGCGGAGGCGCGGTGCAGCGGCGGCGACAGCAGGATCGCCCCGGTGACGGGGTGCTCGCGGCCGTACTTGAGCGCCAGCTCGGTGCCGAACGACCATCCCACGAGCCAGGGGTCCGGCAGGTCGCGCTCGCGCACGAGGTCCATGGCGGCCTCGACGTCGAGCCGCTCCGCGTGCCCGCCGTCGAACGTCCCCTCGCTGGTGCCCCGCGGCGACGTCGTGCCGCGGGTGTTGAAGCGCAGCACGGCGAGGTCCGCGAGCGCCGGCAGGCGGCCCGCCGCCTTGCGCAGGATGTGCGAGTCCATGAACCCGCCGGCCGTCGGCAGCGGGTGCAGCGTCACGAGGGTCGCGACGGGCGTGCGGTCGGCGGGCACGGCGAGCTCGCCGACGAGCGTGAGGCCGTCGCGCGTGCGCAGCTCGACCTCCTCGCGTCGCGCGGGGAGCAGCATCGGTCCGCGAATCTCCACGTCAGCCCACCTTCCAGCACGCACCGTGCCAGTGTCGTCGCGCCGCGAGGTCCGCGGCGTCTCCCAGCACCCCGTCGGCGCGCCACGCGACGACGTGTGCGACGCCCGGCGCGATCTCGCGACCGCAGCCCGGGCACGTGTACGCCTTCTGCGCCTGCGCCGCGCTCACGGGCTGCACCGTCCACTCCTGGCCGCGGCGGGTCTCCGTGCGCTTCCAGCCGCTCAGGAGCCGCTCGAACGAGTCGTCGGCGCGCTCGGGACGACGACGGTGAGACCGCGGCATGGGGTCAGTACCAGCCGTAGCTCTCGGAATGGCCCCACGCGCCGCACGGCGTGCCGTAGCGGTCGCCGATGTATCCGAGGCCCCAGCTGATCTGCGTGGCCGGGTTGGTCTCCCAGTCCGCTCCCGCCGACGCCATCTTCTCCGCGGGCAGCGACTGGGGGATGCCGTAGGCGCCGCTCGACGCGTTGTACGCGTTCACGCGCCAGCCCGACTCCCGGTTCCACAGCGCGACCAGGCAGGAGAACTCGTCGTCGCCCCACCCGCGCGAGAGCACCATGTCGTACGCGATGGCCTGCGCCGACCCGGGGTCGGGGGCGACGAAGGGCGGCGCCCAGCTCGACTCCCCCGAGTCCGACGAGCCGGAGGAATCCGATGACGACGATGACGACGAGGAGGAGGCCGGTGCGGGCGTGGGCGTGGGGGTCGGGGTGGGGATCAGCTCGACGGTGTAGGTGATGTCGCCGCGGCCCAGATCGCCGACCTCGGTGTGGCGCGAGCCGGTCTGATAGGACTGCGCGTCCTTCAGCGTCGCGACGTAGAGCGTGACCGGCGCGGCGACGGCCTCCTCCGGCGTCCCGATGATGCCGCTCATCGGTCCGATGTAGGCCACGCTCAGCCCCGCGACGGCGAGCAGCGCCAGGGTGCTCTTGACGCCGCGACCACGCGAACGGCGGCGAGCCGGGGGCTGCGCACGCTTCGCCAGGGCGCGGGAGGTCGGCGATGTCTGCTGCAGGTCGGAGGTCACAGTGCCCCCGATTCTACCCGTCTCACGCTCCGGCCGCAGATCACTCTCATCGCACTGCCAGCATGATCTCGATGAGGGCGTCGAGCACCGCGTCGACCTGCGCCTCGTCGTAGCCGCGGCGCTGCATGCGGAACGCGACGGTGCGCACCTGCTCGACGGTGAGCGGCGCGCCGGTCTCCAGATAGGCGGCGATGCGATCGGCGACGATGTCGACCTCGTCGACGCGATAGCCGTAGCGGAGGAGCCCCGCGCGCCGGAAGCGCGCGCCCTCCGGGCGGCTCATCCGGTCGAGGATCTCCTGTCCGATCCCGCGCGAGCGCGCGACCCACGGGCGGGCGCCCGCGCGGGCGAGCGCCTCCTCGCGCTCGCGCGCGGCGAACGCCTCCTCGATGCGGGTGAGCGCCATGTCGACGGCGTCGACGCTGTATCCGCCGCGGACGAGCGGAAAGCCGACGGCGCGCACCGCGGCCGCGTCGACCTCGCGGCGCGCCTCGTCGCCCTCGTCCGCCTCGAACGACGCGCGGGCGCGCTCGAGGTACGCGTCGACGGCCGCGGGGTCGTAGCCTCGTCCGCGCTCGTCGCGGGGGAACAGCGAGGAGCCGCTCATGCGACCGTCAGGGGGTACAGCACGATGTAGAGGGCGAGCGCGGCGGGCATAGACAGCAGCAGCGAGTCGAGGCGGTCGAGCACGCCGCCGTGGCCGGGAAGCCACGAGCTCATGTCCTTGATGCCGAGGTCGCGCTTGATCATCGACTCGCCGAGGTCGCCGATCGTCGCCGAGGCCAGGATCGCCGCGCCGACGATGGGGCCCGTCCACCACGGCAGGTGCAGCAGCAGCGCCGCCATCGCCGTCGCGACGGCGATGCTCGCGATCGCCGCACCGGCGAAGCCCTCCCAGGTCTTCTTGGGGCTGATGCGCGGCGCCATCGGGTGCTTGCCGAACATCACGCCGCTCGCGTAGGCGCCCGTGTCGGTCGCGACGGCGACGGAGATGATCGTGAGCAGCCAGAGCTCGCCGTGCTCCTGGCGCAGCAGCACGAGCGCGAGCGACCCCATGAACGTGACGTAGATCTGCACGAACCCGGCGACCAGCACGTCGGCGATCACGTCGGCGTAGCGCCGCCCGTCGTGCGAGGCCATCTGCACGATCAGGCGCCAGACGACCACGAACGTGACGACCGCGAACGTGATGACCCACGCGGTGTCGGCGGCCAGGAAGTAGGCGGTGAGCAGCAGGGCGAGCGCCGCGACGAGCTGGGGCACGATGTCGACGCGGCGGCCGCTGGCCTGCAGCGCCCGCGAGAACTCGAAGATCCCGAGCAGGCAGACCGGGACGACGAAGAGCAGGAAGAGCTCCTTGATGAAGATCAGCGAGGCGATGACGATGATGCCGATCGCCAGCCCGATCGCGATCGCCATCAGCAGATTGCGGCCGCTGCGCTCGTTGATGCGCTCGTTGACGTGCTCGAAGTCGGCGCGCGCGCGCTCGATCTGGTGCTCGATCTCGCTGCGCACGGCGCGGACGTGCCCGGGCAGGTCGATGTGCGCCGTTGCGTCGTCGTGCTTTCCGTCGTCCGGCGACGCGTCGTCGGCGCGCGAGGCGTCCGGATCGGAGGAGTCGGAAGTCACGCCTCAGACCTCGAGGAGCTCTGCCTCTTTGCGCTTGAGCGCCTCGTCGATCGCGTCGACGTGGGTGCGCGTCAGGGCATCGAGTTCCTTCTCGGCACGGGCGATGTCGTCGTCGCTGACCTCGCCCGTGAGCGCGTCGAGCTCGTCCTTGACCTTGCGCCGGATGCCGCGCAGGTGCACCTTGTGGTCCTCGCCCTTCGAGCGGACGAGCTTCACGTACTCCTTGCGCCGCTCGGCGGTCAGCTCGGGCATGGTCACGCGCACGAGCGCGCCGTCGTTCGTCGGGTTGGCGCCCAGGTTGGGCATGTCGCGGATGGCGTCCTCGATCGCCTTCAGCGCCGACTTGTCGTAGGGCGTGATGACGACGGTGCGGGCCTCGGGGTTCCCCACCGAGGCGAGCTGGGCGAGCGGCGTCGGCGAGCCGTAGTAGTCCACCAGGACCCGCTGGAACAGCTGCGGGTTCGCACGGCCGGTGCGCACGGTCGCGAAGTCCTCCTTCGCCGACTCGACGGCACGGTCCATACGGGCGGCGGCTTCGGTCAGAACGTCCGCGATCACGGGTGCTCCTTTGTCGTGGTGATACGTCTGAACAGTCTATCGGCGGGCACGGCTCAGACGCTGACGAGCGTGCCGATCGTCTCGCCGAGCAGGGCCTTCGTCACGTTGCCCGCGGGCTCCATGCCGAACACGCGCATGTCGATGCCGTTGTCCATGCAGAGGCTGAACGCGGTCGAGTCGACGACCTTCAGCCCGCGCTGCAGGGCGTCGATGTAGGTGATCGCGTCGATGCGCTGCGCGGACGCGTCGCGCTTGGGGTCGGCCGTGTAGACGCCGTCCACGCCGTTCTTGGCCACCAGCACCTCGTCGGCGCGGATCTCGAGGGCGCGCTGGGCGGCGACGGTGTCGGTGGAGAAGTACGGAAGGCCGGCGCCGGCGCCGAAGATCACGACGCGGCCCTTCTGCATGTGGCGCACGGCGCGGAGCGGGATGTAGGGCTCGGCGACCTGGGTCATCGAGATCGCCGACTGCACGCGCGTCGCGGCACCGGCCTGCTCGAGGAAGTCCTGCAAGGCGAGGGCGTTCATGACCGTGCCGAGCATGCCCATGTAGTCGGCGCGGCCGCGGTCCATGCCGCGCTGGCTGAGCTCGGCCCCGCGGAAGAAGTTGCCGCCGCCGACGACGACCGCGATCTCGACGCGCCCGACGGCGGCGGCGATCTCGCGTGCGATCTGGCTGACGACATCGGGGTTGACGCCCAGCTGTCCCCCGCCGAAGGCCTCTCCGGAGAGCTTGAGCAGGACGCGTCGGCGGTCGGTGCGTTCGTTGGTCACAGTCGGTTCCTCTCGTGGCGTGTGCCGATTATCTCAGCGCGCGGGCGGATCGCCGTACGCATGCGAAAGGGGCCCGCATCCTGCGGATGCGAGCCCCTCTCACGTGTCAGGCTCCGACCTTGAAGCGGGCGAAGTCGGTGATGGAGATGCCGGCGTCCTTCGCGACCTGCGCGACCGACAGCTTGTTGTCCTTCGCGTAGTCCTGCTCGAGCAGCGCGACCTGCTTGAAGAACGCGCCCACGCGACCCTCGACGATCTTCGGGAGGGCGGCCTCGGGCTTGCCCTCGTTGCGCGAGATCTCGGTGACGATCTCGCGCTCCTTCTCGACCTCGGCCGCGGGGACGTCCTCGCGCGAGAGGTACGACGGGTTGGCGAACGAGATGTGCTGGGCGATCGAGCGCGCCGTCTCGGCGTCCGAGCCGCTGTAGGCCACGACGACGCCGATCTGCGGGGGCAGGTCCTTGCTGGTCTTGTGCAGGTAGACCTCGAACGCGTCGCCCGACAGCGTGCGCACGCGACGCAGCTCGACCTTCTCGCCGATGATCGCGGCCTCCTCCGAGATCAGCGTCTCGACGGTCTTGCCGTCGGCGTCGGCGGCCAGCGCGGCCTCGACCGAGTCGGCGCCCACGGCGGCGGCGGCGGCGAGCACCTGGTCGGCCAGTGCGATGAAGCGCTCGTTCTTCGCGACGAAGTCGGTCTCGGTGTTCAGCTCGATGAGAGTGACCTTGCCGCCCTGCTCGGTCGCGGCGACGAGGCCCTCGCTCGTCGAGCGGTCGGCGCGCTTCGCGTTGCCCTTCGCGCCCTTGAGACGGAGGATCTCCACGGCCTTCTCGAGGTCGCCGTCGGCCTCCTCGAGCGCCTTCTTCGTGTCGACCATGCCCGTGCCGAGCTGCTCGCGCAGCGCCTTGATGTCGGCGATGGTGAAGTTTGCCATGAGTGGCGGCTCCTTGATTGGTATCGAGGTTGGTGTCGATGGCTCCGGCATCCACGCGTGCGCGATGGATGCCGGAGCCGCAGATCGATGGGAAGGGTTACTCGGCGGCGGGCGCCTCGGCAGCGGCCTCGGCCGGCGCCTCCGCCTCGGCGGCGGGGGCCGTCTCGGCGGCGGCCTCGGCGGGCGCCGTCTCGGCGGGCGCCTCGGTGCCGCCCTGCTCGAGCAGCTCGCGCTCCCACTCGGCCAGGGGCTCGGCCGCCTCGGCCTCGCCGGCCGGCTGGTGACGCTGGATCAGGCCCTCGGCCGCGGCGTCGGCGACGATGCGCGTGAGCAGGCCCACCGAGCGGATCGCGTCGTCGTTGCCCGGGATCGGGTACTGGAACTCGTCGGGGTCGGCGTTGGTGTCGAGGATGCCGATCACGGGGATGCCGAGCTTCTTGGCCTCGTCGATCGCGAGGTGCTCGCGCTTGGCGTCGACGACCCAGATCGCCGAGGGGGTCTTCTGCAGGTTGCGGATGCCGCCGAGCGACTTGTGCAGCTTGTCGAGCTCGCGCTTCTTGAGCAGCAGCTCCTTCTTGGTGAAGCCGCTCTCGGCGGGGTTGTCGAAGTCGAGCTCCTCGAGCTCCTTCATGCGCGCGAGGCGCTTGCTGACCGTCGAGAAGTTGGTGAGGAGGCCGCCCAGCCAGCGCTGGTTGACGTAGGGCTGGCCGACGCGCGTGGCCTGCTCGGCGATGACCTCCTGGGCCTGCTTCTTCGTGCCGACGAAGAGGATCGTGCCGCCGTGGGCGACCGTCTCCTTGACGAACTCGTAGGCGCGGTCGATGTAGGACAGCGACTGCTGCAGGTCGATGATGTGGATGCCGCTGCGCTCCGTGAGGATGAAGCGCTTCACTTTCGGGTTCCAGCGACGGGTCTGGTGTCCGAAGTGCACGCCGCTGTCGAGCAGCTGGCGGATGGTGACGACGGCCATGGTCGTTCTCCTGTTTCTTGTGGGTTGATTCTCGCCGGGCCGACGGCCGGGCGGGCCTGGTGCCCGGCACACTCCCGCTCGCCGTGGGACGAGACCGCAGGGAGATGGATGCCGCGCCGATCACGAAGGCGATCGGCGCTCTGGGCACGCGTAGTCACCCCGACGCGCGGGGTGCAGGACAAGCATACCAGCCGACGAGTCCTCGTCCCCCGCTCGCGGATCCGCGGATCTGTCCACCGATCCGCGGGAATCGTCGTCGCGCGAGCCGGACGTCGGCCATGCTCTGCGCATGCGTCTCCCTCGCCCCTCGTCCCACCCCTCCCTGCGGCCGTTCGCGCTCCCCCGGTCCGTGCTCCTCCTCGCCGCGCTTCTGCTCGCCGCCTCCCCGTCCGGCGCCGACGAGCCCTGGCTGTGGCCGGTCGACGACGCCGAGATCGTCGATGACTGGCGCGCACCGGCGCACCGGTACGGCCCGGGCCACCGCGGCATCGACCTGCGGCCGCCGCCCGGAGCCGTCGTGCGCGCCCCCGCCGCCGGCACGGTCGCGTTCGTCGGCACGGTCGTCGACCGGCCGCTGATCACGATCGACCACGGCGAGGGGGCCGTGACGACGCTCGAGCCGGTCGCCTCGGCGCTGTCGCCCGGAGACGTCGTCGCCCGTGGCGATCCCGTGGGCGAGATCGCCACGGGCGGGCACACCGCCGCCGGCGCCGTGCACTTCGGCGTCCGCGTGCACGGCGAGTACGTGAACCCGCGCCTCTTCGTCGGCGGGGTTCCGCGCGCGATCCTGCTGCCGTGCTGCTGACGCGCGGCATGACACGGCACCACGCGGCCCGCCGGACGGGTCACGCGCGCGGGTGCGCCAGCCGGTATGCCGCCGTGAGCTTGTCGACCGACACGTGCGTGTAGATCTGCGTCGTCCCGAGGCTGGCGTGGCCCAGCATCTCCTGCACCGCGCGCAGATCGGCCCCGCCGTCGAGCAGGTGGGTCGCCGCCGAGTGCCGGAGGGCGTGCGGGCCCACGTGCTCGGCGCCGATCTCCGGCCCCAGCAGGCGCGAGACGACGTCGTACGCGGCGCGCGGGCCGAGGCGCGCACCGCGCGCGCCCAGGAAGAGCGCGGGCCCGCCCGTGCCGCGCGCCGCGAGCACGGGGCGCGCGCGGGAGAGATAGGCGTCGACGGCGCGGGCGGCCGGCGTGCCGTAGGGGACGACGCGCTCCTTGCTGCCCTTGCCCACGACGCGCACGGTGTGCGCGCTCCGGTCGAGGTCGTCGAGGTCGAGTCCGCAGACCTCCGAGACCCGCACGGCCGCGCCGTAGAGCAGCTCCACGATCGCGGCGTCGCGCAGCGCCAGGGGATCGCCCTGAGACGCCGCCTCCCGCGCACCGTCGAGCACGGCGGCCATCGTGCGCGCCGACGCGACCGTGGGCAGCGTGCGCCCGCGCTTTGGAGCGACGAGCCGCACGCTCGGGTCGGCCTCGATCAGTCCGGTCTCCCGTGCCCAGGAGAAGAAGCCGCGCACGGCGGCCGCGCGGCGCGCCAGGGTGGATCGCGCGTCGCCGCGCTGCGTGGCGCGCCACAGCCAGTCGCGCAGGTGCTCCAGGCCGACCTCTCCGACGGGCAGGTCGCCGGTCGCGGCGACGAGGTCGGCGAGGTCCGACCGGTACGCCCGCACGGTCGCGTCCGCGAGGCGGCGCACCTGCGCGCTGTGCGCGCAGAACCGCTCCGCCGCGGCCGACAGCGTCGGCCCGGCGTTCGCGGTCCCGAGATCCATGGCCCCGAGCGTAGCGCCCGGGACTCTCTGCACCGGTGAGGGCGCGTCAGCCGCCCGCGAGAATGCGCTGCTTCTGCGCCGCGAACTCCTGCTCGGTGAGCACCCCGCTGTCGCGCAGGGCTCCCAGCTGCGTCAGCTGATCGAGCAGGGAGGGAGCGGGAGTGCTCGCGGCAGGGGCGGGCGGCACAGGGGCGACCGGTTCAGGGGCGGGCGCCGCGGCCGCGACCGGCGCGGGGGCGACCGGCTGAGCGGCCTGCGCCGCCTGCTGCGCCATCGCGTCCTGCGCGGCCCACTGCTGCTGCTGACGCCGGTGGACGCTGCCCACGACGCGCGTCGCCACGGCCGCGCGAGCGGCGGTACGGAGCAGTCCCATCAGTCCTCCTCGATCTGTCGTGCGATCTCGTCGATCTCCACGGCGTTCGACCACAGCAGCCGGGCTCCCGCGCCGGTCCACTCCTCGACGACCGCGGCCATGCTGCGCTCCTCGTAGACGACCGCGAGCGCGGAGTCGCCCGGCTGGAGCGCGTCGGCGATCGCGTCGAGGTCCTCGGGAGCGAGGATGTCGGTCTCGGCGCCCGCGAACGCGGCCAGCGCCCCGCCGGCCGGCACCTCGTCCATCGGCATGCGCCGGGCGCCGCCGTCGTCGCCGAGCGCGATCAGCTCGACATCGAGGATCTCGATGAGCCCGGCCGTCACGCGGTCGAGGAGCGCCCCCACGCCCGCGCGCAGGTGCTCCGGGTCGGAGACCGACACGACGAGCACGTCGATCGGTCCGCAGTAGGTCGTCGTCGCCATGCTCCCAGGGTAGTGCGCGGCCCCGTGCGCGCACACCGTCGCGGCCGTGTCAAACGATCGGAGGAGACGACGACGCCCGGGTCCCCGCGAGCGAGGGTCCCGCCGCCGCGCTCAGCCCGCCCGCTTCCACCCGTGGGCCAGGCGCTGGGCGCGGCCGTCGAGCTCCAGCACGCCGAGGACGGCGGTCGTCTCGTCGACCGACAGCCCGCTGCGCCGGGCGATGTCCTCGGGCAGCCGCGCGACCCGCGCGCTCAGCGCGTCGAGCACGCGCACTCCCCCGGCGGTGCAGGCCTCGACCGGGATCAGGGCGCCGTCGTCGAGGAGCCCCATGAGATCGCGCACGTCGTCGGCGGAGGTGACGCAGACCGCGCCCGCCTCGCGCATGAGCCGGTGGCAGCCCGCCGAGGTCGCGCTCGTCACGGGGCCCGGCACCGCGCCGAGCGGCCGTCCGATCGTCGCCGCGTGGTGCGCCGTGTTGATCGAGCCGCTGCGCGCGCCGGCCTCCACGACGATCGTCGCATCGCTCAGGGCGGCGATGAGCCGGTTGCGCGAGAGGAAGCGCCACTTTGTCGGCGCCGATCCGCACGGCAGCTCGCTCGCGACGACGCCCGCCTCGACGATGCGCGAGAACAGCGAGAGGTGCCCCTGCGGGTAGAGCCGGTCGACGCCGCCGGCCATGAGCGCGGCGGTCGCCCCGCCGGCACCGAGCGCGGCACGGTGCGCCGCGCCGTCGATGCCGTACGCGCCGCCCGAGATCACCGTGAGCCCTCGGGCGGCGAGCTCGGCGCCGAGCTCCATCGCGACGTGCTCGCCGTACGCCGTCGCGGCGCGCGCACCGACGATCGCGACCGCGGGCGCCGAGAGGACCGCGGGATCCCCGACCGTCCACAGGCAGAGCGGGGCGTGCGGCCCCAGATCGTCGGCGCGCGCCGGCCAGAGCGGGTCGCCGGGCACCACGATGCGCGCGCCGGCCCGCCGTCCGGCCCGCAGCGCCTCGGCGGCGTCGGCGGCCCGCGGCATCCATCTCGCGCGCGCGGCGACGCCGTCGCGCGGGTCGAGCTCGTCGAGCGCGGGGATCCGGTCGGTCAGCGCGGCCCGCAGCGCGGCGGCCGCGCCGAGGCGGCCGACGAGCAGCCCGGCGACGCCGTCGCCGGGCTCGGCCAGCGCGCTCCATGCGGCGCGCGCGACCACCTCCGCGGGATCGACGTCGGCGTCCGTGAGGCCGTCGACGGCCGCGCGGGCGTCGTCGGGCGACAGGTCGAACGCGCTCATGCGGCCACTCCTCGCTTCAGGTACAGGGCACGTCCGATGTCGTCGGCCGACAGGCGTTCCCGCCCCGCGAGGTCGCACACCGACCAGGCGACGCGCAGCATAAGCTTATAGCGTTAGTTACATGACGAAACGCGCCGCCCTATACCTCCGCCAGTCCAAGGCTGACGACGAGGGGATCGACCGCCAGGAGGAGCGCACGCGCTCCCTCGCCGCCGCCCGCGGCTGGACGGTCGCCGCGACGTTCACGGACAACGACATCTCGGCGAGCAAACCGCGTGGGGCCGCGACCGCGTGGGGCCGCATGCTCGCGATGGCCGACCGCCTCGACGTCGTGGTCGCCGTGGATCTCGATCGCATCGCCCGTTCGACTCGCGACCTGAACACGCTCATCGACCACGGCCTGGCCCTCGTGACGGTCGACGGAGAGATCGACCTGGCCAGCGCGGACGGTGAGTTGCGGGCGTCGGTGCTGGCCTCGGTGGCACGGTTCGAGGTGCGCCGGAAGTCGGAGCGACAGGTGCGCGCGAACTCCCACCGTGCCGCCGCCGGTCATTGGGTCGGCGGGCGCCGCCCGTTCGGGTTCGAGGCCGACGGCGTGACCGTGCGCCCCGCCGAGGCGGACGCCGTGCGCCAGGGCTTCCGGGACATCCTGACCGGCATCCCGCTCGCGGCGGTGGCGCGGTCGTGGAACGAACAGGGCTTCGTCACCGGCCAGCAGCGCCAGGCGCGCAGCGGTCACGCGGGCGAGCCCTCACCGTGGACCGCCCAGAGCGTCCGGCTCGTGCTCACCAACCCCCGCTACGTCGGGCTCGTGCGCTACCGCGGCGAGATCATGTCGACGCCCGCCAAGTGGCCCGCGATCGTCGACGACGCGACATATCAGGGCGTCCAGGCCATCCTCTCCGACCCCTCGCGCCGGAAGCCCGGACGCCGCCCGCAGGCCCTGCTCACCGGCCTGGCCGTATGCGGGGTCGCCGGGTGCGAGGCGACCGTCCACGGCGGTGCCAACACTGCGCAGCGCCTGCGCACGTACCGGTGCCGCGGCTCGCTCGGGCACATCTCCCGCAAGGCGGACCCGATCGACGAGTTCGTCGAGGCCGTGATCGTGGCGAGGCTCGCGCGTCCGGACGCCCGCCAGCTTCTCGCGGCGCCGTCGACGGTCGACACGACCGCGCTGCACATCGAGGCAGTCGCGATCCGGGAACGGCTCGCCGCGCTGGCCGCCGACTTCGCGGACGGCCTGCTCAGCCGCGCGCAGATGCTCGCCGGGACCGAACGCGCCAATGCCCGGCTCGCCGAGCTGGACGTGGCGCTCGCCGACGCGGGGAAGGTCGACAAGCTCGGCGAGCTGATCGCCGCCGACGACGTGCGCGAGGTCTGGGACGGCTACTCGACCGACCGGCGGCGCGAGATCATCCGCGAGCTGGCGCGCGTGGTCGTTCACCCGGTCGGGCGAGGGACGCGCACGTTCCGGCCCGAGAGCGTGGTGATCGACTGGTTGTCATGACCTAGACACTGCGCGATGCCTATACTGTAGGCATAAAGCCCAGGTCAACGGTATAATTCAGCGCGTTCGTGCTAGGCTGCTGATCAAGCAAAAACAAGCACGGCGCTCGGGTCCGCCCGACGCGAGGCTCGCGACCTCGACGCTGACGACGGCCCGCCCGAGGCGTGAGCCGTGCCGGACGGCGCTCACGGGCAGCCCCCAGGCACGGCGAACGGGATGGAACGGCCGTGGCGCGCTCGCCCGAGTGCGTCACCTCGCACCGGAGGCCGTCACATGGCTGCTCTACTCACACCGACCGCCGCGCGGTCGGCATTGGCCCTCGCTTACCGCTACAAGCGCTCGCCCGACGTCATCGCCGCCCGGCGGTTCGATCTTGCAGAAGCGAAGATCGCCGCGTCCGCGCGTGCGATCCTGCGTGACCTGCCGCCGCTCACGTCCGAGCAGCGTGATCGGCTCGCCGCCGCCGTCCGCGGAGACACGCGATGAGCCGCGGCACCGACCACCGCCCGACAGCGGAGGTCGAGCTTCGCCGCCACGTCGATCGCGTCGTCGCCACAGCCCCGCCGCTGACCGATCGGCAGCGGGATAGGCTCGCCGCGCTCCTCCGTGGAGGTGCCCGATGAGTGCATCGAACTTCGGGTGGATCGCGAACCGCCTGGCCCGCGACGTGACGCTCGCCTCGGCCGAGGACGACCTGCGCACGGCCGCGGGCGCCTACGGACTCGCCCACCTGGACGCGCCCGCCCCCAGCCCCGAGCTGTTCGACGATCTCGCGAAGGCGGCGCTGCAGTACGCCGCGGCAAGGCTCGACGACCTGCTGCAGGCTCACGACTGATGCCACGCATCAGAGAGCTGTGCGTGCTGCGTGGCGGCATGAAGAGCCTTGACCTGAAGCCGCCCGAGGCGATCGTGCTCATGGCGCTCGCCTCGTACGACGGAAGCAAGGGCATCCGAGTATCCCAGCAGACCATCGCGGACGGCACTGGCATCTCGCGGGAACGTATCGGGAGCATCATTCATCGGCTCGCTAAGCGAAGCATCATCCGTATCGTCGAGCCTGGGCGTCAGCATAAAGCCGCTCTCATCGAGATCACCGTCAGATGCGACGCCACGTCACACCTGCATCGCAACGTCGACGCCAAGCTGACGCCCGTCAGATGTGACGCTACGTCACACCTACAAGCGAATCCAGATGTGACGCAGCGGGGGCATCTGAAATCCGATCCAGATGTGACGCAGCGTCACAAGAGTAATAAGAGACTCACGGAACCGGGTCTGCCGAGCTTGGCTCGCTCCGGGCCTGCCCGGCCCTCCGGCTCGCAGGCGCTACGCGCCGCTGAAGACGAAAGCAGAGATCAAGAAGGCGAATCGCGCTCCTCCGCGCCGTCAGGCGTGGAGGTTCCCCCGGATGGGGCGGAGGGGGCGACCCAGCCACGCCACCACCGCGACATGCGGACGTCCCAGCGCAACCACAGTACGCGCGCGCGCATTTGCCCGACCGCCTCTCCGACGACCTCGCCCGAGCCCGTCGCGAGGTCGGCGCCGGGTGGTCAACGCGAATCGCCGGAAGGCCAGGAGAGTGGGCCGCACCGAGTGAGGTCGCATCGTGATCCGCGAGGACTGGACACACGCCGCCGCCGCCGCATTCGTCGAGATCGACACCGCTCTCGCCGCATGGCTCGAACTCACGGGGCCCGACGGCATGCGTCACGTTGTCGCCGCAGGCAGCGCGTACCTCCGCGCGAAGCGTGCGCCCTGCGACTGTGACGAGGAGGGCGCGTGAGCAGCTATAGCACCACGCACCATCGGCTGCACCGAACGCGGGGTCCGGCATCCGCACGCGCGTGCGTACACTGCGGTCGCCGGGCCCGCGACTGGGCGTGCATCGCTGAAGACTCAAGCCTCGCCACGGGCCAGAACTCCGAGGGTCGCCGCGTGACATTCAGCACGGACCTCGACGCCTACGTGCCCATGTGTCGGCCATGCCACCGCCGGTACGACGCCGAGCGCGCCGCCGAACGCCGAGCGACCGCCCATCTCGCGATCGCCCCCCTCGGCAAGCGGAGGCCCCCGAGGCGCACGTACGTCGTAGCCCTCGACCGCGAACCCCTCTTCGGCGGCGACGACGCGAACGGCTGGACACTGTGACCGCCGCCCACCGCGACCCGGTGTACCAGCGCAACGCCCGGATCGTACGCAAGAACGTGAACGCCGCGCATGCACGCGGGGAGGCGGTGGCCTGCATCGGGTGCGGGCGGGCGATACAGCCGGGACAACGGTTCGACGTTGGTCACCGCGTCGACGCCTCCCGTGGCGGCGCCCACGAGCTAGGCAACCTCGGCCCGCAGCATCGGGGCGAGAACCGCCGTGCCGGGGGGCGGCTCGGGGCAATGAGGACGAACAACACGCGAGGAACGTCGCGCCGATCGAGAGGACTGCCGTCGTGGTGACCACCAACGACCCGCACGACCATCTTTTGAGCGAGGTCGCTACGCCCCCCGCTACGGCTCACACAGTCGCGTCTTTGTCTGACCGCGGCGGGTGGCTGGCCCTGCGTGCGCGCGCTCTGGCGCCGCGGTGCGTGTCCGAGCTGGTCACGACGGCTGAGGACCGCCACGAGTTCCTGCGTGGCGCGACGATGCTGCGGTTCTACGGTGACCGGGCGATGCAAAATCGGGAGCCGAAGGCTCAGCAGCTCGTGGTTGTGGACGCGCTGGCGGCGGGCGCGTCGCGCAACGCCGTCCTGCTCCCCCGCCGGTCGGCGAAGTCGACAACGCTCATCGCGACCGGGCTGGGCCGTGCCGAGGCGCGGGAGGACTACCGGGTCGGCGTGCTGACGATGACGACCGGCAAGGCGGGCCGGTCCCGGTTCCTCAAGGATGTCGTGCCCGCGCTGGAGCGCTCGGGCGTGGAGGGCTACCACGTGGTGCGCGCGGCGGGTCAGGAGCGTGTGCTGTTCGAGGAGTCGGGCGGCTCGGTGGCGTGGCTGTCGACCATCGACGACCTGCGCGGCGAGGCGTTCGACCTGATCGTCCTCGACGAGGCCGGGGAGGCGGACCGGCAGAAGGTGGAAGACACCCTCGCGGCGGCGCTGCCGACGCTGGACACCCGGCCGGGGGCGCAGATCGTCGCGGCGGGCACGGCGGGCAAGTACCGCGGCGGGAACCTGCTGTGGGACTGGCTGGAGCTGGGCCGCAAGGGCCGTGCGGGCATCGTGGAGTACGCCCTGCCCGACGACGTGCAGGACGAGGACGTGCACACGTGGGAGGCGATCGAGGCGTCGATTCTCGCCGCGCATCCTGGCATCGGGACGCTGACGACGGCCGAGCAGGTGCGCGGGAACTACGAGACCCTGCCGCGCGAGGTGTTCCTGCGCGAGTACGGCGGCCTGTTCGGCGACGAGGGCGGCGCGACGGCGCTGTTCGATCCGCTGAAGTGGGCACGCGGTGGCACCGACGACGACCCGTCCGTCGTGACCCCGCCCGAGCGATGGTCGCTCGCGTTCGCCCCGCACCCCGACCAGCTCGCCGTGTCGATCGTGGCGGCGTGGCGTGACGAGGACGGCCGCGCGGTCGCGTTGCTCCTGGACCGCATTCAGGGGATCGACGGGGCGGCGCCAGCGCTCGCGCGGTTGTGGCGGAAGTACCGGGTGCCGGTGGTCTACGACGGCGGGAACCAGGTCGCGCAGCTCATCCGCGAGAAGGTCGATGGAAACCGCAGCGTGCGGGTGAAGTTCGAGCCGTATCGGTTCCCCGACGTCAAGCGGGCCGCGAGTCTGATCGTCGATGAGGTCGACCGGGAGAACGTGCGGCACTGGTCCCGGCAGGTCGAGCTGAACGAGGCGATCCACAAGGCGGTCCGCCGCAAGGCCGGGGACCGCGGGTGGCTCCTGGGGCGGCACCCGAAGCAGCCCGACGACGACATCACCCCCGCCGAGGCGTGGGCGATGGCGCTGCTGCACTACGACACCACGAAGCCGAAGCGTCGCGCGCGCGGAAGGGTCGCATCATGACGCTCCGAGTCGACTACTCCGCCGAGACGGGCGCGGTCGTTGTCTGCACCGAATGCCCGGAGTGGTTCGCGTTCCGCTTCACGCGGCGGGACGGGTGGGCCGCCGCGCGCGATCACGAGCAGCGCGTCCATCCCGGCGCCCGCCAGGCGTCGAACGCCCTGGCCCACCACGACGGGGCGCGCCGGGTTTCGGAATCTGTGAACCCCGTCGCAAGCTAGGCCCCGAAGCCCGCCCCGCCCCTCGGCGCGCGGCGGCCCGCATACTCTGTTCACCGGGAGCGGGGCGGGCTTCGGAATCTGTGAAACCGGGCCGATCCTGGCCCCGTGGCACTCCTCGACAGGCTCATGCGCTCGGTGCGCGTGACCGAACGCACCCTCGGCGGTCCGGCGTTGACCGCGCCGTTGGTGTCGCCGCTCGCGGGCTCGACATCGCAGATCAGCCGCGTCGTGTTCAGCGAGTTCTTCGCCGGGGAGATCGCCGAGGTCACCCGTGAGGGTGCGCTCATGATCCCGCCGCTCAAGCGTGGCCGGGACATCCTCGTCGGCACGGTCGCGGGCATGCCTCTGCGTGAGTTCGAGGGCGGGGCCGAGGTCACGCCGGACTGGTTGCATAACTCGGCGTCAGGGATCAGCCCGTGGCACCGGATGGCCGCGACGATCGACGACCTGATCTTCTACGACTGGTCGGCGTGGACGGTCAAGCGCGACAGCGGCGGGACGATCGTCGACGCTGTGCGCATCCCGTACGAGCGGTGGGCGATCGATGACTACACCGGCGTGGTCACCGTTGACGGGAACGTGGTGTCGGCGGAGGAGATCGTCGTGTTCCCTGGCAACGGGTCCGGTGGCATCCTCGCGACCGGGGCGACGACGATCAAGGGGTACCGGGCGTTGGAGCGGTCCTGGACCGGGCGGGCGCAGAACCCGATCCCGCTCGTCGAGCTGCACCAGACCAGCGACGACCCCCTGACCGATGGGGACGATGACGCCGAGGACGACGAGATCGGCCGCTTGATCGACGAGTGGGCCGCCGCCCGCCTCTCGCCCAACGGTGCCGTCGGGTACACGCCGCACAACATCGAGGTCCGAACGCACGGCACCACGACCGCGGACCTGTTCGTGGAGGGCCGCAACGCGGCGGTGCTGGACATCGCCCGCCTGCTGAACATGCCCGCCGCGCTCCTGGACGGCTCGATGTCGACCGCGTCGCTGACGTACTCGACGACGCAGGGCAAGCAGAACGAGTTCGCGACCTACACCATCCCCGCGTGGACCGACCCGATCGAGGCGCGCCTGTCGCTGGACGACGTGAGCGGGAAGGGCCGCGTGATCCGTTTCGACCGCTCCGCGCTGGTCAGCGTCGAGCAGGAACCCGTCACCGAACCGAGGAACGACTGACCATGACCGATGCCTTCTTCGCCGTGGACGTGGCCGCCCGCCGCATCCGTGGCCTCCTGCTCCCTTTCGGCGAGCTGTCCAGCCCCTCCGTGTCCGGCACCGAGCCGGTCATGTTCTCCGCGGGCGTGGTCACCCTCCCCGCCGACCCGTCGGTCGTGTCGCTCAGCGACGGCCACCCCGGCCCCGACAACCTCATCCCCGACGTGCGCGGGCGTGCCGTGGCGATCGAGGAGACCGAGGCGGGCATCGTGGCCGAGTTCGAGATCGCCCGCACCCCCGAGGGCGACGCGCTCCTGGAGCGGGCGCAGCAGAGCCCAAGGCCGCGCCTGAGCGCCGAACTGCGCAGCCTCGTCCGTCGGGGCGCGGACGCCGTCTCCGCTGCCCTGAGGGGCGCAGCGGTCGTCCCGCAGGGCGCGTTCGCCTCCGCGGCGCTGTTCGCCGCCCTCGACCCGATCGAGGACGCCACCCCCGCCCAGATCGCGGACCTGAAGACCATCGTGGCCGATGCCGTCGCCGAGGCGATGAACGCCCTGCCCGATGCCACCCCTGCCGAAGCGGCGACCGCCGTCGAGGAAACCGCCGAGGACATCGCGTCCGAGGCCGAACCGAAGGAAGTGAACATGAGCGCAGCACCCGCTGTCGTGCCGGTCGGCCTGAACGCCCCGGCGAACCCGAAGAAGGACGAGACCACCGCGCACGGCCTGTTCGCCGCGGTCGCGGCCGTCAAGAGCGGCAACGTCGATGCCGTGAAGGCGTACGCGGGCGGCGACGCCCTGTTCGCGATCTCGAACATCCAGCACTCCGGCCCCACGACGGTCACCATCGGCGCGGACGTGCAGGTGCCCAACTACGTCGGCGAGCTGTGGAAGCGCCGCCGCTACCAGCGCCGATTCGTGCCGCTCCTGTCGCACGCCACCCTCACCAGCCACAAGGTCATCGGATGGCGGTGGACCGACGGCAAGGAGCCCGAGGTCGGCGACTACGCGGGCAACGTCGCCGAGATCCCCTCGGGCGCGGTCGACACCGAGCAGGTCTCCACCGATGCGCAGCGCATCGCCGGCGGCCACAAGATCGACCGCCGCTACCTCGACTTCAACGACCAGGGCGTCATCGCGTCCTACTTCGACCACATGACCGAGGACACCTCCCGCAAGACCGACGCGAAGGCCCTCGCCGCGATCATCGCCAACGCGACCACGACCGCGCCCGGCACCGTCCCGACCGGGATCGCGAAGGGACTCGCGGCGATCGTCGACGGCGCGCTCGGCGTGATCGCGACCGAGAACGCCCCGGCGTTCGCCGTCGTGTCCCCCGAGCTGTGGCGCGACATCATCCTCTCGCCCAAGGACGACGTGCTCGCCTACCTCAACGCGGGCTTCGGCCTGGAGGAGGGCTCCGCGGCCGGATTCAAGATCCTGCCCGGCACGGTCGGCACCGGCAAGGTCATGGTCGGCGCGAAGGAAGCCCTCACCTTCTACGAGCTCGGCGGCGAGGCCCCGATCCGCGTCGAGGGCATCGACCCCCACCACGGGGCGTTCGACCCGGCCGTGTTCGCCTACTGGGCGGTCATGGTCAACAACGCCGCCGCGATCCGCTCCGTCACCGTCGCGGCCTGACCCGGGAGGGGGCGTAGGCATGCCCGAGTGGTACACCGCCGAGACCGTCCCGGCCGACCTGTGGCCGGACCTGGACGGCATCGATCCTGACGTCGTCCAGACGCTCCTTGACGTCGCTCAGGGCCAGGTGCTCGCCTACGCCCCCGCCCTGCCCGACGGCGACCCGCCCGCGAACTATGTGCTCGCGCAGGTGCGGCAGGCCGTGAACCTGTGGCGGGCGTCCGTGGTCGACGCGGGCGGCGGGATCGGCGACGGCGAGTCGTTCCAAATCACCCCACACCCCCTCGACTGGCACGTCAAGCAGCTCATCCGACCGAAGAAGGGACGACCCCGTGTCCGTTAGAACGTGGCTCCGCGACGAGCTGACCGTGCCCGCCGGGTGGGCGTGGATCGATGAGCAGCGCCTCCCGGACGTGATCACCAAGACCACCGTGGCGACCAAGCACACCCGCATCGAACCCCTCGAAGAAGGCTCGATCGGGCAGCTCCGTCACGAGGTCGTGCTGTCCGTGTTCGCCCCGCACACCCGCGTCGGCGACGCCGAAGACGCCCTCGACGACGCGGTGACCACCCTCGTGCAGGAGATCGACGCGAGCGAGCAGATCCGCTTCGTGTCGGCCGAGAAGGTCGTCACCGAGAACGGACAGTACTTCGGGTGGGATCTCACCCTGTCCGTCATCACCAACCCCGAGCCGGACCCGGAGCCGGACCCCGAGCCTGAGGAGGCTTGACCATGCCCACGATCACCAACGTCGCCTACATCCAGAAGGCCGGGACGATCACCATCGCCTCCGACGACTACACCTCCGGCGTGTCCTCGTTCGCGCTCGTGCCCACCACCCCGACCGCCAAGCACGTGGACATCGGCGGGGGCGTGCAGCAGTTCGCGGGCACCCCGGAGTGGGTCGCGCAGATCACCTTCGCGCAGGACTGGACGACCGCCGCGTCGCTGTCGAAGAAGTCGATCGAGTGGGCCGGGCAGACCAAGACCCTCGTCTACACGCCGCAGACCGGTGCCGCACCGGTCACGGTGACCGTGACGTTCCAGCCGTCGCAGATCGGCGGCGGGGCCGGGTCGGTGCCCACCGCGACGCTGAACCTCGGCGTGACCGGGCAGCCGATCTTCGGCACGCCCGAGGAGCCGTAGCCATGTCGGGGCGGATCAGCCTCCTCGTCTCCCGAGACATGCGGGTGCTCGTGGAGGCGGTCCGCTCCCTGGACCCCGAGGTCCGCAAGCAGCTCCGCGCCCATACCAAGCAGGTCGCGCAGCCGTTGTGGAAGGACGAGCTGGCCCAGCACACCGGCACCCGCCTGCAGAACCGTGTCCTGACCGACACCGCCCGCGTCTCGGTCACCGATATGCAGATCACCCTGAAGACCGCCCAGGTCGGCAAGGTGTCCTCCGGCGCGAAGGCCTCCCAGCTCGCCGGACCCGCCGAGTTCGGCATGTCACCGTCGAAGACCGTCACGCAGCGCTCCCGGCGGGGCAGGCAGTACACGCGCCGGATGGGCAACGTGTTCGGCCCGCCGCGCCGCAAGGGGTACGTGTTCTTCCCGACCGTGCGCGCCGCGATCCCCCGCGTCGCGTCGCTGTGGTGGCAGACCGCGTACCGCACCATCGCCGAGACCATCGAGAAGGCAGGGAACTGACATGGCCGGGTACTCGATCGGCATCAACAGCGAGACCAAGGCGTTCAAGCAGGGCATCGACTCCGGCGTCATCAAGCCCCTCGAAGACGCCCAGCGCGAGCTGGTCGAGCTCGGCCGTGCGCGTGGCCTGGACGACCTGGACCGCTCCGCCGACAAGGCCGCCGACGCCCTCGGCGATCTCGCCGACCAGGCAGGCGACGCGCAGAAGGCGTCCGACCGGCTCGCCGACAGCCTCCAGGACGCCGCGAAGGAGACCGGCGACCTCGGCAAGAGCAACGGCCCCGAGCAGCTGGAGAAGGCGCTCAAGGACGCGCAGGACGAGACCGAACGCCTCGCCGACGACACCCGCCGCACCGCCGACGCGATCGAACGCGAATACCGGCAGGCGTACCGCGAGGCCGGGGATGCGGGCCGTGACGGGTTCGGGAAGGTCAAGGAAGGCGCCCAGGAACTCCAGCAGGAGATCGGGCAGAACCTCGGCGAGGCCGTCTCTTCGTTCTCCGGTGACATGTCGGACCTTGCGCAGGTCGGGCAGGACACCCTCGGCGGGCTCGCGGCCACGATGGCAGGAGCAGGCCCGGCCGGGATGGTCGGAGCCGCAGGGCTCGCCGCCGCCGCGATCGGCTGGGGCGGTGTCGTCGGAGCGCTCGACGAGGCCAAGCAGAAGCAGGAAGAGCTGGAACAGGCCGCCGCGGACTGGGCGGGCGCGTATGAGTCCAGCGCGGGCCGCATCATCGACAGCGCCCACATCGTCGCCGAGGTGCAGGCCATCGCCACCGACCCCGAACGGTACAAGACCGCCGCCGAGAACGCCACCGCCTGGGGCGTCGACGTCAGCACGGCCATGCTCGCGATGGCAGGCGACGTCACCGCGTACGGGACCGCGCAGGAATCGGCCACGAAGCGTGTCGAGGAATGGGCGCGTGTGACCGGCGACGCCGAGAAGGGACCGCTGGAGGACTACACCCGCGCCGTGCAAGAGCTGACCGGGGAGATGGGCGCGTCGGAGGCGCAGGTCATCGCCGGGAAGGAAGCCCTCGAACGCCAGTCCGAGGCGATGGCGATGGGTCAGGAGCAGGCCCTCAACGCCGCCAAGGCCCTCTACGACTTCGCGACCGCGAACGGCGTCGCCACCGGGGAGACCGACACTCTCGGCAACGCCGTTCTGCGCCTGCCCGACGGGAAGGAGATCGTCATCAACGCCGAGACCCAGACCGCCTACCAGGACATCGAGACCTTCGAGCGCCGCCAGGTCGCCGAGAAGACCGTCCGCGTGCGCGTCGACTCGTCCGATTACGACCGGTGGCAGCCCGAACCGAAGTACACCACCGTCCACGTCACCCACGGCGGAAGGACGCTCCCGTGAGCACCATCACCTGTCACACCACCCCCGAGGCCGCCCGCACCGGCCTGTTCGTCGAAGCCCCCTGGACGTCGGCGCGGGACACGCGATCGGTCGCCCACCAGCTCCTCGAATCCTCCAAGAACCTCTTCACGCTCCTGCCGCCCGGCCCGCGCGCGGGCACCATCCTCATCCGCTGCACCAGCTCCGCCGACGCGCACGACATCGCCGACTTCCTCGCCGCGCCCGCCGAATACACCCTCACCACCACCCCCGCCGAGGCAGGCGGGCGTTTCGTCGTCACCGGAGGACAGATCACCATCACCCAGGAACTCACCGGCTCCTGGGCCGTCCGCGCCCCCTGGAAGGAAGTGCTGGAGTGAGCGAGGCCTCGCACCGCTACCAGTACGACGCCGACGTGCTCGACCCCGACACGGGGCTGTGGCTCCCGCTCCCGGTCACCGGCATCACCCCGACGATCGACAAGGACCGGGTGCCGTACGCGATCACCGACGTGGCCCTCGCCGCGCTCACCCTCGACATGATCGCCTTCCTCGACGCCCGCAAGATCGACCCTCATGGCCCCGCCCCCGTCCGGTGGCGCATCGCCCGCTACACCGCCGGCGGCACTCTGGTCGACACGTTCCCCGACACCGGCTACGCCTACCAGTGGCCGCGCAGCCTCACCCGTCGCCTGACCTCCGCCCACCTGACCCTGCACGGCGGCGAGACCCTCGTCGACGACAAGACCAACCTCACCGGCCGCCCCCTCACCCTCAGCACCGGCACCTGGGCGGGCCTGGTCGACAGCGGCCTCGCGTACGTGTTCGGCACCGCGCCCGACGTGCTCATCGACGACGCCGCCGAGTGCGCCATGCAGCTCAGCTCCCGCTTCACGCACGACATGCCGCCCGGCCGGACCGTCGCCGACATCATCGAGACCGAGCTGAACGCGCAGGGCCTGCGCCTCTACGACCTCCTCGGCACATGGTGGGTCGCCGACCGCGACCGCCCGCCCGGCTCACTCGACGAGCACGGCGACCCCCGCGTCATCGCCCTCGCCTCCCACGACTCGTCCGACCTGGACCCCGACGTCGACCCGGCCATCACCGACCTCTACGAGACCATCACCCGCGACGGCGACTGGTCAGACGGCCTCCTCGTCCGCCTCGGCATCCCCGGCGCCGCCCAGTGGTGGCAGCAGACCGCCACCCTCGCAGGGCTCGACTGCGACGGCCCCACCAAGGGGCGTGTCCTCGACGTCCCCTACACCCCCGCGAGCGGCAACTACGCCGCCACCGTGCTCGCCCGCGCCTACCGCAAGGGCCGCGACCTACAGATCACCGCCCGCGCCCGCCTCGACATCCTCCCCGGCATGACCCTCCGCGCCCACCTCCGGGGCGAAACCCTCGAAGCGACCGTCTCCGCCGTCTCCTGGGACTTCCCCGCCGGGCTCGTGACGATCACCACGCAGGACGCCATCACGACCCCCGCCATCGACGCCACCGAGGACCGCGGCACCACCCCCACCGCCACGACCGCCCTGGCCCGCGCCGAGCAGATCGCCCGCACCATCCCCACGCCCGCCGACATCCGCGGCGTCACCACCACCCAGATCCGCGACCTCCGCCGAAGCGCACGATGACCGCCGACCCCGCCCTCGTCGACCGCATGATCGCGCAGTTCCACGGCACGCTCGTGCGCACCGTCACCATCCGCTGGGGATGGATGGCCCGCGGCGGTGTCCTCACCACGGTCGATGACCTCGAACAGGTCGCCTGCCTCGCCCTCCTTGACCTCGCCGACACGTGGCCCACCTACGTGCAGGAGAAGGGCTACCCCGCCGACCCGGTCGAAGCGCACGGCCTCACCTGGACGCTCCTCGTCGAACGCGCCCGCTGGCACATCCACGCCTACGCCCGCGACGTCGAACGCTACGAGCAGCGCGCCCTGTCCCGCTCCCTCGACGCCGACCTCGACCAGTACCGCGAAGAAGGCACCCTTGCGCCCGCCGTCCGCACTGCGATCTCCGTCCGCGACACCGACCCCACCCTCCAAACCACCATCGCCGACTACGTCATCGCCCAGCCCCCTGGCGACTACACCGTCCTCGCCCTCCGCTACTACGACGAGCTGTCCCAGCAGCACGCAGGCGACGTGCTCGGCCTGGGCGCCGCCGCGATCAACCGGCGCACCGGCCTGGCCCTCGCCGACATCCGCGCCTACGCCCACGCCCAGGTCAGCGAGACCACCACCCCGCCCCGTGACCGCCGCGGCTACCCCTGGACCCCGCCCGACACCCTCCGCGGCTATCTCAACGACACACACGGGCTCACCCTCGACGCCTGGCACGCCCGCTTCGCCCACGCCCTCCGCAGCGACGTCACCTACCTCTGCGCGCTCCTCGGTCCCGGCCGCGCCGTCTCCCGCTCGACCACCAACCCCCGCCGCAAGTACACCGACGAGGACGTCGCCGAGATGACCCGCCGCTTCCACGCAGGCGAACGCCTCAAGGACATCGCCGCCGACTACGGCGGAACCGCCGGAGGCGTCTGGTCCGCGCTCCGCCGCCGCACCGCCTGAGCCGACGCGATCAGTCCCGGTGGAAGCCCTGGCTCGTATGCACCGGGGCCGCGGCCCGCTCCTGACCAAGCCGGATCGCATCCTCAAGACCGAGATGCCCGAACGCCTCCCGCAACGCCGTCGCCAGCGTGACCGTATAGCGGTCCTCGCGGGATCCGATCCACCGGCCGACGGCCGAACGCAGGATCTCCGTGCGCTCACCAGCCGCCTCGATCAGCTCGGCAACGACAGGCCCCGGCTCCTTCGTGAACCGGTTGCGTCCCATGATCGCGCTCAAGCGCACATCAAGCGCCGTGTCGGGGTCGAGAGGTTGACTAGGCATGCCGCGAGCATCCCACCGACCTCCGACATCACCGAAATACGAGATAACAAAATCTTGGCGACGCGCAGCACGCGATCGTAGCCGCGCAGCGTGAGCGATCCGCGCGCGAGCGCGGCGTCGAGCGGCCGGCGCACCGCGGGCGCGGGGGCGACGGGCCCGGTGCGCAGCCAGGTGCCGGCGACCTCGGCGTTGGTCCGCCAGGGCGTGTCCGTCAGCCGCTCGGCGGCGCGGGCCCGCGCCGCCCGCACGCGCTCACGCGCCTCGCGCGTGGTCGTGCCGGCCGCCGTCCCCGGCGGATGATGGGCCGTCGCCACCCGCTGGAGCGACAGCTCGATGTCGATGCGGTCGCGCAGCGGCCCGGAGAGGCGGCCGAGGTGACGACGGATCGCGATCGACGGGCAGACGCACTCGGCGCCCGGGACGCCGTAGTTGCCGCACGGGCAGGGATTGGTCGCGAGCACGAGCTGGAAGCGGGCGGGGAAGACCGCGCGGAACCCGGCGCGGTGGATCTCGATGCTCCCGGACTCCAGCGGCTGCCGGAGGCTGTCGAGGGCGTGCGCCGAGAACTCGCCCGCCTCGTCCAGGAAGAGCACGCCGCCGCTCGCGCGCGCGATCGCGCCGGGCCGCACGACGCGGCTGCCGCCCCCGACGAGCGCCGCGACGCTCGCGCTGTGGTGCGGCGCCTCGAAGGGAGGCTCGCGCGGCAGGTCGGCGACGGAGGCCCCCGCCAGCGACCTGATCGACGCGACCTGCAGTGCAGCCGCGTCGTCGAGCCCCGGGAGGATGCCGGGCAGCCGGCGCGCCAGCATGGTCTTGCCCGCGCCCGGCGGCCCGCTCATCAGCAGGTGATGCCCGCCCGCGGCGGCGACGACGAGGGCGTCGACGGCGTCGCGCTGGCCGACGACGTCGGCGAGGTCGAGACGCGTCTCCCCCGTCGCGGGCGCGGTCTGCGCGAGCAGCGGGACCGGCTCGTCCGCGCCGTCGGGCACCTCCATGCCGTGCAGCCGTGCGACGTCGCGCAGGCTCGCGGCGCCCACGACGTCGACGTCGCGGACGAGCGCCGCCTCGGCCCGGTTCGCGAACGGCACGACGACGCGTGCCACGCCCGCCCGGGCCGCGGCGACGACGGCCGGGAGCACGCCGGGAACCGGTCGCAGCCGGCCGTCGAGCCCGAGCTCGCCGACGTGCGCCGTGCGCTGGAGCGACGCGGCGTCGGCCTCGTACGACGTCGCCAGCGCGGCGATCGCGATCGCGACGTCGAAGCCCGAGCCGTGCTTGGGCAGCGCGGCGGGCGAGAGGCTCACCGTGACGCAGCGACGCGGCAGCGGCAGCTCACTGTTCGCGCAGGCGTTGTGGACGCGCTTGCGGGCCTCCCCGATCGCCTTGTCGGGCATGCCGATCACGTGGAAGTCGGGGGTCTGGTTCGACAGGTCGGCCTCGACCTCGACGAGGTCGCCCGCGAGGCCGGTGAGGGCGACGGCCCAGGTGCGCGCGGGGGCCATCAGATGTCCTCGAGGTGCTCGAGCACGGCCGTCGCCGGGTCGTCGCCGGTGATGCCGATGACGTCGACGCGCAGGCGCCTGCCCCGCGCGGCCGCGGGGTTCTCGACGGTCCACGCGCACGCGAGACGCCACAGCCGTGCGCGCTTGCGCGCCGTGACCGCCTCGAAGGGGTGCCCGAACCGCTCGCTGCGCCGCGTCTTCACCTCCACGACGGCGAGATGCGTCCCGCGGGCCGCCACGATGTCGAGCTCGCCCTGCGCGCACCGCCAGTTGCGATCGAGTATCCGGTACCCGTGCGCCGTCAGATGTTCCACGGCGCGCTGCTCGCCCGCCCTGCCCCGTTCGTCCTTGTCAGCCATACCGGCATCGTCGCCGGTCCGGCATCCTCACGAACCGCGAAAGCGGCGATCGGTGGACAGTTCGCGGGATCCGTCCGCTGGGGACGAGGACTCGCGCTCAGCTGTCGAGCGAGAGCTCCTCGGGCAGCTGGAAGTCGCGGCGCTGCATCTCCTCGATGTTGACGTCCTTGAACGTCAGCACCCGCACCGACTTGACGAAGCGGTCGGCCCGGTAGATGTCCCACACCCACACGTCGTTCATCGTCACTTCGAAGTAGAAGTCGTGCTCCGTGTCGCGCCGGACCAGGTTCACCTCGTTCGCGAGGTAGAACCGGCGCTCCGTCTCGATGACGTACTGGAACTGCGTCACGACGTCCCGGTACTCCTTGAACAGAGCGAGTTCGAGCTCGCGGTCGTAGTCCTCGAACACTTCGTCATCCATGGTGACTCCATCCTAGGGTCGGTCCGCGCCGGAGATGGCCCACGATGCCCGGTGGTGGGCGCTGAGGCCGTGCGCGCGGATCGCGGCACGATGCGCCGCGCTCGCGTATCCCTTGTTGCGCGCCCACTCGTAGACGGGAGCGTCGTCGTGCAGCGCGCGCATCAGCTCATCGCGGGCGACCTTCGCGAGGACGGACGCCGCGGCGGCGCTCGCGCAGTCGCGGTCGGCCTTCACGACCGGGGTCACCCGCAGCGCCCGCCCCGACGCCGGCGACACGTAGTCGTGGTTGCCGTCGAGGACCACCGCCGCGCGGGCGAGGTCGATCCCCTGCTCGTGCAGCGCCTCGAGGGCGCGGGCGGCGGCCTGGCCGAGCGCGCGCACGATGCCGATGCGATCGATCTCCGCGGCGTCCGCCCATCCGATCGCCGAGGCGGTCGTCCAGGCCGCTGCGCGCACGGCGACGAGCGGACGCCGGGGCTCGGCGATGAGCTTCGAGTCGCGCAGCCCCTCCGGCATCCCCTCGCCGACGGCGCGCGCGTCGACGACCGCCGCGCCGACCGCGACGGGGCCCGCGAGCGCGCCGCGGCCGACCTCGTCGCAGGCGATGACGATCGGATGCTCCCGCAGCAGCTCGCGCTCGATCCGCAGGGTGGGGACGACGACGGTCATCCGTCCGCCGGGGCGGGGACGCCCGCGAACACGTCGTGGTGGCCGTCGATGAACCCGATCCGGTTCAGCGGCCAGGTGATGAGGAATGCGCGGCCGACGACGTTGTCGAGCGGCACGAACCCGTGCGTCGGCTGGTCCACGTTGTAGCGCGAGTCGCGCGAATGGTCGCGGTTGTCGCCGAGCACCCAGAGCGCGCCCTCGGGCACCGTGACGTCGAACTCCTTCTTCGCGGGCACGCTCTGCCCCGGGTCCAGGTTGAGGTACGGCGTCTCGTCGATCGGGACGTCGTTCACCATGACCTGGCCGATCGGGTTGCAGCACACCACGTGGTCGCCCGGCAGGCCCACGACCCGCTTGACGAGATGGTCCTTGCTGTCGGATGCGGAGAGGCCGACGAGCGAGAGCAGCCAGTCGACGGCGCCCTCCCACGGCGTCTGCTGCGTGCGCGGCGTGACGGGGAGCCAGCCGCCGGGATCGCGGAAGACGACGACGTCGCCGCGGTCGTAGCCCGTGAAGCGGGGCGTGAGCTCGTCGACGAAGATGCGGTCCTCGATCTCGAGGGTCTGCTGCATCGAGCCGGAGGGGATGTAGAACGACCGCACGACGAACGTCTTGACCACGAACGACACGACGATCGCGACGAGCACGATGACGACGATGTCGCGCAGCAGCGGCCACACGCTGCGGCGCGCGCGCCGCGGCGCGGCCTCCGATCCGGAGGCGGTGTCTGAACTCATAGGATCCTCGCGCGAGAGCGGGTGGGGAAGCCGGACGGCCGGTGTCAACCACGGTACACACGCCGAGGCCCCGGGCATCGCTGCCCGGGGCCTCGGCGTGGTGTCGGCGCGATCAGCTGTCGCGCTTCTCCTTGATCTTGGCCTTCTTGCCGCGCAGCGAGCGCAGGTAGTACAGCTTGGCACGGCGGACGTCACCGCGGGTGACGACCTCGATGTGGTCGATGATCGGGCTGTGCACCGGGAAGGTGCGCTCGACGCCCACCTGGAAGCTGATCTTGCGCACGGTGAAGGTCTCGCGCACGCTGTCGCCCGAGCGGCCGATGACGACGCCCTGGAAGACCTGGATGCGCGAGCGGTTGCCCTCGGTGATGTTGACGTGCACCTTGACGGTGTCGCCGGGGCCGAAGTCGGGGATGTCGGAGCGGAGCGATGCCGCGTCGACGGCGTCGAGGATCTGCATGATCGTCACTTCCTGCGACCGCCCCAGGTCGATCGCGAGAGTCAAGAGGAACGTGGAGTGCGTGCCCGCGGCGCCGCGATCGGCACCATGCTCCCCTGAGGCAGAGACGTGTCAGGGCACAAACGACCATTCTGCCACGAAAGGGGGCCGCGAGCAAAAGGAGCTCACGAGTCGTGCCGCGTCTCCTCGACCACGATGACGTCGTGCGCCGACGACGGCCGGGCGGGTCGCTGCGGCGGCACGGACATGTACCCCTCCACGGTGCTCAGCACGACGGACGGCCGGGCCTCGCGCAGCAGCTGCCACAGCGCGACCCAGAGCAGGGCGATGCCGAGGACGATCGTGAGCCCCAGCACGGGCCACCACCAGCGCGCGTCGAAGACGCCGAGGGCGACGATCGCGAGATGCCAGGCGCCGAACAGGGCGACGTCCGTCCACGAGACGGCGCGCTCCGCGCGCACCGTGCCGCGCGCCCGCACGAGGAGGGTGACGACGAGCTGCCACACGAGCACGATCGGCCCGGAGATGAAGACCCACAGCAGCGCCCAGGGGTTGGCGCCGAACACGATCCAGCCGATCAGCAGCCACAGCGGCAGCACGAACGCCGCCGGGATCAGCCAGCGATAGAAGAAGTGTCGGAGCCCCATGCTCTCGATGGTACGCCGGTCGGGGACAATGGAAGCCGAGGAAAGGATGAGGATGATCGAGTTGCGCACCCCCGCCGAGATCGAGGCGATGCGTCCGGCCGGACGATTCGTCGCGGAGGTCCTGGCGACGCTGCGAGACGAGACGAAGGTGGGCACGAACCTGCTCGCGATCGATCGCCGCGCGCACGACATGATCCGGCGCACGGGAGCGGAGTCGTGCTACATCGACTACCACCCGTCGTTCGGGGCGAGCCCGTTCGGCAAGGTCGTCTGCACCTCCATCAACGACGCGGTGCTGCACGGCCTGCCGCACGACTACGTCCTGCGCGACGGCGACCTCGTCACCCTCGACTTCGCGGCCTCGGTCGACGGATGGGTCGCCGACTCGGCGGTCTCCTTCGTCGTCGGCACGGCGCGCGACGAGGACCTCGCCCTCATCGACACGACGCAGCGGGCTCTCGACGCGGCCATCTCCGCCGCGGTCGTCGGCGGGCGCGTCGGTGACATCTCGCACGCGATCGCGCAGGTCGCGCGCGCCGACGGATACTCCATCAACACCGACTTCGGCGGTCACGGCGTGGGCCGCGTCATGCACGGCGATCCGCACGTGCCCAACGACGGCCGCCCCGGTCGCGGCTATCCGCTGCGGGCGGGCCTGGTGGTCGCGCTCGAGCCCTGGTTCCTGCAGACCACCGACGAGCTCGTCACCGATCCCGACGGCTGGACGCTGCGCAGCGCCGACGGATCGCGGGGCGCCCACAGCGAGCACACCGTGGCGATCACGGCCGACGGCCCGATCGTGCTGACCGACCGGTCGTTCCTCGGGGCGGACTGAGGCGGTGCCGCTCGATCCGTTCTTCGCCGATCGTCTGCGCACGCATCGCCGATATCTGATCGGGCAGGCGATCGCCGCGTGGCGCGCGCGGTGGAGCGCCGTCGTCCCCGCGCGCTCGTCGGCCGACGCCCCGCCCGCGCCGGCCGGGCGGGCGGCGCTCCCGCCTCGTGAGCGCCACCGGCGCGCGGCGCGCGCGTGGGATCGCGCCGAGCTCGCGAACGTGGGCGTTCCGGGGCCCGAGGTCGCGATCGAGGAGCACACGGTGCCCGTCGCCGTCGCCCCCGACGTGCGCGTGCGCCTCTACCGGCCGCCGCAGACGCACGGACCGATGCCCGCCTTCGTCTCGTTCTATGGCGGCGCCTTCCGCATCGGCGGCATCGACTATCCGACGACGGATGCCGCGGCGCGGCGCCGCGCCGCCGACGCCGGCGTCGTCATCGTCGCCGTCGACTACGCCCTGGCCCCCGAGCACCGGTACCCCGCGGCGGTCGAGCAGGGCTACGCGGCGCTCGACTGGGTCTTCGCGCGCGCCGACGCCCTGGGCGTCGACGCGGGGCGGATCGGCATCGGGGGGACGTCGGCGGGCGGCGCCATCGCAGCGGCGGTCACGCTCGCGAACCGCGACCGCGCACGGCATCCGATCCGGCGCCAGCTGCTGGAGGTCCCGGTGACCGACCTCACCGCCCGGCACATCGACTTCCGGCCCACGTGGGCCATGGGCGTTCCGGCGCTCGTCGCGGCCCGGGAGCTGCGGTCGGTCGCGCGCACGTACCTCGGCGACCTCGCTCAGGCCCGCGAGCCGTACGCCTCGCCGCTGCGCGCGGCGAGCCACGAGGGGCTGCCGCCGGCGCTCATCATGACCGCCGAGTACGATCCGCTCCGCCGCAACGGCGACGCCTACGGCGCCGCGCTGCGCGCCGCCGGAGTGGATGCCACAGTCGTGCGCTACCAGGGCGTGACGCACGACGTGCCGCTGTTCGCGGGAGCCCTGCCCGCCGCGCGCAGCTGGCACGAGCAGGTCGTCGCCGAGCTGCGCCTGCTGCATCGCTGAGCGTCTACCGGCGCTCCGCCAGCGACTCGGCGACGACCGCGTCGAACTCCGCCGTCACCTCGGCCATGTAGGCGGGGATGTCCAGCGCGCTGGCCGGCACCTCGCCCGCCAGGTAGGCGAGCATGCCGTCGCGCAGCGCGTCGTCGTCCTGGGCGACGACGCGGATCGTGTCGCCCGGCAGTGCGTCGCCGACCGAGGCGAACGCCGTCGAGACGATCGGGAGGCCGCAGACGGCCGCCTCCAGCAGCACCATCGGCTGTCCCTCGTAGGCGCTCGACATCACGAAGCAGTCCGCCGCGGCCATGAGCGCGAAGGGGTTGCGCCGCTCCCCCGCGAGGAACGCGACGTCGCCGAGGCCCGCGGCGTCGATCTGCGCCTGCAGCGCCCGCCGCAGCGGCCCGCCGCCGACGATCAGCAGTCGGGCGCGGGCGTCGCGCTCGTGCACGCCCGCGAAGGCGCGCACGAGCCGGGCCTGGTTCTTCTCGGGCGAGAGCCGTGCGACCGTGACGAACCAGCGCTCGTCGCGCCTGGGCGCGGCGAGCGACGTGAGCCACGCCGGCGCGGGCTCGTCCTCGTCGAGCACCGACTCCGGGGGCTCCTGGGCGCCGAGCGCGACACGCTCCATGTCGGGCACGTTGCGCACGGTCACGAACCGGTCGGGCGGCGCGTACTCCGAGAGCTCCTCGCGATTGAGTCGCGTGAGGCTCGGCGACACGGAGACGAGCCGGTCGAAGGACCCGTACTGCTCGAACACGAGGCCGAGCGAGCGCTTCATCGGCGCGCGGCCGTCGATCGTGCGCAGGCGATCGGATGCCATCTCGTTGTGCAGCCAGATCGCGCGCGGCGCGTCGGGCGAGCGCAGCAGGAGCGACGGCCAGAAGTGCCCGTACCCGCTGAAGTCGGCGACCCAGTCGAACTCCGCCGAGCCGAAGATCCGGTCCCATTCGTCGCGCCACAGCCGGTCCTGGCTGCGCGAATGCCGCGGGGCGTGCACGCGGCCGCGCACGTTGCTGAGCCGGCGACGCGCCTGCAGCGCCTTCGAGCCGTTCATCCCGCCGATGCGGAACACCTGTCGCACGGTCGCCGGGACGCGCGCGCGGTTCATCACGGCCGCGGGCGTGCGTTGCATCTGCAGCAGCAGGGTGACGTCGTAGCGCTCGGGATCGAGCGCGCGCAGCAGATTGACGAGCGAGGTCGTGATGCCGTTCGAGCGCATCCCGCCCGCGTGCAGCAGGATGCGGGTGCGATCGTCGCGCCGCACGCGTCGGGTGCCGTCGGCGCCGCCCCGGAAGACCACGTCGATGACGCGCTGCGTGGCGTGCCCGTCGTCCCACGGCGTGAACCGCGCGCTCCAGGCGCTGACCCGTTCCGACGGCCCGTCCGCGAGCAGTCGTCGCACGTGGGCGCCGGCCTCGCCGGCGGCGCCGGTCACGGGGCCGGGCAGCTCGTCGGGGGCGAAGTAGGTGCCGCGATCGCGTGCGTACTCGTCGGCGTCCGGCGTGAAGAACACGATCGGCCGGCGCGACGCGAGGTAGTCGAAGAAGATCGACGAGTAGTCGGTGACGAGCGCCGCGGCCGCGCCCAGCAGCGCGTTGGTCGGGATCGTGTTGGGCACGAGCACGTCGCGAAGCCGCGGATGCCCGACCGCCGCTGCGTGCACGACCTGGTGCGTCTTGAGCAGCACGATCGCGTCGGGTCCGACCGCCTCCTGCATCGCCGCGACCTGTTCCCCGAGATGATCGAGGTCGTCGTCGGGGGCGGCGAACGTCGACCCGCGCCAGGTCGGCGCGAACAGCACGACGGGGAGCGAGCCGACGGCGACGCCGGCCGCGGCGAGCCGCGCGCGCACGTCGGAGCCGTCGCCGTGGAACTGGTGGTCGATGCGCGGGTAGCCGGTCTCGATGAGCGTGCCGCGGTACACATTGCGCAGCCGGTAGGCGTCCTCGTACATCGTCTCGGCCATGAACGGGTTGGCCGCCAGGAGATAGTCGGCCATGAGGAGGTTGCGGAGGGTGTTGGCCGAGTCCGCGGCGCCGTCGGGCATGTCGAAGCCCATGTGCTTGAGCGGCGTGCCGTGCCACGTGTTGAGGTAGACCTGCCCCTCGCGCTTGCCGAACTGCGCGGGGAACGTGGCGTTGTTCACGACGGTGCCCGCCGTCGACAGCTCCCGCCAGTAGTCGTCCGAGAGCCGCTCGACGCAGCGGACCCGCGGGTGACCGACGAACTCGGCGACGAACGCGTTGCGCGCCGCCGGGTCGGCGATCGCCCAGACGTGCTCGAGGTGCGCGAGGTCGGGGTCGGCGAGCAGTCCCCGGAAGATCGCCTCCGGGTTGCACAGCACGCCGTTGCCCGCGAACGACTCGTAGAACACGACGTGTGGGCGCAGAGGGCGCGAGCGCAGGAACGCGAGGCGCTCCGACCGGGCTGCTCGTCCGAGGGACCTGACCGCCCCCTTGACAGAGCTGCGCAAGCGGACTAGGGGTCGAGAAGTCACCCTGCGATTGTATGTGGCATCCTCCCGCCCGCCGGGGGTGCGCAAGGTCACGTCTCGGCAACGACCGCGCCGGCGGTCACTCCGGCAGGAGGTCGGGGCGTCGCTCCCGGGTGCGCTGCACCTGCTGCTCGTGACGCCACGCGGCGACGCGGCCGTGGTGGCCGCTCAGCAGCACCTCGGGCACGTCGTGGCCGCGCCACGTCGCGGGCTTCGTGTACGAGGGATACTCCAGCAGGCCGTCCTCGTGCGACTCCTCGACGAGGCTGTCGGGATTGCCCACGACGCCGGGGACGAGCCTGCCGATCGCCTCGATCATCGCCATGCTCGCGACCTCGCCGCCGTTGAGCACGTAGTCGCCGAGGCTGAGGAGCCGCACCTCGCCGAGCGTCGCGGCGTACGAGAACACGCGTTCGTCGATGCCCTCGTACCGGCCGCAGCCGAAGACGAGATGGGAGCGCTGCGACAGCTCGCGCGCCGTCGCCTGCGTGAACCGCTCCCCCGCGGGCGACGGGAAGACGAAGACGGGCGGGGCCGTAGCGTCGGCGACGATCCCGTCGAGCGCGAGACCCCAGGGCTCGGGCTTCATCACCATCCCGGCGCCGCCGCCGTACGGCGTGTCGTCCACGGTGCGGTGGCGGTCGGTGGCGTGGTCGCGCAGGTCGTGGACGCGGACGTCGAGCAGGCCCTTGCCGCGGGCCTTGCCCAGCAGGGAGACCTCGAGCACGTCGAAGAACGCCGGGAAGATCGTGACGACGTCGATGCGCATGCGCTCGAGTGTAGGCACTCCCGCGTGTTTCGCCCGTGTGTCGCGGCACTCACCGCGCGCCCCGCACGAGGGTGATCGAGCCGTGACCGAGGTGCAATGCGGGCCTCGCGTCGCGGAAACACGGCATCCCTAGCGTGAGATCACCGTCACTGAGGAGATCCCATGTCCCCCACCGCAACGACGTCGGCACCCCAGGCCGCCGACGCCCCGCTCGTCTCCGCGCGCACGACGATCGTGCGCCGCCCCGGCCGCTGGATCGACGGCTGGGACCCCGAGGACGCCGGCTTCTGGGAGGCCGAGGGCCGTGCCGTCGCCCGCCGCAACCTCGGCTGGTCGATCTTCGCCGAGTTCCTCGGCTTCATCGTCTGGCAGCTGTGGAGCATCGTCGTCGTCATGCTGCCCGCGGCGGGCTTCACGCTGTCGAGCTCGGAGATGTTCTGGCTCATCTCGGTGCCGAGCCTCGTCGGCGCGACGCTGCGCTTCCCCTACACCTTCATGGTCGCGATCGTCGGCGGCCGCAACTGGACGATCATCTCCGCCGCCCTGCTGCTGATCCCGGCCGTGCTGCTGGGCGTCGTCGTCTCCGACCCCGAGACGCCCTTCGGCGTGCTGCTGCTCGTCGCGGCGCTCGGCGGCGTCGGCGGCGGCAACTTCGCCAGCTCGATGGCGAACATCACCTACTTCTTCCCGCAGCGCGAGAAGGGCTGGGCGCTGGGGCTCAACGCGGCCGGCGGCAACCTCGGCACGTCGATCGCGCAGTTCACGGTGCCGATCGTCGTCACGATCGGCGCGGGCGCGGCACTGAACCTGCCGCTCGCCGGCTGGATGTGGGTGCCGCTCATCCTCGTCGCGATGTGGGGCGCGTGGCGGTACATGGACAACCTCTCGTCGGCCAAGGCCGACTTCGCGGGCTCGATCGCGGCCCTGCGCGAGCCGCACCTCTGGCTCGTGTCGCTGCTGTACATCGGCACCTTCGGCTCCTTCATCGGGTTCGCGAGCGTCTTCCCCAAGCTCATCGCCGATCAGTTCCCGGAGTTCTCCACGTTCCAGGTCGGCCAGGCCGCCGTGTCGCTCGCGTTCCTCGGTGCACTCGTGGGCTCGCTCGCCCGCCCGTACGGCGGCAGGCTCGCCGACCGGCTCGGGGGCGCCCGCATCACGGTCGCGGCCTTCGCCGCGATGGCCGCCGGCGCCCTCGCGCTCGTCGCGACGATGCCGCTGCGCAGCTTCTGGGTCTTCCTGCTCTGCTTCCTCGCGCTGTTCGCCGCCACCGGCATGGGCAACGGATCGACCTACCGCATGATCCCGAGCATCTTCACGGCGCGCGGCGCGGCGCAGGGCGCCTACCCGGGCACGCCCGAGGGGCTGCGCGTGCAGCGCAAGGCCGCGGCCGCGCTCGGCATCGTCTCCGGCATCGGGGCCTACGGCGGCTTCGTCATCCCGCAGGTGCTCAACGCGTCGCAGCTCGCGACGGGCGAGTACACGTCGGCGTTCCTCGGCTTCGTGATCGCGTACCTCGTGCTCATGGTGATCACCGTGTTCGCCTACATGATCCCGCGCAACGCGCTCGGGCGTCAGCGGATCTGACCGCATGCACGGCGGAGGGCGGGCCGCACCACCCGGTGCGACCCGCCCTCCGCCGTGCGCTCAGTAGACGTCGCGGCCGTAGCGACCGGCGGCCGACAGCTGCTTCCTGTACTCCGCGGCGGCGTCCTCGGAGAGCCCGCCGTGCCGGCGGATGATGTCGAGCAGCGCGGCGTCGACGTCTCTGGCCATGCGCGCGGCATCCCCGCACACGTACACGTGCGCCCCCGCGTCGAGCCAGCGCCACAGCTGGGCGCCGTGCTCGAGCATCCGGTCCTGCACGTACAGCTTCTGCCGCTGGTCGCGCGAGAAGGCGAGATCGAGACGCGTGAGGAACCCGTCGTCGCGCATGGCGAGGAGCTCGTCGCGGTAGTAGAAGTCGGTCGCCTCGTGCTGCTCGCCGAAGAAGAGCCAGTTCCTGCCCGTGTGGCCGTCGGCGCGCCGGTCGTGCAGGAAGCCCCGGAACGGAGCGACGCCCGTGCCGGGCCCGATCATGATCATGTCGGCGGCGCCGTCGGCCGGAGGACGGAAGTGCGGCGACCTCTGCAGGAAGAGCGGCGCCATGGCGGCGTTGTCGGCCAGGAAGGTCGAGCAGACCCCGCCGCGCGCGCGATCGCGTTCGGTGCGGTAGCGCACCACCGAGACCGTGAGCTGCACCTCGTCGGGGTCGGTCTTGGGGCTCGACGAGATCGAGTACTGCCGCGGCTGCAGACGCCGCAGCACCCCGACCCATTCCTCGGCGGTCGCGCGCGCGGGGAACTCGTGCAGCACGTCGATCGCCTGCATGCACCACAGGAACTGCTCCAGGCGCTCGGCGTTCTCGCGTCTCAGCAGCGTCGCGAGGCGGCCGTCGCCGCTGCGCTCTGCGACGAGGGCCAGCAGCTCGGGCGTGACGCGCGCCACGTCGAGCCTGGTGCGCAGCGCGTGGGCGAAGGTGTGCTCCTGTCCGTCGACCTCAACGACCGTGCGGGGCGCGCAGCCGGTCGCCTCGATCCACTCGGCCACGACCGCGTCGCCGTTGACGCAGACGACGCCGAGGGCGTCGCCGGCCTCGTAGCTCGCGCCCGTGTCGGTGAGGTCGAAGCCGAACTGACGCACCTCCTTCTGCGAGCCGGCCCCGCTGAGCAGCGTGTTGGTCACCAGGGGCGCCGTGATCGGGTTGGCGCGCGTGAACAGCTTCCTGGTGGCCGGCGCCGACGGTGCCGCGGGGGCCGCCCCGGCCTCGGGCGAGAGAGCACGCACGACGCCGTCGAGCCACGCCGCGGCGGCGTCCTCGAAATCCGGCTCGCAGTCGGCACGGTCGTGCAGGCGCACGGCGCCCAACGCCGCGAGCCGCTCGTCGACGCTGCGGCCGTGCCCGCAGAAGTCGTCGTAGCTCGAGTCGCCGAGCGCCAGCACCGAGTAGCGCAGACCCGACAGGTCGGGAGCACCGTCGGCGCTCAGCTCGCCCCACAGGTCGCTGCCGTTGTCGGGCGGGCCGCCGTCGCCGAACGTCGACGTGATCACCAGCAGGCGCTCGGCGCCGGCCAGCTCGGCGGCACGCGCCTCGCCCATGCTCACCAGACGCGGACGGAGGCCGCGCGCCTCGAGCGTCGCCGCCGCCTGCGCCGCGGCCTCCTCGGCGTTGCCGGTCTGCGAGCCCCAGAGCACCACGACCTCGTCGCCCCGCGCCGCGTCGTCGCCCGGCTGATCCGGCACGGCGCCCAGCGCGGCACGCGCGTAGGTTCCCGCGAGCAGGCCGTCGAACCAGGCGCGCTGCGATGGGCCCAGCGGCGCGGAGACGGGCACGACGGGCGCCGTCCCCGGAGCCGGCGGTGCGAGCTCGAGCGCGGAGACGAACGCGGAGACGTAGGCGCGCTCCTGCTCCGACAGCGGGGGCGCGGTCTGCATCGTCTGCACGCCGCCGGCCGCGAGCACCGCACGGATGCCGGGACCGGACGGCGCGGCGTCCTCCTTCGCGGACCCGGCTCCGGCGGCGGGCCCGACGCGGTGCAGCGACACCGCCGCGTACTTGAACTCGGGCTGCAGCGAGAGCTCGTCGACCGCGTCGCTCGTGACCGCGTTGACCGCGAGGTCCGTCCCGTGCTCGTCGTTCCAGTGGAACGGCGCGAACAGGTTTCCCGGTCGCACGCGGTCGGTGACGACGGCGCGCACCACGAACCGTCCGCGCCGGGACGCCACCTCGACCAGGTCGCCCTCGCCGATGCCCTGCGCCTCGGCATCCGCCGGATGCACCTCCACGAACGGGTCGCCCGTGAGCCTCGTCAGCTTCTCGACGCGACCCGTCTTCGTCATGGTGTGCCACTGGTGCTGCAGACGGCCGGTGTTGAGCACCCAGGGGAAGTCGTCGTCGGGCATCTCGGCCGGGTCGATGTGCGGCCGCGCGAAGAACTGCGCCTTGCGCGACGGCGTCGCGAACGCGAGACGCGGCGTCGTCCCGTCGGCGTCGGCGTGCGGCGTCTGGCTGACCCCGTCGTTGAGGTAGCGGATCGGATGCCGGCCCTCCGCGTCGCCGGGCGGGCAGGGCCACTGCACGGGCCCCTCGCGCAGGCGATCGTAGGTGACGCCCCGCACGTCCCAGCCGGTCTGCGGGTTCCAGAACCGGCGGATCTCGTCGAAGACCTCCTCGCTGGACGAGAAGGCGAAGCCCTCGCGGTATCCCATCGCCTGGGCCACGCGGCAGATGGTGAGCCAGTCGGGCTGCGCGTCGCCGGGCGGATCGCTCGCGCGCTGCACGAGCGTGAGGGTGCGGTCGCTGTTGACCGTCACGCCGTCGGACTCGACCCAGAGGGTCGCGGGCAGCAGGATGTCGGCGTACGCGTTCGTCGCGGTGTCGGCGTAGACGTCCTGCACGACGACGAGCTCGGCGGCCTGCAGCGCCGCGATCACGCGGCTCCGGTTCGCGACGGATGCCACGGGATTGGTGCAGATGATCCACGCCGCCTTGATGGAGCCCTCGGCCATCCGGCGGTACATGTCGATCGTGCCCGTGCCCGCCTCGGCGCGGATCGTTCCGGGCTCGAGCCCCCAGATCGCCTCCGTGAACGCGCGGTCGTCCGCGCTGAACACGGCGCGCTGGCCGGGCAGTCCCGGGCCCATGTAGCCCATCTCGCGCCCGCCCATCGCGTTCGGCTGACCGGTGAGCGAGAAGGGCCCGCTGCCCGGCCGGCAGATCGCGCCGGTGGCGAGATGCAGGTTGCAGATCGCGTTCGTGCTCCAGGTGCCGTGCGTCGACTGGTTGAGGCCCATCGTCCACAGCGTCATCCACTCGCCGGCCTCGCCGATCCAGCGCGCGGCGGTGCGGATGTCGTCCTCGTCGAGGCCGGTGAGCGCGGCGACGCGCGCGGGCGGATGGTCCGCGAGGAACGCGGGCATCGCATCCCAGCCCTCTGTGTGCGCCGCGATGAAGGCCGCGTCGATGTCGCCGTTCTCGACGAGGAGGTGCAGCAGCCCGTTCAGCAGCGCCAGGTCGGTTCCCGGCGCGATCGGCAGGTAGAGGTCGGCGCGGTCGGCGGTCGCCGTGCGCCGAGGATCGACGACGATGAGTCGCGCGCCCTGCTTCAGCCGGTCGGCCATGCGCAGGAACAGGATCGGATGGCAGTCGGCCATGTTCGATCCGATGACGAAGAACAGGTCGGCCCGGTCGAGGTCCTCGTACGATCCGGGCGGCCCGTCGGCGCCGAGCGACTGCTTGTACCCCGCGCCCGCCGACGCCATGCAGAGCCGCGAGTTCGACTCGATGTGCAGACCGCGCAGGTACCCCTTGACGAGCTTGTTCGAGAGGTACTGCGCCTCCATCGACATCTGGCCCGACACGTAGACGGCGACCGCGTCGGGTCCGTGCGCGTCGACGATCGCGCGCAGTCGCGCGCCGGCCTGCGCGACGGCGTCGTCCCAGGGCGTCGGCGCGGGCTCGCCGCCGCGCTCGGCGCGCACCAGCGCGGTCGCCATGCGCCCGGGGGCGCGCATGAGCTCGGCGTGCGTCGCGCCCTTCGTGCACAGCCGTCCCGCGTTCGTCGGGTGCTGCTTGTCGCCGACCGTCCTGGCGACGACGCGGCGGTCCCCCTCGACGGTCGCCGTGACGGCGATGCCGCAGCCGACGCCGCAGTAGGAGCAGACGGTGCGCGTCGTCGCCGACGCGGATGCCGCCGGCGGTGAGGACGTCGCGGGTGCTGCCACCCTCCGATCATCGGAGGTGCGCGTTCCGCGGCCTTTCCGGCGGGGTTACCCGCAGGTCACATCATCCTCAAACGACCGATCGGCCGCTGTGAGGTCGGGCTCCGGCGCCTCAGGACGCCGCGGGCTCGTCGCCCCCGGCGGGCGCGGCCTCGGGCTCATCGGCCGGCAGGTCCTCGAACAGGCCGGCGGGCGGCGTGACGACGACACGGCCGCCGGCCACGTCGACCTCGGGGACGATCGCCTTGACGAACGGCACGAGCACCTCGCGGTCGTCGCCCGTGCGGACGATGAGCAGGTCCTGGGCGGGCAGGTGGTCGACGCGCACGACGCGCCCCACGACCTCGCCCTCGCGGACGACCTCCAGGCCCGTGAGCTGGTTGTCGTACCAGGCGTCGTCCTCGTCGGGCTCCGCCACGTCCTGGTCGATCCACAGGATGGCGCGCACGATCGACTCCGCCGCGGTGCGGTCGTCGATGCCCTCGAGGAAGACGACGGCGTGGGAGTTCATCCACTTGAACTCGCGCACCGTCACCGTCTTGCCGTGCCACGGCGACGACTCGGGCACCTGCAGCGTGAACACCGCCCCGGGCACGAACCGGCCGTCGGGATCGTCGGTGTAGAGCTCGAGCTTGAGCGCGCCCTTCAGACCGTGCGCCTTCACGAGACGGCCCACGCGCAGCTGCGTACGAGCCGGTCTGGATGCCGTCATCTCAGTCATCCGCGACATCGACGCGCACCCGCTGACCGTCGGCCAGGGCGGACACCACCGTGCGCAGGGCTTTCGCCGTGCGGCCGCCGCGCCCGATCACCCGGCCCCGGTCGTCGGGGTGCACGCGCACCTCGAGCACTTCGCCGCGGGGCGACGAGGAGGAACGGATGACGACGTCGTCGGGGTGATCGACGATCCCCTTGACGACGTGTTCGAGCGCGGCGGTCAGCAACGGATTACTCGGCGTCGGCCGCGGCCTCGTCGGCAGCGGGCTCTTCGGCGACCGGCTCTTCGGCCTTCTTCTCGGCCTTGGGCCTGATGACCGACTTCTTCGACGCGTCGACGGCGAACTCGGCGCGGCCCTCGGCGACCTGCACCGTCGAGACGGCGTTCTTGTCGCCCTTGAACTTGCCCCAGTCGCCCGTGAGCTTGAGGATCGCGGTGACCTGCTCGGTGGGCTGGGCGCCGACCGACAGCCAGTACTGCGCACGCGCCGAGTCGACCTCGATGAACGAGGGGTTCTCGGTGGGGTGGTACTTGCCGATCTCCTCGATCACGCGGCCGTCGCGCTTGGTGCGCGAGTCGGCGACGACGATGCGGTAGTAGGGCGCCCGGATCTTGCCCAGGCGCTTGAGACGAATCTTGACAGCCACGATTCTCCTGAATGGTGTGTGTAAGCGAACGAACGTCGCCTGGAGCGTGGGGTGCACACCCGGCGGAAGCTCAATGGTCGGACCGACGAACCGGATAGAGGGTCGGGTACGTGATCCAGCGTTCTATTTTGCCAGATCGTGACGCATGCTGCGAACCCGACCGGACCGGCGTGTCAGACTGTGCCGGTGACGATCACTTTCGCCTCCTCCGAGCGCTCGACCGTGGGCATCGAGTGGGAGCTCATGCTCGCCGATCGCGACACCGGCGACCTCGTTCCCCGCGCCCCCGAGTTCCTGCCGGCGCTGAAGGAGGCGACGGCGCTGGAGCGCTACACGATCACGGGCGAGCTGCTCACGAACACGATCGAGGTCACGAGCGGCGTCGGCGACACGGTCGCCGCCGCGGTCGACGACATCGCCGACGCGATCGCCTCCGTGCGCACGGTGACCAACCCGCTCGAGATCGAGCTGCTGTGCGCGGGAAGCCATCCCTTCGCGCAGTGGTACCGCCAGCAGGTGACCGACAAGACCCGCTATCACAAGCTCATCGAGCGCACCCAGTGGTGGGGGCGCAACATGATGATCTGGGGCATCCACGTGCACGTCGGCGTCGAGGACGTGAACAAGGTCTTCCCGCTGATCGGCGCGCTCTCGGTCTATCTTCCGCACCTGCAGGCGCTGTCGGCGTCCAGCCCGTTCTGGGCGGGCGAGCGCACGGGCTACGCGTCGAACCGCTCGCTCGTCTTCCAGCAGCTGCCGACCGCGGGACTGCCGTGGCCGCTCACCGACTGGTCGCAGTTCGAGGGCTACCTCGACGACATGGTGCGCACGGGCGTGATGGAGGACGCGACCGAGGTGCGCTGGGACATCCGCCCCGCGCCGCGCTGGGGCACGATCGAGGTGCGCGCGTGCGACGGCATGTCGACCCTCCCCGAGCTGGCCGCCGTCGCCGCGCTCGTGCAGGTGCTCACCGAGCACTTCTCGCGCGAGCTCGACGAGGGGCGCCCGGTGCCGAGCATCCCGCCCTGGTTCGTGCGCGAGAACAAGTGGCGTGCGGCCCGCTACGGGCTCGACGCGCGCGTCATCGTGGACGCCGCCGGCACGCAGCGCCCCGTCGTGGATCATCTGCTCGAGACGATCGAGCAGATCGCGCCGATCGCCGAGGAGCTGCACTGCGCCCGCGAGTTCGCGGGCCTGCGCACGATCGTCGCGCAGGGCGCGAGCTACGCCCGCCAGGTGCTCGTGGCCGAGGCCGCGCAGGGCGACCTGCACGAGGTCGTGCGGCACCTCATCCGCGAGTTCCGCGCCGGCCCCACGCTGCGCGAGCACCTCGCGAGCCTGGGGCACTGACCCGGCGCGACGGACGCGGCCCCGGACCGGCGCTCGCCGGGCGGGCTCAGCCCTTGCCGAAGAGCTTCTGGATCTCGGCGAGATCGGCCTCGCTCGGCTGCGCCGACGCCCCGCCGAGCCCGAAGCCCGAGCCGGTCGGCGCCGACGCGGCGGCCGCCGCGATGCCCGCGTTCTCGGCCGCGCGCTTCGCGGGGTTGCCCGAGCGCGAGCCCGACTGCTTCGCCTTCTTGTTGCCCCGCTTGGCCGACGCGCCGGGACGGCCGCCGACGGGGCCGACGCCGGGGATGTTCGGCACGCCGCCGCGCGCGACCGTCTTCATCATCTTCGCCGCCTGGTCGAAGCGCTGCACCAGCTGGTTGACGTCGGTGACGGTCATGCCCGAGCCGCGCGCGATGCGCAGGCGCCGCGAGCCGTTGAGGATCTTGGGGTTGCGCCGCTCCGCCGGGGTCATCGAGCGGATGATCGCCTCGGTGCGGTCGATCTCGCGGTCGTCGAAGTTGTCGAGCTGCTCCTTCATCTGCCCCATGCCGGGCAGCATGCTGAGCATCTTCTTCATCGAGCCCATCTTCTTCATCTGCTGAAGCTGGTCGAGGAAGTCTTCGAGGGTGAACTGCTCCTTCGCGAGCTTCTCGGCGACCTTGCGCGCCTCGTCCTCGTCGAAGGCCTGCTGGGCCTGCTCGATGAGCGTGAGGATGTCGCCGAGGTCGAGGATGCGGCTCGCCATGCGGTCGGGGTGGAACGCCTCGAGGTCGTCGAGGCCCTCGCCCGTCGAGGCGAAGATGATGGGACGGCCGGTGACGGAGGCGACCGACAGCGCGGCGCCGCCGCGGGCGTCGCCGTCGAGCTTGGACAGCACCACGCCGGTGAAGTCGACGCCCTCGAGGAACGCCTTCGCCGTGTTCACGGCATCCTGTCCGATCATCGCGTCGATGACGAACAGCACCTCGTCAGGGTCGGTCGCACGACGGATGTCGGCGGCCTGCTGCATGAGCTCCGCGTCGACGCCGAGGCGGCCCGCGGTGTCGATGACGACGACGTCGTGCAGGTGGCGGCGCGCGTGCTCGACGCCGTCGCGCGCGACGCGCACGGGGTCTCCGACGCCGTTGCCCGGCTCGGGCGCGTAGATCGCCGCGCCGGCCTGCTGCGCGACGACCTGCAGCTGGTTCACGGCGTTCGGGCGCTGCAGGTCGCACGCGACGAGCAGCGGCGTGTGGCCGTCCTTCTCCAGTTGCTTGGCGAGCTTGCCGGCGAACGTGGTCTTGCCCGACCCCTGCAGACCCGCGAGCATGATGACCGTCGGCGGGTTCTTCGCGAACTGCAGGCGACGCTGCTCGCCGCCGAGGATCGCGACGAGCTCCTCGTTGACGATCTGCACGACCTGCTGGGCGGGGTTGAGCGCGCGATTGACCTCGTCGCCGAGCGCCCGCTCGCGCACCTTCGCCGTGAACTCCTTCACGACGGCCAGCGCGACGTCGGCGTCCAGCAGCGCGCGCCGGATCTCGCGCACCGTGCCGTCGACGTCGGCGGGCGTGAGCTTGCCCTTGGTGCGCAGATTGCGGAAGGTCTCGGTGAGCCGGTCGGAGAGTGTGCCGAAAGTCGCCATGATCCCCCGATTCTACGCGGCGACGGCGGCTCGCCGCCGATGCCGCACGACGAGCGCCGCGGACGTCAGCGGCGCAGGGTCGCCGCGGCGGCGTCCAGCGCCTCGTGCAGCACGGACGACAGCGGCGTGCGCCCGGCGCCGGCGCGCGCCCACGCCACGATCGCGGCGAGCACCGCGCCGCCGTGCGCGGCGCCCGCGACGTCGGCGCGGAGCACGTTCACGCCCGCGCGGCGCAGCCGCGCCGCGACCGCTGCCGCGACCCGCACGCTGCGCACGGCGGCCTCGCGCTGCAGCTCATCGCCCAGGCCCATGGCCTCGGCGTTGACGAGCGCAAGCGCGAGGCTGTCGGGAGCGAAGTCCTCGCCGAGCGTGTCGAGCGCCGCGCGCACGGCGTCGGCGGCATCCGCGCCGTCGTCGGCCTCGAGCCGCGCGCGCAGCGCCGCGATGCGCTCGTCGAGGCCCGCCCACAGCACGTCGGCCTTCGAGGAGAAGTAGTTGAAGAAGCTCGAGCGGCTCACGCCGGCGCGCTGCGTGATGTCCGCGACGGTCGTCTGCTCGTAGCCCTGCTCGAGGAACAGCTCGCAGGCCGCCTCGGCGAGCGTCTCGCGCGACGACGCGCGCGGCCGGCCGGTGCTGCTCATGACGCCAGCGTACCCAGCGCGGCTGTGCACGACTCAGGAGAACCGGATGCCAGGGCCGGCATCCGCCCGGTCGCGCGCGACTCTTCCTGAGAACTGCACGCGGTGTGTGACGCCGGCGACCATTCGGCGTATTGTTGGACGCAGTCCAAAATGCCGTCGCGGGCGAGACCGCAGACAAGACGATCCCGCAGACAAGGAGATCCCGTGCTCGATGTGCAGACGGTCGGCCTCGCGCCGCACTATGTCCCCTATCACGACGCCTGGGCGCTGCAGCGCGAGGTGCACGCCGGCGTCGTCGCCGGCACCCGGCCCGACACGCTGCTGCTCGTCGAGCACGAGCCCGTCTACACCGCGGGCGCCCGCACGCTGCAGCGCGAGCACCCCGACGACGGCACTCCTGTCGTGAAGGTGGACCGTGGCGGCAAGATCACGTGGCACGGCCCCGGTCAGCTGGTCGGCTATCCGATCGTGCGCCTCCCCGAGCCCCTCGACGTCGTGGCGCACGTGCGCCACCTCGAGGAGGTGCTCATCGGCGTGCTCGGCGCGTACGGCGTCGACGGCTACCGCGTCGAGGGCCGCAGCGGCGTCTGGGTGCGGCGGCCGCTCTCGGAGGACAAGATCGCCGCGATCGGCGTGCGCGTGCAGCGCGGCGTCACGATGCACGGCTTCGCGCTCAACTGCGACAACGCGCTCGCGCCGTTCTCGCACATCGTGCCGTGCGGCATCTCGGATGCCGGGGTCACGACGCTGAGCGAGGTGATCGGCGCGCACGTCTCCCCCGCCGAGGTCGCCGACGCCGTCGCCGACGCGTTCCGCGCCGCCCGCCGCGTCGCCGAGGAGGTCGCGGCATGAGCGCCTGCGGAGCGGGCGACGCATCGCAGAGCACACCGGGAACGGCGCCGGGCGGGCGCAAGCTGCTGCGCCTCGAGGTGCGCAACGCCCAGACGCCGATCGAGCGCAAGCCCGAGTGGATCAAGACCAAGGCACGCCTCGGACCCGAGTACAAGGCGCTGCAGACCCTCGTGAAGACCGAGGAGCTGCACACCGTCTGCCAGGAGGCCGGCTGCCCCAACATCTACGAGTGCTGGGAGGACCGCGAGGCGACGTTCCTCATCGGCGGCTCGCAGTGCACGCGTCGCTGCGACTTCTGCCAGATCGACACGGGAAAGCCCGCCGACTACGACATCGACGAGCCGCGACGCGTGGCCGAGAGCGTGCAGCGGATGCAGCTGCGCTACGCGACGGTCACGTGCGTCGCCCGCGACGACCTGCCCGACGGCGGATCGTGGCTCAACGCCGAGACGGTGCGGAAGATCCACGAGCTGAACCCGAACACGGGCGTCGAGCTGCTCGCGACCGACTTCAACGGCGAGCCGGCGCTGCTGGGCGAGGTGTTCGACGCGCGACCCGAGGTGTTCGCGCACAACGTCGAGACGGTGCCCCGCATCTTCAAGCGCATCCGTCCCGCGTTCCGCTACGAGCGCTCCCTCGACGTCATCTCCCAGGCGCGGGATGCCGGTCTCATCACCAAGTCGAACCTCATCCTCGGCATGGGCGAGGAGCCCGAGGAGGTCGTGCAGGCGCTCGGCGACCTGCGCGGCGCCGGCTGCGACATCGTCACGATCACGCAGTACCTGCGCCCGACGCCGCGGCACCTGCCCGTGGCGCGGTGGGTCAAGCCCGCGGAGTTCGTGGAGTTCAAGGAGGAGGCCGAGCGCATCGGCTTCCTCGGGGTCCTGGCCGGTCCCCTCGTGCGGTCGTCGTACCGCGCGGGGCGCCTGTGGGCGCAGTCGATGCTCTCCAAGGGGCGCGAGGTGCCCCCGGCGCTCGCGCACCTCGCGGAGGACGCGCAGCGCGAGGGCTTCCTGCAGGCGGTGTGACGCCGCACCGCCCGGCGGCGGCGCGCGTAACGTAGAAGCGGGAGCCGGCCACGATCCGGCCCGGAAGGAAGCCCCGTGCCCGCACAGAACGTCCCGTCGCCCGACGTCACGCCCGTACGCTCCGTGGCCGACCTCGAGCGCGTCTACGACGAGATCCTGGCGCCGAGCTTTCCCGTGACCGAGCTCGTCGCCCGCGACGTCTTCGTGGCCGAGGCGCGGGACGATCGTCTCGACGTCCTCGCCGCGCGCACGGACAGCGGCCTCGCGGGCGCGATCGTCGGCTCGCGTCACGGCGCGGCCGTGCTCGTCGTGTGGCTGGCGGTCGGCGGCGTCACCCGCGGCGCCGGCACGGGCTCGGCTCTCGTCGCCGCGGGGCTCTCCCGCTGGCTCGCCCGGCCCGGCGTGCAGATCGTGCTCGCGGAGATCGAGCGTCCCGACCTGTTTCCGGCGCACCCCGACCACGGCGACCCGGCGCGCCGCCTCGCGTTCTATGCGAGGCGCGGGGCGGGCGCGCTCGCGATGCCCTACTACCAGCCGCCCGTCGCGGACGGGATGCCCCGTGTGCACGGTCTGCTGCTGTCCGTGCTGGGCGCGGCGGTGTCCGCGCCGCTGCCGCGCACGCTGACCCTCGACGAGACCGCCGCCGTGCGGACGTTTCTCGTCGAGACGATGGGAGAGCACGACGACGCCGAGACGCGCGCCGTGTACGCCGCGCTCGATGACCCGGCCGGCCTGCGGCTCGTCCCGCTCGCCGACTACCCGCGCGTGCCGCGCTAGGAGCCCTGGGGCCGCGGTTCAACGTCTCGGAGCATGACACGGGTTTCGATCCGCCGCCTCCGGCGGCTACTCAACCAGCGGCAGCAACAGCCCCCGACCAGCCACCCGAGCCACACTCCACACCCCGCTGATCGAGTGCCCGCGGCGCAGCCGCGGGCGTATCGAGATCCCTCCCACGGACCATGACACGGGTTTCGATACGCCGCCTCCGGCGGCTACTCAACCAGCGGCAACAACCGCCGCCAACCAGCCACCCGAGCCACCCCGCACCACACCCCGCTGATCGAGTGCCCGCGGCACAGCCGCGGGCGTATCGAGATCCCTCCCACGAACCATGACACGGGTTTCGATACGCCGCCTCCGGCGGCTACTCAACCAGCGGAGACGACAGCCACCGACCAGTGGGGTGAGGCTCGCCCCAGACTCCGCTGATCGAGTGCCCGCGGCGCAGCCGTGGGCGTATCGAGATCCGTGTCGTCGACCGCTGCACCGAGCATCGATGCGTCCGCCCGCGACCGGCAGGGCGGGTTCAGTCGTCGGCTTCGAGCTCCGCCTGCACCTCGGGGGTGAGGTCGAAGTTGCTGAAGACGTTCTGCACGTCGTCGCTGTCCTCGAGGGCGTCGATGAGGCGGAACACCTTGCGGGCGGTGTCGGCGTCGACCTCCACCTTCAGGTTCGGCACGAACTCGACGTCGGCCGACTCGTACTCGATGCCGGCGTCCTGCAGCGCGCTGCGCACGGTCACGAGATCGGTCGCCTCCGTGATGACCTCGAAGCCCTGCGCGTGCGGCTCGACCTCTTCGGCGCCCGCCTCGAGCACCGCCATCATGACGTCGTCCTCGGTCGTGCCCTCGCCCGACACGACGATGACGCCCTTGCGGGTGAAGTTGTACGCGACGCTGCCGGGGTCGGCGAGGCTGCCGCCGTTGCGCGAGAGGGCGGTGCGCACCTCCGCCGCGGCGCGGTTCTTGTTGTCCGTCAGACACTCGATCATGAGGGCGACGCCGTTGGGCCCGTACCCCTCGTACATGATCGACGAGTACTCGACCGACTCGCCGCCGATGCCCGCGCCGCGCTTGATCGCCCGGTCGATGTTGTCCTTCGGGACCGACGTCTTCTTCGCCTTCAGCACGGCGTCGAACAGCGTCGGGTTGCCCTGCAGGTCGGGGCCGCCCAGCTTCGCGGCGACCTCGATGTTCTTGATGAGCTTGGCCCACGACTTCGCGCGACGCGCGTCGATGACGGCCTTCTTGTGCTTGGTCGTGGCCCACTTGGAGTGACCGGACATACGGGCTTCCTTCCTGGCGGGGACGTCTCGTCGACCCGCGGCTGACGACGGCGCGCAGGCACTGGCACGCGCCCGCGCAACGCTCCATTCTAAACGTGCGCCCCGCGCGGGGTGCGCGCCTACGCGGCCGCGGCGCCGACTCGCTGCCGCACGGCGTCCAGGAACAGCGCGTGGAACCGGGTCTCCCCGGCCACCTCGGGGTGGAACGACGTGCCGAGCAGGCCGCCCTGGCGCACCGCGACGATGCGCCCGTCCGACAGCCGCGCGAGCACCTCGACGCCGGCGCCGGCCTCGCGCACGACGGGCGCCCGGATGAACGTCGCGGGCACCGGCGCGGAGCCGAGCGCGGGCACGTCGAGCTCCGTCTCGAACGACTCGATCTGACCGCCGAACGCGTTGCGCTGCACCGCGATGTCGAGCCCGCCGAAGCTCTCCTGCCCTTCGATGCCGTCCACGATGCGGTCGGCGAGCATGATGAGACCGGCGCACGTGCCGTACACCGGGAGGCCCGACGCGATCGCGGCCCGGATCGGTGCCTGCAGGCCGAACGACCGGGAGAGCTTGTCGATCACGCTCGACTCGCCGCCGGGGATCACGAGACCCTCGACGGATGCCAGCTCCTCGGCGCGCCGCACGCGCACGACGTCGGCGCCGAGCTGCGCGAGCACGCGCTCGTGCTCGCGCACGTCGCCCTGCAGGGCGAGGACGCCGACCCTCGGACGCGTCGCGTCGACGCCGTGATCTCCCTCGCCGGACGCGGTCAGGCTCACCCGGGCACCTCTTCTCTCTGCTTCTTCTCTCCGCCGATGCGCACCGGTGACGGCCGGGACCCGGACGACATCCTCCTCGTTCCGAGCGCGCGAGTCGATTCGCATGTCAGCCTATGTCAGTCACGCCGCGCGGCCCGCGCGCCTCCATCAGGCTCCCCGGGTCAGGCGCCCGATCTCGGCGACGAAGGCGTCGACGTCGTCCTCGGTCGTGTCGAAGCTGCACATCCAGCGCACCTCCCGGTGCTCGGCACGCCAGTCGTAGAACCGGAACGTCGCGCGCAGCGGGTCGGCGACGCCCTCGGGCAGCGTCGCGAAGACGCCGTTGGCCTGCGTGGGCTGGGTGAAGGCGACTCCGCGGATCGAGCCGTCGGCGAGTCCGGCCTCGACGGCGCCGCGGAGCCGCGCGGCCATCGCGTTCGCGTGCCGGGCGTTGCGCAGCCACAGGTCGCCCTCCAGCAGCGCGAGCAGCTGCGCCGAGACGAAGCGCATCTTCGACGCGAGCTGCATCGCGTACTTGCGCGCGTAGACGAGCCCCTCCCCGACCTCGGGGCCCAGCACCAGGATGGCCTCGCTCAGCATCGCGCCGTTCTTCGTGCCGCCGAAGCTCAGCACGTCGACGCCGGCATCGGTCGTGAGGGCGCGGAGCGGCACGTCGAGCGCCGCGGCGGCGTTCGCGAGCCGCGAGCCGTCCATGTGCAGGCGCATGCCGCGCTCGTGCGCGTGATCGGCGAGGGCGCGGATCTCTGCGGGCGTGTAGACCGTGCCCAGCTCGGTGGACTGCGAGATCGACACCACGAGCGGCTGCGCGCGATGCTCGTCGCCCCAGCCCCATGCCTCGCGGTCGACCAGCTCGGGGGTGAGCTTGCCGTCGTCCGCGAGCACCGGCAGCAGCTTCATGCCGCCCACGCGCTCGGGCGCCCCGCCCTCGTCGAGGTTCACGTGGGCGGTGGATGCCGTGATCACCGCGCCCCAGCGCGGCAGCATGGACTGGAGTCCGACGACGTTCGCCCCCGTGCCGTTGAACACGGGGAACGCCTCTGCCGCGTCGCCGAAGTGGTCGCGGAACACCTCCTGCAGTCGTGCGGTGTAGACATCGGCGCCGTATGCCTTCTGATGTCCGCCGTTCGCCTGCGCGATCGCGGCGAGCACCTCGGGATGGATGCCGGCGTTGTTGTCGGAGGCGAAGCCGCGCACGGCCGGATCGTGCCGCGTGGCTCCGGGGCGGGCGGGGGACGCATCGTGCATGGGGGCTCGCTTTCTGTCGGGGGTTCCATCCTGCCGGGCGCGACCACGCGCGCGGACGCTCACGCCAGCGAGAAGCCGGGCGCTCCGGGCACGGAGTCGAGGAGCCGGCGGGTGTACTCGTGCCGTGGATCGTTGAAGACGCTCTCGACCGGGCCCGTCTCGACCACGCGTCCGCTGAGCATCACGACGACGTCGTCGCACACCTCCTGCGCGACCGCGAGGTTGTGGGTGATGAAGAGCATGGAGTGCTCCCGCCGGCCGCGGAGCTCCTGGAGCAGGCGCACGACCTCGGCCTGCACCGAGACGTCGAGCGCCGACGTGATCTCGTCGGCGACGATGAGCCGTGGCTGCACGAGCAGCGCCCGCGCGATCGCGATCCGCTGGCGCTGGCCGCCGGAGAACTCGTGCGGGTACTTCCCGGCGTCGGACGCCGTCATCCACATCGCCTCCAGCATCCGCTCGACCTCCTCGCGGTGCCGTCGGAAGTCGGCCCTCGACGGGTCGATGGCCTCGGCGAGCGTCTGCCCGACGCGCCGGCGCGGGTTCAGCGAGGAGTAGGGGTCCTGCGGGACGTACTGCACCTCGCGGAAGAGGCGCCGGCGTTCCCGACCGCGCAGCCGGGAGATGTCGTGGCCGGCCACGACGAGGCTCCCCGACGAGATCCGGTTCATCCCGACGATCGCCTTCGCCAGCGTGGACTTGCCGGAGCCCGACTCGCCGACGAGGCCGACCGTGCGTCCCACGGGGATGCCGAGCGTCACGTCCTTGAGCACGTGGGCGGCGCCGAAGTGCAGCTGCACGTCGCGGCACGACACGATGTGCGCGGCGTCGCCGCGGTCGTCACCGGTCATCGCGTTCCCTCCTCTCCCGTGTGCCCGCCGGTATGCACGTCCGTGCGCGCACCGGCCGGCGCGGCCGACAGCGTGAGCCGCGGCACGGCGTCCAGCAGGGTCCTGGTGTACGGATGCCGGACGTCCCGGCGCCGGATGTCGCCGGGCGTGAGCTCCTCGACGACCCGGCCCGCACGCATCACGAGCACGCGATCGCACAGCTCCTGCACCACTCCGATGTCGTGGGAGATGAAGAGGATCGCCGTGCCGTGCTCCGCGCGGAGGCGGGCGAACTGACGCAGCACCTCCACCTGCACGGTGACGTCGAGCGCCGTGGTCGGCTCGTCGGCGATCAGCAGCGCCGGCTGCGTGACGAGCGCCGCGGCGATCATGGCGCGCTGGCGCTGCCCGCCGGAGAGCTCGTGCGGGTACTGGCGCATGCGCCGCGCAGGCTCGGTGATCCCGACCTTCTCGAGCGCGTCGATCATGACGGCGCGCGCCCTCGTGCGCGACCAGCCCCGGTGCACGCGCATCACCTCGGTGAGCTGCGTGCCCATCCGCAGCGACGGGCTGAAGGTCGTGCCCGGGTCCTGGTAGATGATGCTGATCGTCTCGGCCAGCGTCGTGGCCGACGGCGTTCCGAGCATGTTCAGCTCGGCGACGCGGAGGGTGTCGGCCGAGATGCTCAGGTCGTCGGCCGCGAGACCGGCGACCGACATCGCCGTGAGCGACTTGCCGGATCCCGACTCGCCCACGATGCCGAGGATCTCGCCGCGGTCGATGTGCAGGTCGATGCCGTGCACCAGATCGACCGGCCCCTCTCCCCCGCGACCTGCGATGCGCAGGTCGCTCACGCGCACGAGCGCCTCGTCCCCGGGAGCGGGGCGGCTGACCGGGCTCGGATCGGGCTTGCGCGGCGTCCAGCTCCGCGCGGCCTGCGGGTTCGCGCCCGCGGCGAGGCCGTCGCCGACGAACATCGCGGCGATGGAGATGAGCACGATCATCACCGCCGGCCCGGCGGCCTCGATGGGCTGCGTGTACAGCGCGTCCAGGCTGTCGTTGAGCAGCGAGCCGAGGTCGTACGCGGGCGGCTGCACGCCGAGGCCGACGAACGACAGCGCCGAGATCTCGACGAGGGTGGCGGCGAAGACCGTCGCCGACAGGATCAGCAGCGGCTCCGCCATGGACGGGATCATGTGCCGCGTGGCCAGGTGCCGGGGCGAGACCCCGAGGAACCGTGCGGTGCGGAAGTAGTCGCTGTGCGAGACGCGCTGGGCGAGGTTGGCGGTCACGCGCGCGAACCCCGGTATCCCCGCGACGCCCATCGCGATCACGGCGGTCGTCGCGCCCGGCAGCAGGATCGCGGCGATGATGAGCGCCGTGATCAGCGTGGGGTAGGCGACCGCGGTCTCCAGGATCCGCAGGCACCACTCGCGCACGTGCACCGGGGCGAGCCAGATCATGATGCCGGCGGCGATGCCGAAGCCCACGGAGATCGCGGAGGCGGCGAGCGTCATGACCAGCGTGAGGCGCGTGGCCACGAGAACCCGGGAGAGATTGTCCTGGCCGAAGACGTTCGTCCCCAGCCAGTGCTCCCGCGACAGCGGCAGGCCGCGGTTCTCGGTCAGCGTGTTCGCCGGCCCCGACACGAAGGCGGGGGCGACCACGGCGACCGCGACGACGATGAGCAGCAGTGCGGCCCCGATGATCAGGGCCGGGCCGAGAGCACGGCGGCGTCGTTCAGCCATGACGTTCCCCTCCGGTCAGATTGCGCGGGTCGACGGCCGCGAGGACGATGTCCACGAGGATGACGAGCAGGGTCGCCAGCAGCCCGAGGAGAAGGATGATCGCCCGGATCACCGGGTAGTCCCGCAAGAGGATGGCGTCGACGACGCCCTTGCCGAGGCCGGGCCAGCCGAAGACCGTCTCGATGACCACGGCGCCGCCGAGCATCCCCGCGAGGATCAGGCCCGACAGCGTCAGCGTCGTCGTGAGCAGGTTGGGCACGACGTAGCGGAGGTTCACGCGGAGCGGGCTGAGGCGCCAGCCGCGCGCGGTGCGCACGTAGTCCTGCTCCAGGATCGTGGCCGCCTCGCGGCGGACCACGCGGGAGATGACGCAGATCGGCCCGAGCATGATCGCGACGGTCGGGAGGACGAGCGAGCCCAGGGTCGCCGCGCCGCCCGAGGGGAACCAGCCGAGCCGGATGGCGAAGACGAAGATCAGCACCGTCGCGAGCACGTAGTTGGGCACCGCGAAGACGAGGCTCGTGAGGGCGTTGAAGACGTGGTCGAGCCAGCTGCGCCGTCCGCCCCGCGTCATCAGTGCCACGACGATGCCGGCCGGCACGCTGATGATCAGCGTCGCCGCGATGGCCAGGAGGGCGATCTCGCCCGTGAACGGCAGCCGGGAGAAGACCGCCGACGTCACGGAGGTGCCCGAGGCGAACGAGTGTCCCATGTCCAGGGTGAAGACGCCGACCAGGTACCGCCAGAACTGCACGGGCAGCGGCTGGTCGAGGCCGAGGGCCACGCGGGTCCGCTCGATCTGCTCCTGGGAGGCGCCCTCGCCGGCGGCCGCCACGGCGGGGTCGCCCGGCAGCAGCGGAACGATCAGGAACGTCACCACGAGGAGGATCGCCAGCGAGAGCAGCAGCCCGCCCGCCCGGCGCAGGAGGAACCGCGTCCACGGGTGACGGACGCGTCTCCCGGTGCGGGGCGGGGCTCCGTCCCCGGCCAGGCCGGAGACCGCTCCCGCGTTCACCGTCGCCATCATCGTCTGCTCTCTCCTTCTCGAGCGGGGCCTCGTCGCGTCGGGCGATCGGGTGGCGCCGCCCGCCGGGACGACGCCACCCGATCCGAGGTGTCCGGTGCGATCACCCGGTGATGCGCATCGTGACGAGGGACATGGTGCTGTTGTTGAAGACCCGCACGGAGAACCCGTCGCGCGTCGTCGCCTGGGCCGGCTTGTCCGCCAGCGGCACGAAGGCCGCCGACTGGACGAGGTCCCTCTGGATCTGCTCGTACATGGCGCATCGCGTGGCCTGGTCGCCCTCGGCCGATGCGGCGAGCAACGCCTGGAAGACGTCCTCCCGCGGGTCGCCCGAGTAGTTGCGCCCGCCCTCGTCGCTCACCGTCCCGACGAATCGGCTGAGCGCTCCGAGGTGCGTGCGGCCCGGGTTGGTGACGCTCTGCACCGTGAGATCCCACGCGTCGGGCCGTTCGCCGAGCGTCGTGGACCACGTCGCGGCGTCGGAGTTCGTCAGATCGACCTGGGCGCCGAGCTCCTCGAGCGCCTGTGCGATGTACGAGTTGCCCGCGCCGTTCGGCGGGCCGACGGTCTGCGAGCCGACCTGCTTCAGCTGGGCGCCGCCGAGGACCGCGGCCGCGGCGTCGGCGTCCCGCGGGACGAGCGCCGACTCGTCGTCGAGCACGCATTCCGCGCCCTCCGCCGGCATGTAGCTGACGAGCAGGTTGCCCGTGCCCTGCGAGGTCGCGTACTCGAAGGCGGCGCGGTCGACCGCCTGCGCCACCGCTCGGCGGTTCGCCTCGTCGGCGAAGAACCGTCCCTCGCGCTGGTTGAAGATGATGAACGCGCTGGAGACGGTGAACCGCTCGGTGCGGAATCCGTCCCCGTCCTCGAAGCGGTTCATGGCGTCGGAGATGAGGCGGGCGATGTCCAGCGATCCCGTGAGCAGCGCGTTCGCGGCCGCCGTGTCGTTCAGGATGTGCAGCTCCACGGTCTGCGCGGGCACGCCTTCGAGCGGCTCGGAGAACTCCGGGAACCGGAAGCCGTCCCGCAGCTCGAGGGTGATCATGGCTCCCGGCTGGAACGCTGCGAGGGTGTACGGCCCGGAGTACGCGCCGTCGGCCTCGCCGATGTTCAGCGCGTCGAGGTCGTCGAGACCGGCCGGGCAGACGATCCCGGTCTCCGGGAGCGTCAGCCCGCGTTCCAGGTCGGCCCAGGGCACCTCCAGGTCGATCGTGACCGTGCCCGCGTCGTCGTCCGCCGTGATCGCGACGTCACCCGGTCCCATGACGATGTCCTTGGTCCCGGACGTGTCGGCGAAGGCACGCAGCGAGCTCGCGACCACGGTCGGCGTCACCGCGGTGCCGTCGGAGCACGTGGCGCCGTCGCGGATCGTGAAGACCGCGCGTTCCGGTGCGATGTCCCACTCCTCCGCGAGCCCGCCGGCGGTGGCGTGGTCCGCGTCCTGGTAGAGGAGCGTCTCGTACAACAGCGAGGCCACGTTGTAGGCCGCTCCCCCGCTCGCCTTCATGGGGTTGAAGCTGTTGGGGTCCGAGATCTCCGAGATCCGGATCGTGTCGGTCGCGTGCTCGCCGTCCGCGCCCGCGCTCCCTCCTCCTCCGCTGCCGGTCGTGCAGCCGGCGACGAGCATCGTTCCGAGCGCCAGGCCGGCGAGGCCGGCGAGACCCGCCGGCCGTCGGCGGCCGATGCGTCTCGGTGTTCCGTCGTTCTTGTCGTTCACGAGTTCTTCCTCCTGATCTTGATCTGATGCGCGAGCGCCTCTTCGCGCTCGCGGCTCTGGGGGCGGGGCGTCGATCCGTCAGTCCAGGACGCTCCAGTCCGGGGTGGCCTCGGCGCCGCGATGCTGCTCGTACCAGTGCGCCGCCCTGAGCACGCGCAGGTCCTCCCATCGCGACGCGGCGATCTGCAGGCCGATGGGCTTGCCCTCCGCCGAGAACCCGCAGTTGACCGAGACGGCGGGCGCCCCGGCGGCGCTGAGCGGACGGGTGAAGATGGCGTGCCGCGACGTCTCCTCGAGCTGCGTGCTCTCGGCCGGGCCGGGGAGGAACCCGATCGTCGGCGACAGCACGACGTCGTAGGCGTCGAGCAGCGCGCAGGTCTCCCGGACGAGCGGGATGACCATGTTGATCGAGCGGATGAGATCGACGGCCGACCGCGACTCGGTGCCGGCGACCGATCGCAGCAGCTGCGGATCGGCCTTGTCGAGGTCGGTGACGATCGGGTCGTCGTGCACGGCCGTCCACCGGTTCGCGGCCTGGAAGACGGCCTGTCCCTGCGACACGTAGTCGTGCGACAGATAGGGGCCGACGGCCTCGACGCGTGCGCCCGCGGCCTCGAAGACGCGCGCCGCACGCTCGACGGCCGCCACGATCTCCGGGTCGACCAGCTTGCCCTCCTGCAGATCGGTGCACACGGCGATGCGCATCGAGGAGACGTCGATGTCGAGGTCTGTCCAGGGCAGGTCCTGATAGGGCATCGCGAAGCAGTCGCGCGCGTCGGGGAGCGACAGGAACCGCATCGCGAGCGCGGCGTCCTCGACGGACCGGGTCATCGGCCCCGCGACGCGGCCGAAGTAGACGTTCCAGAACGGCACGCGTCCGAAGGACGGCTTGAAGCCGACGACGCCGCTCATCGCCGCCGGCACCCGGATGGATCCGCCGATGTCCGTGCCGAGGTTCAGCGGGGCGTACCCCAGCGCGGTCGCCGATCCGGCGCCCGCCGACGAGCCGCCGGTGTTCCAGGCGGGGTTCCACGCGTTCCTCGCCACCCCGTATCTCGTCGAGACGCCGGATGCCGTTCCCATGAAGTCCGGGACATTGGTGCTCGCGACGACCACGGCGCCGGCCTCCAGCATCCGGTCGACGGAGGGCTCGTTCTGCGCGGGCAGGGTCGGCGTGCAGGCCAGGCTCCCGTAGGTGCGCGGCATCGTCGTCATGGACAGCCGCTCCTTGATCGTCACCGGGACGCCGTCGAGCGGCCCGAGGGGCGCGCCGCGGCGCCAGCGCTCGTCGCTCGCCGCGGCGCGGGCGCGGGCGTCGTCCGTGTTCCGCTCCGCGATCGCGCGATGCACCGGATCCTTGCCGGCGATCTTCGCCAGGCTCTGCTCGAGCGCCTCCGTGGGAGTCAGCCGTCCCGCCGAGAAGGCCTGGGACAGCGCGGCGATTCCTCCTGCAGGCGTCGTCGATGACATCGATCCTGCTCCTCTCTGAGCCGATGGGGCGGTCGGCGGTCGTGTTGATGCGCCGGGGTCCGCTCGGGTGATCCGAAGGTATCGTTGGACCCTCTCAGCCGGAGAAGATGTCGGATCTGTTCCAAGAATCGGAGGATGATGAAACAAAGTCGATATCCGCGCGACGAAGCGAACAAGAGGAACGGTCATGCGTGAGACCTACGACGAGATCGATCTGCGCATCATCCATGCCCTGCAGATCGCACCCCGGGCGCCGTGGCGCCGGCTGGCGGGACCCCTCGAGATCAGCACGGCGACGCTGACGCGGCGCTGGAGCGACATCACGCGGCGCGGGGACGCGCGGATCACCGCCTACGCGAATCCGCGCCGCATCGGCGGGGCCGCGATGCTGGAGGTGAGCTGCACGCCCAGCGCGGTGGAGGAGGTCGCCGCGGCGATCGCCCGCGCACGGCAGGCCGCGACGGTGCGGGAGATGTCCGGGTCGGCGGACCTGCTGGTGTCGGTGCGCACCCGCTCGGTGGCCGAGGCCGCGGCGTTCATCCGCGGGCTGCGGAACCTCTCCGGCGTGCAGAGGATCCAGTCGAACGTGGTGACGCGGCTGTTCGCGACGGCCGCGCAGTGGCGGCTGAACGCGCTCACACCGGCCCAGATCCGCGCCGTGCACGCCCTCGCCCCCACGCCGCCGCGCGAGCCTCCGCGCCCGCTCGCCGAGCTCGACGAGCGCATCGTCCGCGCCCTGGGCCGAGACGGACGAGCCTCCGCCACGCTGCTCGCGCAGGAGCTCGGCATCAGCCTCAACACCGTGCGGCGCCGGCTGCAGCCGCTGTTCGAGAGCGGGACGGTGGAGATCCGGTGCGACATCAGCCCGGCGGTCGCCGAGCGGGAGGCGCTCGCGGCGTTCTGGCTGCGGGTGCCGCCGGAGCGCCTCATCGCGACGGCGCAGGCGATGACCAACGCGCCCTCGATCCGCGCCGTGTTCACGCTCACGGGCCCCTGCAACCTCTTCCTCGTGGCGTGGCTGCGTCATCCGTCCGAGCTTCCCGACTTCGAGACGCAGCTCGTCCGCCTGGCACCGGGCATCATCGTCGGCGATCGCGCCGTGCAGCTGCGCGTCCTCAAGCTCGCGGGGAGGCTGCTGGGCGACGACGGGCGGGTCACCGAGGTCATCCCGATGGACTACTGAGCACCGACGTCGCCGCCGCGGATCGCAGGGCACCGCGACGGCGAAGGCGCCCCGCGGATCTCTCCGCGGGGCGCCTTCGAGGTTCGGGCCGGCGTCTACCAGCCGCGCTCCGCCAGGCGGTGCGGCGCGGGCAGGTCGGAGACGTTGATGCCGACCATCGCCTCGCCGAGGCCCCGCGAGACCTCCGCGATCACCGCGGGGTCGTCGTGGAACGTCGTGGCCTTGACGATCGCGGCGGCGCGCTTCGCGGGCTCGCCCGACTTGAAGATGCCCGAGCCCACGAACACGCCGTCGGCGCCCAGCTGCATCATCATCGCGGCGTCGGCGGGCGTGGCGACTCCTCCGGCGACGAACAGCACGACGGGGAGCCTGCCGGTCTCGGCGACCTCGGCGACGAGCTCGTAGGGCGCCTGCAGCTCCTTGGCGGCGACGTACAGCTCGTCCTTCGTCTTGGCGCGCAGCGCATTGATCTCGCCCTGGATCGTGCGGATGTGCTTGGTCGCCTCGGAGACGTCGCCCGTGCCGGCCTCGCCCTTCGAGCGGATCATCGCGGCGCCCTCGGTGATGCGGCGCAGCGCCTCGCCCAGGTTCGTCGCACCGCACACGAACGGCACCTGGAAGCCCCACTTGTCGATGTGGTTGACGTAGTCGGCGGGCGAGAGCACCTCCGACTCGTCGATGTAGTCGACGCCGAGCTGCTGCAGCACCTGGGCCTCGACGAAGTGGCCGATGCGCGCCTTCGCCATGACCGGGATCGAGACGGCCTCGATGATGCCGTCGATCATGTCGGGGTCGCTCATGCGCGACACGCCGCCCTGCGCGCGGATGTCCGCCGGCACGCGCTCGAGCGCCATGACGGCGACGGCCCCGGCGTCCTCGGCGATCTTCGCCTGTTCGGGGGTGACGACGTCCATGATGACGCCGCCCTTGAGCATCTCGGCGAGACCGCGCTTGACGCGCGCCGATCCGGTGGTCGCTTCGCTCACGGAAAACCTCTCTCTTATGTCCTAGGCCAAAAACTATCATGTCTGTCTCCTACACTGCGAACATGACCACCACCGACCCGGCGATCCGCGGATCGTCCGCATCGGAGATCGCCGACAGCGTGCGCGAGCTGCTCGAGCGCGGCGTGCTCGCCCCGGGCGACGCGCTGCCGCCCGTGCGCTCCCTCGCCGACAGCCTGGGCGTCAACCGCAACACCGCGATGGCGGCCTATCGCCAGCTCGCGCACGCCGGCCTGGTGATCGCGCGCGGCCGCGCGGGCACCGTCGTGGCGGAGCGCTCCCGCACGCCCCAGGAGGGGTTCGCCCCGGCCACCGTGCTGCGCGACGTCGGAACCGGCAACCCCGACCCGTCGCTCATCCCCGATCCCACGCCGGCCCTGCACCGCGTGGGCGGGCGCCCCGTGCTGTACGGCGAGCCCGTCGTCGATCGCGATCTCGAGCGCTGGGCGACGCGCTGGATCGCCGACGCGGTCCCCGCCGGCCGGGCCTCGCGCCTGACCGTGACGGGCGGCGCCGTCGACGCCGTCGAGCGCCTGCTCGCGCAGGCGCTCACGCGCGACGACGCGGTCGCGCTCGAAGACCCGTGCTTCCTCGCGAGCATCCAGACCGTGCGCCTCGGCGGCTATCGCGCCGTGCCGGTCGAGGTGGATGCCGAGGGCATGACCCCCGCCGGGCTCCGTGCCGCGCTGGCGGCCGGCGTGCGCGCCGTCGTCTGCACGCCCCGCGCCCAGAACCCGACGGGCGCGAGCCTGAGCGCTCGCCGCGCCGCCGCGCTGCGCGCCGAGCTCGCCGACCACCCGTACGTGCTCGTCGTCGAGGACGATCACTTCTCGATGCTGTCGCAGCGGCCCTACCACTCCCTCATCGGCCCCGACCATCGCCGGTGGGCGCTCGTGCGCTCCGTGTCGAAGTTCCTGGGCCCCGACATGTGCCTCGCGGTCACGGCATCCGACCCCGACACGGCCGATCGCCTCGCACTCCGGCTCAGCCCGGGCACGACATGGGTGAGCCACCTGCTGCAGCGGCTCGTCGCGGCCCTCGCCGACGACGAGGAGATCGCCGCGCGCATCGCGGCAGCCGGCCGTCACTACGCCGCGCGCAACCTGGCCTTCGCCGGGCTCCTGCGGGAGCGCGGCATCGACGCGGAGGCCGGCGACGGACTCAACCTATGGGTCCCCCTCCCCGTTCCCGCGCAGGCCGTCGCGGTGCGGCTCATGCGCCGCGGATGGCTCGCCCGCACGGGCGACGAGTTCGTGCTCGAGGGCGCCGACGCGCGCCGGCGCCTGCGCCTCACGGTGCACGATCTCGACGACGAGGAGGCGCGCCGCCTCGCGGGCGACATCGCCGAGGCCGTCGACGAGGCCCGCGCGGACGGCTGACCGCGACGCCGGGCGACGATGACGCGCCGGTGAAGATGGGATGATCGAGCGGTGAAGATCCTCTCCATCCAGTCCGCCGTCGCCTACGGGCACGTCGGCAACTCCGCGGCCGTCTTCCCGCTCCAGCGCATCGGCGTCGAGGTGCTCCCCGTGTACACGGTGAACTTCTCGAACCACACGGGCTACGGAGCCTGGCGCGGGCCGCTCATCGCGCCCGACGACGTGCGCGAGGTCATCACCGGCATCGAGGAGCGCGGCGTGCTCGGCCAGATCGACGTCGTGCTGTCGGGCTACCAGGGCGGGGAGGGCATCGCCGACGTCATCCTCGACGCCGTCGCCCGCGTGAAGCGGGCCAACCCCGACGCGGTCTACGCGTGCGACCCCGTGATGGGCAACGCGAAGAGCGGATGCTTCGTGGCGCCGGCGATCCCCGTGCTGCTGCGCGACCGCGTGGTGCCCGCGGCCGACATCATCACGCCGAACCAGTTCGAGCTGGGCTTCCTCACCGAGACGGAGCCGTCGGACCTCGCCTCGACGCTCGCCGCCGCCGACCTCGCGCGCGCGAGCGGCCCGCGCACGGTGCTCGTGACGAGCGTCGAGCGCCCCGACAGGCCCGACGACACGATCGAGATGCTCGCGGTGACCGACGACGGGGCGTGGATCGTGCAGACGCCGCGCATCCCGATGAAGGCCAACGGGTCGGGCGACGTCGCCGCGGCCCTGTTCACCGCCCATTTCCGCACCACGGGCGACGCGGCAGCGGCGCTGGCGCGCACGACGTCGAGCGTGTTCGACCTGCTCCAGGCCACCCACGACTCGGGCGAGCGCGAGCTGCGGCTCGTCGAGTCGCAGGAGTTCTACGCGCACCCCCGCCTGCAGTTCGAGGTCGCGCGGGTGCGCTGAGCGCCCCGGCACCGGTCTCCGCTACCCCCGGTCGGGGTAGACCTCGTCGAACGCCGCCTGCCACTGCGGCGCGTCGTCGGGGCAGAGGTAGTCGGTGCCGAACACCATGATCGAGGCGACGTTCGCCTCGCCCTCGGCCCGCTGCTCCTCCGGGAGCGACTCCAGCAGCGACATGAACAGCGACGACGTCGCCACGTGCACCCGGAAGGTCTCCGCCGACACCCGGTGCTGGTTCAGGATCGACGTCTCGCACGCGTCGAGGGCGAGGGCGAGCGTGATCCGCTCGGACTGCGCGTCCCACGTGCCGCCGTTGCCCTCGACCCAGGCCTGCTGCGCGTCCACGAGCGCGCGCTGCGCCTCGGTGCGCGGCACCAGCTCGTCGACGCCGGGGCGCTGCTGCTGATCGGCGAAGAACCGCTCGCGCTCCGCGAAGGCGTCGGCGAACGCGTCGTCGGGAGGCGACGTCGCGCCGTCCCCGTCGGGCTCCGGCGACGCTCCCCCGTCCGGAGACGCGCCCGGCGACGACGCGGCGGTCTCGGACGGGGGCGCGGACGACGTGCCGCACCCCGTCAGCACCGCGAGCCCGGCCGCGGCGAGGAGAAGGGCGCCGCACGTGCGCGTCGTCGTCATCTCAGGCCGTTCCTCTCGTCGCTCCGCGATCGCCCGGGGCTACGCGGGCCAGGCGGAGGCGACCGCCTCTCGCACCTCGCCGAGCAGCTGCGGCAGCGCCTTGGTCTTGGCGATGATCGGGAAGAAGTTCGCGTCCGACGTCCAGCGCGGCACGATGTGCTGGTGCAGGTGCTCCTCGACGCCGGCGCCCGCGACCTGGCCCTGGTTCATGCCGATGTTGAAGCCGTCGCACCGGGAGACGGCGCGCAGCACGCGCATCGCCGTCTGCGTCAGCTCGCCGATCTCGGCCACCTCCTCGGGCGACGCCTGGTCGTACGTCGCGATGTGCCGGTAGGGGCAGATCAGCAGATGGCCGGAGTTGTAGGGGAACAGGTTCAGGAGCACGTACGACGTGACCCCCCGGTGCACGATGAGGCCGTCGGCGTCGGCGCCCGCGGGCGCCGCGCAGAACGGGCAGGTGTCCCGCAGCGGCTGGGGGCCCGCCTTGATGTACGCCATCCGGTGAGGGGTCCACAGCCGCTGGAACTCGTCGGGCACGCCGACCAGCTGCGCGGCGTCGTCGAGCTCGGTCACGGGAGGTCCTCGGCCGTGTTCACGAGCGTCTTCTCGGCGATCGCGCGCACGATCCGGTCGATCGCCTCGTCCACCGGGATGCCGTTGGTCTGCGTCCCGTCGCGGAAGCGGAACGACACGGTGCCCGCCGAGCGGTCCTGCTCGCCCGCGATGAGCTGGAGCGGCACCTTCTGGGTCGTGTGCGTGCGGATCTTCTTCTGCATGCGGTCGTCGGAGTGGTCGACCTCGGCGCGCACGCCCGCGGCACGGAGGCGCTCGACGATGCCGTCGAGGTACGGCGCGAACTCGTCGGCGACGGGGATGCCGATGACCTGCACGGGCGACAGCCATACCGGGAACGCGCCCGCGTAGTGCTCCAGCAGGATCGCGAAGAACCGCTCGATCGAGCCGAACAGCGCGCGATGGATCATGATCGGGCGGTGCTTCTCGCCGTCGGGCCCCGTGTACTCGAGGCCGAAGCGCTCGGGGAGGTTGGGGTCGACCTGCACGGTGGAGAGCTGCCAGGTGCGGCCGATGGCATCCTTCGTCTTCAGGTCGATCTTCGGGCCGTAGAAGGCCGCCTCGCCCGGCACCTCGGTCAGCTTGAGCCCGCTCGCGACCGCGACGTTGCGCAGCGCGTTCGTCGAGTACTCCCAGAACTCGTCGGTGCCGATCCACTTCGACTTCTCGTCGTCGCGCATCGACAGCTCCAGCTCGAAGTCGTCGAGGCCGAAGTCGCGCAGCATCGAGATGACGAACTCCAGCACGTGCGTCGCCTCCGCCTCGAGCTGGTCGGGCGTCACGAACAGGTGCGAGTCGTCCTGCGTGAAGCCGCGCACGCGGGTGAGGCCGTGCAGGGCGCCCGACAGCTCGTTGCGGTAGACAGTGCCGTTCTCGGCGAGACGCATCGGCAGCTCGCGGTAGCTGCGGCCGCGCTCCCGGTAGATGAGGATGTGCATGGGGCAGTTCATGGGCTTGAGGTAGTAGTCCTGGCCCTGCTTGGTGACGTGCCCGTGCTCGTCGACCTCCTCGTCCATGCGGATCGGCGGGAACATGCCGTCGCGGTACGTGACGAGGTGGTTCGAGGTGAGGAAGAGGTCCTCCTTCGAGATGTGCGGCGTGTACACGTAGGTGTAGCCGGCCTCGATGTGCCGGCGGCGCGCGTGCTGCTCCATCTCGCCGCGGACGATGCCGCCCTTGGGATGCCACACCGACAGGCCCGAGCCGATCTCGTCGGGGAACGAGAACAGGTCGAGCTCGCGGCCGAGCTTGCGGTGGTCACGCTTGGCCGCCTCCTCGAGGCGGTGCTGGTAGGCGCGCAGCTCGTCCTTCGTCGGCCACGCCGTGCCGTAGATGCGCTGCAGCTGCGGGTTCTTCTCGCTGCCGCGCCAGTAGGCGCCCGCGACGCGCATGAGATCCCAGCCGTTGCCGACCATGCGCGTGCCCGGCACGTGCGGGCCGCGGCAGAGGTCCTTCCAGACGGTCTCGCCGTCGCGGCCGACGTTGTCGTAGATCGTCAGCTCGCCGGCGCCGACCTCGACGGACGCCCCCTCGGTCTTCTCGGCCCCGCCGCCCTTGAGCCCGATCAGCTCGAGCTTGAACGGCTCGTCGGCGAGCTCGGCGCGCGCCTCGTCGTCGCTCACGACGCGGCGGACGAAGCGCTGGCCCTCGCGGACGATGCGCTCCATCTCCTTCTTGATGGCCTTGAGGTCGTCGGGCGTGAAGGGCTCGTCGACGCCGAAATCGTAGTAGAAGCCGTCGGTGACCGGCGGGCCGATGCCGAGATTCGCCTGCGGCCGGATGCGCTGCACGGCCTGCGCGAGCACGTGCGCCGTCGAGTGGCGCAGGATGGCGAGGCCGTCGGGGCTGTCGATCGTGACCGGCTCTGTCGCCTGCGTGCCCGTCACCTCGGTCGCGAGGTCGGCGAGCTCTCCGTCGACGCGCATCGCGACGACGTTCTTGTCAGGGTACAGATCGAATCCGGTGGTCACCGATCCATCCTATGTTCGCGGGGCACGCCCCCGACAACGCCCCGGCATCACGACCCCGGCGACGCCGGAGGGCGGGATGCCGCGCATCCCGCCCTCCGATCGTGATCCCGGCTCAGGCCGAGCAGAGCGTGCCGAGCTCGGTGCCCGCCTCCTGGATGTCGGTGACCACCGTCTGCAGCTCGTCGCCCTTGTCGGCCAGCGCGGTGAGGTCGCCGTCCTCGACGCCGTCGAAGATCGCCGCGAAGTCCGCGACGCTGGTCTCCAGCTTCGAGAGCGCCGACTTGACCTCTTCGTTGGTCACCTTGCCCACGGCCTCGCCCAGCTTGCCCTCGAGCAGGTCGAGCCCCTCGACGAGGGACGAGAAGTCACCGGCGGCGACCTCGGAGTTCAGCGAGCTCATCTCGGACTGCACCTCGGACATGACCGACTCGGCCGTGTCGCACGCCTCGGCGACCGTCTGGGCGCCACCGCCGCCGGAGCACCCCGTGAGCGACGCGATGCCGAGGCCCGCGATCAGGGCGAGCGAGAGAGTGTGCTTGGTACGCATGTGATTCCGTTCGTTCAGCGCCGAGTGGCGCGCATGTTCGATCTCCGGCACGTCAATGCCTCGACGAGCCTAGCCGCACGAAGTGAACGGTCCCGGCAGCGAAGCGCCGATCAGCGGACGACGGCGATCGGCCCGCGCGCGTGCTGCACGAGCGCGTGGCTCACCGATCCCAGCAGCAGGCGGCGCACGGGACCGAGCCCCCGACTGCCGACGACGACGAGCGAGGCGTCCTCGCTCGCGGCCACGAGGGCCTCGGCGCCGCTGGCCTCGAGGATGCGGCGCTCGACGACCAGGTCGGGGTACTGCGAGGCGAGACCGGCGAGCTCGATCGCGGCCTGCTCCTCGGCGTACTGGGCCAGATCGCTCGCGAGGTCCACCGGCCACGCGCCCTCGTAGCCGAGGTACACCGGCTGGCGCCAGGTCGTCAGGGCGATGAGCCGCTCTCCCCTGGCATCCGCTTCGGCGGCGGCGAAGGCGAGCGCGTGCGCGGAGCTCTCCGAGCCGTCGACGCCGACGACGACGCCCTCGCGTCCGTCGAGCGGCGCGTCGGGCACGACGACCACCGGCGAGGCCGCGGACGCCGCGATCCGCACGGCGCGCGTCGACGGCTGGAAGGGACCGCGCGAGCCGTTCGTGCCGACGACGATCAGATCCACGTCCGCGGAGACCTGCTCGAGGAGGTCGACCGGGTCGCCCTCCTCCGTGCGCGCCTCGACGACGATGCCGGGGGCGGCGGCGCCCAGGGTCGCCAGCGCGTTCGCGGCGATGCTGTCGGCCACGCGGTGCATGGCCGTGCGGTGCTCGGTGCTGCGCAGGACCGCCGGCACCTCGACCGCCTGGAAGACCGTGACATGCGCGTGCGTGCGTGCCGCCCGCGCCGCCGTCCACTCGACCGCGCGGTCGCCCGCGGCCCGCCCGTCGACGGCGACCAGAATCCGCTCAGCCATGACGGGCCTCAGCCGTGGCTGCGCTTCGTGGCGGACGGCAGGTAGAACATGAGCGCCACGGCGACGCACACGGCGAGAAGCCCGCCGCAGAAGATGAGCGCCGAGCCGAGCGTGATGCCCGCGCCGAACATGTAGATGCCGAGCACGAACAACAGCATGAAAAGAATGAACATCGCAAACCTCCGGGTCTCTGCACCTCGATCGTACCGGTGCAGGTCCGTGCCGGCAGGACCCCTCAGGACCGGGAAAAAGCGAGACGGCGGCGCGATGCCGCCCGGACGCACGAAAGCCCCTGATCTCTCAGGGGCTCTGCTCTGTGGGCGATACTGGGATCGAACCAGTGACCTCTTCCGTGTCAGGGAAGCGCGCTACCGCTGCGCCAATCGCCCGGGACATGCTTCCGGCCGGGACCGGGAGTGGAGGTGGCGACGGGATTCGAACCCGTGTAAACGGCTTTGCAGGCCGGTGCCTAGCCTCTCGGCCACGCCACCGCGTGAGGTTTCGAACCCACGTGTCGTGATCTCTCCGAAAAGAGATCCCCGCACTCGAGCGGATGACGAGACTCGAACTCGCGACCCTCACCTTGGCAAGGTGATGCGCTACCAACTGCGCTACATCCGCGTGTCTCCGGTTTCACCCGGGCACTTGAAAGACTTTAGCCGACTATTCATGAGATGCAAAACCGGGCCACCCGGGCGTGTCGCACCGTCTCCGCCCCTCCTCGGATTGGGCGTCGGACGACGCATGCGCTATCGTGGGTTCTCGGCCCCACAAGGCCCTGGGCGATTGGCGCAGTTGGTAGCGCGCTTCCTTCACACGGAAGAGGTCATCAGTTCGAGTCTGGTATCGCCCACCGAGAAAACGCCCCGTCAGGACCGAAATCCTGACGGGGCGTTTCGCGTTCGTTCGTGCGGCGTGGGGCAGACGTGGGGCAGACCGGCGGACACCGCCCGCCGCGGGGCCTATCCGGCTTCGCGTGCGGTCTTGATGATGCGGCTGACCTGCATGCGCGAGAGGCCGACGGCCTCGGCGATCGCCGCGTTCCGTGCATCGAGAGGGGCGGCGAGAATCTTCGGATTCCCGCTTGCATCGGTTACACAATGTGTGTACTATGGGGGTATCGGAGGAAGCCAGAGGGCAAGCCTCGCGAGACCAGGAGGTCACCATGGACAGCATCACCAGCCGCATCCTCGCCGGAGAGATCGTCCTCACCAAGGACGCGAGCGGGTTCGCCGCGACGGGCTTCGCCAGCAGCATCTTGAACTCGATGACCGGGCGCCCGCGCTCGGTGGTCCGCGCGTTCAAGAAGGACGGCACGGGCGTGGACGCTCGCCCGACCGGCATCATCGGGCGCACCGAGATCGATGGCCACGATGTCGTCAAGGTCGCTGTCTCCCTCGACAACGGGCGCCGCTGCGACCACTACGAGACCGACGCGCACGGCACCTGCTACGCCTGCGGCGCCTATGTCCGCGCCAGTGACGCCGGCCGGTACCTGTGAGCGCAGAGAGGATCACATCATGACGACCATGCATGACGCCATTCAGGCCCTCGTTGATGAGGCGGGGATCACCGAGGACCGGATCCGGTGGGGGCAGCTCCACCCTGGCAGCAAGAATGTGCAGTGGCGGCTGCTGTGCCGCTCCGACCTCAGCAAGCGCGAGATCGCCACCCGGGCGGGCGCGCTGAGCGCGGCCGAGGTCTTCCACAGTCCTGCCGAGCTGGCTGAGCCCGACACGGTCCAGATCACCCTGACCTCGTGGCTGTCGGGGTCGGATTCGGGGTTCCCGACCATGCACCAGTGGGTGCGGTACTACGCCTCGCAGGTACCCGACGGGTATCAGCCTTGCGCGATCTACGTCGGGGAGCACCCCCTGACCCGCAAGCTCCTCGCAGGTGCCGCATGAGCGGCGCGGAGTTCCGGTCGATTCTGGAGGCCTGCGCGCACGGCGACGACACGGACGCGGCGCGTGCGCTGTCGCTGTCGCGGGCGATGATCCAGAAGATGAAAGCGGGCACCGCGCCGGTCAGCCCCGCCACGGCGGACAAGGTGCGGGCGCTGCAGGACGCATACGCCGACGCCCGTGACGCTGCGCTGACTGCCGCGCCCGCCAAGATCGAGGTGTGGCGGGGCGGGCAGGCCGACAACGACGCCTCATGGGACGCGACGGGCAGGCCCGCACGGTGGCACCGGATGATCGCCGCGGAGTGCCACCAAGAGCACGGCACCCGCATCGTCTACATCGACGAGCCCGCACCCGTGCACGATCCGATGGAGCTGCTGGAGCAGGGCACATGAGCTGGAACTACTTGCAGGTGGAGGTCATCCCTGACGACGCGATCGTGCGCCCGCTGATCGGCCCGGGCGGGCTGAGTCGACAAGGCGCGCATCGCGAGATCGCCAGCATCCTCCGCCGGCTCGCCGACATCCACGAGCCCGCCGTCAAGCTCGTCAAGGCGTGGCACGCGGGTGCCGTGGACGACACCGTCTTCTACGGGCCCTTCACCTGGGCGATCTACGAGGCCGACGACCCGCAGCAGGGTGCGCGGGAGTGGATCGACGGGTACATCGCGACGCTCCGCGCCCAGGGGATCGACGTCGGGGTGGCGTGGTGAGCGACCTGCCTGACGGGTACACGGTCCGCTACCGGCCCGCGAAAGCCCACGCGATCGGGGCACGCGACACGTGGCAGATCACCTACCAGGCCGGAGACCGGGAATGGACAGAGAAGGTCTACGCCGCCGGCGACGTGCCGGCCGCGATCGCACGGCACCAGGCCGCGGGTGCACCGACGAAGCGCTCCCGCGCGTCGATCGAGGCCGCGCGTGACGCGGCGGTCGTGAAGGGCGCCGCCGAAGGCATCCCGCACTGGAAGCTCGCCCGCAGGCACGGCCTGACCGTTGGTGCGGTCGGACGCATCATCGAGGCAGCGCAGCACGAGGAGCGCAAAGCCCGCCGGCCGCGCTTCACCGAAGAGCCACGAGAGCACCCCGCCCCCGTGCGCCGGTCCTGGCCGCGGCGACCGGCGACCGTGAGATTCGAGCCAGGCCCCTAATAGCGTGACCGCATGCCCCGCCCCCGCGGGGATACGCGCTACTCGAGCCGGAGCCAGCGCCTTGTGTGCGGCGACGAGCTCGGATCCCTCCACGCATCGAAGACCTTCTGGCACCGCTCCTCGAAGTCGATGGACAGCTCAAGGCTGATCGCCTGGCCGTCAATGCGGACGATGCCCTCGTAGAACGTCGACGCGGCGCGGCCGAGCCGGCGCTCCTGCACCCAGCCGATGAGCCGCCCGTCGTAGCGCACTTCCCAGCGGGGACGCTCAAGGCGGCGGCGCGATGCCGGGGCGAGCAGGTGAGTCGTGAGGAGGGGGTCCATGCGGGATAGTGTGCACCCGGCCACGGACACGACGAAACCGCCCCCGCCCGGGCCGTGAGGCTCGGGCGGGGGCGGTTCGGGAGGCGTCGAGGGGGTCAGGGGCGGTAGGGGTCCGACTCGGTGCGCGGCGTGTTCGGGTTGTCGATCGCGAGGCCGAACGCGAGACGCAGGTACGTCCAGCCGGCGAGGAACGGGGTCGTGAACGCGACCGCGTCGAACGCGTCGGTCGCCGCGTCGACGACCAGGAGCGTGCCGAGCGCGACGCCGACGATGTCGAGCGTCGTGCGGGCGATGCGGCGGGCCTTCGGGTTCTCGATGACGACGTTCGGCGTCAGGTTGGGAGTGGGCATGGTGTTTCCTTTCATCGGGGGAGGTCGTCGGGCCATTCGGGCGGGGGCGGGGGCTTGCCGTCCCAGATGTGTGCCCGGTGTCGGTGGAGCAGGTCGCGGTAGCGGTCGTTGCGGTCGACGAGGAGGCCGTTGCGTTCCTCGAGCCCGGTCATCCGTTCCTCCTGCGCGAGCATCCGAGCGGCCTGCTCGGCGCGCGACGTCGCGAGCTCTTCCTGCAGCTGGTCGATCAGGTGGTTCTCGCGCGTGGCGGCGTTCGCCTCCGCCTGTACTTCGGCGGCGCGCTTCTGCGCGCGCGACGACAGCAGGTTGCCGATCAGCGCGCCGACGGCGATCAGCGCGGAGGCGCCGAAGCTGAGCAGCGCGACGACAAGCCACTGAGGCATCACGACTCGAGCCGCTTGGCCATCTGGTCGAGCACGGCCGGCGCGACCTGCAGCGCGACGGCCGAGCCGATGGCTTCGGCGAGCCGGCCCATCTGCTCGGGCGTGAGGGAGATCTCCGACACCGGCCGCGCGAGCAGCTGGTCCAGCTTCGCGTTCGCGGTCTGTCCGAGGGTCTTCGCGTCGGCGAGCTCCTGCAGGGCGCTGATCTTCTTGTCGCCGCGCGTGACCGGCGTCTCCCACACGGTCTTCGCGGCCGTCGCGGCCAGGCCCTTGACCCGGGAGACCAGGTCGAGGAAGGTCAGGTAGACGTCGCCGGCGGTCTTCTTTCCCGCCTCGCCGGGCAGGAGACGTTGCCAGAGTTCGTTGATCTTGTCCATGTCGGCCTCCGTGAGGGTCGTGCCCAGTCGGGCGAGGATGAAAGCGCGCGGGTCGACCGTCGCGCCGGGGTCGCTACCGGTGCCGCGATCGACGCGGCCGCGGTACAGCTCGAAATGCAGGTGGGGGCCGGCGGCTTGCCCGGTCGCGCCCTCGGCGCCGACCACCGCGCCGGCAGCCACCTGATCACCACGTGACAGCGGGGACGGTGCGGCGAGGTGGCAGGAGCGCGACCACGTCCGCACCCCGTCGATCTCGCCGTGGTAGATCAGCACCTGGTTGCCGGCCCAGTCGATCCACCCGGACTCGATCACCGTGCCCGCGGCGACCGAGCGGATCGTGCCGATCGAGTACCAGTCGGTGCCGACGTGGAACGGCCTCGTCCACCCGGCGCTGGTCAGGATCGACTTGCGCGGACCGTACCCGTCGCTGCGGCGGGGCTCGGTCGTGGTGCCGTTGGGCCAGAGCATGCGTACCCCTCTCAGCTCGCGGGCGCGAGCAACGATCCGGTCGATGTCGAGGTTCACCGGGCATGCGGTGCCGCTGGTCACCCCGGGCGCTTCCCGATGCCCGATGACCCGGGCCCGGGAGATCTCGAAATCGACCGGGATGCCGTCGACCTCGGTCTGGTCAGCGAGCCACGCGATGAACCGTGCGACCGCCTCGTACTGTGCGGGGGTCGCGTCACCGACCGCTTCGATCTCGAACGTGATCGCGGTCTCGTCCAGCGGCACCGCGGTCGTCCACGCCCGCCACCCGAACCGGACGAACTGCGTCAGCGTCCCGTCGGGCCGCGGGTACAGGTGCGGGGCGACGCTGCGCTCGTTGCGGCGCGAGAAGTACGCCGTATGGTCAGCGAGGTTGCCGGTCAGGTGCAGGATCACATGCGTGATCCGCGCCCCTGCACGTCGCGGCGCGCAGTTCGGCGACTGCACGAAGAACGCGGCGCCCGGATACGTCGCTGTCATCAGCGGCTCCTCTCGTGGACGGTTCCCGGGGGCGCGCAGGTGCCTCACGCCCTGGGGTGGGCGCGTGGTGAGGCCCTTCGCGGGCAATGGGTGAGGCCGCGTTGACGCGCCCCCGGGAAGCAGGTGGGTCAGGTCTTGCCGTTGACGCTGTCGACGACGTCCATGAGCGCGGTCTGCGTCTCCTGGCAGCGGATCCGGTAGTTCCGCATCGAGACGATCAGCGTCGGCCGCGCGGCCGCGTACGTCGTCCCGTTCCAGGTCAGCGAGGCACCCGACCACGACCCGTTGCCCCGGGATGCCTGCGCGCGCACCTGGTTGATGTTGGTGACGAGGGCGTTGAGGACTCCCCCGGTCCACGTGTCGACCGCGGTGATCTTGGTGACCGCGGCCGACCAGGTGATGTCGTCGACGAGCGGGTCCGGTGGGGAGGACGGGGCGCCCTGCGGGGGCAGGGAGAAGTGCGCCCGGGCACGGTTGGTCGCGTCGCGCAGGTCGATGACCGCACGGATCCGCCACGCGAGGATCCGGCCGATCTGCGCGCGCGTGGTGAGCGTGTCGGCCGCGTACTCGGTCTTGTCGATGTTGTCGGGCATGCCCGACAGGGCGATGCCGACGATCTTCTTCTGCGGCTCGGCGGGCGTGTTCGGGGTCTGCTGTGCGTTGATGATCTTCACGGGTTCCTTGAGGGCCGTGCCGAGCTCGGACATGCGGATCCTGAAGTTGCGCATCGAGACGATGATCTGCTGTCTGGCGGCCTCGTAGGACGCGCCCGACCAGATCGTCGTGCCGCCCGTGTAGGCGCCGGGGCCGAGGGCTTCCTTGGTGCGGACCCGGTTGATCGCCGGGGTGAGGGCAGCGATCCGGTCCCGGCACCAGTTGTCGACCGATTCGAGGTTGTTCGCCGCGGTGCCCCAGTCGAGGTCGTCCATCACGACGTCAGGCGGCGTCGGGAACGCGGCGATCTCCGCCTGCCCCTGGTAGGTCAGGGCACGGTTGGTCGCGGCGCGCAGGTCGACGATGGTCCGCACCCGCCATTGCAGGATCCGGGTGGCCTGCGCTTGCGTGGGCAGGTTCCACGCCTCGTAACCGGCGCGGTCGAGGTTCTCGGGCATCTCGCTGATGGACAGGCCCTGCACCCGCACCGCGGTGCCGGCCTCCACGGCCGCGTTGCCCGACGACTCCAGGGCGCCTTCGGCGGCCGTCCCGGCGGCCTCGGCGTAGTCGACCGTGCCGCCGAGCTCCTGCGCGGTCTGCCGTGCCGCGGTGCGCGCCGACACGGCGTTCTGGATCGCGGTGTCGAGCTTGCCCTTCCACTGCTGCTGGATCTCGAGGAGGTTGTTGCGCACGGACGCGTTCGTGAACTGCCACAGCTGCTCCACGTCGTACCGCAGGTCGGCGATGTTCGCGCCCGACGGGTACGCGGGCATCAGGTTGATGCTCAGGTCGCTCAACCCGGTCTGCGGGGTGGGCGCGGCCGGGACCGTCACCGACGGCTTGGGCGGCAGGTCGGCCTTGGTGAGCACGGGCTCGGGCTCGTGCCAGGTGATGATCTTGACGACATGGAAGCTGCCGCCCTGGTGGACGGCGTCGACCATGTCGCCGACGCGCACCGCGCCGAGGGACCGGTCGATCGCGGCGGGGACGATCGTCCCGTCGATGTCGATGCGCAACCGGTTCGTGTCGACGATCTCGACCACCGTCGCCAGCCGCCCCTGCACGGCACCAGTCGACGCGGGCGGGGCCTGGCGCTCCGCACGGGCCCGGCGCATCTCCTCGGCCTGCAGGGCCGCCTCGGCGACCTGGGAGCGGCTGTCATCGGTCACCGACCACTCCTCTCGCGAGCACGGCCTGCAGCCCGTCCGTGTCCAGCCGTGTCGACCATCCGGTCACCCGGTGCGGCCCGACCGCGTCGAACTCCGCCTCCCCCAGGGCCACGACCCGCAGCGGGTCGATGTGCGGCTGGAACAGGGCGACGAGGTTGACCTCTCGTGTCTCCTCACGCAGGGTCGCGAGCCGCAGTGCCGCGACCTGCGCGCACTGCGCCTCCGTGGTCACCTCGTCCAGGACCAGCTTGTCGGGGTAGAAGATGCCGTGGGTGACCGAGATCGGGTCGGTGGGGTCGGTGATCTGCGCGACCGCCATCACGGGCGGGTCGACCTCCCGCGACCCCGACGCGACGACGAGGCTGTTGACCGTGACGGCGGCGTCGACCGAGCGGACCGAGATCGACTGCACGACACCCTGCGACCAGTCCGCGACGACCGTCGCGTCCGGGTGCGGGTCGAGGCGGATCACCCCGACCCGGTCCTCGTAGAGGACCATCCCGGCGGCCTGGGCGATGCTGTGCATGTCGGCGACCGGGTCGCCGGCGTGCACCTCCCCGAGGATGTACTCGGGCGGGAGGGAATGCATCGACGGGGTCAGGTCGCGGCGCAGCGTCGGCGCGACGGCCGACAGGATCGTCTCGATCGCGGTGTGCGCGCGCATGCCCGACACGTCGATCGGGGTCAGGTAGTGGCGGATCGTCGCCAACGCCGACACCCCGGTCACGTCGAAACCGCCCGGGGGGAGGTCGCCGTCGGCGGAGATCTCCCCGACGCGCGGGTAGGTGCGGCCGCACGGGATCCGCACCCACTGCATGCTGCGCGGCAGCCACAGGTGGAACCACAGCTGGATCGTGTGCCGGCTGTGGGCGTGCAGCGGATCGGTCTCCCGCCGCGGATACCAGGCCGCGTCTGGCACGTCGAACGTGACCGACCACCAGTGCGCCCGCTCGGACTCGACGACCACCTGCCCGTCCTCGAACGGCAGCAGCTCGTCGAGGACGACCTCGTCGGGGTTGACGATCTCCGCGCTCCAGTCCGACACCCGGTGCGGGTCGACGACCGCCTCCCAGAACTCCGGCAGGGTCAGCACGTCCTGCCAGGGCGGCGGGGGCGGGTCGAACCGGACGATCGACGCCTTGACCTGATCGATGGCCGGCACGCTGTCGGCGGTGCCGCGGCTGATGCCGGGGATGAGGGTCGCGGCGGCCGCGTCCGACACCGTCGCGGTGTCGAAGCCGTCGCGGACGGTCGGCATGAGGTGCTCGGCGGCATCCGCGATCCCGACCGTGTCGGCACCGTCGCGCGCCCACCCGGCGCCCGCGGCCGCGGCGTCGACCACACCGACGGCGTCTTCGGCGGTGCGCTCGTAGTTGGTGAACGGGTCGTGCCAGTCGACCGTGAGGGACACGGCGGTGAGCGTCTTGTCGGAGACGTCGCTGGTCGTACCATCCCAGCGGATCGTGAGGGCGTTGCCGCTCGACCATCCGGGACGGTCGACGAGCGCCTGCATGCCCGCGGCCACATCGACCGACTTCGACCCCGCGCCCCCAGACCAGGTGCCGGTCGGCGTGTTCGCGGTCCCTCGCTGCCCACCCGCGAGCGCGGGCGCGTTGTCGACCTGGTGGATGCCGACGGCGCGGGCGTTGTCGATGAAGCCCGAGATCGTGAACGTGAGCGTCGCGGCGTCGATCACGGCGCCCTGCGGGATCGCCACGCCCGTCCACCGTGCGCCGGCAGACCTCGTCGACAGTCCCCCGAACGCGAACGTCGTCGACCACGCGACGTTGTCCCACCGCCCGCTCTCAGCAGGCGCACCGCCGGTCCATGTGGGCATGCGGTACCTCCTCGACTACGTCACGGCCTGGGGGGCATCTCTCAGCCGAGATCGTGCGTCCAGGTGACCTGCAGCGTGTCCAGCGCGCCCTTGGACGGCACGCTGGGCGACAGCAGCACCCGGGCGAGCGTGGACGCCTCCGGGCTCGTCGCATCCGACAGGCTGTTGTTCACGATGACGACCTCGGTGATCGCCGAGCCCGTGGTCGCCTTCCCCGCCCCCCACGTCGCGACGTAGGTGATGCGCCGCTTCCCGCTCACCGTCGAGGCGCTGGGCGTCCCGGCGAGCGCCTGATGCGAGTTGGACAGGTACGTGGCGAGCGCTGCCCCGGCGCCGGTCGTCGCGGGGGCCGTCGAGCCGGTGCCGAGCTTCATGCCCGTCGCGGCCGGCGGCACGCCGCCGATGTCGGCGCCGGCCTCCGCGTACCGTCGCAGGCCCATGAGGGTGACGAGGTTGTCGGCCTCACCAGTCTCCGTGGTGCCATCGGCGCGGGTCAGCACCCACGCCACGTGCCCCGCAACACGGGGATGATCGGTGTTCAGCATGGTTCCTCCTACAGGTGGATGATCGGGTGCGTGACCGGGGCCTGCGAGGGCGCCTCGCCCACGGCGGGCGTGCGGGCCTCGACCCACACGACGGGCACCTCACGGGCCTGCCACGGGAGTTGCGCGATCCGCGGCTCGGAGTGCTCGGACACGACACGGATCGTGACGCGCTCCCCCGGTGCGATGCTGGTCTGCGCCCAGTCCGCCTCGGGCGGCATCATCAGTAGCAGCGGGTCACCACACTGCGTGAGCTCGTGCAGCATCGCCCGCTGCGCCTCGTCGTCGGCGCGCAGGATCAGCGCGCCCCGCCGGCCCCGTTCGGTGCCGCGGAGCACGAGCGCGTACTTCTCGCGGAGCAGCTGGTGCACGCCCGACGGCCGCGGCCACACGTTCGGGTCCACGGTCCTGACATGCACCCGCACCCACCGTGATGCCGGTGCGAGCGCCGAGGTCAGGATGCCCGCCCGCGAGGTCGGCACGACCGGGTCGGACACGCCCCGCTCCGACGGCAGCCGCACCCCGTCGACGATCTGGTGCTGGATCGCGGACCACCGCATCGGCTGGCCATGCGAGAGCAGCGGATCCGACAGGACCGCCGAGCTCGACACCGCGGTGAACGATTCCACCAGCTCCCACGTCAGCCCGTCGTCGACGGACGACCAGACGGTGACCTCCGCACCCGGTGTGAGGCCATCGATCGTGACGTCCGTGCCCGCATCCGTGGACGGCGGGACGACCTGACGAGACTCGAGGACCGAGAAGGAATTACCAGGGGTGCCGGCCCACCGGACCCGCCACAAGGTGGGGTCCAGCCCCGCAGGGAGGTTGCTGCCGTCGAACCACGGCCCCGTGTAGGCGGGGTCGAAGATGCCGATCTGATCCCACCAGACCTCACCCTGGCCCCGCGCGGCACCGTTGTAGAAGCGGACGATGTTGTGCCCGCCGGCACCAGACCAGGTGAAATCGTGGTCCGTGTCGCCCGCCGTGTTCGCCGCTTGCGTGCCACGGACCTCCGGCCAGCCCGCGAGAATCCGCCGCGCCCTGGCATGCTGACCGGGCGCACCCTGCGCGCCCTCCAGATGCAGGGCGCCGACCGCCCGCGCAGCAGACCGCAGCGTGCCCACAGCAGGCACGGACGCCTCGATATAGCTGTCGCCGTCGGATGGGTTGTTGGGGATGATCCGCACCGAATGCGTGCCGTTCTTCGCCCACCTCGTGGACCGGACAGCGACCGCGTTCCCGCCCGAGATCACCCCCGGCACGCTCACACCCTGCACAAGCGTCGACGACTGATGCGCGGTCCCCGCCCAGACACCCGTCAGGTCGGGGTCGTTCGAGATCCCGCCCCCGACGAACGTTCCAGGGCTGAGGATCGGCACGGCCAGCATCGTGCGCCGCACCCGCCACCAATCGCCGACCTCGAGGTTGCCGCCGCCTGACGACAGGGCGATCACGATGAACACGGCGTCCGCGTGCGACGTGAACTCGGCGTACCGGCGCCCGGTCGCGGCATCCGTGTCGAGCCACAGGTTCGCGTCGTTGACGACGAGCGAACCGGCCGCGTTGTACTCCCACCGGCGGAAGATCACATCGGCCAACCCGGCCTTGCGCTCCAGCTCGAACGACAGCCGGTACAGAGTGCTGCCAGCGATCGGGAGTGCGTTGGAGCCCCAGTTCGACGAGCGCATGATCGACTTGTCCGCCGACGCGCTGACCGCCTCGGCACGCACCCACCCGCCGTCCATCGACACGGACACCTGGCCGATCGTTCCCGACCACCGCGCCTGACCGTTGCCCAGACCGACACCGTTCGGCAACGGGTCCGACCACAGGTTCGTGACGATCGTCACAGTCGCACCCGCGGTCCCGGCCGAAGGGTTCACCTCGTAGTTGCGGGCCTGCTCGGCCCACGCCGTGTACCGGGTGCCGGCGTTCACGACCGGCGTCGCCGGCGCGGTCCACGACACCACGAACGGCGCCGACGACGACCACGCCGACCACGCACCACCGGTCTGCTGCACACGCCCCCACGCGGTGACGCTCGCACCGTTGACCCACGGGGTCGACGCAGGCGCGTCACGAGTGAGGCCGGCGCCGCCGAGCACTCCCGAGTCCCACACGACCGCGCCGGCCGTGTCACGGATCTGCCAGTGCGACGCGGTCACCGTCGACGACGGCCTCGTGATCGTCGCACTCCCCACGATCGTGGGCGACAAGTCACCATGCGCGGTCACGACCGACACGTTCAGGATCGGAGGCGTGACCGGCGTCACTTGACGCTCCGCCGCCCACTGCGACAGGAGACCGTCGAGAGCCTCCTGCGTGCGCGCGGTCCACGACCGTGCCGTGCCGAGATTGTCCAGCGACCCCGCCGGGAGGGTGACACGGGTCGCGTCACCGGGGTTCAGGGTCTCGGTGCCGGTCAGCGAGCTCGACGACGCGGACCAGTACAACCACCCGAACGCGCTGCTGATGCGCCAGGACCAGCCGCCCTGCCGGCCGCCGGAGCGGGCCGGCTGATGCTGCCACGAGAAATCGGTGTCCGCCGCGGCGTTGATCTCCTCCCCCGCACCCGGGGCGGTCAGCACCGGCGGGCGCGGACCCACCGGCGGGAGGAACTCGACCCCGAGGCCCGGGACCGTCGCTGCACCAGCGGTGCCCTCGGTCGCTTCCCCGACGGTGACCCACATGCTCGGACCCCACCACGACGTCGGCGAGACCACCGCACGCCCCGGCAGCCACGACACACCCGACCCTGCCGGGTTCACGTCCTGGCTCGCAGCGCCCACGACCACGCCCGACGCGCCATCGCGCACGCTCACCCGCGCCGCGCCCATCGTGACCCGCACACCCGGCGCGCCGTTCTCATCGACGACGACACGGCCCGACCATCCGGCCGCGCCCTGCGGCGCCACCGGCCCCGCATCCCCGGCACGCAGAGCACGTGTCGAGACCCGCAGCCACGTCCACGCCATGCCCGCGACCTGCGTCAACGGGGTCGCGCCCTGCGGCATCCACCCATCCGGCACCGCAGGCAGCTGCAGCACGAACGCCGGCACCACCTCGATCAGGACCGCGAGCTGACCCGGCGCCCACCCCGACGGCAGATCCGCCGCAGACTGCGACCACGCGCCAGCGATCATCTCGGCCGCCCCTCATACACACTCCCCGCGCCACGCGCGGCCGTCTTCCGCGACCCCAGCGTGATCCCTCGGGAGACCTTATCCCCGACGCGATCGCCGGTGAGGTCCGCGAACTTCTCGTAGTCGATCTCCGCAGGTGTCGCGACGCTGCGGAGCATCAGCGCGCCCGCGGTGCCCGCCATGCCCGTTATCGACGGGTCATAGGCGAGCGTCGCCGCCAGTGCCGCGGCGATCGTCGACCGTGAGGCGAGCACGCCGGCGGCCCACTGCTCGCCGATCGCTTCGCCAGATGTGAGCAGCTGGATCCAGCCCGCACCGGAGAACGGGCCGCGCTTCGCGGGCGAGCTCGGGAAGAACCCGCGGGCGAAGTCGAGGACGCCGCCGACAGCGTCTCCGACGGCGCCGATCATGTCGCCGATGCCGTCGACGAACCCCTGGATCAGGTCGCGCCCGGACTGGACCAGCCATGTCCCGATGCCGGCGAAGAACCCGCGCACCAGATCGGGGATCGAGCGCAGGAACGTGATCGCCTCGTTCCACTTCACGGTGATGCCGGTGACGATCCCGTTCCACAGGTCTGAGAAGAAGCCGGTGAGCATCGACCATGCGGCGACGAACCCGCCGACGATGTAGTCGACGGCGGCGCGCAGCACGCCGAGGATCGCGTTCCAGACGACGTCGATCGTCATCCGCACGGCCATCCAGACGGCATCCCACTTGCGCTGCAGGTCCATGACGATGCCGACCAGCCACGTCACGAAGCCCGCCCAGATGCCGCGCACCCAGGCGGTCAGGGCGTCCCACGCGAGGCGGAACGCCGCGCCGACGGTGGCCCAGATCCCGTTCCACCACTCGACGAAGGCGTTGATGCCGTCGGTGAGCCACCCGATGAATCCGGCCCAGATGTCGAGGATGAAGGCGACGACCTGGTCCCAGTTCATGACGAGCGCGACGATCGCGGCGATCAGCGCGACGATGCCGACGATGATCCACGTGATCGGGTTGGCGAGTAGGGCCGCCGTGGCCGCCCAGATCGATGCCGTCCATGCGACGAACGCTGCGACGAGGGTCACCCCGATGACGCCGGCGATGACGCCGATGACCTCGACATTCTCACCGACCCATGCGCCGAGGTCCTGCAGCAGCGGCAGCGCGGACGTCAGCCCGTCGCCGACGGCGGAGAACACCGCGGTGGCGAGGGGCTCAAGCGCGACCAGCGCGGTGTTCATGGTGAGCTGCCACCGCTCGGCGAAGTCCATGGTCTCTTCGCCGACGCCGAGGATGGTGTCCCCGGTGGCGCCGGTCGCCGCCATGAGGTCGGTCATGTTCAGCACGCCGGACTGCAGCGCCCCGACGAACTGCGCGGCACCGCGGGTGCCGAACACCTGCGACGCCAGGTCGAGCGCGGCCGCGGTGTTGCCCTCGTCGACGAAGCCCTGCAGCTCGGAGGTGACTCGCCGGAACGCCTCCTGCGGCTCCTCGCCGTCCTTCGCGAGGGTCACCAGACCCTTCGACATGGACGCCATCACGGCCGTGCTGTTCAGGCCAGCCTTGTCGAGCGAGCCGAGCAGGGCGACGCTCTCCTCGAACCCGAAGCCGAGGTTCTGCAGCGCCGGCGCAGCGACCTGCACGCCGGCGGCGAGCTCGTTCATCCCGACACCGGTGGCCTGCGACACCTGGAACAGGGTGTCCATCGCGTCGATGACGCCGTCGCCCTCGATCTTGAAGGCGTTGAACGCCGCCGAGGTCTTGCCGATGTCGACCTCGGTCTCGAGGATGCGCCCCGCTTCGAGGTACTGGGAGGCGACGGTCTCCAGCGTGTCGCCGGTGAGTCCCATCCGGGTGTTGATGTCGGCGACGGCGGGCCCGATCTTCTCGAACTCGGCCGGCACGCGCAGGCCCACGTTGGTCGCGGAGTCGACGAGCCCGTCGAGCGCCTCACCCGTCGCGCCGGTCCCGACACGGATGGTGTCGGCGACGGCATCGAAGATGTCGCCGACCTCGTAGAGCCCCTTGAACGCTGCGACCACGCCGGCGCCGATCGCCGCGACGCCGATCGCGCCCTTGACCTTCGACGCCCAGCCCGCGCCGGCCTTCTCGCCCTCGTCCTGCGCGGCCTTCGTTCCCGGCGCGAACGCCTCGACGAGGCTGTCGGTGATCCCCTCAGCGGACGGGACCAGACGCACCCATGCGGTTGCGAGCTCAACGCCTTCGGACATAACCGCACCTCATTTCAGGGCTTGCGCGTTCCACCAGTCGTCGAACTCGCTGATCGGGATCGGGTCGGACCCGAGTACCTGCACGCCGTCCCGCGTCTCCCACGGGCGCGTGAGGCGCCTCGGGCGCGGGGCATGCTTGTCGCCGCCGCGCTGCCAGTTCGCGAGGTTGAGGATGTCGATCAGGTCGGCTAGCAGCTGTTCGCCGACCGTCCACAGCGCGTACCCGTGCACCGACATGGACACGCCATTGCCGGGCTCTCGCGCCCACCCGATCATCAGCACGTACAGGTCGCGCCAGTTCAGGGCGTCGGTGCCGAGATCGCGGAGCCTGCGGCCTGTGCGCAGCAGCTCCAGTTCGACGGCCTCCTGGTGCTGCTCTACGAGCTCGAGGAGGCCGTAGATTCCCCCAGCTCGATCTCCGACCCATCACGCCACGCGGTCACGAGCTCGTTGAACTGGTTCCGGTCGAGGAGGTCGAGGTGTGTGAGGTCGTCCTCGGTGAGGAGTTCTTCGAGGATGGTGAACGCCTGGTCGACGCCGACGAGCTTGCGGGTGCGGCGGATGAGGCCGACCGGAACGTTCTCGAATCGGGGCAGGGTGATCTGGTGCCCGTCGGGCAGGGTGTGGTGGAACTTCTCCAGCATGAGGAACCTTTCGCAGGTGGGGAACAGGGGTGGCAGTGCCCGGGGATGGTTCCCCGCATCCCCGGGCACTGGTCTCAGATCACGCGACGGTCACGCCGGGGCTGGTGCCGCCGGTGAGGCCCGCACCGTTGCCGGTCAGCGCGACAGCGCTCGGGAACGTCACCGTGATCGGCGCGGACCCGGACGCCGTGATGCCGCTGATGCCCGTGACACCCGACAGGGCGTTGAGGGCCGCGGCGACGGCCGCCGCGGCGGCGTTGTGCGCGATTCCCGCGGTCGGGGTGCCGTTGATGGCGAGGGAGTAGGTGCCGCCGGTCGGCGCGCCGGTGACGGTCACCGCCCAGCCGGTCTTCGTCGCCGTCGCGGCGAACACACCGTTGTCGGTGAAGATGTAGATGTTGTTGCCGTTCACGTCCGGGAACGTCGCGAGCGTGACCGGCAGAGTGACCGGGGCCGTCGAGTTCAGCGGGATCTCACCTCGCTGCGACACGCTGCCATGCGGGACCATCACCAAGGCGCGGCGTGACCCGTCCTTGATCTTGAACCACCAGGACTTCCGGGGCTGCACGTGCGCGCCGAGCGCCATGCGCATCTGCGTGCCCTTCGACAGCGTCGCGGCAGTGACCTGCACCTGGTCGTCGCCGAAGTAGTTGCGCGCCGACTGGGGGTTGAGCTCCAGGTGCGCCCACGCGATGTCGCCGGTGAACTCGGTGAGCAGGCGCCGGATCTCCGCGCCGGACCAGTCCTTGATCGACGTCGTCGACTCGGAGGGCGTGATCGTGACGCCGCCGTCGCTGACGTAGCCGGACTCCAGCAGGCCGGCGGGGTTGAAGTCGTCGATCGTCGCGGGGATGGTGTCGGTCTCGGGGCCGGTGAGGATCGCGCCGGTCACCTTCTGATCGGGCGCACCGACGAACACGTTCTTGGGATCAACGCCCATGGGGCGCTCCTTTCAGGCAGGGATGAGCCATCGCCCCGGGCGGGGCGCGGCGGGAAGCGGGGAACGGTCTATGCGGTGGTGCGGCGCAGGTCGACGGAGATCGTCGCGGTGAACCGGAAGTGCGTCGGCACGTTCGGGTGCGGGAGGTTCGCGGGGAGGGAGAAGCCGCGCGCGCGGTAGCAGGGGATGCCGCCGAGCGTCCCGGCGGTCGCGGCGGCGTCGACGATCGCGACCATCAGCGCGCACAGGTCGCGTGCGGTCTGCTCGCTCGTCGCGTAGCCCTCCAGCACGAGCGTCGGACTGTCGGTGACGCGATCGCGCGCGACGCCGCCCGTCGTGATGACTCGACCGAACGCCGGCGGCTTCGGTGTCACCGTGGGGAGCTTCGTGCCGAGGAGCCCGTTGACGAGGGTGAGGGCGAAGCCGCGCGGTGGGAGCTCGGCCGACAGTTCGGTGAGCGCCGCGACCTCGGCGTCGGCGGGGACCAGCAGCGGCACGGTCACCTCCCCGCGTCGATCGCGCGCGTCAGCGTCCGATCGCGCGCCTCGCGGGCGCGCGCGGCGTAGGTCGTCGTGATGACCTGCGCCGACGCGCGGTCGGGCGACACGGACGGCTCAGCGACGAAACCTGCCTCCTCGCCGCCCGCGGCCGCAGCGATCGACTGCGCACGCCCCATCAGGTCAGCCTGCACCGCCGCGGACTGCAGCAGCGCTTTCGCGCCGTCGGAGTTGATCTGGATTCGGAGGCCTTTGACGGTGGCCATGGGTCTATCCCTCCCAGAGCACGAGCAGCAGGATCGTGTGCGACGTCGTCGCGGTCGGGCCGGGTTGCCGGCGCACTCCCCCGCTGATCTTGAACTGCTCGCCGTAGACGAGGATCCGGTCATGGCGTTCGACGTCGGCCGTGTACGGGCCGCGCGCGGTGTACGCGATCGACGCGCCGTCGCGGTTCTGCGCGTCGGCGATCGTCGTGCCGACGTCGAGCGCCCACCCGGGCATGGGCACAGCGGTCACGCCGGTGAAGTCTGCTTCGACGCCGCCGCGCCCGTCAGGGCGCATGACGGGCCGTTCCCGGCTCAGGGTGTGCCGGGCTACCCTGCCGGTGATCACGGCAGCCAGCCGAGCTTGTACGGCGCGAGACGGGCGTGATCGGCGTGCGTCAGGGCGCCCGATGTGCGCGTGTACGAGAGGGACACGGCGCCGGCCTGCTCTCTGCTGATGCCGAGCGGGGATCCGAGCGCTCCGGCGGCGAGCTCAAGCGTCAGCGTCACCAGGTCAGCCGGCACCGGGGCGAAACCGGCGACGAACTCGACGTCGACGCGGCGGCCGCACAGCGACGTCCACCCCGTGTCGGGATCGAACTCGATAGACGAGGGGGCGACTGTCGCGCCGTCGACGGTCGCCGTCGTGATGCTGACGATGCGCATCGCGGGCAGCCACACCTGTTCGGCGAACGGACGGACACGCCGATAGGTGACCGTCTCCGACGGGGCGATGTGCCATCCGCAGGCGTTGCGGATCGCGGTGGTCGCCGCGTCGAGCTCCTTCTGCAGGAACGGGCGGGTGGCGGGGATCTCGCCCTGCGACCGGTCCGCCATGTCGGTGGGTGTTCCGAACGAGACCATCCCGCCACCTCCCTTCGTTACTCGCTGGCGTCCGGGTCGGACGCGTCCTCGACGTCAGGCGACAGCGCCGGCTTCGCGGCCTTGTTCGCCGGTCGGCGCGCCTTGTTCGCAGCGGGCTTCGCGGCTTTCGCGGTGAGCCCGCGTGCCGCGGCGTCCTCGTCGTCGAGCAGGACCGTGTGCGGGATGCCGTTGATCTGGATCTCGTACTGCTTCATCGCACCCTCCTCAGGTGGGCGGCGGGAGCGACCGCGAGGGCCGCTCCCGCCAGTGGTCACGCTGCGGGCGTGATGGTGGTCGCCACGAAGCCCGCGGGACGGCGCACGGCGAGCGCGAGACGCTCCTCCGCGCGGATCGTCACGAGGTTCGACGTGAAGTCCGACGCGTGCGAGTTCGTCGACTCGACACGGACGCCGCCCTTGCGGTACACCGTCGCGGACTGCTGGAACGCGCCCACGAGCACCGTGCCGGCGGCGATCGCCGGGGTGATGACCGTGCGGAGACCCCACACGTTCGGCTGCTCCGACAGGCCGCCGTTGCCGTACGCGCCCGAGAAGAAGCCACCGCCGTAGTACTGGCCGTTGTCGTCCTTCGCGAGCCGCAGCGACTGGTAGTCGGACGGGTGGATGACCAGTCCGTCCGCGTCCAGACCTGCGCCGGTGGTGACCTTCGTGATGGCACGGAAGATCGTGTCCGCGACGGTGTCACCCGACACGAGCGTGCCGCGCGCCTCCGTCTGGATGCCCGACCGCTGCAGGATGCCGCGGATATTCGAGCCGGAGCCGTTGCCGTTGAGCAGCTGCGCCTCCTCGAACTTCGCGAGCTCGTACAGCAGCCGGTTGTTGATCTCCGACACGACGAAGTCGAGATCCTCGATCATCTCGTCGGAGATCTTGATCCAGCCCGCGATCTTCTTCAGCGCGTCGGTCACCATCGTCGGGTCCACGACGTGCAGCTGCGGCTTCGCGCCCGCCTCAGCGACCGTCGTGAACGCGCCCTCAAGGGCGCCCTCGACGAAGTAGCTGATCGCGTTGCCGCTGATCGACCCGGACCCGAGCAGGCTCGCGATCGTGAGCGGCGGGCGGACGCCCTGCACGATGGTGCGGTCGACCTCGGTGAGCACCGGAGAGAAAACTCCACCGATCACGTGCGTGTCGGATGCCGCCTTGACCTGGTACTCAGGCGCCGAGACCGAGGCGCCCTTGACGCCCTTCTTGGCGACGAGCTCCTCACCGGCGTTCTTCGCGAAGTGCTCGCCGAGCGACTTCGCCTGCGCGCCGTCGGCGGCGGGGCCCTCAGGCTCCGACTCGACGACACCCGCGACGGCAGCCATGGTGGCGGTCGACTTCTCGGCGTGCTCGATCTGCTTCTTGAGCTCGAGCGCCTCCGCGGTCTTGGCCTCGAGATCGGTGATCTCAGCCTCGGTGAGCTCGCGGTTGGACGCCTTCGCGCCGTCCACGATTGCCTGCATCGCCTTCTGCAGGGCGAGCAGCTGTTCCTTGCGGTTCACGATGTGGCCGCCTTTCTCCCTCTCAGAGGGACTGGATGAACTGGTTGATCGCCAGCAGTCGACGGGACGGGCTCACGGCGACGCCCTCGGACTTGACGCCAGCGGCGCCCTCGTCCTTGGCGCCGGCGCTACCGCCGGCCTTCTCCTGGTCGGTGTCTGCCTCCGCCGCGGCGATGACCGCGCCGATGGCCTCCTGCGCTGACCGCAGGGAGTCGATGTGCTTCTGCGCGAGGACACGCCCCGCCTTGAGCCCGTCGAGCAGGGCGACGGTCGCGGACTTCACCGCCACGACCGACGTGTCACGGTTCGCGCCGATGGGCACGAAGCTGAACTCGAACACGTCGAGCTTGCGGAGCTCGTTCGCCTTCGTGCCGTCGTCGAGGGTGACCTGCGCCTCTTCGAGCGTGTCGTACGCGAATGACAGCTCGCGCACTCGGCCGGACTTCACGAGCCGGTACGTTTGAGCGCCCTTCGGGGCGTCCATGTCGAACGCGCCCTTGACCCGCCACCCATGGTCGTCTTCGTCTTCTTCGATCGCCGCGGCGACGAAGTAGTCGGGGTCGTCCATGCGGTGGCCGAACAGGCCGGGCAGGTGAATGCCGGCGTCGCGTCGATGGGCGATGCCCTCAGCGAACGCACCCTTCGCGACGACGTCGCCGTACGCATCCGGTGTGCGGGTGAACGTCGAGGGGTAGACGATGAACTCGCCCTCGGCGAGGCCGTCGTCCGGTCCCGCCTTGAACGCTACCGGCAGGCTCTTGATCTTCATGGCGGCTCCTTTCAGCCCCAGGTCACTTCGACATCGCAGGTGCACCCTGCGACGCCATCGGCGCCGAGCACCGGATCACCCGGCCACTTCGCGCCATTCGAGAAGGTGTCGTCGATGTCGACCGTCTCGCCGTTCATCGCGGCGTGCTCGGGACGCGGATTGCCCGAGGTGACGATCCAGGTCTTCTGCCCGGCGCCGTTCTGCCGTGCCGCTTCGACGACGGCGAACGCGACGAACGTGGTCGTCAGAGTCAGGGCGATCACCGACGAGCGGGAGTCCGCGGCGAGTTCGAACACATGCCCGGCAGCGTCGGACGGCTCAACGCCTTCGGGCCCGTCGCCGTCGAGGATCGCCTGAATCTGGTCACGAGTCGTCGAGTTGATCGCCGACGCGCGGGACTTCGCGACCTCACGGAGGAACGCCTCGGTACGCGCGGCGTCGTACCCGGCATCGGGATCGAATCCGAGGTCGGCGGCCGTGTCGCGTCCGATCTGCTCCGTCACCGCCAGCGACAGCTTGAACAGGTCAGTGCCGAGCTCGTCGTCCCACCGGTCACCGTCCCACCAGCCAGCATCCTTCGACCCGAGCGCCGAGCGCACCGACCGCTCCTGCCGGGCGAAGAACGCCCGCACGACCTCGTCAGCCTTCGCCTCGTAGGTCTCGGACGACTTCACCCGTGCGCGCACCGACAGCGCCGACTTCGACCGTGGCATCCCGGCGTTGCGGTTCTGCGACCCGGCGTCGCGAGGCGATGCCTGACCGCCAGCGATCACATTGAGCGGAACGATCGGCGCGTCAAGTCCTTCGATGGCCGGCATGTTCTGCCGTGCACGGGCCTCGTTGCGGGTCATCCACGGGCCGCCGACGGCGCTCGACAGGATGGTCGCCTGCTCCTCGAAGTCGCCCTGCAGCTTCTCCGCAATGTTGAACTCGACGTAGTCGTGCTCCCCACCGATGCGAGGGACGACGAACGTGTTGATGCGGTCCTCGAGGCGGGCGAGCGTGGGCCCGAGCGTCTCGGAGTAGAGCATCTTGCGGAACTCCTTCGTGTTGGAGAAATTCGCGTTGTCGAGGATGCCGACCATCACCGGGTTCACGTGGTAGATCCCCGCCACCGTCGACAGGGCGACCTTCGACACTTCGGCCCACTCGTCCTCGCGGGCAGAGAAGCCGAGACGGCTGATCGTCATGCCGTCTTCGAGCACCGGTGTGCCGCCCGCCTTCGGGCCGTCGTTTCCGGTCCACGCTTCGCGCCACGCGGTCATGAAGCGGTTGCGTGCAGCCTCAGACCATTCAGCGCCGGCGGGGCGTGTGATCACGGCGCCGACGCGGCCGCCGCGCTGCCACACCTGCTGCCGGTACGCCCACGCCTGCACCTGCTCGGCGAGGATCTGCTTGAGCGTCTCGACCGGCGCAGCGCCACGCTTCGGCTGGCCCGGGTTCCACCCGTGGAACACGACCATGTCGTCCGCGGAGATCTCCACGCGGGTACCACCGGGGTTCTGGACGATGTGCTTCGCGGGCTCGAAGAACGTCCCGCCCCTCGACTCGACGACCCACGACGGCGGGATCGGCTGGATCACCCATCCCGACGGCGCGTTGACGTCCGGGTGCACGACCCAGTAGGCGATGTCGTACAGGCCGAGATCGGACGCGAGCGTCTCAAGCAGCTCGTACTGCGTCATCGACGGATTCGGGCGACGCAGGAGCCGCGCGAGCGGTTCGTCTCGCAGCCTCCGCCGGTCGGTGTCAGACGTGCGGGAGTACGCGTGGAGGCCCAGGTGCGCGACGTTGCGGGCAACGAAGCTGAGCACCATGCGCAGGTGCGGCTGAGTGCGGTACAGCTCCTCCGCGGTGAGGCCCATAACCATGTTCCGGAACGTCGGGCCAAGCCACTCGATCCGCTCGATCGTGGCCTCACGGCCGAGCAGGCGGGCGAGTGCATCACGAATAGCCACCAGGCCTCCTCACGTTCAGACCACGAGGAGCCCCTCGCGTTCGTACGCCGACACGAACTTCGGCTTCGGGTTCGTCAGCAGCAGCCCGACTGCAGCGATGAACGCGAGCAGCGGTGCGGCGTCATGCGGCGACGCCTTCCGGTCGATCACCCAGCCGTCGCCGATCGCCTTGATCTGCGCCGAAGACGCCGCAACGTCGAGCAGCGGCTGCACGCCGTGCGACAAGCGCACGCGCGCGCGGAACTCCTCAGCGATCTCGCCGTCCGGCGCCTCATCGGCGGCGGCCACGCGGATCAGGTCGTACACGCTGCCGTGCCACCCAGCGAGCTCGGACCCACCCCACGGGTGAACATCGATGCCCGCGCGCTCGAACTCCTCCCACATCGACGAGATCGGCGCGCCACTGCGCTGGAACGCGACATGGTCCGGTGCGACCTTCCTCGACGGCGCCAGCAGCCACGGAATCACCCAGTCGGGTCCAGCGCGGTGCGCGACGAGCTCCCCGCGGATCCGGCCCTCGGTGTCCCAGAACGCCAGCGCCACGTACACGACCGTGCGATCGTGCGACATGTCGATGCCGTAGCACGCCGGCCGCGAGGTATCGCGGGTCACGCCGCGCTCCGCGCGCGCGGCCTTCCCGTCGAGCAGCCCCGCCCACGACCCGTTCGGGAACGGCCCGGCGCCGAACATGTTCACGAACTGGCACAGCACCTCGGTGCGGAACTCCCACTCCGGGTCCACACCAGCCGCCGCGGCGATCGCACGCTCATCGAGCTCCGTGTAGCCGAGCGACGGGTTCGCGCGCGCCCAACCCTCCCGATCCCAGATGCCAACCGGCGCGCCGTCCTCCGTGCCATCCACGGTCCCCGCCGACCACTCGAACAGACCGATGCTGTCCAGATCGATCTGCCCAGCGATCTCAGGCGGGACGCCGTCGAGCGCCTTCCCCGTGATGTTGCCGATCGCGACCTTGCGGAGATGCCGCAGCACGACCGACGACATGTCGCCGGCGTTCGACACCCCCCACACCTGCGCGCGCCGCCGCGCCATCGTCGTCTTCGACGTCGCCGACCATGCACGCCAGTCCTGATGCTCACGCAGCTCGTCGAAGATCACCAAATCGCCGCGGAACCCACGACCGCCACGACGGTTCGCCGTCGCGATCTTGAACCGCTCACCGCCATCGAGCAGCAGCAGCTCGCTGTTCTTCCCCTCCTGCACCTTCGCGATCTCGTCGGCGAGCTCGGGAATCGCCTCAGCGACCGCGACGGCTTCCTCCCACGCCGCGCGCGCATGCTCCGTCGTCGCGTGAGTCTCCAGCACCATCCGGGCGCCGTCCTGGAACAGACGCCACAGGATCAGCACCGTCAGCAGCGTCGACTTGCCGTTCTGCCGCGCAACGAGCAGCAGCACCGTCCGGAATCGGAACACGCACCCCGGCACGTCCAGCAGCTCAAGCGCGTGGATCAACAGCCACCGCTGCCATTCGAGCGCGCGCGGCAGCAGCCCCAGATAGTCTGTGTCGTCCTCCGGCGACCGGGTCGCGTCGAGCTCTTCGAGCCGATCACGCATCCAGTCCCAGAACTCGATGACCTCGAACCCCAGCGACGTCTCCGGCGTGAGCTCACGCTTCGGCGGAGTGAAGATCCGCGGCGTCTGGCAGCCGAGCAGGCGCCTAGGACGTGCGGCGCTTCGGCGGGCGCTCGAGCTTCGTGACGTTGGCCGGCGTCGCTCCGCCTTCGCTCGACTCCCGCTCATCATCACCGTCTTCCGCCGGCGCGACACGACGCGACCGCAACTCGTACTGCAACCGCTTCGTCGCCGTCGCCCCCAGATCGTTCAGCACCTGCGACAACGCACGATGCGCCGACAACGCCCGCGTCGTCTCGTCCGCGTGCTCCAGCAGATCAATGCGCTTCGCGAGCGTCCGCGCCTGCGCGATCGACGCCGCATCCGCCGCCGTCAACCACCTCGCCGCAGCGATCGTCGCCTCAACCGCATCCCGCGTCGCCGTCGACGCCGCAGACTCCGCCGACGTCCGCCCAGCCAACCGAGCAGCCTCACGCGCCTCACGCTCCGCCGCCCGCACACGCCGCTTCCGCTCAGCGTCACGAGCACGCCGCTCATCAGAGCTCAACGCCATCACGCACCTCCGATCAGACGGACGCGGACAAGACGTCCACGCACCCCCGCACCCCGGTGGGGGAAATCACTGCCGGCGGAATGACCTCGGCTCGACGGTCGTGGAGATTCGGACGCCCCTACCTCGTGATCGTGGTTGCGATCGTGATGGTGAGCCAGAGGGTCGCGGCTGCGGCGAGTGCGGTGATGAGCGGCGCGACGATGTAGTAGCCGATGCGGTAGGCGATGCTGCGGTGGTTGGTGGGGTGGCGGGGCATGGTCGGGTTCCTCGTGTCGGGGTGGCGGGTGCTTCTCGTTGCCCGGTCGCCGCTGAGGGATCGTGATCCCTGCAGCGCTTGGCTTGTGGCCCTCGCGCGCGCGGTGAGGTGGTGGGCTGCTCGTGCCGCGGGGCACGGGCTGCGGTCGGGGTGCGTCGCGGCAGGGCCCCCTCTGGACGGGGTGGGGTGTTGCCGGTGCCGGGGTGCCCCTCCCCCTCCGGTCGCACCCCCCTGGTGCGTGAGGCCCCTCCCCCTTGGATGGCGGGGCGGGGTCCCCCCTCGCCGGGTGCCCCCCTACCAGGCTTCGGTGGTCTCGCCGAGGTCGGGGCGGGCGTCCCCCTCCTGCTTGGAGCGGTTGCAGCGGACGTGTGAGGGCTGGCAGTTCGTGGGGTCGAGGATGAGGTCGGGTCGGCCCATGGCGATGCAGCGTTTCCGGCTGATCTTGTGGTCGAGTTCGAAGCTGCCGGGTTCGTTCTTCGGCCCGTCGTAGCGGATGTCGGCTTGGCCGCAGAGCGCGCACGGGGCGTTGAGGGCTTGCCAGCCCGCCTTGAGGGTTGCGCGGAGGGTGCGGTACTCGTGGGAGTGGATCAGGTTGGCGGTCATCGGCGGCCCCCCGATACGCTTCGGCCATGAGCGAGAGCATCAAGGCTGAGTCCCTGAATGGTTCGATCGAGTTCCTCGGGAACGGCGTCGTGATCAAGACGAAGGGGTCGTCGAAGACGATTCCGTTGGATCGTATTCAGGGGGTGGAGTTCAAGAAGGCGGGGCTCACGGCGGGGCATATCCGTCTGAGCGTGGCGGGGTCGGCGGCGCCGACGGTCGGCGGGTTCGGGAAGGTGCGGAACAAGGCGCAGCAGATGCAGCTGGATTCGGATGCGGTTCAGTTCTCGCGGGCGTCGAAGAACGCTGAGTTCGAGGCGGTCGCTGACGCGATCAATCGTGCCCTGCTGGGGTGACCCCGGCCGGGAGGAGCGGCGCTGAGTCGGGCGCTGGTGGGCTCGACTCCCGGCCGGGGAATGCGTGAGGCCGGTCTGCGCTGCCCCGGGGATGGGTTCGGGGCGGCTGACCGGCCTTCGCGTGTCCCTGTCGGACACGTGTGCAACTTTGAGATTAGGGGGCGACAGCACTCCGGGGTCAAGTCGTGTCGGAATCTCGGCGTGTCGGCCCGTGTGCGCCTGTCTCCCGCGCTCGCAGGGCGCGGAGGCGGTATCGGTGTGCTGGGTCGTTCCGGAGCCTCTGACGCCACCATGCGAGGAGTACGGCTTCGTCGACGACCCGGACGCGTTGCCCGTCGCGGGTGTCCCAGCTCATGGGCATGCCGTTCTTCCGCCAGCGGCCGATCGTGCGGCGGGATCGGTGGACGCGGTGGGCGGCTTCTCGGTAGCTCAGCCAGACAGTCATGGGACGGTCTCCCAGAGCGTGCGTGCGATGCCGTCATTGCGGTTCTCGCGGGGACGGCTCGGCGTGTCCCATCCGGAGCGTGGTGGGCGTTGAGCGATCACGCGGTATCCAGCTGCACGCAGGCTCGCGCCCGTCTCACCGTCCTGCGTGTAGGTGATGAGCCGGTCGTAGCCGAGCGCGAACGTCGCGCGCCGAGCGGCGCCGTAGAGCATGGAGTTGGCGTTGCGGGTGCCGTCCGTCGCAGTGCGGATCACCTCGAGCGTTGCCCCCTCGGATTGGATGACTCGGGATCGGGGGCGACCTATGATCGCGACGCCGACGAGGAGTGTGCCGCGCGCGACGCCGATGCTGAACTTGTGGCCGCGCGGCGGCAGGTGGTGACGATGGTGCACGGCGACGAAGTCGCGCGCATGCTTCAGGTCGACCGGGACTATGCGCAGGGTCATCCGTCGTCCTTGGGCCCGTGTTCACGCCAGTCGTCCTGCCATGATGAGTCGTCCTGTGCGTCGTAGTGGGAGTACCGGTGGCCGGCGTCTTCGGTGCAGACCGTGCCGTATGGGCCGGGCTCGGCGCATCCGTAGCGGGCGGTGACGCGGGCGATCTTCTCGCTGTCTTGGTCGAAGTATCCGGTCATGCTGCTGTTTCCTCGGTGTAGGTCTGTCCGCAGGTGCGGCATCGGGCGATGCGGATCGGTCTCGGGGAGCCGTTGGGGTTGTCGGCCCAGGTGAGGGCGACGGCCCGCTCACCGCAGGTCGCGCAGTGGCGGAGGCGGGCGCGTCGGGGGTGGGGGTGGACGCCGTAGCGGGCGCGGAGGCGCCGGATGAGGGCGTAGAGCGCGTCGCGGTAGTCGTCGAGCTCGTGGATGGTGCGGATCTGTTCGCCGTGGTCGATGAGCCATGCGATCGCGGTGAGCGCGAGGGTGCGGGCGGTGAGGGGGTCGGCGTCGGGGCGGGGATCGAGGGTGGGCGGGGCGGTGTCGGGCTGGATCCACGCGTGCACGGCGCCCAGGAGATCGACGAGCATGGCCCAGAGGTCGGTGGCGTCGACAGCCGCGCCCTTCGCCGTGATGGTGCCTTCGGTGGTGACGTCGAGGTGGTCGAGGATGGTGAGGTTGTCGACGTAGCCTCCGCCGGTGACGCGGGTCTGGTCTTGTCGGTGTGCGGCGATCGCGGGGATCGTCATGGTGATCATCGCGTCCATGAGGGGCGGGACGATGTCGAGGTGCCATTCGAGTTCGTCGGCGAAGCGGCGTGCTGCCTGGTCGGGGTCGATCGCGTCGAGAGGGATGCTCACGGGTTGGCCTCCGGGAGGGGGACGGCGAGGACGGCGGCGGCGCGCTCAGCGAGCACGTGGGAGACGATGCCGCGGGCTTTCCCCTGGGAGTGGATCATCTTGCGGGTGCTGGCGAACGAGAGGCCGGATGCGGTGGCGATGTCGGCGACGGTGAGGCCCGCGTGCATGAGGTCGCGCATGTGCGCTTGCACGGGGGCCGCGTCGATGAGCTCTCGGGCGGGAGCGCCTGCGGCGCGACGGCGGGCGGTGTCGGCGGCGTTCATCGCGTCGGTGCACGAGGGCGTCGCGGGGCATTCGGTGCGGCATCCGAGCTGGTAACCGTACGCAGTGCCGTGGTGCTGCCGCGGGCCTTCGGCGCGACGGCGAGCAACGTAGGCGCGGTGCCATGCCCGGTGCGCGTCGATGCACTCGGGGCGCCGGCATCCGCGCGCGTGGCACGCGTTCGTGCCGTGGGGCTGCAGCGTCGCGCCGTCCCACCGTGACCGCACGGACCTGCGCGCGGGCAGGGCGGCTTTGCGGCGCAGTTCGGCTGCCCACCCGATCGTGATGTCGAGCTCGTCGGCGATCTGCCGATCAGTCTTCCCCTCGCCATGGAGGCGGACGACGTCGGGGAGCCGGTCGGGACGCTCGCGCCGCGGTGCACGCTCGCTGCGCGGCACGGGGTGCGCTGGCAGGTTGAGACGGCGGCGGATCTGCGCGACCGCTCGGCGTGACTTGTCGACCTGTTCGGCGATCTGCAGATCGTTGAGGCCGGCGGCGTGCAGTTCGGCGACGCGCGCGTGGAGCGCGACGCGAGGACTCGGGCTCAGGTTCGGGTGGGTTTCGCGTGTGAGCCGGTTGGCGGGCAGGCCGACTTTGCGGCGTGCGTGCGCGATCGTGTGGCGTGCGACGTCGAGCTCGTCGGCGATCTCCGCGTCGGTACGCCCGTCGGCGTGGAGACGCGTCAGGGCGTCACGGATCGCGGTAGCGCGGGGCTCAGGACACGGTGCCTGTGGCTTCGGTTCGCGCTTGGGGGGTCTCGTGCGCTGTTCAGCCTTGCGGGTCTTCTCGCGTGCGGCAGCGGCGGCCTGTGCCTTCTCGCGGCGTGCGGCTTCCCGGTCGCGCTCACGCACGGCGGCCGCCTCGGCGATCTCCTCGGCGATGACCTGCGCCGGGGTCTCGCCGGCGTCGACGCGGCGCCGGAATCCGTAGTCGCCCGAGTAGCGGCGGTACACGTCACGGCATGACACGGGCGCGGGGCAGTGCGCGCCCCGGCATCCGCCGCGCCACCCGGCGGGAGTGCCGTGCACGTCGAGCTCGAGGATCGTCAACGTCGCGCTCATGACGTCGCCTTCGCGGGGAGCTCGCCGAGCGTGGTGCGCCACCAGATCCCGTGCGGCACGTTCATCGCTTCGAGCTCGACCGCCTGACCCGTGATGGTGCGGAGCGCCCAGCGGACGCTGCCGCACTGCACGACGTCGCCGACCTCCCACGTCAACGTCTTCGGGCGCGGAACCTCGGTCATCGTCATCTTGTTGCCTCCATGTCGGCGCGGCGCATCGCGTGGCAATCCACGCACGTGACGCCCTTCCAGTCCTGTGCTCTCGTCGTGCTCTTCCGGCCGCAGTACGCGCGGCCCGCGGTCGCGCCACTCCCCGGCGCGCAGACGCGCTCCGATGCCTTCGCGGACCTCGGGGCCCGGTGCCCATCCCGCCACGCCTTGACCGGCCCCTCGCTCATATCGGGTGCACCTCGTAGATCTCGTTGAACACGGTCCCCGCCGGGAATCGCGCACCGCAGGCGAGGCACGAGGAGGGGCGGCCGACGATGCAGCAGAGCGCGAGCGTGGCTTCCACACTCCGGCGGGCGAGGTGCAGGTGCTCCGTGCACAGCAAGGTGGTGCGGCCACAACACCTTGCGACCGCACGAACCTCGGCGCCGCGCACGCATTCGTCCGTCTCGCATGCGGCCGCGTCGTTGAGGTGCTCCTCCATCTCCGAGATCACGTCGTCGTCGAAGATCGGCGAGTCGAGCGGCGTCAGCAGGGGGGCGCTCACGATGCACCTGCCGTGTGGCAGGGGTGCCCGCACGGCGCCCACGTGTCGTGCACGGTAAGCACCTGTCCATCGCAGTTGCCGCACTTGCCCGCGACACACTCCGGATGCACCGGACCGTCGGCATCGAACCCATGCGAGACCGACTCGGGACGGTCCTCGCGCAGCGCGGCCTCCGCGTCGACGAGCGCACGCTGCAGCTCCCCGATCAACTGCTCGGCTTGCCCCCACGTCAGCGCGACGGTCGACTCCAGACCCCAGTGGTCGATGTCCGTGACCGTCACCTCGATGCGGTAGTCGTCCGCGACGTCCACCGTCGCGATCGTGACGACGATCTCCGTCTCGATGCTCACGATGCCTCCTCAAGGTCGAGGCCCGCGCGGATGCTCGCGCGCAGCCGATTCAGACGCTCTTGCCGTCGCGCCGACACCTGGTTCGCGTACTTCGCCGTGTCGACGTCGTCGAGCGCCGCCGTCCCCAACGCGAGCGCCGCGATCTCGTTCCCGACGCGGATCTCCCGCGCCAGGTCGTCGACGGCGTCCACCAGACGCCGTGTCTTCGTTGCCATGCCAGTTCCTCTCATCCGAACGTCGGTTCCCACGGCCAGACCTGCCCGCGCACGAGCTGCCTGGGCCACTCCCGCTTGTCTCTGTCGCCACGCCACCGCACGAGCGAGAACGTCGGCGACCGGCCCTCCCTCTGCTTGTCCCTCCTCAGCCCCAGACCGAACTCCGGCCAGCCGAGCAGCGCCGACGAGCCACGGGGACGCAGCTCTCGCTCTCCCGACGTCGAGCGGGCATGACCGGCATGCACCTCGATGAGCATCGCGACGTCCCGCTCGCGGAGACTGTCGAGCGCCTTCAGCACCGGCTGCACGTCCTCGTCAGTGTTCAGCGACCCGCCTGTCATGCGGTACAGCGGGCCGAGGACGACCAGATCGGGCTTGGCCTCGTCGATCCATCTGTGGATGCGGCCGATGTCGTCGGGACGGGTGATGTCCATCACAGGTTCGTTGCGCAGCGCGACGTGGTTGCGGGGGTCGCGGCGGCCGCGCATTGCGGCCTCATCGGCGAGACGGCGCGCCGACCGCCGCCACTGCCGTGCGCTGTTCTCGGCGTCGACGACGAGCACCTGGACCGGATCGATCGGCGAGAACCGGAACGGGTGAATCCCCGCCGCGCTGAGCATCGCCAGCTGACGCAGCATCACGCTCTTACCCGCCCCCTCGGACGCGGACAGCATGAGCCGGTCTTGCCGCTCCAGCAGGTCGGGAATCACCCAGTCGTACGCGTCGCTCTCCTCTGGCACGGCGAGCATGTCCCGCAGCCACACGACGCCCTCCGCGCCGCCAGCGGAGCGCATGTCGGTGATCGTGCGGAGATCCTGCTGCGCGCGCGCGATCATCACGCCCGGGTCGTCAGCGCCCTGCACGAGCCGCTGCCCGACGTCGGCCAGCAGACGCCGCACCGATGCTTCCCGCACCCGCGCGGCGAAGTAACTGCCACCGCCGCTGGTCGCGGTGTCGTGCCAGCGCGACAGGTCGCCGAGATCGACGCCACGAACATCCCACGCGGCGAGCCGGTCCCAAACGGCGAGGTAGTCGACGGGCCCGCCGGCGGCGTGGAGCTCGACGATGCCGCGAAAGATCACGCCGAGTCGCATGTCGTGGAAGTCGCCTCCGCTAACGACGCGCGCGAGCTCGGGGATCGTGTGCGGGTAGCGCATCGCTTCCCCGATGACGCGTTGCTCGATCAGCACGGCCGGATCAGGCTGCTGCGGCGCCGGCGCGTACGGGTCGTCCGGTGGGACATCGTCGAAGTCGCTCACGACTCGATCTCCGTCCGGCGCGCGACGGCGCGCCGATAGGCAGCCAGCGCGACAGGGTCCGCGTCGACGCGGTTGCCCCACTCGTCCTCCCGCTCCCCGAGCGCAGCGAGCAGCATCCGCTCAACACCGTCACGCACATGCGCTGGCGCGAGATACGCCGTCGACTCGCGGAAGTGCAGCCCTACCGCCTCGACAGCGAGCCCATAGTCGAGATCAGCGACGAGCTCGTGCCACGCGAGCACGGTCGCCTCCTCGAACCGACGGTTGTCGATGATCTGAATCCGCGTCAGCAGCGCCGCGGTCTCCTGGATGTTCACGGAATCTCCCTCCGCTGCGCGTCGAACGCGGCCTGCATACGGGCGCCCATCTCAAGCCCGACAAGCACTCGGGTGTTCGCGCCGACCGCTGTCGAGATGTCGCGCGGCTCGGGCGTGGGGTCGTTCCACCGCTCGCCGTTGAGCCACGTCGCGCCGTACGGCACGAACTGCTTCTCCGGCCTATGAGGTGACTCGGCGTACGCGCGGGCGGCGGCGACGACGGTCTCCGGCGCGGCCTTCTTGATCGCGCGCGCCCACGCAGCCTGTGCGCTCTTCTTCGCATCCTTCCTCGGCCAGACGGCCCAGAAGTCGTCGAATGAGCAAGAGGCTTTATCTACCTCTTCTCTATCTACCTCTATAAGAGGAGCCCACTGCTGCTCCTGGCCGGTCGCTTGCCCTTCCGTGTCCGGTCCCTTCGAGCGACCGGACAGATTGCCCGATCCCTCGAAGCGTCCGTTCGGATGCAGCGTGTAGCCGTCCGTCTTGCTGGTCGCGCGCCCCTCAGAGCCGCGTCGCGAGTGCCGATCGATCACCCCGAGATCCTCGAGGTGCTTCATCATCCGGCGGACCGTGCGTTCGCTGAGGCCAGATTCCTCAGCGATTTTCGCCTGCGACGGAAAGATCGACCCCATCCCAGCACGCGACGACAGCGATGCGTACACGAGGATCGCACTGCGCGGCACGCTCTTCTCGCGGATCATCCAGTTCGGCACCGCTGCGAACCCCTCAGCCCTGCTCATCGGCTCATCCCTCCGTCTACCTCGACTGCGCGGCCACCATCGGTCAGCAGCCACCACGTCCCGTCCATCCGCTGCACCGGCACGCGCTCCGGCCAGAACTCCTCCGTCGTCGCTGTCCGCGAGATCAGCAACCCCATCTCGATCGCGCGCGCACGCTCGTGCTCCGCCCAGCCGTGACACCCCGTGGTCCCAGAACCGTGCAAGATCAGACAGTTCGCGGGCGACGTCAGGCGATGCAGTTCGGCGACGACACGTGCATCGCGCGGCCGCTGCGGCACGCCGCGGCCGCGCGGCCGCCGATGGTGCGCGGACCAGCCGAACCCGCGCTCCTCCCACCGCAGCGGCCGACGGCAGAAGAAGCACGCCTCCCCGTCGCGCTCGAAGAACACGAGCCGCACCGTCCGCACTGTGAAGTCCCCCGCACCCATCACGCACCCCGCCGGCTACCCGCGAGCGCATAGGTGATCTCGACCTGCTTCGACTGCGTCTGCGTCGTCGACTTCGCCGACTCCGTCAACTCCGCGACACGCCTCGCGTAGTTGTATGCGATCTCCGCGACCTCGACGGCATCCGCGAGAGCCTCGGTGAGCTCCTCGACACGCGCGGCCTTCTCGTCGACGGTCAGCTTCTCCGTCTTCGCCTCCTCGCGAGCTGTGCGCTGCGCCGCGGCCTGCGCCCTCGCGAGCGCCCGCCGCGCCGCCGACCGCATCCGCTCCGCCTCCCGCAAGATCACGACGTTCTGCCCCGCCGCGTACTTCAGATGCTCGAGGTCCTCGATGATCGAGTCCGGCGTCTTCACGGTCCCGGGTCTCGGCGGTTGCCGAACGATTCGGCGACGCACGAGCTCCGCCCACTCCTCGATCTCCGCGGGCGAATGGACTGGCGGCTCGGCGGCGCCGTGCTCGATCGTCGACATGTCGCTCATCGCCAGACGCTCACCATCTGACGCCGGTCGAACTCGCGCACGACCTCGGCGCTGCCAGCGGTCCGCGTCACCAGATAGCGCTGCCCGTTCGCGCCACTCACGCGGGCCGTGACCTCGGGCCTGGGCCCGACGCTATCGATCTCGTCGCCGACGACGACGCTCTCGACAGGGACTGCGATCAGGCGCCGCACGCTCGTCGTGCTCATGACGCCTCGCTCGCGTACTCTGCGGCGACCTCGCGGTCGCACACCTGGCAGAGGCCGTTGTCAACGAACACGTCGCCGTCTTCCCGGCAGCGAGCGCACACGCCGCCCTGCTCTGCGCGGGCAGCGACGGGCGGGTCGTCGGCATCTCCCCGCTCCTCAGCGACGTGCTCGCCCGGGAGCGGGTCGCGCTGCGCCGACCGGGTGCCCGGCTCAAGCGACGGAGTAGCAGCACGCGGCGCACGCGGCGCCGGCTCGGCGGAGATCTCGTAGTCGACCTCCTCCTCCGTGTACAGGCCCGAGAGCTCCATCGGGAACGCACGCCGCAGCGCGAGCGCCTCGGCGACCTTCCCGAGCATCAGGTCCGGCATGCGCTCCCACATCGGTGAGAGCTTCTCCCCGACGATCTGGCGGTTCTGCCACTCAGGCACCGTCACCGCGTACGACTTCCACCGCGCGACGGCGAACAGCGGCTCGTCGAACCCGCGCCGCCGCACACCGACGCGCGCCGCGGCAGGCGGCTCGTCGGCGAGCCACACGTCGACCCACGTGACACCATCACCGGTCCACTCGATCGGCGTCTGCCCGGCATACTGCCCGGACCGCTGCGCGACGAGCCGGAACCCGTCAATGCTGACCGTGATCGTCCACTTCCCACCACGTTCGATCGCGTAGATCTGCTTCGCGATGGGATCGAGGCCGGTGCGCTGGCAGTGCGCGAGGAACGCGACCACCGTCGATCTCGGCGCCGGCTCGGCCGGACCGTTCTTCGGACGCTTCACCAGGCCGGCGGCATCCAGCAACGCCTTCTGGTCATCCGTCCACAGCTCCGGGTCGGCAGTCGTCGGCAGCGCGAGGGAATCCTCGATCTGCCTCGGCGCGATGCGCTTGGTCGCGAGGTGCTCGGCGATTGCGGTGCTCACAGCCATGCCTCCCCAGGCCGGTACAGCTCACCGATCACGAGCGCATCCATCTCCGACTCACCGCGAGGACCGTCCATCGCGCGCGCCACGCCAAGGGCCGCGTGGAAGATCGACCAGACCAGGTCGCCCTTCTCCATCTCGATGACGTGGTACCGCTCCTCCTCGAGGTGGATCACGACGTGGTCGGTGATGCCGATGCCCGCGAGGTCCACCTCGCCGCCGCCCTCACCGATGTAGAAGTCGGCACGCGCGTAGCCCTCGAGCTGCAGCGCCGTCTCGCCGTACACCGCACGCGACGTCTTGATGTCCGCGAGGAACACGCGTCCCGGGAACAGAGGCGACGTGAAGATGAGGTCCAGCGTCCCGCCGTACGGTGCATCGAGGTTGCAGATCGCGGCCTCCGTTACGACCGGCACAACCTGCCACTCGTTCAAGAACCGCACGTACTGGTCGACCTTCTTCGCGACCTCGTCCGGGATGCCCTCGACGCGCTCACCGTGCACGAGCCGCTGACCATAGGCGTGGACCGCGGTACCCTTCACCGCGGCACTGTTCCGCTTCCGCTCGTGCGCCTTCGACACCGTCTGGATGAACTCGGTGTACGGCGCCGTCGCGAGCTCGTCGCGCTTCTCCCACGCAAGCTGTGCAGCCTCGCCGGCCGCCCAGTTGATCAGCGCCGGCTTCGGCATACCGAGGCTGAGGATCTTCGTGACCGAGATGATCTTCTGCCCATCGAGGAGGTAGCCGTGGTTGCGGCCGTAGTTACGGCGACGGAAACGACCCGCCGAGACACCAGCGAGAGTCGCCTGCGATCGCGTAGCCATCACTGGCCCTCCGCCTCAGCCCAGCGCACCACCGTTGCCCTGCCGAGACGTCGAAGCGCCCGGTACTGCGCGACCCACAGCTCTTGCGTGGCCTCGTCCGCGGTCCACCGGAGCCGGCGGCGCTTGACCTCGGCCATCAGCGTGCCGAGCGTGCCCTCCCAGCACCCCACGTGGAGCCTGTGTCGCCCGTTGGCTGTGCGGTAGAGCGTCGCGTAGACGTTCTCCGACCCGATGGGGCCGACGACCAGGCACTGCCACGCGCGATCGATCTGCGCGTCGCCGGAGATCTGCGCGTCGCCGGAGATCCGCGCGTCGCCGGAGATCTGCGCGTCGCCGGAGATCCGCGCGTCGCCGGAGATCCGCGCGTCGCCGGAGATCCGCGCGTCGCCGGAGATCCGCGCGTCGCCGGAGATCCACGCGTCGCCGAAGATCCACGCGTCGCCGGAGATCCGCGCGTCGCCGAAGATCCGCGCGTCGCCGAAGATCTGCGCGTCGCCGAAGATCCACGCGTCGCCGAAGATCCGCGCGTCGCCGGATGGAAGATCTGCGGATTCGACCCATCCGCCGACTTCGCCGGCCTTCACGCCGTGACGCGGAATGTCCCTTGTCGCCCGGATCTGCCGGACTGTGATGCCCCAGGCGTTGACCTTCTCAATGCCCGTGAACTCGTAGCTGCGCTCGGCCATGATCAGTCCACCTCCGGGAGGTCGAGCTGCTCAACGCCGGTGCGCTCCTTGAGCGCCGCGTCCCGCAGATTCACCGCCTGCGCGATCGCCTTCTCGTCGTGCAGAGGTTCGATCGAGAAGGCCTTCACCACCGGGTACTGCTCGCCCGCGACGACCTTCTGCACGACCTCGTCGAGCGTGTACGTCACGATCGCGACGATCGGCTGCGCCGACCCCGCCTGCTCGATCAGTTCCTCCTCGAGCCCGTAGAACCCGTTCCGCTCCTCCGGGGGCACACCCCTCGCGAAACTCGTCGGCTTGATGTCCATCGCTTCCCTCATCCCTGCGAGCTCGCGCCCGCTCCCACCGGCCACGGCACCTTGCCGTGCGCCGAAACTTGCTTCGCCGTGAGCCCACCTGGCCACGACATCCCCAGCGCCACCCCGCCCGCCGCGGCGAGCACCACCGCGTCAGCGACGTCGAACCGCCCCGCGCCGTACGCCGGCACTCCCGCCGCCGGGAACAGCTGCGAGGCAGCTGCGTGCACCGCCTCCTTGCGCGCATTGCCCGAGCCCGCGAGGATCGCTCGCGTCTTCGGCGGCACGACCGCCACCGGCCCACGCGCGAGGAGCTGATCGATCAGCAACCAGCGCAGCCCCGCACGCTCATCCGCGAGCGCCGCATGCCTCGCACCGATCGCGGGCCCCTCGACGACCGCGAGGTCGTGCTCTTCAGGGCAGAGCGCCAGGATCTCCGTCAGCATCAACCGGATGCGACGACGCATCGACCGCACACCCGACTGCTCCGGCGCCGTCGTGCGTGCACGCCACCACTCCCACCGGACCGGCTCGACCTGCCCCTCAGCCCCGACGCCGAGCTCCAAGCGCACGCACCCGCTGATCGTGAGCGACGTATCGAACCCGAGAACGACGCTCACAGGATCACCGCCAGACCCACACCCGCCGCGATCAGCGCCACCAGACCGGTGGACGCGCCAACCACCATGCCGACGCGTGTCAGGGTGTCTTCGCGAAACTCGACCGGCATAGGGGCTCCTGCGGCTTCCTGCGCCGACACGGGCTCAAGGTTCATTCCGACACCTCCGGGGAGGATCCCGCCGGCGACGGGAGACGGTCGCCGGCGGCGGGAGACTGAGGGCGCCGACGCAGCAGCACGACGGCGAGCGCGATCGGCGCACTCGCGCAGATCAGGTCGGCCGAGTTGATGCCCGGCGCGAGAGCCGCGGGCGTCGACGCGACCGCGGCCGCCACGATCAGCACGGCGAGGACCAGGCGGGCGATCACGACGCCTTCCTCAGCGGCGTGATCTTCGCGGCCTGGTGGACGCACTTCTCGCCATCCAGCCAGGCTTCAAGGCAGTCCTCGCGAACGCTCCACCGGCCTCCGGTGCTCGCCTGCGTGCCGTGCAACTTCTTGCCTTCGAGGGCCTTCCGCACGGTCACGGGGTGCTTCCGAGCGATGACCGCGACCTCCGCGACCGTCAAACGCGCGCTCACCTCGACACCGCCTCGGGGGCATCGACCGCGACGACTACCTCGCCGAGACCGAGACCGAACGCGTCAGCGATGTTCCAAGCCGTCCGGATCGTGGGCTCGTCGCCCGCGCGAAGTCGAGAGAGCGTGGAGCGGCTGACTCCGATCATCCGGGCGAAGGCGTCGTCGCTCTTCACGCCCGAGTTGAGCTTGAGGCGATCGAGCAGGCCGGGACGGATCCTCACCTGCTGCTCATCTGTCCGATTCATAAGTCAAGTGTCCGATTCGCGGGTCATGCTGTCAAGCTCATCGGACGAATGACTTGCGAATGAGTCATCGGTGAGTCATCCTTGAGACATGAACGAGACGATGCGATGGATCGACGACGTGCGCGGATCCGACTCCATCCGCGAGGTTGCGCGCCGAGTCGGCATGAACCAGGGCACACTCAACCGTCAGCTCAATCTCGGCCAGGTCACCTTCGAAACGGCCCGCGACATCGCCCGCGAGTACAGACGTCCCGTACTTGCCGATCTGGTGCGGCTAGGGCATCTCACCCCCGCAGATGTTGGTGTCGACTCGCTTGAGAGTGCTTTGCGAGCAGCGTCAGAGGCGCAGCTCACCCTCGAGATCGGCCGACGTCTGGGGCTCTCCCCTACGTCCACACTCTTTGACGCACCGATTGGTGAGGCGGTTGACAAGGCATCGAGCATCGTTCAGGCCAGGCTCGGCGCCGAACGCTCTCCTGACAACGAGTCTTCGCGCGAGAGCGTCGCTCTGGCTGCGTCGGACGATCCGGATTGGCAGGCACGCCAGGAGGCGGAGGCGGAATGATCGATCTGCATGCGCTGATCGGCGAGCTCGGCGTGCGCGTCGAGTACACGACGACGGGGCTGCCGCCGGAGCGCCTTGGCGCGTACCTCGATGACGAGCGTCTCATCCTCCTCCGGTCGTCGCTCTGCGGCGCGCTGGAGCAGGAGACCCTCGCCCACGAGTACGCCCACGCGCTCTACCGTGACCGCACCCGGCATCCCGCCGTCGAATGGCGGGCATGGCGCACCGCCGCGCAGCTGCTCATCGATGAGCGGGCCTACGCCGCAGCCGAGCGGCTCAGCGACAACGCCTGGTACATCGCGCGCGAGCTCGGCGTCACGGTGCGCATCGTCGAGGCCTACCGGAAGGCCATCCACCGCGGCGAAATTCGCCTTGCCGCGTGACGACTGGACACCAGCAGCGAGACACCCTTAGGAGGAACCATGTCGTGGTTCAGTCGCAAACCGAAGGCCCGGATCGTATCCGTGTCCTTTCGCAGCCTCACATCAACGACACCAGCAGACCCCGAGCGTGCCTACGCCTACGTTTGGGAACTGCCCGAGTCGCCAGTCGTTGGCATGCGTGTGATCGTTCCTGGCGGCGACGGCAAGTCAGCGCCAGCGGTCGTCGCTGAAGTCGACGTGACCGTGCCCCGCAGCGTCGATCTGAAGGCGGTCTCGCGAATCGTCGCACCTGAGGAGATCACCGCCGCGCACGCTCATGACATGGATGAGGCGACAGCGTGGCTGGAGATGGCCCGGAAAGCAGCCGGCCTCCCCTCATCGACGCGACGGCGCACGGCACCCCAGGGATACCCGCCGATCGCTCCTGCTGACGGTGAAGCAACACCCCAGGAGGCCAACGAGCACGGGAGGATGTGGTGGCGTGCGTACAAGCTGGCTCAGGAGATGAACCGTGATGCCGATGAGATCAAGCGGTTCGGCTCAATCGCGCACCGGTGGTATGCGATCCGGGACCGTGCCTGATGGCGTGGACTGAGAAGCTCCCCTCGGGCCGCTACCGGGGCATGTACCGGCTCCCGAACGGCGAGAAGCGCTCGGCGGGCACGCACGCGCACAAGAAGGCCGCGAGGGACGCCGCCGTCGAGGCCGAGGGCAAGGTGAAGCGCCCCGGGTGGCGCGATCCGCGCGTCGGTCTCACGACGTGGGGTGAGTGGTGCGACATCTGGTGGCCGTCGCGCGCGATCGAGCCGCAGACCGCGGCGTCCGAGGAGTCGATCATCCGCAACCACATCATGCCGCGGTGGAAGGACGCGCCGCTCGCGGAGATCAGCCGACACGACGTGCAGGCGTGGGCGACGCAGCTGCTCGTCGAGAACGTCGCTCGCAAGGACGGTGAGGTCAACGAGGACGAGCCACGCACCCGCAAGCCCGCGACCGTGCGCCGCATCCTCAACGTGCTCGTGTCATCGCTCACGGCCGCGGTCGATGCCGAGATCATCGTCGCGAATCCGGCCGTGCGCATCAAGCTGCCCCCGACCCACGCACAGCCTCCGGTGTTCCTCACCCGCGAGCAGTACGCGGCGCTCTCGGCCGCAGTACCAGGAAGCCAAGACCGGGCGCTGCTCGACTTCCTCGTCGGCACCGGACTGCGTTGGGGCGAGGCCTGCGCCCTCCACCTGCACAACCTCGACCTGCAGCACGCGATGGTCACGGTCTCCGACGTCACCGACGGCACCGAGATCAAGCCCTACCCGAAGGGCCGGCGCACGCGCCGCGTGCCGCTGTTCCAGTGGGCCGTCGACGAGCTCGTCGTGCCCGACCCGCGCCCGTGCGGCGTGAAGCACCGCCACGAGCGCTCCTGCCCCTCCGGGCTCGTGTTCCCTGCCGCGCGCGGCGGCGTGCGCGACGACCGCAACTTCACGCAGCGCGTGCTGCAGCCCGCCCTCAAAGCGGCAGGGCTCGGGGATCTCGATCTCACGCTGCACGACCTCCGCCACACGTACGCGTCGTGGCTCGCGATGGATGGCGTGCCGCTCGGGAGGATCGCCGACCTGCTCGGGCATCGGAGCATCACGACGACGGAGATCTACGCGCACTTCTTGCCGACGACGGCGACCGATATCGCGCACGCGATGCGCGACCCGCGTGGGGCAAACGTGGGGCAGACCTCGGCAATACGCGGCTACACGGGACTACACGCGGTTACATGAGAATCGCCGCCTGATCAGCCATAAGCTACACCCGGCTACACTGCGCTTCACCCCGCTACACCCCCGAAAGCGGGTTCACACGGAAGAGGTCATCAGTTCGAGTCTGGTATCGCCCACCGGAAGAGGCCCGGAATCACGCGTGAGTCGCGGATTCCGGGCCTCTCTCAGCGTGCGGGCGACCGCCAGTAGCCGCAGAAGGCGACATCGGCCTTCGGGATGCCCCGGGCGACGAGGTGCCGGCGCACCCCGGTGGCCAGCGACGCCTCGCCGGCGGCGAACGCGTAGGTCCCGGACGAGGAGAGCCCGTCGTCGTGCTCGACGTGGGCGAGCGCCGACGCTCCGGGCCGGCTCCCTGGCGCACGCGGCAGCCAGCGGATCTCGACGCCCTGCGGCGCGCGGAGGTCCTGGCGGTCGGCCGGATCGGGGATCTCGATCACCGCGACCCCGCGGGCCGTGTCGGGCAGGGAGGCGCAGATGCCGGCGATCGCGGGGAGCGCCGTCTCGTCGCCGACCAGCAGGAAGCGGGCGGCGTCGGGGGTCGGGGCGAACCCGATGCCCTCGTCGAGCACCGCGATCTGCGTCCCCGGCCGGGCGGACCGCGCCCAGCCGGATGCGACGCCTCCCGCGTGCAGCACGAGGTCGATGTCGATCCGCGTCCCCGAGCCCTCGCGGCGGAGCTCTCGGACGGAGTAGTTCCGCATGTGCGGGCGCACGCGCGCCGGGGTGGCGAGGAACTGGGCGTAGCCGATCAGGTCGCCGCGGCCGGGGAGGCGGAACTCGGCCTGCCCGTCGCGGGGGAAGAAGAACCGGAACCACTGGTCGAACCCCATGGGCGCGAACGCGTCCAGCTCGCCGTCTCCGATCGTGATCCTGAGCACGTGCGGCGACACCTGCTCCCGCCGGAGGACCTCGCCGCGGAGCATCCGCTGGACGGCGGGCTTGACGGGCCGGCTGTGATCGCGAGCCATCAGAGACGCGGCTCCGCGTCGCCGGCGGCGTCCGTCGCCCCCGTGCCCGCGGCGGACCGTCGGCCGTTGCGACGACGGTCCTCGGCGAGCTGCACGCCGCGGAGCACGCCGACATGGGCGAGCTGGGCGGCGAGGAGCTGGGCGATCAGGACCGTGAGCAGGAGCACCACGGCGAGGATCAGCGGCAGGCCGATCTGCAGCACGACCGTCGAGGAGACGAGGTCGTAGGCGAAGAACCAGTACACGCTGTAGAACGCCGCCGCCCACAGCGCCATGACGAAGAACAGCCAGGGACGCCAGTAGCGGTAGCCGCCCAGGAGGAAGGGCAGCTCCATCAGGACGCCGATGATCACGAAGACGGAGACGCTGATGATCCCGGTGGGCACGAACGGCACCTGCACGAGGCCTGCGATCACCGAGGTCAGCAGTCCGACGCCGCCGCGTCGCAGGGCGGCGAGAGCCACCACTCCGGGGAGGAAGTAGAGGCCCGCGGCGACGCCCAGCAGCATCGGGGCGACGACGACCAGCATGTTGAAGAGGTACGCGTTCCCGATGTTCGCCAGACCGCCCGCGACGCCGATCGCGGCGCACGTCAGCAGCAGCCGTGTGGTCATGGTCTCCTCCAGCCGGACGCCGGTAAGGCAACCCTCACCGATCGTAGGTCGTCTCCCGGGTCCCGGGCAATCATGGATGCCGGCGCGCGCCGCTGCGCGCGCCTCACAAGTCGCGCCACGTGAAGCGGCCGGCGAGGAGCGTCGCGGACACCGGCATCGTGCGAAGCTCCTGCCCGTCCGACGCCCGCGGGTCGCGGTCGACGACGACGAGATCCGCCGGCTGGCCGGTCTGGAGCGTCGTGCGCGCGGATGCGGCGAGCGCGACGTCCACCGGCAGCCGCTGCTCCGGGTGCCAGGGGGATCTGCCGTCGCGGCTCCGCGCGGTCGCGGCGGAGATGGCGATCCAGGGGTCGAGCGGCGCGACCGGTGCGTCCGACCCCAGCCGCAGCCGAGCACCCGCTCGATGGAGGGAGCCGAACGCGAACGCCCGTCCGGTCCGGCCCGCCCAGTGGTGCTCGGCGGCGTCACGATCGTCCATGGCGTGCTCGGGCTGGACGCTCGCGACGACGCCCAGCTGCCCGAACCGTGCGAAGTCGTCCTCCCGGACCAGCTGCGCGTGCTCGATCACGCCTCGCATCCTCAGCGCCGCGAAGACGTCGAGCACCTCGCTGTTCGCCCGATCCCCGATCGCGTGCACGGCGGCCTCGATGCCCGCGGCACGAGCGCGGGCGAGAAGGGCGCGCAGGTCGGGGATCCGGACGCTCTCGACGCCGGCGGCGAGCGGATCGGCGGCATCGGCGCCGGGATAGGACTCCCAGCACCAGGCGGTCCTGGTGTTGAGGGAGCCGTCCACAATGACCTTCAGCGGACCGACCGAGACGAGGCCGGAGCGGTCGACGGTGTCGCCGGTGCGCAGCCCGGCCGAGATGACGCGGTCGAGCCGGTCCGGCCAGATCGCGGCGACCACCCGGAGTGCGGTCACGCCCTGCGCCGTGCGATCGGCCCACTCGGCGATGTTGTCGGCCTTCTCGAAGTCGACCACGCCGACCACGCCCCTGGACGCCGCCGCCTCCGCGGCCTCGGCGAAGGCGGAGAGGGGCGTGGATCCCTGGTCGTCGAGAAGGTGCAGCGCATCGATCCACGGCGTCTCACGGAGCAGGCCCGAACGGTCCACGGCGACGCCGAGCCGGGCGGCGGCCGCGGAGTTCAGCCATCCGCAGTGCAGGTCGCCGCTGATGAGCACCGCCGGAACGTCGGCGACGGCCTGGTCGAGGTCGCTCAGCGTCGCCTGGTCGGGCCAGAGCACGTCGCGGAACCCGTATCCGACGAGGAAGCCGCCCTGCAGCGGCCATCCCCGTGAGCGCGCCGCGCGGGCGGCGTCGAGCACCTCTCGCGCGCTGGCGGTGCCGGTGAGGTCGACCCTCCTGTGCCGGCTGACGTGTTGCGTGAAGTGCACGTGCGCGTCCCACAGGCCAGGGCCGATCCAGCGTCCGTCGGCGTCGACGACCTCCCCGACGGCCTCCGCCCGGCCCGCTCCCGTGATCCGGTCGATGAGGCCGCCGCGGACCACGATGTCGACAGGGTCTCCGCCGTACGGCCGCGCGCGCCGGATGGTGAGGTCGGCCGCGGGCCCGGTCACGCCTCGCCCCTCAATCCACGGGCACGCCGGTCCCGCACGAGCGCCATCCGGTGCGCGAGCGCGTCGTTCTGATAGGGGCCCGGACGACGCAGTGCCTCGATGACCCGGTCGACGACCTCCGCCGGCTTGTCCTGGCTCATCTTCTCCTTGGCCTCGAACCGGGAGACCGCGACACGGAAGCCGACCGTGCCGTGCGCGATCCTGCCCGCGTACTCCGCGTTCTCGCACGTCCTGCCCATCAGGTACGGCTCGGGCATCGGCTCTTCGAGGCGCCGCACGAGCCGATCCAGCACCTCCAGGTTGTCGGCGTCGGAGAGGATCTCCGGGGTGCCGTGCAGATGGGCGGCGACGAAGTTCCAGGTGGGCACCGCGGGCGCGGTCCGGTACCAGCCCGGCGAGACGTAGCCCTGCGGGCCGTACGCGATCAGCATCACCTCGTGGCGGCCGAGCCCGTGGAGCCTCTCGTCGGGGCGCCCGAGGTGACCGAGGAGCACGAGACCCTCGGCGTCCTCCTCGAGCAGCACCGCGCAGTGCGACGCCACCAGCCCCGCACCGGGCACGTGGCTCACCATCGTCACCCACGGGTTCTCCCGCACGAGCGCGCGGACCGCGGCGAGCTCAGTGAGCTCGTAGTCCGGATTGTGCCGCACGTCCCGCCTCCTCCCCCTCGACGTCGTCCCGGCGCAGAGCGGAGCGGAGCGTGTCGAGCCCGAGCCCGCCGTGGGCGAGGGCACGCCCGTGGAAGCGCCTCAGGTCGAAACCGGGGCCGGTCTCCGCCTCCGCGCGCAGCTGCTCCCAGCAGCGCTGGCCGACCTTGTAGGACGCCGCCTGGCCCGGCCATCCGAGGTAGCGGTCGATCTCGAACTCGATGTAGGCCGGGTCGAGCGGCACGTTCGCGGCGAGGAAGTCCCGGGCGAACGACCGATCCCACTCGCCCGCGCCGTCCGGTCGGCGCTTTCGGAGATGCACCCCGATGTCGATGACGACCCGCGCGGCGCGCATGCGCTGGGCTCCGAGCATCCCGAGCCGATCGGCGGGGTCCGCATGATGGCCGAGCTCGTCCATCAGCCTTTCGGAATAGAGCGCCCAGCCCTCGGCATGGCCGGAGGAGCCGGCCAGCAGTCGCCGCCACGCGTTGAGGTCCGCGTGATTGAGCACCGCGGTGCCGATCTGCAGATGGTGCCCGGGAACGCCCTCGTGGAACACGGTGGTGCGCTCGCGCCAGGTCGAGAACTCGTCGATGCCGTCCGGCACCGACCACCACATCCGGCCCGGGCGCTCGAAGTCGTCGCTCGGCCCGGTGTAGTAGATGATCCCCGTCGCGCTCGGGGCGATCATGCACTCCAGCCTTCGCAGGGGGGCCGGTATGTCGAAGGCCGTCCCGTCGAGGGCGGCCATCGCCTCGTCGCTCGTCCGCTGCATCCAGTCCCGCAGCGCCTCGCGCCCGCGGATGCGTCGCCCAGGATCCGCGTCGAGGTGGGCGATCACGGAGCGCACGTCTTCGCCCGGCAGGACTCGGGCGGCGACGCCCTCCATCTCGGCCGTCAGGAGCTCGAGCTCGTCGAGGGCCCACTCGTACGTCTCGTCGAGGTCGATCCTGGCTCCGAGGAAGCCTTCGGACGCCAGGGCGTACCGCTCGCGACCGGCCGCGTCGTCGTCGCCGCACCCCGGCACCAGGTCGTCGAGAGCCGCCGCCAGGGAGGAGAAGGCCGATCGTGCGGCGTCCGCGGAGGCGCTCACCTCCCGGTCGTCAGCGCCTGCCGCCGCCGACTCGGCGACGAGCCGATCGAGAGAGCCGTCGGCGGCGGCGCGCCTGGCCTGCCCCGCCGCGGCGAGCACCTGTCGTCGCGCCGGTCGCCATCCCTGCGCGAGCCCGTCGCGAAGGGTCGCCCCGTAGGCGGCGACCGCCGCCGGCAGATCGCGCAGGCGCGCGGACACCGCGGCCGAGTCCTCCGCGGCGCCCTTGGGCATGGCCTCGATCGCGAGACGGAAGGCCTGCACCGGCGACGACACGACGTTGACGTCCAGATAGTGGAAGCCCGCGTCGTACCGTGCCACCGCCGATGTCAGCTGGGAGCGCAGCTCCGCCGCGGTGACCCGGTCCGTCTCGTCCACGGGGGTGAGACGCTCCAGCTCGCTCAGCACGCGCCGCTGCTCGGCAGCGACCCGTGCATGGCCCTCGACGCTGTAGTCGTCCCACCGGGACGGGTCCGCCGCTCCGACGCCACGATAGCCGGCGGTCGTCGGGCACAGCAGGGCGAACGCCGCCAGCCACCGCTCCGCGAGTCGGTCGATGTCGGTCCAGGCGCGCGTGGACTCGGATGTCGTGGATTCGGATGTCACGGTGTCTCCTTGACGGGCGTACGGGGTCGGCGGATGGTGAATCCCGGTCGCCCGGGGATCGAGTCGAGGAGCTCGCGCGTGTACGGCGACGCGGGAGACGCGAAGACCTGCCCGGCGCGACCACGCTCCACGAGGAGGCCGCCGCGCATCACGACGAGCTCGTCGCTCACGGCGCGGACCACGCCGAGGTCGTGCGAGATGAACACCATGGTGAAGTCGAGTCGCCGGTGGAGGTCGCCGAGCAGCGCGAGCACGTCCGCCTGGACGGAGACGTCCAGGGCGGAGGTGATCTCGTCGGCGATCACCACCGCGGGGCCCACCATCAGAGCGCGGGCGACGGCCACCCGCTGGCGCTGCCCTCCGGACAGCTCGTGCGGATAGCTCCCGGCGACGGCCGCCGGCAGCCTCACCAGCTCCAGCCATCGCACGATCTCGTCCCTGTGGCGCCTGACGGCGGCGCTCCGCGGATCCAGGGCCTCCGCGAGCGTCTCCGCGACGGTGCGGCGAGGGCTCAGGGAGCCGTAGGGGTCCTGCGGGATCAGCTGCACCCGTCGCCGCTGCCGCACCGCGTCGGCGCCGCGGACTCCGCGCGGGTCGACACCCCCGACGAGGACGCTTCCCTCATCGGGGCGCACGAGCCCGACGAGGAGCTTCGCCAGAGTGGACTTGCCCGAGCCGGACTCGCCCACGACGCCGAGGGTCTCCCCCGCCCGCACGGCGAGGTCGATCCCGTCCAGCGCCGCACGACCGCCGAATCTGACCGTCGCCGCGCGGACGTCGATCGCCAGTGCCTCCTGTCCCATCTCAGGCCTCCCCTCGCGTCACCGCTGCCGCGGCGATGAGCTTCCTCGTGTACGGGTGCGTCGAGGCGCCGCGGCGGAGGTCCGCGGCGGCGAGCTCCTCCACGATGGTTCCCGATCTCATGACGAGCACCCGGCTGCAGAGCGCGCCGACGACGCCGATGTCGTGCGATATGAGCATGATCGCCGTGCCTCGGCTGTCGTTCATCGCGGCGAGCTCGCGCAGGATCCCGGCCTGCACCGTCACGTCGAGCGCGGTGGTCGGCTCGTCGGCGATGATCAGCCGGGGGTCGGTGGACAGCGCGCCGGCGATCATGGCCCGCTGCCTCATCCCCCCGGAGAGCTGGTGGGGATGCTGGGCCATGATCCGCTCCGGCTCCCGCAGATGCACCGCTTCGAGGCCGCGTGCGATCCTCTGACGGGCAGCACGCCGTCCGAGGCCGCGATGCACGCGCAGCACCTCGGTCAGCTGCGCGCCCATGCGCATCACGGGGTTGAACGAGGATGAGGGATCCTGGTACACCAGCCCGAGCGCCGCGACGAGGGCTCGGGGCTCCACGGGCACCGCGAGGTCCAGTCCGCCCACCGCCAGGCACCTCGCCGACGCGGTCAGCTCCGGGGGCAGCAGCTGCGCCATCGCCATCGCGGTGAGCGACTTTCCGGACCCCGATTCGCCGACGATCCCCACGATCTCCCCGGGCCCGATCGTGAACGACACGTCGGCGACGAGCACCGTCCCGTCATCGGCGGTGATCCGCAGCCCCTCGACGTCCGCCACGACGGTGCTCCGCGGAGCCCGGCGCTCGACCGGGGCGTGCGTGGGGCGGGAGGCCTTCCGGGACGACCGGGGGTCGGCCCCGGCGGCGATCCCGTCGCCGATCAGCATGGCGGACAGCCCGGTGATCACGATCATCGCCGCCGGTCCGATGACCTGGTACGGCTGCGTGTAGATGGTCGCGAGGCTCGCGCTCAGCAGCGAGCCGAAGTCGTAGTCGGGCGGCTGCACGCCGAGCCCGAGGAACGAGAGCCCCGACAGCTCCACGAGCACCAGGGCGAAGGAGGTCGCCGTCAGCACCAGCAAGGACTCGGCCATGTTGGGAAGCACGTGCCGGCGCAGCACGCGCAGCGGGGTGACGCCGAGGAGCTCGGCGGCGACCACGAAGTCCCGGCGCACGACGGCGCCGGCGAGGTTCGCCGCGATGCGCGCGAAGACCGGGATCCCGCCGATCCCGATCGCCAGCACGGCCGACACCGAGCCGGGTCCGAGGATCGCGGCGACGACGAGGGTGAGCAGCAGGCTGGGATAGGCCACGGCGATGTCGATGGCACGCAGGCCCACCTCCCGGATGCGGGCGGGAGCGAACCACACCGCGGTGCCGATCAGCGTCCCGGCGACCGCCGATATGGCGCACGCGATGACCGTCAACGTGAGCGAGAGCCGCGCGGCGACCAGCGATCTGGCGAGGATGTCCCGCCCGAAGCGGTCGGTGCCGAGCCAGTGCTCCGGCGACGGCGGGAGGTTCGCCCGACCGCCGAGAGCCTCGGCCGGGCCGGTGAGGAACACCGGGGCGAACACCGCCGCCACGACGATGACGGACAGCCCGGCGACGCCCACGACGACGGAGGCGTTCCAGCGGCGGCGGATGGCGGGGTCAGACGTCGACATGTCGTCCCTTCAGGCTCCGGGGGTCGATCGTGCCGAGCAGCACGTCGACGACGAGGTTCACCAGCATGGCGAGGACGCCGACGACCAGGACGATCCCCTGGATGACCGGGTAGTCCCTCGAGACGATCGCCTTCACCACCGCCGAGCCCAGCCCCGGCCAGGCGAAGACCACCTCGACAACGACCGCTCCGGCGAACATCCCCGACAGGAGCAGGCCGCTGAGCGTGAGTGTGGCGGTGATGACGTTCGGGAGCAGATGGCGCAGGTAGATCCGCGGGGCGGGGAGGCGCCATCCGCGGGCGGTGCGGATGTAGTCGAGCTCGAGGGCGGCGGCGCTGTCGCGCCGCACCACCCGGGCCAGCGTGCAGGTCGCGCCGAGGCTGAGCGCGACGACGGGGAGGACGAGCCCTCGCCATCCCGCGCCGGCCGTGTAGGCAGGAGGGAGGAGGGGCACGGCGATGGCGAACACGACCACCAGCAGCGTGGCCGTGACGTAGCCGGGAACCGCCGAGAAGAGCCCCGTGATCGCGCCGAACGCCAGGTCGAGACCGCGGCGCCGGCCCCCTCGGGTGAGGACGGTCACCGCCAGCCCCGCGGGGATCGCGACGACGAGGACGACGGCCATGGACACGAGTGCCAGCGTGAGCGTGTACGGGATCCGGTTGGCGATGATGGTCGAGACCGGCACGCCCCAGCTGAACGAGTCGCCCAGATCGCCCGCCAGCAGTCCGGCCGCGTAGTCGAGGAACTGCCGCCACACCGGCAGGTCGAGACCGAGCTCGGCGCGGATCTGCGCGACGCGCTCCGGCGAGGCGTCGGGTCCGGCGATCGAGATCGCGGGGTCGCCGGGGATCAGCTGCACGATGAGGAAGGTCACGACGACCAGCGCGAGCACCGAGACGAGCAGGGTCGCCGCGCGGCGCAGCGCGAATCCCGTCCAGGGCGATCGCGTCCGCGGGCGCGCCGCCGTTCTCGGAGAGCCCGTGGGCCCTCCGAGAACGGCGCCGTCGACGGCCGTCGCCTGTCCGATCAGGGTCACGGGAGGATTCGGATCGAGGTCGGATCGTAGTAGCCCGCGTAGGTGCCGGCCGCGAAGCCGTCCCGCACCACGACCGTCGGCGACCCCGAGAACAGCGGGATCACGTCGGTGCGCTCGAGAGCGGTCCGCTGCGCCCGCTCGAGGTAGTCGCACCGCTCCGCCGGATCGGAGGTCGCGAGCGCCTGCCACATCAGCTCGGTGCCCTCGGGGTTGTCGGCGGCGCCGACGCTGCGGCCGCCGCTCTCGGCGGGTGTCCACAGCAGGCGGCTGAGCGATGCCGAGACCGTTCCAGTCTGGTTGGCGTCGCCGTACATCGTCAGATCCCAGCCGAGATCGACGAGGTTGTTCACCCACGTCCCGGGATCCGTGTTGCGCAGCTCGACGTCGGCCCCCGCCTCGCGCAGCGCGGACTGCACGTATTCGTTGCCGGAGCCGGCGGGACCGATCGTGTTGCTGCCGATGAGCCGGATGCGCACGCCCTCCAGCGCACGGGCCGCCTCGGGATCGAAGGGGTGGAGCAGATCGCCGCCGTCCAGCGCGCATTCGATCTGCGGCGACACGATCGAGTCGAACAGCTCGGCGCGACCGCTGCTGACGACGGTGTTCAGCGCCGCGCGATCGATCGCCGAGGCGACGGCGGCACGCAGCTCGGGGGCATCGTGGAAGACGCTGCCCTCCCGCTCGTTGAACACCAGCCACGTGCCGACCCCGTCGGTGAGGAGGAGCTCGAAGGCGTCGTCGGAGGCGAACCGGTCGAGGTTGTCGTCGGCGAGGATGCCGATGTCGAGGTCGCCGGACCGGAGCTGGTTGGCGACCGTCGCGGGATCCGAGGCGAGGGCGAAGCCGACGGCCGCGGGCACCGTCCCCTCGACGGGGACGGCATAGTCCGGCCAGGCGGTGTAGCCCTCGCGGAGCTCGACGCGGTAGCCGACCCCGGGGTTGGCGTCGGCGAGCGTGTAGGGACCCGAGAAGGCGGCCTCGACCGTGCCCGCGGCGAGCTCCTCGGGCGCTGCGAGGCCGGCGGGACAGATGATCCCCGTCTGCGCCAGGGTCAGCCCGGCGGGAAGGTCGGACCAGGGCTCGCTGAGCGAGATGGAGACCGTGCGCGACGCGTCGTCGGCGGTGATCGTGGGCTCGCCGACCCCGAAGACGAGCACCCGGAAGGTGGAGCCGGTGTCGGGCGCGGCGAAGTACTCCAGGGAGTCCGCGACGATGCTCGCGGTGATGGGCGTGCCGTCGGCGCAGGTGGCGTCGTCGCGGATCACGAAGCGGTACTCGGACGCGGAGTCGGCCTCGTAGGACTCCGCGAGCGCACCGGTGATCCCGCCGTCGTCGTGCCTCAGGAGCGAGTCGAAGAGGTATCGGGCGATGAGGTAGTCGTCGATCGCGAGTCCCCTCGCGGGATCGAAGGTGGTCGGGTCGGCGGTGAGCATCGTCTTGACGTCGGTCGGCGTCGGCGCCGGCCCCACGGCTGCGGAACAGCCGGTGAGGAGTGCAAGCGTGGCGAGCACCGCGGCGGCGCGGTGGATTCTGGCCATGTGGAGTCTCCGTTCGGGAACACATCGTTGACTGCGTGGCAACAGGATCGAACCGTTCGGGGAACATCCCGCCCTTTCCGCCGCGATCTGCACGAGAACGGACGCGACCCGCCGTTCGATGCACGAAGCACACGCGAAGGCTCCCCCGCGGGTCGATGCATGCATCGACCCGCCTCCTGCCGTCGCTTTCGTGCGCCATCGGCGGAAAACCGGGGATCGTCGCCGGCATTGTTCGTACTGTGACCGCTGGAGGTGCACACCCATGACATTTACGCGCGAAGCCGACCGTCTGCTGCCCGACCTGATCGCCCTGCGCCGGAGGCTGCATTCGACACCGGAGGTCGGCCTGGAGCTGCCGAGCACCCGGGCGACGGTGCTCGACGCCCTGGAGGGGCTGGGGCTGGAGGTGACGCTCGGCACCGCCCTGAGCTCCGTGACCGCGGTGCTGCACGGCGGCGCGCCCGGCGACACGGTGCTGCTCCGGGCCGACATGGACGCCCTGCCGATCACGGAGGAGACCGGGCTCGACTTCGCCTCCGCCAACGGCGCGATGCACGCGTGCGGCCACGACCTGCACATGGCCGGGCTCGTCGGCGCCGCCCGGCTGCTCGCCGCGCGGCGGGAGGCGCTGTCCGGCGCCGTGGTGTTCATGTTCCAGCCGGGAGAGGAGGGGCACGACGGAGCGCGCAAGATGCTCGGCGAGAGCCTCCTCGACGCCGCCGGAGACCGCCCCGTCGCGGCCTACGCGCTGCACGTCGACTGCACCCGTCCGGCCGGGCGGTTCGCGACGAGAGCGGGAGCGGTGATGGCGAGCGCGAGCGGCATGCGGCTGGTGGTGTCCGGCGACGGGGGTCACGCCGCCTGGCCGCACCTCGGCATCGACCCCGTGCCGGTGGCCGCCGAGATCGTGCTGGCGCTGCAGTCCTTCACCGCGCGACGCGTGCCGGCGACCGACCCCGCCATCGTGTCGGTCGTGCGCATCGACGGCGACTCGGCCGCGGTCAACGTCATCCCCGCACGCGTGGAGATCGACGTCAACATCCGGACCCTGTCCTCGACCACGCTCGACTTCGTCAGGGTCGAGCTTCCGGCGCTGGCATCCGCGATCGGCCACGCGCACGGCTGTGTCGTGGACGCCGAGTTCATCGACTCCTACCCGGTCACGAACAACGACGAGCACGAGACGGAGCTCGTGCTGCGCGCCCTCGCCGATCTCTACGGCCCGTCCGCGGTCACGCGCATGGCCGCTCCCTCCATGGCGTCCGAGGACTTCGCCTATGTGCTGGACGAGGTCCCGGGCACGCTCGCGTTCCTGGGCGCACGCGTCGAGGGCCCCGGCGCGCCCGCGGCGATGCACTCGGCGGGGGCGCTCTTCGACGAGGCCGTCATGGCCCGGCAGGCCGCGACCCTCGCCGAGCTCGCCTGGCGGCGCACGGCGCACGGCACGGTGCGATCGACCGTCGCCCGTTCCGGCGCCGCGGTGCCATGATCACGCGAGACCCCCGCGCCGTCTGGCGCGTGACGCACGAGGATAGAGGTGTGCTCGACAGCCTCGACCTCCAGCTCCTCAATGCGCTGCAGATCGCTCCGCGCGCCTCCTGGAGCACGCTTGCGCCGGTGCTGCGCACGGACCCGTCGACGCTGTCGCGACGATGGACGCGCCTGACCCGCGAAGGGCTGGCGTGGACGACGGCCTACGTGCTGCCGGAGCGGATGCAGGCCCACTCCCCGACGGGACAGCGGCTGCGCGCGAGCAGCGCGCTGGTGGAGATCCGCTGCGAAGCCGGCAGGCGCTCCCAGGTCACCGACGCCATCGCGCGCGAGGCGGCGGTGATGACCATCGAATGCACCTCCGGTCCGCGCGAGCTCGCCGTCACGATCGCCGCGTCGACCCCCGGTCAGATCGATGAGTACGTGTCCACCGCGATCTCGGTGCTGCCGGGCGTGACGGCGACGAGCACGCACTTCATCCGACGCATCTACCGCGAGGGCTCCGAGTACGAGCTCGACATGCTCAGCGCCTCACAGCGCCACGCGCTCGACGAGACCGTGCGCTCGGGCAGCGGCGTCGGCCCCACGCCGCCGTCGGAGCTGACCGAGCAGGTGATCCGGGCCCTCCAGCCCGACGTCCGCCGACCGGCCGCCGAGGTCGCCGACGAGATCGGCGTCTCCGTGCCCCTCGCCCGCAGGACGATCGCACGCCTCGCCCAGTCGGACTGGGTGCGCATGCGCGCCGACTTCGCTCACGAGGTGGTCGGCTGGCACGCGTCGGTGGTGCTGTGGCTCGTCGTGCCCCCGCACGCGCTCGACTCCGTGGCCGCAGAGCTGTCCCGCAACCCGTCGGTGCGGCTGTGCGCCTCCACGCTCGGGCCCGCCAACCTCGCCGTCACACTGTGGCTGCACGAGCTCGACGAGCTGGACGGCATCGAGGTCAGGCTGCGGCATCTCTTCCCCGATGTCCGCGTGTCCGATCGCTGGATGCTGCCACGCGTCGTGAAACGACTCGGCACGCTCTTCGACGCGCAAGGGAGGCGAAGCGGCTACGTGTCGCTGCTGCTCCCACGGGTGACGCCCGGCTGAGGACGCCGAGCCGCACGCCGGGGATCGCCCCCGACAGCGGGCTCAGAGGTCTCGAGCACTGCGGGGCGCGCAGACTCATCCGCCCGCCCCGGCGCGCGCCCGGTGCCGGCGCACGGCCGCGCGGTTCGCGCAGCGCACCGAGCAGTATCGCTGCCGGCCGTTGCGCGTGACGTCCACGACGACGGCCCGGCACGGATCGCCGGGCGCCTCCCCCGCCGCGCAACGATGAAGGCGATGCATGCCGCGGGTCGTGAGGTGCAGCGCGGTGCCGACGCTGATCACGGCGAACAGCACGCGCGGCAGCGACCTGGCGTCGTCGTCGCGATAGTGCAGGTGCCAGCCCTCGTCGTCGTGGTCCGTCAGGCGCGGGTAGGCGGTCGCCGACGCCATGTGCGCGTTCAGGAGGCGCGCCCGCTCACGGGGCTCGGAGGCGTCCACGACGACGAGCCAGTCGTCGATGACGCGGCGGACGCGACCGTGGTCGTCGGCCTCCTCCGGGAACTCGACGGTCATCCCGGCCTCCCGGGCGCGGGCCACGATGCCGGCCCGGTCGGCGGGCCAGTCGTTGGCCAGCGCGGCGGCGAGGAGCACCGCATACTCGCCGTAAGGGTTGAGATGCATAAGAGCATTACATCACGATGGCTGCATGACCCCCGCAGAGACCGGCCTCCCGCAGCGGAGCACCGCACCGTCCACCGCGCACGAGCACGGCTGGTACGTCGAGTCGCGACACGCCACGTCGATCGGACGGGTGCTCTACGTGCGCTGCGCCGTCTGCGGGGCGCGGCGCGTCGACGTGCAGGAGCACGCCGACCGGCCGCCCGCGGCGCTCAGCGCCGAGCTGCGGAAGACCGCGACCGGGTGACCGGGGCCGGCCGCGCGTCAGTCCCCGATCCGCCAGCCGAAGCGGCGGCGCAGCTCCTGCGCGACGACCGCGAACCGCTTCAGGTCGAGCGCCGCGGCCTCGCGCCTCATGCCGTCGGCGTGCACGCTGTAGAGCTGGTCGATGTCCACCCACGACGGGCGGCCCTGGGGATCCCATGCGCCCGGCCCGATCGGGAGGAAGTCGCGGCGGCCGTCGTGGTCCTTGCTCGTGAGCTTCACGGCATACACGCGGTGCGCGCTCTGCCGGGCGATCACGAGCACGGGACGGTCCTTGCCGCGCCCGTCGTTCTCCGCGTAGGGAACCCACGTCCAGACGACCTCCCCGGCATCCGGCTCGCCGTCGCGCTCCGGCGCGTACACGATCGTCAGGCCGTCGGGGCCCGGCGGGTCCACCTCGGTCGTCGTGGTGTCGTCGGCGGCACGCCGGGTGCTCTCCGCGGCCCGCGGGGTCTCCTTCGCGTTCCCGGCCGTCGCCGCGCCGGGGAGCCGCGTCGCCGGCGCGGAACGCGGCACGTCGGTGCGCAGCCTCGGCGTCGTCGCGGCGCCGCGCGGCGCGTCCGCCCGCTGGTCCGGCGTCGTGCCCCGGCTCGTCAGCAGGCCCAGCAGTCCGCGCACGAGGCCGAGGAGCAGCCCCTCCCCCTGAGATCGGCTCATCCTGCCACCCTACTCGCCGCCGCCGAACCCGCGATCGTCCCCGGAGCGCGCGCAGCGCGCCGGAACGCCGAAGGGCGCCGTGACCGGAGTCACGGCGCCCTCAGACCCGTAGGACGTCCCACTGCGCTCAGTCGGCCAGGGCGTAGCCCTCCTCGCCGTGCACGACCGTGTCGATGCCGGCGATCTCGTCCTCGTTGTGCACGCGGAAGCCGATCGTCTTCTCGATCACGAAGCCGACGACGAAGGCCACGACGAACGAGTACACCATCACCGCGACGGCGCTGACCGTCTGGAGGATCAGCTGCGAGAAGTCGCCCGTGAAGAACAGGCCGACGTCGGTCGCCACGAAGCCGAGGTAGATCGTTCCGATGAGGCCCGCGACCAGGTGGATGCCGACGACGTCGAGCGAGTCGTCGAAGCCGAGCTTCCACTTGAGCTCGACCGCGAGGCAGGCCACGGCGCCGGCGATGACGCCGAGCAGCAGAGCCCAGCCGGGGGTCAGGTTGCCCGCCGAGGGCGTGATCGCGACGAGGCCGGCGACGGCTCCCGAGGCGGCGCCCACCGACGTGGGCTTGCCGTCCTTGAGCTTCTCGACGATCAGCCAGCCGAGCACGGCCGCGGCCGGCGCGGCGATCGTGTTCAGGAAGCTGAGGCCCAGGCCCTCCTGGTCGCCCGAGAGGCCCGTGTTGAAGCCGAACCAGCCGAACCACAGGATCGACGCGCCCAGCAGCACGAACGGCACGTTGTGGGGCTTCTGGATGCCCTTCTGGAATCCGACGCGCTTTCCGAGCACGAGGGCGAGGGCGAGGGCGGCCGCACCGGCGTTGATGTGCACCGCGGTGCCGCCGGCGAGGTCGATCACGGCGTAGCCGTTGAGCTCCCACGACTGGATCCAGCCGCCGCCCCACACCCAGCCGGCGACGGGGAAGTACGAGAGCGTCGCCCAGATGCCGGCGAAGATCAGCCAGGCGCCGAACTTCGCGCGGTCGGCGATCGCTCCCGAGATGAGCGCGACCGTGATGATCGCGAAGGTGGCTCCGAAGGCGACGTCGATCAGGTCGATGCCCTCCGCGGTGAGGCCGAAGCCGGCGAACGGGTTTCCGACGAAGCCCGGGATCAGGCCGGCGGCGCCGTCGAAGTATCCGCCGTCACCGCCCGCGCCGGTGTACATCATGTAGCCGTAGAGGATCCACAGCACGCCGATCAGGGCGATCGAGCCGAAGCTCATCATCATCATGCTGACGACGCTCTTCGCCTTCACCAGCCCGCCGTAGAAGAACGCGAGTCCGGGCGTCATGAGCAGCACCAGCGCGGCGCTGGTGACGATCCAGATGCTGGACGGCGTGAGTTCGGTGGGTTCCATCACTACCTCTCCTGTGTGGGATGTGCCGGCCGGTCCGGGCGCGGTCGCACCGGCATGGGCCGTCGGGTGCGATTAGTTTCCCGAGGGGCTGTTTCCCACAGAGGGCAGGTTGTGTTTCGCGGACGTTACGCGTGAGGCATGTGTGTGAACATCGGGTTTCGCGGAGCCGGGATCACGCTCTAAGAGCGGGTGAGGGCGACGAGACGCGAGATCGCGCGCAGGTACTTCTTGCGATATCCGCCGGCGAGCATGTCGGCCGTGAACACGTCGCTCAGCGACGTCCCCGTCGCCCGAACGGGGATCTGCGCGTCGTACGCGCGGTCGACGAAGGCGACGAAGCGCAGCGCCGCCGACTGGTCGTCGAACGGCGTCACGTCGCGCAGGCCGATCGCCCCGATCCCCTCGATCAGCCGGATGTAGCGCGAGGGGTGCACGGTGGCCAGGTGCCGCACGAGATCGGAGAAGACGTCGTCGGATGCCGTCGCGCCCGCCGCGGCGGCGACGAGGGCGTCCGCGTACTCGTCCGCGCCGAGCACGGCCGCGCTGCCGTCGACGGCGCGCTGACGATAGTCGGTGCCGTCGATGCGCAGCGTCTGGAAGCTCGACGACATCGCGTGGATCTCGCGCAGGAAGTCCTGCGCCGCGAAGCGTCCCTCACCGAGCGCGTTCGGCGGCGTGTTCGACGTGGCCGCCAGCTTCGTGCCCTTCGGCACGAGCTCGCCGAGCAGCCGCGTCATGACCATCGTGTCGCCCGGGTCGTCGAGCTCGAACTCGTCGATGCACAGCAGGTCGGCGCCCGTGAAGAGCGCGACGGTCTGCTGGTAGCCGAGCGCCCCGACGAGCGCCGTGTACTCGATGAACGACCCGAAGTACTTCCTCCGCGCCGGCATCGCGTGGTAGACGGATGCCAGCAGATGGGTCTTTCCGACGCCGAACCCGCCGTCGAGGTAGACGCCCGGCTTCAGCTCGGGCAGCTTCGGCGCCCGGCGGAACAGCCCCCCGCGCGCCGGCGGCGCTCCCCCGCCGCAGAACGCGATGAGGGTGTCCTTCGCCTGCTGCTGGGACGGAAACCGCTCGTCGGCCCGGTAGGTGTCGAACCGGGCCGCGTCGAACTGCGGCGGCGGGACGAGCGCGGCGACCATCTCCGGTCCGGTGACCTGGGGATGGCGGTCGGTCAGCTGTACGGCGGTCGTGGGCACAGTGGTCACCGCTCAACTGTAGAGCGCGCGGGGGCGAGCGCGTGCCGCTCGAGCCACTGCGCGATGACCTCGACCCAGCGGTCCTGGTCGTAGTTCCACAGCTTCGTGTGCCGCGCCGTGTCGAAGACCTGGAACTCGACCAGATCGGGACGCGCCACGACGAGATCGTGCGAGGAGTCCGACGGCACGAACCCGTCGTCGTCGCTGTGCAGGATGAGCACCGGCTGGCGCAGTTCGCCGGCGCGCGCCACGATGTCGAGCGCGCCGAACGGGATCGCGTGGTCGAGGCCGGTGAGCGGCGTCGCCCACTCGCTGCCGAGCACGGCGATCGCGAGCCGGGAGACGGGCGCCGGCAGGCCGAGCAGCCGCGCGTTGTAGTCGAGCACGATCCGCCAGTCGATGACGGGCGACTCCAGCACGACGCCCGCGATCAGGTCGCGGTGCGCCGACCTCAGGGCGACCTGCAGCGCGATCGCCCCGCCCATCGACCAGCCCATCAGCAGGATCCGCTTCGCGCCCGCCTTCCGCGCACGGCCGATCGCGGCGTCCACGTCGCGCCACTCGGTCGAGCCGAGGCCGTACATGCCGGAGCGGCTGCGGGGGGCCTCGCCGTCGTTGCGGTAGCTGACGATCAGCGACGTGATGCCCGCCGCGTGGAAGACGGGCACAGCGCGCAGGCACTCGCGCCGCTGCGCGCCGCGGCCGTGGATCTGGATCACCCAGGTGTCGGAGTCGGCCGGGAAGAGCCAGGCGGGGCACGGCCCCACCGCCGACGCCACGAGCTCGGCCGAGAAGGGCAGGTGCAGCTCCTCGGGCCGCTCGTAGTACCACCCGCTGAACGTCGACGCGGCCGACAGGCGCGTGTCCGACGACACCTGCGTGAGCAGCTTCCGCGTCACGCTCGTGCCGTCGCTGCGCAGCACGGAGCCGAGCTTGAGGTAGTCGGCCGTGCCGCTCGTGAACAGCCCGTACCGCCCCGGCAGCACGGTGTCGGCGGAGCGGCTCAGGGTGATCGTCTGGGCGGCGACGTCGACGTCGAGGATGCGCGTGTCGGCGACGCGCGTCGCGGGCGTCACGACCTTGCGCGCCATCCGCACCGCCACGAGCCCCAGGGCGGTCGTCACCGCCGCGAGCGCGCCGCTGAGGATGGTGGCCGCGACGCGGACGAGGGCACCGAGCGAAAGCAATGCGCCCCCGGTGTCGGCGCGCCTGGGCTGGTTCATCGTGGCCTCACTCTAGTCTGTCGACGTGGACGCACCCCGACGCCCGGACGACGACGCCTCGGCCTTCGCCGACATCGCCGACACGCTGCGCGCGCTGACCTTCCGCGCAGACCTCGTCGTCCGGGAGATCACGGCCCCGGCGTCCCTCGCGCCGCACGCGATCGCGTTCGCCGCCGACGTGCGCCCCGACAGCCACGCGACCGACTCGCCGTTCGGCACGGGGCGCTTCGTGCTGCTCCACGACGCCGAGGAGCCCGACGCGTGGAACGGCGCCTGGCGCATCGTGTGCTTCGCGCAGGCGCCGCTCGAGCCCGAGATCGGCACGGACCCCCTTCTCTCCGACGTCGCCTGGACGTGGCTCGTCGACGCCCTGCGGGCGCGGCAGGCGACGTATCACTCGGCCTCCGGCACCGCGACCAAGACGCTGTCGAAGGGCTTCGGCACCCTCGCCGACGAGGGCGACGGCGCGCAGATCGAGCTCAGGGCGTCGTGGTCGCCGTCGGGCGAGCTCGCGGCGCACCTCGACGCGTGGGCCGAGCTCGTGTGCATGCTCGCGGGACTGCCGCCGGGGTCGGAGGACATCGCCGTGCTCGGCGCGCGGAAGGCCGCGCATGGCTGAATACCAGGTCATCGCGGATCTCACGGGAGCACGCGAGGCCGCCGAGGCCCTCGCCTCGGGAACCGGCCCCGTCGCCGTCGACGTCGAGCGCGCGTCGGGCTTCCGCTACTCGCAGCGCGCCTATCTCATCCAGCTGTACCGCCGCGGCTCCGGCGTGTTCCTGCTCGACCCGCCCGCGATCGGCGACTTCTCGTCGGTGCAGGACGCGATCGGCGCGGAGGAATGGGTCCTGCACGCCGCCAGCCAGGACCTGCCGTCGCTGCGCGAGGACGGCCTCGACCCTTCCCGGATCTTCGACACCGAGCTCGCGGCGCGCCTGCTCGGCCACGAGCGCGTCGGCCTCGGCGCCGTCGTCGAGCACACGCTGGGCATCAGCCTCGCCAAGGCGCACTCGGCCGCCGACTGGTCGACCCGCCCGCTCCCCGCCGACTGGCTGGAGTACGCGGCCCTCGACGTGCTGCACCTCGTCGACGTGCGCGACGCCCTCGCGGCCGAGCTCGCCGAGCAGGGCAAGACGGAGTGGGCCGCCGAGGAGTTCGAGGCGACGCGCACCCGGCCCGTCAAGCCGGCGCGCGAGGAGCCCTGGCGGCGCCTGAGCGGCCTGCACGCGATCCGCGGCCGGCGCGCGCTCTCGGTCGCACGGTCGCTGTGGACGGCGCGCGAGGACTTCGCGCGCGAGCAGGACATCGCGCCGGGGCGGCTGGTGCCCGACCGGTCGATCGTCGCCGCGGTGCGCGCCGACCCCGCGACGAAGCAGGACCTCGCGGCGCTCAAGGAGTTCCACGGCCGCGCGAGCCGCAGCCAGCTCGACCGCTGGTGGGCCGCGATCGAGGCGGGGCGCCGCGAGACGCGGCCGCCCGTCGAGCGCGTCCCGAGCGACGCGCCGCCCCCGCCGCGGGCGTGGGCCGATCGCAACCCCGAGGCCGACGCACGGCTCAAGGCCGCGCGTCCCGTGATCGAGAACCTCGCGATCGAGCTGCGGATGCCGGTCGAGAACCTGCTGACCCCCGACTCGCTGCGCCGCGTCGCGTGGAGCCCGCCGGAGCCGCTCACCGTGGCATCCGTCTCGGAGGCGCTCGCCGCGCTCGGCGCGCGCGGCTGGCAGATCGCGCAGACCGCGCCCTCGATCGTCGATGCCTTTGTAGCATCGACTCAATCCACGGCCCACGGCGACGACACGGGTTCATAGGACTCGACCAAGAGTTTCCGCGATACTGAGTGTCACCATAGGCTGGACTCGATCTCAGATTTTGGAGGCAAAGTGGCCGAACTCACGGACGTCTATTTCGTCGACGGCGTACGCACGCCCTTCGGGCGAGCCGGCGAAAAGGGCATGTACTGGAACACGAGGGCCGATGATCTCGCCGTCCGGGCGACCATCGGCCTCTTGGAGCGCAACGGCGGTGTTCCGGGCGACCGCATCGACGACGTCGCGATCGCCGCGACGAGCCAGACCGGCGAGCAGGGCCTCACGCTCGGCCGCACGGTCGCGCTGCTGGCCGGGCTGCCGCAGACGGTGCCGGGCTTCGCGCTGGAGCGCATGTGCGCGGGTGCGATGACCACCGTCGCGATGGTGGGCGGAGCGATCGGCTCGGGGATGTACGACATCGCCCTCGCCGGCGGCGTCGAGCACATGGGCCACTACCCCATCGGCGGCAACGCCGACCCGAACCCGCGCTTCGTCGCGGAGCGGCTCGTCGCGGCCGACGCGTTGAACATGGGCGTCACCGCGGAGCGCATCCACGACCGGTTCCCGCACCTCACCAAGGAGCGCGCCGACCGCTTCGGCATGCTGAGCCAGCACAAGGCGCAGGCCGCCTACGACGCGGGCAGGATCCAGCCCGACCTCGTGCCGGTCGCCGTCAAGGACGCCGACGGCGCCTGGGGCCTCGCGACCGAGGACGAGGGGCGGCGGCCCGAGACGACGCTCGAGGGCCTCGCGACGCTGAAGACCCCGTTCCGCCCGCACGGCCGCGTGACGGCCGGCACCTCCTCGCCGCTCACCGACGGCGCGACGATGTCGCTGCTCGCCGGCGGCGGCGCCGTCAAGGAGTTCGGCCTCGCCCCCAAGATGCGGATGGTCTCGTTCGCGTTCGCGGGCGTGCAGCCCGAGATCATGGGCATCGGGCCGATCCCCTCGACCGAGAAGGCGCTGCGCAAGGCGGGCCTCACGATCTCCGACATCGGCCTGTTCGAGCTCAACGAGGCCTTCGCGATCCAGGTGATCTCCCTGCTCGACCACTTCGGCATCGCCGACGACGACCCGCGCGTCAACCAGTGGGGCGGCGCGATCGCGGTCGGCCACCCGCTCGCGGCGAGCGGCGTGCGGCTCATGATCCAGCTGGCGGCGCAGTTCGCCGAGCGGCCCGACGTGCGCTACGGCCTCACCGCGATGTGCGTGGGCCTCGGCCAGGGCGGCTCGGTCGTCTGGGAGAACCCGCACTACGACGGCAAGAAGCGATAGGGAGACGACGATGACCGACTACGCATCCATCGATTTCACGCCCCTGCTCGACGCCGCCGGCGACGAGGTCGTGACGCACTCGCTCGTCCGCGACGTGACGCTGCCGTCCGGCAAGGTGCTGGCGCTGATCACGCTCGACAACGGCCGCGACCACACCCGCCCCAACACGCTCGGCCCCAAGACCGTCGTCGAACTCGGCGAACGGCTCGACGAGCTGAAGGCCCGCGCCGCCGCGGGAGAGATCCACGGCGTCGCCGTGACGGGCAAGAAGTACATCTTCGCCGCCGGCGCCGACCTCAGCGACATCAGCCGGGTCCGCTCCAAGGACCACGCCCGCCTCGTCGCGCAGCTCGGGCACCACGTGTTCGGCAAGCTGTCGACGCTCGGCGTGCCCTCGTTCGCCTTCGTGAACGGCCTCGCGCTCGGCGGCGGCCTCGAGATCGCGCTGAACTCCGACTACCGCACGGTCGACGCCTCGGCGGCCGCGCTCGCGCTGCCGGAGGTGTTCCTCGGCATCGTCCCGGGCTGGGGCGGCGCGTACCTGCTGCCGAACCTCATCGGCATCGAGAACGCCCTCGAGGTCGTCATCTCCAACCCGCTCAAGCAGAACCGCATGCTCAAGCCGCAGCAGGCGTTCGACCTGGGGATCATGGATGCCGTCTTCCCGGCATCCAGCTTCCTGGAGAAGTCGCTCTCGTGGGCCGACGGCGTGCTCAGCGGCACCGTGAAGGTGGAGCGGAAGAACGAGCCGGGCAAGATCGAGCGGCTCACGAAGTGGCCCATCGCGATCAAGATGGCCCGCGGCATGCTCGAGTCGAAGCTCGGCACCGTGCCGCGCGCCCCCTACGCGGCCCTCGACCTGCTCGACCGCGCCCGCGGCGGCTCGAAGGCGGAGGGCTTCGAGCGCGAGGACGAGGTGCTCGCCGAGCTCGTCACGGGCGACCAGTTCGCGGCGTCCATGTACGCCTTCGATCTCGTGCAGAAGCGGGCGAAGCGTCCCGTGGGCGCGCCCGACAAGGCGCTCGCGAAGCGCGTGACCAAGGTCGGCATCATCGGCGCCGGCCTCATGGCGAGCCAGTTCGCGCTGCTGTTCGTCCAGCGCCTGCAGGTGCCCGTGCTCATCACCGACCTCGATCAGGCCCGCGTCGACAAGGGCGTCGCCTACATCCACGAGGAGATCGGCAAGCTCGAGGCGAAGGGCCGGCTCGACGCCGACGGCGCCAACAAGCTGCGCGGCCTCGTGACCGGCACGACCGACAAGAGCCTCTACGCCGACTGCGACTTCGTGATCGAGGCCGTGTTCGAGGAGGTCGGCGTCAAGCAGGCCGTGTTCGGCGAGATCGAGGGCATCGTGGCGGAGGACGCGATCCTCGCGACCAACACCTCGTCGCTCTCGGTCGAGGAGATCGGCTCCCGGCTCGCCCACCCCGAGCGCCTCGTCGGCTTCCACTTCTTCAACCCGGTGGCGGTCATGCCGCTCATCGAGATCGTGAAGACGCCGCACACGAACGAGGCGGCGCTGTCGACGGCGTTCGTCGTGGCCAAGGGCCTCGGCAAGAACGCCGTGCTCACGGCCGACGCCCCCGGCTTCGTCGTCAACCGCCTGCTCGCCAAGGTCATGGGCGAGGCGGCGCGGGCCCTCTACGAGGGGACCCCGATCGCCGACGTCGAGAAGGCCTACGCGCCCATCGGCCTGCCGATGGGGCCGTTCCAGCTCATCGACCTCGTCGGCTGGAAGGTCGCCGCGCACGTGCAGGACACCATGGCGGGCGCCTTCCCCGACCGCTTCTACGCGCACGAGAACTTCCACGCGCTCGCCGAGCTCGACCGCATCGTCGAGAAGGACAAGGGCGGCCGGGTGACGGGTCTCACGAAGGCCGCGGAGAAGATCGTCAAGCAGGCCGCGGGCTCCACGCCCGCGTCGGCCGAGACGATCCTGCGCCGCGTGCAGGACGGCCTCGCGCAGGAGATCAGGATCATGCTCGACGAGGGCGTCGTCCCCGAGGTGCAGGACATCGACCTGTGCCTCATCCTCGGCGCCGGCTGGCCCTTCATCGACGGCGGCGCGACGGCCTACCTCGACCGGGAGGGCGCGTCGGAGCGGGCGACCGGCACGACGTTCCACCATCCGCCCATCCGCGGCGTGAACAGCTGATCGACGCACGCGATCCGGCCCGGTGGCTCCTCCGAGTCACCGGGCCGACGTGTCTCATGCGCGGCGTGCGTCCTCGGCCGACTCGTCCGTCGCGGCGGGCCCGTCGGTCGTGGCGGTCTCTTCCGTCATGGCGGTCTGGGGCGTCCAGGTCCCGTCGGCGTGCGGACGGGCCGCGGGGATCCGCGCGCCCAGCACCTGGGCGACCACGTCGCGGGCGATGCGCGACGCCGTGAGGCCGGCGTCCTCGAGGATCTCGTCGCGCGTCGCGTGCTCGATGAACGTGTCGGGCAGGCCGCGCTCGTCGACCGCCGTGTCGACGCCCGCCTCGCGCAGCACCTGACGCACGCGCGTGCCGATGCCGCCGACGCGGATGCCGTCCTCGATCGTCACCACGAGGCGGTGCGCGCGCGCCAGGGCGACGACGGATGCCGGGACCGGCACGACCCACCGGGGGTCGACGACGGTCGCCCCGATCCCCTGCGCGCCCAGCCGGGCCGCGACGTCGACGGCGACCCGCGCCATCGCCCCGATGCCGATGAGCAGCACGTCGCGGGCGCCCTCGCGCGCGAGCACGTCGACGCCGTCCGGCAGGCGCTCGACCGCGGGGATCTCCGCGCCGACGGCGCCCTTCGGGAAGCGCACGACCGTCGGGGCGTCGTGCACCGCGATCGCCTCGTCGAACTCCTCGCGCAGGCGCGCGGCGTCGCGCGGCGCGGCGATGCGGATGCCGGGCACGAGCTGCAGCATCGCGAGGTCCCACACGCCGTGGTGGCTCGGGCCGTCGGGCCCCGTGACGCCCGACCTGTCGAGCACGAAGGTGACGCCCGCGCGGTGCAGCGCGACGTCCATCAGCACCTGGTCGAAGGCGCGGTTCATGAACGTCGCGTACAGCGCGACGACGGGATGCAGCCCGCCGTAGGCGAGCCCGGCCGCCGACGCCACGGCGTGCTGCTCGGCGATGCCGACGTCGAGCACGCGGTCGGGGAACCGCTGCGCGAACGGCAGCAGCCCGGTGGGACGCAGCATCGCCGCCGTGATCGCGACGAGGTCCTCGCGCCGCTCCCCCGCCTGCAGGAGCGTCTCGGCGAACACGCCGGTCCAGTCGGCGGCATCCGATCCGCCCACCGGCTCGCCCGTGACCGGGTCGATCCTGCCGACCGCGTGGAACTGATCGGCGTCGTCGTTGCGGGCGGGGTCGTAGCCGCGGCCCTTCTCGGTGATGGCGTGCACGATGACGGGCGCGCCGTACTCCTTCGCCTGCTGCAGGGTCTCGATGAGCGTCTCGACGTCGTGGCCGTCGATCGGCCCCAGGTACTTGATGTCGAGGTTCGAGTAGAGCGCCTCGTTGTCGACGAAGCGCGACAGGAATCCGTGGGTGCCGCCGCGCACGCCGCGGTAGAGGGCGCGGCCGGCGGGGCCGAACCGGCGGAACAGCCGGTCGGAGCGGCGGCGCAGGTCCACATACCCCTCGGTCGTGCGCACGCGGTTGAGGAACCGCGCCATGCCGCCGATCGTCGGCGCGTACGAGCGCCCGTTGTCGTTGACGACGATGACCAGGTTGCGCTCGTTGTCGTCGGAGATGTTGTTCAGCGCCTCCCACGTCATCCCGCCCGTGAGCGCGCCGTCGCCGACGACGGCGACGACATGACGATCGGTGCGGCCCGTGCGCGTCAGGGCGCGGGAGATGCCGTCGGCCCAGCTCAGCGAGCTCGACGCGTGCGACGACTCGACGACGTCGTGCACGCTCTCGCCGCGCTGGGGGTAGCCGGCCAGGCCGCCGCGCGAGCGCAGGCCGGTGAAGTCCTGTCGCCCGGTCAGCAGCTTGTGCACGTACGACTGGTGTCCCGTGTCGAAGATGACGGGATCGTGCGGCGAGTCGAACACGCGGTGGATCGCGATCGTCAGCTCGACGACGCCCAGGTTCGGGCCGAGATGCCCGCCCGTCTGCGACACGTTCGCGATGAGGAACTCGCGCACCTCCGCGGCGAGCTCGCGGAGCTGCCGCGGCGTGAGCGCGTCGAGATCACGAGGACCGTTGATCGAAGCCAGCAGACTCATCTCCCGAGTCTACGCGTGGCGACCGCGTTTCCCGGGGCTTTCCCTGGCCCCCGGGATGCCGGGAACGGCATCGTCGGTGCTGTTCCTGGAAGGGGTGACGGACATGATCACGACGCATCACGAGACATCGCCGGCTCGCACGGTGACCGGCGGCCGGGCGGGCGGCTGGCTGATGGCGCTCTCGCCGCTCGGCTTCGCGGCGCTGATCGTGCTGATGGCCGGGGTGTTCGGCCGCACAATCGGCACCTCGACGTTCGCCGAGATCACGCGGACGCAGATGGACGCGCTCGGCGGAGCGTGGGCGGCGAATCGCGCCATCGTCGCGGCCGCCTTCGGGATCGTCGTCATCGGCGCCGGCCTGGTCGCCTGGGCGCACCGGAACGCATCCCCGCCCGCCGCGCGAGCCGTCGCGCGCGCGACGGTCGTGCTCGCCGCGGTCAACCTCGCGGCCGGCGTGCTCGGCCTCGTCGACGGCCTCGCCGCCGAGAGCTTCACGACGACGACGCTGGGCGAGGACCCGGCGTGGATGCGCAGCGAGGCGTTGCTGCCCTGGGCGTTCGGCGCCATCGTGGTGCAGATCCTGCTGCTGTGCGTGCTGCTGTGGCTGAGCCGGACCCGTCGGAAGACGGGTCTCGTGATGGGCGTGCTCTCCCTCGCCGTTCTGATCGTGGTCGCGTTCGCCGCGGCGTTCGTCCCCCCGTTCGTCGTCGCGCTGCTCGCGTGTCCCATCGGCATCTCGTGGCTCGCGGGACAGCGCCGCCGCGCATCGCTATCGTGAGGCCATGACCGCCGTCGCCGCGGAAGGCGGGCGGGCGCGACACGCACGTGCTCGCCCGCTCCGCGGCGTCCTGACGGCGGCGATCGTCGGCATCGCCGCGGCCGCCGCCGCGGCCGCCGCGCTCACCGCCCGGCCCTCGACCGCGACGGCCGCGCTGCTGCTGGCGGCGGCCCTCGTGCCGCTCGTCACGACGACCGTCGTCGCCCTCATGATCGTCTTCGGCGTGCCGCTCACGCCGTTCTCCGCCTATCTCTCGCTGTCGCTCACCCTGTTCGTCGCCGGCGGGACGGCCGGCAGCGTCGCGCAGGTGCTCCCCGAGGGCCTGGCGTGGGTGGAGCGCCTGACGATCGTCGTGTCGGTGTTCGGGTTCTTCCCGGTCGGCTACTTCTTTCCCACGGGCCGCGCGGTGCCCGGGTGGTCACGCCGGCTGGTGCCCGCGTGGCTCGCCCTGGGCGTGTTCACCCTCTCGTTCCCGTGGGACCCGTTCCCCGACGCGGCGCTCGTCGTCCTGGCGGCAGCGGGCGCGGCGCTGATCGGCACCGTCGTGGCCTGCCAGGTCGTCCGGTACCGCCGAGCCTCGTCGACGATCGAGCGGCAGCAGCAGAAGTGGGTGATGCTCGCGCTGTTCCTCATCGCGGCGATGATGCTCGCGATCATCGCCCTTCCCGCCGGCTCCGTCGGGCGCGATCCGGTGCTCACGGTGCTGTTCGGCCTCCTGTGGCCCATCGCGAGCACCGTGCTCCCGGTGACGATCGGCTTCGCGATGCTGCACTACCGGCTGTTCGACGTCGACCTCGTGATCGGGCGCGGCATCGTCTACGCCGCCGCCACCGCTTTCGTCCTCGTCAGCTACCTCCTGGTCGTCGGCGCCGTGGGACTGGTCTGGCCCACCGGCACCCCTGTCGTTCTGCCGGTGGCCGCGACCGCGGTCGCGGCTCTCGGCCTCGCGCCCGTGCACCGGTTCGTGCGGCGCCGGGTGAATCGCTGGCTGTACGGTCACCGCGACGACCCCTCCGTCGTCCTCACACGGCTCGCCCGCGACCTGGGGCGCGATGGCGCGCTGCATGCCGTGCTCGACCGCGTCAGCACAGCGCTGGCCGCGGCCCTGCGCGCTGCCGCCGTCGAGACGCGCGCCGTCGACGGCTCCTCCGCCCTCGTCGGGGCGCGCTCGGGCGCACCGCGGGCGGAGACCCCGCTGTCGGCCGACGGCGAGGTCATCGGCACCATCACGGTGTGGCCGCACGAGGGCGAACGGCTGACCGCGGGCGACGAGCGGATGCTGCGCGAGATCGGAGACGCGGCCGGCATCGCCGTGCGCGCCGCGCTCGCCGATCTGCGGCTGCAGCGCTCACGCGAGGCGCTCGTCGTCGCGAGGGAGGACGAGCGCCGGCGCCTGCATCGCGAGCTGCACGACGGCGTCGGCCCCACCCTGGCGAGCGTCGCCCAGCGGATTCGCCGGGCTCGTGACCTGGCCCCTCGGCAGCCGGGCACCGCTCATGCGCTGCTCGCCTCCGCCGGAGAGGGCATCGAGCACGCGATGAACGAGGTGCGCGCGATCGTCGCGGGGCTGCGTCCTCCCGCGCTCGAGAGCCTCGGCCTGGCGGAGGCCCTGCGGGCCGCGTGGGCCGACGCGGAGCGTCCCGTGATCCGCGTGCGGGGCGATCCGGGCACGCTCTCGCCTGCCGCGGAGATCGCGGCCTACCGCATCGCGATGGAGGCCGTGGGAAACGCCGCGCGGCACAGCGGGGCCCGGACCTGCCACGTGACCCTCGAGCGGAGCGGCGCCGAGCTGAGGATGCGCATCGAGGACGACGGCGGAGGCGGCGCGAGGTCCACGCCGGGCGGCAACGGGCTGCGCACGATGCGCGAGCGTGCCGAGGGCCTCGGCGGACGCGTCACGCTGCGGGACGGGCATCCCGGCACAGTCGTCGAACTGGTGCTTCCGCTTCCCGACCCGGAAGGGAGCCGGCCGTGATCCGCGTGCTGCTCGTCGACGACCACCCGTTCTACCGCGAGGGCATCCGTGCGATGCTCTCCGACGAGAGCCTCGGAGTGCGGATCATGGCCGAGGCGTCGTGCGGCGAGGATGCCGTGGACCTCGTCGCCGCGCAGAACCCCGACGTCGTCGTCATGGACCTCGCGATGCCGGGCATCGGCGGCCTGGAGGCGATCCGCCGGCTCCGCGCCGCCGATCCCGACCTGCCGGTGCTCGTGCTGACGATGCACGACGACGAGTCGGTGTTCGCGGCGCTGCGCGCGGGGGCCCGCGGGTACCTGCTGAAGGATGCCGGCATCGACGAGCTGGTGCGCGCGGTCACGGCCGTGCATCGCGGCGAGGCGATCTTCGGCCCGGCCGTCGCCCGCCGCCTCACGGCGCACTTCGCGACGGCGCCGGGCATCCCGGCATCCGACGCCTTTCCCGAGCTGACCGACCGCGAACGAGACGTGCTCGCCCTCCTCGCCGACGACCTCGGCACGGCCGCCATCGCGCGTCGTCTCGGCCTGAGCGAGAAGACCGTCTACAACTACGTCGCGACGGTGCTCGCCAAGCTCCGTGCCCGCGACAGGGCCGAGGCCGGTCAGCGCGCTCGCGCTGCCGGCCTCGGCGAGGTGCGGTGACGCTCAGACGAGCGAGCGGAGCACGTACTGCAGGATGCCGCCGTTGCGGTAGTAGTCGGCCTCGCCGGGCGTGTCGATGCGCACGACCGCGTCGAACTCGATGGTCTGCTTGCCGGCGGGCGAGTGCTCGCTCGGCGTCGCCGTGACCTTGACCGTCTTCGGGGTGACGCCCTCGTTGAGCTGCTCGAGGCCCTCGATCGAGATGACCTCGGTGCCGTCGAAGCCCAGCGACTTCCAGCTCTCGCCCGCGGGGAACTGCAGCGGGACGACGCCCATGCCGATGAGGTTGGAGCGGTGGATGCGCTCGAAGCTCTCGGTGATGACCGCCTTGATGCCGAGCAGGTTGGTGCCCTTGGCCGCCCAGTCGCGCGACGAGCCCGAACCGTACTCCTTGCCGCCGAGCACGACGAGCGGGATGCCCTGCGCCTGGTAGTTCGAGCAGGCGTCGAAGATGTACGACTGCGGTCCCTCGGGCTGCGTGAAGTCGCGGGTGTAGCCGCCCTCGACGATCTTGCCGTCGTTGACCGCCGATACCAGCTCGTTCTTCAGGCGGATGTTCGCGAAGGTGCCGCGGATCATCACCTCGTGGTTGCCGCGGCGCGAGCCGTAGGAGTTGAAGTCCTTCGGCGCGACGCCGTGCGCCACGAGGTAGTCGGCCGCGGGCGTGCCGGGCTTGATGTTGCCGGCGGGCGAGATGTGGTCGGTCGTGACCGAGTCGCCGAGCGTCGCCATGACGCGTGCGCCGACGATGTCCTTGACGGGCGTCAGCTCCATCGACATGCCGTCGAAGTAGGGCGCCTTGCGCACGTAGGTCGAGTTCGCGTCCCACTCGAACACCGGGCCCTCGGGGGTCGGCAGGCTCTTCCAGCGCTCGTCGCCGTCGAAGACCGTCGCGTACTGCTTGATGAACTGCTCGCGCGAGATCGACGTGTCGATCGTCGCCTGCACCTCTTCGGGCGTCGGCCAGATGTCGCGCAGGAAGACGTCGTTGCCCTCGGGGTCCTTGCCCAGCGGGTCGGTCTCGAAGTCGAAGTGCATCGAGCCGGCCAGCGCGTACGCGACCACGAGGGGCGGCGAGGCGAGGTAGTTCATCTTCACGTCGGGGCTGATGCGGCCCTCGAAGTTGCGGTTGCCCGACAGCACGGCGGTGACCGCCAGGTCGTTGTCGTTGATCGCGGCGGAGACCTCTTCGATCAGCGGACCGGTGTTGCCGATGCAGATGGTGCAGCCGTAGCCCACGGTGTAGAAGCCGAGGCCCTCGAGCGCCTTGTCGAGGCCCGACTTCTCGTAGTAGTCGGTGACGACCTTCGAGCCGGGGCCGAGCGTCGACTTGACCCACGGCTTGCGCTTGAGGCCCTTCTCCAGGGCCTTCTTCGCGAGCAGGCCGGCCGCGAGCATGACCGAGGGGTTGGAGGTGTTGGTGCACGACGTGATCGCCGCGAGAGCCACGGCGCCGTTGTCGAGGATGTACGTCTGACCCTCGGGGGTCGTCACCTTGACGGGTTTGGACGACGCCGCCGGCGCACCGCTGTTGATGTGCACCTCTCGGGTGTCGTTGTCCTCCTCGCCGGGCACGGGGCCGGGGTCGGATGCCGGGAACGAGTGCTTGCCCTCGAGATCGGTCATGTCGGTCGAGGTCGACGGCGTCGCGTAGTTCACGATGTCGCTCTCGAACTGGGTCTTGGCGGCCGACAGCAGGATGCGGTCCTGGGGGCGCTTGGGGCCGGCGATCGAGGGGACGACCGTCGACAGGTCGAGCTCCATGTACTCGCTGTAGTTCGGCTCGTTCGCCGCGTCGTGCCAGAGGCTCTGCTCCTTGGCGTACTTCTCGACGAGGGCGACCGTCTGCTCGTCGCGGCCGGTCAGGCGCAGGTAGTCGAGCGTGATGTCGTCGATGGGGAACATGGCGGCCGTCGAGCCGAACTCGGGGCTCATGTTGCCGATCGTGGCGCGGTTGGCCAGCGGCACCGAGCCGACGCCCGCGCCGTAGAACTCGACGAACTTGCCGACCACGCCGTGCTTGCGGAGCATGTCGGTGATCGTGAGCACGACGTCGGTCGCGGTCACGCCGGCCGGGATCGACCCGGTCAGCTTGAAGCCGACGACGCGCGGGATGAGCATCGAGACGGGCTGGCCGAGCATCGCCGCCTCGGCCTCGATGCCGCCGACGCCCCAGCCGAGCACGCCGAGGCCGTTGACCATCGTGGTGTGCGAGTCGGTGCCGACGCAGGTGTCGGGGTAGGCGCGGAGCACGCCGTTGACGTTGCGGTCGTAGATGACCTTCGCGAGGTGCTCGATGTTGACCTGGTGCACGATGCCCGTGCCCGGGGGGACGACCTTGAAGTCCTGGAAGGCCGTCTGGCCCCAGCGCAGGAACTGGTAGCGCTCGCCGTTGCGCTCGTACTCGATCTCGGTGTTGCGCTCCAGCGCGTTCGGCGTGCCGAAGAGGTCGGCCATGACCGAGTGGTCGATGACGAGCTCGGCCGGCGAGAGCGGGTTGATCTTCGCCGCGTCTCCGCCGAGGTTGGTGACCGCCTCGCGCATGGTGGCGAGGTCGACGATGCAGGGGACGCCGGTGAAGTCCTGCATGACGACGCGCGCGGGGCTGAACTGGATCTCGGTGTCGGGCTCGGCCGCGGCATCCCAGTTGCCGAGCGCCTCGATCTGCGCCTTCGTCACGTTGGCGCCGTCTTCGGTGCGCAGCAGGTTCTCGAGGAGGACCTTCAGGCTGAACGGAAGCTTGTCATAGCCGTCGACCGTGTCGATGCGGAAGATCTCGTAGTCGGTACCACCCACCGTCAGGGTGCTCTTGGCTCCGAAGCTGTCAACAGTGGACACGTCTGCTCTCCTTCGTCGGCGGGCTCGAGGGCGCACGCCCCTTCCAGCCATCTTCCTCGCCCGCGGCACGTCCTGCCAGTGAGGTACGCCTAACCAGAAAAGCGCGAGGATTTATCTCGATGTCAAGATAAATATATCACGCACGGTCTCTCGCGTAGACCGACCGCACGGCCAGCCACGTCACCGCGACGAGGGGGGCGAACAGCGGCAGCCCCATGACGAGCTTGAGGGTTCCCAGCAGCGTCACGTCGCCCGCGAGGTACAGCGGCAGCTGCACCGCAAGCCGCACGTAGAACAGTCCCGCCCACGCGATGGCCAGCCAGAAGAACACGCGCCGCTTGCCCGGGTCCTGCCGCCAGGCCGTGCCCTCGTTCATCAGGAAGCCGGCGGCCAGGCCGATGAGCGACCAGCCGATCAACGCCGACACCAGGAAGGCCGTCCCGTACACCGCGTTCGTGATCAGGCCCGGCACGAAGTTGTCCTCGCCGCGGCCCGTGAGCAGCGCCAGCGCCGCCGCGGCGGCCGCGGCGAGCAGGCCGCCGAGCGCGGAGCCCAAGGGCGACCGCTGCGCGAGCCGGACGACGGTGAAGACCGCGGCGGAGCCGACCGAGACCGCGAGCGAGAGGACGAGGTCCTCGGTGATCGTGTAGAGGACGACGAACAGGAGCCCGGGCAGCACGGCCTCGGCCACGCCGCGCCAGCCGCCCATCGCCGACCACACGACGGCGCCCGCCTGCGTCTCCTTGGCGGGGTCGAGGCCGGCTCTGCGGGCGGCCTGCCCCAGCGCCTGGCCGATCAGCTCGGATGCCGTGGGCTCCGCCTCGCCGGGCGACCCGGCGTCGTCGTCCGCCGCGCGCCGCTCGTCGCTCATGCGACGCCGGGCGCCACGGGCATCTTGAGCGGGATGAGGTCGCGCGGCGGCATGGGCGCGCTGCCGCGCACGACGACGAGCGAGCGGAAGAGGTCCTCCACCTGGGCGGCCGCCGCCGGCTCGGTCGTCGCGGCGCCCCCGATCACGCCGCGCAGGAACCAGCGCGGCCCGTCGACGCCGACGAAGCGCGCGACGCGCTTGCCCGGCCCGCCCTCGCCGGCGACGGGCACCTCCGCGAGGAGCTCCGGGCCGAGCGGGCCCTCGCGCTCCTCCGCGCGTCCGCCCTGCTGGCGGATCTGCTGGCCGATCTGGTCGCGCGTCTCGTGCCACAGTCCCGACGAGCGCGGCGCCGCGAACGCCTGCACCTGCAGCGTCGAGCCGGCGTAGTCGAGGCCGACGGCGACGATCCGCTTCGACTGCTCCTCCACCTCGAGCCGCAGGTTGAGCCCCTCGCGCGGCAGCACCTTGATGCCGCCGACGTCGATGTAGGGGCGAACCGGGTTCGCCTCGGACTCGTCGAAGGGACCGTCGCTGGCCCGGTCGGCGGGCGCCGACTTGGCCGTGGAAATCTCGCTCATGAGTGTGCTCCTGACTGATAGCCGGTCGAACCGAACCCGCCCTCGCCGCGATCGCTTCCGGGCAGCTCGTCGACCGGGACGAACCGTGCCCGCGTCACGGGCATGATGATCATCTGCGCGATCCGATCGCCGGGCGCGATGTCGAAGGCCTCGGCGGCGTCGGTGTTGAGCAGCGCGACCTTGATCTCGCCGCGGTATCCGGCGTCCACCGTTCCCGGCGCGTTGACGATCGTGATGCCGTGCTGGGCGGCGAGGCCGCTGCGCGGCACGATGAAGGCCGCGTACCCCTCGGGCAGCGCGATGCGCACGCCCGTGCCGACGAGCGCACGCTGGCCGGGCTCGAGGCGCACCGGCTCCGTCGCGACCAGATCCGCTCCCGCGTCCCCCGGATGGGCGTACACGGGCAGATGCGGCGCGATAATGGGGAGGTCCACCGAATCGATCACCCCACGAGGCTAATGCACATCTCCGATGCCACCGCCAGCACCGCTCCCAGGCAAGCCGCGGCTCCGTACCGGGAGCGCCTCAGCCCGTCGCTGTGGATGGTCGTCAGCGCCGCCCTCGCGGGCCCGATGCTCGCCGTCGTGTTCGCCCCCATCGGCACGCTGCCGGCGGTCGCCATCGGCCTCGCGGCGGCCCTGCTCGTCGTGGTGCTGCTGGTCGCCGGCTCCCCCGTCGTGACCGTCGCCGACGGCGAGCTCCGCGTCGGACGCGCGCACATCGGGCTCGACCTGCTCGGCACGCCCGTCGCCCTCGAGGGCGAGGAGGCGCGCACCGCGCGCGGCCCGGGACTGCGGCGCGACGCCTGGCACCTGCTGCGGGGCGGCATCGACGGCGTCGTGCGCGTGCCGGTCGAGGACGATCGCGACCCGGTCGGCGAATGGGTGTTCTCGTCGCGCACGCCCGAGCGCGTCGTCGCGGCGATCAGCCTCGGGCGCCGAACGGGCTGATCGTCAGCCCGCGCACTCCGTGCAGATGGCGCCGTTCGCCGTCTCATGGTCGATCTGGGTGCGGTGCTTCACGAGGAAGCACTCGATGCACGTGAACTCGTCCTCCTGCGGGGGGAGCACGACGACGTCGAGCTCGAGGTCCGAGAGGTCGGCGCCCGGAAGCTCGAAACCCGAGGGGTTGTCGGCGTCCTCCACATCGACCGAGCCGGACAGCTTGTCGGGAACGCGCTCCTTGAGCGCCTCGATGGATTCGCTGTCGTCTTCGGTCTTACGCGGTGCGTCGTAGTCGGTGGCCATGAGTCGTCGGTCTCTGCTTCCCTGGTGAGTCTGCGGCGCCGTTCCCCGGCGGCGGCGTTAGTTTGCACGACACGCAAGCTTTTCGCAAATGAAGCCTCCGCGTGCGAGATGCGCCCGTGTAAACCCACGGCACGCCCGTGGCATTCCCGGCACTGCCGGTGCGCTGTGACAGCATGGGCGCGTACGCCGATCTGGAGGGGCGTTTGCCATGGAACAGCTCAAAGTCGTCGGAACCGAGGAAGGCGCGCTCGTTCTCGTGAACGAGTCGGGAGATCGCTTCTCGCTCGCGGTCGACGACGCCCTCCGCCGGCATCTCCGCGCGTCGCAGCGCGCCGCCGAGCCCCGCCGCGCCCGCGCCAACCCGCGCGACATCCAGTCGCGCATCCGTGCCGGCCTGTCGGCGGAGGAGGTCGCCGAGGTGCTCGGCGTCGGCATCGACGACGTGCGCCGCTACGAGGCCCCCGTGCTCGCCGAGCGCGAGCACATCGTGGGACAGGCGCTCTCCATCCCCGTGCTGCTCGGCGCCGACCTCGAGCCCGACGCGCAGCCCACCTTCGGTTCCGCAGTGCAGGCCAAGCTCGCCGAGGCGGGCGCGTCGGACCAGCGCTGGACGAGCTGGAAGGACGAGTCGGGCTGGACGATCAAGCTCGAGTTCGTCGCCGACGACGTGCACCACGACGCCCGCTGGGGCTTCGACCCCAAGCACACGAGCCTCACGCCGCAGAACCACGACGCGATCCAGCTGTCGCGCCAGGGGTCGCTGCCCGAGGGCCTCATCCCGCGGCTGCGCGCCCTCGACGCGCCGCCCGCCAAGGACACCTCGCGATTCGACAGCGGCGCGTTCGGGCCGCGCCGCACGCCGGCCCCCGATGCCGACGCCGTCGTCCCGGAGGCGCCCGTGCCCGTCTCGGCCGCCGTGCAGGAGGCCGCGATCAAGCGCGCCAGCGACGACGTCACGACCTCGGCCGAGACGGCCGACCTGCTCGAGGCGCTGCGGCGGCGGCGCGGACAGCGCGAGCCCATGCCCCATGACGACGACGAGCACGACGACGGTCGGGACGAGGAGCACGAGGCCTTCCTCGCGCTCTTCGACACGCTCGACGAGGACGCGCTCGACGACGAGGAGGCCGTCGCCCCCAAACCGGCGCGCGAGCACGCCAACCGTCCCGCCGACGACACGCCGCAGCCGGAGCCGAGCCGCAAGCGCGGCCGCACGTCGATGCCCTCGTGGGACGAGATCGTCTTCGGCGCACGCAGCGAGGACAACGGCGGCTGACGCCGAGCCGGCGGTCCGCGACCGCCTACCGCGCGAACGCGCCCAGGCGGATCAGCGGAACGATCTGCTCCTGGTCGGTGAGCGAGCCGTGCTGGCCGATCATGCGCTGCGGCTTCTTGTCGGCGAGCCGATCGTCGTAGTAGACGACGTCCGCGCGCGCGGCGACGAGCACGTCGCCGATGCGCGGCAGCACCTCGGCATCCACCCGGTCGCCGAACAGGCCTGCGCCGATCGCCTCCGCCCGCGTGAGCACCCACGCGCGCGACGACTCCGCCTCGCGCCAGCGTGCCGCCACGGCGGCCTCGGCGCCGGGATCGGCGTAGAGGTGCAGCATGCGCGGCTCGCCGGCGATGAGCCGCACGCCCTCCAGCAGCGGATCGCTGTCGCCCAGCAGGATCTGCCGGTGCCGGGGCACGTCGACCATGCCGTGATCGGCGGTGACGAGCACGCCCACGTCGGCCGGCAGCGCCGCGTCCATCGCCCGCGCCGCGTCGTCCACGAGCTCCAGTGCCGCGAGCCACTCGTCGCTCTGCCAGCCGCGCGCGTGGCCGATCGCATCGAGCTCGGGCACGTAGGCGTAGACCAGGGCGCCGTCGTGCCGCGCGGCGACGTCGGCCGCCGCGGCGAGCCGAGCGACGAGGTCGTCCTCGCCGACGAACGCGGCGCCGCGCTGGGTCGCCGCCGTGAACCCCGTGCCCTCGTAGAGCCTCTTGGTCACGACGAAGCACGGCCGGCCGTGCGCGCTCTCGCGCGCGAACAGCGGCTCGGCGCGCGGGAAGGTGAGCGGGTCCAGCCCGTCGGTCTCCCAGCCGCGCAGCAGGTTGGGCGTGGCATCCGTGCCGGGAACGCGCACGCGATACCCGACGAGGCCGTGCGCGCCGGGCTCCTCCCCCGTGAGCAGGCTCGTGAGGGCCGCCGCCGTCGTCGACGGGAAGACGGTGCGCACGGTGTCGCGCTTGCCCATGCGCTGCGTGAGGAAGCGCGCATGGCCGCTGCGCGCCGTGAGATTGGCGCGACCGAGGCCGTCGACGACCACGGCGATCGCGGAGCGGGCGGGCGCCAGGCGGGCGGAGGTCCCGCCGAGTGCCGACAGCATGTCGGGCAGAACACCGGTGAGGCTCCGGCCGGGTGCGGGAGGCGCGGGTAGGCTGGCGGTCATCGGGGTCAGTCTCGCACATCGCGCCCGACCCGCACCTCTTCGTCATCCCGTTCCGCACCCGAGGACAGCAACCGATCCATGGCCGCATCGCGCTCCGACTCCACGCCCGCAGACCACGGACGCATCGAGGACATCGATGTCGCCGCCGAGATGCAGGGGTCGTATCTCGAGTACGCCTACTCGGTCATCTACTCGCGCGCCCTCCCCGACGCGCGCGACGGCCTGAAGCCGGTGCAGCGGCGCATCCTGTACCAGATGGCCGAGCTCGGCCTGCGCCCCGACCGCGGCCACGTCAAGAGCGCCCGCGTCGTCGGCGAGGTGATGGGAAAGCTGCACCCGCACGGCGACGCGCCGATCTACGACGCGCTCGTGCGCCTCGCGCAGGACTTCGCGCTGCGCGTGCCGCTCGTCGACGGCCACGGCAACTTCGGATCCCTCGACGACGGCCCCGCCGCGCCGCGCTACACGGAGGCGCGGCTCGCTCCGGCGGCGCTCGCGCTCACCGAGAACCTCGACGAGGACGTCGTCGACTTCGTGCCGAACTACGACGGCCAGTTCCAGCAGCCCGACGTGCTGCCCGCCGCCTTCCCCAACCTGCTCGTCAACGGGGCGACCGGCATCGCGGTGGGCATGGCGACGAACATGGCGCCGCACAACCTCATCGAGGTCGTCGCCGCCGCGATCCACCTGCTCGAGCACCCCGACGCGACGCTCGACGAGCTCATGGAGTTCGTCCCCGGCCCCGACCTGCCCAGCGGCGGCGTCATCGTCGGCCTCGACGGCATCAAGGACGCCTACGCGACGGGACGGGGCACGTTCCGCACCCGCGCGAAGGTGCAGGTCGAGTCGCTCGGCCCGCGCCGCACCGGCATCGTCGTCAGCGAGCTGCCCTACATGGTCGGTCCCGAGCGCGTGATCGAGAAGATCAAGGATGCCGTGAACGCGAAGAAGCTCGCGGGCATCTCCGACGTCACCGATCTCACCGACCGTAAGCACGGCCTGCGGCTCGTGATCGGCATCAAGACGGGCTTCGACCCGAACGCCGTGCTGGAGCAGCTCTACCGGCTCACGCCGATGGAGGACTCCTTCGGCATCAACAACAACGCCCTGGTCGGCGGCCAGCCGCAGACGCTCGGCCTCGTCGCGCTGCTGCGGGTGTATCTCGACCACCGCATCGAGGTCGTGACGCGGCGCAGCCGGTTCCGCCTCGCGCGCCGCAAGGAACGGCTGCACCTCGTCGAGGGACTGCTCATCGCGATCCTCGACATCGACGAGGTCATCCAGGTGATCCGCACCTCCGACGACGGCGAGCAGGCGCGCACGCGCCTCATGGAGGTCTTCGACCTCTCCCAGCCGCAGGCCGAGTACATCCTCGAGCTGCGCCTGCGCCGGCTCACCAAGTTCTCGCGCATCGAGCTGGAGGCCGAGCGCGATGCCCTGCTCGCCGAGATCGCACAGCTCGAGGAGCTGCTCGGCAGCGACGCGCTGCTGCGCGGCCAGGTCGCGCGCGAGCTGCAGGCCGCGGCCGACACGTTCGGCACGCCGCGACGCACGCTGCTGCTCAACGGATCGCCCGTGACCGCCCGCACGCGCGCCGCCGCGCCGGCCGACCTGCAGATCGCCGACGCGCCGTGCCGCGTCTTCCTCTCGGCGACGGGACGCATGGTGCGGGCCGAGCTCTCCGACGATGCCGGCGGCGGCATCGTGACGCCCGCGCGCCGTTCGAAGCACGACGCGATCCGCGCCGCGGTCGACACGACCACGCGCGGCGACGTGGGCGCCGTGACGAGCGCCGGCCGTCTCGTGCGCTTCTCCCCCGTCGATCTGCCGTCGGTCCCGGGCAACTCGGTGCAGCCGGCCGCCGGCACGGGCGCCGACCAGTACCTCGGCCTGTCGGGCGCGGAGCATGTCGTCGCGATCGTCCCGCTCACGGGCGAGAGCCCCATCGCGCTCGGCACCGCGCAGGGCGTCGTCAAGCGCGTGTCGGCGAGCGAGCTGCAGAACAAGCCCGACGTCGAGATCATCGCGCTCAAGGACGGCGACCGCGTGGTCGGCGCCGCCGTCGCGCCCGACGCCGCGGAGCTCGTCTTCGTGACCTCCGACGCACAGCTGCTGCGCTTCGACGCCGCGGCCGTGCGCCCGCAGGGCCGCGCCGCCGGCGGCATGGCCGGCGTGCGCGTGACGCCGGGAGAGCGGGCCATCGCGTTCACCGCGCTCACGGCATCCGACGAGACCGTCGTCGTGACCGTCGCCGGCTCGTCGCAGGCGATCGCGGGCACCGACGCGGGGTCGGCCAAGGTCTCGGCCTTCGCTGAGTTCCCCGCCAAGGGGCGCGCCACGGGCGGCGTGCGCGCCCAGCGCTTCCTCAAGGGAGAAGACACGCTCACGGTCGCCTGGGTCGGCACGCAGCCGCGCGCCGTCGCCGCCGACGGCGCGGTGCGCGCGCTCCCGGAGGCCGGCGCGAAGCGCGACGCCTCGGGCACGGCCCTCGACGCCGTCGTCTCGGCCGTCGGCACCGTCGTCGCGTGAACCGGGCACCGGACCGGTACACGGGTTTCGATACGCCGCCGCTCCGCGACAGCTACTCAACCAGCGGAGCGAAGAGCCCACCCGGCGGAGTGAAGCCCTCACCCAGCGGAGTGAAGCCTCCACGCGGGCTCATCCGACCGCTGGTTGAGTAGCCCGCGCAGCGGGCGTATCGAAACCCGCGTCATCCACCGGTGCGCCCCACCCCGGCATCCTCACGCATCGGCGCCGTCGTCGCGTGCACGGCGTACCGGACCGATATACGGGTTTCGATACGCTGCCGCTCCGCGACAGCTACACAACCAGCGGAGTCACGCCCCCACCCGGCGGAGTGAAGCCCTCACCCAGCGGAGTGAAGCCCCCACGCGGGCTCATCCGGCCGCTGGTTGAGTAGCCCGCGGAGCGGGCGTATCGAAACCCGCGTCATCCACCGGCACACCCCACCCCGGCATCCTCACGCGTCGATGCGCTCGCGCTCCAGGCGGGCGGCGGCGTCGACGATGAAGTCGCGGCGCGGGGCCACGTCGCTCCCCATGAGCAGCTCGAACACCGTGGCCGCGGCCTCGGCGTCCTCGACGCGCACGCGGCGCAGCGTGCGGCCGGCGCGCTCCATCGTCGTGGTGGCGAGCTGGTCGGCGTCCATCTCGCCCAGTCCCTTGTAGCGCTGCACGGGCTCCTGCCAGCGCTTGTTGCCCTTCGACAACCGGGCCAGCAGCGCGTGCAGCTCCTGCTCGCTGTAGGTGTAGATCGTCTCGTTCGGCTTCGAGCCCGGGTTCACCACGACGACGCGGTGCAGCGGCGGCACCGCGGCGTAGACGCGGCCGGCCTCGATGAGGGGTCGCATGTAGCGGAAGAAGAGGGTCAGCAGCAGCGTGCGGATGTGGGCGCCGTCGACGTCGGCGTCGCTCATCAGGATGATCTTGCCGTAGCGCGCGGCGTCGAGGTCGAACGAGCGGCCCGACCCGGCGCCGATGGTCTGGATGATCGCGGCGCACTCGGCGTTGCCCAGCATGTCGCTGATCGTCGCCTTCTGCACGTTGAGGATCTTTCCGCGGATGGGCAGCAGCGCCTGGAAGTCGCTGTTGCGCGCCCTCTTCGCGGTGCCGAGCGCCGAGTCGCCCTCGACGATGAACAGCTCCGACTCGGCGACGTCGTTCGTGCGGCAGTCGGCGAGCTTGGCGGGCAGCGACGACGACTCCAGCGCGTTCTTGCGGCGCTGCGTCTCCTTGTGCGTGCGCGCCGAGATGCGCGCCTTCATCTCGGAGACGACCTTGTCGAGCACGAGCGCCGTCTGCGCCTTGTCCTCGCGCTTGGTCGACGTGAACCGCGCCGAGAGCTCGCGGGTCACGATGTTCGACACGATCTGCCGGACCGCGGGCGTGCCGAGCACTTCCTTCGTCTGCCCCTCGAACTGCGGCTCGGGCAGGCTCACGGTGAGCACCGTGGTGAGACCGGCGAGAATGTCGTCTTTCTCGAGCTTCTCCCCCGCGCCGACCTTGAGCGAGCGGGCCTTCTGCTGCACCTGGTCGCGCAGCACCTTCATGACGCCCTGCTCGAAGCCCGCGACGTGCGTGCCGCCCTTGGGCGTGGCAATGATGTTCACGAACGATCGCGTGACGGTGTCGTAGCCGGTGCCCCAGCGCAGAGCGATGTCGACGACGCACTCGCGCGACACCTCGGTCGGCACCATCGCACCGCTCGGCTGCAGCACGGGAACGGTCTCGGTGAACGTGCCCGATCCGGTCAGGCGCCACGTGTCGGTCACCGCCCCGTCGGGGGCGAGGTAGTCGGCGAACTCCGAGATGCCGCCGTCGTAGCGGAAGCTCGTGGAGACGTGCTCCTCGCCGCGCTCATCGAGCAGTTCGATCTGCAGACCGGGCACGAGGAACGCCGTCTGCCGCGCGCGCTGCTCCAGCTCGTCGAGATGAAAGGCGGCGTCGCGCGTGAAGATCTGCCGGTCGGCCCAGTAGCGGATGCGGGTGCCCGTCGCCCCCCGCGGCGCCTTGCCGACGATCCGCAGCTCGCTCTCGCGCTCGAACGGCGTGAAGGGCGAGTCGGGCGCGGGCCCGTCGAAGATGCCGGGCTCGCCGCGCCGGAACGACATGGCATAGGTCTTGCCGCCGCGATCGACCTCGACGTCGAGGCGCTCGGACAGGGCGTTGACGACCGAGGCGCCCACGCCGTGCAGGCCGCCCGAGGCCTGGTACGAGCCGCCGCCGAACTTGCCGCCCGCGTGCAGCTTGGTGAACACGACCTCGACGCCTGTGAGGCCCGTGCGCGGCTCGACGTCGACGGGGATGCCGCGGGCGCGGTCGCGCACCTCGACGCTGCCGTCGGCGTGCAGCACGATGTCGATGCGGTCGCCGTGTCCCGCGAGGGCCTCGTCGACCGAGTTGTCGATGATCTCCCAGGCGCAGTGCATGAGTCCGCGGGAGTCGGTCGACCCGATGTACATGCCCGGGCGCTTGCGCACGGCCTCGAGGCCTTCGAGCACCTGCAGGTGGTGGGCGGAGTATTCGGCGGTCACGATCTCCAAGCGTAACCTCGGGGCGCGGCGCCGGTCCGGCAGACACACTCGACGCGCGCAAGCCGGACGGCGCAGACGGTCCTCGACACCCGTAGCGGTACGCGCAGAGCGAAATGCGCCCTCCGCCGGGCATGCACCCGGTGCGCGCATGGTTGTATCTAGTCGAACGTCCTGCAACCGCCCGACCCGAGGAGGCACCCCATGAGCATCTCAACGACGACGGAGACCGCCCCCCTCGCCTACCGGCTCACCGCGACCGATCGCTGTGACTCGTGCGGCGCACAGGCGTACATCGCCGCAGAGGTGAGCGGCAGCGAGCTGCTGTTCTGCGCCCACCACGGCCGCAAGTACGAGGAGAAGCTGCGCGCGGTGGCGACCAGCTGGCACGACGAGACGGCGCGCCTGCTGGACTGAGGTCCGTCAGAGGTCCACGCCGGTCGCCGCGCGATAGACCGGCAGCAGACCGGTCTTGACGCCGGACACGCTCGGCGGCGTCTGGAAGACGCTGGAGTTGTGATTGCCCTCGATGAGCACCGGCCCGTCGGGGGTGATCGCGATGTCCCAGCCGACGTACGGCACGCCCGGCACGCGACGGGCGGCGTCTTCGAGCAGTGCGAGCACGCGGTCGAAGTGCGGCACGGCGAAGCCCGCGATGCGCGTCCCGGTCACGGGGTGCAGGTCGTACACCGTGCCGCGCTTGTCCACGGCGGGCAGTGGCGCGACGCCGTTCTCGTCGAGCAGTGTGAACATGCCGCCGCTCGCGAAGTTGTCCACAGCCGCGCCGTTGCCGATGCGCAGCACCGCGGCGAGCACGTGCAGCCGGTCGTCGGGCGCCAGGAACGTGATCATGCGCACGGTGTTGACGGCGCCCGGGTAGAGCGCCGACATCGTCTCGTGCTGCGCGATGACGGCATCCATGAGCACCTGCCCGCGCTCGACGAGCTCGTGGCGCAGCGCCTCGGGGTCGGTGCCCGCGGGGATGTCGATGAGCTCGACGCCCCCGCCGCCGACGCCGTCGGACGGCTTGACGACGGCACGCGCGTGCCGCGAGACGAAGTCGCGCAGCGCCGCGTCGCCGGCGACGCGCAGGTCGAGCCACTCGCGCCCGATCACGTCGGCGAACCTCTCGTAGAAGCGCACCTTGTCGCTGAACCACACCCGCTCCTCGGGCGCGTTGACGGCGACGTTGAGCCGGTGCGACTTCGGGTGCGTCATCCACGTCGCGCGCTCGGCGCGGGAGAGCGTCGCGAAGTCCCACATCGCGTAGTCGCGGAACCCCAGCTCGTATCGGGTGGAGCACCACAGCATGTCGGCGATGAGCAGCGGCACGGGCTTGCGGGTCACGCGTCGCGACTGGCGCGCGAACTCGACGAGGTTGCCCACGCGCAGCGACGCGGCGCGCTCGACGAGATAACCGAGGCGGATGCCGGACTGTCCCACGGTGCGTACTCCCAGGGCTGGTGGATCGATGCTGGTCAGTGTGCTCGGCGCGGCGTCAGAAGTCCATCGCGGCGCGGTAGACGGGCAGCAGGCCCTCGCGCGTGCCCGTGACGGCCGGTCGCGACTGGAAGACGCCGGTGTTGTGGTTGCCCTCGATCACGACGGGGCGCGTCGGCGTGATCGCGATGTCCCATCCGATGTAGGGCATCTCGGGCACACGCGTGGCGAGGTCCTTCGCGAAGGCGATGACGTCGTCGAACAGCGGCACCTGGAAGCCCTCGATGTGCACCCCGCTGGACGGATGCCGGTCGAACACGGTGCCCGCGCCGTCGTAGGCGGCGTGCAGGGCACGACCGCTCTCGTCGACCATGGTGTACATGCCACCGCCGGAGTAGTTGTCGATGAAGCCGCCGTTGCCGATCTTGAGCACGCGCGCGAGCACGTGCACCTCGTCGCTCGGGTCGCGGTAGGTCACGATGCGCAGCGTGTTGACGCTGCCCGGGTACAGCCGGGACATCTCCTCGTGCTGCTGCAGGAACTCCTCGAGCAGCGGCTTGCCGTCGGCGATGACCTCGGCCCGCAGCGCCTTCGGGTCGGCGCAGGTCTCGGCGTCGTACACCGAGATGCCGTCGCCGCCCACGCCGCCCGGGTCCTTCGCGAGCACCCGGCCGTGCCGCGCGAGGAACGCCGAGACCTGGTCGGCGTTCGCCGAGCGGGCGTCGAGCCAGTCGCGCCCGATGTCGTCCGGGAAGTGCTGGGCGAACCGGATCTTGTCGTCGAAGATCGCCCGCTTGGCCTGCGAGTTGAGCCGGCGCGACAGCATCGCCGAGATCGGCTCGGTCATGAAGGTGCGTCGCTCACGGCCCTTGAGGATGCGGTAGTCCCACTGGGCGTAGTGCTCGAACGTCGTCTGGTAGCGCACGACGCAGAAGAACATGTCGACGATGATGAACGGCAGCGGGGTGCGCGGGGTGATGCGCTGCGCCTGCCGCGCGAAGCCCAGGATGCGGGTCGGCGAGATGCGCGTCGCCCGTTCGAGCACGTAGCGCACCTTCGCCGTGAACCACCTCATCGGGCGGGCTCCGCCGCGGGGCGCACGATGCCCATCGGCGTCGACTGCACGCCCTGGCCGAGCGGGTTGTCGCTCAGCACGCGCACGAGGCGGTCCTCGCCCGCCTTGCCAAGCGTCGAGCCCAGGATGTTGCCGCCGATGTCGTTGATGTCGACGACGGCGACGTCGACGTCCGCGGGCAGCAGCCGCTGCAGCGCTGCCGCGACCTCGCGGGGACGGTCGGGACCGAGCACCACGGAGGCGTTGTAGGGCGGGATCGTCCCGCTGGTGGGGCCGTCGATCGCCCGCGCCTTCTCGCCCGCGATGCGGTAGAAGTCGCCGCTGCGACCGAAGAGCTTGGTCACGGCCGAGACGGCGGCCGCGAACAGGATGCGCGGCGTCCCGCACTCGCGCAGCGCCATCTCCATCGTCTCGGGCATGCCCAGGCCGATGCCGTACGGCGTCTTGGTCACGAACCGGGAGAGGAAGACCGCGAGCCGGCGCGGCCGGATCGCGTCGAGGGGGTAGGAGCGGCCCTGGGTGATCGCGACGATCTTCTCGGTGACGAAGAGGATGTCGCCCGAGCGCACGTGCTCGGCGGCGTACTCGCGCACGATCTGCGCGATGTCGTCGTCGGGCATGACGACGCGCGTGCGCAGCGGGATGCGCGACAGCCGAAGGCCGTCGACCTCGACCGTCAGCGCCTTGCCCTCGTTCGGCTGACCCTCGGCGGCGCCGGTCACGATGCGACCGCCGCCTCGACGGCCTCGTCGATGATGTCGAATCCGCGCTGCAGCGTCTCGTCATCGCCCACGAGGGCGGGCATGAGCTTGAGCACCTCGTCGTGGGCGCCGGCCGTCTCGACGATCAGGCCGCGCGAGAACGACTCGCGCGAGATGCGGCGCGCCACCTCGCGATCGACGCCCGCGAGACCCTGCAGCAGGCCTCGTCCGCGCACCGAGAAGGCGCCCGGGTGACGCTCGGCGATCCGTTGCAGGCGGGCCACGACGATCTCGGAGCGATGCGCGATGCCGGCCGCGAAGCCCGGGTCGGCCCAGAAGTGCTCGAGCGCGGCGGCGGCGCCGACGAAGGCCACCGAGTTGCCGCGGAAGGTCCCCGTGTGCATCGCGGGCTTCCAGACGTCGAGGTCGGGCCGGATGAGCAGCAGCGACATCGGGAACCCGTAGCCCGAGATCGACTTCGAGAGCGTGACCATGTCGGGGGCGATGCCCGCCTGCTCGAATCCGAAGAAGTCGCCGGAGCGGCCGACGCCGATCTGGATCTCGTCGGCGATGAGCACGATGCCGTGCTCGGTGCACAGCTCTCGCAGAGCGCGCAGCCAGGGCGCGCTCGCGACATTGACGCCGCCCTCGCCCTGCACGGGTTCGACGATGACCGCCGCGGGCAGGTCGAGGCCGCTCGAGGGGTCCTCGATCAGCGTGCGCAGCATGGCGACCGTGTCGATGTCGGGACCGTAGTAGCCGTCGAACGGGTGGAAGACCACGTCGTTGAGCGGGGCGCCCGACGCGTCGCGGAACCAGGAGTTCGCCGTCGCCGCGAGCGCGCCGAGCGAGAGGCCGTGATAGCCGTGCGTGAAGGCGACGACGGTGCGGCGTCCGGTCGCGAGGCGCGCGAGCTTGAACGCGGCCTCGACGGCGTTGGCGCCCGTCGGTCCCGTGAACTGCACCTTGTAGTCGAGACCGCGCGGCTCGAGGACGACGTCGCGGAACAGCTCGAGGAAGCGGCCCTTGGCGCTCGTGGCCATGTCCATGCCCTGCTGGATCTTGTCCGACGCGAGGTAGTCGATGACGTGCGTCTTGATCAGCGGGTTGTTGTGCCCGTAGTTCAGCGAGCCGGCACCGCAGAAGAAGTCGATGTACTCGCGTCCGTCGACGTCCGTGAGGATCGAGCCGCGAGCGGAGTCGAACACGGTGGGAAACGCGCGGACGTAGCTCCGTACCTCGGATTCCAGTGCAGAGAAAACGGACAGATCCACGGTTTCGGCCTTTCTTCTGGATTTCCCGCTCAGCGCCATGCGGGGCCCTACGGCGTGTCAAGCATAGTTCTCGGCCGCCTCGGCATCCGCCGGGCGCGCGGAGATCACTCCAGGTAGTCGCGCAGCGACTGGGAGCGCGACGGATGCCGCAGCTTGGCCATCGTCTTGGACTCGATCTGCCGGATGCGCTCGCGCGTCACGCCGAACGTGTCGCCGATCTGGTCGAGCGTCTTGGGCTGTCCGTCGCCGAGGCCGAAGCGCATGCGGATGACGCCCGCCTCGCGCTCGCTGAGCGAGTCGAGCAGCGACTCCAGCTGACGCTGCAGCATCGTGAAGCCGACGGCGTCGGCGGGGACCACGGCCTCGGTGTCCTCGATGAGGTCGCCGAACTCGCTGTCGCCGTCCTCGCCGAGCGGCGTGTGCAGCGAGATCGGCTCACGGCCGTACTTCTGCACCTCGACGACCTTCTCGGGCGTCATGTCCAGCTCGCGGGACAGCTCTTCGGGCGTGGGCTCGCGACCGAGGTCCTGCAGCATCTGGCGCTGGACGCGCGCCAGCTTGTTGATGACCTCGACCATGTGCACGGGGATGCGGATCGTGCGCGCCTGGTCCGCCATGGCGCGCGTGATCGCCTGGCGGATCCACCAGGTCGCGTACGTGGAGAACTTGAAGCCCTTCGTGTAGTCGAACTTCTCGACCGCACGGATCAGGCCCAGGTTGCCCTCCTGGATGAGGTCGAGGAACTGCATGCCGCGACCCGTGTAGCGCTTGGCCAGCGACACGACGAGGCGCAGGTTCGCGCCGAGCAGGTGGCTCTTGGCGCGCTGGCCGTCGCGCGCGACCCACTGCAGGTCGAGGCCCAGCTGGCCGGACTTCTCGGAGGCCGTCATGTGCGACAGCTTCTCCTCGGCGAACAGCCCGGCCTCGATGCGCATAGCGAGCTCGACCTCTTCGGCCGCGTTCAGGAGCGGGACCTTGCCGATCTGCTTCAGGTAGTCCTTGACCGGGTCGGCCGTGGCGCCCGTGATCTGCGTCGAGTAGACGGGGACGTCGTCCTCGTCGCTGGAGGAGATGACGATGGCGCCCGTCGGCAGCGGCTCGCTGAACGCGGGCTTGGCGGGAGCGTCGTCCTCGTCGTCGTCCTCGTCGTCCTTCTTGCCGCCGGACGCGGGCGCGTCGCCGTCGCTGTCGTCGTCGACCGCGACATCCTCGAGGTCCTCGGCGTCGATGTCCTCGTTCTCGTCGACGTCGTCGTCCGACGACGCCTTTCGAGAGCCCTTGCCCGCGGCACGGCCCGAGGAGGCCTTCTTCGCCGCAGACGTGCGCGCCGTCGCCCCCGCCGCCGCGGGCTTCTTGGCCGCGGCGGTCTTCTTCGCGCCGCTCGGCTCCTCGACGATCGACTCGTCGGTGTCCTGCGCCGCGCGGGTGCGGGTGGTCTTCGTGCCTGACGTCACGTCTCGCCTTTCACCGGTGGATCCCGGGTTTTCGGACAGGAGTATGACCCTTGTCAAGTCCGGCGCCACGTCGAGACGACGGATCGGCGGACAAGCCAACGGGTCAGAGGGTCCATTGTCTCATACAACATCTGCGCCTCCTGCCTGGCCCCCTGCACGGGCCGGCGGCGGCGCCTCACGTGTACGACAACCGCGGGAGGCCGGCGGATATTCCCGCCCGGCGCCGCGCGCGCGGGCGCTCAGCCGAGCGTGGGGCGGTCGTCGTCGCCGGGCTTGCGCGTCGCGAGGAAGCGCTCCAGCTCCGCCGCCAGCTCCTCGGCGCTCGGCAGGTCGCCGGTGTGGATGATGGGCTGGCCCAGCGTGGAGCCGGCCATGTAGGCGTCGTAGCGCTCCTCGAGGCCGCGGAGCATCGCGGTCAGCTCCTGGCTCGCCGCCACCTGCGCGTCGACCTTCTCCAGGTACTCGCGGTTCTCGTCGCGCAGCTCGTCGCTGTCGAAGACGAGCCCGGTGGCGACCGAGACGCTGTCGAGGCCCACGATCGCCGCCGCGGCGTACTCCGTGTCGCCGAGGTAGTGCGGCACGAGCAGCACGAAGCCCGCGACCCGCGCCCCCGACTGGGCGAACCGGTACTCCAGCAGGTGGCCCGCGGTCGCGGGCACCTGCGTGTGCGGCTGCCACACCGAGTGCGCCTGCGTGAGATCGGAGCGCGTGCCGCTCACCGTCGTGCCGAGCGGACGCGTGTGCGGCACCGGCATGGAGATCGCGTGCACCCACGTGACGCTGGAGACCTCCAGCCCCTCGGCGAACCCGACCACCGTCTCGGCGAACGCCTCCCACGCGAAGTCGGGCTCGAAGCCGTGCAGGAGCAGGAAGGGCTGCCCGAGGGAGTCGTGGACGAGGGAGAGCTCCAGGCGCGGAGGGCGGAAGTCGGTCAGGTGGTCGCCGTCGAACGTGATGATCGGCCGCCGTGCCCGGTAGTCGAGGAGGATGTCGGCCGAGAAGACGACGACGGGTGCGGGCTCGAGCTCCTCGCGGAAGTACTCCACCATGCGCGAGACCGCGGATCCCGCGTCGGTGAATCCGGTCATCGTGATGACCAGCGGGAGACCCGCGGGCACATGGGGTGCGCTCGCGACACGCTCGTACAAGGGTCCGGACACGGGCATGGATCCACTTTACGTTCCCCGCCGGCGCTCGGGGCCGCGCTCGGCCGCGCCGGGTCGCGCGGCGACACGCCGGCCGCACGGCGTCGTGCGAATCCTAGGATGGACGCATGCCGTTCCCTCAGCTGTCGAGTTCCACCGCGCCGCCCCGCGAATCCGACGCCGACGCCATCGTGCTCGCGCTTCCGCCGCTCGCCGCGGCGGAGACGGCGCTCGACGACTGGCCCGGCCTCGCGGAGGCGCTCACCGCCGTCGGCTTCACGGGAACGCTGCACCAGACGATGCGCGTGTTCGTGCCGCAGTCGTCGGCGCTGCCGATCATCGCCGTCGGCACGGGGACCGAGCCCGATGCGACCGCGCTGCGCGACGCCGTCGGCGCGGCGGTGCGCACCACGACGGGATTCGAGCGGCTCGCCGTCGCCGCACCGACGGCGGGCGACGCGCTCTGGTCGGCGATCGCGGAGGGCGCCGTGCTCGGGGGCTACCGCTTCGAGGGCTACAAGACCGACCCGGGCAAGCTGCGCGCCGCGCACGTCGTCGTGCACAGCGGCGCCGCCCCGGCCGACGACGAGCTGTCGCGGGCGCACACGATCGGCGCGACGGTCGCGCTCGTCAAGGACCTGGAGAACACGCCGGCGCAGTGGCTCGGCCCGCAGGACTTCGCCGAGCGCGCCGTCGAGGCGATCGACGGGCTGCCCATCGAGGCCGAGGTCCTCGACGAGCACGAGCTGGCCGAGCGCGGCTTCGGCGGCATCCTCGGCGTCGGCCAGGGATCCGACCGGCCGCCGCGCTTCATCCGCCTCGACTACGCGCCCGAGGGCGCCGACCGTCACGTCGCGCTCGTGGGCAAGGGCATCACGTTCGACACGGGCGGCCTCTCGCTGAAGCCCGCCGCGAGCATGGTCGGGATGAAGTACGACATGACCGGTGCGGCGATCGCGCTCGCGGTGACCCGCGCGGCGGCGGCCCTGGGCCTGCCCGTGCGGGTGTCGGCCTGGCTCTGCATCGCCGACAACATGCCCTCCGGCCGGGCCACGCGCCCCGGCGACGTGCTGCGCATGCTCGACGGCACGACCGTCGAGGTGCTCAACACCGACGCGGAGGGGCGCCTGGTGCTCGCCGACGGGCTCGTCGCCGCGAGCCGCGCCCGGCCCGACGTGATCGTCGACGTCGCGACGCTGACCGGCGCGATCACGGTCGCGCTCGGCACCCGCCATGTCGGCGTCATGGGCGACGGCGAGACCGTGAACGCCTACCTGGAGGCGGCGCGGCGCGCCGGCGAGCTCGCCTGGCCGCTGCCGCTCCCCGACCACATGGAGGACGAGCTCGACTCCCCCATCGCCGATCTGCAGAACGCGAAGATCGGCGACCCCGCGGGCGGATCGCTGTTCGCCGGCCTCTTCCTGCGCCGCTTCGTCGGCCGCACGAGCGACGAGGCCGACGCCCCCCGCATCCCGTGGGTGCACCTCGACATCGCGGGCGTCGGCATGAACAAGGGCGCGGGCTACGGCGCCACCGACCGCGGTCCGACCGGCGCGACGGTGAGATCGCTCATCGAGTTCGTCGCGGGCGGTGGACGATGACCGTTCACACCGCCGACCTCGTCGTGCTGGGCGGCGGCAGCGGCGGCTACGCGGCCGCCCTGCGCGCGGCCGAGCTGGGACGCTCCGTCGTCATCGTCGAGCAGGACCGGCTCGGCGGCACCTGCCTCCACCGCGGCTGCATCCCGACCAAGGCGCTCCTGCACGTCGCCGAGGTCGCCGAGGTCGTGCGCACCGCGGCGTCGGTGGGCGTCGCGGCGTCGATCGACGCGATCGACGCCGCGCAGGCGCTCGAGTACCGCGCCGGCATCGTCGCGAAGAAGCACAAGGGCCTGCAGGGCCTCGTGGCCGCCCGCGGCATCCAGGTCGTCACGGGCGCGGGCCGCGTGCTGCCCGATGCCGCCGTCGCGGTCGGCGACGACGTCTATCGCGGCGGCGACCTCGTGCTCGCCACCGGCTCCGTGAGCCGTACGCTGCCGGGCCTGGAGATCGGCGGCCGCATCATCACGAGCGAGGAGGCGCTCGCCCTCTCCGAGGTCCCGGCGACGGTCGTGATCCTCGGCGGCGGCGTCATCGGCGTGGAGTTCGCGAGTGCGTGGCGATCGCTCGGCGCCGAGGTGACGATCGTCGAGGCGGCCCCCCGCCTCGTGCCGGCCGAGGATCCCGCCCTCAGCAAGGCGCTCGAGCGCGCCTTCCGCAAGCGCGGCATCGCGACCCGGCTCGGCGCCCGGTTCTCGGCCGCCGACGCCGCGGACGACGCCGTCACTGTCACCCTCGACAGCGGCGCCTCGCTGCGGGCCGACTACCTGCTGGTCGCCGTCGGTCGCGGCCCCGCCACGAGCGGCCTCGGCCTCGAGGAGGCGGGCATCGCGGTCGACCGCGGCTGGGTCACGGTCGACGAGCGCCTGCAGACCTCCGTGCCGCACGTCTGGGCCGTCGGCGACATCGTCCCGGGGCTCCAGCTCGCGCATCGCGGATTCCAGCAGGGCATCTTCGTCGCCGAGCAGATCGCGGGCCTCGATCCCGTCCCCGTGCCCGAGAGCACCATCCCCCGCGTCACCTACTGCAGCCCCGAGCTCGCCTCGGTCGGGCTCACCGAGCAGCAGGCGCGCGACGCGCACGGCGATCGCGTCGTCGCATACGAGTACAGCCTCGCGGGCAACGCGAAGAGCGAGATCGTCGGCACGGGCGGCGTCGTGAAGGTCGTGCGCCTGGCCGACGGGCCGGTCGTCGGCGTGCACCTGGCGGGCGACCGGGTCGGCGAGCTCATCACCGAGGGACAGCTCGCCGTGGGCTGGGAGGCGCACCCCGAGGACATCGCGCCGTTCCTGCACGCGCACCCGACGCAGAGCGAGGCCCTCGGCGAGGCCTTCCTCGCCCTGGCGGGCAAACCGTTGCACGCCCTTTGACCACCGTCACTAAGCTAGAACGACCATCGAACTTCTGAATGGAGACACAGTCATGAGCACACCCGTGGTCCTCCCCGCGCTCGGCGAGAGCGTCACCGAGGGTACGGTGACACGCTGGCTCAAGAAGGTCGGTGACACCGTCCAGGCCGACGAGGGCCTGCTCGAGATCTCGACCGACAAGGTCGACACCGAGATCCCCTCGCCGATCAGCGGCGTCCTGGAGCAGATCCTGGTCGACGAGGACGAGACCGTCGAGGTCGGCGCCGTGCTCGCGCACATCGGCGACGGCTCCGCCGCGCCGGCCGCGGCTCCCGAGCCCGCGGCGGCCGCACCCGCCCCGGAGGCCGCTCCCGAGCCCGCCCCGGCCCCTGAGCCCGCCGCCGCACCCGCCCCGGCTCCCGCCGCTGCGGCCCCGGCCGCGGCATCCGACGCGCGCGACATCGTGCTCCCCGAGCTCGGCGAGAGCGTGACGGAGGGCACCGTGACCCGCTGGCTCAAGCAGGTGGGCGACACGGTCGAGGTCGACGAGCCGCTGCTCGAGATCTCGACCGACAAGGTCGACACCGAGATCCCCTCGCCGATCGCGGGAACGCTCGTCGAGATCCTCGTCGCCGAGGACGAGACCGTCGCCGTCGGCTCGGCCCTCGCCCGCGTCGGCTCGGGCGCCCCGGCTGCCGCCCCGGCACCCGCCGCCGCGCCGGAGGCACCGGCCCCCGAGCCCGTCGCGGCCCCCGCTCCGCCGGCGCCCGAGGCGCCCGCCGCCGCGCCGGCTCCGGCCCCGGCAGCACCGGCCGCAGCCCCCGCTCCGGCTCCGGCGGCTCCCGCTCCGGCAGCCCCGGCTCCGGCAGCCCCGGCTCCTGCCGCACCGGCGGACGCGCCCGCGGCGGACGACGGCGCGGTCGCGTACGTGACCCCGCTCGTCCGCCGTCTCGCTCAGCAGCAGGGCGTCGACCTGGCCACCGTGGCCGGCACCGGCGTGGGCGGTCGCATCCGCAAGGAGGACGTGCTCAAGGCGGCAGAGGCCGCGAGCGCCGCGCCCGCCCCCGCTGCGGCCGCTCCCGCCGCCGCGCCCGCTCCCCTGGAGGTGTCGCCGCTGCGCGGCACGACCCAGCCGATGTCGCGTCTGCGCAAGGTGCTGGCGGAGCGCGCCGTCGCGTCGATGCAGCAGACCGCCCAGCTCACGACCGTCGTCGAGGTGGACGTCACGAGGCTGGCCGCGTTCCGCGACCAGGTGAAGGCGGAGTTCCTGCAGAAGACGGGCGACAAGCTCTCGTTCCTGCCGTTCTTCGCCGCCGCGGCGGCCGAGGCGCTGCGGGCGTTCCCGATCGTCAACGCGACGGTGGACGGCACCGACATCGTCTACCCCGCGACCGAGAACCTCTCGATCGCGGTCGACACGGAGCGCGGCCTGCTCACGCCCGTGCTGCGCGACGCCGGCTCGAAGGACATCGCGCAGATCGCGCGCGAGATCGCCGACCTGGCCGCGCGCACGCGCGACAACAAGCTCAAGCCCGACGAGCTGGCCGGCGGCACCTTCACGCTGACCAACACGGGTTCGCGCGGCGCGCTCTTCGACACGCCGGTCGTGTTCCTGCCGCAGTCCGCGATCCTCGGCACGGGCGTCGTCATCAAGCGCCCCGGCGTCGTCTCGGTCGACGGCAAGGACGCGATCTCGGTGCGCTCCTACGTGTACCTCGCCCTGTCGTACGACCACCGCATCGTCGACGGCGCCGACGCCGCCCGCTTCCTCGGCGCGGTCAAGGCGCGCCTGGAGGCGGCGGACTTCGCCGCGCAGCTGGGGATCTGATCCCCGGAGCGTGAGTCACGGCTGGTCCGCGAGGTCATAGATCTCGCGGACCAGCCGTTTCTGCGCGGTCTCGGCCACGACGACGACCTGCGACACCTCCCCCGGCGCGTCGACGCGCAGCGCCCGCACGCCGCCGTAGTCGTCGAGGAGCGTGACGGACCGCTCCGGAGAGGGCACCGTCGCCGCCCCCGGCGGCAGCGCCTGCCCCGGGCTCTCCAGCAGCTCCCCGCAGTCCTGCGC